>CBDAUP010000002.1:0-2260404 GCA_965200675.1 Parachlamydiaceae bacterium | reverse complement strand
TAACCAATCTGTACCAATTAGCTAAAGAGATCAAACCGTTAGAGCGTTTGATGAAACAAAAATGGAGTTTTTTAGCTTAATTTCTACAACAGTCATAGCTTCTACTAGAAATGGAATACCAGTTTAAGGTATATCTATAGCTTTAGAGAGGCGTGTCATGCAGAAAAGGCTGCTTTTTACAGCGGGAGGTACAGGAGGACACATCTATCCAGCTCTAGCTGTAGCTAAGCAGATTCAAAAAAGTCATCCTCGAGTAGAGATCCTATTTGTAGGCGGTCATCTGCACACAAATTACTATTTCAAAGCCCAAGATTTTAAGTATAATGTGATCAACTGTAGTCCAGTTGGTTTAAAAAAGCCGCTTAAACTAGCTAAAAATGCTTTAAATATTGGTTTAGGCTTGATTCAAAGTAGGCAAATTTTAAAGAAGTTTCAGCCTCAATTGATCATTGGCTTTGGTAGTTATCACACCTTTCCTCTTTTATTAGCAGCCAAACTCGGGCGCTATCCCTATATTTTGCATGAAGCCAATTGCATATTGGGAAAGGTCAATCGGTTGATGACCTCATCTGCCTTAGTCACAGCTACCTATTTTCCTCTAATCAATCAACTAAAAAAAGGTAAAATTGTTTCCGGTCGAGATGCCATTGAGAGAAGAATTAAAGAAAGACTTCATTACAAAAAAAGAAGCATGTGCTTACTTTAATTTAAAAGAAACAGATCCCATCCTCCTTATTTTCGGTGGATCTCAGGGTTCTTCTGCTTTAAATCAAATCCTATTACAGTTACTCGATACAGAAAAAAAAATGGTTTTGCTAGAAAATTTGCAAGTGATCCATCTGACTGGAAATAGAGAAAGTGTAAGTTCTTTAGAGAAAAGTTATGCTAAACAGGGAATAAGAGCGCGTGTCAAACCATTCGAACAGCAGATGGGTAGGGCGTGGCAAGCAGCTGATCTTGTATTAGCCCGCGCAGGCGCTAGTACGATAGCAGAAGCTATTGAATTTGAAGTCCCTGCTATTCTCGTTCCCTATCCGCAAGCAACAGATAATCATCAACTGAGAAATGCAGAGTTTCTAGCCCAGCAAATTGGCGGTGGCGAGATTTTAGTCGAGAGTCAACTCAATCCTTTGCTCCTTTGTACTCTATTGCAAACTTTTTTTAACGAGGAAGCTAGTAAATTAAAACAGATGAAAGGGGTGATTAAGCTTTACAAAGATCAAGTTAGGCCGCGCAATTTTTGCTCCTTAATTACAGATTTTTTAATGGAGAAATAGGATGAACGATAATGAGTATTAACTTAGAAGAGTGCCATTTTATCGGCATTGGCGGCATCGGCATGAGTGGCTTAGCCCGTATTTTAATTCAAAAACAGAGCAAAGTCTCAGGCAGTGATGTTTTAAGCACCCCTTTGACAGCCAGTTTAGCTAAGGCTGGGGTGACTCTCTTTGAAGGCCATGCCCATACTCCTCTATCCTCTAATATGACAGTCATTTATAGCTCTAGCATTAAACCTGATAACCGCGAATACCAAGAGGCTAAACGGTTAAACTGTGCCTTACTCCATCGTTCCGATCTTTTAGTCCAGTTAACAGCAGGATATAAGACCTTAGCTATTACAGGTACACATGGTAAAACCACTACTAGTGCTTTATTAACAGCTGTCTTGATAGAAGCTGGCCAAGAGCCTTCATTTGCAGTAGGCGGCTTGCTCACTCAGTTTCAAACGAATGCAGCTCATGCAAAAGGAACCTATTTTGTAGCAGAAGCGGATGAAAGCGATGGAACTTTTTTAAAGTATGACCCTTGGGCAGCTATTGTAACTAGCATTGATGGCGATCACCTCGATCATTTTGAATCAGAAGAAGCTCTTGTTAGCGCGTTTAAATCTTTTATGCAAAAAGTGAAAGACAAAGAGCAGCTCTTTTGTGGTGCAGAGGATCAGCACTTAGCTCAACTACAACTGCCAGGTATCTCTTATGGATTTAATCCAACCTGCCAGCTTAAAATCAGCAATTTCTATCAACGAGGCTGGCAAACCTTTTTTGATCTAGAATTTGAAACTAAACAGTATCGACACATCGAACTCAATTTAACTGGCAGACACAATGTGTTAAACGCAGCGGCTGTATTTGGGCTAGCGTTAACTCTCAAAGTGGAAGAGAAGAGTATTCGCTGCGCTTTTAAACAGTTTGAAGGAGTATTGAGACGCTGCGAAAAAAAGGGAGCAGCAGGGGATTACCTTTTTAGATGACTATGCCCATCATCCAACAGCCATTGAAACTACTTTAAAAGGAGTTAGAGAAGCCATCCAAGAGAGACGATTAGTCGTCCTGTATCAACCTCATCGCTATACCCGGACAAGAGATTGTTTAGGCAGTTATGGTTCGGTTTTTAAAGAGGCGGATGAAATCATCATTACGGACATCTATGCTGCAGGTGAACAGCCTCTGCCGGGAATAACGAGTCAAACGCTAGTGCAAGAGATTCAAGAAAGCCTAAATAGGCCTTGTCGTTATATTGCTAAAGCTGATCTGCTTGCTTTTGTTAGCAAGTGCGTGCGGCCGTTAGATGTCGTCATAACCCTAGGCGCTGGCGATATTACCCATTTTAGTGCACAGCTGATGCTAGCTTTGGATCAAACTCCTGCTGCTAAATACAAAGTCGGTTTAATTTATGGAGGTCATCTGCATGAACATGCGATCTCCTTAATTTCAGCTCAACTAATCTCAGCCTCTTTAAATCAAGAGTACTACTCTAGTGTGCATTTTGGTATTACAACGGAAGGGCATTGGTCAACAAGTGAGCACTTGATGGAAGAAATTAAAAATCCTTCTCTTTCAACCCCTATCTCTGTGATGGCTCCACACATTTTGCAAGAGTTAGCTAGTTGTGATCTCATCTTTCCCATTCTACATGGAAAACAAGGGGAAGATGGCATCTTGCAAGGATTTTTAGATATTTTAAAAAAACCTTATATAGGCTGTAATCATCGTTCAGCTGCTCTATGCATGGATAAGGCTTTGACAAAAAAATTATTAGCTTTCCATGGGATTGACACCACGCCTTTTATCGACTTCTCCTTTCAGGAATGGCAAAACGGGGCAGATTTTCTCGTAGAGCAAATCGCTAGGAAGTTGCCTTTGCCACTGTTTATTAAACCTGCTCATTTAGGTTCTAGTATAGGAGTAGCAAAAGTAGACAAGTTGGAACAGTTAATCCCCTTGATAGAAGAGGCTTTTAACTATGATGATCACCTCATAGTAGAAAAAGGGTTAAAAATGCGCGAAATAGAGTTTGCTGTACTGGGCAACCAGTGGGTTAAAACGTTTGCTCCAGGAGAAGTGTGTACGCAAGGAGAATTCTTTAGTTATGCAGCTAAATATGGAGAACAAGCCATAACTACTACCGCCACGGCTTTACTCTCGGCAGAATTAATTGAGCAGGGGTGTCAGCTAGCTAAAACAGCTTACCAATTAGCTGGCTGTAAAGGCATGGCGCGCGTAGATTTCTTCTTAGATGAAGATAACCACTTTTGGCTCAATGAGATTAATCCCATTCCCGGTTTTACCTTACATAGTCTATTTCCCAAAATATGTGAAGTCAATGGTCTGCCCCATACAGAATTAGTGGATTGGCTCATTGTACTAGCTTTAGAAGAGGCGCGTCGGCAAAAAAAATTGATAGGATAGGAATTGAGGAGCTCATTATGATGAATCGTTTTAAAATTATCGTGCCTTCTTTTAATAGTGTAGACTTTTTGCCAAAAACATTGGAATCGATTGAGAATCAGCTATTTAAGCACTATGATGTGTGTATTATCGATGATGCTTCTACTTTACCAGAGCAAAAGAGGATCATTGAAAGGTTTTGTTTAAAAAATGGCTGGCAGGCTATTTATCACTCTAAAAATTTAGGAGCTTTACAGGGAGTTGTAGAGGGAATTAAAAAACTTAACTGCCAAGATGATGATGTAATTGTCGTGATTGATGGAGATGATTGGTTAGCTAAAAAAGAGAGCTTAGAGATTATTCACAAAGCCTACACAGTCCAAGATATTTACTTGACATGGGGGCAATGTGAAACTTTTCCGCCAGGCAAGATGGCCATGAAATATGCTCAGCCTATTTCCAGCATGATTATCGATCAGCAGCTTTATCGAGATATTCCTTTTGTATTCTGGCATCCAGGTACCTTTAAATATAAGCTCTGGAAACAGATCGACGATCGAGATTTAAGAGATGAAGATGGACACTACTTTAGAGTGATGAAAGATAAAGCCACTCTCTATCCTCTATTGGAAATGTCTGGCCATAAAAAGCTTTTTATTGAAGAAACTCTTTATATTTACAATCTTACGAATCCTTTAAATGATTATGCTACTACCGCTCCTGAAGAGATTAAACGCGTCGATGCTTATCTACAAGCAAAACCGCGGTATCCTTTATTAAAAGAGATTGGAGTGTGAAGGAGAGAAAACTTTCTTACATTCCTCTTAAGTACGCTCTTTTTTATATTTTTAGCTCTATTATTCTCCTAGTCTCTATTTGTGCCGTTATCTGGCTAAGTTTTAAAAGAATAAAAGAAAAAAGGAAACAGGATACTCAATTCACCATTTTAGCTTTGGCACAACAAAGTGATCAGCGAGATAGTCTACAAACAGTCTACTTAGCTGAATTAATGGACTTAGCGATAGATAAACCACAAAATATCTATCTTTTTGATTTGAAAACTGCTGAGCAGAAATTAATGAACTGCTCTTTAATTAAACAAGTTACTATAAAAAAGATAAAACCAGGCACTCTTTATGTAGACTACCTTTTGCGTCATCCTATAGCCTTCTTGAATGATTTTTCTAATAGTGCAATCGATGAAGAGGGTTATTTGATTCCTTTTAAACCTTTTTTCTCTCCTAAACAATTACCAGAGATCTATTTAGGTCTCGAAAATTTAGGAGGCAAACCTGCAGAAAGTGAACAATCAGAAATAAAAGAGGAAAAAAATCAACAACGCGCGCAGTGGGGTCAGATAGTTAAAGACAAGCGATTGGATTTAGCTTTTAAAATCTATCACTATTTTAATCGAGTGAGTCGACATTCTGCCGTCAAATTAAAATGCATTGATGTATCTAAAGCTTTTGATTTAAGTTATGGAAAAAGACAAATTGTAATTACGCTAAAAGAAGAGGGGATAAAAAAGGAAAAAAAATCTCTATACTCCCTTCTATATTTACGACTTAATACAGAGCAGTATCGACAATGTTTAGCTAATTTTCAGGTTTTATACAGGTATTTAAGCACAGCTAATAAAATAACTACTTTAGCTAACATAGCTCAAACTAAAATGTGCACAGTCATCGATTTAAGGATTCCACATCTAGCTTATATCACAAGTCAGTTAGATGAAGAGGGAAGTAGATAATCCTCTAACCATTTGAGATAGGCCGGATTGCCGCCATCCATTGAGAAATAAATAATTTCAGGCACCTGATAGGTTCCATTTTTTTCGATGAAGGACTTAATCGTTTCATAATGACAGCGTAAAGATTTTAAATAGACTTTGCTCTCTTGAGAGGTTTCGATAGCGCCATTCCAATAATAAATGGATTCAATATGAGGAATAAGTTGGGCACAGGCTACATATTTTTGCTTGATAAGCGCTTGAGAGATCGTTCTTGCTTCTTCTATAGAGCAGCTAGTCCAATGTATTTCGATCAATTGATGCATCATCTTTAAAAAAAACCTAGTTGATTGTGTAAATTTAGTTAAGTAAAGAAAATAAGCCATCGCGTTAACTGTAGACTTTTCCTTATACTACTATTAGCTGATTTTTGTTGAGTATAAACAGCTAGCATGGTATGAAAATTGTCTGTTTAGTTAGACTAAAAATTTATAGTGGAAATTTTTTATGAAAGAATTTATGGAATATTTAGTAAAAAATTTAGTCGATTACCCACAAGATGTAAGGGTTGAATGTAATCAAACCGAAAAAGGGCTTTGTATCCAATTGCGAGTTTCTCAAAAAGATGTAGGCAAAGTAGTGGGTCGACAAGGACAGACGATCAAATCCTTACGTACAATAGCTATGTCAGTCTGTGCTAGATTAGGTCAACGCGTTTATTTAGAGTTAACAGAATAGGATGGAGTTAAGAATAAAATTCTCTGCAAAAAAAAGGCATTTTTTAAATCTCAAATGGGTTTTAAAGGTTTCACATTGCCTAAATTGCTTACTTTAAACTATGTTGAGTCTTATGCGATAAGTAGCCTATGTTGAATAAATAAATTGATTCACAGAAATTTTGACAAAGTTAAATTATAGCTTAGTGAGCTATTTTTTAGAATGGTAGCCAAACCTTAAATTGCAAAGGATTTAAGGTTTAATCTAGGTTAGGAGAAACCTTATGGTAATGACAGAAAATGTAATTGATCTTAAAGAAGAGAAAAAGGGTCATATTTTTGTTCTTAGAATCAAGGGTAGATTAGATGCTGTTTCTTCACCCCAAGCTGAAAAAAAAGTATTTGATAGCATTAATAGTGGTCAAAATAATTTATTGCTAGATTTTTCAGGTGTGACTTATCTAAGTAGTGCTGGAATGCGCATGTTATTGTCTACCACTAAAAAACTAAAAACTCTTTCAGGTAAATTAATCGTCTGTTGTATTAATACAAATGTAATGGATGTTTTAAAGATGTCAGGATTTGATCACGTCATCGAGCTCTCAAAAACTGAGGAAGAGGCATTACACAGGTTTTAAAGTGACACTTAATACTATCACTCAGCAAGAGGAAATTGAACGCATTTTTTTAGGCTTTGCTTTAGAAGCACAAAAGCAGATTTCTCTTAATTTCCATCAACCTAAGAAAAAAGTAATTATTTTAGCCGGTCCTACGGGTTGCGGTAAGTCAGCTTTTGCCATTGAATTAGCCAAAGTAATCAATGGAGAAGTCATTTCAGCTGATTCGATGCAGGTTTATAAGGGCATGGATATCGGTACGGCTAAACCTTCTAAAGAGGAGCGTGAAAAAACACCTCATTATTTAATCGATGTTCGTCATATTAAAGAAAACTTTAATGTAGTCGATTTTTATTATGAAGCGCGTCAAAGTTGTCAATTAGTTCACAATAGAGGCGGTGTTCCCTTAATTACAGGAGGATCAGGATTTTATATCCATTCTCTTTTATTTGGTCCACCAGATGGTCCTCCTTCAGTTCCAGAAGTTAGACGTGCTTTAGAAGAGGAGATGGAAAAATTAGGAGCAGTTGCTCTTTTTGAAAGACTAAAGCACTTAGATCCTCATTATGCTGCTACGATCACAAGTCATGATAAGCAAAAAATTATCCGTGGTTTAGAAATTATCACCATTACTAAGAAAAGAGTCAGTAAGCTTTCTTGGAAGGGACGTAAGAAAACTTTAAATTATGATTTTAGGTGCTGGTTTTTATTTAGACCTCGCGAACAGCTGTATAAGCGTATAGAAGAGCGTTGTGAAAAAATGTTAGCGGATGGATTTTTAGAAGAGGTCGAATATTTATTAAAGAACGGTATTTTAGAGAATAGCTCAGCTTCGCAAGCAATCGGCTATCGTCAAGCGTTAGAATTTCTTCAATCATCTAGAGATAAAGAGGCGTATCGCCATTTCTTAGATTCTTTCAAGCAAGCTTCGCGTCGCTATGCTAAAAAACAATTCACTTGGTTTCGTCAAGAGCCTTTATTTCGCTGGTTAGATTTAGATTTGCATGATCAAGAGATTGCAATTGATATCATTAGAAAAGACTATTTAGAGTCTATTTAAAATGCTATACGTGACTTTAGTCATCAGTTTAATTTTTTTATTGGGAATAGCTTTATTTGAACTCGCTGTACTTTTGACAAGAGTAATTTTTCATCGAGAGATCTGCTTGTCTTTTATCTTTCATAATTTTAAAGAAAAGATGGGCATGACATTAGGACTTGGCTGTATTTTCTTTGGTTTATATGCTTTAGTAGTCGGTAGTATGTCCTCTTCAGCATGGCAATTGCGTACTTATTTTTTTAGTTTAGTTCATAGAAATCCGTTGATGTTTATTTACCTAGGTTTGGGCTTATTTAGCTGTCTATCTATTTGTGTTTATCTTGTACGTTTACTCATTAAGCAGATCTATAACAAGTATTAAAACCTCTTTTAATTCGCTTCCTTTATTATAACTTTTGCACTACACCTATCACAAAATTTGCTTTGTTTGAAAAAATTAAGCATTTTTAGATAGATGGGGATTTTTAAAAGAGGGGTATTAAGGTAAGTCTATTAAAGTTAAATTGATACTTTGCGTATTGTCAGTATATCCTTTACCTAAAAAGAGCAATCACTTACAATTTCGTATTTAAAACAAAAAATCTATCCAATTCTTTTGAAAAAATTTAGTATCTAACGCAGTAAAATTAGCTGGTTTAAAAACATGAGTATGACAGAAAAAGAGTTTCCTGATCAGAATAACATTGAATCTGAAGATAGTATGAGCCTCTCTCAAACAGATGAAGAGTTGATAAACGAAGACAGCAATTCTCCAACAAATGATAGATCAAGCGAAAATAATGAATTAAATGAAACGACTATAGAGCAAAATGATCGCGATGTTCATGATGAAGAGCAGCCTCAGGAAGATCAGCAGCATAAAGAATCCAAACACAAACAAATCTATGAAAGCTTCTTAACTGAATTAGAACAGCTTAAAGAAAGCGATGCCAAGTTAGAAAAAGCCATTAATTTTATGGAATCTTCTTTGTCATTGGGAGGCTCGCCGCGCTTTAAGAATTTTTGGGAAGCACGTAACTTATGTTTAGACTTATTTAAGCAAAATATCTCTTCTCCGTTGAGAACACATTTATGGGCTAAATACACGGATTTATCAAAAGAAGCCCGTCGCTTAAAAGAAATATTAGAAGAGCAAAGTGCTTTTGCTGCTGAACAAATTGAAATTGCTATTTTAGCGTTAGAAAAAGATAGTGAACAAGAAGCAGGGGCTATTCATGAAAAGCTCTTTGTAGAAGCACTATTAGCTTGTCGCTCCTTGTATAAGCAACATGCCTCTTACCAAAAAATGCAAGGGGAGTTAAATTTTTTAAATGCTCAAGCAGCGCGTATTAATGCTTTGAGAAAAGAGTTGATTCGCACAGAAATGCGCATACGCATAAAAAATAAGTTTTTTCAACGTCTATCTGTCGCAGGAGACAAAGTATTTCCCCATCGCAAAGAGTTAATTAAAGCCCTTAGTCAAAATTTTATGGAAGATATTGACCATTTTATTAAACATAACTTTACTAATGAAGATATTTATGAACCCCTATTTTCTTTAAGAGAAGAGATTAAATCGTTACAGAAAATGGCTAAGTTACTGACTTTAAATACGCATTCTTTCACACAAACGCGTTTATGTTTAAGTCAATGTTGGGATCGCATTAAAGAGGTAGAAAAAGAGCGTAAAAAGATTAAAGCTCAGCAGAAAAACTTTTTTAAACAAAATCAAGAAACGATCCAACAAAAAATCAATGAGTTAAAAACTGCTTTGCAAATGCATGAAATAGAAGAGAATTCAAGTTCTGAGATAGAACCTCTTTCTCCTGTAGAAGCTTTAAAGAAAATGGAAGAAATTACGACATTTATGCGTCAAGTAGAGCTAGGACGAGAAGAAGTTAAGCTATTGCGCGAATCACTCGATACGATGCGTTATGCGATTTTAGACAAACAAAAAGCAGAAGAAGATAAGAAAAACTATCAAGAACAGGAACGTGAAAAACAGAAAAAAGAGCGTCAGCAAAAATTGAGAGCAGAGTGTGAAAATCTTTTACAAGTAGAAAAGAGCTATACATTAGAGCAGTTAATGGCAGAAAGGGAAGCCTTAACAGATAAAATTAATGCGGCCCCTATCAGTAAAATGGAGAAACAAGAATTAGAGCGTTTATTAAAACCTTTGCGCGATAGCATTGCTGAAAAGAGGGAAAAAGCTGTATTAGATTTATCAGAAGATGATAGACAAAAGTTAAATCAATTACAAACGTTACTCAAAGAGAAGAAAGAGCGTCGTCAAGAAATTAAAAATCAGCTTAAAACCCATCAAAAATCTTCAAAAGGTAGTTCAGGACTTGATTTTAACCAAGCTATGACTATTAATATGCAAATTGCCGATGAAGAGGAACATTTAGAAAAAATCAATGAGAGCATTGCAGAATTTGAGCAGATGATCAAATCGATAGAAAATTTAATTAAATAGAAGGAAGTTAATTTTTTAAGAGGTAGAGCGCCTATAAGTGGAGGAAAACAGTTTTGAGTCAGTATAAAAAGATCAGTGTATTTGATTTAGATCATACTTTACTCATTAAAAATAGTAGTTATCTATTTGGCATTTATCTCTACAAAAGCAAATTACTCTCCTTGCCATCCGCTTTATACTGCATGACTTATTATGTCTTACATAAATTAGGCGGCTTATCTTTACAAAAACTCCATCAAAAGATGTTTAATGCTATTTTCTATGGAAAAGCTGCTTCCTTATTTGATGAACATGCGTCTCTATTTCTACAAGAGCAGACTCAAGCCTTATTATCTCTTTCCGTAGGTAAACATTTAAAAAAAGCCCAAGACCAAGGCCATTTTGTTGTTATTTTATCTAGTTCTCCTGAATTTTTAGTAAGAGTTTTTGCCCAAAATTTAGGGGTCACAGCTTTTAAAGCTACAAATTATACAGTGGATAAAAATAAGTGTTTTAGTAGCCTTTCTACTGTGATGCAAGGCGAAAATAAAAAAGATTACCTAATTGCGTTATCAAAAAGATTAGGCCTACCTCTATCTGAAATAATAGGCTATACAGATAGCTATTTAGATTTGCCTTTTTTGCAATGCATCGGTTATCCTATAGTTGTAAATCCCGATCGCCGCCTTAAAAAAATAGCCCAACAAAAAAAATGGGATATTATGTATTAGACCTTTTTCGAAAAACTTTTTAAGTAATCTATTTATAACTCTTGGCAGCTAGTTTAACATGGTTAAAAAAATAGGATTTTTTGGTGGAACATTTGATCCTATTCATTTTGGACACCTTAATTTAGCCTTAGAAATTTTAGAGAAAAAACCTTTAGATGAAATCTGGTTTTGTCCAACAAAAAAGAATCCTTTAAAACAGGAGATAAAAACAGCTTCTATCTTACATCGCAAGCAGATGATTAATTTAGCTATTCAATCGATTCCACAATTTAAAGTAGTGAATGAAAAAGAGACAACAGCTCAATCTGCTTATACAATCGATACACTGCGCTATCTAATCGAACAAGAAAAAAAGAGGGAAAGAAAAGAGGATAAGGTTGCTCTTACTCAATTATTTTTAATCATTGGAGAGGATATTCTATCGGAGTTTCTTTCATGGAAAGAACCAGAGGAGATCATAAAATTAGCACCTTTAATTATAGGCTGTAGACACTTGCCACAGGTTGCATCAGAAAAAATAAAATTAAGCGAGATAAAATTAAACCCGGTAACATTAAGTGGAAAAGATAATGTCTTGCAAGCTATGATAGCAGGGAAAATTAAAACACAGTTACTAGATATTAGTGCAACAGAGATACGCCAACGCTTAGCTCAAGGGCTTTACTGTAAACATTTAATACCACAGGAAGTAATAGACTACATTCAACTGCATCATCTATACTTAACTCGTTCAAAGTGAGAATTAAAAAATGAAAAGTGATACATTAGAATTATTAGATCAAGTCGCTCAGGCTATCTATGATAAAAAAGGGTTTAATATTATAGCTTTAGATGTTCAAGGTCTTTCTACGATGACTGACTATCTGATCGTTGCAGAAGGGACAGTAGATCGCCATGTAAAGGCTTTAGCTCATTCTATTAGACAAGCGCTTAATATTAACAAACGACAGGCTCTCCATGTAGAGGGAGAAAGAGAGGGAGATTGGATTGTATTAGATTATGGCGAATTAGTGATCCATCTGCTTGTCCCTGAGTTACGCGAAAAATATGCGCTTGAGAAATTATGGAAAGAAAGTAAAATAGTCGACGTCGTCATTCTTAAAGATCAGCAGGAAAAGAAGCTCTAATGAACAAAAAGCGAATTGCTATTACTGGAATTGGTGTGATCTCTTGTCTTGGTACATCTGTGGATGAATTTTATCAAAATCTTTTGCAAGGAAGGAGCGGTATTTCTGTCATTACTAGTTTTCCTGTAGAAGAATTTTCTACTCAATTTGCAGGAGTTATTCAAGGATTTGATCCGCTTGACTACATTGATAAAAAGCAAGTAAGGCGCATTGATAAATTTATAGCTTATACGCTAGTGGGAGCTAAGAAAGCTTTAAAATCGGCTCAGCTAGAAGGAGAAGCTTTCGAGCAATTAAACAAGCTAAGATGCGGTATTTTAATAGGATCTGGCATGGGAGGCATGGGTGTATTTTCAGAAGGTGTGCAAACATTGCTGGAAAAAGGTCCTAAACGCGTGACTCCTTTTTTTGTGCCCTATATTTTAGCTAATATGGGAGGTGGATTACTAGCCGTAGATCTTGGATTTATGGGTCCTAATTACTCTATCTCTACTGCTTGTGCAACCTCTAATAACTGCATCATTTCAGCTGCTAATCACATTAGAAATGGGGAAGCTGATCTGATGCTATGTGGAGGAATGGAAGCACCGCTCATTCCGATGGGACTTGCAGGTTTTTGTGCTTGCAAAGCTTTATCTCAAAGAAATGAGGCTCCTCAGCAAGCTTCACGGCCATGGGATAAAGGACGCGATGGTTTTGTCATGGGAGAAGGGGGAGGCGTGCTAGTTTTGGAATCATTCGATCATGCGCTAGCACGTGGCGCGCCTATCTTAGCTGAGTATTTGGGTGGAGGTATATCATGCGATGCTTATCATATGACAGAACCGCGTCCCGATGGAGCAGGGGTTGTTAATTGTTTACAGCATGCCTTAAAAGATGCTTCTGTAGAAGCTCATCAGGTTAACTACATCAATGCCCATGCTACCTCTACTCCTTTAGGAGATAAAGCTGAGATAGAAGCTTTAAAACAAGTTTTTAAAATGCCTCACTCTATTACCATGAATGCAACTAAATCGATGACAGGACATGCACTAGGAGGAGCTGGAGGAATAGAGGCAGTAGCCACTGTCAAAGCTATTTTAGAGCAGAGGGTTCATCCTACTATTAATTTAGAGGAGCCTGAAGAAAACTTAGCGTTTCATATTCCTCTCCATGCAGAAGAGTGCAAAATTGAAGTTGCGCTATCTAATTCATTTGGTTTTGGTGGACATAATGCGACCATTGTACTAGCCGCTTATAAAAGCTAGTTTTCTGTATTAATACTGTAAGTTCATTGTTAATAACCTAACTTTAATGTAAATGTAATCACTTTAATTAAAATGCTAATAGAAACTTCATTTGGAATCATTCCTTTAAAAAAACAGCAAGATACGCAAGATATATGGTCTGTTTTATTGATTAATCATCATAAGGGAAGTTATTGGTCTTTTCCAAAAGGTCATCAAGAGAGAGGAGAATCCAATCAGCAAACCGCTCGTCGCGAATTGAAAGAGGAAACAGGCCTGAACATTGTTAAATTTTTGAGTGAACAGATGATAAGTGAAAGTTATATCTTTTATCGTGCTCATCAAAAAATCCATAAGCATGTTCACTACTTCTTAGCTGAAGTCGAAGGTCAGGTGATTTTACAACTAGAAGAGGTTAAAGCTAGTCAATGGATTAGATTAGAAGAAGCAGAAAAACAGCTAACTTTTCTTGGAAGTAAACTAGTTCTTGAAAAAGTTCAAGCTTTGTTATCTTAACAGAGTTAATTGATCGTTGAGGCTTATCCAATTTCATTCATCTGATTAATTGAATATAAACTAGCATCTACTAATAACTTCAATTTTATATTATTTTTTAGAATATTTTTCAAAATACTCTTTCACATATTTTTTATGATAAGAATCAGGAGAGATCTGCAATTCTAACTGTGTTGCTTCTAAATAGCGGTTATTTCGTAAGAGAATAGAAATTAACTTAGCTAAAATAAAATCTTTTTCTAATTTACTGATTATTTTTCCTACTAAACTTATAGCCAAACCATATTTTTTTCTATTAGCATAGTGAATAATTAAAGTAGTATAGAGTCCATCTTTATTCTCTTGATTTAAATTTTTTTCAATCAAATTATTATCATTTGGAAGAATTTTTGTTATAGGTAAAGAAGAATAAAAATAATTAATTAAATTATCTATTTCTAGCTGTTTTCCATTTTCTGCATAGTTGATAATTAAAGCATGAGCTACTCTAATTTTTTCCTCTTTATCGATTACATTTATAAAGTTTAATACAAATGAGTGTTCATAAGAATCTATTAGTTTAATAAAAAAATTAGCAATCATGTGATCTATAGTATTATTCAAATAACCTACTAAGACTTGAGTGCTGTCTACTGTAAGGGAAGACTTAATTTTTTTTGAATCAATAAGTTGTTTAAAGTAACAGAGTTCCTGATAAATCTTTTGTTTTGTTAACTGACTAAAATATACAAGTTCAGCTTTATAATTTTTTAGGGCTAATTTTTGCAATAGCTCTAAAATTTGCTCTCTTTTTGATAAACTTTTATCTAATCCATTAAATCTTGCATCTGTTTGCTGCTTAGAAACAGGATTTATTAACTCTAATAGATCCTTGTCTAGTAATAAACTTTTTATTTGATTTTGACAATTATATAATTCAAAGATAGCATTAAAATGAGTAAGATTTGCTTGAATCAAATGATTATCTATATCTTTAATTTCTTCGGTAGTACATTTTGCTAATTCAATACTAATAGAATGAAGCATATTCTCTTTAATTGATAGGCTTTCTTCTAGATTTCTAGGATTCAACTTACCTAATAAAGAAAGCACATTTTTTGGAAAATCAATTTTTTGTGGAGTTAGCTGAATTTTAGTATTTCCTATTCTATCAATAGTAGAAAGATCTACATTTTGATTTTTGCACACAAGTCTATATAAAGTATTAGCTAAGTTGGTCAATTGAACTAAATGATCTTTTCCTAACTTTAAGTTTATCTTATTTTGTTGAATTATTATTTGATACCATGTTTTATGAACTAATTTGAGGTTATTAGATTGATTTGAGTTTAATAGAGAAAAAATTTTAATTAATAGTTCATCTAGTAACTGAATACAGCTAGGGCAAGATGAATTATGGGGAGCATAATATAAAATAGTTGAGCTTTTTGAGTTAATTTTTTTATCTGTAATCATAATTAAATATCCCTATTTATTATCAATAATCAAATAGTATAATTAAAAAGATAATATTAGCAAATGATATTTTGCGATTGGAAAACTAAATTTTTATATAAAATAGTAATTCTTTAGTCTGTCTAACTAAAAATTATAATTTTAATAACTAACGCTTGATTTTTGAAACAGCTGTTTGCATATCCTGAGCAGCATTATTGAGCTGTTCAATGGCATTGTGAAATTGGCGAATCGATTCTGTCGTTTGCTGAGCCGCTTCACTGAGTTGATTAATCGACTCATTGATCTGTTCAGCACTAAGCGACTGAGCTTGCATACCTTGATTGACAAATTCAAAACTAGAAGTTTGTTGTTGAACTTGCTCGATAATCTTTGTCAATTGCTCGCTGACGCCAGACACTTGCTTAACGCCTGTATTAATCTCTTCTGAAAACTTATCCACTCCCATTACACCAGCTGACACAGCCGACACCATCTCATTGACCATCTTTTCGATATCAAAGGTAGCATTAGCTGTTTGATCAGCTAGCCGGCGAATTTCGCGTGCAATGACAGTAAAACTCCTTCCATATTCTCCAGCTTTTTCCGCTTCAATAGCGGCATTGAGGGAAAGAAGATTGGTTTGATCTGCTACTTTAGCAATAGTTGTAATAATACTTGTAATGCTACCAGCTTTTTCATTTAGAATAGCTAGTTTAGAAGCAATATTGCGGGCAGCTTCCACCATCTGGCGCATGATCTCTTCCATTTTAGTCAAGCCAGCTTTGCCAGCATTCGCTAGTAAGGAGGTCTGTTCAGCTGTACTACTCACTTCATTCATCGTTTTAGCAAAATCTTTAGCTGTAGCTGATATTTCTCTTGCTGTGGCTGCAATTTCTTTAGTTGTCGCTTCTTGCTCTACGACTGTACTCTCTTGTTGCTTAGCAGTGGCTGCAATTTCTGTCGTAGAAGTTGTTAACTGAATGCCTGTCCATTGTAGTTGTCCAATGAGTTCTTGAAAAGATTCAGCCATTTGATTGAAAGCTTGACCTGCTTGACCCACTTCATCTTGATTGGTAATAGGCACTCGAGCTGACAAGTCGCCAGCTGCTAAAGTTTTTGCTGTTTCAATCATTTGAGTCAGAGGTAAACTAATACTGCGCATGATATGAAATCCTAAGATAAATCCGCCGATAGCGCCTAAAATAGTAATTAAAATACTTACAAAAAGTGAAAATTGATAATTAGAAAGCCTAGCTTTAATTAATATCTCAAATTGGTCTACCAGGTCATCCCAATAGATAAAACCCAATTGAGTCGTCTTATTGATTAATTCAATCATTTCTTTATGATTAGGAGGAAGTTCATCTGTAGACAAAATGTTTTTTTCAACATAAAAAATAAACTCATCTACCATATTTTTTAATAGTCTAAAGGGTTCTTTGAGATTGTTTTGTAAATCTTGATTAGTATGCAGATTTTTTTCATAATTAATGGCTTTTTCCATATTTTGTTGAATGTCTTGCATAATTTTCTTTAAGTTACTAGTCAAACCAATCAATTCATTAAGTTCAGTCAGAGATTTTTTTCTAGTTAAAATAATTTTTTCTACTTTTTCAGCAATCTTGGGTAATAAATTTTCTAGTTCGGGAATATTGAGTAAGGCTATCTGAGACATGTAATTAGTAGAGATAACATAGTCGAGATTAATATTAGACACATCGCCAATGTAGAAAATGAGAGAGTTAATATCTTTTAATAAATCATCATAAAGTTCGGCATTAATTGTTAGATTTTGTGGGTCATTATCAAAAGCTATTTTCTTAAATTCAATCCATTTACTTTCTATTGTAACAGGTTTAAGACTAGTTAATTCTCTTAATTGAAAATCTTTTTCTGTAGTCAGTAAATTTTTCTCTTCTACTTGATCGAGCGCGATGAGATTTTTCCAATCGGCATTGACTTGAGATTGAATTAATAAAGCTTGAGCTTTGGCTGACTCATCCCCATACAGATAACGTCTAGAAGTGAGGTAAAATTGCGAGACCTCTTCTAACGTTTTGCGGATTAGCTTTTCATATTGAAATCCTATTAGTTCTTGTTTGAGAAATATAATGGCATTATACTGTGTGCTAAACATATAATAAGAACTAACAAATAAAGAAAATCCAAATAAGAAACTAATAAATAAGAATTTTTGTGGATAAGTTAAAGGACTTAATAATTTCATGATAAATGATTGGGAAGGCACTTTCATAGTATCTCAATACGCTTACTTTATTGCTTTGGATTGTGAAGATTAAATTTTTTTTTAGCAAGATCTCATCTTTTTTTTTGAGATTTTGACAAGTCGATGCAGTTGTATAAGAAGTCTAATGGATTTTTTTCCCAAAATATCTCATAATAATGCACCTTTGATAGCAAAATAAAAGAAAACCCCCTAAGGAAAATTTTAATGAACGGGAAGAAGATAAAATTTATTTTACTGGCTATAATCTTTCTCATCCCTATTTTTTATGGATTGGGTAGACTCTACTATAGTCTGACAGGAGGGTTTACTCTGAGTAATATCACTTATGATCTGCCTCATGATGAGCGCTTTTCTATTCCCTCTTTAACAGAAGAGGAATCTAAAAAAATAAATTCTATTCTCAGTGAAAAATTTTACTATTTAGGTAAAGGTTGTCAATCCTATGTATTTGAAAGTGAAGATAAAAAATATGTTCTAAAATTTTTTAAATATCAACGTTTTCGCCCTTCAAACTGGTTGAAATTGTTCTCCTTTGTGCCTCAAGTTGAAAATTACCGTTTGGCCAAAGTTAATAAAAAACGCCAAAAGCTAGAGCAGGTATTTGCAAGTTGGAAGATTGCTTATACCGATTTGCAGCCAGAAACAGGTGTGATCTTCATTCATCTGAATAAATCTAAGCAGTTAAATCAGAAAATTGTAATTTACGATAAGATAGGCCTAAAACATGAGCTTGACAGCGATCAGTATGAATTTCTCATTCAATATAAAGCACAATTACTAAGTCCTACGCTGACAACTGCCATGCGAAAAGGAGAAAGTTTACTTGCTAAAGAGCTCATTGATCGTTTAGTGCTTCTCTTGTTATCTGAATACCAAAGAGGATTTGCCGATAATGATCATGCCTTGATGCAGAATACCGGAGTATTAAATGGTTTTCCCATCCACATCGATGTAGGACAATTTGTCAAAAATAAACGCGTTAAACAGCAGGAGGTCTATGCTCAGGAGTTGTTTAACAAAACTTGGAAATTTCGCCAATGGCTTCAAGCAGAGCATCCTCTATTAGCTACGCATTTAGTGGAGCGCTTGAGAGAAGTAATTGAGGAACCACTTTTTTCTTCTCTCAAGCCACGCCTCAATAAAGCTACTATGGGAATTATTCTCCCCGAAGAATAAATTTCAAGGGAGAGTTAATAAAGAAGATCAAACAGCCTTTAATTCTCTTTGTTAAACTCGATTTTTTTGAATACGCGTTTCTTAGAGTGATAATACTGAAAACCATACCATAGACTTAATCCCAACAGAAATAATCCCCAAATAATTAAGCGAGGGACAGTTAATAAAGGATAGGGAACTTGGGCTGGTTTTCCCAATCGATCACCGGGTGGCCAGAGAATTAACTCAGGTACACCTTGTAAATTTGCTTCCGGTAAGAAGCCAAAAATGCGGCTGTCGGCACTCATGGCATGATTATCCCCTAAAACAAGATAATGCTTAGCTGGGACTTCGATCCCAAATGCTTTGATAAAAGCTGTATCGTAAACCCCTTCCTTGATAGGAGGACCATAATCTTTAAAGGCCGTATAGGGTTTGTTATCTGTAGACTGCTGCTCTTTCCGCATTTCATTGGCTAAAAACTTTTGTAAAGTGGGATCCTCTTTTTTTAAAATAGGAGCACCTAATAAATAGAGATCCCCCTTTCTAAAATAAGCATAGCGGTGCGGATAGAGGAAGAAATTAGTAGGCTTAGGCGCATAAAAAGTACTAAAATCAATGCCATAATTAAATAAGTTTTGTACATTGGCAGCCGTTAACTTGTAAAGGGGATGTTCAGGCGCTAAAATAGTGGTTATTCCACCCCAGCCTATTTTAACAGCTTGACCATAATAAAATTCATAAGTGCCGTTGGGAATACCGGGAAATAAAGGATTGGTCACATGGTTTGTATTTTCCCCTAAACTATACCGCTTAGCTACTCCATTTTCTACTTCAAATCTAGCGGTATACATATGATCTAGGATCTTTTTTAAGTGTTCTTCTTTTAAGGGAATCACACTGACTAAAGGAGAAAGAGCATTATGACTGCTATATTCTTGACGCATGAAAGGTTTAGGATAGGTCAAGCTCGGATGATGAATTAACTCTAGATAAAGCACCCCCTCTTCTAAATTGCTAACATCTCGATCTTTAAACTGCTTTAATTCTTGTTTAGTGAGGAGCCGAGCCATGGCAAAGTTGCGCATGCCCATGAAATCCGAATAGGCTTGAATACGGGGATGAGCTAGGCGTTGGGAAGAGGGCTGGTCTTGAACCCAATCCTTCCCATCATACACTTCACCTGTTAATTTGCCTTTGTGATTAACAGCTAAACGCCCGATTGGTTGATGCATCTGCTCAAACTGCAGGGTGCCATGCACGGGTTCTACAATTTCTCCTTCAAAAGTTAGAAAGGGGATATGGTCTAGGTTAGCCATCCAAGGACTATCTAAAAATTCTTTAATCGGTTGCTCTTCTTTATCGATTCCATAGATCTTGCCTCCATAAAAATAGAGACGATCGCCTGGTTTGCCAATTAAACGCTTGATGTAGCGTTTTTTATAAGGAAAAATGCCGAAATAGGTAGTGTCTGTCTCGCGTAGAGCAACTCCATCGCCAGACCAGATGACAATACCCGTGCGTTCCACTAAATGAGGATCAAAATAAAAATGGGCAGTTTTAAGGGGTACATTGATGCCAAACTGAATTTTAGAAACTGTTAAATGGTCCTGCTCTTTAAAAGTAGGACGCATAGAACCCGTCGGAATCTCATACGGTTCAAACCACATGGCTCTAAAGACAATCGCAATCACTAAAGCCATGATTAAAGCTAGAGAAAGCTCTTTAAAGTAGTGAAAAGGGGTTTTTTGAAAGTGCTTGCTAGTCAATTCTTCTAAAGCCAGAGCATGATCATGGGCTTCTTTTCTATTTTTTTGTAAACAGGCTTCGTCGCAAAGTTGTAAAAGAGATTCAAATTGCGCTAAAGAGGCCGAATCTAATGTCTGACCCTTTAGTTTATACCAATCATAACTTGTTTCTAAAATTTTTCGCGATTTTCTTAAAGAATAAATTTTTTGGCTCATAGAAAAAAGGAACCCCTTAGATAATAATAAAATAAGTTTCACTCCAGCTAGCTTAAAGCACTAAAATCGAGATTTTAAGCTAATTTAAGCTAGATTAAGTAGATCAGCATAATAGAAGAGAAAGGGGAAGGCAATAAGTTTTAACGAACTCTTCTCTCTACGCTCTCTCTTTTGTACAGGACAAGGCTTATATACGATATTTGTACGCTTTTATGCATAACTGTTTAGCTATAAAGCAGTTTTTCTGTGGAAAGTTTTGTCGATAAACTAGAAATAAACTGACTAATGATACTTAATTTATCCTTTGTAAGTTGAGTTTAGAGAGGAGAGAGCACTGAGTATAAAGATGTTAATAACCAACAAAAATAAGTTTACTTTGGAAAAAAGGTAGTCGAGGGCATTTGACTGCCTGAGTCTACAATGCGCACTTTTGCACTGCCTATCATTCCATTGATCTGCAGCCAATAAGGAAAATAACTCGGATACTTCTCATTATCTTGAGGAAGGTATAGCTCAATTGTTTTATTAGCTAATTCCGAATCATCTTTAGGCCATAAGGTGACCCAAACATCAAAAGAAACTTCGGTTATTTCCTGACCTTCTACTATTAAGCGCGGCTGCCATAAAGGACGGGTATCAGCGCGTCCCAATATAGGTTTTAAACCAATGCGGCGGCGTGCTTCAAGAGGTAGTTTTTCTAATTTTAAGTTTAATAGAGTCGTGAGAAAATTATTGACTTTTGACAAATCATACCAAGCTTTTTTAGTAACAGAATAATAATTGACTAGTTGGCCCGTGCGCAAATCTAGAGTGTAGATGACCCAAGAAGTATGACCTGGCGCTTGCTCCTCCATCCATTTTTTCCAGCTCGTAAATTTTCCTTGTAAACGTTGACTAGGGACTGTAATTTCTTCAAAGACTAAATGTGGAGGTGTAGTGGCGTAAACATGAAGCAACGTATAATTTTTATTTTGAGTTGTGACGAGGTAATCTCCTGATTTAGCTCGTTTTAAATTATCTCTCAAAGTAAAGGAAGAAAGGACGGAAGGAGCAAACGAAGAAGCACCTTCTAAAGAAAGAGAAAAATTAAAAAAAAGCATAAAAAATAAAAGACTTTTGACATAACTAGTTTGGCTTGAAAAAAGAAGCATATAATTTAACACCCTATGAGTTTTTAGGTTCAGTGACGTACGTTAAGATTTTACTTATTTTCTCTAATAATCCATAATAAAAATGCGTATCTTAATTAATGAATAAGTCTAACTTACCTGTTTAAGTCTCGATAAATTAAATAATGAATACCTCTTTTTTTTCTTCAAATCCCTCTTTTGCCTTGCAAACAGATCTTTATCAGCTAACCATGTCTTATGGGTATTGGAAAAAAGGACTCGATAAAAAAGAAGCCGTTTTTCACCTTTTTTTTCGTCGTCCTCCCTTTGCAGGTGGGTTCACTATTGCTGCAGGCCTAGAAAATGTCATCCATTTTTTGCAGAATTTTCGCTTTCAGGCGTCTGATTTAGCCTATCTTGCTCAATTGAAATCTTCTGATGATTCTCCTCTATTTTGCCAAGAGTTTTTTGATTATCTATCCAAGCTAGTTTTTTCTTGTGATGTCGATGCTGTACCGGAAGGAACAGTTGTTTTTCCTTACGAGCCTTTGCTTAGAATTCAAGGTCCTTTAATTCAATGCCAAATTTTAGAAAGTGCGCTTCTCAACCTAATTAATTTTCCGACTTTAATTGCGACTAAAGCTGCTCGCATGTGCATTGCGGCTAATGGAGATCCCGTTTTAGAATTTGGCTTGAGGAGAGCACAAGGCGTTGATGGCGCTTTGACTGCTAGTCGGGCTGCTTACATTGGGGGATGTGATTCTACTTCTAATGTACTAGCAGGTAAGCTTTATGGTATTCCTGTAAGAGGAACGCATTCGCATAGCTGGGTGATGGTATTTGATGATGAACTAGAAGCTTTTCAGACATATGCTGAATGCTTGCCCAATAACTGCGTTTTTTTAGTCGATACCTATCATTCGTTAGAAGGCGTAAAAAAAGCGATTAAAGTAGGAAAATGGCTTAAAAAAAGAGGTAAAAAGTTAATTGCCATCCGTTTAGATTCAGGCGATCTAGCTTACCTTAGTATTAAAAGTCGCCAGCTGTTAGATAAAGCGGGCTTTAAAGATACAGCGATTATGGCAAGCAATGAGTTAGATGAAGTACTGATCAGTGAACTCAAGCGCCAGGGTGCGCAGATTACGCTATGGGGAGTAGGGACAAGTTTAGTCACAGGTAAAGATCAGTCGGCCTTAGAAGGGGTTTACAAGTTATCGGCTATTAGAGATGAGGGTAAAAAATGGAAATACAAAATCAAACTTTCAGAGCAGATGATCAAAGTTTCCAATCCCGGCATTTTGCAAATTAGACGCTTCATGAGAGGAAATAAAAATGTAGCCGATATGATCTATGATATTCACACACCTCTTGAAGAGACGGTAACTCTCATTAATCCTTTAGATCCCACACATGAAAAAACTTTAAAAAATGAGCAGACCTACTGTGATTTACTCATTCCCATCTTTCGCCAAGGTCAATTAGTCTATCTACTTCCTCCTTTAAACGAGATACGTGCTAAAACTTTAAGCGAACTAGCTAAATATAATAAGGGCATTAAACGCTTTTTGAATCCTCATCAGTATGTAGTAGGCATGGAAAGTTCTCTCTATCGTCTCAAACTTAAACTGATTCGCAGTCTGCGCATACCTCAAATCATTTAAACAATCTTTATGAAAACTTTATTACTCGTCGATATTCAAAATGATTTTTTAGCAGGCGGCGCGCTGGCTATTCAAGGTGCCAAGGAGATGATTCCGCTCATTGCGGATTTAGTTAACCAGAAGTTTGATTTGATCGTAGCTTCTAAAGATTGGCATCCAACTGATCATCAAAGTTTTGCTGCTATCCATAATAAAAAAATAGGAGAAGTGATCCAGCTTAAGAATTTAAATCAGATTTTATGGCCAATTCATTGTGTGCAACAGACAGCAGGAGCAGAGTTTGCTGCAGGCTGGGACATTTCCAAAATAGAAGCAATTTTTTATAAAGGCACAGATAAAACTTTAGATAGCTATAGTACTTTTTTTGATAATGGCCATCATAAGTCAACCGGCTTAGAAGAATTTTTAAGAAGTAAGGGAGTAAGGCATCTCTATATCGCAGGTTTAGCTACAGACTATTGTGTCAAGTATTCTGTATTAGATGCCTTAAATTTGGGCTTCCAAGTCGAAGTTATTTTTGATGCTTGTCGCGCGGTTAATTTAAAAGCTGAAGATGAAGCATTAGCTTATGCAGAGATGCAAGAAGCAGGAGCTAAACTAGTTAATTTCTCACAAAATCAGCTGATCTTTTAATTTTTAGTAAAAAATAATAATCAAGTCACTAGTGATTTTATTAAAGATGAGCTAAAATTGCACTTTTAAGCTCGTTTTAAATTTAAGGCTTTTCATGAAAATCCCTCTTATTGTGTCTCTTATTTGTAGCTTATTTGTAATGCCTTTTAATTTTTCTCAAGAAAGTACCATTAAAGAAAATAAATCGAGAGAAGCAAACGATAAAGTAAAAACCACTGAGGTAACCCCTAAACTAGAAGAGGTAAAAGAGGAGTTCTCTGAGACAGCGCATACGATTACCTTACAAGGCCAAGAGATTAAATACAAAGCGTATGCAGGTAATCTCGTCATTAAAGATGAAAAGGAGATGAATAAAGCAAGTTTCTTCTATGTCGCTTACATTAAGGAGGGCAAAGATCCCTCACGTCCAATTACATTCTGTTTTAATGGAGGACCTGGTTCAGCCTCAGTTTGGTTACATATGGGAGTGTTAGGACCAAAACGGATCGACATTAAACCACTAGAAATGGCGTTGCCACCTTACCAAGTGGTAGAAAATACCTCTTGTTTTCTCGATTTAACGGATCTTGTATTCATCGATCCGGTATCGACAGGGTATAGTCGAGCTGTCCCTGGAGAAGATCCCAAACAATTTCATGGTGTTAAAGAGGATATCCATTCTGTTGGAGAGTTTATCCGTCTCTATACAACGCGTCATCAACGTTGGAACTCGCCCAAATTTTTAGTAGGCGAGAGCTACGGTACAACGCGCGCTGCTGGCCTAGCTTCCTTTTTACACGATGAATATGCCCTTTATTTAAATGGGGTCATTCTCATCTCCTCTATTCTCAATTTTCAAACATTAGAAACTGATCCAGGAAATGACTTGCCTTATGTACTATTTTTGCCCTCTTATACGGCGGCAGCCTGGTATCATAAAAAACTCGATGCGGATTTATCCAAAGATTTAAATCAAACCTTGCAAGAGGTAGAACAATTTGCTCTTCAAGATTATAATTATGCCTTGATGCAAGGGGATCGATTAGCTAAAGAGAAAAGGCAAGAAATTGTAGCTAAACTAGCAAAATATACGGGACTTTCTCCCTGGCTGATCAATCGATGGGATTTGCGCATTTGCCAATCGCAATTTTCTAAAGAGCTTTTACGCAATCAAAGTGAGATTGTTGCACGCTTTGATAGTCGGTATGTGGGATTTGATAGCCATAGCTGTGCAGAATCTCTTACGTATGACCCTAGTTTAGAATATGTCATGGGTCCTTTTACTTCGGCTCTAAATAGTTATCTCCAAGAAGACTTGAAATGGCAAAAAGATAGCGAATATAAAATATTAGCCAATGTATTTCCTTGGAATTATGGCAAAGCTAATAATAAGTATTTAAATGTAGTAGAGGATTTGCGCGATGTCATGATTAAGAACCCTAAGTTGCAGCTCTATGTAGCTAGTGGTTACTATGACTTAGCTACGCCCTACTTTGCCACAACTTATACCTTTCAACATTTAGGGTTGCCTTCCCATTTGAGAGATCACGTAACGCTAGGTTTTTATCCATCAGGCCACATGATGTATACAGAACAAGCCTCTTTAAAACAGTTTAGGCAAGAGGTCAGCCAGTTTATCTTAAAGACTTTAAGTAAATAGCGCTTCTTTTTGGAAAGGTTATGAAAACTCTGGATCATACACCGGCTGCTCTGTTACAACAAACAAGAGCAGCTTATATCTGGACCCGCCTTTTCAATATTCCCTTTTGGTCCATTTTAAGTATGTTAACTCTTATTTTATATAAGGAAATGCAAATTAATAGTTTGCAAATTGCTATTTTTATTGCCATTAAACCCTTGTCTGCGCTGTTTGCGCCTTATTGGAGCGCCTCTCTTCCTAATAATCAGCATCGTCTCAGAGCTAATCTCATTTTAGCCAATATTTTGCGCTATGTGCCTTTTCTTCTTTTTCCTTGGATTAATTCTCCATGGCTCATGATTTTTGCCTTCGGCATCTATATGATGATGAATCGCGCTGTCATGCCAGCTTGGATGGAGATTTTTAATCGCAATATTAAAGGAGAAGCTAGGGAACGCGTTTTTTTCTATGGTTCTACCTTAGATTATTTAGGACCTGCTTTATTGCCTTTGCTCATCGGCTATCTCTTAGATGATTATCATCGCGAATGGCGCTGGCTTTTTTTTATTAGTGCTTGCATCGGACTGCTATCTACTCTATTTTTATTATGGCTTCCTAAGCCCATGCTAGCTTTACCTCAGGAGCCTTTTTCTTCCAATTGGCATCTTCAGAAAAGTACTAGCCATGCTTCTCTTAAAAACAGAAGTTTTTTTCAAAAAATTATCCGGCCCTGGAGACAATCATGGGAGCTAATCAAAGAAAATAAGGATTTTAAAAAGTATCAGATTGGCTTTATGCTAGGAGGAACTGGACTTATCCTAGTTCAAACGATTATTCCCATCTTTTTTATCGATTTATTGCAGCTAACCTACATGGAAATGGGAATAGCGATTGCTTTATGTAAAGGAATCGGCTTTGCTATGACCTCGCCGCTGTGGATTAAATTATTCAGACAAGTGCATATCTACTACTTTAGTGCTTGTGTGACACTCATCTTTGGGGGCTCTTTTTTATTTTTAGTCAGCTCGCAATACCATCTATTTTTTGTTTATGTCGCTTATCTCACATATGGGATAGCCCAAGCAGGCAGTGAATTAAGCTGGCACCTATCAGGTCCTATTTTCTCTCATGATAAAGATAGTTTTATCTTTAGTCAGACTAATGTTTTAACTGTAGGTATAAGAGGCTGCCTTGTTCCTTTTATAGGCAGTTTGCTGTATAGTTTTTCCAATGCCACAGTCGTTATACTCTGTGGAGCTCTATTATGTTTTTTAGCTACAGAGCGGCTGTTATTTTATAGTCGTTTGGAAAGTACTGCTCGCGCAGTTGATTCAGCATAATAATCCATCAGGCGGTTATAAGTAGATTGGACGCGCTCAATGCGAAAACCGTGCGCTTGTCTATTATTTAGTATAATAGGTGGCGCAAAGAGATCGACATAGAGTCTTTGATAAATGTTAGCTGTCATTTTGCCATGGATTAACTGATGATGAAGATAAAATAAGACGTAGAAAGAGGGGCCTCTATCTACACTACCCTTACATGTCATATTCATCATATCAGGCTCTATAGAGTCTACTAAATGGTTTAAAAGCATAATATAACTCAGATCAATAAAATCCTGTCTTTCCAATTGATCGAGATGGGGTTTATTTTGAAAAAAAGAGCTGTGTGTTGCTTCGATAATTTTGGCTACTTCCTGTTTCCAACTGAAGAGATCGATTTTTTTAGACCAATAGTATTCTCCCTCTTTTTTAAAGAATTGTTGTAGAAAAAGGGCTTTAAATTCTTGAGCTGATGCACTAGCTTCATAAATGCCGCGTTGACAATAGAAATCATTTTTTTTACTTTTTGCAAGTGTAATCACTAAAATGGAATTTCCCAGTTGAGCATCTTCATCGAGTTTTTCAATTTCCAGCGTTTTCACGTCTCTTGGCATAAAATTGACATACAAGTGAATCTTGTCTTTTCGCGCTAAAAGATAGTTTTTAAACTCTTCATTGAGTTGAACAGCGGTTGGCTTGCCTGTCTTTTCATTGACGATGAGGTCTCTAGCTACATTTGGCGTGCGAATGACCCGTGTTTTTTTTCTATTATTTAAAGTAAATAGGTAAGAAGGAACATCGCCATATAAAACAGGGTCATTTAAATTGGAGTTGCTCTCTTCTTGAGGTTGGTTTGCCGTACTTTTAGAAAATTTTTCATGAATGAGATTAAAAAAATTAACGGGATTAGCTAAATAAAGAGCATCCACTTGTTCTTTGCTAAGGCAGGTATCATGGTAAAGAACTTTTTCGACCGAAGCCCAGATATCTGACTCTGTATACATCCAGATGGTTAAATGATTGATCAAAGAGTTTATTTCTTTAGCTAAAGAGGAGGAAGAAGTAGTTAAAGCCTCTTTATCGTGAATGAGTTGTCTTAAAGAGCTAATCCATTTTTGATGAAATAAGCTTTTAGCCTGACTATCTGCAAAAATTGGAGGATGCAAAAGAGTAGAAATAAACTGCAGGCCCTCTTGTTCAAATGAAGTTATTCCTTTTTTTTGATTGACCTCGATAGCTTCTTGAACTAGAGGAGAAGTAGTCAGCTCTTTTTTAAGAAAGACTTGTAAGCTAGCTAAATAAGCATCGTAAATGCCTTTTTCAAAAATATTATAAAAAGTTTTCTGAAGCGCAGTTTGATTAGCACTATAAACAGGGAAAGCACTTAAACAAAAAATAGTACAAATTAATGTTAAAAAAAGAAGAATTTCCATAATTTTATACATAATAAGAACCTCATTTTATTATGATATATAATCTTAGTAAATAACTATTAATTTTTGATAAAGAACAAAGAATATTTTTTATTTGTGCAACTAATGCATTAGAATTTTAGTCTTCTTTTCTTTAATACAAAGTTACAACTTCAGTAGTAAAATAGGATTGAACTAAATAAAGTTAAAACTTATACAGAGAAAGCAAAATCTTAAAAATTACAAAAGGCAATGAAAATGACTGTCCTACCTAATCTTTGTCCTAATCTTCCAGAAGATGTACTTTACACTATTTTTTGTTATGCTACTCCAAAAGATTTAGATAACTATGCAGGAGTTAGCACACTATGGAGTAATATCGCTTCAATAGACAGTTTATGGAAAAAATTTATTCCGGACATTATTGTTTCTTCTAATCTCAGTGCAAGAAAATTTGTACATGATCATGCTATCTTTTCTTATGAAAAACTAAAAGCTTGCTCTAAGAGATTTTTTGAGAATCCATCTTTAAATGAAGCTAAATTTTTTACTTGTCTTTTTCCTTTCAATCCAGGCTATAGCTGTGAAGCTGATTTGAAAATCATAGAGCAAAATTCTGAAATAAAAGAGATAAAAATTAAGAAAAAGTTAGTTATTTTTGCAGATTTCTATCAGGAAAAATTAATCACTCAATCGATGAATAGTCATAAATATTTTACTTATGGAGAGTTAGTTGAAAGCAAACCAAAGCAGATTATTTTAATTAACTACAATTATAATGTTGAGGAAGAGCCAGACTCTTGTAAAAACCCTCATATAAATAGATTTTTCGTCTCTGACCTATTGGATGTGCTGAAAAGTAGTCAAATAAAATTTATCAAACAAAATAAGTTAGAGCAACATCATAATATCGAAATATGGGAAAATGGTTATCTTCAATTTAAGTCTGTAAATCCTACAGAATATAGAAGATTTCAAAAGAATCAGCAAGCTGATCCTTTTGAAACATGTCATCTTTACTAATACTAAACTTAAAATAGCGTGCCGATTGTGATAGAAGCTCCCCAATCCTCATAGCGTTGTTTAGAGGAGTAAACCGTGGAAGTAGCAGTGGCAATTCCATGCGATTTTCCATAAACTAGCCGATTCCAAAAAGGAACAAGTAGAATTTTCCAAGTGTAATCTGTATAAGTGATATTCCAGGTCAAAGGAACTTGAACTAAATAACCTGTTGTCTTACCTAGCTCAAAGCGGTATTGATTCAAGCGGTTGACCTTTAGCGTACTATCAGCTTGCGGGTTAGCTTGTAAATGCAAACTACATTCAAAGTTTGGCGTAAACATGTAACTTAATTTCAATCCAAAGGGAATGTAGTAAGTGTGATAGCGCAATCTGACCTTTTGATCATTCTTATCTAATTCTTCAAAATGCTGCCTATTTAAAGAGTAGCCTACTCCAAGAAAAGGCGTCAGGGTAAAGCAAGAGTTAACAAATGCATAGCCTACCAGTCCCTCTACAGCTGTATTATAAACGCGACGATTAGAAGCTGTTGAATCTTTTAATTTTCCTTGGGCATACTGGGCTCCAAGTTGTCCCCATAAACCATAAGAGTTTTTATAAATGTAACCAACGTCAATCCCATATAAAGTACCTCTAGCATGCTGTCCCTGATCGATCCCTAGGAATTTCAGCAAGGATAAATTGGTTGTTTGCGTATGGAGTTTTTCATGAAATACTTTAGGAGAGAAATAAACACAATCTGTCCAATCAGGCGTATAACAGGGATTCCAAGTCCAACATCCCTCATCCCAATAATTTTTAGGATAGAGCTCTTCTTGTGCTGGCAGAGCAGTAAAAGAAAGTAGCAGAGAAAGAGTAAGGCACACTAAGCTAAAATGGTATATTCTATTCATGTTGAATCCTTAAAGTGTTAAATCTAAAATTCTTATTGAGGGGGTAAAGCATAGGGCAGCACAAAATCTCTTTGATAAGTAAGATGCTCGAGTTGCTTTTTAATGAGTGAAGTTTGTAAGGCATTAGCCAACAGCATTTGCTGTTCGAGTTGTGCTTTTTGGCCATTTAATTGTTCTATTTTCTGCTGACGCCATTGTTTGATTTCCCTAAAAGTTTGATGAACAAACGTATGAGGATGAAATAGCTGTAACTTAGTGGAATCGAAAATAGCAGAAAATTGATTTAAAAAGGGTTTAATGGGATGTTTTATTTTCTTTTCTTCTAATTCTTTAATTTTCTGTTGCAATTCTGGACTAATTCTCATAGCTCCTAAAAAGATGAGTCCGATATTAGCTAAAACAATCAAGGGAAAAGCTACTATTTTTTTGATAAAAGAGGGCAGGGATTTAGCTAAATAACTAACAGACTTTTGAAAGAATAAAGGAACAACAACACATCCAATTCTAGTATTTAATAACATTTTTAGAGCAGACGTGGAGGCAATTTTATAATTAAATCCTGCAATTTTAGCGTGCTTGAGGGACCAGATGGTACAATTGCTATCAAATAGATGAAAAACTTCTAAATCCTGCTGGCGGTCTTTAATTAAAGAGGCAAGCACTGCTTGAAGCTGATCATCAGTCATAGCAAAAGCTAAGGTATGAATCGTACAGGGTTCTTCTTTAGTATTAGGCCAAAATTCTGTAATATCAGGTTCCATAATTTGCCCTCTTTTAAGATTAAAAGGGCTTTTTAAAGACTGGATACCACAAGACTTAATATTTAGATAAAGTCCTTCGCTGTAAATAGCCCCCTCTCTAGTATAAATTCTAAAAAAGGTATGATTGCCAGTAAATTGAGGATTCTCTTCACAACAAACGCACAGTTCAAATAGGTTTTGATTGCCCCATTCTTCTGCATTAACTTGACGATAAGGCTGTGCTTTGTGAGTGCTATATAAATTCTTAGCTTGTAAACCCTGTTGACCATAACGCCAGGCTTTATTGACGCGATGCGCAGGAATAGCAGAGTGATCCCAGCCCTTTTGCCTAACTTTTGACCAGGCAACTTTTTTTCCCCGATGTAAAATCATGATAGTTAGATCAATTACATCTAGTGAATGATCAAAATGAATAAGATAGCCTTCTAAATGATTTTGATTGGCAAACTCTTCAAAGCCCTCATTTTTCTCTAATACATCTACTGTCAGACCAAATGTCAAAGCTGTTAATTCTCGATTAAATTTTTTAATCCATTCAGTATTTTTTAAATGAAGAGGAATTACTTTGCGCAAGCAACGCGCCTGACTCATTTCACTATCTTGCTCTGCTTCTTTTAAACCTAAGCGTTCTTTATAGTGAAGTCTAGTCGTCCATTGCAAGCACGTTTGAATAAGGCAATAATTAAAATAACGGGGCAAAAGGTAGTGGCAACAGGTGCCAAACTTTGTAGTAGGATCAATAACTGGTAGAAAGTGAGAAGAGAAGGTAAATAAAGAAGAGAAAAAAGTAGAAGCAGGTGACAAAGAAGAAAAACTTGCCATTTGACCTTTTTAAATAAAAAATTACCCCATAATTTGGCTTATTGCAAATTTTTATTCAAGCGTGTTTTTTATTTATGCCTTTTTTCCTCTAAAATTCTGATTCTTAGGCTGCTTTGCTTTCATTTTCTTGCATATATTCCATTGTCTAATTATAGTTAAATGTGTTATTATTTTTTTTTAAAGATCGAATTTTATTAATTTTTAATTGTGAATTAATACTATTTTATAATTTACATAATCTAAAAAACTAAAAAGAAGATAAATTAATGGAAACTAATATTAAGACAATCTTAAGTGAATTTAATCAGTATTTTACTCTTCTTTGTGTTTTTCCAGCGATGGTCTTTCTGGGAATCTATTTAACTATCAAACTTAAATTTGTTCAGATCACTAAATTTAAATTAGGTGTTTTCCATCTCTTATCCAAAAAGGTCGGTTGCGAAGGGGATATGAGTCATTTTGAAGCAATGTCTGCAGTTTTAGCCGGTAATTTTGGAACGGGGAATATCTCTGGCATGGCAGTAGCGATTAGTACAGGCGGGCCCGGAGCCTTAGTTTGGATGTGGATCATGGCTTTCTTAGGTTCTGCTATTCAGTATGCTAGTTGTTTACTAGGCGTAAAATATCGCACTAAAAATAAGGCAGATGAGTATGTAGGTGGGCCTATGTATTATTTATCCTCTGGTCTTGGCTATAAATTCTTAGGAATCATTTTTAGTTTATTGACCTTGACAGGTGCTATCACAGCTGGAATTATGGCCCAAGTTAACTCTATGTCTCTACCTCTTGAGCAACTAGGCATTTCTCCGCTCGTGTGTGGCTTAATGATAATGGTGTTTGTAGCAGCCATCTCTCTTGGAGGTTTGCAACGCACAGCTAAATTTGCTTCTCTCTTTGTGCCGCTCAAAGCTTTTCTTTACTTAACGACTGCTTTGATTATTTTACTGTTGTATTACGATCGAGTAGGTAGCGCATTTAGTTTGATGTTTAGCTCAGCTTTTGATTTTCAGGCTATAACTGGCGGTGTATTAGGAGCTGGAGTATTAAAAGCTTTAACAGCAGGATTTGATCGGGGCATATTTGCTACAGATGCTGGCACGGGAATTGTACCTATTTTGCAATCCGGTGCACGTACGACTAATCCCGTGATAGATGGATTAGTGACCTTAGTTGCTCCTTTTCTTGTGATGATCGTCTGTACGATGACGGGGTTGGTCTTAATTGTAACAGGAGCTTGGCAAACAGGACTAACGAGTACCAATATGGTCACCCATGCTTTTTCTCAAGGGTTAGGTCATTCACTTGGTTCCTATATCGTCATCTTTTCCCTCATTCTATTTGGTTACACGACAGTATTAGCTTGGTCTTGCTGTGCTGAAAAGGCAGCAGAATTTTTATGGGGCGCTAAAGCAGCTAAAGTAATTAAGATAATCTACATTTTACTCGTGCCAATTGGTGCTTTAGTAGAAGTAGAGATAGCCTGGATGCTAGCTGATATTAGCATCACCTCCATGTTGATTATCAATATGATTGGTGTCGCAGGACTCTCTAAAGAAGTAATTGAGGATAGTCAGCACTATTTTAATAGTCTACAAGAGCAGAATGAGCAAAAATCTAGTTCCTTACTCAATGTATCTTAAATTTTAAAAATAATAGATTTGTTTTAAGTAAGTTTGTTCTTTCTTCTTTCTGGTAAAGGAGCTCCGGGTGTAATAATTTTTGAGTGATACGTATTAAGTTTTTTTAGATTTTTTAATCTGTCTTCTTGCAGTTTAATATCAGTCTCTATAGATTGCAAAACATCTTTTTTAGAATTGTTTTCTTCATCTTCTGAAAAGTTTTCCTCTTTGAATTTTATAAAACTAGCTTTTAAATTTTTTAATTTTTCTAATTTTTTTTCTCTGATTAAAATGCTCTTTTCTATTTTATTTAAACTATGTTTTTCTGAAAGATCTTTCTTAGTTACAAAAGCACCAGGCCACTTAGTTTCAACTTTTTGACCGAGCTTAGAATTTATTGAATAACTCGAAGTGAAAGATTCATTTTTATTTAGAGAGTAGGGAATTAAATAAGGTAGAGAAGAAAAACTAAAGAGACATTCTGCATTTTCTATTGTTTTTTTATCTTCTTTTAATTCTTGATCATGTCTTAAGTTTTTTTTCTTTCTGTTTGATGGATAACCGTGAGACCATATTCTATTTTTTTGTAATAAATCTTCTTTTTCTTCTAAATTTTGATTGGGTTTAGAAGTTAAAGAGGGTAATCGACTATATTCAGGAGAAGTATTTCTTCTTTTAGGAGGAAAAGCTAATGTATAGCTATTAGAAAAAGAATTAGCTGGCAATTCATTTGTCATACCTTCTCCTTAAGTTAGAATAAAAATCTACTACAAAATAAGAGAAATATAAAAATAATTTAAAATTTTACCGTATAATCTTAATAACTAAGAAGATTATACGGTAAAAAAATAGAAATTAGCCGTGACTAACGTTTGCAATCTCCTGAGTCACAAAAGAAATCATGCATTTTTTCTTTTAAGTCACAGCAGCTTTTTTTAGCTGCCATCTTATGTTTCCATTTGGATTGATTAGACTCGGCTATCAATTTGGCTAACTGTTCAATATGAGCACCTTGTGCTGTCATAATTTGTTGTTTAATTTTCTCTTTTAAAATCTCTCTCCAAGCTTCATCGGCTAATTCTAAAAGTTTTTCAGTATAGTTTTCATGTGTGCAATCATGTTTAGGATGGCAACCGCTTTTTTCAGAGCAGCATGCTTGTTCATGTTCATGTGAACAACAGGACTTTTGATGACAACATTCGTGATGATGAGTCATAATATTCCTCCACTTTTTTAAAAGGTTAATGTGAATGATAGTTAAATCTAGCTATGCTAGTTTAATATTTAAAAATCAAGATAAATATTAGATATAAAAGGAAATTTAATAAATAACTTACAATTAATTAGTTAGAAAAAAAAGAATGGCATTTTAGCCATTGGTTTCTAATAGCTATATTTTGTAAAATAAGCTTTTCTAACTTTAATTTTAAGATCTTTATGAATAAGTGGTGCCATTTGTTATTAATTATAGCTTTGACTATGATGTGGAGCCCTTCTTTTCTTTTTATCAAACTAGCTGTCACAGAAATTTCACCTTTAGCCATTATTACCATAAAAACAGCTATAGCAGCTCTTATTTTTTACAGTTTATTGTATTGGAAAGGGCATCATTTCCCCCGTCAGTTAAACTTTTGGTTTAACTCACTAGTCATGGCAATCTTTGCTTCGGTACTGCCTTTTTATTTATTTTGTTGTGCAGAACAAGCCATTGAAAGTGCCATGGCTGCTATGATCAATGGAACAACTCCTATGTTTACAGCTCTTTTAGCCAATCTATTTATTCCCACTGATCGCCTGAGTTTTAAAAAGCTAGGTGGGATTAGTGTTAGTTTAGTAGGATTGCTCTTTTTATTTTTGCCAGGTTTACTAGAGGCTCAATCTTCTACCATAGAAGGAATGATAATTGCTACTTTGGCTGCTTTTTGCTATGCCGCAAGTCATGTGTATGCTAAAAAACATCAAGTAGGCTACCCACTTTTTGTAGCTCCTACCGCAGAGCTAATCTGTAGTTGTATTATCTTGACGCCTTTTGCTTTATTATATGAAAATCCTAGCTCTTTTTTTCTGCCCTCTCTTCAGGCTATAGTGGGATTAGCAGGTTTAATTTTACTAGGTACTGTGCTAGCTTACATCATTTATTATAAGCTCTTGGATTATTGTGCGCCTACAGCTATATCGATGGTCTCAGTATTTTTTCCTGTATGTGGAATAGCGTTAGGTTTTATATTTTTAGGCGAGTCTTTTTCTTGGCAAGCGCTCCTAGCTTCTTTATTAATTTTTAGTGGGTTAATCTTAGTCAATGAAATTCCTATTTTTCGCTCCTTGTCTACGGATTCCATTTATCCTACAAAACTATCTAATGATTAGAAAATTTTAATCGAGAAAGGAGCTTATTTAATTTTTAAGAACAAAATCAGCACGTGATAAAGGAATAAGCCTAATAGCTAAACGAAAAGGAGTTAGCATGAGGAAATCTAGCAATAACTTAATGCCTAGATCTCCAAGTGCCCAGGTTAATAAGGATACCTCTTGTCCTAAAAAAGCTAGATTCCAGAATAGAGCCGTATCCAAAATGGAAGCTACTACAGAAGAAAGTAAAGGAGCTTTCCACCACTGACGCTGACGTAAGGAGTTAAATACAAAGATATCTAAAAGTTGCGAAATTAAAAAAGCCGTACCAGAAGCCAAAGCGATTTGAAGAGAAGCTAATTTAATCGATAAGATGATAGCTACTATAAATCCTACGTATACAACTTGGCGCGCTTTAGAGGGGCCATAAAATCGATTTGTGAGCTCTGTAATTAGAAAAGTAAAAGGATAAGTAAAAGCGCTCCAAGTTAGCCAATCATTAAGGGGAAATTGAACTAAATAGTTAGAAGCAGCTACGGCTAAAATCATCCATAAAAAAGCTAGGCGCCAAACTAATAGCATATTTATCATTAAAAATAGTTCTATAGATTAAAATAAAATTGAAAAATTGAGAAATAGAATCTAAATAATAGCTTAACAAATAGAATATTAACTGTCGATTATTAGTATTAAGATGAATTAGTTAAACTAATTGGTGAATTTAAAAGAGAGGAAAAAAAGAGAATAAAAGAAAGAGCATAAGGCCATGACTCTTTCTTTTAAAAGACCTTAAGATTCTTTATTAGAACGCGCATCGCTTGCTTGATCTTTATCAGAAGATTTAGCAGTCGCTCTTGCTCTTGGTTTTTTAGGAGTTAACACTTTTTTAATTAGCTTAGGTACAACTTTTCTCGGTTTCTTTACTATCGCTTCCTCTAGACCATTGTGCATGTAATCTAAAGCATCTTGTGTCTTATCAGCTACATCGTGATAGCGTTTAGTCAATTGATTGCGCAATTGTCTACCTGATTTTGGAGTAGTTAAAAGAGTCGTGCCAGATCCGACTAACATGCCTGTAAACATGCCTTTCATAAAAGATAAAATGGTAGAGGTCTTTTGTTTAGATTTTGACCAAAACTTCATTTCGTCTAACATACTTTCGCTAATGTGCTTAGCTTGTTCTCCCCATCCTTTAGATTGAGTTTTTAAGCCGCATAAAAGTTTTTGACGTTTAGGAAATAAAATAAAGCTAGCTGTCCCTATCAAAGTTCCTAAAAGAGTACCGGCTACAAGTTGTTTAATATTTTTAGGTGTCATAAATTTTATCTCCTTGATTTTGTGTTTTGCCATACGCGTAGTCCTAAACTAGCCCAGTCAACAATATTGCTTAAATACTGTTTGCCCTGTTCTCCTTTTTCTTCTACTTCTTCAACTACATCACCTGCTTTATCTTGAAAAGCTTGAATTAAATCTTTAGCTGTTTCTATCCAATCTAGTGGTTTAAATTTTTTCTTAGCTGACTCTCCAGCTTGTTTAATTTTTTGTGTAATACCGCAACAATCTTCTTTATCTTTTGTTGCTAATAATAGGATAGCTGCTGCACCTAGAATACCGCCACCTACTGCTCCAATTAGCATATTGGTATTAGCAGGTAAGGATTTGCTATTCTTGCCAGTAAAGTAAGAAGTCACACATTTAAGACCTTGTAAACAATCCGATGCACAATCTACTGCATTTTTACCTTTTGCAGTAAAATCATGGACTACATCCTGTCCTTTATCACTTAAGTCATCAAATGTATCAGCTAATTGTCTACGCAATTTTTGACCAGTAGTAGGTGTGCATAGAAGAGCTGTTGCTGCTCCTAAAAGTCCACCAGCTGCTGCACTTAAAAATAGATTAGTGATCTGACTAGAGCAGAAATCGGATTCCTCTACTGCACTATATTTTGCCATAATTATTTCCTTTTGTTAATTTGTTGCCATACAAGTAAAGAAACTGCTGCTATTTCAACTACACTACTGATTGTAGTAGAGAGCTTCTTTTTTTTATCTTCTGATCCATTAAAATGAGAGGTTTTATTATTCCATAATTTAGTTACGCTATCAAGAGATTTTCCAACCTCTGATACAGCTTGCATTAGGGGATTTAAATGGGTTATTTGTTGGTTAACAGTTTCTGTCAGCTGGCTAGAGTGATACAGAAGTTTTTTGAGTTCCATCTCTACCGGCTCAATTTTTTCTTCCAACTTTAGGATTAAATGATTTAACTTAGCTAATGTTTTTTGACCTGTCTTTAGAAATTGAATAATAAACAGAACTAAGATAATAAAGAAAAGAGTAGAAACTAACGCGCAAATTTCAATAATCATTAAGACCTCTTATTCAGATTAGCTTGTTAAGTTAGAAAATTTCGCTTAAGCGATAGAAATACATAAGATGAACACTATTAATCTCTTCATTATATATAAGCTTTACAGCAAAATTTTAGCAAATGGTATTTTCTTTTATTTTGACGCAATAAAAACTCTACATTAATTTTCAATAAGCCCTTTCTTTTTAATTTTTTAAGCTTTAGTATAAAATTTTTAAGTCTGAGTGTAGGAAAGTAGATGCAAAAAGGTCATAGTCTACAATTTAAATGTAAAGAATGTCAAAATCTGCTTACTTTTTCTATTTTCGAATTAGAAAAAGATCAACACGTCATCTCATGTACCCATTGCGAAAAAAAGTACCTATTTAATGATGAAGTTCTCATTAGACAGATCAAAAAATTTGAAATGCTTTGTTCAACTATTAGAGAGTGTGAAGAAATATTAGGTCATACTTCTGTCGGGGTGGATGTAGGAGATAAACAGGTTAAAATTCCCTATAAGTTACTCTTAACGCGTCTCAATTCTTGTCTGGATTTAGTCGTTGGAGAAGAGTGTATTTCGATTGCTTTTCGCATTGAGCCAACTAAAGATATGTCAAAACAATAAAAAGGAGTAGTGATGGAAAAAAGTAAACTAACGCAATTAGCTGAAATGACCACGTTAGTGATTGATACAGGAGACATCGATGCGATTAAGAAATTGACGCCAACGGATGCAACGACTAACCCCTCTCTTATTTTGGCAGCTTCTCAACAAGCGCACTATGTTCATCTTATTGATGAAGCTAAACAGTATGCTAAATCTAAAGCACTCTCTTCAGAAAAAGAGATGACCCTGCTTATGGACAAATTATTTGTCAATTTTGGGGTAGAAATTTTAAAGTATATTCCCGGTCGCGTTTCTACAGAATTAGATGCGCGTCTCTCTTTTGATGTACAAGGTAGCATGGATAAAGCCCATCATTTGATCGATCTTTACAAACAGGCAGGCATTGCTAAAGAGCGCGTTTTAATTAAATTAGCGTCGACTTGGGAAGGCATAGAAGCAGCTACTAGACTTGAAAAAGAGGGCATTCACTGCAATATGACTCTTATTTTCTCTTTAAGTCAAGCGATTGCGTGTGCTGAAGCTAAAGCTACTTTAGTTTCTCCATTTGTCGGTCGCATCTTAGATTGGTATAAAAAAAGTGAAAAAGTAGAAGGCTACGCACCAGCTGAAGATCCTGGTGTTAAATCTGTCAAACAAATTTATAATTATTTTAAAAAATTTGATTATAAGACGCAAGTCATGGGTGCTAGTTTTCGCAATAAAGAGGAAATCCTAGAATTAGCAGGCTGCGATTTATTGACGATTGCTCCTCAATTTTTTAAAGAATTAAATGAAGATAAAGGCAAGCTAGAGCAAAAATTGGAGTCTTCAAAAGCTAAAAATAGGCCTCAAGAAAGAATTACAATAAATGAAAAAACATTTCGTTGGTCGTTAAATGAAGATGCAATGGCCACAGAAAAGTTAGCCGAAGGAATTCGAAAATTTGCAGCCGATGCCATTAAGCTCGAAAAAAATATAGGTCAACCAACTAAAAGATAGCTTCTAGAGTTATCTTTTGATTATTAAATAAATAAAATAGTCATTTAGTCAGTTAAATAGTTAATGCTAAATTTTATTTTATTTAAATAATATGTTGCAATTAAATTTAAATATTTCATAGCATAGTATCACTATGAATATCAAACTACATCATATAGCTTCTAATGTTTCTTTTTGGAGAGCTTTTATATCTCCTATTAGTTGTATTAATTTTAATGATTTTTTAGTTTTGCATTCTTTTCATTCTTTCGTTTCTTATCCTAGGGTACTCCGCTAGGGCGGAGCATAATCTAACGTTATATACATCTTTTTTTATTAACAGTTCTCATAGAACTTAAAATACTATTTATTTAAATAAGGATCATGATTATGTCTCTAAATTCTTCTATCGAGCCTGGACAACAAAATTGGATAAGCACTTACTTTAATGCTTATATAATGCCTCCAGTTGCAGCAGCTAGTGCTATTATACCTGTATTCTATGGATTCATCGCAAAAAGTGCTTTGCAAAATGGAGAACCTTTTCCAAAAATGTGCTATAGCCAATCGCTAAAAATAGCGACTAGAGCAGCACCTACTATTGGAGCAATTGTAGGCATTCAAATGATTGCCCAAACGACTCTAGAAAAATGCTTAATCAAAAAAGAAAATAACCAAGATAATTTACTACCGATGTTTTTGAGTTCAATGATCGTTGGTGCTATTTCAGCACCTGCCTTAGCTATATTTAATGGGCAGACCATGGGCCGTACGCTTAAACAATCGATTAAAGGATTGTCTAGTAAACAAGTTACAGCCATTGTAGGTAGAGAGTCTAGTTTTCTTTTATCTTTGAGAATTAGTCATCCTTTAAGTCAGTGGATGAAGAGAGTAACTGGAGATAATCAAGCTACCCTCTATACTTCAGCTTTTATGAGTGGATTGATTGGTAGTGTTATCGGTCATCCATTGGATACTGCTTTAACTGTATGGCAAAAGGAAAAGAAAATAGAAAAGATTTCTCATTTAAGAAGAGGAATGCTTGTAAAAGGTATAGCCGTAGGAGGTTTTTCTATTGGTTATACAGCCATAACTAAAGCATTTGAAAAATTTTAACCTAAATAATGAAATAATCCTAGCTGCTTGAGTGCAATAGCAGCTAGGATTTCATTCTAACCAAGATAAAAGAGTAGTAGTTAAGCTAGCTTTTTAAAAATGTAAGTTTTCTTGTTTGCTCCAACTTTTTCCGTAGATAAAATAACTAAGTAATAAAATACTATAGGTCAGATCTCCTAAAATTTGATGAGTCAAAAAGGGAAGGGCTGCCAAATAACAGTTAGTTAGACCCTCCAATGTTTTAGAATAGAGGCTACCTGTTAACCAGATACCAAGATTAGTTATAAAAAAGAAAAGTAGAGAGCTCGCTATACAGGCTAAAGGAAAATAAGATAAACTCTTTGTATTTTTCAGTTGATGACCTATACAAATCGTAAGCCCAAAGCTCAAGTAAACAAAATGCATAGTCGAATGAATACCTAATAGGAGGTCACTTAAAAATAGGGTACAGAAGACAATGGTAAAAGTTAACCAACGCTTATCTAAAAAGAGAGCTCCAACGAGGGCAATTGCATTAATAGAAGTAAAATTAGGTGGATGAGGGATTAAACGGCTCATTAAACCCAATAGCATTAAGCCTAAAATAGCCATTAGATGAGGATTCAGACGAAGATGATGCATGAAAAAACTCTAGTTGATGATCTTTAAATGGGAAAGACTAGATTGAGCAAAAAAGCTGATTTTGTCAAGAGTTTACCTCTTCATGCTTTTAATCATAAAATTAACAATGTTTACTATTTTAATTTTTTTTTATCTAACTCTAATTAAGAGTAGTTTATTTTATTTATAGACAGTATTTAACTATTTAAAATAAAAAAAATAGTTGATAGAATAAAGTTAGATAATTACTCATTTTATTATTATCAAGCAGGATAGGTACTTATGACAGGTATTCAAACAAATAGTGGTGGTGCTCCCGTTTCTTGGGTGTCAGCCACAGGCAAAGCTACAGAAGGCAATCCGACTTCTACTAGTTCAGATTCTATCGACAAAAGTTCAGCTACTTCTCCTGCTAAACAGACTAATGCGGCTAGCCCTGAATTGATGCAAGCCCTCTTTCTCCTATGGTTTACAGGAGGCGTTAATCAGACTTTTATTTTGCAAGATTCCACTAGCAATGGGGCTAAAACAGGAGGCATCGAGAGTTTAAAGGGGAATGACTTTAAATTAGCTATCCAAAATAAGCTAGATGCTATTTGCCTTACGATACTAGCTAACTGGTCTGAGCAGGTAAAAAAAGATGTACAAGCGCGTCATATAGAGGAAAAGTCTGCGGTTTATAAAGAATCAGAAGCACGTAAAGGGAAGGCAGGTCATGAAGCCTGGTTACAAACCCTATCTCCACAGCAACGCCTTCAAGTCTATGAAGAAACAAGAGTGCATAAAGAGTTAAAAATTGAAGGTGGGATAGCAGCTAGCCTAAGTGATTATATGACGTTGATTAAGACGAGCAGCGATCCTAAAGTCAGTCAGGACCTAACCTATATGACAGCCGCAATTGCTATGGGAGGTGGCTTGCATATGGAATATGTAGCCATGTCTGAAGTATCAAAAGCTTCGCCTGTATTAGTTCAATCTATCAAAGAAGCTAATGCAGCACTTGCTATGGGAGGCAGCTTGCATACGGAATATGTAGCCATGTCTGAAGGATCAAAAGCTTCGCCTATGTTGACTCCACCTATTAGAGAAGCTAGTGCAGCGATTGCTATAGGAGGCAGCTTACATATGGAATATGTAGCCATGTCTGAAGCATCAAAAGCTTCACCTGTGTTGGTTCAACCTATCAAAGAAGCTAACGATCAAATTCTAGCACATTACACGCCTACTATGGCTGCAGAACTCGGTTATCTTGGAGCCTTGATGATTAATCCTACTATCTACTTTGCTTTTGGCCAAACGTTAGCTAAAGCAGCAGCGCCCATGCAGGAAATTAACTACGAATTTGCCAAAAATTATGCTGCAAAAATTTTAGAGGTAGTCAATGGAGCTGGATTTAATAGCATAGCGATGGCTTTTTTAACGCATTCTATAGAGGGTAGTGAAGGCTTAAGTAAAGAGAGAATTCAAAATCTAATTAAATCTTTAAAAGTGATCATTTTATCTACGGCTTTAGCTTTGCTATATAAAATGGAATCGAGCTTTAAGGGTAAAGGTGGCGGCATATCGGGCCAGGAATTTCAAGCGATGATAGGAGGAAATGCAAAGTTACTCGACTCTTCTTTGAAAAAAGATCTACAGATGCAAATAAGCACGCTTTTAACGCAAATGCCTCAAGCTGAAGCTGATCATCTCATAGCTAGCATTAGTAGCTACATCGATTTAGCTAGCACTTCTAAAGATTTAATTAACATCAAAGGGTTACTCAATGCCATCACACTTGATACACCTAATGCCACTATAGAAGCTTAAAAACATAATTTTAATTTATTCAATTAAATAATTTATCTTTATAAGATATTTAAATTAATGATTTATAATTAGTTATAAATCATTAATTTAGGAAAGAATAACTATGTTAACTTTATCTTATAATTGCATAATCAGAGATAAAAATTTTCCTTTAACTACAATTTTTGATGAATTTTTCTCTTTTTCTAATGAACGGTATAGAGTTATTAAAACGTGTTCTTTTGATCATAAAGTAACTTATCAAGTAGAAAAATACAGTATCAAATCCTCTTTTATTTTAACTGCTCTCAAAATCATGGGTTTTGCTACGGGAATTATCCCTATTATAATGGGACTTGGCAAGTTGATTGCCAGAATCCAGCAACAATTTTTTATTGAAAAAATAGTCCCGCCTAATCAAGACAAACTAAGGCAAAGTCAAACCAAAATAGCAAATTTTAAGAAAAATGCTTTAAAATCTTTTGAAAGCAAGCATTTGGAATCTAGATCTCTAAATTTTGACTTAAATGAAGAACAACGAGAATTATTAAAAAAGGTCAATCCGAAGACAGATTTTTATACATATTTAGAAGGTAGAACGATATTAAAAGGAGCACTGAATCATGTTGTAATTTTTGAGGCTATTCCAGGATTTGTATTCAAACCTATGAAAAAGGAAGATGCAAACGAGTATGTGACTATCGTTGAAAATGCTAGAAAAGTAGTTCAAGATAATAATCTTTATCTCATTCATGTGCCTGAATCACGAGTAATTGAAGTTAATAATAAATGTTTTGTGATGCAATCAAAAGCAGAAATACTGAGTACAGATTATACTTTTCAGAAAGGAGTATATGAATCTTGCTGGCAAGACCAAGCGATGATGAATTATATGGAAGAAGCTTTTTCTCAATTGATGAATTTTATCTGTGAGACAAAATATAGTGATGTTAAGTACGATAATTTGCCTCTTACAGAAGATGGAAAATTAGCTTTGATTGATCTTGATCAACGTTCAGTTATTCAAGGTTTAACTAGAGGAGGAGCAAAAATAGGAGGAGGGTTATTCAATTATCTTCCTTTATCTTCCTTTGCAATACTGGAATAAATTTAAACAGGTAGCTTACGAAAAGTTAGATAAAAAAGATTATTTAGTCTTAGTAGATTCTCTAAAAACTGTCCAGACCAAAAGAGAAAAGCGCGAGAGAAAAGAGAAGGAATATGTAGAATTTGCTGAGAGAAATTTGATTAAGCTTTCTTCACAAACGCTTAATCCCGCTCTTCCTCCTCTATTTAAAGATCAAAAAAAGCAACAACTTACAAATTTTATTATGGAAGAGGTTAATAAACAGCTAATGAATTCTGCTAACTTTTCTTTAAGGACTGGAAGAACAATAGCTATAGATTTTAACACTCACGATCCTCTTAAAAAGAAAGGTCAAGAGATTTGGGGGGATAACCCTGCTTTTCATAGTAGTTTCACTGCACAATTGCTTCCAGAAATATTAGAAAAATTAAAAAAAGCAGGCTACATTCAGCATTACCATATAATAAATAGTTTATACTATTTTAAAATAGTCTGTTAGGGGTGAAAAAAAGCCTGGGTTAACCGGCAAAGATTAAGCTGATCTGCACAACTCATGAGTTCACGACAAGCATGCATGGAAAGTTGCGGACAGCCTACGTCGACTGTTGGAATACCAGTCACTGTAGCATAAAGAGGACCAATAGTTGTACCAGCTGGAATATCGCCTTTTGATACAAAATGTTGATAGGGAATTTGCTTGCTTTTACACAAGTCTACGATTACGGCGGTGGTAGGCGCATTAGAGGCATATCGTTGCTGAGCACTCGATTTAATTACGATGCCTTTATGCAATAAAATGGGATGGCGTAGTTCATGCTTATCGCTATAATTAGGGTGAAGGGCATGAGCTAAATCAATGGATAGACAAAAAGAGGAAGGCAAAAGCCGTAAATACTGCTCTCTTGAATAGTTTAATCCCAAACAGATGCGTTCCAGACAATGCAATAAGAAAGGAGAATTAGCTCCTTGAGCTGTCAAAGAACCAATTTCTTCATGATTAGAAAGTGCGAGCATTTTTAAGGTAGATTCACTCGGTAATTGACTTTCTAAAAATCCTGCTAAAGCCGCTTGTACACTGCTCAAGCTATCTAAGCGATAAGAGGCTAAGAGTTGCTGATCATAACCGACTAAGCGCGCCTTTTCTAACGGATAGACAAAAAGATCATGCCCTAATAAAGGACAATTTTGTAACTCCTCTTTTAATAAAACATCCTCTAAGTAACTTTTAGCATTTTTTTTATCCGTTTCTATTTCTAAGGCTGCTAAAGCCTGTAACTGTTCCTGTTTATTGAGGATTAGCCCATTTTCATTGACCTGACGATCGAGATGAATAGCTAATTGAGGAATGACCACAGGATGGCGATCTAAACAGACTAGTTTCTGCAAAATTTCTTGGTCACTTTGATAAAAAATACGTCCAGCTATCCCTAGATCGCGATTGAGCCAGGAGCTTAATAGAGGAGAGCCATACATTTCTAGGCCTAATAGAGTCATATTTTCTTTTTGAAAACTAGCTTGAGGCTTGAGCTTAAAAGTAGGACTATCCGTATGAGAAGCTGCAATCTTCGCTTGAATGGGAAGATTCTTAGGTAGTATAAAAGCTAGGAGAGAGGAGCCATCGCGCAGGACGACATAGCGTCCTTCTGGCTTAATGTTCCACGCCTCTTGCTCTTGCAAAAGCTCAAAACCTTGAGCTTGAAGTTTTTTTAAGACAACTGCAAGGGCATGCCAAGGAGAGGGCGAAGCATCTAAGAAGGTAAGCAGCTCTTGAATCTTAGTTGAATCTAGCATGATCAGACTTAAGGTAATTGAGGTGCAAGCACTGTTAAACCACCCAAGTATTTTTGCAAGACTTGAGGAATGAGTACAGAGCCATCCGCTTGCTGATTATTTTCCAGCAAGGCGACCATCAAGCGCGAAGTAGCTAGGCCCGAGCCATTGAGCGTATGCACAAATTCTAATTTACCCTCTTTATTTTTATAGCGAATCGCTGAGCGCCTAGCTTGGTAGTCTGTACAGTTAGAGACCGAAGAAACTTCATAGTAGCGATTTTGGCCAGGCAGCCAAACCTCTATATCGACTGTCTTAGCAGCTGCAAAAGACATATCGCCTGTAACTAACAAGACATTGCGGTAGTGTAAGTTTAAGCCTTGTAGAACCTCTTCGGCACTCTCTAACATCTGTTCAAAGATTTGAGCACTCTCTTGAGGTTTAGAAAAACAGAACATTTCAACTTTATTGAATTGGTGCATGCGTATCAGCCCTCTTTCTTGCGCGCCAGCTGCGCCAGCCTCGCGGCGAAAACAGGGCGTATAAGCTACATACTTAATCGGCAAGTCATCCACTGGAATAATTTCATCTGCATGCAGACTATTGAGGGGAATTTCAGCGGTTGGAATAAGGTAAAGGTGAAAATCCTCATCGTTGATTTTGAACTGTTGATTATCAAATTTAGGCAGTTGACCTGAACCAAACATCGCTTCGCGTTTGCAAAGAATGGGCGGCATCCACTGTTCAAACCCATTTTTAATTTGAATCTCTAACATGTAATTGATCAACGCCCATTCTAAGCGCGCACCCCAGCCACGGTAAGCAGGGAAGCCAGCGCCGGCTAATTTAACACCTCGCTTAAAATCAAAAAGATGGAGTTTTTCATTGAGCTCCACGTGATTTTTAAAGGCAAAAGAAAAAATGGGCTTTATACCTATTTCTTTAATGACTACATTCTCTTTAGGATCTTGCGATACTTTAATGTCATCGAGTGGAATATTGGGTAACCGTGCAATCTCAGCTAAGTACTGCTCTTCAGACTGATGGATAAACTGATCCAACGCATGCATCTCCTCAGCACCTGCTACTACTTGTTGCATTAATTCTTCAGTATTTTGATTTTGTCGCTTCAGTTCGCCAATTTTTTGAGAGTTCTCATTGCGTAGTGCTTTGAGTTGTTCGACCTTAGTTTTAGCTTCTCTAATTTGGCGATCTAAGTCGACTAAAGAATACAAAGTAACATGGGGGTCTTTTGTCTGTAGTTTTTTTTCTAGGGTAGCTGTGTCTTTGCGAATGAGTTTAATGTCGAGCATGAGAGAATCCTTCTTGATGTTAGGGTCTACTATACCTGAGAAAGAGGTAACGAGAAAAGAGAAAATTTAAGTAAGATTCCTGTTCCTGTTTTAAGATTAAATAAGTCTATCTCTTACATTATTGAGCACCATACTCTAGTAGTAGAGAAATAATAGGCGATTGATTATGGCATACTTGGCGTGCATAGGATAAAATTGTTTGACCTCGATATAGGATAGTTGTACTAGCCCCATACTCTAATAGAATTTGAATAGCTTGTGAGTCTCGTTCTTGGATGGCCATAATTAGAGGAGTAAAACCTGAACAATTGACATTGATGAGCTCTCTACCTTTCTCTTTCAATAATAAGTGCATGATCGAATAATGTTTATAGTGAATAGCTACATGTAAACTGCTAAATCCCTCTACATTTAACAATTTAGTATTAACACCACAATTTAATAAAAAACAGATGAGGACTTCATTATTAATGGCAATTGCCCTCATCAAATTTGTGCAACCTTTGCTATCACAGTCCTCGATTTCATAAGGAAAATTAAGGGTTTGATTTAAATACTGTTCTGCCTGTTCAATTAAAAGAGCATAAGATAGAGGAAGAGAGGAGGAGTAACTAGAGGTTTTTTTTATCAGTTTAACAAGATGACTAAAAGTTAGAGAATTAAGACTTAATAAAGTCTTCTCATAATCGATTTTAGTCCATGTCAATAATTTAAGTTTACTTTGATTTGCATGCCGGCAAAGGTAGCTTTCTAGAATGAGCTTTTTTTTACAGATTATTTTAATCTCACTGAATAGGTCTTTTAGATAGAGAAGCGCTTGTCTAGTATTTTTTCCTCGATAGCCATATTTTTGAGAACGCGTAATTAAAGCTCGAACAGCTTCAGATCTACCTTGATCATTTAATTGAATTAAACTTCCCACAGTAGAAACAGGCAGGTAACTAAAAATATGTTGAATAACTTCACTTGGCAAGGGCCATCGATTTAAACAAAAAACAGTATTTTCAATGCGTCTACATAAAATAGGAAGGGCTATTTCTTGACTTATACTATTTTGAAAAAGTACCTTGCTCTTTTCTTGCTTTTTTCTATGATTGACCTTTATTTCTACTGATTTTTGATACAAAAAATTTATTTGGTCTGCACGGGAAAAAGAGCTATAGCCATCTAGATGTAGTGGAGAATGAGAAAATTGATGTCTTACAATGTAGTCTATTTTGCGTAATGTCATTAGGTCATGATCATGAGTAGGTAAATGCATTGGAGAGGGTATGAAGTAAAAATGAGGAGGTTGGATGACAATAGTGAAAGAAGAGTCAATCATAGCTTTCCAAAAATTAAAGTTTCAATTGATTATTCGGCTGTTTTTACCTGATCCCAGGCTTTGATGTAAAGTAAGTTAGCAGAATCGAGATTTTTAATTAGCTCAGCTCGTTGTAAAATTTGAGTAGAGGGAAAGAGAATTAACTGCTCTTTCATAGTTTGCGGTAAATAGCTATAAACAGCTGGATAAGGGCTTAAGTAATAGGTAAAAGCCATGTTTTTAGCTGCAATCTCTGGTTCAAGTAGAAAATTGATAAAAGCTGTTGCTAAGCTAGTCTGAGTAGAAGAAAGAGGAATGACCGCATAATCGATTGAAAAGAAGGTGCCCTCTTTTGGATAGGCAAAAGAGACAGCTCTATTTTCTTGCATGATTTGTAAAATATCCCCTGCATAGCCTTCGGCTAAGAGATATTCAGCACTTGCTAAGCCATTTTTGTACTGCTCACTCTCAAATTTAGCTAGATTGCGCTTCCATTGAATGAGTAGAGTGGTGGCTTCCGCCAGTTGAGCTGGATGAATGGTATTAGCACTATAACCTAAATATTTTAAAGCTACTCCAAAAGCTTCGCGCATATCATTGAGAAGTGTCATGCGACCTTTGAGAGAGGCACGTGCAAACAAACCCCATGTCGCTTGAAAATCTTGAATTTTATCTGTGCGATAAGCTAAACCGGTATGACTGACTAAATAGGGAATGCCATACTCTAAGCTCGTAGGCTGAATTTTAGAGAGATAATAGGGATCAAGGGGATGAGTATTTAAAATAGCTTGACTATCAATCTTCTGAATCATCTTTTGCTGAATCATCATCTCTAGGTAATAATTGCTGGGAAAGATTAGATCGTAATCTAGAGATCCAAGCTTGAGTTTAGCATACATCGATTCGTTAGAATCAAATGTATCAATCACTACTTTACAGTGATATTTTTCTTCAAAGCGTGCAATCAGATCGGGCCTAATGTAGTTACTCCAAATAAAAAGATGCAAAGTAGGCAGAGAAGAGGATTGACAAGCGCTTAATAAAAACAGGGTTAAAACCAAAAGGGATTGTTTGATCCTTGTTAAAATCATAGTTCAATCCTCTTTAGTCAAAGTTTGTGTACAACAGATAATCAGGAAAGTAACGAGTAAAATAATAGAAGAGAGGGCATTGACTAAGGGCAGAGAACCAAATTTAATCATGCTATAAATGTAGATTGGTAAAGTAGAAGCACCCTGCCCTGCCACAAAATAGGTAATCACAAAATCGTCAATTGAGAGGGTAAAAGCTAGTAACGCGCCGGCTGAAATACCGGGGGCTAACAAAGGCAATAAAATACGCCTGACTAAGATCCACTGATTAGCGCCTAAATCTTGAGCTGCTTCCACTAACGAAAAGTCAAAAGTTTGCAGTTTAGCTAACATAACCATTGTCACATAACTCATGCAAAAAGTCGTATGGGCAATAAAAACTGTGAAAAGGCTTAATTTAATATTGAGAATGACAAAAAATAGCAATAAACTGATGCCCATTAAAATATCTGGAATGATTAAAGGGGTATAAATTAAAGCATAATGAAATTTTTGCAGACGCGTTCGATAAAAATGCAAAGCTAAAGCCGCAGCTGTGCCTAAAATTGTTGAGACAATCGTTGCAGAAAGGGCAATAATTAAAGAATTTTGCAAAGCTTCCCACAGGGCTTTTTCTTGTAGTAAAAGCCCATACCATTTTAAAGTAAATCCCGTCCAGGTACCTCCAAAGCGCGCCTCATTAAAAGAGCTAATAACGAGTAAGAGAATAGGGAGATAAAGAAAGAGCAAAACGAGCAAAGTGATGAAAAAACATAATTTACTCTGTTTCATTCTCTACTTCTCACTTTAGCTTCTATTCTTTTAGCGCGATTAGATACAAGAGTAAGTAAGAGTAAAGGCGATAAAACAGCTAGAGCTAAAAAAGCTGACAGGGCACTAGCTTCTGGTAAATTGCGTTCGACAAAAGTCTTTTGAGCAATTTTATTGCCCACCATTTCACTATTTGCTCCTCCTACTAAGTCGGGAATGACATAAGCTCCAATAGCTGGAATAAAAACCATGATCATACCCGTTAAAATGCCTTTTTTGATACCGGGTACAAATACTTTAAAGAAAGCTTGGGCTCGTGAAGCCCCTAAATCCATGGCAGCTTCGATTAAGCTGAAATCAAATTTGGAAGCAGCCGCATAAATGGGAAAGACAGCAAAAGGAAGATAAGTGTACACCATCACGAGTAACACAGCTCCACTATTATAAAGTAGGGTAGTTTGTGGATCAACGAGATGAAAAAAGACAAGGAGTTGCTTAAATACCCCTTCAGGATGTAAGAGAGCTTTCCAAGCAAAAATGCGAATGAGAAAACTACTCCAAAAGGGGATGACGAGAATGAGTAATAAAAAATGTTTGAGTCTTTTAGCACTAGTTGCTAACTGATAACCAACAGGTAGAGCTAAAAATAAACAGATCAAGGTGGTCATCATACTAAGCCACAGGGTACGCCAAATAAGCAAGTAATAATGGGCATCGCTGAGTGTATGGAAATTTTGCAATGTCCAGCCGCTTGCTATGCCTCCATAGTTGTCGCTAGGTCGGAAAGCATAAGTAAAAATAATCAGAGTCGGAATTAAAAAAAATAGAAGTAACCATAAAAAAGAGGGAAGGGTACAAAAAATCTCGTAAGCTTTTTTCTTTTTTTTATCCATCAATTTTTTTTCTTAAAAAGTTTAGTTTAAGGAATGAGCATTAGGGTCTTCTAAGCGCTTGTAGCGCTCTAACATAAAGCCATCATCAGCATGCCACCAAATCCATACCTTGTCATGCCATTTGATTGGCCGTTCATCGAGAAGAAAGCGGCTATGCTGTTGGGTCACAGAAATTTTACGTCCTTCGAGTAGTACGCCAAAGTGCGTGTGATCGCCTTTATAAATTACATCTTCTACTACCGCTTGAAAACAGTTTTGTTTGACTTGAAAAGGAGGAGGTTCGCGAGAAATATGAATTTTTTCAGGTCTCACACTCAAATGGACAAAATCTCCTATGTGCAGTTGTTTGTCATTAAAGCATAAGACGGCAGGAAAATGATCAAATTGGAGCAAGCTATAATCTTTTTGTACAGTTTCTGCTACAGTTCCATCTAAAAAATTAGTGTCTCCAATGAAGTCAGCTACAAAGCTACTTTTTGGTGCTTCGTAAATCTCCATTGGAGTGCCTATCTGTTCGATTTGACCCTTATGGAGTACGCAAATGCGATCACTGACTGCCATAGCTTCTGTTTGATCATGTGTTACAAACACAAAGGTAATCCCAACATCGTCATGGATCTGATCTAAATCTAATAACATTTTTTGACGCAATTTGAGATCGAGCGCAGCTAAAGGTTCATCTAATAAAAGGACTTGAGGATGGTTAACTAACGCTCTAGCAATAGCGACGCGCTGCTTTTGGCCGCCGCTAATATTTTCTGGCATCTTATGCGCATACTCTGTCATTTGAATGATATGCAGCATTTTTTCTACTTCAGTTTTAATGACTTGCTTGGAGCGTTTGGCAATTTTTAAGCCAAAAGCAATATTTTCCCAAATATTGAGATAGGGAAAGAGAGCATAATTTTGAAAGACCGTATTGAGCGGGCGTTTATGAGGAGGTAGATGCGTGATATCTTTGCCATCTAGCAAAATTCTGCCCTGATCGGGATGTTCAAAGCCGGCTAAAATGCGTAAGAGAGTCGTTTTTCCGCATCCACTGGGACCCAGGAGAGAAAAGAATTCTCCTTTCTTAATGGAAAAAGAGACATCGGTTAAAGCTTGACTTTGAGCGAATTGTTTTGAAATGTGTTCAAAAACAACACTATCTTCCATCAAAAATCTCCCTTGGTTTACAGTTAACACTCTTAAAGATACGTTAATCTTAGATAAAAAAATAGCACTATCTCATTAGCTATTGCATCTTAGATAACGCTCCTCAACTGACAAGAAACAATGCACTGTAAAATTTAAGTTAGGGATTATTAGGAGGAATTCTCTTATTTAGCAGTAACAAGGAACATCCGAAGAATAACATATTGATGCCTACTAGCAAACCTAGAGTCCAAAGAGCAGTTCCTGGCCAACCAGCTATAATGACACAACCTAAAAATAAGCTAATCAAACCACTAACTAGAATCCACTCCCAGCCTTTTTTTCCTTTTAAACTAAAAGCCAAAGCCACTTTAAAAAGGCCTTCAATAAAAAAGAAAATGAGCAATAAGCTAGTGAGCGTCAAGAGACCTTCTAATGGTTTAGCCAGTAATAATCCGCCAATCACTAAACTTAAGATAGCACTGAGTAAGGAAGCCCAAAAGCCTCTCGTTGGTTGTGATTTTAAGACTCGATAACTCTGAATACAGCCGCCAAATAAAAATAAGAAACCGATAAGCTGTTCTAAAGCTAAGGTAAAAAAAAGTGGCAGCGTCATCGCTAAAAGACCGAGTAGAATAAAAACGATTCCTTCAAAAATAACTAGCTGGCGATTCTCATTAAAAAATTGATTACTTTCCATTGGGATCATCCTTATTGCTCATCGTTAATTAACTGCCTTTTTTATCCAATTGACCCACTGTAAAATGGTAGACAAAAGCCCGATCCTCTTTTTCCAATTCTTTTTCTAAGAGAGGTTCTTGTATCATAAAAGGCTTTAAATCCTCGGGAATTGTGTAACGCGTCATCAACTGCCTTAGACAGAAGCGCGCATTGGGCTTACCTGCCTTTAACATAGCTCTTAAGAGTCTAACAAAATGATCGTAATCTAAATAGGAAGCAACATCGGAAAGAGAAAACTTATCAAAGCTATTTTCCGGTGAATTCTCTAGAAAAGAGACGATATCTCCTGTTTGCCATTTTAAACGCGGCAACTGCTTTCTAATCATATCTAATTCTTGGGGAATTAAATAGGGTGGCAGGCTTTCTTGAGGCGCTTTTCCCAACATGACTAGCGAAAGAAGCGCATTCTGATTAGCTAAACAGCCATCTAAACTATTAATCATACGAGAATAAAGATAATGGCCTGGTTTAACCGAAGAGTCAAAATAGGCATAGGTTCCAGGATCTTTTAACAAAATGCGAGAAAGCGAGCGATTCATAAATAGGTTAAAACAGTTCCTCCATAGCCTGTGATTCCATTTATTTTTGATAAAATGACGCTGTTCTTCTAAAGTTGTCATAGAAAATAAAGTACGGATCTCTTTATTTCTAACTAACCGCAATAAAAAAGACCAGCGTCTTGTCCAACGCTCTGTCGTACCTTGATAAATAATACCTTTGTGAATTAAGTGCTGTTTTTTATGCCAATAGGAAGCAGCGTCTGAAGAGAGATGAATAGAAAGCTTTTTTAAGGTCTCTTTGCGCAATGAGCAAGAGGTAATGCCAAGAAAAGCATGATACTGCTTTGTATCTAAATGGTTTAAAGCTTGGCTTTTTAGCTCTAGCAGATAATTTTGCGCCTGATTAGCATCGAGTGCAATCATCTCTTTACACTCTTTCTGTAACAAATTGAGCGGACGATCTCCACTTGCCGTAATGCATAGAACGCGATCTTCTGGTTGTATTTTTAAAGCACGATGCTCTGTTAACCAGTCCTCATTTCCAAAGCTGTAACTTAATCGAGAGAAAAATTTCTTTTTTGACATAAGCACTCTTTACTTAAATTTTTACATAGCGTTAATGATTACATATCATACCGGGTATGATTGCCATCGCGTGGAACATGTTTGAGTAATAAGGCGATAAAATCATCCCATTTGCCTTGAGTAACAGCAGAATTAATCAGTTTTTTATCAATCCCTATAGCTTGGGCAAAATTTTGCACCTGTTCTGGTCTTAAGTTATAACGCGCTTGCTCTTCACTCAATGCTTTATATAACTCTTTTTTAAAGCGAACCCAAACAAGTGAACGAGTGCGAATACTAGCAATACCAGCTTTTAATTGTTCATCAGTAAAAATACACATTAAAAAGCGCAAAGGATGGAGATGATCAATTTTATCGCCTGCTTTCTTTAAAGTGCTTTCCTCTTTCCAAATTTTTGGTAAAGATTTGTTAGCTAAGGTCAATACAATAGAAGTTAAAATCTCTTTCTCTTTTGCAGTTACTTCTTGATTATAGTCTCGTCCCTGTTTAGCTGAGTAGCTAACTTGATAGCTAGAGGGCAAATCTCGGTTATAATTTAGCGAACTAGCATCTAGCAAGCTGTAGTCTAAGAAGAATTCTTTTTCAATCGTGTGATCGAGTTTTAAATTAATTTGATGAATGACATCTTCAAAAGAGACGCGTTGATCGATTTCAAAAATTCTAGTTTCGCCTTCAGCCGTTTTAACTAAAATTTCTCGCTTATCTTTCTCTTTTATATAATCTTCCTTTGTATAGGCAGAAAAAGGATTAAATAAGAGGAGACTAAAAGTCAGGAGAAGTAAATTTTTTAAAAAATTCATAAAGAGCCTTCTTTAGTAGGTTAAAAATTACACCGTTTATTCCATTTAGTGATAGCAATTATAGCTGATTAATAAGTGAAATAGAAACTTTAAATTAGCTTATCTTTTTTAAATAATTTTAACCGTTCAAAAATGTATTTTTAACATTTATGAGGATATAGAGGATCAAAAAGATGATTTCAAGTAAAAATTTGAATAAATTGACAAATATAGCTAAAAAAAATAATAGTTATCCTTTTTATAACCCCCTTAAGCTATGCAAAATTATTACTTTTATCGATTTTTTACTCTTTTATTTTTGTCGATGACCTCTTTTGGTTTGACAGTAGATTATGAAAAAATAGAAACTTGTCGGCATTGTTTTTCCATTGGCCCTCAATTTTATCACTTAGAACGCGTAAGGAAGGGAGGAACCTATCAAACGGGTTATCTCTATGGTGTGCGCTTTAACTATGAGTATAGCGGAAGATACTTAATTTATTATGGATTAGAAGCAGCGTATGCTACTACACAGGATTTGAATGGTAAAAATCCTCTAAAAGAGAGCTTAAAATCTCACTTTGCCGATCACATGATTGAAGCTAGACTAGGTTATACTTTCCAAAGCAAAACCGCTGCCTGCGGATCTTTTACTCCTTACATAGCAGTTGGCTATTTTTTAGAAAAAAATAATTACGTTAAGCCCTCTTCAACACACTACCATTTTACCAATAAGTTTAAATATGGATCAATAGGCGCTCTATCTAAAGCTTATCTGACGCCTAAGTTGACAATTGGGTTAAATGTAGCCGCTCTGTTCAGTCTAGAAGGGCATGTTAAAATTACTCATGATCCCAAATATGGGAAGACAACATTAGATTATGAAAATAAAATTCATGCTCGTATTGCTCTACCCTGTTGCTATAGCCAAATAGATAGCCCTTTTCTCACATCCTATTTTAATCAACAGATAGCCTTGATACCTTTTTTTGAGTACAGACATTATGGCCATCATCCCCAAGTACCTTTTGATTTTTTAAAAACAGAAATTAAAATTTATGGAGCAGAAGTACGCTATACACTCTGTTTCTAATAGAGGAATGGATTTCTTTAAAAATTCTCTTTTAAATTTTTGTTTTATTTTTTAACGCAATTGAGCTATACACAAAAGTTTATTTTTAAATACCCCTAACATTAAACTATAGGAATAGTGTTATCATGTTAAAGCATCTCTTTCCCTTAAATCTTTTTCTAGCTTGTCTCTTTTGTTGCAGCTTAGCTGCTCAAAGCGAATTTTCAAAAAATTCAACTAGTTCTCTAACTTCTGCTAAATGTGGAACCAATTGCTTTTGTGGATGTAAAGAAGGTAAAGCTTGTACCTGTGCAGTACAAGGTTTTTGTCCAAGTGTTAGTCAAGACGTGCTGTTAGCTAGTGAAGTAGACGAAACATTTAATTCTAATGAAGCTCCTCCACCTAATTATCATATTCAAGGCTCTGATCGCAAAGCGGCATTGAGATATGGCTGCAGTGGATTATGGTTGCCAGAAGATGCTGTTTTATTTAGACCTTTACTAGCGGATCCGCGTCAAGTTACCTATTCTGCCGGCTGGAGATTTAATGATCACGTATTTGTTAGAAATGTAATAGATGTTTCTTTTGGGGATTCCGTTCCTTTTTATCGTTGGCTCAATGTATGGCCCTATAATGGAGATTTGCAGATCGATTTAGAAGGAGCATTATGGGCAATTTTTGATCCGCTCCATTACTCTTCTCCTTTAATTAACGCCGATTACTATGGTGGACTAGTTTTAACTTATGGCATAGAGGATTGGTCTTTCCGTTTAAGAGGTTATCATATCTCTTCTCATATTGGAGATGAGTTTCTTTTAAATCATCCCCATTTTCACCGTCGCAATGCCAGTGCTGAATATGTAGACTTTTATATTTCTTGGGATTGGACACCGCAGATTCGCCTTTATTCAGGCATTGGGTACACCATTCATGAAGATGAAGAGTTTCACACAGGAAGATTTTTAGCTGCATTGGGAACAGAAGTGCGTCTTAGCAGTTTAGGATTTACAAATGAATGTAACTTACTTTATGGTGAGCCCTTCTTTGGCATGCATTTTCGTGCCAATAAAGACTTTAAACATCACGTCGATGCGACGTATGTCTTAGGTTATGAATGGGGTAAATATAGTGGATTATGCCGTAAACTGCGCATTTTCTTAGAATACCATGATGGCTACTCTTTGGAAGGTCAATTTGCTAAAAAACCGACTAATTATTTAAGTATACGCACCTCTTACGGCTTCTAACAACTACTATTTAAAGACCCTAAAAGCATTTAATCAGCAGCTTTTGGGGTCTTTTTTTTGTAAAGGGCTAGCTTAGGATTTTAAGGTTTTACTAAACAAAGATTTTCAAACTCAGCAGGTGTGACAAAACCGCTAGGTAGAATAGGGCCTTTTCTGCCAATATTCAGATTGCCTTTGAAAAATTCTCGATAAACTTTAAGGCCTTGATGAGCATTTTCAATGCAGTAAAAGCAATTGCTAATCCATTCAGATCCTTTGATGGTACCAGCTTCTAAATTACATGCAAACCGGCTAGAAATTTTTTTATGCCAATATTCTTGACTTCCAAATAACAAAATGGGAAATGAAGGAGCGGACCCTACCTTACGGCGTACCTCTTCTAAACAAAATTCAAAATCAGTGCCGATACCGCCTATTAAAAAAATGGGAAAATCTAAATTAAATTCGGCTTGTCTCTCTACAAGCTTATCCAAGCGGTAGGTCATTTTGGCTTGAACATAAGCATTTTGTTTCTGTTCATTGACAACAGAGCTATCTTTTTGTCTAAAGTCGATGATATTAGCACAGGAAAGAATGCCGAGTTCTTTAGCGACGCGATTGCCTACTTCCATGGCGCCAGGTCCTCCTCCTGTAACTAAGGTTAAAGGTGTATCTTTACGCAAAAGAGGATGATGCATCTCCTGGCGCATATCCAAAATGCCTTGCATTAGAGTACGCAATTCTGTTTCAAATCCTCCTTCCAATAAGTTTGAACCATAGATACCAAAAACTGTAGATTTCATGTAAGAGTCGCTATGCTTCAAAGGGACAAACATGCCAGCATCACAGCCTAATTTTTGGCAATAACGTAAAATAGTACCCGTGCTTTCATCTACCCAAAAGACAGGAACTGCAAATTTCTCAAGGTCATGGAGTAATGCGCGATCCTCTGCTGAAAAGAAATTTTGATGAGAGTGGGAAGGGTATTGAAAATAGATCCCTTTTAATCCTCTTTGTACTTGATCACTTAACAGTAAGCGTTTCATGAGCGGCGATGGAAAATAACGTGTAAGCAGCACACCTTGACTTGTAATTTGACCTTCACTTAAACACTTTAGGAAAGAGTAAGAGGGTTGCTGTTCGATATATCTTTCTACCATTAATGCCTGTCTTGTACCATGTGCCATACCGGGAAATTCATGCAAACGCGTCTCTTTTTTTATCCAATCATCAGCTGTAAGTGAAAGCATTTGCGTTCCTTTGACTACAAAAACAGCTGCTCCACTTTCTAAAGGCTTAGGCGCAGTCTCAAAAGCTTTAAAAATCGTAGCATCATCTTCTAAACAGCTTTGGAGCTGGTCTCGATCTGAGAAGAAAACATATTCTTGATAAGGCTCTAAAGTATAAAATTCTAAGGGGACATCGGTTAGTTCTCGTTTACTCTTACCCCATAGTTCATAGATATCTCCGGAAGCTGTCGTATCGGGTTGTAAAATACTGGCAGTTGTATGCTGGTAGCCCTGAGATAAAAAATCATTGACTACATGGCCAAATACTGTACGGATATGTAAAGGCAAAGTGCGAACCAGTAGAATTTCATCTTCAGCTACATGACGCGGTAAATGACTATTCCATTCTTGATGCAGCCTTAATAATTCTCTGACGCGCATCTTGTTGACAAGGGCTTTAGCTAAAGAGGGCAGAAAGCCGTGGATAGAGTCGCTATAAGTTAAACGCCCTGTTTGTAAAGTCAAATAAGCGATTGTACGTCCCTCTACCTTGTCTAAAATAAGATCATTACTGCCATGGAGTCCTCCTAATGAGAGGAGGGGTTTTCCCCAGCGATCAGAGCGTCCAAATAATCTAGCTAAATAGTCGGGGTTTCTAACAAGGCGTCGATCATCAGCTGCAAATAAGCGGCCAATGTAGGCCCCAATTGTTAAGTAATTCATTAGTTCTACTGCTAATTTGCCAATGGCTCGCAATTCAACTTTAACTCTAGCACAACGGTTTTTAGCATCAATTTCATAGTGCACTCCTATGCCATCTAACCCGATTTGGGCAATGGTACTTTTAATATTAAAAAAAATGCGCTCTTCCGGAATTTGAAAACCGATAAATTTAGCGGGAATATTTTCAATTAATACCAATGCCTCAGTCACTGTTTCAGAAATAATTTTAAGTTGAGTAATCCAACCGTCCGGGGTCACAAGGTCATAATTTTTCAAATCTAAAGAAGTTTCCATCAATTTTTCCTTATGCTACGCAAAAATTTGATTTTATGCTGAGTAATGGAAAGAAGAAAGAAAAATGAACAAGGAGTAATTTATTTATTTTGTACGCTATTCGTACGCGATTTAATCTTAAATTGTTGATGATTAACTAAAATTACTGTGGAAAACTTGTTGATAACTTAGCGACTCAAAAAAATTAAAGAAGACAAAATTACAAAAGAATAACAAACTTAAAGAACAATCTTCTTTAAATTTATTACATAACCCATTGAATTTAAGAAAGTTGTGAAATTAATAAAAAAATATTTAAATAATTGAAATAAAGTAAAGCTAATATTGATTAATAAAATTTTCTATTTTTTATTGTTCATAACTCAATATTTTGACCTTTATTTTAAGCTTATTATTTAAATAAGGGAAGCAGAGAGAATAGGAATTTATTACATTAATGATTTAATAAATCAATTAGCAAGTTATTATCATTTTATACATAATTCACTATTAAATTTTTTTTATGCTATTAATAACTATCTTGAAAGATGTTAACAGGGCCTAAATTTTGAGTTTTGCTCAGTATTAATTCATCTCTATATGGCCTCAATTGCGATGATACGATAGGCTAAAGAAAAATGATTGCTATCTAGCTAGTTACTTATCTGTAGTGTTCATCTGTTTTCTTGCTCATTAACTCTATACTTTCTTCATAAATTTTTCTAATCGCAAATTAATCCATCCTTTTGTTGTTAATAGGATAACCTATTTTTCCTTTTCTATAACTCTGTAAGATTTGTTTTTGCTTACTTTAATTACTATAAATAAAAGTAAAACAATTTTTAATTCTTTGATGAAAATTTTTTGTATGTCATAATTCTCATTCCATTTCTAATAGCATAGGCATTGTAAAAAATGAATCCAATCATTCCTCGTAGCTTAGGAACTCATAATGGTACTTTTCATGCAGATGAAGTGACAGCATGTGCCTTACTCTTACTTTTTAATTTAATAGATGAAGATAAGATTATCCGTACGCGTGATCCTATCCTGTTATCCTCTTGCGAATTCGTTTGCGATGTAGGAGGCACTTATGATCCTGAAAAAAAGCTCTTTGATCACCATCAACATGAATATACAGGTGATTTAAGTAGTGCAGGTATGGTTTTACTTTATTTAAAACAAAGTGAAACGCTAGATCAACACCTTTATGATTTTTTTAATTCCTCTCTCATCATTGGAGTAGATTTGCATGATAATGGACGTGATATGCCTGTCATAGGAAGATGCACCTACTCGCTTGTTATTTCAAATTTTACTCCTATTTATCACACTGTAAAACCTGAAGAACAAGACATAGCTTTTTTTGAAGCTCTTCATTTTGCTTTTTCGCATCTCAAGCGTTTATGGAAGAGATATCAGTACATGCATTCTTGTCGCGATATCGTAAAACAGGCCATGCTTGAGAAAAAAGAGTACCTTTTATTTAATCAATCGATTCCCTGGATGGATGCTTTTTTCGAATTAGATGGTTTAAATCATCCGGCTAAGTTTGTCATCATGCCTTCAGGAAACCAATGGAAATTGCGCGGTATTCCGCCCTCTCTCGATAAAAAAATGACCGTACGCTTGCCTTTACCACAGGAATGGGCTGGCTTACTTGAAAATGAACTTAAGCAAGCATCGGGTATTCCAGGAGCTGTTTTTTGTCATAAAGGGCGTTTTATTTCCGTTTGGGATACATATGAAGATGCTTTTAAAGCTTTACTCTATATTCAACAAAACACAAAAAAGTAATCAGATGGATTAATCGTTAAGTCTATACTTTATTTAAAGGAGAGGAAATACGAATGACTACCCTATTTACTAAGATCATCAATAGAGAATTACCAGCGGCTATTGTCTATGAGAGTCCACAGATTATTGTGATAAAAGACATTAAACCAATTGCACCTATTCATCTTCTGCTCATTTCAAAAAAGCCGATTCCAAACTTACAAGCAGTAGAAGCTAGCGATGCTGAAATTGTGTTAGAAATTATTACAGTAGCACAGCAGTTAGCTAAAGAGTTACACATGGCCGATAATTATCGCTTGATAACCAATAATGGCTCTTTAGCAGGTCAACAAATTTTTCATCTTCATTTTCATTTAATTGGCGGTTTTTCTCTTACTACCTCTTTAAAGACATTAATTTAATAAATTTTACTGTAGGATGCAGAGACTTTAACTGTGTCAACAAGGGTCAATCTATCAATAAAAAAAATCTCCCTTTTTTATCTATTTTATTAGCTAAATTTTTTTTAGTTAGTTTTTGCTGTTTTTCTAATGAAGAGGAGCAATTGCTAATTAAACGCTTGCATGCCCATCTGCAGATTCAGGATGATCAAACAGCTTGTGAAGAGGCAATCCAGAGTCGTATAAAGTATCCTCTAAATAGACTAATTCTAGAAGCGCATATTCAAGCTTTAGCCCATTCAGGCCAAGAAAAAAAAATGTGGTTAGCGTGGCAGACCTATATAAAAAGCTTTCCAGAAGCGATCAAAAATCGCGAAATTTTAGAATGTCTAGCGTGGAGTGTCATTGAAACAGGGTCTAATAGCTCCTCTTCGATCGTTCGTTTAATGGCTTTAATTGGCGCTTATTTTGGTCAAGATGCAAAAGGAGTCGCTATTATCTGTAAAAATATGCGTGATTCTAATTCCCTTATCCGTACGGTAGCCTTGAAATTGGGAGCTGACCTAAAAGATGCTAGCTTGCAAAAGGAGGTTATAAATCGCCTGCAAAATGACAAAAATTGGCATGTGCGCTTAGCTGCTTTAAATGCTATAGGTCAAATGAAAATTAGAAAAGCTGAAAAATTGCTGTTGCAGATTCTAGCTAATCCAACGACAGCTATAGAGGAGAAAACAGGAGCTATAGAAGCAATTGTAGAGATGACAGAACAAGCTAGTCGAACAGACATTGAAGATTTAATTAATAAAGGGCGTGCTCCTTTGCGCTTATTAGCTTGCGAACTCATCGAAAAATTAGATCTCCTACGAGATAGGGATCTATTATTTGGTTTGCTCAATGATTACCAGGCTGAAGTACGCCTGCAAGCTTTGCAAACGATTGGCTTATTGCGTCTTTCTTTAGAAGAATCAAAGTGTGACCAAGAAGCTATTGATCTAGCCTTACAGGATCGTCATCCAAAGGTAGCTATTGCTGCTGCTTGGGTCTTGACATTAAATAATCATCAAGAGGGTCTAAAAGCCTTGACAAAATGGTTGTATGATTCTGAGCAGGAGATCAGACTCTATGCTGCCGGAGCTCTCATCGCGTCCGGAAAATATGGTCTGCCACTGATAAAAAAAACAGTAGAAGAGACAAATGATCCTTATGTACGGTTAAATTTAGCTTTGGGTTTAATTAATCAACGCCAAGAGGTATTTAAGGCTTGTACTATCTTAAATCACCAGTTAAATACGCAGCCTGAAAAATGGATGTGGAGTGAAGAACAACTCTTTAAGTGTATCGTTCCAAGTCAAGTCAAGCAGAATGAAATAATTAACAATTATCCTGAAACTATTAATCAGCTAGTCAGGTTGGAATTATTAAATATTTTAGCTTTGATGAAATACCCGGAAGTAGAAAAATCGATTAAACACTTTTTGCAGGAAAAAAATTGGGGAGTGAGCGGGATGGCAACTGTAGTCCTTTTAACTGAAGGAGATGAAAACGCTATAGCTATTATTGAAAATCTACTGCAAGATAGCGAGCCAAAAGTTAGAATTCAAGCTGCTTTAATCTTAGCTTTATGGGGTAGAGGCGAAAAAGCAGTGACTGTTTTAAAGGATTCTTATAGACAAGCTTCTCGAGAGACAAAAGAAAGAATTTTAGAAGGATTGGGTAAAATTGGAATGAGTTCGACGATTCCCTTTTTAGTTGAAAAAATGCAAGAGCCTTACCAATCATTGAGAATTCTAGCGGCAGCTGGCTTATTGCAATGTTTATATAATTAGTGTTGATCTAATTGAGAGAAGGATGGGATTAATAAATGGGAAAAGTATCTTCTAAATTCATTTCTCTTCTGCCTCTTATCCTATTGATAATAGGCTGGCAACTTTACAGTAGTTATCAAGTTCATCTTCTCTTTTTACTGCCCTCTCCTTTAGCTATCTTACACTGTTTAGGTGAGTGTAGAGAGCGTCTTTTATTCCATAGTTTAATTACATTAAAAGAGATGCTAGGCGGCCTTTTACTAGCTTTAACTCTTTCTTTCCCTTTGGCTTGGGGCATGTACCGGTGGCACTCAATGCGGATCTGTTTACAGCCTCTTTTTATTATCATTCAATGCATTCCTATGTTTACTCTAGCGCCTTTGATGGTGTTTTGGTTTGGGTGGTCCTATGTAGCGATTGTTATTCCAACAGCACTTATGATTTTTTTCCCCTTGACAATGAATCTCTATCAGGGTTTACTCGCAACTCCTCAAGAATTAATTGAATTTTTTTTAATTAATCAGGCAACGCCGAGGCAGATTTTTTTGAAATTACAGTTACCTTGGTCTGTTTCTCATCTAATAGCTGGCTTGCGCATAGCCACAGCAATTGCAGGCATTGGAGCAGTAGCCGGCGAATGGGCAGGGGCGCAAGCAGGTTTAGGCGTATTGATGTTAGAAAGTCGCAAAGGAACGGATATAGAACTGACGTTTGCTGCCCTATTTTGCCTGTTTTTAATCAGTACAGGATTTTATACAATGACTTTAGTTTTAGAAAAATTTTTTATTAGACAGCCTAAGAATGTAATCAAAAAGCTAAAGTATGGATTAGCTATTTGTTTAGTTCCCATTTTTTTGCTCATGGGATGTAAAAATAATTCTACTACTAAAGAAAAAGCTGAGACTCACTTAATTTTAGATTGGCTTCCTAATCCCAATCACATTCCTTTATATACGGGTATTGAAAAGGGATTCTTTCGTCAGAGAGGTATTATTTTAAAGATTACCAAAATCACAGAACCGGGAGACACTGTTTCTTTTCTCACCTCAGAAAAAGTTGATTTAGCTGTTTATTACATGCCTGAAACACAGCTAGCTAACCTAAAAGGCGCTCCTTTGTTACCCATAGGTTTTTTAATTAAAGAGCCTTTAAATGCTTTTATTTATCGCAAAGAAAATGCCGACCATCAACTGCTAACTTTAGATAAAAAGCGCTTAGGTTATGTAGTAGGAGGATTTGGTTTAACTTTGTTAGATAATCTATTGGCAATCAATCAGATTGAGCCTTTAGAAAAATTGAATGTAAGTTTTGATCTAGTGAGTGCTTTAGCTACAAGGCGCGTAGAAGTGATTTATGGGGCTTACTGGAATATTGAGTCTGAGCATTTGCGCTCTTTGGGTATTGAAACAGACTATATATCCTTACAAAAGCTTGGCCATCCTACTTATTATGAGCTCATCATTGTGGCTAAAGAGGGCACACCTTATGCCAATCCACAATTTATTGCAGATTTTAAACTAGCTTTGCAAGAAAGTATTGATTATGCCATTGCCAATCCCGATGAAGCTTTTCAAATTTACGTGAAAAGCAATTTAGATAAACGCCCAAAAACGTTAGCATGGGAGAGAAAAGCCTGGCTTAAAACTCTGCCTCTACTAGCTAAAAATCAGGAAAATGAGCTCAAAGTATGGCAAGATTTTGATAACTGGCTTAAAGGGGTTGAAAAATTCAAATAGTTAGGATGAGTTTTAAATTTATGAAATCAAAATTTCAATAAAATGCTACAAATGTAGAGCCTATTCCAAAAGTTTAATGATTGGCAGAAGAGAATCTATTTAATTGAAATTTTATTTCATCTTTTAGTTGGCCAACTGCAGCGTAATCTTGACGAATAGTAGGTGTGACCTGCCACTCTTTTTGAATATGACCTGCAGCTAATAATAGGATGCGATCGGCTAGAGCTATCGCATCGTGAAAATCATGAGTTACTAATAAAAAAGTTGTGTTAAAGGTTTGGCAAATGCGATGCAGCAGAGTGTATAACTGCTCTCTCAATAAAACATCGAGCGAACCAAAAGGCTCGTCTAACAAAAGAAGAGTAGGCTTGCAGATAAGAGCTCTAGCCAAAGCCACGCGTTGTTTCATCCCGCCTGAAAGTTCATCTGGAAAACAGTTTTCTTTACCTTGTAAGCCCATACTTTGCAGCAAAATAGTGACATCTTGACGTACTTGAGAATGGATCGGCTTTTTCTTACCTAATTCTAAAGGCAGCAAAATATTATCCATTACTGTGCGCCAGGGCAGGAGAAAATCTTGTTGCATCATATAAGTGACGCGTTGTAAAGAATCAGCCATAGGGTAGATAGCTACAGTACCTTGAGAAGGATTTAATAGACCACTGATTAATTTAAACAAGGTGCTTTTACCTGATCCTGAGGCACCAATTAAAGCCATAATTTCATTTTTTTTTAAGCTTAAATTGAGCTGATTTAAAATCGAGGAGTGTCCATAAGAGAAAGAAAGCTGTTTGATTTCAAGAACAGGAGAAGGAATCACTTTAAACCCTCATATTAAATTGAATCAATTTCTTGAGGAGCAGTAGATAAGGGGAAGATTTCTTCTTCTACAATAGCAGATGAGAGAGTAGCTTTAATTTCGACTAAAAATTTGCCCTTTAACCAAAAAAAATCTTTAGGCAAATTCTTAAGATTGGAAAAAACATTTTTTGAAGAGAAATTACCCTCTAAAAGAAATCCATTCTGACAATTGCAAGAAAAATTAAAGCGATCTTGTCTAGTCCAATGAATAGGGTAATCAGTTAATAAAGGAGTGAAATTATACTCTTTTGAAGCTTGCCCTGAAAAATAGACATGGGAATTCTCAATTTTGTCTATTGCAAATTGTGTAATCTGATTTTTGTCTTCACTTGTATTAAGAAGTCTAAGAAGCTCACCTTGAGTAATAGATAAACTCTCTTTAATTTTAGATTGAAGTGTATAGAATAGTGTAGTTAGATTGGAAAGATCTTCAAAAGCTGGATCAGATAAGAGAGTAGTAAAATACTCTTCAAAAAGATAACTAGAAGAGGAGGGAGCGGCTAGGCTATTAAAGGAAAAAGAGTCTAAAGAAAGATTAAAAGCTTTAGCTAATTGTTCATAGCTTTCAAAATAAACCGTCTTTCCGCTGAGTTTAGCTGTACCAGAAAAACTCTTAAGATTGAGGAAAAGAGTGACCGTCTCATTTTCTAGAGAAATTTTAGATAAATACGTAACTAAAATTTTTATTTTACCTAGTTCTATTTTGCCTAATATAGAAGATCTTTTGATGACAATTGAACCTGTATAAGTATGTAAAATGGGTTGAGCTGGTATAAAATTGATCAGATCGGGCAGCTCACTTATTAAATTATAACAGATCAAAGGACAGCTCAAGATCCAGATTAAAATAATTGGATAAAACATAAGTATGACATCTTATTAATTTTTTTATTTAATAAGATGTAATCATAATTTTTAATATAAATAAACAGTAAATTTAAAAATAAAATTCAAGTTAACCTTTAATTTTGTTTAGTAAGAGGTATAGGCTGAGTTACAGTAGAATTACGTCTTGATTTAGCAAACTGTATTGTAGGTAGTAGAGAAGGAGAAATCTGTTCAGAGTTACGACGTTTAGGAGAAAAGTTAGGAAGAATGACTTTTTTAGTTACTTTTTCTGTTAACTCAGCTGTCTCATTTAAAGGAGCAGTGAAGTTTTCTTCTTCTTCTTTGTTATCTTTCTTTTTGTTAACTTTCAGTTGAGTACCTTTCTCTTGAATACTTCTTTCTAGATTTTTTTCTATTCTAGCTTTTTTTTTGATAGGAGTTTTAAGAGCATAACTACCTTGTTCATTAGCCCATTTGTCAAATTTATTTTTATCTTTAGGAAGATAAGCTGTTAATTCTTCTTTTATCTCTAAGTGAGTTTCTTTATTAAAAAGATCAATTAATCTTTTTTTTATCTTTACTCTCAATGAAGCATCTGACAAATGAGTGGAGATCCAGATAAGATTGCGATAGCCAAAATGACGAATGACTAAATTATGATTTTTAATAGAAGGAGCACCTAATTTTATCATTACCTTAAAATCGGGTTTACGCCAAAATTCTTTTGTATCCATCAATTGAATAAGGCCAGGTATCATAAAACTATTTGTTGGATAGCCTAAAACTATACACTGTCTGATCGTAGCATCTTTACTGGAAACAGCTAAGTGTGCATACTTATCAAGAACATTAAACAAAAATTTCCAATCTAACTCTTTGTGAATTTTCATAGTGAAGGCTTGAAGTAAAAGAAGCTTTTGAGGACTATCTAGTGCCTCTTTAACTAATTCATTAAAGATGAGCGCTACATCATACCAACCACTTTTTGTTTTAAAGTCAAATTTTGCAAATGTTTGTTCTAATTGATTAATTAGATCTTTTGGTTCTGTAAAGGCTGTGACAAATGTAACTAGAATACTAACTATTAGCTCCCCAAATTCAAAAATCTCTTGATGGTCATCTTGTAAACGCTTAATGCCCTCAAGAGCAAATTCAATCGTAAAATGTAACGAGGAATCACTTTGAACATTTAATTTTCCTAAAGATTCTGCTGTATTTAATAACTGCTCTTTTAATTCTTTGGTGATAGCTCCTAAATGCTTTTTGCCGTAATGTCTAATAATGAGCTCTGTAATTAAGCCATAAATCTTGCAAATTTTAATCTGGACATCTGTCAATTGAGTTTGCAAAAGTTCTCGATCCATATGTTTCATGAAATAAATAGCTAAAGAAACTAAATCAAAACCTGTTTCTTCGCTAACCTCATCTTTATTCAATAGTTCAATTAAACCCTCCATCGCAGCTAATTTCAGTCTCCGATCATCTAGACCTGCAAGAATAGCAAAATTTTTTCTAGCAGAGGGAATATCGCAATTGTTAGAATGATCTTCTAAACCTGCTAATACTCTAGTAGCTAAAATCATTTCCGCGCCTTGTTTTTTTAATTCTTCATTTCCTCTATAGCTATTAAATTTTAAAATAAATTTTTCAGAAACACTATGATCTAAATTCTCTTTTCGAGACTTATTTTTTTTAAGAGGACTTACTTGATGACAGATGAAAACACTGGGTGAGTTTAATTGAGCTTGAGCTTTAAAATTTTCAGTTGCTACTAAGTCCGAGGCAATAGTTAACGCATTAGGAGAAGACCATACATTGATTGTATAGGTAGGAGAAGAAGAAGGACTAGAATGATAATGAAATGTAGAATCTGTATTAAACTCGCTAGGTAGATGAGCATGAGAGGGATTAACAATTAAGGGAAGATGCTCATGTTCTATTAAATTAGAAGAATCAGGTAAATTATTCATATGTTATCTCTTTGGTAAGATGATAAATAATGCTTTAGCTTTGACCTTAATTTCACCCTATTCCTTTTTTGAATTTGAACAAAGTAAAATATCAAATAAAAAAAAAAGGATATTTTTTAATCTAAAGCAGTATCTTAATTGTAGATTTAATTTTCTCTGTCTTATAATCTTGTTATTTAAAAGTATTATTAATACTAAAAGGAGTTGAGTTATGGGATGGGTACTTGCTGTAAAAGCTTTTTTTAAAGCTTTTACAGATCCGGAAAATGCTGAGAAATTTATTAAAGGTAATTTAGAACCAGTGAAAGTCAGCGAAGGGTCTGATCTTTCCCATTTACATCTATTGACAATTTTACAACAATCGGGCCGCTTAATCGATTTCTTCAAAGAGGATATCAAAACTTTTAATGATGCTCAGATAGGTGCTGCCGTACGAAAAATTCACGAAAACTGTAGTCAAGAATTAGAAAAGATTGTGACTATACGTGCGATTAGAGAGGAAGAGGAAGGAGCTAGGATTACCATTCCTGTTGGTTATGATCCTGCTAGTCTCAGAGTCATCGGCCAGGTTAAAGGGGAGCCTCCCTATATGGGAATATTAGTGCATAAAGGGTGGGAAGCGCATCAACGCTCTTTACCTAAAAGAGTTGGAAAACAGTCCAATACCATTATTTGTCCAGCAGAAGTAGAAGTAAAATAAAAAGGGTTAGTTAAAATGCACCAAGCACAGTATATCATAGGAATTGATCTCGGTACGACTAATTGTACAATGGCTTATACCCAGTCCCAAAATGAGGATACCCAAAATGAGGGTAATAGGGATAGCGAGGCGATTCAGCAATTTCTCATACCTCAATGGATTAGCTTAGATAGCCAAGAAGCGCTGCCTTCTTTTCCTTCTTTTATCTATTTTCCTCTAACAGAAGAAAAATTAAAGCAAGAAGCTTTAAAGACTCAACTCGGATCGTCCGCTTATTGCTTGGGAGTTTTTGCTCGCGAGAGAGGGGCTGAGCTGCCTTCTCGTTTAATTAGTTCAGCTAAATCCTGGCTTTGTCATACGGGTATTAACCGACGCGAGAAGTTACTTCCACAAAATGCAGAAGAGGAGGAGCAAGCACAGACTACAGAACAGAGCAATACACTAGTGAAAATAAGTCCTTTAGAAGCTTGTGCTACTTTCCTTAAACATTTAAAAGAGGCTTGGAATCATCAAATGCCGCAGGCAGCTTTTGATGAGCAGCAAATTCTAGTGACTCTGCCAGCTTCTTTTGATCCTAGTGCTAGACAATTAGTTCAAGAAGCAGCTACCCTAGCGGGTTATCCCGATATTATTACCTTAGAAGAGCCCCAAGCTGCCTTTTATTGCTGGTTGATGAAGCACCAAAAGGAGTGGCGTCAAGTACTAAAACCAGGTGAAACAGTTTTAGTGGTGGATAGTGGTGGAGGCACGACCGACTTTAGCTTGATTTCCATTGAAGATGAGAAAGGAGATGTAGTCATTAAGCGCTTAGCCGTTGGCTCACATCTGCTGTTAGGAGGAGATAATATTGACTTAGCGCTTGCTTATTTAGCTAAAGAGCAGTTTGAAAAGCAAGGCCATCAGCTAACAGACTGGCAGTTCCAATCTCTCATCCCCACATCCCGTCATATAAAAGAAATTGTCCTGCAAGAAAATCCGCCTCAAACAGTAAATGTAGTGGTTATGGGCCGAGGAAGTCGCTTAATTGGAGGTTCTTTAAAGATTTCCATTGAAAGTCAAGAGATCGTCAAATTCATATTAGATGGCTTTATTCCTTTAACAACAGTTGAAGAGCGCACACTTAACACTAAAAAAGCAGGTTTGCAACAAATAGGCTTGCCCTATGCGCAAGATGCTCGTCTTTCCTGTCAACTGGCTAAGTTTTTATCGATGACAGGGGAGTCAGATGAAAAAGGTCTTGAAAAATTTATCCTACCTAACTTTATTTTATTTAATGGCGGGACCTTAAAAGCTGCTGCTTTGCGCGAGCGTTTTATTACTGTCTTAAACAACTGGGCCCAAGAGTTAAAAAAACCAGCTGTAGAGGTTTTAGCTCAGCCCGATTATGATTATGGGGTCAGTCGAGGAGCGGTAGCTTATGGCCTAGCGCGCAATGGAAAAGCTATGCGCATTAAAAGTGGCACGAGCCGCAGCTACTTTGTAGGCATTGAGGAAGCGCGTTTAGCTGTGCCTGGAATCCCAGCTTCCTTAAAAGCAATCTGCATTGTGCCCTTTGGCATGGAAGAGGGAACAGAAGAGAAGTTAGAAGATCAAGAATTTGCCTTAGTTGTAGGCCAGCCAGCTACTTTTCGCTTTTTTAGCCATGCTACGCCTCACTTAGCTAATGGCTTAAAACCAAAAATCGGTACGTTAGTTAAAAATTGGCAAACGGAGTTAACGGAACTGCATCCGATAGAAACTTGCTTAGATCAAGAGGAGCAAGGAGAGAAAGTGGTAGCTGTTCATTTAAAATCTAAAGTGACCGAACTTGGCGTCTTAGAACTCTGGTGTGAAGCACTAGACAAGCGGCAATGGAAATTAGAGTTCGATACGCGCTAAACTAAGATTATTTGTAGACGCGGCACACATCTATTTGACTGTATTCATGTCTGACCCTGTCTAAGATATCTTTATCGACTGGGCAAGGGGTCAGGCCCCAAATGTGTTCGCAATATTGACTGATTGAATAATCCGTAGAAAAATTACCCATGCCAGCCAGATTTAGCATGGCTAGACGATTCCAGGCTGTTTGGTCCGTAAAAAGCTTTTCTACATTCTTTTGTGTATCGCAATAGCTACCTAAATCTTTTAAGGTAAAGTAACGGTCAGGTGTACCTCCATAATGGCCTTCAATTAGTTTATGGAAAAGATCGCTAAAGATCTGATGCTCTACTTCGTTACTGGCAAATGTGCGATCGCGCAAGGTATCGACTGCGCGTTTGATTTTGGGATTAGACTGGTAGATATCAGCTGGGTTATAGGCATTAGCTGTGCGTAAGCTAGCTACCTCTTCAGCTGAACAGCCGAAAGCAAAAGGCCAATACTTGTCGGTGATTGCTTGACGCATCTCAATATTGGCTCCATCGTTCGTGCCAATCGTCAAAGCGCCATTGATGGCCATCTTCATATTGCCGGTGCCTGACGCTTCCATACCGGCTAATGAAATCTGTTCAGAAAGATCGGTAGCGGGAATGATTATTTCAGCGCGCGAAACATTGTAGTTTTCAATAAAAATCACTTTGAGTAACCCATTTAGTTTAGGATCTTTATTGACTTTACGAGCGACGCTGTAAATGAAACGCAAGATATCTTTTGCTGTTTCATAGCTAGCCGCTGCTTTGCCGCCGATAATCACAGTGCGTTTGATTCTCTCGGTATGGGGATCTTCTAAAATTTCAAAATAGAGAATAATGACGTGTAAAATATTCATGAGCTGTCGTTTGTACTCGTGGATTCTTTTGATTTGGACATCAAAAAGAGAATTGACATCGATCAAAGGAGGGGGAGAGATAATCAAGCCTTGATCATTGCGAATCTTGTTTTCTTGATTGATAAATTCGATAAAACGCAGTTTATTGCGTTTCTTGATCTGATAAAACTCTTCTAAACTTTCAGGATCATCTGCATAAGGAGCTAGCTGACTAATCTGAGAAAATTGGGTGATCCAGCCCTCTCCAATGCGCTTTGTAATAAAGCTAGCTAGTTCAGGATTACAATCTAACAGCCAGCGCCTTTGCGTCACGCCATTTGTGACATTGATGAACTTCTCAGGCCAGTGATCGCAAAAATCTTTAAAGACGGTATTTTTTAAAATTTCTGTATGGAGGGCTGCTACACCATTAACTTTGTGACAACCCATAATGCTTAAATTGGCCATGCGTACTTTGCCATTTTCAATGATGGAGAGCCGTCTAATCTTTTCCTCATCATTAGGATACTTTTTTCTAATCGCATTGCAAAATTCATAATTGAGGCGTTCGATGATTTTATACTGTCTAGGCAATAGATAATACATTAGGTTTTGATCCCACTGCTCTAAAGCTTCACTCAAAATAGTATGATTGGTATAACTCGTGCAAGTTTGCGTCATCTCTACCGCCATCTTCCAGGGAATGTCGTAGTTAGCCGTTAAGATGCGAATGAGTTCTGCGATGACTAACGCTGGATGCGTATCATTAATCTGAATGCGCACCTTATCGGCAAAAGCGCGAAAATTATCATGAGTCGATAAATAAGTGCGAATGATATCATAAAGAGAAGCAGCAACCAGCAGATACTCTTGCTTTAAGCGAATGCGCTTGCCGGTATCATGGTAATCACTGGGATAAAGTACATCTGTTAAGGTGGTATTTTCTGCGGCTTGCCCGACGCGTCCTGCATTATAGCGTTGCAGTTGAAAATTGCGGGGCGATTCTTTAGTAGACCATAATCTTAAAGTCACGACTGGAAATTGATGCGCTTGCCCATAACCTAAGATGGGAATATCATAAGGCAGGGCCCAAACCTCTTCAAAATCCTTAATCGCTAAGATTTCATCTCCATGAATATTGGTAGAAGTCGTCGTGCGGCCACAGTATTCAATTGCTACTTTACCAAGATCGCGTCTAAATTCCCATGGATTTTCATTTAACAGCCAACAATCCGGTGCTTCAATCTGCATGCCATCCCATAATTGCTGCTCAAACATGCCATAGTGATAGCGTAGGCCATACCCTTGAGCTGGATACTCTTTAGTCGCTAAGGAATCTAAAAAACAGGAAGCTAAACGTCCTAATCCTCCATTGCCTAAGCCAGGATCCGCTTCACATGTGACAATCTCTCCAAAATGGCGATTGAGTTTAGAAATGACCAGCCGGATAGTTTCATTAGCTGACAAATTAGTAATCGTATTAGATAAAATTCTACCAGGTAAGTATTCCATTGAGAGATAGTAGAGTTTGCGCACATCTCTTGTAGTCCAAGTTCTCGCACAGGCTAACCAATTGATCATAATCTCTTCGCGCAAAGCTAAGCTTAAACTGCGATAGATCTCATCCATACTCGCTTCTTCTAATAAACGACCCATGACTGTAATGAGATAATGCTTAGTTTTAGAGATAAGCACAGTAGCTTGACGTTCAATCTCAGCATCGACTACCATAGAAATCCTCAAAAAAATTTATATCATACTAGAATTTACTCTGTCATAAATAAGTAAAAGTGGCAAGTAGCATGTATAAAGGATCAAACTATCTGCTTGTAGTATTTTAATTAATAACCTATTTTATTTTTTTAATAGGATGATATGCATAAAGAATCATGGGTTTTCTATTTCATTCGCTTGAGTTTAATGATCATTCTATGTTTGGGGATGGCGATGGTTTATTGGTCTTCTCTTTTACTAGAAGAGCAGGTCAAGCAGCTAAGCTATGCTACTACACAAATTTCTAATCTAGTCACGAGCTTAAAGAGAGATTTAAAAAATCAACCTGCCTCTTTTGAACAAAAAAAGCAGGATCAAACTAAGTTGCGCCTACACATCAATCCTCAATTACCTAACTTATTGGAAGAAGATCCCTTTTATCTTAAGACCTTACCTCAGCTTTTACCCTTAGACTTTTCTGCGCAGGGTACACTGTATGAGGATGTGATAGGCAAGCCCGACAATTTACATCCCTTTAGCAATTGGGCTCAGGTTAGAACATGGACTGGCATGTGTACGGGAGCGGTAGCTAAATTGCAAATAGGTAAGTATGAATCCTATGCACCCGATTTAGCGCTTAAAATGGAAAAAAGGCCGCTAGCTCATAGCGATCGGTTTGAATACTGGATCCATTTACGGGAAGATATCTTTTGGCAGCCCTTAACGCAAGAGATGTTCTCGCATGATTTTACCCTGGCTCCTTTATTTTTAAAAAAACATGCCGTGACCGCCCATGATTTTAAATTCTTTTTTGATGCGATTATGAATCCCTATAATCAGCTAGAGGGAGCGGTTGCACAACGGCCCTATTTGGAAGATATCGAAGAGTTTAAAGTAATCGATGATTTAACTTTTACCGTGCGTTGGAAAGTAGTGGAAAAAGAGAGTAAAGGTAAAAAGATAGTGCGCACAAAATATGTAGCTAAGCAATGGACAAGTGCTTTACAGCCCTTAGCCTGTTTTGTGTATCGCTATTTTGCCGATGGCACTAAGATTATCGAAGAGGATAGCGATCCTGAAACTTATCGTACAAGTTCTGTGTGGGCCCAAAATTTTACAGAACATTTTGCTAAAAATGCCATTCCGAGTTGTGGAGGTTGGACATTTGAAAAAATGACCGATCGTCAAATTAATTTTAGACGCAATGAAGATTTTTATGCGCCTTTAGATATCCTAATAGAAAAATCGGTTCAACAATTTAAAAATTCTTTCGATGGCATGTGGCAAGATTTTAAAGCCAATAAAATCGATAGTTACCTTTTACAACCCAATCAGATTTTAGAATTAGAGCAATTTTTACACTCTCCTCTCTATCAAGCCCAGCTACAAGAGGGAGCAGCTATTAAGCAAGTAGATTACATGGCGCGCCAGTATGCTTATATAGGATGGAACGAAGCACGGCCTTTTTTTAAAAATAAAAGAGTGCGCCAAGCTCTAACGATGGCTATTGACCGTGCGCGCATTATTAGAGAATTTCTGAATGGCAAAGGGGTAGAGATTACAGGTACCTTTTTTAAAAGTTCTCCCTCTACTGACCCCTCTATCCAACCCTGGCCCTTTGATCTAAGACGCGCCCGTGTTCAATTACAAGAAGAGGGCTGGTATGATAGCGATGGAGATGGCATTATCGACCAAGTAATAGAAGGCAAGTCGTTGCCTTTTAAATTTAACCTTACCTATTTTGTTAAAAATCCAGTGGATAAAATGATTTGTGAATTCATCGCTACCTCTCTAAAAGAGTTGGGAATTCTATGTAATTTACAAGGAGTAGACATAGCCGATCTCTCTAAAGTTTTTGAAGATAAGGATTTTGATGCTCTATTATTGCGCTGGGGCTTAGGAACACCGCCTGAGGATCCTAAACAACTCTGGTTTTCTAAAGCCGCTAGCCAAAAAGGCTCTTCTAATGCCATCGGCTTTGCCAATGCTGAAGTTGACAGGCTGATAGAAGAATTGCAGTATGAGGATGATAGTCAAACGAGAACAAAGCTTTATTATCAATTTGATCGCATTATTCATGAGGAGCAACCTTATACTTTTCTTTTTACGCCTATGGCAACTTTTCTTTACCGGAGTCGTTTGCAAAATGTTTTTCTTCCTAGTAAAAGGCAAGATTTAATTCCGGGAGCTACGATAGATGAGCCTGTCAGCAGTCTATTTTGGTTAAAAACTGCAAAAGATTAGGTATTGACAATCCAATGCTACATTATTTCATTCGACGCCTATTGCTATTACCCTTAACACTTTTCTGTATCATTTTAGTCAATTTCGTCATCATTAACTTAGCACCTGGCGACCCAGTGACGGTTAATTCTATTAGTGCAGATGGGGCGACGCGCAGTGACAATCGAGAAGTCGCTTTTGGCGGTGACGACCGCTATCTTCAATTTCGCGAGCATTATGGCTTGACTTTACCCATTCTGTTTAATGATTGGCCCTCTATTTCGCTTAGTGAGATTAAAAAGAAGCTAGCCATAGTAGAGGAGTATCAGACCCATCCTAATGCTAAAGAAGCGCTGAGTTTAAAAGATTACGATGCTTTGCGTCTTCAATTAGGCGATCAAGCGCGTTTCATCATGCCCAAATTAGTCGCTATCATGCAAGATTCTCAAGTTAAACCGGCTATTAAAAGCTTAGCCAATCGCTTTTTTATAAGAGGTGGCACAAGGCAAGCGTATCTAGGTCCTACTTTAACAGCTGAGCAAAAAGCATTTAATCGCAAAATTGGACAGGATAACAATTTTTTAGCTAAAGCACTTATTTTGCCAACAGATCATTCGGCAGACGTGCAAAAAAAAATCCAAAACGTGCAAATGTGGTATCAAAAAAATAGAGAGTACTATCATTTTGAACCAGTAGGTTGGCAAAAAACTACCATTTTTTTGACAGAAAATCGCCTTTATCGCTATTTGAGCCGTGTTATTAATCTAGATTTTGGCACATTGCGCAATGATAATAATAAAACAGTCATCGAAGAGGTAGCTAAGAGACTTAAGTATTCGCTAACTCTTTCTTTACTGCCCATGCTCTTCACATTTTTTATTTGTCAGTTCTTTGGTCTATGTATGGCTTATTACCATAATCGTTGGCCTGATCACCTCCTTAATGTTCTTTTTTTGATACTTTATGCCATTCCTATTTTTGTAGTTGCACCTTTTCTGATAGAAAAGATAGCCTTGCAATACCCTTTTCCTTTTACGTCTGTGCCAATTCCCTTAAGTGGTTTTACAAGCGCTGATGCTATCTACGATCGGGAAACGAGTTTAGAACGCTTAGGAGATATTCTCAAGCATATCTGTTTGCCCTTGATCGCTATTCTGTATGGTAGTTTAGCTGCTCAAGCTCGCTTATCGCGTACCGCCATCTTAGAGGTTATGCATTGTGACTACATCCGTACAGCTAGAGCTAAAGGCTTGTCGACAGCTGTCATTATGATTAAACATGTAGGACGAAATGCAGCGATTACGATTGTCACTTCCTTAGCTAGTTCACTTGGGCTTATTTTGGCCGGCTCTTTAGTCGTGGAAACCCTATTTGATATCAATGGATTTGGCAAGTTTTTTTATGAGGCCATTCTCAATCGAGATTACAATGTGATTATGTTTTCAGCTTTAGCTAGCTCTTTTTTATCCTTAATAGGTTACTTAGTAGCCGATCTAGCTTATACCTGCCTTGATCCTCGTTTAACACTGGAATAACTAATGGCTTCTTCTTCTTCTTCTTCTTCTTCTTCTTCTTTCCGACAGCTCTTGTGGCAGCAATTTAAAAAAAGGCGCTTAGGTTATCTAGCTTCTATGGTTGTATTATTATTTTGTCTAGCCGGTATCTATGCGCCTTTACTGGCGTCGAGTAAACCGCTCATCGTGAATTACAAAGGGGAGTGGTACTTTCCGCTCTTTCGTTATTTATTTTATACGGGATTTTACACTAAACGCCTCGATCTTTTCTTCAATCTGCTGATGTTCACCTTGCCTCTAAGCCTAGTGGTTACAAGGATTCTTAAAAACTCAATCAGATTAAAAAAAATCAGCCTCTTGCTCGTTTGCATTTTGCAGGTTAGTCTATTCTCTTACTTTACTTTTTTACCGCCTAAAGATCCTACTAATAATCCCCATATAGATAGCCATTTAATAAAAAATGATCGAGCTGCTTTAAAAGAGACTACCTTGCCTAATTGGGATTTAGAATTAACGCATTTATCTACTTACGCTCAACTCAATTTAGTCTTAAAAGAGCAGCAAGCTGTTAAGCAGCACCAGAAGCTGCTCAGCTATCAATCCGCTTATTTAGAAGCCGCTGAAAAAAAGGGACTCGTGGCTATTTTTCCTACTCTATGGCAAATGGAGCAGCAAAATGAACAGAGGCAAGTAGAAACCGAGCAAGCTATCTTAAAAAAAGAGCCAATCGATTCAGTAGAGTACTTAAAGGCTCAAGCGACCAGGCACTACATTCAGCAAAGAAGAGCCTGGATTTTAGCGCAGCTCCTTCTATTGCAATGGGAAATTATGCCTCTATTGAGTTCTTTTCATTGGGAAGAGGATGCAGGTGGATCGATGCGCCTCAACCAAGTCATCAAGTGGTGGGATTTAAGTCGTATTAACCGCAAAGATCTGTTAGCCGGTCTCATTTTCGGCATTCGAATTTCCCTTGTCGTAGGCCTTGTGTCAGTCGCTATAGCTATGCTGATTGGTATCCCCATTGGAGCCTTTGCAGGTTACTATGGTGGTACATTGGATATCATCGTCAGTCGTTTATTAGAAGTATGGGAAGCCATGCCGACTTTTTTTATGTTACTGTTAGTGATTGCGCTTTTACAGAGTAAATCCATTTTTTTAGTGATTGCCGTGATTGGCATTTTTGGTTGGACTACTTTCAGTCGTTACATTAGAGGAGAATTTTTTAAACAGCGCCATCTGCTCTATGTAGAAGCTTGTCAATCCATGGGATTTAGCAACCGGTTTATTATGTTTTCTCATATCCTGCCCAATGCGATTCCTCCTTTATTGACGCTCATTCCCTTTGCTGTGATGGGAGCAATTACTAGTGAAGCAGGTCTCTCTTTTTTAGGACTAGGTGAGGAAAATTCTTGCTCTTGGGGCGTGTTAATGGATGAGGGTCGTTTAGCCTTTCCAGCCGAAAGTTATTTGCTCTGGCCGCCCGCTATCTTACTGACGATTCTGCTCATCGCTATTGCTTTGATGGGTGATGCACTGCGCGATGCGCTCGATCCTAAAATGCACCGTTTATGAAAAAAAGCTCTAAGGAATTTTTATGCAGCTACCCATTTTATCCGTTAGAAACCTTTCCATTCCTTTACAGATAGGGACGCAAATTTTTAATGTGGTCCAAAATTTATCTTTCGATTTGCATTTAGGTCAAACGCTAGCATTAGTAGGAGAATCGGGTTGTGGGAAAACGATGACAGCTCTTTCGCTACTCAATATTTTACCCTATCCTGTAGCAAAAAAGCCTCAAGGAGAAATTTACTATCGCAATAAAAACCTATTAACCTCTTCTGAGAAAGAGTGGCGTGCCTTGCGCGGAGCAAAAATTGCCATGATTTTTCAAAATCCCTCTTCTGCGCTCAATCCTGTTTATACAATCGGTTCACAATTAATAGAAGTAGTAGAAAACCATTTAGCTCTATTTGGAAAGGAAGCTTATGTGAGATGTCAAAGCTCATTAAAAGAGGTAGGCATCTTGCCTACGCCAGAATTTTTAAATGCTTATCCTCACCAACTTTCAGGTGGCATGAAGCAACGCGTCATGATTGCCATGGCTCTTTTATGCGAACCCGATATTTTAATTGCCGATGAACCAACTACAGCTTTAGATGTGACTATTCAAGCACAAGTGTTAGAACTCATTCGGCACATCCAACTTAAGAAAGGCATGGCTGTTTTATTGATCACCCATGATATGGGCATTGTTGCAGAAATAGCTGATGAGGTAATTGTCATGTATGCGGCGCAAGGCGTAGAAAAAACCGCTGTTTTAAATCTATTTCAGCAGCAAGCTCATCCCTATACGCAAGGACTTTTTAAAGCGCGTCCTCATTTGCAAAGAGGTCGTGAACTTCTGCAACCCATTCTAGGCTCTGTGCCTGCGCTTAATCACTATCCTAGCGGCTGTCATTTTCACCCACGTTGTCCTTATAAAATGCTTAAATGTAGCCAAACGACTATTCCTCTGTTTGCTATCGGAGATAAACAATCGCATGAAGTGCGCTGTTTGTTGTATGATCAGACTGTAGAAAGCACTCAAAAATTGGAGGAAAAGCATGCTACCGCCTCTACTTGAGTTAAAAAATGTAACAAAACACTTTCCCATTACAGCTGGATTTTTGAGAAGGCAAGTCGGGTCTATTAAAGCAGTCGATGGCATTGATTTAACGCTATACGATCAAGAGGTATTAGGCATCGTAGGAGAAACGGGAAGTGGAAAAAGTACTCTTGGTCGATTAGCCATTCGTTTACTAGAACCAACGAGTGGAGAAATCTACTTATTGGGACAGAATATAACTTTTGCTAATCCAGCCGCCTTAAAAAAAATGCGTCAGCAGGTCCAAATCGTTTTTCAAGATCCCTATTCTTCTTTGAATCCTCGTAAAACCGTAGAAGATAATTTAAGTGAAGCTCTACTTTACCATAAAATTGTCAAAAATCAAGCAGAGAAGAGAGCACGCCTAAAAGAAGTGTTAGACTGCGTGGGTTTGAGTTTAGAAGCAGCCCTTAAATACCCTCATCAGTTTTCTGGTGGACAGCAACAACGTCTTTGCATTGGCCGTGCGCTGATGATGAAACCACGTCTCCTCGTGTTAGATGAAGCTCTTTCTGCTTTAGATGTCTCAGTCCAAGCTCAAATCATTAATTTATTAATAGAGCTCAAGCAAAAATTTAATCTCTCTTACCTTTTTATTTCCCATGATTTATCTGTCGTTAAAGCTCTTTGTACGCGCATTGCCGTTTTGTATTTGGGAAAAATCATGGAGATAGGACCTACGCAAGAGCTATTTGACAATCCCAAACACCCTTATACGCAAGCTCTGCTATCAGCTATTCCGCGTTCGCATCCTCAAGAAGTAAAAAAACGCATTTTATTGACAGGAGAGATTCCTTCTGCCCATAACCCGCCTTCAGGCTGTCCTTTTAGGACGCGTTGCCCCTATGCCCAGCCCATTTGTGCTTCTCCTCCTCCTAAAAAGACTGTAAAAAATAGTTTGCACGAATATGATTGCATTTTAGATTAAGACCTGGCATTAAATTACAAACTTCTCAGCCAAAGATTTTAGGTCATCTATGCAACTTCATTCTAATTATCAGCAGTACCCTGTTTCTACTCCTCTATCTTTACCTTCTCTTAATATAATGGAAATAGTGCCTATTGACTTTCCACATAAAATAGTCAGAAATGTCATTTTGGTCTCAAAAGAATTTTTTCAACATGTTCAGCAAAGTTCAAACAAACAAAAATCGCATTATTATATTCAAATTGCGCACTGGGTTTATCCAATTTTTACTCTACTGGGTTTAAAACAGGATCAAATTGGCATTAATAGGATTCAGAAAAGAGAGATAGAAGCCTCTATCTTCAAGTCACAGGGTAAATATAAGGTAGCTATGGCTCTCTTTTTTAATTGGAAAAATAATCCGTTTATCAAAGCACACTTTGAAATTGCAAAAGAGAGTCATTTAAGTAAGCAAGATAGTTTAAATAGAGAAGAAATAATCGACAAAGTTAAGCAGACCTTTTCTGGTTTTCCGATCAAAGGAGGACAAAGTGCATTTTTTGAATATAGAGGATCTATATACAAAGCTACTTTGATAGAAGCCCGAGCCTTAGATAAAGAAAGTTGGTTTGGAACAGTTAATAACCAAACTGAAATTGAGCTTTGTGCTCAACAACCTGAGTTAGCTACTCATTCGCTAAACAAACTACAAATGAGTGAAGTTATTAAATTTAGTGAAGGACAGATTGAAATTCCTCAAGCTAGTTACTTTTTTCATGTACAACTAAATTCTTTAAAAGAAGTTCCTTCCTCTTCTTTTATCATAACCAAAAATGATTTGAGAAATTCATTATTTCTCGCTAATAAAGAGCAAGAAATTATGATAAGCAAAAGATTTGTAATTTATGACTCTCCTCATCATAAAATTTCTTGTTGTCTACAGAAAGTTAATCACCAAGAAATTTGTTACAATGCAACTTTTCCTAAAGTTAAAAATAAAACTTTTAAGCTATGCCCCGATCAAATAATTTACTTTAAAGCTACTAACAATTCTCTCATTATAGCTTCAGATCAAGCTAGGTTAGCTAATCAATTGATGATAAAGGTTGATTATAACAAAGAGCAAAAGAAGCCCGGCGTAGCCAAAATAGCTTGGCTCAATAGAGAAGAGATTATCACAAAGATTCAAGGTTTGAAAAAAACCTTTTGTCAAGGAGAAAATCTTCCTATTTTTTTAGAAAAATGTTGGATCAATGTCACAATTTTGGAGGGAAAAGCTAGAGATTCTAACTTTAAGTCGAATAAAACAGAAGGTAATACGCCTTGGGTAATAGATTCATTAACTAAGATTCGCCTCTTTACCGATCAGCATACTATTCCTATTGTTAAACACGATTCACCTCTAAATTTAGCAAAAGTTAAATTTGATCTTCTACCCAATAATTTTTCACCTTATGTTAGTAATATAAGAATAACAGAAGAGGAAGTGAGAAAAGCTATTCATCAACAACTTGTCAATTCTTTTGCACCAGGACAAATTTTAACTTTGAAATTTCCTAACTATAATCTTAAACTAAAATCCAAGTTTAATAATAAAATTTCTTCTAGATCTAATAAATTAATGAGATTAGGAAGAATTTCAACTGAAACTAAAATTGAAATTGTAAATCTTAATAAACATATTACTATAATTCAACCCTTAAACAATTTACAGGTGAATTTAGTAGAAGCTTTAAATCAAGCTAAATTAGCGGGTCTTCCTAAAGAATTCATGGCGACTGTAGAAGAAATGATCACCGAACGCTGTTATAGTCAAGAGATAGCAGAAAGAGGTACAAGCATGAGAGGAGGGTTATTACTAGCCGGTCCTCCTGGTTGCGGTAAAACTCAAGCCGCTAAATTTATTGCTTCTCTTTTAGGGTGTAGTGAAGAGAATGGAAGACTAACTATTATTAAGGGACCCGAAGTTTTTAAGTCTTATGTAGGAGATTCAGAAAAGTCGATTCGCAGACTGTTTAAACCTGCGAATAAAGTTCAACATGAAGAGAGTGATGGAAGCAAATTACACATTATCTTGTTAGATGAAGTCGATTCTGTCCTAGGAACTCGCCAAGATAAAGGTTGCAAAGTCGATAATAAAGTTGTTAATCAATTTTTAGCCTGTATGCAAAAAAATAATAACCTAATTATAATTGGGACGACAAATCGAGCTGAACTAATTGATTCTGCTGTTTTGCGTGCTGGTAGGATGGAAAAAACAATTATGATTGATTTACCATCTGAAACAGAACGGCACCAAATATTTGCTGTGCATCTTGCGCAAATGAGTAAAAATGAGCGTTTAAAGAAATTGAAATTGCTAGAGTTAGCTAAAGAAACAGAAGGATGTACAGGGGCTGATATTGAAAGAATAGTGAGAGAAGCTTCTCTTAAATCTTTAGCTCGAGCACGTCAACTAAAAATTCCCATTGAAGAGATTAGCAAAAGAGAGGAAGCTAAAGTTTCTCGACAAGATTTTTTAGACGTAATTACCCTATTGAAAAAGGAGAAGAAGGGTGAGAATTCTTTGCCTTCCCGCTCCATGTACAATTAACTTGACTCTGAATTAAAAGAAAACTGATTAAAGCTGCTCTTCATTATTAGTGTCATTTTGACTCATATGAATTAGACGAGTAAACACTTCTTCTGTAGCCGATATTAAATACTGCCATTTTTCATAAGTTCCATTTTCTAAATTTTTAAGAGGAAAAAGTTGGGCCTCTATCTTACTAGTTCCACTATCCCAATCCATTGTTGATCTTAATATAGCAGCTAAAAGTAAATCTTCATTCGTAATTTTTATGTCTCCTTCAATAGATCTATAAAAATAAGGATTAGGAGTTGGAGATATACAACCTATAGACATATAAAGCCTTTTAAAATTTGCAATTTTCTAGTTAGAATAAACAAAGGGTTAATAAAATCCAATTAATTTTTATCCTTTTGTAAAATAATTGCGTGAGATAGATTAAATAATTAGGACTAAATCAAAATAAGATTATATTAATCAAATTTTAATAAGAAAGATTGAGGCACACTAGTGGAGAGAGGAAAACTAATCTTGCAGGTTTAACATAAAAACAGCTAGAACCTAGAAATTAATTAGATCTAAGCACTAGTTGCTATACGTTGTTTATGCTCTGAGATAGCTATCAGACTTAAATAATAGCTGATTAACTTTAACTTCTTTTTGCTCATTAGATTCTTGTTGAATCACTTCTTTAACTACCTCTTTCAATTGATGTATCTCTTCAGGGTATTTTTCATTTCCTAAATGTGTAGGACATAATGTTAGAGGATCAAAAAATGAATTGGCTGAATAACCCTGCATATCCAAAGCAGTTTGCATTAATATCTCAGATTCTTTTAAAGAGATTGGTTCTATATTTGGTTCTATATTAGGTAAAGTAGGACTCTTGCTTTCATCGGATGAAGAGAAACAATTTTGCGTAGCATTCTTTCCTTTAGGCAAGCCATGAAAAAGAGGGGAATAAAAGTCAATGGGGCTAACATTTTTGGATGATAAAGGAGTAGGATTTACACAAGTTATTTGTAATTGAGTAAATTTATTATTGGAAATTTCTCCAATAGTAGGAATTGATCGTTCTTTATTTTTCTTTCACTAGATTCAGCAGGATTGGTTAATGGTATACAAAAAGCAGAAGTTAAATTTGTAGAATTTATAGACATATATATAGGACCTTTTTTTAAGTAAAAATTAACAAGTTAATTTTATTTAAAAAAATGATAAAAAACAATGATGAAAATTGTCTAAAAATCTAATTAAAAAAATTTAAATATAGGAGTAGTTTCAAAGAGAGAGAAAGGTAATTATAAGCTAGCTCTTCTCTATCTACTGAAAATATTAAGATTCAGGAGTTTGAGGATCTAGTATTTTTATTGCAGTAGCGATAGAAATATCATTATATTCTCGATACCTGCGTAAAAATGGTAAAATAGGATTATAGTTGCAAATAGAAAATTGTCTAACCTTAGGTTCCGGGGTTTCTTGACTTAGCGAGTACATTTTAAAATGACTTAGTGCTTTTCTACATGGTTTATACTTATGACTAATGGAGCTTCCAGGCGATATGAGAGTGTATTTTGCTCTACATTCCTTGAAAATCCAACTGGGCTTATTTTTGCTAATTTGCTGCTCAGCTTTTTCTTTCGATCCTTCTAACTGTTCGCATTTGTGAAATATAAATTCTAAATCTTTTCTTTGACTTGGAGGTGTTCTCTGCCTCCAATAAGAAGTAAAATACTGACAAGGTTTACCCTTCAGATCATATTTTTCTTCTGTATCTAATGTATTCCATGTTTTTTTATAGGTATCCATAGCCTTTTGGGCAGCTCCCTGTCCATACTGTTTGTCATAACCGCTTACATCTAATGCTGGAAATTGACTAAAGTTAACTTTCATCGGTTTTCCTCTTACATAATTGCAAAAGTTATTGCGACAGTAGGTTTTAAATAGTTGAACGGCATTCCAGCGACTACCAGGAGCTTTTCCTGCATAAGGATGAAAATTTCCTATTCCATGTACCTCAGCTTTTATATAAAGAGCAGTAAAAGCATCAGCTGAAGACATCCCTTCTGGTACATTTGCAGTCATAAATTTCTCCAAAGTTAAATATTTTATTTACCTTTTTAAGATGTACTAGTAGTGCAATAAATAAGGTATTTTATGAATAGTAAAATATAGTTTAAAATGCTGATATTAACAATTAGTTTTAAAAGAAGGAAGATTAGATGATAATGAGCTCCATAGATTAATCTCTTCTGTTAAATAGTGGCTCATCTGTTTAGCGATTATGTCTACTTGCGGCAACTCTTTGGCAGGCTGTTCTTTTATTTCCAATAGCTTATCAAAATCGTCAATAAAATGTTGTACTTGCTGATAGCTAATTAGAATAATCTTTTTTTCAAATGCATTAAGGGAAGGACAAGGGATTACCTCTTTAAAAGAGGATAAAGCCGTTATACAGCTAGAAACTAAAGAATCTCCCAAGGCAGTGCTCCATATTTCTCCTAGACATAAAATGAAATCTAAAGCTTTTTTTTGTAGTTCAGAAGCTGTTTCTTTTACACGTAGCAAATCTTGTTTAGCTTGTTTAATTTCTTGATTAAAAATAGCACTGAGGTGAGCAACAGATAACTCTTCTTCAAGAATAGCCTGCTGCATTTTCTCAAAAGGTTTAGAAATAAATGTTTCATTGATAATGTGGTAAGTCTCTGCTAAGTAATCATAAGGATGATAAATAGATTGAAGAGAATGAAAGAAGGGCGCAATAACTTCTTGTCTATGAGGTGAAAAACTAATGTGAGGAGAGGCGGCTTGCAGAAAAGCTAAGGTGAGCCTATGATGCTGGTCTAAAAATTTTAAGGCTTGTGTCTCAAACGCTTGTCTTTTCAAATCGATCCATTTTTTAGCATGGGAAATGGTCTGTTCATTTTTCAGTAATTTTTGAGCAAGCTGCTGTTTTTTTTCATAGAAAAGGCTGAAAGATGATTCTGGTTGCAGAGAAAATAAAGATTTGGAAATTAAATCGGGTAAAGCTCCTCCATGGTTTTGCAAAGGATGAGGAAAGCCGCTTTGAGTAGAATTAAAAGAGAGGCAAAAACTTTTAGGATCTAATACTCCATAATGAGTGCCTTCATCTGTTTTTTTAAACAAGCCTTTTACGACGATGGTATGCCCTGGAAAAGCAGTGATGAGACAAGAAACGAGACAGGTATGTTCTAAAGGAGAAGCCATGACTTCAAATTGTGCTTTGCGCATGGCTAAACGGGCTTCGCGATTAGAGAGCAAGCCATATTTTTCAATTAAAGCAATAGCTTTCATTTGAAATAATTCACTGTCCTGTTTAGATATTTCTTTAAAAACAGGGAAGGGCAGGGGAGTTAAAGAGACCATCTCTTGAGAAATAAAAGCAATTTTTTGCCAAGAGGAGATAAAAGAGGAGGGACTAGACTTGTTTTTATCCGCTTCCAGCGGTATCTTTTTAGATTCTTCTCGTTCAAAAAATTCTCTCTTAAGACAAGTAAACGGAGGTAAAGGAATTTTTTCTAATGTTTCAAATGTCAGACTCTGTCTTTGGAAGGAAATATGAATACGCGTATTTAAATTGTTTTGAGATTGATGACTTTCCCGTTCGATAATGGAATTGTAGCGCTCGATTGTAGCGGTAGCTAAGGAACCTAGTTTCTGTTGTTGAGCATTACCTGTTAGTAATTTATCGATTAAGACCACATTATTTTTTAAGATATGGATTGCGCGTAACAGTCGATGCCTTTCTTTTTGATCACTGAGAGAGGAGATCGGAGCCTCTTTTTCAGTAAAGAGATCAATAAAAAAATTGCGCATCAAAGTCACAGTTTTTTGTAAACCACTCTTTTCCTGAGCTTCGTTTTCTTGATTAAAAAGAGTCAGCGTCTGAATAGCCTCTTCCAAATCAGCTGTAAAAGATATTCTTCTTTTGTAAAATGAAGTCATAAAAAATTTAACTATTAGATATAAATCTATCTTAAACAATAGAGATTAATTTTTTATAAAGAAAAGTTTAGTTAAAAGCTATCTTCTTCATGACTTGTTTCTTTTTCGGGTAGAGGCTTACCACACGCCGCTTTCAACGTTAAAGTAGAGTGTTGAATAAGATCTAAAGAATGAACCTGCTCAAGGGCTGCTCCAATCGAGATCAACTCTCCACGTTTGAGATAATCGAATGCTTTGATCTCACGCGGAGAAGGAGATGGAAGATGAGAACCTAAGTTTTTTTTACCATCTATACCACATAGATAATAGCGTTTACCCTGATAACCCTCGACTGGAGGACTAATCACGCGGTAGAGCCTCTCTTCCGGTAATTCAGGCCATTTTGCTTGAGGATGGCGAAAAATGACATAGGACATTTTTAAAGAACTTAGGTTAATGTTAGCGGCCCGCTGCAATTGCTTAATTAAGGACGGTTTCTCCATTTCGCGTTGGGCATAACAGGGATTATTAGGAGATTTTAAAGCCGGGCACTCGCCGTGCCATACACAGGGCGCTTGCACAGGTACACCCTTTTGCACCATTTTGTCTCTTAAAGTTAGTACGCGCTTGTTAGCTTCTAGAAAGGAACTATCGACGATGAGAAGATAACCATCCGGTGTTAAGCGTTCAAATAGAGCATAGAGAAATTCACTCTGTTGATGCGGATAGTTTTTTTGATTAGAGGGAAAGAGCTCCTGTAGACAATGGGCTACAATGATGAGATCAAACTGACCGGTTAACGGCAAATTTTCTTTAAGACAATCCCATTTTCTAATAGAAAGAGGTAAGCCATAACGTCCGCACACTTCGGCTCCTAGCAATAGAGCTTTTTCATTGCGATCCGTAGCATAAACTTCCCTTGCTCCCTGTCTCAAAGCAGCAAAAGAGAAAGCAGCTGGCCCACTACAAACCTCTAACACGCGTCGTGGCGTAGTCGGTAATTCTCCTATTAAAGAAAGACCTTGCTGATAGTGAATGACCCATTGATAGAGAAGATAGGCTCCTAAGAGATCGGGTTTACAAAAGTAGTCCTGTTCATTTAAGGATTTGCCTTCAGCAGCATGCGATTCAATCGTCTTAATCGCTTCTACGACGCGTCGAAACTCGCGAGTCTGTAAATAATCAGCTGGCCCTGGCTCTTGATGCAGTCTTCTCCAAACGCCAATCAAAAGAGGAATGAGGGTTTCCATGTCAGCAGAAGGGCTACGTTTATCTTTCATAAATTACAATTTTTTCTATTTTATTCAAAAATGGAACGTTTATCTTGTTCAGTCATCGCACGGAAACTACCTAGGGGAATAGCCCCTAATTGCAGACCACCAATGCGAATGCGCGTTAACTCTTTAATCATTAAGCCAGCAGCTTCTAATAAGTGGCGAATTTCGCGTTTTTTACCTTCGGCAATGACAATTTTAAGGGTTCCTTTGCGTACTTTGGTTACTTTAACCGGTTTAACAAAAACTCCCTCGACTAACGTGCCATTGGCAATAGCCATCAAGTGCTCAGATTCTATTTCTTGGGCAGTCTTAACTAAATACTCTTTGTGAATATTAGCAGAAGGATGAATGACGCGATTGGCAAAATGGCCATCATTAGTGACTAAGAGCAAACCTTGCGTGTCTTTATCTAAGCGTCCCACCGTAAACAGGCGGGCGTCTACCTCTTCAAACAGTTCTAGCACAATTTTAGTTTGATTCGTTTTTTTGGAGGTACAGATGTAACCGGTAGGTTTATTGAGAATGTAATAGACTTTAGCTTGTTTAGCTTGCAAAGGCTCATCATTGACTGAAATAGTGTCTTTTTCATCGACTAAAGTCTGGGGCAGTAACACGACAGTAGCATTGACTTTGATTCGGCCATCAAAAATTAATGTCTCACAAGCGCGACGCGAAGCTACACCTGCTGCTGCTAAAAATTTGCTCAATCGTTGTTTAGTCACACAAATCCTAAATTTTTTTAATCAAATGAGTTATAAATATTAAATATGCTAATTATAGTACTGTAAATAATATATAATTTCAATACACTTGTTCCAAAATGCAAAAACCCGATCGTGCACTAAATTTTTGATAAGGAAAAAATTTAACATGAATTACTTAATTTTAATGCGGCATGGCCAATCTGTTTGGAATAAACTCAATATTTTTACCGGTTGGGTCGATGTGCCCTTATCTAAAGAAGGGATAACCGAAGCTTTACAAGCAGGCGAAGAGATCAAAGATTTGCCTATTGATATTATTTTTACCACCACTCTTGTGCGTGCACAAACGACGACTTTTTTAGCTATGAGTCACCATTATTCCAATAAGACACCGGTTGTTAAACATTTTGAAGAGAGCAAATTGGGGAAGTGGGGTAAAATTTACAATGAGCAGACAGAAGCTGAGACCATTCCCGTCATTTACACATCTGAACTCAATGAGCGCTATTATGGAGAATTACAGGGTAAAGACAAAAGGGAAATGGCGGAAGAATATGGAGAAGATCAGATAAAGACCTGGCGTCGCAGTTTTGACATAGCGCCTCCTCAAGGAGAGAGTTTGCAAATGACAACGGCTCGTTCAGTTCCCTATTTTAAAGAGCATATCTATCCTTTACTACTCAGTGGTAAAAATGTATTAGTCGTAGCGCATGGCAATTCTTTGCGCTCTTTGATAATGGAATTAGATCAATTAAATACCAAAGAGATTACTCAAGTAGAGCTCGCTACAGCTAAACCTTTAATTTATATTCACCAACAAGGCATCATTGCCCGTCAAACAGGATAATCTAACGTGCGCTCCTCCTCTTGCCAAACAGTTTATTTAGATAATAGCTTAACGACGCGTCCCTCTACAGAAACGATCGGCAAGATGATGCCTTTTTTTACGCACTATTGGGGCCATCCCTCGGCTCCTCATACAAAAGGACAAGAGCTATATGCAGCTATAGAAGAGAGTTATCGCGCTATCTATACGCTGTTAGGAGCTCATGAAAAAGATCAATTTGTGTTTACCTCTTCAGGCGCTGAAGCAATTAATCACGTGATTCAAACAGCTTATTACGACATTACGCGTCCTTCAGGTAAAAACCACTATTTAACTTCGAGTGCTGATGAAGCACCGGCGATTATGGCTATGGGTCGGCTAGAGCAGTTAAACTGTGTGAGTAAAATGATACCAGTCGATCGCGAGGGAAAAGTCACCATTGCTAACTTATCGGAAGTCATAACTCCGCGTACGGCTCTCATCTCTTTAAGTTGGGCAAATGGTTTAACAGGTGTAATTCAACCCGTAGCAGAAATTGCTGCGCTTTGTCAAGAAAGAGGCATTGCACTCCATTTAGATGCAACTCATATTTTGGGAAAGCTTTATTTTAGTCTAGAGGAGCTCAATATAAGCTTCTTGACTTTCAATGGGGATCATCTCCATGCTCCAAAAGGGACAGGTGGTTTATGGATTAAGCAAGGTCTCAAATGCAGTCCCTTTATTTTAGGCGGGATAGAACAGGCCGGCCTGAGGGCGGGGAGTTTTAATATTCCAGGTTTAATAGGTCTTGGAAAAGCAGTACAGGAATTAGGCGATCATCTCGACGTAGTAAGTATGGAAGTGGCACGCTTGCGCAATAAATTAGAAGAGGGAATTTTGCAAGGGGTTCCTGAGGCTCAACTCTTTTTTAAACAGCAAGAGAGGTTGCCTCATTGTTGTGCAATCGCTTTTCCCGGCATAGCCAATGAAGCTTTTCTATTTGCTCTCAATCAAAAAGGAATCTATGCTAGCATTGGTGGAGGCTCTTTTCAGCAGATAGGGCTTTTATTAGAAGCTACCGGCATCGACTCTACTTTAGCTCATACTGCTCTTAGTTTTAGCCTGTCGCGCGAAACACAAGAGGAAGAGATCGATAGAGCGATAGAAATAATTGTAGAGACAGCTAAACAGCTGAGAAAATACTCGCAACATCTCGTGCGTCCGAGCCTTTAACAGAAAGTGGACTAAAATATGAGTTTAGAATCTTTAACTGCTCCTTTTCCTTGGGCTCGTTATAGTAAAAAACTGAAGATGAAGATCGAACAGCCCCGCAATGGTGGGTGCTTTACTCTAGAAGAATCCGAGGCACGCGGCATGCGTTTAGCCTGTGGACGAGAAGGACGCTTGCAAGATGGCAATTGTGTCGAGTTACAATGGTTAGTGGATAAAGATGATGGCATCATCGTAGATGCTAAATTTCAAGCCTTTGGCCAATCCGCTTTAATTGGAGCAGCGGAAGCTGCTTGCGAAATTCTAATTGGCAAAAATTACGATCAAGCCAAACGCATCAGTGCTGATCTGATCGATCGCAGTTTGCGCGATAAACCCGAGCAAGCAGCTTTTCCCAAAGAGACCTACCCCCATTTAAACTTAGTGTTAGGAGCGATAGAAAATGCAGCGGAACAGTGTCTCGATATTCCCTTTGCCGATAGTTATGTTGCTCCTCCTGTACCGATGGGAGTAGGGGAAGTTTTAGAGGGAGGCTATCCTGGATTTTTTGAACTCACTCTCAAAAAGAAATTAGCGGTCATTTCGCAAGTTTTAGATCAAGATGTGCGGCCCTATATTGCCTTAGATGGAGGCGGTATTGAATTGCTAAACTTAATTGAAGATAAAGAGGTGGTGATTGCCTACCAAGGCAACTGCACTTCTTGTTATTCCTCTATAGGTACGACTCTTTCCTATATTCAACAAGTGTTACGTGCTAAAGTTCACCCTACCTTAACGGTGGTACCCGATATGGATCTACAGAGTTTTCACTAAAATTTTTTCCAATTTCTCTCTTCTAAGTGATAAATGGCCTAAAAATTGCTTCTATTAAAATAAATCAAAACATTTATTTTAAGAGGAAAAACTATGCTCACTCCTGCTGATTTTTCAAGTCAAATTTCCACCAAATTAGGTCATATTGAGCAACATTTGACTAATTTAGATAAAATTGGTAAGAGTCAATATGTCATTCAAATTAAGGGCGATAAATCCCAGGAGATCAAAATTTATAGCAATCCTATCCAAGCTGTCTTCTTCTTTTTATCTATTAAATTGCTGCCTGGAAAAAATCAAGTCTCTTTGCAAAGAGGAAATACAATCATTAATCTTACACTTATTGATTTATCTACAGAATTTAAAAATATGGGACAAGAATTTGAACGATTTAAAGGTAGTACCTTGACAAGAAGTAATGTCTCAGATTTTAAGCAATTGACAGCTAAAAATTCTCCTATTGACACACAATTAACCAAGATAAAGGAAAGAGTCACTCAAATTTTCATAAAAAAGATAGTTGGTGCTTCTCATGCAACAGAGGTTAAAGAATTAAGCAAAGAAAATCTAGAATCTATGAGACAATGGCTAGAATCTATGAGACAATGGAATGAGTTAGTAGGGGCTATTAATGAAGGTATCAATACTTTAGAAAAGTTAGAAAAGATAGCAAATCAATTAAAAAATATTAAATTAGAGGAAAATCAAGATAATAAAGAGTTATTAATTGATTTTAATAATAAAAATATTGTCATAAATGGACTAAGAAAAAAACTAGATTCAAATAGTAGAAAAAGTTTAAAGATCAATGACTCAGAACTAATTAATATTGGTAAAGCTATAGAAGATACTCAATCGAGAATAAATAGCAGTTTTACTGAAACCTATATAAAAAATGCAACTGAGCTTGACATAGAGCATGCTAATGGAGAGAAACTTAAAGAACTATATGAAAATCATAAACAGTGTTTAGAGCATTTTAAAATAGTTAATAGTTTAAGTGAAGAGCAAAAACAATCAATAGACATAACTAATCTAGATATTTCCAATAAAATAAATAAAAAAGTTAATGATTTACAGATAAGTATTAAGAGCAATATTTTAGAAAAAGAAACTAAACTAAATGAATGTATAGAAATAAAAAAACCAATAATGGAAGAACAACAATTAGCTAAAAATGAGATATTGCCTAAACAAATAGATAATTTAATTGAATTAGCAAAGAAATTTTTTTTAGAAGAAGGACATCAAAAACACATTCAACTACTGGTTAAAATATTAATTTATCAAATGTCAGTTACAGACAATAAAGAACTCTTGAAAAGGGAAATAGAAAAATTAGCCAAGGAGCTCAACATAAGAGGAGAATTTGAAAGAGAACAAATATTTTATACTAACCTACAAAATCGCTTTAATGACTTAGCAGAGAAGTTAAAGACTGATATCAATTACACTGACCTTAATCAAAAAGTAGCTAATTACGAACAAAAAATTACTTTACCTACTCATTCTTCTGTAAGTATTCAGAGTGAAATTAAAACAAGGAGATTGGATATTTTGAATCAAGTGACTAATTTTGCAAACCGTAGAACAAATAACGAGCAGAAAACAAAGTTATTAACTCTCATAAGATCCGATGGTTTTAAACAAAAATCAGTCAAAGAACAATTAAATAAAGTAATCGAAGAAATTGTAGATGAAGAGGAGCATGAAGAAATTTCTAAACAACTATTAAATTTATTTGATCTTGGAACAGTTCAAATTGAAGGGAAAGCCATCTCTCTCGATGCTTACTCTAAAATGATGAACTATGCTAGTTACATCGATAAAACCCTACCTCGAGAGTTAGAAAGATCAGAAAAACAGGAAAATCAGGTCAGACAGTATCAAAAAGATCAGTTTGAGTTAAGTCGAGAAATGTTTGAAAATTACCGCGATCTTATTTTTAAAATTAATCCTAAATCTACGCCAACAGTTCAAGATTTTAATTATTATATAGAAAAATTACCTAAAGAACAGAGAGGTTATGACCGGCTAAATCAACTAGGACGCATTTTGAGGCAAATAGAGGAAGTTCAGTCTTATGAGGAAAATAAAAAAAGATTAGACTCATTAGTACAAGTCATTAATGCAGTTAAAGAAAGTGCTGTAACGATAAGAAATTTTGGACAAATTGCTAAGAGAGATAAAGAAATAGAAGAAATAGAAAATAAAATTAAAGAATTTGATCGTGAATTGGAAAGATTGGGAAATGAAAATAATGCAATAGAAGAACTAAAGAAAAACATTAATAGTTAGACAACTACAGATTAAAATTTTTTAACTTAAGTAGCAAGGATGGTTTTATAGTAGCCTATTTTTCAGCAATTAGTTAAGCTTACATTTATTAAATTTTACTCTGCTTCAATCAAAAGTCATGTTAGATTCTAGTCTTATCTCTATTTTTGCTCATACTCATCAAACATTTGCAGAAGCTGTTTTTGCAAGACTAGGCAAAGGCAAACAGTTAGCTATCACCCTTTATCAACAATTTTATCGGACAGGAAAGATAATAGCTGAAAATCCTCCAGCCGATGCTAATCCCATTTTATTCAAAGCGATTGCCGATTTAATGGATCAACAAAAACCAAGGCTAGTCGATAAAAAAGAGGCAGGCTTTACGGGGAAATTTTTATTGCGTACGGCTGATGATTTGGAAATAGAATCTGTGCTCATTCCCATGCAAGCCGGCGGAACCCTGTGTGTTTCTTCGCAAATCGGTTGCCGCATGGGCTGCACCTTTTGTGAAACAGGACGGATGGGTCTACTGCGCAATCTAACGATAGAAGAGATCGTCAGTCAGGTATTTATCGCAAGGCATGATTTGCAATTTGCCATTAGAAATATCGTTTTCATGGGTATGGGAGAGCCGTTTGATAATTATGAAAATGTGATGCAAGCGGTGAAAATTTTAAATGATGCACATGGCTTAAGTTTTGGGCGCAATCATCTAACTATTTCAACAAGTGGACACCTAGCCGGAATTGAGAAATTAACAGAGGAAGGGAACTATGCGCCTAACTTAGCTGTTTCGATTAATGCTCCGGAGAATAAGCTACGCAATAAAATCATGCCTATTAATAGAAAACAGGATCTTACCCAACTTTATCAAGTGATGAAAAATTACAATGCTCAAACAAGAAGAGAAATCTTAATTGCCTATGTGCTGATGCAAGGGATCAATGATTCAGTAGAACAGGCGGATCAATTAGCTGATTATCTCCAAGGACTAAAAGTTAAAATTAATTTAATTCCCTATAATCACCAAAGTTGTGATCGGTTTAGACCCTCTTCTTTAGAAGTCATTGAAAATTTTGCTGCTCAGCTGCGCAAGCGCCAGTTATATGCTTTAGTTAGAGAGACTAAAGGCCGCGAAATTATGGCAGCTTGTGGTCAATTAGGCAATTTAGCTTTGCGCACGCGTAGCTGAATAGTTAACTTAAATATCTCAAGAATGTTTAAAGCCCAATCAAAAAAACTAATTGAAATTGTTCGGCTTCTCAGTTAGGTTGAAATTTTATATAAAAAAATAAGATAAATTAATGGAAGAGAGATCTGCTTTTTCACAAGATTATGTTAGGTATTCAGAGGAGGCTTCCTGGAAGCCTTGGGTAGCAGCTCTTAGGCTTAGAACGCTATCTGCTTCTTTGGCGCCCGTTCTGATGGCCACTTTCCTCTCCTTTTCTTTAACACATGGTATAAATGCCCTAATTGCTTCCTCAGCTATATTGGCAGCTTTTTTTATTCAAATGGCCACTAATTTAATTAATGATGCCTTAGATTATAAAAAGGGAGCCGATGGTAAACAACGCACAGGGCCTATTCGGTTAGTTCAAAGTGGACAATTGACCATTCAACAGGTCTACAGGATAGGTCTTGTCAGTTTCCTGATTGCTTTACTTTGTGGAATTCCCTTAATTTTACAAGGCGGTTTTTTACTACTGGCTATTCTAATCCTCTCTTGTCTATGTGGTTATCTTTATACCGGAGGGCCTTATCCTTTAGCTTACAATGGGCTTGGCGAGTTATTCGTCATTCTATTTTTTGGCATCGTATTGACCTCTTCTGTCTTTTATCTACAGACAAAGGAGTGGGATATTAAAGCTGTCATAGCTGGCATCCAAATGGGTCTTTTGGCAACCACTTTAATTGCCATCAATAACTTACGCGATAGCGCAGAAGATATAAAGGTTCATAAATTAACTTTGGCCGTTAGATATGGGATGAATTTTAGTAAAACAGAAATCTCGTTTTGTGTGCTGACTCCTTTTATCATAGGTTTTTACTGGATTTTACAAGATAAAGTTTTAGTCTTTTTTCTACCCTTTTTTGTGCTGCCACTGGCCTTATTATTGGTTTACAAAATATGGGTTACTCCTCCAGGCCCTATCTATAATCAATTGATAGGTATGGGAGGCTTAGTGCAATTAGCTTTTAGCTTATTAGCTTCTTTGGGCTTTTACTTAGAAGCCTAAAGCCAGCATTTAATAAATTACTTATAACCTAAGACAATCGTAGCAATGCCACCCGATAACTTGATCTGTTTTGTCTGTTGAAAGCCGGCTGCTTTAAATAGATTTTCTAAAGTAGCAGGAGGAATAAAATGGTGAATGCTACGACATAGATAACGGTAGGCCTGCTCATTAGCCGTAATCCACTTACCAACTAAGGGTAAAATCACTTTTAAGTAAAAATGATGTCCGGCTAACATCAAAGAGGATGTGGGCCGCGTTAGTTCTAGTACACCAAAACACCCACCGGGTTGCAATACGCGAAAGACTTCCTTGAGACAAAGTGCAGGATCTTGGATGTTGCGAATGCCATAAGCCATGGTAGCACAAGGAATAGAGGAGTCTGGTAGAGGAATAGCTTGCGCATCGGCTTTGATATAAGTGATAGCCTGACTATCTAACGGATATTTTTCTGCTTTATGTTTCGCATAGTCTAACATCTCTTGACAAAAGTCTAGTAAGATCACTTTAGCTAAGGGATTGCGTTTTTTTTTTAGATAACTAAAAGCAATATCGCCTGTACCTCCACATAGGTCTAACAAAAGAGTCGGTGGATGAGGAAGTACAACTTGGCGCAATAATTGGCGATTCCAGTAGTGATGCAGTCCTAATGAGAGAACAGCATTAGCTAAATCATAGCGTTTGGCAATACTGCCAAATAAAGCTTCGATGCTTTCTGGTTGTTGTTTATCGTAGTTAACCATGTTTAATTACTTCTTTTAAAACTTTTTGATAATCAGCTTCCGTCATGATCTTTAACAACTCTTTGAAAGTGGTTTTAGGTTTCCAGTTTAAGATTTTTGCTGCTTTTTCCGGTTGACCTAATAAAAATTCGACTTCAGTAGGACGGTAATAGCGGGGATCTATTTTGATGAGTACTTTACCGCTCTTTTTATCCATTCCCTCCTCCTCTACTCCTTGCCCGCGCCATTCAATTTCAATCCCTACTTCATTAAAAGCTAATTCAATGAATTCGCGAACAGCATGGGTTTCACCGGTAGCAATTACAAAATCATCGGGTTTTTCTTGCTGAAGCATGAGCCACATGGCTTCTACATAATCTTTAGCATAACCCCAATCGCGTTTAGCATCTAAATTTCCAAGATAAAGAGTCTCTTGTAAGCCTAATGCAATCCGGCTAGCCGCTAATGTAATTTTGCGCGTGACAAAGGTCTCGCCGCGCAGAGGGGATTCATGATTGAATAAAATGCCATTGCAGGCATAGAGACCATATGCCTCGCGGTAATTGACGGTAATCCAGTATCCATAGAGTTTAGCTACAGCATAAGGTGAACGGGGATAAAAAGGAGTTTTTTCTGTTTGAGGAATTTCTTGGACTAAGCCGAAAAGCTCACTTGTGGACGCTTGGTAAAATTTGACTTTTTTATGCAAGTTAAGAAAGTGAATCGCTTCTAAGATGCGCAAGGTGCCTAATCCATCAACTTGAGCTGTATATTCCGGCAGTTCAAAAGAGATTTTCACATGACTCTGCGCAGCTAGATTATAGATTTCATCCGGTTGGATCATGTAAATGAGTTTAGTGACATTCGTAGAGTCAGTCAGATCTCCATAATGAAGAAAAAACTTACAATCCTTATTTTGGATCTCTTGATAAAATTGATCAATTCTACCTGTATTGGGAGAAGAGGCACAGCGTTTGACGCCATGGACTTCATAGCCCTTTTGCAAGAGCAGTTCGGTTAAGTAAGCGCCATCTTGTCCCGTAATGCCAAAAATCAGAGCTTTTTTTTTCAAAAGTGAAGTAGAAGAGGACTCTGCTGCTTGGATCATTGGAAAAGATAAAGAAAATAGCCATAAAAAAATAGAAAAGTAGTAAGCCATTTTTAAATCCTTCAATTTAAATTTTTTTAAACTCTTTACTTTGAGCTATAGTGAGTATAGTTAGCAAAAGATTTTTTTAAAGGGATAAAGATATTTATTTTTTTTCATGGCGGATATATTTTTTTTTGCTAAGGTACATTTTTTAAGTTTAAAAATTTATTTATACAGGGAGAAAATATGGTCAATGGCAACTATTTGGTAAAAATATTTTTAATGAGCTTTTATTTTTGTTTATCAGCTTTTGCAAACTATGAAGTCGCTATCTGTACTGTTTTTCAAAATGAAGCTCTCTATTTAAAAGAGTGGATTGAATTTCATAAATTACAAGATGTTCAGCATTTCTATCTGTATAATAATAATAGTCAAGATGATTACCTGACAGTTTTAGCTCCTTACGTGCAAAATAATGAAGTCACCTTAATAGAATGGCCTTATGCTTATCAAGAGGGTGAACATAAAAATTGGTTGCGCATTCAATGTGCGGCTAATATGGATTGTATCGAAAGATTTGGCAAACATGTGACCTGGTTAGCAGCTATTGATGTCGATGAATTTCTATTTGTGCCATCGGGCGAAAAATTATCGACGTTTTTACAAAATTATAGCGAATTTGGTGGTTTGTGCGTCAATTGGAAAAAATTTGGCACTTCTCATTTAGAAGAGATTCCTGCTGATCAATTATTGATTGAAGCTTTAATACATTGTATTCATCCGCATGATCGTGACAACCGATTTATCAAATCCATTGTGCAACCAAAAGCTGTCAAAGCTAATCCAAGTGCGCATTATTTTACTTATAAAAAAGAGTATGAAGTCGTCGATGCTAACAAAAATAGAGTCAACTCTAGCAGTAATTTCTCTACACATATCCTGCTCGACAAAATAAGGATTCACCATTACTGGTCTCGCACTGAAAAATACTTGCGCGAGTACAAAATACCAAGTAGACAAAAAAGGCGCAATTATCAATCTTTGCAAAAATTATTAGAACATGTAGAACGATGTAATGATTGCGTCGATACGACAATTCATCAATTTGTGCCTCAATTGCGTCAAGCAATGAGCTTAAATTGATCGAGAATGGCTGTGACTAGTTTTTTAGCATAGAGAGCATGATATAATAGACCTTTAGAGCCAAGTCCCGTAAAGACCCAGCACTGATTGGTAACTTGACGAATGAGAGGTTGATGAGTAGGCATAGAAGCGCGTATGCCTGCTTTGCAAGTAATAACATCCGCCTCTTGAAGAGCTGGCCATAGGGCTGCAATTTTAGGCATGAGCTGAGCTTTAGTTAAAGGCAGATCAGCATGAGGAGAGTTAAAATCTTTCTCAAAAGTAGCGCCTATAAAAGCACTTTGTTTTGAAGCCTGCATGACGAGATAGGCTTGTCCATGGATAGTAGCAAGTGGAGCAATTAGATTTTTAGGCCACTCAATTTCTAACAGTTGTCCTTTAACAGGGTTAATAGAGATCGCAGATGTCTCTAAGAACTGGTTAGATGCAAAGCTCGTAGCAATGATGATTAGGTCATGGTCTAAAGAGGATAGATGGGTAATTGCTTCGCGCTGTAAGGTAGCTCCCTTTTGGACACAACCTTGCCATAAGCTCTCTAAGTAAAGGGAAGTAGCAATGGTAAGACTAGAGTGAATAAAAATGCCTGGATGAGAAGTCATACTGGGAATTTGTCGCTCTATAGCTTGGGCTGTTAAAAAATCTACATCGGCATAGTGACTAGCGGCTAGGCGATAATCTCGATCATTTTCTGCTGTACTCACTAATCTATACTGTCCTCTAGCTGTAATTAAATTAGCAGAAGTAAATTTTGAAGCAATCTCAATCAGTTCACAGGTGGCTAGATAACCCTCTTTACCCTGTCTATTGAGCTTAGCATGGAGGCCGGCATATGGATGTAAAATACCTGCTGCAATCCCTGACGCTCCTCCTGCTATGCCCAAAGGATCATATAAATCGAGCTGTAAAGAGCCTGCAAAATTTAATAAAGGGGAAGAGTTTAATAAATACCAAGCAGTTGCAACACCGGCCAGTCCTCCTCCTAAAATAGCTATTTTCACTACCACATCTCGTTTGTACTTAATTAACTTTGCTTAAAAGAGTTTAACCTATTGGCTATTTGAAAATTAAACAATCTTTGGCCTTTTTCTTTAATAGCTTCTTGATTAATTTGAAATTTAGACCTTTTTAGCAAATAAATGAATTTTTTAAAGAGGTTTATTGAAGCCAACTAGGTTAGTAGAGGATGTATCTTTTATGGAATTCAACTATAGAGAAATTCAAAAACTTTATCAAACCTACCAACAAAAAGTCAGCCAGGCGCGCTCGATCGTAGGCAAACCTTTGACTTTAACTGAAAAGATTCTTTACGCTCATTTAGCTACCCCTTTAGCAGAACCTATTCTGCGCAATAGCTCCTATGTAGATTTCTATCCTGACAGAGTAGCTATGCAAGACGCAACAGCTCAAATGGCTCTTTTACAATTTGCGACAGCTGGCAGAAAAGCGGTAGCTGTGCCTACTACTGTGCATTGCGATCATTTGATTTTAGCAGAAGTAGGTGCTAAAAGCGATTTAGCTCGCGCTAATCTAGAGAATAAAGAGGTATTTGATTTCTTACAGAGCATTTCTAATAAATTTGGAATTGGGTTTTGGAAACCAGGTGCTGGAATTATCCATCAAGTGGTGTTAGAAAATTATGCTTTTCCAGGTGGCATGATGATCGGTACAGATTCCCATACGCCTAATGCCGGCGGCTTAGGCATGTTAGCTATTGGCGTAGGCGGAGCAGATGCAGTCGATGTCATGGCCGGTATGCCATGGGAACTCAAATTTCCACGCATCATTGGCGTAAAACTGATTGGTCGATTACAAGGCTGGGCCTCAGCGAAAGACGTCATTTTAAAATTAGCCGGTATCTTAACTGTAAAAGGCGGCACAGATGCCGTCATTGAATATTTTGGCGAAGGCACTGCCTCTATTTCGGCCACTGGAAAGGGCACCATCTGCAACATGGGGGCTGAAATTGGAGCTACAACTTCCATTTTTCCCTACGACTCTCGAATAGCAGATTTTCTCAAATCCACAAAGCGGGCTCAAATAGTAGAATGGGCAGAAGGGATTAAACAGGATTTAAAAGCAGATGAGGAAGTGGAACAGCATCCTGAAAACTATTACGATCAAATAATCACAATCGATTTAACGGAGTTAGAACCGCATATCAATGGTCCTTATTCGCCCGATAGAGCCTGGAAAATTTCTGAATTTGCAAATGCAGTAGAAAAACAGGGTTTTCCCGATAAAATTTCGGTTGCTTTGATCGGTTCTTGTACTAACTCAAGTTATGAAGATATCGAACGGGCGGCTAGCATTGCTGCCCAAGCCTTAAAGCAGGGCTTAAAAGCCCAGTGTCCTTTGACCATTACTCCGGGCTCTGAGCAGATCAGAGCAACCGTCGAAAGAGATGGTTTGCTTAAACCTTTAGAAGAGATTGGAGGATTAATCTTAGCTAATGCCTGTGGGCCTTGCATTGGTCAATGGAAAAGACACGACGTTACTTTTGGCGAAAAAAACTCTATTTTAACTTCCTACAATCGCAATTTTTCCGGCAGAAATGATGCTAACCCAGGCACGCACTCTTTTGTAGCTAGTCCTGAACTAGTCGTAGCGATGGCTTTAGCAGGCAAACTGAGTTTTAATCCCGTAACGGATCACTTAGTCAATGCAGCTGGGGAGGCTATTCATTTACAGCCTCCTTATGGGCAAGAATTGCCCAAGCAAGGATTTGATGAGGGAAATGGAGGGTATCTAGCTCCAACTGAAAAAGAGGAGGAGATAGAGATTCAAGTCAATCCGCAGAGTCAGCGTTTGCAATTGCTCCAGCCTTTTCCTGCGTGGAGCGGTCAGGATCTCCTTAACTTAAAAATTCTAGTTAAAGTAGTCGGTAAATGCACGACGGATCACATTTCGCCGGCCGGCAAATGGTTAAAATACCGTGGGCATCTGAATAATATATCCGATAATCTATTAACTGGTGCAGTCAATAGTTTTCGTGAAGCTATTGGTCAAGGATTAAATGAATTGAATAGTCAAGTTGAACCCTTGCCAAAAATAGCCCGCGCTTATCAAAAACAGGGCATCGGTTGGGTTATTATAGGAGATGAAAATTATGGAGAGGGCTCTTCTCGCGAACATGCAGCCATGGAGCCGCGTTTTTTGGGTTGTTTAGCGGTCATTAGCAAAAGTTTTGCTAGAATCCATGAAACGAATTTAAAAAAACAGGGGATTTTAGCACTGACTTTTGCCAATCCCGCTGATTATACGAAGATTCAAGAAGGCGATCAATTGGCTATAAAGGGTTTAAATAGTTTAGCCCCAGGGTATCTATTAACCCTAGAAATTAAACATCGCGATGGCACAAGCGAATCTATTTCTCTAAACCACTCTTATAATGAAGTGCAGGTTCAATGGTTTAAAGCTGGTAGTGCTTTAAACCTCTTGAATGAAACCTTTTGAATGAAAAACCCTTACATTAATCTTGAAAGTCATTCTCTTTAAATAACCGGTGGAGGGTGCTCGTTAAATAAGTGGCTTTAGTTGTAGAATCGAGTAAATTGTCTTCAAAATAGGTTTGTAAGCTCTTTTCCCTATCCTCTCTAAGCCAGTCTTTGATCGCCTGAACTTCGGCTTGATTAAAAAAATTCATTTGCCGATTAAAAATTTTAATTTTGACTAACTGAGCTAAGATAGAGTTATTCTCCTCTATATTCCAAGGATTGCCATGCTCTTTAGCTGTGGAACGCAATAAAAGAGAGCCAGTTGCTGAGCGCGTATCAAAGACTGCTGCTTTAAATTTATTATTAGCTGCATGCTGCAGAAGAGGGGCAACTACCTTTTCATAATCTTTGATATCCAATAACACAAATTGCCATTCTTGAGTCAAACGGTTTTGAATCACTAAAACCTGAGCGACCGGAATGCGATTAGCATCTAGTAATTTATCTTCTAACGAAAGATTTTCATCCGGTAAGCTATTTAACACAAAATTAGCCGTGTATTTAATCGTATTAGCTAAGAAGGGAATAGCTTCTTTCAGACTAGTAAAAGAGGTAGCTTGCTCCCATAACTGTTTTAAATTTGAGGCGGGCCATGGTTGCCAGCGTTGATTGGGATCTAAAGGAATAGCTGCCGGTTGAGATTGTAGACTCATCTGTTGCTGCTGTTGACATTGGACCTGAACTTGGAGCTCTTTAGCTTCTTGAGCCACATTTTCTATCTGCTTAGGCAATTTTTCTTTAGCTAATAGAGGATGTTCTTCTAGGGCAGAGATAGCCTCTTGTAACTGATTTTTGAAGTAAGCTTCTTTAGTTCTTAACCGCAGGTTTTTTTTAGTGTCTGTGTAGTTTGCAATTAACTGTCCACGCAACCGTTCTAAAACCTGATGGGTATCTTCTAGTTGATTGACTTTAGCCAAGGCATCGTAATCAGTAGAAAGATCTTTAAATAAAAAAGATTGATAAGCGTCAATTAAAGCATGTTTATTCTCGATACTTCTATCTTGACAACTTTCGACTAGTTGACAAAACATTTGACTAGGCACTAAACCGGTCAAACGCTGTCTTTCAGCACGCAAATTGTCATCCGCTTCCCTTTCTGCTTGGTTTTTGATGCAAAATAGGATCACATCTTGGATAGTCAGTGAATCCGATTGAGCTAAAGAGGAAGAAGGGCGCGCTGCTTTAATTAAGACGGCAATTTCATCCGAGATGAGTAAATCGATCTTTTGGCCGCGGTCAATTTTGCGCATGCGCCAGACGGCTTGGAAAAAGTCTTTAAGGTACATTTTCTCACTGATAGTCACTAAGGCATGTGCACAAGGTGCGTGAGGAATATCCGTACCGATGGTATGCGCTTGATCAAAATAGGTTAAACGCTCCTCCATTTTAATATCCTGACGAGTCTGTAAAGGATAGAGCTCTTCCTTATTAAATTGCTGAATGACCTTTTCATTTTTTGTCGTGATATAAGCCAATGCTGTTTTTTTGCCTAAAGATTGTTGACTTAAGCTAGTCAGCACTTCTGGTGCATCGACGCCTTTCAAATAATAACCCGCATCGATCAACGCATCGTAAGTATCTAAGAATTTAGGAAAAGCTTGCAACATCGAATCTAAAGGTTTATGTGGATTGAGTTTAAAAGAGTGAATATGCAAATGGCCCTCTTGAAATAATTTAACCAATAGATCGACTGTTTTACCCTCTGTGCCTATGAGCTGCGCTTCATCCGAACGAATATGAGAATGATAGGTATCCGTATTCCAGGGAGTGCCAGTAAAACCGCTAAAGCTTTTGACTAAATTGACCAAATCATGGGCATTAGCACTGAGTTGTGTAGAGGACATCGTCAATAGAGGAAAGATCCACGTTTGTAGAAAATTAATTTTAGTCTGGTCACTTTTATTGATTGCTTCCATGAGTTGATTAAAATAGAGAGAATTTTGGCTGATTTTAACTAAATCTAAATTGGGGAAGTCTTTCTTAAAAGAGAGATGCGTAGGTGTTTCTTCATAGGCCCCTAATGAGCCTGTATGAGTTAACACTTCATGCATTTCATCTTGAATTCTCTTTAAGAGCGTATTGACCCACGTTTGCACTTGTACAGAACTAAGACCATTTTGCATGTAATCTTGGATGAAATGACCAATGCGTTCAAACTGCTCGCCAAATTCTGCTTGGCTAGGCGTATTGTTAGCTTTATAAGGCACGGTATTCATGCCATCTACCGCGCGTCCATAATGGACATTGCCTGCATGACTTAAAGTAACTGGTAAGGTTTTACATAGGTAATGGCGCAATAAGATGATCTCTTGATAAAGGGCTAAAGTTTCAGGTTTTGCTTTCAATTGATGCATGAATTCAGGCATACCCTCTCTTAAATCCTCTATCTCTTTATGATCTAAAAGGTACTGACTGAATTGTTCCACAGTTAGATTCTCATCTAACTGCTCTTTCCATTCTCGATAGAAACTGCGCGCTAACCGGCGTTGTAACGATTGTTGCTCAGCACTAGAGAGTAAACTTTGCTGATTAGCGCGCAGTTTATCTCCAAATGACTTAAACTTAGGATTAAATAGGATTTTATCATAAATTCTCAAGCCTAGTTGCCATTTAGATGTCTCTATTTTTTTTGGTAGACCTAACGCATAATTGAGCTCTTGCCGTATATCTAAAATAGTATCAATTTCATCGGCTATGACAGCGCCACGCGTTTTAAATAGATATAAAATGGAAGCCATTAATTTGAGATTTTTATCGAGTAACATCTGTTCATCTAGGTCACTTCTATCTGCCTTATTAAATTCTTGACAACGCTCTAAAAAGCGGTTGCGAAAACTCAGTAGGGCTGTTTTAGTCGTAATCACAGCATCGCGATTTTGAATAGCGGCTGCTAAAGTGACATACTGCTTAGTCAACCACTCCTCATCCATGTTAGTGTGACGATCAAATTCAAATTTGAAAATAGTTTGATTAAATAGAGCGCGTGAGCTTTTGTCTAAATCTTGCGCTAAAATCTCATAGAGCCATTCGGGTAAAATACCCAAGCCCAACTGTTTGCCATCGGCTAACAAATGTAAAAGAAGAGGCAAAATAACAGAAGATTTACCTTCACCCATGCCGAGCTGCTTCACTTGAGTAGGATCTTCTAAGAGGGAGTCAATCGTAGAAACCTGGCCTTTTCTCAAAATAAAGCCCGTGATAAATTCGATTGTCAACAAGCGGCGTGCTTGAGGATGTGTCGTCAAGTTAAAGAATCTTTTCGGAGTTAACGCTTGATAGAGTTCAGCTACACTTTCTGCATTCAAATTAGAGGAGAGGGCTATTCCCGTTAAATCTAAAGCCTTGCGACTCATGCTCTCTTGAATGCTAAATTCCATCCATTGTTGAATTAAAGTCGTTAATTCTTTCACAATGGGATTAAGATCAGCTGGCGTCCTTAAACCTAAAAAGCTAAAGACTTGATCAAGCTCTCCTTGTGCATAGAGACCAATCAGGCGAGTGGGGAGAGTTTGCTGAGCATGAGCTAATAGAGAAGTAAAAGGACGGTATTGATTTAATAAAGTAAGAAGGGCTTGTTCAGCTTTTAACTTTTCTTGACAACTAGCATTGACTAGGCGCTCGATCTCTTTTTTAAGGTGAGTTAAAGAAACATCTTTTTTTAAGCTTATCTCTTCAGATTTCTTGTTTTTGAGGTAACATACTGTATCTGTTTGATACACTTTGGCCAATCGCTGCACAGTTAAATCCATAGCAGGCGATAGAGCCGCCTCAAAAAATTGGGTTGTTTGCTCGATCTCTTCATTTAATTGTTGAGCAGACAGAGAAACAGTTTTAACCTTAAAAAAGGGTTTTGGATCAAAATGGAAGACAGAGCTAGCAGGAGAAGGAATAGGTACAGCCGGGTTAGCAGCCGTTGCATCCAAGGGTTGTGGTTGATTGGCTTGCAAATAGGCATCTAATGCAGTCCGACGGTGATGAAGTTCAGCTAAGCGTCGATTTTTAGCCATCTCCGCTAATAAGTGAGCCTTCTTCAATCGTTTTAGGATCTTAACAGGAGATGCCTGTCCTACGACGGGATCTTTTAATAATTTCTTAACTTTTGCTAAATGAGGGAGCTCATTGCTCTCCCAAGGGATTTGAAGATTAGCAGGATTAAACTGATAGTCAGGTTCAGGTGGATTAACAGGAGCAGTATTTGAAGAGGAACTGCCCTCTTCATTAAAAGGCTGATTAGAAGAGGGAGGAGAGAGTTCAACAAAGGTGTCAGCTAAGTGAGCCAACTGTTTGAGAAAATCTTTTAGCTGCATGACAGCAGGCGTAGACAGATTATCTAAGACCTTCAAACGATGTAAAGTAAAATAGGGTAACTTAAAATTGACTGGAAATAGATACTGTTGCCATGAAGCAGGATTGTCTTCTTGTTCAGCTTTCTCCTTTTGATAAATAAAAGCACGTAGGAGACGCTGAATCCCTTTAGCTGTATGAGAAGGGGGACTAGCTAATTCCACTAACTGTTTTAAGCGCCAAAATTCTTTAGATTGAACGGGAGCTTGATATAAAGCCCGATACAAACCGATAAAATTTTTCAAAAAAAGATCATTTGATGTTAATAAAGTGTAATCAACTGTAAAACTTTTATTTACCATAGTTAAAAAAAGTTCGGTCGCTGTGGTTTCTGCGACAAAAGGCAGAGAAAGAGAGGTAGCAGAGGGCCACTCTTTAGGAGCGATCCGAAAAGTAGAAGTAGCCAAAGGTTTTTTTTCAAACGTCGGCAAAAATGTTTGGTGAAGCAGTTGATCATAAAAAAGAAGCTGCTCTTCTGTTAATTTTAAATTAGAAGAAAGTGCATTTTTTTGCATTTGATAAGGTTCATATAGCTCTTGCAAGGTTTGCATTTCGATTAAGATATCTTCGGGTTCCGCTTGACTAACGATAGGTTGATTGATCAAATTAGCTTTTAAGGCTAAAGCTGCCTGTAGTTTAAAACTGGTACTTTCGATCGTTTGATCAGGCCAAGTCATGATCCAGTGATAAAGTTGGCGATGAGAAGGCGAAAGAGGTAAGGAGGTGCTGCTTGCTTTCAACAAGTCTAATGCTTTTTCATAATGCTTATGCGTAAAAAAGAGATAAGCGAGATAGAGGCCTGCTTCCTCAGTAGGAGGCGTTAAGCTATTCTTAACTACATCCACTTCAAACTCAAATAACCTCTGTATATCCCATGAGGAGCAAGCGTGCTCTAATTGCGTACAGTCATTCCAAATTTTTTGTTTGGTTTTATTAGCCTCCTCTAAATCAATCAATAGCGGTCTAAACTGTTGAAAAGGCATGAGTACTTTTTTAGCGCCTGTTTTAGCATTAACTAAAAGATGAAACTGTTCAAAAGAATGGGGCAGGAGTTCTACCTCTTTTTTATGCGGTAGATCTAAAGAGGATTGGCTATAGAGCGGTCCTGATTCGAAAGGTACAAAACATCCCTCTTTCTCAATCAATAAACGCTTAACCCCATTTTGTTTAACCGTTTTTAAGCTATAACTCAAACTTTTTCCATTGCTTTGCTGTAAGCGTGGAAATTCAATCTCTTTAACTCTTTTGTCTTTAGCCCAAATATTGATGTGTTGAGGATCTTCAATTTTAGTCAAGTCACCTAAAGAGGAGCGTAGTTTCCAGGGGTTCATTAAGATTAAACCATCGCTAAAACGCTTGACCTCTTTTATCTGCCAACTTTTTTTGTTAGCTTTAAGCTGGATAGCATAGAGATGCAGGCGATTAGAACTATTTCTGATAATGAGCTGAGTAGGCTGCTTAACAGAACGCCAGACACAGTTATCTAAAATTAAATTGCCAACAGAGAGCGGAAGCTGATCGGTAGCCTCTTTAGAATCGCGATCAAAAGGCACATATTCATACCAAGTGCGTTTAGCCAAAAATCCAGGCTGAGGCTGAGCGTAGAGCTTCATTTGAATAACGAGAGGTGCCCTCTTTTTTTTGATTAACTGGAGATTGGGATTATTTTCGAACGTGTAGACAATAATCTCTTCCTGCGTTATGGGATCGCGTTTAAACTGCAGATAAACTTGTCCAAAATTAAACTGAGCTGTTTTAGGATCTTGAAAAAGCTTAAGGATAGACTGATCATTCAGAATTTCTTGAGGAAGTAAACCTTTAGCGAGGCCTTTTGTTAAAATTAAACCTTTAGTAAAATTGATTTCATGATGGCCAACTTTTAAATGAGGAAACTGACCCGTAATAGCTGCAGAACCGAATGAAATGCTTAAGGCTTGAGCTAAGTCATCTAAAATGAGGCGCCGATTTTGCTCCTTTTGAGCAGTTAGTTGAGTCCTAAGATAAGGACTAACGCGCATCAATAGGTGTTCTAGACGCTTTTCTAGCGTAGGATCTTGCTCTTTTTCTCCTAACTTTAAGCTTTTAAACAGAAAAAACCCGGTTGTAATCAGTCGCAAAATTTTGAATTTTTCTTCTGTCATCGGCTCAAAATTTAACTGATTTGTTTCCATATGATGTAAAAAGTAAAGCAGTTGATCAGTGTAAACGCGTTGCTGATCTTGTGGAGTTGTACATTTAGTTAAAAGTAAGCTGTAATCGGGAGGCGAAGCATACTGTTGCAGCATTTCATGCTTTAATTCTATGGATAAAGGAGATAAGCGCACGTAATCCTTCAGATTCTCTTGTAACTGCATAAAAAAGAGGGCGCGCGATATATTGCCTAAACTAGTCGCTAACTTCAGATTATTATGCGTAAACGAGAGGAGTTCCTGCGCAAAATGCGGCTGTTCTGTTAATTTTGCAAATAGCTTTCCCTGTTCAAATAAATTTAATTCCAATAAACGCTGATTAGAAAGAGAGTCTAATAATTCGGGATGAGCTAAAAAAGTAGCCACTGTCTGCTCTAACCGCGAATCAGCTGTTTGCATGCTTCTCAGTAGCTTTTCCTCTTCAGTAAGGGCTTGGTTAATGAGCGCTTGTTGAGTCAAATGCTGGACATCTTGATTTTGGCAACTTACCTCAAAATTGACAACTGTACGGTCGGTTTGTTCATCGAGATATTTACCCTGACTTTTATAAAAATCTGTTTGCTTAATGGGATTATCGTTTGGCAAATCCTTGTCAAATCGCGTGTTGGCAGGTTGAAGAATTAACTCTCTATCTTTATTGACTTCCCATTTAATGTGTGCGCGTTGACCTTGCTTTATAACAGGAACATTAGTAGAAAATTTCTCTCTTGTCTTCTGGTCGCAAATTTGCCAGAGGCGTTGTTGAATTTGCTTTTTCGAAAGAGACAGTACACTGCCCTCTACTTCTGTCACCATCTGACTACCGATAAGCAAGGCATCTTTAACGCTTCCAACAGCAAAAGCTTTTTGATGGGAAAGCATGCCGCTCATCATGAGATGCATTTTTCTTTGTTGAATGACTTCGACAGGCAGTTGACTAGGTTGATTGGGTAAGATCTCTAACTCTTTAAAAAGAGGTAGAATATCTTGCCTAGTAAAATTAAAGACAGCAGGTTGATTTAAATGACAGAGATGAGCGAGATAGCGACTATCTTGTTCTGTTAAGTTATTCCAATCATCCAGCTTAATTTTTATGCGCGGTTTTGAAGATGCAGTTTCAATACCCTGCCAATAAGCTAAAATTTCCTGTGCTTTAAGATGTTGCTGAGCAGGAATCGCTCTAAAATAGCGATCTTCTGTCAAAGTTTTTTGGATATCACTCGGATCAAAATAGATCAGCTCTTTACCGCTAATTGTTACTGAAGGTACGTTAAGTTGAGGATTATTTTGACTCGTATCTTTTAAAACCATTAGGCGATCGGCAATGGCTAGGAGAGTCGCATTGGCAATCAATTTTTCAGGAGTCATCGTAGGCGCGTGAATTTGATGAGCATCAAATAATAATTGGCTCAATTCAAAAATACCATTACGCCACTCAGTTAAAACACACTCTCCTGATGGATTCTGCGTAAGATAGAGACCTTCCCAAAAATCTACGGATGGATTAGCCAATTGGTTAGGAAGAGAATTAAATAGTTTAGGCACGGGAAGTTGTCTAGCTAAGTCTAAGGCAACTGCCTCTAAGCTAGCATAATCGCCCTGATTGTAAAGTGATTGAGCCACCTGAAGCTGCTGCTTAAATAAATTTAAGGAGTGCAGCGAGGAGTTTTTTAACTCTTCGCTATTAATTGACAAGAGTGGCAAAGATAAAGTAGGAATGGCTAGATCTACAAAAGGAATAGTAGGTAGATCGTTAAAAGATTTAGAAGCTTCTTTAAAATTGCTTGATTGGGTAACTGTAGGTAATTCTAATTGATCCTCAAAAGAGGTAAAGTGGATTCGCGGAAACCCCTCCGTTTGGCGATCTAATTTTTGGACAAGCGTAAAAATAGAATTTACATCTTCTAACATCTGATTGAAGTTTTCTTCACTTAATTGCAAAAGCTCTTTATTTTTTTGTAATTCAGCTATTAATTTGCGAGCAGTCAAGTAGAGAAGTTTTCTAATCTCTTTATTTTTAAAAAGAGCCTGATTATTTTGATTGATAAAATCAAAAAAAGCCGATAGTTCTAATTCAATTTTAGATTTTTTATAGTGGTCTGGATCAATTATTTTTAAATAGGTCAGCAATGTTTTATTAGAGTGTAGAGAAGAACTAATCGAACTAGAGTGTTCTATTGGATGAGGAGATTTTTTAAAAAGGGTCGTCATCACTGTAAAACAAGTGAAAGGAGAGGAAGCAGTAGAAGAGGTATCTTCAGAAATTAAACGCGAGATAGCATGAAGCCGTTCACCTAAGAAACCTCGATTTTGTATCTCTTGTTGTCGATAGATAGCCGGAAATTGAATATAAAGTAAAGGCTCTAAGCTAGTCATTAAATCGACTTCCGCTACATCTGAAAACTCGAGCAAGGGCTGATAACTGGTCTTATTTTTTTCTAAGTCTTGGATGCCAGGCCAGTGCAATTGATAAGCAGGATCTAAACAAATCACACGCACAGTAAATGTACGATCATTCTTTTTTTCTATTTCGTAGAGAGCATCGATCGACTCTCCTTTTTCATTTTGGTAACCACCTGTTAATAATAGTTTATCATTGCAGGATAAATTGGTTAACTGTTGCTTGATATCTGTTAGAAGGCTAGCAATTTCACGATGGGGGAACTTAGAAGAGGATTTTTTAATTAAGCTATCCAGCTGTTTAGCCCATTTAGAGGCTAGTTCTAATCGAGCATATAAAGAGTGAGGTTGATCATTATCCTGCTCTGTTTGAGCTAATTGTCCTTTGACATAATCGAGCAAAAGAGAAAGAGGCGTTTTTTCTGTTAGAGGAGTCGTTCTAACTAGTTGAGCTAAAATCTGATGATCAAGAGAAGCAGGAGGAGTTTTCTTAAAAAACGCAAATAAGAGATGAATTTTATCAACTAAATGTTTAAAAAAAGCATAGAAAAAGTTTAAAGAGGAAATTTTGTTATTAGTATAAAGCTGGGTACTTTTAGTTAATTGATTGCGATCTAATTTAATCCTACTTTGTTCATTTAAACAAAAGTGTTGACTAGTTGCAACTGAGGGAATAGGAGGCATAGAGGAGGGATTAAAGGGAGGCATAGGACTAGAGATAGAAGGAGTATAAATTGGATTATTATCTAAATTAGCTGTTGCATCATTTAAATTCATAAACAGACCCTTTAATTAATCTAAGTTCGATATAACTAAATTAGAATAAAGTTAATAGCTAGAGCAATAACAAACCCAATTACTTTTAGTTCAAAACCAGCATCAGTCACAGCATGAATCTTCTTTGGTAAAAAAGAGAAAATACAACTAAATGTTGTCTCAATACTCATTCTAAACCGTTTGAGATCTTGCCAATCTTCAAAGAAATGAGGATAATGGGAATTAGTTTTGCGTTCGATGATGACTCTTATCTGTCTTTTTTGAAGTTCTCTCTCATATTCATAATCTGTATAAGCACTATCTCCATATAGACTACTCCCAACAGGTAGATCATTAGCCATTAATTTGAAAGGTTCACTATCATGATATTTACCTGGGGATAGCAAAATCTCATAAGGTTGTCCTTCAGCTGTAGCTATCATATTCACTTTTAATCCATAAAAATACTCTTTTTTACTAGGATTATACCCTCTAAATTCTTCTCTTCTATAAATACGACAACGCTTAATTCTTATATTTCGACAAACAGCCACTGGAAAACTATCGATAATAAATTCTTTAGATACATCAGACACTCCTCTTGCATGATAAGCAAATGTAATCAACTCATTCCACATCTTGTCATCTACTGCATGCAATCTCTGATTTAATTGTCCTTTGCCCAATGGTTTCTTAAAACACTTTCTATCTTTTAGCAGGCTATATGCTCTTTCTATGTTGCCATAAAAAAATCTTGTTGCCACAATATATACAAACATAACTTCTGCTAATGTCATTTTGATGTTTGGCCATTCTTGATGATTGCCACTTTTTAAGAAATCGTCACAAAAACAATAAATTGCTATTAATTGTATTTCCCTCATGGTCTCTCTCCCTTAATTTTTTTGTTGTTAAAAATATTATAAGGAGTTGAGACCTTTTTTATTTATTTCTTTTCCTATTTTCTTCTTTTTCTCTTTCTAGTTAGTTATTCCGAACTTGAGTTAATTAATTATTTTAAATATAATTTTAACATAATAATTAATTAGTTTAATAATTAATATTATGTAAAGATTTAAAGGATAGTTTAATGTTGAATAAAAAAATAATTGATAGTTTATAAAGCTGTAATTTTAAAGTTGGCTAGTAGTAGCTTCTTGCTTTAAAGCTTGAAAGAGAGTTTTTAGATCCCCCTCTATACCTATTATAGAAAGAGTAGAAGGATCCTCTTTAACAATGAGTTTTGATTTTAACTGATAAAAACTAATGACTTGTTGGAGCATAAAAGTATAAAAAGGCAGGTAATGACAATTTTTTTGGATTGTAAATAGACGATAACTAGCTGTAAGTACAGTGCATGGGCTAGATTTTATAAAAAAAAGAGAAATTAGGTTAGAAAATAAGACAGAGATCACTTTTTTTAAGGTTGCGATAAAGGCAGGATCTAACTGGTTTTCTAGACTATTATAATCCGTTTTAATCATTTTTAAACCAGTGATCTTAACAGAAATAATAGAACCTCGAACAGCTAGGTTTTCAGTTAATAGAGAAAAGCTATTTTCTGGAAAGATAGAACTAATTACTTTATATAAGAATAAAGCGGTCAAAGGATTTAAAGAGCAAAGGATCTGATTGTTTTTAAAGGATTCCTGAGAAATCAGAGCGATTGAGCTAGAAATATGGCTAAAAAAAGTCATAAAAATAATAAGGTAATGTAAGAAAATAGAAAGAAGATTTTTAAGCCGAAATAAAATGAGATTTTTGAACTTCTAGCTCAGAAATTAAAAAAGAGGTCTCTTTAGCTAAAATGATTTCAGTCCCTCTCTCCTCTTGAATTGTTTTGTGATTTAAGTAAAGACGTCTTAAACGGGCATGATCATCAAATTCTAGCACAAATTCTACCCATCCTTCAGCAAAATAAAAAGAGAAGAGCGCACTATGTTTAAAACACTCTTTACACTGTGCTTCTTTAAACGCTTCTTCCGCTTTTTCACGCTGCATGAACTTAGTCAAGCGCGTAGGCTTACAACTGTCGCTAGTTAAATAATGAATAAATTCATCGAAAGTAACATAATTCGATATTTCTAAGCCTAAAGCTTGCGCAATATCTTCAGGTAAAGAAACAGGGTATCTAAAACGCAGAAAAAAGCGGCAAACTTGTTCAAATGCATCCATAGCATGACCTTTTGTTTAGCACCTTTTAGACCTTTTTTAACACGCTTTTTTCAAAATTTATTTAATTTTTTCAAATAAAGTAGGTTTGGAAAAAGGTCTAATGGTAGTAGTCTAATTAAAAATGGCTTGATTTTACGGATTCTAGCAGAAAATAAAAGAATCGATCAATAAAAATTTTAAATTTTTATGTGCTGAGATAGCTTAAGTCTATGAATTGAAGCTAGATCTGATACTCTTATAGACCTAGCTTCAAAAGCATTAAATTTTATCTGTCTAAAAAAAAGGCTAATGAGAAGAATGTTTTTTATGCACAATCTCATCCCAGTAAAGACGCATCTCATGTGAAAAATACTTTCTTGAATAAGTAAAGTCTTTTTCAATACCAGGGTATTCTGTATCGATAAAACAAAGTTTACCATTCTTACTGTAACACACATTGTCGGGTCTATATCTCGAACCACCGCCTATCTTAATAATATCGTACAGTTCATCGAGATGGGCTTTCGTAATCAGATGTTTCCAAGCATAACGCGAAACTTTATCCTCTCTAATGTTCATATCTTGGACAACTAAAACAACAGGTTGCCAAATATGCCCTTTTATTGGAGGAGAAGGGTCTGCAGGCAAAGGGTATAACCACTTTTGAGCTACTTGAAAATATTTGGAAGAGATTTTTTTAAGAGCTTTGCGCACCTGACAAGCCCCTTTACAACGATTGACTAACCACTCCCAACCTGGTCGATTATGTTTTTGTCTAAGTTCAGAGTCTAAATAAACCTTAAAGAGATAACCTGGTAAAAAAGGATGGCGTGCCACGCGGATAAAACTGCGCGGTTGAACATGTAAAGTTACAAATCCAGCTTTTGCAAATGTATGGGGATTAGTAGTAGGGCGGGAATGAAGAAAAATAGTATCTAAAATGGGCTTAATCGAATGACTTTCTGGTAAAAGATAGGGCCTGATCTTTTTTCGCATGAAAGAGTTGATATGGGGATTGTGTTCAAAATCATTATAAGAATGTAAGTGGATAGCTTTAAGTTCAGCCTTATCCTCTGCTCTGATTTGATTTAAAGCAGAACTAAATAAAAATAAAAGAAGAAAAAGCGCATATGATTGGCGTAACCTCATAGTAAAAATCCTTGTACATTATTATTTTGAGTCTTTTTAAATTTATTTGAAATGTCTGTTAGTCATTATTGCTCATAAGCTAAATGGACATATCTTTATTTTGTAATAGTAAATTGAGCAAATTTTGTAAATTTTTTTTTAAAAAATTTTAGATACACTTATCATTTTATAACTTAGCATTATCTTTAATACTAATAAAAAAAGTAAATAGGATTAATGATGATATCTTCTTCATTTGCCTTAGGCATAGATATAGGAGGAACTAAAATCCAACTCGTGCTAATTGATTTTCAAGGCAAAGTATGGGCAAAAAGAACAATGGCTACAGAAGCTAAAAGTGGTTATAAGATGATCTTATCAAAAATAATTTCCAGTATTAATGAGGTAAAAAAGCAATTAAAAGTTAAAGTTGAGATAATTGGCATAGGTATAGCTGGCCAAATAAGAGTAGAAGATGGCCTAGTTAAGCAGGCACCAAATTTAGACTGGCACCATGTGCCACTACAACTGGATGTACAAAATAATTTAAAACTACCTGTGCTTGTGCTCAATGATGTCCGTGCGGCAGCTTATGGAGAATGGAAGCAGGGTGCCGGGATGGGATGTGATCATCTATGCTGCTTATTTATCGGGACCGGCATAGGAGGAGGTATTGTAACCGAAGGTCAATTATTAAGAGGTTATGATAATAGCGCAGGCGAACTGGGGCATACTTTAATCAGTAGAAAAGGTTTATTGTGTAGTTGTGGACATAGAGGATGTCTCGAGGCTTATGCAGGCGGATTAGCACTTGCTAAACAGGGTCAAAAACTAATCGATCCTACCTCTTTAGCTCATCAAGCTATCTTAGATGAGGTCGGAGGTGAGATTCAATTAATAACTGCCAAACATGTATTAGCAGCTTCTTTAAGCGGAGATAAAATAATGCAAAAAATTGTAGCGCAAGCTATCGAAAAAATCAGCGATGCTTGTGTCACTTTTACTAATATTTTTAATCCGCAGCGTTTAATCATAGGTGGAGGACTTGGACTTGCTTATCCTAAATTAATAGAAAAAATTGCTCAACGCATTAAGAAAGCCGCTCTTCTAGCCACAAGTGAGCACATAGAAGTTTTGCCAGCTTTCTTAAAAGAGAATGCTGGAGCAATAGGAGCTGCAAGCTATGCTTTAAATCAGGTGCACAAAAATTTAAACAATTAGTTATAGTCAATTTTAATAAAATTAAATCAAACAGATCAAATAAATAGATGAAAAATTACAATAAAACAGAGAATACAGATAAGCAAAAAAAAGATGAGGATCAGATAAGTAGACTAAATCAACGTCTACCCTGGTTAGTGGTAATGACTGTATTGATTGTAGCTTTAATTTCTATAGTAGAAGTCTATTTTACCCATTAAATTTTAGGAAAACTATGAGCTTTTTAGGTGGTACTCGCATGTATGATAGTCTGGTTCAACACACAGAACAGGGTGTCCACTTACTGACAACTTGCTGGATTCCTCAGAAACCCTGGGTAGCTGTTTTAGCAGGCGCTGCTTGCTGGTATGGTCGTCGCGTAGCTTTAACTTATGTGCCAGGGCTCTTAGCTAATTATTTTATTCACATGACAGTTATATTTACGGGCTCTGTCACGATAGGAAAAGTAGTCGGCGCTACAGTGGTTGCACCCATGTTAACACCTAGTTTAGTACCCTGGGCAGCTACTATCATAGGTTTTGGTTTACTCTATTTAGTTGCTACTATTTGTAATATATTTAACAAATATGTATTAAACAGACAAAAAACTAAATTAATATAAAATTGATTTTTGATTTAAATATTCTTAATGTTCCTGTAATATAAATACACCATTAACAATGATTAAATCAAAACGAAGGAAATAAGTCATGAATAATATAACTTATCGAGATGTCTTAAGTGTAGCCAATAATTTTTATGAGTCTGCAAAAATTCATACTAGTGGATATTTAAACAAGATCCCTAAAGAATGGGCAAGAGGTGCTGCTCAAAGTTTTATTTATAGTTCAGTTATCGTCGTAGCCTTATCTGGAAACCCAGTTATTGCTCTATCTGTAGGAGCTTTAGCAGCTACTGCTTCTGTCATCTCTACCTTAACTAAACCTTTATTTAAATCTATATTTGAAAATTCCTGTGGAAATGAAAAATGGTATCAGACTTTTTCAAGACAAATGATAGCTTTAACTGTTACTTCATTAGTATTAGGAGGGCCGCTAGGTATTGCTATTTCTATACCTGCTTCTGCTATTTTATCACTTTTTACTCATTCTTTAAATAATTGGAAAGATACGCCCTATCTAGATAAAGAGTTGATAATAGGAGTATAATTTAAAAATTTTTGAAAGAGAGATAAACTGATTATTTTAGTTTATCTCTCTTCATATTATTAGCTTTGTAAAAAAATCTTTAGCTTTTATATATTTTTTTCTATCCTAATCTAGGAGATTTAAATGCCTTACTCTTTTTTTTTTAATTTGATTTATCTTTTCTTGGCTTTAACGCCATTAAAGATAACAGGCGCGCATTTTGAAAATTTAGTCAATTTAACAGTAAAAATAGAGGATGCTAACTTTAACCTTAAGATCAAAAATGCCAAATTCAATGGCCAAGAGTTAAGATTAGAAGAATCAGAATTCTCTAAGCCGCGCAGTGTTACAGCTTATAAACTGCCTCCTGGCCGTTATATTGTGCAGTGGAGTACGCATAAACCTGCCATGCGTTTTGCCAATGAACCTGCCTTTATCGAACATGAACGCATTTTAGTACTAGAAAATGGAGATACGATTGTACGCATCTCAATCAAAGGCGATACAATTGCCATTTTTTAAAATTTTTACTTGTCAATGAGAGTGCAACCTGTTACATCCATAAAGTATGGATACAGCCCTGCTTTCTCTAGAACATGCCGCATTTTTAAAGACGCGTTTGGCTAGTCTTAACTTACAGATAGCAGAGTATACATTTGCCAATCTGTATCTCTTTCGCGCTCTTCACCGCTATGAACTGCTTTTTTTAGAAGATACTTACATTAAAGGTATAACACATGCGGGTCAAACATATTTGATGGTTTTGACTCCGCCTGAAAAAATTCGATTTGCGGAATTAAAAGCGTTAGCTCAAACAGTGGATTTTATTTTTCCCATCCCATCACAATGGGAAGCAGCATTTATAGCTCAAGGCTTTACGAGTTGGTTTTTAGAACAAGATAGCGACTACCTATTTACTAGCGAAAAGCTCAGTCTTTATCCGGGTCGCCATCTAAGTGGCAGACGCAATTTAGTCAAACAGTTTAAGCAACTTTATCCAACTTATGAGTCTAGGCTACTAGATGCAACTCATCTGGCACAAGCACATCAAGTGTTGGAAACCTGGCATGCAACAGCAACTAGTCAAGGGCAGTTAATCGATTATCAGGCTTGTCAAGAAGCCTTAGATTTATTTGAAAAATTGCAACTTTCAGGCTTTTTAGTCACTGTCGAGCAGCAACCCATTGGCTTTTTAATAGGTGAGCCTTTAAATGATGAGACTTATGTGATCCATTTTGCTAAAGCTCTGACAACTTACAAAGGCATTTACCAGTATCTCTATCAAGAATTTGCTAAGATTCTTCAAAGTACTTATCGAGTCATTAATCTAGAGCAAGATCTAGGTTTAGCTGATCTTCAACACGCTAAACGCGCTTATCAACCCGATTGCTTGCCACCAAAACTCCGTTTAAAATTAAAATAATAAAGAATAAAATTTACTTTTAGTGCGAAGTTAACATGTGACTTGGCTGGACCCAGTCATCAAATTCAGCAGCTGTGAGATAACCAAGCTTCACCGCACTTTCTTTTAAAGTAAGATTATCATGAAAAGCCCGATGGGCAATATTAGCAGCCTTATCATAGCCTAAATGAGGCGTTAAAGCAGTGACTAACATGAGAGAGTGCTGTAAATAAGCCTCAATGCGCTGTTTATCGGGTTTTAAACCCTTGACTAAGTACTCTGAAAAATTTTGACATGCATCGCTTAAAAGTGTCACAGAATGTAAAAAGTTATGAATAATCACAGGTTTGAAGACATTTAACTCAAAATTACCTTGCGAGCCTGCCATGGCAATGGTCATATCATTGCCGATTACTTGCACGCAAACCATTGTTAGGGCTTCGCATTGAGTGGGATTAATTTTACCTGGCATCATCGAAGAACCAGGTTCATTTTCAGGTAGATACAGTTCATGTAAACCAGCTCGTGGTCCTGAGCCCATCCAACGAATATCATTGGCAATTTTCATTAAAGAACAGGCTAATGTTTTTAAGCAGCTGCTAGCAAAGACCAACGGATCGTGGGAAGCTAAAGCAGCAAATTTATTAGGAGCTGAAACAAAGGGTAAGCCTGTTAGTTCGGCAATTTTTTCAGCCGTTTTGGTAGCAAAAGTAGCGGGAGCATTTAAGCCAGTGCCGACTGCCGTACCGCCAATAGCTAATTCATATAAATGGGGTAAACTGGCTAAAATTCGCTCTTTTGCTTGGTCTAATTGACAAACATAACCGGAAAACTCTTGCCCCAAAGTGAGAGGCACGGCATCCATTAGATGCGTCCTGCCAATTTTAACGATAGAAGAGAATTCTTGGGATTTAAGTTCCAAATGATTTCTCAGATGAGCAAGTTGAGGTAAAAGACTTTCCGTTAACTCTTTTACAGCTGCAATGTGCATAGCCGTTGGAAAGGTATCATTAGAAGACTGCGAAAGATTGACGTGATCATTGGGATGAATCGGTGTTTTACTTCCTATCTCTCCTCCTAATAGCTCAATAGCGCGATTGGCAATGACCTCATTGATATTCATATTCGTTTGAGTACCGCTGCCTGTTTGCCAAATACTCAAAGGAAACTGATCCTGAAATTTTCCCAAACAAATCTCTTGAGCTGCCTGGATAATAGCTTGACCTTTTTCAACTGCTAATTGATGAAGGAGCATATTAGTGTCAGCAGCTGCTATTTTTAAAATAGCAAAAGCTTGGATAATAGCTGGCGGCATTTTGTCCTGTCCAATATTGAAGTAGAGAAGAGAACGGGCTGTCTGGGCCCCATAATAAGCCTTTAAGGGAACAGAAAGTGCACCCATGCTATCTTTTTCTAAACGCGTTTCTCTTAACTCTTCTTCAACTTTTTTACGCATTTTTATCTGCCGATCAGGATAAAAATGCCGGCTGCAATAGCTAGCACACTGAGTACAATGGGAGGAATGGCAAATCCTTTAGCTATATAAGTGATGCCTATCATAATGAGATAAATAGACAATAAAATCATGCCGATACTAGTTGTAATGATCATAAAATCCTAAAGTTAATCATTTATTTAAAATTTTCTTAATTGTAGAACCTTAATTCCCTTTTAGCTACTAGCAGAAAGTAATTAAAATTCTCATTACGTTAGTTAACACTTTTATATAAATATAGAAAGACTTTTTTTGTTGAATTTTTGCTTGACCTATTTTAGGATAGGGATTTTAATTTTCTTCCATAACTCTAAAAATAAGAGGTTAAATTTCATGATGTCATACGCTTTGAGTCTAGTATTAGCGTGTGGAGGAATAGCCCTATTATATGGCTTATTCACCATTCGGTATATTCTATCGCTAAATGCCGGTAATGAGCAGATGCAAAAGATTGCTTCTGCAATACAGGAGGGAGCGCGCGCTTATTTAAATCGTCAGTATACGATGATTTCTTTAGTAGGGCTGATTATTTTTGCTCTCTTAACCTGGCAACTGGGATTATATGTAGGAGTTGGTTATCTCATTGGAGCTGTTCTATCAGGAGCAACAGGTTACATTGGCATGAATGTATCTGTTAGAGCTAATGTACGTACTGCCGAAGCTGCGCGCAGTGGATTGCCTCAAGCTCTCGATGTCGCTTTTAAATCGGGTGCTATTACCGGCATGTTAGTCGTAGGACTTGGCCTCATTGGCATCACCGGCTATTACATGTATCTAACTACACAAAATATTCCGACTCGGTTGTTACTGGAATCATTAGTAGGACTTGGTTTTGGTGCTTCTTTAATCTCTATTTTTGCGCGTCTGGGAGGCGGCATTTTTACTAAAGGTGCAGATGTAGGCGCTGATTTAGTGGGTAAAGTAGAAGCTGGTATTCCCGAAGATGATCCAAGAAATCCAGCGGTGATTGCCGATAATGTAGGGGATAATGTAGGCGATTGTGCAGGCATGGCAGCCGACCTCTTTGAAACTTATATCGTGACGATTGTAGGAACGATGTTATTAGTTGGCGTCTTCTTTGTAGGAGAGGTTTTTGATCGCATGATGCTCTATCCTCTGGCTATTTGCGGGGTTTGTGCTATTGCCTCTATTATTGGGACTTACTTTGTTAAATTGGGAAAAAGTCAAAATATCATGGCTGCTCTCTATAAAGGATTTATGGTTACTGCTGGCTTATCGGCTTTGGCGATTGGCTTATTGACAAAATATTTACTCGGTTTTGATATTAATTACAGTGTCAACAATCAAGTATTTACAGGCGTTAATCTCTTTATTTGCGGTTTGACGGGCTTAGCTGTCACAGGCTTATTAATGTGGATTACAGAGTACTATACTCTAACTAAGTACCGTCCTGTCCGTAGCATTGCACTAGCTTCTACTACAGGTCATGGCACAAACATCATCCAAGGCTTAGCTATTTCGATGGAAGCGACTGCTTTACCTGTTATTGTGATTTGCATCGGCATTTTAGTAGCTTATTTGAATGCCAATATATTTGGTTTAGCCATTGCAGCTACCACAATGTTAGCGTTAGCCGGTATGGTAGTAGCTTTAGATGCGTATGGTCCTGTAACAGACAATGCGGGTGGAATTGCCGAAATGGCCAATCTACCTAAAAATGTCAGAGTGACTACAGATGCACTCGATGCAGTAGGTAATACGACTAAAGCTGTTACTAAAGGCTATGCAATTGGATCAGCAGGATTTGCAGCCCTTGTCTTATTTTCAGCTTTTTTAGAAGATCTGCATCACTACTTTCCTAGCAATTTAGCTCAATTTCATTTGGAAAATCCCTATGTCGTCGTGGGCTTATTCATTGGTGGGTTACTGCCTTATCTATTTGGTGCTTTAAGTATGATGGCTGTTGGACGGGCGGCAAGTTCTGTCGTTGTAGAAGTAAGACGTCAATTCAAAGAGATTCCAGGTATCATGGAAGGCACAGCTAAGCCAGATTATGGCCGAGCCGTTTCTCTTTTAACTACAGCTGCCATTAAACAGATGGTTCTGCCTGCATTATTACCTGTTTTAGCTCCTCTAGCTGTCTATTTTATCGTCAATGCCTGTGTGGATCAAAATGCAGCCTTTAGTGTATTGGGTTCCATGTTATTAGGTGTGGTCGTCACGGGCTTATTTGTGGCTTTATCGATGACCTCTGGTGGAGGTGCATGGGATAATGCTAAAAAATACATTGAAGAGGGCAATCATGGCGGAAAAGGATCGGAAGCGCATAAGGCAGCAGTGACGGGCGATACAGTCGGGGATCCTTATAAGGACACGGCAGGCCCGGCTATTAATCCAATGATTAAAATTGCTAATATCGTTGCTTTACTATTATTAGCTATTTTAGCGGCTCAAGCCCATTAGTTAATTTAAATTCTAAGAAAATTTATTTTATATTTAGAACTGGATGAGTTATCTCATTCTAGTTCTAAATGTAAAAATCTAAACTAAAAATAGTTTTTCAATTCTTCTAGTGCTTTACTCTGTAAATTAGAGGAGGTTTGACTAAAAACAGCATCGCGTCCTGTTCTAAATTTTGTATGTAATTCTTCTAATTCCTTTAATGATTTAGGAACAGTAATATTTTTACACGTTAGTATAGCTACGGCTATGGCAATTGAATCGGGAGTATTTAATTCAATCTCTGTCATCGCTCGATTGATAGTTATTTCGAATGGTAATTGCTTAGGTAATTCAAAATTAGACTTATTATTTATAGGATTCATCTGTTAACCTAATTTTTATTTAATGATAATAGATAACTCAAATTATTTTCCAGGTGTTTAGGGAAATCTGTTGTAATACCTTTAGCTGCACACTCAATAACAAAGCTTTTTTTATGATCTTCCAAATTTTTAGTTATATTTAATAGCTGTACTATAGCTTTTTTTATTCCTAGATCAATTTGACTAGATGAAAAATGATCAGGATTGACTCCTTCTCCTAAATGAGTAGCTAGCTTCATCCCTATTTTACTTGCTAAATCACTTCTATTTTCCATTATTTTTTTAAAAGCTAGTCTTATAAAACCATCTCTTTCCTCTTCAAAAATACAATCTGTATCGATAGCATACAGGAGAGTATTTTGAAACATAATATTGCCTGAGTTAAAAGCACTACTATCTAATTGAAAGCGATCAAAATTTCCCAATACTAAATCATAAATAGCTAGCTCGCCAATAGAAATAAGATTGTTTTTTACTAGGTCTATGTCTGCTGAGCTCAAATTTGTGTAAGTTGGTCCCATGACTCGATCCATAACAAGATAAAGTGAAGAGGATCGAGTGTCTAAACCAGCTGTTTGACCTAATAAAGAAATTTGTTGTCCTTCTAAAGATTGGCGTTCAACTGCTCTTACACCAGGTGTGTGAATGCCCATCATACTTAAAAAAACTGAACCCATGACCTGTTTATCTATTCCCTCTTGTCCTTTGACTACAATAGATCCACGCTGTATATTGGTAAAGAACCAAGCTCCACGTACCCCTTCTTTAGCAGTTGTGACAACTTCTATGTCCCTCCAATCTGTATTAGCGTAGGTATAGGGAATAGGTGGCAGCGCTTTGACTTTTTGCTCATGTATACTCTTTACTTCCAAAGAAAAAATATGTTTTACAGAAGCCCATAATTTCATAGCTTCAGGAAAACAATCAGCAGGAATAGCAATAGTATAATCCTTTGTTAAATTGCTGTTAGATTTTTTTTGAATGGTTAGTATTGTTTCGGCTAATTCTTTGATCATAGTTTCTTTCAAAAACGTACTTACAGTTTCAGGATTTTGTTTTACAAAATCATTAACCAATTCGTTTGCTAAATTTAGACTATAATTTTCTATTGGATAGTTGCTAGGAATATTCATAATTAACCTTTTAACGATTTATTTTTATTATCTATCAATAATAGCAATATTAAATTGCAAATAAAAATTTTTTAGTAAAATTTTATAAAATGTTTGTAAAGATCATCAAATTTAACTAAGAGTTAATTTTTGATAAACTAATATTTTAAATAGCAATTTTTATGCCATCTCATAATCATTTATTATTTATTTAAAGAATAATATTGAGATAAAATTAACTAGTTAATTGGGTCATGCTTAGCTTGAAATTAAATTTTGACTAGAGCTTGCTTTAATTGAAGTTATTCGATTAGGATAACAGTTAATATAGAGAAGGAAAAAATATGTTTAGCCAGTTGATGCCTAAAGAAACCAAATTTTTTGATCTATTTGATCAGCATGCTAGCCTCTTAGTGCGCAGTGCAGAGATTTTCCTCTCCCTTTCAAAAGATTTTCAAGCGATTCCTGTCTTAGTGGAAGAGATCAAAAAATTAGAACATGAAGCAGATAAGATTACCCATCATACAGTAGAAATGTTACATAAAACATTTATTACGCCCTTTGATCGCGATGATATGTTCCGTCTCATCTCTTGTATGGATGATATCATTGATAATATCGATGCAGCAGCAGGGGATCTTGTGATGTATAAAATTACACAGATGCAGCCGGCTGCTTTAGAACTTGCGAAAACTTTACTAATTGCCACTCAAGAGTTGCAATCAGCTGTTAAGGGTTTGCGCGATTTAAAAAACAGCGAATCCGTGCGCCTTTATTGTGTGAATATCAATCGTTTAGAGCATGAAGCAGATCATATCTTAAGAAATGCCATCGGTGATTTATTTGATAAAGAAGAGGATATTCGACTGCTCATCAAATGGAAAGAGATTTACGAAAATTTAGAAGAAGCTACCGATCGGTGTGAAGATGTAGCTAATATCATTGAAGGTGTGATCTTGGAGTATGCTTAATGTTAACTTCGACTTTGATGATTACGATTGTCACTATTTTAGCAGCACTTATTTTTGATCTAATCAATGGTTTTCACGATGCGGCTAATTCAATTGCTACAGTGGTATCTACACGCGTGATGAAACCACGTACAGCAGTCATGTTAGCAGCGGGTTGTAATTTAGCAGCTATGTTGATCTTTGTGCCTCGCGTTGCTAGTACTATTTCCCAAATTGTCGTTATTACACCTTACGATCCTATTTCAACCTATGTCATTTTTGCCGGCGTACTAGGCGCCATTGCGTGGGATCTATTGACCTGGCGGCTTGGCTTACCTACTAGTTCTTCCCATGCGCTCATCGGAGGGTTTGCAGGTGCCGGAGTTGCTTATGGGGGTTGGGAAGCTGTGCGCTTAGAGAAATTAGTCACTGCTATCGAGTTTATTTTTATTGCGCCTTTAATGGGCTTGATTTTGGGCTTTGCGACGATGCTGCTTATTTTTTGGCTCTTTCGCGCTTGGCGACCAGCGGCTGTGAATAAATTATTTAAACAGGGTCAGCTTGTTTCAGCCACTCTTTATTCCTTAGGACATGGCGGAAATGATGCACAAAAAACAATGGGCGTGATTTTAGCCGTACTCATTTCAGCTGGTGTGCTAACTGCTGATACGGAATTAACTTTGACTAATCCCGACACCGTCTGGATTATTTTAGCTTGTCACTTAGCTATGGCCATGGGCACAGCGGTAGGAGGATGGAAGATTGTGAAAACAATGGGCATGAAGATCACTAAACTAACGCCTGTTAGCGGCTTTTGCGCTGAAGCAGCTGGAGCTTTTACCCTATTTCTGTCGACTTATGCCGGTATTCCCGTATCTTCTACGCATACGATTACGGGATCTATTATTGGAGTAGGCACAGCTACGACCCGTTACAATAATGTCAAGTGGGGTATAGCTGCCCGGATCATCTGGTCTTGGCTTTTTACCATTCCTGCGGCAGCTTTAGTATCAGCCCTTTGCTTCTCTTTTTTTTCTCTCTTCTTTTAATTTAGATACTCTTTAGTTAGTTGGCTTGATTTAAAAGATGAGATACCGCTTGGTTAATGGCTTGACCATAACCTGTATAGTTAAACTGTACATCTTCTACGGTAATTTGATAGGGAATATCGGGATTAACACCGAGAGTTTCCAAAGGACTCTGATCCTGTCTAAGTGCAATCGAGGCCGTATATGTGAACTCTTTAATGCCAAATCGACTGGGAAATTCTGTTTTATGAACATAGCCCCCAGCGCCTGCTGTTCTTGTGCCCAAAAGAGTTGCACGTTTATTATCTTGCATAATAGCTGGAAAAAAATCGCCGCCTGACGTATCTAGGCCGTTAATTAAAACGAGAAGAGGTTTTGTAAAACGGATAGAGGGATGGGGTTGAATGTAATCGATACTAAATAGATGAGAAGGCCCTGTTAATAGATGTCCTGCATTCCATTCATCGACAATAAAATTACAGTAATTGATAAAAAACTGAATGCCTTGATGTGTAACTGGTATGCCATATAAAGTAGGACCTAATAAAGCAATAGCTTCTTGATCAGAAGAAATAATATTCAAAACTTTAAGATTAGTCAAAGCTTCATTGACATCTTTATGCTGAAGAGCCATGCGATGTTGGGGAGTCACTAAAGGTTTATCCGTTAACATAGAAGTCAAACCATATAAAAAGAGCGCAGAACCTCCAGGATTATCAATTTGATCGATCACTAAGGCTTCTGCACGCTCTTCAAATAACTGGATAAGAGTAGCGAATTCATTGATTTCCTTATCAGTGCCTACATAAGTAGGAATGCGCACATAACCCATCATATGTTGATCTTCTGTCTCATATAAATAAGCTTTAAAAAAACTAGTAGGCTCAGATTCCCACCAGACCTTTCCTAAAAGAGGTACAATACTTTCCCTTGCACCTAAAGTACCATTTATGTTTTTGAGTTGAGCAGAATCTGAAAATAGAGTGTATTCAGGAGCTAGTAATTGAGGTTCAGTCAGCAGTTTAATAAAGGTCGATGCATCTTTTTTTTGCCGGGCAGAAAAACGATAATCGATTTTAGCAGCATGAGAAATTTTTTCTGGTGAGTATTCCCATATCAACTGGTACTCGCTAATTTTACCAGTATGATGAGATTTAATGGTTAAAAGGATACTACCTTTTGGAACAGTATGGCCCAAGCTACCCATGCGATGCGTAAAATGAAAATCTGCTAGACTGCGATCGGTTTCAGTAGTGGCTTGACGCTCTTCAGTTAATAAAAAATTATTAAATACTTCATCAATTGGTTTGCCATTAAAGGAGATGATTTCATCGCCTTCAAAAATGGGAAAAACAAGAGGCGAGAGTTTTTGAGTATCAATCTGAGTGATGAAATGTCTAGTATCGATGCTTTTAAGTTCAAAAGGTAAAGTAGCAGATTCTGTAGACCAAAATTGCACACCGACATGATAATCTTTAGCGGAATTAAAAAATTGATGAACGAGATGTTGATAATCCTTATCAGTTGGATTAGGAAGAACCTCAATGCGCTCTTTAACTAACTCAAGCTGCTCATCTAAATCCCAATTAGCATACTGTTTTTTCCATTCTTTGGCCGCATAACCGACTTCAAAAGATTGGCGAATCACTTCTAATTCAGCTTTCATTTTATCTTTAGTTGTTGAATTGCTAGCCTGAATAGAGGAGAAAAAAAATGTTATAAAAGAGAGTGGTAATATTAAATAGTTTAACATTAGTTTAACCTTAATTATATTTATTTAACATAATTATATCAAAAATACAAATAATTACCTAATAAAATTTATTTAAATTTTTCAATTATGATGTTGATTTAAATTTTAATATTGTCTTTTTAAATTAACTAGGATTACAGTTTATTTAATTATTTTATCTAACATATTTAAATAAAGGAAATAGTTATGACTACAATAGCATCGACATTACCTAAAAATAATGATGTAAATCCTTCTAATGAGCTTACTCTACCTTATACAGTTTTATCAAAATTATCTTTATTAGAGCAAAAACTGCCTCCTAAAATGCTTATTCATATTATTTCCTATTTAGGAGGGCAAAACCTTTATTCTTTGAGTCTAACTTCAAAATATATTAAACAGACCTGTCTTACTGAATCAATTAGAGTAACCACTTTAGCTATCATATGCATAGATAAAAATTTCATTAGTCAAGATTGTGATACTAATAGTTTTAAAGAAAAGCAAGCCTATTGCGGCGAACTCAGTAAAACTCTTTTTAATTCTTTAAATAAACTCACTGAGAAAGATCGAGAAAAAATTACAGAATTCGAAAAAATAGCAGTCAGCAATAAAGTTATCCATGAAATTTATCAATTCTCAGAAAAATGGCATTTAGTAACGCAAATTGAGAAAGACGAAGATTCTAAAAAAGTTCAAGAAGATCTTATTGCACTTGCTACCCAAGAAGATCTTGATTCTAGTTATCACTTAGCAGTACTCAAAAAAGTAACTTTAGCTTTGAATCCTACGATTGAAATAGAAGGAAATGCCAAAAACATTAAAGTAGCTTTATTCAATTTAGCACTAAAATTGATCGATAGAAATAATATCGATCAAGCCTTAGCCTTGTTAGCAAAAATAGGCATCAAATCAAGAAGAGAGCTATATTCTAAGCTAGCTTTATTATTACTGATAAAAGGAGAGGAAAAAAAAGAGGCATTTGAAAAAATTATAAAAGCAGCAGGTAATTTTAAAGAGCGAAATATCCTGTTTAGAGAGTTAGCTAATGTCTTAATAAAGGAAAAAAAATACGCGCTTGCTCTACAAATGGTAGATAGGCTAAGTGTCATAGAAAGAATAAAGGGTCAAGTTGTCTTAAAGGAGAAGGAGACGTTAGCTGAAAAGAATACTGCTTTACACGCACTCATCAAAATTTTAGTCAATAAGCGCAATTACGAGCAAGCTTCTCTATTTGCTGAAAAAATAAGCCATCCTATTCAACGCGATGTTTCCCTAGAATACATTTGCTCTAAACTGATCGAGGATAAAAAGTTAGAGCAAGCGTTAGAAATTATTGAAAAAATCACAGATGTCGAAAAAAAGCAGAAAATACAAAAGAAAATTTCTTTACTCAAAGAAGTAGGCATTTAAACGAGTAATGAGCTAATAAAGCTAATGATGCAATTAAAATTGCCCTTAATCTTTGTGCTCTTTATAGTTAAACACTAAAAGTTAGTTACTCACTGACTTTTAGTATTTATTTTGCTATATAGCCTTAATTTTTAAAATTAAAAGGTAAAGTTGATGAGTAATGCTATGGGAATTATTCCTGCTCGTTATGGAAGTACGCGTTTATTAGGTAAACCTCTTTTAACTATTCATGGCAAAAGTCTCATTCAGCATACTTATGAAAATGCTAAGCGTTGTCTAGCTTTGCAGCAGATTTTAGTGGCTACCGATGATGAGCGCATCTTTGCACATGTCAAAGGATTTGGTGGTGAGGTAGTGATGACTTCGACTAGCTGTCAAACGGGAAGCGATCGTTTAGCAGAAGTTGTTAGAGAATATAGTCACATTTACCCTGAGTTAGCTAAAGCTGAGATTATCGTCAATATTCAAGGTGATGAACCTTTAGTCGATCCTAGTGTAATTGAAGGCCTAGCTAAAGTATTGCAACGGGATCATCAAGCTGAGGTAGCCACAGCGATTAAAGAAATTCAGTCGGAAGAGGAAGCTTTGCTCGCTTCTTGTGTGAAATGTGTGATCGATAAGAGCGGCTATGCGCTCTATTTTAGTCGAGGGCTAATTCCCATGGGCAAGAACCTCAAATATGAAACAGGCAGAACCTATTACAAACACATCGGCATTTATGGCTATCGCAAAGCTTTTCTGTTAGAGTATGGAAAACTTGCCGCGACTCCTTTGCAATTAGCTGAAGATTTAGAACAGTTAAAGATTTTAGAGCAGGGATTTAGAATTAAGACGCTCTTAGTAGATAAAGAATGCGTAGATGTCAACACGCTAGAAGATATTAAAAAGGTAGAACAGTTACTATGCAAACAAAATTCATTTTTGTAACAGGAGGGGTTTGCTCCTCACTGGGAAAAGGGTTAACTTCCGCTTCGATTGGCTTGCTTTTAGAACAAAAAGAGTTAAAAGTAGCCATGTTAAAATTGGATCCCTATTTAAATGTCGATCCCGGTACGATGAATCCCTATCAGCATGGTGAAGTGTATGTGACCGATGATGGAGCAGAAACAGATTTAGATTTAGGTCATTATTATCGCTATACCCATTCTCCCTTATCGCGCGCTTCCAATGCTACTTCAGGCCAAATTTACAATCATGTGATTAAAAGAGAGCGTCAGGGAGATTATTTAGGAAAAACTGTTCAAGTAATTCCCCATATTACAGATGAAATTAAACAGCGCATTTTTAAATGTGCAAGTCAAGAGGCAGGCATTGATGTCGTCATCGTCGAAATAGGCGGGACAGTGGGCGATATTGAATCCTTACCCTTTATGGAAGCTATTCGCCAGTTTTGTAATGAGCATCGCGGGGCTTGCCTAACAATTCATTTAACTTATGTGCCTTATCTGCCGGCAGCAGGTGAAGTCAAAACAAAACCCTCTCAACATGCTGTCCAAGCTCTAAGAGCGATTGGTATCATTCCCGATATTATTCTCTGCCGCTGTGAAAAACCGCTGACGAATGAAGTTAAAGATAAACTTAGCTTATTTTGCAATGTGCCAAGAGCTGCCGTGATTGAAGAGGTGGATGTAGAGTATAGTATTTATGAAGTGCCTTTGCGCTTACATGAGCAAGGCACAGATGATATGATTTGCGATCTGTTAAAGTTGCCCAATAAAAAGACCGATTTAACCGCTTGGGAAAAAATTCTACGCACTATTCGCTACCCTAAAGGCACTGTAACAGTAGGATTAGTCGGTAAATACATTCAACACCAAGATGCTTATAAATCTGTAATTGAATCTTTGCATCATGGCGTGATTGCAGCAGGTTATAAACTGGAGATTAAAAAATTTGAAGCGGATAAAATTTTAGAAGCAGGGTGCGAAGAGGCCATTATAGGTTGCGATGGTTACTTAGTACCGGGAGGCTTTGGAGAGCGCGGATGGATGGGCAAAATTTTGACGGCTAAGTATTGCCGAGAAAATAAAATTCCCTTCTTTGGTATCTGCTTAGGCATGCAGGTCATGGCCGTAGAATTTGCTAGGCACGTTTTAGATCTACCGGAGGCTAATTCTACTGAAATTGATTGTGAGACTAAAGATCCCATCATCTCTCTTTTAAGCGAGCAGCGCTTAGTTCAAGAAATGGGTGGTACGATGCGCCTTGGTAGTTATTCCTGTCAACTACATCGCAATTCTAAAGCTTATCAAGCGTATGGTCAAGAAGTGATTCAAGAGCGCCATCGCCATCGCTATGAATTTAATAATGAGTATAAAGAGCTTTTTGAAAATCATGGTTTTTTCTTTTCGGGTATCTTAAAACAGGGGAATTTATGTGAAATTGCTGAAGTTAAAGATCATCCTTGGATGGTAGGCGTGCAGTTTCATCCTGAATTTAAATCTAAACCGACAGAGCCCCATCCTCTTTTTCGCGATTTCGTGCAAGCTATGATCGCTCAACAAGCACAGAATAGCGTAGGAAAACCAGAGTAAAAAGTAAAAGCATAAAGTAAAATCAGCGTGAATGTAGACAAAATAGAAGGAGACAGGATCAAAACACAAAAAAAACGCATCATCGGACTCGATTATGGCATGGCTCGAATTGGCATAGCTTTTTCCGATGAAACTCAAACGATTGCCAGTTCGCTAACTACGCTTAAAACCGATAAGAAAGCTGAAAAAACAATGCTCAATCTAGTGGAGCAGCTCGATCAGCATCAAGTCTTATACCAGTATGCGATTGAGGAGATTGTCATCGGTTTACCTTTGATGATGAATGGTAAAATAGGTCTATTAGCAGATGAAGTTAAATATTTTGCCGAATTGATAAAAAATCATACTCTTCTTCCTGTCATCTTATGGGATGAACGGTTGACATCTGTTCAGGCTGATCGTTCTATGCGCGAAGGGAGTCTGACTAGAAAGCGACGAGCCCAAAATGCCGATTCTGTTGCTGCTTTAATTATTCTGCAAAGTTATCTCGATCATCAAAAATTAAAAAAAGCTAATTTTTAATTTCCTATTTTTCTAAACTCCTTGTATTTTGGACAAAGAAATCAAAAGGTATTTTATGCTCTCTGCGCTCAATGAATTTGCAAATCCTTTAGAAGAAGATAACCATCTAGCTAAACACCCTGATCCTTGTATCATCGTTATTTTTGGCGCTACAGGAGATTTAACGGCACGCAAGTTACTGCCAGCTCTTTATAATTTAGCAAGAGATGGCCAGTTACCTTCTCACTTTGCTTGTGTAGGCTTTGCCAGAAAAGAAAAAAGCGAAGAGACTTTTCGTCAAGAGATGCAAGCTGCAGTAGAAGAGTTTTCTCGCATCAAGCCCTTAGACAAAGAATTATGGGAAGAGTTTAGTCAGAAATTTTATTACCACCAAGCTGAATTCCATGAAGATCAAGACTATCAAACATTAAATACTCTATTAGGTAAACTCGATAAACAATATGGGACCAATGGAAACCGTTTATTTTATCTATCCACTCAGCCGAGCTTTTTTGCACTCATTATCGAAAAGTTAAAAAAGAATGACTTAGTGTATGAAGTCAACAAGACTCCGGATAAATGGAGTCGCATTATTATTGAAAAACCTTTTGGTGCAGACGTTAAATCAGCTATTGCCCTGCAACAACAGATTACTCAGCATCTAGATGAAAGTCAAATTTATCGCATCGATCACTATTTGGGGAAAGAAACAGTTCAAAATATTTTAGTCTTTCGCTTTAGCAATCCCATTTTTGAATCTCTTTGGAGTCATCACTATGTCGATCACGTGCAATTGACAGTAGGTGAAGAGATTGGCGTAGGATCGAGGGGCAGGTTTTGGGAAGAAGCGGGCATGTTGCGCGATATCATTCAAAATCACATGATGCAACTGCTCTCTTTACTAGCGATGGAGCCTCCAGCTAACTTAAAAGCGCATGCCATTCACGATGAAAAGGTCAAAGTTTTAAATTCTATTAGACCCATTGATCTTAAGCATTTAAATTCTTATGCGGTTCGCGGTCAGTATGGTCCCGGTTATATCGATGGACAGGAGGTCAAAGGTTATCGCCAAGAGGAAAACGTAGCTTCTCAGTCATCGATAGAAACCTATGTAGCTTTAGAGCTATTTATCGATAACTGGCGTTGGGCAGGAGTGCCCTTTTATCTACGTGCTGGCAAGCGCTTACCTAAGCGTGCAACTGAAATTGCCATTTTTTTTAAAAATGCTCCGGGCTTTCTCTTTCAGAATACCGCAAAAAAGCATGAACAAAATGCCATTATCATTCGCATTCAACCAGATGAGGGAATTTCATTAAAAATGAATTGTAAAGTTCCCATTATGAATACGCAAATCCAACCTGTCAAAATGGATTTTCGGTATGGTTCTTATTTTGGCTCTAACCCTCCCGAAGCTTATGAAAGACTTATCTGCGATTGCATGGCGGGAGATACAACCCTATTTGCTAGATTCGATGAGGTCATGGCCTCTTGGCGTTTCTTAACTCCTATTTTATACCGTTGGAAAGAGGAAACTCCTCAACACTTTCCCAATTACAGCGCGGGCTCTTGGGGTCCTGAATCAGCCGATCGCTTATTAGCGAAAGATAAACGCGCCTGGAGGTTAATTTGATGACACCTGCTCCTTTACAAACGTTAGCTGAAATTCCCATTAGTAAAATTGAAGTTGAATTAAATCGGCTAGCGGGCAGTCAAAAGAATCAAATTAAAGCTTGTCTCTTTAATCTAGTCATCTTTTGTCATGAACCGCGCCGGGCCGCTTACCTCTATCAGATTGTCCAATCTATTACCGATAAGTTTCCCTGTCGCATTATCTTCATTCAAACTATTCAACAAACGGTTGAAAGTTTTTTAAAAGTTTCGGTAGGTCATGTGAGTGTCGGTCAAGGTGATACAAGCGTAGCATGCGATCAGATTAACATCGATGTAACTAAAGATCAACTGGCTCGCGTGCCCTTTATCGTACTGCCTCATTTGGTACCAGACCTGCCTGTTTTCTTAGTGTGGGGACAAAATCCTACGACAGAAACGATTATTTTACCTCACTTGCAAAAAAATGCAGCTCGTCTTATTTTTGATTCAGAGTGTGCAGAGGATTTAGCTTCTTTTAGCCAAAACCTATTAAAAATGAGTGAAAACAATAAATTAGAAATAAGAGATGTCAAGTGGGCTGCCTTGGGAGGTTGGCGAGAGGTCATCAAGACAACTTTTCATCATCCCGATAAAATTGCTCAATTGAAAAATGCTAGATGTTTAAATATTACTTATAATGGTTTGAAATCCATCTTTACGTCGCATACGGAAATTCTGGCTATTTATATCCAGGCTTGGTTAGCAGCTCAACTAGAGTGGAGTTACTGTTCCTTTACTACTCAAGCAGAAAATAGACAATTTATCTACCATACAGGGCATCATGAAGTAGAAGTCAATTTAATTCCCCAAAATTCTAAGTTTGCTGGAGGGGCTATTATGGCTATTACGATGGAAAGTGAACTCTTTTCAGCTTCAATGAAACGCTTAGAAAATCAAGCGCAGATAGCCATTGATTTTGCTAGCCAGGCTGAGTGTTCTGTGCCCTTTAATTTACCTTTAGCTGAATTGCAAACGAGTGCTAACTTTATGGCTGAGATCTTTTATCGCCAAACTAGCCTTCATTATAATCACATGTTAGCCATGATTGCCCGTTATGGAAAAATTTAGGAGGATAGATAAATGACTTTGCTAGATTTAAATCAAGTACGCTATCAGTTTGATAGGCGCCGTGAAATCATTGTACCAGGGGATTTTCAACAGACCTTAAATTTTTGCGTTTCTCATTTTATTCAAGCAGCTCAACAAGCTATTAAAGAAAAAAAAACTTTTTTTGTGGCCCTATCAGGCGGTAGCACACCGCGAGCGATCTATGAAAAAATAACCTCTTCTCCTTATAGAGAAGCAATCGATTGGAAAAAAGTCTATCTTTTTTGGAGTGATGAACGCGCGGTGGCTTTTAATCATCAGGATAGTAATTATCACATGGCCATGGAGGCAGGCTTTCATACACTTCCCATTCCAACTGATCACCTGTATCGCATGCAAGCAGAAGAGGAGATAGAAAAAAAGGCGTTAGAATATGAGGCTATGATTCTTGAAAAAGTACCGCAAGCAAAATTTGATCTAGTTTTGTTGGGCATGGGAGAGGATGGTCATACGGCTTCTCTATTTCCGCACACAGCTGGAATTGATATGCACAATCGCCTAGCGATTGCCAATTACATTCCTCAAAAAAATACGTGGCGCATGACGTTAACTTTTGAGTGCATTAATCAAGCTAAACAAACCGTCATTTATGTTTTAGGTAAAGAAAAAGCTGGCATGCTTGAAAAAGTTTTTACGGCTGACTATAATCCTTTAGTCTATCCCATTCAAAAAATTGGAACAGTAGAACAGCCGACTACTTGGATTTTAGATCAAGAAGCTATAAAGGCAACTCCTATTTTGCAATCCTTGAATAAGCAAGTGAGTTGATTGATCAATTTTCTTTTACCAATCTGTATACTGTTGGTATAAAGTCTTTCTTTCGTGAACAAATTGTAAAAATCTTTCCCTTAAGTGGCTATTGCAAATTTCTCCTGCTAATTCTACAGCCATATAACTATTACCCCTAAGTAATAATTTAATAGCAATGTGGTATAGAGTTTCATCTTTTGTCTTAGAATCTATAATTTGATGAGTGAGTTCGACTGCTTTATCAATAGAAGATTGACAAGGTAACTTAAGCGAGAGTTTTTCTAATAAAATACTTCTAATAACCGGATTAGCTTCTAAATTAGCTAATTCTATGGCTTGATCTATATGATTTTTATAGATCAAATTGTCAAAAATAGAGCTAATAACATTTAATTTTTTAGTTTGATTCATTTTACCTTCTAATAAGTCTATTGCTTTATTAATAGATAAATGAAAACGCAGATTTTTAAGGGATTTACGACTAATTTTGGTATCTTTATAAATCTGGAATAAATCAGAAATAGCACTTTCTACTAAAGCAGAACGCCAGTTAGAGTTAACTTTTGAAACGGCGATCAAATCAGATTTGTTTAACTTTCTTAAAAGTAATCCAAAAATTTCTATAGGTACTTGATTAACAGAAAATAAAGACATAAATTTTAATCCAGTTGATAAAAATTAATTGATACTTTAACAAATAGAGGATTATTTTTTAATTAGCAATCTAAGGGCTTCTTGTTTCATGCGCAGGTGAATGCTATAAAGACCATTAGAGCGACTAGGAGTTAAACTAGCACTAATGCCCAATTCCTCTAGGTAAGTAGGGGGACACTTAAGTAGAACTTCCGCTGTCTCACCTTGATAAACTTCTAATAAGAGAGCTACAAGACCTGAAGAGATAAGTGCATCGGAGGCAGCTTCAAAGTAAAGACGTCCATCTTGCATCTGACAATGTAAATAAACTAAGCTCTGACAGCCTTTGACACTATTTTCCGGTACTTTAAGGGTAGACGATAAAGAGGAAAGTGCCCGACCTAATTCAATAATTTTTAAATATTTATCCTCTGCTGTCGAACAGGCATTAAATAATTTTTTAATAGACTCTTGTTTTTTTAAACAAGAGTGACAAAGAGTAAGAGGATCCATAGCTGTTTCTTTTTGACAAAAATAGTAACATGTGGAACTTTTTGTGTAGAGCTTAAAATAATTTGTACAACTAAAAAAGGACAAAGGCATGATTAATATTTTTCAAATGCTAGGAGCTAGTTTTTTCTTAGTCATCAGCCTGATGACCTTTTTTTGGCTGATCTATTTTTTTAAAAAGAATGTCAATATTGTCAGTTTAGCTTGGCCTCTAGGATTTGTACTAGCCGGATGGAGCTATTTTTGCTTAGGCGAAGGGATAGCAAGTAAACGTTTTATTATCGTTCTTTTAGTGACTATCTGGGGCATGCATTCCGCCTGGAATGTGTACCGGCGCTATATAAAAAGGATAGATAAAAACCATTATCCCTATTTTTGCAAAGATTTTGCTCCTAAAGAATTTGCTCAAGAAAATGATACGGAAGAGAACTATAATCGAGGGGATTCAGATTTTAAATTTTTTATGATTTTTATTTTTCAAGGTGTGTTGATTATTTTACTGTCCCTTCCTTTCTTAATGATCAGTGCTGAAGCAATAGCTAAGTGGCATGCAGTAGAAGTCGTAGCCATTCTTTTATGGATTATAGGCATGATGGGCAAGATCCTAGCCGATCAGCAATTGCTCTATTTCAAAAGTTTACCAGAAAATAAAGAAATTTTATGTAAAAAAGGCTTATGGTATTATTCTCAACAGCCGGATAACTTTTTTGAATTTATTATTTGGATGGCTTATTTTCTGTTTGCTTTAGGTACGCCTGATGGATGGGTAGCCATTATTTCCCCTCTTGTGATGCTGATCATTTTACTAAAAAATTCTAACGTGCCAAAAATAGAACAAGCATTAGAGGAAAAAAGAGAGATAACTCCTACCGAAAAGATTGGATAACTAAGGATAAAAAGCTAATTTTTGTACAATTTAATCAAGTAGTGCTTATACTTCTTCTTGTTTATTGATAATTTAACAGAAGTAGGATCATGTGCGGCTAAAGTGCCTTGAAATTAGTGGATTTAAATCATTTGCAGATAAAGTCAAGCTCCAATTTGATCATCCTATTACCGCTATAGTTGGCCCCAATGGCTGTGGTAAATCTAATATTGCCGATGCCTTCCGCTGGGTATTAGGCGAGCAGTCTGCCAAATCTCTTAGAGGCCATAAAATGGCTGATATCATATTTTCAGGGACTACAACGCGCAAAATGCTCAACTTTGCCGAAGTGAGTTTTACGTTAGCTGATCTCAATCAAGCCCTTCCATTAGACTACGAAGAATTGACGATTACGCGACGTTTGCATCGCAGTGGTGAATCAGAATATTATATCAACAAACAGCTTTCTCGCTTGAAAGATGTTCAAAATTTATTTTTGGATTCTGGTATTGGTAAAGAGTTATACTCTATTTTTGAACAAGGCAAGATCGATCAAATCATTAACCTCAATCCGCTAGAGCGTCGTTCTATTTTTGAGGAAGCAGCAGGCATTTTGCGTTTTCTACTCAATAAACGCGAAGCTTTAAAGAAAGTGGAACAAACAGAATTTAATAGTATGCGCATTAAAGATATTCACTTAGAGGTAGAAAAACAGCTTACTACTTTAATTCATCAAGCAGACAAAGCAAAGCTTTATAAACAACATAAAGAGCAATTAGACACCTTACAATGCAGTTTACTGGCTATAAACTGGCAACAGTTAAAGGAAAAGGAGCAAGCTCATTTCGATCGAGAAAAACTCCTGAAACAACAGATAGAGCAGCTAGAAGCAGAAATTGAAAAAAATCAAGATGTTTACGACTCTATTAAAATGAGCTATCCAGCGCAGGAAAAAGAACTTAAAGAAAAAAATGAGTTAATTTTTAACTTGAGAAGTCAAAAAGAGTTAGGGCAAAGAGAGTGCCAACAGACTAGCCATCAGTTGAAAAATGCTGACGAGAAAGAGAAAAACTGGCAACTAGAGGAAAATGCGCTTAAAGAAAGAGGGAAAAAAGGAGAGCAAGAGAGGCAGCTATTAGAAGAAGAGCAGAAGAAAGCAGAAACAGAGCAGGCTTTAGAGAAGGCACAGCTGCAAAAATGGCTGCAAGCGTTAAAAGATCAAGAGGAAGCGATCTCTTTATTGCGTGAAACCCTGCAAAAATCAACCGTTCAGTTATTAAAGCTCACTCAAGAGGAGAGTCGCTTAGAGAGCGACTACAAGCAAAATAAGTTGCGTCAAGAGACAACTCACGAGCAGTACCTCTATTTAAATGAACGTCAAGCTAAGCTAACTGTTGAAGTAAAGGCTCTTTTTCAACAAAAAAGTGAAAAAGAGCCTTTACTTCAATTCCTTTCCAATAAAATCGATGAGGCACAAAAAGAGGGATTAAATTTAGAAAAAGTCCAGCAAGAGATGAGCAAAGAGCTTACTTTACTACAAATCGAACTCAGTCAAAGGATCAAGGAATTAACTGAGCTGCAAGCTAGACATAAGATTCTAGCAAAGCTTCAACAAGAAAAAGAGGGCTTCTCGCTAGGAAGTAAAAGATTATGGCAAGAATCAACTTATCCTGCTAGCCCTTTATTTCAAAAGTTAGCACCGCTTTATCAGTTAATCCATTTTAAGCCGGAGCAGCCGTTACTTGCGCTTATCTTAAAAAATTATGCGCAAACACTCCTCGTAAAAACAGAAGCCGATTTACAAATTGTCCTCCAATTTGCTAAGAAGCACAGCATAGAAGGGTATTCTCTCTTGTGCTTAGAGCTCTTAACTCCTCTCTTTTTTAAGTCATCTATAGAAGATAAGGGTCTAGCAGATTGGCTAACACAGCACTTTTTAGCTGTTAAACCATTTAAAGAGACTGTGGCCCAATTGCTTTTAGAAGCTAAAGAAAATAGCTTGATAAACCCTGTGGATCACTCTGGCGATAAGTGGAGCAAAGATGGCTTTTTAATCGATAAAAATTGGGTGATCTTCTATCCGTTGCAAAGTGAAAATACAGTATTCACGCGCGAAGTTGAGCTAAAAAGTTTAGCAGCTCATAGTCAACAGCAAGAAAAAGTTAAAGAGCAGTTGCAAAAAACTCTAGAAGAAAGAGAAGAGCAGAAAAAAGTTCTGTATCAACAGGGTTTAATAGTCGATAAGAAGAGGCATCAAGATGAGATGAAATTGGTCGAATGTAATTTTAATCTGCAGCGCATCCAGCAGGATATTGAAAAAAGTCTAAAAGAGAGTGCACAAGTAGACCAGGAGTTAAATAAAAATTTAGCTACTCAAGAACAATTAAAAGTAGCTCAAGCATCATTAGAAGCTAATGGCCAAGGAAAGAAAGAAGAGATCATTAAAGTTCAACAGCAGGTAGCACAGGGGCAGCTAGAACTCAAGCAACAAGGAGTTATTCTTAAACAACAGCAGTTAGAAATAAAAGAGAGTGAGCGTAAAGTACAAAGCGCTCATGAAAAGCAGCGTAAAGCTGCACACGCCCTGCAAATTTTACAAATTAAAGAGCAGGAAAGCAGACAGCAACAGGAGAAAATAGAAAAGGAGTTGGAGATCAATCAAAAAATCAAGATCCATCTTCAAAAGAAAAGTGTACAGATTGCAGAGTCTCTGCAACAAATAGAATTAGAGCTGCAAAGAGAAAGAGCAATAGTTGAAAAAATAGAGCAGGCCCTCGATACTCATCATAAAGCTCAGCAAGCCATTGAAAATAAAAGAGGCGAATGGCAAAAAACGCTTAAAAATAAGGGAGAGACTTATCACGAGACGACTCTTTATTTAAACCAACTCACCCTGTCTCTTCAATCTATAGAAAAAGAGCTACAGGACCAATTTAATCTGACAACTCAAGAAGCTATAGCTTCTTGTATTCTAGAAAAAACGCCCGAGCAGTTAGAAAAGCTCATTAAAACTGTGAAATTAAAAATTAATCAAGCAACGGATATTAATCTAGCCTCTATTGATGAATTGGAAATTCAGCAAACGCGCTATCAATTTTTAAATCAACAAATAGAGGATCTAACTCTATCTAAACAAGAGCTAATTCACATCATTACACAATTAGATAGTGAAAGTCGTAAAACCTTTAAAGAGACCTTTGAAAAAATTAAAATCAATTTTAAGAAAAATTTTCAAATTTTATTTGAGGGGGGAGAAGCAGATCTTTATTTTACGGAAACAGCCGATATCCTCCAAGCAGGTATCGATATCGTAGCTAAGCCACCTGGCAAGCAGATGCGTTCTATTAATCTCTTGTCAGGCGGAGAAAAGTGCTTAACCGCTATGGCCCTTTTATTTGCCATTTTCGAAGTACGGCCTGCGCCTTATTGCTTACTAGATGAAATTGATGCGCCGCTAGATGATCACAATGTCGAACGTTTCTTAAAAATGGTTAAACAATTTAGTCAGACCTGTCAATTTATTATGATTACCCATAATAAGCGCACGATGGCTAATGCCGATCTCATTTATGGTGTATCAATGGAAGAAAAGGGCATATCTAAGTTGCTATCTATCAAATTTGCTGCAAAACCCCTTGTCAATACCTACGCTTAATTATTTAACCTTTTATATCTCCTTATTTTAAACTAATTAATATTATTTAATTATTTTAAAGGTATATTAATATTATCTTAATTAATTAAATAAACTATTCTCCTAAATTATAGTTATCAAAAAAATACAAATAATCAAAGTATTTTAAAATAATTTAAATTAATGAGGTTAGTATGTTTAATGTAATGTTTGGATCAATTTTAGATAAGGTATTAATAGGAAGTCATATTCAACCTTTTCAGGAGAGTCACTCTAAGATAAGTACACCAATAGATGAAAGTAAAGTAAAAGACAGTGTTTTATTAGTTAAAAAAAATAAGGATAATAAAGTCATTAATACAGTAGTAGACTTAATTAAATACATGCAGAAAGAGTTTTTTGCTTATTATAATAATCCCAAACTATCTGAGGATAAGAAGATTTACGGGGGCTATTTAATTTTAGGCAGTTTGCTTTATTTAAAACAATCTTCTCGACAAGCTGAAAAATGGTGGATTAACGGAAATAAAGTACAATCTCTTAAAGTGATGCTAATAGCAATTAATATACTCATGTTAGCTACTCTTGGTACCTTAATTAACTGGGAAAAATATCAAATGAGTAGAAGATCTAAAAAGCTTTCAGATTAATTTTACCTCACTATTTTTGCAAAAAATTCCTTTAAGCAAGTATAGTCTTAAAGGAAGTAAAATGCTTTTAACTAAAATCTTCACTATTTTTCCTTTCTAGGTTTTTCTAGGTTTTTGATAAAAAATGTGCTCTATTTTGTAAGATATATTTCTAGATTAGTGTAAATCTAGAATAGTGCTGAAATAATTTAGGACTGATTCTTTAAATTCTTCAATATTAATCTCTTTTTCGAGCTCTGCATAGTCATCTTTATGTAATTTTGAACCCATCTTTTGTCCTCTAGTTTAATTATCAAAAAGATGACTAAATACGCAAATTTTTATCAAGTATTTATAATTAAACCCCTTGGTTAATAAAAAAGTTAAATCTTATATTTTAAATTTTCGTTCTACTAATTTATATATCTATAATAAAAAATAACCAATAATTAAATAAATTTTTATGGAAGAGTAATAAACATAGAAGCTTTTAAATAGTTATTTCAGAGGATGTTAACAAAGTAAAGATAAAGGAGTATAAAGAGTTTGATTTAGAGGAGTAATTAAAACAAGAAAATATTATCCAGATGATTTATCTGACTATTAGTTGATACAGAAGAATTTATTTTCAATTGCTTTGTAACATCAGCTGGTTTATCTGAACCTATTTGGCATACTATATAATTCAATTGATCAATTTCCTAGACTTTCTAAAATATGGGCCGATAGTAGTTATCAAGGTATTGAACCGAAAGTATACTATCGAGTCGATCTAGAAGTTATAAAAAGAACAGATCAAAATCCTGGATTTAAGGTTGTATCAAGAAGATGGATAGTAGAGCGGACATTTGCTTGGTTAGGGAGACAATGTAGCTTATCAAAAAACTATGAGTATTGTCTAACAACTTCTGAAGCTATAATTTATCTTTCGATGACAAGAATAATGTTATGCAGGGCAGCTTATATTATTGAAACTTTGTAAACATCCTCTCAGAGGTGATTTAAAAAGTTCTAAAGAAGAAAGTTTTACAATCTCTCTGTTCTTCAATGATTTTTTTAAGAGGTCTTTGAATTCAAAAAAATTCTCTGTTTTGTTAAACCAGAAAATTTACAGTCACAGAAAAAAATTACTTCTTTACAAGGACATATTTCTGTAAAGTAGTCTATCAAAAGAAAGTTCGATTTACATTATCATAACAAGTTAATTGTACTCAATAATCTCAGCCTACCGAGAAAGAGCGGCTATCAGTAATTTTCGTAATCAAAGTAACATCGCGAATATACAAGTAAAAAAGAATCCTTAACGAAAAGATATTTGGATTAGTCATAGAGAGGTTTATAAATGAATTTTGTAATCACAGGAACAGAAAACATTCCTACTTATTTGGCAATTATAGGTTTTTCTTTTGTCTTTTCATTCTTTACTTGGTTCTGTTTGTTTAAAGAGTTAGACATTCATGAAGTCAAGTACACAAAAAAACTAAAACAGAGGTCTCTGTGGTTAATTTTCTCAAACCTGCTATTGCTAATCATTTGGTGGCGGGTATTACAGCTTTTACTTTTGCGACTGCAGTAATGGCTCTGCCTCCTGCTTATGCAACTGGTGTTAATTTAGATCTAGCAGCAATTAACTTCGGAATTAAGGTTGAGAAAATCTATGAGAAGGTAAAGAAATGCATTGACAAAGGCGAGACAAACAAGATCGTCGGTTACATGTTCGACTTCAAGAATGAAATTAAGTATTACACAGGCTATGAGTTTAATATCAACAAGATAATCGACCAGGCGCAGAAAGAAGCAAAATCAAGAGGTCAAAAGGTAGATGAAAAGTACATTAAGGCCATCAAAAAGGAGTTCGGCAAGCAGAATAAAAAGCATAAGCATCGAGTGGTTTGGTTCACTCAGTGTGCTGAAGTAGATATCCCTTACTCAATCTGTGAAGCTGACACAAACTTTGAAATGAACTACAATATGATCAAGTCCGCTCACAAAGGAAAAGGCAATGACGTTGAGATTGAAGATGTGCCAATTACAATCATGGTAGGTATAACCGTTTCACTCTGCGGATTATTTCTCTGTTTCGTTCCATTGCCTGGATGCCAAGTCGCAGGTGGATGGCTTCTCAGTTCGGGAGTATCCATTTTAGGTGGAGACGCTATCAAAAGATGGGATGATTACGACCAAGAACAAAGAAAAAAGAATAAATAAAATGATAGGCTTTAAAAAAATCATATAGCTTGTATCTTAGCAAAAGATAAGATAATGCCATTAGGTACTCTTGGTACATTAATTAATTGGGAAAAATATCAAATGAGTAGAAGATCTAAAAAGCTTTCAAATTAATTTTAACCCAATAGTTTCGCAAAAAATTCAGTTAAGCATGCACAGTCTTAAAGGTTTATTATAACGCGAACAATTTTAACAGACAAAGAATGGAAAGTGATTAAAAGAATAATACCAAGTCATAAAGGAAAAAAGGTCATCTACCAAAAGATCATAGACAGATAGTAGAAGCAATCTTATGGATATTAAGAACAGGAGCGCCTTGGCATAATGTATCTAAAGAGTTTTGTTCCTAGTCAACAGCCTACATGAAGTTTAGAAGATGGACAAAGCAGGGAATATGGGTATCGATTTGGCACACTTTTAAAAAAAATCTGATGACGAAACATGCTTTTTGGACTCTACAACTGTTAAAGTGCACCAAAATGCCTACGGAACCAGTGGAAAAAATCCTAGTCAGCAAGCGACTGGGAAAAATGCTGCTAGTTGGAGTACAAAAGTAGTAGCTAATGCTTTATGCTTGCCTATTCATTTCTTTGTGACTCCTGGTCAATAGCATGATAATCAAGTTGCTAATGGCTTACTCAGTAGAAATGCTTGTCAAACTTGTTTTAATGGATAGAGCTTAAGATTCACTTGCTCTTGGCTCTTTATATTAAGGATAAGAAACAACTAGCTGTTATTCCTTTTCGAAAACGAACTCTTTATCTAGGAGATTTTGACCCGGATCTCTATCGTTGTCGTTACTTAATCGAATGTCTATTTTGTCATATGAAAAACTACCAAAGAATTGCTACTCATTATCAATCAATGATTGTTCTTTCTTTTATTGTAATTTGGTTTAGATTTTGAATACACACCATAATTTTCTTTTTCTTAAAAACCTTTTTTTTATTACAATAGAGTTGTTTTGAAAGAAGTCTATTAGGCATTTTAAATTTTGAGGAACTAAAATTATGCTGATAGGGATTCCAAAAGAGGTTAAAAATCACGAGTACAGAGTAGCCGCAACGCCTACTATGGTGAAAGCTTTAGTCGCTTGTGATCATCAGGTAATAGTAGAAAAACTAGCCGGTACAAAAATTGGTTTTAGCGATGAAGATTATCGCCAAGCAGGCGCTAGAATTGTTAACTCTCCTTTAGAAGTTTATCAAGCAGAGTTCATCATTAAAGTTAAAGAGCCCCAGGAAAGCGAATATGCCCTCTTGCGTCCGCATCAAATTCTCTTTTGTTATCTTCATTTAGCTCCGGATCCCATTCAGACGAAACAGTTAATTGCCAGTCAAGTGATTGCGATTGCTTATGAAACGGTTACAGATGAGCAGGGCAGACTTCCTTTGCTCATGCCCATGAGTGAAATTGCCGGTAGAATTGCCATCCAAGTAGGAGCTAGTTGCTTGCAAATGAATTATGGAGGAAAAGGCGTATTATTAGGCGGAGTACCCGGCGTCTTACCAGCTCAAGTGGTCATTATAGGAGGCGGCATAGTGGGAATAGAAGCTGCTAGAATGGCCTTAGGTCTTGGCGCCAATGTAATTCTAATCGATCGAGATTTAAACCGTTTGCGTCAACTCGATGCTTTATTTGCGCCGCGTTTAAAAACACTTTTTTCTACGCAATTAGCTATAGAAGAAGCAGTCATCCAGGCCGATTTAGTGATTGGAGCTGTTTTGATTCCCGGTAAAGTAGCTCCTAAATTAGTCACTAAAAAGATGGTCAGTCAGATGGCAATAGGTTCGGTCATTGTCGATGTGGCAATTGATCAAGGAGGTTGCATGGAAACCTCTTTGCCCACTACTCATGCTAATCCTACCTATTTAGTCGACGGAGTTGTTCACTATTGTGTGACCAATATGCCTGGGGCTTGTGCGCGCACAGCTACGCAAGCCTTAACTAATGCTACGTTAGATTGCGTTTTAGCCATTGCCAATAAAGGGTGGCAAGCTGCCTTAAGAGATAACAAAAATTTGCGTCAGGGCTTGAATGTTTGTTTAGGATCTATCACAAATGAAGCAGTAGCCATGGATCTCAACTATCACTATGTCGCTCCAGAAAGTTTTTTATCATAAATTTTAAAAAAAGTTAGCTTACATGCGTTATATTATAGGCATAGATCTAGGCACAACTAATAGTTGCCTAGCCTACATCGATCGGCAAAAGCTACCTCAAACGATTCAACAGTTTCAGATTCCTCAATTGACTAAGGCCGGCTATGTAGAATCTCTTTCCTCTTTACCCTCTTGTTGTTATCTGACCTCGGATCGGGAATGGCCGGAGAATCAGCTTAATTTACCGTGGAAAACAAATCCTTCCTATTTTGTAGGAGCCTTTGCCTTATCGCAAGGCGCTAAAGTACCGACGCGCTTAGTTCATTCGGCTAAAAGTTGGCTAAGTCATACGTCTGCTCAACGTCGCGATAAGATTCTACCCTTTGGTGTGGTCGATGCTCATCAAACAATCAGTCCAGTGGAAGCGTCGGCACGCTATTTAGAGCACTTAAAAGCTGCTTGGAATGCTACTATGGCTTTAGGCAAGCCCGATGATGAGCTACAACAACAAGATATCATTCTAACAGTACCCGCGTCTTTTGATGAAGTCGCTAGATTATTGACAGTTGAAGCCGCAAGGCAAGCTGGGTTTGAACAGCTAACTTTAGTGGAAGAGCCACAAGCAGCCTTTTATTACTGGATTTCGCGTCATGAAAAAGATGGGCCTACCTTTTTTGAAGCCGGCACGACTATCTTAGTTTGCGATATAGGAGGCGGAACGACAGATTTTAGTTTGATTGAAGTTGTCAAAAAAGAGGAACAGCTTATCTTTCAACGCTTAGCTGTCGGGCACCATCTGTTATTAGGGGGCGATAATATGGATATGGCTATTGCTCACTATATTGAAGCTAAGCTCATCGCTAGAGGCGAAACTCCCTGTTCTCCTTTACAATGGATTCAATTGCGCCAGCAAGCACGATTAGCTAAAGAAAAATTATTGGCAACTAAAGTAAGTGAAAAAAAAGAGGGGCAACAAGAGGTAGCAGCTGTTTTTAATATTCAGTTGTTAGGGACAGGTTCATCCGTAATCCAGGGCAGTTTATCCCTAGAGATTCATCGACAAGAAATTTTGAATCTTTTAAAAGAGGGCTTTTTTGAAGTGACTGATTGGGAAACTTCTTTAAAAATAAAACAGAGAAGTGTTTTGCGAACTCCTGGATTACCTTATGAAGAGGATCCCTCTATCACTAAACAATTAGCGCGTTTTTTAAAAAATTGCCATAGACAACCCGATTACCTCTTATATAATGGGGGTACGTTAAAGCCGCCTCTTTTTCAAGAGGCTTTAGTCCAGGCTTTAAATCTTTGGTTTCCTGAAAAAAAAGTAAAACTGTTAACCTCAAATTCTCTCGATTTTGCCGTGGCTCGCGGAGCAGCTTATTATGGCAAAGCGCGCAGAGGAGAGGGGATAAGAATCACATCGGGTTTATCTTGTACCTATTATCTAGCCGTAGAGCAGGATAAAAAAGAAAAAGCTTTGACTCTTTTGACACGTCAAGCAGAAGAGGGAGCAATCTTTGAACCCGAGCAGTTATTTTGGGTTCAACCCAATCAACCTATTTCATTTAAATTATTGACTTCTCACGTGCGCTTAGAAGATCAACCGGGAACGGTCTTAGAAATCAATGAAGAGGAGATTCAGGTATTAGCGCCCATTCAAACACTCTTGCGTTTTGGTAAAAAACAGAGAGCAGAGACTCAGCAAAAGATTCCAGTGCGCTTAGGCATTGCTTTAACAGCACTAGGGACCGTAGAGATTTGGCTAAAATCACAAACGACTTCTCACCGCTGGACATTAGAATTCCAAATTCGAACAGCGACAGGTCAAGAGCAGCAGCTTAAGCAGTTTAGTCAAAAAGAGGAGCCGGATCAAGTCAATGAAATATTTGATAAACAGGTGTTTGAAAAGCCCCGGGCTATTATTCAGGCCTTCTATCAACTTCATCCGCAGAATCAGCAGGGGGAGTTGATTAAGCCTGCAAAAGTAATGGAGTTATTAGAACAGGAACTAAGTTATCCTAAAGCTGAGTGGTCTTTGGGTATTTTAAGAGCGCTGGCAGATGAAATAGTATTGCAAGCGCCTCAACGAAAACGATCCGCTCTGCATGAAGCCCGTTGGTGGAATTTGGTCGGATTTTGCTTAAGGCCAGGCACAGGTTATCCTCTCGATGATTTTCGTTTGAAGAACCTATGGAAAATTATTCTAGCTGATCGCTTAAGCAGTTCCTCTATAGAAATACAGATTCAGCGTTGGATTTGTTATCGGCGCGTGGCTAATGGTTTTAATCGCGGTCAGCAGTTGCTCCTAGCTCATGAATTAAATGAAGGGTTATGGGACTTAAAAACAGGACGATTAGTTTCTATTAAAAATAAGAGTGAAGAGTATCTCTATGCAGAAAAAATAAGAGCCTTAGCTAATTTAGAGCTCATTGAGCCTGCTCTCAAAGTTAAGTTAGGTCAAGCATTAATTAATAAAATGAAACAAACGCCTCTCTCTTCAGCAGAAAAATGGGCATTAGCACGCCTAGGAGCGCGTCAATTGATTCAGGGATCGAATATCCATGTTGTTCCCGTCTCTACTTGTCAGGCATGGTTAGAGACTTTGCTTGAATTAAATAAAGAAAAAAGAGAAGATAGTTTTTTTATTATGAGTCAGCTAGCCCGCAAAACTGCCTGTCGTGAATTAAATATTTCTATTGAGATAAGAGATAAGATTCTCGATTTTTATAAAAATGATTCTCATTTTGAAAGGTTAAAAACTCTTTTAATAGAAGGGAGTTCTTTAACAGAAAAGGAACAAACTCAACTATTTGGCGAGCAGTTACCTTTGGGAATTTCTCTCGATGAAAATTAAACTATCCACTAAACTCTTAAGCTAATCTTTGAAAATAACTTTTGGAAAACATTAAAATAATTTAATTTTCTTATTGATTTATGTCTAATTTTGTTCTACTTCCTCCGTTCTTAGAAATTTATCGCGATCAAGCAGTAGAACTTTTTGAAAAGCAGCTCATTAAATACATTGAATTTTCAGGTTCGACCTATCAAGTTCAAGTGATAGAAAAAAAAAAAGAGAATTGGGCTTTTCTGCAATTAGATTCAAAAGGCCAGCTTAAAGATTGCTTCTGCTCATGTGACCAGTCAGATGAAGAATTTGCTTGTGTTCATCTAGCAGCCGCTTTTTTGAAAATCTATGGTCCTCATAACTTGCCTTTACATCAGCGATTTGAGCGTTCCTTATGGAATAAACTGTTTTATCTTTATGCCAATGCAATAGGGTATGATATAGATCTCATAAAACAGGTAGGCAAACAGCAATTTAAATGTCAGCCAGTAGTGGAAAAAGAAGTTATTTTTCTGCTCACTGCTAAAAATGCTTCTACTCTTAAAGAGCTTAAAGATTTAATTTTTCAACGCAAAATTCCGACGGAAGAGACCTCTTTAAAATTTTCAAATCTATCACAAGAAGAGATCTTGCATTGGCGTGAAGGAAATAGCAGCCTCTACCTTAGCTATGAGCTCTCTTTTTGGAGTGATCTAGCTAAATGGATTTTTCAATTAACAGAAGAAAATAATAAAGGTGTAATTGAATTTAAGCACTCGGCCAAAAATATCCCGAACTATTTGCAAATCAATTTTGAAGAGTTAGAGGGTTGTTTTTATCTATCGGAAGAGCATTTATCTAATATTATACCAGCTTTAGCAACTGTCAATTCTCCTCTTAAAATACACCATGCTCCACAAGAAACGATTCAGCGTCTTACATACGATCAGCAACAAAAGAAAATCTGGATCGAGCACAAGCAAAAAGCTGCTCATGAAAAATTAGTTAAAAGAGAGGGAATTGCTTTAAAGGGCTGGGTTTATATCCCTAATGAGGGATTTTATATCAAAGATCAGGATATCCTACTTTCTCAAGAAACGATTCATGAAGATTTAATCGATCATTTTTTAACAGAATATCGAGAAATCGTCAAAGAGTTACTAGAAGGAACTGTACTACATAGCCATCCTGTTGAACCTCAATATACTATTACTTTTGATCTAGCCTGGAACTTGCATATCAGCTGTTATATTTTTAAAGCGGGAGATTTGGACGCAGGCGATTCTCACTGGTTTGGCAACTGGATTTACTTAGATAATCAAGGTTTTTATCAACTAGATAATCAACGCTTTAATTCTATTGAAACTCAAATTTCTGTAGAGGATGTGCCAGAATTTATTAATCAACAGCGCGTCTGGTTAAATAATTACGATGGTTTTCAAACGCATTTAGCTAGCATCGAAGCGCAGATGACTTATCAAATGAGCAGAGAGGGCTATTTAACTTTTTTTAGAAAGATTCCGACAGACGATGAAGAAATAAGAACAAAAGAATTTGGTTCATGGATTTACATCTTAGGGCAAGGGTTCTTCTCAAAAACCATTAATCCCATTGGTTTACCTGTCAGGCCTGGGATTGCTTTAAATAGAGATCAAATTCCTCTTTTTATTAGATCGAATGGAGATGAACTCCAGCTCATCCAAGGGTTTTTTAGTTTAGTGTGTCCTGTGATAAGTGCTGGATTAGATATTGCGCTAGATAAGGAAGAACATATCACTGTCCTACCTATCTATGAATTGAGCACAGCTTATCAAAAAAAACAGGTTCAGTTTTTAGATGATTTTGTCTATGTAGAGGGAGAAGGATTTCACGAACTACCAGTAGAGTACCGTTTACCCGATCGTTTTAAGCACTCTATGGAGATTAATAAAAGTAAGCTCCATCAATTTTTAACGCATGAATTGGGTATGCTCAGTAGCTACATTGTCAACATCGATTCACGCTTAGTTAAAGCAGACAGTATTCAACTTCAAATCATAGAGATCCAGCGTTGCGCTCAATCCGGAAATTATCTCATAAAATTTAATTACCGAACTCATAAAGGCGAAGTGCCTGTTATCACATTATGGCAAAAGATACGTCGAAAAAAACAATTTGCCTTCGAAGAGGCGGGTTTGTTTTATCTAGAAGAAAAGAGATTTAATTGGCTCCGCTTACTGTCTAAAAATCAAGTTGATGAGAGTCAGCAGACCATTGAATTGAGTACAATGGAACTCATTAGGCTCCAAGCTTTTGAGGAAGTGAGCCTTGCTAAAGACAAAAGTATAGATTATGTAAATGCCCAACAATTGCTAGAAGAATTAACGCAGTTTAGAATTCCCGAAGAACCTGATTTAACGGGCTTAAATAGCATCTTAAGACCTTATCAGATTTTAGGGGTGCGTTGGCTTTGGTTCCTCTATCAGCATCAACTTTCAGGTTTATTATGCGATGACATGGGACTTGGAAAGACGCATCAAACAATGGCTCTTATTGTAGCGATCATCAATCATCTTAAAAAAGATAAAGAAAAGCCCAGCCCACACTTTTTAGTTGTTTGTCCAACTTCTGTTATTTATCACTGGCAAGAGAAGTTGCAGCATTTTTTGCCAGAGTTGCGCATTTGTACTTTTCATGGCAGCAAACGCAGTCTCACAGATTTTCAAGGCCATTACGATCTGTTATTAACCTCTTACGGTATCTGGCGCATAGAGAATACCTTGCTGGCTGAAGTCAAATTTGAACTAGCTATTTTTGATGAAATTCAGATTGCTAAAAATTTTGCTAGCCGCATTTACACTTCTCTTTTACAAGCAGATGCAAAGATGCGTTTGGGCTTGACAGGTACTCCTTTGGAAAATCACTTAAGGGAACTAAAATCTTTATTTGACATTGTTTTGCCGAAATATATGCCTTCTGAAGCTGACTACCGTGAATTTTTTATTAAGCCTATTGAAAAAGAGGGCAGTAAAGAGCGTCAACAAGTTCTGTCTAAACTAATTAAACCCTTTGTCATGCGGCGCAAAAAAAAGGATGTCTTGTTTGATTTACCAGAAAAAACAGAAGAGATTTCCCATTGTGAATTATTGCCTGCTCAAGAAAGCCTCTACATTGAAGTACTGACGCGTTCCCGTCAGAAAATAATAGAAGAATTAAAAGAAGATCAGGCTTCTATTCCTTATATGCATATATTTGCCTTGCTTTCTAGTTTAAAACAAATCTGCAACCATCCAGCGGCTTATCTTAAAGTAACGGAAAAATATAAAGAGTATCAATCAGGTAAATGGGAGCTTTTTTTAGAATTGCTCTATGAAGCACGTGAAAGTCAACAAAAAGTCGTGATTTTCTCCCAATATCTCAATATGCTAGATATCATTGAAAATTATTTAACAGAAGCTAATATTGGTTTTGCAGCTATTCGGGGTTCTACGACTGATCGTCAACAGCAATTGCAGCGTTTTAATGGGGATCCTACTTGTGAAGTTTTTGTAGCTTCTCTCCAAGCAGCTGGTCTGGGCATTGATTTAACTGCAGCTTCTGTGGTGATTCACTATGATCGCTGGTGGAATGCCGCTAGAGAGAATCAAGCTACCGATCGCGTACACCGTATCGGACAAAAACGCGGTGTCCAAGTTTTCAAGCTCGTGACTAAGGAAACATTTGAAGAAAAAATTGATGCCCTTATCACAAAGAAAGGAAATTTAATGGAAGAAACAGTAGGAGTTGATGATCATGGGATTGTCAAACAATTTTCTCGAGCAGACATTCTGGAGTTATTAAATTATACGCAACGCAGCTCCACTGTATGGTCTGATCTCGCTAATGAAAATAGCGAGAATGAAAATAGCGAGAATGAAAATAGCGAGAATGAAAATAGCGAGAATGAAAATAGCGAGAATGAAAATAGCGAGACTCAAAATGACAAAGATCAAATAAAGGATCATTAGTTTAGTTTGACAAAAGACAATTTAATGTTTAAGATAATAAATCTCAAGAATAAATTTCAAGCTTTAACAAATTTTAAAACTGCACTGCATGCTAAAAAGTATGACGGCTTATGGCCGTAGTTGTGTTTCTATTCCTTTAGGTTGTTTTACTGTTGAAATTCAATCAGTCAATCGAAAATTTTTGGAAATGACCATTTTGCATCCCAAAGAACTGAAATATTTTGATCCAGAAATTAGAAAGCAAGTCTCTCATTCTGTTTTTCGCGGTCATGTTACGATTCACCTCACTGTTTTTCTCGAAAAAGAGAGCCTCGTAAAAGTAAGGCCTAATCTTGCTTTAGCTCATCAAATCAAAACAGCTTGGAGTCAGATACTCAGTGAATTAAAATTGAAAGATAAACAAGAAGCTCACATTCAACTATTATTAGCCCAAGAAGGGCTCTTTCTATACGAAGATGAATTTAAAAAAGAGGAAGTAGCCGACGTTCTTAAGCAAGCTATCACTCTAGCTTTAGAACAGTTGATGGATATGAAAGTTAAAGAGGGCCTCAATCTTCAACGCGATATAGAAAATAGGTTAAAAATTTTACAGCAAGCGATGCAAGTTATTGCACTAGAGGCTCCCCATGCAACTGAGCGCTATCGTCAAAAATTAAGCGAACGTTTAGAACAGATCTTGCCAGGAACTATCGAGAATGAGGAGAGAATTTTACGAGAAATTGCTCTTTTTGCAGAAAAAATAGATATCAGCGAGGAGATCACCCGTTTTCATTCTCATTTAGAGCAGTTCCAGGCTTTATTAGTCACACCTAAAGAATGCATCGGCAAAACTTTAGAATTTTTAGTGCAAGAGCTCAACCGCGAAGCTAATACGATTGGTTCTAAAACCAATTCGCTTGTAGTCACAAAAGAGATTATAGAAATTAAAAGTGAACTAGAAAAAGTTAAAGAACAATTACAAAATGTAGAATAGAAGATGGCCTTAAAGATTCTAGGCAATAAATTAATAGGAAATCAGCTTGCAAAAGCCTTAATTTTTGTGGTCAGTGCACCTGCTGGCACTGGAAAAACGACTTTAGTGCAACGTTTAATTCGCGAGTTTCCTTGTGTAGTCTCTAGCATCTCCTATACGACAAGGCCGCCAAGAAAGTGCGAAGTTCCGGGAAAAGATTATCATTTCTTTTCTGAAAAAGAGTTTGAAAGAATGATTGAGAGAGGAGAATTTTTAGAGTATGTGCGGCTCTACGGTTATTATTATGGTACTTCTTACCGCAATATTTTAGAGTTACAACAAGAGGGAAAGCACGTCATCCTAACAATTGATACGCAAGGGGCTTTAAAACTTAAAAACCAGTTAGAAGCTATTTTTATTTTTATCCATCCGCCTTCTTTACATGCTTTAAAAGAACGGTTAAAATTTCGTCAGACAGATTCCATGGAGGCTATTGACAAACGCATTGAATGGGCAGAAAGTGAGATTGCCCAAGCCTCATTTTATGATTATAATATTGTAAATGATAATTTAGAGAATGCTTATCAAATTCTGCGCAGTATCTTAATCGCAGAAGAACACCGAATAAGAAAAAATTAACAGTAAAGTGGGAGTTAACGTGGAAAAAGAACGCAAAGAAAGATTGACTAATGAATTATTCAAAAATAAATTCAATAGTCAATTTGATTTAGTCAATTACGCTATTAAATTAGCGGATAATCTCATTAAGACTGGTCGTGCCTCAGAAATCACCAATGAAAATCAGAATCCTGCTTTAATAATTCTCTCAGAAATTGCTGCTAATAAAGATAGGTTAGAAGAGATCGATGATGATGATGAAAATGAAGAAGCTGTTGAGATTGGAAAATTAGAAGAGCATTATAAGTTGATGAATCATACGCCTAAAAGTTTGGAACGTAAAAAAAATCGGTTAGCTCTTTAATTTCATGGTTTCTTTTCTTGCTAAGATGACTTCTACGGATGTGACATTATTTAGCCTAATTATCTTAATCATTTTTTTGCTACTATTTGCCTTTTTTTTGTTTGGAAGATGGATAATAAGAAAAGAAGCCAGCCTAAGTCCCTATAGTCAATTGCCTTTAAGACGTGCAACTGATCTATCCTACGCTAGCATGGAAAAGGTCTTGCGCTACATGTATCAGTTTCAGCAATATGATAATCGCATTTTTGAATTTAAGCGTTCAGCTGTTTGTCGTGAGACTGGCCGCCTATTTGTCAATTGCATAACCTGGTATGATGCGATTAAAGTAGATTGGAATTTTTTGCAAAACCGCTACCCGGGAAACTATGTTTCTTGGGGCAGTTTAAGCCAAGAGCAAAAAGAGGCCCTTAAGAGAGTGCATTTGCCTTTAGATAAATTTCAAACAGACTTTTCTAGTCCACTGGCTTCTCCGCGCTTGATTGAAGCGCCTTATGCTTTTGAAAAGCCAGGTCCTTTATATGTGGATGTAGATAAAGGGATATTACTGGGCTGGCAATGTGTACCTGATACAGAGATAGAGGTCTTAATTGTACAAAAACCGCTAAAAAGTATCATCCTTAATTACTAACAATCATTTAAAAAGAAAGCGATCCACATGCCTCAGAAAATTTTAGTTACTTCAGCTTTGCCTTATGCAAATGGTCCGCTCCATTTTGGTCATATCGCCGGTGCTTATTTACCAGGCGATTGCTATGCTCGTTTTCAGCGCTTGAGAGGCAAAGAGGTACTCTACATCTGTGGTTCTGATGAATATGGTATGGCTATCACTCTAAGTGCTGAGTTAGCTGAGCGTACACCAAGAGAGCATGTGGATATTTTCCATGCCATCAACCAAGACCTATTTAAAAAATTAAATTTTTCTTTCGATCACTTTTCGCGTACCACTTGGTCAGGACATCAAGCGCCTACACATCAATTTTTTCAAGACTTATTAGCTAATGGCTACATTGAAGAGCGCGTGACACCGCAGCTCTATTCGCCAGAGGATCAGCGTTTTCTAGCAGATCGCTATGTTATGGGAAATTGCCCTAAATGCGACTTTGCCGAGGCTAGAGGAGATGAATGTCAGCAATGTGGAGCAAGTTATGAAGCGACAGACCTCAAAAATCCTCGTTCTAAGATTACCAAAGCCCCGCTCGAAAAAAAAGAAACCAAGCACTGGTTCTTAGTTTTAGAAAAATTCAAAGAGCAGTTGTTGAGCTGGTTAGAGAAAAAAAATTGGAAACCCAATGTGATGAATTTCATCAAAGGGTATATTAACGAACTGCATGCTCGGGCTATTACGCGTGACCTCGATTGGGGTATACCGGTGCCGTTACCCAATAGTGAAGGCAAAGTGTTATATGTCTGGTTTGATGCGCCGATTGGGTATATTTCAGCTAGTCAAGAGTGGGCTCAATTGCAAGGAACACCTGAGCGCTGGAAGGATTATTGGCTTATAAATCCAGATCATGATGTTAAATTAGTCAATTTTATCGGTAAAGATAACATTCCCTTTCATGCTGCGATTTTTCCGGCCATGATCTTAGGACAAAATCAACCCTATAAGTTAGTCGATGAATTACCAGCTAATGAATTTTATAAATTAGAAGGACGTCAATTTAGTAAATCCGATGGCTGGTACATTAACTTAGATGATTTTTTTGAACGCTACACAGCTGATCAGATTCGCTATACAATTGCCGCTAATGCCCCTGAAACAGCTGATTCAGAATTTACCTGGAAAGACTTTCAGATGCGTTGTAATACTGAACTGCTTGGCAAATATGGCAATTTAGTCAATCGCGTTTTAGTATTTGCTAAAAACAACTGTGAAAGTAAAGTACCTTCTCAGGATACACTAACAGCAGGAGATCGACAATTCTTGAGTTCCGTTCAGGAATTAGTCCAAGAAGCTGCCGACTGCTATGAACAGTTTAAGCTGCGACGTGCAGTCCAAGTAATCATGGAGTTAGCTCAGTTAGGCAATAGCTACTTTGATAACCAGCGCCCTTGGAAAATAGCGAAACAGCCTGAAACAAGACAGGCGATGCAAACCACAATTGCTTGCTGCCTCGAGTGTTTAAAGTGCTTAGCTTTGATTTCAGCTCCAATTATGCCCACTACGGCTGACAAAGTGTGGAAGATGTTGGGATTTACCACAGATCTTCAGGCTCATGAGGCAGCTTGCTTACAAGATAAATGGCAATTAATTGCCAAGACCCCTTTAACCCAGGATCAAACAATGGAAGAGCCAAAAATTTTATTTACAAAAATTGAAGATAGTCAAATCGCTGAAGAGGTCAGCAAGTTACAAGGTATGGCTAACAAAGAAACTACCTCTCCCTCTGTAATTCAAGCTGAGGTAACGCCTAGTTATAAACCTCTTCAGCCCTTAATCGATTTTGAAGAGATCAAAAAGTTAGACTTGCGAGTAGGCGTAGTTTTGCAGGCAGAAGCAGTGCCCAAAAGTAAAAAACTATTAAAGCTAACCATTGACTTAGGATTTGAACAGCGCACTGTCGTCTCAGGTATTAGCCAGCAGTATAAACCCGAGCAGCTTCTAGGTAAAAAAGTTGTGCTAGTGGCTAATCTCAAACCGGCTACTTTAATGGGCATTGAAAGCCAAGGCATGATCTTAGCTGCTTCTTGGCAAAATGAGGTTAAAGTATTAGAAGTGCCCGATCTTCCAGCAGGCAGCTCTATTTCTTAAATAGATGAGTCAAGTGTCTTTAACCTAGATACTTGACTAAAGAGGAATTTTCATAAAGTAATTACTCTGCGTTTGCCATATTTCTTTAACAAGCTAATGAGATCTTATTTATCTATAACTTGAGTTTTCTTAGATTAAAATAACTTCCCGCCAATTTTACCTTCTACTAAAGGCATAACAAACGTAGCTTCACCACTATCAGCTTTAGGATATTGTACGCCTAGAATGAGAACTTCTGACAAAACTTCTCCTATCTGTCGCGGTTCAAAATTTAAAATTCCCATGACGAGTTTGCCTACAATTTCTTCAGCTGCATGCTGTGTGAATCGCCCAACACTTGTTTTAACTCCAAATTTACCAAAATCAATTTTCAAGCGGTAAGCTTTTTTAGGAGCAGAAGGTTCTATCTCGCACTGGACAACTCTTCCTACGCGAATCTCTAGGCGATCAAAAGTATCTTCTTTAGAAACAAAGGCCTTCTGTTCTGTCATCTTCTTTCTCTTAATTTGATTAGCATCATTTGAAATTAAAACCAATTGAGATAGCAAAATAAATCTTTTAGCTTTTTTTACTTTGCTTTTTTTCCTGCTTTTTTACTTTGCGCTCTTTTACAGATAAAGTAGGCTTTTTCTTCTCATCTTTACGATGCTTAATTACTTCTTTAGTCATAGAAACTCTCCTTTTATTTTCTTAGCCAATTTAGCTTATAAAGCTTAAATTTTCAAATGCTTTTAATGAAAGCTCAACTTTTGAGCATCAACTAGTCAAAATCATAGACTGATTATCTTTAAAAATGAGTAACTAAATATCCTAATTTAGTTCACTTTAGTTAATTTCGAATTAATAAATTATCTTTACAATTATTAATTCGAAATTAATATATTTTATTAAAAATTTAATTATGTGGAAAATAAGCTATTGTAAAAATCTACAATTTATCCCTATAATTATTGAAAAATCTAACTAAAAGAGAGGTCTTAATGAATGGGATAGAACTCTACTTTCCAAGAGAGCTATTTGATTGCCATTATGCTGAAAATACACAGGCTCCTCTTATTGTTTCACCCTGTGCTGAATCTAAGGTAGATCTTATAGATTGGGCTTTAAACAACCAATCCGATCTAGCTAAAGCAATCGATGAATTGGGTGCCATCGTTTTTAGCGACTTTAATTTAAAAAAAAAAAGCTTTTCTGAAGCCTTTGAAGCTATTACGGGATTACCTCCTCAAGTGTACAAAGGCGATACGCCTCGTCCAGAAGTTAAAGCTAAAATTTATGAGTCAACTGTAGTAAAAGATAGTAGTGTTATTCCCCTGCATCAAGAGATATCAGGCGGAGCACGCAAAGATATGCCAAAGTATATTGCTTTTTTTTGTGATACACCTCCGGCAGAGGGAACAGGACAAACGCAAGTGGGAGATGCTAAGCGCATATCGCAAAAAGTTAGAGCTTTGATGCCTTGTCTATGGAGTCAATTGTTAACTAAAACTCTAACTTATACAGCTACTTATTTACCGGAAAATAGTTGGCATACTAGGTGGATTAGATGGCTTAATCCTTCACATGCCACGATTAAACAGAGATTTGATACTGAAAACCGAGAAGAGGTCGAAGAAAAATGTCGACGAGAGGGATTGACATATGTATGGAAAGGCAAATCGATCACTGTTTCTCGAAAAGGAATTCCTGGAGTAATCGACTATAAAGGTGAAATTTTGTGTTGCAATCAAGTTTACCTAGACAAACTCAATCCTAAACTCTGTGGCGGATGGATCAATTATATTTTAGCTAGGATTCTTTTATATCCTACACGGAGTTCGATGCAATTCGATATAAAATTTGACGATGGAACGCCCATTAGCCGTCAGGATGCAGGTGCTCTTCTGACGATTGTACAACAACATCGAGAGGGTCGCAATTGGAAAAAAGGGGATTTGATGATACTAAATAATGTAACTACTCTGCATGCTAAAACACCTCATGCTGGCCCACGTAAAATTTTAGTAGCCATGAGTGGTTCTGCAATAGAAGATTAATCAAGCATTTTTGCTGTATGATTCTACTAGTAGTCATCAGAACTATTTTTTTAACTTTAATGAGATCAAATTTTTCTATCCTATACAAAAAGTAGGATTTTTAAAATTTGATCTCAAACTTATTTAGACGTAGTTTAGATAATCTATGGTAGATCAATTAGGACATGCTGTTTAGAAAAGTCCTCATTAAAACCATTGACAAGTCCTACAAATTTTTCACAAATAAAGGGAGTATCTAAAGTAACGGTAAAGCCTAGCTTTTGCAACTGCTCGACAAGTTCTTGCTGTTTTACTTTATCTAGTAAGCTAACTGGATAAGCATAGTGTTTGACTAAAGAATCTTGAGTAGCTACAAAAGCTAATTCTATAGAAATTTTTTCGAGCACTTGCTCGACAGTAACTTTGGATGATTTAGCTTGCTCCTCTAAATGATCTGCAAAAGAAATTTTTTCAGGTGCATCTCTCGATTTGATCAAAACATTATGAACAGATAGGCTTTCTTTATAAGACTTATGATTCTCATAAACTGCATCTTCTTCGATGGAAGACTCCTCAGGAATATGCACGCTAATAGATTGTTGGACATTAATGCAAAGATCATCAGACCACTGAGCTTGACCCACAGTCATATAAGGAAGTAGAATAGAAAAAGCGAAACCCTTTATCGTTAATTGTTGCAAAATATAATTGATCTGATCTTTTTGATACAGTTGGAGACCTGTATAACGCTATTCTACAGACCTGACGTCTGTTAAGCATGGAGCTGTGCGCTGAATAGTATCTCTAAAAAATCTTATCACATCTTCTCCTTTATTGAGATGTGGATAGGGAATATGAGGAATAGTAGAAGAAAGTAGCTCAAGGGGAGGATTTACCAAGGTTCCTAGAGAAAATAGTTTTTCCGTAATGATTTGACTGAAAACTTCATTTGACTTGACAAGCTGATAGAGGCGATAGGAGATTGTACTTTGCTTAAAGGCAGCTTCTTCCTTAATAGTCCAATAGGAGAAATCAGCTTTAGTTAAGATAGGAGTTTCTGGTGAAAGTTTTCCGCTTTTTAAGGCTTGATGAGCAACAGCATTTAATGTCTTGTCCGTACAATTTCCTTGAGACCAGATACAGCAAGCATATTCTTTGTTAGCTAAACCTTGACCCCAGTGAGCTAAATTATCTTTTTTCTCATCATAGGGAGTGACTGGATTTATCATTTGCGTTTTATAATTATCTACTGTGAATATAATTTCCTTTTATATAATTAGCTGTAAAAATTTTCCATCTTGATGACAAATCGGGGTTTTTTAAAAGTCTAGGCTTTGAGTTTAGGATCTGCTATTAAAGCTAAATGTTCTTGAGAGGTTTTAGGAGGAAGATAAAATTTTTCTACAAAATGTTTAGTTAAAAAATCTCCGGTATTCCATAAAAGATCTCTACGATCTATCTGACGATTTTCTATAAGGAGGAAAGGAGTTGCCTTTTGATTGAGCCATACTACGCGTTGAGCAAGCTGTTGATAGATCTTAGAGTCAGAGGTTTTTTCATCTATTAATTCTATTCCTACTTTTACAATCAACTCTGTGAGATTAAGCCCAAAGCCCTCCTCTTCATATTTCATTCGCTGCCATGTACCTTTCATCCGTCGGCAATTACGCTGGGGATCATTTGTAAGGCTATACATAGCTGTTTTATATTTATCTTCTATTTTTTTGTACTCTTCATAATGGGGACTTGTTGTGTTGATAGTCAGGGTTGGAATCATGATGTTCTCTAAGTAAAAGATAGTTAATGGAGTCAAGAAATAAATATAGATAAAAAAAGAGTCTTAGTCAATAAAGGAGAGGATAAAAAAATGTTAATGAGTAAAAGTAACAACGAAATTATTGACTTTTTAATTTAATTTTCAGTATCATATGATACTGAAATAAGATTTTAAGAGATGAAATGTATAGCAATCGGCCTTCTGATAGAGAATTATTCAAACGATTAGACGAAGCAAAAGAATGTTTAAAAAATCGTTATGGAGTTTTTGCTAATCCATCAAAAGCAGTAGCTGAATTAAATAATTTAGATATTGGAGACGCAAATGATGTTTGGTCATTAATTAATGAATTATTAGAAGAAATTTTTCCCAAGGATTATAAAGAATCCAGACCACCGCAAAAATCTTATGAGAAATTAATAGAAGGGTATGAGCTATTAGCTTTTAGCTGGTGGAGTCGTAAGTGTGCTAAGCAAATGTATATCAAGTTTGTTTTAAAAAATAGACGATATTACTATGTCTCACTACATCAAAGCCATTTGACAGAATAATAAGGAGAAGATTAAATGAAATGTCTAAATTGTGATTGTGAAAAGCTTGAGTTAAAAAACATTCGCTTTAATCCAGAAATAAAAGGGGAAGAAGTTGAAGTAGTTGTACCTTCATTTTTTTGTACAAAATGTCAGACTCCTCTAATGGATGGGGAGCAAATGAATGTACTTCGAAGAAAGTCAGCGAATAAATATCGTCAGCATCATCATCTTTTGACATCTGAAGAGATTATTAAATATCGAACTTTGCTGGGAATGTCACAAGCAGCTTTTGCCAACTACTTAAAAGTTGGAGAGGCAAGTATAAAGCGTTGGGAGACATATTTTGTACAGGATGTCGTTCAGGATGATCATATGCGTTTAAAATGCGATGAAGCTTACGCTGAGCTTAATGCTTTGGAAGTTCATTGGAAAAGCCATTTCTCCGATATATATAGTGGCAATAGACAGTTTAGTTTAGAACTGTTTAAACAAGTAGTATGCTATTTAATAGAATTCACAAAAAGTCCTTTGTTTTTAAATAAAGCACTGTTTTATGCCGATTTTAAACATTTTCAACAATATGGAATGAGTATAACTGGAGCTAGATATGTTCATTTAGAATATGGTCCATGCCCAGATCAGTTTCAAAATATCTATCAATTATTTCTTGCTAATGGTGTTTTGATTTCTGGAGGTCATCATATTTTAAAAAGCCTTAAAAAACCTGATTTAAGTATTTTCTCGGATTCAGAAAAAGATATCTTAGAATTTGTTGCAAAAATTGCTTCTCAAAGTGGGGGACAGAAGCTTTTGAAAATCTCTCATGAGGAACAAGCATTTAAAAAAACTGAGCCCTTACAGCTCATTAGCTATGAATTTTCTAAAACTTTAAGACTTTAAAATTAAATTAATTCTTTCTTTGGTGTAGATCGTTCGAAATAGCACCAGCTCTTTAAAATTTTTAAGGAATTTAACTAGATAAAAATCAATAAAAGTGCTTAGCTGTTAGCTTCTAGAGGATTAGAAAACAATATAATTTTAATAAAATTAAATTGTACTAATTTAGTTTGATAAAAATTTAATAATTTAGTGATTTATTTAACAAGAGAGTTAGGATGAAAGATAGAACGACGACTTATTTTTTAGGATTTCTTTTACTGAGCTTTACTGTGATTGCCTGTACTTATCTTATCATGAGTTCTGTAAAGCAACTTAGATTTGGCATCGGTAACATTGCAGTAAAAGGGTGTGCTGAAAAAGAAATTCATTCTGATCTTGTGACGTGGTTGGGTACAATCAGTGCGACAGGCGATACGGAAATCGAAGCCTACGAAAAATTGGAAAAGCATGTAGAAGTTCTCAAACAAAGGATGCAAGCTCTAAATGTACATCTGGAAGGAGTGGAATTTTCCCCTCTCACTCTTATTACTAAATATGAACTAAATGAAAAAGGGATTTCAACCAATAAAATTGAAAATATTACGCTCTCTCAGGACTTTTCCTTAGTTTCAGCTGATATTGCTCTCATTACCAAGTTATCGCAAAACATCACCTCTTTATTTAAGGAGGGAATTACGGTTGTTTCCTATCCTCCTAAGTACTTTTATTCTAAATTAGATGAACTCAAAATTGCTATGCTAGGAGCGGCTGCTACAGATGCATATCAACGTGCTAAAGAAATTGTAACTAAAAGTGGAGCGCGTGTAGGTCCTTTGCGTTCAGCTCACCAAGGTGTCTTTCAGATTACTCCTTTCTTCTCAAATTCTGTGTCAGACTATGGAGAATTTGATACCAGCAGCATCGATAAACGCATTAAAGCTGTGGTCACCATGGAATTTGCCATTGAATAAAATTTCAAATGAATGAGCTGAATCTTTTGGTCAGCCTAGGATAAGAATATGAAGATTAGAAGCATGACAAACCAAGATATTCTATCTGTCGTCAAAATCCATCAAGAAGCTTTTCCAAGACAGCTGCATTCAGAGCAATGGATTACTTGCAATTTTAATGCTTATCCAAGAATTCGCTTATTTGTAGCTGAGGAGCAAGGCATGCTCTTAGGTTATGTGCAGTGGCTAGAGAAAAGTGGTTTTCGCCAGGAAGTCGTGTTAGAGTTAGAGCAGATTGCCGTTCTTTCATCAAAACAAAAGCAGGGGATTGGATCATCCCTTATTCTTGAATCTCTAAAAATAATCAAAGAAGAATTAACGCAAAGAAAGGCCACTCTAAAACATATTCTGGTATCTACTAGAACGGATAATGAAGCTCAAAAGCTATACAAAAAAGTGTTAAATGCTTATCCTGAATCGGTTATCTCTAACTTATTCTCAGCCGATGAAGTCATAATGCTCGCTCGAAATCCCTCAATATAGTCATTTTATCCTAAAGGTTAATGTAAAAATTTTACTGATTAAAAACTATGGACGCTAGTTTTTAATCAGTAAAAGAAGAAAAATAGCAGATTTTTAGGCAAAGTTGCAGTTATAAGGCTTGGTAAGTATGACTAATGCCTTCACTCGTAACTTTTACAAGCCTAAACCCTGATGGATCTTCTCCTAAATGTTTTCCTATTGGACCGGTAGTAATCAGTTCAATTTTTTTGTAACGCGCCTGTGCATTTCTGTGATAATGCCCAGAAAAACAAGCGGTCACGCCTTTTTCAGCAAATAGTTCTAGTAACTTTAACCTAAAGGTTTTGGGAATGACAAAATGATTGTCCTCCTCTTGAGGATCTACTAAACACCAGGAGTGATGGGAAAAAATAAAACGCTGTTTGGGGTTTAAGTAATTAGTTCTCTCTAATTCTTGATTGAGCCAGGTATATTGCTCTTGAAACAGCTCAGGAGCGCCTGATGAATCACATAATAGAGAAGAATTTAGAGCAACACAGTGCACGCCACCTACCCAAAAACTAAAAAATTGGGGACTAAAATGAGATTGATAGGCAGCAATGCTTTCATGAGTAGGGCGGTCGCCTATATCGTGATTGCCGCAAACACAAATTAAAGAGATAGAGGGATCAATCTCAGAGACAATTTGCTTGTAATCGGCTACTTGTGCTAGATAGTTCTCCTCCTGAGGTCTTGCATGAGTTAAATCTCCACAAAGAATCACAAAACGCGGCTGTAGTTCATTAATTTTAAGGATACTTTTTCGCAATAAATCCTTTTCCTTTTCCCAGGAAACATTATTTTCGTAAAAGCCTAGCTGACAATCGGCCATTTGAATAAAAGAAAAAGAGCCTTTCCATGCTAATTCATGTGTAGAATTCAATTGAATGATGGAGCGATCCATGTTTATTTCTTCATCCACTGCTAATGGTGCATAGCCTCGTTTGATCAACTCTTGATTGATAATCTCTATCAAATAATTTTTATTGACTGCTGCTTTAGTCGGTTCCACTCGTACACCAATCACGCCCCTAGACTTCCATGAAGTGGGTCTTCCATAAATATCTACAGGAAAAGCAATATTTTGCTCATGGGGATTAGCTGGATTATGTTCATTTGTCTTCTCTTCTTTGGGTAAACTCAAGTTGTCATCCAAAAAGATCGTTAAAACATTTCTTCCCTCAAATTTTCCATCCTCAGCACAATAAACTAATTTACCAGCTGCTGCTTCTCGTTTATGATTAAACCAGTTTTGGACATCATCTTGACCTAGAATATTTGTTTCTTGTAGAGTTCTAAACAATTTTTCGCCTGTTCTAATCTCAGTTTCTCCCTCCATTTGAAGGCCTAATTCTTTAAATTTCCCCTGTTGATGCAGTTCAAAACTTTTCTTTCCAAATGCACCTTGTTGCGCTACAGCATTAAACTCATTTTTTATAGCTACTCCATCATGTCCAAACGTGCGAATAGTAAAGGTGCTTGCACAAACGAGATTGATTTTTTTGACTAATTCAACTAATGCAGGAAATAGGGTAAAATTGACTCTATTTGTTTTGGGATCTAAGTAGGTTATAGCTAATTTATGGTATAAATGTAGGACTGATTCTTTAAGGGCATGATTTTCTTCAGTGAGAAATTCTAGAAAGTGACTTAATTTCTCTTCTTGTTGCTTCTTAAGAGTGGGATCATACTTATCCCCTTTGAAAACGACAGTTTGAATGTACTCTTTATAAGACATAGCAGGATGGTCTTTATCCCACTTATAAATAGCTTGTCCTGCTACTTCAGAAATAAGTGTATTAATTCCTTTAGTTGTGTCAGCTAAAACAAGCGTGCCATTTACATCGCATTGAATGGAAATAAAATCAGGTCTAATTCCATTAACTGTGTTTATACTAGTCATCTTAGATTCCTTGGGATTATTTATTTTTGGTCTCTTAAACTGGATGTTAACCGAGTCATTTGTTATCTTAAAAATTAATAAAATACATAATTTATATAAGGAAAACTGATAATGGTTCCCATGCTCAACTTGGTACATCTTAAATATTTCTATGATGCATCCCTTTTAAAGAGCATTTCAAGTGCTGCTAGAGAGAATTTTGTTTCACAATCGGCAATTAGCCAGGGCATTATGAAGCTCGAACAAGCTCTTCAAGCACCTTTAACAACCCATCAAAGACAAAGTTTTCATTTAACTGAGGAAGGAGAGATTGTATTTAAAGAATCTAGAAAAATATTTTCTGCAATAGAAGGTTTAAAGAACTGTTTAAATGAATTAAAGGGAGAAATAGCTGGAGAAGTTAATTTTGCCTGCACGAATGCGCTAGCACAATTCTTTATACCACAGCATTACTTAAAAATTAGTCAACAGTATCCTTTGATAAAACCCAAATTTCATAGAGGAAGCATCAAGTTTATTCATGAAGCGTTAAAACAGGAAAAAGTCTCTTTTGCACTTGTGTTGGATGGACCAGAATTTGACTGTTATGAAAAAGAAATCTTATCTCAAGGCTATTTTCGATTTTACAAAGCAAAAAAAGTAAAAGTTCCTTCTAGTCTTTACGTCGATCATTTAGAAAATCCTGAAGTCATAAAATTATGTGCTAATTATTTAAAATTTCATAAGAAAGAGCTCGTTATTCAGGATGCCCTATCGGGTTGGGGAGTGGTGGCTACCTTTGTGCAAAATGGCTGTGGGATAGGTCTTTTACCCGATTTCATCATGGATAAAAATAGGGAAATAGAAGAGGTCGATTTTAAGCTCCCTTTGATGGAGTATAAGATTTGTGCTCTTAAATTAAAGGGTACTTTTCTTAGTAGAGCAACTCGAGCTTTTTTAGACCAGTTAAATGATTTAAAGAAAAACAAATAATAGCTCTTTAAATCAATAGTTTGTTTTAAGCTAGCAAAGAAATTGGAGAGATAGATTGAACTAACAAAAATTAAAAAAAGTAGTAGTTAAATTTTTTAATTATGGCAATTATTTTATCTTCGACTTTATATGGGCAAGAAATGCTCTTTGGAAGCAACCAATGGCGAGATTGTAATGAGCCTTCACTTTGTTGTAGAGAGAAAAGGTTGAATAAAATTTCAGTGGAGATACAGAGTGCGGATTTTTTCCCGCTTGATGCTAAAGTACAGCATATTTATAGCTCAGTATTTCTAGCCTTTACTCTAGAAGGTAACTGGCAGTCTCAATGCTGGGGTATGTGGTTGAATTGCTCTTATATTTTTGGAAATGGCCATTCGATCAGTTTTGATAGTCATAAAACTCATTTGAGTTTAGTTCCTATTACTTTGGGAATAAAATATATACACCCACTATGTGACTCAACAGATTTTTATATCGGACTTGGCGCTTGCTATAGCTTTTTAAATACAAAAGACCAAGGGGAATTTATTCATAAAAGGGTTTCTTCCAATGCTTTTGGAGCCATTGTAAAAACGGGAATAACTTATAATTTTTGTGAGAATCTTTACATAGATGGATTTCTCAATTATACCTATCAAAGGTTTACATTTTCCAAGACAAGGAGCGATCCATTGGTATATAGGCACACAGCAAAACTAGATTCTCTGCAAGTCAGTTTAGGATTAGGGATAAAATTTTAAATAAAATATGTATTAAAATTATTTTGAGTTATGTTTCAAAAGCATAAAAAATTAAAATACATTTGTTACTATTAATTTCTAGCATTAAAATAAATTTTCGACTGGTTTCTGGTAAAAATACTGATGTGCCAAATCTTTACCCTGGCGGTCAAACGGATGCCACGGGGGCAACTACTGGAGATCTGCGCTATTGCATCAACTATATTCTTAATGAACAGGCCTAGGGCATTATACAAGATTACAAAATCCTCTTTGCAGATGGTATTGAATCTATTCAAATAAATGACAAGCTCTCGATACTCAACCTTCTTGGAACGGACAATATTTCTATCGGCAATCCAGATCCTGCTACACCTGTAACTATTTTAGGCAGTGCTAATAGCGGAGGCTTATTTATTCGCCAGAGAGGTGTGACTCTACAAAATCTTAATTTTCAAGGCTGTAGTGCTACAGGAGGTAATGGAAATGATGGAGGCGGGGGTGGCATAGGCTCTGATGGTGCTCTATTTATCGATACGGCAAATGTAACTCTTCACAATGTTAACTTCACTAGCTGTTCAGCTACTGCAGGACTTGGAGCTCTCATAGCTAGTTCTGGAGGAGGGGTGGAGGCCTTGGAGGTCTTGGAGGATCTTCAGCAGGTGGTGGTGGTGGTTATAGCGGCCACGGAGGAGATAATTTTGGTGCTGGTGGAGGAGCAGGAGGTAATGGAGGAAGCAATTTAGGGGGCGGCGGTGGTGCAATTTTAGGCACTGCGGGAGGAGTTGGAGGAATTTCTCCTATAGATCCTGTGACAATTACTGCTTATACTTTTTTCGGGTAGTGGCGGTAGTGGTGGTGTATACTTTAATGGAATTGTTGATGTAGGTAGCGGCGGCTATGGTGCGGGCGCTGGCTTCGGCAATTCAGGTGAATTTGGTGGTGGAGGCAGCGGTAATAGTGGAAGTGGTGGATTTGGCGGCGGCGGTGGTGCTGACGGTTATGGAGGCTTTGGCGGTGGTGGAGGAATAAACAGTGGAAGTGGTGTTGGCTTAATCAATCAGGGTGGCAATGGAGCAGCCTTAGATGGCGCTATCTTCCTTGGTAGCTCGAATGGTTAACCTACACTTACCCTTACTGGAAACTGCAGCACTTCTTTTAATTCTACTTCAAACAATTCTAGTGGAAGCTTTGCCGGTGGCAATGACTTTTTCATTTACTCAGGCTCTACTCTTAATCTCATGTCTAACATAGAGGAAGTGATTTTTATTAGTCAATCTATCATCGATGATAGCATGCAGTCTATTCCTGTTTCTTCTGATTGGCAAGCAGGTACTGGATCTGGAGCTAACCTTCAAGTTACAGGTCAAGGAAGGGTCAACTTAGGCGGCCTAAATAGCTATAGTGGTAGTACAACCGTTTCTTCAGGTATTCTTAATCTCGTCAATGGAACACTTTATGCTGGTGGGGTAGGAATAAATAGTCAAGTTAGTGTTGCTCAAGGAGCTGTTCTCAAAGGTATTGGTACAATCAATGCACCTACTACAGTATTAGGGATATTATCTCCAGGAGAATCGATCGGAACTCTACATTATAATGCACCTTTAATCTTAGTTGGAAACCTATCGATTCAAATTAATCCAATGGCTGGTGATAATAGCCAAATTACCTCTACATCAACTGTTGATGTGACAACAGCTACAATTGACATTGTTCTAAATGCTGGAACTTATAATGTAGGATCTCAATACACTTTGCTGACAAGCGCAGGATTAACAGGCTCACCAACTTTAAATATGCCTCCACAATTTTCTGGCGTACTTAGCTATCCTAATAACTCAATTGTCCTTACTATTTTGAGCTTGCCACCACCACCACCACATCCTCCTCCGCTACCTATTGATCCACTCCCTCCCTATTCATTCAAAGGCAAAGTTATAAAAAATAGTTTTTTAACTCAAACAGATAGGACCAATGTGCTCAAATGGAGTCCTCCTGTTAATTTTTCTGAGATTGTTTCTTATGAGATTCGTAGAAATGGAGTTGTGATTGCAGTTGTGCCAGCTTCCAATTCCAGAGTTTACTATGACCATAATAAGAAGAAGAATAAGACTTACATTTATACAATTGTCTCTTTAAATGCTAAAGGAACAAGGAGTGCTTCTTTAACAATTGTTTTAAAAACTTAAAAAAGATTCATTCAAGATTATTTGATAGAATCTTCTCTTTTGATAAAGATTAAACAAACATTGCTTGGTTCAATATTTTAATTCTAGCAAAATTAAATTTTCGGAAAGATAGCGATTAAATCTCTTCATGCAATTTCCAGCCAACAGTTATGTTTATCCTATGAATACACCAGGAATATCTTCTGGTTTCTGTAAACCAATCGATGATCCTATGGTTAATAGAGCTATATAGTATAAGCTAAAAGGAACATTGCTCCAAACTACCTTATGGTTTCTCCAAAACGCTTTTTCAGTGTTTGGGAAATACACCTTTTTTGTTTTTTTGCTTTCAGCAATAAATATAAAGGCCATTGCGATTTGGCCAATGACTGGGATAGTAGTCAACAAGCAAAGTCCTGCAGACTTCCAGGTTGATTTATAGTTAACAGCAGAACCCCTTAGAAATAATCCACTTTGAATGATAGCTATAGAGGCAAATGTAACTGTTGCAATAATACTTATCACAGAACAAACCGGTGACAAAGCTAAAGCGGCCACTCCTACCACTGCATATTGCGCAAAAAAAATTGTGTTTTCACAAGCTTGAGCTGCAAAAGACATAAAGAAATCCTTTGATTTACTAAATAATAATCGTTTTTTTAATAATAATTACATTATATTACATAATTATAAATTAATTAATTAAAAATAGCACATCGCATTAATAAATAAAAAATAATGGATTTTATTAAATTATGTGATAATACTGTATAATAAGAAAAATGGCTGCTGTTTCCTTTTGAGGATTATAATAACAAATTTAAGGAGAGTATGTCTGCAATAAATTATATATATTTATCAGAGACAATACCTGATTTTCAGAAAAATACAGGAAATGATCAGGAAAACTTAACCTTACTTAACTTAAAATAGCAGCTTGTATTCCTTTTATAGGACTATTTATTAATAGAATAGCCTCACATTCTATAGATCAAAAATTAAAAAACCTTCCTTTACCTAGAAAATTTAGAAATCCTAAGCTGATGACAGGAGCTACCTTGGATAAAAATGCTACTTTAGAACAAAAGAAAGCGGCTTGCGAAAGGGCTATGCAATTAATGTCTGTACAGGAAGAGTATAATAAAGCTGCTTTAGTGAATAGCATTTTGACAATCACTCTTGTTGTATATGCATTAGCCATGAGCGTAATTCCTATTATCATTGCTGGAATTTTAATTGGAGCATTTTCTTTAACAGCGGCTACATTTATATATGGCATATGTAGTGATCATTCAATTAAACATCATAAAGAAGCAATCAAAACATATGTATAATTCTATTTCTTTTACATAATTTAGCTTACTAAGCTGAGTTTAAAATTGCAGACTTTAGATGATCTTTTACAACATCTTTTTGTAGTAATTTTTCAATCATCCTTTCTTCACAAATTCAGCTTTTTGTCTTCTTTCTTTAGGAATTAGATGTATTCATTATACTTTCTATTACTGAGGATTCTGCAAGCTGATTATGAACTTTTAGTAACTTAGCTTTCAATTCTTCTTTTTTCCGAAAGATAAAATGATAACTAAGTAAGCCAGGCTCAAGAGAATATTAATGCAAATAGGTCATTGATCTTCCTCCAAAGACTTAAACTCTAAAATGTCACCTGGTTGACATTTCAAATGTTGGCAAATATTTGCTAAAGTTGAAAAGCGAATAGCTTTAGCTTTACCGGTTTTTAGTATCGATAAATTTTGAATGGTAATACCCATTAACTCAGCCAAGTCTTGCATTTTCATTTTTCTCTTAGCTAACATCACATCAAGGTTTACAATAATACCCATATTAGCTCTCCTTATACTGTGAATTGTTGTTCATCATGAAGTTTACTAGCTTCCAGCATAATCCAGGAAATGAGGATGACAAGCATTCCGCAAAAGAGTGCCTCAATATTAGGAGTACCAAAGCTCAAACTAATATATCGGTGACCTGGTGGATTTGCTGAAGTTACAGCCAGCAACATCAAGAGATTGCTTAAAGGTTGTGCAATCAATGCATCTAAAAAAAATAGCCAACCCAAATACCTATAGTGACGTGCATTTATCGTACTGAAAATATCACTTTTTTGATAATTCAGAAAAATGGATTTGAGAACGAATAGGCTAAGAAATAAAGGCAAAAGGCTTATGCTTTGAGCTAATAAACCAGTAAATTTTGCGAGAAACGACCATTGGATAGTACTTAAATTAACATATCCTTCAGGTGTTGAAATGGGTTTTTGTAAGAATCCTTGATCTAATAAATTTTTTATTGTGTCAGTGTCTATAAAAAGCCATTGAATAATCACAGACACCGGGAGAAAGATCACTAATGTATTGAAGATGACTACAAAATAACGACTTACTCTTTGAATTTTATCCATATTTGACTCCTTTGAGGGATTTTTATATAGATATATCCTAACATAATCTAGTTTGTAAATCAATCAATAATTATCGTTAATCGTTAAAAAACACATGATTTAAGATGAATTTTAGATTTTCTTAAATTCTTAGCTTAAGATAGACAGAATTCCAATCATGTTTCTGCCCTATAGAAAATTATATAGGTAATGCAAGATAAGTATTCAGAATAATCGTTAAAAATTTATCTAAAAAATCGTCCTTCTTCTAAATTGGCTTTTAAAGTTGCGCAGGAAAGGCTTGAGCGTTTTATTTATCCATCATGCCGGAAAACCAGGTTTACAAAGGGTCATGAGTAGGAGGGAAGATGTATTAGATACTGTCATTGCTTTAGGGGGTCCCCCCTGTATATAAACATGAAGAGGGAGCTAAATTTGTTGTTAGAAATGAAAAACCTTGTGGAATCACTGGAAAAGATGCTGAACCCTTTGTGGCACAAATTCATATTTCGGATGAAACAGAATTGCAATGGGAAATTTTGAATATTAGGATAATGAGTGGATTCGTTTAGATAATTATCGAGATGTTTAAGAATAGACTTCTTTTAAAACTTGCTTCAGCCCAAATGTTACTCTTTTTGCGTAAGATGAGTTACAAAAAGATTGTGAGTTTCTTTAGCGTAATATATGCTATTGCACTGTAAATCTAACAGAAGGGAGTTCTTATGCCTTATAAGCCTATTGTAGGAACGCTTGGATATGTCTTGTCACCGGATCATAAGCGTGTTTTGCTCGTGCACCGCAATGCTCGCAAAGGCGACCATCACCATGGCAAGTACAATGGCCTTGGTGGCAAAATGGAGTCCAACGAAGATGTGGTAACATGTATGCAGCGCGAGATAAGAGAAGAAGCTGGTATCGAATGCACTCTAATGAAATTGCGCGGTACGATTAATTGGACAGGTTTTGGTCCCGCTGGTGAAGATTGGCTTGGTTTTATCTTTCTCATTGAAAGCTTTGCGGGTACCCCTTATAAGCAAAACGATGAAGGATTGCTAGAATGGGTGCCTTTGGAAATAATGGAGGAGTTGCCTATGTGGAAAGGCGATCGCTATTTTTTGCCGCTGGTATTTGATGACGATCCGCGTGTTTTTCACGGATATATGCCTTATAAAAATGGCGATCCCTTGAATTGGACATTTATCCGACAATAGTAGTAACTGGACTTTTGACAAATTTTGGGCTTCACCCAATAATTGTCAAAGATTGATGTTAAGCAATTTTAAGTAGGAGAAATGATCAAGGGTTTTTTGCTTCCTTTCAATCTTTTTTAGATAGTTCAGGCAATGCTTTAATGCTATCAATTAATTTTTCATTTTCCTTTTTGACATTAAAATGAGTGATTTCCCTAGCAAAATCTTTGGCTTTAATGGTAATAGTCGTTGTTTGGAATAGGCTGTCAATTTCCTTATTTACTAAAGTGGCTAATTCTGAATCATTTCCCCAAGTAGATACTGCCAGGAATCCTTCAGGTTTTAATACTCTTTTAAACTCTGAAAGTGCCTTTGACATAGAAGGAAAGAAAAAGAGAGCAAACCTACCTATATAGATTTTATGATAAATATGTTACTCACAAAGAATTTAATCTTAAGCCTACCGAATCAAAATGACCTTTCAGCAATCAAAGGTTTTGAGGATCGGAACCACAATCATTTACGAAAATGGGAATCAACTAACTCGACAAACAATCAACCTGTTCATGAAGAGGTCCAAAAACGATTAGAGAACTGGATAAAGGAGTGTGAAGAAGGAAAATCTGTTCGATTTTTTATTAGACTCAAATCTGATTCCAACAAGATCATCGGTTTTTGTAATTTTACACAAATTTTTCATGGTGCATTTCAAGCTTGTTATTTAGGATATAAAATTGACTATGAATATGAAGGTAAGAGATTGATGTTCGAAGCTCTAGAAGCTTCAATCAAGTATGTTTTTGAAGAATTGGGCATCCATAGAATTATGGCCAATTCTATGCCTATCAACACAAGAAGTGCTAAACTTCTCTACTGCTTAGGATTTATTATAGAAGGCTATGCCAAGAATTACCTTTTAATAAACGGTCAATGGGAAGATCACATCTTAACCGCATTATCGATTGAACAGTGGCGAAATATTCATGATAAAAAAGCGTTAGTATTAGATAGCAGAAGCCAAGCAATAAACGACAGTTTGATTTATAGGGAAGTTCAGCTTGCAGACACCCCTTTTCTGATACCCCTCATGGAACAATTGGGATATTCAATTGATACAACAATAATGAGAGAGAATATTCAGAAATATATCCAATTGCCAAATCAAAAAGCATGGGTTGTCGAAAAATCAGGGCAAATTGTTGGATGTATAGCTGTTGCCATAACCAACTATTTTCATCGTCCAAGCTCTTTTTTGAGAATAATTGCTATGATTGTAGATAGACTAGAACGAAGATCTGGCATAGGCAGAAACTTAATAGATCTTGCTGAAAAGTTTGCTCAAGATCAAGGTTGTTCTCATATTGAGTTAACAAGTGGAATGCACAGAAAAAAATTAGGGTCTCATGAATTTTATCAATCTTTAGGATATATTGAACTCAACGACACAAAAAAATATTTTGCGAAGAAGTTATAAATACTGTCGAAAGATTTATTGCAATATAAGCTAAAAAAGTAAGTTGTTATTATGAAAGATTTAGAAAATAAAGAAAAATTTATTTAGTTGAGAGCACAAGGTCTTTCATTTGACAAAATTGCTAAGTAGATAAAAATCTCAAAGCCAACCCTGCTAAAAAGAATTCATCTTCATTTTCATGTTAAAGCTAAACAAATTCTCCCTTAGCTTTAAAAACCTTAATGTAATTACCATTTAATTTACCAAGAATTTTTGGAGTTCAGTATGGATTGAAAAAGCTGAAACTTCTTTTTTACATTAACCTTATCCATATCCATTGATCCTCGCGTGGGAACTTGGTTTTACTAATTAATTGAGAGAATAGATGATATCAAATCAAGCTATATTTCTCCATTCTCTATGAAAAATCATTTTATAAGCATCTAACAATTAAAGACTTATATTAGAAAAGAAATCTAAACATTCGTTGAACATAGAAAATCGTAACTTCTATGTGTTTCTATGTCGGTTTCTATCTTACTTTATGAAAAAATCCACTAATAAAAAATTCTAGAAGCAGAACCCAGAAAATTTTGCCTTCTAGGTTATTTTCTGGGTAGTCAATAAAAAGGATGGATTATGCTATAGGAGCTGCTAACCAAAGAGTAGGGTAAAACCCTTGAATTCAAGGAGAATACTAGATCCCTTCCGAAAATCATTCAAACTATTGTTGCTTTTGCGAATACGGCAAGAGGTACTCTAATTATTAGCATTAAGGACAAAACCAAAGAGGTAATTGGTTTTTCAAATGTTTTAGAGGAAGAATAGCGCATCGAGAATGCCATTGCTGATTCGGTTCCTCATAGTTTTGGTCCCTATTATATCAAAGCAAAAGGAATAGAAGAAGGCACTTATGTTAGATTTGGTTCTACAAATCGATTGGCAGACGCCGCTACTATCGTAGAAAGTCAATGGCTGAAAGAACACAAGTATTTTAATGAACAACCTAATTTTGATTGTGCCGTAAATGAAATCAATTTCGACTTAGCTAGAAAGCTATTTGCTAAAATTTCAAAGAAAAAACCGGAAACATTGTCATTTCTGAAAATGTCTCCGGTGAATTGCCGATGACCGGACTCGAACCAGCACCTAGTTGCCCAGAGTAGATTTTGAGTCTACCGCGTCTACCGTTCCGCCACACCGGCTTGATGTGAGAAAGATCATAGAAAAAGTGCATTAAAATAGCAAGTACTCTATTTAAAAATAGGCTAAGCTGCTATACAGTTTAGTGATAACAAAGAGATATGCAAAGAGAATGATCATTCATTTAAGCGATTACCAGTTAATTTTATTAGATTTTGATGGATTACTCGTCAATACAGAACAACTCCATTTTACAGCTTATCAACAAGTATTAGCTACAGAAGGAATTTCTTTTAATTGGAGTTTTGAGCGCTACTGTCAAGCAGCTCATTATCATCCTTTTGCTCTACGCGATCAGCTTTACATAGAGTATCCTATTCTTCACACTCAAGTTCCGAATTGGAATCACCTTTATCTCAATAAAAAACAGGCAATTCTAGAGTTAGTAAAGGAAGGCTTAGTGCAACTCATGCCAGGCGTAGAGTCTTTTCTTTATACTATTCAAGCTCAAAAGATTAAGCATTGTGTAGTGACTCATTCTCCGCTTAAGCTAATTGAGACTATTAGACAGCAACATACTATTTTGCAAAATATCCCTTACTGGATAACTAGAGAGGATTATGAGCATCCTAAGCCTCATGCAGAAAGTTACCTTAAAGCTATAGAAAAATATGCACTGGAACAAGATAAAGTCATAGGTTTTGAGGATACTCCTCGGGGAATTTGGTCTCTATTGGGAACTAAAGCCCAGCCTGTGCTTATCTGTCAAACTGCTTATCCCGAAATTCCCACTCTCATTCAATCAGGAGTCAGGCACTTTCCCTCTTTTTTATCCCTTCAAACTTTATAGATATCAGCATAGTGCACTTGCATCAAAAATAAACCATGTGGAGGAGCAGCTTGACCTGCCTGTCTACGATCTTTTGCTTTAAAGATAGTGGCAATTTCCTCTATGTTTCTTTTACCTTTAGCTACTTCTAACAGAGTACCTGTTATATTGCGGACCATTTTATATAAAAAGCCATCTGCTTCAAATTGTAAGCATATATCTTCTTTTTCGATCATCACGTCTAACCGTTTGAGAGTGCGAATAGGATCTTTAAAGGCAGAACCTGTATGAGATTCATTGGCAAATGAAGTGAAATCCCGTTTACCTATAAATTGCTTAGCCGCTAACTTTAATTGAGTGAGATCAATTTTTTGTAAGATATGATAACTATAAGCGCGTTTAAAAGGATTTTGAAACCGTTCTAATGAAAGGTAGTAATGGTAGATTTTACTGATAGCACTATGTTGAGCATGAAATTTGGCTTTTACAGGCTCAATAGCTAAGATGCGTATCGTGGAGGGGATAAGACCATTGATAGAAGCTAAAAAGCGGTGGCAATCAATGAGATGGGGACTCGTAAAATTAGCGACTTGGCCTTTAGCATGAACACCAGCATCTGTACGTCCTGAACCAATGAGTGAAACAGGATGGCGTAGAATAATTTGAATAGCCTTTTGTAAACATTCCTGAATAGTAAAGCCATTGGGTTGAATTTGCCATCCACTGAAGGAAGTTCCATCATAAGCTAGCGTCAATTTGTAATTAAAAACAGGGGATGATGGATCCATTAGCATGCGTTTTTCTTTTTTATTAACTCTTTGGCTAATAAGAGATCTTCTGTAGAAGTAATCTTAATGTTCTCATAACTGCCTTCTACTAGTTTTACAGGAGAGGGAATCAATTCAGCTAAAGAGACATCATCTGTCACTGTGATATTCTTCTCATGAGCTATTTTAAAACCTGCTAATAAAATATCCTGTGTTAAGATTTGAGGGGTTTGAATTTCCCATAAAGAGGCACGCGCAAGAGTTTGCTTGACAAATTGATTAGCTGTAGCTTCTTTAATTGTAAATTTTAAGGGCATAGCTAAAGTAGCTGCCCCATAATTGGCAGCCGCTTCACTCACACGTAGGACCTGCTCTTTAATGATAAAAGGGCGAGCTGCATCGTGAATGCAAATTAGAGAGTGCAGAGGATTAGCTAATTGCAGGCCATTATAAACAGAATCTTGGCGCCTCAAACCTGGTAGGGCAAACTTAATCAGTTTATAATCTTGATAATTAGTAAAATAATTCCTATAATAAGGGTCGCAAACAATGATTATTTCTTCTATAGCTGAAACTTGTAATAGCGTTTTGAGACTGTAATGAAAAAGGGGCTGACCATCGATTAAAAGATATTGTTTAGGTATCTTTTGGTTCATGCGCAGTCCTGTACCACCTGCAAGGAAAATTGCCGTCATCGTTGCCATGGCATTCATTGAGAGCTTAGTTTTATCTGTACTAATTCAGGCAGCGAGAACCAACGAAAAGGCATGATACTGCCTACTCCGCGACTCACATAAAGCCATTTTTGATGGAGATAAAAGAGTCCATGGCGAAGGTGTCTATTTTCAAGCAGAGTAAATTTTTTCCATATCCAGGGTAAATAAATCTGACCTCCATGTGTATGACCACAGAGAACAATATCACTAGGATAGGATTTTAATAGGAAAAAACCATCGGGATTATGAAGTAAACTAATACCTGGAAAGTCAGGCCGATAATTTTTGAACGCTTCTTCGGGTAAACATCTCCCTAATGTGTATTCACCAAGGCCTGTTATATTCAAAAAAGAGTCTTTTACTTTTATTTGAACTGTCTGATTGTGCAGTAATTGAAAAGGAGTTTGCTTAAGAAAATCTAATAATTCTCGATTTAAAGGGATTTGCTGAGCTGAAAGGGTTACTTTTTTGTTAAACTTTTTAGTGCTAAAAAGACGCGATAGGCCTTTATAAATTAAAGAAAGCCCTTCCTTTTCATTTTTATCATAGTCTCCTTGATCATTGATATAGACTGTTTGTGCATAGTCATGATTACCTAAAACAGCATAACAGCCATAAGGAGCTTGTATATTTTTCAAAAAAGAGAGAAGTTTTTCTTTGTTTCCAAATTGCGCATTGCATAGAAAATCTCCAGTGAACACAATGAGATCAGGTTGAAAAGCGCTTATTTTTCTCTGCAATTTATTTAAAAAATAGACGGATGTTCTTTTGCCAATATGCAAATCACTAAAATGTAAGATTTTAAATTCTTTAAGATCAAAAGGAAGATGAGTAAGAGACAACGTCAGTTTTGTGACTGCCAATAGATTGGGTTCTATCCAACGCGGCCAAATGCCAATGATAGAACAGAGACACCATAGATCCCATAACCTATCAGATAAATGAATAAGAGAGCAAGATTTGGGCTGTTTCATGCCTATAAGTTACTCGATTGAGAAAAAAAGAAAAAGTAAAATACTTAAGTTTTCTAGATAAAATAGAGGCTAAAAAATCTTCTTCCTTTAACCTCTATTAATTATTTTCTATTAAATGAAATTCACTTAAATTTAGTGAGAAGTGGCAGTTTCAGGTTCTTTTAAATGCTTGGAAAGTTTGCTAGTCATTTTAAACATATCAATAGGCTGGGTAGCGCCTAAAACTTTACCTAACCTAGCATCGGGATTGATCATGCGTTTATTGGCCTCATCTTGAAGTTTATGTTTTTTTATATATTCCCATACTTTTTTTGTAACTTCTGTGCGTGCCATAGGACCTTTGCCAATCAATTGCTCTAAATCGTCGCTTATTTGCACAGGTCTCATAAAGGCTGAAGGTTTCTTTTCTTTGGTATCTTTGCTATCTTTATTCTCTTTACTCATAGAGTCTCCTTTAATTTATCAAATGTTAACAATAATTTTATTCGTGATAGCCTCTTTTATCTTGATTCTATTTTATAGTCAAAATATTTCCCACTGTAGGATAAAAAGAAAATCCAACTGAATTGAGAGCTAAAAGTGCATTTTAAATTCTATTTTGTTAAGCTAGCCTTGCCAATTGCTTCAGAATAGGTCATTCATACTTAATCTAACCCTATTTAAATTAGCAATAGCTCGACTAGAAATACTTAGGATAGGAATTGTAATGACGACTCATTTAAATACACAAATAGTTACTTTAAAAAATTTATTAAAAAATCTACAAGCTGCCCCCTCTTTAAAAGATAAAATTTTTTTACTGAATCATTTTCCTCCTGTTCAAACTTATAAAGAATCTGCTTCTTTTTTATCCGATTTCTTAGCTGGTTATAATTTAGAGGAAGAATTTGCATTTAAATCTATTCTTGCTATCAATCAAGGCCTACTAGTATTTGGTGAACTTAATAAAACAGAGCGTTATCTTAAGGATTTTAAGTCGCTGCTTAGTACTTTAGTAGATTTAGAAAAAGCTTATGAGACGATAGGCGGTATCATTGGTTACCATTTAACAGTGTTACAACTCCTAATACCTAAAAAAGAGGATCTTTCTGCTAATCTAATCAATTATCTGCAACCTCAAGGCCTCGATTTAGTCAAAGATAAGAAAGCGGCTAATCGAGCTGTAAGAGAGGGAATTGAACATTTACAAGTAGTAGCAGAAATTTATCCAGTAGGAGGAGCGGGCGATCGTTTTAACTTGAGAGATGAACAGACTAAAATCTCTTTACCTGTTGCCCAGTTAAAATTTGAAGGACGCTCTTTGCTAGAAGGTCTCATCCGCGATTTGCAAGGCAGGGAGTATCTCTATTTTAAGCTGATGGGCACACAACTTATAACTCCTATTGCCATGATGACTTCTGAGGAAAAGGATAATGACAGATGTATTCAAAAATTATGCGCAGATAATAAATGGTTTGGACGTTGCAAAGAAAATTTTAAATTTTTCATTCAGCCTTTAGTGCCCGTTATAACTAAAGAAGGGGACTGGGCTACCATTAAGCCTCTCCATTTAATCTTAAAACCAGGTGGACATGGCGTTATTTGGAAATTAGCTTATGAAAGAGGGATCGCACATTTTTTTAAACAACAAAAAAGAAGCAAACTTCTTATACGGCAAATTAATAATCCAGTAGCAGGCGTCGATCAAGGGTTACTAGCTTTAGCAGGGGTAGGCTGCCAAAAAAATAAATTATTTGGTTTTGCTTCTTGTCCTCGACTTTTAGGAACGGCTGAAGGCGTCAATGTGCTGATAGAAAAGCAACTAAAAGAGGGTTACAGCTATTGCTTAACAAATATAGAGTACACGGATTTTGAGCATAAAGGTATAGATGACCATCCTGCAAATAAAGGAGAGGCCTACTCTATCTTTCCCTCCAATACCAATATTCTTTTCGCCGATTTAGATAAATTAATGGAATTAGCTAAGGATAAGTTTTTACCAGGTATCCTAATTAACATGAAAACTAAAGTTCATTGCTTAGATAGACAAGGTCAATTGAGAGAAATAGAGGCTGGTAGGCTCGAATCGACCATGCAAAATATAGCAGACCATTTGACTAATTTTTCTGAGAAAAAATTAGAAAAAGAGAAAATAGATCAGTTACATTCTTTTATCACTTTTAATGAACGCACAAAAACAATCTCTGTGACTAAAACGAGTTATTTACCGGGAAAAGATCTGATAGGTACTCCAGAAGGATGTTTTTATGAAATGACGAGTAATCACATTTCCTTGTTAAAACAGTGTGGAATTAAAACACCGGCGATTAATTCTAAAGAAGCTTATCTAAAAGAGGGTCCGACTTTGATTTTTCGTTACCATCCTGCTTTAGGTCCTCTTTATGCTATCATCAGCCAAAAAATTAGCAAGGGAAGAGTAGAAAAAGGAGCCGAATTAGAGCTAGAGATAGCTGAACTTGAGATAAAAGATATTTCAATTAAGGGCAGTTTGCGCATTTTTGCAGATCAGGTCCTTGGTAAATACAATGAAGAGGGTCAAATCACTTATAGTTCTCTCAATGGTAAATGCCGCCTAAAAAATGTAGTCGTTAATAATCGAGGGATCAACTATCAGGTGTCTAATAGTTACTGGGAAAATAGGGTAGAGAGGCATGAGGAGTTAAAAATTGTGTTAAAAGGTTGTGCAGAATTTGTAGCGGAAGATGTTTATTTTGAGGGAAGTCAGCTGATTGAAGTACCGGATGGCCATCGTTTGACAGCTTTTAACGATGAAAATAAAAAGGTAAGCTATCAGTTAGAAAAGTTAGAAAATAGCAACAGTTTGTGGAATTATAGATTTACTAAAACCAATCAGATAAAATTAAAAATAAATAAATAGATGGATTTAAAATTAATAAGAGAATGAATCTAAAATATAAATTTTATTCTCTTATTAATAAAATGTTAGTTTAATTAAAATTAGTTAAATAATAAACTAATAAAATTCTAACTATTGATTTTTGATTTAGTTACCTTTAACAAGTAAACCAACGGCTGTGACTACTGCGCCTGCTGCGTAACAACCGATGCCAACTCCTCCAACTAAGGCACCAACTAAACCGACAGTAGCAGCACCTGCTGTCAAAACTAAAGCAACGCCAACGATGCGAGTGATGAGTTTGGCAAGTAAGTTAGAGTGACGCATATTTTTATAAATGAAAGAATTACCTATGGCAGTAGTGGCTAAAATGCCTCCTCCAATTAGTGCAATGCCCAAAATTTTACCGGCAACTACGCCTACTAAAGCTTGACATTGTAGTAAAGTATAAGCGGATAAATTAGCAGCATTCATGACCATATGAGTATGAATAGCTGTACAAAGCGGTTTAATTAGTGTAGGTATTTCCATATAAATCCTCCTAAGGATTGGGTACGTTTTATGATTTAAAATGCGAACTATTTAATTTATAAATAGTAACAAGCTATACTTATAATTGATACTATTTTAATTTTGCAAGTTAAAATTTAAATAAACAATTAACTGATATAGCTTTACATATATATAACAGATCAATCAAATTTCATCTTTGAACTGTAGGGAATTTAGATTAATAAAAAAAGTTAAATAATAAATTTTTATTTAGTTTTTTTGTAAATTTAGCTAAACTACCAGACTATAAATAGGAGAATAACTATGAATAATGATTTAAAAATACGTCTAAAAGTACTGGAAGATAGATTTTTACATATGTGGAGGTATCTTTGACTTAGCTTCAAAAAAAGAGCGCATTAAAGATTTAGACGCTCAAATGGAAGATACAGCCTTCTGGCAAGTACAAGCGCAAGCACAAAAAGTAATTGCCGAGTGCAATAAGTTGCGCTTATGGACAGTACCCTATGATCAATTAAAAGGTCAGTTTGATGATCTTAAAGAATTATTGCCAGAGGCTTACCAAGTTGAAGATTCAGAGTTAATAGCAGACTTGTTAGAAGCCTTAGACAAAATTGAAAAAGAGATTAGTCAATTAGAAGTGCGCAAGATGTTAGCTGGCGAATTGGATAATAAGAACTGTTATCTTAGTATCAATTCAGGTGCAGGAGGCACAGAGGCTTGTGACTGGGCTCTCATGTTATCGCGACTTTATCAGCGTTGGGCAGTTAAAAGAAAGTGGGAATGCACAGTTGTTGATTGTGTAGAAGGAGATGTAGCGGGTATCAAAAGCATCACATTAAGATTGGCCGGAGAATTTGCTTTTGGTTATGCTAAAGCGGAAAAAGGCGTTCATCGTCTCGTGCGCATTTCTCCTTTTGATTCCAACGCTAAGCGCCATACAAGCTTTGCTTCTATTGATGTCACACCTGAAATTACAGATGATATTGAAATAGAGATCCGATCAGAGGATGTTAGGATAGATACTTATCGCGCATCAGGAGCTGGAGGGCAACATGTTAATAAAACAGACTCAGCTGTTAGACTAACCCATTTAGCTTCAGGTCTTGTCGTTTCTTGTCAAAGTGAACGCAGTCAGGTGCAAAATAAAGAAACCTGTTTTAAAATGTTGCGTTCTAAGTTATATGAAATAGAAGTGACTACTAGAGAAAAGAAAATCCAATCTCTAGGAGAGGAAAAGAAAAAAATTGAATGGGGAAGTCAAATTCGCAATTATGTGTTTCATCCCTATCAATTAGTTAAAGATACAAGAACTGAGCTAGAATCAGGTCATATACAAGCCATCATGGATGGCGATATTGATGAATTTGTCAACGCCTATTTAAAGGAATTCGGGTAAGGATATGGAAAAAGATGAAAGACTTCCTGTACAACCAGAAGACTTAGCTTCAGAAAAAGTTGATCTAGAGAAAGTCGATCTAGAAAAATTTAATCTTGAGAAGCTTGAAATACGCTATACAGAGTTAGAAGATGGTAAATATTTAAAAGAATGGCTCAATGAACCGGGAGTTTTGCGCTGGTTTCCCATGTACGATGCTGTAGAAATTGATGATGCGGTAGGACGCTGGATCGGCTTTGCTCGTTATCATTGTAGTTTAACAGCTGTGATAGAAGGAAAACCATGTGGCTTAATTACTTTATATCTACAACCCTATCGTAAATTAGCCCACCAATGTGAATTTGGCATTATTGTAGGAAAAGGATGTCGCAATCGAGGAGTTGGAGGAGAATTGATCAAAAATGGCATCAATCTAGCTAAAAAAAACTTTAATATTGAACTGTTACACTTGCAAGTCTACGCAGAAAATCCTGCGATGCATTTGTATCAACGCTGGGGATTTGTAGAGTATGGAAGACAATCCCATTGGATTAAAGAAAATCCAGATGATTATAGAGCGCGCGTGTTTATGGAAAAGTTTATTTAAATGATGCCTATTATAAGTTTACAACAAGAATTTGAGACGTATTCTAAAACTAAATTAAAGGTTAAGATTAACGATAATCGTTCGACAATGGTCAGTGTAAAATGGGAACCCGATTGTACTAAAGTGTCCTTGCATCGCATGTTTTTAGAAGCGCCTCGCAATATTATGGAAGAATTAGCTTGTTACTTGAGCCGTGAGTCAAAAATTATTTCTCCTGTGGTGAAGGCTTTTATTGAAGAGAATCTACAGAAACTAGATTATAGCTATCAATTAGAGGCTGATCAGTTGAAAGTGCAAGGAGGAATTTACAATCTCCAAGTCCTTTATGATCAATTGAATCAGGAATACTTTAATAATGAATTAAACTTGCGTATTACCTGGTATGGAAAATCGAATCAGCGCAAAACTTCTATCATTACATTTGGGCTGTATTATGATCCTCTAAGACTAATCAAAATTCATCGTCTCTTAGATAGTGCTTTCTTTCCTGAATATTTAGTATCCTTTGTGATCTACCATGAAATGATGCATCATGTGTGTCCCTCTTATATTGACGCAAAAGGCATGAAGAGAATCCATAGTCCAGAATTTAAATCTCAGGAAAAGCAATTTCGCTATTTTCATTTAGCTCAAGGCTGGATTAAAGAACACCGGGCGTTTTTATTTAAATAAATTTAGAATATTAACTTTAAAAGATTAATCAGATGGCTGGACATAGTAAATGGGCAAATATTAAGCATCGCAAAGGAAGAGCTGATGCTAAAAAGGGCAAGATATTTTCACGCCTAGCAAAAGAGATCATTAGTGCAGTAAAAGTAGGGGGCAATAGTGATCCTAAAAGTAATCCTCGCTTGCGTTTAGCTTTACAAAAAGCTAGAGAATGCAATTTGCCCAATGATATTATTGATCGAAATATTAAGAAAGCTACAAATACTGATCAAGCTGATTATCATGAATTGACTTATGAACTTTATGGATATGGAGGAGTCGGAATTATTTTAGAAGTCATGACAGATAATAAAAATAGATTTGCTTCTGATGTGCGGATTGCCACTAATAAAAGAGGGGGAACAGTTGCTGCTTCAGGTTCTGTCCTTTTTAATTTTGATCGCAAGGGCATCCTACAAATTTCAAAGAAAAAAATCAGCGAAGATACCCTTTTTTTAGCTGCTACTGAAGCTAATGCCGATGATTTCGAAGTAGAAGAGGAGGTCTTTATACTGACGACTGAACCGACTAATTTACATCATTTAAAAGAAGCGATCCAGCAGCTTGGCATTGCCTGCGATGAGGATTCTATAGAGCTATTGCCCAAAGCATTAGTCGAGTGTGATGAAGAGGCCTTAAAGGCTAACCTAGCACTCATCGAATGGTTAGAAGGCATTGAAGACGTCGATGCACTTTACCATAACATGAGTGTCCCAGCTGAAAAGAGTTAAATATAAGCTTTAGCCATTCTAGAGGGGGATTCTTCTAAAAGTTCTTTTAAATAGAGACTATAAGAGTTATGATGCATAGCAGCAATTAACTTTTCTAACTGTTCATCTGAGATGTAGCCTTTTTGATAGGCAATCTCTTCTAAACAAGCAATTTTTACTCCTTGGCGTTTTTGAATCGTTTCAATAAAACCTGAAGCATCTAAAAGAGATTCAAAGGTACCAGTATCGAGCCAAGCAATTCCACGACTTAAAATTTTAACTTGCAATTGCTCTTTTTCCAAATAGAGTTGATTGATAGCAGAAATCTCAAGCTCTCCTCGAGGAGAGGGTGTTAGAGATTTAGCCATGTCAATCACTTGATTGTCATAAAAGTAAAGGCCGGTCACAGCATAACGCGAACGGGGAAACTGCGGTTTTTCGACAATCGATAAAGGTCTTTTATGCTCATCAAACTCTACAATGCCATAACGTTCAGGTTCAGTGACTTTATAAGCAAAGATAGTCGCTCCTTTTTCCTCTTTTAAAGCTTCATCTATTAATCGATTCAACTCATTGCCATAAAAAATATTATCTCCAAGGATTAGGGCGCAACGAGAACGATTGATAAACTGCTCACCGATGATAAAAGCTTGGGCTAATCCTTGCGGTTTTTCTTGAATAGCATAAGAAATTTGCATACCCCACTGTTTGCCATCGCCTAGTAATAAGCGAAAACGCGGCGTATCTTGCTCTGTAGAGATAATTAAAATATCTCGAATGCCAGCGAGCATTAAAATAGAGAGAGGGTAGTAGATCATGGGCTTATCAAATATGGGAAGAAGCTGTTTAGATAAAACAGCAGTAGCAGGATAGAGACGCGTACCCGATCCTCCCGCTAATATAATGCCTTTAATCATAAATCTACTCTAGTTAAGTTTTTATCGCTTAAATTTTTTATTAACATAGTTTTAAAATAAAGTCTGCATGGTTTTACTTTCTTTAAGCCTTTCTTAGCTAAAAGTAGACTTTTTTCCACATAAAAGGGATAATCCATGCTAAAATTCTCAATTTAACTTGTTAATTCTCTCCATGACGCAACTCATAGACTTAGACTTTATCCCTTTTGAACGGCAATTTTTATTGCATTTAGCGGAATTATTTAATCATGAAAGAGGCACTTGCTTGCTTTATTCAGGCAGTCAACAAGAAACAGCCCACGTCTCCTTTCTATGTCTTTATCCTACAGAAATGATTTGTATTAAAGAAAAGGAGCGAAAAAAGAGCGGTCTTTTTTCTTCATTCTGTATGACTAGCACTAAAAAAAATCCTTGGGATGCTTTACAAGAATTGCTCACCTTTTCCTCTTCGGCTCTACCCTATCCCGAGTGGGTCGGTTTTCTAAGTTATGAAATGGGAGCCCACAGCGACAGAGATAAACTTTTGCATTATTACAGAGGTCAAGAGCCGGATGCTTATTTCGTGCGACCAGCTATCATTATTAAAGTAGAGCATCAGCATGCAAAAGGAACGGTGCTTTTAACAGATCAAGTTGATGCACTGGAAGGCGTAGCTCGTAACTGGGCTAAACGATTAGCCTGTCGAGAAGAGTGGCAAGCCTTGATTGAAAATTTTAGAAAGCTTAAAGCTTTTCCAACTGCTTCTTCTGCGATAGAAAAAATAGAATTAGATGAAACGCGCGCAAGTTATCTGTCAAAAATTGCCGATGCGCAAGATTTGATTAAGGCAGGAGATATCTATCAAGTTAATTTATCCCAACAATTCACTGGAAAGCTGACTCATCCCCTGACTCATGAGAATAGCCAAAATGCTTATCGGGTTTTTAGAGAATTGGCAACTTACAATCCAGCCCCTTTTTCTGCTTATCTTCATTTAGAGGGCATAAAAATTGTTTCCTCCTCTCCTGAGCGTTTTTTAAAAATGCAAGCAGGGCATTTAGAGACGCGTCCGATCAAAGGAACATGGGCTAGGGGAAAGACAGTTAGGGAAGATGAAGAGAATCGCCACTATTTATTGCACTCAGAAAAAAATAAAGCTGAGTTATTGATGATCACCGATTTAATGCGCAATGATTTAGGCAAAGTGAGTATTCCCGGGAGTGTCATCACACCTCAAATTTGGCAATGTGAAGCTTATACCAATGTTTTTCATCTCGTTTCTACTGTGATAGCTCGAGCTTTACCGCATTTAAAGCCTTTAGATATTATTAGGGCCTGTTTTCCTGGAGGCTCGATTACGGGCTGTCCTAAATTAAGTGCGATGGAGATCATTGCTTCATTAGAAAAAAGGCGTCGGGGTATATACACTGGCTGTATTGGCTACTTTACTAGCACAGGGGATTTTGATTTTAATATTGCTATCCGCACTTTAGTCTATGCTAAAGATAAAGTGACGATTCAGGTAGGAGGCGCTATTGTGGCTGATTCCAATCCTAGTCAAGAATATGAAGAGACTTTGCAAAAAGCTGACAGTATTTTTAAAGTTTTAGGAATAGATGCTTCGTTGCTAAAAGTGATGAGATAAAGCAAAAGATAAGGTTAGTCTATTGAAAAAGTTAGCTTATTGGAATGGCCTATTTGTCGAAGAGGAAAAGATACATCTTTCGATGGATGAGCGTAGTTTTCTTTTTGGAGATGGCCTCTTTACCACGATCAAAGTTGCAGAGGGACATCCAGAATTTTTATGCGCTCATCTAGCTAGATTGACCTCTCATTGTGAAACTTTGCAAGTAGCCGCGCCTGTTATCGATCCTGCTATGATTGATCAACTGATTGATTGCAATCAGGCTTATACTGGTACTTACCGATTAAAGATTATTGTCACTGGAGGAGACAGTAAAAGACTGCACTTACCAAAAAGAGTACCGGGTCATGTCATCATCACTTTAAAAGAGGAGAAAACTAACCAAAGAGAGACTCTCTCTTTAGGTATTTATCCTACTCCTATAGGCTCTCCTACGGCTCAGTTAAAGACATTAGCTTATCTCGATCGCTTATGGATTAAAGAACAAGCGATTAAAGAGGGCTATGATGATATGATCACAGTTGATCATCAAGGTCATTTACTAGAAGCTAGCTTTTCGAATTTGTTTTGGTATGCTGATCATGCTTTTTTTACTCCTAATTTTACCCTTCCTTTATTAACGGGAATTACAATCAAAGCAATAGAGAAAATAGCAGAAGAATGGCAAGCACCCTTTAGGTTAGTAAAAGCCAAGATGGAGGCAATCCCTTTACAAGCTTTAGTTTTTATGTGCAATAGCATGAGGGGATTATGTCCTGTTATTCAACTAGCTAACCGGTATTTTAAAAGAAATTTAGCATTTGAATTAAAATTGCAAAAATCTTACAAAATCTTAACAAGTACTTAATTTAATTAGCTTAATCCTCTTGAAGATTAAAAGAGTGCAAAGGCAGCCGCTGGTTTAAATTATCCATTATGAGATAGATAATAGGAGTAATGAATAGAGTAATCAGCTGAGAGAGACATAAGCCTGCAATAATCACTAAACCCAAAGGCTGGCGGGCGGCTCCTCCGTTGCCAATTCCCAGGGCAATGGGTAGCGCGCCGAAAATAGCTGCGACGGTCGTCATCATAATAGGTCTAAAGCGCACTAAGCAAGCATTGATGATGGCCTCGCGAGGATTCATATGCTTTAGGCGGCTATTTTCTATCGCAAAATCTACAATCATAATGCCATTTTTTTTGACGATGCCAATCAGTAAGATAATCCCAAGATAGGCATATAAAGAAAGAGGCAAGTTGAAGAAGAAAAGAATAAGCAACCCGCCTAAAGTAGCTGGTGGCAAGGTAGATAAGACAGTTAAAGGATGAATAAAGCTTTCATATAGCATACCTAGAATAATGTAGATCACAAAAATAGCAATCAATAAAAGATAGCCGGCGTTTTGAATAGACTCTTGAAAAGTCTTAGCTGAACCAATCGTTTGCGAGCTGACTGTCGGATCAACCTGCTGATTTTTCAGTTCTTTTAAACGGTTAAGAGCTTGCTCTAAAGAAACACCTGAAGCTAAATTAAAACTGATCGTCACCGCAGGAAATTGATTGATGTGATTAACACTAGAGGCACCAAGGCCTGTACTCCATTCTGCCACAGCACTTAAGGGTATCAGTTTTTGCGAAGTAGCTGAACGCATCTGCAGATAATTAAAGGAGTTAGCTTCTGCCTGATAAGCTGGTAAAAGTTCGAGAATCACATCATATTGATCGATGGCCGTTTCAATGCGCGTAATGTAATTATAAGAATAAGAGTATAAAAAAGCGTTTTCAATATCGGTTGCAGTAATACCTAAGGTAGAGGCTTTATCGCGTAAGATTTTAACATTGATTTGTGGTGAATCAACCTCTAGATCGCTATTGACTCCTTGGAAAAAAGGATCCCTTTCCATGGCAGCAATCAGTTTTTTAGCCGAAGCGTAAACTTTGTCAGCATCGATACTTTGTAAAGCAAACTGATAATCTCCGCGACTCTCTTGACCGGCAGCTAGATCAATTAAAGGTACATTTTTGATAAAGACTTGGACATTCAATAAGTTGGCAAATTCTCGATTGAGTTCATCGAGCACCTGTTTAAGAGACGCGCGTTTGTTAAGTGGTTTGAGACGGACGAGATTTTGACCTTTGCGGTATTCTGAATAGGAGTTAATCGCTATCACTTCTTCGACAGCCGGATGATTGATCAGAATAGTTAAAATCTTTTTTTGCCTGTCTAATAGTTGATAAGTAGAGCCAGCTTCTGGTCCTTGGGAGTAAGCAATGAAAAAACTATCATCTTCATTAGGCAAAAAATCAGTGGGCAGATAGTAAAAAAGCATCAAAGTGGCTACTAAGCAGAGTACGCCTATCATTAAAGCAGTAAGACGATGATTGAGAGCTACGACCAGCATCTTACCATACCCTGCGGCCATTTTGGAATTGAGTTTTTTAGACATTTGCGCAAATTTTGAATCATCTAGAGTCGTATGAATAGAGGGCAAAAAGCGGCTGCATAACATAGGAGCTAGGGTTAGAGAAATCATGCCGGAAATAAGGGTCACGATAGTCAGAGTCAAAGCGAATTCTCTCAAAATTTTGCCGATTAAGCCACCCATAAACAGCATGGGAATAAAGACGGCAATGAGGGATAAAGTCATCGAAACAATCGTAAACCCGATCTGTTTAGCGCCTTCAAGCGAGGCTTGCCAACGGCTTTGACCCTCTTCTTGACGTCTTACGATATTCTCTAAAACAACAATGGCATCATCGATAATAAAACCCACCGCTAGGATTAAAGATAACAAAGAAAGATTATCTAAAGTGAATTGCAAAAGATTCATCACAATGAAGGTGCCAATTAGGGAAAGAGGAAGAACGATAGCAGGGATTAGAGTAGTCTTTAAACTGCCTAAGTAAAAATAAACGACTAAGATTACTAGAAATAAAGCAGCTAAAAGAGTGAGGTTAACATCTTGAATGACTTGTCGAATAGATAGAGAGCGATCAAAAAAGAAGTGTACATCTACAGTAGGCGGAATTTCTATTTTTAAACTAGCGATTAAATCATGGGCATCTTTAGAAATGGCAACTGCATTAGCCGTAGGTTCTTTTTGAATGGCAATTAAAATGGTAGGTTGTTCCTCTTTAGCTGTTAGACGTTGGACACTGATCTTATCATCTTGAAAGCTTTCCACTACTCTGCCCAAATCCCTCATGTAAATAGGCGTGCCTTGGCGATAAGCTACAATTAAATTTTCCCAAGCCTCACTTGTCAATAATTGCCCATCAACGGCTATATTGGGCGCTTCAAGTAAGCCATCCAGTTGACCGGTAGATAAATTGCAATTGCCTAGATTAATGGCTGTAGCTAGCTCAGTTAAAGAAAGGTCAACAGCTGTCAATTTAGCTGGATCGACCTGAATGCGAATCGCTAAAGGCGAGCCAAATAGAGTGACTTGAGAGACTCCATTTAACATAGAGAGCCGCTGTCCGATTAGATTATTGGCATAGGTATAGAGTTCATTCAGTTTCATCACTTTGGAAGTTAAGCTTAAGTATAAAATGGGGAGTTCAGCCGGATTAACTTTGCGGTAGACAGGCGCATAGGGAAGCTGCGGCGGAAGGGTCGGCTGAGCAGTGATAATAGCTGATTGCACATCTTGGGCAGCTATCGTCATATCTTTGTCGCTATCAAACTGTAAAGTAATGCTACTATTGCCTAACGTATTATTAGAGCTGACTAATTTAACTCCGGGAATAGCCATAAATTGCTTTTCCAAGGGCAAGGCGACAGCATGAGCCATGGTTTCTGGTAAAGTACCTGGAAAATCAACCGTGACATTGATAATAGGATAAGTGGTATTGGGCATATTGCTAATAGGTAGATTAAAATAAGCTCCAAGACCGACAAAAAAAATAGAGACCATTAATAGAATAGTCATAATGGGACGTTGAATAAAAGGAGCTGAGAGATTCATTTAAACAATCCTTTTACTTAAGAGACACTTCTAAGAGAAATCTTTTCATTAATATTTTCCATTGCTAAATAGAGGATAGGCGTTACAAATAAAGTGATCAGTTGTGATAATAAAAGACCTCCTATAATCACTAAGCCTAAAGGACGGCGGGCCTGGGCATTCGATCCAAGTCCTAAGGCAATAGGTAAAACACCAAAAATAGCGGCTACTGTCGTCATCATAATCGGCCTAAAACGCTTTAAACAAGCATTTAAAATGGCATCATAAGGACTCATCTGTTGATAGCGTCTATTTTCAATAGCAAAATCGATCATCATGATCCCATTTTTTTTGACAATGCCGATGAGTAGAATAATGCCTAAAAACGAGTAGAGAGAAAGTGGTAAGCCAAAGAGTAAAAGAGTGAGTAACCCTCCACAAGTAGCCGGAGGAAGAGTCGTTAAAATGGTCAGAGGATGAATAAAACTTTCATATAAAATGCCTAAAATGATGTAAATACAAAATAGAGTGATGAGTAGTAAAAAGCCGGTACTTTTAATCGATTCGTTAAAAGTTTGGGCAGCTCCAATTGGCCGTGAGGTAATCCCTTGATCATTGAGTTCTTGGGTAAAAGTTTTTAAACGATTCAACGCTTTTTCTAAAGGCACCTCAGCAGCTAAATTAAAGGAAACAGTGACGGACGGGAACTGATTGATATGATTGATACTAGATGCGCCTAGTCCCTCTTTCCAATTTAATACTGCACTTAAAGGCACAAGAGAATTAGAAAGAGAGGAGCGTAGCCAAACATTATTTAAAATAGCCGCTTGCCGTTGATATTCAGGATAGAGCTCTAGAATGACGTAATATTGATCGATAGCTGTTTGGATGCGCGAAATAAAATTGCCAGAAAAGCTATAGCTAAAGGCACTCTCAATAGCTGTCGCATCAATTCCCAAACGAGCAGCCTGATCGCGCAAAATAGTCACGTTGATTTGAGGTGTATCGACTTCTAAATCACTATTGACGCTTTGAAAGAGAGGATCTTTACGCATCTGAGCCAATAGTTTTTGAGCAGCTGGGTAGAGCTTAGCCGGCGAAATATTTTGCAAAGCAAATTGATAAGCGGCTCGACTTTCAGCCCCGGTAGCTAGATCGATGAGAGGAATATTTTTGATAAAACCTTGTAAACCTACAATGTCGCTAATGCCTTTTTGAATCTCTTTAATCACTTTTTGAATGGGCTCGCGTTTTTCAAGGGGTTTAAGGCGCACGAGATTAAGACCTTTGCGATACTGAGAATAGGAGCTGATAGAGACCACTTTATCGACTGCCGGATGATTCTGCAAAAGCTTTAACAGTTGATTTTGATAATCGAGCATTTTGTAAGAGGATCCCCCCTCTTTAGCTTGAGTAAAAACTAGAAAAAACCCTAAATCTTCATCCGGTACAAAATCGATAGGGAGATAGGAAAAGAGCGCAATTGTCAGTAGCGAGCACAAGATAGCTATAGTAGTAGCCATGAAGCGATGAGGTAAGACGGCAGCTAGTAATTTGCCATATCGATTTTCTAAGCTGCGGTGAAAATTTTCTATGCTTTTTGCAAAGGAGCCTTTGGTCGAACTTTTTTTTCTAGCTAGAATAAAGCGACTAGCTAGCATAGGAGTTAAGGTGAGAGAAATAAAGCCGGAGATAAAAGTAATGATTGTCAGCGTGATGGCAAACTCTCTTAGAATTTCACCGACTAATCCTGCCATAAAAAGCATGGGAATAAAAACAGCAATCAGAGATAAGCTCATCGAGACAATGGTAAAACAGATCTGTTTAGAGCCCTCTAAAGCAGCTAGATAGGGCAGTTGGCCCTGTTCTACTTTTCTAACAATATTTTCTAAGACGACGACAGCATCATCAATGATGAAACCAATTGCTAAGGTTAAGGCTAATACCGAAAGGTTATCTAAGGTAAAATGCAGAATATACATGACAATAAAGGTAGCAATAATAGAGAGAGGCAAAATTAAAGAGGGAATAATCGTATCGGTTATTTTACCTAAGAAAAAGAAGATCACTAAGATCACTAAGATCAAAGATAAACAGAGCGTATAAATAGTGTCTTTAATGGCCAATTTAACGGGAATGGAGCGATCAAAAAAAACATGTAAATCCACAGCTGGCGGTAACTCTATTTTAATCTTTTCTAATAGCTGATCGATCTCTTCTGAGATTGCCACTGCATTGGCACTTGGTTCTTTTTGTACAGCTAAAATAACAGCACCCTCTTGAAGAGTCGCATCGGCAAATTGCGGATAAGTTTTATTATTGGAAAAATTGGCAATCGAGCGGCCTACATCTTGCAAACGGATGGGTACGCCATTGCGATAAGTCAAGATAACAGATTCATAAGCCTCGGCTGTCAATAATTGTCCCTCTACAGAAATAAGAGGAGCAGATAAAGGTCCATTTAAAATGCCTGTAGGCAAAAGGGCATTTTCTGCCTGAATGGCTTGTGCTACTTCGTTTAAAGTAATGGCGTGCGCGGCTAATCTTACCGGATCCATTTGTAGCCTTATGGCTAAAGGCGAGCCATAAGTAGTTACTTGAGAGACCCCTTCCACCATCGAAATGCGCTGACCAATGATTGTATTGCCATATGTATAAAGCTCAGATCGCGAAAGAGTCTTAGAAGTTAGTGCTAAATAGATAATGGGTAATTCTGAAGGATTGATTTTTCTATAAGTAGGGCCAAAAGGTAAATCGGGAGGCAGATAGGGAGTTGCTGCCGTAATTGCTTCTTGGACATCTTGAGCTGCTGTTAAACTATCTTTTTGGATCTCGAATTGCAGTACAATAGTAGTTACTCCTAAAGTATTACTGGAACTCACTAATCTTAAACCGGGAATTGTCATGAATTGCTTTTCTAAAGGCAAGGAGATAGCACTAGCCATGGTTTCAGGTAGCGCGCCTGGAAAAGAGACTTTGACGCTGATGACAGGGTAAGTGACATTGGGCATGCTACTGATAGGCAAATGCGCATAAGCTAAAAGCCCAGCTACGAGTAGAGCCAGCATAGCTAGAGTTGTCATAATGGGACGTTGAATAAAAGGAGCTGAAAGATTCATTAGGGTAAAAGCTTAGGTTCATTTGATTTTGAAGAAGGCGAATCTGGTATTACTTTTACGACCATGTCCGGCGCTAAGTTGAGTTGACCATTAATGACGATCTGATCTCCTGCTTTAACAGTCTCAGAGGTAAAAGCAGTATACTCTTCTGTTTTAGTTAAAATAGTGATGGCATGATTAGTGACCTTGTGATTGGCATCAACTAGATAAACATAAGTACCTGCTTTACCTGTTAAAATAGCGCCCGGTGGAGCGAGGAGAGCGTTAGTAAATTTTTTATGTAAAACTTTGATTTTGACAAATTCGCCAGGCCATAATGCATAGCTAGGATTGGGTAAACGTCCTTTTAATGAAATAGTACCCGTATTTTGATCTAATTTGTCATCGATAAAATAGGTTTGCCCTTCTAAAATAAGCTGCGGATGTTCAGGCAAAGTAGCTAGATAAGACCAAGTACCTTCATTGCCCTGCTCTTTCCGAATGAGCTCAAATTGTGATTGAGAAAGAGAAAATAAAATATCGATGGGATCAAAAGGATGCAAGGAGGTAATGGCATTGATATCGTAAGCTGATACTATATTGCCTACATCTACCACAAATGAGCTAATTTTGCCTGAAACAGGGGCGACGATATGGCAGTAATCTAAATTAAGCTGTGCATTAGCGACAGCTGCTTGATCAACTTCTATTTGTGCTTTTGCTGCTTGGAGATTACTTTCATACTGTTCAAAAGTTAAGAGGGAAATAAAATTCTCTTCCACTACTTTCTTATAGCGTTCGACTGTTTTTTCACTATAGGTAAGCAAAGCTTGATCATGTTTCAATTGGGCATTAGCTTGAGCTAGAACCGTTATATAGGGACGCGGATCAATTTCATATAAGAGATCACCCTGCTTTACAATGGCTCCTTGTTGAATATGAACTGCAATTAATTGGCCAGCTACTTGAGGACGGATCTGAATAGTCATAGGGGAAATCACTTGGCCAATCGTATCGATGTAAATAGGCGTCTCTTTTTGCTGAACAATAGCTGTCATCACAGAAGGAATAGGAGAAGGAGGAGCGGCAGTTTTTGAACAATTCATTAAAGAAAAAATTAAAGCGATAGAGGTTACCATAAGCTGAATATAGTATTTAAAATACATCTGTTTAGTCCTGTTTAGTGGAATAAATTTCAGAAAGAGAATTTTGGTCCTGCCACACAACATGCGTATCATTTAAGATGCCTACGGCAAAAGCTAAATTAGCTAAAGCATTAGCCCATTGGGTACGCGTAACAATAGCTTGTGCTCGCGCATTATTTAAAGCAGTTAAAGAGGTAAGCATATCTAAAATAGAGGCAGCTCCCACTTTATATTGGCTAACATAGCCTTCAAAGGCTCTGTTACTATAGTCTAAATTGAGTTCGCTAAAAGGCAAAGCAGCTGCAGCAGAAGTAAAGGCATAGTAGTTAGCTACAAGCTGCGTAGCGACTTGAGAAACTTGAACATCTAAATTAGCTAAAGCTTGATCTATTTGGGCACGCAATTGACGGCGTTGATTGACGTAATAAAATCCTTGAAATAAAGGAATGTTCAAATCAGCAGAAAGATAGTTGTCATGGCCATCGAGCAGCGGATGGCCAATATAATGCAAGCGATTGAGTACACCATTGAGAGTCACTGTTGGCAAACTAGCGGATAGCGAAATACCAAGTTGCGCTTCTTGTTGTTTAATAGCAGCAATCGCTACGCCCAAATCAGGGCGTTTCTTTTTAGCTAATTCAAATAAGCCCGCTATGTTATGGCTAATTTCAACTAAAGGCAATTTGTTAGGTAAGTCTTCTACCTTTAACAGGGTGCTAAGTGGTAGGCCAATTCCTATTACTAAGTTTCCCAAAGCTGTTTTTTCAGCGCCTTTAGCTTGGGCTAAATTTAGATTAGCTTGAGCCAGGGCAGCTTTAGCTTGCATCACATCCGTTAGAGTAGCTAGACCTGCAAGCTGCATAATCTCAGCAGATTTTACAGCTATTTCTGCATCTTTAATATTTTCTTCATTCGCTTCCCGGAGGCCTTTATTGCCAATATAAGAGGTATAAGCATTGAGCACATTGATTAAAACTTGCTGCATCGTAAAATTGTGTTGCCAGTCAGCTGCGTAGAGGGTTTGAAGAGCTAAGTTAGTTTGTGCTTCCCTACCGCCAAAATCAAATACTAAATAATTTAAGTTGAGCTGATTTGAAATAGTATTAACTTGAGTTAAATTATTGGTCACATCTGTTGTAGTAGAAGTTGTGGTAGTGGTCGAGGTACCTGTATCTACAGTCGTAAGAGTTCCTGTATTACCTGTACTAGAGCTAACTGTACTGTTTCTCAAAGTAGTATTTTCAAAGGTTAAAATGCCATTATAAGCAATGACAGGATAGTAATTGCTAAAAGAAGACCGATAACTATAAGCTAAAGCACGTGCTGCATGCCAACTAGCTCGCGTAGAGGGGTGATTAAAAAGAGCGATGTTTAAGAGGTCGGCAATCGATTGAGTGCCCTCTAAATCCTCTGCTTGAAAAGGAATATCAGTAGGATTGGGATAACTGATTTTTTCTCCCTCCCATTTAGTTCCGGGAGAAGAGGGGGCTTCACCTGTAAAACTAGGATCATGTAAAAATTCACAACTAGTCGATAAACAGAGAAACACTACATAGAGAGTTAAGCTAGGAAACCTAAAGATATCCTTTTGTCTAATATAAAATAGGAATGAGCAAGCAGTAAAGTTAATCATATTTTAGACTTTAAGAAAAATTTTTTAATCATTAAAGGCGTTAGGGAAAGCAGCGCCAGTACCCCTAAGGTCAAAATGACCTCTTGACTGAATAATTGTTCTGTCACAGTCTGCGTAGAATGATTCATCATGGCATCTAGACCAACTCCTGCTTGAGTAAAGATAAAGGCGCAGGGAATGATGCCAATAAATGAGGTCCAGATAAAAGTAGAAAGAGGCACATTAAGCAGAGCAGGAGCCATTGTAACGAGCCAAAAGGGAAATAAAGGCGTCAAACGCAAAAATAAAAGATAACACGCCGCATTTTCTTGAAAGCCTTTTTCAAAAGGATGGATCAAGCGCGCCGCTCTTTTTTTAAGCCGCGGTGCTAAAAAGGAACGCGTCACTAAAAATAAGCCAATTGCGCCAACTGTAGCTCCAATTACTGCATAAATTGTACAATAAGGCTGAGGGAATAATACTCCGCCTAGTAAGCATAAGAAGAAATCAAAAGGCAGAGAAAATAAAGTAAATAGAAAATAAAGAAAGAGATAACTGACAGGAGCTAAATGCGGATGGCGATGAGCCCAATCTTTTAAATGATAACGCTGCTGATAGAGCTTTTCTAGATTAAAGTAATCGGTCACACCAGAAGCATAAGCTAAGCCTAAAATAAAAATAACGCCTATAATTAGCAGATAAAGATTAAAATTTTTCACGTCTTTTGGTGCCTTTGCATTTCTTTTGTTGTATCCTCTATTAAAATCGCTTATCTTAGTAGGTTAAAAATAGAATTAATTTAGTAAAAACAATTTTTGAATTTAAGGCAGCAAAAATATGTCACAAACAAATGAAAGAACCGCTATTCAACCTACGCGTCAAGAAGATTATCCCGAATGGTTTCAGCAAGTGATTAAAGCAGCCGACATGGCCGAAAATTCTCCCGTTAGAGGCTGTATGGTTATTAAGCCATGGGGTTATGGCATTTGGGAAAATATTCAGGCTCAGTTAAATGAGCGCATTAAAAATACAGGCCATGAAAATGCCTATTTTCCTCTGTTTATTCCTTTGAGTTATTTAGAAAAGGAAGCAGCGCATGTCGAAGGCTTTGCCAAAGAATGTGCTGTCGTAACCCATCATCGCTTAGAACAAAAAAATGGCAAACTGATTCCTACGGGAGAATTAGAAGAGCCTTTAGTGGTCCGACCGACTTCAGAGATGATCATCGGTGAATCGTTTGCTCGCTGGATTGAATCTTATCGCGATTTACCTCTACTGATCAATCAATGGGCTAATGTCGTACGCTGGGAAATGCGTCCGCGCATTTTTTTACGCACCTCTGAATTTTTATGGCAAGAGGGCCATACAGCTCATGCTAATGAAGAGGAAGCTATTCAAGAAACATTAAAGATGTTAGAGGTCTATCGCGAATTTTTTGAAAATGTGCTAGCCTTACCGGTAATTGTCGGTAAAAAATCTCCAGGGGAGCGCTTTCCAGGAGCCGTAGAGACTTATACTACGGAAGTGATGATGCAAGATCGCAAAGCGCTACAAGCTGGGACTTCTCACTATTTGGGTCAAAATTTTGCTAAGGGCTCCGATATTAAATTTAGCAATGCCGAGGGCAAAATAGAGTATGCTTATACGACATCATGGGGTTGTTCGACGCGCTTAATCGGAGGAGTAATCATGTGCCATGCCGATGATGATGGCTTGCGTCTTCCTCCACGTCTTGCACCTAAACAGATTGTCATTTTGCCAGTTATTCCCAAAGCTGAGTTAACGGCCGAGGTTTATGCCTATGCAGAACAAGTAGCTGCTAGTCTCAAAGAGCTGACCTTTCATGGAAATAAGTTACAGGTTTTTATCGACAAAAGAGATAAGAGAGGCGGAGAAAAAAGTTGGGAATGGATTAAAAAAGGGGTGCCTTTGCGCTTAGAAGTTGGACCTAAAGATAGGGAAAATCAAGTCGTCATGGTGGCGCGTCGCGATAAGCCACATAAAGAAAAAATAAGGATCAGCCTCAGTCAGCTACCCCTAGAGATACTGAATTATTTAGACTCGATCCAAGCTAACTATTTTCAACAGGCTAAACAATTGCAACAAACACACTTTCATGAAAATATTCACACGTTGGAAGAGTTAAAACAATTTTTCACGCCTCTCAATAGTGAAAAACCGGAGATTCACGGAGGATTTGTCAAAGGTAAATGGTGTGGAGAAGTAGAAACTGAAAAGTTATTAGCTGATCTTAAGGTAACGATCCGCTGTTTACCTCTGCAACAAAGTCAAACAATGGGAAAGTGCCTTTTAACGGGAAAACAGGCTACTTTAGATGCGATCTTTGCTAAGTCCTATTAAAAGTTTTTATAAACTCTAGATAAGCCTAAATAAGTTAAGTTACTTTGCATAAAACGGCAATCCCTGTTTTATAACTACAATCCATTGTAATAGAAAGGCCATTGATATCAAACCCTCCTACTACTATGGGATGGTTAAATATATTTTCTTGACAACGCGTATAAGTTTTTGACTTGTAGGGAAATAAACACTCTTGAGATTGCAGATAAGTTGCAAAGATGCCAATCGTTGCTTCTAACAAAGAGACAATTTTATAGGGTCTATTGACTTTGTTAGCAATGTCCTCTACAAAGATTTTCTGCCATTGATGAGAGCTTGTCGTATCTTGATGCACATAAGCTTCTTCGGGAATAATATCTCTAGTCATCAATATCCAGTAAGAATGTGTGACAGAAATCTCTCCATAAAAATCCATAATTCTATGGAATATAAATAGATCAGAAATTTTATAAGAAGGACAGTGTCCTTCCTTAAGATTTTTAATTAAAGTTCCTAAAGAAATTAAGTTTAGGGGTTGATCATCCACAGTTTTAGGCAGAAGGATTAACTGATGCGTCTCTTTAATTTTTTTATCTTTCCAAAAAGGACAGGGTTGCTCTAGTAAGCGATGAAGGCTGAAAGATAGACAGGGTTCTTCACCGATCTTGCCAAAATATTTTTCCCAGGCTTTCTTGCCAAAAGCTCCTTTAGGCAATGGTAAAGCGTTTAAAAGCACTTCATCAGTAGCTATGATTTTCCACTCCTTACTGACTAATTGTACTTTTACTAGTTCATTAAGAGTAAGATAATAAAAGATCTTATAAATAAGTTCATAGGGTAGATCCAAAATAGAGATGGACTGTTGATATTTGTAATGTGCAAGCGGTAAAGCTAGGTCATTTCCTAAAAGAACAGAAGAAAAAGTAGTAGATTGTACTTGATCCATACTAAATCCAACCTAAATAAATTTAATTTATAAAAAGGCTTAAATTATAATGAAAATTCTCTAATTAGTCTTTTCAAGTGAGGGGAGATAATTAAATTTAAACTAGAATAGATTTACTTTTTTGTAAAAAGAAATGATTCATCATTTCTTTTTATCTTTTAGATGAACATTTTTATTTGACAAATAACCAGTTACTTTTTAGTTGATTTTCTAACTGTCTTTGTTGATTGACTACAGGATTGGGAATGTTTTCTTTTTCTCTAGTTAATTTCTCATCCAATAATTTGCGTTGTGTTTGCAACTCTTGCCAATTTTCAGCCGTGAAGTTTTGTTCATGATTGACAAATAGATCGATCTGTTCAGCAGAAACTTTTAATTCAGTCATTAAGTTCTTTACATCGCGATCGAGGGAGTCTATATAAATTAGTAGGTCTAAGAGAGCTTTATTTTGTTTAGTAGCCTTTTGTTCTGATTGATCTTTACCTATAATTTCAAAAAACATTTATTGCTCCTTTATTAAATCAATATTAATTATACTATAATTCAAATTAAAATAAAATAAATTTTTATTTAATAAATTTAATCATTAGTGCATAATTAATTAAAAATTGAGGTAATATATGAATTTAATTAATAATAAACCTGTTCCTGTCAATCCAACTATAACTGAATCAAACAGCAATTTAGCTTGTTTTATTGGTTTTTTTAAAGATTTAATTGATAAAATTGTCAATTTAGCTAAAAGAATCTTTAGTTTTGTTGGGCTAGCTCTATCTTTTCCTGTAGGGACAGGATTGAAGGCAGACCAGCCAGTGGATGTGGCGTTAGTCATCAAAGCTGCTAATCAGCTCATGGATTATTTTGAAGAAAATCTTACTAACTTTAGTCAACAAGGAATTTTTCGGCGTTCAGCAAACATCCAAAGAACTAATTTATTAATAGAAAAACTATTAAAATCCTCTTCATTTGATATTCAAGAGTTTAATCCTTCTGCTGATGAAATGGCATGTGTATTAAAAAAATTGATGAAAGACATGAATGTGTTTAAAGGTCAGCTAGAAGCATTAAATCAAGCTATAGAAGTAGTTAAAAATCCTAAAAAACTTGACTTGAACGCTCTAAAAGAAGCGATTAATCAAATTCCACAAGATAAGCGATTATTTTTAAAAAGGCTAACTTCTATATTGGATAGAGTAATTCAGCATAAAAAAGTCAATCTAATGGATGCTTATAATCTAAGTGTAGTAGTAGGTCCTAATTTATATCTTGTAGATATTGTTACATTAGAAGATAGAGAGAAAATCAGTAGTATAAATAATTTAATGGAAGCCATCCTTACTCATTGCAATTACTTATTTGATGAAAAATTCTAATCAAAAGTAGAATAGTATTGGCTTGTTTTGCTAGAGTGATACATATGTAATCACCTAGCCTCTCATGTACTTTTCCTATTTACTCTTTTTGTTAATGAGTAGTGTCGTCATTTACGGCCTAAGCTGGCTACTCTTAACTTATTTTGTTCATTCCTTCTATTTAAAAAATATTTTATCAAATTTTATAGCTAATCAGCAACAAGAGGTGCTTAACAAAATTGATCTTGAAGGGACTGATCAAGAGATAACCAATTTAATTAATCAACAACTCGATAGCCTTGTGATTCTGTTTAAAAAAGAGATTCCCATTGCTGCTTTTTATCTTACGAACCAATTAATTGAAAAATTAAAAGATAAAGCACGGGTAGAGATGATTAAAATGGCACCTGATTTAAAAAAGAGGGTAGTGGGACCTATTTTAGAGAAATTAAAAGAACCTCAACTAAAAGATAGCTCTTTTATCTTGAAATCCTTAAAACCAACTCTTCATTTTATGACCTTAAGCATGACGCTTTTTACACTGGGAATTAACCTCATTTTTTTACATACTTATCTCTATTTTTTTGATTAGTACATCAATTTGGGAGAAATTTAGTGACAAAGGTGATAGTAGAAACTCATAAAAGGCTTTCTCAATCCCTCTTATGGGAGTTGCAGAGAAAAATCTATCAACAGCTAGGTCCTGAGGCATGGAGTGAAAAAGCTGTTCCTTTTTATGCTACTAGCAATCCTTTTATTGCTTATCAGTATGCTCATCTTATTTTAGGATACATTAGGGATTGTTTAGCTCCTAATTCGGCTACGCCTATCGATCTAAGAGAAACTCTTTATCTCCTCGATCTAGGCGCTGGTACAGGGCGTTTTGGTTATCTATTGCTCAAAAATTTAAGGGAGATTTTAAAAAACTCTGTTTTTGAAAAAATTAAAGTTTGTTATGTCATGACGGATTTTGTACCAGCTACACTGGCATTTTGGCAAAATCATCCTTACCTTAAACCATGGATTGCAGAGGGTCTTTTAGACTTTGCCTATTACGATCATCAGCAAGATACCGTGCTAGAGTTGATCTTAACTAAGCGCTATTTAACGAGTGAAACGATTAAAAATCCTTTAATTTTAATTGGGAATTACTTCTTTAATACTTTACCTCAAGATTTGTTTAAAATTGATCAAGGTCAACTACAAGAGGGTAAAGTAATTTTAACAAGAGATCAGCAAGAGAAAGAACCAGCTGATCTTGCCCAACTGATTAATTCTTTGCAGACTCAGTTTATCTATGAAAATAGACCTAATGAAGAGAGGTATTACAGAGATTTTCCAGAAATTGATTCTCTACTCAATTTTTATTGCCAATTTTTAAAGGATATGCCTTTTTCTATTCCGTTAGGAGCTCTCCAAGCAATCCATTATTTTGCTAAATTAGCTAAGGGACGTCTTTTTATGATAGCAGCGGATCAAGGAGTAGCGACTATTCAACAGCTAAACGCTTTTAAGCCCTATTTATCCCAGCACGATAGCTTTTCGATGCCGGTTAATTATCACGCTTTAGAGCATTATTTTAATGAACAGCAAGGCATGGCCTTATTGCCTACTAAACCTCAAACACAATTCTTAATTTTAGTCGCTACTTTAGGAGGAAAAAAAGAGCATTATCCGGAAACAGTGCTGGCCTTTAATCAACAGATAGAGGGGTTCGAACCTTATGATTACTTTTCGCTCATGACTGAGTTAGATGTAAAAAAAGAAACTTTTAATTTAGAGACTCTTATTTTATTGTTAAAAGTAGGAAAATGGGATCCAGTGAGTTGTCATTTATTTTTTAATCAGCTTCACTCTTTACTTTCCCAAGCTTCTAAAGCTCATCAAGAACAACTTAGTTCGGCTCTTCTACAAGTCAGAGCAAATTTTTATCCTATTCATCCGGCAGAAGCAGACTTTCTAATTAATCTTGGCCTCCTATTTTTTATGCTAGAGAATTATCAAGAAGCTATTGCAACTTTTAAGCAAGCGCATGAAAATGATTCGACTAACCAATTAGCTTACCTCAATTTGATTACCTGCTACAATAAGTTAGGCCAACGAGAGCTTGCCTTAAAATGGCAGAGAAGACTTCATTGTTCAACAATTGGATAAGCCTACTTTTTTACAAAAAATTAAGATCAATAGATGTTAAAATGTAAATTAAAAAATTTAAAAAATATACTATATTGAAATTATTAATATTACAATAATGTATAATTATTTTTTTGATAAGGATTTAAGGGAGTCAAATACTACTATATTTTTAATATTTTTAATGACAAAATTATTATTAAAATAATTATTGTCAATTAGTTAAGAGGTATTAAAATGACTATTGAAAGGCGATTACCCCATTCTATTCCATTTGCATCTCAAAAAAATTCAGAAAGCCCTATCGATGTCTTACCCGAAGAATTATGTACTGCTATACTAGAGTGGTTAGACCCAAAAACTACTCAAACTGTAGTAAGATTAAATAAAAATTGGAATGTAAAAGTAGTAACGAGTGCAAGATATAAGCAAATACGCTTAATAAATGAATTGGCTAAATTTTTAAAAGAAGCTGTTCCATTAATTTTAAATAGAGTAGAAACTCGTCAGAATCTAGATTCTATTCTAAAGGCTACAAGCTTAAAAGCAATTTCAGATACAAGTTTAACAATTAAAAGAAATCTCTTAAATAGTGTAGCAGAAGGGCAAAAAGAGAATCTCATCCAACTAAGAGAAGTAGCTCTCCACAAGCATCAACCTCTTTTCTTTGAAGATTTATTTGATTTAGCTTTAATTTGCCAAGCTATTAAAGAAACTAATACTCTTATTAATTCATTAGAGAGAGGAAAAAAATTTACAGCTATTTTCAATCCAATGTTAGAGCTGAAAAATAGTAAAGTCGCTTTAGAAATGAGTGCTCTTATAGCTCAATCTAAAGATAAAGATAAGATTCTCAAGATAATCTCTGAAAAGTTGTTAGAGCAAAAAAATAATCATCAGGCACTAGAAGTAGCGACTTGTATCACTGAGGAGTATTGGAGAGAAGAAGCGATTTCTAATGTTGCCCTCATATTAATACAACAAAATGAGATAGATAGAGCTTTAGAAGTTACTAATAAACTCTCACCAAAGAAAAAAGAAAGTACGACTAAAGAAATTTGTGAAAAATTAGTCCAGAAAAAAAATATGAATCATATTAATAAAGCGATAGAAATTTCCATTAATTTATCGAACTTAAATAGGAAATTTGTGCTTGTAGAAGCTTGTGAGGAGCTAACAATACAAGGATATAGTAAAAAAGCTATTGAAATCACTAGAACGATGAAGATTGCTTATCATAGAGATGATAGTTTTAAGAAAATATCTAAACAATTAGCTCTTCAAGGATGGATTGATGAATCTATAGCAGTAGCTGACGAAATAGATAATATTAATACAAAAAATCGAGTTTATTTTGATAATGCGCTTATATTTGCAGAACAAAGAAAGTTTGATGAAGCAATTGAGCTAGCGGGAAAGTTAACGACTACTACGACTAAAAATTCAGCTTTTAGCGGCATTCAGAGGATCATAGATCAAAAAGGAGATCCCTTTAGGATTAGCTGGGCTAGACTATTTAGATATTTTAATACCTTACCTTTTTAATTCTACTAATCAAAATCTAATTTTAATATTTAAAAACTCAACTCTATAAAATAAATAAATTTAATTTTTTATTTTATAAAATTATTTATTTAAGTATAAATAAGATCTCAAAATGGGAAAATATTAGGATAGAAAGGTTCTTATGACTAATTGGCTGACAGTAGGTCATTGTAAAAATATGTCTCAACTCCTCTCTGTAATGTCTCATATTGAGCCAAAAATAAATGGTGAATTTTTTTATAAAAATGATAGTTACTCTCATAATGCTTTGATTAGACAAGCTAATCAGTTAAGTTTTTCTCCATTGGAGATTAAGCGTTTTAAACAAGATCTACAGCGTTTAAAACATAAGCGTAACTTACTGACAAAGATCCTCTGTTTAATTAAAGATATTTTCCGTTATTTGACTTTATTAAAACCTAGTGAAGAACTAAAAAAGAATGGGTATGTTAATTTAAAAAATTTAGATGTCTTAAACCCTATTACAGATCATCATTCACCTAAAACCCTCAATGAAAGATTGAAAAATTGTCCTAACTTAACTTCTTTCACTTTAGATTCTATTACCAATGAAAAACTAGCCATTGTTCTAAGATCTTTACCCTGTTTGACCTTTTTAGAAATAGTAGGGGAAGTAACAGAGGCAAATATAGAATTAATAGCTGAGTGGTTACCAGATCTAAAAACGCTTAAAATTAAAGAATCTAAAGAATTAGTAAATTGTAACTCTTTGGTTAATTTAGCCAATTTAACAGCGTTGATTATTGAAGATTGTGACAATTTAGAAGATTTGAGTTCCTTAGGTGAAGTAAAACAGCTTAGCTCTTTAAGTATTATTAAATGTCCGAAAGTCACTGACTTTAGTAACCTCAAAAAAATCAATTCATTAACTTCTTTAGTTATTAGTAAATGTGAACAGATTATAGATATTAAGTTTATCGAAGATTTACATTGTTTAGTTTGTTTGTCTTTTAGTTATTGTCATAATATCAAACATAGTGAATCAATAAGTAAAATAAAAAGTTTACAGCATCTAGATTTGAGTTATTGTAATCAAATTGACGATATTGATTTAGTAGAACTTATAAATTTAATCTATTTAGATTTAAGCTATTGCAATCAGTTGCAAAATGTAAATTTTTTAGAGAAATTAAAATTATTAAAGGATTTAAAACTCAAAGGATGCAATAAAATTTTAAATCTGCACTCTCTGCACTACTTAGAAAATTTGAAATCTCTAGATATTAGCTTTTGTCCACAATTATCTGATTTTAGGTTTACAGAGCATTTAGAACAGTTACTTATTTTAGATATAAGTTTTTGTAAAATTGAAGAGACAAAGTTTTTTGGGAATTTACCAAACTTAACGTCTTTAGATGTGAGTTATTGTCTAAACATTAAAGAGCTTAAATTTACAGAAGAGTTACCTGAATTAAAATTTTTAAATATTAAAGGGTGTGATCACTTGCAAGAGAGTAATTTTATTAATAAATTAAAAAAATTAAATTCTTGTACAGTACGCATTTAATTTGAGAAATTTTAACTTAAGTAAGATCACATTTCTTCAAAATTAATAGATGGATCACAATATAACCGCTCAAAAAAATATTACGAAAATGTAAGCAAAGCTTATTCAAGTAATAACGTCAGCAGAACAGCGCATCTGACGATTTGTGTACCGGACTCTCACCGATAACTTTTGGGGTTTTACATCACACAAGCCGTTTCATGAGGGCTCATGGATCGATTTCTTATCGCCCGAAAGTGTGCTGCAAGCACCACTGAGAGTTTTTTACTCAGCTTTCTCCAAAATGCCCATACGTGTTCAACCCGATTCCTTACAGGTACGAGTAAAGCGACATGGTCACCTCTGCCATCAGGAATATCTATCAAACGGGAGGGAAGCTTTTCAGAAAATCTTAAACTGCGGCGCGCAATAACAAGTGCTGCCGCATGATGGATGGATAATCCATAACGTTTGGAATACTTTACTCTTCCAATCATTGAGGTATAAGCGGGATTAACTTCTTTGATTTCAATTCCTAGCTTTTGCGCTCTTGATTTAATATGGGTTAAAATACTGTTATAGGCGAAAGAAGAAAGCATTCTGGCATAAGAAGCTCGTGTTTCTTTAAGTGCGCTTTTTTTCTGTTGGAAGTTGAGTTTTTCTAATACAAGGGGCTTTTGCACTTCTTGGGCTGTTTTGACAATTTTTTTACAGGCATCTCCAATGAGAGCTTTAGCTTGATGACTGCTTTTGCCGTAAAGATTGAGAGGGATGGTTTGTTTATTTATAGCATTGCCAAATCGATCAGTTTCTACAAGGCTTAAATGATTGCTATTAATGTCAATTCCGATAACGCCTAATTTTTCATCAGAGATAAGGGGAGCAGATGCTGTATTGACACTAATAAATAGGCGCCATCCTTTTTCATCACTTTTAAACCGATAACAAAGAGCTTGTTTAGATTTAAGAGCGGCGACGATTTCTTTATGGCCATATGCAAACCGAAAATTGTTGATTCATAAATAGTTACCCTCTTTTTTAATGCAAGAATTGGGCAATCTGAGACGTAAATTTAAGGAGCCATCTTCTTGTAAGAAAGCAGTGCACGATTGATTGCCTTCAATTTCATCTTTGGATCCAAGAACAAAAAATTCTGAACTTCTGCTTTTTTGCCACGCTTGTTTCCACTCTTCATGAGAAGCATAACCATTTTCTGTGAGAAAAAATTGAGCACGAAAAAGTTGCTTAGATCCAAAACAAAGGCGAACAATATTTTGATCTTGATCTGCTTTGAGTTGTGTTAGTTTAGTTTTTAAGTGATTTAAATGGCGTTTCTTATGATGAATAGTAAATGGATTTTTTATCTTTTTTATTTTAGCATCTTGTTTTTTAATTTTTTCTTGAAGATCGATAATTTGCGTATTTCTTTTTTCGTTTATAGAATCAATCTTTCCTTGAAGAATTGTTTTACAGGCGTTGTACTGTCTTCCTGTGATGCCAAATTGTTGAAGGAATTCCCGTTTACAGGCGTTAGGCTCTGCATTAGATAGGATTTTTTTAAAAAGCTGATGCTCGACTTGAGCAAAAAGTTCTGCATAAGAAGAAAGCATGTCTAAAGAGACGTTATCTAGACTAATTCGCGTTTCATAAGTGTGCATGGAGTCTTTCATAAAGCTTGCGCTGCCTCTTGAAGCCTTTCTATGAGTTTTTTATTTTTACGACTTCTGGCTCCATAAAGCCTTGCAGAAAAAACAGTGATCATCTCTAAAACATCAGAGACAAGATCCTCTTCAAAAGTTGCATCTTCTGATTTGTTAAGGATCACGACTTCTACACTAAACTGTTCGCAAAGAGAAAAGATAAGTTCCGCTCCAAATCTTAATAAACGATCTTTATGTGTTAAGACTAACCGCTCCATATTTCCTAAGCAAATACTTTGGATAAGTTTTCTAAGTCCTTTTTTAGAGTAATTTAGACCAGATCCTAAATCCTGAATCACTTCGAATGTCCATCCCTGTATTGCACAAAAAGAGGAAAGCAAATCCACTTGTCTTTTTAAATCATTTTTTTGATCATGCCTTGAAACTCGCGCATAAACCATTGTTTGTTTTTGACAAAAAACTTTTTGTGGAAATTTTCCAAGAACTTTATTAAGATCATATCTTCTGTGACCTCGCGGCGTTCTTTCAGAAGAAATTTTCCCGACAGCTTCCCAGCGCCTAAGAGTGTCTTTTGAAACACCAAGTTCTAATGCTAATTTTCCAATACTAACTTTCATACCTTAAATATATGCATTCCTGCATATATTTGCAAATATTTTCTTATATTTTATTTAGCAGTTAATAACCCTTATTTTTAGTTGAACCTTGACTTACTATTCTTTATCAAATAAAAACAAATTTGAGAAGATCAGATTGAATGTAAATTTTAGTTAAAATAAAACGCACTGTTTCCTTAGTTTCTAAAAAAATCTCTCGCTCCTCTTCTAACGATTCTATTTCTGCTAAATTAAACCATTTTAAGCCAGCGCTCTCGCGTTCATTCTGTTTTTCTATGCCACTTACAGCACAAGCTAAGTAGATAAAATCTATATGTTGATGAGCGGGTTGATCTTGCCAAGCCGGGATCTCTTCTAATAAACACATAAAGGGACGGATTAAGCTTTTAGCATTGGCTCTCTCTATCCATAGATTTTCCTGTGAAATCAAATTGACATGCAGACCTGTCTCCTCGAATACTTCGCGTTTAGCTCCTTCGGTTTGGATTTCACCAGGATCTAAATGGCCACCTGGTGGTAACCATTTGCCAATTTTGCGATGATAAATTAATAGAACTCCTTGATTATCAACTATATAAACGGTCGCTGTAAATTGTCTGATCATTTGATAATAACCCCTTTTTTTCTTTCCAGATTATTCTGCAAAGTTCTATACTAATATACCTTAAGACAAATAAGATAGCGTGATTATGTCTGAAAATTATATCCAGTCTACTTTAAGTCTCGATGAATTGATTAGCCCAGACACAACGTTTGAGGTGCCTTTAAGACCGCGCTCATTGGCAGAGTTTGTTGGCCAGGATCAAGTTAGAGATCGGTTAGAAGTTTTTGTGGGAGCAGCTAAGCAGAGAGGAGAAGCGCTGGGTCATTGTTTATTTAGTGGACCTCCAGGCCTTGGCAAGACAACTCTTGCAACTATTCTAGCTCAAGCCATGGGCAGTCATTTAGTGATCACTTCAGGGCCTGTCATTGAAAAACCAGGAGATTTGGCCGGTATTTTAACTAATCTGCAAGAGGGCGATATTCTATTTATCGATGAGATTCACCGGCTTAACCGTACTGTGGAAGAGTATCTTTATCCAGCGATGGAAGATTTTAAATTAGATCTCATGATTGACAGCGGTTCCAATGCGCGCAGTGTACAAGTTCCTTTAAAAAAGTTTACTTTAGTAGCGGCTACTACGCGCATGGGCTTATTGACAGCTCCTTTGCGCTCGCGCTTTTTATTTACGAGTCGCCTCGATTATTACACACCTGAAATATTAAATTTAATTGTCAGACGTACGGCGGGGATTTTAAATCTGGCTATTGATCATGAGGGAGCGATGGAAGTAGCTCGCCGGGCTAGGGGAACACCGCGTATTGCTAATAATCTCATCCGTTGGGTACGCGATTATGCTCAAATTCGCGCAGGTAATGTCGTCAATCATCAAGTCGTCTGTCAAGCTTTAGAGCTACTCAACATCGATGAGCGCGGCTTAGAGGAGATGGATAAAAAAATATTAACTGTCATGATTGATTATTACAATGGAGGTCCTGTTGGGTTAAATACCATTTCTGTAGCTGTAGGAGAGGAGAGTCATACGATAGAAGAGGTTTATGAACCCTATCTCATCATGCAAGGTTTTTTGAAAAGGACGCCGCGTGGTAGAGAAGTGACACCATTGGGTTATCACCATCTGAAAAAAGAAGCTAGGAACAAATGGGAGTCAGAATGAACATGCATTTCAAAATAGCGATCCTTTCAAGTTGCTTAGTCATCGGTATACAAACAAGTATACAAGCTATAGAAGTGCCTCAAGTTCTTAAGGTATCTCAAGAAAATGAAATATTGCCTTTTGTTCCGACTGTTAAATTACTCGTTTTACATGATCAATTAACTGTCCACCTAGAAGTCAATGGACGTTATAAAATCATAGATCCTTACACTGGTAAACACTTGAGTACGCGCTTCCTAGGTAAAGATAAATGTTTGCAACCTTTGGCAGATGGACTTAAATGGGGGGAAGAGTTTCCAGGTTATTATCAATTGCAATTAATACCTGTTGACGAGACTACGCAATTTTTTGTCAATGGAGTAGAGTACAAAGGCAGTATTAGCATTTACAATTTAGGTCAAACCCTTAGCTTAATCAATGAAATTGCCATTGAAGAGTATGTAAGTTCAATGTTAGAGAATTATGTATTAAAGAATTATTCCTCAGAAGTTTTAGCTGCTTTAGCCATTAGCGAACGTACCAATGCTTACTACCAGTCACAATACCCTAAGACAAAGTTTTGGGCGGTGGATGGCAATCTATACAATTACAAAGGCAATCGACCAATCTCAGAGGCTGTTAAGAAAGCTGTCAGGGATACAAAGTACATGATATTGAGTAAAACAACGCCTTATGAAGGTGTTATTACACCTTTTCAATTAAAATGGAAGGAGCAGGAAGCTAAATCTTTGACTGTTCAGAATTCTAAAATTTCTTTAGCAGACGCTGAAAAACTAGTGCAAAAAGAGGAGCATGCGGCAAAAATACTCTCGCAAGCTTTTCCAGAGGCTACTATTCAAATTGTGCGTTTTAATCAAAGTTCTCGATCATAAATAAATTTTTTTTACTGTTTGTATGCCGCTAAGTGCTAATCCTCTTGCTCTTTCCTCTTATCAATTTAACTTGCCGCCAGAACTAATTGCTCAGTACCCTGTCGTGCCACGAGATCAGTCGCGTTTAATGGTCATTGAGAGGAAAAGTGGCCATATTTCAGAAATCATTTTCAGCGAAATTAGCGATTTAATGGAGAGTGGAGAGGGTTTTATCTTTAATGATACTAAAGTCATTCCAGCTAGGCTATTTGGTCAGCGTAAAGGGGGAGGACAAGCAGAAATTCTATTGATCAAGCAGTTAAATGAGATTAGTTGGCAAGTGATGGCCAGGCCTGGAAAAAAGCTACCGGTTGGAACAAACATAACTTTTGGTTTAAATTTTAGCGGTTCGATTGAAGAGATCTTTCCCGATGGTTCGCGTCGCATTCAATTGGAGTATCAAGGAGATTTTGATTCTCTTTTATTAAAATATGGTCAGTTGCCTCTTCCACCCTACATTCGCAAAGGCAAAGAGGAACCAGTAGATCGTCAAGGTTATCAGACTGTATTTGCGGCTTATCCCGGTGCCTTAGCTGCGCCTACGGCAGGTTTGCATTTTACAGCTGAGTTATTGAATCAATTTGAGCAAAAAAAAATCCATCAAACGTATCTTACTCTTCATACGGGTTTAGGTACGTTTAAACCTGTAAAAACAGCCGATATTACGGCTCATCCCATGCATTGCGAAAAACTGATTCTTTCCTCTCCAGTGGCTGATTTTCTCAATGAACAAAAAGTTAAAGGCCATAGACAAGTTTGTGTGGGTACTACTTGTTGCCGTGCCTTAGAAACAGTAGCGGATCAAAAAGGTCAGTTGACACCCGGTCATTATGAGACATCTCTTTTCATTTATCCAGGCTATAAGTTCAAGTACATGCAAGCCTTATTGACTAATTTCCACCTGCCTGGCTCTTCTCTATTAATGTTAGTTTCAGCTTGGGGTGGGTATGAATTAATCCAAGAAGCCTATGCAAAAGCGATTGAACAGCGTTTTCGCTTTTTTTCCTATGGCGATGCCATGTTGATTATCTAATTAATTAATTTTTTTAATTTATAAAACTTTTTTAGGCAAGAAGCTACCTGAATAGCTTTTAGCTTTTAATAAGAGAGCAGAATAGGGTAGAAGGTAGCGTTTTTTACTGGAGAGATGAGGAGCTGTCGTTTCTTCATAAATATCTTGAGGAGATAAAGCGCTTGTATCGACAATGAGATGCCAACTATATTCTAAAGGAGGCTCCGGTAGTTCTAGTTCACAACTTTGATTTTGTGCGTTAAAAGCGATAAAGAGATCCTGTTTTTGCTTGAGATCGCTTAAAGTAAAAGCAATGAAATGGTTTTCTGACCAATCGGGCTTAAAAGGAGTCAAGCCATGCCAATGGATCTCTTGTGCTGTTAAAAATTGTGTTCTTTTTAACAAAGGATTTTCTTTTCTAAATTGAATGATTAGACGGCAAAAACGAAAAAAACCTTGTTTTTCTTCTAATAAAGTATTTTGTAATAAATCTTTTTCCAATAAGTTTTGTGTAGAATGAGTAGATGGCACAAAATCCCATATAAACCAGTTTAATTCATTATCTTGACACCAAGTATTGTTATTGCCTTTTTTGGTATGGCTATATTCATCTCCCATAGCAATCATGGGAATGCCTTGAGAGACAAAAAGGGCTAAATATAGATTGCGCATTTGCCTTTGGCGCAAAGTATTTATTTTTGGGTCAAAAGTAGCACCTTCACAGCCGCAATTCCAACTGTGGTTTTGAGAAGATCCATCGCGATCCTCCTCCCCATTTATTTTATTGTGTTTCTCATTAAAAGAGACGAGATCAAATAAAGAGAATCCATCATGAGCTGTGATAAAATTAACACTAGAGAGAGGTGTGCTACTGTAATAAACATCTTCTGAACCGCATAGACGCGTACTAAATGCTCCCTTGATGCCTGTTATGCCTTTGATAAAATCGCGTATGTTATCCCTATACTTATCATTCCATTCACTCCATCTTTGAGTAGAAGAAGCAAAATGCCCTAATTGATATAAACCACTAGCATCCCATGGTTCAGCGATTAACTTAATATGAGCTAAGAGTGGATCCTCTGAGATAGCTTCATATAAAGGAGCAGGATTGACTAGCTGGCCATGACGTCCTCTAGTCAGAATAGAAGATAAATCAAAACGGAAGCCATCCACTTGTGTCTCTTGTACCCAGTAACGCAAACTAGCCAAAATAAGCTCCCATACAATGGGATGATTACAGTTGAATGTATTGCCGCAACCCGAGTAATTGCTATAGCTATAATCAGAATTTTGTAAATAATAGATGGGATTATCAATTCCTTTAAAGGATAAGATAGGGCCTGCTTGATTACCCTCTGCTGTGTGATTAAAAACTACATCTAGAATGACTTCAATGCCATGGCGATGCATCTCTCTAACCATGAGTTTAAAATCTTCCAAAGCAGATTCAGCCGAATTTTTAGAGCCATAGCGGTTCATCGCAGAAAAAAAATTAACGGTGGAGTATCCCCAATAATTACAAAGAGGTTTTTTTGTTTCGGGATTAAAAAGAAGATTCTCTGTTTCATTAAACTCTTGCACGGGAAGTAATTCTATCGCATTAACACCTAAATTTAAAAGATAGGGGATTTTTTCAATGAGTCCTAAAAAGGTGCCAGGGGTTTTGACTTGACTAGAAGGGTGTTGCGTAAATCCTCTGACATGCATTTCATAAATGATGAGCTCATTCAATGCATGCTGAGGAGAGGTAGTCAGTTGCCAATCAAAGGGAGGGACAGTTGTGACAACTCCTTTTGGCTGATACTCTAGAGGAGAAGTAGCACCCCATGTGTGAGATGTTGATACAAACTTAGCATAAGGATCCAAAAGGTAAAGCGAAGAATCATAAGCAAATTTAAAATTTTTGCTAGGAGTACCTGCTAAGCGATAGGCATAATAAAAAGGGAGAGAGAGACCTTCAAGGGCAATATGCCAGATCTCTCCTGTACGATGATCGATAGGATTGAGCCAAAATTCTTGAATGAGTTGATGATTAGTCGTAAATAAACTCAGCCATACATCCGTAGCATGGCGAGAAAATAGAGCAAAATTAATACTACTTTTGTCATTTCTTGAGAAATGAGAAGTCCCAAGAGGAGAAGCAAAACCCTTAGAAATAGGATAAAAATTCATAAACTACTTAATGTAAAACACTTTAATTAAAATTAAATATTTAATCATTTAAGCCTATAGTATATTTTAATATTCTTAGCCAATATTTATCCTTAAAGTAATTGCCATGAATTATTTCAGATCTCTATAATTATATTAAGAGCAAAAGTTACCAATAGACATTAAATTGGCATTAAGTTGTCAAAAAATTTAAAGTTAAGAAAAGTAACAATTAAATGGACTCTATAAGCTAAATTTTTTTTGGGAGGTTTTAGTATGTCTTTTGACAACGCAAAAGAGAATCTTAAAGAGTTCGGTAAAGAACTCGGTCTCGAAGGTCTAGAATTTGATGAAAATAATACGTGTATCTTAGGTATTGATGATGAATTTTCTCTTCACCTTACTTACGAACCCAACTCTAAACGCCTTTATCTTTATTCTCCTCTTCTCGATGGATTGCCAAGAGATGATAAAGTAAGATTACGTCTATATGAAAGATTACTGGAAGGCTCGATGTTAGGCGGCCAAATGGCTGGTGGCGGCGTCGGCGTAGCTGTTAAAGAAGAGCTGATTCTAATGCACTGTACGATTGATATGGAGCATGCTCTTCCCTCAGCTGTACGTGCTTTTGCTCCTCTGTATGTTGAGAAAGTAGAAGAGTGGCGTAAGATATGTGTAGAAGTTTCTGAAGGACGCGATAGTGGTCCTAAAGCTCTTCCTAATGCTTCTTCTATTCAGCCTGGTGGTATGGGCGGTATGGGTGGTGGAATGAGCGGAAAAGGTCCTGGATACATTAAGATTTAAAATTCTCATTTAAATTAAACGCTAAAATCTAAAAAGATAGTTAGTTTTAAAATCATTCGCTATTTGTAAAATTTTATTTTTTGCAGATCAGCGAGTGTTTTTTAGTATTTACAAATTTTAAACAGTATTGGGTTTGAAATTTCACATTATTTATTTTACATGCACTATTAGGTAAACAAGAAATGAATATTATTCAAGTTATGGGAAATTTGGGTTCTGACCCAGTGACGCGTTTTACAGCTACTGGACAAAAAGTAACTAGCTTTAATGTCGCAACGAATGTAAAAAAAGGGGAAGCGACCATTACTAACTGGTATCGCATTACCATTTGGGGTGATCGTTTTGAAAAAATGATGCCTTATTTAAAGAAAGGAAGTTCTCTGATTATAATAGGAGAATTGCAAAAACCTGAAATTTGGACAGATAAAGAGGGTCGCTCTCAGATACAATTAGAAATTTGGGCTGATATTTTGCGTTTTAGTCCATTTGGTACAGGTAAAGGAACGGAGCGTTCTGCTTCAGAGAATGCAAATTTCCCTGAAAGTAACTCTACTAAGGCTTATGTGCCCTCTGCTAATAACCAACCAGCTTATGGCTTAGCTAGTCATCAAGCAGAAGAGATGGATGATGATGAAAGAGTGCCTTTTTAAATCAAGTTAATGGCATAAAGGTAGGATAAAATGGAAATCTCAACAGTAAAAAATCTAGAAAGTCGAGCTGAAGCACACATACTGATTGTCCCTTTTTGGAAGGAAAAAGATCAGGTCCAAGCAGCTATAGATTTACAAAACTTAGAGACTTTCATTCAGCTACCTTTAGCCCTGCAAGACTTTAAAGCTAAAGAGGGAGAACTACTCCTTATTTATGTAGAGGGTCAACCAGAGAAACGTTTAGCTTTGTTAGGACTAGGTATCAAAGAGCAAATCACTGTAGAAAGTTTAAGACGTGCTTATGCAGTTGTCACAAAAACTTGTCACCAAAAAAAGATGCAAGAGCTCAATTTAGCTCTGCCCTGTATCGATCATCTAACAGAAGACTCTCTTTTGCGTGGGATAGTGGAAGGGTTGTTGTTACCTAACTATGCCTTTAATAAATTAAAAAAAGAGTCTCTTGTTGATGCTGTTACCTCGTATGTTAAACGGTTAAATTTTATTGGAGTAAAAGATCAGCTAAGCACTTATCTAAAAAATTTAGTGACGATCTGCGAAGGTGTGTATCTTGCACGCGATCTGACAAATGGCAATGCAGATGAGGTTACAGCGGCCTATTTAGCTCGAATAGCGCATTTATTAGCTGAAGATCACGCGACTATTCAAACGACAGTATTCGATAAAGCGCGCATTGAACAAGAAAAGATGGGTTTACTGTTAGCTGTTAACCGGGGTTCTACTGTAGATCCTGCTTTTATCATTGTAGAGTATAAAGGAACTAAAAAAGCTAAAGAGCATATCGTAATGGTTGGCAAAGGCATCACTTATGATACCGGAGGCTTAAATCTCAAAAGTAGCGGTATGGAGACCATGCGTTGCGATATGGGCGGGGCAGCGGTCGTATTAGCTGTAATCTCCGTAGCGGCCAAGCTACAATTGCCGATTCATCTTACAGCTGTGATACCAACTACAGACAATTGCATCTCTAATACTAGTTATAAACCAGGGGAGGTTTATCCAAGCTTTTTAGGAAAAAGTGTAGAGATTGGCAATACAGATGCAGAGGGCCGTCTCGTTTTAGCCGATGCGTTAGCTTATGCCAATGCGCATTTAAAACCCACCTATCTCATCGATTTTGCTACCTTAACGGGTGGCATAGAAATTGCCCTAGGCAGTGAAGCAACGGGCATGATGACTAATAGCGATATGTTAGCTGAGCGTTTCACTAAAGCTGGCCAGGAGACCTATGAAAGGGTCTGGCGCTTGCCTTTATTTGATGAATATAAAGACCACTTGCGTTCAGATATAGCAGATTTGAGAAATATAGGTACGCGTTCAGCTTCCTCTATTTGTGCGGCCATATTCTTACAATACTTTGTGGGTCAGACACCTTGGGTTCACTTTGATATTGCTAGTACAGCTTTTTTAACAGAAAATAAGCGCTATCATCCTAAGCTAGCAACTGGCATTGGAGTGCGTTTAATGATTGAATTTCTACAACAACTCAATGCCTAATTAAGTTTTTTTTTGACTTCTCTTTGATTTAATAGCCTTATCTATTTTTTTCTAAAATTTAGTAAATTTTCTAAAAAAATTTGAGTTTGTTAAGAGAATAATTGCTTAAAACAGCTTATATCATTTATTTTCCTTATTCAATTTGTCTCTATTTTAAACTTAAAATAAGGAAAAACAATGGAATCCTCCTCTAACCATCCTCTAGGCGCTGCTTGTACTCTACGCAATATACAACTTCCTCGAAATCAATTAGTAAAAGTAGAAGAGGAAAAAGAAGCAGATCAAAAAACTTCTACAAATAGTCATGTAAGGGATTCTGCAGAAATTACAAAAGATATGGCAGAGCTTGTTTTTTCTCCTCAATACTCTGTACTTATAAAATCGATAAAAATGATTAGTACCAAACCTAAGGGAAGATTTTCTCTAGATAGAGAGCTAGGGATTTTATTATTACTTGCTTCTCCAGGAATCATTGGTCTTAAAATTGGCATTGGCATTCCTGTTATCATTGGAGCAGCAGCAACTACAGCAGTTTTAGGCCCTTTATGTCTAGCAAAAAAAATAGGAAAGTTTGTAGCTAATGGCTTGGATCCTCCTTTACCTCCCTCTTTTGATAAGCAACGTCAAGAGTATGTCGATCAATTCGTCGCTAGTTTAAAAAAAATCATGAATGACTTTAATGAAGATGAACAAACATTATTTAAACAAGACCCTAGTGGCATTATTGATTTATCTATGATTAGTTTAGCTTTTCTTTCCCGAAATGAAATAACGAATCAGCTTAAAATGGGAGATGAAATTTTTACAGAAGAGGATGCAAATAAGCTAGGACCCAATGCTAAGGAATATTTTAAGAGAATTTGCTCATTAAAATCTTTGATTTCCGATTTGCGTTTAAGTCCTGATAATGCACAAGGTTGGAAAATATTAAAAGAATCGATGATAGAGTTAGGCTCAGAAGAGTGTAAATTACAAGAATTTCATCGAGTTAAATTGAGCTCACTGATAATAGAAAGTATGGAACTTACACAACTAATTATGCAGAATCCTCTGTTCCAGACAACTTGGCACAATTCATTTAATTAATTCCTCTCTAATTTTAGAGGTAGGACAGTATTCTTCAATTTTGTCCTATCTCAATCTTTTCAAAAAAAATTTAATTAATTAAAAATTATATAAAATCTTAGTATAAATTTTAATCTTAAGCAATAATGCTATTTCTTCTTAATAATGTGATAATTTGCAATTAAATTTTGATAATGTTAGACTATCTTTTTTGTAAGATTTTATAATTGTAAGAGAAGATAAGTGAACGCTGTAAACCATATACATCAATCAATTCAAAGAATGCAAGAAGATGATTTTTCTTTTAAATTATCAATGTATATTCCTGTAGTTAATAACATAGTCTTACTGGTAAAGACTAAACAATTAATGCAGCCTATATGATAAACTTGAAGCGGATTACAATATTCCTTGTCTTAAATATAGAAGCGATTATATCCTTAATAATAAAGGAGAACCAGATTTTCAAGAACGAGAAGATGATGAAAATGTGATCCAAAATAAACCTAAGGTAAGGTTATATCTAGCTAATCTTGCAAATTTACAGGAATTTTCTCGTAAGGTTTATAATCATGAAGATAGATATTTAACATTATCTAGTATGGTCCTAGGAGGCATAGTAGGTACTGCACCGATTACTATACCGATTATCATAGCTACTCTTGCATTTAATATATTCTCTATTCTAGCTGTTTTATTTATATCAATAGGTATTTTTATGATCGTAATTAATCATGTCTATCAAATTTATCTTATTAAGAAAATACGTAATAAAGTAGATAGTTGCTTAGATAAATTTAATAATTTTAAAAGATGAAATTTATTCAAAAATTTAAATTGAATTTATTCTGGAATATGCCATTCGGCAGGAATGTAGTCTCGGCCCTCGATAGCAGCGATCCTTTTTTCTAAGGGAGGATGGGTAGCAAATAAAGAGTGAAAGCCAGCGCGATTATCCAAATAGAGATGGGAAATAGAAATGCCATCATTGGGCATCTTTTGTGAAGCTTCTATAGAAATTTTCCTAAGAGCATTGGCAATTCCTTGCGGATTGCGCGTAAATTGTACAGCACACGCATCGGCTAAGTACTCTCTTTCGCGGCTAACCGAACATTTTAAGATATTGCCCGCTAACCAGGTGATAGCACCCGCTCCCATTAAAACAAGGGCTGCAATAATGATCGGATTGCCACCTTTATCTTTATCATTATCGCTTCGTCTAAAATTGGAGAATTGCAATAACCGCAAGCCTAGCCAGAGAACGACAAAAAAGCCCATAACCATAGCTGCTAAGCGCATGCTAATCTTCATATCGCCATTGTAAATATGCCCAAACTCATGCCCTACGACCCCTTGCAATTCATCCCGGCTAAGAAGATTTAAGGTCCCTGTTGTCACTGTAATAGCGGACTTTTCTTTGATCAGTCCTGCGGCGAAAGCATTAATAGCAGGCGTTTCTAATAAATAAACAGGAGGAATAGGTAGCGAGGCAGCTACGGCCATCTCCTCCACAATGTTGAGTAATTGTTTTTCTTTGAGATGAGTAGTTTGAGGATTAATCAGGTAAGCGCCAACAGATTCGGCTACATAGCTACCGCCATAAGCTGACATCATCCCATATTGAAAAATAGCAGTACCAAAAGTAATTAAAAGATAGAGACTACCGATTAAAGGAAAATCTAGCGTATAATTTTCACCAGCAAAATAGCGCATAGCCATTTCAGATAAGACTGAAACAGCTAATGTGAGAATAATAAATAGTGCAATGTAAAGAGTAGTATGAGAGCGGGCCCGTTTCTGCGCTTCCCAAAAATTCATCGCCATGATACTCCTCCTCGATGAAGATTAAAAAGAGACTTTAACAGCTTTTTTTGCTTCCGGTTCTTCAATAGCATAAAGATCAGCTACATGATGCCCAAATAAATTAGCCACTAAGACCGCTGGGAAAACTTGTTGAGCATTATTATAAGTTAGCACTTGATCATTATAACTTTGTCTTGCATAGGCTACTTTATTTTCCGTAGAGCTTAACTCCTCTTGAAGATGTTGCATATTTTCACTTGCTCTCAATTGAGGATAATTTTCAGATAAAGCAAAAATATGAGAGAGTGAGCCGCTTAAGGCTGTTTCAGCACTTAATAAAGGTTTGAGCGAGCTTTCGGTAGGGCCGCCATTTTGCGCAATTGTCTCGCGAGCAGACATTGCACGACTTCTAGCGTTAATTACAGCTTCTAAAGTCGAGCGCTCAAAATTCATCTCTCCCTTAACAGTTTCTACTAAATTGGGAATCAGATCATAGCGTCGTTGTAACTGCACATCAATCTGACTCCAGCTATTTTTTACCTGATTGCGCTGACTGACTAATCTATTATAGATCGTAATAATCCATAAGATAAGAACAACAAGTATACCTAAAATAATTAAACCAGTTGTCATCATGAGCTCCTTTGAGTGTATTATCTCTTTAAATAGCACTTTATCATAAGCCTCTATTTAAAATATTGAATCTTTTAGTCTTTTTGTTATAAGGAAGAAAATAGAGTCGTGATAGCTATTTAATAACTACTCAATAAATAAAAGATAAAAAATGTTAGCAGGCTTAGTAAAAAAAATAGGAATGGCTCAGCGCTATAGTGATATTGTTTTAGCTTGTGGCATTATTTGCATCTTACTTTTACTCATTATTCCTTTAACAGACTTTGTCTTAGATTTTCTGATTACAACAAGCATTCTCATCTCTATCATGACCTTGCTGATTACCCTTTATAGTGAAGATGCACTAGCTTTTAACTCTTTTCCCTCTTTTTTACTTCTCTTGACTCTATTTAGATTGGGATTGAACATTGCTACAACGCGTATGATTTTAACAGAAGCACATGCTGGTCATATCATCAAGACATTTGGAGAGGTAGTAACAGGAGGGAACGCCTTTGTTGGGTTTGTTATCTTCATTTTATTGACAGGCATTAATTTTATTGTCATCACAAAAGGCTCAGGTAGGGTAGCAGAAGTAGCCGCCCGTTTTACCCTCGATTCTCTACCAGGTAAGCAGTTAGCTATTGATGCCGATGTCAATGCTGGTTTAATTAATGAAAGCGAAGCTAAAAAGCGACGCGATCAGATTATGACAGAAGCTGATTTTTACGGCGCGATGGATGGAGCCTCAAAATTTGTAAGGGGCGATGCGATTGCCGGTATCGTCATCATCCTAGTGAACACATTCGGGGGTTGTATCATAGGCCTTATAATGAAAGGGATGAGTTGGAATCAGTTAGTTCATGTCTACATTAAGTTGACCATCGGAGATGGATTAGTCACGCAAATTCCAGCTTTGTTAGTCTCTGTAGCAGCAGGCATTATCGTGACGCGCTCTTCTGTCAAAGAAAATCTAGCGGAATCTTTTCGTAAACAGATCTTAAATAATCCTAAGGTCTTAAATATTACCGGCACCATTATGATTTTGTTTGGCTTAATGCCCGGTATGCCTTTATTAGTTGTTATTCCCAGTGCTCTTACTCTCTTTATTTATGCCTATTATCTGCAAAGTGAAACAGTAAAAGAGTTACCTAAAGAGATGACTAAAGCAGAATTAGCGACTAAAAAAGTAGATGATGTCGAGAAAATCCTCTTTATTGAACCGATGGAAGTGGAGTTAGGACATGATTTAACACCACTTGTTGCCAATGAACAGGGCGGTACATTATTGAAAAGAATTAGTCTCATTAGGCGCCAGATTGCAGCAGAGTTAGGGATTGTCGTACCCTCTATTCGCATACGCGATAATGTCAATCTTCCTCCCGCTATTTATACGATTAAAATTAAAGGAAGTGAAGTAGCTAAAGGAACATTAAATCTCCATCATAGTTTAGCGATGAATCCAGGAAATGTGAAAGAAGTCATCCATGGATTGCCAACGATAGAACCAGCTTTTGGTTTACCTTCCTTGTGGATTCCCAATGTACAAAAAGAATTTGCCGTCAATGCAGGTTACATTGTGGCTGATCCTCTGACTGTCTTGGTGACTCATCTGACAGAAGTGATTAGGACTCATGCAAATGAATTACTCAATCGCCAAGAGGTAGCTAAATTAATAGACAACGCTAAAGTCTATGCACCGGCAGTCGTAGAAGAACTGATTCCTACAAAACTGAGTTTTGGTCAAATCCTACGCGTCCTTCAAAATCTGTTAAGAGAAAGGGTATCGATTCGCGATATCGTTTCTATTTTAGAAACTTTAGCTGACCAGAGCATGCATTCTTCTGATCCCGACGTTTTAACAGAATATGTAAGGCAGGGATTAGCGCGAGCATTAACTAAACAGTACATGAGTGATGATAGAATCATTCATGCTATCCTGATCGACCCTAAAGTGGAACAGACTTTATTAGAAAGTATCCAAAAAAATGAGATAGGGACTGCCATTGTAGTCCATCCTTTGATCATAGAAAAAATGATTAGTCAGACGCGTAATTTAATTAAAGAAGCTGCTAAAAAAGGTGTTCAGCCTATTTTTCTCATTACTTCGCCTTTAAGACCCTATTTTAAAAAGTTAATAGAAAGAAATCTTCCGCGTTTACCTGTTCTTTCTCATTATGAAATCGTATCGGATATAGAAATCAATTTATTGGGAATAATAGATAGCAGTATATTAATGCGCTAAATTTTTAATTTAAGTGAATGCTTATGTTCTCGAAAAAATATGTGGCTAATAATTTTGAAGAAATTGAAGAGATGATCACGCAAGATTTGGGAAATAATGCAGTTATTTTATCTTCGAAACAGATAAAATTTAAGGGAATAAAATCTCTTTTTTTTTCCGATCAAGTAGAGGTAATAGTAGCAGCAAAAGAGGATAATTTAGACAATGTCAACAAAATTTTGACGACTGCTGAAGAGTGGGAATCACCACAATTAGCCATTGAAAATAGCAGTCATGAAAAAATTAAGTTGGAAGAGGGATTGGTTGAACCGGCACAATATGAACAAAGTAATATTCCTGGTACTTATTTAGATCCTCGATTTAATCGCAAGCAACTCTCCTCTTCCTCAATAGTAACAGCTCTGTCTTCAACAAATGTTTTAGATTCTACATTAAATGAAATCAAAGATTTTTCTATTGCTTTAGCTAACTACATGGAAAATGCAAATCCTATGCATCAAATTAGGCAGAATGTCATAGAGCCTAGACTAATAGATTTAGAAAAAAGTGAAAATAGTCGTTTAAAAGAACGCCTATTGAGCAAAATTAGTCAGCAAGGTTTATCAAAAGAGATTGGTCAAAAGATCACTGAAAATTTATCAAAAAATAGAAACCTACAAGAATTAGATGAAATACAATTTTTAAAAAAAGAGATTAAAAATTTGATTTCTATTGATGGTCCTTTAATGATTAGAAAAGGCATTGTCACTAAAGTAGCTTTTGCAGGTTTTTCAGGTTCAGGTAAAACTACAGCCCTACTTAAAATTGCCTTGCAATATCAAGATGAACTAGGCCTTAAAGTGGGCATCATGGCTTATGATCAAAATAATGAACACCTAAAAATACAGTGCCAGCAAGTTCATCTTTTTCTCATTTTACTTAATCCGCAACAGAGCGTGTCACAAGAAATAGAAAAATTTAAAGAATTAGATCTTATCTTAATTGATACGCCGTTTCAAGAATGGATGGCAGAGGTTAATTTTGAGAAAATGGAGCAGTTGCAAATCATGATGACTTTAGCTTGTCATACGCGGTTAGAAGAAGCCCTGTTTTTAATCGAAAAACTAGCTAAAGGACCGGCTATAGCTCTTTTATTTACTAAGTTAGATGAAACACTCTCTTATAATTTGATAGTTAATATCTGCTATCGAACGCAACTTCCCATTGCTTACTTATCCTACACTGCTTCTCTTTTAGAGAAGATTTCACTAGCAGATCCCGATGAAATTGCTGCCTTGACCTTGTCCGAATCAGCTTTTAAATAATTCCATAAGTTCTCCATTTGCTCTTTTTGTTGAGGAGTTAAATGATGTAGGATTAGAAAGCCATCATCATTTTTAGTAAAGGCAGCTTTTGTCCAGTTAGCCGATCCATTAACTAAAATCTCTTCATCGATGTAAAGCATTTTGTGATGGAGAAGCGGTTTGCCACGACTAAAACGCACAGGAATGCGATTTTCTATTAAAAAATTCACTATTTTTGCGCTAGTCCCCTTACCGGAATGCTGATCTATAATCACTTCTACTTTAACGCCTCTTTTTTTACTGGCTACAATTGCTTGGGCTAGATCCATTCTCGTCCAGGTAAACATAGCCACACGCAATGTTTTATGCGCTGAATCAATTAAACTTTTTGTTCTTTCTATCGCTTTTTTATTATCCGGCAAAAACCACATTTCTAGTAACTGTCCTCCACAAATAAAGGAGCGCGTAGGGACAGTGAGATGACCTGTAGTAATTGCATTAGCTTTTTGTTCGATCATCTGAGCTAAATTGGGATGATTGAGGGCTAAGACTAGATTACTGTGCATGCGCAGAGATTCACGCGTCATATTAGCCGATCCTAACCAAATTAACTGTTCATCTATCACTAAAATTTTTAGATGCATTAAGCCTTCATTTAAACGTTTAACTAAATTAATAGAAGGATCTAATTTGCGTTCGATATAGGGATTTGCGCAACCATCTAAAATAATTTTTATCTTAATGCCTTCAGCAGCTTTTTGATTTAAAGCTTGTAAAATCGTATGATCAGACAGAGTGTAAACTAAGAGTAAAATAGATTGTTTAGCACTCAAGATTGCTTGATTATAGGTCTGCTTTAAGTCGCTATTTGTTTTTGAATCAAGCAAAAGAGGAGGATGATCTGATTTTGGAGGTTCAACTTTGACTAAATTTTCTGTAATACTATAAAAAGAAAGCAAAATTAAAACAGCCGCTAACTGCAAGAGAGGCGTTCTAAATTTTTTTTTAAGAGATTGAGGGAAGGTTTTTTTTATTCTTTTTTTCATCTTAATACACTTAATTTTTTAGTAATAGCATCGATCAAGCCAGCTAGTAAGCCTGTATGGCGCCTTTTAACTTCATCATTTCTAACGGCAATCGATAGAGCTTTTTTAGTACCTACTAAGACGACCAGACGTTTACCTCGCGTTACGCCCGTATAAATCAAATTGCGGTGAAGTAATTTAAAATGGGTCGTATGAATGGGAATAATGATACAAGGACATTCACTGCCTTGGTATTTATGAATGGATACCGCATAAGCTAATGTTAGCTCATCTAAGTCGCTATAGTCATAAATCACATCGCGGCGATCGATCTCGATAATTACCTCTTGTTCTACTGGATCAATCTCTTTGATAATGCCAATATCGCCATTGTAGACTTCTCTTTTGTAATCATTTCGAAGTTGCATTACTTTATCACCGATGAGAAAGCGATTGCCTCCACGGCATAAGTAGTTGTTTTTTGGATTTAAAGTTTCTTGCAAAACTGTATTGAGATTTTCCGTACCGATTAAGCCTCGCTTCATAGGGGCTAGCACCTGTATATCCTGAAGGGGATCGAAACCATATTTTTTAGGTAGGCGCTGCGTTGCTAAGCCTACAATATTTTTTAAAACTTCTTCCGGTGTTTCCGCATGAATAAAGAAAAAATCACTCTCTTCTACATTTTGACAATCAGGCAACAGGCCACTATTAATGCGATGGGCATTTAAAATAATGCGCGAACTAGCTGCTTGGCGAAAAATTTCGTTGAGTATCATAATGGGCACAGTTTTAGAAGCAATGATATCTTTTAATACATTGCCAGGTCCAACGCTTGGCAGTTGATTGATATCGCCTACTAAAATCACGCGCGATTCACTTGGAATGGCGCGTAGTAAGCTATACATGAGATAGGTATCATTCATACTAGCTTCATCTACAATCAACAGATCGCAATCAAGCCGATACTCGCTATTTCTTTTGAATCCTCCATTCTTGACATCATATTCTAATAGACTATGAATAGTAGAGGCTTTACGTCCTGTAATTTCATGCATCCTCTTAGCCGCTCGGCCAGTAGGCGCGCAGAGTAGAATCTTATCCGTTAATTTATCGGTAATGGCTAAAATAGCTTTGGTAATCGTACTCTTACCAGTTCCTGGTCCGCCTGTGATCACTTGAACTTTTTCAGTCAAAGCCATCGAAACAGCTTTAATTTGATTATCAGCTAATTTGATAGCTAAACTAGTCTGAACCCAGTTGAGAGCTTTAGAGACATCCACTTGTCTTAAAAGACAGCTATTCTTTTTTAAACGATCTAGTTCTCGTACAATGCCAGCTTCTGCAAAATAGAGTTTTTTTAACCAGACAAAATCGCATAACTTAGCTTCAAATACAAAATTTCCAATCACAATGCGTGATTCACTATTTAGAGTATGCAAACGCTCTTTGATAAGCTCAGCTGGTACCTCTAACATCTCTTCTGCTACTTTTAACAACTCTTCAAAAGGATAGCAAACATGCCCATCTTCAGCTAGATTAGTTAATACATACTCAATGCCAGAGTCTATTCGTTGAGGGGCATCTCTTGCTATGCCGAGTTTTTCAGCTAGTTTATCTGCTGTTTTAAAGCCTACGCGAGGAATGTCACGCGCTAAAAGATAGGGATTAGCCGTTACTTTCTCGATGCTTTGTTTGCCATAAACTTTAAAAATTTTCTGGGCAAATACAGGTGTAATGCCATAGGTTTGCAGAAATACCATCACATCGCGAATCGATTTTTGATTTTGCCAACAAGAAAGGATCTTCTCGATTCTCTTAATGCCAAGCCCTGCGACTTCTTTCAATCTTTCGGGAAATTGATCGATCACAATCAAAGTTTCGGAACCAAATTTTTCTACCATTCTCTTAGCATAAGCTGGCCCAATTCCTTTGATAAGGCCTGATCCTAGATATTTTTTTATACCTTGGACATCAGCTGGTGCTTGAATGCGGTAATTTTTTACTTCAAACTGATTGCCATGCGTTAAATGCTTTTTCCATTGACCTTCACAACAGACTGTTTCACCTGGTTGTAAAGCTGGCATTGAACCTACAATGCAAGAGAGCTCTTTTTTTGAAACTTCTTGCAATTGTGCTACAGTGTAGCCATTTTCAGAATTTTGATAAGTCAGGCGTTCAATATAGCCAAAGATCTGTTCCATAAGCTAACAGGATAACAAGTTGATTAATAGTAAAACAAGTTTAAAATCTGTTTTGAGAGAATAGTTGAATAAAAAATCGGGAAAGTTAATGCTTCAGATAGAAAATGAATTAAATTAAACAGCTATATCCTGTTATCAAATTCTCGAGAGGTTTATATGAAAATCAGTTTAAAGGTATTACCCTTATTTGTTCTTACTCTTTGTTTAGCTCAAGGTTCATCACAAGGTGTAGCACAGGAGAAGGCGCTTCAAAAAAAGTCTTTGCTTAATAAACAAAAAGCTGCTTTATCACACTACCAAAAAATCTATCGACAAACCTCAAATTCTAAAAGAGAGGATTGTGCATTAGGACACTGCAACCTTTTTTCAGATGATAATGCAAACTTAGAGCAGGAAAGGCAAGAGGGAGAAGAAGAAGAATTCAATGACAGGGATGACTCTAATTACAATCAATCGTTTGATAATTGTCCAGAGTGTTATTTTTATGTTGACCAGAATCTAGATGACCATCTAAGTCCTTTGCAGCAAAAAACACGCCAAACTAACAACTGGCCAGGAAAAAGAGAAGATAGCTTCTATGAATCTCTAACTGAATGAAAATAGTGTATCTTATTGAATGATAATTACATGAATGATAGTTAAATGAGCTAAATAAGCAAAAATTTATTTTTATTGGCATTTTTTTCAAGATATCCTATACTATTGACTATTCTTCAGAACGGAGCATAGCGCAGTTTGGCTAGCGCGGCTGCTTTGGGAGCAGTAGGTCGGGGGTTCAAATCCCTCTGCTCCGATCTTTATAGCTTGACTCCTATTTCTTTGTGGCACAAGTTTTGTCATTGAGATTAGGAGTCTTTTTTTTATCTAAAGTTAGCCTGATGACAAGAGGTAATTTGTGATAGCTGATCTATTTGCCTTTCTTTACTGGAATCCTCCGCGCGAAGTGTTTGTCATTCCACTTATTCAACGTCCTATTGTGATCTATGGCTTATGTTTTGTCGCCGGCTTTATCTTAGGCTATTTCATCTTGAAAAAGATGCTAGCTCAAAAAATAGGGGAGAGCCACTCTCTTTATCCACATGATATCCACGATTGGCCGAATTTTATTCATTCTTTGCAATTAGCTAAAAATCCTACTCATTCACTTTTTGATCTCTATAGTCATTTAAATGCTGGCAGTCAACAGCTTATCAACACATATAAAGAAGACCAACACATCTCTGAGCAAGAGAAAAAGTTGCTCTTGATAAACATCAATGAAGTATTAAAGGGTCCAGCTAGCAGCTTAACGAGAGAGCAGTTAGAGAAAGCAATGCCCTTAGCTTTAGTTAAAGCTGCTGATCAAGCTTTCAAGTTAACGGATAAATTGACGTGGTTTGTCGTTTTAGGTACTCTCATCGGTGCTAGACTGGGCCATGTCTTTTTTTATCAATGGGGTTACTATCAGCATCACTTAATGGCTATTGTAAAAACCTGGGAAGGGGGCTTAGCGAGTCATGGTGGGGTACTAGGTGTTTTAATTGCTGTTTTTATTTATCAGAAGTGGATTCTAAAAGATTATAAAGAAATTTCTCTAATAGGTTTAATTGATTACATGGTCGTGCCTTCAGGACTTGTAGCCTTTTTTATCAGAATAGGGAATTTCTTTAATCAAGAGATTTTAGGGCCTCCTACTCAATTACCTTGGGGAGTGATATTTGGTGATCCAGTCGATAGAGGTCCTATTGTACCGCGTCATCCTACTCAATTATATGAAGCTTTTGCTTATCTACTTATTTTTATCTTTTTATACAGGTTATGGAAGAAATTACATCAGCAGCTTTTGCCAGGCCAATTAAGTGGACTCTTTTTTATTTTACTCTTTACCGCGCGCTTTTTTATTGAATTCATTAAAATGCCTCAAGGTGCTATCATCGATGAATCATTTTTGCAAATGGGACAATATCTCAGTCTTCCCTTTATCTTACTAGGATTATTGCTTTTCTTTTACGGTAAGAGGTTAGACCATCAATTAACTGTTAAACCAGTAAAATCCTTTTGAATGACTACACATGAGGATGACTATTGACTTTATTGTATAATTTGTTATAATTTCTTTTAGTTATTTTAATATTTATCAATCTGGAGTTAACTTCATGGCAAAGCTCATTTTTGACCATAATGCAGAAGAAATTGAATTAGAAGATGGCGCTCCTATAGCTGAAGCTTGTGAAGAAGCAGGTGTTCCATTTGCTTGTACAGAGGGCGTCTGTGGAACCTGTGTAATTGAAATTAAAGAGGGTAAAGAGAATCTTTCAGCTGCTACTCAAGAAGAGCAGGACTTTTTGGGAGAGGGAACCTGCGATGAGCGTTTAGCTTGTCAATGCAAAATTAATCAAGGCACAGTTAAAATAGTCTTTTAATCCTAACATTTTAATAGAGAGAGCATATGAGCAATACACAACAAGAGAATACAGCTAAAACAGTGATCAATCCTCAGATGACAATTGATCAAATTTTGTCTCTATTTCCTCACAAAGCTAAAAGGCTTTCCCAAGAAATTACAAATGCTGGCTTGCACTGTATTGGTTGCCATGCTGCTACTTGGGAAACGTTAGAAGCTGGAATGTTAGGCCATGGAATGAATGAAGCAGCCATTGAAAAATTAGTGATGCGTCTGAATACTTTATTAGCTGAACCTGACTCTGATCAGACGACGATTACGATGACAGAAAACGCAGCTAAAAAATTTAACCAAATTTTAGCAGAAGAGAGTAAAGTAGGCTGGGCCCTTCGCTTTGGTGACCGCATGGCAGGCTGTAGTGGTTTTGAATATGTGCTTGATTACTCCGAAAAACCTGATGCTGATGATGAAGTGTTTGAATCAGAAGGTGTAAAAATTCATGTTAGCAAGAGTTGTCTCGATCGTTTACGTGGGTCGCGTATTGATTATAAAGATGGTTTGCAGGGCGGAGGATTTACTGTCGATAACCTCAATGCCAAATCTTCTTGTGGCTGTGGCTCTTCGCACAATTACAATTAACTTCAATTATTAGACAAAAGGCCTTGTAATTTTTTTCATCATTCATTACAGTTGATTTGTTCTAAAGGGGCAATAGCTCAGTTGGTTAGAGCAGCGGACTCATAACCCGCTGGTCGCTGGTTCAAGTCCAGCTTGCCCCACTTTTTCAAAACATATTCACAAATGTGTTAGAATGGCATCTTAGCGCCTTATTAGATTTGCTTACTTTAGCAATTGCCACTAGCGTGGCATACTAAGACCCTATACACCACAGTACTTCCCAGCAAAAGCAATCTTTTAATTGCCCTCACTGCTCACGTTTTAATTTTAAAAAACGGAGATTAAGCAGAGGGGCAACCATTCAAAAACGGAAAAAGAAAGATAAAACTTATAGCTATCGTGTCATGATACGGGCCCAAGATGGGCATCCTAAAATTTCAAAAACATTCCCTAGTTTCCAAGAAGCAAAAGAATGGGCTACTTAAGAAGAAGCTCGACGTCGATTAGAAACCTATTTTCCTGAAAAAGCTAAGAAAAAACGCTTATTAGAAGAGTTAATCGATTGTTATCTTCAATTACTTGCCCACACTCAACATAAAAGTTTACGAGATATTAGTAGGCATTTGAGCTGGTGGAAAAGCAAAATAGGAAAAATGGTCCTTAATGAGGTTTCCGCTGAATTAATTTCAAAATATCGCAAAGAATTATTGGAAGGATTAACTCCAAAAAGTACAAAACGTACCGGATCGACAGTTAATCGATACATGGCTTCTTTATCTGCAGTCTTTACATACGGAATAAAAGAGTGTGGATGGATAGTGGAGAACCCTGTCTTTCGTGTTAGAAAATTGAAAGAATCTAAAGGACGTGATCGTATTTTAAGTCTTGAAGAATTTGAAAGACTCTTACATGCTTGTACACAAAGCAGAAATTCTTATCTTGTGACGATTCTATTAATTGCAGTAACGACAGGTGCTCGTCGAGGTGAAATTCTAGCTTTAAAGCGGAATGATATTGTTTTTGATAAAAAGTTAATTTGTATTAAAGATTCAAAAAATGGTCGTCCTCGATCTGTTCCAATAGCTGAAGAAGTCGAAGTATGTCTTCAAGACCATTTCAATAAACATAATCCTCCAGGACCGCTTTCACAATATGTGTGTTCTGCTATTAAGGGTGGTTGTAGAGATGATGGATTTCTTCAAAGATTTCAAGTCATTGTTTGGCCTGATATTAAAGAAGAGTGGAAATTAGTTGAAAACTGTCAAATCGAGCAATTTGAAGAGGATATAAATCAAATATTTGATTTTTTAGATAATTAACTTTTGATGAACAAGGCAAGCCCTATATTCTGTATTTGGATACAGCAGCCCAAATGATCTTTAACGAATGGCAAAAAGAATTTGAAAATTTTCTTAGAAAAGATCTCTTGCCCTCCTATTTAGAATCGCACTTTGCTAAATATAAAAAGCTTTTATCAGCGTTATGTTTGGTCTTAGAACATTTAAGATATGCTATAAATAAAGAGTGTCCAATTGAAGTTTCTGAAAATACATTAACAGATGCATTGTTATGGATAGACTATTTTGGCAGTCATGAGAAAAGATTATATGGAAGTGTAACAAATGCCATTCCTAAGGCAGCTAAAGAATTGATTCAAAAAATAAAAAATGGAGATATTCAAGAGCCTTTTAGTATCAGAGATGTTTATCATGGGCATCATTGGAGTGGTTTAGCTAACTCTCAAGATGTTGAAGAAGTATTAGAATATCTTATAGAAAAGAATTACTTGATAGGAATATTAAGCAAAACGACAGATAGACCAAGTTGCAAGTATTGGGTAAACCCAAAAACTTTTGAAATACTTTAAGACGTAAAGTCTCAAAAGGTACGAAAGTTAATTTTGTACCTTTTGTACCTCAAGGAATAAAGAAAAATTAAAAATAAGGAGCGTGAATGGTGACTTCTGCACAATTAAAAGCCAATCGAATAAATGCAGGTAAATCTACAGGCCCTAAGTCAAAAGAAGGTAAACATATGGCAAAACAAAACTCTTTAAAACATGGGCTGCTTTCTCAAAATTTAATCATAAAAGATGAACAGAAAAAAGATTTAGATCATTTTAGATCGTGTATGTTTAATGCACTAGATCCTCAAGGTTCAATGGAAGAGTTATTAGTAGAAAAAATTATCAACACCGTTTGGCGTCTAAGACGATTAACTCAGGTCGAAAGTGAAATTTTAGAAGCAAAAGATTGTATCTATATAAATAGAATGGTTAGTGAAGCTTTTCAAAGTGGTTCTAAAAGTTTATTGAACTTGTCTCGTTATGAATGTTCACTTGAAAGAAATTTTTATAAAGCAATCCATGAATTACAACGCCTACAAGCTATGAGGCTAGGACAGCCGGTTTTAGCACCTATTGCTATTGATGTCAGCCACGAACAATTGAATGAAATTGGCTTCGTTTCGTAAAAATTAAATTTTAAAAGGAAGTAAATTAAAATTTTTACAGTAATCGAGTTACTGTATTTTATATTGATTGTTTAAAGCTAGCTACTTATTAGGGCAATTGCATGATAAATTACTTGACTCCAAGTAACTTTAAACGGTAGGCTGTATCCCATCCGGCCATACGCCGTTTTAAAGTAACACTTGCTTTCTCGGTCGTATCAGCTTTCACCAGATTTAATACGCATCTCTTAAGCAATGAAAAATTTTCAGCCCCATTTCCTGCTCTAATTAAGCTTTTATCCTCGTTGAAACTTACGTCAAGATGCCAGTGCAATTTGTTTTCGATATTCCAGTGAAATCGGATAATTTGCCCCATTCGTTCTGCCAATGATAACAGACTGGAAATGTAATAGCGTCTTTCAACAGTCACCTTTCCTTTTATTTGGCGTGTTGCCTGGACACAGATTAATGACTTTAGGCCTTTCCAATCTGAAGCATTATCCAACCAGTCTAATTTTGAGGTTGCCCAAATCTCTCGTTCTTCAATTCGTCCATGATCTTTCTCTAGGGTTTTTGCATAACTGTAACAAGCTTCTTCTGCCCCGACTGCTATAGCTTGGTCAAAAAAATTCACTACTTCAGCATGAAGAGTCCCTTGATTCCCTTTAAGACCTAAAACATAATCTCCCCCTTGAGCTAGAATTTGCTCCGCAATTATTTTCTGACATCCCATCGCATCAATTGTGATAATACAGCCTTTTAGCTTGAATGTTTTCAGAAGTTCAGGAATAGCTGTAATTTCGTTTGATTTTTTCTCTGTTTTTAACTGACCCAGGATAATATCATTTTCGGTTGCAAAAGCTGTGACGATATGAGTGGCTTTTGTTCCGGAAAATGTATTCCCCGAATGACAAATAGTTTTTCCATCAACGGCTATGATTCCTTCTATTTTCTCAACAACAGTATGCATCCATTGACTAAAGCATTTCTCAAATGCTTTAGGATCAACTAAACGAAAAAACCTCCCAATTGTATTGTGGGAAGGAATGCCCTTGAGACATAAACCTACAGATTGAAACCAATCTGTATAGGCATTAGCCCATTTGACTAGAGTTACCCAATCATTGGCCGAACAAAGAATACCTATAATAGCAACAGAAAAGATATCAATAAGGGGATAAATTTGATTTCTAGAGTTTCTAGGGTCTGGAAGAGAAGCAAAAGCTTGGAGTAATGGTGCGTCAGCTGCAAGATTGAATGTCATAATGTCCTCAAATTATAGTCAAAAGACATAGACAAAACACTCAATAACAATTAATTGTCAATAAATTTATCATGCAATCGCCCTGAGGTTTTAATAACTAGTAATAAGGAGTTGTTAGAACAGCAAATCTCTTTATTAAATATTATTAGTGAAGAATTAAAGTTATTAAATAATTATAATTACTTATTAAAAAAACAAAAACAAGGGCTTATGCAAAAGCTTCTAATAGGTGAATGGCGTGTACCATTGGATCAAGAGGCTGAGCATGGATAAGTTCTATTTTAATGAAGAGTACCTTTCTCAAATTCCAGCTCTTCAGCTTCTAATTAATTTAGGCTATTACTATTTATCTCCTTCAATGACCTTAAAGGAAAGAAAAGGTAAGCTTTCTAATGTGTTGTTAGAAGGGATTTTAGCTCAGTAACTTAAAAGAATTAATTGGATTGAATATAAAGGAAAATTATATCCTTTTCATGATGAAGACATTGCTGTCGCTATCCAAAAATTGAAAAGTATTCCTCCTGATGGTCTCGTAAAAACCAATCAAGCAGTCTACGACTTAATCACTTTGGGTACTTCTATACAAAGAAGTGTAGAAGGCAATATTCGCAGCTTTAACTTGTACTATATCGATTGGGAAAATATTGAGAATAACGTTTTTCATGTGACAGCTGAATTTAGTGTGGAAAGACGAAGAAGCAATGAAACGGCTCGACCTGACATTGTCCTGTTTGTCAATGGGATTCCTTTTGCAATCATGGAATGTAAGTCTCCAAAAGAAAAGGTCGAGCAAGCAGTTTCTCAATGTATGCGCAATCAAAATGATGATTATATTCCCCATTTGTTCGGCTATGCTCAGATACTTTTCGCTATAAATAAAAATGAAGCCAAATATGCAACAGTTGGCAGTTCATCTAAGTTTTGGGCAAGTTGGAAAGAGCTTCATGATAGTGATGAAACAGTAGAAGAACTAATCAATCGTCCGATTATTGAAGCAATTAAAGATGAATTGTTTACAGGGGAATTTTTTCAGGCAAGATCTGCCTTTGATGAATTGGAGAGCGAAACTCCTAGACTTTTGACTGAGCAAGATAAAATCATTTACAATTTATGCCGACCAGAACGTCTATTAGAAATTGCCCATAAGTTTACTGTTTTTGATGGACCGATTAAAAAAATTGCTCGTTATCAGCAGTATTTTGTAATTAAATCTACCCTTGAACGGGTCAAACAGTTTAATGGTTCAAAACGTAGGGGAGGAATCATTTGGCAAACCCAAGGTTCAAGAAAATCCTTAACGATGGTCATGCTTACTCGTAATTTAGCTTTAGATCCAGCAATTTCTCATCCCCGCATTTTAGTGGTAACTGATCGTGAAGACTTAGATGATCAATTAAAAAATACTTTTGTGGATTGTGGATTAGATCCACATCGTGCTGATTCTGGCCGCCATCTATTAAATTTAGTTGAGGGGAAAAAGCCTCCATTGTCACAACACTCATTCATAAGTTTGAAAAAGCTTTGAATGCAAAAGAGTTTAAAGATGAATCATCAGATATTTTTGTGTTGGTAGATGAAAGCCATCGTACAAATTTTGGAACGTTAGCTGCTCGTATGCGTACCATGTTACCAAATGCTTGCTACCTTGGATTTACGGGAACGCCTCTAACTAAGAAAGAGAAAAATAATTTTCTTGAATTTGGTGAACTCATTGAACCTCATTATTCGATCAAGCAAGCTGTAGAAGATAAAGTGGTCGTTCCTCTTCTTTACGAAGGTAGAAACGTTGAAATTACGCAAAATCAAGCAGCTATTGATTTATGGTTTGAAAGGCATACGCAAGATTTAAACGATCAACAAAAAGCAGATCTTAAGAAGAAGTATGCTAGAACGCAAATGCTGAAAAAGGCTGATGGTGTGATTTACATGCAAGCTTTTGACATTAGTGAGCATTATTCTTCTAATTGGAAAGAATCGCGCTATAAAGCGCAGCTTGTGGCTCCTAATAAAAAAACAGCAATTAAATATCATGAATATTTAAATGAAATTGGACTTGTTTCTTCCGCTGTTATTATCTCACCTCCAGATAACCGAGAAGGTTATAAAGAAGTTGATGATGAACCAACCGATGAAGTTCAACGCTTTTGGCAGAAGATGATGAAAGTGTATAAAACAGAAGAAGAATATAATCGCCATTTTATTGATCGCTTCAAGTCATCCGATGATCCTGATATTTTAATTGTGGTAGATAAACTATTAACCGGGTTTGATGCTCCACGCAATACTGTTCTTTATTTATGCCGAACGTTAAAAGAACACACCTTGTTGCAAGCGATTGCAAGAGTCAATCGTTTATTTGAAGATGAAACGGGAGGTCCAACTAAAGAATTTGGATACATTATCGACTATGCAAATATTTTAGGCGAATTAGACACTGCTTTAGCCATGTATTCAAGGGCTGGTTTAGAAAATTTTGATCCAGACGATCTAGCAGATACCTTAACATCTATTAAAGCTGAGATTGGTAAACTTCCTCAGAACCATTCAGATCTTTGCGATTTTTTTAAAGAAGTCAAAAATCAAAAAGATGAGGAAGCTTTAGAACAATATTTAGCTCATAAAGCTTTGCGTGATGAATTTTATGAAAGATTGAAGGTTTATAGAAAATCTCTTAGTATTGCTCTTTCTTCTCAATCCTTTATTATGAATGAATCTTCTGAAAAAATACAACTCTATCGACATGATCTAAAACGGTTTGAAAACTTAAGGCTATTTGTTAAACAACGCTATTGCGAAGCTATTGACTATCGTGAGCATGAACCTAAAATTCAAAAGATTTTAGATATGCATATCCAAGCTGATCGAGTAACTGTTCTAAATGAAGCGATCAACATCTTTAATGACCAATTGCTTTCTGATGTTAAACAAGGAAAAGGCATCACTGCTTCTAAAAGTCAAGCTGCTCGTGCAGATATGATTGCTCATGCTACGAAGAAAGTTATTACTGAAAAGCTAGAAGAAGATCCGATTTTTTACGAAAAGTTTTCTAAACTTATTCAGAAAGTCATAGACGATTTTAGAGCTAAACGCATTAGTGACCTTGAATATATTCAACAAGCTTCAGAAATAAGAGATAAAGTTGCTCATAAGAAGCGTGAAAATACACCGGAAACTCTTATGAATAATGAAGAAGCCTTAGCTTATTATGGAATAGGTCAAGAGGTCTTTCAAAAGCAATTTGTGGCTTGTGAAGAAGCTCAAAAATATAGCGTTGATTTAGCCTTAAATATTCAAAATAGTATAAAGAAACATAGAAAAGTCCAATTTTGGCAAGATTTAGATGCTCAAAATAAGGTCAAAAATGATATTGAAGACTATCTTTACGATGAAGTGCGAATAAAAAATGGAATCAACTTGGCAACTGAACATATGGATGAGATTATTGAACGTTCGATGAAAGTTGCCATGCACAGGACACTTGAATGAAATCAGGATCTATCTCTTATGGTAAGCTAACAATTGATTATGAAGTGCAATATACATTACGTAAGACGCTTGAAATTGCTGTTTTGCCAGATTGCCAAGTTGTCATTACAGCGCCAGAAGGGATAGAAGATGAAAAAATTACAGAAAAAGTTCGTAAGCGGGCGCGTTGGATTTTAAAACAGAAAGAATTTTTTCAACAGTTTCAGCCTAAAACCCCTCCTAGAAATTATTTAATTGGTGAAACACACCTTTATTTAGGACGTCGTTATCGACTGCAAATCCAAGAGGATTTACAAGAAAGGGTAGAGCTTTCCTTCGGGAAGTTGAGGGTGTTTTGTAAATCTCAATCTGATCCGGAGTTAGTTAAGCGTCTTCTTACTATTTGGTATCGTCAAAAAGCGCACATTAAATTTAATGAAAGACTAAATTATCACTTAGCTAATTATTCAGAATTTCAGAAATATAACCCCATTTTACAAATTCGTACTATGAATAAAAGATGGGGAAGTCTCTCTCCAAAAGGAATGCTTACACTAAATCTCAATCTTATTAAAGCACCTGTTGATTGTATTGATTACGTTATTGTGCATGAGCTCTGTCACTTAATACAGCCTAATCATGGTCCAAAATTTTATAGAATACTCAAAAAAATAATGCCAGATTATCAAAAAATAAAATTGAAACTAGAATTAAAGCTGATATAACTTTTAGGGATTAACTACCATGTCTCTTAACCATAAAGTGTTTTTTGATGCTAATAGTGCTAAAAGGCTTTCTAATAAAGAAGCGTGGGAACAAGCTCTATTATTAATATCTAATTTTTCAGATGAAATATCACAAACATTTAACAAAGAATATTTAGAAAATAATTTAATAGTTACGGGTAATTTTATTTGTGAGTTTTTGTATATTTCTATAAAAAAATTAATTCAAATTTAAACTCCATTCTTTCAGAAATTGGTGATAGGTTTGAAATAAAAAAAATTGAAAAAATTGAAATCATAGAAAAGATAGATGAGTTTTTTGAATTTAATTATAGATTTTATCTTTCTAAATCAGAACTATCCTTAGAGAATTTTGAAAGGCAACTTCAGAAAAATTTTAGCGGAAATTCTAATCCTAGTTACTTATTCAATATTCTTATTGATGAAATTAAATCTTTTTTGAAAGATGAAGATTCATTACCCTATTTTTTTATGCAATTAGCACTTAACAGCTTGGATAGATTTACTCATTTTTTAATTCCTCAAAATCATCCTAAAAAGATCGAGATTAAGTAAGCAGTTGCGGCAAAAATTTCTAGTAGTCATCTTGCTATTTTAGATCTAAAGAAAAATATCAGTGGTTATAGAAGAATTAATCTTGAGTTAAACAATATAAATAAACTTAATAAAATTAATTTCTTTTCAGCAGATGATTTGAAAACCTACAGTGATTCTGTGGATTCTGATATTACACATTTAATTTCTTTTGGGTGGTTTCAAAAAGAAAAATTATTCCCTGTCTGGGTATTTACAGATGACTTACAAGAAAAAATAATTAATCGGACTCAGCAATATCAAACTTTTATAATTTATGCCTCAAAACCACCTAAATTTTATTTACCAAAAAGGATAACCCATTCTTATTCTGCAGGTCGAGCATTTTGCTTTAATAAAAAGTTAGATGAGTTAAATGGAATTGTGTTTGCAAATCCAATTATTAATGAAGATGAAATAACTTTATCCTGTGATTATCTATAATCATGCTGAGCGCTCAAATAGTTTTACTTAATAGTCAATATTTTTACAAAGAACTCTCTTAAATCGAATATAATTTTTTCTAGGGGAACTACCTCATGGGAAATACCCTTTAAAAAGGCATTCCATTTAGTCTTTTTGATTGGATCATTATAGAAAGTTTCTGAAAAAGCAGCTGGATAACTTTCAATAGTAGTGCTTCTATTTTCTAAAATCTTCTGAATAATTTGCTTGAGCTTATTATGATCAAATTCAAACTGTTGGATTAACAGCCATATATCATAAAAGTCTTTCATTCGTGTATTAGCTAGACCTAAACGAATAATTGATTCAAACTTTTCTGCTATTGATGTTTCAGGAGTGTATCCTTTTAATTCGGGAGCAGGAAAGTCTAAAAGAGTTGGGTATTTCAATTGAGCAGGATAAGGTAGAATAGTGTCACTAAATCCAAAGTCTATTCGCATAGGTAGCTTAGCAGTAAATAACTTTGCTGAAAATGTGGCACTGATTCCATTATACTCAGCCTGTAGTTGTGCTTCTGATAGTTTTAACGAATTAGAGTCAAATTGCAAACCATCAGAGATTGCTTCTAAATTGCAAATTTCATTAATAATCTCTTGTAAGTTTTGTATAGAATTTGATGTTTTAGCTAAAAGATCGATGTCTACAGTTGCTCGATGGCTCATTGGGTTCCAAACCATTAGCATTAGACCACCTTTTAAATAAAATGAATTCTGGTGAGAAGACATGCTTAAGCGGTATAAGAAGCGTTCCATTGCATAATATTTAAGAACTTCTTGAACAGGCCTTTTACGCTGTTTAGCAACATTTTTTAAGCGAGTATAAATTGATTCATCCAGATTTTTCTTAGCTTTTTCCATTTTTATTGGCTCACTATCGTTTCCATAATGGGTTGTAGAATTTTCTCAACTCGGTTCAGCCTTGCATAATCATATAATCGGTCAATGTTAGTGTTTCTACGTTGCCAATACATTTTTAGTGCTTCAATGACGATATCCATTCCTATTTTATTACGGAACTTAATGCAGTCAGCTAAAGTCTTTTCGATATTGAAAATTTTGACAGGATAGCCACCAATCAATAACGTTTCAATTCCACTATTATAAACTTTTTCGGAGTATCGAAAGTATCGAATAGGAGGGTAATCCAAATTAGATTGTCTTGATTTGCTAGGAATGGCGATATAAACGAAATGAGGAATTTGCGTTGTGATTTCATAATAAGCTAGGGCCGAGATCAAACAGATGATTCCATGGGGAATTTTTTTTGAGACTAGAACTAAATCAGGCTCAGAAAAATCAGGAATTTCAATTAATCTATAAATCCCTTTGGCTAATTGTTCCAGTAAACCTTGATCTCGCATCTGATATAAAGTACGAGGGTGGATACCCAAGTGAATAGCTTCTACTGTTCTAAGTAAACCATGATTTTGTTTAAATATTTCTCGAGCTTTTTCTATATTTTGCATGGATAAGAATGTCGGTAGTTTTTATCTTTTTACTACATTTTTATCCATTTAAGTTTCTTGGTCAAGTAAATTTTTGGATTAAACCTTGTGGCACACTGATGGCACAGTGCCATCCTATTTTCATCAATAAATGCCAATAATTGACAATTGAATTTAAGTTAAAGAACGTGTTATTGTCTTGCTGTGAGCAGTGAATGACTGCTGTGAAGTATGGAAAGCTTGCGGACTCATAACCCGCTGGTCGCTGGTTCAAGTCCAGCTTGCCCCACTCTTTCACTTCTTGTTTATAGCTAGACTTCAAGCAGTTTTTCCTTAGTCTAACTCTATTTTCACAACAAAAATTAGCATTATGTCAGAATTCCTGTCAGGCTTCCACTTCTTTTGCAACCCTTTGCCAAATTCAGCTATTGTATGACATAAAGCACGCACAATATTACAGGTAAAGAAAGATGTAGAGTTTTGTGAAACTCTAATAAACTTGTTCATTTTTTTGTTTGAAACTCATTAGATTAGAGTATATAGTGTAGATCCCTTGTTGGAAGAGCCAACAAGATCTTTGAAACTCAAGATAACAAGGAAAAAAACAAATGAACACAATTACAAAAAATTAATATTTAGATCTCGGGGTTCTATAATAAGAGCCCCGAGGCATTATTAAGGGTTGAAATGAAAAAGTTTATATTGGCTCCCTATGTTCGGGTAGGATTCTTAGATAGCACTCTTCATTTTGGATTTGGGTCTCTTAGACAGCTCATCGCAGAAAAGGAAACGCAAAATTGCGTTCTTGACGCAGCTATCTTCTTGAAGAAGCCACGTAGTATGGAAGAAGTATCATCTTTTTTGGGAAGTGCTGGATATGATTCAACGAATGTTAAAGAAGTTTTGGATATTCTATTAAAAAATTTTCTAATTCCAGAAGGATCATATGAAAGAAATGAAAGGCATAGTCGATCCTTTCTTTTTTATTCGTTGTCGGGTGCAGAGATTGAGCAAGTTCAAAAAAATATATCGAATAAAACAATCGCTATTGTTGGTTGTGGAGGAATAGGAAACGTTGTCGGCGTATTATTAGCTACAGCTGGGATAGAAGAATTTATTCTTGTTGATAGCGACAAGATCGAGCTTTCAAATTTAAGTCGCCAAATCATGTTTCGAGAAGTTGACTGTGATCAACATAAGACAACTGTGCTTAGCGATGCACTTAAAGAAAGGGCTTCTCAAATTAAAATTACTGAATTTAAGGAATTCATAGATGAAAGTAATATTCAACATCTAAAGGGTGCTGATTTTGTTCTGATTTCTGGTGATCAAGAAAATGTCTTAGATCTCATAAATACTTTTGCAGTCGAGCATAACATTCCTTTTATGAATGTTGGTTATGTAGAGGATATTGCTGTGTGGGGGCCTCTTGTGATACCGAGACAAACAGGTTGTTATCAATGCAAGCAACATCTTGTAAATTTCAAAGATCTTACCCAAGACCAGGTTCATAAATGTAGAGAAATCAATAGTGGATATCAAGCGCCTTCAACAGGTCCTATTAATATGATGGCTTCTTCATTTGCAGCTCTTGATATTCTTAAATTTTTAGGCAATTTTGGACAAATACAGTCTTTGAATACTAGGATTGGAATCTGGTCTCATGATTTGCATATAGAAAAGCAAGACTATAGCCTTAACCCCTTGTGTGATGTATGTGGTTCTCTTCAAAAAGTAAACTAATTTTATTACCTTCTGATTGTAAAAAACTCATATTGTTAAATACCATGTTTCAAGGAGGCCGCCTTTTTGTTGGAGCTATAGGTGTTCTTTATTTTCTTTCTTTCGGCATGCAAACTCAAGATTATGCGTGGATTAAAACTACACAAGCCATCATCTTTATCGGATTAGATATCCCTTTGGGCTATCTTATGAGTAGAATGGGAGAATATAAATCTTTGTTATTATCATTGGCATTTGGTGTAATAGGGGCCTTCGGATATTTGGTCTTTACTTCTTTTTTTGGTTTTCTTGTCGCCGAAACATTCTTAGCACTGTCGTTATCGACTTGGCCAATAGCTCTCTCTGCATATTCGATGAGAATATTGGAAGGATATAAAACGGAAGGGCTTGTTGAAAAATTCTTTCATTTTGGAGATGCAGTTTCAAATTTGTTTGTTTTAATCTGTGGATCTCTGGGTGGCCTGCTTTATGCCTTCAACAAGTATATTCCTTATGGATGTTTCCTGATTTTGTATCTCCTTGCAGCAGTATTTACATTACTCTATTTGCAAAATTTTGATGTCATTAAAACAGAAAGAAAAGAAAGAATTAAATTTGTTATCTCCAATATTAAAGAAATGAGATCGATTCTGCCATTGGCTTCCATTCTTTTTCTTGCTCAATTTTTCATGCAACCTCTTTTTCATTATTGGCAGCCTTTATTCGAGGAGAAATTTATTATAGGCTCTAAAGATATGTCAATTGTATTTATTGGCTATTCCCTTTCAATGAGTACAATTTCTTGGGGCTACTCTAAGATGACTCATTTGTCATTTTTGCGCTCTAACTTATTTGTTGTCAGCGCTGCGATTATTGGAAGTTTAGTTTATAGCCTGATAGCTAGAGTTGATAATTTCAGCTCTTCTTTAATCTTTTTTGCATTATCTTTCGGAATCTTTAATTTAGTGCAAATCGCTGGAGGAGTATTAATACAAAACAGATTAAAACAAGAAAATAGAATGATTATAACCAAATACATTTCCTTTTATGCTAGAATAGGGATGATAGTTTCTCTAATTATATTACATTGGTTATTAGCTAATGAATGGGAAACAAAGGGAGTTTATAAACTCTATGGAGGGTTAGCAATGCTAACTTTTTGTCTCTATTTAGGGTGGATGGCTATGAAAAAAAAATCGGAGAAAAAATATGTTTATGAGCCCCAAAGTTGAAGCTATACACGCGGTTTCTGTGATCGAATATAAGCAGCAACAACAGAAAATCACTTTAAAAGCATTTAGCTTAGCTGACATTGATGCCTTCATGGAATGGGCAACTGATAATGAAGTTACAAAGTATATGATGTGGAATAGTTATAACTCTCGCAGTGAAGCCGAGGCTTTTTTTACAAGTGTTGTTGAAAAACATCTATGGTTTAAATCTATTTGCTTAGGCGAAAAAGTGATTGGTTCTATCACTTTAGATAAAGGCAAAGGTATACATAGTTGTAAAGCTGAATTGGGATATGTAGTCGCTAGAAAATACTGGGGGAATGGTCTTGCTACACAAGCAATAAAACTGGCCATTGAAGCAGGGTTTAGAGATTTAGATGTAGAGAGAATAGAAGCTTATGTAGATCCTGCTAATATTGGCTCTCAAAGAGTCTTAGAAAAGAGCAAATTTATACAAGAAGGATTGTTGAGAAGCTATGTAATTCAAAAAGGAGTTTTGAAAGACCGTCTTATTTACTCTTTTATAAAACCAAGTTTTTAAAAAGGGAAATAAAAGTAAGTAAGATTTTCCCTAAAAAAATATTAAAAGGAGATGAGCTTCGTATCATTTCTCCAGCGAGAAGCATGAGTATTATTTCACCTTCCGTGCATGCTAGAGCATTGAAACAGCTGGAAGAGTTAGGTCTCAGAGTGAGTTTTTCAAAGCATTGTGGAGAACGAGATGTTTTCGATTCTTCTTCAGTTGAGTCTCGCTTAGAAGACATTCATGAAGCTTTTGCAGATCAAAAAGTAAAAGCGATTCATTCTGTCTTTATCCTATAGTGGTTTTAGCTCTTTCGATAGGCATGCGAAAAGGAGAAATTCTAGCATTGTCTTGGAAGGACATCGATTTTGAACGAAGGGCAATATTTCTTCATACCACTAAAAATGGAGAACGAAGACTAGTCCCTCTCATAGGTTTATCCTTGGAATTAATCAAAAAGCTGAATTCCAATCACGACAGCCTATTGGTATTTCCATCTCCTAACAATCCGAGTCAACCTCTTGATATACGTTCTGCTTGGGAAAGAGCACTTCAAAAAGCTGATATTATCAATTTCAAATTTCACGATTTGAGGCACACAACAGCTTCATATCTTGCTATGAATAACGCTAGCCTTATTGAAATAGGAACATTATTAGGCCATAAGACAGTCCAGATGACAAAAAGATATGCTCATTTGTCAAATTCCCATCTATTTTCAATGACCCAAAACCTCAATGACAAACTTTTTCATGATTATACATCTGAATGAATGTTTATCTACGACATTTGGCACTAAATTAAGTGCATTCAAAGGAATTTACCTTTAAATACAATAAGGATAAATCCATGAAAAAAGAAAATCTAAACCCAATCCATCGAAATGGAATCGAAATCAGACCAAATAAAGCTGGAATCGATCGATTTTGCATATGAATAAGAAAAAAGGGGCAAAAAGAAATTTCCTATACCTATCGAACAGAAACTTTAGCCAAAAAGAACAAATACCGCATTGAAAGTGAAATTAAAAGTGCTCTAATCGACTTCAAGCTACCTGGAAAGGAAATGTTCAGTGATCTAGTTGATCGTTATATAGAAACCATTCTTCTTCAAAATCCAAAAAATGCTCGAAATAAACGAGCGTATTTAATGTGGTGGAATGAAAAATTTAAACATCTACGCTTAAAAGATATCAAACCAAATCTCATTGCTGACTCGCGGAATGAGCTTCTGTCGAAAAAAACAAAACAACAAACCATTATGTCCCCAACAACTATTGTTAGATATCTAAGTACTTTATCGCATGCATTTTCAGTGGCCGTGAAAGAATGGGAATGGATAAATGAAAATCCTGTTCTTAAAGTTAAAAAGCCACAACCAGCCAAAGGGCGTCTTCTTTTTTTAAGTCTGAATGAAAAAGATAAATTGCTCGCTGCGTGCAAAACTAGCAAATCCAAAGATTTATATTTAATGGTCGCTTTAGCTATCTCTACAGGTATGTGAAGAGGGGAAAATTCTCAATCTCAAATGAAAAAATATCGATTTTGAAACAAAAGCAATTTGGCTTGAGGAAATAAAAAATGGAGAGCATAGACATGTCCCTCTCATTGGACTCTCTCCAGATCTATTGAAAACGAAATATGATGAACAAGCAAAGGAATGCTTGGTTTTTTCCAACACAAAAAGTTTAACTCTGCCGATTTGTATTAGAAAGGCGTGGGAAAATGCACTGAAAAAGGCAAAGATTGACGGTTGCGTCTTTCATAGTTTGAGACACACAACTGCCTCTTATCTGGCCATCAAATTGCACTTCTAGAAGGCAAAACTTGAATCTGTTTGTGAGATAAAATATAGGAAGGTATTATATGAAAGTTCAATTATTGAAGATACATTTAAGGATTTATTAGTATGTTTAAGTCTGCCTTTGCTTACGATGAAGAGGTCATTTTCTACTTTGATCTTTTGGGAAATAAATATGTTGCACAAGGAGGAAGTCTTGCTTGGCGTTTAAATAACCCTGGATTGGTCAGAAGCCGTTCTCATTTTGCTAGAAAAAACGGATCTATTGGATTAACACAAGAGCAGATGGTTGCAAAATGGGCTTGAGAAGATAGCATTCTTTATTTAGATACAATAGAGGCTCAAGTAATTCAAATTTTCGAAAAAAAACGAGTTACATACTATGAAGAACTATTAGAGAAAATCAGCAATGTCACTATCTTAGATTCTGGGCCAGAATATGAACATTCATTTTGCAATGACTGCTATCAGAAAGAAGTTGAAAATATTACGGAGAAGTACAAAAAAAGCTTTAAGCCTACGCCAACTGCATCTATTAATTTAATGGATTATGCTACGGTTTAAAGGGGTAATTATGGCAAATGAGGCAGATCTTCTCAAACGACAAAAAATAACCAAACGATGGATTTGGATAATGACGTTGTTTTATGCGATTCTTTTTCCATTTCTTTTATATGCTTCTCTATTTTCAGTAGCGATTCTCAATCCTTTGGCATAAAATTTCTTCAATGGATCTTTGTCCTCCTTTGTCTTTCAATCCCTCTTTCAATTTTTTTTATGTGGCAACAATATTTTCAGAAAAAATATTCGCAAGCTTGTTTCTACTTGGTGCTGCCAATTATAATAGCCTTCACTAACTATTTCCTAATCGAGGTTGTAGGGTCATTTCTGACACCTTAGCTTTTTACGCACTAGACTGGAAAAAACTAGCATAAAATGGCACAATGCAACACAATTAGTGGCTTCATAAATCACTGATTTATCTATGCCTATGTGTTCTGATTTATGCTGGTTTGTGGAAGAAGAAGGGACTCATAACCCGCTGGTCGCTGGTTCAAGTCCAGCTTGCCCCAATTTTTAAAAACCCATTCACATCTGTGTTAGAGTGGTATTTAGCGCCTTATTAGATTCGCTGTTTATAGCAATTGCCACTAGCGTGGCATACTTACGACACCCTAAGACCCTATCAATACAGCACTTCTCAGCAAAAGTAATAACGATTGCCATAACTGCATCTTTCAGGGAATTTTGAGCTGTCAAAACTCCCTTGAGTCTATTTTAAAAAAAATAAATAGTAAAAATCTCTTAGCATTGCTCTTTCTTCTTAATCCTTTATTATGAATGAATCTTCTGAAAAAATACAACTCTATCGACATGATTTAAAACGGTTTGAAAACTTAAGGCTATTTGTTAAACAACGCTATTGCGAAGCTATTGACTATCGTGAGCATGAACCTAAAATTCAAAAGATTTTAGATATGCATATCTAAGCTGATCGAGTAACTGTTCTAAATAAAGCGATCAACATCTTTGATGACCAATTGCTTTCTGATGTTAAACAAGGAAAAGGCATCACTGCTTCTAAAAGTCAAGCTGCTCGTGCAGGTATGATTACTCATGCCATGAAGAAAGTTATTACTGAAAAGCTAGAAGAAGATCCTGTTTTTTAAGAAAAGTTTTCTAAACTTATTCAGAAAGTCATTTATGATTTTAAAGCTAAACGTATTAGTGATCTTGAATATATTCAACAGGCTTCAGAAATACGCAATAAAGTTGCTCATAAGAAGCGCGAAGATACGCCAGAACCTCTTATAAATAATGAAGAAGCATTAGCTTATTATGGGATAGTTCAGGAAGTGTTTCAAAAGTAATTTGTGGCTTGTGAAGAAGCTCAAAAGTATAGCATCGACTTAGCCTTAAATATTCAAAATAGTATAAAGAAACATAGAAAAGTCCAATTTTGGCAAGATTTAGATGCTCAAAATAAGGTCAAAAATGTTGTATAACAGCAATCCTCTTGTTAAAAATATTTTTCTAAAGCTTTGTTTGAATCACGACACATCTGTGGCATACAAAAGCCCTATTGCATTCGCAAATCTCAATACATCAATTAAATTCTTAGAAGATAAGTTATCATTGCTATAAGAAAACTATGGCTCTCTACCACTCAGGGATTGCTTCTCAAACCCATGAAGACAAAAATAGATTTGAGAAGCAAATTGAAAAGATTATTAAACGATATTGGCTAATAAATATGACATTTGCAGCCGACATGCTTGTGATTGAACAAGAATTCTGTACTATTTAGCTCATGTCAGGACTGCTCAGTCATTTTGTCAGCTTGCTTGGCCAACCCCAAAACATGATGAACCATGAAAGCATCAATCAACGACAAAGCGTAATTCTTGCTAATTGGTATCATTTTATTGGTTAACATAGTATCAACATAATCTTCAGCACTCCAAAGTTTGAGAGTTATTCCCGGATTGCTAGGGATCATCCGCCATAGGAGGGCCTCAAAAAAGCGGTTTGCTGATTCGATAAATTCTGCACGATCTTGCTTGCTTAAAGGAAGGGATATGATTTGTATATCCTCTTTAGGCTTGGATACCAATTGAGATTTTTTGTTTTTGTTTATTGCAAAAGTTACTTCATAATCGTGCTTATATGCCGACAACCTTGCTTCAGCGTCAAAATTTATTCCATAGTCATACTCAATCTCGGAAATGTATTTTTTCAATGTTGAACAGGAATTTTATCTTTGTTATCGAAAAGCAATTTTGCAAGTTCTAGCTCTGGTGTAGAAGCCTTTAATAAATCTCCATTTACCAAATCTAGCCATACAGGCAACAATATATTGAGCTTTCATTAAGCTAAAACCATTCTCGCTAAGGAAAGTGATGTAGATCCAAAAAAGCCAAAATGGAAGGAGAGGTAGTGATATCTAGATTTGAGCGACAATTATTTTTAAGCAAGCTTTTGTAGTAAGGCTCTATAAGCAAAAATTCATAGCCTCTTTCTTCGAATTCTCGAAGAATCAAGTTTTGACCTAAAGTTAAAATTCAAATTGTCCGCTAAATGAATTTATTTTATCCTACGCTATTCCTTAAAGCTCAACGACAATAAAGAGACTGTAATCCCTATGTGCTGGATATTGACTATACTTTTTTCATTACTCTATTTCCCTATACTTTCTGCTCTAAGTTCCTTTCAATTAGTTTCTACAGGATCGGATACAGATTCATTTATTCAAAATTCTGTGAACGTCATCAATGGCGACTACTGCGAAGCGACCACAGATTTTTTGATTACAGGGCCAGATACTTTGCTTTTACAACGCTTTTATACGAATGAAGGTGGATGGAGGATCTTTCCCGAGCGTTTCCTAGTAGTAGGTAAAGATCCTTCTAATAAATCATGCACTATTGGAAAAGAGAGTTTTGAGTGGACTATGGCTTTAGCAGGAGAACGCTCGGGTGGAATCCTTCCTTATAGTGGGTGGAGAAATACGAATGGGTTCATTAAAGACCCACTTAAGATTGATATCTTAAATAATGCTGTGGGACTCGTTAATCCTGGACGAACCAGCTATGCTGCTGCTAAGAGTGCACTTATTGGCTGTACACGTGTATGGGCACTTGAATTAGCTTCATTTGGTATTACTGTTAACGCAGTTGCGCCGGGTCCAATTGAAACAGAAATGTTTCGAACTATTCGCCCTTTGGGCAGTCAGGTCGAAAAAGAACTTTTGGCATGCATTCCTATGGGCCGAGTAGGACAACCTAAAGAGGTAGCTGCAGCTATAGAGTTTTTACTTTCTGAGGATGCGAGTTTCATAACTGGTCAGACTCTTTGTGTAGATGGGGGCGGTAGTTTGTGAACACTGAAGCTGCTATTGCAATGCTTAATCAAGTAATCATTTACTTAGATGGTTCAGTTAATGTAACTGGATTTAAAGTACTTCATCAATATTGTAAACTTTTACTCTCTCCTTATGATAGCGATACACAAGGACGAAGAGATGTTAAATGGGAACTAGCAATTCCTTCTCAAGTACAATGGAGGGATTGTTACATGCTTTGGAAAGACATTCATTTTCATGGGAAACGCATAAGGCTAGTGAAAAGCTTACTGAAATATATTCCATTATAGGAAATGATCCTCAAGAATGCCGCGACGGATTACACCTTGATTCTGTATTTAAAGGCGGAGCACATATTTTTCTTACAAGGGATAAGGATAATATTTGGAAACATCGTCATGTCTTGGAACCGCTTCTCTGTTTTCAGGTGTTTTATCCTGATTTAGAAATTAACTTGATAAAGGATTATATCAATAGATTAGTGACCAAATTCTCTGTGTCTATCAATTAACCTTTCATTCTTTTAGAATGGTCATTGCTTAGGAACAAAAATTAATTCTAAGATTCACTCTCTAGCAAATCCACTAGGGCATCTGGGTAAGTTCGCATAGGAAAATGCCCTGTATCAATTTCATAACAAGGAATTCCCACATTTTTTGCTCGAGTAGCCATAAGATTTAAAGATAAGTCCTACAAACAGTTAATGTAAATTTTATTTATCCCTTTAAAAGAAGAAGTTTTAAAAGGTAATTTTTGCTGAAAACTTTTCAAGGGATGAAGTGTAGACATAGTATTAAACCATTTTATCTCTTCAGGGGTGTTGATTCCATAACTTTGTGATGTACTGGCAGGAACTAGCCATCCATTGTTTTCTTGTGCACTATTAGAAAGAAAAGAAGAAATTTCAGGGCCAACAGCATCGAACATACTTTCTCTACTCATCGGCAGTACGGCTGCAACATATATGAATTTTTAAATTTTCGGATTAAGCATCAAATCAGCTAAAGGATTACAACTCTGGTAAACTATAAGGATTTAACCGCTGTGTTGCACTCTTCACAATTTCGCTAGTTATGGAGCAAATTCTTTAGAATATTTGCTGTAGAAATAGGAAGTTCGAAAGTAAATTATCTTAAGAAGAATAAAAAAAAATGAGAGCAGCTGACGGTAAATATCTATTTTTAATATATAACTTTTAGCATTAGATTTAATTAATTAATTCCATTGTTTTATTTAAAATTGTAATTTTAGATTATATATGTTATATTATTTATATCATAATTTATAATAAAATATTTAAAAAATGGAGTTTAAATGTCTTTTTTAAAATCAGTACTTTTTGGAGGTGAAGGAACCTACAATATTTTTGGAACACAAGTGAGATTTGAAAAGGAGGCACCTTCCTATTATTCATTTTCAAATTTACAAGGAGCTGGCCTTCTTTCCAAAGCAGCCACTCAATGTATAAATAGTAATGTATTTCGTTGGCTTACTCAAGGGTATACCCATATTTTTATACATGAAATGAGTCATGCTCTAACCTTCAAACTACTTACTAATCAAGATGCCACAGTCAGAGTTTTTAAAAGCTCTTGTACAGGAGAAACTTACTATCGAATCTCATTAAATAATTTTGCAGATTGGAAAAAAAATATTATATCTATTGCAGGTCCTATGGGAGATATTGCTTTTTCGACTTGCAAATTAGTTGCAGCAACTGCGTTAAAAAGTTATCTTTCCTGGCCGATTGCATTAGCTTTAGGGAGCGGAGCTGTAATTTGGATATCAGGAGAGCTTCTTTATGCTTATACTTCAGGGTTAAATAAGGATGCAGGAGATTTTGGGAGTATTGCACGTTCTGGCAATATCTCTTTAGCTTTATTTAGCACACTCTTAGTTAGTCAAGTCGCTTTAGGCATATTCGCGGCAATTAAGTTTGCAGTCTAAAATTTTATATCTTCGAAGCGCATCTAGGAATTTCTTCATAAAACAATTTTTATGGTGCATTAGTGGTGCAATGACTAACCTAATACACCATCATAATCCCAAAAATTCCAGTAGTCTTTTAGCCATAAATCCTTTATCATCCTACTCATAACGGTTAGATGGTATTGGGTAATATGAAAGGTGACCGCCCTCATAACCCGCTGGTCCTTGGTTCAAGTCTAGCTTGCCTCACTTTTCTTACCATTTCTTTCTTAATAGTTATGTGTTATCGTTTTAAAAGAAAATTTTAGTGATGTACTGAGCTACTAAAAAGCACAGCAAGCAGCAGCAAACCTAAAGGTATTGACGTGGACATACAAATACAAAAGTAAAGATGGATTTGTTTCTCCGATTCCTCTAATCACAGAAAGAAGTCCTGTAGTTACGCAATGTTCTTATGGCCTGAGTTTGTGTAGGCTTTCCTTGACAGCCAAAGATAAAGGTTCTGTATCTTAAGTTTCTTTATTTTCTTCGTTGCATGATCGTACATTTTCTAGGAATGTTATTAGAAGATTTTTTACCTCTTCAAGATATTTAACAGTCCATTCAGAATTATCATTCTTGCTAATTTTATATTTAAGAAATTCAATATAAGTAAATTCACTTTGGGACGACACATAGCGATATCTTGGCTCTGTCAAATCAGGCTCACAAATTTTTGAGGCTTTATTTTCAGCCCTTTGAAATAGTTGACATAAATTCAATTCTTTTAATTCCCGAACAAATTCACTTTCAATGTACACAAAGTCTTCAAGTAGTTCATTACTTGCCAACAAAAAACGATCTGGAACTTTAACATTTAGTCCAACGCCTGTGAAAGAGTCATATACGTAATCAAGTTCTATGGGTTTATTTTTGACTTCTGCAGTTGGTTCTTCGTTTTTATGCTGGTTGGTGAAGTATGAGGTTTCTGTAATGTGGCTGTGGGTGGCAGATGCCCTAGGAAAATTTTTCTGGCTCACACTATCTTGGAAAATCTCAGTTAAAATAGTACCTGTTATGGTTGATTTTTCTTCTTTCCTGTTGAGAGTTTTACCCTTAAAGTCACTAGGTGACAGGGGTGTTTAAAAAAAACCTTTTCTTTATCTAGAAATTTAATTAAAGAACGCAACTTTTCCGAGCTTATTTCTCCTGCTGCAAAACGGTTGTCAGTTAAGGTGATCTCATATCCATTGTTTAAAGATCGTTCTGAGAGAGAAAAATGGGTTTTAACGACCAAAGACTTAACCATCTCGACAGAAACACTCATTTCTTTTCCTCTAGATTGAAATTAATAGAACACTTTGCCCTTTTTAGCTAAACACTACAATTTGAAAGCATAATATTACAAACTTTTTTTGATAGATAGGAATAAATACCTGTTTTGATAAACTCCGACACCTGCTTCATCATAACCATGTGCAATTTGATGATTCAGCAGAACAAGGCTTTGGAAAGGAAGGGATTTATAGGCTAGCTTGATCTGCTTAAATTTTTGAAGTAATTGTATTTAGAATAGATAACTTTTTCCAGATAAAAGTAAGGGAATTCATAGTTGTAAAGCAGAACTAGGGTATGTCATATCAAGAAAATATTGGAATAAGGGTTTTGCTACGCAAGCAGTTAATCTAACCATTCAAAAAGGTTTTGAAGATTTACATATTGAAAGAATAGAAGCTTTTATAGATCCTACTAATATAGCTTCTCAACGAGTTTTAGAAAAAGCCGGATTTCTTAAGGAAGGATTATTAAAAAATTGCATTATATAGAAAGGTGTAGTAAAAGATCGTTTAATTTATGCAATCTTAAAACCAAATTAATGAAAAATTGATGTAAATTTAAGAAAAGTACTAAATTACAGCTGGCTATTTCAACTAAAAACAGAATAATCATATAAATATCCTTTTTTATAAAATAAAGTCATTTTGTCTGGCTTTTAAAAGGTTGTTTACAAAGTTCCAATAGCAAAAGCAGCCCTTCGTAACATCATTCTTATCATTAAAATATAAATCATAGCTTCAGAAGTTATTAGATAATATTTATAATCTTTTGATAAACAACGTTGTCTCTCTAACCAAGCAAATGTTCGTTCCACTACCTATCTTTTTGGTACAACCTTAAACTCTGGATTTTAATCTGTTCTTTTTACAATCCCTAGATCGACTTGATAGCTTAGACAATATATTTTTGGTTCAATGCCTTGATAACCACTATTAGCCCATATTTTAGCTTTGTCGTCTTCACTGATTGACTATCTAATATTCCTTCTAATGCATCCATATTTCTACCCATAATCTGCCTCAGTCCAGCTCTAACATAGTGATATATCTCTTGAAATATTCTCTTCTTTTTCCATCTCCAAAATTGCAAATGTACTGAATTCCATAGTGGAAAATCATGTGGTAAATGTCTCCATTGACAACCTATACATAGAACATAAAATATAGCGTCCAGTATTTCTCTTCTTATATATTTCGTTTTTCTGCCTTGCTTGATCCTAAACTTATCTAATAATGGAATTTTAGACCCGCATGATTTGATTTATTAGGTCCCTAAAGAAGTTCTAAAGGCTTATTTTAAGAATTCTACTTCTTTAAAAGTACTTCTTATATGAGTACAATTAAGTACATGTATAGCTCAGACAGGTCTAAATTCATTTCATAAAATCTTCATGGAATATCTTAAAAAGTTAAATAAAGAAAATCTCAAAAGATTTGCTTCTGTTGAAACTCAATGGGGACACTATCCTGTTCTGGCTATTAGAGGTAAAACGGAAGGTTAGATAAATTTCAAGGCTTGGGTAGGTTTAAATAATCCAGAAGCTGGTTGTAATCTAGTATTTGACCTTGTACATCCAGATAAGAAAGGCCATTCAAATAACGCAAAAGACTCATGATTATTGGATATAAGAGAATAGAGCAGTAGATTTTAATAGATGCTAAGATGTAAGATGCTCATCAATTGGAAAAACTAGAGAGAGTTTTTATGAAAAAAGTATTATTTACATTAATGTGTTCCCTATCATTTCAAATGCAAGCTTTAGAATATGAGCAACAATTTGAAAACGATCAAATTTGTATAGCAAAAGCAACAATAGCGCCTCATGAGGAAATTGGTCTTCACCGTGATATGTATCCACAAGTAGTTATTGCCTTAAAAGGAGGAATAATCACACGTTTTGAAGCAGATGGACGCATAATAGATGTAAAATTTCCAACAGGTAAAGCTATTTTTAAAGAAGCTGACCCAGAAAATGAGCAACATCATAGTGTGAATAATTCTTCTGAACCAGTTGAACTTATCATCATTCAACTCAAAAATAGCATGCCTATTAACACAAAAGCAGATGAAAAATCGCATGAAATTGCAATAGACATAAAAATTAATTGCCCAATGAGTACGGAGTTAAAAGATTTTGTAAAATCAATTCCTATTACAGGAAATTATTCTTCAAGTTTTGAGGAATGGAAATCTTCTTTTGTTAACAATATGACTCAATTGATTCGATTAGTAGAGAGTGAAAAAGTATTTAATTCATCTTGGTCTGTTAAAACAGATAATCGTTTGTCTCAAGAATTAAAAGATAATTAATAAAAATTTCAATTTTCTGATATATGTTTATCTCTCAATAAACTAAGGATTATTCAATAAGTATTAAAAGATTATATTGAATAGAAAAATAAGAATCTGTCCTTGGCTATGCCCAAGATTTAAATTTTTGGAGATTATAAATATTTGTAAGAACTACTTTAATGATAGCTATTTATTGCTTTGCATCTTTAGAGATTGAAGCAAAAATTATTGAAGGCATCCAAGAAAGTCATATGATTGCTAAAAATTGCAATCGAGATACTGCTTGGTTTCGAATAGTAGAGGATGAATGGCCAGAAGTGAAACAAAATTTAGAGAAATTACTCTATTAGGTAGGAAATAATGATAAAAACAAATCGACTGATTTTACGTCCTTGGCGAAAAGATGATCTTGAGTCTTTTGCAGAACTCAATGCAGACTCTCGCGTCATGGAACATTTTCCCTCTGTAAAAACTTTTGAAGAAAGTACCAAGGAATATGAATCTATTTTAGAACAATTTAAAACACAGGGTTATGGATGGTGGGCTGTCTCAGAACTTAATAAAAATAATTTCATTGGATTTATAGGCTTAAGATACATTGATTTTCCTGCCTCGTTTACTCCTAATATAGAAATAGCCTGGAGGCTAGCCTATGACTATTGGGGTAAAGGGTATGCAACTGAAGGAGCTCATGCATCTTTGGAATATGGATTTAAGGTATTAAAATTACCAGAAATTATCTCTTTTACATCTACTCTTAATATTAGGTCCCAAGCTGTGATGAAACGGATCGGGATGCATCATTGTCCTGAATATGATTTTGACCATCCTAAATTACCTGAGGGACACCCTTTGAGAAAGCATGTTTTTTATCAGCTTAAATCAAATGAATGGTACCAACAGCAGAGCCTAGTATGAAAAAATCTGTCTTCAAACTCTATAGAAGAATTATTCAAAATTACCTAGAAGAAAGGCAAAAGAATAGGTTAAATTGAACAAGAATGTAGTTAATGGAGCAAATGAAGTGGGTCAAAACGATAGGAAATTAAGGAACTCATCTTTAAAAAGATCAATTTAAAGATAGATAAAACTGAGAGTTTTCCAAACGTCTAGATTATATCAGCAACCTTAGAAGATGCCAATGCAATTGTAGAAGCCGAGCGTGAAATAGCAAAAGAGCCAGGCTATTTTTGTTCGCAACCAACAGAGTTAACACGCGAAAAAAGGCATACGATTTCAGCTTTTAGAGAGAGTAGAGGGGTCTATCTAGTGGCTCAACAGGAAAACCAAGTCGTGGGCTATGCTTTTTTAGAGCTTTATTCTTTGCAATCATTACGTCACGTTGCGGATTTAAACATAGCAGTTCATCTAGGATGGCAAAAGAAAGGCATTAGAAACAGATGTAATAAAATTTAAACCTGCTGCAGCTGATTGGGTTATGAAACATTTACTAGAAATCTATCAACCTGTGATGAAGCGCGCTCAATCGATTTATATCGGTGTAGAAAACGAGCATTGGGATGGGATGATATGCAATCACTCATCCTGCCTTGTGCAGATTGGATGGTGAATAAAATCAAGGCGCAGGTTGTATTAATAAATTTTGATGATCCTAACAAATTAATTAAGCTTGTAGAAGGCAGCAATTAATAAGAGAGTCTGAAAAAAATAAAAAATTTCGAAAGATCTGGTCGAGACTTTTCAAAAAAAGAGAGGAGGGTTTAGAAATGAGAAGGGGGAAGCCGTACAGGCTTTTTTGGCACTATATCGCTTAGTTTAATTTTAAGTTTTCTTTTGCCTAATGGAATATTAAAATGAGCAGAAGTTCCAAATCTGTCGTATCTAAATAGTTTTAATTTGTCTCCAGAAATTTCGTCATTTTCAAAATTAAGTTTGCCATGAAGACCTTGTGCTTCCAAAAGATGGGTTATCATAGCAGGATAGGTATCATAAATTTGCTGTTCATTTATAGAATTTGGCATTTCGAGGGTCATTTCTATACTAAGATCTATAATCACTTTGCGATGAGAATCTATAAACTGAGAATGATCTCCATTCAAAATCTGAAATCCATTTTCAAAACCAAGATGGCCACCTTTTGCCATGACAAACCCGTAGTCATTTAGGAAATTAACCGTTCTTTTATCAAAAATTTCATTAGCAGATAAGGGCTTCATATCGATATCGCCATAAACAAAGAATTTAGTTTCTCTTTTTTTCAATGTATAGTCCGCAGCTATAGCTCTTAATAAATCTACTCGAAAATAAACTGGAATTTTTTCACTGAAAGCTCCAGCATTTGCATTAACAACCTCAATTGAACGTACATCTCTAAATTGAATTATACCGTGAGTAGTTTTTTCTAAGGCATTTTGAAGAGCAATTCGAGATTGTTCAATCGCTTGTGGAGTGGCCATTTCACTATCTATCCAAATATTGATAAAACTTCCCGGATTGGTTTTAGCCCACTTAGCAACGGGTTTAATGAATCTTTTCTGGAAATCTAATTCTCGTTCTTTAAATGTTGATCCCTTACCAAATAAAAATTCTTGATCACTTGGCATCTTAGTTTTATTTATCCACATTAAATTTATTGAATATTGATCAGGAGCTACAGGAAAATCAGATGGTTCATGGATAAAAGGATTATTATAAATGAAAGCTGCATCATACAATGTTCGTTTTTGACTAGGAGAGAGTAAACTAAACTCTTTACTAAATCCTTCATCCGGTTTGAGGGATCGAGCTACTTGCAGCCATAAACTATGATACGCATCTAGAACTCCACCTGATTTTCCAAATTTTTAGCTATTTTGTAAGCTAAGCTTTGAGAATGCTCCTGCTGTAGAAGTTCTGCAATCACATTCTGACCCATGGCCAAAAATGCCTGAGGAAATAATTCTATAATCTTATTTAAAAGTTCAACGCTTCCCCAATGAGCTACTTGGGTAATCAAATTTCTTCCTGATAGGGTATCGACAATTGTTAGAGGATTAAAACCTTCCAGTTTAGACCCAGCTTCTATTATGTCTAAAGCTGCTAAATTTGAAAATTTAAATAATTTAGGCAATCCATGTTCATCTGACGCCAGCATCTGTTCAATAAATTGATTTTTATTTTTAGCAAAGCTTGTGTGTGATAAAATATTTTGAATGCTTTTTCCATCATTATAACTTAGTCTTTGGCTAGCTTTTACAAGAATTGTCTCAATAGGTATGTCAGTTATAGCATAAAGACTTTTACAATCTTGACTATATGTTTTCTCTAAAACAACTAGTTTTCCTTCAATCTCGCAAATGTCAAACTTACTTTCACTTTTTTCTTCTTTGTAGGAGATAAGAGGCAGTAGATTGATAAATTCCATCTGCTGCGTTAGGTTGATTCGATAGCCTGATACCAATTCACCCGCTTTGTCAAATTTTCCTATTTCTTGTCTGCCATCAGAAAAAAGTCTGCTCCCTTGATAGCCCTGATTATCCAATAGAAATAGTTCTATAATTCCATTGGCGTAAATGCGTCTTGTTTTTCCTTCACCTAAATCCTCTATTTTTATTAGTTTAGGTTGAATGAAAAGATAGCTTTTCTTGGTAGGCATAATAAATTGAAGATAAGTTGCTGAAGGAACTTTTTGAAAACATTCCATTCTTTCCTTACGTTTTTTATCTGAGATGTAACGGTCTTCAAAATAGACAGATATCGACTTATGCTTTTGATAAATCTCTTCGTTAATCTTTTTAACCATCGATTCGATGTCACTTTCACTGCAAATAGGAATGATTTCTCTACTACCTTTTGAAGAGACTAATTCTACACTATAGGCTGAAAATTCGGGGATTGATCTCTCAATTATCTTTAATTGTTCTGCTTTTCGTAAGCTTTCTAATCGTTGCTCTTCTAATTTCTCTTTTTTAAGGTTTGCAAGTTAGACTGAGCAATATGCCTTCGCCAAGCACACTAAATAGATACTGCCGCTTGTTCTTGATTTTTCAAGACTTGTTTTAAACTTTCATCTTCTATTTGACTATTTTTCTCTAATGGAGAATCAACATTAATTTCAGAATTCTTCTCCTTTTTTTCTAATTCATCAGCATTTAGTAGAGTCGAATTTAAATTAATATTTGAAACTGTCTCTCTAGGAATAGGAATTAGATAAAAATCATAATTAGCTCGAAGAATAGCTTTTGCAATTAATAGGATTAAAGGAAGAACAATAGTAAAATAGGAGGCTACTTTTAAAGCAGTTAAAGAAGAGTTTGAATGAACTAAATAGACACCTTTTACGTTGCCTTTTGTATATCCAGGGTCAATCTTTACTTTCCTGCCTCCTAGATAAAAGTAACTATCAACTTTTTCAAGCAAAAACATCCTTGTTGAATTAGAACTATTATCACAACTAACTGCTGTAAAAAAACTTATTTTATCCATCAAATCTCTAAAATTTTATTCATTATAAATAGTTATTATAAGCTAATTTTATATAAAATTAAAGTAAAATTTCAGATAGTTTTCTATTTTGATCTTTACTTTATAGCAAATAATTATACTCTAAGCTATCTGTAATCTATACTGATAAATAGGATAGATTTAAGTAAAAAAATTTAATTTAATTAATCAGGTTTCAATGTCTAAATGTACTCAACTTAAACAAACGATAACTTCAAAAAAATTGACTTTAGCCAATATAGATGATTTTATGGAATAGGCAACAGATGATGAAGTTACATAATATAGGATGTGGACTAGCTATATATTACGTAAGCGTGCTGAAGATTTTTTCAAAAATGTTGTTTAGCATCATCCTTGGTTTAAAGCAATATGCAATCTTAAAAACAGCTTAATAAGCCAAATTATGTAAAAGAAATGGAATTATACATACGTTTCGATTGCTTCTTCATAACGTTTAATTGAACGATCACTACATACACCATATATAAATATAACTGCTGTTAAAGAAAATGCTCCAATTAAAATTCCAGCAATGACAATAGGAATTACACTTATGGCTAATGCATATATAACAAGAGCAATTGTCAAAATGCTATTCACTAAAGCAGCTTTATTATACCCTTTCTGCACAGATATTAATTCTATAGCTTTTTGACAAGCGGCTTTCTTTTCTCCTAGAGTAGCATTTTCATCCAAGGTAGCTCCTGTCATCAGCTCGGGATTTCTAAATTTTCTAGGTAAAGGAAGGTTTTTTAATTTTTGATCTATAGAACGTGAGGCTATTCTATTAATAAATAGTCCTATAAAAGGAATACAAGCTGCTATTTTTAGTAAGGTTGAATTTTCTCGATCCTTTTCTCTATTTTTCTGAAAATCAGATAGTGTCTCTGATGAAAAAGTATAATCTAAATATCCAATTGTAGACATAATTTCCTTAAATTTCTTATGATAATTCCCAAAATGAGGGTAGTATTTAACTCAAGTTCGGAATAACTAACTAGAAAGAGAAAAAGAAGAAAATAGGAAAAGAAATAAATAAAAAAGGTCTCAACTCCTTATAATATTTTTAACAACAAAAAAATTAAGGGAGAGAGACCATGAGGGAAATACAATTAATAGCAATTTATTGTTTTTGTGACGATTTCTTAAAAAGTGGCAATCATCAAGAATGGCCAAACATCAAAATGACATTAGCAGAAGTTATGTTTGTATATATTGTGGCAACAAGATTTTTTTATGGCAACATAGAAAGAGCATATAGCCTGCTAAAAGATAGAAAGTGTTTTAAGAAACCATTGGGCAAAGGACAATTAAATCAGAGATTGCATGCAGTAGATGACAAGATGTGGAATGAGTTGATTACATTTGCTTATCATGCAAGAGGAGTGTCTGATGTATCTAAAGAATTTATTATCGATAGTTTTCCAGTGGCTGTTTGTCGAAATATAAGAATTAAGCGTTGTCGTATTTATAGAAGAGAAGAATTTAGAGGGTATAATCCTAGTAAAAAAGAGTATTTTTATGGATTAAAAGTGAATATGATAGCTACAGCTGAAGGACAACCTTATGAGATTTTGCTATCCCCAGGTAAATATCATGATAGTGAACCTTTCAAATTAATGGCTAATGATCTACCTGTTGGGAGTAGTCTATATGGAGATAGTGCTTATACAGATTATGAATATGAGAGAGAACTTCAAAAAAGACAGATAAGAGTCATCATCGAACGCAAAACTAATTCCCATTATCCTCATTTCTTTGAAGATTGGCAAGATCTCAAACGGTTTAGAATGAGTATTGAGACAACATTTAGTTGTATTTCCTCTTTTTTACCAAAGAAGATTCATGCTGTGACTGATGCTGGTTTTGAACTAAAAGTAATTGGGTTTGTTATTGCTCTAGCTATTAACTTTATTCTAATTTAGTTATATCGAACTTAGATTATTTATTTTTCTTAATTATAGAACGCAAGTTGCGTATAACTAACCAAAACAAAAAATAGTTGAAGCAGCAATTATAAAAGTAATAATTTTTAGTTCAAAGCCATGAGCTAGGACAGCATGTATTTTTTTAGGCATCAAGTTTGTTATCATACTAAAAGTACCTTCGATAGTCCTCCGATGTGTCTTTAAATTAACGTAATCTTCTAGTTCATAAGACCTTTTGGAATTACTTTTGCGTTCAACGACCATTTTTATTCCTTCATTAAGTAACGCATCTTCCTAGTCATAATCTATATAAGCTGCATCTCCATACACTATACTTCCTTTTGGAAGACATCTTGGATCTAGAACCTTGAGAGCCGGCAGGTCATGCTCACTTCCAGGTGCAATGATCATTTTTAAAGGATGGCCCGATAAATTTGTAATTACGGTGGCTTTTACTCCATAAAAATAGCTTTTCTTGCTCGCATTATAACCTCGGAAATTTTCTGTGCTAAAAATGCGACATCTACTTATTCTAATGTTCATACAAACTGACACAGGAAAACTATCTACAATAAAATCGTTATCCATATAACCGTAAGAACTATATAGATGACAAAACTCAAGCATGTTTTGCCAAACAGTATCAGGTATTAAGTGCATCCGCCTATTTAACCGGCTCTTACTTACCATTTTATTTATGTAGCCTGTTTCTTTAAGCATCTGTCTTGCTCTTTCTATATTGCCATAAAAGTAACGACTTGCAATAATTACTGTTGTCATCACCTCTGCATTACTCATTTTCTGATTAGGCCACTCTTTTCCTATAGCTTTAATCGATTTGATATAATCATCACATAAACAATAGATGGCAATAATCTGCTCATTCATAGCTTCTCTCCTTTAATGTATGTTGTAGTTAACTAACATCTTAAGGATGAGAAGCTTTTTTATTAATACTAATCTAACTCTTTTATCACTTTAGTTATACGCAACTTGAGTTATAGAATATTATCGCATAGTCTGATAAATCTTAATATAGTATATTATTAACAAAATTAATCTTTTATTTTACCATGAAAATTTAATAAAATCTAGCATTATTTTAGCTATAAATATCTTACTATCTTATATCTAAGTTAAATAGTATTAGGTTATAAGTTAGATCATTGTACTTCTAACCGCTTTAGCTTCTACTAATTGTCTTTTAAGATCGGCAATCTCATCTGGCAGTCGAAGAGCAGCTAATTAATCCCAACTATTTTTATCTGCCTGCTTTTTTTGATTTTCCTTAAACTGTATGTCATTTTTTAATAAGCAGATTTTGACAATAAACTGAGGGGATTTATTTGCTAAAACTTCATCAAGCCAATTTCGCATAGCATGCTCAGTTACATTAAGCAAACCTTCTTTTGAAGATGTTTTTAAATTCTCATGGTTTCTTCTTAACCAATTGCTTAAACTGCTACGATTTAAATGATAAATTTTCCCATTTATATCTTTAATATCTACGATTTTTTTGTCACTGAAAAGTCGTAGTATAAAAGCTACGATAAAACTGTGATAATGAATACTTTGCTTAGAAGAGAGCATTTCCTCTACTCCTTCAAAATTAAGACGATTTTGTATAGAAATCAAATTAGTGATTACATTACAGGAACCTTTTATACAAAAGCTTGTCATAATAAGCTTAACCTCTTTAAAATAAAAAATATAAAATATGTATTATACATGGCATCTATAAAAAATCAATAAAACTCTTGTCTTAAATTCTAATACTTTCTCCTATACTGTCTTACTATCTTTAATTTAGAAATCAATTTTAATATACTTACCATCTATTAACAGTGCTGACTAGGCATAAATAAAATGAGACAAATCAATAGATAAATTATTGATCTTTCATTGAGATGATGTTTTAAAGAGGAAAATTGTTTCAAATTGAATGGATGCTAATTTATGTTGAAAAATTTATTAAGAGATTTTATGGAAAAACTCAAAATTAGACGTTTAATTATTTGTCTGTTCATTATGACCGTTTTTCTATCAGTATATCAAAGCATACTAATGATTTTTATCAAACCTTTCCTATCAATTAATGATAAAATGCAATTTAAATTTGAATTATAAATCTTCGATTCTAAAAAATTTAGCTCTTGTTATTTTTATTTTCATCATAAACACTATAACAAGCCTCAGCTGCAATCCCTGCTCCATAAATAACCATATCTTTTCCCCAAACTTTGATAGGAGGCGGAATAACAGGAACAACCATAACGAAAAGACCGACTAAAGCTACAGTGACACCCACTGTTAATCGAACAGGAATAACAAGTTTAACTTCATCTTTATCATTATGTCCATGCCTTGTAGCAAAGAGCAATTGCTCATTTTCTAAATTATAATTCATTTCAGGATTGACAAGATAAGTTTCAAGATAAAATGCTCTATGATTGACTTTTTCTTCCTTCTTTTTAAAAATTTTTCTTAATTCTTTAAATTCCTTTTTAGGAATTTTAGCTCCTTTCTTTTTAATTTCAGCTTCTACTGTACTTATTTGTTTATTTAAGTCAATAGAGGTTCCACTATAAAATTCAACTTCTCTTTTGACATCAAGCATTAAATCAATCAATTTGTTAGCATCATTTTTATCTGCTGCTTTTTTTACTTTTTCGAGAAGTTGCTTAATTCTATATGCAAAAGCAACTTCGTTAGCACCTATATTAATTTGACCATAGCAATAATTTGGAATATTTGTTAATGAAAAAGCAATAAGTAAACTACATAGAAGTATCCTGTTAAGGATAACAAAGTGAAAAATACTACCCATAAAGTTGCCTTTTTTTGTTTTTTTTCAAATTTGAGATGAAATTTCTCTAATAAATAAAATAATCGGTCATTGAATGCGGAAGAGGCTAATAATGCGCATAATATTACTACCAATATTTTTGGAATTGTCAGCATAATTCACCTTTAAAAAGTTCTATATTAAAGAATTAAAGGATGTTATTTCTATTAAAAATTTATTATGTTTTACGATTTAAATCTTCTGCTTTTTTTCTTTAAAAAAGGAAGATTATCAATTTAGGTAGATAAAAGAAAGACCTTTTTAGCTTAGCTTTTTCCCTAATTCTTTGATCCTTTTATTTAACCTATGTCAGTAGACACGATATAGTTTTTTTAAGAGAATCTCTTTCTTTTCCTTCTTTGGCTATATATAAATATCTAGGGATGAAAGAAAGGTTGACTGAAGATGCTTTAATACAACATTTAGCAAATGATGATACTTTACTGCATTTAGATTTCGTTAATCTTGGATTATTGTGAAAATTTCTTATAAAATAATGTATAAATCATTAAGTGGAAGATATAAGAAGGTGCTACAAGAGGAAAAGCAATCTAAATGGTGTAAATTTTTATCTTATCTATTTTTTACATCACCAAATCGAGATTTAAAATGCAGTATTCATTTGTAGGTCGCAAAAGAGAGCTTAGGATGCTTACCGAACTCTTTAAAAAGAAGTCAGCGAGCCTTGTAGTCATTCGAGGAAAACGGCAAATTGGAAAGAGCCGTCTAGCACAAGAGTTTGCTAAGAAAACTCCTCATTATGTTTTTTCAGGGCTTCCGCCGACAAGCGTTATTATAGCAGCTAATCAAAAAGAAGAATTTGCTCGTCAACTCCAACGTGAAATGAAAATTCCTATTCCAAGAGCTGACGACTGGGGTGACCTATTTTGGCATTTAGCACAACAGACGCAAAAAGAAAAAATAGTCCTTGTTTTAGATGAAATTAGCTGGATGGGTTCTAAAGATCCTACATTTCTTGGAAAACTTAAAACTGCTTGGGATCTCTACTTTAAGAATAATCCTCATTTAGTTCTTATTTTATGTGGATCTATTTCCAATTGGATTGAAGAAAATATTCTTAGTAGTACAGGATTTATGGGAAGAGTTTCTTTAGACATTATTCTCGAAGAGCTTCCTTTATATGAGTGTAATGAATTTTGGAATAGCGAACAAGATAGGGTCTCAGCTTTTGATAAGTTTAAGGTGCTTTCTGTAATAGGAGGAGTTCCACATTATCTTGAGGAAATTTTGCCAAATCAAAGTGCAGAGTCAAATATCCAAAGATTGTGTTTTCAAAAAGAGGATTTTCTTTTTAGTGAGTTTGAAAGGATTTTTTCAGATTTATTCTCCTTTAGAAGTGCTATATATAAAACCATCGTCGAAAGACTTTCAGAGGGTCCTTGTGAACTTAATGCTATTTATAAAGCATTAAAGGTTGAAAAAAGTGGAGTTGTATCAGGTTATATGGAAGATCTTGTTACTGCAGGTTTTGTATCACATGATTTTACTTGGCATCTTAAAACAGGAAATGATTCAAAGTTGAGTCATTATCGTCTTAAAGATAATTATTTAAGATTTTACCTAAAATACATTGAACCAAATAAAAAGAAAATTGAGAAACAAGGAGTGAGATTACTGCCTCAATGGCAATCAACAATGGGATTACAATTTGAGAATCTAGTACTAAGTAATAGAAAAACAGTTCAACAACTTCTGGATATTGATCCTCAAGAAATTATAAATGATAATCCATTTTTTCAACGTAAAGCTAAAAATAGACAAGGTTGTCAAATTGATTACATGATACAGACTAAGTTTGGGACGTGCTATTTGTGTGAGATTAAATTTATGAGTCAAGAAATCACAAAAAGTATCTTAGATGAAGTCAAACAGAAAATCAAAAGCTTAGCTCTTCCTAGACATATTTCGATAAGACCTGTCTTAATACATGTCAATGGCGTAGACGACTATGTCAAAGAGAGCGATTTTTTTCCTTCTATTATCGACTTTAATGCTTTTCTTCATAAACATTCAACCAGCCATGCATGTTAGCTGAGATAAAAAAATTAAGTTAATTTCTTAGCATCAGTCCTATATTCATTATAAATTTTGCTGAATCTTTCTAATCATTGTAGTAAGATCAATTTCCAAAAAGTTGAAATACTTTATTTTAAATAAATTAAAGCAGAAATTTCATGACTATAGCTATAAAAATAGAGAATCTTTCTAAGACATTTACCGCAAGGGACACATTTCCAGGTCTTTTTGGGGCTATTAAAGGGCTTTTTTTTGCTAAAAATCGTGAATTAATTGCAATTAAAGAGTTGTCATTTGAAATTGCAGCTGGAGAAAGAGTTGCTTTCATTGGACCCAATGGGGCTGGGAAATCGACGACAATTAAGATGTTAACGGGCATTCTCTACCCTACTGCTGGACAGGTGGAAATTCTCGGTCTCATTCCCTGGAAAGATAGACAGGCTTTGGGCTTTCAAATAGGCACTGTTTTTGGACAAAGAACTCAGTTATGGTACCACTTACCACCCTCTGATACTTTTGACCTACTCTCAAAAATCTATGAAATTAATTCACAGACATATAAGAAGCGTTTGCAAGAGCTTATAGCTCTATTTGAGATAGAAGCTTTCTTATATAAGCCGGTGCGTCAGCTTTCTTTAGGCGAAAGAATGCGCTGCGAAATTGTAGCTAGCCTGCTTCATCAACCTAAAATTCTCTTTTTAGATGAGCCTACAATTGGTTTAGACATTAATGCAAAATTAATGATTCGCGGACTTCTAAATAGATTGTCCAAAGATTATGGAACTACCTTGTTTCTTACTTCACATGATACGGCAGATATCGAACAGGTATGCGATCGCGTGATTGTATTGGATAAAGGTTTAATCATTACAGATAGTTCTCTAAAAGATTTGAAAAAAACATATATGAAAAAGAAGATTCTTACATTAGTCATGAATGAACAATCTCTTTCTTTAAGTCTTCCAGGAATTAAAGTGCTCGAAAATGTGCATCACCATTTTATTTGTGAAGTAGATGTGGAGTCTATACCGATTGATCGCGTGATTCAAGAAGCTTTAAAACTGACTACTGTTAAAGATATAACGATTGAAGACCCTTCAATGGAAGAAGTCATCCGTCTTTTATATGGAACAAATCGTCATGTTTAAGTTTCAAAAGTATCTAGCGATTTTTAATTTATCCTTTCTGCATACTTTCAAAAATTATAAAGCTCTGCTAGGTTTGAGCCTATTCTTAATGACTTGCTTGATAATTTTTGCTCATCTTTGGAAAATGGCAGCTGCAAAAACAGGGATAGCAAGTTACAACCCTGACCAACTTCTTTGGTACATTGCCTTTAATGAATGGGTGTTAGTGTCTATACCTGATGCGCAAGAGGAGATAGAGCAAGATCTGCGCAGTGGACGGTTAGCTTATTTGCTTCCAAGACCTATTTCCTATCTTGGAGCTACCTTTGCGGAAGCTTTAGGAACTTTAACTGTCAATCTACTTGTTTTAGGAGGCGTGACATTTTTATTTACTTGGTGGCAAGTGGGAGCATTGCCTTTTCATCCTTTAGGTTTATTAGTCACGCTACTATTTGGATTGATGGCAGGTTTAATTGCCGTTATTTTTCAAATGCTAATTGGCCTTTCAGCCTTTTGGTTACAGGAAGTTAGTCCCTTCTTTTGGATATGGGAGAAATTCCTATTTATGCTTGGCGGGTTAATGCTTCCTCTAGCTGTCTATCCTCAATGGATGCAAACCTTAGCGCATTTGACGCCCTTTCCTGCCATTTTGGGTGACAGAAGTGCCTTAGCCTTAGATTTTAATTTAAATCACGTTCTGACTCTTACACTTTCCTTAACGGGATGGGGAGTTTTTGGGCTATTTTGCCTTCTACTGGTGTATCGTAAAGGATTACGCATCTTAAATGTAGAAGGGGGATAAGTCGATGGTAAAAACCTTTACATTTTTCATCTACCTTCTCAGAACAAGTATTAAAGCCTCTATCAGTAAAAGAGGAGCTTTTCTTATTGAATCGGGATTAATGATAGCCAATAATCTTATCTTTTTTACCATTTGGTGGATTTTTTTTCGTCAGTTTAAGACGATTGCAGGTTGGCATTTTCAAGATATGCTCATTTTAATGGCGGTAGGAACCGCTGCCTATGGATTGATGCAAATTTGTTTTGGAGGCTTAAAAAATCTATCAAAAATCATTATTAATGGGGATTTGGATCCCTTTATGACTCAACCAAAAAATTTGCTTCTACATATTGCGGGTTCAAAGTCGCATTCAAAGGGCTGGGGTCATCTCATGACTGCTCTAATTTTAATCATTCTAGGAGAAGTTTCGCTACAGACTGTTCCCTTAATTTTGATAACTATTTTGAGCGGATGCTTAGTGTTCACCTCTATCAATATTATCGCCCATAGTCTTCCTTTTTGGATGGGTTCTGTAGAAGGATTGTCTAAAAAATATTGCGATGCTCTTTTCCTTTTTGCTCTATATCCTACGAATATTTATTCAGGATGGCTGCAAGTCATGATGTTCACGGTTATTCCCGCTGGTGTTATTGGTTATCTTCCCGTTGAGCTCATTAGAGATTTTTCATGGAGTAAACTATTTATTTTAATATTAAGTTCTTTAAGTTTTGTTGTTATTGCTTTTTTTGTTTTTTATTCAGGACTAAAAAGGTATGAATCAGGAAATAAGTTTGGCACCCGTTTATAAGGGTTACTTTAATCTACCACTAATTTTTTAATTATCGGTAAACTAAGATGGGGACAGTATTCTATTTTTTATATAAACAGATTGGATTTTTTTTCTTCAGTTCTTAATTTGGATATAGATTTTAATGTTAATTTTTTAATAAATATGTTAACATTACATTTAATTAAATTATTAAATTTGAATTTATTGAAAAAATAAATATATGCAGTGCTTTATTAAAAAACTTACTTTTTTATTAACTTGTTTTAGTGTTAGTTTTACATCTCCTCTATTTTGTATTAATGTTAGTCATTTTTTAACGACTAAGCAAATGTCAAAAACATTTGCTCTTTTATTAAATAATGATTTATTACCTATTTCTCAAATAATGCCTTATGGAAAATTATATAGCTCAAAGGCCTATATAAATTATCCTCAATCACTCTCTGATGTGCAGGCTATTATTTGCAAAGCACAATTTTCAGATAAATCTATTTCTATCAGCGGCAAACTCCTAAGTCAAGGTAAACAAGCTATCTCTAATCAAGATGAAAATATTTTGATTAATACCTCTCAATTAAATCAAATAGTCATCGATCCATTATTAAAAGTCGCTAAAGTTGGAGCTGGAGCCTCTTGGGGAGAGTTGCAGAAAGAAGCAAATAAATATGGTTTAGCTGTCCGCGTCATGCAGGCCTCTAACATTTTTAGTATTGGAGGTTCTATTTCAGCTAACTGCCATGGTTGGGATTACAAAACAGGCAGCTTATGTCATACTCTGATAGGCCTAACTGTAGTTAATGCCACAGGAAAAGTTTTAAACTTAAGACCTACTGATTCCCTATTCGATTTTATTGTAGGAGGGTATGGAGGATTTGGGGTCATAGTTGATGCAACATTCTCTTTAACTGATAATGTTAACTTAGTCGAACATGCAGTTGAAATAGCCCCTAGTGATTATATAAATTACTTCAATCAACATGTGCGTGATAATCAAGATATCGATTTGCATCGCTATCGTCTCTCTTTTGAACCGCATCATTTTTTTCGCACAGGCATTGCGGTTAATTATCAAAAGATAGATGACGCGCCAGTCATTGCCAATTTGATAGATGAACCAGAGAGCGGTAGTTATATGCATCGCTGCGGCATGTATGTTGTTCGTCGCTTACCCTGCTTGCGTAGTTTAACATGGAAATTAGCAAAGAAAGAGGCTTTTATTAAAAAAACTGCCTCTCGTAATGAAGTCATGCGTGTTCCCACTAATTTTATTTTTAATCATTCAAAAAGGGAAACTGACTGGTTACAAGAGTATTTTGTAAATGAAGAAAATTTAGTGGAGTTTCTAAATTTTTTAAGTCATCTTTTACAAGAAAATAAGGTGAGTTTATTCAATGCTTCCGTACGGTTTGTCAAACAGGATTTAAAGACAAAACTTTCCTATGCACCTGTTGATCGTTTTGCCATCGTTCTGTTTTTCAATCAAAAGCTGTCATCTGAGGAAATCCAAAAAACTAAAGATTGGATACGCCAAGTAATCGATTATTTAGTTGCTCATGAAGGAACCTATTATTTGCCCTATCAACATTTTGCTACTGTAGAGCAATTTAAGGCATGCTATCCTAATTGGAAGTCCGTTATTTCCTATAAACAGGCAATTGATCCAGAAAATCTCTTTAATAATGGATTTTTTGCTGATTATTTAATCTCAGAGTCTGACAAGAATTCCAACAAGTCAGCTGAAAAGTTTAACTATTTAAATTCTATACAACTTTAGTTAAATGTAATTTTTTGTTTAGTGAATTTTAAACAAGTTTATGAAGAATAAGTTCACAAGAACCATACTTTTCTTTTTTAAGTAAGGTTTCTACTCCAGCTAGACAACTTTGCCAATCATTCCATTGATAATAACCTCGGTTATTATCATAAAAAATGTAAATCGTTTTTTTATGATCTACTTCTAATAACATAGCATGTCCATTTCGCCCTTCAATAGGAATGCCACTCATTAATAAAATACCTTTAAAATCAGCTGCTGCTAAGGAAGAACACTCTTTATTGAGTGTTTTCTTAAAATTAGCTACCTGAAGTGTAACAACTTTATTACTATCTTCTAAGGGAAGTAGATTGAATGGTTTGATCAGTTCAAGTCCTGGCTTAATCATATGATTTTGTAAAGCTTTTTGTTTTAAAGAACTTAATTTAAATGTAAAAGAGAGCACAGATAACCTATTTAATTTTTCAATCGGCATATCAAGATTATTTTTTGTTATGCTATTTTTCATTAAAAGATTTATTTTATCCTTAGAATCATGTTTTTCATACTCTTCTACAGTTAGGCCTAATAGAGATAATTTATCTTTAAGAGTCGTTGTTTTTTGTAATTCTGCCAAACCATTGGAGACTATTATTTTATTATATTCTATCGCTAAGTTGGCTACTAGTTGTACAGCTTGAGAGGTAGTCACCAAAATATCCGTTTTTTCTATCTTTTTTAATTCATCAATTGTCAGCAATCTATTAGCTTTCATCATAGTATAAGCTAATGCTATGCAATTGCCAAAACATGTTCCCCCATATTGCTGACTAAATTGCAACCATAGTTGACTTTGATTATCATTAGATCTCTTATTTTTATGAACTAAGTGCCATTCTTTAACATTTGTGTTACTAGTAATATAGAATGTGAAAATTTGATCCATTTTTGCAAGAGCTGAGCTAAATGTACCTTGATAGTTACTTGTAACAAAATGTCCTTGACCTTTGACTACAAAAGCTTTCCAATTGGGATCTACTAAACGCCAAGCTAGATTTTCGATAGAGGTAGCTATCCAATATAAGGGAAAAGTCATAGCTGAAATGATTCTATTTCTTATTGAAAGATTACAAGTATCATTCATGCGGATAGCTTCAGCTAATTTTTGTTCTTCAGATGAAGAAAATAAAGTAGGTATTGGAAAATGAAGTGACATAAAAATCTTAATTATTAAATTAAATGAAAATTAAGATATTAACCAATTAATAATACATTAATAATAATTAAATTTATAGTGAATAATGGAATTAATAAAAATATAAATGTAGAATTAAATAGCCTAAAAAAGAATGGTACCTATTAGAGATTCTCCTATTAGGGCTTTGTCCATATCATCTGTGGTTTCGTAATCTTCGGTGATAAATCCAAAAGGAAAAGCATCTTTTTTAAGCATTTCTTCAAAGGAGTCAAAAAATATAATGGGTCCAAGCCCATTTTTAGAAATACACTCACCCTCTTCTAAATGCATAAAAAAATGCACGCCTGTCCAAAAACCATTTACTTCTCTTATCCATGGAGCGGCCGGCTGCCAAATTTTGTAACAAGTATAGGGCTTATGTTCTTTCTTTGAAGTAGTTTTAGTGATTTTAGGCGTTTCTGTCTGTTCAAATTTACCAATCTTTCCTTTCATTAGATAATGCGCTAAACCCTCACAATCTAAACTAGCTTTAGGAAAAGCCTTTGGCCAAGGATGTGGTTGATTATATCTCGTGTCAAACAGCACTCTTAATTGTAGAACTGTGGGACTACTTTCTATTGATTGTTTTTCTTGAAAAGCGATTTCTTTTGTAATAAGATGCTGGCTAGAAATCTCCTTCATGCGTTTATCCTTGTCAATTTGATCACTTGAGCTTGTCTGTATTGGTGTAGGTAATAAAAAATTAACAGCAGGGGATAGAGGTAGATTTATAGATGTTAAATAGTCATTGTTATTAAAAAACATAATTAATCCTTTAAAAAATGAAAAGAAATATAAAAGTTCTTTTTACTATTATATCATAATTTAATTAGTTACTCTCTATTTTTAAGAAAAAAATCATGGATAACTGGATTAAGACTTATCAACCACGACTAAATCTTCAAAATGCAACTTTTTCAAGAATAGAGCATGAAGAAGCTCTAGTTGCCTTAGTCTATAAGATTATATCAAAAAATAGAGAGCAGCTTATTTTAAAAATTTGCGAACGTCCTCATGATTATCTACGAGAAGTTTACTTCTTAAGGCACTTTGCTAAAATCTTACCAGTACCAAAAATCATTCAACTGGTAGAGCCAAGTGAAAAAATAGCTGGCGCTATTTTGATGCGCTGTTTACCCGGCACTGTTCTTAAAGTAAAAGAACTATCAAAATCCTTAGCCTATGAAATCGGACGCTATCTCGCTTTTATTCATCTCAATCGTCTATCGGGTTATGGAGATCTTATACAAGATAATTTAAAGGCTGATCCTAGGATCTATTTTACCTCAAAGTTTGACGAAGGTTTAAATGAATGTAAATTTCACTTACCTATAAAATTAATGGATCAATGCTATAACTATTACAAAGCACATGTCGATTTGTTGCTGACAGTAGATAAACCTTGCTTAGCTCATCGCGACTTTCGTCCCGGTAATTTAATGATCAATGAGGGCAAACTTTAGGGAATAATTGATTGGGCTAGCACGCGCGCAAGTTTTGCCGAGGAAGATTTTTGTTCATTAGAACATGGGGAATGGGGAGATAATCCTGTTATTAAGCACTCTTTCTTAAATGGTTATGCCAGCATTCGCTCTGTACCAGCTTATAAGCCTTCAATGGACTTCTTGCGCTTAAATAAAGCCCTTGCCATCCTTGGTTTTACAGTCAAGCGAGGAACATGGCAAAGTAGTAGCGCTTCTATTTACCAATATAATCGCCAGTTTCTAGACAATCTTTTTAAGTAAATCCATGAACCCACGCCTTAAGAAATTTTTTTCCTACTACAAACCCTATTTACCTATTTTTTGGGCTGATCTGGCATGTGCCGTTGTCTTATCGGCAACTGTCCTGGCAATTCCACTATGTATCAGATCTATCACTAAGAATTTAGTGGAAATACAAGCAGTTGATGCACTCAATCAAATCTACTTGATGGGTCTTGTCATGCTTATTTTAGTCGTCATTCACGCCATTTGCCATGCTTTTATTGACTATAAGGGTCATATGATGGGTACTTTAATGGAAAGAGACATGCGCCATGAGTTTTTTGAACATTATTAAAAGCTATCGTTTAAATTTTATGATGAACATCGCACGGGCCAGCTTATGATCCGGATTTCAAACGATACTTTTAATCTAGCTGAACTCTATCATCATGGTCCTGAAGATATCGTCATCTGTTTACTTAATTTTATCGGCGCCTTGATCATTTTGATCCATATCAATGTAAAGCTTACTATCCTTGCTTTTCTTTTCTTGCCACTGATGGGTTTATATGGCTATTACTTTAGCAGAAAAATGCAACATGCTCTTAGACAGAGTAGCGATAGAATCGGAGATATTAATGCTCAAGTTGAAGAGACACTTGCGGGCATTAGAGTTGTCCAATCTTTTACTAATGAAGCCTTAGAGAATAAAAAATTTCACTATGAAAATAACTGTTTTGTTGAAAGCAGACGAGAGGCCTATAAAAATGAGACCTATTTTTATACTGGTTTAGTGACTTTGACTCAACTGATGACTGTGACACTAGTTATGTTTAGTGCTATTAGCATCGTTAAGGGCTATCTAGATGTAGCTGACTTACTCACTTTTCTTCTTTATAGCGTCATTTTAATTGAGCCAATTCAGAGGTTAGGCAATTTTAACCGCTTATATCAAGAAGGAGTAACCGGTTTTAACCGGTTCATGGAAATATTAGAGATAGAGCCCACTATAAAAGATACTGTTGATGCTAAAGAATTGACGCATGTACAAGAAAATATAGAATTTAAGAATGTAAGCTTTAGCTATAGAGAAGGTCATGATTCTATTCTAAAAAACATAGCCTTAAAAATAAAAGTAGGAGAATACGTAGCCTTAGTAGGACCTTCAGGAGCTGGAAAAACCACTCTTTGTTCTCTCATTCCGCGCTTTTACGAAGTGAGTGAAGGAGAAATATTGATTGATAGACAGAATATTAAGCAGTTGACACTTCAATCGTTGCGAAGGCAGATAGGTTTTGTTCAGCAAGATGTTTATTTGTTTGCAGGCACAATTTTAGAAAATATTCAGTATGGTAATCCTAGTGCAACGGAAGAAGAGATTATAGCAGCAGCTAAAAAAGCCCAGGCTCATGACTTTATTTTATCACTGCCCAATCAATATAGGACAGATATTGGCCAACGTGGCGTCAAGCTGTCAGGTGGTCAAAAGCAACGGTTGAGTATAGCCCGTGTTTTCCTAAAGAATCCTCCGATCCTTATTTTTGATGAAGCCACTAGTTCTTTAGATAATGAGAGTGAAAAAGCAGTCCAGGATTCCTTAGAAAAATTAATTCAAGATCGTACAACACTTATAATTGCTCATCGTCTCTCTACCATTCGAAAGGCTAAGAGAATTTTAGTGCTAACGGATAAGGGAATTGAAGAAGAGGGGACCCATCAAGAACTCATTGCTTTAAATGGAGTCTATGCAAATTTATACACTAGGCAATTGAGATTAGAAGATATAAATAGAGAAACAAACTAATTGGTCCTTCAGTCAGAGAGATTTAGTTAAAAATTGTTGGCCTTGAGCCGAGCGAATCATTTGACTGGCGCAAGCGAGCACCAATCCTAAAAGTGTCATGTAAATAGGTAAGGGAAGGGCAGTTCCATTGTGAAGTACACTCATCATCCCGGTAAATGCAGCAATCAAACAGTAGTAACAACCTCCAAAAATCGATCCTGCTGTCCCAGCTGCCATTTGATAAGGTTTTAGGGCATGGCTTAAACTAGTGGGAATAATCAGGCCAATTCCGAGGAATATCAGAAATAAAGTAGAAATAGCAATTGACATACCTAATGGTTTTAAATCAAAAATTCCCAAGATGACAATTGAGGTAAAGAGAAGACCTCCTAAAAATACGCAGCCTGCCCCAAGCTGAATAATAAATTGAGCAGAAAAACGAGAAGTTAGGCGATAAGAGAGCCAAGCAGCAAAAATTGTAGCAGCTGCAATCAGTATTCCAAACAAGCCATAAAAGATAGGTTGTAGGCCCAGCTGATCGATAAAAACAAAGGGTGCTTCCTGATAAAAACCAAATAAAATGCCATTTGTTGCACTAATTAAGAAAACATGGCCCCACAAGATGCGACTTTTTACCATGTCTATCAACAGAAGACAGAAATGCTGAGTGGAGAGGCATTTGATAGCCTTAGGACGGGTTTCTGGCAAACAAAAGAGAGACCAGCTGCCTAAAATAATAGCTAGCAGGGTTAGTACCCAAAAATTGGCTCTCCATCCTAAAAATTCACTGATGAATCCACCCAATAAAGGGCCAATAGCTGGTGAAAAAGCTAAAGCACCCGATAAGATGGCAAAAAGTTTTGTCCGTTCGGCTCCGTCATAGGCATCTCGTAACATCGTTTGCGTGATGACAGATCCTACGCTAGCACCAAAGGCTTGCAAAAAACGCCAGGCTAATAGCGCTTCTACATTTGTAACATTAGCACAGCCTATTGTACCTATTCCATAGACAATCAAGCCTACAAGCATCGATTTGCGCCGACCGCACCAATCAGAAACGGTGCCCCATATTAGAACACCAAGGGCAAATCCTAAAAAGTAAATTGCTAAAGTCAACTCTACACTATAAGCACTAGCCAATAATCCTTGAGCTACTTTGGGTAGGGCCGGCGTATAGATTGTTTCGCTAATCTGCGGAAATCCGACTAAGGCAATTAAAAGTCCGATCGATAGCTTTTTTTGGTTAGGGTTCACGGCTTCCTCCCTTAAATAAGTAAAAGTTTAGACACTCCATTGTAAATAAGTAATGAATTATTTAGAATAGGCTCTAATGTCAACAACTCGTAACCTGAGGTTAACAATTCCCGATTTAGTCCATATGAAAACCTTTGTTTTAACAGCGGCTCTTGGCAGTTTAGCAGCTGTAGCGCGCAAGCTTAAAGTTTCGCCTGCTGCTATCAGTAAACAGTTGACTAGGTTAGAGAAAGAGTTGGGGTTACAACTGCTGATGCGCTCGACGCGTCGCATAGAGTTGACAGAGGTAGGCTTAAATTATTGCCTCCAATGCCAGCGCATTTTAGAGGAAGTAGAGGTTGCTGCGGCTCTAATTTCGCAAGTAAAAGCTATTCCAGCTGGAATTTTAAAAATTGTCAGTGGTCGACATTTTGCTAATTCTTACATTGTACCCCATGTAAAAGAATTTCTTTTGAAGTATCCCCAAATACAGCTAAATCTCGAACTTGCCGAGAGAATTCCCGATCTAAATTTAGAAGGAATTGATATTTTAATTGGGATGAGCCTTTCAGCTACGGGAGAGGTTATCCAAAAAAAGATTGCCAAAACTTCTTATGTGTTGTGCGCTTCACCTAACTATTTAAAGCAATTTGGCATTCCTAAAAAGCCACAGGATTTAAAAAGCCATCGCTACATCACCCATAGCATGAGAAAGCCCGATCATGAACTTTTATTTCGAAATAAAGAGAGCCTAACTCTCGATCCCTATATTCAAGTAAATGATGTGCAAACAATGCTAAATTTTGCCTTGCAAGGTTTAGGGATTGTAAAACTTCATCAGTATGTAGTTAAAGATGATTTAGAGCAGGGTAGATTGCAAGAGGTATTGATGACTTATAAAGAGGCTGAACTCCCTATTTACCTCGCCTATCCGCAACGGCGTTACATCTCTTCAAAAATTCGCTGTTTTATTGATTTTATTAGTAACAAAATTTGAGATTTTAATAAGTTAATGCATGCATATAAGAGATCTAGTCTTAAGTATGCTCAACTTTCAAAATCAATCCTTTTTTTTTACAAGCTGATAGTTGGCTCTAATTTATCTATAGTATTAGCTTGCTTATTCATCTGTACTCTAAGACTAGCAGGGCGCATATCAATCCATGCTGTCTTTATAAAGGTTAAACATTCACTTTTTGATCCAGTTTTCCCCACTGCAAACCATCCCAAAGGTATTTCACGTTCTTCAAACCAGATTGAAAATTGATCTTCCTGGTTTTTAACTACAGTATAACATTGATGATCTTCATCATGCTCGTTTTTCATAGTATGCCTAATTTAATGCTGAGTCAATTTACAACGCAATTTTAATTAAACTCTCATTTTTTAGCATTAATTAAAAAATATAAGAATTTTTTTTTACGGTTATTTTGATAACTATTCATAAAGGCATACAGCTAGTTTGTGTCCTTTTACAATTTCATCATAAACATATACTTTAAAATTGTCGGATGTAAAAAACAGACAGTTTTTAGACAGCAGAGTAGCATGGCTAAAAACAGGCATCTGTTGAGTTGATAAACCGCTACCTTGTGCTTTTAAAATAGCCTCTTTAGCACACCAATAGCTGAAAAACAAAGAAATAGGGTTAGTAGAATGAATAACATGCTGCTTTTCTGAAAAAGCCAAAAAATAATCAGATATTTTGAGAATTTCCTTATCATTTTCTATAAATTCAATATCAACTCCAATAGGCTTAAAAAAATTAAGGGCAAAATAAGCAAAACAATTGGTATGAGAAAGATTGAAATGAATGGCTTCATCTATGACATAAGGCTTTCCATAGGCAGTCCGAGCTATTTTAATTTTAAGGGGATCGAGTTGCAAAAAATGCCCTAAGTAGTACCTTAGAATAGAATGGCAAATGATAGAGCGATGTTGATCATTTTTAAACTTAAATTTTAAAGAATACGCTAAAGCCTCTTGTGTAAGTAATTGCTTTGCTTCAACGATCTCATTTGACTGGATATTTTCCAAATTAATTATAAAAAAATAGACTTTTTCAAAAGGAGATAAAAAAACTGGTTGAACGCGTTGTAGAATATTCACTTTGGAGATAAATTAGAGGTAAAAGGTAGTTTTTGTAAATGAATCAGCCATTGACATTTTGAATTTTCTAACACTATAGCAGAAAAGTATATAAAGGAGAAAAATTTTTATATGGAGACTATAGGAACTATAAGATTAGTGATCGAACTACATGGTGAAAAGTGTAGCAAAATAAATCTTGGTACTCGTATCCTAGTCTTAAATTTTTCTTAGTAGTACGATAAAGTTTGATTAAAAGTAGTCTTAACACCTGTATGTGTCTACTGTTAGCTACTATCTTCCAATCCATGGAAATGAAAAATTAAGAGAAAATCTTTCCTTTTCCTAGCTGCTTGCAGATGATGCCTATTTATGAAATATCTCTATCTTCAAATTAGCTACATGATCTCTAATCTATCTGATGGGATCAGCATAGCAGCCTTTCCCCTAATATTAGCACAAAGTGGGGCATCTCCTATGGAAGTTGGGGTACTTGCTGCGTTTGCGACTTTGCCAGCTTTACTGATTGTTCTGCCAGCAGGGGCTATCATAGATCGCGTTTCCTCTCGTATGACTATGCTTTTAACTAGTTTAATAAGAGCTGCTCTATGTTTAATTCTGGTAGGTTTATGGATAGGCCTAGAAAATCATCATTTACTTATTTTGCAAATGGGAATTGTAGCTTTATCTTGCCTTGATATGATCTATAGTCTAGCAGGACCAAAAATGCTGACGTTATTAATCAAAGACAAAAAAAATTTAGCGCAAGCTAATGCGCGTCTTCACTTTATTGAAACCTTAGGAAATCGTTTTCCTAGGTGCTCCGTTAGCTGGTGTTTTAGTCATTGTGGGTGCGGCTTTTCCTCTTTTAATTATAGGCTTTCTCTATTTGATTGCGGCAGGTGTAATTTTTCTTATTAGATATGATGAACCCCTTATATCTGCAAAAAAGCAGGAGAATAATTCTTATTTTGGATTTATTTCCGATGGATTTCGCTTCATGTTACAATCTCGCGTTCTGATGATTTTGGCATTCAATGGCACGTTATGCAATTTAGCTTTAGCTGGATCAAGTGCTATTATGGTTCTATTTGTCACGCGCTATCTTCAGGCTCCCATTTGGTCTTTTGGTTTATTATATTCATGCTTAGCTATAGGAGGAGCAATAGGAGCCATTCTAGCGCCAAAAATTTTTCAGTGCTTTTGGAATCGAACTAACTTTACAATCCATGCTGTTGATCATGCCAATACTCCTATTAATTTTAGCTATTTCACACCTCCCCATGGCTTGTAGCTGTTCAACAAATACTTCTTGGCTTTGTCTTAACACTATGGGGAATTGGATCAACTGTGTATCGTCAATCAGTCATTCCAACTCAGCTTTTTGGCAGAGTCCTGTCAGTCAATAGACTCATCACCTTTAGCAGTATGCCTATTGGAAGTATGCTGGGTGGATACCTAGTTATGCAATTTGGTTACCCTATAACTTTTTTGATCCTGGCTACATTGCTGATTCCAGGCTGGATCGCGATGGTCTCTCTTAATTTAAAAGGTGTCAACAAGGCTGAAGCGAACCCAAACTAAAGGAACGCTCTAGGGCCAATGAAACCTCATTGTCTGATAGCTTTTCAATGTAATCTAAAATAGAAAGTAATAGTTGGCAATTTCCTGCCTCAGTTAATTGAGATTTTCGAATCATTTCCACAACAGCTAGTAAGGTTGGATCTTTAAAAAATTCTTTAAGAGAAATTTCAAGGCCAAATAAAAGCCGCACTTTATTTAAAAATCGAACAGCTTGTAAGGAGTGACCGCCTAGATCAAAAAAGTTTGCATTACTATCAAAATCAGAAATTTTTAATAAGTCACACCAAAGGTTAGCTATCTCTTTTTCTAAACCTGATAGAGGCTGCTTCCTGTCTAATTCATTTTCTCTAATCCATAGTGGTTCAGGTAAAGCCTTGCGATCTATTTTATTTGTAGCTGTTCTTGGTAAATGGGAAACATGCATAAAAAAGTCTGGAATCATAAAAAGGGGAAGCCTAGATTTTAAGAAGGCTCGCATGGCTTGGGCTTCTAGAGGCTTTGAAGTAACAAGATAAGCTACAAGTTGTGGTTCATCCTGATCGTTCCTTAGGATCTTAACTGCAACTTCCACAATAGCTTCATGAAGACTGATATGTGCTTCAATTTCGCCTGTCTCTACTCGCATACCGCGAATTTTCACTTGGCCATCTAGGCGACCTAAAAATTCAAGTAGTCCATTGGCTAACCATCGTCCAGCATCTCGAGTTCTAAAGACTCGATCTTTTGGATCATGGATTAAAGGGTTTAGTTGAAATGAGCTAGAGGTTTGTTCAGCATCCTGAAAATATTCTTTAGTGAGGTAAGGACTGCGAATAAATAGTTCACCAGGTATGCCAATAGGGCAAATTGCTCCATTTTCATCTAATATTAAAATCTGTCTACCTTCAATTGCACGACCAATTGGAACTAACTGTTGATGAGAATGAATATTTTCAATTCGATAATAGGTTGCAAGAACCGATTCAGTGGGCCCATATAGATTCCATATAATTGTATGGCTACCAAGTAGTCTTTGCCATGCAATGATCAATTCAGAGTATACTCTTTCACCAGCTAGCATAATATGCGTTAGATTTTCAAAGAAGAATTTTCTAGTGGGCTCACTTTCAATGGTTTGAATGATGAGATTAAAAAAGCTAGGAACAGTTTGAAAGATTGAAATTTGCTCATCTTCAAGCCAACGCATTAAAGCAACGGGATTGTAGCGAATGGCTGATTCAGTTACACAAAGAGTGGCCCCAAATCCTAGAGCACCAAATATTTCACAATAGGAAGCATCATAAATTGAGGAAGACCAGTTTGCGACTCGTACCCCTTGCATTATATTAAATGTTTGACTCTGCCATTTTAAGAATTGTACAAATGAGCGATGGGATTGTACAATCCCTTTCGGAGTTCCAGTTGAACCCGATGTAAACACGATATAGGCTTCAGCTGATTCTGAAATATCTAATTTTGGATTGTGTACCTCCTCTATTTTATCTTCTTCCAATACGTCATTAATTATTATTAGTTTACAACCGAGTTTTTTGATTTCTTGTAGATGAGCGCCGTGTGATTGAAAGGAGGTTGCATCTAATAGAATAACAGTTGGCACTAGTTTAGATAATATTTCATTAAGGCGTAAAATAGGAAAGGCAGTATCCAAGCAGACAAAAGGATGTCCAGCTTTTAAAATAGCTAGCATGCCTTCAATTTGATGAAGCACACTATCCATTATAATAGCAATAGGGCTAGAATTTTTAGGACTGCTTTTGTTAATTTTATAGGCAATTTGATTAGCGCGAAAATTTAATTCTGCATAAGTTAGTTGACCCTCGGGTGCGCAAATAGCTACACTAGTGGGTTGGATTTCAACTTGATCTTCAAATAGAGTATGCAAGCAGCCTTGCGCTTCATCTTTTAAGGTAGTAGTCCAATTTCCCAAAAGCCTTTGTTCATCCTCAGTTATCATATTTAAGCGTCCCAATGGCCTAGTTGGATTAGCTAGTATAGAATCAAGAAGAGAGCCATAATGAACACTGAGGCGTTTGATCGTTTCTTCCTTAAATAGATCAGAATTGTATTCCAGTCGAATAGCATAGGTTTCATCTACTTCAACAATAGAAAGGGATAGGTCTACTTGAGCTCCAAGACTAGGCAATGGATAGGAACGAAAATAGAGTTTTCCCATCTTAGCCATCGCATCGGCATGACCTGCTATAAAACCTGCAGAATGATTAAGTCGGTGGGCTCTTTTAACTGTAAAAATCGTTTGAAAGAGAGGCGAGATGGAGCTTTCACGTTTAATATCTAAATGCTCAGCTAAATATTGTAAGGGCATATTAGCATATTTAAGACCATTAGTCATACTTTCTTGTACTTGCTTTAATAATTCCAAAAAACTCAACTCAGCTTTGGGTCGGCATCTAATCACAATGGGATTAACAAAATAACCGACTGTCTCTTTAAAACTATCATCAGGTCGACCAGAGGTTGGACAACCAGTACAAATATCAGTAGCTCCCGTATAACGATGTAGAAGTGTTTGGTAGGCAGCCAGCAGTAGAGTATGGGAAGTACAATTTTGATCCTTAGCTAGTTGCTTTAATTTATTTACTCGTTTTGCCTCTAGACTAACATCGATATGGGCTCCTCTAAACGTTTGGTATGGCGGTCTTACGAAATCAATAGGTAAATTTAGAATGGGAAGCGGACTCTGCAATTGTTTTTTCCAATAATTTAAAGAATTTTCAAACTCGCAAGTATGGAGAGAGTTATTAGAAAAGCTAACAAAATCCGAGTAAGGTCTTGGTCTCTTTTGATTAACCCTATCTTCTCCTGAATAGGATAGGGCAATTTCTTCTATGAGTTGAGAAAGTGACCACATGTCAATTACAATGTGATGAGCCGATAGCAGAAGCACGCTAAAATTTTCAGTCTGATGATTAAAGAGGTTGGCCCGAAAAACAGGACCATGGGTTAGATCAAAAGGTTCCTTAGCTATCCGGACAATTGTCTCATGAAAATCATGTTCTTGAGTGAAATTGCAGGGCCAAATAGTGAGAATAGGAGAGCGTTTTTTGTTGAATTTTTGAATGCATTTTTCATCGATCATGCTAAATGTCGCTCGTAAGGCCTCATGGCGCTCAAGAACAGTCTCAAGCGCTTGTTCAAGCAAATGGATGTCTAGCGATTCATCAAAGCGCATGGCAAAGGCTACATTGTAAGCAGTACCCTTTGGATCAAGTTGATAAAGGGTCCATAGTGCTTTTTGATTGAGGGTAAATCCTGTCTCGGATGCATAAGTAGCTAAAGTTTTAGTTGCATGACTACTTCTTAATTTTTGAGGTAAAGCAGCTAGACTAGCTGAAAGAGTATCAATGCTGCAGCCTGTCAATACTTGTTCAAGGGGAATCTGTTTAGAAAATTGCAGCTCAAGATCGCGATGCAATTCAATAGTGCCAAGCGAATCAAGACCATATTCTAAAAGTGAGGTAGACGAGTCGATATCTTGAGGATGTAGACGGAGAACTTTAGCTACACTATTTCGCATTAAATTTTTTAGCTCGCTGTTAGAATCTAACTTTGAACTTACAGCGCAGTTTGCTTTTGGAAATAGTTGATTTAATTGGCCAGCTAGATATTGAGCTTTGCAAGTTCTACGCTCAATTTTTCCACTGGACGTTTTTACAAGAGTTGCTTGTTTGATCAAAACAATCTCATGCACTTGAGTACCAAAATCCTCTGCAATTGCCTTTGTGATGATTCGAATTAATAAGTCTAGATTTAGATATTTAATCTGTGTTCGTTCGATCTCTTGCACTAGAACTAAACGCTCTTCATGATTGATCTCAACAGAAAAAGCTGCTCCACCGCCTGATCTTAAAGCAGGATGTAATTTTTGAATGGCTATCTCAATGTCTTGGGGATAGAGGTTTCTTCCTCGGATGATAATGATATCTTTAATTCTTCCCGTTACAAATAGCTGGCCTTCATCATAAAAACCAAGATCACCTGTACGAAGATAAAAATCATTTTCTTTAGTTTTGACTACATTTTTGAATGTCTCGTTAGTTGCAACCTCATTGCTAAAATATCCTTTGGCTAAGCTTGGGCTATTTAGCCAAATTTCACCGATAGTTTTAGCTTCACAAATAGTCAAGTTAGCAGGATCTATAATTAAAATTTGTATAGCTGCGTCAACAGAACCACTACTAACAACTGTTTTAGATTCGGCGTAGTCAGTCAGAACATATTCCACAATATTTTTTTCAAGACTGGCAATACTGACCTGACGTTGTACAAATCCCTGTTGTGTCAATCCACCTGAAACAAAGAGAGTAGCTTCAGCCAGTCCATAACAGGGGAAAAATGCTTGTTCACGAAAATTATAAGGTGCAAATTTTTCCATAAAGCGGTTCATCGTTTCAGCTCGAATGGGTTCTGATCCATTAAAGGCTACTTTCCAACAACTTAGATCAAGACTCTTAGCTTGCTCTTCAGTAATTCTATTTACACATAGCTCATACGCAAAATTAGGCCCGCCACTTGTATGAGCTTTATAGGTAGAAATCATGGAAAGCCATTGTATAGGGCTTTGAAGGAAGGCTACAGGAGGCATAAAAATAGCCTGACCGCCTAGACAAAATGGTTGCAGCAAGCTCCCAATTAATCCCATATCATGATAAATAGGAAGCCAACTGGCAACGACTACACCATCATGATGATCAAAGGCTTTTGCTATCATGAGCTGGTTATTCAAAAGGGCTTGATGCGTAATCATTACCCCTTTCGGATTGCCGGTAGATCCCGACGTAAATTGTAAAAAAGCAACCTCAGACTTTTCGATCGTTTGTGGAAAATAGAAAGAGACATCTGTACTCACAATAAGATCTGTAGCAATGATGTTGTATTTTATAATAAGTTCTGAAATATCTAGATTTTGCTTCCATGTTAAATGTAGTGATTGCGTCGTCAATAGAGCACTAACATCTGCTGTTTGAATGATAGCACTGAGCTTTAGCCAATCCTTTTTTCGATTCTGGGGAATATAGGCTGGGACAGCTACAATTTTAGCATAGAGACAGCCTAAAAAGGCCGCCATAAATTCAAGCCCAGGAAGATATAAAAGCAACACGCGCTCTCCTGCTTTAAAGTTCATTGCAAGAGTGGAGGCAATTGAACGTGCTTGCTGATCCAATGTAGCAAAATCTAGTTGATTAGTTTCTTTGACACCGTCGGATAAAAAAGTAAAAGCGGTAGAGGAGCCTTTTTCTTTAGCATAATACGCTCCAATGTTAGCTAATGACTGAGCGCTTTTTAATAGGTGAATATACTCTTTTGAATCAACTTTGTTAGACTTAACTTTTTTATTATCAGAATACATTAGGGCATCCTTTGATTGCGTATCGCTCGACCTATTTCAAGACCAATCGTACCTGCAGAAGCAGCTAGACCAACAGCGAACAGCATAGAAGCTAGAATTAATAAAAAATAGTGGGGGAGGCCAAATAGGGCAGCCGTTTTTTCAGCTATCATTTTGCCATTTTCAATGACTGATAAAAGACAGATTGTCAGGGACAAAATGGCAGTAGTACTTATTAAAGAATAGACTGGTTGAGCGTCTGCTTTAACTAAAATAAGGATAAAACTCCAAATAAATGAAGTTGCTGCAATTCCAGGTAAACCATATAAATAGTCAGTTACAGCAAGGCAAAGAAATTGGGCTAAAAAAATAGCTAATTGTTTCATGGCATAACTCCAAAATGTTGAACAATCGCATCGATTTCCAAACTATCGTTTGCTGATTTTGCAAAATGGAGAGGCTTAAGCTGTCCTGCAGCAAAGTCCTCCATTTCTTTGATTGAGCGAGAGTCACCAGGATGGCCAGATTGGGCTCCTGGATAGGCAGCCATTATATAAACTCCCTCTTTATCAAATCTTACAATCCAACGCAAACTAGGACCATAGGATCCATGAAAAGCGTTGAGCGATTGAAGTCCTCCATTTATTCCTTTAATCTTGTTCCCAAATCCAGGAATCTGCGAAACATGAGAAAAATGAGCTGCATTGACTTCCCCCCATTGCCATAAAGAGTTAGATTTTCCATGAATCTTAGCTATTTCTAAGAAAGAATGTTGAAAAGCTTGGGTAACTAGATGACGCAGTTCGATGAGTTGGTCTGAATTTGAACTAGAGGAAAATTTATTTTGAATAAGCCACATGGCATAAATGTCAGTACCAGGAGGCTCCATGGAAGCTGCCTCTTCTCCAACTTCAGCCTGCCAGGCTAGCGTTCGATATAGAAGCCACCAAGCTTCAAAAAGGGTAGGGGTTAGGCTAGTTGCCGAAGCTAGGAAATCCCATTGCTCTATTTGATGAAGGTAATCTAATTCTAATGGAGAGAGTGAATTGCGCAAGATTAACTTTAGTAGTTGCGGCACGACAATTTCTCCTTCTAGACATTTATAATCTAGTTGCATAAGTCTATGTATTTTAAGGTCGGTAATAGCGGATGTTTGTAGTAGAGATTCAATCCTTGCTGCTCGATAATTGGGCGGGAAAATACCTAAATAGTGTGGATAGTGCGCGTCTACCGGTGCTTGATTAGCAGAGAGTAATCTACCGTTGATTGGATTTTCATTTTTTGGTAACTCTTTTGCTGCTAGAAAACCTTTCCATTCGCAAGCTGAATAGGAGCCATCACTCATCTGTTTCTCCATTCCCTTTACTCTTTCAGGTACAGCCCCAGCTGAAGAGTTAGCTAGATTACCTTGTTGATCGATGTATAAGAAATTGAGTGCGGGAGCCCCTAATTTTTCTAAAGCTTTTTTGAAATCTATTTGATTTGAGCCGCAATTAATACCTAAGAATGTAGCAAACGAATTGAATTGTTCTCGACCTGTCCAGCGCATGGCTAATCCTACTTGTCTGCCTGCTTGCTTATATCCGAAGGAAACTGGTCCATGATGCGTAAAAAATAGTGGAACTACGACCGGCTCTTGTTGATTTTTAATGTAAATTTTTTCTTTGCGACAAGTGACAGGCAGCCATTTTCCATCGACCCTGTATTCCTGCCAAGAATCATCTCTAAAATGGATTTTATACCAGTCAACTGCATCAAATCCAGCATTGGTAATGCTCCAAGCGTAGTGAGAATTTGCCCCGATTATCACACCTGGCACTCCTGGAATACTCGCTCCTAAGACAGATTGAATGCCATCATTGAGCTGATTTAGAAACCAAATAGAGGGCAGAGTTAGATTCAGATGCGGATCACTTGCAAGTATAGATGAGAAGCCTTGATCAGAATCAACCCGCACAGCCCAAGCATTGCTGCCCAAATAGGGAGGCGGCCAAAAGCCTTTTTCTATTGGAATTAAAGGTACATTTTTACTGTTAATCGAGTTTATTGGGTCTTGCAAAATTGTTTTCTTTATAAGATGAGTGTTACTCATAAGAGGTGGCCAGGGTCGTTGCTGAGAAAATAGCTGTTCAAAGCGTTCTTGACCTAGATGGATTAGGGTATTTGTTCGACGCAGTTCAGCACGCGCGTCATAACCTGATAGTTGCCAGGACATGCCAATATAAATTAAGGCACTTTTAAGAGAGGTCCAAGGTTCTGGATCAATACCAAATAATTTATATTCGACTGGCCGAGATTTTGAATTCAAACTATTGATATAGTCGTTAACTCCTTGAGAATAGGACTCAAGAGCCATTTTTGTATAAGGATCTTTATTTGCTTCAGCTAATAAGTTTTCCGCTGCTTGCTGTAAGGCAATTGCTCTATTAAATTTATCAAGCTCTAATGTCGCGTTTCCCATTATTTCTGATAGTCGACCAGCCGTTGCGCGAGTCATGAATTCCATTTGCCAGAGACGCTGACTTGCAGTGATAAAGCCCTGAATTCGATAAAGATCCTGAGATTTTGAAGCAAAGATGTAAGGAATTTGTCGAGTATTCCAAATCACAGTCGCTGGTTGGTGAAGTCCTTTTAATTGCCTATCTGGATGAGAGTTAGTTAGGTTATTACTCCATATTCCATGCATTGGATCTAGCAGAGCCCCTAAGGCAGGTAAATTGCCTACGCTAAAAGTATTGAGATAGAGCAAAGTTGAGGCTACTCCTATTGCAAAGACAATCTTACCCATTCGAATGAGACGGAGAAGTCTACTTTTTCCCAATTGATACAACCTACATTGATACAGCCTACCTTGAATATTTTTACTCCAGAAAGCTTTCCATTTTACCATGTATATCTCTTTAAAGCTCCTAATAATAATGTCAGAACTTAAATAGAGTATATTAATGGAAACTTGAAAGCAATTTTTTTTTGGAAGTTAAAGTATAGAAATTTGTTAGAAATCACAAGTTAGATCGCTAGATTTGCGTTTATCTATGTCTATGTTCATTAGGATACATCTTTACCCATTGCATTTGAAAATTAAAACAAGTGTTGAAAAAAAGTTATGTATTTTGATAGCATCTAGCGCAAGTTTTACAACTTAAAGACATTATTTGAATAATTAATTTATTTGAATCCAAGTGGATAAAAAAGCTTTAAGGAAGGTTATACTTGACAATTCAAGCTAAAGATGTAGCAGCAAAAAGAAAATATTGGAAAGATGAATTAGCTATTCTTTCTGCTGGTTGTGATGTTCCTACGACACTTTTACTAAAGTCAAAACTAGAAAGTAGCTTAACTTTTAACTGTCAGCGCTCGGTTCTTAAAATAAAAGTGCCTGATTTGATTGTCTCTTGTTTGCAGTCCTTATGCAAAGAATCGCCCTCTTTGCTTCATGTATCTGTTACTGCGGCACTCATGTTATGTTTGCGTATCTATTCAGGTCATGACCTAGTGTCTGTAGGAGTACCTGCAGCAAGTCATGCATTAGATCAGATTGTCAATATCTTGCCAATTTCATTAAAGCTCAATGCCTCAGACAAATTTAAAATCGTTCTCAAAAATCTTCGAGATAAACTTCAGACAGCTTATCTTCACCAAGGCTATCCTTACCATGTGATGGTTGAGGAAAGTTTCCGATCCGATCTTACGGGAACTCCTGCTGACTTTGGAGTAGTTATCTCAACAGATGGACTGCATGGATCATGGCCTGAAATTAGCAGAGCTATCGCAATTAATGCTTCTTTTGAAGGTGCAGCTATTAATCTTATTTTTGAATATGACACAAATCTTTATCAAAAATTAGCTATTTTAGCCTTTGCCGACCATCTCTGTTCAGTTTTAACTAGCGCGATGGAAAATCTAAATCGTCCAATTTCACAAATCAGTATTCTCAATTCTGATGAAATTCGCATACAAAAATTGGATTGGAATTCTAGAAACAAGGTACACAGCCTACCTATCAATGTAGTAAAAGCATTCGAATATCAAGTATCAGCTACTCCTGATGCGCCCTGCATAATTTCGGAAAACGCCCTCTATACTTATAATACTTTAAATAAACGCGCTAATAAATTAGCAAATTTTTTATTGCGCAAGGGTGTTAAAATTGACAGTTTAGTTGGCCTCTATCTCGAACGTTCTGCGGATCTAGTGATCAGTCTATTTGGAATTATTAAGACAGGAGCCGCCTACGTACCGTTAGATCCCGCTCTACCCTATGAGCGCTTGCAAATAATGATTGAAGATGCGGAAAAGCCGATAATTTTAACCCAAGCGCGGTTTCTTCCGAGGCTATTAAAACTTGGCTGTGAAGTCTATGCCCTAGAGAGTATAGATGAAGAAATAGCAGAGAGGCTAGGAGAGAATAATGAGAAAAATTTAGATATTTCTATTGAACCCAATGGTCTTGCTTACATGATATTTACTTCTGGCTCGACTGGTCGGCCAAAAGGAACTATGAATACGCATGAAGCCCTCATGAATCGCATTGATTGGATGCAACAAACGATGAAACTGGATGCGACTGATCGGGTATTGCAGAAAACTCCTTTTTCTTTTGACGTATCTGTATGGGAATTTTTCTGGCCTTGTTTATTTGGAGCAGCGCTTGTTATCCCTAAGCCTGGCGGACATCTCGATAGTGCTTATTTAATCCATCTAATTAAAGTTCATCAGGTCACTACGCTTCATTTTGTACCCCCTATGCTAAGAGCCTTTCTCGATGAACAGTCATTGCGTGCGTTAACTTGTATTAAACGCGTGATTTGCAGCGGCGAAGCCTTGACAAAAGATCTCGTACTACGTTTTCACGAGATTTTAAAAACGGATCTCTTCAATTTATATGGGCCTACTGAAGCTGCCATCGATGTTTCTTACTATCCTTGTAAAAGAGAAGATAGGCGTAGTCAAATTCCAATTGGTTGGCCCATTCAAAATATTCAACTTTATATTGTCGATAAAGATTTCAATTTAGCGCCAATTGGATCTAAAGGAGAAATTTGCATAGGTGGAATTGGTTTAGCTCGCGGTTATTACAATAAAGCTGATCTAACAGCTGAAAAATTTGTGCCTGACCCTTTCAGTGAAAGGCCAGCCTCTCGCCTCTATTGCACTGGAGATTTAGCACGTTATGAGGCCGATGGGGCTATTGAATATCTAGGAAGGATGGACAACCAGGTTAAGATTCGCGGAAGAAGAATTGAACTGGGTGAAATTGAAGCGGCAATTTTAGTTAATCCTTTGATAAAAGATACAGTTGTTACAGCTCGAGAAGAGAGGGGACAAAAGCAGATTATTGCCTATATTACAGCTCATATAGAAGAAGAAAATCTTTCTCAGCTGCTAAAAATAGAACTAGCTAAAGTACTACCTGAATACATGATCCCATTACAGATCATTGTGCTCAATGAAATGCCCTTATCGCCCAACGGTAAAATTGATCGTTGCAAACTGCCAAGTCCACAACTTGCGATTCAAGCAGTTCTAGATCAGATTAAGAAGAATCCAATTGAAAGTTTAATTTCTACTATCTGGTGTGATCTATTAAGGCTTGAAAGTTTAGATATACAAACTAATCTTTTTGAGATGGGCAGTGATTCAATAGTAGCGATGCAAGCTGTTTCAAGACTTGTTAAAGCTGGAATCCAGCTGACCTTCAGGGATGTTATGGAATTTCCGACGATTAAGGAGCAAGCCTTAATTGTAGCCCAAAAAAATCAAAAAGTCAATGACTTGCCAGCTAAAAGGCTAGATGAAGGTCCCTTATCACCTATGCAGGCCTGGTTTTTATCGAAAGAGAATAAACCTCGAAATCATTGGAATATATCCCTAACTTTAGAAGTGCCGAGTCACGCAAATTTTGGTTATTTAAATAAAGCCTTACAGTTTGTGTTTCAAACACATGAATCTCTAAATATGTTCTTTTCAAAATCTGATGGAACCTGGATACAACGCTTCACAAGTACCCGAGAAAAATCCCTTTTAATTAAGTTTGAAGATCATACAGAAAAGGAAAAGAGTGAAGCTATTAAATTGCGTGGGCATGCTTGTGCTCAATTAGTTAAAATTTTAGATATTGAAAAGGGACCCCTGGCTGCAGCTATTTTTTTTAAAGCTAGCGCAGGACAAGTCTCACATTTGTTTTTGACTATTCATCATTTAGTTGTAGATGTAGTTTCATTGAGAATAATCCTGGAGGATGTAAATTCCGTTTATGAACAATTGCAAAAGGAAGTTCAGCCCTCCTTACCCATTCCCATAACCTCTTTTTTATCCTGGACGAGTCATCTTTGCAACCTATACAAAAATAATAGTCATCCTGAAATTGAGTATTGGCAAAGAATTAAGGAAGAAAGTAAGCCTAGTTGGCCCTCTAAGTATCCGCATGCATCCAATACAGAAGAGTTAGCGGCAGTAGAGACACTTTGTTTTTCTTTTCAAGAAACAGAAGCTTTGCAAAAAATGGTAGAAGTGCACCGATCCAATCTGGCACATATGCTACTTTCTGCATTTGTACGTGAATTATCTCAACTAGCTTCTAGCGAAATTGTATACATGGATGTGGAGGGTCATGGAAGAGGCCTACTAGGACTAGCTGGTGATCTCTCTCGAACAGTAGGCTGGTTTTCCAGTTTATACCCAGTAGCGTTTGATGTAAGCGGTAATCCCAGTCTAGAGACTATGCTTCTTCGGGTTAAGGCAATACTAGAGAAAGTTCCAAACGCGGGCATAGGCTTTGGGGCTTTACTAGCTTATGGTACAAATGAGGTAGGTCAGCCACTTAAAAATACATCTATCCACTCCATTTGTTTTAATTTCTTTGGCACTTTTGATTCAGGAAGTAGAGGGGGTCTATTTAATTTAATTCGAAAAGAAGCAAGTCAAATGGTGGATCCTGCTGCTAAGCGCGCTTATGATATAGAGATATTAGGAGAGATTTATCAAGGACTTCTTTACCTTTCGATTAAGTTTGGCACGAAAAGGCATAAGAGAGCAGAAATAGTAGGACTACTGAGTAAAGTTAGATTATCTCTTATTAATTCTATAAAAATTCAATCGACTCAAGAATGGCCGATTACATCTATTCAGCATGGTATGCTTTTCCAAAGCAGGATGGATCCACAAGCAGGCCTTTACACGATGCAAATGGCTTGCCAATTGTTGGGTTCCTTCGATAGCTTATCTTTTAAGCAGGCGTGGATAGATGTTATGCATGCTCATTCTATTCTACGAGCTGCATTTAAGGAAGATGAATCGGGGAATTACACGATGATCATTGAGCAAGGGATTCAACTGCCGATTATTCAGTTAGATTGGAGTTGTGAAAATTCAACTGGGCTGGATCAAAAGTTAGAAGATTTTTTAGCAGAGGATAGGCGCCAGGCTTTTAATTATTTTAAAGCTCCTTTAATGCGGGGTGCCCTCATAAAACTCTGCGAAAATAGCCATTATTTTATTTGGACTCATCACCATGCTATCTTAGATGGATGGTCGGTTGGAATTATATTAAAGGATTTATTTGTACGTTATCAAGCGTATGTTATTCCATCTATTAACGAAAACCCCCTAGTAAGGGGATCTTTTTTTAACTATTTAGCCTGGTTATCTAAAAAGCCCAAGGAACTGTCTCAAGCTTTTTGGCAATGTGCTTTAGAGGATATGATTAGTCCAACTTCTCTTCCTTTTTCAGATGGAATAGTGGAAAAATATTTAGAAAACTCGATTAAACATGAAAAAATTTCCTTAATGCTCGAAAGCCAGGAGCAGGCTTCTTTGAATGAATTTGTAAATCTTGGACGGATTACATTAAGTACATTATTCCATGGAGCATGGGCATTATTGCTAAAAAGTTATAGCGGTAGTTCAGATATCTGTTTTGGTACAGTCGTTTCTACTCGTCCAATAGAATTTGTAGAAGAGAATCCGATAGCGGGTCCTTTTATCAATACGCTTCCTTTAAGAGTTAAAATCAATGAGAATGAAACGGGCATAGAGTGGCTGCGTTCCTTGCAAATGCAGATTTTAGAAATGCTCAATCATGCCCATTGTTCTTTAGTAGACATTCGAGCTTGGTCTGCTATTCCCCAAGAAATGCCTCTATTCCATTCAATTTTTGCTTTTGAAAATTATCCTATTAGTGAATCCATTTTAGGGAGCTTGGGTGAAATTAGGGTAGAAAATATTAAGTGGTATGAAGGAACTGAATTTCCTTTATCTCTTGTAGTAGTCCCAGGTAGGCAAACAAAAATTGAATTACAATACCGAAGTGATTATTTTTCTGCATCAATGATGCGTCAATTTCTATTAAATTATAAGAGGCTCTTAACTAGTCTAACTGCACCGTCTAAATTAAAAGAAATTTCCATTAACGATCCCAACGAGTGGATATGGCAAATTAAAACATTTAATGCGACAGCTAGGTATTTTGAGACAGAAACCACGATTCATGCACTTTTCCAGCAAAAAGCTGCACAAACTCCTCAATCTGTTGCTATCTTAGAAAAGGATAATAGCTACACCTTTGCCGATCTAAATTCAAAAGCTAACCAGCTTGCTGTTTATTTACGCACACTAGGAGTAAATACTGATACAGTAGTGGGAATCTGCCTTCCTAGAAATGCAGAGGTAATTATTTCAATTCTATCTATCCTAAAAGCAGGAGGGGCCTATACAATTCTCGAAGCTAATCTGCCTTCCAATCGGATAGCCGCAATGATTAACCAAGCTAAAATTGGATTAGTTATTACTTCTGTTGAGCTGCTAGCTATGGTACCTAACTATGTAAAATGCCTGGCGATTGATAAAGAGCGTGAACTATGGAATTTATTGCCCTCTGAAAATCTCACGGAGATAGCTCATCCTCTTAGTTTAGCCTATGTATTATTCACTTCTGGATCGACTGGTCAACCAAAAGGAGTGATGATTCATCATAGAGCTCTCGTCAACTACATTAGTTGGTGCTTAAATGCTTATCAATTTCAAAAAGGAAATGGGGCTCCGCTCATCTCTTCCCTCTCTTTCGATTTACCGGTAACCGCACTTTTTGGTTCGCTTATAGCGGGTCAGCCTCTTCATCTATTGCCGGAACAAGATAGTCTAGATACTTTAGTAGAAAGTCTAAGTGAAAAAACTAACTTTTCGCTTGTTAAACTTACGCCTGCCCATCTAAATATTTTAAGCCAATCTTTAAAAGGGATTAAACTAGAAAATGGTCCTCAAATTTTTGTAATAGGAGGAGAACAATTACATACTAAGACCTTGACTTGGTTTCAGCAAACAATGCCCAATACTTTGCTGATCAATGAGTATGGGCCTACTGAAACTGTTGTAGGTTGTTCTACTCACTGTGTTGGTCTTAATACGCCTGCAACAGGCGTTGTTCCCATTGGTACCCCGATTGCCAATACTCAGCTTTATATTTTGAATGCTAGAATGCAAATTGTTCCTCGCGGAGCAATAGGAGAATTATTTATTGGAGGTGCTGGAGTTTGTAGAGGGTATTTAGAAAATCCCGCAGCAACGGCGGAATTTTTTGTACCTGATCCCTTTTCTGGTCTAAGTGGTGCTAGGCTTTACAAAACTTGTGATCTAGTGCGATTTAATGAAAGTAATGAAATAGTATTCATAGGGCGTCAAGATTTTCAGGTTAAAGTACGTGGCTTTCGAGTGGAATTAGGAGATATTGAGTCAGCCTTAAATACACATATCCATGTTCGTGCAGCAGTCGTACTGCCTATTCAACAGTTAGATGGATCTATTGAACTAGTAGCTTATGTAACCTGTTTTCTTTTAAATGTGGATGAGGCTTCCTTACGTCAATACCTTCAACAGTGTTTACCTCTCTACATGATTCCATCGGCAATTGTAATCCTTAAAACATTTCCACTTACATTTAACGGAAAAGTAGATCGACAGGCTCTAGCTAAGATTTCGCTAGCAAAGGATAAGTATCCTAAAGATGAATCTTTAACCTCTTTGGAAAGGCAAATTCTGAGCATTTGGGCTGAAATACTAGGAAGGCATAAAGAGGCGATTGGAAAACATGAGGATTTTTTTGCACTAGGTGGACATTCCTTAATGTTAGCTCAAGTTAGAGGGCGTATTAATGCTGAATTTGGGGTAGATCTATCTTTAAAGACATTTTTTCTAAGACGTACAATTGTTGAGATTGCTAGCGAAATTGAGACCATTCAGCTTGAGAATGAAGAGTTGCTCAAACAATTAGAAAATCTATCAGAATATGAAGTAGAGAAGCTTCTTTTATGTAAGGACAATTAGAATGAATCAAGAGAGTGAAAGGTTCAATGCATTGAGCCCTAAAAAACGCGAGTTATATGAAAGGCTTCAAGCACAACGAACAGCGATAACTAAAGATAGTAAGCAACTCAAAAAACGCCAGTCTACAGATTTATGGCCTTTATCTTTTATGCAAGAGCAAATTTGTTTTCTAGAAAGTATTAATCCAGGAAATTCAGCTTATAATATCCCGTTAGCAACGCAGCTCACTGGTTCTCTAAATGTCGACGCGCTTAATTACGCTATCCAAAATGTAATGCAGCGACATGAAGTTTTTAAAACATCCTTCTCCTATGAAAATGGACAATGGAGAGCTGAAATAAAAGAAAGTACTAAAATTGTCTGCGAATTAGAAGATTGCACCAGTTTAACTAGAGAAGAGGTCATCCACATTCAAGTAGTTAATCAGATTAAACGACCCTTTAATTTAGAAAGGGCGCCCCTTATCAGAATTAACTTATATCAGTTGGCTAACCAATCTCATGTCCTTTTAATTGTCATGCATCATTTAATAACAGACGGATGGTCTTTTGGAATTTTTTTAAAGGAGATGATGGAGGGCTACAATGCCTATGTTGAAGGGCGTACCCCTCTATTAACAGAGATCAACTTTAGCCTATCCGATTTTGCTCATTGGCAAAGAGAGCAAAAAGAACGCAATAATTGGCATCCACAACTCGAATATTGGAAAAAACAATTAAAGGAATGCGAACCTTTAGCCTTATCAACAGATTTTCCGCGACCAGTTCAACAGTCAAATAATGGAGCTAGGCTTAATTTTGAGATCCCTCAATCCATCACGTCTAAACTGACTTCAATTGGGCAAATGGAAGGGGTTACTCCTTCTGTGTTTTTTTTGACAGCTTTTCAAATTTTTCTCTCTCGTTATTCTAATCAAAAGATAGTTGTCGTTGGGACACCTGTAGCTAATAGAGGCATTAAAGGTAGTGAGGGAATCATTGGACCTTTAATCAATATGTTAGCTCTAAAAGCTGATTTGACAGAAAATCTGACCTTGCGTGAAGCTCTAATACATACTAGAAATACTTTATTGGAGGGGATGACAAATCAAGATTGTCCCTTTGAATTAGTTGTCCAAGCTGTTAATCCCGTGCGTGACCCAAGCCATCCTCCTTTAATACAAACCCTATTCAATTATCAAATATCTCCAACAGCTGAGTTTAAATTAAAAGATCTTCTAGTTTCGCCACTTAATTTAGATAATAAAACCTCTAAAGTAGATTTAGAGTTAGATATCATACAAGAAACGGATAGAATACAAGCTTCATTTGAATACTGCACGGCTATTTTTTCACCCTTTACTGTCAATCAAATGGTGCAAAACTTTTTATGCTTGCTAGAAAGCATGACTAAAAATCTTCAGACTGCTGTGGCGAATCTCGTTATAACTACAGATGTAGAATGCCAAAAGATCCTGCATAAATTTAATGAAACAGTTCAAGAATATGCGGGTGAGTTCTGTATTGTAAGGCGTTTTGAAGCACAGGCAAAAGTACAACCTGAGTCTAAAGCTACAATTTTTAACGACGAATTTTATACCTACTATGAACTTGAACAGCGCGCCTCGCTTTTCGCTAGTTATTTGAAGGAAAGAGGGGTACAAACGGGGAGCTTTGTAGGTTATTTCGGGGAGCGTTGCAAGGACCTAATGGTAGCGATAATTGGAATTTTTAAGGCTGGGGGAGTCTATGTACCAATTGACCCAACGCTGCCCCTAACGAGAATCGAATTTATCATTCATGACTGTAAAATTTTGATGATGGTGACCCAGAAGAAATTTTTGAACGCGTTAGAAGGTTTGTGCGAAAATAGTGTGACAATTGATGATATGGAATGGACTACCTCTATTTCCCCTTTGCTGCCTACGTGTCTAGATAATGAAGATCAAGCTTATGTTATTTACACCTCGGGTACAACGGGTCAGCCTAAAGGCATCTCGATTCATCATAGAGCGTTGCGCAATAGGCTGAGCTGGATGCAAGCTGAATACTCTCTTTTGCCACAAGATAAGGTCATGCAAAAGACACCTCTTTCCTTTGACGTCTCACTATGGGAATTATTATGGCCGCTCATGACCGGTGCAACTCTGGTTATTGCTAAACCCAACGGTCATATGGACCCAGCCTATCTCTATTCACTTATCGAACGCCATCAAATTTCAACTGTGCACTTTGTGCCTTCTATGTTGCAATTATTTATTGAGCTAGCAGAAAAACAGCCTTTGCTTAGTTTAAGACAAGTGTTTGTTAGCGGTGAGGCTATTACTTATGAATTAAAAGAGCGTTTTTTTAAACGGTTTCCAGCTGTTAAGTTACATAATCTTTATGGACCTACAGAAGCTACGATTGATGTAACTTATTGGGACTGCTCTCAACGCGATTTTGATGAACGCCGAATCATCCCTATTGGTCATCCAATTGCCAATACACAACTCTATATTTTAGATAGTCAACTTCAGCTAGTTCCCATTGGAGTTCCAGGTGAGCTTTTTATAGGTGGTTTGGGAGTTGCAAAAGGCTACCTCAATCGACCCGATTTATCAGCAGAAAGATTTATTCCCCATCCCTTTTTGCCAAATAAAATGCTCTATAAAACAGGTGATCTAGCCCGCTTTCTGCCCACTGGAGCTATAGAGTATTTAGGTAGACTGGATTTCCAAGTAAAAATTAAAGGATTTCGAATTGAATTAGGGGAAATAGAGGCTATTCTTTTAACTTTTCCTGGGATCCGTGCATGTATAACCCTAGCTGAGTCAGATAATTTTGATGCAAAATATTTAATTAGTTATGTGACTCTTGAAACAGGAGTAACCGTAAATTCTAAACAATTAGCAGAGTATGTGAGTCATAGATTGCCTGCCTACATGGTACCTAGCAAATTTATTGTTCTTGAAAAAATTCCCTTATCTGTCAATGGAAAGATAGACCGAAAAGCATTACCTAGAGCAGAAGTCAATTTATTAAGGGATAGGGATGAGGTTGATTTTAGACCTCCTTCTACTCTATTAGAGCAGCAGTTAACAGACATTTGGAAAGAAGCGCTCGGTCTTTCAAAAGTTGGCGTATTGGATAATATATTTTCTATAGGCGGGGACTCCATTCGTACGCTGCGGATTGTAGGAATGGCTCAAGCTCAAGGGCTCGCTATTACGGTGACACAAATTCTTCAACATCAAAACATAGCAGCCTTAGCAAAATCGCTTGAAGTCGGTCTTAGCTCAGAAATCTCTAACACGATTAAAAGTTTACCTTTTGAACTGATTGACAAAGAGACAGTTGCTCTTCTTCCGCTAGGTATCGAAGATGCTTATCCTTTAGCCCAACTACAAGCAGGCATGATTTTTCATTTGATTTTGGATACTGCTGCAGGTCTTTATCAAAATGTCGATTCAATTCAAATAGAGGGTCCGCTAAATATTGGAGTTTTTCAAAAGACGCTAGATTATTTGGTAGCTAAACATGCTATCCTGCGCACTTCTTTTGATTTTACCTCATTTTTAGAACCTTTACAGCTCGTACATAAAACGGGTTCTATAAAAATTGAAGTACAGGATTGGACTCATGTAGAGTCGGCTGAACAGGAAAAATTGATGGATGCGCTGATCGAAGCTGAGAAGCAGCGGCATTTCCTACTAACCCATCCACCCTTAATGCGATTTTTAGTTCACATCCGATCTAAAAATTCCTTTCAGCTAACGATTCCTCATCATCATGCGATACTCGATGGATGGAGCATCACGGCCCTATGTGTTGAAATGTTCCATGTGTATCAACAGATGCTTACTCAAGGTAATCCTGCTACTCCTTCTACTCCAAAATCGAGTTTTCGGGACTTTATAGCAGCTGAACGTCAATCTCTTGAATCGGAGCAAACGCGCAGGTTTTGGTTAAAAGCCCTTACAGATGTTCCCGTTACCACTATTGCTGCCGATCTTAATCACGCTGATGTAACCTTTTCTGATGCAACCTTTTCTTCAGATGAGATTAATTTTCTTCTCGCAGATAGTTTAGTAAAAGAACTGATCGATTTAGCGGCAGGTTTGCAAAAGAGTTTGAAGAGCATTCTACTGATGGCCCACTGCATTACCTTAGCTAAAGTAACAGGTGAAAAGCAGATTTTAACGGGGCTAGGTTCTTCAGGCAGGATAGAAGAGCAAGGTGGAGATGAAGTACTGGGACTTTTTTTGAATACTGTCCCTCTAAGCGTAAATTTAAAAGATGAAAGCTGGATACAGCTGCTGGAAATAATTCATCAAGCAGAAATGCATCTCTATCCTCATCGCAGATTTCCACTGGCTGAAATTCAACGCCTCAATAGAGGAAAGCCTCCCATTGCTACTCTTTTTAATTTTACAAATTTTCATATTCTTGAAGTATTGGACACAAGTAAGAGTTTAAAGATTTTAAATCAACGTTCATTTACACGTACAAATTTTCCCTTTGTGGCCAGCTTTGATTTAACCTCAGGTCAAAAACAAAGGCTTAACTTAAATATGACTTTTGATGCCAAACGTTATAGTTTAGCTAAAATTGAATTCATTGGGCACACATACATTGAAATTTTACAGACAATAGTAAAAGATCCCAAACAATGGGTTTATTTTAGCTCCAAGCCTATTTATCCAATGCTAGCGGCGCTGGAACTTGAGCAGTTAATTGTAGAGTTCAATAAGCCGCAGCTTCCTTATCCCAAAGGAGTTTACGTTCATGAGCTATTTGAGCAACAAGTTAAAAAATCTCCGCAAGCAATCGCTGTTATCTTTGAAAATCAAGAGTTAACTTATGAAGAGCTTAACCAGGCAGCCAATCGGTTAGCTCATCATCTGCAAGAGTTAGGTATATGTCCAGAAACTTTAGTAGGCATCTACTTAGAGCGTAGTTTAGACATGCTCATTGCTCTGTTTGCCGTGCTCAAAGCTGGTGGAGCTTATGTGCCGATTGACCCCTATTACCCGACTGATCGCATACGTTACTTGCTGCAAGATTCAAAGGTAAAAATTCTGCTTACTCAAACAGAGCTGTTATCTAGTTTGCCCTCCTCTAAGGCAATCCTAGTCTGTGTAAATGATTACCAAACTAAAGGAAAGTTACTAGCCAGCTTCAATCCTGTTAGTCGAGTAAGTGATGAAAACCTAGCTTATATCATTTATACCTCAGGCTCAACAGGAAATCCCAAGGGAGTGATGATCCAGCATAACTCGTTTGCTTGTGTAGTGACAGAATGGGCTAAAATCCATCAATTGCAGCCAGCCGATCGCTTCTTTCAATTTTCCTCTATTAGTTTTGATGCAGCAGTAGGCGAGATCTTTGCAACTTTGATAGCAGGTGCCTGCTTGATCATGCGCAGTAACCAGGACTCGTTAGTGCCCTCTAGTTTACAGCAAAGATTTAGTGAGTTGGGCATTACCAAATGTTTCATGCCTACAGCTTATTGGCATCAATTCATAGCTGAGATGGTAGCTCTAGCCTTACCTATGCCTCCACTATTGAAGATGTTGATAATAGGAGGCGAAGCTGTTCAGCCACATAAAGTCAAAATTTGGCAGCAGCACTGGGGACATACTACCTTACTCATCAATCTCTATGGGCCAACTGAGACTGCTGTGATTGCCACCGAATTTAAATTTTTCTCAGACTCTATTTTAACTGAAGGACCGATGCCGATTGGTCAACCCTTAAATCACGTACCCATCTACATTCTCGATGCTCAAGGTCATCCCACCCCAATTGGCGTACCGGGAGAGATTCACATTGGCGGCGTACAAGTAGCGCGGGGTTATCTAAATCAGCCACAATTAACCGTAGAAAAATTTATCAGCGATCCATTTAGCAAAATTGAAAAGGGACGTCTTTATAAGACAGGAGACTTAGCTACCTGGCAAGCGGATGGAAACATTCAGTATCTTGGCAGACTAGACTTTCAAGTTAAAATCCGCGGTTTTCGCGTCGAGTTAGGAGAGATCGAAAGTCGTTTAGCTACTCATCCTCAAATAGCCGAAGCTGTAGTTATGGCACAAGTAGATCACGCAGGCAACTCTCAGCTGTTAGCCTATCTCATCTGCAAAGTCAAAAATCAACTGACTGCGAAACAAGTACGTCGTTATCTAGCTACTAGCTTACCCGACTACATGATTCCCTCAGCTATCCTCTTTTTAGAATCCTTGCCCTTGAATGTCAATGGCAAGTTAGATAGAAAAGCTTTGCCTTTGCCGGCAGACATAGAAGACGAGCCTGAAAAAGCTTACGTGCCACCGCAAACGTCTACTGAGCATATTCTAGTAGAGATTGCTTCTAAGGTGCTAGGAGTCAATCGTGTCAGCATGACGGATAGTTTTTTTAGCTTACAGGGTAACTCATTATTGGCCATTCAGTTTCTATTACAAATCAGGCATAGACTAAAAGTGGAATTACCACTCAATATTTTATTTTCATCTGCGACTTTTTTAGAAATTGCCCTTAAAGTGGATGCGCTTCCGATCATTAAATTACATGATAGCCAAACTAATAGCTCAACGGATATCAAAAAATTAGATAAAGCTAGTCCTATACTAGCTTCTTATGCACAAGAGCGTTTATGGTTTCTCAATAATTTTGAAACGCAAGGTCTAGATAAGACAGCCACGACCTACTTAATACCTCTAGTTTGGAGGCTTAAAGGTCCTTTAAATAAGGCGTGCTTAGAGCAAGCCTTTCAATCATTGGTCAATCGACATGACTCTTTCCGTACAGCATTTCGACATGAAAATAGTCAGCTTCTACAAATTATCTCAGCTTCTTTAGATTTTAATTTGGAGTTGTTGGAATGTATAGACTTAGAAGCAGAAGAACTCAATCAGTATGTAGAAAATCAAATTTTTAAATCAGTTAATAACGGATTTAATCTCAGTAAACCTCCTTTAATACGGGCCATATTATTTCAATTAAGTGAAGAAGAACATGTGTTGCACATTCTGCTACATCACATGATCAGCGATGGGTGGTCTATTAACATTTTGTTGCATGAGCTTAGTAGCCTATATATTTCAAATTTGAAGGGATTGGATCCTTTATTAGCTATATTACCGCTTCAGTACGCTGATTATTCCAATTGGCAGCGCAGCGCTGAGCAACAGATTATTTTTTCAGAGCAGCTTACTTATTGGAAAAATCATTTAAATGGTGCCCCTACATTATTAAATTTACCTATGGATCGTGCTCGCCCCTCAATTCAAACTTTTGCAGGAGCTTTTCATTCTTTATCTCTGAATCAAGGCTTAACTAAAAACCTTAAAGAATTTAGTCAAAGCCAAAATGTGACGCTTTTTATGACTTTAGCTGCTGCTTTTAGTCTCCTCTTATCTCGTCATGCCAATCAAAATGATTTAGTTTTTGGAACTCCTATTGCCAATCGAACTAGACCCGAGTTCGAAAATATGATCGGCCTTTTTGTCAATACCCTTGCACTGCGATTTAAGCTCAATGAAGGCTTAAGCTTTATTGATCTTCTTAATCAAACTAAGCAAACCTGTTTAGATGCTTATTCCAATCAAATGATTCCATTTGAATACTTAGTGGCTGAGTTGAATCCTAAGCGAAGTCTAGCTTACAGCCCTTTACTGCAAGTCATGTTAACCCTGCATAATTTTCCAAAAACAGATTTTGCCCTTCCAGAGATCAACATAATGGAAGAACAGCGTTTATCCACTATAGCAAAATTTGATCTTACCTTGATATTAAATGAAAATGAGGGAGTATTAAAAGGGGGATTGGAATACAATTCTGCTTTATTCGATGCGTTGACAATTGCACGATTAGCCAATCATTTTCAGTTGTTGATTGAAAATATCTTAGCCAATCCCAATCAATCTATTTTCACTTATCCAATGCTAGCGGCGCTGGAACTTGAGCAGTTAATTGTAGAGTTCAATAAGCCACAGCTATCTTATCCCAAAGGAGTTTACATTCATGAGCTATTTGAGCAACAAGTTAAAAAATCTCCACAAGCAATCGCTGTTATCTTTGAAAATCAAGAGCTAACTTATGAAGAGCTTAACCAGGCAGCCAATCAGTTAGCGCATCATCTGCAAAAGTTAGGGGTATGTCCAGAGACTTTAGTAGGAATCTATTTAGAGCGCAGCTTAGACATGTTAATTTCTCTGTTGGCAGTTCTCAAAGCAGGTGGGGCATATGTGCCGATTGACCCCTCTTACCCAACTGATCGCATTCGTTATGTGTTACAAGATTCAAAGGTAAAAATTTTGCTTACCCAAACCAAGCTTTTATCTAGTTTGCCTTCCTCTAAAGCAATCGTAGTCTGTGTAGATGATAATCAAAGAAAAGAAGAAGCGCTAGCAAGCACAAATCCTGTTAGTCGGGTAAGCGACGAAAATTTAGCCTATATCATTTATACCTCAGGCTCAACAGGTCAGCCCAAGGGAGTGATGATTCAGCATAACTCGTTTGCTTGTGTAATGACAGAATGGGCTAAACTCCATCAATTGCAGCCAGTAGATCGCTTTTTTCAATTTTCTTCTATTAGCTTTGATGCAGCTGTGGGTGAGATCTTTGCAACTTTAATAGCTGGCGCATGCCTGATCATGCGCAGCAACCGGGACTCGTTAGTTCCCTCTAGTTTACACCAAAGATTTAGTGAACTAGGCATTACTAAATGCCTGCTATCAACAGCTTATTGGCATCAATTCACAGCCGAAATAGCTAACCTTGCTTTACCTATGCCTCCATTGCTAAAAATAGTATCTATTATAGGCGAAGCTGCTCAGCCAAATAAAGTTAAAATCTGGCAGCAGCACTGGGGAAATACTACCCTACTAGTCAATCTCTACGGTCCAACGGAAACAGCTGTAATTGCCACAGAATTTAAATTTTTCTCAGACTCTATTTTAGCTGAAGGGCCCGTGCCGATTGGTCAGCCTTTAAATCATGTGCCCATCTACATTCTCGATAGTCAGGGTCAGCCCACACCCATTGGCGTACCGGGAGAAATTCACATCGGCGGCGTGCAAGTAGCGCGTGGTTATTTAAATCAGCCCCAATTAACAGCCGAAAAATTCATCAGCGATCCGTTTAGTAAAAATGAAAAGGGCCGTCTTTATAAGACAGGGGACCTAGCGACCTGGCAAGCGGATGGAAACATCCAATATCTTGGAAGACTAGACTTCCAGGTTAAAATCCGCGGTTTTCGCGTCGAGCTAGGAGAAATTGAAAGCTGTTTAGCTACTCATCCTCAAGTAGCTGAAGCGGTAGTCATTGTACATACAGGTCAAGCAGATAACTCTCAGCTTTTAGCCTATCTCGTCTGCAAAGTTAAAAATCAACTCACTGCGAAAGAAATGCGTCGTCACCTGGCTATTAGCTTACCTGAATACATGATTCCCTCAGTTATCCTCTTTTTAGAATCCTTACCTTTGAATGTCAATGGTAAGTTAGATAGAAAAGCTTTGCCTTTACCCGAAGACCTAGAAAGCGAGCATGAAAAAGCATACGTACCACCGCAAACGCCTACTGAGCAAACCTTAGCTGAAATTGCTACTAAGGTGCTAGGGGTTGCGCGCGTTAGCATGATGGATAGTTTTTTTGAGTTAGGGGGACATTCCTTATTAGCAATCAAACTGATTGAGCAATGTCAAAATGCTTTTGCACAACAAATCAGTATACGGACTCTATTTGAATTTCCGCTTTTTGCTGACTTTGCTAATCAACTCGCTAAGAATTATGAAAAACATTCAGAATTTTCTTATTTAATTCCCCTTTCTTTTCTTAAACATAAGCCTTTGCTAATTTGTGTTCATGGAGCAGAAGGAACGCCTTTTCCATTCCGAAAGTTAGCAAAAATACTGGATAATCATTTTCAAACTTTTGCTTTTCAAGCCCCGGGGAGTTTAAATGAACATTCTCCTTTTCGCACGATTGACGAATTTTCTACTCATTATCTTATCGAAATTGAAAAGTTGGTTAGTAGTCAGCCTTTTATCTTGTTAGGTTACTCAGGAGGAGGAGTCATTGCGCAGGATCTAGCTGTCAAAATGGAAAAAAAAGGAAAAGGTGCGCGTGCACTCTTATTAGTTGATAGCTTAGCACCACAGGCCCTTCAGCTAAATTCAGCTGATAGTCTAATCCTATCAATGGCTCAGACTTTATCGCGCTATTTTTCTAATGAGGAGGATAGAAAAGTCTGGTTGCAAGAATTGAGAAAGTCAATAGCTAAAGTTAGGGATGATTCTAGTTTAATAGCTAACTTTAACCTTTCGGATGTATTGAGTACTTTCGAACAGCTATTTCATGATCAAGAGAGAGGAAACTATAGTACGGTTAATCGTTTGGCTAAAGTATATTTAATCTCTGTATTGGCGATTTCAAAATTTCGTCCTCAATACTATGCTGGAGAGGTCATTCTATTTAAAGCACGTGCTACTTCTCTTGCGGCAGGCATCCGAGAAGATTATGGATGGTCTCCTTTTCTCAGCAGTTCCATGACAATAGTTGAAATTGAGGCCAATCACGAATCAATATTAGAAGAAGGGTGTGAATTAATCGGACAAGTATTAAAGGAGCCAAAATGGCACGATACTTTAGTGAATTGCCAAATAGAGACAAGTTAAGATTAAAATATTATTTATCATTAAATTACTGTTTAGGAAATCGGAATGAACATAAATAGGCCTATACATATCATCACGAATAGATTTTATACACTGGATGATTTTAGAATGTTGTTGGAAACAAGGCCAAAAATAGAGATGGCACCAGACATCCTTTCTGCAATAGATGCAGGAGCTTTATTTGTAAAGAAAAAATCTTTAGAGGACATTTACATCTATGGAGTTAATACTGGATATGGATCGCTTTGTGAAACTCGAGTAGATTCAACTAAGTTAGAGGAGTTGCAATATAAACATGTGGTATCTCATGCCTGCGGGATTGGCGAACCAGCTGAAGCAGATGTCGTGCGACTCATGATCCTGATTAAATTACTCACTTTTCGTACTGGTGTAACAGGTATTTCCCGCGACCCTGTCTTAAGACTTATTAGTTTTTGGAATGAAGATATACTTCCGGTCATTCCACGAAAAGGAACGGTAGGAGCAAGCGGGGACTTAGCTCCTTTAGCCCATTTAACTTTGCCAATTATAGGACTTGGCCAAGTTTATTATCAGCAAAAGCTCTATGAGACATCTGAGTTATATGAAAAGTTGGGATGGCAACCTATTAAGTTAAAACCTAAAGAGGGACTAGCTTGTACAAATGGTGTTCAATACATTAATGCCATGGCTATTCAAAGTCTGTTGCGTATCGAAGAGTATGTCCGTTCAGCCGATATATTGGCAGCTCTGAGTATTCAGGGCTTCAGCGCCTCTAATACTTTTTATCAAGCACTTTATCATCAAACTTCTTATCATCAAGATAGAGCAGAGGTAGCTGAAAATCTGCGAAATCTTCTCAAAAATAGTAACCATTTCAATTTACCAAGCTGTAATAGGTCAAAACAAGACCCTTATTCATTCCGTTGTATACCGCAAGTTCATGGAGCTGTGCGGCAAACTTTTAATCATGCGAAAGATGTGATGGAAAAAGAATGCAACAGTGTGTCTGATAATCCTCTTTTCTTTGCTGAGCAAGATGAGATTCTTTATGGAGGCAATCTTCATGGAGAATCTACGGCCTTTATCTTAGATTTTTTGGCAATTGCACTGAGTGAATTAGCTTACCTTTCCGAGCGCCGTTCCTATCAACTGCTATCAGGCCAGCGTGGCTTGCCCAGCTTTTTAATTCATAATCCTGGATTAAACTCGGGTATGATGATTGTCCAATATTCCTCGGCAGCTCTGGTAAACGAAAATAAAGTCCTATCTACGCCTGCCAGCATAGATACCATTCCAACATGCCAACTGCAGGAAGATTCTGTCAGCATGGGAGGAACAGCTGGTTATAAGCTTTGGCAAATTGCCACTAACTGCGAATCGATATTTGCAATTGAACTTCTAATTAGCTGCCAAGCAATTGATATGAATAAGGGATTACAGCTATCTAGCAGCACGCAATCGATTCATCGAGCATTTCGCAAAGAGGTGGATTTTTTAGATGCAGACAGAATCATGTCTACAGACATCCATAAGGCAACCAGATTTTTTGGTAAAATGCGACGCGTTTGGCGAGATCAGCTTAAATGAATAACTTATCTAGTCGTCTTCAGCAACTTTCGATCGAGCGCTTAGAGTTGTTAATTGCTCTCATGCATGAAAAAGGGCTATCAGAACTTGACTTGCCTATTTATCCCATTGTTCGAAATTCGTTCATTCCTCTTTCTTATGCTCAAGAAAGACTATGGATGGTTGAGCAGCTAAATCCGGGGGATTCTGGCTACCATATCAATGTATCAATTAGGCTGGAAGGAAAAATTCAATTGGAAGCTTTAGTAGAGGCCATGACAAGAATTATTCTGCGCCATGAAACCTTACGTACCACCTTCTCTTTACAAGAGGGCGTGCCCGTTCAGTTGATTCATCCACCCTCTCCGGCAAGCATAGAGAAGATGGATTTAACGCAACTTAACATCAATAACCGTTTATCTACTGCCCTTGAGGTTGCATCTCAGCAAAATCTCAAGCCCTTTGATCTTACAACTGGACCTCTTTATCGTCTTTGTATGGTTAAGCTGACAGAGGAAGATCACTTTCTCTTAGTCACAATTCATCATATCATTGCCGATAACTGGTCAATGGGTATTTTAATTAAAGAACTAGAAGAAAATTACATAAAAATTTTAAATGGCAGTGAAACAAGTAGGTCGGCTCTTCTAATTCAGTATGCAGACTTTTCAGCTTGGCAGCGAAGCGTAGTATTTAAACATACAATGGAGCGTCAAATAAATTACTGGAAGAATAAACTAATAGGAATTCAAGCTCCTGTCCCTATTCCGGCAGATTTCCATCATCAAGCCATAACTTCTTCTAATGGAAATTTTAAGAAAGATTTTACAGTTGAAGCTCAATTGATTAGTTCATTAAGAATGATCACCCGTAGCAAAGGCGCTACTTTATTTATGGGCATTTTGGCTGTCTATGCTTTAGTGGTTAGCCGCTTTAGTGGAGCAGATAATGTCATTATAGGAGTTGATGTAGCAGGCCGTAATCGTCCTGAAATTGAGCCGCTTTTTGGTTTTTTTGTAAATCAACTGGTGATTCCTATCCAAATAAATGAAACGATCTCCTACAGTCAATTAATCGAACAGGTACGACACTCTTGCATTGAGGCGTATGATAATCAAGATGTCCCATTTCAAAATGTAGTAGAAGCTATCCAAAGGCAAAGAGGTAATGATCGAACGCCGTTATTTGAGGTGAAACTAGTGTATTTAGACTTTCCTCTAAACAAAGGTCCAAACTTTCCTGGCATTAGATCCACCATCGTTCCATCGAAAAGTACTAATCGATTTCAACTAGAGTTAATCTGTTGGGAGCAGAAAGGGGATTTAGAATGCTTATTAGAATATAATACTTCTCTCTATCGCGATAAGACAATTGAAAATTTTAAGCAATGTCTGTTGAATGCGATTAGATCAGTCACAACTGCACCACAAAAATCAGTTTCTAGTATAGAGATTGATCATCCTATTTCGCTCACAAAACAAGCAAAGGTTATCCTGGATGATTTCGACTTCTGATCATTCGGATCGCATTACATTAGTCCTACTCAATGCAGCTAATAGAACCATTAGAAGCTCTATAGTTGAAATTCCCAAAAGTCCTTGGTGGGAAGTTGTTTATATTAATAAGGTAGCTGTAGCTCATTTTGGCGTAGCAGTTAGAGTTGTGCGTTGTCTTTTTGGAGATACTAATGAGGTACTCTCCTCGAAACGCATCTACGCAATAGAAGCTATTGAAACACCTTGTCAAGAGGGATTAATAACTAATTTAGATTCAGAGAGTCGGGAGTTAATTGGAGATAGTCTGACTGCGCTACAAGAGATTTTGGGTGCGCGTTGCGACCCTATTCACTCTCGGCTCATCCGTTGCGAGCCTTGGATTAAACAAGAATTTCACAATAAAATGGAGACCTTTGTAGGCAAAGCTATTGCGGATATAAAATCACAATCCATCAGATGGACTCAGCTTAGGTGTTGGCCTCGAGGTTATGTATATGCAATAGAAGCCAAAGGAACTCATTATATTTTTAAAGCTTGTCCACCAGCTTATGCCATTGAACCTATGCTCACTAACTATCTGTCAAAAAAGTATCCTCATCTTATAGCAGAGGTCCAAGCTATAGAAGTTAATGAATTCTTTTTACTGTCGGCAGCATTTAATGGCCAAGAAGTGGCAATTGGAGATAACAAGAGTTTGGAAGCTGCAGTCTATGGCCTCGCTAAAATTCAAATTGCAGAAGTCAATCAAGTGTCTAAATTGATTTCTTTTGGGCTTATCTTTCAAGATTATCCTATATTAAAGGAATCTATCTCAGCCTTAATTAACGACCCTTCGGCTTTAATGGTAGGGAAAGAGGGGGGCCTTACTCATCAGGAATTAAATAAATTTAAAGGAATGCAGAAATTATTGACTTTAGCTCTAACTCGTTTGCAAGCTATTGGAATTCCTTTAACTCTTGAGCATGGGGATTTTCGTGCAGCTAATATTCTATGCAACGACAGGCATGCCTGTTGTATTATTGACTGGAGTGAAGCTGCCATAAGCCATCCTTTTTTCTCCTTAGCGCAGCTTTTAGATGAAGAAACTTATGCACAAGATCGATGTGCTGCTGATCAAGTTAAAGATCAAATTGCCTTAGCTTATTTTAGCCCTTGGCTAGAGGCAGGTTTTACTAAAGCTTATTTAAAAGAAGCTTTAGATCTGGCGCGTCTACTCATGCCGCTAGTAAAAGCTATAGAACGTCGAGAGCGCCTAATTCCAAATTTAGCGGATGCTAAATCATGGAGGTTTTCAGTGACCTATTGGATCAGACGTTTCTTCCTGCGTCTTAATTTTCATCCGACAGTAAGCTAAACTAGAAAATAAGTAGATAAAAAACTTAAACTGGACGCGGAGAGCTATTGGCAAAAATTAATCCGCAAGAGGCCGTTTCACGGAAGAGTAAAGCCCATAAGCCAGGGAATTTAATAGCAGTAGCCAACCGCACGTTTAAAAGATAGTTTCCAGTAAATAAGGGTTTGAAAAAGGCGTTCATTGCTGTTGAAGTAACAGAGGAGACAGTAAGACCTAATAAGGTAGGAATTTTAGAATCAGATGGACCAAGAGCTTGATAAATGTAATCTCTCACTATAAAACCTGGCAAAAGGCAAGAATTAGCTAAAAGATTTCTGAAAAAAAATGAAACATGCACTACAGGATCTAACGAGCTTTTAGAGATAAAATGAAAAGTTTTAGATAAGGGTAAACCACTTTGACGTGCGTTAGCTAATAAGGAGAAAGGAAGAATCAGATTTTTTGCGAGAGCTGTATAGAAGAGACCGCGAGAATCTGAGCCAAAGAAAGCGAGCCCTTGAAGAGTAGCAAAATTGCCTGCTAAACAATAGAAGAGCCGGCTTAAAGAGCCGGCAAATAGCTTGCGGATGCCAATTGCTCTTATTGTAGCTATGTAGGATAAAGAGAGAGGGACTCTAGTGCCTGCAACTAATCTTTTTGACAAATTAATAGATGAAGTTTCAAGAAGAGAGATAATCCGACGCACCGCTAGACATTCTGCTGGAATAGTTCCTAAAGCTAATAAAGTATTGATGACTATATTCTTAAGAAATTGATCTGTTGGCGAAGCTTTAGAACAAGAAATAGCCTCATATCTATGATTACCTGTTTTTATAGTTCCATCGTTAGAAAAATGCATCATTAGCTCTACTTTTTTTAGGAAATTTTAAAAAAACTTACTTTTTTATACTAAATGTAAAGATTGATTTTTATTTGTAAAATCATTAGCTTAATTAAGCAAAATAAAAGAGATTAATCCCATTCAAAATGGCATCAATTTGGATGATGATCTGTCAACTATGACCAGTAAAATCAAACAGTATCTTAAAGAGAAGAATTTTTTTACAAAATAATCTTTTAATTTTATAAATTAAATTTTCTATTTCTTATATAAGCTATTGTTATAAATAAATTTAGTATTCATATAAAGAGTGAGAATTTCTATATTAGGCACTCATCTGGAATAGAGAATAGGAAGAAATGAAAACAATAATTTTAAAAGTTCTAATACTAGGTGGCACAAATTTTTTAGGTCCTCATTTGGTTGAAAAGCTTCAAGAGCATGGGCATAAGGTGACTCTCTTTAATCGAGGTACTCAAGATAGCTCTTTTTTAAATAACGTAGAAAGACTTCCAGGAAATAGAGAAGGAGATCTTGAGGCACTTAAGAATCGCTTCTGGGATGCCATCATTGATACCTCCGGTCACCTCCCTCGCTTGGTAGAAGATTCCTCGAAAATCTTGGCAAAAGCAACAAATCATTATACGTTTATCTCAACGATTGGTGTTTATCAGGATTTTCTAGCGCTAAATAGTGATGAAAATTATCCCTTAGCAAAGTTAGAAGATGAGACAAATGAGGAAATCAATGAGAAGACCTATGGAGCTTTAAAAGCCTCCTGTGAAAAAGTAATCGGACAGTATTTTCCACATCGTTTTTTAATCATAAGGCCCGGTTTGATTGTAGGTCCTCGTGATGATACGAATAGATTTGCTTACTGGCCCTTGCGTTTATTAGAGGGAGGAGAAATTTTAGCTCCAGGTTCACCACAGCAAATTATCCAATTGATCGATGTACGAGATTTGGCAAAATGGATAGTAACTAGGGTTGAACAGCAAGTAACAGGCATCTACAATGCAATAGGTCCTTTACATCCTCTAAGTTTTGAGGAAGTACTAAAGACAGGTTTGCAACTGAGCAAAAATAAAGGGGAGTTAACTTGGGTTAGTGAGGATTTTCTGATCGAACATAAGGTCCAAGATTGGACAGAATTACCTTTATGGTTATCCTATAAGCGCCAGATGCCCGGCTTTTTAAACATAAATGCAAAAAAAGCGATTGAAGCAGGTCTGACTTTTCGTCCCTTAATACAAACCCTCTCGGACATTATTGAATGGGAAAAACAGCATCGAAAAGAAAATGCATCTCTAGGAATAGATAGAAAAAAAGAACAACATCTCTTAAAACTATGGCAGCGCCATGAATAAACTATTTTTTGTTGCGGGTGCTTCAGGTTCTGGAAAAACGACTACTATGGAAGCCCTAGATAAAATAGGTCTCTTAGGTTTTAAAACTCTTTATTTTGATACGATTGGCGTACCTTCTTTAGAGGAGATGCAGACAAAGTATAAAGGTCCAGAAGAGTGGCAAAGAATAAAAACTATTGAATGGGTTAAAAAAATAAAAGAGGAGTGGATCGCTAAAACGCATGTGATTTTAGATGGGCAAATAAGGCCAGCATTTATAGAGAAAGCCTGTTGTGAAAATGAAATAGATGCTTATCAAGTGATTTTATTTGATTGCTCTGATGAAGAAAGAACACAGCGTCTGATTGCACGAGGACAAACTGAGCTTGCCAATGAACAGATGATGAACTGGGCAAGTTATTTAAGACAAGAGAGTCAAAAACGAGGCTATCTCATCATGGATAATACGCATCTAACACGTGAAGAAACTCTAAGTCAATTGCTGAAATGGATTCTAAAAAAAGATTAGCTAAGTTGTTGGAGTAAGTGTTGCATATCTAAGTAGGCCCAGTACTCTGTGATTTTGTCATCCTCTATGCGATAAATAGTCACGCCATGATAAGCTACTGCTTTACCTGTGGGCTCTATGCCTTTAAATGTTCCTTGGTGAGTGCCACTTGCTAGCCATTGAATAACTACAAGATCCTGTTCGCAAATGACAGCGGTATTTTTTACTAATAAATCGGGAAAACCCTTTAACCAAGCTTGAGCTACAGTTTTCATAGGTACTGGTCCGTAAAAATTTCCTAGCAAGCTATGAATGATACAGGTTGGATGAATGAGTTCATCTATTACTTTTAAATCTTGATCATCCCATAGGCGCTTTGCATAATTTTGTGCTATCTTTTTAAAATGATCTCTTTTAGTAGTAGATAAAATGGGTTTATGATCAACAGAAAGCTGAGCTTTGATAGCAGCAAGGGCTTCAGGGAAAGTTTCTTTATAATAATCGCCGCCAAAATGTCCTTGATCTGTAGATTCATGATAAATAGTATGCAGTTTGTCGCGAACATAGTGCGCTTCTTTAATGGGAATCCAAGGATCGTTTAAACTAGCAAACTGGATTATCCATTGTTGATTTTTTTTAATGGCTTCCCAATCCCAAGGTTCATCAAAATAACCACTTAATTTCTCATTTTCTAAACCTAAATCCGTATGATAAGCTCCCACTAGCATGGATCCTAAAAGGCAATTCTTTTCAGCAAATTTCATCGCCGCAATGGCACCAGAGGAATGACCGATAATGATTGTTTGATCATCAGCCTTTAAACTATCTTGTAAAAAAGGCAACCAATAGGAGGCTCTGGCTAGATTAGCATCGGGAAATTGAGGAGCTTCCACTTTAATGCCTATTTTCTCCAACTCTAGCTTGAGGTAAGGCAACCAATTATCGGTTGGTTTTCCTCCACCGTTTCCATGAATTAAAATAGCTCGGATCACGTTTGCTGCCTATTCTTGATGAAATCATTTGATTGGCGCTAATCTTTTATAAAAAAGAGTCTTTTGTCAAGCTTAAATATGTAAAGGAAGTCTTCTATATTAGAGGTTGAAAAACTCACTTTAATAATAGGGCTAAATTAGCCCTATTATTAAAATGTCAAATGATTAAGCAGCTTCTTGCTCTTCTATAATCTGTTCATTTATGATCAATTCATCTGTAGCTAATTGAGGTTTTCCAGGAACTTGTGTTCCGATTGTAATGTGAAAATCATGGTTCTTTAGTTTAGAAGAAAGGCCATAGCTTTCTCGTAACTTCTCTAATTCAGGCGCAGCTACAGCTATTAACCACAGTTTTTTTATTTTATTATCTTTATTTAATTTAACAGTGCGTACTTCCATTACAGTAAAGGTAAATTCTTGGCCTAACTCTTTAATTTCCCAGATTTCATTTAACACTTGTTCATTTTCATACATGACGCTAATATGCGCTCCAATTCCTTTCTTACTCGTATAGTGACGTGGAGGCACAATTTTACCTTGGACAGCAATCAAAGGCAAAGTTTCAGCAATGAAGTCTTTAGCTACTTCAATGTATAAATAGCCATTATCTTTTTGCTTTAAGATTCCTTTCTGTTCAAATTGAATCACTTTTTCAATGACTTCCGGTTGCTGTTCAACTTGATAATCTGTAGCTGTAAAAGCTGGATAAATAAAGAAGGTTTGTAAAAGAATAGTAGCAACAACTAACTTTTGGATAAAACTTTTCAACATAACACATCTCCTTGATGGTTGAATAAGGGCTTATCCTTAAGTAGTTTAAAGCAAAGGTAAATTTAGTTCAATAAAAAGGTTAATTAAGCAACTTATAGTTAATAACTTAAGTTTTAAAATAATAGGTAGTTACTATAACAATGATAATGAATCACACTATTTTTTTATTTGGCGCTTCTTGCAGTGGCAAATCTACAGTTGGTAAAGCTCTTCAACATCGTTTGGGGAATGACTGGACTTATATAGATCGCGATGAACTAATTGAATCAGAATTAGCTACAGACTCAACAGCTAATGCTCTCTTAGATGAGAAAATTCAACGAATTGGAAAACATAGTATTATTGATGCACAGATTCCTTGGAGGGAAAAGAAAGCAGGAGAGCTCTATTTTTTAATTCTTCCGCCTCTTTCAATTCTCTTAGAACGCGATGCAGTGAGAAATTTAAGACTTAAAAGAAGCATAATAAGGGCTTATTATGCTAAGCAATATGTCATAGAGACCTATCAAAAATTAGCAACTATGGAAAAAAAAGAATTTACCTACTCTTTTAAATCATCAGAAATTTCGGTTCAAGATCAAGTAAATTTAATCAAAACATTTCTTAATTGCCGTGATTCATCTCAATCATCTCATTTGCATAATAAGTATAAATGGCTAGTTGTAGCTATGTTAGCGTGTAGTTTAGTTTATATCTTATTTTTATCTATAGAGGAAAAAAACCTAAAATTTTAAGTAAGATAAGAGTTAGCATTGAAAGTAGAAATTTTACGGTAGATGAGAGTACACCCTAAGCTGATCCAAAGCCCTATTAATAAAAATCTGATCCATAAGCAGAGAGTTGAAGTTGAAAATGGCAGTAGTGCAGTCAAAATGTAACAGGAAAATGTCCCTCCTATTCCTACTAGAGCTCTTAAAAAATATTGTTTCCTATTTGTAGGCAGAGGTAAAGCGAGTTGATAGGAATAGGTCATAAAGATGCCCAGGCTCATCCCCATGGCAACGCTGCACAGACAAAGGGTAGAGAGTGAAGAGTGCCAAAGGATTAAAGAAAAAGGCACAATTTGACTAAAGACAAAAAGAGTTAAAGGCGTAAAGTGTTCTAGTTTTCTTTCAATAGTAGGTAGAAGAGATAGGTCGATAGTTAGTAGAAACAAGCCCACTAACCATCCTCCTAAAATGTCGCTAGGAAAATGCAGTCCTAGGTAAACCCGAGAAAATGAAATAAGTAAAATATAGGTCAATGCAACTAGCCATTTAAACGAGCTGTGCCAAGAGTATAATAAAATGCCCGATAAGAGAATGACAGTTTGCGCAGCTCCGCTAGGAAAGCCTAAACCCTTAACTTGAATAATGCCAACACTAGCATCGAGCTGAAAAGGTCTAAGAGATAAAAATAGCTCTTTTAATGTTTGATTGATTAAGCTGCTAAGTAGTAAAAGATAAAATAAGCGCAAGCCCATTTTCCAGCCTTTTCCCACCCAAATCAGGGGAATCAAAACAAAGAAAAATTCTTGTCGATCAAAGAAATCTAATAATTTAAAAAAGTAATCAAAAAAGGGCGTTCGAAATTGTTGGATAAAGACAATAATGTCTAATTCTAAGGCATGATCCATTGCCTAAACCTATTAAAAATTAAATGTACTAGGTAGTATACTAGGCAAATTTTTAAAATAGAAGATGATTAAAATAGAACTTGGCATTTAATATAGCCTGATAGTGATTTTATCTATAATGCTAGTCCTAATTTAATTAAATTTTAGAGTAAATCATGTCAGTAACTACACCTTTTATTAGATTGAGAAGACTAAGGCAGCATCCTATTCTGAGAGATTTAATACGTGAAACAGAGTTAAATCTTAAAGATTTAGTCTTACCGCTATTTATTAAAGGAAAAGAGGGCTCTAAACAGGCTATTCAAGCAATGCCAGGCCATTATCAAATTCCTCTCAATTTATTGCAGCAAGAGATCGAAGAAATTTTAGCTTTAGGCCTTTCCTCTGTGCTTCTTTTTGGCATTCCCGCTTATAAAGATGCGTGCGGTTCTGAATCTTATGATGATCAGGGTATTATTCAACAAGCCATCAGAAAAATTCGAGAAGTCTCATCGGACCTGTTGATCATTTCTGATAACTGTTTTTGTGAATATACTGATCATGGACATTGCGGCATTTTGACAAATAGAGATGGCAAAGTAGATGTAGATAATGACAAGACGTTAGAAATACTAGTTAAACAAGCTGTCAGTCATGCACAAGCAGGTGCCGATGTTATTGCTCCAAGTGGTATGATTGATGGCATGGTCTATGCACTTCGAGAGGGCTTAGATCGAGCTAATTTTCAACATATCCCTATTTTGAGTTATTCGGTTAAATACTGCTCTTGTCTTTATGGACCTTTTCGGTTTGCAGCCGAAGGAGCACCAAAAAGCGGGGATAGAAGTACACATCAAATGGATCCAGCTAATGCGCAAGAAGCCCTTAGAGAAGTACAATTAGATGTAGCGGAGGGAGCAGATATGCTCATGGTAAAACCTGCCCATAATTATCTGGATATCATCTATCGCATTAAGCAAGCACATCCCGCCATTCCTCTAGGAGCGTATCATACAAGCGGAGAGTTCAGTATGATTAAGGCAGCTGCGGAAAAAGGCTGGCTAGATGAAAAAAAGGCAGCTTTAGAGATTTTAACGAGTATTAAAAGGGCCGGCGCAGATTTTATAATCACCTATTTTGCTAAAGAATTAGCGCAATGGCAACGGATAAAATAAAAAAACAATCTACTTTCTAGTTTTCATAAGCTATTTTATAGTTTTTAAGAAATTTAACTTTCACTTGAGTTAAATTAAAAATAATTCATCCTGCATAAACCTAATTTGAGATTATAAAAACTACAAATAGGTTTATTCTATTCTATTCAGCTGACATTTTCGTAGTAAATCAACAAAAAATTACGCTAAAATCCTGTTTTTATTAATATTTTAAAAATTTTTAAGGAAAGTTTAGCGTGTTAATTAAAAATAACTGGAAAATGGAAGAATTAACTGAATTGTACGCTCTCCCTTTTATAGAACTTATTTCTCAATCTCATCAGTTGCATGGAAAATTTCACACACTAGGAGAGGTACAAGTCTGTAGCTTGATTTCTATTAAGACGGGAGGCTGTGTGGAAGATTGTAAATACTGCGCTCAGTCTGCTCGTTACCAAACCTCAGTAGTCGCTCAACCTTTAATGCAACAGGAGGAAGTGTTGAAAGAGGTTAAAAAAGCGCTAGCTAATGGAGCCACGCGTATTTGCTTAGGTGCTGCTTGGAGAGGCATACGTGAAGGTAAGCAATTTCAGCAAGTCTTAGAGATGATTAAAGAGATCACTAGTTTAGGAGTAGAAGTTTGTTGTACGTTAGGGATGCTCACTAGCCACCAAGCTAAACGCTTAAAAGAAGCTGGTCTCTATGCCTATAATCACAATTTAGATTCATCTGAAAAATTTTATCCCACCATTATTACAACTAGAACTTATCAAGATAGGCTAGATACTTTGAGTCGAGTAGAGGAAGCAGCTATTAGCGTCTGTTGTGGTGGCATTATAGGCATGGGAGAAACAGTTCAAGATCGCTTAGAACTCTTATTAACTTTATGCAATCGCCAGCCGCAGCCTGAATCAGTGCCTATTAATCGCTTAAGTCCTATTCCTGGCACACCTTTAGATAAAAGTACCTCTTTAAGTGTATCGATTTGGGAGATGGTGCGTCTCATTGCAGTCGCTAGGATCCTCATGCCAAAAGCGATGATTCGGTTATCGGCCGGTCGCATCGATCTATCTTATGAACAGCAAGCCCTTTGCTTTTTAGCAGGAGCTAATTCTATCTTTGCCGGTGAAAAGTTATTAACTGTGGCTAACCATGCGATCGATCGCGATCAAGAGTTATTTGAACTAGTAGGCTTAAAGAAAAGACCCGCATTTAAAGATAGAAATCTTCTATGAGCTATTTTCTTGAAAAAAAATTAATGAAGCGCAGACAAAAGGGTAATCTGCGAGAAAGTAATTTAACACAGTTAGAGCTTAAATCAAATCTCATTGATTTTGCTTCCAATGATTATTTAGGGTTAGCTCGCTCTCAAGGGCTAGCCCATCATGTGCGACGAGAACTAGCAGAACATTCCTCTCATCTAACGGGCTTTGGTTCGACAGGTTCGCGTCTATTAACCGGTGATACGCGCTATGCACGAGAATTAGAAGAGAGTCTAGCTCTCTTTCATGGTTATGAAGCTGGTGTTCTTTTTACTTGTGGTTACCTAGCTAATAGTGGCTTGTTTTCAGCGATTACGACTAATGGCGATGTCATTTTCTTTGATGATAAAATCCATGCCTCTATGCGTGAGGGCCTGCGCTTAAGTCGAGCGCGTTGTTTTCCCTTTAGACATTGCAATTTAGAGCATTTAGAAAAACGCCTCCAGCAGTGTCCAGCAGAGGGGCAGCGGTTTATCTGTGTAGAAGCTATCTACTCAACAGATGGGTCCATCACTTCTTTGGTACAGGTTTGCCATTTAGCTAAAAAATATGGGGCCCATGTGATTATAGATGAAGCCCATAGCCTAGGCCTCTTAGGTCCTCAGGGAAAAGGATTAGTCGCTCAATATGGCCTTCAATCTAGCATTTTTGCACAAATTAACACATTTGGCAAAGCTTTGGGCGTTCAAGGGGCTATGATTCTCGGCAGCCAGCTTTTAAAAAAGGTCCTCATCAATTTTTGTTCTTCTTACATCTATACAACGGCTCCTCCCTTTTATGCCTTAGCTGCGATTAAAAGCAGTTATACGCTATTTCCTCAACTTAATCAGGAGCGCCAGCACTTACAACATTTAATCGCCCTATTTAACCAAGCTTTTGTACATTCTTCTCATACGCCTATCCAATCGATCAAAATTCAAGGCAATCACCAAGTCAAACAGTTTGCCAAAAAACTTTGTGACAAAGGATTGGATGTGAGGCCCTTAATGAGTCCAACAGTTCAACGTGGACAGGAATTGGTGCGCATTTGTTTGCATGCTTTTAATACCAAAAAAGAGGTAGAGGCATTAATTGAACAAATCATCCTCAATCGGGATGTTTGCCATGTCTAAGATCATCATTGCCGGCATTGGCACAGAAGTAGGTAAGACAATCGTATCAGCTATTATGGCAACTAAATTAGGAGCAGATTATTGGAAACCGGTAGAATGCGGTAGCATAGAGACATCAGATACGGCCATTGTGAAAAAATTAATCAATCCTGTCAAACATCAGATTCACACACCGGCTTACTCTTTCAAAACCCCCGTATCTCCTCATCATGCAGCGCGATTAGAAAATAGCTCTATTAAGTTAGACTCGATTATTCCTCCAGTTACTACTAAGCCTTTAATCATTGAAAGTGTAGGCGGAATTTTAGTGCCTTTAACCTCTAAGCTATTGAGTATCGATCTCTTTAAAAATTGGAACTGCACATGGATAATAGTTTCTAAACATTATCTCGGTAGCATTAACCATACGCTCTTGACAATTGAAGCGTTAAAAAGAAGAAATAGTTCCATAGCAGGCCTCATTTTTAATGGCCAGCCACAGCAGGACAGTGAAAGAGCTATTTTAGAGATTTCACAACTGCCTCTATTGGGACGATTGCTGCCAGAAAAAACTATTAATATCCAAACCATTCAAAAGTATGCAAAAAAATGGAAAATTTGTCCTTTACTCCTGCCTCTTTAGTAGAAAGAGATCGTGCTTGCATTTGGCATCCATTTACGCAAATGCAAACTGCCATGTCTCCCATTCCCATTGTTAGAGGAGAGGGTATCTATTTATATAGTGAAGATCAGCGTCGCTATTTGGATGCTATTTCCTCTTGGTGGGTTAATCTTCATGGGCATGCTCATCCCTATATCATAGAAAAAATAAGCGCTCAGGCCGCTTTGCTCGAGCAGGTCATTTTTGCTGATTTTACACATGCTCCGGCTGTAGAATTGGCTACTAGAATTCTAGCTTTACTTCCTGGAAACTTTTCTAAAGTTTTTTATTCGGATAATGGCTCTACGGCAGTCGAAGTGGCTATTAAAATAGCACTGCAGTATTGGTATAATCAAAAGAGTACGCGCACAAAAGTTGTCTGTTTTAAACATAGTTATCATGGCGATACTTTTGGCGCTATGGCTGTTGCTGGCAAAAATGCCTTTAACCGTCCTTTTTGGAGCTATCTGTTCGATGTTGAAGTGATTGAAGCACCGGTAAAAGGGCGCGAACAGGCTTCTCTCAATCAATTGCAGGCTATATTAAATCAGCATGCCGTAGCTTGCTTTATTTTTGAACCGTTGATCTTAGGAGCAGGTGGCATGATCATCTATGCTGCTCAAGCCTTAAATAGCTTGATCGCATGTTGTCATGAGCAGGGAGTTTTAACAATTGCTGATGAAGTGATGACCGGATTTGGGCGCACAGGCACTCTATTTGCCTGTGAGCAACTAGAGGAAACCCCCAATCTCATCTGTCTTTCAAAAGGATTGACTGGCGGCTTTTTGCCCTTAGGTCTCACAGCTTGCCAGGAATTTATTTTTAACGCTTTTCTCAGTCCCCAACTCAATCAAGCCTTTTTACATGGCCATTCCTATACGGCTAATCCTTTAGCTTGTAGTAGTGCCTTAGCCAGTCTCGATCTTCTGTTAGCAGAGAACTGTCATGGACAAAGAGCCATGATTGCTGCTTGCCATCGCAATTTTTGTCAAACTTGGCAGTTTCATCCCAAACTTAAACGGTGTGAAAGTTTAGGAACTATTTTAGTCTTGGAGTATCAAGCAGACACCAGTTCCTATTTTCAACCCTTGCGCGATCAGCTCTATCATTTCTTTTTAAGTAAGGGGATCATGTTGCGTCCTTTGGGCAATGTACTCTATGTTTTACCTCCTTACTGCATCTTAGCAGAAGAGTTAGACTTAATTTATACGCATATTATTTATACCCTGCAACATAATCTATAAACCAAAAAAGGCTAAGCGAGCATACATGACAACTACTACATTAATAAAACATTCTAATCTCTTAACAGAAAATTTTAAGCAACTGCTGAAGCTTATTTTAGCTTCTAATGAATTACATGCCAAATGGCTCAATACACTTTCTTATTTGGAAAATTGTGGAGCTAGAAAAATTGCAGCTTGTGAGCATCCTACTTTGGTCAAAGAGGAGATGCTAAAACATGCAGCTGAAGAATTTAGACATGCGCATCATTTAAAGTGTCAACTTGATAAAGTTAATCCCTATCCCATGCCTACTTACTCTTTAGCTCACATTTTAGGAGGAAAAGTAACGTGGCATTACTTAACTTTGTTGGATTTGAAAACAGCGCGCTATCTCAGAAATTTTGGATATAATTCAGCTAGAATAAGAGAATTAGCTTATTTATTAGTGACTTATGCCATTGAATTGCGTGCAGGTGAGCTTTATGGTATTTATGATGAGTTACTAAAAAAAGCAGGCTCAAAAGTAACGGTAAAATCTATTTTATTAGAGGAAAAAGAACATCTAAAGGAAATGAAAGAAGGCCTAAAAAAATGGCCATTGGGCTTTAAACAAGCGGAAGAAATTTGTAAAATAGAAAATAGCCTTTTTAAACAATGGCTCATAGCTTTAAGTCACACAATTTATTAATTAGACCCTCCCTTTATAAAATCTTATTATTTTTTTTTTATAATGATCATTAATTATTTAATGGGATAAAATTAATGAGTAATCACTTTCAATATACAATTTTACCCTCTGCTGCTCAACTAGGTGAGCTTCCTTCTTATTTAGCCTATCAAGCTTTGATATCAGGTAAAACGTTTTCGGCTATTGGAGGTTATTTAGCAGGCTTTATTACTATTCCTATTTCAATTGCCTTTACACCGGTAGCTATTGTAGCAGATTGTATCATAGGCATAGCAGAAGCTGCTTTTATGACTTTTAAAGGAGCTAAGAAAGAAGATATTAAAGAGGTATTATTTAAAAAAATTGTCGTTTCTCCTATCCAACAGACAATCAGTGCTATTGTCAAATTAGCTTGTTTTATACTTTTACCTGTTGCATGGACCTTAAGTTATGTTGCTAGTCAAGGAGTTATTATGGCTTTACCTAATAGCTTGAACCATAAGAGACTGAATATTTTTATCCATGGTGGCATAACTGATAAAGGTAGTACTAAAACAGTGTTGGATGAGGAAGATAAAATTCCTTCTTCTAGCTCTAAAGATGAGGAGAGTAAAGAGCAAGAGGATCCTATAATTCCCATAGCAGATAAAAACTCCCTCTTTCAAATAGACGATAAATAATTTTCTAAATTTATTACAAATGTAAATAATTTTCTTCTAAATTTCAATATTAGGTTTTTAAATTTATTAATATATATTTATACTATTAGATAAATAAAATCTTTCCCTATAAATCGCCAATTTAATTAATTATTAATTTTTTTAATATTATTTATACATTGTTTTTTAAAAAATAAATAACCATTTTTATTTAGGTAATATCAAATAATAGATTGATTAAATCTATATAATATTATTAAATTAGTAAAGAACATACAAACATTGGTAGATATCTATGAATAAAATTTTTTATTATAACTTGTGTTTGCTTTACTTATTTTGCTTTTCTTATCCTCTTTATTCTCAAGAAATAAAATCTATTAAAGGTATAGAATTAACTTTAGATCAGAATCAAATTAAATTAGAAGAATTAATAGAGGATAGGAAGCAAGCACAGACTATAATTATCTTCATGTTAACTAGTCAAAATTATGAAGTACTAGATTATCATATCAATTTACTCATTAAACACCGCTGTATCTTAGGCACAGTTTCTACTAAACAAGGGAAAAAGTTTATCAAGTTAGTAGAAAAACAAGCAGGTTTAGATGAATTCCAAGCAGCCGCTAGTTTGCAAGAATTTATTCCCATTATTCCTGCAGAAGCACTTATTACTACTCCTTATCTTTCCTTAATTGTTCAACCTTATATAGAAGATATCAATGTGGATCAAGGCATGTTAACAGATGTTATCGCTTCTATTGAATATGAGTGCAATCCTAAAAAAATAGAAGCTTACTACTCTTTATTTAAAAAAATTTACACTAATATTTTTGATCTGACAAGTAAAACAGCTAGCTATGACATTAAAGAAGCAAAAAATGATCGGTTTTTTTTTGATAGACTTAAAACTAAAGAAAAAGATGGTCAACTAGGACGCTTAGAAGATTTTTATACAGGAAAAAGAATTCAATTAGGTAATCAACAATTAGAGTGGAAAGAGCTGATCAAAAAGAAATGGGTGATTGATGGCATCATCTACAAAGAAAGCTTAGAAGAATTAATTACGGAAGCGCGCGATTTTTTAGATCCCCAAAAACCAAGAGTCATTGCCACCTGTCATGGCGATGGACATGAAATGAATATTTTTACTGATATATTAAATCCAGAAGTTACAATTCCCCGATTTGCCTATATAGATTTAGAAACAGGAGGAGATAATAGTGTATTAGGTGATGCTGTCATCTATTTAGTTTACAATAGTATCATGGCTGATTATCTAGTTCCAAAATATTATCCTGACTATTTTGCTGATAGGCATTTAGCCATGAAAGCATTTGAAGATCATTTTTTTAGGAAAGAGATTAAACCTATTATTTCATTTAAAGAAGAAATAATTGAGTTGCAAAGAGTTTATCAGTTTGGAACGAGTCCAGAACGCAAAAAAATTGCTAACTTATATTGCAAAATTTATCTTTATCCTATGATAGATTTATTAAAAAGTAAATTTAGGCTTTCTACTGATATCATTGAAAATACATTAAAATCCTCTTTTTTATTGCGTTTTTTAGGTGTGTATAATCTAACAATAATGGAACCTTTAGACCAAATAAAAATGATAGGAATTTTGTATAAAGTGATTGGCACACCTATCAATGTAGAGAATAATAAATTTAGTTTAGAGAGATTTCAATATGCAACTTAAATGTTTTATTTATCTACTTCTAATCTACTTTAATTTATTTTTTGCCAATTATTGTGAGGGAAATTATCAAACTGTAAGTGAAATGCAGCATTATCTGAGTCAATTTGATTATCAAATTGATTCACTTGAAAAAGTTTCGACCATGGGAGCAACAGACTGTACCTATTTTATCCTATCAACTAACCAAGGAAAACATTATTTTGTCAAATGTGGAGAAAAAGTTGATTTAGAAGTAGCTAATTATCAATTTTTATTAGCTAAAGGTATTCATGCTATCTCTGCTATTTATCCTGGTACATCGAGTGAAAATAAAATTTTAATCATTGAATTTGCTGATCATGCAGCTTTTGGAGCTCAAGTCGTAGAAGATTTTCATGAACAAAGATTAACAGCACAAGATTTGATGTTATTTCAACAAAAGGTATGTCAAGCAGCAGCTGAAATTTATAGATTAGAAGAAGATGCCAACTTAGTAAACTCTTGTCAACTATTAGAAAAGAGAGCCCAAGAAAGGTTAGTCCAGCTTTTAGAAGATCAAGATACAAAAGAAATAGTTAGCCAACAAGTAGAAAATTCTAAAAATAATAGATTAATAAGTTTTTTAACTTTTCCTATTATTTATAAACAAAACGAAAAAATTCAAGAGATAATATCAATTGAACAAATGGTACAAGTTTTTTGTGAAAAAATGGCTCAAGTACCGGCTCTTAAGTTTAATAGAATTTTACATGGAGATTTTCATGCTCCTAACATTTCTCAAGATCTACAAGGAAATATTAAATTAATCGATCTATCAGATGTTAAATATCATGAAGATATTGCTTGGGATTTAGGTAAATGGTTAAATTATATCAATCGTTTTTATCGTGTAGCCAAGCTGCGAAGTAACGATACACCTGATCAAGATACCAGGATCGATATAAAAGAGAAGACACTCTATATTACAACCAATTTACTTATTAATCATCAATTGAAAAGGATCAATCAAGCGATGATTGAACAGTTTGCAGAACTCTCCTGTGAAGAGCCTTCTTTGCTAAAATTGCGTGCTCAAGCTGCTGAATTTGTAGTTAACCTTTCTACTTTAAAAAGGCATTTCCTTTATCATCCTCAAACTGTTAATCTTATACTTTCTTGCATAGTAGAAACTTACTTAAACTTTGTAGAAGGCTGGAATGATTACCAAACCCAAAACTCTAGCTCATATTAGTCAAATTGAATTTAAAGAATTCTTTTTAAATAAAGGAACGAATTTAAAACAGTCTCTTTTACTATCTTTTGATTGCGATCGTACAATTATAGATAGAAATAAAAGCTCTCATCATATCAACATAGAAATAATCAATCTATTTGCTCAGTTACAAGCTCATCCTCAACTTATTCCTATTATCAATACAGGACGCGACTTGACTAATTATCAACCTATCCAACGTCAGCTTAAGGGTGATATGCCCTGCATTTTTTTGTCAGGACGCGTCATAAAGCAGAAGATGAATATAGAAACTGCTGCTCAAGCTTTACTTCCTTTGTCGTTCAAAGAAAAAGTCTGGGAATATTTTTATAGAGGTAGTATTCCTTTTATTGAAGTAAAATATGAGCAAGGCTTATTATTTTTTACCTATTGTGATAGGCAAGTAGAAGATTTATTAGCTCATCATAGACCAGCTGATTGGTATAAAAATTTAGAAAAACCTATCATTGATGTTAAAGAAAAAGACCTGTCTAAAGATATTTTCATGAATTTACCTATTGTTCGTATGGAAATTCCTTTTTTAAAAAGGAACTGTTTGCTTATTTATCAACTCATCTATCAAAAAAAGCAGTTAGAATTAGAACAAAATTTAATCGAATTTTTTCACTTAGATCAGGATCATCCTTTGTTATTTGTTCCCGTGCATACGGCAGCATTTAAAGAAAAAGAGGGTAAAGAGATAGGTTCAGTCAGAGTAATGGTCAAAAATGAGCATATTAATAAAGGAATAGGTCTGAAAAATTTAGCTCATAAAATGGAAATAGCAGAAGCTAACATTATCTGTTTTGGAGATAGCTCTGGTGAGACTGCAGGTGATCAGATTATTAAAACTCATTTACCTCAAGCTACTTTATTAATTACAGATGAAGGCGATCTGTTAGCTAAGCAAAAAGCAGATTATTTAATTCCTAGCGTCAGTTATAATGGGGTGACTCTAGCAGTTAACCGCATTCTAGATTTATTAAAAAATTGACAATTAAAATTTTTAATATAATCCTATCCTACTTAATCCTAGACAAAATTAATATTTAAGTTTACAAAAACCAATATTAAAATTGTCAAAAGGATAAAGCATATGATTCCACCATTATCAACTAATTCTACTTACGCTGGATTTGGATTTGGCTGTGGAGATTTCCAACTTAGAACAGAAAATGGAGGGGTTACGTGTATTCGCTCAATGGAATTTCCTATTCCTATGAATTCCCAACTAACGGTTTATTCTGCTAGTCAAGCTCAGGAAAGTCGTGCACCTGATGGGACAGCAGGGTTAGCATGGCTCCCAAAATATAATTTTGTTGGTATTACAGTCTTTGGTCTGAAGGGTCCTGTTGAAGGCATGAATGAAAAAGGGTTAACTTTTGGATTTTTAACATTCGATGGCTCGGGATACACTACAATTTCTGATACTGAAAAAGGGCAAGCTTTGGCTTTGATGGATGTGGGAACGTGGATTTTAGGAAATTTTGCCGATGTTAAAGAGGTAAAAAAAGCAATTCATGGAGTTAAAATTTGGGGAGAATTTGTAGAAGCTATCGGACAAATTCCAGGGCTTCATATAGCCTTACACGATGCAGCTGGCTATAATTTAGTGATTGAATTTATAAATGGTAGGACTCATGTGCATGATAATCCGGTAGGTGTTTTGACCAATGATCCCTCTTTTGACTGGCACATGAAAAATCTTGCTCAGTACAATCATTTGACTAATCAACCCAGTAAAAGTATGGAGATCAATGGCACATCACTTCCTACTAGAGGACTTGGCGAAGGCATGAGTGGTTTACCAGGAGGGTGGTCATCAACTGATCGTTTTACAAGAATTGCTACGATGGTCAGATTTGTAGGTAAGCTAGGAGATGAAAAAGCAGCAATTAGTGCAGCTCTTCATCTTTCTAATAATGTCGATATTCCAAACAATGCAGTCATTGGAAAGTTAGGAGATAAAGAATTATCTGATCAAAGGCTTTGGCTAGTCATTAAAGACTTAGTAAATAAAATATTTTATTTTATGGGTAATGATTTTTCACTAAAATGCATTGATTTAAACCAAATTAACTTTAAAGCAGTTAAACATAATCAAATACCTATTGAAACAGAACATCTTATTATCTTTGATATAACGGATAACTTTAAGCCTAGTAAATAAAATAAAAAAAATGAATCTTAACTTTTAAATTTGAGTGAAATAATAAGTCATATGAATGCAACCTCGATGAAAGATAATGAGTTTAATAAAACTAAATTAATTAAATCAAAAAATTGGCAAGAACAAATAGGAGAGACAATAAATAAAGAATTGCGCTGGCAAGGGAGTAAGTTAATAATAGAAGTATCTTATGGTGGAAACGATCATGTTTTTAAAAAGTCTATTCTAGATACTTCTTCTAAAGTACAGAAATCTTATACGATTGTAATTCAAGATCGAAATGCTAATGATAGACGAGAAGTACTTACTAAAACATCTATTGTAGTAGATTTAACAGATTATGCTGAAAAAGGTACAGTGTTTAAAATTGTACAAGTGTATCCTAAAGGTATTTCGGAGATTAAAAAAGGTTATGTAAGAGGAGAGATTACTTTTAATGGTTCTTAGAACCGTTAAGAGAATCAACAAATATTTGATAGATTTCTTGATTACCAGGAGATAGCTGCGCATCTAAATGCGCAGCTTCTGGGGTAGAATAGTCTCCTTTAATCTCGGGATGCCATTGAATGAGTAACAAAAATTGTTCTCCCAAACGCTCTAAAGATTTAATGGTTTTATCGGCTGCATAAGCCATCGCTGTTAGGTTATTTCCCAATTTTTTAACAGCTTGATGATGAAAAGAGTACCCTGTAAAGGGTACTTGATTCTTTTGAAAAATAGGAGCTAATTTACTATTGTTGAAGGATTCATCGGTAAAAGAAGCTAACTGATACTCTTGAATACAGTAAAGATGACCCGGTACATGTTGCAAAAGAGACCCTCCATACCAAACATTGACGAGCTGCATACCACGACAGATGCCTAGCAAAGGACGAGGATGACATTCTAATTCATCGAGAAGGGCAAATTCAATTAAATCTCTTCTAAGATCTTGAGTGACTGTCGTCTCAGCCTGAGGAGTTTCTCGATAAAAGAAAGGCTGAATATCTTGACCACCGGGTAACAATAAACCTGACACCGCGCCTACCCATGCTCTAGCTTTGGACTTTATTTTGGCAATTTCTGGAAAATCTTTTCCTTCGGCAAAATCTAGCAGTTGTTTAGGTAGAGAAAGCTGAGCATTAGCATGAATAAAAGAGGAATCGATGAGAATAGCATCGACCTCTTTTTTTAAAATAAAAGGATCAATAGCTGAATCTTTATAATTAACTTTAAAGGGGATAGCTCCTAGGTCTTGTATTCTTTTGATGATCTTAGTCGTAGATAATCCAGGATTTTTATTATCCCAGGAGATGAGCACGATAGGCTTTGAAGGGGAAGGAGAGTCAGGTAAAATAGAATAAAATAACACCTGTTCTGTCTTCCCTTGAAAATTAAAAGAATGGGCATGCGCTCCAAAAAAATTACTGCCCTGGAGATGATTGGCTAGAAAAGAGACAGAGTGAAAGTTGGCTTCCATGAAGTTAACGTAACAAAGCTGACTAGCCTGAAAAGAGGTATTAGTAAAATGGGATTTGCAGAAACTTGCATCTTTAAAGTCACACTCTTCAAAGGTAACTTGATCAAATGTAGCTTCATCCCAAACCGTTCCTTCAAAAGTGCAATGAGTAAAATGGCTATTTTTAAAAACAGTATGACAAAAATTCAACCAATTAAAATTACACTTTTCAAATCTAAAATTCTCAAAATGCAAACCCTCTAATAATTCAGTACCCCACTCAGGAGCTGATCCCAATTGGTGAATAGGACTCTTTTCACAAGTAGTTGTCAAATCATGAATATTAAAATTGAGAGAGTGAAAAATAGAAATGGAACGCGGTAAAAAATCTTTAAAGGCTTGGGGAGAGGCGTGAATAGTAGAGGTAGAAGGAGTATGGCAAATAGCTAACAATGTTTGATGGAGCTCTTGCTGAGAAAAATATTGAACTTCACAAGAATGGCTGACAGGCTGGTTTAAATGCATAAAAGTTAATGTAAAAATTATTTGATTTATAGTAAAAAAATTATGGATAATATAATCTAACATAGATAATTATTTCAAATAATTTAGAAATTATAATCAACTACTTATCTGATGAGCATTAATTCTTATATGGTTGTTTTTAAATTTTTATAATAGTAAAAAATGAATAATTAATCGATTCTCTAGTGATCTAAAATCCCATTAGCTATAATCTTCTAAAATTAAAGATCTAAATAGGTTAAGAGAGGAATAGAATGTTAAAAGAATCGCCACTGTGTAATCCAATGGGCAATCCAACTATTTATAGTGAAAATTATTCTCCTGATCTGTTATTTCCTATTCCTCGAAGTTTAGCAAGAGATAAAACAGGAATTAGCTTACCTCTTTTATTTACGGGGGTAGATTACTGGAATGGCTATGAACTATCCTGGTTAAATCCTAAAGGAAAACCTGAAATTGCCATGGCAGAATTTCAATTTCCGTGTACTTCTTTAAATGTGATCGAGTCAAAATCTTTTAAATTATATCTCAATTCATTTAATCAATCCTCTTTTAGTTCGCTAGCGCAGGTTCAACAAACGATGCAAAGAGATCTATCGCAAGCAGCTGAGGCAGAGGTGAAAGTTAAGCTTTATTATCCTAGTTTAAAAAGTCAACAGATGTTGGAAGAGCTACCGGGTTTTTGTTTAGATGGATTAGATATTGAAACAAGTCGTTATACAGTCGATCCCCAATTTTTAATGCCTCTAGTAGATAACTCAGGGCTTAAAGTAGAGGAAACACTGTATACCAATCTGCTAAAATCTAACTGTCTAGCTACAGGTCAGCCCGATTGGGGCTCTGTACTCATCCATTATATAGGGCCGCTAATCGATCATGAGAATTTATTAAAGTATGTCATCTCTTTTAGAAAACATGCAGGCTTTGCTGAACATTGCATTGAGCAGATTTTTCACGATATTTTATCTTATTGTCATCCTGACAAGCTCACAGTGTATGGATGCTATACGCGGAGAGGAGGCTTAGATATCAATCCTTTTCGCTCTAATTTTGAACAAGCCACACAATATAGCCGTCAATTTAGACAATAAGCTAAACTTTTAAACTTAAAGTTGCCATAAGTGTAGCAAAGCATAGCTGCGCCAGGGACGCCAGTTGAAAGCTAATTTTTCTATCTCTTTAAAGGTTATCATACCTAGTCTTTTGCGTAGAGCGCTATCTTCTTTAGGAAAAGCATCGGACCAGTGTAAGGCACGCATAGCTATATAGTGCGCCGTCCACGGCCCAATACCTGGCAAAGCGGTTAACTGTTTAATCACTCCTTCAGGCTTACTAGTCGGTTCGAGTTTAAGTTGACCGCTAACTACCTCCTTAGCTAATTCGATGATACTATAGGCGCGTTTGATAATGATGCCAAGAAGAGCAAGATCTGTTACCTGCTGACATGCCATCTGCTTAGCAGTTGGGCATAAGGCATAGAGAAAGGCAAAAGGGGTATCAATTTTTTCACCAAAAGCATCTACTACTCTACCTATTAAGGTCGTGGCTGCTTTACCACTAATTTGCTGGCCAATAATAGTGCGCAGGGCACATTCAAACGCATCAAAACTACCCGGTACTCTTAAACCGGGATTTTTCAACACAGCAGCGGTTAATAAAGGATCTAGCTTTAAATGAGCACTAATCACTTCACAAGGGGCATCTAGATCAAATAGATGATGTAGTTTCATCAGTAAAATAGGCAAAACCGGTATAAGGGATAAAGAGAGATCCACTGAAAGCTGATGAGCTTGTGCTAAATGACTTACTTTAATCCACCCTTTAGTTTGATCAATTTGCACTGTGCGCAAGTAACAGTGATCTTCTATAGAATCCACGCCTTTTAACAGATGATAAGATAAAAAATTTAGGAGACTAGTCCAATCAAAGGGAGGTTGATAATCGAGTTGTAAAGTCATTTTTTCAAGCATGCAGCTATTATAAGGCAGTCGTCAAAAAATTATCAGCCTAAAATTTAACTTTTCCTTTATGATGGTCAGAATAAGTGACAACAAAGAGGTTAAGGATGAATGGCAAGAGGGATAAAATTCAGTATGATAAAATTCAGTTTGCCATAGAAAATTGCTTTTTAGGCTTATTTCTGGCTGCTTTTACAGATCAAGGCCTCTGTGCTATCCTGCTTGGCGATAAACCACAAGAATTAGAAAAAGAGATTCATAAAAGATTTCCAAAAGCTAATTTGATAGCAAATCAAACTGCCTTAATTAACTTAATAGCAGAAATAAAGGAGTGTATCCATTTTCCTAGTAAAGATAGAAATTTTGTATTAGATGAAAGAGGGACAGCTTTTCAATTAAAAGTATGGAAATTCCTGCGTGAGATTCCCGTAGGAACAACTGCTAGCTATACGGCAATTGCCCATCAAATGGGCTTGCCAAAAGCTGTTAGAGCGGTGGCTAATGCCTGTGGAGCTAATCCCTTAGCTGTTATTACCCCTTGTCATCGCGTGATAAAAAAAGATGGAAACTTAGCAGGGTATTACTGGGGTTTGGCACGCAAGCAAAGCTTATTACAACTAGAGAAAATCTCAAATAACAAAACTTAAAATTGAAGTAAGATGCTTTTATAAGGAGAGAAGATGGAATTAGCGGATCACTATTTATCGCTATTTGCGCAAAAAGAGCTAAAACGTTTCAAGCTAAAAGTAGGGGTTTTTTTATTTCTCATAAAAGAGGAGCATATCCTCATGATGCGCCGTTATCAAATGGGAATTGACGATGGATTATATTTAGTTCCTATGGGAGCTATTGAAGGCAAAGAGACATTATCAACAGCTATTGTACGAGAATCCTTAGAAGAGGCTAATCTCATTTTACAACCGGCTGATCTAAAAGTGTGTCATCTCATGCATCGTTTTCATTTGATGCCGCAAGGTCTGTCTTTTGAACAGCTAGATGTTTTTTTTAGAGTAGAGAGTTATCAAGGGAATATCAAAAATTTAGAACCAGATAAATGCGATGAATTGAGCTTTTATCCTTTAAACGCTCTTCCTCTAAATACAGCTCCCTTTATTCGTCACGCTATCAATTGCATGAAAAGTAAAGAGATCTACTCGCAATTTGGCTGGTGAAATTCTCTTATAAAGAAAAATAAAATCTTGCTAGATGAAAGTCTTAACTTAAGTTTATTAAATTTTTTATGATAAGAATAAGAAAAGCTAAAAAAAGTGATCTATCTCAATTGGAGAAGTTATTTTTGATCACACGTCAGTCTAATTTTTACTGGGAAAAACCAACTACATTTAAACTAGAGGATTATAAGGAAAATACAAAGGGCGAAACAGTCTTTGTAGCTGAAACAGTCAGTCATAAAATAGTAGGTTTTATATCGATATGGGTTCATGATTCACCAGCTTTTATCCACCATCTTTTTGTTTCGCCTGCTTATCAGCGAAAAGGAATTGGTACTCTTCTCCTATCTCATCTTTTTACCTATTTAGCTCCTCCTTACAGGTTAAAATGCTTAGTAGAGAATATTCAAGCTCGAAACTTTTATTCAAAGAACAATTGGCTTGAAGTTAATCAAGGAGTGGCAATAGAAGGAGCCTATTTGGTTTTTGAATTAAACGACTAATAAATTTTATCTGCAATCTCACTAAGTTAAATATGTTTATTTAAAATTAAGAATTATTTATAATACTACAAATTATTAAATAACTTAATCAAAGGTAGTACATGTTTTCTTTAAATTTGAATATTAACCCAAATAACTTAGAACTTATCACTAAGGAAAACTATTTAGAATATGAAAAAAGTAAGAAATTTGAAATTTTATTAAACAATACACTAAGCAAAAAATTATTCGTACAATTAAAGATAGAGGCAAATTTTCGAATAAATGGAAATCAATTTATTTACTCAATCGACCAAGTGTATAAAAATGCCTTAGGTTATTTAACTAACTTAATAGATGCCAAAATAAAAGTAGAAAGTGTAGAAAATAAGGTAATTATTGAATTAGCTGCAGTAGAAAAATTCAATGATACGGATCAACTTATTGCTTACATCTATGATAAATGTGTAAAGAATTATGGCTGCGAACAGTTAAGTTGTGTATCCATTCATTCTGGCCAGGTTAGTTTATCTATTAAGGGTACTGTATGGGATGGTAATCAAATAATTAACCAAACACCTTCCAAAGAACTACAGCTTATCCCTATTACCGAAGATCTTAAAAGCAAAATAGGAGACATTAATAATAAAATGGTAAATCTCAAATCTTTTATCATGTGGAATGAAAATCCTTCTCTCATCCATCAAAGCCTGGCAGATCAAGACATTCCTCTAGGTGAAAATTTTACTCCTATTTACAATCTGACCAGCAATAATAAAAGTTATTTTGGTAGAAATCTTCAATGGTCTTGTCAGATAGATAAGCTCCATTCATCCAAAATCGCACTCGTTTCTAAAGAAAATTATTTTTAATTTATTAAATATTATCGAAAAGAAGATAATAATTTAAAATCTCTTAATGAGAATACTTTATTACTATAATTATTTATTAATATAGAATATAAAAAAGAGGATATTAATAAGTTTTTAGCTTCAATTCCACTAACGTACAACAATAAAAATAATAGTTTAGAATCAATTAAAATGGATATAAAATCCTCATCTGAAGAATTAGTTGTAACAATGAAGGGAAATAAAAAAATTAATAGTAAGACTAAGTTAATTGAAGAAATAATGAAAAGTATGAAAATTAATAAGAAAAATTATTTCAATCGTAAAACAATGCCAACTACAAAACTTTATGTTCAAGGACAGTTTTGGGCTGCACAAGGGTTAGTTGGATTGACAACTGCTTCAAAAATTAAATTTAGAACAAATAAAGATAATAAAAAATCTATAAAACAATAATTAAAGTAAATTTTTAAATAAATTACTTATAAATCTACTCTTAAAAATGAAGAAGCTTTATGATTAAGTTAAAATTTTCTCAATTTTTTCTGTGATTTGGAGGTTATTTTGTCCGTTAATCAAATGAATAAAATAGAAGAGCAACAAGTGGAAAGTGCTGAAAAAATTCGGGCTATAGAGATTGCAATTGGCTCGAATAATCCCATCAAAATTCAAGCAGCTAAAAATGCTTTAAGTGATGAAGGAATGGAGATTGTATCTTGTTTAGCTTCATCGGATGTACGCGCTCAGCCTCTTTCTAATGAAGAAACCTTGCAAGGAGCGATTAACCGTGCTAAAGATTGTTTAAAAAAAACTTTGTCTGCCCTAGCTATTGGCTTGGAAGCTGGAGTGGTCTGTTTACAAGAAAAAATTTATCTCTGTCATTGGGGTGTCATAATAGATAGATTTCAAAATAGTTATTTTACGAATGGTCCGCTTATTTTACTGCCTAATGACTATAAAGCAGCTTTATTGGAAGGTCAAAATCTTGAAGATATCATGCATCTCCATACAGGTGTTGAAAGCTTAGGAGCTAAAAAAGGCGCGATTGGAGTTTTTACCCAAAATCGTTTAAATCGAGAGCAAGTAATGACTCAAATGGTCAAAGTCTTGATTGGTCAGTATCGTCATTATCAATCAGAAAGTGTATAAATTAATAAAGTTCAATGCAACTTAAATTGCATTGAACTTTATAGAGTTAAGAATTGGAGATTTGACACATAATTTTTGCAAATCCTTTGATCCACGTATCCATGGATTGAGGAGGCATTGTTTGCTGGGTATCTAATAGACGAATGTTAGAAGATTTTGTAATATCAATTAGAGTAGAATTATTAGAACTGGAGTTAGTTTCATTGCTTGAATCTGGCAAGGAAGAATCAGGTTGTTTATAACCTTCGCCAAGTTTGACAATCGTCTGTTTCACTAATTTCTCATCTACGATCCTTCCACTTAAAATTGGTTGTTTTTTCTGATTAAAACCAAAAACATAGGGTTCTACAATCAATTTTTTTACTGTGATTTTATACTCATTTTTACTGATGACTTCAGTAGTCTGATTGATTAATTCCAGCTGTTTTTTGCCATGAATTGCTTCGCAAATAGGATGATTGTTAAACTCTTCTCCTTTAGAAAATTCTTCTTGATTGTATTGGTTATGAGGAATTTGACAGACAAAACGTTGAAAATCTGCTGTCATCTTTTCAGAAAAAGAGGCAGGCAAGTTAAAGTGGCTATTTTCCATGACTCTAATATGAGAAATGCTATTTAACTCAAAAGTAGCTTCTCTATTATTGGAGGCTAAACGGCCATTGAGGGGACGTTTATTTTGATTAGTAGCCGTATTGTTGTTATAATCATCTCCATATTTTAGATACACTTCTCTGATGAGCTTCTCCGATACTAAATTACCGCTTAACAGGGGCAGGTCATCTCGACTAAATCCATAGGCATAAGGTTCGATAACGACTCTTTTAATGGAGATCTTAAATTCATTTTTACTCACTGTTTCTTTAGTTTCTACAATCATAGCTAACTGTTTTTGTTCTCTAATAGCATAACAAATGGGATAATCGATGAATTCTGCACGCCGAGGATAATCGATCGCATCGCCACCTAAATTTAGCTTAAAAGGTCCAACGCCTATTTCAAAAGCAGAAAGGCTAGCAAAAATAGTTCCTAATAGACAAAAAAGAGGAATTAAAAGGGTAAAGGCATAGCGTCTCGTTTCTTTTTCCATCTCATTTTCTCCTTTGTAAAAAATATAAATAAATCTTGATTAAGTAGAATATAATAAGAGATAAGTCAAAAGGGTGATATTATCAATACTTAATTTTAAGCGCGCGTCACTAAACGCAAGAAGCCATTCATAAAAGTCAGTACAAAAGAGAATCCTAAGGCCCACCAAAAGCTATTGACTGTAAATCCAGGAACAATATAGGTAACGGCAATCACAATACCTCCAATAATCACAAAGGTGAATAACCCAAGGGTTAAAATATTCAAAGGAAGAGTGATTAAGAAAATAAGTGGACGGATAAAAGCATTCATGATGCCAAGGATAAGAGCAACGACTAAGGCTGTACCTAGACTATCGACATGTACGCCCGGTAGAATATGAGCAGTTACAAAGACAGCAATTGTACTCAAGATAAGATTAAGTAAGAATGAATGACGGCGGTCCATTTACCTGCTCCTTAAGTTAAGCTTAGTTTAAGCATTGACAATCTCTCCACCATTGGGATGTAAAATTTGACCCGTAATATAAGAAGAATCGGCAGATGCTAAAAAAACATAACAGGGCGCTACCTCTACTGGTTGTCCTGCGCGCTTCATCGGTACATCTGAACCAAATTTAGCTACTTTATCCGGATCAAAAGTAGAAACTATCAAAGGCGTCCAAATGGGACCCGGCGCTACACCATTGACCCGTATCCCTTTACTGACTAAAGAAAGAGCCAGTGAGCGCGTAAAAGCTACAATAGCTCCTTTAGTAGCCGAATAATCTAATAAATGTTCACTACCTCTATAAGCTGTTACAGAGGTCGTATTGATAATGATGCCTTTAGTTTTCTCTAGGGATTTTAAAGCTGCTTTAACCATAAAGAAATAGGCAAAAATATTTGTGCGAAAAGTTTTCTCTAACTGCTTTTCAGTGATAGCTTCAATTGACTCTTGGGGATGCTGTTCGGCTGCATTATTAATCAAGATATCTATTTTGCCAAAGGAAGTTAAAGTTTGTTTAATAACAGATTTACAGAAGGCCTCTTCTCCTAAATCTCCGGCGATCAGTAAACATTGTCTATCTTGTTCTTCCACTAGCCGTTTAGTTTCTTTAGCATCTTGATGCTCTTTTAAATAACAGGCCACGATAGTCGCGCCCTCTTTTGCAAAAGCAATGGCAATAGCCTGACCAATGCCACTATCCGCTCCTGTGATAATGGCTACTTTATCTTGCAGCTTATAGTTTCCGATTAAGTCATTAGTTACTTGCGGAAGAGGGATCATTTCATGTTGATTGCCGGGTGGCTTTTGTTGCTGAGGAGGCTGTTTTTTAACAGGCTTTTCTTTCTTCATAAAATTTCCAAAAAGTTAAAAAGTTTTTGAGATAAAAAATTTCTTTTCTTATCTCAAAAACTAAAGGGATTAAAAACAAACTTAAGTAAAATTAGAAAAACGCTTATCTTTTATTAGAATGTGTTTTCTCGCCTTCCGCTGCTTCTTGATTAATTCCACTGGAAAATAAAGTACCATCTGCTAATTTGGTTAATTTTTTATTAGCATTGCCCTCTTCATCTAATGTTTCTTGTAAAAGATCTAAGATTTCACCTTCTAAACTTAAATGTTTAGCAAAGCTACGCAATGTTCCATAGGAAGCTATCTCATAATGCTCAATTTTTTGAGCAGCACTGATAAGAGCTGCATCTAAAGTTGCTGAGGGTACTCTATCTTTGGCTAAATCATGTGCTTCTTTTACAAGACCTTTAGTTGCTTCACAGGTCTTTTCTTCCGGTTTTAACTTCATCAAAGAAAAAATGCGCTCTAAGCGTTTAGCTTGGTGTTTTGTCTCTTCTAAATGGCTTTTAAAAGCGTCTTTTAAATCAGCTAAAGAAGCTAATTTAATCATCTCAGGTAGAGCATTGATAATTTGATGCTCACAGCTATACATATCTTCTAGCTCTTCAATAAATAACTGGCGTAGATCTTGATCTTTCATATTAAATAACCTTTTATTTGGGATCTTGTTTAGTTAAGAAGGTAGAAAAGAGTTTAACTTTTCTACCTTTCCTTAATGATTAGTGGGTTTTTCTGCTTTTGCGATTAGCTAGCGTACTTTTTGAAGCGTCTTTTAAGCTAGCTTTTTCCTGTTCATCTTCATCTTGTGCATGATAATGTCCATCATGACTGTGATGAGATTCCTCATGATCATCCTCTTCATCAGATTGATGATTCTTGGCACGATCATAGTAAGATGTATGCTCATCTTCATCTTGATCAGCATGACTTTGACCCCAAGTAGAGCCAGAACTTTGTCCCAAAGTTTGCCCTCTTGAGTTTTGCCCTCTTGAGCTTTGACTTCTCATACTTTGTGCTCTCGAATCTTGGTCTCTTGAATTTTGTCCTCTCGCATCTTGAGAAGATTGACCAAAGTGTCCTTGAGAAGATTGACCTTGGTTATGATGCTCTTCATCATAATGACCAAAGTAGCTATTGGATCCTTGATTAGATCTCTGATTAGATCCCTGGGTATTATAATCTTGATTGCCTATTGTATTTTGTGAAGAGCGGCCATAACGGCTAGACTCATGGCTAGATTCTTGATCTTCTGTTCCATATCCACGGCCTGATTGATAGCCTGGGTTATATTGATTCATACTCTCTCTATTATAATTTCCTTGGCTATAGCTTCCTTGAGCATCATTTCCTTGATTAGAATGATCTTGTGAAGAGGAGCGCGAAGCAGGATGAGAAGAGGAGTTAGAAGATTGGCTATAATGCCCATTATGATCTTCATCGTGATGATGACCCCATTGTCCTGTAGTGCCATGATGGCCATTTTCCTCATGTCCCATGTACCCTTGGTTATACCCTGTACTTCTATAATCTTGAGAAGAGCGGTTGCCATATTGGCCTTGATTCGCTTGACCTTGACTAGACTGTCTTTGACTAGTTTGGTTATTAGATTGGCCAAAACGTTGGCTTTGATTGCTCTGTTGTTGATTCCCTTGGTGTTGATTCCCTTGGTGATTTCCATATTGATTTTGACTATAGGGACTTTGGCTACTTCCTTGAGCTTGATGGCCATATTGTTCATTAGATTGTCTACTAGAACGCCCACCAGTTTGGCTACCATTTTGGCCATTACTATATTGACTACCATATTGGCTGCTTCCTTGAGTCTGTCTGCTACTTCCTTGGTTACCATTGCCTTGAGTTCCATATCCTTGTGTACTGCTTTGACCTTGCATGCCATAAGCTGAACTAGAAGGGCTGCGGCTTGCTTGTGTGCTAGAATACTGGTTACTGGAATTTTGTTTGCTGCTGTCATTGCGATTCATAGAGCTTTGGGAAGAGGTACTAGGATTTTGATGAGATGTAGAGGGGCTATCATGGCTTTTTCCCCATTTTGAATCAGAATCTTTGCTTCCTGATTGATCATGAGAAGTAGAGGATTTTGGATGATGGGAGGAAGAATTTTTTTTTCTGTTTGTAGTCATAGAAAAACTCCTTATTATATTTAATTTCGGTCTTTTCTTACTTAATACAAAACTACAAAAGTTCTTTAGAAGAAGGTTTAAATAACTTTTAATGGTTATAATCGATAGTAGACCCTTTGTATTTTATATAAATTAAGGCTTTGAGATTGAGCACTCTCAGCCTTTTTTTATAAAATAACTCTTTCGTTAGAAAAATGTAAACCCTAAATCATTCATTCTTTATCCAAATGTAAGTATGTTACTCAATATTAATAAGATAAAAATTTTTAGAGAAAAACTGAAACCATATACTTCAATAGTTAATCTAAATAGTTAAAATAAATTATTTACCTTAACTAAGTATTTGTAAAATTTTACTTTAACAAATTAATGACCAATTTTAAATTAGAGATTATTGAGGCAGTTATAGGAGGTGGATTGCAAGGGTTTGTCATATGATTGTAAAGCTGAAATTCTGCTAGTTGAAGTGCTGTATAGCCTTGCTTATTCTTTATACTCTTATCGCTTTTATAAGCTAATAGAAGATATACTGTAAAGTTATAGCCTTCTTTAGCTGCTTGATGAAGAGCTGTTTCGCCTGCTCCCTCAGGCCAAAGGAGACTATTTCTTTGATTGACATGCGCGCCTTTATGCAATAGAAGCAGCATGATAAGCGGAAAAGCTACTGCTCTGTTAAGAGAAGTATAATGCGCAAACAGATTGGGATTAGCGTTAGCGTTAAGGAGCAGTTCTACAATGTTATAATGGCCGCGATAACAGGCATCTGTTAAGGGCGTACAAAAATAATGAAAATTTATTTCATTAATTTCAGCTTGAGCTTCCACTAATAATTTACAGCACTTAAAATTTCCATAAGTGATAGCTGCTTCTAAAGGAGTCATGTAGCTAGGCCTATTTCTGCTAGTATAGTTAGCCTTATTTTTAAGTAGTTCTTTTACGATATGATCGTGACCAATAAAAGAAGCTAGATGTAAAGGTGTATTATACTCTTTACCTTCTGGCTGATCAATATTGGCGCCAGCATGAATCAAAGCCAATACCACAGAAAGATAACCTATTTCGCAGGCTAAATGAATGACATTTTTAAAGCCGTAAGCTCCATTGGGATCCGCTCCTTTTTGTAAAGCATTCTGCACATTTATCAAATTCTTAGCCCAAATAGCCTGTACTAATTGATCAGAAGGGCTAAAAGAGAGATAATGAATTTGATTTTGTTTCCCCTTATCTATAATAAATGAGGGGCCAGTAATCAAGGAAGAGCCATTCATAAATTCTTCAAACTTAAATTTTTTTAGGGAAATTAGCTAGAATAAGAAAAATAATCAATAGTTAAGTGAGAGCTAGGGTATTAAATCATTGAAAAATTCGCTAGAGTTATGATAGAGTAGTAACATGTCCATTCTAATCGGAATTCATTCCATTTCTAAATCTTTTGGTAGTCATATCTTATTTAAAGATCTATCCTTTTCTCTTTGTCAAGGGGATAGAATAGGTTTAATTGGTCCTAATGGCGCTGGCAAATCTACCTTATTAAAAATTTTAATGGATGCAGAATCAGCTGATAAAGGCACAATTTCGCGTAGACAAACTCTTCGCGTAGGTTATGTGAGTCAGGCTCCTGACTTTCCCTCTTTAAGTTTAGCAGAGGTGCTAATGCAAAAAGCGCCCGCTAATCAGCAGTATGAATGGGAAGTAAGAGCGCGCGTTTTGTTGGGAAAAATGCAATTTCCAGACCCAACTCAAAATGCAGCTGCACTTTCAGGTGGTTGGAAAAAGCGCTTAGATATTGTGCGTGCTTTAATGGAAGAACCCGATATTTTATTTTTAGATGAGCCGACTAACCATTTGGATCTAGAGGGTATTTTAGATTTAGAAAAATTTTTAGCTAAAGAAAAAACTGCTTATTTAGTCGTTAGTCATGATCGCTATTTTTTAGAAAATGTGACTAATAAAATCATGGAGCTCAATCCCTGTTATCCTCAAGGTATTCTGGTTAGTGAGGGCAATATGAGCACTTACATGGCAAATAAAGAGGCTTTTTTACAAACCCAGCAGCAACAGCAACGCAGCTTAGCTTCAGCAGTTAGAGATGAAGTGGATTGGCTTAGACGTTCTCCTAAAGCAAGAACGACTAAATCTCAGTCTCGCATTGACCGCGCTCATCTGCTGATCAATGAATTAGCGGAAGTCACGCAAAGAAATAGAGAGACTAAAGTTAATTTAGAGTTTTCCTCTTCCGATAGAGAAACGCGCAAATTGTTAGTGGCTTGTAATCTAACAAAAGCCCTTGGAGGTAAAACTCTTTTTACAGGATTAGATTTAACGCTATCGCCTGGCATGCGCCTCGGAATAGCTGGCAAAAATGGAACAGGTAAAACGACGTTATTGAAACTATTGGCTAACCAACTTCCGGCTGATCAAGGCACCTTAAAATATGCCGATGAGATTAAACTTGTCTATTTTGACCAGCATCGGGAACAAATCTCTGGTAAAACGACCTTAAAAAGAGCTTTATCGCCTACAAGCGATACCGTCATGTATCAGGGGCAATCGATTCACGTCAATGGATGGGCTAAAAAGTTTTTATTCTCAGTGGATCGCTTAGAAATGCCGATTAGCTACTTATCAGGGGGGGAAAGAGCGCGCATTTTAATTGCTAGATTGATGTTAGAACCTGCTGATATTCTTTTTTTAGATGAACCGACGAATGATCTGGATATTCCCACATTAGAGGTCATGGAACAGAGTTTAAAGGAGTTCTCCGGTGCTGTCGTGTTAATTACGCATGATCGCTGTCTAATGGATAGCTTGTGCACCAAGATTTTAGGCCTTGGAGAGGGAAATGAACAACAATTTTATGCTGATTATCAGCAATGGGAACAAGCCAGTGCTCTAAATAAAGGGCCTAAAGAACAGGAATTAAAGAAACAAGAAACAAAGAAAAACGACAATAAAAAAATTGAGTTGAAAGTACCTGAAAATAAGGTACAAGTTAATCCACAACTAATTCCACCCTCTTCTACCTCTAAAAAACTCTCTTATAAAGAACAAAAAGAGTTGGAAAACATGGAAGTGACTATCACCTTGAGTGAACAGAAAATCACAGAATTTCAACTTTTATTAGAAAATGCCGAAATTCAATCCAGTTCTCATAAAACTTTGGAAATTTATAATCTTTTAGCGATAGCGGAGAAGAAGCTAGAAGATTTATATGCGCGTTGGCAAGTTTTATTAGAAAAAAGTAGCTCAGAGAGAGCTAATCCTTAAAACACTTCATAGATAAATTTTCTTTTGTTACAGTATCTTCTTTTTAGCTAGGGTATGCACTGTGAAAATTTACGATAAACTATTTGCCATAGGGTTTTGGCGCTGGACTTTAATCGGGCCTTTAATTCTTTTGCTGACCACTATTTCTATTTTAATTAAGCCTACCCCTTATCACTTTGAATTAGCTTGCCTTATCCTCATGGGGTTTAGCTTATGTGCCCGTTGGAAGATTCCAGGCTTTATCTTCTCTTTTTTATTGTTGAGTATGATTACGCTGCTTCATCATGATAAACTTTTTGGAAAAGAGTTTCTATGGGAGATCAGTCTCAATTCATCTATTATCCTAGGGTTTTTAATAACGGCTCTTTCCTTAGAAGAAGCTAAAACTATCTTTCATGAGCATACTCAGCAATTAGCGAGGAGCCATGCAGGAGAAATAGAAAAATTAAAAGAAGAGTTTCATCATCGTAATGAGCAGCAAGCAGCTCAAACACTTGACTATCAAATAAGCTTAGATCAGCTTAAAAATTACCATGAATCCTCCATTGGGGGCTTAGCACAGTTGCAACTGCAGTTAAGTGCTTGTGAACAGCAAGAACAGGCGGCTAACCATTTAGTCCATATTCTTAAACAAGATCAGCTAACCTATCAGCTAGAAATAGAGAAAGTTAATAAAAGCTTAAATGAAGAACTAAGAAAAACAGAGAACTTAAAGAAAAGTTGCGATGACTTCAAAAATCAGATGGCTCTGCTTGCACAAAATTTCCAACAGCAAGCCAGCCAGCATCAGGTAGCCTTGGAAACGAATCAACAGCAAATGCATCTTTTGCAAGAGGAGAATAAAAGGCTAACAGAAGAGTTAACCAGTTTAACAACTTCATTGACAAAAGAACGGGATAAGTCTTTTTCTCTTGAGACAAAGGAACCGCTGGATCGCCTTAATTGGCAAGAAACAAGACGCTATGAAGGCCTTTATACGCAAATGCGCACCCAATTTGAGGAGAAGTCTAAAATTTTAGATAAAACTAGACAAGCGCTCTTTCATGCACAAGAGCAGGTTGAAAATTTGCAGCGTCTACAAGTAGAAAAACAAGCTGAAATTTTCGAAGAGGAGATGAAGCGTTGTGAATGCTACATTGCCCATATAGAACAGGTTTACACCCAGCAAGAGGATAGGCTTCAAAAAGAAATTGAAAACTTAGAGCAGTTAATCTCTCATCTTTCTTAAATTTTACTCTTTTCAGGTTTTTATAGACTTTGTTACGATAGCTAGACCTTGAGCTGATAGAAGCTGCCCCTCTTAAAAAATGATTTTAGGGGAGGACTTAACTTCTCAATGCGCATGTAAACAATAAAATTAACTCTTAAAAATTGAATGCTAACGACTAAAAAAAGGCTTTAATATGATGTATAAAATGGTACTGCTAGCAGCTATGGCTGTATGTAGTTTAACTAATGTATGTTTTTCCCAAACAAAGGACACTTTTAATATGAAGAATGAGACAAGTAATAAAGCACCTCAAGTACTATTTAAAACTAATTTAGGAGAGATTAAATTAGAACTTTATCCTGATAAAGCTCCTGAAACAGTAAAAAACTTTCTTCAGTATGTTAAAGAGGGTCATTACAATGATACTATTTTTCATCGCGTAATTGATGGATTTATGATTCAGGGAGGTGGTTTAACAGCTGATTTTAAACAAAAAACAACCCATACGGCTGTCAAAAATGAAGCGGACAATGGTTTAAAAAATGTATTGGGCAGTGTAGCCATGGCGCGTACTAGCGATCCTGATAGTGCTTCTGCTCAGTTTTTCATCAATGTAAGCAATAATGATTTTTTAGATTTTAAGTCTAAAACCTCTAGCGGCTGGGGCTATACTGTGTTTGGCAAAGTCATCCAAGGGATGGATGTAGTAGAAAAAATTAAAAAAGTAAAAACAGGTTCTTATAATGGACAGCGCGATGTTCCATTAGAGCCTATCACTATTGAAAGTGCAACTGAAGTAAAAGAGTAATCAGTATGATTGAGGTATATCATTAGCTTGCCTTAGCGATGACGTACCTCAATCACACATTTCTTTAGAGCTAATTCATCAATTAATAAAGAGAGCTTTTCTTGATTATCGCTATCGAGATTAGCATCCCATTCATCTAATAACAACACCTCCGCCTCTACTCTCTCCAGTATCTCTACTAAACGGTTTTTTAAAGATTCTCCTGTCGAGTACTTATTCGTTTCTGTTTCAAAGCTCAATTGGCTATGAGTAGGTAGAAAAAAAGCTTTAGTAGACAAAGCATTTTTGATCATGAGTAAAGAAGTAGATTTACCACAGCCATTCTCGCCGCGAATCGTTAGGCGTCCGGGTTGAGAGGTTTGTGTTAAAAGCTGCTCATGAGAGTGGATAGTAGGCGCTGTAACGGACTTTTGTTTGTCCTCTAAGCTAACAGAGGGATTAAATACAGTAGAAAGAACCTGAATTTTTGGCCATTTGACTTTGCGTGGCATCTTTTCATCTGCCTCTTTACCTGCTTGAATTGTTTTGTAAATGGCTAATAATTTACTGCGATGCATTCTCCAACGGAAAAGTAGAGTCAGAGTTTGATAAGTATAAGATAGAATATTAAAGAGAAGAGGCAGAATAACCACAAAAGCTGATAGCCTAACGGGATCTTGCCGATTGATGAGCATGTAATAAGCGACGACTAAAAGTGTCGGTACAGAAGTGATAAGCGACACAAAAATTGCAATGAACTGATCAAATCTTTCTAAAGCAATGTTGCGTTGCAAGCAGCGATCGAGGCGCAGCTCTGTTTTTTGCTCCCATAAAGTAAAGTTATGCCTATTATTGAGTAAGACATTATCCCAAGCCGCTAAGAGCGATTGAGAAAGATCTACTCTAGCTGTCAATGCTTTCTGTGTCAATTGCCGTTGAACTCGGCGGTTGAATTTCATCACGATAATGACACAAGTTAAGCTAATGAGATAAGCTACGCAAAAAGTAGGTTCGACGGCAATAGATAAGGCAATGATATAAAAAATCACACTCATGACATACATGCATAAATCCCATACATAGTCAATCAGTGTATTAATCGTACTCGGCCCTTCGGACGTTAAAACAGACAGTTTTTGCTCTTTTAAGCCTTTATTACTCCATTCTCCTACATTTCCTTTATTAGAAGAGACAAAAGCATGCACAAAAGAGCGTTGAGCTTGCTGTTTCCAGGTCGTTTTCAAAATGAAAGCAATGGAATTTGGAATGTAGTAAAGAGCAATGGATAAAAAATATAAAATGAGATAAAAAGTAAAATCTTTTCCGGAAGTAATGCATTCCATTACATTGACAAGCCAGATAGCAGATGAAGCTTCTATAATTTGTTGACAAGTCAAAGCTGTCAAACAGCCTATAGCCCATCTATTGGTTAAAAGCCCCCCAACTTGTTTGCGAACTTTTGGGGAAGTTGTATCAAACATAGAATCTTAAATTAACCTCAAAATTAATGACATAAAAGCTAGCATTTTATCATTTTATACATTTGCAAGAAACAATAAATAGTAAAAAAAAAATAAAGGCAATTAGTGCTGAAAAAAAAGGTAAGTGCCTGAATGAGAAAATATTATAAATACTGAAAATGTTTATTTTTATTGAAAAGAATGGAAGCAGTGACTATAGATAGTAGAGTTATCTTAGCTGAATCATCATGATTAAATTATAATTGCTAAAATAGTAAAGGATGAGAGGAAAAGTCATGTTATTTAGTCTGCTGACTCCTTTTCTACTAGGCCTCATAGGCCTAATTTTGCTCTTTATCGAGTTCTACTTACCGGGTATTGTCATAGGTTTAGTCGGCGGCTGTTTTATCTTTGCCGGCATCCTGCTAGCAGTAGAATTATTTTATTCACCTTGGCTTGTCCTTTTATATGTACTTGGCAATGCACTTGGCATCTTTTTAGTGATAAAACTAGCTCTATGGCGTATTCGCTATGCTAAAGCTCCTTATGCCCTCTCTTCTAATCAAGATCAACAAGGGTATGTGGCTTCGAGTTATGATAAAACAGCTATTGGTCAAGTAGCCATCGTTTCTTCTGATTTAAAGCCTGGAGGGTACATTACCTTAGCAGGCAAACAACATCAAGCTCTCTCACAAGCAGGTTACATTAGCCGAGGAGAAGAGGTGTTAATTATTGCAGGTCAAGAAGAAAGTTTAATCGTCAAACAAATTAAAAAGGATCCTACCCTATGACCTGTCTTTTATTAACCTTAATCGATTTTAATGAAGCTTTCTCTTTCCTTCTTATTCTGTTAGCCCTTGTGTTTGTCATTATATTGAGTATCATGGGCAAATTTATTAGTTTATGGTTTCAAGCCTTTGTTTCGGGGACACCCATTTCTTTATTTAATATCATCGGCATGAGTCTTCGCAAAATTCCTCCACGCATTATCGTCAATTCGCGCATCAATCTTTACAAAGCTGGCTTAAAAGACATTACAGTTTCTGATTTAGAAACGCACTACTTAGCTGGAGGACATATCCAGGATTTAGCGATTGCCTTGATTGCAGCTGATAAAGCTAATATTGCTCTTGATTGGCGTCGTGCGACAGCTATTGATTTAGCAGGAAGAGATTTAAGAGATGCTGTTCAGACTTCTGTCAACCCTAAAGTCATCGATTGTCCAAGCCATGGAGGCTACATGACAGGCGTAGCTAAGGATGGTATTCAGATTAATGTACGCGCTAGAGTAACTGTCCGGACAAATATTGCCCAGTTAGTAGGCGGAGCGACGGAAGAAACAATCATTGCTAGAGTTGGAGAGGGGATTGTAAGCGCTATTGGCGGCTCTGAGACGCATTTGCATGTATTAGAATCTCCACAACGCATCTCTAAATTAGTGCTAGAAAAAGGACTTGATTCTTCCACTGCTTTTTTAATTCTATCTATCGATATTGTCGAGATGAATTTAGGAGAAAATATCGGTGCTAGATTGCGGGCCGATAAAGCTGAGTCTGATAAACGGATTGCCCAAGCAGAAGCTGAAAAACGCCGTACGATGGCTGTGGCCTTAGAGCAAGAGAATATTGCCAAAATTAAAGATATGGAATCCAAATTGATCGAAGCTCAAGCTTTAATCCCTAAAGCCATGGCCGTAGCTTTTGAAAAAGGGCAATTAGGCATTATGGATTACATGCGCATCCAAAATATTCAAGCCGATACAGAGATGCGCAAAGCGATTTCCAGACCAGAAGAGGGTACAGAAGTAGCAGGTTCTAAACGATGAGCCTTATTCTCTTTATTGTATTTCTGGGACTTATTTTTCAGTTTTTTAAACGAAAAATGCAAGATAGTAAACAAAAAGAGCAGCTGCAAAAAAAAAGAGAATCTGTAGTCTTGCAAAAAGAGGTAAACGGAAGAAGACCTTTATCAAACAAAGAGAATGTAGCGCAGAAAAAAAAGCTAGAGGTTAAAAGACTAGAAGTTAAAAAAAAAGAAATGCAAACACAAAAAGAGCCTTATCAACAGCTTGCTTCTGCTCACAAAGTACTAGAGAAAGATCATTACTTCCCGGTGCTTAAAAGGCAAAATTCGCGAGGTTTAGCTCTAATCAATCAGTTGAAAAATAAACAGGATGGCATTATTTTGCGTGAGATTTTAAGTAAACCTAAGGCCTTAGAAGGAGAGAGATAAGTTTAGATTTTAACAATTTTTCCAAACTAGTAGAGAAACTAAACTGTTATGGACTATATGAGCGACGCAAGCAGCTACATAGTCTAGTTTAGATTCATTTAGAGATCCATAAATTAAGCCACTAATGAACGTACTAATTAAACTAAACTGCATGTAATCTTTAGAAAAATAGGCTTGATTCGTAAGATGAAGGCTAGAAAAGAGAGCAGCTGTCAAAATGATACGCGCAAAAGTAGCAATTTTGGAATCTATCCATAACTTCTGACTAGGCAATCGTTTTCTCAATAAATAGTTAGGGATTTTTTTCAATAGTACGGTTTGAATGCTAAGACGAAAGGCTATCTCTTCCATGATAGGACCAATGACACAAACTTTTAAATGGCTAAATTCTTTTATAGTGCTAAAAAGACAGGTTTCTTGAAATAAATTTTGTGAGTTGAGGGGAGTGATTAAGCCCAGATTCTGTACCAAACTCATCAATCTATCGATTAGTAAGATAGAAAGGCCTCCCATAAGAGCACTGATGCCAAGTATTTTTATATCGCTTAGTGTTTGCGTAGATAGATTTAATTTTTTAGCTATTCTTCGTTCAGCTAGATCTAAGGCTTCGATTGAGCGAGAAGGCAACTGAAAAATATAATTAGAAGTAGGTAGCATAATGCAAATACCTTTGATAAATTTTATTAATTGATTGAGTAGTAAGAAACAGTCATTTAATAGCTTAGTCAATTAAAAGTCCATTAGCAAGATGAAAAATTTGAGTTTTAAATGATCCAAACACACTATGTAGAACTAAGAGAAAAAGTTAAGCAGTTAGCTTTAACATGTGGCAGAGATCCTCAAGAAATTACGCTGATTGTCGTTTCAAAAGGACAAACTACTTCAGCTATGCAACAGACCTATGAAGAGGGAGCTAGAGAATTTGGGGAAAATAGGTTAATAGAATTTGGAGAGAAAGCAGATAAGCTACCTATCGATAGTAACTGGCATTTTATTGGCCACCTACAGCGCAATAAAGTGCGCCAAGCGATAGGAAAGTTTACCTTGATTCATTCTGTCGATTCGCTAGAACTGGCTAAAAAGATTGATAATTGCTCTAAAGAGCAAAATGTAGTGACCTCTTTACTTTTACAAGTTAATGTAAGTAGAGAAGCCTCTAAACAGGGTTTTACGATTCAACAATTGCAAACTTGTTTTGCGCAACTACAAAGCTTAAACAATATCCGCCTAGAGGGCTTAATGACTTTAGCGCCATTGAATGCTGAGCCAGAAGTCATTCGCTCTTGTTTTAGCTCTTTGCGCTTATTGAGAGATCAACTAGGGTTAAAGCATCTCTCAATGGGCATGTCTCAAGACTATGCCATCGCTATTGAAGAGGGAGCTACCCTCTTGCGCATAGGATCGGCTATCTTTCAATAAATAGTTAAAATTTATTACTTATTTATAGTAATAGAACATCTAATTTTAACTAAGCTAATCTACATGATTAAGATTATTTTTCAAACTTTCAATTTCCTTTTCTAATTCACGTATTTTGCTACTTGCTGCAAAATAATTTTGAGATACTTCAAGATTGTTTTTTGTTAAATTTTCCCTAGCTATCTTTTCAGCTTTTTTATGTTCTTTAGAAAAATGTTTGTCACCTTCTTTCTTTGCTTCATAAAATTATTTTTCTAATTCCAATTTTGATTTTAAGCTACTGATTTCTGCGTTAAAGCTTTCAATTTTACTATTTTGCTTTTCTTTATCTATTTGACTTTTATTTTTCAATTCAGTTAACTTTTCTTTATAATTCTTTACTATTTGATTTAATTCCTTAATTTCTTCTGATTTCTTTTTCAATTCTTGATGTAAATCTTTAAGATAATTAATCTGTTCATCTTTTGATTTTTCAAGATCATTATTTACTTGTTTTAAATCTGATTTTAAAGTAACTAATGTTTGATTTAATCTATTAATTTCTTCTGATTTTTGTTTCAATTCTTGATTTAACTCTTCACTAATGCGATTAATTTCTGCATTTTTTGATTTCTCAAAATCTTCAGACAAATCTTTATTTAATTTTTTTAAATCTGATTGTAAAGCAGCTATTGTTTGATTTAATTTATTAACGCAAGTTGCGTATAACTAACCAAAACAAAAAATAGTTGAAGCAGCAATTATAAAAGTAATAATTTTTAGTTCAAAGCCATGAGCTAGGACAGCATGTATTTTTTTAGGCATCAAGTTTGTTATCATACTAAAAGTACCTTCGATAGTCCTCCGATGTGTCTTTAAATTAACGTAATCTTCTAGTTCATAAGACCTTTTGGAATTACTTTTGCGTTCAACGACCATTTTTATTCCTTCATTAAGTAACGCATCTTCCTAGTCATAATCTATATAAGCTGCATCTCCATACACTATACTTCCTTTTGGAAGACATCTTGGATCTAGAACCTTGAGAGCCGGCAGGTCATGCTCACTTCCAGGTGCAATGATCATTTTTAAAGGATGGCCCGATAAATTTGTAATTACGGTGGCTTTTACTCCATAAAAATAGCTTTTCTTGCTCGCATTATAACCTCGGAAATTTTCTGTGCTAAAAATGCGACATCTACTTATTCTAATGTTCATACAAACTGACACAGGAAAACTATCTACAATAAAATCGTTATCCATATAACCGTAAGAACTATATAGATGACAAAACTCAAGCATGTTTTGCCAAACAGTATCAGGTATTAAGTGCATCCGCCTATTTAACCGGCTCTTACTTACCATTTTATTTATGTAGCCTGTTTCTTTAAGCATCTGTCTTGCTCTTTCTATATTGCCATAAAAGTAACGACTTGCAATAATTACTGTTGTCATCACCTCTGCATTACTCATTTTCTGATTAGGCCACTCTTTTCCTATAGCTTTAATCGATTTGATATAATCATCACATAAACAATAGATGGCAATAATCTGCTCATTCATAGCTTCTCTCCTTTAATGTATGTTGTAGTTAACTAACATCTTAAGGATGAGAAGCTTTTTTATTAATACTAATCTAACTCTTTTATCACTTTAGTTATACGCAACTTGAGTTTATTAATTTTTTCAACTTGTTGTTTTATTTTTAGTTCCGCTTCTTCCTTAGCTTTAGTTTCTTTTTCATTAGGTAAAGTGGGAACTAATTTTTCTTTTACTGCATTGCGACTTTGAACAAAAGCATGGACATGACTTGGTTTATATACACAAAGGAGAGGCAATAAGAGGATACCAAAGATAGACTCAACTGTATGAGCTAGTTTAATGGCTGTATATTGGAACAATAAGTCAGTATGATTGTTTTTAGATTGTTCAGCTGAAGGTTTAAATATAGAAACGACAAAAATATGGATACAATAAACAGTACTTATTGTGGCAAATGTTGCTAGTGCTATACTATTATTAAGGCCTGTATCCAGTAAAGCAGAAAAGGGCAAAGTGACTAGACCAATGATACGCGCACTAACTGAGCCTACTATACCTTTTTTATCTAAAGCCTCAAGAGATTAAGTCAAAGAGGGCGTAAAATGATAAGGTCTTAATTGCGATTTAGCATTAGAATTATCTATCATATTATCTTACCTTTGATTTAAAAAATTGTAAAACATCGTTATTTTAAAAAAATACTATAAATCAAATGATAATTTATATCAATTAAAAATATAATTAAATAATATTAAATTTTTGTTATCTAAAATGCTAGAAATAAAAAGTTAACTTGACAAAGATTAAAAAATAGTGTTTAATAGTAACTTTATTTTAATCTAAATAGGGTTAGCTATGAATATAAAAAAATTTCTCAATCCCAATGTTTACTTTGGACTGGCAACTTTACTAGGTATCCTAGCTGGTTATATTCATTCGCCCACACTGTATAGTTTAGCAGAAGGGGTAACTCTCATTTTTGTCAATTTGCTCAAGTTAGTCAGTTTACCGATTATCTTTCTGTCCATCGTGTCAACCGCATCAGGCATGGAAAGTGTAGAGGAGATCAAAAGTCTAGGCAAAAAAGTCATCAAATACACATTACTGACAACGGTGATTGCAGCAACTGTCGCCTTGACTCTTTTTGTAGTGATTAATCCTGTTAGAGTGCAAGTAGTTAAACAAGTGAATGAACAGGTAGAGGGTCAACCCAGTTATTTGAGCTACTTAGTCAAGACGATTCCCTCTAATATCATTCAACCGTTTAGTGATAATAATGTCATCGGCGTCCTCTTTCTAGCTTTGCTTTTGAGCTTGGCAATTTTAAGTCTACCTAGTCACAATCGCATGACTTTACATACCTTTTTTGCTAGTTTATATGCCGCTATTATGAAAGTGACCACTTGGATTGTGCAGCTCATGCCGATTGCCATTGCCGGTTTTATTGCTCTCTTTATCAAGGATCTCAAAAATGGCTTAGAATTAGAGAGCATTGCCCTCTATCTGCTCTGCGTGATGGGAGCTAATGTCGTACAAGCTTTCATCGTTTTACCCGGATTTCTAAAGTGGCATCGCCTCTCACCTATTCGCACATTTAAAGGCATGTTTCCAGCTCTTTCAGTAGCTTTCTTTACTAAATCATCAGCGGCTGCTCTACCAATGGCCATGCGTTGTGCTGAAGAGAACATTCAGGTGTCGCGCAAAGTTGCTAGTTTCACTCTGCCCCTATGCACGACAATTAACATGAATGCGTGTGCTGCTTTTATTCTGACAACTGTGCTATTTGTATCGATGAGCAATGGCATCACCTATTCACCGGTAGAAATGGCTGTATGGATTGTGATTGCTACGATTGCTGCGGTAGGAAATGCTGGCGTGCCTATGGGCTGTTATTTTTTATCGAGTGCTTTTTTAGCAGCGATGAATGTGCCACTCAATATATTAGGTATTATCTTACCTTTTTATACTTTAATCGACATGCTAGAGAGTGCTATCAATGTTTGGTCAGATTCTTGTGTAGCGGCAGTCGTACAACAAGAAGTATCTCAAGAGGAGATCCAGCAGGCTTTATCGCAAGAGACAGTCAGTCATTTTATCAGCAACAATTTGACAAGCAATGGTATGTCTGTGGTATAGTAAAGTAACTTATTGAATGAAGGCTTAATGTCTATGTCAGCTGATCCTTCCTCAACTTATCAAGCTACTCCGCTTAGGCGGATTGAACACACCTATTTTCCTAGTGATGATCAAGCCGTGCTAAACGCGATTGCACCTGAGCAATTGGTGCATGCGCTAACGCAAATGATGCTCATTCGGCATTTTGAAACGCGCGCAGAAGGGGCTTACCTCCAGGGAAAAATAGGCGGATTCTTTCATTCTTATGCGGGTCAAGAAGCAATTCAAACAGCTGTTACGGAAGTTTTTGGTTCTCAACATTGGTATGCGACATCTTATCGCTGTCATGCCTTAGCCCTCTTATTAGGCGCCTCTCCTCGAGAATTAATGGCAGAGTTATATGGAAGAGCAACGGGCAATGCTAAAGGTAGAGGGGGTTCAATGCATCTCTACACCGAACGGCTGTTAGGAGGTTTCGGTATTGTAGGCGGTCAAATACCGATTGCTACAGGAGCTGCTTTTACGAGCAAGTATTTGAGCAAAAAAGAGGAACTTTCGCTCTGTTTTTTAGGAGATGGCGCGGTGGCGCAAGGCGCTTTTCACGAATCGCTCAATCTTGCAGCTCTTTGGGATCTTCCTTGTATTTATATTATTGAAAATAACCAATGGGGTATGGGAACGGCGATCAATCGTGCGATCAGCGTGGAAAAATTAGCAGAAGATAAGGCAGCTAGTTATAAGATGAAAGGGTATACCTTAGATGGCAATAATTTTTTCAATTGCTATGCTGGCTTTAAACACATCTATCGAGAAGTATTAGAAAAGCAACGTCCTGTTTTAGTCGAAGTATATGGGGAGCGTTTTAGAGGACACTCAGTTTCAGACCCAGGGCTATATCGCTCTAAAGAGGACTTAAAAGATTGCTTACAAAAAGATGCCATTATCTCTCTACAACAGGCCTTATTAGCGGCTAATATCATCACTCCTCAACAGATAAAAGTAATAGAAGAGGAGCAGCGCCAGCTAGTAGTGGATGCTATGAAATTTGCCGATGAGAGTCCTTGGCCTGAATGGGTTACCTTAGAAGAAGATGTGTATGCGCCTTAAAAAATTCACCTTAAATAGATAGAATAAAAAACAATGATGAGTACTAGCTATGATTGATTCCATCGATAAGGTGACAGAGCCTAGCATGCAAACGGTCGATCTACGAGAAGCCCTACGGCAGGCGTTAGATGAAGAGATGGCTCGCGATAGTCGAGTCTTTATCATGGGCGAAGAGGTGGGAGAGTACAATGGCGCTTACAAGGTTACAAAAGGCTTATTAGAAAAATGGGGACCTTTGCGCGTCGTCGATACTCCAATAGCTGAACTGGGCTTTGTCGGTTTAGGCATTGGTGCGGCAATGACTGGTTTGAGACCTGTCATCGAACTGATGAGTTTTAACTTCTCTTTTGTAGCGGCCGATCAGATTATTTCCAATGCGGCCAAGATGTACTACATGTCGGGCAATCGCTTTAATGTACCGATTGTTTTCCGCGGTCCCAATGGTTCGGCAGCTCAAGTCTCTAGCCAGCACTCCCATTGTGTAGAGGCTCTCTATGGAAATTTGCCCGGCCTGATTATCCTATCGCCTAGCAATGCCTATGATGCCAAAGGTTTATTAAAGAGCGCCATTCGCAATAATAATCCTGTGCTCTTTTTAGAAAATGAACTCTGCTATGGCGATAGGATGGCTATTCCGGTAAAGGAATACACAGTATCGATTGGTCAAGCTAAAGTAATCACAGTAGGAGATACTCTTACCTTAGTGTCGCATAGTCGCATGATTAAGCTCTGTCAAGAAGCAATGAAAGAGTTGACGCAAAAGGGCATCAAAGTAGAACTAATTGATCTGCGCACTATCCGTCCTTTAGATATTGCGACGATTGCCACGTCTGTGAGAAAAACTAACCATTGTGTAATCGTCGAAGAGGGCCATCTGTTTGCCGGCATTGCAGCTGAAGTAGGCTTTCAGGTAATGGAACACTGTTTTGATTTTTTAGATGCCCCTTTAGAACGCGTGTGTCAACGTGAAACGCCTATGCCCTATTCAAAAGTATTGGAAAAAGAGACCCTGCCTACTGTACCGCGCATTTTGCATCACATCTATAAAGCTTTAAATCGACACTCTTAAGGAGATAGCCATGCCTTTTACGCTTACGATGCCTAAACTCTCTCCTACCATGGAAGAGGGCATGCTTGTCAAATGGCATAAAGGAGTAGGCGAATTAGTGGAAGCTGGCGATCTGCTAATAGAAGTAGCAACCGATAAGGCGACTGTCGAATTTAATGCGCTCGATCGGGGCTGGTTGCGCCGGATTTTAGTAACAGAGGGCAAGAGTGCGGTCGTCAATCAAGCCATTGCGATTATGAGTCTAGAGCAAGAGGAGAGTCTAGAGAGTTATCAACCAGAAGGCTATCAACCAGAAAGCGCTAACCTTAAATCTGAAGAAAAAAATAAAATAGAGTCCCAGCTAGAAACGACTTCTTCTACAGAGTCAGGCAGTTTATCGACTAGTCAACCTAATTCACCACAACTTAATTTAGTCAAAGCCTCTTTTGTTCCTGAAAAACCCTTGGAAAATTACAATTTTGACAAATCTTCAACAAAAATATCTTTAGCAAGCCCAGAAGAGCGACTGCGATCCTCTCCACTAGCGCGTAAATTAGCTAAAGAAAAAGGATTAGATTTAACGACTGTTAAAGGCTCAGGTCCCGATGGGCGCATCATGAGCCATGATTTAGTCCAGGCTAAAAGTTTAAGTAGAGCTTCCTCTACTGATCGTCCAATGCCTACTTATCAGCCAGGAGATTATATAGAAGAGAGTTTGACACCGATGCGCAAAACGATTGCGCAAAGACTCCAAGAGGCTAAAACTTTTATTCCCCATTTTTATGTTTCACAAGTGATCAATGCTTATCCCTTAGTGACCATTCGCGAACAGTTGCGCGTATTGGATATCAAAGTGACTTATAATGATTTGATCCTGCGAGCTTGTGCCTTGACTCTGCGCGAACATCCTCAAGTCAATAGCGGGTTTAACTCGACTAATAATACGCTGATTCGCTTTAAAACAATTGATATAGCCGTAGCTGTCAGTCTGCCAGAGGGGTTAATTACGCCGATTATCCGCCATGCGGATTTCAAGACAATAGGCGAGCTCTCTGTAGAGATACGCGAATTAGCTAGAAGAGCAAAAGAGGGGAAACTGGAACTACAGGAGTATAAGGGCGGCTCTTTTACGATCTCTAATTTGGGCATGTATGGAGTAACCGATTTTGGTGCTATCATCAATCCTCCCCAAGCCGCTATCTTAGCAATTAGTGGAATTCAAGAAGCGCCTGTCATTTTTCAAGGAGCAATTGTACCTGGAAAGGTGCTTAACTTAACACTATCAGCCGATCATCGCGTGATTGATGGCGTAGCAGGAGCGGAGTTTTTGAGAACGTTGCAAAAATATTTAGAAAATCCAGCTGCTCTGCTAATCTAAAATCTCAACTAATTTGAGAACTATTTAAATTAATCTTATCTTAATGTCATTTTAATTCCCCATTAACTCTTGTTCTCCATTATTAATTCAAATTAACAAATAAAAGCTATCAATAGCATTTAGCTTTAAAATTAAAAAATTGAAAAATAATTAGGAGAAAATTTATGGAAAATACTTATAATAATCCTTATAATGGTGCTTCAGGTCGTTTATATCCAAATCTTAATAATAATCAGTATAATCAAAATAATGGATATACTGCTTCAGCTCCTGAGTATGATGAAGAATATGATATTCCTCAACAACAACCAAACTATTCAAATAACTTATATAATAATAACCAAAATTTCGAATGTTTAAAGGATCTAACGGATAAGGCTAGCGATATTTTTAGTAGATACTTACCCAATTATGCTGACTACTCTAATCTCAGTGGTAATGGAGAAAATAGATCAGTAAGATATCAGCAGTCGAATTCGTCTGGTTTTTGGAATGGTGCTTTGCTAGGTTCTTTATTAGGAGGAAGAAGCTCTACTGTAAATAATAATACTATTATTAATAATAATAATGGTCCCTCATCCTCTTCAAGAAGAAATAATGATGATGATGCAAGTGCAGTGGTTTTTGTCATAGTATCTTTAGTAGCTGCTGTTTTTACAGGTTATCTTGCTAAAGGATTTAGCAATGCTAAAAGAGAGTTAGCACAATTTGAAGCGACAAAAAAGATCTACGAAGACAGTGGTAAGAAGCATCTACAGATTAGTAAACTTAACAATAAAGTCATCTCCATTTTAAATAGAAATTACAATAGAGCTTGCTGGAGTTTAGCTTTAGCTATTAATGTGCTAGCTCCTGCTGTGATTGCCGCGGTTGGTATGTGGGTGACAGCACCCGCTGTTGTAACTGTTGCTTCTATTTGGCTATTAGGTACTGGTGTTGTAGGTGGTATCTATGGCGGCATGCGATTATATGACTGGTTAAATAAAGATGGCAATCATCAAGATGCTAAAGAGTGTCAAAAAATATATGATAAAATCGATTTTAATCAGCTACGTCAACACTATAGCGTAAAGTAAAAACTGATTAAAAAAGCCTTGAATGTAAAATTCAAGGCTTTTTTCATTTTAATCTTTGTTTATGTTAGTTTTTCTTTTCTCAATTGCTTTTCTTCTAATTTCTCTCTAGCTCTTTTCTAATGCTTCTCTAATGCTTCAAGGCGTTTTTCCAAGTCCTGGATCTGTTGAGCATATTTCTCAAGACGTCTAACATGCACGCTATTGCGGTTCTGCTCCGTTAAAGGCCTAGCGGGTTTGCCTCCATATTTGCCAGCATTAGGAAGAGATTTTTCGACACCAGCTTGAGCAGCTACAATAACGCCAGCCCCTATTTTAAGATGGCCAGTAACCCCTACTTGGCCTGCTAAGACTACATGGCGGCCCGTTTGGGTGGAGCCACTAATGCCAACCTGAGCAATGATGAGATTATCCTCACCTAATACAACTCCATGCCCAATCTGTACGAGATTGTCAATTTTAGTCCCTCGACCGATATGAGTGGATTTTAGACGGCTGCGGTCAATTGTCGTATTAGCACCGATCTCTACATCATCATCGATAATCACTGTACCAAATTGTCCAAGTTTTTGATGATGACCCTGCTTATCCATCGTATAGCCAAATCCACAAGAACCAATCACAGCGCCTGGTTGAATCACAATGCGATGGCCAAGCAAGCATTTTTCGCGAATAGTGATGCGTGCATATAGGGTACAATCCATGCCAATCACAGTATGAGCGCCAATAAACGAACCCGCTCCAATAGAAGTGCGATCGCCAATGGTGACCTCTTGATCAATCACTACCAGGGGACCGATGTGTACATCTTGGCCTATTTTACAAGTAGGATGGATCACAGCTGTCGGATGAATGCCTTTAAATCCAGTCAGTTCTTTTTCTGTTTCATTAAAAAGCTCTAGCACTTGTTGAAAAGCACGAGAGGGATCATCATTGAGTAGATAGTTTCTATGATCCATTAAGACAATGGAAGGATGGATAAAGATAACGCCGGCTTTTGATTGCTGCATCGCTTTTTCATAGCGCGAGACTTGGCCATAAGGCATTTTAGTCAGGAAGGAAGCATCGCGAGATTCAGCTGATTCTAAATCGGCTACGCTAAAAATGAGGTAGGTAGGATCGCCTATGAGTTGAGATTGTGTCAATTCTGCCAGTTCAGCTAATGTAAAAGATTTTTTTTGCATGAGAAAATTTCCAAAATTTATAAGAGAAAAATGAAACACACTAAGATTAGTAGCATGTTTCATTTCTTAGATTACTTAACTTAATTATTCGTTGAGTTATTCATAGAGGAGTTCATCGACGAGGAGTTCATCGACGAGGAATTAGTCGATTTATTCATAGTGTTAGAACTAGAGTTAGACATTTTTTCAGCATTTTCTTTAGCTTGTTCACTATCAAAATCCCGATCTAAGATAGAGATGATTCTATCTGTATAATCCAGCGGTGAAGTATAAAAGAAAGCCGATTCTTCATTGAGAACGATATCTAATTTTTCATTGTTAGCTAGAGTAGTCGCTGTTTTAGTGACCATTTCATTGAGCTTTTGAATCACTTTAAAGTTAGTCTGCTGTAAAGATTGCATGTACTGATTTTGCAATTGAGCTAACTCTTGATTCTGCTGACGAAATTTGCGTTTTAAATCTGTCTCAGCTTCTGGAGATAGACTATCGAGATAATCAGCATCATTGAACTTAGTGGCCATCTCATTTAAGCTCTTCTCTTTTTCGCCCAACACAGATTCCATTTGTTTTTTCAATGCTTCAAACGTTGTCTGTTCCTGTTTACCTATTTTAGATTGCTCTACACACTTCTTAAAATTGACTACAGCAATTTTAAGAGCTTGATTAGAGTTTTGATTAAAACTTTGATTACCATAGTTAGAACTACTTTGTGCTAATAAACTAATAGGAGAGCTAACTAACAAGCTTCCGATAGCTAAAGTTAAACAACTAAGACTGACTTGAAACCATTTTTTCATCATTTTTCTCCTTTTCATCGCGATTTTTAAGTACTAAATTTAAATACAAGCTAGGTTTTGTCATCATATAGCATGAGCCTGCTTTTGAAATACTCTTTATTTGCTAAAATTAGTTAAAATGAACCACCCCATTGGAAAAAGAAGCGTTTGACATCGCTGTTCGAGCGTGGATTCAAAGGCCAGGCATAACCTAAAGTAATAGCTGGTAAGTTTTCCATCACTTTTAAACGCACGCCCACTCCGACAGCCATGTAAAACCTACCAAAATGAAACACTTTTTCTGTCAAAGACCCACCATCAAAAAAGAGCAAAGCATTGGCGCGTTTCATCAGTTTGCGGTCATATTCTAAAGAAACAAATTGCAAAGAGTTGCCTCCAATCGGGTCATCTTTGCCAAATTGCGGTCCTAAGCGATACTGGCGATAGCCCCGAATAAATGTATCTCCACCTAAAAACAAGCGCTCGTCAAGCGGAATAGAATCGCGATTTGTCTTGCCATAAGGCACTAAAAAGCGACAGTCGGCGCGCAGTTTTAATAAGCCTCTACGATGCAAAGGATAATAATAGGTATTGAGGTAACCTAAGCCAAAAAAGGAGTGATAACCGCCCACGCCAGCTACTTCAGCCTGCAAACGGGAACGAAAGCCCGTCGTTGGATAAGTAGGATTGTTAGTTGAATCATAATAGAGTGTAGTACCTACTGCTGAAACAATCCCTTGATGTCTAGCTTGTGCTCGGAGACGGCTGAGATCTCTTTCTCGATGGTCATATTGTTTCTGTACAACAGCTGTTTGTTCATCTAAAGAAGAATCTTTATACTTTTTTGACCGCTTGATTTTGCGCAAAGCCTTCTCAAAATTGAATTTTTCAATGTGAATATGGGAATGGCGAATGCGATAATGCCAGCCCACTCGTACAAAAGGATTAGCTTGTAAACTTGTATGCAGCGTTAAGCCAGTCGCATCGATGTTATATTCATGGGAAATGTAGCGCGTACTCGTATTTTCTAAGTTAAAACCAATTGTCCATTGCGTATCTCTAAAATAGGGCTTAGTCCAACCTAACTCATACTTGCGACTTTTAGTGCCAAAAGTTGCATTGACGTGAAAATATTCGCCTCCACCTCTCAATACTTTTAAACCTTCATTCCAAAAGCTCAATAGACCAGCACTATTGAAGTTTTTCTCGGTTACATTAAGACCAAAAAAGATATTCTCAGAACTACTAATGCCACCTGATAGACTAAAGTAACCTGTACCTGTCTCTTCTACTTCGATATGCACATCGCGGTAATTACCACCCAACCCACTTGCTTCTTCTGATTTAACTGCATAGACATTGACATGCTTAAAATAGCCTACATTTTGTAAGCGCTCTTCAGTACTTTGTAATTTTTCTATATTAAAGACTTCACCAGGTGTAAGCAGTGTTTCGTGCAAAATGACGCTAGTTTTAGTACTGGAATTGCCAAAGACTTTAATTAACCCTACTCTAAACTGCTCTCCCTCTTCCACTGTAAATTTAATATCATAGAGACGCGATTCGCAATCTTCATTGGGTTCAAAGTCCACTACTGTATCAATGTAGCCTCTTTTGCCATAAAAATTGCTAATTTGACGAATAGAATCGCGAATTTTTTCAGGTGAATAGGAATCGCCTTCCCATACTTCTAGGTGCTCTTCTAGGGCTTCGGTGCAAAAAAGCGCATTGCCCTCAATTGTGATAGGACCAAAAAAGTATTGCGCACCGCGATCTAAATGAATCACTAAAATGATGCGATTGCTCTCTATCGATTCTTTGATTTCAATCTGGACTTTAGCATCTGCATAGCCCTCATTTTGAATGTAATTGAGAATAATAGATTGATCTTGTTGCACAGCCTCTTCATTAAAAGTACCTTCGTTAGTAATCCAGCTAATGAGTAATTTGTATTCTTTAGTGTGGATCATATCGAGTAGTTCACTCTCCTCATGATGGCTAAAACCATCAAATATAATCTCTTTAATTTTACCCGATCGACCCTCAATGATGCTAATCTCAATATCGACTTCATTGCAAAGGGGATCCCTTGTAATTTTATAATCTAGTTCAGCCTCAAAAAAACCTTTTTTAACGTAATAAGCTTTTAGCTTGTGAAAGGCTTTATTAAAGCTTTGGCGGTCAAAGATTGTAAAAGTGCAAATTCCTAACTCTTTTTGCAAGCGACTAGACTTAACTTTTTCATTGCCGCACCATTGGATGGTGCGAATAAAGGGTTTTGGCCATATTTTAAGCGTGATGTAGATCTTGCCATCGATAGATTCTAATTTAGGTATAATGCGATCAAAATCGCGCGCTAATGTTTTTAAATCATTATCAAAATCTAAGTGAGAAAAAAGAGTACCCGTTTGGGTCTTAATACGCGATAAAACAGAGTTGATATCAAAATTACTGTCGAGGGATTGATGTTCCACTACAACATCTACTTTGTCTACTACTTGATTTTCATAGTGGACTGTTTGTGCGATAACCTGTTCAAAAGACCATCCACATAGAAAAAAGAATATAAATAGAAGGGAAGTTAAACCTTTCTTTAGCTGATGTAGCCATCTATTAGTTTTATAGTGTTCATTATTTTTAGTCATAAAAGCTCTTGGTGATCAAAAAGGATATCATCATAGGGGAAATAATAGGAGAGTCGCAAGTAAAAAACAGTCTATATCATACTTTATTTTTTATAGTTGCTATAACTACTTGTCTATAAATCGAACAGTACTCTAAGGTAAAACCTTGTATTAAAGTTTTAAATTTCACTTTTTATTAATTACATTAGAGAGTTACGAGGATCTTAAGATGAGTAGTTTCCATGTCAATGTAGATCAGCAGGGCTTAATTTGGACTGAAAGAGAGCTTAAACAACAGCTAAATGCTTTAGCTCATTTGCAAGATAAGCAAGCGGGTTGGATTACACGTGATCTAACTATCAAACCCTCCTCTTCTGTTACGCGTTTGATTTGGAGTTTAGTCATCAAACACTTTGAGTGTTTACGCGAGCTATTTTACAACATCAATTTGGTAAAGTCTCAAGAAATATTAGTCCAGCTAGAACCACAAGTTAAAAATAGGCCAGCCTTACAAGTCCTATTTAACGAAGCTGTTTTAAAATTTGAACAAGTGACTCAACATACTATTCCTTGTAAAAAGCTGACTCTTTCAGAAATAAGAGAGTTAAACATTAAAAAAGAGCAGTTTTTTAACCCTTTGACGAATCCTGTAGACCATCCTGTCACTTATTCTTTGCTTACTAAAGAAAAGCCTCCTCTACCTATAAAGACATCTTCTGATGAGACAGCGGATTTAATTCATCGATTTAATTCGCTATGGAATCCTATTTCTAAAAAATTTAATACTTTACCCTTTAATTCTAAAAATTTTATTGCTTTGTTAGAAAAATACCAAGAGAGATTTAAGTCTTCATGCGATTATAAAAAAGCCTATGGCTTTATCCAAAAAAGGGAAGTAGCTCCTCAAACAAAAATTTTTGTACGAGCTGACCTGCATGGAGATTTGAAGAGCTTAGTAGAAAACTTAAACCAGCTACAAAAAGAGGGTTTATTAGATGAAAACTACCGCTGTCTTCCCGAAGTCCAACTCGTTTTTCTAGGAGATTATGCCGATAGAGGAAACCATACAATGCAGGTCCTAGAGATTCTCTTCCGTCTGCAATTGGAAAATCCCAATCAAGTGACGCTCATTAGAGGGAATCACGAGTATTTAGACATTAATCAAAAATATGGCAACCAGGATGAAAATTTTAGACGCTTTCTTCAGCTGACATCGAATTGCGATTTATTAGAAAAGTGTTATGAAGCAATGCCTCTGACTCTATACATTGGTCAGCAAAATAAAAATCGACAAGGTATTGATCAACAGCAAACAGGTCCACAACAGTATGTCCAATTTACTCATGGTTTATTTGAGTTACATGTCGATCCTCAACCTCTTTTATTAATGACTAAAGTAAACGAATTACAAGTACTAAAAAAACAAGATTTTAGCGAACGTGTATCAAATTTAATAAAATTTAGCGTGGATATATCTAAAGAAGAAGCTAATAAACAAATAAGGGCAATTAAACGGATTAGAAAGTTGTGGATTAGAGATTCGCGCGAAAATATTGAAATTAGAGATGGCATCACCACCTATAATTGGGGAGATATGGCTCAAAAATCACGAGTGGATAGTCCAGGTTTAAGAAAATGGAAACTATCTGTTAAAGATGTTAAGTCTTACTTAACGGTGAGCAGTTCTGCTGATCGAAAGGTCGTTATGATTTTTAGAGGTCATCAGCATATGATGCAACATGGAACCTATAGTGAAAATAAAGAAAAAGCGCTAAAGATAGTCGTTACGACTTTATCAGTCGGTATGGATTGTCCAGGGTATGCTAATTTAGACAATTTAAAAGATCAACCTGACTGTGCCTATGTTTTAACCACTGCTCCTAAAGTAAAAGCATGGACTAAAAGAGCTTACTTGCGCTTAACTGGTGCCTCAGACACAAAGGTAACGGCAAATGAGCCTCTTTTAGTTCCTACTATTTAAACTTAATAAAGAGAAGGGCTAATTTTCTTTACTCCATGAAAATAAAGAGAGAGAGCTTCTTTAAAATTTTTACTTTCTACAATAGTAGTTAAAACAGTATTTAAATTAAATAGATCTTGATCGCTGATTAACTTATATTCTAGCGTTCTCTCTTCATCCTGTTTCCATGTATCATTATTGTAATCTTCAATCCAAGCGGTTATTAAATCTACATCTCCTGGAATATCTTGTGCTACTTTTCCTTTTCCATCTTTAACATATCTTCCCATCATATCTCTAAAAGTATTACAGTCAATAGCTTCTGAATAGTGATTTTTTTCTAAAATACGGTTACCAAATCGTTCTTCAAATTGCTCAAAAGCCTCATCAGGTGATAGCTCATTTTTTTCTATAGCGATAGTCATATCACTCAATATATCGGTAAAGATATCACTGATAAGTTTATATTGAACTTTTTGATCATAGAATTGATGATTAAAATTGGGATAGAGTTCTTCAGCAAAGGCTTTAGAAAATTGCTCAATACTTCTATTATGAGGATAGTTAAAAAATTTAGTCCATTCTGTTATTTTTTCTTGTTCTTCTTTTATTCTTCTTTGTTCTAATCGTTTTGCTGCTTCTTTTGAATAGCCTAGCACTTGTTGAATTACAAGGCTCTTGAATGGTTTTTTAGTTTTAGGATCAATGATTTCTTTTTCTTTTTCTCTATAACCATATGTATATAAGTTTTTTTCTATATTTTCTTGTATATTACCAAAATTAGTATGTGTTTGCTTAGTTTTAGCAAAAAAAGAGCAAATATAGGCAGTAACTTTAGCAAGCAATCCCTTTTTTTGGCTTTTTTTGACAAATGTTGCCATATGATTACTTAAGGCTAAGATTTGTTTGCGATTCATCGTTCTCGTTTCAATATCATTGAAAATAGAAACTGAGATAGTCTTGATGAATTCAGAAATTGTATAGAGCGAACTAGCATTAGCTTTATCATGGGTTATCCCGATTGTATGAGCTATCGGATGAACAACGACATATAAGTGTGGCCCTTGAGCATTTTTTTCTCTACTAATATTAACTTGATCTAAAACAGTATTAATACTACCAATATCAATTGTTGTATTAAAAGAAACAGACATTAAAATCTCCTACATAAAATATTTTTATTAATAAGTTATTATAAATGATTTTAATATTAAACAATAATAAATTTTTGTTAATAAAAATTTATTAAAATCTTATTATTATTAATTTAAACTATTGCTGTAATTCGAGAGCGGCCTGTTCCCAATAGCGTAAAGCTTGTTCTAACTCTTGTTCTAAGATTTGGCGAGCATGAAGAAGTTGATCAACTTGAGCAACTAGAGTGACTTCATAAAAGTTAGCTTGACTTAACTGTTTATTATGCGCTTCAATTTTTAGTTCCAATTGTGCACACTGCTCTTCTGCTAGCTTAATTTTCTTTTCGACTTGTTGGCGCTTTTTTTGATCATTTTTGTTTTGATGATGAGTAGGCTTAACAGTTGAAACAGGAGAAGATTTAGCAGCAGTTTTAAGAGATGGATTTAAGAAGTCGTGATTTTTCTTTTGCAAATACTCTTCAAAGCTGCAACGATGATCGGTTAGACCCTCTGGGGTTAGTTCGATGATGCGATTGGCAACTTGCGCGACAAAATGGCGATTATGGCTTACAAATAGCAAAGTACCGGGATACTCTTGAAGTGCCGTACATAAAGCATCAGCTGATTCCATATCTAAGTGGTTAGTCGGTTCATCAAAAATTAAGACATTGTGTTTGACCATCATCATTTTAGCTAGTAGCAAACGAGCCGCTTCTCCACCACTTAGTATACCAGTCAATTTATGCACGGCATCGCCAGTGAATAAGACGCGTGCTAAAATAGCGCGCAATTTCTCTTCTGAAAGACCCGTGTCAAATTGAGCTAGCCAACTTAGAGGGGTATGATCGCCTACTAGTGCTTTAGCATGATCTTGCGGAAAATAGACGGGATAAGTGGCAAATCCCCATTCGTAATTGCCTTCACAGGCTGGTAGAGAAGCGGTTAATATTTCTAATAGAGTGGATTTGCCAACGCCATTAGGCCCAATAAAAGCAATTTTATCTCCACGCTCAACTTCAAAAGAGAGCGATTTAAGCACCTGTTTTTTGCCATAAGCTTTGCTAATGGCTTGAGTTTTTAGAGAAATAGCGCTAGATAAGCGACACAGATCAAATTTTAAAACGGGAAACTGACGTGAGGAGGGCACTAATTCTAAATCTTCTAATTGATCCTCAATTTTCTCTACTAAACGCATCTTGGATTGAGCTTGCTTAGCTTTGCTAGCTTTAGCTTGAAAACGATCGATAAATACTTGGAGACGCTCTTTTTTCTTTTCCTGCGTCTCATGCTGCGCTGCTAGCTGTTCTAAATTAAACTGCTTAGTTTCTAAAAAAGAGTCGTAATCGCCTTTATAAATTTTTACCGTTTCATGATCGACATCGATGATATGATCGCATACATTATTTAAAAATTTGCGATCATGGGAGCTAACGAGCAAGAGTCCTTCAAAATTCTTAAGGTAACCCTCTAGCCACTGAACAGTGAAGATGTCTAAGTGGTTAGTCGGTTCATCTAATAACAGAGCATCGGGTTTGCTAAAAAGCAATTGGGCCAATAAAACGCGTAGTTTATAACCCCCTGATAGCGTACTAAGTGGCTGATGATGCACAGTAAGAGATAAGCCTAAGCCTTCCAGTAATTGAGCTGCTTCACTTTCTGCACTATAACCTTGCTGAGCATTAATTTTCTCTTCCAGCTCATCTAATAGCAAGCACTCGACTTCTGAAAAATCGACCTTAGCCAATAGCTGTTCTTTAGCTTGCCAAGCTGCCCAAAGAGACTGATTTCCCATGAGAACGGTATTTAAAATAGAAACATTTTCATAGAGATAATGATCCTGTTTTAAAGTACCCAAACGAAAAAGTTGAGGAATGGAGATATCGCCCTTTTCAGGGGTTAAGTCGCCACAAAAAATTTTGATTAGTGTGGATTTGCCTGAACCATTAGCACCAACTAATCCATAATGACAACCTGGATTGAGCTGAAAGGAGGCGTTTTTAAATAAGACTTTCTCTCCAAAACACATGGAGAGCTTAGAAGCTGAGAGCATAAATAGTTATAATAGTAGTAATTTTATTGTTAATAACTACTATTATAACTGAAAGATAGATCTTTGTAAATAAAGTATTTTATTTTTTTACAGGTAATTTGTTATTATTTAAGCTATCGATTGCCTTGATTACATTGCCTTCTGTTATTTCAGGTATGCCGATTAAGCGCTTTCCTTTTTTATTTTGAGCATTGACGATGACCATAGTCGGTGTCTTAGTTACACTAAATAATTTAGCTAACTGTTTGAAATACTTTTGGCTCAGCGCGATGTCGCTAAAACTCAGGTGCTGATAAGTCGTGCCAACTTTCTTCGCTATTTTCTCCACATCTTGATCCGTGGGGGTTTCGACTTCTAGTGCTAACTTAGTTAACTCTTGTCTTAACTTAAAATAATCTTTCTTATTTTTGATCATGAAAGACACATTATAGGGAGAGTAGTTGAGCGTTTCCGTATGGATGGCATCATCGACAAAAGTAAGTTTAGCTATTTTCATAATAGTAGGAGCCATTTTCTCTAAATCAGTTTCTAACTGACGACAAGCAGGGCAAGCCCAGTCAGTAAAGATATAGACTTCAATTGGGCTTGTTTTGTTTCCAAAAAAAAGATTATCTTTTAGTGTATCTTGTTGAGCCTGAATAGGATCAAATTTAGAAACACCGATCGTAGCTAGCAAAAATCCTAGGACAAAAACTGAGAGGCCGGCTAGGCCTTTTGTGATACTTTTCATCAATTCTCCTTCTACTTTTTCTTTCATCTGTCTATTTAATTTACCTATATAATCAGTAGCATAACAAAGTGTAGCAATAAAAACACAGCTAGCAATCGCTAAACAAATGGGACACCAGGTGCCGATTTGATATTTTTGGACAAAAATAAATTTAAGTTCAGCTCCACAACCGGCTGCTAATAGCAAAGCGCATAAAGAGGAGCAGATACTTTTTCTTCTAGCAAAGGTATGGATAGTAAGAAGCACAATAAAAAATAGCAGACCGGAATATTCAAAAGGAAACCCAAATAACAACCAAAAATGGCTCTCGGCACAAGCACTAGCACACAGACGCAATAACGAAATAATCGATAAAACTAAGCCGATTAAAATAGCTAATGAAGCTAGTAAATAGAGTCCATCATTTAAACGGAACGAACGAAGGCCTTGAATACCCATGATAAAAAATCCTCAGCTCCTCTATTAAACATAAGAAAATTAAAAAATAAATTAACTTTAAGGTCTATTGACTAAACCCAACGAAGAGATTAAAATTTAGGCTTATTTCTTACATCTACTCTAAGTAATCATCTTATTTAATTAATTTATTGTCAATTTTTAAGTAGTTCTCCATTTTCTAAACTATAATGCTGCTGGCAAAGCCTAGCAAGCTCTGCATTATGCGTTACCGTAATTAAAGTTTTATGCGATTGAGTCGCATAATTTAGCAAAAGTTCATGAATAGTTTGAGAGGTTTGCTGATCTAAATTGCCCGAAGGCTCATCGGCAAAAATAATAGCTGGATTATTGCATAATGCTCGAGCAATAGCGACCCGCTGTTTCTCTCCACCTGATAGCAACTTAGTGTTAAAATGGCATCTATCTTGAAGACCAACCTGCTCTAAAAGGGTTAAAGCCGTCAAATAAGCTAGACTGCCTTTAGAAATATTTTGACGCCCAATAGCAGCTGGTAATAAGACATTTTCTAATACTGTATAATCTTCCATTAAATGAAAAGATTGAAAAATAAAAGCAATCTGCTGATTGCGGATTTGGCTTTTATTCCAAAGGGAAACTAACTGACCGGCAATCTCTAACTGTCCTGTGCAAGGTTTTTCTAACGTACCTAAAATATGCAGCAAAGTGCTCTTACCTTGACCCGATCTTCCGCTGATAGCAACTGTCTCACCTGGGTAAACAGTCAAATTGATTTGATTGAGGATGGTAATTTTAGTCGGTTTATAAAAAGATTGGCTGATGTTGGTAGCTTGCAAAATAGGCTGACGAGCAGGGGGTTTTTCAATAGTCATTCTGCCCTCAAAATAGCGGAAGGACGAATGAGAGTTGCTTTAATAGCGGGAATTAAGCCAGCTAAGAGAGAGCCAAGGATAGTAAACAGAATGACTAAGCCTAAGGTCTCAAAACTCACCTCAGAAGGCAAAGTCTCGCCAAAAAAGAGTGGATTGAACATCTCATGTCCCTGTAATAAGCTCAATAAGTGAATTAAGGCTGGTAGATTTTTTAAGGTCATGAGCGCTGCACCTATACCAATCAAACTGCCAAAGATACCGATAAATAGGCCACATAGGCCAAATAAGAGAGCTATGCTAAATGAGGAAGCTCCCATGGAACGCAAAATGCCAATCTCTAACTTTTTGTCTTTCACTAAGATAATCAACATAGAAATGATATTGGAGCAGGCTACAATGATGATAATCGCAGCTAACAGAGAAAAGAGGTTTTTTTGACTCTGCAATTGTTGAATGAGATCCTTAGTGAATTCATATTCTCGATAGGTTTCAATCTGCCAATAAGGAGCAATGCCTTGTTGCGCGAAAATTTTTGCCAACCTATTTTTAATCTCTTGAGCTTTTTCAAGCGAATCAAAGCGCACATTAATGCCGTTACTCAAAGCAACCTGTTCTTGTTGATGAGCTGATCGAATCAAGGAAACAACCTCAGGATTAGCAACTAAATACTTTCCTCCGATGGGAATCATACCGGGATCATAAAATCCTGCAACTACAATCGGTAAACGCTGCTCTTGAATGGTACTCATAGTTGGAGTGAGATAGGATAGAAACCCTCGATCTCCTGCTAAAATGCCTGAATCGCGAAAAGGGCGGGGTAGGAGGATACTCTCTCCTAAAGTAGTGTCTGCTGGTAAAACGACCGTTACTTTATTTTTCTCTTTAATCGTATGAACCCATAGAGGAGTAGGTTGTGGAGTTTCTATAAAATTTTCTACTCGTTTAGCTTGGCGAATGTTTAGATTGGCATAGCTAATTTTGCCAGCTAGCAGTTGCTGTTGCAAAGAAAAATGCACGTTAAAGTGAATATCCTGAAGTCCTTTAGCTGTTTCCAACGTGCTCGGAATAACCTGAGCGTCAAGCAGCGTTCCTTGGGCAATCAGAATTTTAATAGAGGATGGCATAGCTAATTTAGGATTAGCCATCGGATCCTCTTTTGATAGCAACCAAGGCTGAGCCTTTTCAAATTTTAATAAGAGAGGCTTATAATTAAATGCCTCATCACTAGCAAAAGAATCACTAATAAATCTATTTTTTAAACGATGAGAATCAAATTTCGAGTCAGAGGGGATGAAGATAGCCTGGAGTTGCTCTTCGAATGGCTCCCCCTTATATAAACCTACTACTTCAAAAGTAGCCTGATTGGGATATAAGGTAGAGGGGAGTAGCCAATAAGGCTCTACTGTTGAGGATCCCAGTGTTTCCAATTGCGTAATCGTAATAAATTTAAAAAAAGCGGTTAGACGTTGTTGAAAAGTAGCAGTAGACACAAAGCGCAAGGCTTGGTCATCTTGCAAATTGGAAGCGATCGGCAGCATCCTAAGCATATTAGATAAATCAGCTGCAGTCAGAGGTAATAAAGCCTGTGTAAAAGCTTTATTTTGCGCATCAAAAGAACCTAAGTAGCTATTTTGTTGAAGAGTAGACTGTTCAAATAGCGATCTTTCTCTCAATAACTTCTCTCTTAATAACTTTTCTGTTGGCAGTTTTTCAAAAATAGCAGGAGAGGGAAGCGAGGGACGCAACAATTTGAGATAAAGAGAGCTAGCAGTCATTTCAAAATCACTAAATGTTATGCCAGGGATATCTTGTAACTGTTTTTGACTGTCAAATACGAGTCCAACTAAATTTTTTAAGTTACCATTAGCCTCTCGATCGGCTGGCAGCCAGGAAAGGGGAATTTCTTCATCCATTGTAGAGTCATAAGGATCGACTAAATCAGCTAGGCGCTTTTCGGCAAGACTTTTTAAAGTATAGTCAGCCTGATGACTAAGACCATCGACTTGATAATAGTAAGAGTTGTAATAAGCTTCAGTAGGCGTAATGCGGATAGGAGCAGTTAAAGCCGTTAATTTGCTGATCCAGTTTTTTTCTAAACCATTAGTGACAGAAAAAAATACAACAATCAGCCAAACCACTAAAGCAATGACAAAGATAGAGATTAGGCTGATGAGTGAGACAGAGAGTTGACCCCAACGTGGCGTTAAATATTTGCGTACAATAGAGAATTCAAACATATTAACTCCTAGCTAAAGAAAGTTAACTACTTAGTCTCTTTGTATTTTACATGCTTGCGTACCGTAGGATCAAATTTACTTAGTTCAATTCTACTTGGCGTATTGCTTTTATTTTTTTTAGTGTAGTAAGTGTGATTGCTTTCTTCACTTTTCATTTTAATTTTTTCTCGTTTACTAGCCATGGGTAAGAGCTCCTTCTGTTTGTGAAGATAAAGCATACTGACATAGACTATAATTTTCAAGTAGAACTGCCAAAAAAGAGAATTTTACTAAGTAAATAATAGGAATCAAGTAATCGATGAATAAAAAAAGTCCTCCTATGCTTTTAGTTATTAGTTTTTTTTCTTCTATGATTTTTTTCCATCTCCTTTCATAAGCACTTATCAATAAAATTGATCTTGAAAAATAAGTGTTGAATCAATTTAAATATCAAGATTTACATAACAAATTTAATAACAAAAGCCTGATTCCATGAGAAAAAAATTTGAAAAATTCTGAAAATAAAAAGGCTGGTAATATTACGAGAGTAGGAGTTTATGGCATTGTCATGCAGAAAAAGCAACTATTATTAATCCGGCAAACTAGAGGTTTTTACGCAGGTAAGTTAGATTTTCCAGGTGGAGGGATTGAATTTAGTGAATCTCCAGAACAGGCATTGCGCCGAGAATTTGCTGAAGAAGTAGCAATGGAATTTGATTCTTTAAAACTCGTAGACAATTTGACAATTACACTCGATGTTCCGAAAACTTCATGGAGTGAACAGTACTTGTTCTACCAGATTGGAATGATTTATAAAGTGAAAGGCTGTCGATTAATAGAAACAGAAAAACTAGGAGAGTTTCAACATATTTGGACGAATCCCATAACCTTATCTGAAGAGACGTGTTCTAACTTACTATGGAAATGGAAAATGATGCAATGATGAAGAATCATTTAAATATTAGACCTCATTTAAAAGAGATCCATCATTAATTTACATACTCCTACCGAAATTAATCTGACAAACTACTAAAGGAATTACGTATGCAAGCGAAAAATCAATTGACGCTGACTTTGACCCTTTTAGTCTTTATTTTGCTAACTTCCTCTTTGTCTGCTATAGAAGCATACAGAGGGGCTATTCTCCATTTTCTCAGCGATCCTTCTAAAGATATCTCAAACTCTTACGAGTATTATGAGGATGGCCTTTTAGTAATTGAGGAAGGAAAAATTATTTCCTTAGGCTCTGCCCAGGATTTGCTATCTCATCTTCCTGCAGCGACGACTATGCATGCCTATGATAAGAATAAACTGATTATGCCAGGCTTTATTGACACACATATCCACTTTCCTCAAGTCGATATGATTGCTTCCTATGGAGAGCAACTGCTCGAATGGCTAAATAAATACACATTTCCGCATGAAAAAAGATTTTTTGATAAAGAGTATGCTAAAAAAATTGCTGACATTTTCATTCAAGAGCTTTTGAGAAATGGTACAACTACGGCGCTAGTTTTTGCTTCCGCTTCTAAAGAATCGGTAGAAGCTCTTTTTGAAGCAACTCAAGAGCCTAATATGAGAATGATTTCTGGAAATGCTCTGGGTGATCGCCATCTTCCTGACTATCTTTTAAAAGAATTAAAGCCAACCTATGATGAAACTAAGGAACTTATAAAAAAATGGCATGGTAATGGACGTCTTCTTTACGCCATTACTCCTCGTTTTGCGCCTGCCTCTACGGAGGAGCAACTCAAAATGATAGGCTTATTGCTAGAAGAACATCCTGATGTTTATTTGCATACCCATCTGTCTGAAAATTTAGAGGAAGTCTCATGGGTCAAAAACCTCTATCCTTGGAGCAAAAATTACTTAGACGTCTACAAGCACTTTGGTTTAGTAAGACCCCGCTCTCTATTTGCCCATTCTATTCATATTTCAGAACAGGAAATAGAGCAATTAGCTATCGCAAAAGCGGCTGTCAGTTTTTGTCCAACATCCAATCTTTTTTTAGGGAGTGGCTTATTTAAGTGGAGACAATGCAAAAATGCCAATTTATTGATGGGTATAGGAACTGATGTAGGAGCTGGCACTAGCTTTTCTATGCTGCATACCTTAGGAGATGGTTATAAAGTTTCTCAACTGCAAGGGGATAAAATGAACCCCTTGGAAGCCTTCTATCATCTGACTTTGGGAGGGGCTAAAGCTCTTTATATCGATCAGTTTGTAGGCAATTTTGAAAAGGGTAAAGAGGCAGATTTTGTCGTCTTAGACTTATGTGCTACTCCATTGATGACATTTCGCCTGCAAGAATCGACTGATCTTATCGATCGTTTATTTCTACTGATGATTCTTGGAGATGACCGCAATATTTTTGAGACCTATATTTTTGGGAAACAGCAGTATAAAAGAGCAGATTAAGCTAAAAAAATTTACTTTGTTTGGTATTGAATGATGCAAACATCTTCATCTTGGATTAGATCCATTTTTAAAGCATCGATAGCTGTAACCCAGGTAAATCCTTTATGTTCATCAAAATTAATTTTGACAGCTCCCCGATCGCCTTGTAGCTGAGTGCGAAAAGTATGGTACACAAAATGGTTTTTTTCATCATACTCAATATAAACAGGTTTTAAAGTTTCAATGGGCTGGTTCGAAATATCGATGCCTGTTTCTTCTTGCATCTCTCTCATAATAGCTTGCAAAGGAGTTTCATTTTCTTCGACTTTGCCTCCAGGAATACCCCATTTATTTCCTTGTGCTTTATGATCTTGACGATGAAGCAATAAAATCTGGTCATTGTATTCCATATAGAGTGCAGCCACTTCAACACAAGGCTTAAACTGAGGAGTAGGTTCCAAATAAACTGTTGCTGACAACTTTGCAATCAGTAAAATAAATAATCCCATTAATTTTTTCATAAATCACTTTGCTTGATTGATACTATTTTTAAGTTTTTTTTTGCCTAGCTCTTTTTAGCCAATTTCTAAATAGTTTAGGTTTAGCTATGTCTAGATTGATAAGGCAAATAGGCGTCGTCTAAAATTCAATGAAAGCAGTTGATCTTTTCTTAGGCTGTTTTAGAAAGTTATAAAATAGTCTAAGTTAGTTAAAAGCTGATGCGCGTTTGAGCTTCCAGATCTAAACTATCACCTTGACCTTTTTGAAGGTAAGTGTGATAACCTAAGCCAGCAATCATAGCCGCATTATCTAACACAAGTCCCTGTTCGGGCCATAGTAAAGAATAAGTGAGCGCAGCTTTGGCAAAGTAAGCGCGTAGAGCTAAGTTACAGGTGACCCCTCCGCCAAACAAAATAGTGCGACATTGAAATTGCTCAGCCGCTTGTAAGGTTTTATCGACAATTGCTTGAAATGCGCGATACTGAAAAGAGGCTGCAATATCGGCTCGTGTTTGGTTAGTAAGCGTACAAGGTTGAGAATTGGAACTGTTTTGGCCTTTGACAGCATAGAGGACGGCTGTTTTTAAGCCGCTAAATGAAAAGTCAAACGGTTTTTGTTTAATTTGACCCACTTTAAAATTAAATTTATAAGGGTCACCTGTTTGGGCTAATCTTTCAATTTCAGGACCGCCAGGATAGGGCAGATCTAAAATTCTAGCCACTTTATCAAAAGCTTCTCCAATCGCATCATCGGCTGTTTGGCCAATTAATTCATACTGGCCTAGTTGCTCTATTTTTATCAAAGAGGTGTGACCTCCCGATAAAACGACCCCTAAGGCAGGAAAACAATCTGTCAAGGGTTGGGACATGAGAGCTGCATACAGATGAGCTTCAATGTGGTTGACACCGATAAAAGGTTTATCTAGAGCTAGCGATAAAGCTTTAGCTGCATTCAAACCAATTAAGAGAGCCCCAATTAAGCCAGGCCCATAGGAAACGGCAATTAAATCGATGGCTTGCAAGCTGCAATTAGCTTGCAGTAAAGCTTCCTGAATGACAGGAATTAAAATATCTGCATGGCGCCGACAGGCAAGCTCCGGTACAACACCTCCAAAAGCCTGATGGAGATCAACTTGTGAAGAGACGACATTCGCTAAAATTTGCCGGCCATCTCGGACAATAGCACAAGCCGTCTCATCACACGTACTTTCAATCCCTAAAACTAACATAGTTACTTAAAAATTAAGGATCGCGGCGTTTGCGTTCATTTTCTGTCAAATAGCGCTTTCTCATTCTGATAGCTTGCGGAGTCACTTCAATGAGTTCATCATCTTGAATATAATCAATGGCTTGCTCTAGCGTAAAGCGTCTAGCGGGAACTAAAATAATATTTTCATCATTACCCGAAGCACGCACGTTAGTGAGCTGTTTACCTTTGATCACATTGACAATGAGATCATTATCGCGGCTATTTTCACCGACAATCATGCCTTCGTAGACTTCATCGCCTGGTCCTACAAAAAGGGTCCCGCGATCTTGTAAATTGAAACAGGAGTAGCCACTGGTCTTACCTGGGCAAATGGAAATCAACACGCCATTATTGCGACTGGGAATAGTCCCTCTCCACGGTGCGTAGTTTTCAAAAATAGAGGTCAGAATGCCCAGACCTCGAGTTACTGTTAAAAATTCATTGCGATAGCCCATTAAACCGCGCGTCGGAATTAAAAAAGCCATGGTAGTAATTTGATGCTCATTCGTACTCAATTGCTGCATCTCGCCTTTGCGTTGCGATAGCTCTTGGATTACGCCACCAGCATATTCATCTGGTACATTGATCAGCACCCGTTCAATCGGTTCATGTTTAACGCCTTCTACCTCTTTGATCACCACTTGCGGCTTGGATACGCTAAATTCGTAGCCCTCTCGTCTCATCGTTTCCATTAAAACGGAAAGATGGAGCTCACCACGGCCAGCTACTGTAATCTTATCTTGATCACCTGTACCCTCTTCGATGCGCAAGGAGATATTTCCTCTCTTTTCTTTCATGAGACGGTCGCGAATTTTATTCATCGTCACATGTTTACCACTTTTGCCAACAAAAGGACTGCTATTGACTGTAAAATCGACCGATACAGTCGGCTCATCTAATTTAATGCGTGGCAAACGAATAATCTTGCTAGGATCGCAAAGTGTATCGCCAATGGTCACTTCCGGTATACCGGACAGAATCACAATATCGCCTACGCCTGCTTCTTCGCGCTCGACCTTTTCAAGACCCAAATGACCTTCAATGCGCGTAATCACACAGCGCGTCTGATTGCCTTGATTATCAATATGGATGACCGCTTGTCCTTTTTTAATGCTGCCTTCTAAAATTCTGCCACACGCTTGGCGGCCTACATAATCATCATAGGTAATAGTAGAAGCATGCATGAGAAAGGGATTATCTAGGGATCCAGTAGGAGCTGGCACAGCTGAGATAATCAGTTCAAAGAGAGGACGCATATCGACTCTTGGATCATCGATTTGCTGCACTGCAAACCCTGATAAGCCAGACGCATAGCAATATTTGAAATCTAATTGCTCATCTGTAGCGCCTAATTCAGCAAAAAGATCAAAAGTTGCATCTAAAACCTCATCTGGCGTAGCATGTGGACGGTCAATTTTGTTTAAGACGACAATAGGATTGAGTCCCATTTCTAAAGATTTAGCTAATACAAAACGCGTTTGAGGCATTGGACCATCTTGTGCATCGACTAAAAGAATGACGCAATTGACCATGCCGAGGATTCTTTCTACTTCACCAGAAAAGTCAGCATGCCCAGGTGTATCGATAATGTTGATTTTAAAATCTCCATAGTAGACACAGGTATTTTTAGCATAGATCGTAATGCCGCGTTCTTGTTCTTGATCATTAGAATCCATAGCGCGTTCGGGAATCAATTGATTGGTCCGGTAGACATTCGATTGTTTTAATAAACTATCAAGCATGGTAGTTTTACCATGGTCAATATGAGCAATAATAGCGATGTTGCGAATTTTGTCAGGATGAAACATAATAATATAACTTTTTGTTTTGTGAAAATGGTTGATTAAGTATTAATATATCCAAAAGAAGTTTAAAAATTCAAGATATTTAAATAAGCGTTATTTATTTTTTATTATTTATTTAAATTTCTGAAGATAGAATGGGGAGAAAATAAAAGTGGAAGTGATGCCGAATAACCTTGCCGAAAATGAAGATAATCTCAATCTATCTGATGTAAAAATGAGTCAATTGGATGATGTATTAAATGAAAAGTTAGAACAAGCTTTCGAACGCGAGTCTTCCTCTATTATTTTGCATGATGTAGTCAAAATAGCTTGTGAATATGATCCGATTGACTTAGCTTATGCAGTTACTAAATTGCCACCAGCTGCAAGAGTTGTCGTTTATGACAATCTGCCAGATTTAAGTGCTAAAATAATTTTTATCATCAATGCGAGTAGTACGACACGCGTTGCCATTTTCAGGCAAGTCGATGATGAAGAGATTAAAAGTCTCATTGAGCAAATGCCTCCCGATGAAGCTGTCTCTATAATAGATGACTTATCAGATCGGCGTTTAAAACGCATTTTGGATTTATTAGAGAGCAAAAAAGCTGCCCGTATTCGCGAGTTACAGCAACATGATCGGCATAGTGCTGGGCGCTTAATGACAAATGAATTCTTTGCTTTTCACATGAATACCAACCTTGGAGAAGTAGCTGCTACGATACGCGATAATCCAGGGATTGAATTTTCAAGGCAAGTATTTGTGGTCAATCAAGAGGGAGAGTTAACTGGCTATGTGCCGGGTAGAAGTCTCATTGTCAACCCTAGTTACGTGTCTGTTAAACAGGTGATGCGACCCATTTTGCACAAAGTATTGACAGACGCTACGCGCGATGAGGTAGTAGATTTAGTAGAAAGATATAAAATTCCAGCCTTACCAGTTGTCGATAAACAGGATTGTCTAATCGGTGTCATCACGCAAGAAGATATTGTCGAAGCCATGGAAAATATTGCCGATGAAACGATTGCCAGTATGGCTGGAACGCGTGAGAATTTTAGCGAGCATGAAAATATCTTTAAACGTTTTATGCTTAGAGCGCCTTGGCTAGTCGTCACTCTCTGTGCGGGTCTCTTTACGGCAATGGCTATGAGTTACTTTAGCGAAAGATTTTGGTTTGCTTTCTTGCCTTTTTTCGTGCCTCTAATTACAGGTATGTCCGGCAATGTAGGCATTCAGTGCAGCACGATTTTAGTTAGAGGTCTTTCTACTGGAGAGATTTCCCCAGGCTCACGAAGCGATGCCATTGTAAAAGAGTTATTGATTGGTTTATTAATTGGTCTTTTTTTTGGGGTAGTATGCGGACTGGCGGTTTATTTACTCAATTACCTAGGCATTCACTCAGTGGATGCAGATCCAATTCAGCTTGGTATCATTGTCAGTTGTGGCTTACTAGGCGCCTGCATGACAGCCACTTTATTAGGCTCTTTCTCACCCTTTGTCTTTTCGCGCTTTGGCATCGATCCAGCCGTAGCTGCAGGTCCTATCGTCACCGCTTTTAACGATGTATTATCTACTCTAATGTTTTTTTTAATTGCGCGTCTTCTCAATCTCTTTTTTAACTGACAAATAATTCGATGACACAAGTAAAAAAAGTAAAATATACGCTTAAAGAATATTTTCAATTAGTAGGCCTAGCTTTAACTGTCAAGATTTGCAATTTGATAGAGTACTGCAAAGTGATCTACCTTTATTATGGACTAAGGGAGTTTAGAAGAGTGGATCTAGCCCTGTTAGGTCACTACTTTTGGCATAATCCCTATAAAATTAGTAAACAATTTTTATGGCAGCGCCAAAATAGCCTAGAAAGCAAAAATAGTCTAGAGCGTGAGAATAGCCTAGAAGAGGAAATGATCGATGCTTATGGTGAAACCCCCCTGACTAGCTTAGAGAAAATTGCTAGTTATTGTGAAATTACAGCAGCTGACTGCGTATTTGAACTAGGTTGTGGTAGAGGACGCGTCTGTTTTTGGTTGCGTCTATTTTATCAGTGTCAGGTGGTAGGTATTGACTACATTCCTGAATTTATCAATCAAGCTAACAGCATCAAAAATCGAGAAAAGATTGATCAACTGGAATTTCGCTTGGAAGAACTACAAGACACAAATTTTCTTGATGCTACTGTGATTTATTTATATGGCACGTGTTACACAACCTCTTTTATTACGCAGTTAGCTAAGCAGTTAACACTTCTCAAGAGTGGAACAAAAGTCATTACCGTTAGTTATCCACTAACAGCTTATTCTGCTGATCAATTTACACTAATTAAGCAGTTTCCGATCCTGTTTACTTGGGGTCAAGCCGATGTGTATCTGCAAATAAAAAATTAAATTTTAATGGGACTGCGATCCGTATGAGGATAAGAGCCATCAGGGCCAATAGTATGAATAAAAAATATCTATCTGTGACAGAGAGAAAATTTAGACTTAAGTACCTTAAAATCAGTGATTTATGAAAATAGAATAGGGTGTCTATTCTAGTTCTTCTTCCTCTAGTTTATCTCTATGTTTTCGCTGTTTAGCAAGGCGTAACTGATATAAATCGCGCAGCGTCACTTTAATAACCGCATAGATAGGAATGATAGCAAATAAGCCTAAAATGCCTACAATGGAAGCACTAGAAACTAAAAGTAAAATGATCGTAATAGGATGAATTTGCAACCGTGCGCCTACTACGCGAGGCGAAATTAAGTTGAGATCGCAAAAGTGTGCAAATAGTACAATGGCAATCACTTGCAAACCCATTTCCGGACTTTGAGAAAGACCGATTAACAAAGCAGGAATCGTAGAAATAAAAGGGCCACAAAAGGGAATCAAATTAAAAATAAAAGCAATGAAAGCCATCAAAAGAGCATAATTCAAGCCAATTATCCAATAACCGACCAAAATAATCGTACCGACAATCATAGCTACGATCACTTGTCCCGTAATGTATGAGGATAAAACTTCATCGCTATCGTATAAGATCTTTTTAGCCTCTTTTTGATAAGTGCGCGGCACTAAAGAAATAAAGTAATCCATCATCTTATAATCATCTTTTAGAAGATAAAATAAAATGAAAGGTGTAATGATAAAATAGGTGGCTACTGTAGCTACAGAGCCTAAAGTAAAGGCAATGTCTGTCGTAATAAAACGGGTTATTTTCTGTAGAAATTCAATCAGTGTTTTTCTTAGCTGCTCTTGGGGCAATGAAACAAAGTTAAATAGATTCATAATATCTAGGGTTTTGTTCTCCATCTCCTTCATCTTTTCTTTGGGAGTAGCGATAAACTCAGCGACCTGAAGCGTGATAAAAGGGCTAATGAAAACATAAGCTAAAAAAAGAAAAGCCACAAAAGAGAAAAAAATCAAAAAAATAGCAAAGAGACGTGGAATTTTCTTTTCTAAAAAATTGCGTAAAGGTCTTAGTAAATAATAAAAAACATAAGAGATGACAATAGGGAATAAAACAGTTGCTATCAATAATACAACGGATTTTAGAATAGGCGTAATATAAGTCAGCAATAAAATAATAACTAATAAGATAATAATGCCAAGTCCAGCATTGAAAAAGTTATTTTTAAAGCGCATTCCATTCCTTTGTATTTGGAGAACAATGAATTGTAGGTTAATCATCTTTTTTTATAGACGCTGATTAAAAATAATTTAAAAGAAGCGCAGGATAAAAAGAGAGAATAAGAAGAGTAATAGTAGCAATAATCCCTATTGCCGGTAAAGAAATAAAAGGCTTTTCTAGTTCAATAGTAGATTCTTGTCGATGAGAGTGTTGTTTAGATAAAATCAAGGTAATTAGGCGTAAGTAGTAATAAGCTGACAGAATAGTGGTTAAAAGAGCAACGACGACTAACGCAAAGTAATCAGCTTGTAAAGCTAATTTAAAAAGATAAAATTTTGTAAAAAAACCAACTGTTGGAGGAATACCGGCTAAAGTTAGCAGGCAAATAGTAAAAATGAAAGAATGGAGAGGAGCTCTATAATACAATCCTTTTAAATCCTCTAACCGCAGGCCTTCTCTTCTTTTATCTAATGAGATGAGCACGGCAAAACAGCCAAAAGTAGCTATAGCATAAATAACTAAATAGAATAATAAAGCAGATAGGGCTTCACTTGTACCTACTACAACGCCGATTAATAAAAATCCGGAATGGGAAATACTGGAATAAGCAAAAAAGCGGCGCAAGTGATTTTGTTTTAAGGCTACAAAGTTGGCATAGAGGAGAGTAGGATAAATTAATAAAGAGAGTCCTTGGCTCCAAGTAGCATTAAAGAGAGGAAGAGCATCAAAAAAAACGCGAATGAAAGCAGCAAAAGCGCCAACTTTAGTGCCAATCGCCATGAAAGCTGTCACTGGCGTAGGCGCGCCATCATAAACATCAGGAGCCCACGTGTGAAAAGGTATAATAGCTGCTTTAAAACTGAGTCCAATTGTCACAAATAAAATACCCGTTAGAAAAAGAGTAGAACTAGAGGAAGAGGATAGTTGGCGATAAGCTGGCAAGAGCTGATCAAATCGCGTAGTCCCCACTGCACCATAGATTAAAGCAATCCCATATAGTAAGAAAGCAGCTGCTAGAGAACCTAATAAAAAATATTTTAGAGAGGACTCATGAGAAATTTTCCAGCTCTTCATATAACTACAGAGAATATAAAGCGCAATCGAGAGGGTCTCAAATCCTAAAAAAAGTGTTAAAAAATCAGCAGCTGATCCGATGAGAAGCAAACCAAATAGGGCAGATAGAAGGAAAAAGTAGTACTCGCCTTGTGAGGCTTTAAAGCGTCGAAAAAAGTGACTAGCTAAAGAAACAGTGCCTAAGCCAATGACTAAAAAGAAAAGAGTAAAAAGGCGCGCTAAGTTATCAAAACGCAGCCAAGCAGTTAAAATAGGATGATCGCTAGCAGGCGCTTCGATGGCTAGACCTAAAGCTACTAATAAAATAATAAAAGTAAAAGGATAAAAAAAACGCTTAGCAGATAGACTAGCAAAAGCTTCTCCTAACAGCAGCATTAAGCTGCCTAAAAGCAGCGTTAATAAAGGAGATAAAGCGGCTAGATCGCGCCAGCTTAAAGTAATACTCATTGAAACTTCTCCATCTATACAGGCCTAAAAATAATCAATTTTTCTGCAGCTTCACTCAAGATTAAAAAGGGAGTAGGATACATACCTATCCATAAAATTAAGATAATTAAAGGGATGACCAAAGCTAGTTGAGTAGCTTTTAAATCACGTCCCATTTCGCGGTAACTCCCTAAAGATCCAAAATAAACTTTTTGCATCCAACGCAAGAGATAGATAACAGAAAGAATAATCGATAAGGCTAAAAAAGCTGTGAGTAAAGGATGTAAAGTAAAAAGCCCTAGCAAAATCAATAATTCCCCTACAAAATTATTTAAGCCGGGTAAAGCAATTGAGGAAAGAATAAAAAATAGGGTTAGCCAGCATAGGCGTGGCAGTACTTTAGCTAAGCCTGAATGGGTTTCTAGGCGGGTAGAATTTAAACGCTGCTCCAGCCAACCAGCGACGAGAAAAAGGCCTGTAATGGTAATGCCATGGTTAAAGACTTGGATGAGAGCACCTTGTCTTGCTAAAGACGTAAAAGCAAAAATTCCGACTAAAATAAAATTAACGTGAGAAAAACTTGAATAGGCCAGTAAACGCTTAAAGTCTGATTGAGACCAAGCAGCTAGGCCTCCATAGAAAACACCTGTGATGCTAAGTCCTAGAAGCAAGGGACTCCACTCTTCCATTTGTCTTGGAAAAAGTTCCATGCCGATCCTTAAAATGCCATAAATGCCGGCCTTTGACAAAAGGGCAGAAAGTAAAATAGTACCTGTAGTAGAAGCTTGAGTATAGGCATCAGGTAGCCAAGCATGAAAGGGAAAGAGAGGCGTTTTTACAGCAAAAGCTAATAGAAAAATAACAAAGAGCCAGTAAGCATTAGTAGGAATGGTTGTAGCTAGCAGGCTTAAGTTAAAAGAGCCAGTGCCCAAAAAATTAGCTGCGTTTAGGTAAAGAGTTAGGACAGCAATTACCATAAGTGTCGAACCGGCAATCATGTAGAGGATAAATTTTAAGCTAGCCTCTTGACATTTAGCACCGCCCCAAATTGTGATAATGAAATAGAGAGGCAGTAACATGCCTTCCCAAAAAATGGTAAACAGGGCTAGATCGCGTGCTGTAAAGAAGCCGATTAATAAGCTTTGTAATAGCAAAATGAGACTAAATAAAATCGACGGCGAAGTCACCTCTTTTTTATCGACAGCTAAGATGCTAATGGGAATGATTAGAGCTGTTAACCATAAAAAAATAAGGGATAGCGCATCTATTTTTAGGTGAAAGTGAATAGAAAGCAGGGGAAACCAAACATAATCTATTTCTGTGCCTATCTGTTGATTGAAAGAGAGAAGCAGATATAAAAGTGGAAATAAACTAATAAAAAAAGCTAAAGTCTTTAGAATTTTAGTAAAAAAAAAGTAGCAACATAGCAGGCAGCTGGCAGAAAGAAGAGGAAAAAGAAATAGGGCCAGCAGATTGGGCATAGTAGTCCTTTACAGAAGTTGACTTAAAATGTTGTCTATCATCTAAATTTCTTTAATTTGCCTATAAAATAAAATAAAAAAGAGCGCCAGCTAAGCCTAGTAACATCCAAGCCACATAAGAGCGAATGTAACCGCTTTGAATAATTTGCAACTTCTTAGCTGTTCTTTGCATCGTAAAGGTAAGTGTCTGAACCGATCCCTCTATTATTTTTGGTTCTAAGATAGTATTAATTAATGAAGAGAGTGCCTTGAGAGGCATCGCAAAAACTTTGAGATAGAGTTCATCGATAAAAAAAGCTTTTTTGATTAATTTTAAAGGAGGTTTTAAGGAGTCGGCAAACGCTGTATAAAGGATAAAAGATGAGCCAATGCCCACTAAAGAGCCGCCTACCGCCAGCAACATATCCCATGAAAATGCCAAATGATGGCTTAGATCTTGTTCGATAGTAGTGATTGTCAACTCGGATAAAAAAATCTCTAGCAGAGGACGTTGACAGGAAAAACAAAACCCAAGGAGCCCGCCTCCAATTGAAAATAGTGCTAAGATATAAAGGGGATAGAGCATTATTTTTGGCGCTTCCTTGGCCTGTTTCAAATTTTCCTCGCTTAAGTGACAGGTACCTCTAAAGGTTAAGCAATAAGCGCGCATGAGATAAAAAGCTGTTAAAATAGAAGCAGCTAAGGCCATGTAGAAGAGAGTTTCATAGCCAGCTAAATGTTCCACTTCTAAAATGAGATCTTTGGTAAAAAAAGCGGCTAGCGGTGGAACCCCTGCCATGGCTAATGTACCGATTAGGAATAGGATTTGTGTCACGGGAAACTTTTTTGCTAACCCTCCCATTTTACTCATTTCCGTTGTACCATGCAAAAGATGAACGACGTTGCCAGCTGAAAGAAATAAAAGCGATTTCATAAAAGCATGGGTCGTTAAATGACAGATAGCAGCATAAAAAGCGCCTGCTCCACAAGCTAAGAACATCAATCCCAATTGACTAACAGTGGAATAAGCAAGTACCTTTTTTAAATCTGTTTGACCGGCGGCACAGATAGCTGCAAAAAGAGTCGTAATCCCTCCTATGATGCCAATGACTTGTAGCGTAGTCGGCGCGAGTAGAAAAAGAGGATGCAGTCTAATAATTAAATAAACGCCGGCTGTTACCATCGTCGCTGCATGAATGAGTGCTGATACGGGAGTTGGCCCTTCCATCGCATCGGGCAGCCAAGTATGCAAAGGCAATTGAGCAGATTTTCCAATGGCACCTATAAAGTAAAGCAGGGTCAACAGGGTAATGACAGGCGTGCCTACAGGAAAGTGCTGAGTCGCTTGTTGAATAACCTGACCAATGTGGCTTGTCCCAAATAAATGAAAAGTCAATAAAAGAGCTAATAAAAATCCACAATCGCCAATGCGATTGACGACAAAGGCTTTGGTAGCCGCTTTCGCTGCTGCCGGGCGTTGATACCAAAAGCCGATTAAAAGATAAGAGGCTAAGCCTACGCCTTCCCAGCCTATAAAGAGCACCACTAAATCGCCGGCTAGCACCAGAAGCAGCATGGCAAAGATAAAAAAGTTCATGCAGGCAAAAAAACGGGCATAATCCTCTTCATGTTCCATGTAACCTATCGAGAAGAGATGAATTAAAAAGCCGACACCTGTAATAATTAAAGTCATTAAAAGAGTCAAATGATCGACATGGAGAATAATATCGGCTTGCATGCCGGCTAAAGCAATCCAGTTGAATAAAGTAAAGGTATTGGCTTCTAAATCCATGCTAATGTAATAGCTAAGCAGACTCATAAAAGAGATAAAAGAGATACCTATACTGCTACAAGCTATAAAGCTAACTGAGCGACGGCTCAGATGAGAAGCTGTTAGCATTAAGATAAGAAAACTTAGCAGAGGGACTAAAAGAGCTAAACAGATAAGATAAAGCATTTATCCCCTTAAGTCATCGTATTGATCGATATCGACCACTTGTTTAGAACGAAAAAGATTAATTAAAATGGCAAGTCCAATCGCGGCTTCAGCAGCAGCTATCACTAAGATAAAGAAGACCCAAATAAGACCCTCTTGGTTGCCCCAGTGGCGAGCAAAAGCTACAAAAAGTAGATTAGAAGCATTGAGCATCAATTCAATGCAAAGAAAAAAAATCAACGTATTGCGTTTAATTAAAACACCAATAATGCCTAGGCTAAAAAGCAGAAGGCTCAAGAATAAAGTGAAGTTAAGATCCATATCCATATTAAGCTTCCTTCTTTCCGAGATAAAAAGCACCGATGATAGCAATTAGAAAGAGCACAATGATTGCTTCAAACGGAAAAAAGTAATCGATATAGAGGGCTTCGCCAAGTGATTGCACAGTTCCATAGTTAACAGGTAGTTTTTCCGATGATGAGATAGTATTTAAGAGCAGTAACTTGCCTAAAAAAATAAAAGCACACATAAAAATTCCTAGCGTAAAGAAAATGAGAATAGGATGACTTTTACTAGCTAGTTGGGCAATTTTATCATGGGCATCTTGAAAAAGAATAATCACAAACAGGAAAATGACTAACACAGCGCCTGCATAGACTAAAATTTGCATGACTGCAATAAAAGGTGCCTGTAATTGTACGTAATAAAGAGCTAAAGTAAGTAGAGTCAGTAAAAAAGAGAGGGCAGCGTGAACAGGTTGACGAGCCATTAAAATCCCTAAGGAAGAGAACAACAAAACAAAACTCAAAATCCATTGAATAGTAGGAATAGAAGCTAGCATAGGGTTTAAATTTCTCGCTAAATAAATCTTTATTTAATTAAATTTCTCGCTAATTAAATTTCTCTAGTAGGATCGCGCCCCGAATCGCCGGGCTCTTTTTCCGTTAACATCTCTTTTGTATAAATTAACGCTTCTCTTGTATAGCTAGAGAGCTCATACTCATTGCTCAAAACAATGGCACCAGTAGGACACGCCTCTTCACAATAACCGCAAAAAATGCAACGCAGCATGTTAATTTGAAAATCAGCAGCATAACGTTCGCCATGCGAATGCTCTTGGTCTACCCTATTTTCAGCAGGTTTTACGTAAATGGCTTGCGAAGGACACACGATAGCACATAATTCACAGCCTACACAGCGCTCTTTGCCATCTTGCCATTTAGTTAAGTAATGCCGACCACGCGAGCGAGAGGGGAGCTTGCGTTTCTGTTCAGGATATAAAAGAGTTACTTTCTTCTTAAAAGCATATTTAAAGACAATGAAGAGGCCTTTGAGTAAAGCTAGCACTTGATAAGGTTTTTTTTTCATAATGATCTTAAACTAAGTTAAAGTAGGCAGTTATAATTAAATTGACAATCGCCACCGGCGTTAAAATTTTCCAACCAAAGCTCATCAATTGTTCATAGCGCAAGCGCGCCATCGTGGCTCTGACCCACATAAATAGAAAGACAAAAAAAGCAACTTTCAACATAAACCACAAGATGGGAATATTACTAGGTCCCAACCAGCCGCCAAAGAAAAGAGTCACTGTTAACGAAGAGACAGCTAAAATATTGATGTATTCGGCCATAAAAAACATGGCGAATTTCATCCCACCATACTCAGTGTGATAACCGGCAATCAGCTCCTGTTCAGCTTCTGGCAGATCAAAGGGAGCTCGGTTAGTTTCAGCAAAAGCTGTAATTAAGTAGATAATAAAACTAATCGGGTTTGTCCAGATGAACCAATGAGTCTGTTGCGCTTCTACAATCTCTGCTAAACTCAACGTACCAGCTGAAATAGCGATAGTCAATAAAGAAAGGCCCATGGGAATTTCATAGCTAATCATTTGAGCTGTTCCTCTTAAACCACCTAATAAAGAGTAGCGATTATTAGAGGACCAACCCGCTAAAACGACGCCATAAACAGCTAAAGAGGAAAAAGCTAATAAAAATAGAATACCAGAATCCAGATCAGCTAGTTGTAAAGTAATAGGGTAACCTAAGATATGCACAGTGCCACCGATGGGAATCAAGACAAAAGCAAATAGAGCACTAAAAACAGAGATAAAAGGAGCTAACCAATAGGTAAATGTGTCGATATTATAGGGTTGAAAGCGCTCTTTTGTCAGTAATTTGATTGCATCCGCTAGAGGTTGCAGTAAGCCTAAAAAGCCGACGCGATTGGGGCCAATGCGTTGCTGTACTTTAGCCAATACTAAACGCTCACAGAGCGTCATGTAAGCAGATAAGCTCATCAGCACAAAAGCTAAAATAAGGCATTTAATGAGAGTAATAACTACAAGAGACATAACTTAAAGCTTTCCATTGTTAGAACTTGAGTCTTACCCTTATTGTTTTTTTAATTCCAGCTTTTTTTATAACTATTTTTATGTGTAAAGTTGGCTCTACCCTAAAAGAAAAATAATTGACCTACTGTCTGTTTCTCATAAATAGTAGATCTAAATCATCTGCCTGCTGCTCAAGTCCAGCAGATCTTAAACTTCTAGAGATGTTTTCCACAAGAATTCCTGTAAAAATGTTAGCAGCCTCTATCATCTTTTCAAGTAAAACCGGAGAAATTATAAATCCTTTGGCTAAAGTTTTTTCAAAAAGCATCACTCCAGCTAGGGTCTGGCATATAAAATTCTCTAACTGATAAATAAGTTCCAATGCTCTGATAAAGAAACCCTTTTGTATTAATGTGTCTATTAATTTCAAAATTTTAAAATCTCTTCTCTCTTTCACTGTAATACTTTTACATTTTTGTATTTTGTCGTTTAAATGCGTAAAATAGTCTAGCGGATTATATAAAGACTCTTTTTTTAAAATGTTAGTTAGTTGTCCTAACTGATCGCCATTTAAATGTTCAAAAGCTAATAGGACTGTTTTTTCTATTTTATCAAAAAAATAATTCACTTTTTTAAAATTGAAGGGATTGATAATGAGAAAATTTTCTTGTTGAAGTTTATTGATAACTTTTATTTTAAAATTTTTTTTACTAAAGGTAACACAATAATGACCTAGTAGTAAAAGCTCTTTTTTAATCGTTTTATCCGTCGTATAGCCACTTAAAAATCGAGTAGAGCGGACTAATTCTATCAGTTTTAAATGATGAGAATACAAAGTCAAGGTAAGCTCTTGCCATCTATGGCAAACGCACAGAGTAGTTTGTAAGTCAGCAGAGTTTAAATGGGAAAAGATTTGAAAGAGAAGTTCTAAAGGTAATGAATGAATTGAGATAGAGGTATTTAAAATAGTTTCTTCTTCTCTTTTTTTTAATTTTCTAATGAAAGGCAAGTGATTAAAAATAGAAAAAGCATGAGTGGTTGAGCTTGACATCGTGTTCCTCTAAGCTATGAGATTTCTTTAAAAAAAATTTATCCTATAAGATAATTTTTATATCAAAGTAGCCTAACTAGGCAAGAGTAGAAAGTTAATTAAATTTTAATAAGAAATTAATGATCATTTAGTTTAATATAAAATGGATTAAATAAATTTAATTTTGAAAGTAGAGAAAACATGTCTAGCTTAGATTCCTATGTTGTAGCTCAATCTATTTTTCCTAGCTTAGCTTCTGATGAGAAGAGTAGTCCTACGCCACCTCTACATTTTCTTCCTAAAAGTCCTACTTTGTCTAAAAAGATAGAAGAAAATATGAGTTATAATAAAGCAGTTGATTATTTAATTAAAGCTTCTGATAACCAGCGAGTCGTTTTAGAAGCTCTTACCGCTCATCATCTCGATCAAATAATAGATAAAATAAGTAGGATAGGCCTCTCTTTAAGTAAAAAGTTAAATTCTATCCCTTACTATGAGACTTTAAACATACGCTGTTTAGCTCCATTAACTTCAAAATTGAATGAGAATCTCAATAAGAAGGCCTGGAGAGAATTAGCAGAGAAGGTATTAACTAAAGTTTGGCCCTACTGTTCTTCCAGCTATGCAAAAGAGACAAAATTAGCTAAAAAATTAAAAGATTTAATCTGTTTGAGTCAAAATCCCTCGCTCTTTTTAGCTCAATTAGAAGTTATATCAGGTTGTACTCCACAACAAGATAAGAAGAAAGTAAGGAAAGAGGGTATTAAAGTACTTCGACAAATCCATCTAAAGATAACGGTGGAGAAGATCCGTTTAGAAATGCTACAGTTTGTCAAACAGAAAATTAGAGAGTTAAAAGATAATCCACTTCAGATTAAGGAAAAGAATAGTTTACTTCCTGAGGCTTACCATTTCTATGAACTCTATTATCCTCCGATTACAGCTGATGTAGAAAAGAGTTGCGCACAAAAAGGTGTGCAACTTAAAGTGGTACTGGAAAAGGTACAGGTTACTATTTCTAATCAAGAGGTATTTAGTCAGAATCTTAAACTTAGTTATATTCAGTCTAAAGAGGTTCAAAGAGCAAGAAATTGTTTTAGAGATTTAAAGGTATGGATTGATAATTTTAGCTAAAATGAGCCATCAAACAGATAGCTGCAATAGCCGCTGTGTCTGTGCGCAAGGTATTGTCGTTTAGTTTAACCCCTTGACCCTTATTTTCTCTTAGCCAGTTCTCTTCTGCTAAACTAAAACCACTTTCAGGTCCTATAACAAAAACAGCTCCTTTTAAAGGCCTAGCTGCTTGCCACTTCATCGCAAATAACGGCGCCTCAGCATCCGTATCGCCAAAAAAGAGAGGATAGGTACAAGAGATACACTCTTTTAATTGAGCTTTAAATATTAGTTGAGGCAGCCATAACCTGCCCGATTGCTTCATCGCTGCGAGCATAATACTCTCTAAGCGTTGATGTTGGTTAACCGAGAGTTCTTTGCGTTCACTTTTTTCACTAGCAAAAAGCCAAAGTTGTGTAACGCCTAGTTCAGTTGCTTTTTCAACAATCGCATCGAGTCTATTAGCGCGTGGGAGAGCTTGAGCTAAAATCATGTCAAAAGAGGGAGCCTCACGCTGCTCGATTTTTTGGATAGAGACTTTGGCTTCTCGTTTGTTTAAGCTCGTTAAAATACCTTTTGCCAGATATCCTTTGCCATTGACGAGCTCCAGTTCTTGGCCAACTCTTGCGCGCATCACATGAGAAAGGTGATGCAATTCTTGACCTTCTAATTTAATGTCTTGAAAAAGAGTCAGTTCAAAAGGAAAATAGTAACGTTCAGCTGGCATCTTTAATCGCCTATAATGGAAATTTTTCCCTCATGGAGAATAGCTTCCAAATTTAATTTCTGGTCAGGATTAACATAGAGCTTTAAGCGGTTGCGGTACTCTTTAAAACGTTTGCGGATCAAACCTTCACGCCTCTTAGATAGGGCATGGAAGTTTTCTTTATTTTTACTTAAATTCGTAATCAGATAAGCCACATACGTATCTTCTAACTCTTTAGCATTGATAATATCTAAACTCCACTCTAAAAATTCCCGTTCTTTAGAAGGGGCAGCCATGAAGATAATTTGCAAATTATCGCGAATAATGCTTAAAAAAAGTTTACTGATATCTTTAACATAAAGGGGAAGAGATAAAACGGGAATATGATCGTGTATCTTAACATATTTACCTTCACTGATTTGACAAGTGGCAGGATTTAGAGTTTTGCTTGTCTGCAAAGGATAGAAAATAGCTAGAGGTATTTCGCGGTTGAGAGGCAATAGTTGCTTGCGTAAAAAATAGATGCGCAAATCTTGAGCTTCAGGGTCATTGATCTCTTCCATCATGGGAATTTGTAAAGGAATACAGATTTGCTTCCATTTTTGTGGTACGATGTAGCGAATTTCATCATCATGGAAACTGCCTTGTGAACGCTTATTCTTTTCTAAATCCTCTTTATCGATTTCATTGAGATCAAAACAGATATCAAGGCCTTTAACCTTAATGAGTTGAATTTCCTCTTCAGGACCGCTAATCGTTTGAGTTAACCGTTGTGGCCAAAAATCTAAATATTCGTAACCGGCTGGCGGGTCGCCTATCGGAGGTAAAATATTAATAGGCACTTTAGCTGTAATTAAAGAACTGAGTTTAATGACAAATTCAGGATGATGAATAGCAGTAATATGTTGTGAAAGGTCAATAGTAGGATTGAGGCTGATCAGGTTTTTTTTAGTAATATTGACAATCCATTCACTATGGTTAGCTGTAGAAGCATCGAGATGGACCTCTAAATCGCCTGATTCGAGTTCATGGATGACATCTTTTGTACCACTTAACGTTAAGTTAATGCGCTTACTTAAAACACCATTACTTAATAAGCCAGAGATAGTCGTGTCGGGAGGCAAATTGACGACGCGGATGGGGATATTAGTAATCGTTTTGGTATCGATAATAGAATTATTAATAAATACCCAGACAATAATAGCAATAAAGAAAGCGACAACTTTGCGTTGCCAATTATCGATAAAAAAGCTTTTTAAGACTGTTTCCACGTTTTCAAGGCTCCTAAAAATTCAAATCTACTCTTGGTATTGGCAATAGGATGGTTAAAAACACTGCGGATGATACCTTTAAAGCGGTCAATTTTGACTCCACGCGTCATAATGCCATCTCTTGCAATGGAAACTTTTCCTGTTTCTTCCGATACAACGACGATTAGCGCATCGGTCAATTGACTAATGCCTAAACCAGCTCGGTGTCTTGTACCCATCGATTTAGCTAACTGCGTGCTATCATCTGCTAAAGGCAGAATAGTCGCGGCAGATAGAATAATAGTCCCGCGGATCAAAACAGCTCCATCATGCAAAGGCGTTGTCGTAATGAAAATAGATTCCAATAATTCAGGAGAAAAATTGGCTTGTAATATGACCGCTTTATTAGCATATTCATCCAATGCATCTTGATTTTCCAAAACGACTAAAGCACCGATGCGTCTTTCTGATAAACGATAAATAGACTGAGCAATCGTATCTAAAAAGCGGTCAAAATCAGCTTTAGTGATCTCTTTGTAATTTTTACTTTTTACTCTCAACTTAGAAAGGGCAAGTCTCAATTCTGGTTGAAAAATAATTAGAACGGCAATAACTGCTACATTGATAAAATAGAGCATCAGCTTTTGCAAAACAGGCAGGGAGAACCAAGAAGCTGCCACATAAAAAGCTAAAAACGCCATTAGACCAAACACGAGATCCATCGTCCGCGTATTCCAAAAAAAGGAGAGCAGATAGTAAATCATCATGGCCATGATAATCATCTCTAAACCGGGCACTAACAACTGTTGTAGAATGTTAACCATCGTCTCTAAATCAAATGCTCCATTAAATTAATCATATCGCGATGCTCCACTACATCATGCACGCGAATCATAGCGACTCCGCTTAACACAGCAGCTGTATGAATGGCTAAAGTTGCAGACAAAAGTTCTGCGCGAGGCTTATGGAGAATAGAAGACATAAAGGACTTGCGCGAAGCTCCTAAAAGAAGGGGAAAACCCAAACTTTTAAATAAAGGCAAATTTTGCAGGATTAACAGATTGTCAGCAACAGTTTTTCCAAAGCCAATGCCCGGATCGAGAATAATTTGATTTTGGTTAATGCCTTGAGCACTTAAAATTTCTACGCGTTTTTTAAACCATTCGACTAGATAAGCGACAACTCCTTGAGGGTAACTAGGTTTTATCTGCATCGTCAGAGGAGTGCCTTGCATGTGCATCACGCAAATTTCTACACCTGTCGAAGCAGCTAAAAGCTGCATCGCAGGATCTTGAAAACCCGTTATATCGTTAATAAAAGAAGCACCTGCTTCTAAGGCTGCAGCAGCCACTTGCGGTTTCATCGTATCAATCGATAAAGGAAGGGGAATCTCTTGAATTAATCCCTTAATAACTGGAATGACTCTTTTTAATTCCTCTTCTACTGTAACAGCCAAGGCGCCGGGCTTGGAGGATTCTCCTCCTATATCGATGAGATCAGCTCCCTGTTGATAGAGCTCTATTCCACGCTGAATCGCTTCTTTAGTATTAAGGTAACAACTGGGAGCATAACAGGAATCAGGCGTTACGTTTAGAATGGCCATTAAACGCAATTTTTTTTTAGGCGGTTGCATCAATTTTAAACTTTGCTTGTCGCTTTAAAATGGTAAACTTCTTTTAACATATTTGTCAAAAAAAGCCAATTAGAGCATAAGTTTAACAGAGAATTTTAGCAACAAAATAGGATACTTGTTCTCTTATAAAAATCCCACCTCTGAAAATTTTTTACTATTAAAAAATTAAAAATTTAATTATATTTTTCTCTTTAGCTTTGAGGAAGACCAGATGGATGTTGAGATCTTAGCGCGTTTGCAGTTTGCACTGACCATTATGTTTCATTACATTTATCCTCCATTGAGTATTGGACTTGGTTTGATTCTAGTCATTATGGAAAGCATTTACATGTGGACAGGTCAGCCTCTCTACATTCAACTGGCAAAATTTTGGACTAAGGTCTTTGCGCTTACTTTTGCGATAGGCGTAGCGACAGGTATTGTCATGGAGTTTGAATTTGGGACCAATTGGGCTACCTATTCGCGCTATGTCGGCGATGTGTTTGGTAGTGCGCTAGCCGCTGAAGGAGTCTTTGCTTTTTTCTTAGAATCGGGATTTTTAGCTATCCTGCTGTTTGGGTGGAATAAAGTCGGGCCTAAATTGCATTACTTTTCGACCTGGATGGTAGCCCTTGGGGCCCATTTTAGTGCGATCTGGATTATTGTAGCTAATTCTTGGATGCATACACCGGCAGGTTATCATATAGTAGGCGAAGGGGTTAAAGCACGTGCCGAGATTACAGATTTTTGGGCTATGGTGTTTAATCCCTCTTCGATGGATAGATTGGGTCACGCCGTAATTGGCGCTTGGTTAGCAGGCGCTTTTTTGACCATTAGTGTCGGAGCTTATTATCTCTTAAAAAAAAGACATCAAGAGTTTGCTCGGGCTACTCTTAAAATAGGTTTAATAGTCGCGGTTATTTCTGTCGGCTTACAGCTTGTTTCAGGACATCAAAGTGCGCAGCATATGGCCCATAATCAGCCAGCTAAAATGGCGGCTTTTGAGGGCATTTTTAAGACGCAAACCTATGCACCTTTAGGCGTAGTGGGTTATGTCGATCTAAAAAACGAAAAAGTAGTTGGACTGGCTGTACCGGGCATGCTCAGCTTTCTCGTTCACAATGATCCAAAAGGGGAGATTAAAGGTTTAGATCAATATCCACGTCAAGATTGGCCCAATGTAGCTGTCGTTTACCAAACTTATCATTTGATGATCGCCATGTGGGGTTTGATGTGCTTAACAGTGATCGTAGCTGTGTACATGTGGCGCAAAGGTACTCTCTTTAATCATAAATGGGTGTTAAGATGGTTAGTTTTATCTGTTATTTTTCCTCAGATTGGCAATCAAGTCGGTTGGGTGTCAGCTGAGATGGGGCGTTATCCTTGGATTGTGCAGGGGTTACTGCGCATTTCTGAAGGTCTCTCTAAATCGGTCAAAGCCAATCAAGTTTTAGGTTCTATTATTTTATTTGGCATTGTTTACTTTTTTCTTTTCATTCTCTTCATCTATCTACTCAATGAAAAATTTAAGCAGGGACCTGATGAAGGTGAGAATGCTGAGGGAGATCAAGCTAGTCCCTATCATCAATTAAAAAAAGTTGTGAAGGAAATGGATCAATGAATCTCACTATGCCTCTTGAATTTATCTGGTTTATCGTCTTTGTCACGCTCGTAGCTGGCTATGCCATGTTAGATGGTTTTGATCTCGGTGTCGGCATGTTGCATCTTTTTTCTAAAAAAGATCAAGAGAGACGCCTGATGTTAAATTCTATCGGACCTGTGTGGGATGGCAATGAAGTGTGGCTAGTGACAGCCGGTGGGGCTCTGTTTGCCGGTTTTCCAGAAGTGTATGCTACTATTTGCTCCGGATTTTATCTGCCTATGATGCTACTACTTAGCGGTTTGATTTTTCGGGCCGTCGCGATTGAGTTTCGCAGCAAGCAACCGATGAGCTGGTGGCGTTGGATGTGGGATATCTTTTTTAGTTTAGCTAGTTTATTGATCTCTTTAACTTTGGGACTGATACTGGGCAATTTAATTCGCGGCATTCCGCTCGATGAACAAAAAGAATTTATCGGCACCTTGTCTGATTTAATCAATCCCTATAGCCTATTAGTAGGTACCTTAACAGTTGCTTTATTTCTCATGCATGGGTCTATCTTTCTCATGATGAAGACGGAAGGCGAGTTTCACGATAAAATGCGTCGCTTTGTCAATCCAGCAATCATCTTCTTTATTTTATGTTATGCAGTCACGACTATCGTTACCCTTATCTATCTCCCTCACATGACAGATGCCATTAAAGAGCGGCCGGCTTTTTTTCTGATTGCTTTTGCCCATCTATTAGCCATCGCCAATATTCCGCGAGAAATTCATTTGGGTAGAGATGGGCGGGCCTTTCTCTGTTCCTGTTTTAATATTGTTTGTTTGCTAGCTCTGTTTGCAATCGGCATGTACCCCAATGTCGTGCGAGCCATCAATGCTCCAGCCTCTTTGAGCTTAACGATTTACAATTCAGCTTCTTCTGTCAAAACATTAGAGATTCTCTTGCTGATTGCCATCATTGGCATTCCTTTAGTCATCTCCTATACAGTCGCTGTCTATTGGATTTTTCATGGCAAAGTCAAAATAGAATCCCACAGTTATTGAGAGATTTTATTCCGGTAAAAGCCCAAGTTTTTTAGCTACATCCACTATTCTATTTTGAAATTCTTTTGTAAAACAGTCATCTCCATGTCCGCCCTCTGAGGTAAACAAATGCGTTTGTTGTTCCTCTTGAGCACTATGATAACGTGCCTTTAACAGATCTTGTGCAAAATTATGCGTATAACATCTCTTTTTTTTATCATACTTGCGGCCCATTAAAATATCACGGTCAGCTTGAATAGCATAAAGCGGAATGTTTCTTTCTCTTAGTCGTTCAGCTTTAGCATGATTATCCAACCCATCTGTACGGGTCCATAAATCATTGGGTAGTTCTATTAAACGACCTTTTGGGATACCTGCTGCTAAGTGACCTTTACCAATAGACTTGATAATAGGCAAAGGATTACCGCCGACATCGACAGCTGAGCTAAAAGTTTTATCGGCTACGACAAATAAGGTTTCTAATTTTGTCGCATTAGTTTTTCCAACAGCCGCTTGAAAAGCTAAGGAGCCACCTAATGAATAACCATGGTAAGCCACTTGAGTGACACCTGCTTGTTGTAAGTATAATTTGATAGCTTCTACATCTTGATAAAGGCTTTCTTCTGAAGTCCAAACTCCTGGACTGCCTTTATAGCCTCCAATTGTGACAGTTAAGGCATTAAAGCCTTGATCGACATATTTTTTAGCAGTAGGCATCATGCTTTCCGCACACTGAGTATTGCCTGCAAAAATGACGACTGTAGGGGCGCCTTTGTTTTTATCGTAATGATAACTATTTAAAAAACGCGTGCCCTCTGAGGTCGTTACTTTTATCCTTGTCTTAGTAAATTCCTTCAAAGGACTGGGAATATAAATCAGTTCACTTTCATTAGTTAAAGGAAATACAGGTAAAGAGATTAGTTTAGTAGGATGCTCGAACAGTTGAGTCGTGCCTCTTTCGAAAATAGGACTAAATTTTAAGCGATAATCTTGAGTGGCAACTCGCCAGGAGAGATGCGCCCCTAATACTGGAATTAGGGCTAAGCCATCGGCTAACAGCGCGCGCTGTAAGCGACTAATTTTTTCTGCTACTTGCTGCCGTTTAAAGGAAGAGCTAAAAGTTTGATGGCGCTGCTGATACAATGCTTTACTTAGCAGAATTGTATCAACTAGACCTTTAATTAAGCCAAAGGCTTGACTAGGTCCGCAGCTAAGAGCTGTTGTTAAAGCAAAAGAAAAGGATTCTTTAAAAATTTTATTAATCATAAATAAATCTTATTAGTTAATTATTAATTAAAATTATAATTAATATGTAATTAATTAACAATATTTATTGTATTTGTACTAAATAATTAAATTAATTTATTTAACTATTAATTTTAGATCTTGATAAATTAGATTTTAATAAATTTTTCATACAAGCTATGAATTTCCTATTACAAAAAACATTACTGCCATGATCGCCATTTAAAGTATAAAATTTGTCTTGTGTATCTTCGTCAGCAGAATAGCGAGCCTTAAACAAATCATGCGCAAAGTTATCTTCATAACCCCCTTCTCTTGATTTTCTGCCTTTGCCCATTAAAAAGTCGCACTGAGAAGCTACACAGTAAAGCGGAATATTCTGCTCTTTCATTAGCTTAGCTTTAGCTAAATTATTGACATTATCGGTCACCGTCCATAGATTTCCTGGTAACTCTACTAAGCGGCCTGCTGGAAAGACCGCATCTCCAAATCCTTTACCTAAAAATTGAGGGAGTTTGACTGTATTACTGACAGCATTCCCCGATACCTTAGAGACAGAAGTGAAAGTCTGATCAGCTACGACAAACAATGTTTCTAATTTTGTGGCATTCGTTTGTCCAACAGCTGCTTGAAACGCTTGACTGCCACCTAAAGAAAGGCCATGGTAAGCTACTTTAGTTACGCCTTGTTCCTGTAAGTATAATTTGACAGCTTCTATATCTTGATAAAGCGTCTTTTCCGAAGCAATTAATTGATGATTAATTTGTTTACCTTGAGCTATTGCTACTAATCTACTACCGGGATAACCACCAATGGTAAATGTCAATACATTATAACCCATCTCAGTATAAGGGTCGGCATATAAACTCATATCTCCATCCGTAGCGTTGTTTCCTCCAAAGACTATAACTGTAGGAGTATCAGGATTATTTTTAAAATGAGAAGCTCGTAAGTAACGTGTTATTTTTGATGTTTCTACTTCTATTTCTACTTGTTCAAATTTACCAAGGCGCACTTGACCATTTAAATTTTTACAGACATTTAAATTGAAAATAGCAGCTGAAAAGATTTTAGGATGATGTTCCAGTAATTGCGCTAAGCCTTTTCTAAAAATGGGTGTAAATTTGAAACGATAATCTTGAATAGCCACGCGCCAAGAAAGATGAGCGCCAACTAAAGGAACTAGAGCCAACGCATCGGCTAATAAAGCGCTTTTTAAGCGCTTTACTTTTTGATCTAACTTTAACTTCTTATAATAAATTAATGAACTTGTGTCTAAAAGTGCCACGCGGCCTTTTAAAGGACGTAGTTTATAGAGTGCTTTACAGAGAAAATTGTATCAACTAGACCTTTAATGATACCAAATAGTTGACTTGGTCCACAGCTTAAAGCAGTTGTCAAAACAAAAATAGTAGCTTCTTTAGTTATTTTTATCATTATTATTAATCCCTATTTTAAATATAAAATAATTAAATAGTATAATTTAAGATTAATAAAAAATCAATTTAATAAATAAATCAACCAATAAATGATGTATAAAAATATTAATAATTAATTGAATAGTTAAAAAATAAAAAAAGATATAATTTCTTATATTAAAAAAGAAATTATATCTTTAAAAAATCTAAACTAAAATATTTAAAACTAATAATTAGAAATTAGCGGGATTAAAATCAGATTAGACAGAAACTCCATCAGCACGCATTTTTCTGATAACTGTCTCAAAACCCTGCTTATCAATTGTTCTAAGTGCATTAGTTGAGAGTCTAAGCGTAATGAAGCGTTTTTCAGAATCTAACCACAATCTCTTTTTGACTAAATTGGGTAAAAAGCGTCTTTTAGTTTTTCCCGTGATTTTTAAGCCAATTCCTTTCTTCTTTTTAGCAATCCCTCTAATGGAATAACTATAACCACGCGAGGGTCTTTTGCCCGTCACTTGACATACTTTTGACATGGGTCTTCTCCATTCTTAACTTTTAATTGAAAGAACCGATCATAGCACACAGGGTTGTTAAGCTGCAAGCGATAAAAAATTTGCACAATCAACTAACACCTTTAATGAAGGGGCAACCATTTTTCATTTGTGTTGAAGCGCTTATTAATGTGCTTAAGACGCTCATTTTCTACTAATTGATTGAGTTCTAAAGGAGGGACTTGACTTTGAAGCTGAGCTTTATATAAGTCTATTTTATCTTTGATCTGTTTTAATTGCTGCCACTCTTCTGAAGATAGGCTAGTGGGATTGATAAGTTTAGCTTTTAATTCGCTCCTTTTAATCGCTAATTGAGCATATAATTTGGGATGGAGTTTAGACGTAAATTTTGTTAAATCACGGGTTAAGGAGCCCATTAAGCTTTTCTGCTGAACTGTCAAAGAAAAGGTTGGGAGAGAGGCTTGATCTGCTTTTGCTTCAGGCAAAAAAAGAGGTTTAGCTGCCTCAAATAAGTCTGTCACTTGCATCTTTAATAAACCTTGTTCGAGAGCTTGTTCTACTTTTGTATAGTTATTTTTTGGCATTTGACCTCTCCCTTCTCTTCTTTAGTTTAATTTTATCATAAAATTTAATTTAAAAGGTTAGCTCCTTTAGTTGAACATATAAAGAGGGTTAAGCTATGGTGAAAAAAAGTTAAAGGAGTAAAATGGACGAGATCACAGTTGATTTAGCGGTAGTTGGGTCAGGTCCAGCCGGCCAGAAAGCAGCGATTCAAGCAGCTAAAATGGGCAAAAAAGTCATTATTGTCGAAAAAAGGCCAAGTCCTGGAGGAAATTGCCTGTATAATGGTACGATTCCCTCAAAATCCCTAAGAGAAGCTGTCATTGATTTTACGCGGTTTAATGAACGCAATTTTTGGGGAGGCAATCTCCAGTTTCACGAAGTGACCTTTGCCGATCTATTTAATCGCCTGCATCAAGTGATTAATGAAGAGCGCAGCATGGTGTTCCGTCAATTTAAGAAAAATGGGATCCAGCTCTTACAAGGCGAAGCTTTTTTTGAAAATCCCACGCGTTTAGTGATTAAAAGTGAGGAAACTTCTAGCCATTATCAAATAAATGCCAATTATTTTGTGATTGCGAGTGGCTCTAAACCGCGTAATCCCATCAATGTGCCTTTTGATGATGAAGTGATTTTAGATTCTACGCGCTTATTGAGCATTAATAAGATTCCACAAACCATGCTAGTTCTTGGAGGTGGTATCATTGGATCTGAGTATGCTAGCTTTTTTGCAGCCTTAGGCACAGAAGTGATCATTATCGATAAAAAAGAGCACATTCTACCCTTCATCGACTCAGAGATTGGGATTCACTTACAAACAGCTTTAACAGATATTGGATTAAAATTTTTAGGAGGTAAAGAACCGGAAACAATTGAAAGAAAAGGCAACTGTGCTTATGTGAAATTCAAAGATGGAACCACCTTAGAGGCGGATGTATTGCTCTATGCGTTAGGTAGGCAAGCCAATGTAGAAGCTTTGCAAATAGAAAATGCAGGCATCCATCTCAATGAAAAGGGTTATATCCCAGTCAATGCGCTCTTTCAAACAGTCTCTCCCCATATCTATGCTGTAGGAGATGTCATTGGAGGGCCCTGCTTAGCGTCTACTAGCATGGAGCAGGGTAGATTAGCAGCTCGTCACGCTTTTGGTGCACAAACGCATCATTTTCCTTCCTTTTATCCCATTGGAATTTATACAATACCTGAGATCTCTTCATGCGGTTATACCGAAGATCAACTGAAAGAGATGGGATTTCATTATGAAGTAGGGCGTGCTTACCATTATGAGCTAGCGCGCAGCCACATTTCCGGCAGTAATGTAGGTATGTTTAAGTTACTATTTCATGCTGAGACCTTAGAGCTGTTAGGTGTACATGTGATTGGCAGGGGAGCTACAGAAGTGATTCATATTGGTCAGCTAGCTGCTAGCTTTAATGCTAAAATCGATTATTTTATCGATCAGATTTTTAACTATCCTACCTATGCTGAAGGGTATCGCGTGGCTGCCTTGAATGGCATTAATAAAATAAAATTTAGAAGATAAATTTTTTTGCTTGGATCTTCTTGTTAATTGTGTTCAACAAAGAAAGCAAAAAAAGGAAAAAGCATGTCAAAAAATTTTAAAGAGGAGGATCTTGAGGGAAAAGCAAAAAAGATTCATCAACCAGAATTTATTCTATTAGATAAAGAGGAAGAGCCCTCTACTTTTAGTTCCAATAAAGCTCAACGGGACTATCAAAGACAAGAGCAGCAAGACTCCCAAAAAAGTGATTACACTGAAACTTTAAAAAAGTTAAGTCATAAGCGCTTAACTTTTCCTGTGCATATGCTTATTTTGCTAGCGGCTATCACGCTTGCGATTGCCACAGCTATTACAGCTACCTTAGCCATTTTGAGTTTCATCTTAGCCGGTTTGATTCTTTTTCAAAGTGTTCAGCTTAATCACTTTGCTCTCTACTTTTGGCAAAGAGCTTATAAACTCTTTATTTTTACTTTAGGACTTAGTTTCGCGGTTTTTACGCCATCTTTTGGATTTGGCCTTATTCTACTCTACTTATCATTAAAAGGAGAAAAAGTAAAAAATACTTACTTTTCTCGCTTCTTCAACCTTTAGTTTTAAATCTCTTATACTCTTATCTATACCTTTAATGAGGATGCTGCACGAACTGAATTTTGCCCTCTTTCATTTCCAATTCAAGCGTACTTTTGCTTTGAATCCTATTTTCTAGTAAACCACTTGCTAACAGATTAATGATCTCTTGCTGAATCAATCGTTTTAAAGGACGCGCCCCAAAAATGGAATCATAGCCCTCTTTAGCCAGATAGTTTAAAATTTCAGGAGTCCATTGCAGTAGGATCTCGCGTTCTACTAATCTCTGTCTTAGATGATTTAATTGAATCTCGGCAATTTTTTGCATATTCTCTTTGCGCAGAGGTAGAAAAGGCAAAATGTCATCTAATCTATTCAAAAACTCAGGACGAAAATGGCGTTTCAAAATAGGATCGAGCACAAGCAGTAATAGCTCTTTATCTAAAGAGGCAGAAGTATGGATCTCTTCCATAATGGCTTCTGAACCGAGATTAGAGGTCATTAGAAAGAGAGCATTTTTACAATTGACGACGCGTCCTTTACTATCTGTTAATCTGCCTTCATCGAATAATTGCAACAGGAGATTAAAAACATCGGGATGAGCTTTTTCAATCTCATCAAATAGCACAACTGCATAGGGTTTACGTCTTAGGGCCTCCGTTAGTTGCCCACCCTCATCATGGCCTATGTATCCAGGCGGTGAACCAATGAGTTTAGCCACACTGTGTTTCTCCATGTACTCAGACATATCTAAACGAATCAAGGCTTCCTCTTGGTTAAACAGTTGCTGAGCTAACGCTTTAGCTAATTCTGTTTTGCCAACTCCTGTAGGACCCACAAATAAAAAGACGCCAATAGGACGCAGTGGATCACTTAAGCCAGAACGCGAGCGGCGTATAGCTTCGCTGATGGATTTAATTGCTAACTCTTGTCCTACTACTCTTTTTCCTAGTTCTTGCTCTAAATGTAACAAGCGCTGAGCTTCTCCCTCTAGCATTTTATTGACCGGGATACCTGTCCATTTAGAAACGATATGAGCAATCAACTTATCATCGACCTCTTCTTGTAAAAGGCGATGCTCTTTTTTATTGAGGGCTTCTTCCGCTGCTTGAATCTGCTTTTGCAATTCAGGCAGGCTATTGTAACGTATTTCAGCGACTTTGTTGTAATCTGCTTTGCGCTCAAATTCCTCTTCTTGAAAGCGAAGCTGCTCTAATTGATTTTTTTTATCTTTTAAGGTTTGAATTAGCTTTTTTTCCTCTTCCCATTTTTGCCTTAAAAGAGTGAGTTTCTCTTTGATCTTTGAAATCTTTTGCTCTAATTTTTCTGCTAGGGTCTTAGCACTTGCCGTATCTTCGCGTCTCAAGGCTTCTTGTTCGACGATCATGCTCGTCATTTCACGCTCTTTTGCATCAATTGGCAGAGGACGGCTACCTAACTGCAAGCGAATTAAGCTAGCTGCTTCATCGATTAAATCAATGGCTTTATCGGGTAATCGGCGCTCTGTAATGTAACGATGAGAGAGAAAGACAGCCGCATGGATCGCAGCTTCTGTAATGCGAACACCATGAAAGATTTCATACCGTTCCCGCAAACCGCGCAAAATAGCAATCGAATCTTCTAAAGAGGGCTCCAGGACCATTACCGGTTGAAAGCGTCTCTCTAGGGCCGCATCTTTTTCAATGTACTTTTGATACTCATTTAAAGTAGTAGCCCCAATGCAATGCAATGTTCCTCTAGCTAGCGCTGGCTTAAGCAAGTTAGCGGCATCCATGGCTCCTTCACTAGCGCCAGCTCCTATTAAAGTATGCACTTCATCGATAAAGAGAATGATTTGGCCATTGCTCTTTTCAATATCTTGTAAAATGCCTTTAAGACGCTCTTCAAATTCTCCGCGGTATTTTGTGCCAGCTACTAAGCTGCCCATATCTAAAGCTAATAACTGCCTGTTTTTCAACGAATCAGGCACATCGCCACTAATAATGCGCAAGGCTAACCCTTCGGCAATGGCTGTCTTGCCTACTCCCGGATCGCCAATCAGCAAGGGATTATTCTTGGTACGGCGGCTCAACACTTGCATCGTGCGGCGAATCTCTTCATCGCGCCCAATGACAGGATCTAATTTTCCTTCCGCTGCGCGAGTCGTTAAGTTTTTGCAATATTTTTCTAAGACTTTGATAGTGAGTTCAGCATGGGGAGAATCCATTTGACGATCGCCTCTTATTTTTTTAATATGTTCTTCTAATTGTTTAATAGATAAACCCGTTTGAGCTTTCCAATTCGTAAAAGGAGGGTTACTCTTTTTCCAAAAAGCAAGTAATAGATGATCGCTACTCGTGTAATCATCCTTCCACTGCTGGGCAATACTCTGTGCTTCCATTAAACAGATTTGTAAATTTTTAGCGAGCGAAGGAGTTTGTTTGTCTTCTCCTACAAAAGTTGGCTGTTTACTAAGTGTTGTGTTTAACTCTTTTAATAATAGATCTAACGGTACATTGAGACTTTCTAAAACAAGATAAAAAAGACCCTCTTTTTGACTAAGTAAAGCTTTTAATAATTGATTTTCAGTTACTTCTAAATAGCGTTGATTAGTCGCTTCGGTAAAGGCTATTTCAAGAGCTTGAGTTACAGATTCCGTAAAATTTTGTGCCATAAAACCTCAAAATTTTTTTATTGTAAGTGATTAAAATTAAATTAGATAAAATTTTTCAAAAGCCTACTTTAAAATATAAAAGGTGACGTACATCAGTCAAGCAAAATTGATCTAAAATAAAAAAAATACCAACTTTGTAAAGTAATTATTTTAATTATTTTTTTTATTGCGAAAATTTTTTAAGAGGTTTAAAGTTATACAAAAGGCATAACTAAAAGAAATAAAAAGTAGATAATAATTAATAAATTGTTACCAATGCTTTTTAATAAATTTTATTTTAGCCCTATTTAAGTCCTTCATAAAAAATTAAAGGTATGTAAATACTGATAAATCAAAGGAACTCATCATGAAAAAATTGACAAATTTACTACTTGGTAGTGCATTATGTGCTTGTGCTTTAACATCTAGCGCATTTGCTGGATTAGGCCATGAAATTGAAAAAGTAACAGATAAAATCAGCGATAAAGTTGAAGAATGGACAGAAGAAGTGCCTGGCCATGGTTTAATCTCTAAATCTTTGAGATTTGACAATGATGCAATTAAAATTAGCAAATTTAAATTTGTTAATGGTCATAAGTACATTTCTGTAGTACCTGGTCAAGAAGTTGAAGCTACTTTCAATTATAGAATCAATCCCGATCATTTTGGAATTGTACATTCTATCATAGCTGGCTTCTCCTGTAAACATAGTGATGATATTGAAAATGCAGGTCCTCAAGTTGCTATTCTGCGCACTTTAGAGATCACGGAATCTAAAGGTTCATCAAAAGTAACATTCAAAGCTCCTGTTAAAGAAGGCGTCTATCAAATACGTCTTGTCCATACAAAGACTTTGACAGATACACAAGCTTTTGAAGAGTGGAAACAAAATGAATCTTCCGATAATATCATCGGTATCGTCATTGTTAAATAGGTCATTTTAAGAATAAGTTATTCTAAAGTTGTAGTTGATAGCTCTTATCCTTTAAACGATAAGAGCTATTTTTTTTTGACAAAATTAAAATGAAAAGTTCATTAATTCAAGAAATGGGATGCTTATGCTGTTCCCATTGAATTTCTGGATTGTGATTGAGATGATTGACATAGCGCGATGCAATGAAGAGGTAATCGGATAATCTGTTGATATACATGAGCACATACTCAGATACATCTGCATGGCGATATAAAGGTACGATTAGACGCTCAGCGCGACGGCAGATACTGCGCGCTAAATGAAGCAACGCGCCAGCCGCATGGCCACCCGGCAAGATAAAAGTCTTTAAAGCTGGCAACTGATAATCCATTTCATCCATCCATTTCTCTAAAAGAGTAATCCCTTCCTGATCAAAACGAGTTTTTGCGATCTTTAAATCAGATGCTTGGGTTAAAGGCGTTGCTAAGGCCGCTCCTAAATCAAAGAGAGTATGTTGGATTATACTTAGCTCTTCTTGAATAGAATGAAACTTAGCAGTGGTAGGCAATAAAGCAATTGCTGCTCCAATGACACTATTGCATTCATCGACGCTCCCTAAGGCTTCAAAATAGGGATCATTTTTGAAGAGGCGTTTTCCTGTAAAAAGAGAGGTTTCTCCCTTATCACCTGTTTTGGTATAAATTTTCATGGTCATGAACCTACTCGATTAAATTTTTAATTAAATTGATTACCCTTTTTTTTTAACTTTATTCCGGTGTTAGGCGGCACAGGGATTTGCGCAGTTCTCGCAGGGCTTTTGGTCGATACTGGCACGTAGCTACAATTTTCTCTGCTTGTAGTAGATGTTGCCAGGCTAAAGTGTAGTCCAATCGCTCTTTGTAAAGTGCTGCTAAATAATACTCGACTGTGGGATCTTGAGAATCGAGTTGATGGTATTTTTTTAATAAACTTAACGCTTCGCCCAAACGGTGCAGTTGCAACCAGGTCACGGCTAAACTAAAAATACCTGCTCTAAAGAGGGGAAATTTTTCCACTACTTGCTCTAAAGCTAGCCGTTTTTTTAAAATGGATTCCCTTGTTTCATCTACATGCATAAAAAGAGGCTTAATCCCTTGGCTATCGACTGCGCCTTTTAAAAAATCTTCAGCTACCGTCTGCTTATAAATAGCATAAGCTGGGATGTGGTCTTTCACCGCTTCCAAAAGAGGTCGTGCTTCTTCTGACTGACCTATAAATAGGTAATTATAAGCCATTAACTCTTGCAAAAGTTTATCATGCGGCAAATAGGGCAAGGCGTGTTGATAAGCCTGTAGGGCTTGTTCATAATTTTCTTTTTGCCAATAGACAGAAGCTTCGTTAAAATGAGCGAGTCCAATGACCTCTTTTAAGGAACGGATAGGCAGTTGATGGGTTTCAATCGACAAATACTCTTCTGAATCTAAATGAATACCTCTAGCTGTAGTTTCAACATTGATCACTTGCTGCCTATCTTGATAGCGAATAAAAATATGTCCAGGCGGTGTGACAATATCTAAACTTAAGTTTAAACGTTGAGCTAAGCTCAAATAGAGAATAGAGACGCCCAAACAGACGCCTTTCCTGGAGTCAAGTACAGAAGGCAGGAAAGTATAGAGCGCAATTTCTTTAGCATACAGAGAGTGAGGGGGAAAACGGTAATGCAATTCATCAAAAATAAAGCAATTGATCGCTTCTATTTTTTGTTCAGCCGAACTATCTAATTTAATTTTTGTCAGGATCTGTAAAGCCATGAGATCGAGTTGTGCTTCATAGCTACGAATCAGCGCCATCTTTTGAGAATCATTGGCAAGTTGACTAAGCAGTAAGCCACGTGCTAAATCGATCTCTTCCGTAGCGAGCGCTAAGACCTCTGTTTCTGATTCTACCCAATGGCCTTTTAATTGACGATGGGGTAACCATTCCGCTAGTTTTTCCATCTCTTGCAATTGGGTCAAAGATAGGCATAAGGTAGCTTGATTGGGCAATTTGTGGACTAACTCTAGCAAGGTTTGAATAGTAGAGGGCAGCAAAGACAAACAAGTTTTTGTCGAATAAGAGGGAGATAAAAGGCGTTGAATCTGTTGTAGCGCTAATTTTCCTTCGGGACTGGCAGGATAGAGGGCATAAAAGGCTAAATGTTGAGATAGAGAGTTAGGCTCTAGACTTGTGTAAAGCGTTTTGATTTTATTAGGAGTGACGGCTTCTATTGAGCCGATAGAAAATAAAAGGAGTAAAATTAAATAATAAAGTCTAAATTTCATTGATGTTTGTTTACTAAATTGAATGTTGAGTTTTTGAGAAAATAGGCTAGTTTAAGCTAGCACACTTCGCATAAATTGAGCAAGGGGTTCACTTTTTATCAGCTGCTCAAGGGAACTATAAAAGCGATAGGTCCAGTTGTCATCAGAAATAGTGCCTGGAACATTGATGCGTTCTGCATAGACATCTTGCAAAGCAGGAGGAGGCATTAAATCGGGAATAGCAGCTAAATATTCATGGAGTAAATTGATGTGAAAAAGACTACCCGAGTGATGGCTATCCCATAGAATCTGTTGGCGCTGGGCTATAGATAGAAAAGGGGAGTAGAGCCAACCCTTTTGCTGACAAATAAGCGCTGCAGCTGTTGGATCATTTTTCCACCATAGAGCTAAGGTTTCAGAATCATGGGTAGACACAGTCGTCATACTTTCTAAAGGATAATCCAGCGGATGGATAAAGCCTTGGTCTTCTTGCCAATGGCGCTCCCAGCGCATCACTTTTGTGCCACAAATACCTAAATTTTTAAGACAGGTACGCACCTCATCCGGTACTGTCCCTAAATCTTCGCCAATGGGGAGCAGGGAACAATTGTTTAACATCGAGCGCATAATTGTTTCACCTTGAGCAAGCCATAGACTAGCCTCTTGAGGAATAAAAACTCCCTGCTTTGCCGCTTGGTTTAAAGGAATAGCCCAAATGCGAAAAAATCCGACAATGTGATCGAGTCGATAAAGGTGGTAAATTAATTCTGCTGTATGCAAGCGTGCTTTCCACCATTGATCCTGTTGAGCAGCCATCGCTTCCCAGTTATAAAGAGGAAAGCCCCAGTTCTGACCCTCTAGTGCATAAACATCAGGAGGAACGCCGGCTGAAAAATCAAAGTGAAAAAGAGCGCGATGATGCCAAGCTTCTACGCTATCTCGATTGATTAAAATAGGCAGGTCGCCTTTGAGTAAAACACCTTGTTGAGTAGCCAAAGCTTTCATCGCTATCAATTGTTTAAAACAGAGATATTGAATGACGCTATGATACTCCATCTCTAATCGATGTATTTGCAAAAGCGTCGCATAGTGTTCAGCTGTAGGATGTCGTTCTGGTAAGGGCCACTGTTCCCACGATTGCCAGTCGAAAGAGAGTTTGAGTACTTTAAAAAGAGCATAGGATTGTAGCCAACCCTGTTGCTTGATAAACTGCTGGTAGTCTGGATTATTAATCAATACATCTCTATTAAGCTCAAAGTAGGTGCGTAAAAATTGCTCTTTTAAGGTATAAACTTTTTGATAATCGAGGCCCGGTGATGAGCACAGGGCTTGCAGGGCTATTAACTGGTCAGTTAAATCAGGACAGTTTTCAAGATAAGGCAGATGGGCTAACCCTAAATAAAGAGGATGAAGGGCATGAGCAGACAGCGCGCTATAGGGACTTGTTTCTAAGCCGCTATCATTTAAGGGTAAGAGCTGAATGATCGTAAAACCAAGTGTCTGACACCAGTTAATTAACAATGCAAGATCAGTAAATTCGCCAATGCCACAACTCTGTTGACTTTTTAAAGCAGATAGAGGAAGCGCAACCCCATGGCGTGGCTGTGTACCACTAAGCTGCCACTGTAAGCCGGCAGCTGTTTGCAGAAGATAGGAAGGGTTAGATAAAGCCATTTAGTAAAATCTTTTTATTACTTAAAGTTAGCATTAATCTTTATACAATAAAAGTAAAACTGAATAGAGATTAATTGATTATTCTTTAAGTGACACTCTTAAGTTAATTTTAAGATTTAAGTCATCAAAAATCTTAGTTTTAAATCCTATTCATCTAGATAAGACCTTTCTAAAGGCCAAATTAAGATCTTCCTCTCATTAAAATTTATGTTTAATAAATTAAAAAATGATCGAACTAAGTTAAATACTCATCTAGTTAGAATTTATTTTTATTGTAAATATTATTTTATTTATTTAATTTAGTAGCTTGAATTTTAATGACATAGGCAACCTGTTTTAGTTTCATCTTATTATTCAAAATTATTTTATGACTAGTTAAAAATTTTAATTATGTGTAATTATACTGGAGTAATAAGCTTAAACCTTAAAATAAAGGATTATTTATGTTTTTGAAATATTTTATTTCAGCAGCTATTTTATTTGCTTCTTTGACGACAGCTTCTTCTGCTCTTGAAGTTGTAGCGCCAGGAATAGCACCTAATACAAAAGTTTATGTACCTTGTGACTATAGTGCACAACATAACTACGACTACACACCACGTAACTATGAATTTTCTGCTAAAAGAAATTTTGGTTATATCAAAATGGGTGCTGGTATGTCTTTAGCTAAAGGCCATAGAGACTTAGGTCCTACTATCGGCATTGGTTACCGCATTGTCGATGTAAATGACTGTTGCGCAGTAGATCTTTCTTTCAATTTCACTGCAGCTAAACATGAGTCTTTTTATAGCATGCCTCGCATCATGTATCTCTACTACTTCAATCCTAATGATGTCAGTAGTTTATATGTAGGTGGCGGCTTGAGTTTTGGTTTTAAATCTATTAACAAACACCATCATAAAAGTTTCAAAGGTTTAGAAGCAGAAGCTGTTGTAGGATATGAATTCAATCGTTTTTCTAACATCAGAACATTTGTTGAATTAAACTTATCTCAGCCTGTTTTAGCTGCTGGTTCTCATAGAAATAACTACAAAATGCCAGTTCTTACTTTAAGTGCCGGTATTGGTTTCTAATTTTTAGATGACTCACTATAGCTATTAAATTTTGTTAAGGGAATTTTCTAATTTATTTAGAAAATTCCCTTTTTTATTGGATAGGTTAGTTAACGACGCATGCCAAACATGCCAGATGAAGTAAAAGTACTAGCAACTAATGGCACTTCAGCTCTTTCTAAAGCTGCCTTCCATTTTAAGGCTTTCTCGGAAAAAGGAGTCAAAGCTTCGGCAATTTTTTCACCCGTTAATTCTTTGACAGGCAAGTATTGAAATAAAACGAGATGCTCCTTTTTCTTACTGAAACCTAAAATGCCATGCAGAGGATAGGGTAAACAATTCGTCTTTAAAGCTTCGCGAAAAATATTGGTGCGGTATCGACCTGGTACGACCTGACCTAAATCAGATCCCATTAAAAGACTCTGGCCATTGGGCCTTAATTCTAACTGCACTGAAACGCCAATCGCTAGTTTGATAAGGCAGGTATTATTGCGATCCGTATGGAGCTGAGGCACGTTGATGATAGCACCTAATTCATTTAAAAGACTGTCTAATAAATCCATTACCATAAAACACTCTCTTTGCTAAATTTTAATCTTTTATAGGCGCTTCTTCCTCTTCTTCCGCTTGTTGATCTAACAGATCATCATATTGATCTTCTAATCCTTCTAAAGCAGTAATAATAGCTTTGTAAAGTTCATTGCGGTGCTCAGTAGACTTAAAGATGCGCAAGAAGTCTACTTCGCGCACAGCATCTCTAAATTGACTAAAGACGATGATTTGACTTCTAATGTCTTTATCAATGCCAAGTTTTGTAGCTGTTTGTAAAACTTTGGCTTCAGTTGGATAGCGCTCAGCAGCTAAACTCATAAACTGCTTAGCTAAAGATTCAAAGTTGATCTGGCTTGGTAACTTCATAATCCTCTTTATCCTTCCTTCTCAAATAATTTTTCCACTAAGTTCATGCGTCCTCTAAAAAAGCGATACACACCTAAAATAGCTTGCAATGATCGAGTTTCTGTAAATAGAGTATGGAGCTGTCCTCTAGGAATAGAGGGTCCTTTTGATTTCATATCAGCACCTAAGGAATGCAATAGAAAATCGATCACCTTTTTTAAATCTTTAAAAGCATAAAGAGTCGATAATTTTTCAAACAGGGCGTTAGAGTCAGGAGCTTCTTTAGTCACCTCATCATAGAGACCTCGTAAATCTGTAGCTGTGCCTAGGCCTTTATCTGAAGCTTCTTGAGCTTGCAAAGCGATATTTTTACCAGCTGTAATCTCTTTCTTAAATTCAGCCATAAAGAGGATTTGGGCTTCTTTGACTTCATTATTTAAATCACCCTCTGTCGTCTCCATCAAAAATTCTAAGGCTTCAGCAGCTAAGGCAGGATGAGCGTAAATTTCGCGAATTTTTTTAATGATATCCTCTTTAGTATCACTAGGCTTAATTTTTTCGCGTAGAGCTTGTAGAGTTGTAGCTTTTAATTCGGGATTGCGCCGTTGAAATTGCTCCGATGAATTTTTAATGCGTTCAATAGCCAAAAAAGCACTTGGTTTCTCCCCAGGCTTAACATTTTTTCGCATCGTCTCTTTGCGATCTTTTAACTTCTCTTCTTTTTTAGCAGCAAAAGGATTAACAGTTTCCTCTAGATCAGTTACAAGTGCTTTATCACTATCTTTCTGTTCATTTATTAACTCTGTAGCAGTTGCTTTTCCTGCTGCTATTTCATATTCATTTGTAATATTAGAGTGAGTGTCAAAATTACCTATTGCTGGCATATCTCCCTCCTTGGAGAGAAACAGGCTCTCTATTGAGCCTGTTCAATCTAGAATTTAAGAAATTTGGATTCTACCTAAAGGTTGTATTCTAATTTCAGGCACAATTTCTTGATAAGAGACGACAGAGATATCGGTGAATTCCATTTCAATTAGTTTGCGTACAAAACGACGCACGTCAATCGCTGTTAAAACAACGGGGGGTTGACCACCTGGAGGAGGGGGAGCTACTGTCACGCGAATCGATTGAAGGATCAACTGCACAGAGTCGGGATCGAGTGCTAAATAGGAACCGGCCGATGTTTGTTTAATGGCTCCTCGGACCATGTCTTCGATCTCGGGATCGAGAATGTAAACAGATAAGACGGACTGGCCTTGTGAGTATTTAAAACTGATGTAGCGCTTGAGAGAAGATCTGACATACTCCGATAGGAGCACCGTATCTTTTTCTGTTTGAGCCCATTCACTTAAAGCCTCCATGATTGTGCGCAAATCTTTGATAGAGATCTGCTCTTGAATCATGCGTTTAAAAATATCGGTCATCTTTTGTAGGGGAATCAAGCGGGTGACCTCTTTAATGAGATCGGGAAACGATTTTTCCATGAATTCCAGCATGGATTTGACCTCTTGAATACCGACAAATTCATTGGCATAGTGTCTAAAAAAGTAGGAAAGATGCAAAATCATCACTTCGAGGTGATTCCAAAATTTAATGCCTGCTTTCTCCAATAATTCTTTGTATTTGGCATCGACCCATAAAGAGGGCAAGCCTAAGGAGTTTTTATAGGTCGAAAAGGGCAAGTTATAGCGTTTTAAGTTCTCCTCATTCTCATTAGTCAATACATAACCTTCAATGACTTTACCGCGCACGACGGGTACTTCGTTTAATTGAATCGAGTACTCATCCTTATCTAAAACAGGTGAGTCTGTGCGCACGTGCACACCGGGAAATCTAACACCTAAATCATGATAGAGGGCTTGACGCATTCTAGGAATCATCTGATCGACAAAGCCTTGGCCTTTCACAGCTTTTTGGATCTCTGCGCTCAAATTCTTACCGCATTCTAAGATGACAGGTAAAGTTAAGGCATAGCTATCGATACCGCCGCCGCCCATTACTTTATGGCCTTTGACCGAAGTATCCGTCGTCGGCGATTCCATTGAGGTCACGCTACCACTAGCTGAGGTTGCACTATCTCCCGTTCTATTAGCTTCATTTGTCCAAAGAGAATAACTGATCATACCTAAAGCAGAAGAAAGGATCATAAAAGGAGCTAGCGGAAAGCCTGGTAATAATCCCATGCCCATTAGGAAAGCGGCCGCAATCATCAAAGCTTTAGGTTGTTTTAATAACTGGCCTGTAATCTCACTACCCAAGTTCGTATCTTTATCACTAGTCACGCGAGTGGTCACGATACCAGCAGTAATAGAAATAAGAAGGGCAGGAATTTGAGTAACTAATCCATCACCGATAGTTAAAAGCGAATAAGTTTGCACAGCTTCCATGGCTTTCATGCCATGCATGCCCATCCCAATGATAATACCACCACCAACGTTAATTAAGCAGATGACAATACCGGCAATGGCATCCCCTTTGACGAATTTCATGGCACCATCCATCGCACCGTAGAGTTGACTCTCTTTCTGGATGGCCATCCTTTTATCACGTGCTTGATTGGAGTCAAGTAGACCCGATCTTAAATCTGCATCGATACTCATCTGTTTACCAGGCATCGCATCCAAGGTAAACCGCGCAGCTACCTCAGCTACCCGCTCAGCACCTTTGACGATCACGATAAACTGTACAATGGTAATAATTAAGAAGATCACACCACCGACTACAAAGTTACCGCCAACCACAAAATTACCAAAGGAGTGAATAACTTCACCTGCATTGGCATGCAGTAAAATTTGTCTAGTCGAGGCAATATTAACCCCTAGGCGATACAGAGTCGTAATCAACAAAAGAGAGGGAAAGATCGAAAGTTGAACAGCACTGGGAATGTAGAGAGCTACCATTAACAAAGAAACAGAAACAGTTAAGTTAACGGCAATCAAATAGTCGATAATTTGCGGGCCAACAGGCAAAATAATCATCGCTAAGATAGAGATAATTAAGCCGGCTAAAGCCACATCACTCGAGCGCGAAATATTCTCAAGGGATCGATCGCCCCCTAGTCTAATCGTAATGCCATTTAAAATTTTTTTAAAAAGATTCATTCTTTATGACCCCATTACCTATTATAATCATTTATAATTTATTCAGATTTTTCAGAGTAGTCAAAGGCATCTTCTGTTTGCAAAGAGGCAATCCAACGTAAAATTTCTGCAATCGTTTCATAAGAGTCTTCCGGTACGAATTCATGTACATCTCCTTGCTCAAACAAATGGCGTGCCAACTTAATATTTCTAACGACCGGAATGCTATTTTTTTTGGCAATGACGATAATTCTCTCGGCCATGTTGCCATCGCCCATGGCAATGATATAGGGCGCTGCATCCATCTCTTTATCATAACCTATAGCTACGGCAATGTGCGTCGGGTTAGTAACTATAGCTTGCGCTTTGCGCACACCGCCAGTTGGTCCTTCAGAATAGGCAATTTCTTGAGCAATTTGACGACGCTTGCCTTTAATGTGCGGATCGCCCTCGGTATTCTTGTACTCCTGCTTAATTTCAAACTTTTCCATCATCATTTCTTTAGCAAAATTAAATTTTTGATAGGCAAAGTCCGCTACGGCCACAATTAAAAAGAAAATGCCGACTTTAATGATCACTTCCATCAAAAATTCATTAAAGACTAAAACCGCACTAGCTGTAGGAATAGACACAGTTTGAATGAGTACAGGTAAACTATTGTACATCACTCCATAAATGAGGTAAGCAGCAATGCCAATTTTAAGACAAGACTTTAAGAGTTCGACTAGCGTCTTCATCTTAAATTTGGCTTTTAAATTTTGAATGGGATCAAACTTTTTGATATCGAATTTGAAGACTTCAGTTGCAAAGACAGGTCCGACGACTAAAAAATTGACGATTACGCCAAGGATGGCCACAGTTGCGAGAATGGGAATGCTACATACAAAGATCACTACAAAAGAATTCATCCACATTTGGCTAATCACATTAGTGAGATTTTCGTGGGGAATCATGCGGAAAGTACCCACAATGAATTCACTTAGATTATGATAGAGATACCCTGCCATGCCAAGGGTAATCCAAATGGAAATGATAAAAGTAAAAGCAGAGGGTAAATCTTGGGACTTAGCGACTTGTCCCTTTTTCTTAGCATCTCTAAGCTTTTTAGGAGTTGCTTTCTCGGTTTTCTCAGCCATAAATAGCCTTGGTAAATGAAGGGATGATTAAATCATACTATTTGATTATATCAGTCTCTTCTTCTCCTAATTAAATTATATTAAATCTTTTTACCAATTGTCAAGAAAAAATTGGTTAGTTTATTAGATTGCCAAATTTATAAAAATTAATTAGTATATTTGTAAAATTAAAAAAGGCAGATTTATGGCAGGACTTTCTTGTGGAATTGTAGGACTACCCAATGTAGGTAAGTCAACTTTATTTAATGCTTTAACCTCGATTATGGCGCAAGCGTCTAACTATCCCTTTTGTACAATTGAGCCCAACATCGGCATTGTCGATGTCAGTGATCCGCGTTTAGCAGTTTTATCTCAATTATCTCAAAGTGCTAAGATTATCTATGCTTCCATGCAGTTTGTCGATATTGCCGGCTTAGTAGCAGGTGCTTCTAAGGGAGAGGGACTCGGCAATAAATTTTTAGCTACTATTCGCGAAACCGATGCCATTGTCCATGTCGTGCGCTGTTTTGAATCATCGGATATCATTCACGTCGCCGGAGTTGTCGACCCCATTCAAGATATTCAAGTGATTAATTTAGAACTTTGCCTAGCTGATTTGCAAATGGTCGAAAATACAATCTTGCGTTTAGAAAAACAAGCGAGGGGCAAAAAGGAATCTTTAGAGGGCATTGCTTGTCTCAAACGCATTCAAGCGCATTTAGATCAGGGTAAGTCCGTCCGCTCCTTGGAGTTTACAGCTGAAGAGCTAGAATTTTTAAAAGCTTATACTTTTTTAACTAATAAAAAAGTGCTCTACGTAGCTAATGTTGCAGAAGAGGATCTGCCTGCCATGGAAAATAAATTTGTGCAGCAGGTGCGCGAGTATGCAGCTAAAGAAAATAACCGCGTCATTCCAATTTGTGCTAAAGTAGAAGAGGAAATTGCCCAACTGCCGGTTGAAGATCGGGCTCTTTATTTAGAGAGCCTAGGCTTAAAAGAATCGGGCTTAGAGCGCTTAATTCGCTCCTCATTTGACATGCTCAATCTCATCACATTTTTAACGACGGGAGAAATTGAGACGCGCGCCTGGACAATTTCCAAAGGAACAGCTGCTGCTATGGCTGCTGGTAAAATTCACACGGACATTCAAAAGGGTTTTATTAGAGCTGAAGTTGTACCCTATGAAGAGATGGTAAAGTATAAGGGACGGAATGGAGCGAAAGAAGCAGGTAAAATGCGTTTTGAAGGGAAAGAGTATCTCGTCCAAGATGGGGATGTCATTATTTTTATGCACAATTAATAAGCAGAATTAAAAGGAAAAAGGCGTGGAAGAATTATTTGTCACCTGTGGAACGGGATTAGAACCCTTATTAGCTGAAGAGTTAAAAAATTTAGGTTGTCAAAACTTAAGAATCTCTTATCGCGGCGTTTATGTGGAAGATCAGTTCGAAAAAATGTATCTGATTAACTACTGTTCGCGTCTAGCTAGCCGCGTGTTGCATCCCATAAAAAAATTCCGCTGTTATAATGCTAAAACGTTGTATCAGGCTATGCGAGAAATAGACTGGCATCAGTATATTTCACTCAATAAAAGCTTTGCAATCGATGCGAATGTGACGCATCCTCAGTTGCGCAATAGTTTATTTGCAGCTCAAGTGGTCAAAGATGCCATTTGCGATCATTTTAGAGAGAAGACAGGTGAAAGGCCTACTGTCGATGTTACTAATCCAACGGTACAACTCAATCTTTTTATACGCGATCCCGAAGGAGTGCTTAGTTTTGATACCTCGGGTCAACCCTTGCATAAACGCGGCTATCGCTTAGAAACAGTCGAAGCGCCGATTCAAGAGACCTTAGCTGCGGCTATCGCGACCCTTGCCCAGTTAAAAGAGGAGGATATTGTCTATGACCCTTGCTGTGGTTCAGGTACTTTACTAATTGAAGCGGCTCTCATGGCCACGCGTACAGCACCTGGTTATTTGCGAAAAAAATGGGGTTTTATGCATCATCCCCAATTCATTCAATTAGAGTGGTTGCGTACAAAAGCTGAAGCGGATAAAGCGCGTCTTCCTCTACCGGCCGGGCGCTTATTCGGCTCAGATAGCAATAGAAGTGCGATTGAAAGCTGCAAAATTAATCTCAAAGCAGCTGGCTTTCAGCAGTTAATTGCCGTGAGTCAACAGGATTTCCGCCATTGCCTACCTAAGCCTTTACCCACAGTCATTTTGACTAATCCGCCTCATGGCAAACGGTTAGATGAAGTGGATAATCTTAAGGCCCTTTATCGCGCTTTAGGCAATTTTATGAAGAATCAAACGGCAAAGCCCGCTAAGGGTTTTGTGTTTGTCGGCAATCTAGAGTTAACTAAAGAGGTTGGCTTATCAGCTAAAAGGCGCTATCCAATTAGCAATAGCGGCATCGATTCGCGCTTGCTAGAATTTGATCTCTATTAATATACTCTTCTTTTAATTAATTCTCTTTAAAACTCTATTATTTGCTAGAAGAGTTATATTTTCAATAATGAATAATTTATTAATCATGTCTTAATAAGATATTTACTTCGCTAGTTTATAGTTAACTCTTAAAGATAAAATTTAAATTGGATTAACTATGATTAATAATGTAAATAATCACCATGTAGTTATCAGTGGAGCAGGTCCTGTAGGAGATGCTTTAGCTTGCATGATAAAAGTCTTATATAAAGGATGCAAAGTTACAGTCTATGACAAGAGACCTGATCCAGCAATTGAAGCTAATGCTAAAAAACTTCGCACGCATGGTTTGCGCATCGCCGCCGATTCCGTCAAGTTGATTAATCAAGTATTACAAACAGCGATTGCTAGTCAAGATCCATATGTCGATCGTGAAAATGCTAAAGACTTAATCAAACATTTTAAATCATGGAATGGAAACTTTCTTAGAACTCATCATATTCAAGCAGGCTTAGCAGAAAAAGCCAAAAGGCTCGGTGTAGAAATAATCTATAATGAAAGTATTACTCAAGAGGATTTTAAAGAAGCTTTAGACAAAAGCAACGATCAATCAGATTCTCTCCTGACTAAAAAGCAGCAAGATTTGCAACAAGCACAACTTATCATTGGTTGCGATGGATCGCGTAGTGAAATCAGACAAGCGCTTTTTGGAGAGGAGTTAGCTCATAAACAATTGCTCCATCATTTGGTAGAGATGAAATTTGACACAGAAGATGTCGTAAAACCGAGAGGTTTGAAGGTCGCTGCATTCCATGGTTCTGTCTGTGATGAAAATGATTTCGAGTCAATAAGCAAATCTAAAGGAGAGGAGATAAAGCCAGCCACATTACATCAAATGATCGACTTAGAAACATATAATCATCTAAGACCTACTCAAATCAATAATGGCAAAGAGGAACTATTAAAAGGTGATGTAATTCATCCTTGGAATTTAAAAGAATTAAAAAAAGCTGGTAAAACAGATAAGAAAATTCGCAAAGTTTACTCTAATCTGATGCATTACATCGAGAATTTAAATAAAAGAGGTGGGACTTGTCAAAATGTCAGAATTTCTACGCTACCTTTAGAGATTTATCGCAGTCCGCAAGCAGCTGTCGAATACAAAGGCAAATTTGTATTATTAGCCGGTGATTCCCATGCAGGTCTAATTTTTGAAAGAGGCTTTAATAAAGGTTTAATGGAAGCTGCTCTTTGCGCACAAGCGGTTAAAAAGCATTTTTATTTAGATTCTATTGAAAATAAATCAAAGCATGTCAAAAAAAAGTATAAACAAATAGATCGTGTCGATGGTTTAACTAAACCTTTAAGACAATACAATCAACAAACGAAAAATTTATATGAGAAGGAAAAATGGTGGATTGTTTTAAAAAATAGCGCATTAGTTAGCTATAAAAATCTATTGCATTATGCCATTACGCCTATAGCTAAGAGAATAAGAAATTCTTTCTATTTCCTATTTAAAAAAAACAGATCAAGTTAAAACACAATTATTTATAGATATTTAAGTTTATCTAGTCTAAATTTTATTAAATCTTAATGCTAAAATATAGAATTTATTATAGTAACTCAAGTTGCGTATAACTAAAGTGATAAAAGAGTTAGATTAGTATTAATAAAAAAGCTTCTCATCCTTAAGATGTTAGTTAACTACAACATACATTAAAGGAGAGAAGCTATGAATGAGCAGATTATTGCCATCTATTGTTTATGTGATGATTATATCAAATCGATTAAAGCTATAGGAAAAGAGTGGCCTAATCAGAAAATGAGTAATGCAGAGGTGATGACAACAGTAATTATTGCAAGTCGTTACTTTTATGGCAATATAGAAAGAGCAAGACAGATGCTTAAAGAAACAGGCTACATAAATAAAATGGTAAGTAAGAGCCGGTTAAATAGGCGGATGCACTTAATACCTGATACTGTTTGGCAAAACATGCTTGAGTTTTGTCATCTATATAGTTCTTACGGTTACATGGATAACGATTTTATTGTAGATAGTTTTCCTGTGTCAGTTTGTATGAACATTAGAATAAGTAGATGTCGCATTTTTAGCACAGAAAATTTCCGAGGTTATAATGCGAGCAAGAAAAGCTATTTTTATGGAGTAAAAGCCACCGTAATTACAAATTTATCGGGCCATCCTTTAAAAATGATCATTGCACCTGGAAGTGAGCATGACCTGCCGGCTCTCAAGGTTCTAGATCCAAGATGTCTTCCAAAAGGAAGTATAGTGTATGGAGATGCAGCTTATATAGATTATGACTATGAAGATGCGTTACTTAATGAAGGAATAAAAATGGTCGTTGAACGCAAAAGTAATTCCAAAAGGTCTTATGAACTAGAAGATTACGTTAATTTAAAGACACATCGGAGGACTATCGAAGGTACTTTTAGTATGATAACAAACTTGATGCCTAAAAAAATACATGCTGTCCTAGCTCATGGCTTTGAACTAAAAATTATTACTTTTATAATTGCTGCTTCAACTATTTTTTGTTTTGGTTAGTTATACGCAACTTGCGTTATAGTATCAGTAAATTATAATTTCATTTGTCTTTAACACAAGGAACTATCCTAGTGAATGCAGAACCAATAAACATAGAGGGAATTAAATTTTTTGATACTCCTGATTTGTGTATAGCTCATTATAAAGAAATGCCTTGGATGAAAAAAGCCATAAGTTTAATTCAAAGCTTTGGCACTCTTTTTAGCTATGCTTTGACCAAAATAAATCTGATTTTACATCGAATTGATGCTAAAATGGAGCCCTTCACAAAAATTGACCCTGAAGATCTACCTCAAAAAAGACTCATTGTTTGCTTGCATGGACTTAATAATAATTCCTCTCAATTTAAAAAAATTTTTGAAGAAATGCCAATAGAAGATCTAGCTAATAGCGCTATTTTCATTCCGCGGATTCTTCAAAAAGGCAATGCTAAATTAGATGATATGGTAAAACCTATTCTTGCTGGGATTGCCAAATGGGCAGCAACTCCTGGTGAGAAACAACTCGTTTTAGTAGGTATATCGAATGGTGCTAGGATTGCACGAGCGATTGAGGTAGAGCTTGCAAAAACAGAAATTCAAGCACAGATTAAAAAATTGCGGGTTGTATCCATTGTAGGTGCTAATAAAGGTTCTCGTTTAGTAGATTTAGCTAATAAGATAGGGCTGTCATGGGTTCTGTCAAAAAACATCTTAGAAGAGATGCCCGTTGCTTCTAAACGCAATCGACAATTGAATCAAGAGTGGGTTCAGGGATTATCTGGTGGACTTAAACGCGACTATGTTTTTATTGCGGCACCTCAAGGCCATGATTGGCAAGTACCCAATTACGACTCCTCTTTAATGGCAGTTGAGTTACATCCAGCTCACTATGCTATTGTGCCTGGACATGGACATAATAGCATTGTAAACGCTTCAGCTAAAGCTGTGGCAAAAATTATTTTAGGATAAAGTTTGATGGATAAAAAATTATTGGTAATTTCTCCTTTAGCAAAAACTATTGAGGTCAATAGTCAGTATAGACATTACAAAGGTAACTACTATCGAGTTTTAGCTTTAGCGCATCATAGCGAAACGCTAGAGGAACTGGTTGTCTATCAAGCACTAGATAAACAAAAAGCGATTTGGGTTAGACCCCTTCAGCTTTTTTTAGAAGAGGTCTCAATAGAGGGAAGTAATCAACCCCGCTTTCAGTTAATTAAGTAAAAAGGTTTTAAGCTTTAATTTTTCTCATAAAAAGATTAAATTTTAAAGCATGCATTCATACACAGTCACAAAAAGTCAGTTAGCCGGAACCATCTTTATTCCTTCTTCTAAATCGCAAACCCTGCGTGCGATTCTATTTGGAGCTTTGGGAAAAGGTCAAACGACGATTCATCACCCTTTAAATTCTGCCGATACGCACTCTATGATTAAAGCGTGTCAGCTGATGGGCGCTTCTATGACCTTTCATCCGCAACAAATAGCAATTCAAGGCTTAGGCGGTAGGATAGAGCAAACAGAAGATGTGATCGATGCCGGCAATTCGGGGATCATCTTGCGTTTTTGCACAGCTGTCGGGGCTTTAGCTAAAAAACCTATCGTCATCACCGGCGACTATTCTATTAGACATCAAAGACCCATGCAGCCTTTAATTGCAGGCTTAACCCAATTAGGCGTGCGCATCGAAGCAATGCGAGGCGATCAGTATGCACCTCTTATCATCAAAGGGCCTATCCTAGGAGAAGCAGCTACGATTACAGGAGAGGATTCGCAGCCGGTATCAGCTCTATTGATTGCCGCAGCTTTTGCACAGCAGCCTATTGCGTTGACGGTAAAAAATGCGGGCGAAAAGCCTTGGGTAGCCTTGACTTTAAGTTGGTTTGAGCGCTTGGGGATTGCTTATGAGAATCACTCTTTTGCACATTATACTATTAAAGGCAATAGTAGCTATGAGGGTTTTGAGTATACCGTACCTGGAGATTTTAGTTCGGCAGCTTTTCCTTTAGCGGCAGCTTTAATTACCCAATCGGCTCTTGCTATTCACAATATTAATATACGAGATGCTCAAGGCGATAAAGAATTAATTGAAGTCGTCAAGCAAATGGGCGCGCAGATAGAATATGATGAACTTCAACAAGTGTTGCATATTAAAAAGACACCCTATTTAAAGGGAATCACTGTAGATCTCAATAATCTAATCGATGCGTTACCTATTTTGGCCGTGATTGCTTGTTTTGCCGAAGGAGAAACCGTGATTTACAACGCAGCTGTAGCTAAGCAAAAAGAGTGCAATCGCCTGCATTGCATTACACTGGAATTACAAAAAATGGGTGCGGATATTAGAGAAACAGATGAAGGCGTGATCGTCCGTGGCTCTACGCTTAAAGCTGCTTGTGTTCACTCACATGGCGATCATCGCATGGCTATGGCCTTAACTGTAGCAGCTTTAGCTACGCCCGGCACGAGTATTATTGAGGGCATAGAGTGTGTAGCTAAGACATTTCCGACTTTCAAAAGGAATTTTAATCAGTTAGGAGCTAATATAACAGCGGCATGACTAGTATCATCTTATGTGGATTACCTTGTAGTGGTAAGACGACCATCGGTAAAAGACTAGCAGCTCAATTACACTGGGATTTCATCGATACGGATCAGCTAATTGAACGAGCTTATAGCAATCAGGCAAAGTTGTCCTTGACCTGTCGCCAAATCTTTGCGCAAGAGGGCGAGCAAATTTTTAGACAATTAGAAAAGCAGCAGCTTCTTTCGCTAAAAAATGAGCCAAATAGAGTGATTGCGCTAGGAGGAGGGGCTCTTAATCTCATTGAAAATAGAGTGTTCTTAAAAAATCAAGGTCAATTAATTTATCTTAAAACAGAAATAGAACTAGTATGGCAAAGAATAGAACAACAAGCGACAAGACCTAGTTATTTAAATGGTCAAAATCCTAAAAAAGCTTTTTATCAATTAGCAGAGCAGCGCTTACCTTTATATGAATCTATCGCGGATTTTACGTTAGAGATAACTCATCAAAGTGAGTCAGAAATTATCCAGGCTATTTTAGTACTAATGAATCCTACTAAGCTTAAAGGACCTACAATTGGCTAGTAATGCATTTGGCACACTTTTTAGAATAACAACTTGGGGCGAATCCCATGGCAAAGCCATAGGTGTAGTGATCGATGGTTGTCCAGCAGGGTTAGCGATTGATGAAGCAGATATCAACCAAGCTTTAGCTTGGCGCAGGCCTGGTAGAAATGGGCTAGTTTCAGCTAGACAAGAGACCGATCAAGCCCAAATAGTAGCGGGTCTATTTGAAGGCAAAACAACAGGCGCGCCTCTTGCCATTCTGATTCCCAATCAAGATGCCGACTCTAGTCACTACGAATCTCTAAAAGATTTGCTGAAGCCCGGTCATGCCAATTACACCTATTTAAAAAAGTATGGCCTTTTCGATTATAGGGGAGGAGGCAGAGCTTCTGCTAGAGAGACAGCTTGTCGCGTAGCCGCTGGCGCTGTAGCTAAAGCCTTTATAAAAACAGAAGGCATTGAGGTCTTAGCTTATCTCAAGCAGATAGGTAAGATAGAAGCAGTCATTGAACAGAATGAGCTAGCTATTTTAAGACAATTAACTCAGGACAGTGCTCTTTTTTGTCCTGATAAAGGTGCAACTCAAGCCATGAGTCAGTTGCTAGAACAGACAAAAAATGAGGGAGATTCTATAGGGGGCATCGTAGAGTTCATGACCTCCTCTATGCCAATAGGCTTAGGAGAGCCACTCTATCAAAAATTAGACGCGACTTTAGCCTATGCTCTGATGGGCCTACCCGCGGCTAAAGGCTTTGAAATAGGATCTGGATTTAAAGCTGCTACTCTTTTAGGTTCAGAGCACAATGATCTCTTTATCTCGCAACTCAATAAAATAGAAACAGAAACAAATCGAGCGGGTGGCATTTTGGCCGGTATTTCAACCGGAATGCCATTAAAAGGCCAAGTAGCCTTTAAACCCGCTTCTAGCATTATGAAATCCCAATCAACTGTCACAATACAAGGGGAACCGGCTAATTTTCAATTACCTCTAGGTTCTAGACATGACCCTTGTGTGGCTATTCGAGCCGTGCCAGTAGTCGAAGCTATGGTCGCTTTAGTCTTAGCCGATGCACTGCTACTCAATCGCTGTGCTAAGTTATGAGCATCCACCTCAGTTGCCAAACTCAATCTCTGGGTAGAACGTACGAAATTGAAATAAAGAGAGGTTTGTTAAGCCAGTTAACGCCTTATTTAAAGCCTCTCTCCTTAAAAATTGCGCTGATTACCGATGATCGGGTGGCTAAACTCTATGGCGAATCGCTTCATCAAACCCTCATTTGCGCTGGTTTAGAGGCACATCTCATTCATTTTCCTCAGGGTGAACAGTATAAGACCCGTCAGACAAAAGAAGAGTTAGAGAATCAATTATTTGAAAAGGGTTTTGGGCGCGATACACTCATTATAGCTTTAGGAGGAGGCGTTGTAACGGACTTAGCCGGGTATTTAGCAGCTACCTACTGTCGGGGAGTCAGTTTGATTAATGTGCCCACCTCGTTTTTAGGCATGGTGGATGCCAGTTTAGGCGGTAAAACGGGTGTTAATGTGCCTTATGGAAAAAATCTCTTAGGTTGCATCTATGCACCTCTTAAAGTTTTCATCGATCCGCTAACTTTGAATACATTACCTAAAAAAGAATTAATCAATGGGTTAGTAGAAAGCATTAAACATAGTTTAATTGCCGATGAGGAATTATTTTATTATCTTGAAACACAAAGAGAGCGAATTTTATCTTTAGAGCCTCAAACGATCGATCATATGATTAGAGAAAGTTGTCGCATTAAAAAAGAGCATGTAGAACAAGATGAAAGAGAAATGGGGTTGCGTCGTCTATTAAATTTTGGCCATACGATTGGTCATGCCTTAGAACAGCTCACACACTATGCTCTTTCGCATGGCGAAGCGGTAGCTATTGGCATGTTAGTAGAAAGCCATTTAGCCCTACAACTGAATCTTTTAAAGCTTTCCTCTTTTGAAAGAATTAAACATATTTTAATTGCTTACCATTTACCTTTAAAGCTCGCTACAATTATTTCAATCCAACAACTCTTACAAGCCTTGCGTTTAGATAAAAAATCTTTGAAAGGACAGGCGCGTTTTGTACTGCTCAAAGCGATCGGTACCTGTGCTCCTTATGAGGGAAATTACTGTTCACCTGTCGATTCTCATTTGATTGAAAAGGCTTGGGAGTGGTTTAATACAACAGTTTTCTAGAATTTACTATTAAGGTTAGACCATGAAAATAGATCCTTTAGCTGGGACTTTAGCAAATGCGCATCAATTGATCGACGTACCAGCCCTGCTCGCCGCTTATTATGCGCTAGTACCTGATCCTGCTATCGTAGCTCAGCGCGTCTCTTTTGGCACTTCAGGCCATCGCGGTTCCTCATTAGATCAGAGTTTCAATGAATTACACATTTTAGCTATCTCGCAAGCCATCTGCCTATACCGGTTGCAAAACGGGATTACAGGTCCTCTTTTCATTGGGATCGATACGCATGCTTTATCAAAGCCTGCCCTTATCAGTTGCGTCGAAGTCTTAGCCGCTCATCAGGTGCAAGTTAGATTGGCCAAAGAGGATGACTACACGCCTACGCCAGTTATCTCTCATGCCATTCTGACCTATAACAAAGGGCGTAAACAAGAATTAGCCGATGGGATTGTGATAACTCCCTCTCATAATCCACCAGCTCAGGGAGGTTTTAAATACAATCCTCCTCATGGAGGACCTGCTGAATTAGCTATTACCCAATGGATTGAGAATAAAGCCAATGAACTACTAGCGCAGGGCTTAAAAGCATTCAAGCGCTTACCTTATGAAAAAGCTTTAGCTACCGATCACGTGCGCTATTATGACTTTCGCACAGCTTACATTGAGGATCTAAGTCAGGTGATCGATCTGCAAGTGATAAGAGACTCTAACATCAAAATAGGAGTTGATCCGCTAGGAGGAGCAGGTGTCCATTACTGGCAACCTCTCGCTGAGCGTTATAAACTCAATTTAACTTTAGTCAACTACGTGGTGGATCCTACTTTTCGCTTCATGGCGTTAGATTGGGATGGACAGATCCGCATGGATCCCTCTTCACCCTATGCGATGAAAAGTCTGATTGCCCTTAAAGATCAGTTTGATCTCTCTTTTGCTTGTGATACGGATCACGATCGCCACGGCATTGTGACTAAAAGTTTCGGCTTAATGCCGCCTAATCACTACTTTTGTGCAGCTATTGCTTATCTTTTTAAGCAGAGGCCTCTTTGGTTAAAACAAAAGGGCAATAAAGCAAGTATAGGCAAAACAGTGGTGAGTAGTAGTTTAATCGATCGCGTGGTTATGGATTTAGGCTTGAAACTCTATGAAGTGCCCGTTGGTTTCAAATGGTTTGTGCAAGGTTTACTGGAAGGGACCCTAAATTTTGTGTGTGAAGAGAGTGCCGGTGCTTCCTTTTCCCGTTTAGATGGGTCTGTTTGGACGACTGATAAAGATGGCATCATTTTATCTCTGCTAGCAGCTGAAATGCTAGCAAAAGAGGATAAAGATCCTGCAGAGCTGTACCAAATTATTACGGAAACACTAGGAAATCCTGTTTACGATCGCGTAGAAGCTGTAGCTACGGCTGCTCAGAAAAAATCTCTCGCTCATCTTTCCGCTAACCAAGTGACAACAGAGCAGCTAGCTGGACAAAAGATTAGTTCTATTCTGACAGCAGCACCTGGCAATCAAGCTGCTATAGGGGGATTAAAAGTGGTCACGGAAGCAGGATGGTTTGCCGCACGGCCTTCGGGAACTGAGGATATTTATAAAATATATGGGGAAAGCTTTCAAGGACAGGCTCATCTAGATCAGATCTTAAAAGAAGCCCAAACTCTAGTAAATAAAGCCTTAAAAGAATCTTGAAATTTAATAAAGTCTAATTTTTAGTTTCATAAGCGTTGCCATGCAAAGAATGCAGAGGGATAGATTTTAAATCGAGCAAAATTTCCCTCATGAAGACTGCTAATCTCAATTTCAGCAATTTCGATAAAATGCTTGCGATCTTCAGAAGTTACGTTTTCATTAGCAAATGTTAAAATAAATTGGATGCTACTTACCTTATCCATCTCATTTTGAATCTATACGTAAAAGTTGCGCGATTCTCATTTTTTGCGCAATAATAGATGAAAAAGTTGCGCGAATAGTCGTTTCGCGCAACTTTCTTAATATTTTAAGGAGAGGAACTGATGTTTAGAAAAAGAGTAGCAGAAAAAGTTGCTTTAATTACGGGAGCTGCTCAAGGGATTGGCAAAGAGACAGCTAGAGTCTTAGCTAGAGAAGGAGCTATTGTCATTGTCTCAGACATTAACGATTTGTTAGGAGCAGCTGTGGTTAAAGAAATTGGAGAGTCTTGCATTTATCTCCATTTGGATGTGGCTAATGAAGAGGATTGGAAAGCTGCTGTCTCAGCTATTGTTAAACAATTCGGTAAGCTCCATATTTTGGTCAATAACGCCGGGATCACAGGTTTTCAAGAAGGGTTTGGTCCGCAAGATCCAGAAAATGCCTCATTGGATAGTTGGAGAAAAGTCCAGGCAATCAATTCTGATGGTACCTTTCTTGGATGCAAATATGGAATTCAAGCCATGAAATCATCTGAAAAAGGATCGATTATCAACATTTCATCGCGATCAGGACTTGTAGGCATTCCTGGAGCTGCAGCTTATGCTGCTAGTAAAGCAGCTGTTAGAAACCATACGAAGAGTGTAGCTCTCTATTGTTGTCAGCAAGGCTATCCAATTCGCTGTAATTCTATTCATCCAGACGCTATTTTGACTCCTATGTGGGAACCCATGTTAGGTACTGGCTCAGCTCGCGAGAGTAACATAGCAGACATTGCCAAAGATATTCCCATGCAAAAGATGGGCACAGCTGAAGATGTAGCCAATGCCGTACTATTTTTAGCCTCTGATGAATCGCAGTATATTACAGGTATTGAGCTAACAATAGATGGCGGCCTCCTAGCTGGCGCTAGTGCTGCTCCAAAAAGACAAGGAAATTGAGATTACAGTCAAAATTTTAGAAAATAGAAAACTGATCTCTTCTAAAAGCTTAGAATTATTAAATAAATTATTGCAAAAGTTAGATTATTTTCAATTATAACAATAATAAAAAATTAAATTTCAACAAACATTAAGACTTAATTCTAAATAAGTAAGCTAGTTGCATAGCTATTTGTGATAATAATCATGCAACGAGCTTTTTTAGATATAAATAAACTATCAAATTTATGGTAAATGATGCACAACCAAGATCCAATTTTTTATCACTTGATAAAATCTTGTTAAATCTATGAGATCTATCCACTCCTTATCACTGTGAATTTCTCCGCCATTAGGAGCTATAACTAGAACAGGAATCTGTTTTTCTCCAAAAAAACGTGCATCGGAAGCACCATGAGAGGATACAGATCCAATCTCTATACCATAGAGTTTTTTTGCTACGAGTTTAAATTGATTAAAAAATGTTCCGTCAATTTTTTCTTGATAGGGTAAAGCTTGTAATAACTTTTCAATAAAAATATCAGGATAATTTTTTATAATTTCTTGCATTTTAGTAAAAATTCGATCTCCCTTCATAGAAGGAGGGAATCTAATATCCAATTTAGCTTCCGCATAATCAGCTACTTGATTTGTACTGCTTCCACCTTGAAATGTTCCAATATTGACTGTAGGAAAGTAATCTTGATGTAAAATTTTTTCTTTATCAAAATAGTTGTTCATTTCTAGTACAGCAGGCATAAGATTATTAATGGCGTTTTTTCCTTCCCACGGACGAGAGCCATGGGCTGCTTGACCTTTTGCTGACAATTTAATCTGTAAAACACCTTTTGCTGCTTGCTCAAACTTCCAATTGAAACCTCCATCTGGAAGTAAGGCAATAGAGGTTGAATAATCCTCTTCTAACAAGCGTTTTACCCCATTCATGCCACCAACTTCTTCATCTGTTGTCAACATAATGCCAATATCTAACTCTTTTAGCTGATCTTTTAGTTCATGTATCAATAAAATATAACAGGCTATAGCCATTTTCATGTCATAAGCTCCGCGCCCATATAATTTGTTATCTTTAATAATAGGATCAAAAAGATTTTCTTTGCCAGGAACCACATCCATATGGGCCACTAAAAAAATTTTTGGTTTTTTTGTTGGTTTGGTCGTGATAACAAGCGAATGAAACCCATTAAAATCATAAGATTTAAAATAAAGTGGAAGAGAACTTAAGTTCTCTTTCACCCAATGGAGGGCTTGCTTATTAGCCTCTTTGTCTGCTGTTGTTGTATTCATCGATACAAGCTGCGATAAGTATTCCGTTAGTTTTTGCTGAGTTGCCTCTTCATCTTTAGCAAAACAGTGTACAGATAAGAAAATACCTAATAAGAAAAAGATTACTTTAAATTGTGTCATAAAATTTTTCATCGCTCCTTGCCTATATTGATAATTGATAAAAAGTACAACAATCGATTTCAAATCTTCTTTTAGCACTACAAATAGAGGTATAAATAATATCTTTAGCTCCATTAATTTTGTATAAACCTAGCTGAGTATCAAAGTAAAGCTCTTCGGCACTATTTTTGATATAAAGAGTAGAATGTCCTTGAACTTCTAATTTATGATTATCAGCTTTTTTTATAACTCTTATTAAATAGACTCCATTTTGTAACTTGTTAATTGTTTCACTAAACGAATTTTTATCCTCTTCTGTTTCTAAAATTAAACACTCTTCAGTAGAATCAACTATTTTTAAATCAAAATAAGTTACAAGTGCTTTGATTTTTTCTTGAGAGATTTTATCGACTTTTTCTGCTGTATTGATACTTATGGTATTAAAAGCAGCTTGTATATTGCGGATGCTTTGTCTTCCACTTTTACTAGATTTGTTAATGTCATTAACACTATTTTTGACTATTTCTCTTAATTTAGGAGCTTCATTAGTTGATTTTAAGCAACGCAAAGCTACTAAACTTATTTGAAAAACTATAGAGGAACAAGATCCACCTTCTAAGCGTTTCACAATTAAATCTTCTTTAAAATCTATCACTTTTGTTATTTCAATAGTTTTTTTATTGAGAATTTCAACAATTTTTTTTACTTGATTTTCGTCTACAGGCCCACTAGCCATTGAACCATGATTAAAAGTAGTAATAGAGTGTTCTCCATAGATTGTAAAGAAATTGTCTCTATTGTATTCAGGTATATTATTTATTACAGTACACATTATTTGATCCTTATTAATTGATTAATATAATTGCTTTAACAGTATCCTATGTAGATAGTATCCTGGCCTAGAGAGCGCTGGATACTGATACAAAGAAGCTGCTTCTAGGCAAAATAGAGAATAAGGATGAAACAAAGAAGAAGGAGATGACTAAAATAGCTGTAATACACGAAAGAACTAACACTCATTTGAATGAATGTTAAAATAACATTTAAAAATTTAATCAATGAAAAATTTTTATTCATTTTATGGTTTTTAATTTAATGTGCTTATAATATTAACTTAATTACTATATTATAGTCAATTATTAATAGTTTTTTTGATTGAAATTTGATTTTTTTATTTAAAATTGTATTTGATTAGAATTGATTAACTGATTTAATTTTTTCTTTTTTGATTTTTTTAGACTGTTGGTTTTAATTGGCTAATTAAATAGTATCACTTTTATCTCTGTAAAAGCTTATTATACTTAGAGCTATTTCATAAATTAATTTTTTAGAAAGTTTTTCTTAAATAAAATTTAGTTTCTTTATCCTTAAAAGAAGAAAATACTAATTGCAATTTTTAAAAATTAACAAACAACATGTGCTTTTAGGAGAATAATTTTTCTATAAGTAAAAGCCACTCTTTTTTATCAGTTAGTTCTTTTAATTTGTCTTTGTTCATTTTTAAATTTAAATATTAATCAACCAATGCATCCGGAATAATATAATCCAATTTAATTTTTTCTTTTTTTAATTTATTGTACTGTTGGTCCCAATTATCAGCTTGAATGGTATCACCTTTATCTTTACAGAGTGATCGCATACTTAACGCTATTTCATAAGTTAATTTTTTTGATAAAGCTCTTCTCAAATAGGATTCAGCTTCTTCATCAGTAATAGGAGGAGTTCCAGGAGCACTATTGCAAGTTGATAAGAAAAATAATAGAGTAGCAGGAGGGTCTTCTAATTGATCGTAAGCTTTTTTATAACAGAGGTATTGTTCATCATACAGGCACATGAAAGAATATAAATCTCCAAGGAAAACCTCATGTTTCCAATCCTTCTCCCATTCTAATTTAAAGTGATTAGTTACCTCTAAAATAAAATTCAGCGCAAACTGTTGATGATCACTATTTCCAAAATCATCATAAGCTAGGTGTTTGACTAAATGCATAGCTTCATTAAAATTTAATAATGAACAAAGCTCATGATAAGAAAAGTTTTTTATAATTGAATTCCAATCTTCTTGAGCAATCATCTCTTTGAATCTAATTTTATTCATTTAAATTTGATAGTTTTAAACATGTAATGCTATAACATTTGAAACTATTGAATATATAGAGAGAAAAGTAAACAAAGATTGAATTTATTAGCATTACATGTTTAGGACTACCTTAAATTTAATTTTTAATCAATTATTTAAAACATCAGGAATAATATAATCCATTTTAACTTTTTCTCTTTCTAATTTATGATAGAGTTGATCCCAATAAGCTGCTTGGATAGTCTCGCCTTTTTTCCTGCAAAGTGTTCGCATACTAAGCGCAACTTCATAAGTTATTTTTTTTTCTACTGCTCTTTTTAAATAGGATTCAGCTTCTTCATCAGTAATAGGGGGAATATCAGGTGTATCATTACAATTTGATAAGAAAAATAGTAAAGTAGCAGGAGGATCTTCTAGTTGATCATAAGCTTTTTTATAACACACATATTTTTCGTCATACAGACAGAGAATATTATACATAGCTCCTAAGAAAACTTCATTCTTCCAATCATTTTTCCATTCTACTTTAAAATGATTTTTTATTTCTAATGCTAGATTTAAAGCAAATTGTTCCTGAATATAATTATATTTTTCTTTAAAAAACAGTCTTTCGCTTAGTAGCATTGCTTCTTTAAAATTTAACAAACAACATATGCTTTTAGGAGAATAGTTTTCTATAAGTAAAAGCCACTCTTTTTTATTAATTAGTTCTTTCAATTTGTCTTTGTTCATTTTACAACCACCCAAGCATTACTTAAATATTTTTCGCTTTCTTCAAGACTTCCATAGAACATAGCTTTTACTTCATATTCTTTTATCTTTATTACATGAGTATAAACCATACATCCTTTAAAAGGCTCTTCAGTTTTTATTCTATATTTTAAGGCAAAGATTTTATGTTCTTCTAATAACTTAACTACATTTTTGCAGTCTTCTTCGATATTACCTGATAGCTTAATTAATTTATCCCACGCATGCTTTTTTTGCATGATATGCGCTTGCTTATTGGCATCTTTGATGAGAATTTTGCCATTTTTAACAAATTGATCAATTATAGAAGCTCTAACTGTCGCTATATTAGCACTTTCTTTTAAAATTTTAGCTTTGTTTTTAGAAGAGGAAAGGCAAGTCTCAAGCGTTAAGGCAGTATTAGCGCGCTTAAAAGTTCTTACTTTAGCGACTCCTTTTATTAAGCCAACAGGAAGAAAGATATCGACTCCATATTTTCCTATGATATAGCCAATTTTCTTTCCTTTCTGATAATCATCCAAATGATCCCAATTCTGAGATAATTTCTCAAGCTCTGGTACTACACATTCCAAACACTCTTGCGCAGTGTGATGCTTAATGTATTCACCCATACCATAAAAAACTTTAGCCATTTCTTGACTGACTTCTTGTGGGTTGAGTACAAAAGCCCAAAGACCATGAGCTGTTCCTCGCAAACTACTGAGAAGAGAAGGTAAGAAATTTTGAGTAGATTCTTTACTTCCTTTTAGAATGCCTTTTAACAAGCCTTTAGTAAAATCCTTCCTGTTTCTTGATAGATAAAAATCTTTTGAGGCAAAAGGAAGAGAAGGATCGCGAATAAATTCTCTACTAAAATAGGAATTCTTTAATTTACTTTTCTTATAGTCCTCTAAAGCTAATTTAGTTTCACCTCTCTCAAAATGCGCTAAGGCTCTTTCTAGATAAGCGTTAGGATTGTGTGGATTGAGTTTGATAGCTTCTGTTAAAACTTCAATTGCACTCTTATAAAGCATACAATTATTAAGAACAGTTCCCTTTTCTAATAAAATTTCAGCAGGCGTGCTGAAGGTATCTAATGAATTTCCTAAACCTCTTACATGTTGTAATAGAGAATTCTCAACACAAGTAGAAAGATGTTGACCTGAGCTTTCTAAAATGCTAATTCCAGGATCTTTTTCAGTGGGCAAATCAGTAGTTGATAAATTAATAGACGGACTAGGATCAATGAATAAGTTGTTTATAGTAGAACTATTATCAGCTAAGGCTATTTGACAATCTTTGACGGTTAAAGACTTTTCTAAACCGGATGGATCATTGACTAAGAGTTTCATCAATTGGATCTCTTGCGCTATTACCTTATGAGGATGTTTAGCGTAACAGGATTGATAAAGAGGCAAAAATTGACGATAGAGGATTTCTAAGATATCCTCTAAACGATCGATAATTTTTTCGCTGTCGACTAGGCTGTAGTGCTGATCGGCATAGACTTTTAAATCTTTATAAATGTGATAGTAATCTGAAAAGCGGAATTGCTTGGAAACAAAACATAAGGTAACGCCATGCTCATTGAAGATATAGTTAAAGTTGCCGGCAAAAGTGCGTTGTGCTGCTTCATCAGTTATAAGATTGGCTAAAGCTGTCGTTCGAATTAAATTCCTAAATAAAAGGTAAGCTTGATCATTGATAATAGCAGCTTGGGGCGAGTATTCAGGCCAATAACAATGGCAAGTAGGATTTTTTTTAGTATAATTTAATTGATGAATGAGATGGATGCTATACTGTTGAAAAACAGGATCTAAATAACCTGGATAAATAGAAGTTTGATTGCACGTTAAACAGGCAGAACCCGTAATGGGGATTAAATTGGCTAACTGACCCGGTACCCAATCGCGGTAGTTGCCAGGCGTATGCTTTAGGCAATAAGGATAATAGAAGTTAGATTGATCAAAAGAAAGATGATAATCTCGATGTAAAGCCATCAGCGAAGAGGAAAATAGCAACAAAAAAGTAATCAGTATCTTTAAATAATTTTTTATCATAAGTAACCTTAATTTTATAAAATTGAAGCTAGCTTATGAAAAATTAATTTAAAAAAAATAAAAATTTTAATTAAATTTAATATTAATATGGATTTAAATAATAAATTGTTGGGCTCAATCTTTTAAATAAGATGGGAAAATGTCTATAAATAGCTTTTTAAAGAAATAGCGAGATCTGGTATGTTTACTCTCCAACAGATGGAGGATAAAACAATGATGACGACTCAAATGAATGGTTTATTTTGCCAGGATTCAAAAAAGGCTGCTTTTTTTGCCATTTTGCAAATTTTTAGTGCTTCTTTACTGCTAGCGCTTTGTGCCCAAATTAGTTTCCCTCTCTATTTTAATCCCGTGCCTATCTCAGCCCAAACGTTAGGCGTGATGTTTATTGGAGCTACATTGGGTAGTCGCAAAGGGGCACTCAGTGTATTAGCTTATCTTGTAGAAGGTAGTTTGGGATTGCCTTTCTTTGCTGGAGGACATGGTGGCTTACTGTCTTTACTAGGGCCAACCGGTGGCTATCTCATCGGTTTTATTCTGCAAGCTTATTGCGTGGGTCTTTTGATAGAAAAGCAAAAAGTTGTTAAAATACTCAATACGATCTTAATTTTAGCCTTTTCCTGTGCTTTACAGCTGCTCATTGGAGTAGTTTGGTTTTCTCAATTTATTGGCTTAGAGACAGCTTTGATGATGGGTTTTTATCCTTTCTTAGCGGGAGAACTATTTAAAGTAGCTCTTTTAACTACTTATCTAAAAATTAAAAGCTAAAAAGTTAACGACCTAAAATTGTGAAAAAAATCCTCATCTATGCAGATAAGGGAGCTCATCCTTTTTGTATCAGCTCTCTTATCTGGTCTTTAAAACAGCATCAGCTCAATCAAAAATACCGCATTTGCCTAGCTCATCGAGATAGTTTTCAAGACCAAGCTTGGCAACTCAACACGGCTTTAGTGATCTTTCCCGGAGGACGCGATGTGCCTTATCATCAAGCTTTACAAGGAGAGAGAAATCAACAAATTAGAGACTTTGTCTATCAGGGAGGAAAATTTTTAGGCATTTGTGCCGGAGGATATTATGGTAGTACCTCTATTGAATTTGAAAAAGGAAATGCTTTAGAGATTATAGCCAATAGAGAATTAAAGTTTTTTCCGGGAGTTGCTCAAGGACCAGCTTATAGTTTGGGAAAATTTCGCTACCAAACGGAACAGGGCGCTAGATTAGCTAACTTGCATTTGCCTTCCGCTCCTTACTCTTTAAGTATAGCTTATTACAATGGAGGCTGTGCTTTTTTAAAAGCTAGGCATTATCCAACTGTATCTATTCTTGCTAGTTATGCTGATATTAAAGGGCAACCAGCAGCTATTGTACACTGTCAAGTAGGGCAAGGCCAGGCTATTCTATCAGGCGTACATCCTGAATATAGTCCCTATTTTAAAGAAAATAGAGAATATAGGAAAGCTTGTCCCTTTCATGGATTACAGGAAAATAGATTAATAGACATAGAAAAAGTGCGTTATGAGCTTTTTAAACTAATCCTAGATAGCTTGCAGGTAAATTAGGTTTAAGTTGATTTTTATTATTTAAAATAAAGATTAAGATGTCTAAGTTGCTGACTAGAAAAAGATAAGCATTTATTTATCTAATTCCCATTTTATCCAATCATTAAATGAGGTTTCTATGCAAGTACAACCAGACTATTCTTACCTTCAACCAATTAACTCTATGCAAACGATCCAGTCAAATAAAAAATTATCTAAACAAATTAGACAATCCAATAAAAACAATAAAGACGTAAGACACATTTGTCGCAATAAACAGTTTTACATTGATCCTATTGTATATCTTATGGATGAAATGATTAAAAGGGGAGTGGGAAGAGCGCGTTTAGATGATCATGCTAGAGCCTTAGTCATAGAAAAAATTCCCCATTTTGTAGAGAATGCCACCTCACCTATATATCTAAGAGCCTTCGCTATCTATCATTTTAAAGATCATCCTAAATTATTAAACATCATGAAGATTTTTGAAAAATCATTAGAGACGGATCAGTTTAAGAAAGATATGCAAGTAGCTAAAGAGAGTTATGCCACTTATCATAAAGAAAAAGGAAGTTTTGGTGTAGTCGAGAAGTCTTTAGGCATTCCGCTAACAATTTTTGCTCAAGCTGCCCAATTGAAAGTCTATACTTTTTCTGAAGAATCGAGTTTAGAAAATGGAGCTATTAAATAAATCCTTAAGTTTAAATTTTTTGTTTAAAATAAAAACTGAGCTAGATAAATTGCCATCAGAAAAATAGTCAAATGATTATTTTATTACTATCTTATCTAATTAGCAAAATGAGGCTCTTATGCAAGTACCAACAGGCTCTTTCTTTTCTAAAGTATTTCATAATTCTTCACCTAATCAACCGAATAAAGCATTAGCTAAAGAAATGATTAAAAGTTCTAAAAAATATAAAAAAGAGGTTAAGCAGATTTGCCAAAATGACAGTTTTTATCAAGATCCTATTGCACATTTAATCAATGAAATGATCAGTAGAGGAGTCGGTAGATGCCGCTCCGATGATTTTGCTAGAGCAGAGGTGATGGAGAAAATTCCCGGTTTGGTAGAAAAAGCTACCTCTTCTGAGTATCTAAAAGAATTTGCCATCACGCATTATAAAGATCATCCTAAGAAAGCAGAGATTCTGAAGATTTTTGAGGAATCACTAGAGACTGACCAGTTTAAAAAAGATTTACAAGCAGCTAGAGACAGCTATAAGAGATATCAAGAAAAGAAAGAGAATTTTTCTGAAGTTGAGAGGGTCTTAGGCATTCCGTTGACAATTTTTAAGCAAGCTAAAGGATTAAATACCTATGAACACCCTGAAGAATCTTGTGAAGAAAAATGTATGGCGGGTTAATCATTAAAAATGATCATTGTTGAAAGACTAGAGATTTAAGATGAATCTCTAGTCTTAATTTTATAGATCGATGCGAAAGGCTTTGATAATCGCTCTAAATTCTCTAATGCCTATATGAGCGCGCTTAAATAAAACATAGACTGGTTGAGCGGTAGGGTAGTATTTTTGCCAATAGGCCTTGCGTTTATCGAGCTTAAATGCCCAACGAATGAATTTAAAGACTTTGACAGCTATCCAACTAGAGATTTTACTCAAACCTATAATTTCTTTAAGACTATCTCCGGGAACCATGCCATAGGTCAAGTAGCAGCAATTTTCTGCGCGCAGCTTATCGAGAATAGAAACCATTAATAACTCTGAAGTACCTCTAACTGCTTCGGGAATAACAATTAAAAATTTTAGTAACCATCCCTGATAAGCTTCCAAGCGACTTAAAAGAGCCATACCTACTAATTTACCCTCTTTATTTTTGGCATAAAACCAACGCTTATTGAGCCGATTCTTAAAAAAATCAAGCGAGCCAACATACAGCTGAGGACCTTTTCTAGATTTAACCCATTTCTGGCCTACTTCTAAAATAGCCTGTTCTAGTTGTTGATCTTGGGTATCATATTCACAAATGGTGACGTTGGAATTTAAAGCATATTTAATGCAATTGCGCAAACGATGCGACTTTTTACCTAGTTGAGGATCAAAGGTAGGATCAAAAGTCAACTCTTCCCCAACTGCTAGTTTAACATGACAGAATGAAGGGGAAGCTAATTTAGCAAAAAAAGCAGACACGACGAGATAAATGATGTTGAAATTTTTTTGCTGGCAATAGAGCTGAAAAGCTTGCAAAATTAAAGGCATCTGTTCAGGGGCACAGAGAGGATCGCCAAAGACAATCGCACAGTTAAGGTGCAGACGGTAGGCTATCATGCCCTCTACGCCGGCAGTATTAAAAAAATAGCAGGAGGATTCAGCTAGAATTTCAGAAGCAGCACAGCCCCAGCGGTAGATGTAATGATCAATTGAAGGTGGGGTTAAATAAGTACTCTTTTCTTCTGCATAACAAATAGTCATACTCTATCCAGTGTAAATTTAAAAAGTAAATGGCTCATTTTTATCACTATATAAATGGCTTATTTAATTTCAACAAAACACATTATCTTATTGTCAATAGCTAGGCGCTTTGCTAAATTCTATCTTTTAGCTAGGTTGAATAAAGAAAAAAAGAGGAGATAATCGTAGCATGCTGCTCGTTGCGCTGAAAATGCTAATAGGCAATAAAGTCTCTTTTTTTGGAGTCATCTTTGGCATTTTTTTAGCTACTCTTCTGATTTCTCAACAAGCGGCCATCTTTTTAGGTTTAGTTTCGCGCTCTTATCGTCTAGTTACTGATATCCAAGCACCTGATGTTTGGGTGATCGATCCTGCGACAGAAAGCGATGGTAAGGTAAGAGGCATGCCTGAAAATTACTTGGCTATTGTGCGTAGTATTCCCCACATAGCTTGGGCTGTGCCAATTAAAATAACGGATATGCCTCTTATTCTACCTTCCGGTACGTTTGAAATTTGTCAATTATATGGCATTGATGATGCTACTTTAATTGGAGCGCCTCAAGTCATTGTCGAAGGAAATATTCAGGATATGCACCGCGAAGGGGGAGTTGTAGTTGACATTTATTCAGCCAAGGGTTCGTTAGCTCAAGTTTTACCCGATGGACAAAAAATTCCTTTAAAATTAGGTGATACTTTCGAAATCAATGGTCACCGTGCTGTTGTCGTAGCCTTTTGCAAAATTACGCAAGGTTTTTATCCTCAGCCCATTATTTTTACGACAGTTAGTCAGTTTAAGCGTTTTTCCTCTAATACACAGAAAAATATCCAATTCATTGCAGCTAAAGTCGATTCGCCCATTAATCAAGAGGCAGTTGTCAGAGAAATCAATCAGTATAAAATGCTCAATGGTTTAACGCGCGAGCAGCTAAAAGATAGAATCTCTGAGTCTTTCTTAAAGACAGGCATCTTAATTAATTTCGGTTTGTCCGTTGGTTTGGGTATTATCATTGGTTTTTCTATCGCCGGTCAGATTTTTTATACGATGACGTTGCAAAATCTAATGTATTATGCGCTAATTAAAGCCATGGGCGGTAGTAAAAGTTTGATTGCTAAAATGATTGCCATTCAGGTTTTAGTCGTAGGCATTATTGGTTATCTGATTGGTACGGGAGTCACTCTTTTATGGGGCATGGCTATCAAAGATACGACTCTAGCTTTTCTTTTTCCTTGGAAACTATTGGCGTTTACAAGTCTTATCGCTCTCATTATTTGCTTATTTACCGCAGCCTTAAGTATGCGCAAAGTATTTAGCACAGATCCCAAAGCATTGATGGGCAATTAAATGGCAAGAACAACTATTCAGTGCCAAGGCATAAAAAAATGGTATGGCGATAAAGAGACGCGTATAGATGCTTTAAGAGGCATAGATTTAGAGATTTACGCTAATCAACTCACTTTATTAGTGGGTCCTTCTGGCTCTGGCAAAACAACTCTCCTTTCTATTATGACAACTATTTTAACTCCAGATGCAGGTCAGCTCATTCTACTTGAAAAAACGATTGCCCATTTAAAAGAAAAAGAGAAAGCGATCTTTTGCCGCACTCATTTGGGCATTGTCTTTCAATCTCTATTTCTCATTCCTACTTTAACTGTATTAGAAAATGTGATCCTTCCTCTTTTAATTGGAGGAGTTTCACAAAGTAAAGCAGAAGTTAAAGGAAAAGAGATTTTAAAAAAAGTTAACATGGCGCAGCGTGCACACCATTCTCCAGCTGTTTTATCGAAAGGACAACAGCAGCGCGTCGCCATCGCACGTGCAATGGTCAATGAGGCTTCTATTATTGTTTGCGATGAGCCGACGAGTGCGTTAGATCAAACAGCTGGTTTAGACGTGATGAAGCTTTTGCAAGAGATAGCACATGATGCAGCGCGCACGGTGTTAGTTGTGACCCATGATCACCGCATCTTTTCTTTTGCCGACCGCATTATCCATATGAATGATGGTCAAATTACTTCAGAGGACAAATATGTATAAAAATTATTTTTTAATAATGGTGGCTATTGCTTTAGCGTGTTTAGGATTGATCTTTTTTTCGGTTGGAAAAGAGAACGAAGCATTAGCTAGTAATGAGGTGTTACCACCTTCGTCAAAAACAACTTATCAAACTTATATAACAGGGAATGGCATCGTAGAACCTAGTAGCGAAAGCATTTTCATTAGTTCTCCCATGAATCGCCTCATCTTAACTATTCCCGTCACCGTTGGTCAAAAAGTAAAAAAAGGAGAGGTGCTGTTTACTTTAGACAATAGAGACCTTAAAGCGGAGCATTTAATTCAGTTAACTAATTATCAAAATGCTCAAGCTAAATTAGCACGCTTAACTCAAGTCCCACGACCAGAGGATCTTGCTATCGCAGAAGCTAATTTAAAAACAGCTCAGGCAGAGAGTCTGTTTGCTAAAGAGCAATATGATAGAGTAATGGGACTTCCAGATATGAGAGCTATTAGTCAAGAGGAGAAAAGCAAACGCTTTCTAAATTATCAACAGGCTGAAGCTAAATTACAACAGGTCCAAGCAGAGTGCAATAAAATAAAACAGGGAACTTGGTTGCCCGATTTAAAAATTGCAGAATTAGAAGTCCAGATGGCTCATGCTAATCTCTTGCGGATTGAAAATGAGATGGAAAGAACTAATATTCATGCGCCCCTTGATGGAACAATTTTACAGATCAAAGCGCATGAGGGAGAAATGGCCTTAGCGGAAGGAAGCAGAAAGCCTCTAATGATTATGGGAAATATAGAAGAGCTTAACTTGCGCGTTACAGTTAATCAATTGGATAGTGCTTTGTTTAATTCTCATTTAGCTGCTCAAGCTTTTCTACAAGGAAATAATAAAGTGAGTTTTCCTCTAGAATTTTTAAGAACAGAACCTTTGTTAGTGAATAAAGATAACATCACAAATGAGATCACAGAGGTGATTGATACACGTGTCCTTCCTGTCATTTATCGCCTTAAAAACTCAGATCAACAGCTATGGGTAGGGCAACAGCTCGATGTTTTTATTGAAGTCCCTGCAAAAAAGGCTAGTTAAATGAAAAAAAGAGAATTATTTGCTCTTGCTTGTTTAACGCCTCTTCTTTTTGTAGGCTGTCATCAAGCTGCTTATCAGGCTCCTTCTTCATTGGGAATGCCCCCTACCTGGCATAGTACTTTAGCTGAAGGTATACAATGTGAAGAGATTCAAAATCAAAGCTTACCGACTAATTTTTCTAGCTCATTTTTATGGTGGGAAAGTTTACAAGATCCTCTACTAAATCAGCTAATCAGTCAAGCGGCTACCGCTAATAAAGATTTAAATTTAGCCAGATGGCGCCTATTAGAATCGCGTTTAGCCAATCAAGCCAGTTTAAGCTCTTTTTACCCGCGACTCGATGGCTCTTTAACAGTAGGTCAAGCCCATTATAATCCCAAAAAAGGGACTCATCTTTTAAATAGTAAAAAACAGCATCGCAAGGCCCATAAAAATGTCAATTTTTTTGAGGTAGGCTTTGATGCTGACTGGGAAATTGACCTTTTTGGTTATCGCAGGCATGAATATAAAGCATCACAAGCAAGTGCTGAAGCAAGCGAACAGGAATTTTATGGAGTATGGGTTACCCTATCGGCAGAAATAGCCAAAAATTACATTCAGTTAAGGGGCGCTCAATTAAATTTAACCTTGATCGAAAAAAATAGAGGATATGCTAAAGATAGAGCGCAGTTAAATCAGAGTTTGAATCAAACAGGTTTTACTAGCTTATTTGATTACACGGCTGCCGAAGAGCAGATGCATATTCTAGAAACTAAGAAAATTGCTTTTCAACTCGAAATAGATCAAGCACACTATCGTCTAGCAGTCTTAATGGGAGTCATGCCGGGAGAATTAGATATAGATCTTAAGAGTACCTCATCATTGCCTTTATTGCCTGATCATAAGCCGATTGGCTTGCCCTCTGATTTATTGAGAAGGCGGCCCGATATCAAAAAAGTTGAACGGGAACTGGCCGCTGCTACTTTTAAAGTAGATAGTGCGATTGCAGCTCTTTTTCCTCGTTTATCCTTAAAAGGTTTTTTAGGAGATCTTGGTGCCCTATGTAAAGGGGATTTTGCCTCTTTTATTCAATCACAACTGCTTTTGCCAATTTTTAATAGTCAGTTATTAGAACAAGATGTGGAACTCAATAAGATCAGAGTTCAACAAGCGCTCTGTCATTATGAGAAAACTGTCTTAGAAGCACTAGCAGAAACAGAAAATACCTTAGCCTCTTTTCATAGTGAAATAGCTAAGAGTAAAATTTTGCAAAAGAGGTTAGCTGCAAATCTGCAAACAAAAAAATGGACTGAACAGCTGTATGATCAGGGTTTAAAAAACTATAGTGAGGTCTTAGCGGCAAGTGATAGTTATCTAGCCCTAGAAGAGGAGTCTTTACAGAATCAAATTAATCTACTCTTTGATTACATTATCCTTTATAAATGTATAGGAGGAGGTTATGAGCCTATTTTTTGCGAAGAGTCCAATGATTAGGCTATCTCGATAGTTTTTAATCAAAGCCGTAGCTTTATATTACCTTTTGTGACATTAAAGTTATTTTAAATAAATGTGATGCTAACTTAAGTTGGAGGCGACAAATATGGCTTTTACATTGCAAACGGGTGCTCAAGCTCCCGATTTTTCCTTACCAGCTACAGATGGAAAAATCTATTCATTAAAAGATTTTGCCTCTTCTCGTTTTCTGGTTATCTTCTTTACTTGTAATCACTGTCCCTATGTAACAGGGTCAGATGAGTTGACGCGTCAAGTAGCTGAGACCTATAAAAGTAAGGCTACAGCTTTTATCGCCATTAATTCCAATAGTGCTCATACTAAACCAGAAGACTCATTTGAAGAAATGGTTAAGCGCATGCAAGCTCATCATTTTCCTTGGATCTATCTGCATGATGCTTCTCAACAAGTAGCCAAAAAATATGGCGCCTTGCGGACACCGCATTTTTATGTATTTAATGAACAGCGTCAACTGGTTTATACAGGGCGAGCCGTAGATAACCCACGCGAGACAACTAAAGTCAAAATACAGGATTTAGACCGCGTTTTAATGGAATTGACTACCAATCAACCCATCTCTATCGCGCGCACGAATCCCATTGGCTGTAATATAAAATGGGAAGGAAAAGATGCACATTGGATGCCTCAAGAAGCTTGTGACCTTATTTAAGTTTGCTAGGATATTGAGATATAATAGCTAAGAGGATCAAATGAAAATTATTGTAGCTGGAGCTTCAGGCTTAATTGGTAAAGAGTTAGTCTCCTTTTTGAAAGAAAGGGGCCATCAGGTCAAAACTCTCATCCGTGCTCCTCAACAAAAAAAATCAGCAGAGGAAGTAGTATGGGACCCTAAAAAGGGAACCTTAGATCAGTTAGCTATTGAAGGAACAGAAGTTTTTATTAATTTAGCAGGCAAAAATATTTTAGACTCTCGTTGGAGTGATAGCGTCAAGGCAGAGATAAAAATGAGTCGCATTCAAGCGACGCGTACCCTAGTTCAAGCGATACAAAAAATGAAAGAGTTACCTACTATCTTCCTCAATGCCTCAGCCATTGGCTATTATGGCGATAGAGGAGCTGAAAAATTAACGGAAAAAAGTGCCAAAGGAGATAATTTCTTAACGCAGGTTTGTCAAGCGTGGGAAGAGGAGGCTTTAGCCCTCCAAACTGTGGTCCGCACTGTTTGTTTACGATTTGGTATAGTGTTGTCTGCTAAAGGTGGCGCGTTGAAAAAAATGCTGCTCCCTTTTAGATGTGGACTTGGTGGAAAATTGGGCTCAGGAGAGCAGTATGTGAGCTGGATTACTTTAATAGATGTATTGCATAGTATAGAATTTGTCTTGCAACAGCCCTCTTTAAAAGGGCCAATTAATACTGTGACGCCCTATCCTGTCACAAATAAAGTATTCACTAAAACTCTTGGCAAAGTTTTAAAACGGCCTACTTTTATGTCCCTTCCGGCAGCAATTCTGCGTTTAGCAGTAGGTCAAGCAGCCGATGAGCTTTTATTAGCTAGTACATTGGCTCTTCCCGAGAAACTTTTAGAAGCAGGTTATTTATTTAAATATCCTCAGCTAGAGGAAGCATTAGCGCATCGAGAGCAAATTTAAGAAATAGCTGCTCTACGTTTCCTTTTTTATCTTCTGTCTAACAATCATAAAAAAAATTACCATAAATTTCTAATTTTTAAATCGATAATTTAATTATTAATTAGGTAAACTACTTTAACTAATTATTAAATAGATAAATATTCTATAAATTTTAGTTGACCTTATTCAAATATTAATCTAATGTGCTATTTACACATTTAAAAAATTGAAAAAATTTTTAATTAGAATAAATAATGGGATTATAAAATTAAAAATATTTGATTAAAATTATCATATCTCAATATTTATAATAATTTAATATAAAGGATAAAAATGCAATTAATTGATATTAATCATTACTATCGAACTGAATTAGTACTAACTAAACCTGAGATTGAAATTTTAAAAAATAGTCGAGACAATTCAAATTTAGTCACGCGTTACTTTGGTCATCTAACTCCTGAAATAGATGAGAGAGAAAAAATGAAAATTCTCATGATATTAAGCTGCATATTGAAAAAAAAAGATTTAGCTGGAGGTAATTACCTCATTACTAAAAGTAACGATTTAAACCATCCATTAGAAATGAAATTATGTAAATCAACTAAATCGATAGTTATTTCTTTTAATGTAATCTCATTTGATCATGCACTCAGCCTTGAAAACTATAGGACGTTGTTAGAAATGACCTGTTTGTGAAAACTAGAAAGTGCAAATTTTAAATTAGTAGAGGAGTCAGGTAAGATAACAATAACATTAGAAATTTTTGGAGTTATAGATGAATCCATTGATATTAGAACTCTAATTGAGCAGGGTGAAGAAATAATTAAAAATGATCTAGAAGAGTTAAGAAAATTTTAAATTAACAAATAATAAATAAAAATATAAATTATTCTAATTAAAGGAAATAAATGGAACCAATTAATATTAATTCATATCAAAATCAATTAGCTATAATTGAATCAGATATTACTAAAGTCGAGCGTTATATAGAAAATCCAATCATAACAGGTGTTCCAAATCCATATGGTATGGGAATAAAAATTACAATAGATGAGCCGGAAACTATTAAAAAAATAAATGAAGTAGCTCTTTTAGCCTTGCGCGACGTTAATAAAGAGCATGTTGTGAAAGCCTTTGGATTATTAGAAAGGTTAAAGATCATCGTCATTAAGTGTTCAATTTATCCTAATGACATACTAAAAAGAATGGATGAAATTCAATTATCTCGATTAAAGGAGACTAATGATTTAATAAAACAAACTCTACAAAAAGAGGAAAAAGATATTTTTAACTTTTTTTGTTATATGAGAAGCATCATTGCCGGTCAAAGCAATAGTGGGAGAAATTATTACTTGCCAGGAAATCATAATACGTTAGCTATGCAAATAGAGCGTAAATATTCCTTACATATAACATTAATGCCTAAATCGGAGCACATAGCTCTTTATACTACTATTGAATTAAAAAATTTAGATTTAAATTCTAAAAAAGAATTATTTAAAATAATTTTGACCTATCCGATAAAACAAAAATTATATGGAGCAATTAGTTATTGCGAACCAAAAGATATTTTAATCTATTATACAGATGTTCCTCTTTCAAAGGAAGATGATCAAAATTTAAATCATTATTACAAAATTTATAACCAATTTGTTTGTCATTTAATGGATAAACTTATCGCTATTGATCCTTGTCTATCTGAATATTCTGAAGAGCTTGAACCTAAAGAGCAACCCGCTAAAGAAGTAGCTTTTGAAGAGTTAAGCGCTTTTCTGATAAATAACCAGCTAGATTATCCCAATAAGAAATCGGACTTACAACCTGAAAAAATTTATGCAAATTTTTTAGCTGATGTATCCATTATAAAAGATCAGGAAAGCTCTCAATTCAGATTTGAGATAAGCAAATGTAAAAAAACAGAAGAAAATGACTACATGATTACAGATAGGAATCATTCAAATGAGCAATTTGAATTGAGATTATGCACATCCACTCAGATTGTAATAATTTCTTTTGAATTAGCGACTTTTGATCAGGAACTCAATTTAGAGCAATATGGAAAATTATTGGACTTGCATGTTCTAGGATTCAGAGGACGCGCTCGTCTTAAATTAGAAGAGAAAAATGATAAGATGATAATTAAATTGGAAAGCTTTAAGAAAATGGATAAAAATTTTGATTTTGTAACTTTCTTGGCCGATACTAGAAAGATGATGCAAGAGGATCGAGAAAAATTAAGAAACTTATAATAAAAATAATAACATTTTGAAATTAATTATTAGTATATTAAAAATAAGTATTTTCAAAAATTTCTTTTAATTATCAAAATAATCTTTAAAATGTAGGAATAAATAATGTCATCGATCCCTAATACGGATATTTTAGCTTTTATAAAAGCAGATATTGAAAATTTAAAAAGCAAAGAATAATCGGTTTTTCCAACGGTTTTAGACGGATTAACAAAAAGGTTAGAGAAGATAATTTACGAAGCTTTAACACCTGAGGAATCTAAACCAGCTAGTACGTTGCTAAAAAAATTAAAAAAAGTGATTGACTCAAATGGAGTTGTGGGTCTTATTGATCAGACATTTGCGAGTTTTTTAAAAAATATTGAAAATTTTTCACAGGCATTAGATATTGGATTAAAGTTAAATCACGAAAATGTAATTGGCTTAGCAATTGATGAGAGTTTTGAATTAGTTATAAAATATAGGATAAAGGCCGGATGATGCTCTTTTGTTCTTATCATAAGTTACCGGAAAATTTAGAATTAGAAGTTAAACAAAAACTCAACGAAATTATATTAACTTATCCTGTCAAACAAATATTGAGCGGAGGTTTAGGGAATAGGATTAAATTTAGTTGACGGTCGCTTTATTTTGGTTAAAAATGACAGCTCAGAAAAAGTAGAAATTTTAATCGAAGTTAACAGATTCATCGATCCAGAAACTGATTTAAGAGAAACAATCACGCGTCAATTTAAATACTACCGAAAAATACAGCAAGAGATAAACTCTTTTATTTAAAAATCTATAGAAAAGATACTGAGATTGACAGCTTAATTAGTCTTAAGCTAGTCAATCTCAGCTAGCTTATTTTAGAGTGATAGAATAATAAGAAGGTTCAATCGCGCATCGCTCGATAGCGTTTGAAACAAGCTGTTCCTCTTCCTAAAAAGATGCCCAGAATGACTGTGGCAAATAACTCAATACCGAATAGCAGCGCGGATTCACTTAAATAAGGAAAGGAACGCTCAACGGTATTGATAAAAAATTTTGAACTAAAAATGGAAAGAGATAAAAATAGGGGAATCCAACTGCCCGGGAGCTGAACGCTTTTCTTTTGCTTATCAAAATGCAAATTCAAGGTTTGCATATGAGAAAATCCAATAAAAATGCCTAAAGCTAAACAGAGAAACCAGAACAAAATTAAATGGTGTGCTGTACCATATTTATTGAAAAGACCAAATAGAGACCAGCTAAAGAAAAAGCTCGGTACAATGATTAAAATAGCTAAAGGAACATACCCTGTTTTACTCGCACGCAAGCCGCTAAGCAAAAGTCCAACAAATAAAATCCACACAAATAAGGGTACGTCACTAATAATCTGCTGTAACATTATTTTTTCCTTACGATTAAATTTTATAGAATAAATCAAGAAAAGAGGGATACGTAATTCATAAAGCAAAGTAGATTTTAATTTGTTAGATGATTCTTGTCAAATATCCTCTGAATGATAATAAATATTTTGCAATAAAATCCTTTTGTATAAGATTATCTCCTAATTATAATAGAAGGCTGCATAATGGCAATTAGTGTTTTTGATCTTTTTTCTATAGGTATAGGACCTTCGAGTTCTCATACAGTAGGGCCTATGCGCGCCGCACGTCAGTACCTGCTCAATTTAGAACAGCAGGGATATTTGCAAGTCACCCATTTTATTAAAGTCGATCTATATGGCTCATTAGCGCTGACTGGTAAGGGTCATGCGACTGATCTAGCCATTTTATTGGGACTAGAAGGCGAGTTACCGGCGGACATCAATCCCGATGAGATTTCAAAAAGAATAGAAAAAATTAGAGAAAGTAAAAAAATTAAGTTACTAGGCAAGAAAGAAATTGAGTTTGACGAGGCTAAACAGTTAATTTTCCATTATGATAAACAGTTGCCTTATCATCCCAATGGCATGCGTTTCGTGACTTATGATGAGGAAGGCAAAGAACTATTTAATCAAAACTTTTACTCTGTTGGGGGCGGATTTATCGTCAATCAAGAAGCTGTTAAAAAAGATAAACAGTTGATTGAAAATGATCATTTAGTACCTTATCTCTTTTCCACTGCTGATGAGCTGCTTCGACATTGCCATGCTAACAATTTTACAATAGCTGAATTGATGATGGAAAATGAAAAATCTTGGCGTCCGCAAGAGCAGGTCAAAGAAAATTTGTTGAAAATTTGGCAAGTGATGAGAGAGTGTGTTAAACGCGGTTGTCAAACAGAGGGAGTTCTGCCTGGTGGATTAAATGTTAAAAGACGAGCGGCAGGCCTTTTAAAATCGTTGACCCAATTAGAAAAGCTAGGTAAAAGAAATCCTATAGAAGCTATGCAATGGGTTAGCCTATGGGCACTGGCTGTCAATGAAGAGAATGCTTCAGGCGGTCGTGTCGTGACTGCTCCTACTAATGGAGCAGCAGGCATTATACCGGCTGTCATGCATTATTATGAAAAGTTAGTGGAAAATTCTCAGGTAGAGGGCTTGATTACTTTCATGTTAACAGCTGGAGCTATCGGCATTCTCTATAAACAAGGAGCCTCTATCTCAGCTGCTGAAATGGGCTGCATGGGAGAGGTAGGTGTAGCCTGCTCAATGGCTGCTGCCGGCCTGACAGCTGCCCTAGGAGGGACAAATCAACAAATTGAAAATGCAGCAGAAATAGGCATGGAGCATAATTTAGGTTTGACATGTGATCCCGTTAATGGTTTAGTGCAGATTCCCTGTATTGAACGCAATACAATGGGAGCTATTAAAGCGATCAATGCTTCACTACTTGCTCTAGAGGGAGATGGTACGCATATCGTCTCTTTAGATGAGGTCATCGCTACTATGCGCGAAACAGGCCATGCAATGCATTTTAATTATAAAGAGACTTCACTAGGCGGTTTAGCCCAAAATGTTAAAAATAAACTATCCGTTAGTATCCCAGAGTGTTGATAATTCATGCCTTTTAAAGAGTGTCGAGAAGCCATTGTCTTAGAGAATCAAGGTCAAAAGATATTTGGCGTCCTCCATCGTCCCCTTTTTATTGATCAGTATCCGGCTGTGCTAATCTGTCATGGATTAGCCGGCAATAAAGTAGGAAGTTATCGATTATATGTGCATATTGCCAAACTTTTAGCTGAGCAGGGTATCGCTGTTTTAAGAATTGACTTTAGAGGATCAGGAGATAGTGAAGGTGATTTTGCTGAAATGACGTTAGAAAGCGAAGTTAGCGATGCTTGCTTAGCTTCCTCTTTTCTTTCAAATGATGCGCATATCGATAAAACGCGCATTGGCATTTTGGGTAGGTCACTGGGGGGAGCTGTAGCTGTACTAACAGCTAGTCAATTTTCCACGATAAAAACTCTTTGTTTATGGGCGCCTCTTTATAGTGGATATCAATGGCAACCCTTATGGGAGCATTTGCATACAGCGCATTTACAACCTGAAGAGAAACAAGCCTTAATGACAATTGATGGACAACTACCGGGTTATGCATTCTATCAGCAGCTTTTTGATCTACAGATGGAAACTATTTTACCCTCTATTGCAACCCGATCCCTATGTCTAATTCACGGTTCTAAAGATCAAACAGTTCAACTTGCCCACACAGAAAAGTATGTAAAGGCGCGTTTAGAGGCTAAAGCTGAGACAAAATTTATTCAATTACCTTTAAGTGACCATGATTTTTCTCCGTTAGCCGAACGGTTGTACGTTTTAGAAGAGACTGTCTCATGGTTTACTCAAAGGCTTTAGGAGAAATACAATGGAGTCTCAAAATTTATTACAGCAGGCTCGCTTAAATTATCAACCGCTTATACCTATTTTACTAGAGGAATTAACTTCGCTTGAAAAAATAGCGTTATCTTCTGCAGTACAGATTAGCCCAGCTATAGCTGCTTTATTTCCGCACCTTAGTTCATTAACTGCTTTTTCCTTTATTAAAGGACAGGATATTAAGTCCTATGCGCCTTTAAAATATGGCGTTGTTTTTTCAGGTGGACAAGCAGCTGGCGGACATAATGTAATTGTAGGTCTATATGAAGCTTTAAAAAAATTCAATGCGCAAAGTAGTCTAGTGGGATTTTTAGCAGGACCTAGTGGATTACTGGACAATCATTCTATTATTTTAACAAAAGAGTACTTACACAATTTTAAAAATATGGGCGGCTTTGATCTATTGGGATCGGGTCGAACCAAGATCGAGACGCTAGAGCAATTAGAAGCAGTCAAAAAAACAGTAGAGACTTTACAATTAGATGGCTTAGTGATCATCGGCGGAGATGATTCTAATACCAATGCTGCTCTGCTAGCTGAATTTTTCACTCAGCAACAGATCAAGACTTGTGTCATTGGCGTTCCTAAAACGATTGATGGCGATTTAAAAAATGAGTTTATCGAAACCTCTTTTGGTTTTGATACGGCTTGTAAGACTTATAGTGCAGCTATTGGCAATGTGCTAAGAGATGCTTTATCGGCAGGTAAGTACTATTTTTTTATTAAATTAATGGGGCGTTCCGCTTCTCATATTGCTTTAGAGTGTGCGATGCAAACACAGCCTAATTTAACTTTGATTGGAGAAGAGATTGAAGCAACTAATCAAACGTTGCCAGACGTAATCGACACAATTTGTAAACTGATCTTAGAGCGTGCTTTACAGCATAAAAATTATGGCGTCATTCTCATACCGGAAGGATTAATCGAATTCATTCCCGCCTGTAAAAAATTAATCGCTGAGCTCAATGCTTTATTTGCAGATCCGGCTAAAAAATTAGCACAGCTGCTGAAAATAAAGGATGATCAGCAAAAAATAGCCTCTATTTTGGCTCATTTAACGGCTGATTCAGCACACTGTTTAACATGTTTTCCATTAGCTATTCAGTTACAACTTTTGCTCGATCGCGATCCGCATGGAAATGTCGAAGTATCTAAAATTGATACAGAAAAGCTGTTAATGGAAAAGGTCAAAGAACAATTAGAGATAAAAGCACAAGAGGGGAATTACACAGGTAAATTTAGTGCCCAAGCCCTTTTTTATGGATATGAAGGACGGGCCTGCTATCCTTCTAATTTTGATGCTCATTACTGTTATGCTTTGGGACAAGTTGCTGCTTTATTGATCAATCATCAGTTAACAGGTTATTTAGCTTGTGTCAAAAATTTAAGTGAACCGGTTAATCAATGGCAATTAGCTGGCATTCCTTTGATTAGCCTGATGCATTTAGAATATAGAAAAGGCAAGCAAAAGCCCGTGATTCAAAAAGCCTTAGTGAATTTAAAAGGTGCTATTTTTCAATTATTTCAACAAAAGCGCCAGCAGTGGATGAAAAAAGATGCCTATCTTTATCCAGGTCCTATCCAATTTTTTGGTCCTGCTCTATTAACAGACTCGATTACTAAAACTCTTGAAATTGATAACTTAAGTAGACAGAATTAAAAAAGAATTTGTCTATCTTAGCTCTATGTAAGGCTTGATGGAAGGATTGTCGAGTATAGGCTTCTCTAATAAATAATTTAGAAAAAGGTAGAAGCGAGCAGAAGCTTTGTATAAGCTTGCTGAGGATTAGTATAAAGATCTATAGTTGGCTGTAACTCTATAATTTCACCTTGATATAAGATAGCGACTCGATCGGCTATTTTTTTAACCACTGTTAAATCATGGGAAATAAAGAGATAAGCGACATTAAAGTGCTTTTTCAAATCGATGAGTAATTCCAAAATAAGAGATTGGTTGACTGTATCTAAAGCTGAAACAGGTTCATCACAGACGATAAACTGAGGCTGCAGCGCTAAGGCACGGGCAATAGTAATGCGTTGTCTTTGGCCTCCGCTCAATGTATGGGGATAACGCGTAAAGTAAGCGGCACTAAGGCCGACTGATTCGAGCAGAAAAGCGATCTTTTCCCGTTTTAACTTACCAGTAGCTAAGTGATGAATATCAAAAGGCTCGCCAATTAACTGCTCGACCGTTAAACGAGGGTTTAATGAAGAATAGGGATCTTGAAAAATAATCTGCACCTCTTTGCATAATTGTCTGCCCAGTTTCGAAATCTCTTGTCCTTTAAATAAAACGGTTCCAGCTGAAGGAGAAAGGAGATTGACAAGTATTTTTCCCAGAGTAGATTTCCCGCTTCCACTTTCACCGACTAACCCTACTGTTTCACCAGCAAAAATCTTTAAATCAATCTGATTTAAAATGATTTTGGAAGAGTAGTTTTTACTAAGTTGAGAAATTTCTAATAGCGGTAAAATTGACATGTCAATAATTTAACTAGATTAATCTCATAGAGTAGGAACATTAGATATAAAATTAAAATAAGTAAATAGAATTTGAAATAGAAGAGAAAAATAGAAATTTTAAAGGGAGAAAAGTCAGGATAGTATCCTAGACTCTTTTCCCTTTTCTTCTTATCAACTTAAAGTTAATAAAAAAATTTAGTTATTTTTTTGCAGAGTTAGCCGTCGAGCTCTTGGAGCTAAAGCGGTTACCTGTATCTTCCTCATCCTGATCGCTATTTTGATTGCGATTATGAGAGAAATTTTGGTTGCGATTTGAGTTTTGTTGATTCTGCCCTTGATAATCAAAGTTAGAATGACCCAAAATTGCCGCTTGTTCAATATTCATGACCATCATCTTAATCATTTTAAAGATTGGATGTTGGACAATGCTTTGAACTGAAAAATCTGAATCATGAGAATGACTGTTAGAACTAGAATTGTAATGAGATTGATCATTAGAATGGCTAGCTGATTGTTCATTATCTTGATTGTTTTTCGACTGGCTTGATCCATTATTCTTTGAATGAGATGAGCTCTTTGCATCTTGTTCGTCCTCATGATGAGTCGATTTGTCAGATGAATGATCTTGCTTTTTTGCAGTAGTCATACGATTCTCTCCAATTAAGATTTAAAGAATTTTACTTATTCAAATGTCTTAAAAAATTTTTCAACTTTCTAAAACTAGCTATACTGTAGTTTTTACCTCAATTTAATTCAATGAAAAAAATTAAAATTAAGATTAATAGTTTTTAGCATAAAAAATTTAGTTTAATCCTTCTAATACAATCTTAATAAAAATTTTATAAAAATTTAAATTAGCTTAATTAAAATTAAACTATAAACTATTAACTTGGAATTTTTATGAATGATATAATTATTAAAGATAATTGGCAATTATATGTACTAACTGAAGAACAGATGAAAAGCAATTGGGGAACTTTACAACATGCAATGGAAGCAAATGAATTAAAAGGAGCTATTGCTTTTGGAGTAAATGAGAGAGGATTTTATAGAAAGCATTGGCATTATAATCTAATTAATCTCTTACAGCGCATTTCAATGTCAATAGGCATTAAAGAGCACCGTCCAGAGGATAGTTATCAAGAGAAAAAAGTAAAATTTCAATATATCAATGGTCAACAAATAGAGCTGAAAGAGGAGTTTTGCAAAGTTAATATTGTGCACTCTTTTGTTTTGGGAAATCATTTTAATCCACAGGAGAAAGAAAAAGTGGATTATATGATTGAACAAAAACAGAAACAGCTTGCTCAATTAAAATATGGTTGCCCCTCTATAAAATGGCTTTCTGTTTGGAAAACAAAAAGTAGACTAATTAAAGAAATAGACCGATTAAGTCATTATCAATTAAGTGATAACAATAGTCTATGGATCTCAGAAGCTGGCGAGAGTGGTCTACGCAAAAAAGTATGGAGATTAAATGAAGATCACTATAGCCATCTCATGATTTTTGTTCCTCCCTCAGATAGAAACCAAGAGATTGGAGATTTAGCTGAAGCAGGCGTTGTAGATGAATTATTACTATTAGATGGAAAAAAATCTCATAAAGAAGTGCCTAAATTTAATTTTTTTCAAAGTATTTTTATTTCTTTTATTGATAGAAGAAAAAAAGAAAAGCACAAAATGAATTCAATTCTTAGAGCAGTGAAAGATTTAAATAAAGGAGAAACAATCAAAACGAAAAAAGGTCAACCAAAAGCTATGGTTTGCTCAGAATTTGTGACTCGTATTTTACAAACAGAGGCTATTACTTCTAATTTAAAACAACAAAAAATAGATATTAATGAAAAAACAGTTAAAAAAACTTTAAATGATAAGAAACTTAAACGTAAAAGTAAGGGTAAAAAGCACTCTATTTTAGAGTATGCTCCGGCTGGCACTGCGCCGTATGCTTTAGCAGAGCTCCTTATAAAAAAGTGTAGAAGAAATTTAAAAAAAGATTGATCCTAATAAATACTTAATATAATATTAATAATACTAATTTACAAAGTATTATTTATGAATACAGAATTTAACATTAATGTAATTACTGCCCTACCTGAAGAATTAATAATAAAAATTTTTTCTTATCTAAAGCCCATTAATCTTAAAGTAATAAGTTTAACTTGTATCTATTTTGCTCGTTTAGCACAAGATAATAGCTTGTGGAAAAACCTCACTTTAACAAAATTTCCCTATGAAAAAATAACAGATGAGATAGTGGACAAAAAATTTTACAAAGATCTGACACGTTTAGATCAAAAAATTGATCGGTTAAAAAAATGGATAAATTTTCACAATTATAAGATCAATGATGAAGATTTTAAACAGCCTACCAAAAAAATACATGAGAATTTAGTTAAACAATTAGAATATTGTTACTATGAGTATATAAATCAAGATTATTTTAACATAGAAAAGATATTTAGAATCCCACAATTTTATAAAAATGAATACTATACAATCGATAATGACTGTTCTGTAGCTACTTTACCTGAAGAGGAGCATGATAGAGCTCTAAAAGCTTTACTAATAGATTCAATTAAGTTAAAAAATGAAATAAAAATTAATTATGATCCTAATTTAAACTGTGAAAAAAGCTTGACTTCTAATCAACTGAACGTTTTATCAGAGGTTTTGCAGCAGACTAATGGACTTATTAAATTTTCTCTGACTAATGCTGGTTTACAACAAGATGAAATAGAAGGTATTATCCTAATGGTAAAGGATAAGATTGAAGGAGATAAAGAAATTAATCTTTTACTTAGCTAATTAAAATAGGAGATAGCTAAGCCCAAATGATGACCTAGCTTATCTCTATTTATAATTGAGTTTAAACTATTAGCCTGCATCACTCGTCAGTGCTAAAGCAGCTTTGCTAAATGTACTTTCTTTCTTAATCTTTTCTAAGTCCTTTCCCATTTTTTCTAGTTCTGCTGTAGAGGCTGAGGGTGATTTAGTTTTATTACCTTTGGCCAATTCAATAATACTACTTAAACTACGTGGCATTGTATTATTAACAAGACTTAACTCCTTTCCAGGATCAGCATAGATCCGACGAAGTATAGTCATAAAAGTAGCTAGTTCGGGATAACCTATTTCAAAAGCTTGATAGATACTTGCGCTACTTTTACTTAAGATATAATTAGCCATTATCTGTTCCCGTTGTTTTTCTAAGTACAGAGATTTTATAGATTGCTTAGAAAAAGCTCGCTCTTTTAATATATTTTTTTGATCATTTAAATAATTTTCTAGTTTAGTTTTTAACTGTTCACTCTCTTCCTTTTCTTCAAATGCTATGTCAAATTTTTTCAAATTTTCAATGACTTGAGGAAGAGTCAATTTATTTCTTTTTAATAAACTTAAAGTTTCCGTGATGGTCGTATAACTAGTTTCTAACTGATTAAATTCCTGTTCTGACCATACTAATTTTTTCTCTACCATTTCATTAAAAGTTTCATCGATTGTTTTTAAACGCTCTTTTAAAAATTCTCTAAGTTCTGCAGGAACGGGTTTAAGACAATCGGGATGTGTTAATAAACTGTTTTTAAAAGTTACAGCTACAGAGGGTTTTATAGTAAGGGAGTAACTATAACCAATACCTGGATTGCCCCATCTACCTTCATCGACACTTATCATCTGTTTTTTATGTTTTCCCTGCTGATTGGGACCAATCATAAATTGGCCTGTATGAAAATCGCTAGCATTAATTTTTGTTTCATAAAATGCAAGTTTGCAAACACTAGTAGGATCCACTGCATAGTTTAGGATCTTTTTTTCAGCTAATTTTGCCTGTTTTTTTACCTCTTTGCATTTTTGTTTCATTTCCTCTATTTCTTGGCTGGGCGCTTGATTTTCTATAGCTTGTGCTAAATTAAAAATAGCTAAATCTTTGGCTTGTCTTGCTTGACCCCATGCTGTCCAATCAACATTTGAAATATGTTCAAATCCTTCTAAAAATTCAGACTTTATAGGATATGTGATACTTTGTGCTCCCCAGGAAAGTTCAAGTTCATCCATCTCTTTAATTTTTTCTTTAATGTGAATCACATCTCCATACCCTTCTAATAGGGCTTTTCTAGTAGCTAATAGCTCTCTTAGATTTTCTCGTCCTCCTTTATAAACAATCATAGGTGCGGAGGGAATCTGTCTTTGATTAGAAGGTAAATTTAAATCATCTGTAATAATACCATCTACCATCTGATTAATTGCTGCATGAGACTTTAGGTCGCTTGCTTTAAAATAGGACACTAAGTTTTTAGTAAAAAGAGATAAATCCCCTAGTTTATTAATAGTAAAATAATTTAGCAAAGCATCAGAAGAGATATAATGCAACTGATAGTGAGTCTCTTTAAATTTTTTTAAATCAAAATTAGTATCGGAGGGTAATAGAAGAAAATTGCTAATAAGTTCCTCTTTATTAAAAAATAGAGGAGATTTAAAATCAGCTAATTCTATTTCTATTTTTTTCTCCTCGATTTGTGATTTAAGAAGTTTTTTTGGAATATATTTCTCCTCTTTTAATAAAGCAACGGGGTTAGAAGAGTTTCCTAGCTTCTGATGTTGTAAATTTAAACTAGATTTTCTAGAAGAATTAGGTTCTTTTTCTTTAACACTTAAATGACCAGCAGAGATAAATTTTTTTAACTCTCTTTGGTGAACCTCTTTTTTTAAGTCTACTCTAAGGTTGGTTAGAGACTTAGATTTACTTTTACTAAGATTTTTATTTTTTAATAAACTACTTTCAGGTTCTTTAGTAACTATTTTTTTTATTTTTTCATCAGAATCAGACGTTGATTTTTTAGGTAAAAGAGAGGAATTTTCCTGTTGCTCTAAATTAAAATGTTCTAAAAATCTTGGATTGTCTCCATACTTATTCATAAATTCTCCTACTAAAAATTAATTATAGTATTAATAATAGTATAATTTAAAGACAAATTATATTTAATTAGTAAGAAATTAATGTGCCAAATTTTTTATTTAATTAAATTAATTTTAAATTTTGTTATTGATAACAAATCATGATATAGCTATTATTTTTTTATTAGTTTAATTTTTTTTAGGTGTATTAATGAGATTATTTTATAAATTATTAGGATCAACTGTTCTATTTAGTTTTTTTGCTCTACAAAGTATAGAGCTTCAAGTTTATCCTTTGGGAGAATTTGCTCAGCAGGATTCGGGTTATGCTCAGCAGATTAATAATAACAATGTCGTAATAGGTAAAATAAAAAAAGGGCTTAAAGAGCTGGATTTTATTTGGGATAAAGAAAGAGGAGCTATCCCTAATCACTATATTAACGTCCATGCCAAGCGCCATACCAATCAAATTTATCCCTACTCTGTACTGATCAATAATCACAATAGTATAGCAGCCATTTGTTGGTTAAAAACAGATTATTGGTTCACTACAAACAATAAGTATTATAAAAGTTTTTGCCTCTGTCATTTTGATGAAAATCTACAGGAACTGGGTATTCCAGAAGGCTGGGATAATTCATGTAAAGAAACGAGATACGGATTTTATTCTTATGATGATAATAAAAAACTAGGAATGATTGGGTTTAATGACAAGCAGCAATTATTAGTGACTAATTCTCTAGATCTCAGTAAAGGAACTCAATTTGCCATTTGGCAAGAGGGCATTTTCTATCCCATTCCTGAGACTGCTTTTAGTCTAGCTTATGCGATTAACAATGAGGGACTCATTTTAGCTAGAAAATGGATGGAAAAAGCGGGTCAAACAGTTCCCATGCTGATCCTGTACGATTTTGAAAAACAAGAGACCATTGAAATTATAAAAGACATTAATCTTAAAGAAAGAAAGTTAAATGACCTAGGACAGGTTTCTTTTATTCAAGTCAATTTGAAAGAACAAACGGCAAAAGGCCTCTTGTGGGATAAAGAAAAAGGTTTGACTGATCTAGATAACTTTTTACCTTTTGCGCTCAATAATTGCAATCAGATGATTGGATTTAAATTCATATCTATCGAGGATTGTCAACCCTATTTTTGGGATCGAGGAGATCTAATTAATTTAAATGAAAAATTAAACATAGGTAAGTCAGACTCTTTATGGGAAAAGATCGAAAAACTTTCTAGTCTCAACGATCAGGGCAGTTTTGTAGGAGAAGCGATAAGTGATGGGGCTAAGCAGCCTTTTATTGTGATTTCTCCATAAAACTTTCAATGATCTCTATCATGATCCTTCAGTAGCTAAAAAGAGCAGATAATAAGTGCTCTTTTTAGCTATATTTTTTATCTCATTAATTCTCCAAATTCTCTTGTCTAGCAGGTAGAAAATATGCTATACTCTCTTCTTTCAAGCAACGAGTAAAGTGTGTCTAAAAGTAAATGGCGAACCCCAAAAAACTACGATAGTACAGAATTAACTATTCATCGAGTGAAGGATCTGCTCTCCTTACTTCTTGGAAAGATCCAAGAGATTCATCAAGAGCGTCCTGATCTTGTTCTGTTAGCTTGGCCTGATATAATTGGTCCTCAATTAGCTCCTATGACCCAAGCTACCTCCTTTGTAGAGGGAATATTGATTGTAAAAGTAAATAATTCCACTTTGTATAGTCTCTTAAGCCAAGGCGATAAACCAAGAATTTTATTAAAATTGAGAAATAGATTTCCTAAAGTTGAAATTAAAAACATTTTTTTCCGAATTGGATAAACCCTAAGGTTGAGCATGACTGAAAACACACAGCAAAAAGAATATAATGCCAGCTCTATTACCGTTTTGGAAGGTTTGCAAGCGGTCCGTGAGCGGCCAGGCATGTACATTGGAGATACAGGTTTTAATGGATTACATCAGTTAGCTTACGAAGTATTAGACAATTGTATCGATGAAGCCATGGCAGGTCATTGTTCAGCTATCTATGTGACTTTACATAAAGATCATTCTATATCTATTGAAGATAATGGACGCGGCATTCCGGTTGCTAGACATGATAAGGAATCTTTTAAACAGGGTAGAGAAGTCTCAGCTCTTGAAGTCGTGATGACTATTCTGCATGCAGGGGGTAAATTTGATAAAGATTCCTATAAGGTATCTGGTGGGCTTCATGGAGTAGGTGTTTCTTGTGTCTGTGCTCTTTCAAAAAAAATGATTGTGACTGTATACAATCAAGGTCAAATCTATGAAATGCAGTTCTCTAAAGGAGGCGTTTCTCAACTTTTAGCCGTTGTAGGAGAAACAAACAAAAGAGGCACTAAGATTACGTTTACTGCTGATGATAGCATCATGACTGTCACGGAATTTGACTACGATATTATGACTAAACGATTGCGCGAGCTAGCTTTTCTCAATAAGGGGATTAATATCTACTTGCACGATGAGCGCAATGAAGATAAAGAGGATATGAATTTTTGTTATCAAGGGGGCATTGTCTCTTTTGTCTCCTCTCTCAATGAAAATAAAATTCCTCTATTTCCAACTCCCATTTACATTCAAGGAATTCGTCCAGGTGATGATGCCCCTATTGAATTTGAAGCTGCCTTGCAATGGAATGATACGTATGATGAGAATATCTATACTTATGTCAATAATATTGCCACTAAGCATGGAGGATCGCATTTAACGGGATTTTCATCTGCTCTAACGCGCGTCCTCAATCAATACATCAAAAAGCACAATCTATTGAAAAGCGATAAGATTGTAATTAAAGGCGATGACATGCGCGAGGGCCTAACAGCCGTCATCTCTGTTAAAGTAGCTAATCCACAATTTGGCGGTCAAACTAAAGAGAGTTTAGGCAATGACGATGTGGGTTCTGTCTCTCAACAAGTCGTCAATGATCAATTGACTATCTTTTTAGATGAACATCCTCAGATTGCCAAAATGATTGCCGATAAATCCACGCTAGCTGCCCAAGCAAGAGAAGCTGCGCGCAAAGCACGGGAGCTCACGTTGCGCAAATCTGTATTAGATAGTGCGCGCTTGCCGGGCAAACTAACAGATTGCCAGGAGAATAATCCCGCTTTTTGCGAAATCTACATCGTTGAGGGTGATTCAGCAGGTGGTTCTGCTAAATTAGGTAGAGATCGGCGTTTTCAGGCTATCTTGCCCATTCGCGGTAAAATTTTAAATGTGGAAAAAGCGCGTTTAGAGAAGATCTTGCAAAACACAGAAGTTGGGACGATGATCTCAGCGTTAGGTTGTGGCATTGGCAAAGATGGTTTTCATTTAGAAAAATTGCGTTATCATAAAATTATTATTATGACAGATGCTGACGTCGATGGTTCCCATATTCGCACGTTACTGTTGACATTTTTTTACCGCCATATGCCAGCGCTTGTAGAAAATAATTTTATCTACATTGCTCAGCCGCCTCTTTATCGCGTGACGCGCAAAAAAACGAGTCGGTATATTCAATCTGAAAAAGAGATGGATGACTATCTGCTAGAACTTGGCATGAGCGATATAAAAGTAAAATTAGCTCATCAAGCGCACATTTTAGCACAACAAGAACTCCAACTCTTTTTACAGACACTGTTGGAACTCGAACTATTTGTAGGGCGCATTGAACGCAAAGGCATCTCTTTTAGAGAATTTTTAGAAGCGAGAAATGAAGAAGATAGATTACCTAGTTTTCAACTTAACTTGTTAGAAGGCATGAGATTTGCCTACTCTCAGCAAGAATTAGAAGCATTGCGCAAAGAAAACGAAGAAAATCAACGTCTTCGCCATGCTGAAACATTAGCTTCTATTCCAGAAGCAGAAAGAACCCCTGAAATGGAAGTTTTCTATCCTGCACGTTTGCACTTTACTGAGCTTTATGAAGAGGAATACCTGGACACTCTTTTAGATCAATTAAATAAATTTAAAATGAAGCTAGCTCATTATTACTTAGCTGAAGGATTGATTTTAGAAGTAATAGAAGAGGCAGAAAAAGCGCAACCTTTTTATACTTTACATGAATTTTTACTCTTTTTGCGTCTCAATGGCCGCAAAGGGATTGAGATTCAACGCTATAAAGGTCTAGCGGAAATGAATCCCGATCAGTTATGGGAGACGACGATGGATCCTGCTAAGCGCACTCTGCTTAAGATAACAGTACCAGATGCGATTAAAGCGGATGACATGTTTACTCGGTTAATGAGCGATGCAGTCCCTCCGCGGCGTGCTTTTATTGAACACCATGCTTTATCTGTGAAAGACCTCGATGTTTGATTAAACGATTGAGATCACAAAAACTAAAATTACACAAAAATTAAGATTAGATAGACCATCATTTAAATTGTTTAAGGAGTCTGTATGTCATATACGCAAAATGAGATGATTCTTCCACGTACTGTTGAAGATGAAATGAAAGAGAGTTATCTGCGTTATTCGATGTCAGTTATTATTTCACGTGCTTTACCTGACGTACGCGATGGCCTTAAACCTTCTCAACGCCGTATTCTCTATGCGATGCGTTTGCTTAATTTAACACCTACCGGTAAGCACCGCAAATGTGCTAAGATCTCCGGAGATACATCAGGGGATTATCATCCTCATGGTGAACAAGTCATCTATCCTACTCTTGTGCGCATGGCTCAAGATTGGGCTATGCGGTATAAATTGATCGATGGTCAAGGTAACTTTGGCTCTATCGATGGAGATTCTCCAGGCGCTATGCGTTATACAGAAGCGCGTTTGACTCATGCTTCTGTTCAGTTGATGGAGGATTTAGAAAAAGATACTGTCGATATGACAGCTAATTACGATGAGACTAAAAAGGAACCGACTGTTTTTCCAGCAAAATTTCCCAATCTTCTTTGTAATGGCTCTTCCGGTATTGCGGTAGGCATGGCTACTAATATTCCTCCTCATAATTTCACAGAGTTGATGCAAGGCACATTATTTGTATTAGATCATCCACAAGCTTCTGTTGATGAAATCATGCAGTTCATTCCGGGTCCTGATTTTCCGACAGGAGGCATTATCTGTGGTTACCGAGGAATCAAAGAAGCTTATCATACAGGGCGTGGAAAGCTAGTGGTTAGAGGGTTAATCCGCATAGAAGAGATGCCTAATAATGCTGAGAGGCAACGCCTAGCAATTGATGAAATTCCCTACAATGTCAATAAATCGCGCTTAATTGAACAAATTGCCGATTTAATTACCAATAAGATCATTACAGGTATTTCCGATTTAAGAGATGATTCCGATAAAGATGGCATGCGCATTGTGATCGAACTAAAACGCAATGAAATTCCCGAAGTGACTATCAACCAATTATATAAATACACGGACTTACAAAATACCTTTGGCTGCAATATGCTAGCTTTAGATAAAGGTTTGCCGCGTACGATGAATTTAAAGCAATTCATTGCGGCTTGGATCGAGCATCGCATTCATGTCGTTAGACGGCGCATTCGTTTTGAATTAATAAAAGCTGAAGCACGGGCCCACATTCTAGAAGGCTATTTAAAGGCAATTGATTATTTGGATGAAGTCGTCAAGCTGATTCGCGCTAGTACTAATCGCGAAGAAGCGCGTAGACAATTGATCGAACGGTTTGAGTTTAGCGATAGACAAGCTCATGCCGTACTGGATTTAAGGCTTTATCAGTTGACAGGTTTAGAACATGATAAGATCAATGAGGAGTACCAGGAACTCATTAAGAGAATTGACTACTATAAGGCTGTTCTAGCTAGTGAAAAGATGGTTAAAGAGATTATCAAAGAAGAGCTAACGGAAATTCAGAAAAATCACAAATCGGAAAGAAAAACACAAATTATTGCAGCTGAACATGAGATGAATATGGAAGATCTGATTGCCAATGAATCAGTGATCATTACCATCTCTGAAGATGATTACATCAAGCGCATGCCGATTGATACTTTCCGAGAACAGAAGAGAGGAGGAGCTGGCGTCACAGGGATTGGTTTAAAAAAAGAGGAAGATATCATCAAAGGGCTCTATGTCGCTTCGATGCATGATTATCTCCTGATCTTTACCAGTCTAGGCCGTTGTTACTGGCTTAAAGTATGGCAAATACCAGAAGCTAGCCGCAAAGCAAAAGGGAAGCCGCTCATCAATTTATTAGAAGATCTATTGCCTGAAGAAAAAATTGCGACTGTGTTGAAAATTAGTAACTTTACAGATGAAGCTTGTATCCTGATGGTGACCCAAAAAGGAGTCGTCAAAAAAACGGCTTTGACAGAATTTAGTCATCCTAGACGTAGAGGCATTTGGGCCATTCATTTGGATGAAGGCGATTTTGTGATTGCTTCTCGGCTGGTCCAAGCGAGTCAACAGGTCATGCTGTTTACTTATATGGGTATGGCTGTGCGTTTTGATCAGGGTAAAGTCCGTCCGATGGGTAGAAAAACACGCGGTGTGCGCGGTGTTTCTTTGCGCGATGAAAAAGATTATGTAGTTGGGTGCGAAGTTGTCAATGGAGATGAAGCTATTTTAGTCGTGTGTGAAAATGGGTTTGGCAAACGCTCTCATGTAGAAGATTTCCGACAAACGAATCGCGGTACAAAGGGCGTGCGTTCTATTGTCACCAACGAACGCAATGGCAATGTGATTGGGGCTTTATGTGTTAAAGAAGAGGATGGAATGGTCATGATGTCGGCTCAAGGACAAACTGTGCGCATTACCATGCGCGATCTGCGCGTCAAGGGCCGCAACACACAAGGTGTAAAATTAGTCAATCTAAGAGAAAATGATTATCTCGTGGCTATTCAAAAACTAGAGGGAGATGGCATAGAGGAGAGTTTAGAAACTACTGCTTTTAATAGCCCTTCATCAACAGAAGAAAATAGGATTAATCCAGCACAAGATCCTCTTTTTTTAGCTAATTTGGAAGAAGAGGAGGAAGAGCAAGAGGAAGAAAATGAAGAAGAGGTTAGTTCTTTAGAAGAGCGAGAAGATCTCGTATAATGCCTTGAGTAGGTAGAAGTAAAGGACTAATTTGAATTAAATGAGTAGACATGAAATCCCATAAAAGCTGGCTGATTACGGTTGAAGGAGGAGAGGGAGTCGGTAAAACAACTCTCATTCAAGGACTGGAAAAGGAACTGACGAAGCAACAGTATCCTGTGATTATGACAAGAGAGCCAGGTAGTACAGCTCTTGGGGAAGCCTTGCGTGAAATAGTGTTGCATAAAAAGTGTAAAATTTCAGCTCAAGCTGAACTTTTGCTCTTTTTGAGTGCCAGAGCTCAACATCTAGAAGAGGTCATTAGGCCTGCTCTAAAAAGTGGCAAACTAGTATTATGCGATCGCTTTAATGATTCTACAATTGTTTATCAAGGCATAGCAAGAGAACTCGGTGAAGATAAAGTAAGAGAATGGTGTCAACTCATTTGTGCAGAAATTGAACCTGATTTGACACTCTTGCTAGATTTAGATCCTTTAGCAGGAAAAGAGCGGTTGCTTCAGCAAAGACACGCGATGGATAGAATAGAACAAGAGCAACAGCTTTTTCATCAAAAGATCCGCCAAGGCTTTTTAAAAATTGCGCAAGCTGAGCCTAACCGCCTAAAAGTACTAAATGCCAATCAATCAATTGAAGTTATTCTAGAATTAAGCTTAAAGTACATCAAAGAGTTAAAATAAGAATAGACAAAGCAAAGAGACAGCAGATGAGTATTTTTTTTATAAATTAGTATGAATTAGTTTATGAGAGTTTAATTGTAAAATAATTATTTTAAATCGATGTATACTCTTATGATATCTACATCTGAAATAACTAATTTTGACTAAAAAAGTCTTCATTATAAAATTAAAGCAATAAAAACTGTTTTACTTTTAGTTTATTTTTTTGCTATTGTAGCTCGCTTATTATAAACATTTTAAAGTAGGAAAAATTATGACGTCGTCAACAGGATTAGGTTCACCTAGTAGAGAATTTACTTGTGTTATCCGATTAGCAAATCATTATGTAGCAACACATGTAAATGGAAGGGCAAAGAGGTTTATTTCACAACATGCAGAAACAGATTTAAAAGTAGCTCAAATTACAGCTCAGTTATTTTCAACAACTCATGCTATTCCTTATGAAAGTGCCTTAATCGAACTCGATCGCCCAATCATAACAATTATTAAAAATGAAGGAAAATGGTATCCAGCTGAATTACATCCGGATAGAATTAAGTTATTGACAGGCTTACCATTATTAAATTTTAGTTCTTTAGACTTAGGTGGTAATCAGCAGGAAGCTACATTACTAGCTTATGCTATCGCTTCAAGTCTAGCTACTGATTGCTTTCCATCGATTGGAATTGAAACTTCTCTAGAGAAGTAAGTTTATAGAAAATAAAAGGCTTTTGTCTATATCAATGTAGCTATAACTAGCTTTGAAGAGAATTTGCAATGACTTGTAATAAAAAGAAATGCTAACTTACTTTCTAGGAATGCTCCAGCTATTTAATTTAATGAATAGGATGTTTTTGTGAATGAGATCTATCATTTCCGTGTAGTTCACCAGGCTTTAGGTCAACAAGGGAGCCAAAATCAGAAAGCAACAAAGATTAAAAAAGAGGATTGGATAGCTGCAGTAATTTTGCTCACTAACATTGCCGTTAAAACAATTGAGAAAAATGCTGCTTTACAAGCACCTAAATCTGCTGATCAGCGCTTTTCATTAGATCCAATGCAAGAGTTCACTGATAAAATACAATCATTTGTAAAATACAATTCCTCTGTTTTTAGAAAAGCTTGCCAAACGGGTTTTCCATTCTTTACTTTGAAAAGCTTCTCTACAGAAAAAGTGCTTGAAAATTACTTGGATCAGGAGGGTTCCCTTCTATTTCACTTTATGAAACTCCATGATTTTGACGAAATAGATCAAGAGGAGTTTAGACAAGCTATTCAGCAGTTAAAGATCAGTGAAATTGCAAAGACTTGCACTGAATTTAAAGATGCTTATAGGAAAGAGAAAAATAATACAGCTGGATATAATCTGTTATGGTTACTTAAACAAGTAGGAGGATGTGATTATGAAATACCGGCAAAAGCCTCTTTTGATTCTACAACAGTAGCTAAGTTATTAAGTCATTTTATAAATAATTCTGGTTTCTTAAAAAATCCAATAAATTTTATAGAGATCATGCACTATCGCAAAAATAGATTGAGTGCTTTTCTCTATCAAAAAGTATTAGATCAACAAGCGTACCCTATCTTTTTAAATTTTTCAGTTGAACAATTATCTAGTATACCAATAGAAAGATGGCCGCATAAGATTCCTATCCTAATTAATCTTTTTGAAACATTTAACTTTGACAGTAAATTAACAATGGCTAAAGTTTTAGCTTCTAGTCAAGATGAGAAGACAGCCAAAATAGGTCACCATGTAGGCGCCGCTCTTTCCGCTGCTTCTATTAGAGAGACAATTCTTCATTTTAATTCTTTAGTAGAATTAATTCCTCATCTCAATGAGACCCACTTTCGAGTGATTTTTGAGTGTCCATGGCTAGAATTTTGCTATGATAACTCCATTGATTATAAAAAAGATCCTGACTTTACTAAACGGCTACATTTCAATAAGTTAAGAAAAGTCTTTGTTGAGCAGGGGCTGATGATTGGCATCTATGAAACAAGAGTAACTTCTAATGGTCATGAAATCCTGCCTTACCTTTTAGCTTATGACTTAAAAACTGAACAACTAGTGTGGGAAGTTCCTCTAAATAAAACATTTTTAAACGCTCCCTCTTCACGGACTAAAGTAACTTTTCAAAAGCAGGATTGTTCAGAAAAGAGCTCAAATGATTATCGTCTAAAGAGAGTAGGCAAGAATCTATCTATTCAATTTTCGCAAGAAAAAGAGTTGTATTTAATTGATCCAAAAACTGGAAACTTGCAATCCTCTATGGAATTGCCTGGAATTCTAAATGATACTTATGATTTTCTTCATATTACTCCTGAAGGCTTTGCTTATCAATTAAACAAGATTAAGCAGGGTTATCAATTGATTGGTGGAAAGATTGTCGATCACCAATGGAGCTCTCTTTTTGAATCGGATAATCCCCATGGTTTTTTTCGTCCTTTATCGACTCATTGTGGATTTCAACACCCTGATAAAGATGAACTAATTTTATTTGGACCTACCGGTCATTCTGTAACTATCTCAGGTTGTCGTAGAGCTAAAGCTCAACAGGATAAATTGTATAGCATTGAAAAAGATCCGAGTGATCAGGATAAATGTCTATTGACTATCCGGACTTTAAAAATAGATCATGAAGTTGTTTCGCCTATTGAAAACAGTATTCAGCTTGAGGTAAAGAACGCAGCTTTTGGTGATTTTTGTCAAAATGGCCAATTGATTCTTTTTGTAGGAGACTGGTTAGCTCTGTTACCTGTTTTTATTGATCTTAAAAGTCAGCAGGTGACCTATAGTCCACATCAGTTTCCCGATCACGCTAAACGTTTGATTAATACTGATTCGGGAGAACTTTGGACTTGGGATCAACTATCAAACAATGTATGGAAAGTATCTGCTACTGCTATAACAGAAATGGGAGTACTGGAAAGTGGTCGTGGTACGACTCTCTTGCATGTAGATACAGAAGATCATCTTTATTTTGTCAACATATCCTACTAAAATTAGATTAAATCTAAACTGTTAATAATTTAACTAAATTATTAACTTTAATTAATAGTAGTTTAAAATATTTCTTAATCATTTAGGAGATAAATAGAAATAGGATTAAATCAATTATTAAACCTACAGTTTAAATTTTGGAGAAAAGATTACTATTATATTGATTCTTCTATTCATCTCAATAAAAAATCTTTAAATCTGTTTGAAAGAATTCTGAGGAAAACAGGTCTCTATTTTAAAGAAACACAATTAAGTCAAGTTACAAAAGAATTAACTAAAATTAATGCCCATCTCTTAATTTATGATGAGTATGCTAGCCAAATAGAAAGTTACCAAACGAATGAACAAAAGCTAACCACCGTTTTCATTAAAAAATACTCTACACAAAAATTAACGGATCTCTTTAAAGAGGTTTTGCCCGTTAGAAATTCTCTTCAACAAAAAATCAATAGGGAGAGAGCTAAAAGTGATGCCAAAAACCTTGAGAAAAAAATTTCTACTATTATTCAAACTTATCAAATAGATCCCAATACTCCAGTCGGGCAAGCCACTTTAATTGAAATTGCTACTCTTGAAGCTAAACAAAATAGTGCTGATCTATCTCAACACATTAAAAAATATCAGATCGATCATAGAACACCTGAAGGTCAATTAGCTTTAATTGCCTCAGCTAAGCTAACAGCTCAACAAAATAGTTGCGAAGCTTCACAATACATCCAAAATTATCAGATTGATTATAAAACACCTAAAGGTCAATTAGCCTTGATTGAAATCGCTAAGTTAGCTGCTCAGCAACCTGAAAGTGAAATTTCTCTATTTATTCAAGATTACAAGATAGATGCAAACACTGCCATGTTTGATTGAGCTAGCTAAACTAGCAGCTAAACAGAATGGCTGTGATTTATCTCAATACATTCAATTCTATGAAATAAATGCTACGACAGAAGATGGCCAAAAGGCATTAATTGAAATAGCCAAAATTGCTGCCAAATCTCCTTTCGATCCTTATTCATACAACTTCGAAATGTCTCAGTATATTAAAAATTATGGTATCAATTCTCAAACCCCTTTGGGAAAAGCAGGGCTGATTGAAATAGCTAAGATAAGAGTCTAGCAAAAACACTCTTTGTTAAGAAACTATACACAAAATTATGGAATCGATCCTACTACATTAGAAGGACAACAAACACTAATAGAACTGGCTAAAGTAGATGCTAAAAATAATGGATGGAGATTAGCCTCCGATATTAATAAGTATCCTATCGATCATACTACTCCTAAGGGTCAAGCGGCTTTAATTGAAATTGCTACTACTCTTGCTTTAGAAGGTGGTCATAATCTTTCTGCCTATCTTAAAAAATTTTCTATCAATCATCAAACTTCTGAAGGTCAAGCAGCCTTAATTGAAATTGCCAAGATAGAGAGTGATCGCAATTATTATGAGTTTTTATGCTATATTGATGATTATCATCTCAATTCATTAGAAGTATCCGCTTTGGTGACACAAATTTTTTATCAAAAGCGTCAGCATCTATTTAGTAGAGATCTATATTTTCCTCCTAATGCAATCCAATACCTTCCTTTAAAAAAAATATTTTCTTCATTTATTGAAGAAGAGGAATCTGAACCTTTAGATAAAAGGATTGATTCAGTCTTAGAAGAGCTTAAGGATTTTGGTATAGCTCATCAACCAGCTCTTATTCCTCAGCTTCATACGGCTTTAAAAGAGGAATTACAAAAATTAAATGGCAAACTAGCTCCTTTAGAGTTTGAAAAAGTAGCAGCAGATCTTCTGCTCTGGTTAACACCTGTGATTGCAAAGTTAGCTATCACCGAGATTGCGCCAAGTTGGATCGATCAAGACCAGAAAGCACTTAAACTATTGAAAGTAGCCATCCAATTACATGAACCTGGTTTAAGAGATGTAATTTCTGATCTCTTAATTCAGCAGCTTCCATTGGAGAGTCGTTGTCAAAGGTACATAAAATTTAAGGGCCCTAGTCAATTGCCTTTTATATCTCTTGTCAGTTTATTTTTAACGCAGTTGAATCCCTCTATACAAAATGAGTGTTTGCAAGACTTAGCTACTTGGCTGTTTAGTTTAAAGTCTAAAAGTAAAACATATTTTTTAAAAGATGCTACCTTTGTTAAAACACTCCTGCATGTCTTAAAATTAATGGTAGATCAAAATAATGCCCTGTCTTTAGAGCATAAGCTTACTTTGTTACAAGCCTTAAAGACAGATGCAGATCCTATTAACTTTAATAAAAATTCTTTAACGCAAGCCTTACTCGCTATCAGAGGGCTGTTTACTTTAAATGAACAGGCTAGGCTTAAACATTTTGATCCGTTAACAGACAAGAAAAGCATCTATCTATTTTTGGAAGAGAATTATAAACAGGCTTTTGAAGCTCTTGTACCTTTGCAAAATGTAAAAGTGGAGCAACTATTTAAATTTTTAGAGAAAATGCGCGATCCAATGGCTATCATTCGCTATGCCGTCAATCTAAAAAGTTTAGAGGAAGATGATCAAAAAGAATTGTTACCTTTATTAGCAGAGTGTTTAGAGAAAAAGATAGTGGGGACCTTTGCTACTGATCGTTGTAATAAAAGTGATCATCTCGAGCAGATTTTTAAAAAACAGCCTGATCTCAAAGAAAAATGGCTCAAAAGCGAAAAACTCGATTTAGAAAAGGTAGAAAAGAAGGCTTCTCAAGCAGAGAGTCTAGATATAGCTAAAGTTTTAAGACAATCTTTTGCCAATCAGCACACTAAACCAGAGTTTTATCCCCATCTGACAGCTTACTTAGCGGAGAGCTCTTTAGTAGCTAAAAAAAAGATTAAAGAACTTTTAGCGGGCAAGTTGACTATTAAAAATAAAGAGCAAACAGATCAGTTATCTTTGGAAAAGCTACTGATAGACCTCAGCGAAAGCAAGAATCTACAAAAAGCTAAGACGCAGTTAGAGAAAATAGTGCCTTTATTACCGAAAAGTGAACAGCCTCATTACACTCTTCAATTTAATGCAGACATACAAGGTCTTTTGCACACCATTTGAGCACAACTTTCTAATAAATCCTCAACTCCTATAGAAGTTGTCGATACAGATGATTTTACTGATCTCTTGCTTTGCGACATAGAAATAGAGGGTAGCTGTCAGCATATCGATGGCTTAGCTAATTACAATAAATGTTTATTAGCTTATGTAGCAGATGGTAAAAATCGCTTAGTAGCTATTAAAGAATTAAGTACAGGTCAAATCAAAGCGCGCGCTATCTTGCGTTTATTGATAGAAAAAGAAACAGGTCAGCCTGTTTTATTTATCGAACGCACTTATCCAAACTTGATTAGAGAGCAAGATAAAGCTCTATTACTAGCCTTAGCTAAGCAAAAAGCTGATTATTTGGGCTTATCTCTGTATAATTCAATAGAAAAAGAGGGTCAAGGAGGACCTATAGAAATTATCTCTTTAGGCAGCCCTGCTCCTTATGAATATGTCGATGCCACTACAGGTATTCAACTAAAAGGGGAATTTACTATCTCACGCGCTTACAGAGTGTAATTAATTAGTTAAATTTGTTTTGAAAAATTAAGATTTAATTATGTCAAAAATTTTATGTTATTTTATGCATAATAACAATTGATCTATATTAAATATTAAATAATAATAAACATATTATAAAATAATTAAAATAAAAAAAGGAAATATAAATGGATCCTATATTAGGAATAACATCAAGCGTTGATAATAACTATCCATTAAGAGAAAAATCAAATAATTTATCTATAAATAGTTTACCTGTCGAAATTTTTCAAAAAATAATTTTGTATTTAACCAATGATTTAAATATGCAATTTATGTTAGTCAATCATCATTGGAATTCAATTACAAAAGAAGTAGCAAAGCAAGAAAAATTAGCGTTGTTAAAAGAGTTTGCAAAAGTTTTTAATAATGAGAAAATAAATCCTTCGATTATAGAAGAAATAAATAATTTCATTAAAGAAATTGATGTTTATTCATCAATTTCTATTAAAGATTTTGCTGAAAAAATAAAAAACGCAATGTTAGAAAAACTAAAGCCTATTTCCTCAAAAGATTTAGAAAAATTAAGATTAGAATGTTACAGTGATGAATATAAAGATACAGAAAGGACTAAGTTTAAAGATCGGGTTAATAAGCTTAACTTTAATAAAGAAAATTGTGCCAACTTGATGAAAATGCTAGAACTTCTTAATTCAGAGAAGCCAAAAACAGCATGTATTTATAAAAGAGATCCTATCTTCCCCTATACTATTCTCAATTTGGCTATAACTAATAAAAGAATAGATAAATTGAGAGAAAAATTAAATAAAAAGGGTCAAACATTAGATTATATGCCGGCTGGTGAAAGACTAGTTAAAAGAGTGAAAGAGTTAGCTATAAATGGCGACATAGACTTTGCTATAGAAATTTCTAAATAAATAAATGATAGATATAAAAAAATTGCATTACGTGTGGTGATTGAAGTATTGACAAATTGCGAAAGTAAAAAAATAGCTACTAAACAAAACATATACAAAGCGGTGGAAGTTTTTAAATTAATAGCTAGCAGTAGATTAAAAGAGGATGATAAAATACAAATTTTAACTGCAGCAACTAGAAGAGGAATAGGTCAAGAAATTTTAGAGAATTTAGAGATGTTTGATAATCAGATAGGCTGAGAACAATTGACACAAAAAGTACAGAGAGATTAGTCTTAAAGGATTATCCAACCAAATTTTTAACTTTTATGTTTTCCTCTATCCTGGGCAATGAGCCTATTAAACAGTACTTAGAACGCTTAATTACCAACAATAGAGTAGCTCATTCTTTGCTTTTTGCCGGGATGGAGGGAATTGGAAAAAGTTTATTTGCCTCGACTTTAGCTAAGCATTTACTAGGTAGCTTGCCTCATCCCGATTTTCATCTTTATAAACCGGAAGGAAAAACGGGCATGCATGCGATCGAAGCCATGCGTCACTTTAGCGAAGCTGTTTACATGGCCCCTTTTCAAGGCGATAAGAAAGTCTTTATCATCGAACAAGCAGAGCGCATGCTTCCGGCTAGTGCGAATGCTTTGCTTAAAACTTTTGAAGAGCCGGCAGCTGATAGTTTTATTATTTTGATCTCGAGCCAGCCCAATTCCTTAATTCCGACAATCAAATCGCGGTGTCATACGCTCTATTTTCAACCTTTGACCGCTCGAGAATCTAATCGAAAGTCCAGTACGCCCATAACTGATTCCACCGAAATGGAAAACAGCAGTGCAAGTCAATGGATGTTAGACTTATTAGCTAAGGGAAAATTTAGTCAGGCTAAGCAATTTAGTGAAGCAGCTGAAGAACTAGAGAAAAGAATCGAGCAATCTAAAAAAAAAGTTGAACAGGCTATCAAAGCTCAAAAGGCTCATATTCCTGTAGAAAATTTAACAGCGGTCCAAAAAGAGAGTATAAATAAAGAAGTAGAGGGCGCAATGATGCTGCATCAAATTCAGCAAGCTCAACAGTTATTTGATCTCATTTTAGGCTGGTACCGCGATATGACTTTAATGGCCTGTAATGGAAATCGCGCTTATCTCAATTATCCTCACTATGCTTCTGTGATAGAACAAAGTTGGCAAAGAGGCGAGTACTATGCCATAGAAACGATTCAAAAGATGATAGAGGAGTCGCGTCTATCCTTAGAAAGATCCACTCCTCTAGCTCTCTGTTTGCAAAATTTATTTCTCAAAATATTTTAAAATATGATAAATGTAACTAAAATTAATTCAAACTAGGAAAAAAAGAATGTATATATTTATCCTTTGTCTATTGACAACTTTTTCAGCTATTTGTGCAGACACTACAGACCTTAAAACGGGAAATTGGCTTTTCGATAAAGCGCGTCAGGTAGAGTTAAGTCAATCGGATTATGTTTATTCCTTAAAAACTATCCATGTGCGTGGCATGGTGATTGAGCTTTTTGATCGCTCTCTATGGGAAGTCTGCGAGATGACGCCAGAAAGCGCAAGCTTTTATCAAAAACCGGAAAATGCCCTGGAATTTGAGTATGTCAATGATCTGATGAGTACCTGGGAAGAGGGAGATCATTTGATTTTTCATCGCGTCAGTCCAAGAGATTCTTTGTTAGTTTACAATAAAGATAAAAATCAATTACTCGATGTTAAACCTTTTCTTCCTCCTCTTGAGCCTCTATTGATGATTGTCAATATAGATAAAGAGAGTAAGCTCATTCAATTAAGTGATGATTCGATATGGAAGTATAATTGCAATTGTGCTTTTGCAGGCTGGAAAATTCAAGATCCCATTTTAATTGCTAGAAATACGCCTTGGATAGGTGCAGAAGGCTATGTCTTAATTAATCTCTTAGCCTGTGAATGTGAGAATGCTTTACAACATATTCACTGTCGAGAAAAACCTGTCACGCGCTACATCTCTTCTAAAGAGTAGTCACTCAGTCTTTTTTCATTCTAAATTTAAAGAAGTAAATTTACTGATTTACAATAAATTTAGAATGAAAAAAGATCTCAAAATCAAAGAAAAATTGTCTCAAATGGACTGAATCTTTTGTAAAAGATTCGTATAGGGAAGAGTAATAGTAGGCTCATGCTCATCTAGTGCTTTCTGGATAGCTTTAACGCTAGAGATCACTGTCGAATGGTCTCGATCAAAAAATTCACCGATTTTTAAGAAGGGTATTTTAAGATAGTGACGGCATAGAAACATGGTCAACTGTCTAGGTAAGACACAGTCTCTCGTTTGCGATTTACCCATCACATCTGCTGCTTTAATGCCAAAATACTGGGCTACAATTTGAACGATTTTGCTCGAAGTCAATGCGTTTTGCTCCTCTTCTGTGATTAAGTCCGTTAAAATTCGCTTGACATCTGGCAAAGTCAATTGTAAAGAGGACATAGAATCATTGACATGAGAACGTAAAATGAGAGCTTGCAATGCTTTAATGAGAGATTGCGTACTATGGGGAAAAGAGTGAAGTAGAAAGTCTATTACTTTAGGAGATAAGGAAAAGTTTAAGAGCGTTAATTTAGATTCTAGCATTTTTCTTCTCTCTTCCTGATTTAAGCGCACTAAAGGCAACACAATGCCCCATTCAAAACGACTGACTAAGCGCGGTTCAATCATTTGCAACTCGTTAGGCGCACAATTAGCACTTAAAATAATCTGCTTATTATGAATATTTAATGTGTTAAAAGTATGAAACAACTCCTCTTGAGTAGCACTTTTGCGCGAGAAGATATGGACATCATCAATGATTAATACATCGCTATTGCGATAAACTTGCCGAAAGATACCCATTTCACCTGCTCTTATGGCCGTCACGACATGTTCGGTAAAGGTCTCGGCACGGGCATAAATGACTTTTAAGTTTTTTGATTGGAGGGCTTGAGCTACAGCCATTAAAAGATGTGTTTTACCACTTCCTCCGCATCCGTAAATAAAGATGGGATTAAAAGCTGCTAGTTCTGCTGGATGATTGACAATTTTGGAGAGGAGTTTATGTACTAAAATAGTATGAGGATTCAAAACAAAATTTTCAAGCGAGTAATGAGAATCTAATGAATCAAACGATAAGGAAAAAGGAGGTAAAGAGGGAGAAAGAGTAGCTAAAGATTTTTTAACTTTTGATTTGGGAGCAATTTTCTCATTTTTTTGAGGAATAGAAAGATGAACTTTAATGTGCTTGTTATTATTGTTGAGCAACGCTGTATTAACTTTATGACGCATGTGTTCTTCAAACCATAGAACATGAAAGTAATCTTTAGCTTCAATATAGAGATTACACGCATCAAAATGAAGAACTCTGAGATTTTTTAGCCATCTATTGGCTGTCTCCAGCCCCAGGTCATGTTCCTGTTGCTGAAGAAACTGCTCCCATGCCTTCATGTTCAGTCCATTTAAAGTACTTATTTACTTTCTACATCAAACTTTTAAAGATTTTTTTGTGGCTGCTTGCAAACTGCGTTGTGTGTACCATTGTTGTAAAATGCCAACTAGCATGGAAGAGAGCCAATAAAGATTAAGACCGGAAGGGAAGTTATAAAACATGATCGTAAAGATAATCGTCGTAATGCTGCCCATCGCGCGCTGTTGTCTTTGCTGGTCTGTCCATAAAGTAGGATCTTTAGGCAGGGTAGACATCATGCGTTGTTGTAAAAAAGTCACGCCTCCTAGTAAAAAAGGAAGTAGATGGAACTGATTGCCAATAAAAAAGAGAGGCGTAGACCAGGTAAACAATACATCGGGTGCGGTTAAATTATCAATCCATCCAGGAATAAAACTAGCACCTCGCAATTCAAAAGTTGATTTGAGTAGATCAAACATGCCGATTAGAAAGGGCATTTGAATAATAAGCGGTAGGCAACCAGAGACAGGATTAATCCCTTTTTCTCGATAGAGATTCATCACTTCTAATTGAGAGCGTTTGGGATCTTTTTTGTATTTTTCTTGAATTGCAGTTACTTCAGGAGCTGCTTGTTGCATCTTTAACATCGATTTCATCGACCAGGCATTTAAAGGATAAAGCATTAACCGCAAAGCAATAGTCAGTAAGATAATAGAAAAAGCCCAAGAATTTGTTAAATAATGAAAGAATTTCATTAAAATAAATAGAAAGTTAGCAAAGGGTTCTGAAATAAAGGAAAACCAACCGTGAAAAGTTTGGCAATCGATAAATTTAGGCGTATAACCGGTAACAGGATCAGTATAGTGCTGATCTACAGTTTTTAGGATAGCTTCGGCAAAGGGACCGGCAAAAACTGTGAAGTTCATCACACCGCCCTTATGATTGAGTGGTAACATCATCATATAGCCAGGTAGATCTTGCGCTTTAAATCTCTCATAATCGCGGGCAATTTCCGTTAGACGAGAAGGCACGAGCGTACCAGGGACGAGTTGTGCTCTAAAGCCCGTATCAATTTTTGTAGTAGGATTGAGAATCAGACCAAAAAAGCCGTTAGAGTTGCAAATCCAGTCTGGATAAGTAGACGTATTGGTAATTGCATCGTTTGGTAAATCTAATAGTTCGACATCTGCCTTGTTATGACGCGTAATGCGATATTTAAGCGCAGGAGCTGGACTACCAGAGATCCATTCTACTTCGGGAATACCAGAAGTTAACCATAAACCACGACTATCTCCCTCAATTTTAATAGATAAATTAATGCAATAAGGAGCACCTACACTTTCATTAGCAATAGAAAAAGTTTTAGTAATGCGACGGTGATGTTGAATTGCTTCTAAAACAATACTCTCTTTAGTCAGCTTTTTGACCTCATAAACTAGTTCAGCCACTTCTGGATATTCGGAGATGATATTGAGCGCATAAAAACGCGGAGGGACTTTGAAAGAATTTTTCCTGTTTTTTTCAATGAGATCGCGTCGAATCAAAGGGTAGTAGCCTCCCAATTTGCCTTCTACATGCTCTTGATGGGAATCTTTAGAAGTAGGATCAGCTGTATAAAAAGGATGAGAGGGAAATCTAGCATTGTAAGCATGCAGTTGCAACATGTCTCTATCATATTCAATCTCGCGCACAACGCTTTTCTTATTTTCTTCGCTAACAAAGGGTAAGTTAATTTCGACTAAGGCGCCTCCATAATTAGAAAAAACCAGCTGCTGATACTCATTTTCCAAAACATAAAATTTTTCTTCAGTCAAAGCAGCAGAAGTAGAAGCTGTTTTGAACTCCTGTTTAACTAATAAAGAGCTTAGATCAGAGATTGCCTCTAGATGATCCAACTGGTGCTTTTGTATATCATAAATAGCAACTGGTAGATAGGTATGTTCAGTTTTTAATAAGACAAGCGCTTTATAAGCAGGAAGGGAACCGGAAAGAGCCCTCTCTATAGAACTACTTTCTTGCGTTCTATTGTCTACAAGAGTGCTGTTAGAAGTAGGATCAACTACTGTGGTATGAGCTGATGTGGTAGCGATCTCTTTTTTTAAACGGTAGAGTTGCTCCAAAGGAATAGAGAAGTGCCCATCATTGTAATCAGCGGCTAGTATCTCTAAGGAAGAAACTGGAGCATGAGCCGTTGTTTGTCCGGGGAAAACTAGTTGCAGTTCAAATTTTCCAAAATCAGCTAACTGACCAATTAAGAGCTTTTTAGGTAGTCCTTGTTGGTAGATCAGTGGGCTATCCAAAGAATCAGTGCCGTAACTTAGATGATGTTCAGTTGGAACAGCTTTAGAATTAAGAGGACGACTGTAAATTTTTTGAGGCGGCTCTTTATCCCAAGATAAAGCCAACACTGTTTGATTGTTCTGAACACCTGTCGTTAAAAGAGTCGTTGCTTTTTCATCTGCATATAAAGCAACAAGCGGTAGCTGAGTCACAGGTAGTTGACGAGAAGCAATCTCCTCTTCTAATTGATGAATTTGGCGCCCCTTTTTAGCAACTTGCTGCTCAGTCCATTTTTTGACAGAATCCTGATTTTGATAATCAAAAAAGTAATTAATGCAAAAAAAAGAGAGAGCTATAGACACCATAAAAAAGACGGTACGTTTTTCCATAATAAATCGCTTAAGTTTTAAGTTTCGATTGAACAATGATTCGTTTCAAGATAACATAGAGAATTGAAAAGAAAAAGTAAAAAGAAAAGAAGGAAAACATCTATTATAAAAATTGCCAAAACTTTATTTTAATTTCCTGCCTGATTTGATGAAAATAAGTAAGTAAATGATAAAATTAGCCTTTTTTTGTCTTTCTCTTAGCTTTAGTGGTCTCTTTTTAGAGGCGCAAGATAGCTCCAATCTAAAATTTACCGAACCTAAATTTAAAATTTGTCATTATCGCGCTAAATTAGAGAGTTTAAAAACAGATATTTTAAAACAAAATAATGAAGAATCAGCAGTCTATAAAGAATTAGCCTTGGCTTATTTAGAGGATCAGCAACAGGAACAAGCCTTTTTAGCTTTAGTAGACAGTATAAAATGGATGCAAAAAAAAATAGTCTCTATTCCACAGGCAGAAGATCAAAAGCTCTATCAAGAAGCTCTAAAAATTTATTTAGAACACAATGGAGCCAAAGCACCGGTTGAAAATGCCAAAAAAATCCTCGCTAAGTATCAACCTTTAATGCAACCTGGCTATTTTTTACTCAATTTTCTTTTAGCAGCAGCGCATGCTAATTTAGGCCAGTATACGGAGTTTTTTGAAGAGTTTTATGCCTCTTATAGTTGTGATCCTGACCATTACATGGCTTATAAAACTCAGGCCATTCTTTATGTTAAGTTGTATGAAAGAAGTAATCAACCATTCATCAAAGAGCAATGGCGTCAAGCGATTGTAGAAAATGCTAAAAAAGCTGTGCAAAAAAATCCTCAGGATATAGCACTCTATAAACTTATCTTATTATTTGTGACTGACTCAGAAAGGCATCCGCATAGTGTTGAAATTTTAAAAAAAGTGCTGGAGAAAGAGAGTGTCATTCAACGGGCCGATATTGCCTTTTTTGTGCAACAAGCTGTTTTAGTAAAAGAATTTGATTTAGCTCAGCAAGTCATTGATCAAGCACATACGCTTTACTCCTCTAGTCAGGTCATAACAGCTTCCCAAAATTATCTCAATCAACAAAAGAAAATAGCTAATTTCCATGAGTGATAAACGCATTTTAGGTGATTATACGATCATTAAACAGATTGGCCAGGGGCCTTTAGGTAGTGTTCTGTTAGCAGAACACCAATTTATGAAGACGACACATGCTTTAAAAGTTTTACCAGAAGAGCTCTCTTCTGACCGCACTTTTATCCAACGTTTTGAAGAGGAGATGAGTACGCTATCTGCACTAGACCATCCGCATCTCGTTAAAATCCATAATATCTCATTTGCCCAAGGCAGCTATTTTTTAGTACTCGATTGTATTGTAGATGAGTTAGGAGAAACTACTAATTTAGCTCAATATATTCTTTCGCGGAATAAAGAATTAGATGAAGAGGAGATATTAAATTTGCTCATTCCTCTAGCAGATGCCTTAGATTATGCCCATGGCAAAAAGAATGGCGGTAAGGGCATTGCTCATCGTGGGATTAAACTCAATAATCTCTTAATGGGCAAAGATAAAAATGGTCCTAAAATTTTTCTATCCGATTACGGTCTTTCTAAAATTATAGGTACAGGTGCTGTCTTAACGCGTACTTATAAAATGGTAGCTGAAGCTTTAGGAATGGGTAGTAGTCTGAGTGGAGTTAAAAATATTTCAGAGCGCTATCCGGTACCCGCTGCTGACTTACAGAAGTTACCTGCTCTACACGCTTCCTTTTTACAGAATTTTGCTTTTCTTGCCCCTGAGCAAAAACGCCACGATCTAGCTGTAAAAGTCGATATCAAAGCTGATGTCTATGCTTTTGGCATTTTAATCTATTATCTAATGACTGGCGAATTTCCAGAAGGTTATTTTGAATTGCCGTCAGAACGGTGTGGAGAGTTAAAATATGACTGGGATCGCTTAGTAAAAAGTTGTTTGCAAAATGACCCTGAAAAAAGGCCAGGGCAGCTGACTGTCTTATTAGATTCGATCAAAACGCCTATCCGTCAAGCGACTCATGCACAACACTCTGTTTCTGTTTTAACTAATAGAACAGGTTCAGCTCTACGTCCTATTATCCATGTCACCCAATTAGAAAGGCCTTCCATCGATACGGATCCTTCTTTGATCTTTCAGTTAGATACCGCTGTTAAACAGTACCATCCCGAAAAGAAAGAAATTAAGCACATCCATCCTTTGATGACGGAAATGATCGTAATTAAGGGAGGTTACTTCAATCGCGGCAGTAAAGAGGGAAATCGCGATGAGATGCCTCAGCATCAAGTGCAACTCAATAGCTTTGCTATTGATATTCACCCTGTGACAAATGAGCAATTTACTCGATTTTTAGAAGCCATGGGAGGCGAAAAGGATAGCAATCACCACGATATCATTCGCATGCGCGATTCGCGCGTTAAAAGAAGTGGAGGTAAATTAAGTATTGAATCGGGCTATGGTAAGCATCCCGTCGTAGGAGTTACATGGTATGGGGCTATTGCTTATGCTAAGTGGATAGGAAAGAGATTGCCAACTGAAGCAGAATGGGAAATAGCTTCAAGAGGTGGTTTAGAAGATGCACTCTATCCAACAGGCGAGGATATTGAAAAATCGCAAGCTAACTTTTTTAGTGCGGATACGATTGCAGTGATGAGTTACTCGCCTAATACGTGCGGATTGTATGACATGCCAGGAAATGTCTATGAATGGTGTTATGATTGGTATGGGTATAACTTTTACGAAGTAGCTGTTCAAGAACCTGAAAATCCGAAAGGGCCTGTTCAAGGGGTTTATCGCGTATTGAGGGGAGGGTGCTGGAAAAGTTTAAAAGAGGATCTGCGTTGTAGTAAACGCCATCGCAATAATCCTGGCACAGTTAATGGAACCTATGGTTTTCGCTGTGCTGCAGATGTGCAATAAAATTTAACTATTTAAAATTTATAAAATTAATCTTTCTATAAAATAGAAATAAAGTTACAATGGTTAATTATAAATTATTAATTAATTACTGAATAAGAGTTTATTATATGCATTTCTCAAGCTTTTTATTGTCTGGTCCTTCAATGAATAAAGGATTATACGATTACAATTCCTATATGCCAGAAGATAAAGATAAATTTATAAAAGATGTCGAATCACTAAATATTACAGCTTTAAAGTTTCCGCCTGATGATTTTAATGAACGTAAAGTCATAAAACAATGGAAATCTTTTAAGACAAAAGCAGATTATTTAAAGAAGTCTCTTTATGTGATCTCTTTTGCCATTGTAGTTCCTTTCCTATGTTCTAATCCTGTCCTTATTATTACAACTATTGTGATGACTTCCATTGCACTAGCATCGTTGGGCTTTTATCGTTCCTATCAAGCTGATGTGCAGGTAGATGCCTGGCCTGAAGTTAATTCTACGCTCCTTATCGCTAAAAGAAAAATTATTGAATTGAAAGTATTGGCGGAACTCAATAAGCAAAATCTAGTCTAAATTTACATGGTTTATGCTAAAGTACATAGCTTAGGAAAAGTTTTATCAAGATAGTTTCATTTTATCTCTTTCTTTTTGAAAGGTAGCGACCAGCTCTGTCTCTCCAGCTAGTTTATAAAAAAGAAGGGCTTGTCTATAATATTCTCTTTTTTCCCAATCAAAGGCTTTGGCGAGCCACATTTCTTCCACCTCTTTTGGCTGTCCATAAAAATGGGCAAAAAGAGTCCATGACCTAGGAAAAGGGGTTTCTAAAATGCCAGCAAAATGGACAATAGCTAGCTCTTTACTTTCCACAGCATAAAGCCAACAGCCATATAAAAAATGCAAAGGCGTTGTTTCGTGATTTAAAGTTTCAAGGGGATAGCTATAGAGCAAATCGCCAGCTTTTGACCATCTATTTTCTAATAGATAAGCCCAAATACGCAAAGAGTCTATTAAAATAGACCCTTCCAGCGTAAATTTAGCGCCTCTTTTGATTAAAAGGCGATATAGTTGATGAGCTAGAGCAGGTTGTTCAGCTATTACACTCTGTTTTAGAAGATAAATGACAGCTCTTTCCCAGCTAGCTGTTATAAAAGAGAGCTTCAGTAGTTTTTTTACCGCTAAGATCCACGATTTTTCATGAGATAGCAGTAAAATATCAATCAGTTGAAAGAGAGTACCATGGTTTAAGTATAAATCAGCTTTAACTTCCATCACTTTATTCCACAGCGCGCGTGCCTGCTGCCAGTTGCCTAGTTCGATTAAACAAAAAAGAGCATTGCAAATTAAGATAGCAGAAGAGGTTTTAAGTTTTGCTAAATCGCAAATAATCTCTTCGAGAATGTAGTGTTTATGCAGCCAAAAAGCTAACAAAATGCCCATATCTAATGTCTTTAGCAGCTCGATATCCTCAATCAACAGCTCCTCCTGCAGAAAAAAAAGAGGTTCTCCATGCTTTTTAAGGCTAGTAAATAGCTTTTGAGTATGGGATTTAGAAACCACCTGAGGTAAATGTCTAATGGCCAATAACATGAACATATAAGTTGCTTTTCTATCCAAACGCGATGAAGCATGCATGCGATACAGAATCTGCTCTCTTAGAATAGTCAACAAAGGATGGGCAGGATAGCGCCGAAAAGCTAGCTCTAAACATTTAATTTCCTCTTCCACTTCATTTAAACTTTGATAGACTAAAGATTTACCTAAATATTCAAGCGGCGCGCCCGGCGTATGATGCAGCTTTTCAAACTCATCTAATGCTAAATCAAATAGATGAGCGACTTGAGCTGTATCTTGACAATTTTGGGCTTGTTCCATCAGAGTGACTCCGGCGCGAAACATGGCTTCACGCCCTTCTGCTCTACCTGGAAAAGAGTAACCAATGCGACGGTATTCATTGAGGGCTGTTGTATAATCTTTATGGGCTAAAAAAGCATTGGGCACAGCTAAGCAATTGACCATCACGCTCTGACTACCTACAAAGATATTAAAATCGCTTAAAATAAAATCGGCATCGCGCGATAAAATGCCCACATGCGTACCTAAGAGAGGGATATGGCTAATGTAGGAAAATTGTAACTCGTTATTGAGATGGAAATAAATCGTGTTATCTAATTTTTCAATTTTGACGTGGTACCATTTTTCTGGCAAGAGATGAACATCTGTAGGATAAAAAACCTCTACAGTGGATCGCAATAATTTAGTTGAGTGGTTTTTATCATTACCAAGCCAAAGACAGTAGCCATCATTTAAATTTGTGCGCTCGGCAGCCTCTGGAATACACCATAAAAATCCAATGCCCTGACTTTTAGCACTGAGTTTAATGCGGGCTTCTAGCTTAACATTAGAACTAAAAGAGGATTTAGAGATCATTAAACTAACCCAATCGGCAATATCAGCTCCTCTTGTAATAGCCACATGCTCGGCAATCAGTACATTTTCCTGAAATTCCCAACTAGATTTATCATCGATATCCAAAGTAGCCAAATGAAACCACTCGGCTCTGCCTTCAATGTAGTTTTCAATATCGCGAATCAGCTCATGAATTTTAAGATAGCGTTGGTCTAAATTAGCAGAGAGGCATTTGAGCACAATACAGGATAAAACACGTGGAATCTCTCGATATGGGGAGACTTTTAAGGGATCAGCTAGCACCTCAAGATGCATATTTTCGCGAAACTGCTTTAAAGTGCCTCTGTTGAAGGGATTGCGCAGTGTTAATAGCTGATATAAAATGACACCCAATGAATAAATATCAGTTTGAAAAGTGGCTGGATTGCCAATTGCTCTCTCTGGGGCCATGTAATTGATTGTACCGACCACTCTGCCGATATGAGTGAGCTGATGGAGAATAGGATTAACTTCCTCCTTGAGATTTTGTTCCACACTATCTAGCTCATCCAGTTCTTCTGAGGCCATCAATTTAGCTAACCCCCAATCGAGAATCAACACCTCTCCAAACTGACCGATAATAATATTTTCAGGTTTAATATCGCGATGTAAAACGCCTTTAGAATGGGCATAAGCAATTGCCTGACAGACGCTAAGAAAGATGCGCATCAAAGCAGGTATAGATCCGCCTATGTGATCGAGTATTTCGCCCTTTTTTTCCTGTAAAGCTGTACAACGCACGATCTCTTTTAAAGTTTTGCCCTCTACAAAAGGCATCGTATAATAAACAGCTTGATTTTGAGTGTGAATAGCATAGATGGGAATAATAGAGGGATGGGTCAGCTGACTTGTAATGTGTGCTTCTTTCAGAAAGCGGTTATGCATTTGAATGTGTTCGACTAAATCACTGCGAATTCTTTTTAAAGCTATTTTGCGGCCACAGGTCCTATCATAGGCTAAAAATACTTCTCCCATGCCTCCTTTACCTATTTCATGCAGGATTTGATATGTTCCTAGAGAAAATTGAATGGCCTCTTTTTTTAGCTCATGTCCTTTAATTAATGTGACAGAGGGTTGTGAAGAGAGGGAAGAATTTCCAAGAGCAGCAGCAGAAGACACGGGAGAATTAGCAGTTTCTTGAGGTAATTTTAGAGAGTAACCACAAAAAGGACAAAAAGAAAGAGGAGGGAGCGCCTCTAGCGTTCCTATGTTAAAAGAGCAAAAACAATGGGAACAGGTATTTAAAAAGTTAGATAGATTTTTCATGCAAATTTAAAAATTTTCTCGACTATAATTCTCTCTATTATCACCCTCTCGAATAAAATGATTTAAAGTTAATAAGTAAAGAGAAGGAAGCATGTTAAGCTTAACTTTTTCTTTTTGTTTTAATAATAGAAGCATAAGGAGAGGAAAAATCAAAAATTAGAAAATCACCTGGCTGAATAGCATGAATTTCGAACCATTTCTTATCCATCTCCAAAGCATAAGAAGCATCAAAAGATGAGCTAACAGCACGCTTGTGAAAAAAATCTTTCTCTTTAATTTGAGGATAAGCTTTTAATTCGTGAATTTCTTTAATTACTTTGTTTTGATCTAAAAAAGCTACGGAAAGATCTAATAAAGTATTGTACATCCAGATAGTAATGGGCTGAGCTGTAGGATAGCAAAATAGCATACCCTGGTTAGGGGGTAAGGAGTAGCGCCCCATTAAGCCATGCTCGCGCATCTCGGGAGTAAGAGCATACTCTAATTGAAGTGAAACAGCAGAGGATTGCTCTCCAACTAGAGGCAAAGCTAGACAAAGGAGTAACCAAAATAGAGAATAAACTAGATGCTGTTTCATTAAGCTCCTCAAACGTAGAGTAATCCTTAGAGTAATCGCAAAAAAAAAGTTAACGCATCCAATTCGTTAACACTTCATGCCCATGATCCGTAATCAGAATCGTGTGTTCCCATTGTGCGCTTGCTCTGCCATCTCGCGTTCTAGCCGTCCATTTGTCGTTCGGATCAATGACTGCTTCGCGTACGCCGGCATTGATCATTGGTTCAATTGTAAATGTCATGCCTGGCACTAAAGGAATAGCTAGATTATTATAACAATGGGGAATTTGCGGGCCTTCATGATATTTTAGGCCTACTCCATGAGCTACAAATTGGTTAACGACAGAGCAGCCTTTTTGAATAGCATAATCCTCAATAGTGCGACCAATCGCTGAAACTAAAATACCGGGCTTTAAAATAGCTATCGAACGCATCAGGCATTCATAAGAAACATCAACCACTAAAGACTTCTCAGCAGAAATAGGATTTAAATTAACCATGCCACTACAATCTCCATAATAACCATTTAAAATACAAGCATAATCAATATTGACAATATCGCCCTCTTTTAATGGAGTCTTGTTGGGAATCCCATGGCAGATTACCTCATTGAGGGAAGTGCAAATGCTTTTAGGAAAAGGAGGATGAGCATAATGAAGAGAAGCCGCGATAGCACCAGCTTCTTTTGTTAACTGATTAGCTAAATCATCTAATTGGGCAGTTGTGATTCCCACAGTAGCATAGTTGCGAAGTTGTGTGAGAATCGTAGAAGCTAGTTGACAAGCTGCTCTAATGCCTTTAATCTGCTCTTCTGTCTTTATCAAAATCTGATGTTTTTTAAAGTACTCTTGCTTAATCAAATCAGTTGATTTATTTAGTATTCTTTTTTTTTGACTCTCTTCGGGAAAATGACATTTCTTCCACTTTTTTTCACTGCCACACCAACAAAGATCATTACGGCCAATCATTTTTTTTCCATTCCTTATTTAACCTAAAAGTTAATGCTACTAGGTTGCACTATTTTTTTAACAGGACAATTAAACGAGACAAATTTCTCACTTTGATTTTTGTAATGGATCATAGAATTTTACTTAAAATGGCTATAAACTAAATAAAAATTAAATGTCTTTATATTTTCTTTTTAATTATTATTTACAATAATAATTATCTATTAACGGTTTAGCAATGCTTTATTGTATTTTATCTTTCTCTTTTTTGTGCTTACCATTTTTTTATTTAGCTAATTTTCATTTGGGTAGTGAAGAAAATGTTAACCTCAAAAAAATAGAAGGTGTCAATAGCTCTTTTAAAGATTCTTCCCCCTTGCTTGGCATTAAGGAATATGTTCTGAGTAATGGAATGAAGATCATCTTAAAACCTACTGATTTTGAACCACATGAAGTTTTAGTGCGCATCATGGCACTAGGCGGATTTTCCTGCTTACCAGCCGAAAAGCTAGCTTCTGGACGGTTAGCTTCGGCTATTGCTTGGGAATCGGGTGCAGAGGAGAGGACATTAGATCAGCTTTCAGTTACCCTCTATGAATATTCGATGGAGTTTGAAGCAAAAATTGATGCTTTTAGCCGTTTATTAGAAGGCATGGCCAATGAGGAAACTCTGCTTGTTTTATTAAAAATCATGCAATCCTATTTTACGCATCAGCACTTTACTTATAAGGCCTTTCAAACAGTTGTCAAGCAATATAAAGAGGGATTGATCAAAAACAGTGCCTTGAGAGATAACCGCTATGAAGAAACGTTTAAAAGTATCAATACCCAAAACTATGCTTATCTTGCTCCTTTAACTAAAGAAGCCATCGATAAAGCTAATTTTGAGATAGCGAAAGAGTTTTTTTATCGATCTTTTAGAGATCCTTCTCAATTTGTCTGCGTGATTGTAGGGGATTTTGATAGTGAAAAGACCATAGAAAAGATTAATAATACTCTTGGTACTATTCCAAAATGTCAAACAGCTGAATCTTTTATACCCTGTTCCTTACCGCATTTTCCTCAAAGGATTACAACTAAGCTCGTTCCTTTTGAAGGGCGTTCTGATAGCTTAGCGCGGATCACTTTTCCTTTAAATTCTTCATTAGATCCACAAAAACTACAAACTTTCCAAACAGCAATTCAAGTGTTGGAGCATCGGCTGAGAAATTCTTTTAGAGAGAAAACAAAATCGGCTATGGGAATTAATGTTTGTTATGAATTTCCTGTCTATCCTTTAGCGCATGAAGGGTGGTTAGTCATTCAATACCGCTGTAGTTTAGATAGAGTTTTCTCTTTTCAAAAAATGATTCTAACAGAATTCAAAAATCTTTGCGAAAAAGGTCCTCTTCAAGAGGAGCTAGATAAAGTTTTGGCGAATCGCAAAAGAGAAGATGGCTTTTGGTTAAATGAAAATTCTTTTTGGGCTGTTACCTTAACGTACGATTATTTAAGAGGATGGGGCAAGGAAGGAACAATCAAAAGTTACTATATAGAGTGTCATCCTTCTACTGAGGAAATAAAAAACATAATCAAAGATAAATTAAACTTAAATAATTACTCAATTATTTATTCAAAACCTTAATAATATTAACAAAGGAATTAAAATGAGCAGTACAATAGACAATATAAAAAGTCAAGTTATTCAATATGCCAATCAATGTGTAAAAGGATTTAATGATTCAATAAACGATAAAACTTCTATAAGTAATCTAAATAATAAATTTACAAAAACACTGGTTAAGACTGGGCTTGTAGCATTAGCTGTTTTTGCAGCTACTGCCTTGTTAGGTTTTAGTGCACCAGCCGTTATTCTGTTTACAGCTGTAGCAGGCATTGGCCTATTTGTACATCGTTGTCACTACCAAGGCGAGAGTTTTTCATTGTTAGGTCATGGAATAAAATTAGGCAGAGGCAAAGCAAATGAATTAGTAAATCCAAATTGGTTAACAAAAATTATAAATTGGCTTCATTCGTAGATCAAAATTAATTAAATAAAGATAAGTAATTTACTATCTATCTTTATTTAATTTGCAATTATAAATTTAAAGGAAATTAAAATGCGTATTACATTAGAAAATATAAAAATTGAAGCTATTCTACATTACAATCAATGCCTACGAGGATTTCAAAAAATAACAGAAGATCAACATATCCCTTTAGATGATTTAAGTAATAAAATCACCAAAACAGCTTTGAAAACAGGACTTGTAGCTTTAGCTATTTTTATCGTCACTGCGTTAGTAGGTTATAGTGCTCCAACTGCGATCCTATTTACAGCTATAGCAGGTGGGCTTATGTTTGCTCATTGTTGTCACCGTGAAGGAGATGATTTTACTATTAAAGGGATAAAGTTAATCCGATCAGCAACAGATGGAATAGTTAATTCAAATACTTTTAAAGAATTTACAAATTGGCTTAATAATAAAAAATAATAATTTAATTTGAGGGAAAATAAAAATGAGTATAACAACTATAAAAGAGTACTGTAGTACCAAGTTAATATACATAACAAATGGTTGTTACTCTTTAGTTAAATTAGACACTAAGTTGAAAAAGATAATTGTAGCTGTAATAGCAGTAGCCATTTTAGCAGGTATTTGCTTAGCCATGACAGGAGTTAATATTGCTTTAGTTTTAAGCTCTGTCTTAGCTATTGCTATAGGTGCTTTTTCCTATTGTGTGCCTAAAAATGAGGGTAAAATACCAAAGGTAGAGAACAAAAAACCTTTTTCCTTATCAAAAGATACTCCTGTTTTGCCTAAAAATGAACAAGTTGTAAAAGTAAAAGATACCTCTTCTAAAAACAATCTAGGATTGGAATTAAGCAATGAAAAAGGGCAAGCTGCAGTAGAAATACCTGTTAGCTTACCTAAAGCACAAAAAGATATAAAAGAAGAAGAGCAGAAAAAAGCATTACTTTCAATCAATCGCAATAGAGTTAGAATGAAAGATAAAAGACTTCCTACAAAAAAACTTAAAAAAGATAAGATTGAGTTGACATAAAAGTAGGATAACAAAATAATATAGCTTTTGTTAATCACCTGCCCAGGTGGTGGAATTGGTAGACACGCAAGATTTAGGATCTTGTGCCTTTTGGTGTGTAGGTTCGAGTCCTATCCTGGGCATCTTTGTTAAATATCCCTCATGAGTTTTTCTCTTTAATTTCTATTAGTTAAAATTAAACTACTTTTTTCATGCTATCTTTTTTAATGACAATCCATTCTTTCCATATTTATCTATTAAGAAAAATTTTTTTAAGTTATGACAAGTTAGAGCTTAGTAATAACTTAAAAGGGGGAGATGATGCCGATAGATACTCATGTACAAGCTATTCTAGACCAATTTGCTAAATTTACGCCTCAACCCATTGAAAAATTAACCCCGCAAGCTGCTCGTCATAATCCTACTTTAAAAAATGCTGTAGAGGAGATAGCTAGTCGAAGTTTAGTTAACCGCGTCGAGCAGGTTGTTAAGCCCATGCCAGAACCCGTAGAAGCTATCACGCATCATCTCATCTCAACTACCGAAGACCCTCTTTTAGCAAGAATTTATAAGCCAAAAGGTAAAGGGCCTTTTCCTGTAATTGTTTACTTTCATGGAGGTGGTTGGGTCATAGCCAACTTAGATGTATATGAACCCTCTTGTCGAGCTTTATGCAATGCTTGTGAAGCTGTTATTGTGTCCGTAGCTTATAGGCAAGCACCGGAAAATAAATATCCATCGGCAGTCAATGATGCTTATCAAGCGACTCAATGGGTGATGGAACATACAGCCTACTTTAATGGCAATCCTGGGCAAGTATTAGTCTGTGGTGAGAGTGCTGGCGGAAATTTAGCGACAGTCACTTGTCTCAAGGCTTTAGATGAAAAAGGAAAAATGCCGCTGGGTCAGATTTTAATTTATCCTGTCACAGATGCCAGCATGAATACACCTTCTATGAAAGAATTCACCGATACAAAGCCACTTTATTACAAAATGATGCCCTGGTTTTGGAATCACTATTTGCAAGATGAAGCGCAAGGCCAGGAGCCTTATGCTTCACCCTTATTAGCTCAAACTGTCAAAGGCTTGCCACCTACACTTGTGATTACAGCTGAGTTTGATCCTTTACGCGATGAGGGAGAGAGCTATGCCAAAAAATTAGCAGAGGCTGGTGTAGCGGTAAAAAGTACGCGTTACGAGGGCATGGTTCATGAGTTTTTTGGACTAGCTGGCGGCGTAGGTAAAGCCAAAGAGGCTTTACAAGAGGTGGCTGACTGGGTTAAAGAGCTATTAAATAGGGAATAAGATCGAGATAACTCTCTACTCCCTAGCTTTAGGAAGTAGGAGCTTCATCTTAAGATACAATTTTAAGTATTAAAGGAAGCAGCATCGATTACAAAGCGGTACTTGACATCGCTTTTTAGCATTCTCTCATAAGCTTCATTAATTTTTTGAATGGGAATGAGCTCAATATCAGCCGTCAATTGATGATGCGCACAAAAATCTAACATCTGCTGAGTTTCTTGAATGCCACCTATTAAAGAGCCGGCCAACTGACGCCTCTTAAAAATTAGATTGCCAACTGTTGGGGTAGGATGAGGATGAGCGGGTACGCCGACTAAACAGAGGGTCCCATCGCGCTTTAACGCTTGCAAAAAGGGATCTAAATCATGCGAAGCTGCCACTGTATTGAGAATAAAATCAAAACTATTGAAATGGCGTTGCATCTCTTGAGCATTTTTAGAAATGACAACTTCCGCTGCGCCTAAGCGTTTGGCATCTTCTGCTTTGTTAGGAGAAGTTGTAAATAGGACGACATGAGCCCCTAAAGCATGGGCAATTTTAATGCCCATATGTCCTAGCCCTCCTAATCCTACAATCCCTACTTTAGAATTTTTGTTAACTTTCCAGTGTCGTAAAGGAGAATAAGTCGTAATGCCAGCACATAAAAGAGGCGCTACTCTAGCTAATTCACTTTCTTTAAAAGCAGCAGGTACACAGAGGACAAATTTTTCGTCGACTACGATTTGATTGGAATACCCTCCATAATTGACTGTTTTATCTAGCTTATCGTGGCTATTATAAGTGGGGATATTTCCTTTTTCACAGTATTGCTCCAGGTGATCTGTACAACTAGGACAGCTACCGCATGAATCGATCAAACAACCGACAGCGACCTGATCGCCTATTTTGTACTTAGTCACTTGTTGGCCTACCTTAGCTACACGGCCTACAATCTCATGACCCGGTACGACGGGATAAATAGTGCCTTTCCATTCATTGCGAGCAATGTGAATATCGGTATGACAAACACCACAGTATAGAATTTCAATATGAATATCGTGTGGACGCAGATCGCGCCGTTCAAAATCAAAAGGAGCAAGAAGAACAGTGGCCTGTTGAGCTGCATAACCTATAGTTTTAATCATTTCTTACTCCTTTCATAAAATAACCAATCAATAATCAACTTATATTTTTAATATAACATTCAATAATTTAATTGAAATTATTTTTTAAGGAAAAGTTTAATCCTCTTCTAATAACCGTTTAGCGGAAATAAGGGTGATAAAATGGCGAAAAGCTGAAGTTGTGCGCACTCCTTGCAACCACTCATCATGTAAAATTTGATCTAATGAGGGCAAAGTACCCGATCGATCCGATTTTTCTAAATAATGAAGAGCAGCTGAAAAGTTATTTTGTAACGAGTAAAGACAGGCAAGCACATAATAAGTATGTGTACAACCTAAGGAAACGGCTTGCAGCAATTTACTCTCAGCAATTTCATAGAGTTTTTGACTTTGATCAGAGCGAATGGGATCGTGAATTAAATGAGCTAAATGGATAATAGTAGCGCCATAATCACACCAACCCATTTCATCCTCTTTATCATGACTCAATAAAATCTGAAATTGTTCAATCGATTTGTGAAAACATTCTACATCTCGAGCTAAATCAGCTAAATGAGCAAGAGCTAAAGCTAAATTATAGCGAGCATGATTGTAATCAGGATCAATTTGCAATACTTTAGAAAGGGCTTGGATAGCTTTTTCATAAGGTTCTGTTTCTTCAATAAAGTCACCTAAAAAATCAAGCGCGCAACCATAATTGTAGAGCCACTCCACGTCATAGTTTTGTTCCTCATCTTTGTCGATATCAGCAGGAATGACTTGCTCAAATTTCTCAATCGCTTCATCAATGTAAGATTTTTCACTAGTCAATTCAGCTAGCTTCATTAAAGTAACCGCCCAATCATTCCACATGGGGCGAAAACCATGACCCTTAAATTCTAAGACTCTGCCAAAAAGCTGATTAGCTTTTTCTAACCAAATGATGTCATTTCTTAAGTCGCCAATCGAGTAATGTGCAATAGCCATACCATACCATAATAGCGGTTCACTCTGTTTAATAGAGAGACCAAACTGAAATTTATCAATTGCTTGATGATAGTAATCCTCTAAGCCAAAATAACGCCCGAGTTCATAGTAACAGCAACCATAAATATACCAAGTTTCGGCCGAGTTAGGGTTAATCTCTAGACTTTGCATAATGTATTTTTGAGCTTCGCGCAGACCTTCTAAATCCTCGCGACGCGCACTATCAAATAGCAGCGATTCACCCCATAAGCCCAAAATGAGGGGATTTTCAGTGTCTTGATCATTGGCTTTACTGAATTTTTCAAACGCATCGGGAAATAGCTTGGAATCTTGCAAAAGTTTACCAGCAGCTGCATTGAGCTGAGCCCACTTGAGCCACAAAATACTATTATTTTCATTGATCTGAGAAGCCATTTTAAAGCACTCAGACGCTTGATGAAAATAATCTTCTGATAAATAGAGATCAAATAAGCGTTGAAAAGCACAGCCTAAACTCAGCCAGCCCTCGAAAAAGTCAAAGGCTTGACGTACGGCATTGCGGTATAATTCTACTACATTGAGGAAGAGTTCTCCACGTCCAATTAAACAGGCCAGTTCTCCTAACGCATCGCCATAAGTATTCCAAAATAATTTATCTTGAATGCCATGTTCTGCAGCTAAGCGGAATTTTTCAAGAGCTGCATAAAAATCAACGGCTTCTTCAGATAATTTACCTTGAAAATAATAACAAGTAGCCCAACGCCAGTAAAAATTTCCCCTACTCTCCTCTATTTCTAAATGACTGAAAGTCTGGGCCTTTTGAAAAAACTCTTGAGCTAAACTGAAAGCATCCGTTTCATGGTTGATAAGCCCTAAATTACTATAGACATTGCCTAAAGCGACTAAAGCAGCAAAATAATCAGGCTTAAGAGCTAGAGCTTGCATAAGATAGTGTTGTGCTGTCTTTAAATCTAATAAATGATTGTCGTGATTGCCATAAGCTGTCGCAATGCGGAAAAAAACTTCGGGATTTTCTGGATTAATTTTGGTAGCGAGGTCAAAGCTTTCAGAAGCGTTTTTATTATCTTCTAAGAGTTGCTTTTCTCCTTGTAAAAGAAATAATGAAGCCAACAGATGGCGATCATTTTTATCCATGGTTTTCCAAGACTTTTTATTTTTGAAGGATTCTAGCTCCTCAAACTTTTCTTGAGATAAAATTTCTTGCAATTTCTCTTGAAGAGAATTCTTCTTATCCATAGGCCTCGCGCAGTTTTATTGAACTTTTAATCTTATACAGTTTAAGCTTTTATTTCAACTAACTCTTCCATCTTAAAAAAGTTTTTTATTTATAATAAAAAACTTAAAATCAAAGAGTTACACTTTGTAGTTTAGTTGCATTAACTTTAAACTCAGTCGCTTTATTTTTTGTCTTTTCAAAATTTTTCTTTTCACAATTTTTTCTCTTTTAGCGTATTCTAAGATTTTTTAAGAAGTTATATAAACTAAGGTTATCTTAAAATGGCAGATACTCTGCAGTATACAAATAAATTAATCCATGAAAAATCTCCCTATCTCCTTCAACATGCTCATAATCCGGTGGAATGGTATGCGTGGGGAGAGGAAGCTTTTAAATTGGCCCTGGATAGCGATAAGCCTATTTTCTTATCAATTGGTTACGCCACTTGTCATTGGTGCCATGTTATGGAAAAAGAATCTTTTAAAAATGCGGCCATTGCCAAACTATTAAATGAAAATTTTATTAATATTAAAGTGGACCGCGAAGAGTTACCCCATATTGATAGCCTGTATATGGAATTTGCTCAAAGTCTAATGTCAGGCGTAGCAGGCTGGCCTTTAAATATCCTATTAACTCCTGCAAAGCAGCCTTTTTTTGCTGCTACTTACCTTCCTCCCTATGCTAATCAGAGAATGTTAGGTCTAGCAGATCTCATTCAACGCATTAAAGAGATATGGACAGGAGAAGAGCGTACACCCCTGCTATTACAAGCGGTAAAAATAGTAGAACTGTTTACAGAAAGTATGCATGTAAAGGGAGAAGAGCTGCCTCAAAAAGCACAAATAGAGGAAACAGCAGGCTTGCTCTTTAAAATGGCTGATCCTGTGTATGGTGGTATAAAAGGAGCGCCCAAATTTCCCATTGGTTATCAAAATAACTTCTTACTACACTATTTTATCAGTTCTAAAGATAAACGCGCGCTATTTATAGTTGAACGCACCTTAGAGATGATGCATAAAGGAGGAATTTACGATCATTTAGGAGGAGGCTTTTCGCGCTATAGTGTAGATGAAAAATGGCTCATTCCCCATTTTGAAAAGATGTTATACGATAATGCTATCTTAGTTGCTAGCTATTTTGAGGCATGGCAGATCACTAAAAAGCCGCTATATAAACAGATTTGCGAAGAGATCATAACCTATGTAGCGCGCGATATGACCCATCCTGCCGGCGGTTTCTATTCTGCCGAAGATGCGGATTCAGAAGGAGAAGAGGGTCTTTTTTATACCTGGACTCTAGCTGAAATCAATCAAGCATTAGGGGAACAAAAAGCGCGATTATTTTGCGATTTTTATCAAATCACAGCGGAAGGAAATTTTAAAGGGCGCACTGTGCTAAATACGCCCTATCCTCTAGGAGACTTTGCGGCTAATCATCACCTACCTAAGCAAACAGTCCTAGAAGAATTTGCAAAGCAACGCGACCTCTTATGGAATATCAGAGAGCAGCGGATCCATCCATTTAAAGATGATAAAATATTGACCTCTTGGAATGGCCTCATGATTGATGCTTTAGTGAAAGCAGGGGAGGGGTTTAATAATAGTGCCTATAGTCACCTAGCTCTAAAAGCTGCTCATTTCATTCAACAAAATTTATGGAAAGAAGGAAAGTTACTGAGACGTTGGCGCGAACAGGAAGCAGTTTTTAAAGCAGGATTAGATGACTATGCTTTTATGATTAAAGCTGTTTTAAGTTTATTTGAAGCTGGCTATGGCACAAAGTGGCTAGCCTGGGCAATAGAAATGACGGCTATTTTAACTAAAGAGTTTAAAGCTGAGCAAGGCGCTTTTTACCAAACGACTATTTTTGAAGAAAATCTCATCTTGCGCAAAATGGAATTTTCCGATGGGGCTGAACCCTCAGGCAATGCGATTCACTGTGAAAATCTTTTGCGCTTATTTGCTATGACAGCAGATCCTCTTTATTTAAGAGAAGCGGAAGATATTTTACGTGCCGCAAATAAGCTCATCATTAACTATCCGACAGGCTATTGTTACCATATACTCAACTTAAATGCCTATTATCATCTAGCAGCTCCTAAGCTTGTCATTGTACTCAATCAGGCTAAAGAGAGTTTTTTAAAAATTAAGCAAGCTCTGTTCACTCAATTTATTTTACATCCAACAATCATTTGGAAAGAGCAGGAAGATGCAGAATTAGTTAGGCTTATTCCTTCTTTAAAAGATTTAGTATCTATTGAAGAACAGACTACTTTATATGTCTGTACAAAACAAGCCTGTTCTGCACCTATTATAGGAATAGAAGCTATTTTATCAGCTATAAAAAAGCTTTAAAATATAAGCTTTTAGATTAAGCTCTAAGAGGCCTATCTTCTATAGTCGTATAATAGGATAAATTTTTTGCTCTTTGTGATGGGGTGGGTCGAACTCCTAAAAATGATAAGCAAAAGAGTTTAAGTTTATATTCTAGATACTCTATTACTTTAATTACTTTTTCATCTTTTGCTTGTTGATAGAGATAACCTAGATTGCGAAAAGGACTATAACAACGCGTGATTAGCCAAGGACTCTCTTGATGAATGGTTTCTATACGCAATAGATCTCTATCTAAATGACCAATCCACTCTCTTGTTTTATATAGAGAAGTAGGACTAAAAGGTGCTATAATTAGAGCAAAAATAAGAGTAATAGCTATCGCTAATTGATAAACAGGAGTTCGCACAATATCCTGTAGAGAAAGAATAACATGCTTAACACAGGTTGTTTTATTTTGGAGACCTTTATAAGTGTTAAATATTTCGTAAGCTAAAGGTCCAATGATAGAAAGATGCCAACCAGTTTTAACAGCAGTGTAAATAGGTAATAATAATAACAAACGTACAAGATGCTTACAAAAAATTAAAATTTTAGAATCATTTAAATAAATATCACCAGTTTTTATATTAACTATGGCACTAAATTTAATTTCTTTTTCATAGCAACCCCTCATAATTTGCAGAAATTGCGATTCTAAGAAGATAATAGATTGTATTATCGATTTGTTTAAGATGAAGATCTTTCTTCCAGTCTACCTTCGTTGTTTCAGCCCATGCTTTAAAATCATTAAAAGATTTTTGATTGGTACAAATGCCCATAAATTAAATAACCTAAAATTTTTTAATTTAATTAAATATAGTTATATTTTATCTAATTTTAATTAATTTTTGTTAAAGAATTGTAATTTGTCAAAAATTAGAAGTTATATCAAATATAAAATGAATTATAATAAGAAAAAAACTATAAAAATGAAGTCTGGTAGATCAGCTCCTATCCTTCCTTTTTATTTCTTGACTGCACAAATAAAAAGATTTCTTGAGCAAAAATTAGATTTTACAATTTATAGGGGGAAAATCTATGGTGAAAAAAAGAGAGTCAGCATGATGTTGGAATTTATTGTTTTTTATTTAAATAATCAACAGTTTGCAATTGAATTAGAATTTGTGAACTGCGTCATTGCTTCTCCGGCTCGTTTAATTTTACCGCACATTTCTACTAAGAGTCAGGAGGGTATCAATTTTCATGGTCAACTTATTCCTGTAGTTGATTTGCGCAAGTTAATGGGTTTTGAAACGAGAGAAATAAAACTAAGCGATTATGATCTGATTGTAGTCTTTGATCGGCAACTGATCGCGTTGTGGATCGATGGATTAAAAGAGATGGCTAGTTTCTCTCAAGAGCAGTTAGTTGCTTTCTCTAATCATCAGGCTGAACAAGATTTCATGCGTTTTATCATTAAAGACAAAGAGGAAACTATTACAGTTTATGACTGGAATAAACTCATGCATAGTGAGAAAAAGAGTGGTTAATCATCTCATATGAAACAAGTAGAACTTTCTATTCCTTCTGAATTACTCAAGCAATTCTGCTATTTAATAGTAGATAAGATGGGCCTACATTTTCCTCCAGAAGATTGGAAGAATCTAGCTAGAAAATTAGACCTGGTAACAGAGAATCTAGGTTTTAAATTACCCGAGGACTGCTTAAAATGGCTCATTAGCCATCCTCTATCTAAAGAGCATTTAGATGTATTAGCTAAACATTTGACAGTAGGAGAAACCTATTTTTTTCGCGAAAAAAGCTATTTAAATGCCTTAAAAGATAAAATATTTCCAGAAATTATCTATAGAAGACAAAAAGCTGGAGACCTATTTTTGAGAATTTGGTGTGCTGCGTGTTGCACAGGGGAAGAGCCCTATTCGCTTGCCATGTTATTACACCAGCTTCTTCCTGACTTAAAAAAATGGAAAATCACTATTGTAGCTACTGATATTAATATAGATTTTTTAGCTAAGGCCAAAAAGGGTATTTACAAAGAATGGTCTTTCAGAGCTACTCCCAAAGAGATGAAAGATAGATATTTTTTTAAAGTAGCGGACGGTTTTCAAATTTTACCTGAAATACAAGAACAGGTCACTTTTAATTACATTAATCTTGCAGATCCCTTATCTCTTTCTTTATTAAGTGAAACTTGTCATTTAGATCTTGTTGTATGCAATAATGTGCTGATCTATTTTACGCAAGATAAGATCCACCAAGTCCTATCTCACTTATCGCACGCTTTAGTAGAGGAAGGGTGGTTAGTCGTCAGTGCCGTAGAAGTCCCTTTTGTCAATCAGCCGGATCTAATCTCAAAAATAGTAGGCGAAGCTAATCTTTTTCAAAAAAAGAGGAAACTTACTTTAAGTACTTCCTTTATAGAGCAAAGTAGACCTCCACTAACGATCCAATCAGCTCCCTCTCTTACAACTTTAAATAAAAATCCCTCTAGTTCTTTTAAAAAATTAGCCTACTATGAAGAGTTATATCAAGCGCAAAGTTATGATAAATTAATCAGTGAACTAAAAGAGGAGGCTTCAAAATGGCCTATTATCTCCTTAAATGAAAATGAAATAGTAAAAAAGAGCACTCTTTTAGCTAAAAGCTATGCCAATAAGGGTCAATTAAAAGAGGCTAAATACTGGGCTGAGCATGTGATTAAGATAGCTAAACTGGAACCGCAAGGTTACCTTCTCAATGCTACAATTCTCCAAGAGATGAATTTAGCTGTAGAGGCTATCGAGTTAGTAAAAAAGGCCCTTTATTTAGATAATTCTAACCCCTTATCTTACTATCTTTTAGGTCATCTAATGCAACAAAAAAATAAAAATAAAGAAGCAGATCACAATTTTTGCATTGCTAAAGAACTGCTCCAAAAGAGAGATAAAGATGATAATTTAGAGGGCATGGATGAAATGACAGTCAGTAAACTGCAAAAAATGCTCACTTTATCCCATAAGGAGCTAAAGTGAAGGTAACTAATGATCAACGAGAAATTTTACAAAAAAAGAGCAGAGAAGCTAGCTCAACCAATTCATAACAATGAACTAGTCGACAAACCCTTTGAAGTGATTGAATTTTTATTGGGGAATGAGCGCTATGCTTTAGAATCGTTACTCATTCGCGAGGTCTATCCTCTGAAAGAACTCACTGTGTTACCCTGTGTACCTAATTTTATATATGGAGTCATTAATGTCAGACGAAAAATTATTTCTGTCATCGATTTGAGGGCTTTATTTGAGCTGCCTATTAGAATACCTCTCCATAAGCCACGCATTATTATTTTAGGCAATAGAGACAAAGAATTCGGCATCTTAGCAGAAGAAATCATTGGTTTAAATGCGATTTGTTTAAAAGAGTTACAACTTAGTTTCCCCACTCTTACAAGCCATAAGCAGGAATTTTTGAAAGGAATTACTAAAGATCGCTTAATTGTACTAGATGCTGAGAGGCTTTTAGGGTCTGATTCATTAATAATACAAGACTAAAAGGGAGCGATCATGGGTTATTTTAGCGCAATTAAAATGAAATACCGCTTATTAATGGCAGTTTTTTTACCCTCTCTCATTCTATTTATCATTGTTGGTAAGTTTTTATGGGATGACTATCAAAATATTCAACAAATTGATGAAACACATCGCACGGTCAACGTCATTAGAAAGATAGCTAAATTTTTGCAAGGATGGGAAGAGGAGAGCCAACTCTCTTTATTAGTATTAGAAAATAAAGAGGATGATAAAGCGCTAGCTCAACAAAGACAACTGGTCGATACACAAGTGGAGCTTCTAAAAGAACTGATCCTAAAAGATGAAAAAATAGTGGGATTAAAATCATTAAAAGAGGTCATGCATAAAGTTTTAGACGACTTAGAGCTCGTTAATCAAAAACGCACGCAAGTGGATAATCATACTGAGCTAAATGACATTAAAAATTACTACAATTTAACAGTAAATGATTGCATCGATCTCATGAATTACTTAGCGCAGCAAATAAAGGAATCCACTAGTATACGCATGATTTTTGCCCTGACCTCTCTGATTCAAGAGTTAGATATCTTGAGTAAAGAGCGTCAAATTCTTTTCAAAGCTTTCTCAGAAAATAAAATTTCTACAAAGGATTATGAAAATCTCTTAGAGATTAGAGGGGCAGAATTGGCTTTTCAGAAATCTTTTGCCGATATCAGCACAGATGAGCAGGATGAAATTTATACCTCTACGATGAAAAGTCAAGTATTGCGCGAAACGACGCGCTTTTACATAGTAGCTCTGGCTAAAGCTTTAACAGGGGAGTTTAATGTCAATCCGCAAGAGTGGTGGGAAAAACAAACGGCTAAAATGACGGCTATTTATGAAGTATTGGATAAATTAACTGAAGATAATAATCAAAAAATGGAAGTCTTAAGAGCAGCGGATCAACAATCTTTAATACTTAGCATTTTATCTATTATTACTGTTTCTATTTTAACGCTCATTCTCGTTTTTATCAATTTGCGTTCACTGACTGCTAAGTTACAAGAGGAGATCGACGTGATTGCAGCTTCCAGTGAAGAGATCCTAAAGTCTATTAGTCAAGCGGCTAGTGGCACCACAGAAACAGCAACTGCTTTAAGTGAAACTACGACTACCATTGAAGAGTTAAAACAGACAGCTCAGGTAGCAGCAGAAAAGTCTAAGAATGTAGCAGACGTCTCTGATCAAGCCTTAGTCACGCTTAAAACAAGTGAAAATTCTCTTGAAGATACGATTCAGGGCATGAGTCGCATTAAAGATGGCATGGGTACCATCTCACAAAGCATCATTAAATTAAGTGAACATAGTCAATTAATTGGCAATATTATCGATACGGTGAATGATTTAGCTGAACAATCGCATCTCTTAGCTGTCAATGCAGCTATTGAAGCGGCTAAAGCCGGAGATCAGGGCAAAGGATTTTCAGTCGTAGCCCAAGAGATAAAAAGCTTAGCTGAACAATCTAAGCAAGCTACTATACAAGTGCGCAATATTTTAAATGACATTCAAAATTCGACAGGGGCGGCCGTGATGGCGTCAGAACAGGGTTCTAAATCTGTCATCCATGGCCTAGAACAATCAGCTGAAACCAATCAATCGATTCAATCCCTTTCGATCGGCATTCATCATGTCGCGCAAGCTGCCTCGCAGATCTCTCTTTCTAGTCAGCAGCAACTGATTGGCGTCGATCAAGTGACAGTTGCCATGATGAATATTAAAGCGGCTAGCAGTCAGCATGTCGATCACATGAGGCAGATTGAAATAGGGGTTCAAGGATTGACTACTGTAGGTCAAAGTCTTAAGAAACTTGTCCAAGAATGTAGGCTGTAATAACTAAGGGTTTTTTGAGCATGGATTCTAAAGCTGCAGAGTTTGCTGCTAAACTAATGCTTACTTTTAAAGTAGAAGCAGAAGAGCATTTAAAAGGTATTTCCGATTGCTTGTTAACTTTAGAAAAAGGAATAGAGGGAACAGACAATCAAGAGATTATCGAAACACTCTTTCGCGAAGCTCACAGTTTAAAAGGAGCAGCTAGAGCCGTTAATCTGCTGGCCATTCAAGATAGTTGCCAAGCCCTAGAAAATGTATTAGCTAATCTAAAAAATAAAAAGCTCATTTTATCGACACCCTTTTTTACTCCTTTATACAAAACAGTTGATTTAATTGAAAAAGTAATCCATGCCTCTTCAGAAGAGAAAGTGCAGAGTTATCAAGCTGATCTAGCCTCCATGATTCAGCAACTCGATAGCTTAAAAGTAGAAAATCCCTTCAACGAATCCCCTGAAGTATTATCAGAAGTCTTTCCTCTATCTCAAGCTTTTAATCAACCTTTACCTTTAACTAGCCCCCCTTTACTAGAAGTTATGGAGAAGATAGAAGCTAAAGGGATTGTGCAAAAAAGTGGAATTGTTCCTAAAACCATTCGCGTCTCTATCGATAAACTGGATAGGCTTATCCATGAAGTAGAAGAGTTATTGATTATTAAATTGATTACAGGGCAGCGCGCTGAGAGTTTAGTAACTCTTGGCCAAAATGTGAAACAGGCTCAAAAAGGGTGGATACGTTTAGAAAAAGAGAGCCAAGCCTTAAGTAAATTAGAGGGCAATCCCAATGTCTCAGAAGAACTGTTACAGTTTATCAAGCAACAACCTCTTTTTTTGCAAGAATTACATGAAGAGTTGCAAAAGATGATGACGACAGCTAAACAAGACTTTAGATTAGTCGGCAGTTTAATCGATAGTTTATTGGATAATACCAAAAAAGTACTCATGCAGCCTTTTTCCTCTTTGTTTGAAATTCTGCCCCGCATGGTACGCGATATTGCATGCAGTTTAGATAAAAAAGTCAATTTGATTTTGCAAGGAGGCGATATTGAAGTAGATCGACGCATCTTAGATGAATTAAAAGATCCTCTCATTCACCTCATGCGCAATTGCATTGATCATGGGATTGAAAGCTCCCAGGAGCGCAATCAGCAGCAAAAAGCAGAGATGAGTGAAATTGTCATTGCTGCCAATCAAATTAGTGGAAATAGTGTAGAACTTGTCATTAGGGATGATGGACGTGGAATTGATGCCGACAAAGTTAAACAAATTTCTATTGAAAAAGGCATGATTACTGAAAAAGAGGCTTCTAATTTAACACAAGAGGAAACCTTAAGATTAATTTTTAAGTCAGGTGTCTCTACAAGTCCTATCGTTACAGAACTATCGGGCCGGGGTGTTGGTTTAAATGTCGTCATGGAAAAAGTAGAGAAATTGTCAGGTCAAATTGCCATTACAACGACCTTAGGCAAAGGCACCTCCTTTAAGATTCTTCTGCCTTTGACAATTTCTACTTTTCGAGGGGTGCATCTTCAAGCAGCAGGTCAAGATTTTATTTTTCCAACTCACAATCTGCATCGCGTGCTGCGCATTAATCCTCAAGAGGTCCATTTTATTGAAGGTAAAGAGACAATTTACTTAAATCAACGGCATATTTCGTATACCCTTCTAAGCGAAATTTTGCAATTGGCGCCGGCTCATTCCGCTAGCCAATCAAAATTTATCTACATTTTAGTCATCAAAGCAGCCGATACTTTAATGGCCATAGGAGTAGATAAGATTTTAAATGAACAAGAAGTATTTGTCAAAGGCCTGGGTAAGCAACTGAATCGCATTAAAAACATTTCAGCTGCCACTGTCATGGAATGGGGAAAAGTCATTCCTATCTTAAATCCGTTTGATCTGGTGAAACACATCAAGCAAACGGTTAACAAAAAAACGGATCAACTGCCTTTAAATCAAGAAAAAGGTAAAAAAAAGATATTGATAGCAGAAGATTCAGCTACTTCGCGCATTCTATTAAAAAATATACTAGATGCTGCAGGTTTTAGCGTCATGACGGCAGTAGATGGACAGGAAGCTTTTATTCTATTAAAAACAGAAAATTTCGATTTGTTACTATCTGATGTCGAGATGCCGCGTCTGACTGGATTTCAGTTAACTCAAAAAATAAGAGCGCATCCTAAATTAAAAGAATTACCCATTGTGCTTTGTACTTCTAGAGGCTCTAAAGAGGATCGGGAACAAGGGATTGACGCAGGAGCCAATGCCTATATTGACAAAAGTAGTTTTCTTCAAAGTCAATTATTAGACATTATTCAAAGATTAATATAGAAATTATTCTAGCAAATGGTATGGTCAAAATAGAATAATGAGAAGAAATACAATGATGCAAAAAAATAAAATTAAAGTTCTTATTGTCGATGATTCACGCGTTTCACGTGAATTAATGAGCTATCTTCTACAAACTAATCCCAATCTAGAAATAGTTGGCATGGCTGAAGATGGACTGGAAGCTTTAAAATTGATTGAACAAAACCCTCCAGATCTTGTGTTTACCGATATTGTCATGCCTAAGATGAATGGTTTTGAACTAACTAGAAGAATCATGGAAAAGCATCCTATTCCGGTTGTCGTCGTTAGCGGCATTTACAATAAAGAAGAGATTGAAAAAAGTTTTAAAGCAATTGATGCAGGTGCTTTAGCTATTTTAGAAAAACCTCGCGGGTTAGATGATAAACAATTTTACGAAACAGCGCGTTTCATTACAGATACGGTTAAAATTCTTTCTATCACAGAAACAGCTATAGCGTTAAAAAATTCTAAACCGGAGAATTTTTTAAGCAAGGTAAGAGCTGTTAAACACAGTTCGACAAAAATAGAGGCTATCGCAATTGGGGCGTCTATTGGAGGCCCTAAAGCTTTACAAAAAATTTTATCTGAAATTCCCAATTCACAGGTGCCTATTTTTATTGTTCAGCATATTGCTCCCGGCTTTATCGAAGGGTTTTGTAGTTGGTTGAGCGAGTATACAAAATTAAAAATTCAGATTGCTAAGCATGGAGAAAGAGCGATTAAAGGCTATGTCTATGTAGCGCCGGATAAAATTCATATGGAAGTTGGTCCGCAAGGGGTGATTAAACTTGTACCCGATATTTCAAAAGAGGGGTATGTCCCCTCAGTGAGTAAGCTTTTTCGTTCAATTGCTGACGTTTATGGAAAAAAAGCTGTAGGCGTGCTGCTTTTAGGACTAGAAAAAGATGGTCCTAAAGAGCTGCATTACTTGCATGAGAAAGGCGCTCTCACTGTCATGGAAGAAAGTAATCATTTTAACAAAAAAACATCTCTGACTCATCCTCATGAAACAGAGGCAACTGTAGAAGAAATTGCCAAAGCTTTAAAAGAATTAATGATTTAAAAATGAAAAAAGACAAAATTACTCTTCTTATTGTAGATGATTCAGAAGTCTCTTGCCAATTACTGACCTATATTTTAAAACAAGAACCAATTTTTAATTTGATAGGTTGTGTTTCTAATGGTCAGCAAGCGCTAGAATTTGTTAAAAAAGTCGTACCGGATGTGATTATCATGGATATTCACATGCCTAAGATGGATGGCTTTGAAGCAACGCGTGAGATTATGCGGCGTCACCCCATTCCTATCATTATTAGTAGTGCTTATTATCAGCTAGGGGATGTTAACAAAAGCTTTCAAGCGATTGAAGCTGGTGCTTTAGCTATTTTACAAAAGCCAAAAAGCATCACGGATCCCGACTTTAAAAAAATCGCTGAAGGTTATATTCAAACAGTAAAAACTGTAGCAGAAGTTAAGTTGATTACCAGAACTTTATCTTCTAATTATCTGAAAGCCTCTTCCGCTTCTGTTAATCCTCTAACTCATTCTTTGACTGATCCTGAACTCTCTCATTCTTCTACTGAGATTATAGCCATAGGTGCATCTTTAGGCGGACCTCAAGCTTTGCAACTCATATTAGCTGCCCTACCTCCAGATTTTTCACTGCCTATTTTCATCGTCCAGCACATCGCCATTGGATTTACAGAGGGTTTTGTCGAATGGCTTAAAAATTCTACTAAATTAACTTTAAAGATTGGAGAGGATAATGAAAAAATACAGAAGGGTTTTATTTACGTAGCACCTAGTAATAGACATCTAGAAGTAGCCAAAGGAAGGCTAATTAAAATTAGTGATGCGTCTCCCGATAAGGGTTTACGTCCCTCTGTAGCGCATTTATTTCAGTCGGTAGCTGATGTATATGGTGCAAAAGGAACCGGTATTATTTTAACTGGCATGGGTAGTGATGGAGCAGCCGAGCTTCTAGCCATGAAAAAAAGAGGAGCGATTACAGTAGCTCAAAGTGAAAAAAACTGTGTACTGTTTGGCATGCCGCGCGAAGCTATTCAAATGGGCGCTGCTTGTCATGTGATTGATTTAGATAAGATCGCTTCTTTTATGATTCACCTAGCTGAATCTTCAACTGCTTTAAGCAAAAATTAAATAATTAAATTTTATTAAAAATTAATTATTTAATTCGTCTAAAATTATCAATTAAATAAATACTTGATTTTAAATTAATCATTAATTTATTATAAAATAATAAATAAATTAAAGGTTATCGATTTTATGTTCCTGTTTATAATTTTAAATTTTTTTCATACTCTATTTTTTTTCAATCTTTCAGCTACTGAACCTTATCCAGCTATTCATCCCTATCGCACGGGTTTATTGCAAGTTGATGAAATTCATCAACTTTATTGGGAAGAAAGTGGCAATCCGAATGGCGTACCGGTTATTTTTTTGCACGGCGGACCAGGGGTTGGCACTGATAAACAGCAGCGTACTTTTTTTGATCCAGCTTTTTATCGCATAATCCTATTTGATCAGCGCGGTTGCGGTAAAAGTACACCAGCCGGAAGTTTAGAAAACAATACGACCTGGGACTTAGTAGAGGATATTAATAAATTAAGAGAGCATCTCCATGTAGAGCGTAGTTTATTTTTCGGAGGGTCATGGGGCACGACTTTAGCCTTAACCTATGCAATTAAATATCCAGAAAATGTGTCTGGCTTAATTCTTAGAGGTGTCTTCCTTTGCCGCCAAAATGAACTCGATTGGTTTTACAAAGAGGGCGCGCATGTATTAGCTCCTCAAGCTTGGCAACTATTTAATGAGCCTATCGGCCTAGAAAAACAGAATGACCTTATTCAAGCGTATCATGATGATTTACAATCGGATTCCTATAGTGTTCAGACTTTAGCTGCAGCTTCATGGGTGTTATGGGAATATGCCAATTTATCTGCAAAACCCGATGCGCGTCTAATAGCTTTATTGAATTACAAGCCTCTATTTTATACTTTTGCTACCTTATTTGCTGACAGCAATAAGATATCAGCTAGAATTGAGAATCACTACTTTTTTAATAAAGGATTTTTTGAAACCGATAACTGGATTTTAGAGAATATAGACAAAATTAAAACTATTCCAGGCATCATTATCCAAGGTCAACTAGATCAAATCTGTCCTTGGCAGAATGCCCAGGAACTGCATCAAAACTGGCCAGCTTCTAATTTTTTGCTTTTTCCCGAGGCAGGGCATGCTTCGACAGAAGAGGGTATTGCTGAAGCTTTAATGGATGCGACTGAATTATTTAAAACTAAGCTTAAATAATAAATTTCCACCGTTAGTTTTAGTTTTTAGGCTGGTAAAAAGAGTAAGAGAAGCTAAAATTGACACCCCAATCAAAAGAGGATTGATGTCCAAATAGGTTTTGGAGTAAGGGAAAGCTAAAACCTGCTTGGATAATTAAGTCCTTGGAAGAGAGCCAAATAGAGGGTGCAATAAATAGGGTATTGCCTCCAGAATTGGAATCCTGCTTGCCATGGAGGCGATTCTTTCTATTGTATTGGCCATCTAATTCGCAGATAACGGCATAAATCCAGCCTTCAGGACTTGGCAAGCACCTACCCATACCAAACTGATAAAAAAACTGATCGCCAAATTTAGTTTTATGATCAGAAGTCGTTAAGGTAGCCCCTTGGGCGGTATAAAAAAAGTAATTAATGTAAGTGCGTCCAAAAGTAGATCCTACAAAAAAGCTGGGATTGCCAAAACCCGTCGGAGGATCTCTTTTTTTAGAACCCGTTGGTACGCTTAAACTACCGACAAGTGTGGCTTGATCCTCATAGCGGTAGGTTGTCGCATTATAAAAAGCATATTCCAATTGTGTATAACTATCTTCTAGACCTGCGGATTGATGCCGGCCATCGACTAATTTAGGGGCAAAAGGAAGATTAAAATAGATGGAAAATTTTTCATTGATACCGACGACTACACTAGGATCAATGATACATTGCACTTTATGGCGGCCTATCAATTCATTGCCTACAAGATAAACCAGAACTTCACCTTGATCGACAATATTGCCCCCAAAAGCATACAATAAGGAGGGTTGTTGAGAACCTGGTAAAGCAAAATTGCCGATACGCGGAGGAGCCGTTGCGCTTGTTTCTCTCTTGCCCTCTTCCGCACTTTTAACTTCTACGTGACCCGTCTCTGTTCTTTCAGCATTAGCTAGCTTGTTTGCTTCTTTAGTCGACTTGTCAACAATAGTTTTATAAATAGAAATTTTGTCGATAGTAGGCGTAGGTACTGCCTCTGCATAAAAAGAAGTAGATAAGGCAAAAAAAGTAAACGAGTAAAGAAAAATTTTAGATACAGGCATAGAATCGCGTTTCTTGATAAGAGTCAGTTAAAGAATAGTTTGTTGCTTCCTCTTAGCCCATGGGTCTTTTAAATTGACAATGAGGTTAAAAGCTGGCTGACCGGCTGTAGAATCGATAGGATCGACAAAAAAGTAGCCTTGCCTTTCAAATTGAAATCTGTCTCCACTTTTAGCTGTTGTTAAAGATGTTTCAACTAAACAGTTGGATAAGACTGTCTTAGAGTGGGGATTGATACAAGCAAGGAAGTTAGCTTCAGCACCGGGCTGTTCGACTGTAAATAGGCGATCGTAAAGACGGACTTCTGCTTTGAGATGCTGCTGAGCTGAAACCCAATGAATTGTACTTTTTACTTTGCGCTTAGAAGGATTAGCTCCACTTTTAGTATCGGGATCATAAGTACAGTGAATCGCTAGAAGTTCACCTGTTTGCTCATTTTTTTCTACATGTGTACAAGTAATACAGTAACCATAACGCAACCGAACCTCTTGCCCTAATGCCAGCCGATAAAAATCTTTAGAGGGCTGTTCCATAAAGTCCTCTCTTTCAATATAAAGCTCACGGCAAAAATGCAAAGGACGAGAACCCTCTTTGGGAATATCATGCGGCCAGTAAGAGGCTTCTAATTCTTCCTCTGTACCTTCGGGATAATTATCAAGGATGACTTTCAAAGGATGTAAAACGGCCATCACGCGAGGGGCTTGACTATTGAGATTATCGCGCAAGCAAAAATCTAATTGAGCAACCTCTACAGAGCTATTTGCTTTAGCTACGCCTATTAATTCACAAAATTGACGGATCGCTTCGGCCGTACATCCTCGACGCCGTAAGCCCGAAATAGTAGGCAAGCGCGGATCATCCCAGCCCTCTACGACTTTATTTGTAACGAGCTGCAACAGTTTGCGCTTACTCATGACTGTATACTTTAAATCTAAGCGCGCAAATTCATACTGATGAGGGCGCGTTGTAAAAGGATACTCTACCTGATCAATCATCCAATCATAAAGCTCGCGATTATTTTCAAATTCCAAGGTGCAAATAGAGTGCGTAATGCCTTCAAGCGCATCCGATAGGGGATGTGCATAATCATAAAAGGGATAGATACACCACTGATCAGCTGTTTTATAGTGGTGTGCATGGCGAATGCGATAGAGAAGGGGATCGCGCATCTTCATATTTGGTGAATCCATGGCAATGCGCGCGCGCAGCACATGCTGGCCATCGAGAAATTGACCTGCTCGCATGGCATTAAATAGCTGCAAATTTTCTTCGACTGAGCGAGCAGTATAGGGGCTTAGCGTGCCAGCCGAGTTAACGGTGCCGCGATAGGTGCGAATCTGCTCTTCTGTTAAACTACAGACATAAGCTTTGCCTTTTTTAATCAATTGAATAGCAAAGGCATAAAGCTGTTCAAAGTAGTCAGATGCGTGAAATAACTGATCTTGCCAATCAAAGCCTAGCCACTGAATATCCTCTTTGATCGAATTTTCATAAGTTGCGTCCTCTTTCGTAGGATCGGTATCATCAAAGCGCAAATGGCAAACACTTTTATACTCCTCAGCTAGCCCAAAGTTTAAGCAGATTGACTTAGCATGTCCGATGTGTAAAAAACCATTGGGTTCAGGTGGAAAACGTGTGACAACTTTGCCTGCGTTTTTACCTGTTTGCCTATCCTCTTCAATGATGCGATGAATAAAATCTTTAGGGTTAGGTAGAGCAGAAGGAGAATTGGTAGAATTTAAGTTACTCATTAGATACTCTATCTATTAAAAAAGCCAGCCTACAGAGATGAGAAGTAATTTGCAAGAGATAAAATTATAAAATAAGACTTAGCAATAGGTCCAAGTTAAGAAACTAAAGAATTTAGTTTCTTAACTTGTGGAAAGATTAGGTACCATTAAAAAAAATTAAAAGGATTGTTCATTGTCTAAATCACTAAGAGATGCAGCATAAGCAAGTTCATTAGTGAAGTTAACCTTATTAATTTGACTAACAATAGCTTTATAATCTTTAATCAGCGTATCAGTAGCCTGTTGATTGAGAGTCGAACAAAGTTGTTTATTATTATATAAAATAGTAAACAGAGTATGCATCTTTCCTAAGGCTATCTTCAAATCATCTTTTTGCAAAAAATTAAAAGTATCAAATTTTATTAAAAATTCTTTTGTTAGAGAAGCTATATCTAGTATCATATTAATGACAACTTCAATTGGATGATTCAAGTCTTGACTAGCTTTAACTTCACTATTTTTAACTTCATGGATGAGTTCACAAAGGGCGAGAATTTCATCAAATCTTTCCATTCTTAAGAAATTTTTTTCTTCGCGATTGAGATAGAGAACCTTATCTTCTTCTATGCGTTTTTGCAATCTTTCCATTTCTTGAGTAATGCAATCGACTTTTGCTTGATTGAGTTCTTTAGAAAGATAGAGAGAAATATACTTTTTAATGAAATTTTCTCTTTTTTCTCCAGATAATGAGAATAAGAAATCGCTTAGACATTTTCCTTGTAATTCATTCTCAGCTAATTCTGATACAGTATCATCAGTTACTGCTTCTAATAAAATTTCCAGTTGAAGAACTAAGGTTTTTTGATGATCTACATCAAAATTTTCTATAATTGCTAAATTCCAACCTAAGTTTTCAAATTGGGCAGATAGATGAGGATAAATTATAAAAAAATCTTTTATTAGCTTAGCATCTGCCTTTAAATCTAGCTCTTTTTGTGTCTTAAAATAATGCAACAATAAGAATAGAGGATGACTGAGTTGTTCATAATAAGAAGCTGCCTGAATTTTAAAAGAGGGCAGAATTTTTTCAATAAACAAAGATTTTTGTTTTTCTGCTGTTCCTTCGTAACAAGAAAAATATGTTAAAAACAAACGCGCCCATTCTTCTGGAGGGCTAAGTACAAGGGGAGAAGTATTAAAATGAGTAGGATCTAGAGTTGTAATATCAAATTTAGTCTCCATTCCCATCTGATTTGGATACATTAACATCGATAATCTCAAGCTGACAAAATCACTAGCTTTGTCAAGGTCATCAAAAGTAAGAGCATACGCTTTATTGTCAAAATAGGGGATACCATGTGAATCAAAGAAATGAATCTTTGTTTGATCATTTTGTTTAGTAAAAACTACTGTAAAGAAATAATGATTGGCAAACAAACTGATACCTACGCCATTATTTTCTTTAGTAAGTTGGCTAAATATGTTTTTAACTTGTATATTTAGACCAGTCCTTATCAAAATTTCACTCTTTGTTTCTCGATGGACTAAACAAGGATAAGCAAATTGTACATCTTGTAACCAAGTTAAGTGAGTACCCGATTGATATTTTTGCACAGAGTTTAAAAAATTAGTTTTTCTTAAATTATAAATAATAGCATGATAAGTAGTATAAGCTTGTTTAAGAATTGAATTAATATCTAACTGTTTGCCTTCAAGTAAAACTTTAATAGCTTCAGCAGTAGCACAGCCGCAGATAGCTTCTCCCCCTATGAAGGAAAATTGAGACGCTTCTCCTACTGTAATACTAGCCTGTGCTAAAGTGCGCTCTATAGACTTATGTAAGGCATGTAAAGGTTCTTGTAATCTACCAACTGATGGATGAATAACTGTAATAGTAGGGATAGGATTATTATTATTATTATTATTATCTTCTGTTTCTTCTAGCTGACTTGTAGAACCTAATAGAGAACTTAAAGCTTTTCTATAAAGATTTTTTTGCGTTTCAGGCTGACGATTTGACCGCACTTGTTCAATACGTGCTTGTTCAGCTATGGCGTACATTAATTCTTTATCTATAGTTCCATGTTGAGCCGCTATCAAGATATCTATAATATTATCCGAAGCACCACAACTTGCTACTTGTGTAATACTATCTGATCCATATTCAGGGAAAGGAAATATCTTGCATGTATTAACCAAATAATTAATTAAGGGACTTCTAACCCCTCTTTCAATAGCTAAAGTAGCAAGATTCTTTCCATTTAAAAGAACAGAAGCATTGGCTCCATTTTTAATTAAACAACGCACTGTATTTCTAACTCTAGGATAGTAGAAAGTAGCTATTTGTACGATAGTCTGCTGATATTTGTTATCTTTTAATTCTAAATTTGCGCCTTGTTTAATTAGATATTCTAAAATTCCGTTAGGTGCATCATTTAATACAGCATGCATAATTGGAGTTAGCTCTAAAATATCTCGTGCATTGACATTAGCACCTAGATTAATAAATTTCTTTAAAACGGAGCTAGATATTTTTGGTATGAAGAGATTTAGGTCTAAAATAACTTGTGCAGTCATAAAAGTTCCAGAATCCACTATTCTTTTTAAAATTGTACTACATAATCTAGATGAAATTGTAGGTGGATTTAAGCTATTTTGCATATCTAAAGCATTAATTTTTTTTTGAACTGCTCTGTGTAACTTAACCGGGATTGAAGGTAGAGTTAAACTATCTTTGATATGGAGATCAGCTCTTAAAGCAATGATTTCTTCAGGGCTTAAATTAATGAGTTCTTCTGCAATTGCATCCGATACCTTATTGATTAAATTTTCCTGTTTAGTGAAAAACTTATTTTGCAGAACGTATAGTAATAGGTTATGACGTTTAAATACAGGGGAGTTAGTCATACTTTTAAGAGCTAACAATGTATCGATGATAGTCAGATCAGCATTTTCATTAAATAAAGTAGGATGATGGATGAGAGCTAGTTCGAGAATAGTATAATTTTCTTCATCGACAATGGTAAGTAGACTATCTATTAATTCAGAATTAGAACTTTTTAAATCTTTTAAGGTAGTCAGGATAAATTGGAAGACATCTACGCGATTGTGCATAGCTGCATAGACAAGCGCATTTCTATTGTATTTACATCTCCAAGCAAGAAGATCCTCTTGATTAGGACATTTATCTAGTAGAGTTTTTATAAAATCAGTAGGAGCTCCTTCAGTAATAGCTAACATGAATACATTGCAACCTGTCTCTGCTTCATCTTCTTGTCCAGTTAAGTCAAGCTTAGCTGCAATGTCTTGGTAATATCTAGGAGGGCATTTTTTCAAAGCTTGCATTAAAACAAACTCGCCTTGATTATCTATTTCTGTAAAATCTAGTTCTCCATGATTAATTTGGCTTAATGTATCCTCAATTTCTTCAGGATTTTGCTTATCAATAGCATGGTATAATCGAACCGCGTCACTTTCTATCAAATTTCCTAAATAATTAGAGGAATCACTTTTAGAAGGAATAAAGATTGCAACTGTATTAGGTGAATAGTTAGACGAATAAATATTTTGATGAAAGTTTTTAGGAAAATCAACAGTTGAATAAGTTAAAACATAATTTAATATCTGCTCAATGGCCTCTTTTCCTTGGTCAAACTCAAATATAACATCGATCACACTTTGCTGATTATTTTTTATATCCGCTGTATTAGCATTAAACTTTTCAACTAATAATTTAAAAGCACCAAAATTTTCATGAAAAATAGTCTGATAGAGTAAACTATTTCCCTCAGAATTTTTATGATTAATATTAAAATTTGGATGGTTCTGTAAGTACTGATCTAATTCCTCTAAATTTTTAGAGGTATTGAGTTGGATATAAATATTGAGATTGGAGAAAATAGTAGAAGGAGAAGCATACTCACTAGTCTCTTCTTGATTTAAAGAGAGGGAATAATTAAAATTAGAGACATTTGCATTACAAGGATTCATGATAGTAACCTTTTATTATAAATTTAATTAAAGATATAATAAACAAGAATTACTATCAATCTATTTTAATAAAATTCAAATTGATAAAAAATTAATTAAAAATTTAATAGACACTTGATATGCAATTTTTATTTTACTAGGATAATTATAAGACAAAAGAGTTGTTAAATCTTAGAATAGTAAATTAAATGAATCAATATAGTGTTATAGAGAAATTGTTAACGCTTAATGTCATCACCCTTTTATAAATAAAAAATTTTGTTTTTTTGACAAATTAATAAAAATTTTAGTATAAGTCAAATTTGTTAACTTATACATGCATGAGTGTAATCGATTGAATAATAGCTTTATAATCTTCAACAAGTTTAGAAATCAATTCCAGATTAAACATATAACAGAGCTGTTTATTAGAAAATAAAATAGTAAAAAGAGGATCCATTTTTTCTAAGGCTGTTTTTAAATCTCTTTGCTGCAGAAGAGTAGCTGTTTTAAAGTTTAGCAAAAAATCCCTAGTACTACAAGCTAGATCTAAAATCAAATGGAGCACAGCGCTAATTTGAAGATTCAAGTCTTGCGTATCTTTAATCTGAGTAATTAGGTTATAAAGTGCAATAATTTCATTAAATCTTTCCATTTTTAAGAAGGTTTTTTCTTTAGAATCGGAATAGAGCGCCTGATCTTTTTTTATACAGTTTTGCAATCTTTCAATTTCTTGATTAATGCACTCTAGCTTTGCACGATGAAGCTCTTTAAAAAGATATAAAGATCTATACTGTTCGATTAAATTTGCTCTTTGCTTCTTAGATAAGAAAAATAGGAAAAGGCCAAATTTCTCAGCTTGCTCCTGGTCTGTTAATTTAAATGGATTTAATCCCTTCTCTTCTTGCAATAGTAACATCTCTAGCTGAGAAATTGACCTTGTTTGATCTTCCAAATCAAAATTGTCTATCTTATAAGGATAAATAGTAAAAAAATAGGCTACTACTTTGGAAATTTCTTTAACATCTGGCTCTTTTTGTGTTTTAAGATAATGCAATAATAGAAATAGGGGATGAGTCAATTGAGTATAATGTAAAACAGCCTTGGTTTTAAAATATGGTAAAATTTTTTCAAAAAAGAAAGTTTTTTTGTTTTCCTCTGTATCGCTATAATCTAAAAAACGCGTTAATAACAAGCGTGCCCATTGTTCTGAAGGAGTAGCTTGAATAGGAGATAGATTAAGCGGGTTTCTATTTAGAGCTGTCATATCAAATTTAGTTTCCATCTCATTGGAATGCATTAACATGGATAATCTTAAGCTAACAAAATCACTTGCTTTGTGAAAATCATCAAAAATGAGATGATAAGCTTTAAGATCAAAATAAGCGATGCCATGGGAATCAAAGAAATGAAGGCTAAGCTTAGCACCCTGCTTTTTAAAAGCTAATGTAAAGAAAAAACCTTGAGCTAATAGACTAATGCCTACATCTCGATCTTCTTTAGTAAATTTTTCAAATAACTTTTCCATCTGTGTAAATAAGCTAGATTTTCTCAAAATCACCGTTTCTGTACGCAGATTAATTAAATGAGGATAAGCTAAATGAATATCTTGCAACCACGTCAAGTGCGTGCCTATAGTATACTGTTGTACATTTAGAAAATTAGTTTTATTCAAATAATAAATGATATCCTGATATCTACTGACTCCCTTTTCGATAAGGCGATCGAGATTAATTTCTTGATCATCTTCAAGTAAAGTTGTTAACATTTCAGCTGTAATAACAGCACAGCTAGATTCTCCGCCTAGCATAGAAAATTGGGATTGTGTGGCTTTTTTAATAATAGTGCTCGTTAAAGTGCGCTTGATTAAATCTTCTAAGCCAGATGAAGGGGCTGTTTGAATGGGCTGAATAGCAAGAGGGCTATTTTCATCTTGATCTAATTCTTCAAGTTTAGCTAATGCTTCTCGATAAAGAGTTAATTGTTGGATTTTAGATGAAGGATCACGCGCTTTTTCAGCTACTTGTATAAAGTTTTGATCATAAATAAGCTCTTTTATTTCCGGATCTGCACCTTGACTCATTAAATAGTTTTTGATGCTATCAGATCTATTATTTAATCCGGCATAGAGGAGGGGAGTCAGGCCTGCCTTATCTTGCACATTGACCTTAGCGCCCCACTCCCTAAACTTTTGTAACACTGTAAGACACGCTTTATTTTGCAAACCATGCAGTAATAAGTCATCAGGCTTAAACAGAGAGGAGTGCTCCTCATCCTTAATCGATAGTAGAGTTTGAATAATCGTGAGATCAGCATTCCTCTTAAACAAATTGGAATGATATAGAACTGCTAATTTAAGGATATCCGCTTCATTTTCATCTGTTATAGTGAGGATACTTTCGATGAATTTGGGCTGTTCTCTTCTTAAAATTTGTAAAGTATCGAAAATAAATAGGAAAGCTTCTGTATAATTACATATGGCAGCATAGGCAAGCGCATTTCTATTTTGATGACAACTAAAAGCAAGAAGCGCGTCTTGACTAAACTCTTTATCTATAGTAGGACCATAAGTAAGCAGAGCTTTTATAAATTCGATAGAGAGGCCTTCCTTAATAGCTAAGATGAGTACAGTGCAACCTGTATCTTGTTCTTCAGCTAATAGATCAAGTTTAGCAATAATTGGTAGAAAATACTTGGGATCACTTATTTTTAAAGCTTTTAGTAAGATAAAATTATCTTCACTGTCTAATTCTGTAAAATCTAGCTCTTTAGGTTTAATTTGACTTAATAAGAGTTCAATTTTTTGATCATCTTTCTTAGCTAGAGCTTGATACAATTGGGCAGTGTCACTCTCCATCAAATTTGAACTATTAGATACAGGTGTAGTAGATGATACAGAAACTGCAACGGGATTAAATTGACTAAAGGAATCGAGATCTTCATAAAAAAAATTAGAAGCTGAATCAGTAGGATCCAATAAAAAATTTAGTATATTTTGCAGGACAAATCCCTCTTGAAATTCATTTCCTTGAGTATTAAGTAAATCCAATGTAACGGCGATAGCACTTTGATTTTTATTATTTATAGATTCTATGTTAGCATTAAATTATTGAATTAATAGTTTACAAGCCTGCAAATTTTTATAGAAAATAGCTTGACAAAGTAAAGTATTTCCCTCTTTATTTATATAATTGACGTTGAATTCAGGGTACTGACCTAAATCATTTAATTGATTTATAGCATCATTTTTAATGAAATTTTCAAATTTTTCAAAAATAGAATCGAAAGGAAAGGAAGGATTGAATGAAGTTGAATAGGCACCCGCATTAAATTTAAATTATAAGAATTCATACCTATTTAACCTAATTTAACTATAATTTTAAGTGATTGTAAAAAGGTTAAAGATTAACATCAATATTTTAATCAAAAATAAAATTCACTGAAAAGCTGTAACTTAGCGATGGATTATTACTGTCTTTCCTTAAATCAACTCAAAGATTTACCTTATAATTTTTTGCACTCCTCTACGCATAGTTTTTCAATAGAAGAACCAGAGGGAGAAATCAAGTACTACATTCCTATAGAGGAAATAGTCTCTCTTACTATAAGTCCTCATTTATGGAAAAAAGTGACGTTTGCTAGTGAAGTAGACTGGCAAACACAATGGCTTAACCATGCGCCTCAATTTGATGGACAGCTACAAGCATTGGATTTGTCCCCTTATTCTAAAGAATTAACAATTCCCAAAATTCATTTACAACCAGGTCCTGGATTTGGCAACTTTTCTCATGCAACCACGCGCTTAATGGTGGCTATGATGGCTCATCGCATTAAAAATAAATTCATAATTGATCTAGGCTGTGGAAGCGGAATTTTAAGTTTAGTAGCTTTAGCTCTAGGGGCTAACTTTGCGTATGGCTTGGATATTGATGAAGAGGCGCTTCAACATGCTCGTCTTAATGCAACTCTCAATCAGTTAAGTCATCAAACCCATTTCTCTCAAGTTTTAGATTGTAATTTAGATTCTTCACAAGCTTGGCTTATCTTAATAAATATGATTCATCGGGAGCAACAATTAGCCTGGACCTCTTTACCTAGGCTACATAACTTTAATAGTGATATAATCACTTCAGGTATCTTAGTACAAGACAGAAATCTCTATGTAAGAGACTGCGAGCAGAGAGGCTGGCAGCTAGTAGATGAACAGCAAGAGGAGGAATGGATGGCTTTTTATTGGTATTTAAGTTAGGCTTTATTTTATTTCCTCTTGTTTAAATCTGAAAAAAAAGTATAAATTTTTTTATCGTCAAAGTGAGTATTCATGACCCCTTCTCAATCTTTAGCAGATGCGATTGCCAATCGACGCACCTTTGCTATTATTAGCCACCCGGATGCGGGTAAAACAACTTTAACAGAAAAACTACTCCTTTACTCAGGTATGATTCAGACAGCTGGCATGGTCAAAATGCGCAAAGGACGCAAAACAGCCACCTCTGATTGGATGGCTATGGAGCAAGAAAGAGGTATCTCTATTACCTCTTCTGCCATGCAGTTTACCTATAAGGATACGATCATCAATGTGTTAGATACGCCAGGTCATGAAGATTTCTCTGAAGATACTTATCGCACTTTAACAGCGGCTGATTGTGCAATTATGGTGATCGATGCATCCAAAGGAGTTGAAAAGCAGACGCGCAAATTATTTGAAGTATGCCGCATTAGGCAGATTCCCGTGTTGACATTCATCAATAAAATGGACATGCCAGGTAGAGAACCGCTTGAACTCATGAATGAAGTAGAAAACGTACTCAATATTCATTCCTATGCGATGAACTGGCCGATAGGAGAAGCTAAACAGTTTCAAGGTGTAGTCGATAGAATCAATCGAGACGCTATTTTTTTTACTAAAACTTCTTTAGGAGGAGCGCAAAAAGCTGCGATGACTCGTTTGCCGCTTGATAGTGCGGAAATATTAGCTAAGATAGGTTCAGAGGCACAGGAAAAATTAGAGCAAGAGTTAGAGCTTTTAGAATTAGCGGGAAATCAATTTTCCATAGAAGATTTTTTAGCAGGTCGGGTCACGCCTGTTTTTTTTGCGTCAGCGTTGATCAATTTTGGTATAGAGCCCTTTTTTGATGCTTTTATTCATTTAGCTCCCTGCCCCCATGCTCGTTTAGCTCTAACGACGGATGGCCAGAAAAAGATCATTGATCCAGTACAAACGCCTTTTAGTGGGTATGTTTTTAAGCTGCAAGCCAATATGGATCGGCGACACCGCGATAGCATGGCTTTTATTCGCATCTGCTCAGGCCGCTTTGAAAGAGATTTAGTGGTTAAGAATCATCGATTAGAAAAAACGATTCGCCTCTCCCGTCCACATGGCATGGTGGCAGGCGAACGCACGACTTTAGATGATGCTTATCCAGGAGATGTCATAGGGGTCATCAATCCCGGTATTTTTGCCATTGGCGATACGCTCTCAATTACAGGAGGTTTTAATTTTAAACCTCTTCCCCAATTTCAACCCGAAATTTTTGCTAAGCTACGTCCGAAAGATGTAGGCAAGAGAAAAGCCTTTGACAAAGGGATTATGCAGCTCAGTGAAGAAGGCGCGATCCAAATTCTAAAGCAAAATGAAGGAGATGGAGAGCTTATTTTTGCAGCTGTTGGCAAGCTGCAATTTGAAGTGATGCAGTATCGATTAAAAGATGAGTATGGGGTAGAAACGATTTTAGATTTTTTATCTTATCAGTGCAGTGCTTGGGTAATAGGGGATATTAAAACATTTAAAAATTCGACGAGCTCTATTCTTGTGCATGATAAGCACCATCATCCCATTGCTCTATTTAGCTCTTCTTGGGATAAGCAATATAATATCAAACAAAATCCCAATCATCAATTAGTCGATTTATTAATGTAAGTTATAAGTCATTCGATTTTAATCTTAACATTGCAAAAATTTGCTGATTTCTTCTTTAGATAGTTTACTTTGAGCGACACTACAAACCAGTTCTTCAAATTGTTTCCTATCATATTTAAGGTAACATTCATTTTGACCTAAGAATATTAAAGTCGTAGCAGCACCTGTTCTCTTATTGCCATCTAAGAACGCATGATTGCACACAAGATGGTATAGATAGGCAGAAGCCTTATCAAAAATTGATTTATGGAGATATTCTCCAAACATAGTTGATTTTGGCATTTCTATTGCAGATACAAGTAAACCCATATCTCTAATGCCATGAAGACCACCATACTCAGAAATCAGCTCATCGTGAATCTGGATGACTTCCTCAACAGATAGGAAAATCATCGATCAGATAGTTTTTTAAAAAGTTCTGCATACTCCTTAAAAATATGTTTCTTAGCTTCATCAAATTTGCTGTTCACTGGTTTCACTGACTGAATTGTAATGCCTGTACTAGAATCGACGACAATTTGAAACAGACAAGTATCATCAAGACCTGCTGCTTGCAAAATGGATTTGTCAATAATGATAGCTTTGCTATTTCCATGTTGGACTAAATGTTTAATTTGCATAGTATTATACCTCCTTTTTACACTAATATTAACGCAGCATCGAATTTCTGTATATCCACATGTTAATACATTTGGACTGAAATGGTTTTCTTTAGGATCGCTTTTTCTCTCAATAATGATCTAAGAGAGTTAACCCGACTGTCTCCTCTCTCTGTTTCGCTTAATTAAAATAAAAATTAATAATTTTTTCCCCAAAAAAATACAAACTTGCTAACGTATTGTCTTGCTGATCAAGCCATCTAAATAGACAGTATAGAAATGAGCGAGTATTTGAAACAGTTTAAGACAAATATAAGGAGCAAAATTTTAGGAGTTGCTCTTTTGTTAAGTAGCTGCCAATCAGGTCCTCGAGCTAACCCCCTAGAATTGCCCATTTCTATTCTCCAAAAAACAGTAAAAGAGGCACAGCAGAGTGATTTATTCGACTCGACTCGTCAATTAACAACGACTTGGTGGACTTTATTTGCAGATGCTCAATTGACTGCTTTAATAGAAAAAACACTCACGCGTCATCCAACTTTGCAAACAGCGCGGGCTAAAATTTTTTTAGCCGGTTATCGCGCCGATCAATTCCGCTCGACACTTTTTCCCTCTATTGGACTAGCAGGAGATTTATTGCGCCAAAAATTTAGTCAAACAGGTTTAATCCCCTTTAATGCGAGTACACCTATCCCTACAACTACCACAACAGGCAGCTCGCTACCTGCTACTGGAGGAGCAGCAGGCATTCCTCTCTATTTTACACAGTATGAAACGGAATTAACGCTGAGTTATGAATTTGATTTATGGGGCAAAAACCGCAATCTATTGCGAGCAGCTATCGGAGAAGTTAGAGCAAGTGAAGCCGATGAAGTTTTTGTCCGTTTACAATTAGGGATTACAGTAGCTCAACTCTATTACCAACTACAAGTAGCTTATCAGCGTTTAGAAATTGCTAAAAGCTTAGTTAGCAATCAGACACTATATCGGCAACTCATCCAAACAAGAATTAAAAACAATGTAGGCAATGCCATCACGCTAAAACAGGTCGAAATGACTCTTTCCTCTTTTAGAGAGTCTCTACTTGAAATAGAAGGAGAGATTGCCGTAAAAGAGTATCAACTAAAAGCTTATTTGGCAGCTGATTTTGAAGAAAGCATCGAACAGATTGAGCTAGATCATCAATCCTTACCGCGTTTACCTTTACCAAGCTGTTTACCTCTTCATCTGATTGCCAATCGTCCCGATATTAAGGCTCAACTTTGGCTAATTGAATCGGCAGGGAGACAAATAGCAGTAGCTAAAGCGGGTTTTTATCCCGATATTAATCTCTCAGCTCTATTTGGCTTTCAAACATTAAATTTTGCTAAACTTTTAACGTGGCCAAGTAGCTATTTTAGTGTTAATCCTGCTTTTAGCTTGCCTATTTTTGATGGAGGACGTTTAACGGCTAATTTGCGCAGTAGTGAAGTCAACTATGATTTAGCTATTTTTCGTTACAATGATTTAGTTCTCAATGCAGTAAAAGAGGTATTAGAGGGATTAGCTATTTTGCAAAATGCTCAAGCACAATACCGAGAATTAAATAAGAGTTTTCATTTACAACAAGAGCTAGCTCAGCTAACTGCATTGCGGGTTAAGGCTCATCTCAATTCTGATTTAGATCTATTGAATAGTCAGAAAGTAGTCTTACAAATGCAAGAGCGCCAATTAATAGCCTATGGTCAAACCTTTCAATCGCTTTTATCGCTTATCAAAGCATTAGGTGGAGGTTATGCTATAGAAAGTCATGTAGCTGAGGAAGCAACTAACCAACGAGATGAGAAGAATTGTTATGAGGATTAAAAATGGTAGATAAGATAGAGCCGCTAGTTACGCCTAATGCAGAGGTTCCGAAAATAGTTCCTTCTGCTGTTATCTCTCCTCCTAGCGAAGAATCTATCAGATTAGCTAAAAAAAAACGGACTAAGACTTTAGGTTTATTGACTATTTTTTTATTGATAGCAGGTTTAGTTTGGTTTCTCTACTGGGTGATGTATTTGAGAGATGTCGAATATACAGATGATGCTTATGCCGACGGATTGATGGTTACTATCAATGCAGTTGTACCAGGATCTGTTACAGCTTTTTATACCGATGATACACAACTCGTGCAAGAGGGTCAATTGCTTGTACAACTCGATGCAGCTCCCTATCGTTTAGAGTATGAACGCGAGCTAGCTAGTTTAGCTGCTACCTTGCTACAGGTTAAACAGTTATATGGCAATGTAAAGGTCAGCCAATCTCTATTGCAAAGTAGAAAAATTGCCTATCAAAATGCAACTTATGACTATAAAAACCGCTCGAACTTAATCGAATCGCAAGCGATTTCAAATGAGGAGTATACGCATGCTCAAAACAGCTTAAAAACAGCGGAATTTGACTTGCAGCAAGCAACGGATCAGTTGCAAGTAGCTTTAGATGCGGCTGGTTCTACTGCTATAGAAGAGCATCCTTTATTAGAGCAGCAAAAAATACGCATCAAAACAGCCTATTATAAACTGCATCACTGTGCTATCTATGCGCCTATTACAGGCTATGTAGCTCAAAGAAAAGTAGAGATTGGACAACAAGTTTCGTCCAATACAAGTCTTATGGCTATCATTCCTGCAACTTACATATGGGTCAATGCTAATTTTAAAGAAACTCAACTGAGCTTGATGCGCATCGGTCAGCCGGCTACCGTCTGGTTTGATCTCTATGGTTCTAAAGTAGCTTTTAGAGGTCAAGTTTTAGGGATTGCCTCGGGAACGGGTAGCATTTTTTCACTCATTCCTCCACAAAATGCAACGGGAAACTGGATTAAAATTGTGCAGCGCTTGCCCGTACGCATTGGCCTGGATGCAGATCAATTAGCCAATTATCCCGTGCGCTTAGGTCTGTCAGCCGAAGTAAATGTCGATATCACCAATCAGCAACTTCCTTTTTTACCTTTAACTAGTCAGAGGCAGGTGATCTCTGCGACTCACATTTTTGACATCAATTTTGCAGAAGTAGATCAGAAGATCGACGAAATTTTATCTCTTAAAGTAGAAAACCAAAAAATAGAAAATTAAATTAGTGCTTTGGAATGGTTTTAGATCATGGCTGTAACATTTGAAAGAGGAGGTAAGCTCATTTTGCTCAATGTGGCCATTGGGCTCGGCACATTTATTCAAGTGCTCGATACGTCAATTGCCAATGTGGCTATTCCCTACATTGCAGGTAACCTCAGTGTAGGCGCAGATCAAGGCACCTGGGTGATTACCTCATTTGCGGCTAGTAATGCCATTGTTTTACCTTTGACAGGGTGGTTATCCGATTATTTTGGTAGAGTGCGCCTATTTGTCTGGTCGGTCCTATTATTTGCTTTGACCTCTTTCTTATGCGCGCTCTCTTCTACTTTGACTCTGCTGATTCTCTTTCGCGTGCTACAGGGAGCTGTGGCGGGTTCTTTAATTCCTCTATCACAAAGTCTTTTATTGGCTAACAATCCACCCGATAAGCAAGGTACAGCTTTGGGTTTTTGGGGTACCATTGTAATTGTGGCGCCAATACTAGGACCTATTGTTGGAGGGTATTTAACTGAAGAGTACTCATGGCCTTGGATTTTTTATATCAATGTGCCAATTGGTCTCTTCTCAGCTTTTATCTGTTGGACTTTTCTTAAAGATAAAGAAACAGACATTATAAGAAATCCGATTGATTGGGTTGGCCTTTTTCTATTAACTACAGGCGTTGGCGGCTTGCAAATTATGTTGGATAAAGGCAAAGATTTAGATTGGTTTGAATCTAATACGATCATTGCCTTAACGGTTGTTTCTATGATAACTTTAGCTTACTTTGTAGTCTGGACACTATATCAAAAATATCCCATTGTCGATCTCTCTTTTTTCAAAAATAGAAACTTTTTATTTGGTACGCTATCAGCTACTGTAGGCTTTCTAATCTATTTTGGTAGTGCAGTGACTGTACCTTTATGGTTGCAAACGGAACAAGGTTATACAGCTTATTGGGCAGGTATTGCCATTGCACCTATCGGCATTGCTCCTTTTCTATTATCGACTACAATCGGTAAGAATATGGGTAAGCTCGATCTTAGACATTGGGGAGCCTTGAGTTTTTTCTTATTTGCCGGAGGTTTTTTCTATCAGGCTAATTTTACGGCAGCAGTCGATCTTAGAACAATCATGTTTTCGCGCTTTTTACAAGGATTTGGGGTTGCTTTCTTTTTTTTACCTTTAGTCCAACTCTCTTTAGGAGAGATTCCAAAAGAGCGCTTTGCTAGTGCAAGTGGCCTTTTTCATTTTATCCGCATTTTAATCGGGAGCGGATTTGGTACCTCTTTGTCTATCATGTTATGGACGCGCTTAGAGATTTTTCATCATGCGCGCTTAGCAGAAACCTTTAACGCTTACCAACCTAAAGTGCAGCAACTGTATGAGCAGTTAGGTCAGGCTAATCTCAATTCAGCTGTCATTAGTCAGTTAATCGATCATTTAATTGAACAGCAAGCTTTCCTAATGTCGACAAATGACATGGCTTGGCTAGGGGCGTGGCTCTTTTTAGCCATGATTCCAATTGTCTATCTTTGCAAATCTGTCAAGCCTACCAAAAGCCTAGAAGCAGCTCATTAGTAAAAATAGCCTTATTAAATCTTCTATAAACTTAAATTTTTTTAATTACTGTTTCAATACGTCTTTATAATTTATTAATAATCTACATTTAAAATTTAGTAAATTAATTTTGTTAAGATAAATTCTGGATTAAAAATGAAGATCATCAATCCCATTACCTATTTTTTTAAAGCTACTACTCCTGTATTAAAACTAAATAATACAGGTCAAACAATCCAGTCTATTACGATAGAGTATAAAAATCGGATATGGTGCTGGTTAAGTCGATTAGATCCTATTTTTGCTCATCTTCCTTTTTATAAAAAAAGTGCTTATAATCTAAGCCATGTAAAAAATTATTTAGATGGAGCAACTAGTAAAAATTTATATGGAGAAAAGTCGGTTAAACAATTAAAGAAATTGAGATTGGGACAGTTAAATACTATAAAAGTAAATAAATTATTTGATAACTTATTTATTTTTCATCATTTATGCCTAACGAATAACCAAATAAAAAACAGTTCTAGTTCCGTTTTGTTTCAAACTATCCTAGACTTTCCATATGATAAATTCTTATTATTTTCCTTAACAGAGTATCGAGGAGAACAAGAGCTAGATATTACTGTTAGAAACCTAACTAAATTATTGATTGATCCCGACATAGAAAACTTCTTTGATTCAACAAAATCCCTAGAAAATTTTGAAGAAAAAATTAAACTACTAAAAGTATTACACTACATTAATAGTGAGCAGACCAAAACTTATATTTTGCATAAAATGATTCCTATCTTTCAACAAAATCCTCATTTACTAAAAACAGATCTAATTTATGCTATTTTAAAAGCTGAAGCTTTTACAATGATAGATTACTTAATTGAATTTTTATCTTTAAAAACGACTGCTATTTCATCTTTTGAAAAAATCATCAATACACTATGTAGAGCAGAAGGGAATTTACTCATTTATCCATTAGTTTATTCCACCGATACAGTACAACAGATACAGGCTAAGCAGATACCCTATTCTACATGGGCTAAACAGGCTTTAAATCCGCACGATGACATTGATCAAAATTTAGATAAAGTAAACCTAGCTTTCTCTCAATCCGATTTCTTATTTCGTTCAGAACTTATTAACATGACGGAAATTGAAGCAAAAAATCCAGACTTATTTCAACAAATGATTTCAAAATTTGTTCTTCAATCTAACTCTTCGCTAGCACCTTTATTTTCTATGCCGGAAGTGCAAGCTATCACTTATCCTTATCTACTAAAAAAATTAAAAGAGGAAAACGCACCTTGTCAATTGTTAGCAAATAAAATTATCAAGGCAAAAAAAGAACTCCATCTACAGGATCAGCATGAAATTTTACAATTAGCTACCTTAGTTGAGATGAAGTACAAAGGAAAATATCTCCTTCCATCTGATTTTTTTGAGTATCCTGCTAATTACATAGAAGGGCCTTTAACGCCTACTCGTTCTCTTAGAAAATTATTGACTCATCTTAAGTTACTTGAAGCTAGTCATACCTATATTAAAAGTTTATTAAATAACCCTTTAACTCAAAATAAAGTATCCATTGCTTTAGCTGTAATTTCCAATCGACATGCCTTACAATTAGATAATCAGCATGAGATTCTGTACCTAGCGTATAGCATGAGTATGAAAAAATTATGGGGTAGTATCATCCAGTCCAATTTTTTTGATTCTCTGCCGGTCATAACGGATTGGAATCGTCTACAGGCCCATAGTATCTCTCAATTAAAGAAAATAACTGCAGAAACAGTGGAGCATGCCTTCAGGGATAGTACTTTTAAACAAGCTAATGATACTTATCTAATGCAAAACTTAACGGAGTCGCAAGGGTCAACTACTGGTTATCAACTAGCCAATCAGATCATAAAAGATCAGAAGCTGTTACAATTGGAGAATCAGCATGAGATCATGCAACTAGCTTATCTGATGAGAATAAAAGAGCGCTGGGCTGATCTTATCCATCCTGCTTTCTTTATAGATCCTCACTCTTTCATGCATTTTCTCATTCCAGCTAAAATTTCTCTCTTAGAATTATTTGCCATTAAAGAGTTGCGAGATGCTAGTCATGCTTACATGCTTGAAACACTAACTAATTCAATCAATTTGGAAGAAAAATATAAGTTAGCTCAGCAAATACTTGATCATCAACAAAGTTTAAGATTGGATACACAGAATGAAATTGTTCAAAGGTCCATGATGCTAGACTTGCATGAGCAGTGTTTTAGTTTTATTACGCCTGTATTTTTTACTCATCCCGAACACTTTATCGATGTTTTTCAATTTACAAAGTATTGGGTTAGGGGAGGTTCTTGGGACTATCTATCTTTAATTAACTATCTATTTTCAATAAAAGAATTGAGAGAAGCTAATTATGCGTACATGCTTGAAACATTAAAGAGGTTAACAGATTTAAAAGAAAAATTTGTGCTAGCAACTATAATAATGGCAAACCGAGAAGCATTTTTATTAGATGATCAAGATGAACTAATGGAATTAATGATTAACCTGATCATTCAATGTGATCCTGAAGCCTTGAAAAATAAACGCAACCCTTACTCTGTCTATCAAGCACTCGATCAAGCACGTAAGCAAGAGAATCTTATAAGTTTATCTCTGCCTATTTCTTTCCTACAAAATAAATCAGTTAAATGGAATTTAAGTAGTTTAAGAGGAAAAGGATCCTTCACGGGATATACGATAAAAGAGTTACCTCAAGGCATTGATGAGCAGATTTTGCTCCAACTTTTCACTAGCTTAAAACAGCGTGCTGGCCTTGATCCAGAAATCAATGAGTACATTGAAGGAGCCCATGGCCATTCTTTGAGCTTATTAGAAACAAATTTAACAAAAGATACTTTAATAGCTAAATTATTGATCAAAAAGGATCAAGTCAATCTCTTGTCATTTCAACTTTATAAAATTATCGACATGATTTTGACGAGTAGTCAACAGGTAGAGGGGAAATTAACTGCTCAAGAGGAGATGTTACTTAAGTTTTCCTCTACGGTCCAAAATTGTGAGGGAGGTAGAAAAGATGGTATCCAACGTTTTTATCAATTTTGCTACAAAGGTTTAACTTTAAAAACAGTAGATAATCGAATAGAAAATTTTGTCGATAGTTGCATGCAAGAGCTTTTACAAGAGAATTTTAGCAATGAAACATGGTTAAGGGAATTACCTACAGGCTTGAAGCAGGCTGCTCATCTCACGATCTATTTAAAAAATCGCTTAGCTCATCAAGTGGGTTTAAAGCATGAGCTGACCTTTGATGAACACACAGAGGTACTGTCAGAGTCTGTGATCGATTTGTCAACAGAGACTCTATTGCTTTCCTATTTTAACCACTTGACTCCACAAGTGCTGATCGATAAATTGATCGCGCATTCAGTAAAACTATTTACTTATACAGATAGCTATAAATTATTGATAGCTTTATTAGAAGATAAGCTAACCGTTAATTATGAAGAGATCCTAGAGTATGATGAGGATTTTGCACCTTTTAAGTTGACTCCACTAGGTGCTCTCAATCTTTTGCAAGCTTGCGACTATGTAGAGTAAAAAGAGCTCTTTTTCTATCGGAAAAAGAGGCTTAAAGCTGAATAAATAATAAAAATTAATTAGGAAAAATTTTTGCTAGCCTGACGTTGATAGGGCGGTTGATTTTTTTTAGCAGGCTTAGCTTGATATCTTGAAAAATAGGGCCGAGAAGTATCTTTTGAAGAGGAGCTTTTAGCTTGATTGTTTCTTCCATTTTGAATGGGTTCAGCCGGAATAGAAGGATCGGGCTTATAACCTGGCTGATCTATAACGGGAATTTTTCTTTTTAACAAACGTTCGATATCGATTAATAATTTGCGTTCATCAATACACACTAAAGAACAAGCACAGCCCTCATTGCCAGCTCTGCCCGTACGTCCAATTCGGTGTACATAGTCTTCTGGTACATTAGGTAATTCAAAATTGACTACATGGGGGAGTTGATCGATATCTAAGCCTCTAGCTGCAATATCCGTAGCGACTAACACTCTCACGACGCCTTTTTTGAAATCTTGCAAGGCTTTCGTTCTAGCCGATTGGCTTTTATTTCCATGAATCGCTTCAGCTGTAATGCCATCGAGAATTAATTGCTTAGAAAGCCGGTTAGCGCCATGTTTGGTCCGAGTAAAGACCAGCACCTGTTCCCATTTTTGAGAAGAGATTAAAAAAGAGAGCAGTTCGCGTTTGCGTTTGTTATCCACTAGATAAACCGCTTGAGAAATGAGTTCTGCTGGCGTATTATGCGCGGCGACTTCAATCAGCTGAGGGGATTTTAGAAATTCATAAGCTAAGCTTTTAATTTCTTGCGAAAAGGTAGCTGAAAAGAGCAAATTTTGACGCGTCTTGGGTAAGAGTGATAGAATTCTCTTAATATCGTGAATAAAACCCATATCTAACATGCGATCTGCTTCATCTAAAACTAAAATTTCGATTTGTGAAAGATGGACGACCTTTTGTGAAACTAGATCTAATAGCCTTCCTGGTGTAGCAATCAGAATATCTGCTCCACTTTGTACTCTTTTAATTTGCATATTGATGTTGACGCCACCAAAAACGACTTGCGCTTTTAAAGGAAGATATTTGCCATAGGTGTGGACGCTATCCGCTATTTGAGCAGCTAATTCACGCGTAGGAGTTAAAATTAGGGCACGTACAGGACGATCTTTAATATTTCTGTAATTAGCCATTAGAATTTGCAAAAGCGGTAAGGTAAAACCGGCTGTTTTTCCCGTCCCTGTTTGAGCTCCGGCCAACATATCGCCCCCTTCAAGAATCAAAGGAATAGATTTTAGTTGGATAGGAGTAGCTTCGGTATACCCTTTTTCCTCGATTGCTTGCAGCAGCTCTTTTTGAAGACCTAGATGTTTAAATGACATTTTTTCCTAAATTGAAATTTTAATAGATTAATTAGCAATAATATAACAAATTTTACCATTTTATAGATACTCATTTAATAAAATAAATATTTATAACATCTAAACTATTCGTTATTTTATAATTTTAATTTAAGTTGATTTATAAAAATAACCATATTATTTACTTTTTATTGAAGAAATGCTATTTTTATTATTAATTTTTTAAAAGGTTTTTAAATAAACAAATGAATCTATCTGTATTTGATCCATCTTATGTATGGAAAACCCGCTCGACTATCATTCCATTAACTACCTTGACAATTCCCTTAGTTATTGAAATGATACATCTAGCTAAAAGAGTCTATGTCAATCCTGATTGTATAAAAGTGAAGGGCTTAAAAACTTATAAAAATATAACCCAGCTTTTTATCAGACAAGCGCATGAAAAGAAGATAACTTATCACCAAAGAGTAGTTAAAAATGTAAGCCGTCTGATAGTGCTAAGCTCTTTTCTAGGTGTAAGCTTGCTAGCTGTTTACCTATTAGTGCCTCCTAACTTGACTATTTCAGTCGCTTTAATCGCTATTCAAGTAATAGCTAAACTATACCCGATGGTAGAGCAGTTACCAAAACGAGTAAAGAATGTAAAGTCTTATCTCAAAGATAGCTTTCAGCTAAGAGAACTAGAATCCTTAGAGATATTTTACACTAGGCGCATGCAAGCTGTTAAAACTATCGTGAAGTGTATGCTTATTTTTGCAGCAGCTACTAGCTTGGCAGTCCTTGCAGGTTATACGAGCTTTCTTTTAAGCCAAACAACTTCTGTATGGCAAATTGGAAAAAATCTGCCCTTTCAAACACCACTAGGCGTTTTTTTAGAGTATGCGGCGTTGGGTTTGGCCCATTTAGGTTTAGCTATCCATGCTTTGATTAAAAAAAGATATGAAGCTAGCTTATTTTATTTAGTTTCAGCTATAGCAGCTGTAGCTTTTCCCATTAGTTACATCCTACAAGGAACGGAAGTGCGACTTCACCACTCATTTTTAGGCTTAGCTTTGCAATTAATCCCTTTACGTCCTATTCAATGTTTGGGCACGATCATAACATTTGATGCTTTTCTCAATCTCTACTTTGGGATGCAGGGAATTGTAAGAGGTAAAATAATTAAACATTTTGGTTGTGTTTATGTTAGGCAATATGATTATCAAAATGCTTTAATAGCGCATTTCTCTTATGCGATGACGGCACTTGCTGTTGTTTGCCTTTTTAATCAAATAGCTAATTATTTTACTAAAACAGAAAAAATCAAATAGAAAAAATTATTTAGTTATATATAATAAAATAATTAATAAATTGATAAAAGAGAGATTAATAATGAATACTTATGGTTTGCGTTCAATCGGCACAGAAACTTTTAATTTAAGAGAAGGTGATAAGTATCAATATCCCAAACAAGCCCGGGATGTAATAGTTACTTTTTTTAAAGTCCATAATCTCACTTTAAATATCTTAGGCTACATTCCAGGGGTCTCTACTTTTTCAGGTTGCGCGCGCATTTTATCAGGGATCGCGATTTGCGCTGTTACTTTAGCAATAGGAGACCCCTAAGGTATCTGAAGAGCCAATAATTGGTCATTGGTATCGTGAAGCTTTAATAACTGGTATTTCTCAAATAGTTAGAGGAGTTTTAGAAGCTTTTGTCCTATTTGGATGGGCAATCAATGGTTCATTAGATGTCATAGCTACTGTTCATAATATTAGTAAAGACTTAGGAGCAGCCTCAGTTTATAGAGATGAGGATATGGCTCAGGGTCCTTATGCTGATCCTAACTATCCTTTACCTCTTAAATTTTTAAATATCGTTTAATTAAATCTTAAAATTACTCTTCAAGAAAGTTTTTAGGGTTTCTATGCGATTTTTTTTGAGAGTGTAGAACTTTAGCCAGCAAATTTTTAGATTTAACTGCGCGTGGCACTTTGGTAGCAATTCTTTTAGGCGGGCAGTAATTGAGCTTGTCCACTAGTTGGCGCAATTTAGTGACACAATGAAACTTATTTTGAAGTTGACTGCGACTCTTTTGACTTGTCACTACAAGTCCTGAAGGTAAATGCGTGAGCCGGACAGCGCTATCTGTTACATTGATATGCTGTCCGCCACTACCACTAGCTCGAAAAAGGTCAATGCGACATTCGGCTAAAAGCTTATCATCAGAAAGAGGAAGGGTGATTTTACTCATTTTTTTTAGGCTCTTTTTTTAACGACGATGGGTTCTATCCCATGCAGCATCATCAGCTCTTCTTTGTTGTCTTTGGCCGTCGGCTCTATTTTGTTCTATTCGATTATCTTGCAGCTTTTCATCTTTTCTCTGATCTTCTAAACGGCGCTCTTCTACTCTATTATCCTCTAGTTTATTCTCTTGACGCTGACTTTCTGCTTGGCTGTCTTGAAAAGCATCAGCATGTAAACAAAAAGAAAAAGCCGATAAATAGATAGAAAATAGAGAGGTTAGATATATTTTTTTCATAAAATCCTCGTTAGATTTAATACTAAAAAATTTTAATCAACTCATTGTGATCCCGCTATCTTTAAATTAAATAACATAAAGCTTATTAAAATCTAAAATAATTATTCATTAAATAAGTTATTCATTGAGAAAGATATACTTTCTAGATTGATAAAGTTTTAAATTAAAAATTGCATCGTATGTCCATTTTTACTGGACATACGATGCAATTTTTAATAATCTTGTACTGACTATACTAGTAATCGCTATTAGATACATAGGGGGAAATAAAGTGAGTCATTTTGGATTAATTAGAGGAAAGATTAAAACAGAAGAATTTGACTATGCTAGTCTAATACATACTCTACAAAAGTATAAAAAACCAAGAGATGCTATCACGCGTTTTTTATTGGATGGTTCTATTATAAGAGTAAAAAAAGGCTTGTATGTTTTCGGAGAAAATTACCGAAAAGGTCTCATTTGCAAAGAGTCTCTTGCTAATCTCATTTATGGTCCTTCTTATATTTCTTTAGAATCTGCTCTATCTTATCATGGTTTGATTCCTGAGCGCGTGGAACAGATGACTAGTATGACTTGCTTAAGAAGTAAAAATTTTCAAACGCCTATAGGCATCTTTACTTACAATCATTTAATTTTGAAAAAATTTTCTATAGGTGTAACTACCATAAAAGTAGATCGTTATCATCAATTTTTAATTGCAACTCCAGAGAAAGCACTTGTTGACAGAATAGCCTTTTATAAAAATTTAAAAGCAAAAGAAGATGTTTACGCATTTATATGTGAGGGATTAAGGATCGAAGAAGAAAATCTAGCTAAATTAAAAGTTTCTTTATTAAAAGAAATAGAACAAATTTACAACAATCCTATGATAAGTTATTTAATTCAATTAGTTAAGGAATTGTCATGATAGCAGAAGCTATTTTAAGACGTTTAGAAACGTATAATTGTTCTTCATCTCAAGAATATGAATCAGCTTTATTGGAGATTATCCAAGAAATTGCTCTTTTAGGTCTCTGGAGATCAAAATTTTTTGAAAAAGCTGTTTTTTACGGAGGCACAGCTTTAAGGATTCTCTATGGTTTAGATCGGTTTAGTGAAGATTTAGATTTTTCACTTTTAAAAAAATCAACTGATTTTGAGATGAAAAGTTATCATTTAGCTGTTGTTCGCGAATTGCATTCTCTAGGTTTTGATGTAACAGTAGAAGAGAAAAAGAAAAATCAAAAAACAGCAATTCACTCTGCTTTTATCAAAGGCAATACAAGAGAACATTTTTTGCGCATTGGACTTTCTACAGAAGATCAAAAACGCCTGCATGCTAATAAAATTCTTAAGGTGAAATTTGAAGTTGATACAGACCCTCCGTTAAAGTTTAATGTCAATTATTGCTCTTTAAATTTTCCAGGTCCATTTTCTGTTGCTACTATGACCCTCGCTGATCTTTTTGCCGGCAAAATGCATGCCTTACTTTTTAGAGACTATAAAGGCTGGGTTAAAGGGAGAGATTGGTATGATTTTTTATGGTTCCTTGGGCAAGGAATTCCAGTAGCGCTTATTCATCTGGAAGAAAGAATGCGACAAACTATGCATCTTTCTAAAGACTTATGCTTAACCGAACAGCTATTGAGAGATCTTTTAGATAAGCGTATCAGACAAGTAGATTTTGCAGCTGCTGAACTTGATGTGCGTCGTTTTATTAAAGATCCTTGGAAGATAACAAACTGGTCTCAAGAATACTTTCTCAAAAGTGCTGTTCATCTTTCAGTTAATGATAAGTTAATATAAATAAATTTTGCTTAAAATTATAATACTAATTTATTTAAAGAATCGGCAAATTGTTTAATATCTTTTGGGCCGAAAGGAGCAGGACCACTGGTAATAGAGCCAGCATCGCGAAATTCTTTCATAAAATCGCGCATGGATAAAATCGAGCCAATTGTATTTTCTGTATAAATTTTACCTCGAGGATCGAGGGCAATAGCCTTTTTTTTCAACACTTTGGCTGCTAAAGGGATATCAGCTGTAATCACAAGATCATGCATGACTACATGATCAATGATATGCTGATCGGCCGCATCAAATCCTTTATCTACAATGATCAAGTGGATAAGATTGCTATGAGGTATAGTTTGGTAAGTATTAGCTACTAATGTAATAGATATGTTTAAGCGTTGACTGGTTTTAAAAACAATTTCTTTAACTGCTTTAGGACAAGCATCGGCATCGATCCATATTTTATTAGGCTTACATTTTGGCATCTCATTCATCTCATAGTAATATTTCTAATCATGCAGTAAAATAGTTAAAAAAATTTAATCTTTATGAGTCAAAAGGTTAAGTTTAAAAAGAGCTTGATTTTTACAAGCAAGCCTTTCAAATTGATCATTTATCATAACTTAAGATAGTATAACGGATCGCATTTAGCAGCTAAGATAAAATCACTTTCAGACAAGCCCTCTATTTTATGTGTCCAAATCGTAAGTTTGACCTTTCCATAAGAGAGATAAATATCAGGATGATGTCCCTCTTCTTCAGCTAGCTCTCCAACTTTTATAGTAAATAGTAAAGCAGTTTTAAAATCGGGAAAAGGATACGCTTTTTCCAAATGATGTTCATCGATTATTTTCCATCCCTCTTTCAATTGTCTATAAAAATCTATCAACTGTTGTCCCTTTAAAGGAGGCATAGTGCCTGTGCAAGGGATACAATTTTTCTGGGTCAAATTACAATTTTGATTCATATGAAGCTCGTTGGTTGTGCTTTTTGGCGATGTTTTATAAAAGATTCTGCTAGGGATAATTTCCAATTTTTTTTAACTAAAAAGACGCTGACATAAAATAAAGGAGTAGTCGCTAAGCTAAATAGAGTCTTATAAAGGTAAGAAATGAGCATACTTATTTGATCCTACAACTATCTAGTATCAGTTTTATCAGTTCCTAATTCTTGATCAGATAAATCGTCCGGATAGCATTTTCTCATTTAATTGCTCCTCTAAATCAAACTTTTTATACTTCTTTATCTTTACTTTGTAAACAACCTCTTAACTAATAAGTCCCTTTAATTTGATAAATAATCAATTGAAATTTACACATCACCTTAATTAATATTTTAATTAATCATCTTAATTTTTAATTAACATTTATAAAATATAATCTGATTAATCTTAATATTAATAACTAGGTATCTATGTCTTTTAATCCAACTCATAGCATGTTCTTGCCTTCTAACAGGTGGCCTCAAAAAACAGATGCAATAACTAGGAATATAGATGCTCATACTGCTGACTTATCTCATATTCATAAAACCACAGCTGACAATCAACAGTTCTTACATTCTATTCTCAATCAATCGAGTCAAGTGCCAAATCTTTTAGAGAGATGTGCTTTCGCACAGAAAGCGCTTGCGATGTTTAGCTTAGGTAATGCATCCAATAATTCAAAATATGAAGGATGGAGTAATCAAGAAGCTACTACTATTTTTTGTTTGTTGTTAAATGCAGTCAACCAGCAATCTTACTTTTCTAAAGGCCCAAATGCCAGAGTCTTAACTCTTTTCAATTGTTTTAAAACGGAACAAGCGCATTTGCGCACACTAGTTAGCATAGAAAATAAAGCAAAGCATGTGATGCAGAAAATCAGGGATTTGGAGATAGGAGATAGTTATCTTTTAGATGGAGGGTGGATCGCTATTCCATCTGGGCATCGCATGCTCTATCGCTTTGAGCGTCAGTCGGCTGATACCTTCAAATTCTACATTTACAATGCGCAATCTGGATCGGAAAATCAACAAGGTGGGGAAGTGATGAACTGGCGCATGCGCGTTTATCCTTGCTATCAGATGGAAAATATCCCTCTAGAGAAGCTTTTCTTTTGTCAATCACATGAAAAGGGCAATCCCATTATTTTAGAAAAGTTGATTGAATTAAACGAAGATACATGGACAATGGGAAGTGTAGAAAAGATTCTCTCTTTTGTGAATCATCTTTTACCCTATAGAGTCATCTCTAAACAAAGCAATCTTTTTATCTCAGTGCAACGCAGTGGCAATTGCATTGTCAAAGCACTAAACTGTGCGCTACTGGAGCTTACTCAAAATAAAGAAGACTACAAACGCGTTAATCTCGATGCCACCTTTCACCTTTTGCAAGCTTTTTATCATAAATTTTCTCAAGACTTTTCAAACCCAACCTATGGCGCACATCTTTTTGAACTGAGAGAAGCCACCCAAAACTACTTGCGCAAAATCGATCATCTCAAAAAAACAGCTCTTTTAAAGGAGGTATCCGAAGAGACCTATGCTATTGTGATTGGCACATGCCTTGACATCTTAGACAATTTGGCACAGAAAGAACGGGCACAGGTAGATCATATAGAAGCCGATACAGGTCTTGCGGCTCTCTACAATAAGACAAACCAAGCAAAAACTGTTCAAAAAAGACTTCAAGCCACTATCATACCTCTCACTTCTCTTAAAGCCCATCGATCGATTAGCCTACCTCGCTTAGATGTATCGCTTGGTCAAAAGGCCACCTGGCAAACATTTAAAGATACCATCTACGCACTCGATCAATTAGTCCAAAAATTCAATCAAAATCATCTACAAGAAACTGTGTTACAGATCGAATCGACTTTTCGCCATCTGGCTCATTTAAAAAACTCTCCCATTAATCTTTCTCAATTATCAGAATATGAGCTGGCTTTACTCCAGTCCACCCTTGTCCAATTACAAGAAAGATATATCCAATCTGCGCAAAGTTTAAAGACAGCCAGCTCTTCTGCTGTGATCAATACAGTGTTTGAACTATTAGCCTTTAATTTTTTAATTGCTTTAGAGTTAGACACCCCCCACCATTTTATAAAAAATTATGGTCTTTATACAGAACATTTAAAAAAATTAACCACACTTGATCTATTCTCGACTTTTTCAAATGAAAATCTTTCTGAGCAGCGCCAAAATCTGATTCAATTCTTCAATCGCTATCAAGGTGAAGATCCTCTTTTTAATTTTGAAAATCAGCTACCACTGAATGCAGATTATACAAATATTGCTGAAGGCAATCTCTATTATAACTATATCAATGCAGATCAACAGATTGAAAACTATTTCAGAACAGATCATACTAGACGGTGGCCTGAATTATCTCAGCCATTAACTCCTGCTGAGTGTTTAAAAAATAATATAAAAAGTGCTTTAATCACCTCTAATTCTAGCTTGTACCTTAAATCTTTGAATCATGTTTTTTGTTTAAAAACATCTGCGTTGCTAGCTACTTCACTCTTTGCTTCTATAAGTTCAACTAGATCCTCAGAAATTTCTATAGATTCTAAAAATGAATTATCCTACTGCATTCTAAAACTAACATGGAGTAAGGATAAACTTGAATTTTACAAAAATTCTCATCAAGAATACGCGGGTACAGATTCAAGTAAAGAAGCTTATTTAAAAATGGCTCAATCAGTTCATACTTATACAGCTTTGAGAAATGAAAACGCCTGCTTAGCTAAGGCAAAATTGGATGAATCTGATGATGCACAAGATTCTTTATATCAACTAAATGCTTTGGCGCTTGCTGAACCTGAAGTTCAAACCCCGCTTATTATCAATCATATGCGCAGCCATTTAGATTGTATACAGTCTGAATCGACGCGTTTTTATCTACAGGTCATTTTAAATAAAATTGTCAAAAAAGATATAAAAGGTCAATCAGAGCAATTGAATCCTTTCCTCAATTATTTTAGCCGAAATTTACGCGCCATTAAATCTGTTGAAAATTTAGTCAAAAAAAGCAGCTCCTATTTTATCGATCAATCGTTTAAACCCCAATGGCAAGAATTTCTCTTTATTTTACAAGTTTATGCCAAAGCTCTGCAAGCAACAGATTGTCAAAAGATGTCTCCAAAATCCCAAGACAAAACGAAAGCTGTAATTCGAGATCTCGTGAAACGTATGGATCGTGCAGACAATGAAACAGCTCAACAAACCCAAGAGCTCAAATTTGCAAAATCAGCTCTTTACCTCAGTACGCCCTTAGACTTTTGGACAACTGAGGAACAAGCGGATCTATTTATCACTTTTGCGCAAGTTAAAAATAATTATCAACCGCTTAAGATATTTAGTAACCCTCTGCTTTACCAAGAGTGTCATAGGCGCTTTTATCAGCTAGATTGGACGACTAAGCTCGATAAAGATGCATTTGGCAACTCTGTAGTGCATCAGATCTATCCGCATGCACCTAAACTCACTCATCATTGGGATTATAAAGAAGGACATTTAACCACAAAAACTCCTCAAACAAAGTGGACAATTGATTTTAATACACTCACTATATGCACGACCCAAGGAAATTGCTTTGAAATACAAGAGGTTTTACCCAATCATCCAGATCTTAAAAGATTATTTGGTTCAACGACCTATCATCTTAAGAGAAATGGAGACGACTATGTTTTTGATGATGCAAAATGGGGATTCATTTCTGTTAATTATCAAAATAACAACTCCTATTACATCAAACGCATTCTAGATGATCTAAATCCTAAAAACTTCATCTACTTACCTCCTAATAGATGTACGAATCTTTATCTCAATGCATCCCTTATTTACGATCATGCCATTTGGTATGATGAGCAAAATCCAAAAGATGTGAGAATCTGTGATATTAAAACGGGACAAGAGCTTTATTACATAAAAGAGGGTATCGTCTACAATAAACAGACAGATGCTATTTTTTCCTACGATGACACACATCCTATTTTAGAAAGGTTCGAATCGAAAAATTACATTCAAAGCTTTGTCTCTAGAGAAGCCTCTGAAAATCAAGAGGCCAATGGATTGCTTAAATTTCCTCGCTTATGCGATGAAAAACAGGTGTCTCTTGCCTTTACCTGGAATGCTAAGAAAAAAGGCTGGCTTTACTCGCATAATACAAGTTTTCACATCGATGCACATTTTAAACCTTTTTTTAGATTTAATTTAGACTGCTACCTTCCTCTTAAAGATTTTAAAACCAAGCAGCAAAAAATCTTAATCCCTTACAGCCTTCTTAAACTGGATCGCTTCACACCCCAGGTTAATATAAACATCCCAGATTGTTTGGAAGATGGTCAGCAAAATTCTATCAAATATTTTGAATATGATGTCGATCCAACGACGCATCATCTAATGCCTACCTGCTTAGCGGGTAAGATTTATCTGATTTCTCTTTTAATGGCGAAAAAAGAGCATCTAGCAGCGCTGACTCTTCTTCAAACAATGACTAAAAGTGAGCGCTTATCACCTCTTTCTATTGAATATCTTCAAAAGATTCTAGCATACAAAGCTCAAACACCCTATGACGCGGCTTTGCTTTTAAAAATATATCTTAAACTACCCCTACAAGAACCTAAATTTTCAAAAGAAGCCCTCATTGCCAATTATCTACTTTATCTACAAGGTTTAAATAATATACAGATACCCTTTTTATTAGATAAAGAGGAGGAGTTTGCGCTGTATAAACTTTTAAACATTGAAAAATTAGAGAAAGATGCGCATGGAAAGGAACATTTATTAAAGTTGCGCTATCAGTTTCTCAAGCATTCAAAAGTTGATTTACCTGTTTTTACAATAAAATTGCCCCAAAATAAAATTCCCTCTCCCATGATTGATCTTAAACAATTTGATCTTGCCTTTAAATATAATGATGCTTTACAGGACAAAGGAGAACTATCTAGTCAGGAGATTAAGGAACTCAATCACTGTTATCCTCTAATTGAGCAAGATCCCTTTCATCAAGTTGAGGCATTTTTATATAAAATAAAACATGCTGACAACTATCAACGTCTGACAAAATTTGTTTGTTCGCTGATCTATTCTATGCGTCAGCGTCACTTGACTCCTCCTGCCTTACCTAACAATTTACAAGATAAAGCTCAAGTGCTCCGTTGGGTAGCGGCCATGAACGAGGTCTATAAAGGTCAATCTTCCACACAAGATAGTAGTCTGTATTTCTCTTCAAAAGAGATGATAGAGAAAGATCCTAAACCACAACCTCTCTTACAGACAATTAAATACGATCTTTCCCTATTATCGACGGGACATGAAGGGTGGCTAGAGAAGTTGAGAGAAGAATACTTAGTCAAATCGTCAAAGACACAGGTCGATACCCCTCTTAACTGTGTTAAATGGACGCTATCTCAAGAGGAAAAAAACTATAGCAAAGGGATAGAGACATACCATCAAGCTTATGAAAAAGATTCGAAAATTGCAGCCGAAGAAAAAGCTAACAGATCGACGCTAGCTGGCAATCTAGCGAGTTTACAGCAAAAGTTGAACATAGAAGCAAAAGAGACACAAAGAATTGTGCAAGCCTTAGAAGATAAAGTACTCAAGCTTGCCAATAAAGCACCTCTTGGGAGGATGCCATTTATGCAGCATCAACTAACTTTAAATGGACGCGGTAAACCTGCTTTAACATTGGACGAAATCTTAAGAGCCTGCACGAAAAAAGAGCCCTTTGCCGCTTTGCGCAAGTTAAATAGCCATTTAACAGAAAAAGAGAGTCATATCCTCTATAACTTAAGCCTTGGGTTTATGGTAGAATCCACCCATGGTCAGCAGCTAAAGCGCATCTTAAATCCTTTAGAAAAAGGGTTAAGAGAAGATACCGCTAAAGCGCTTGCAGCTGCTAGATGCTATGACCCTTCTACCCAGCCCTTTCCACTATTTATTGAATATGTCAGCAATGTGCGCATCTACTCTAAGCAAGCAAATCTGATCCAAACAGCGCTCGATACATTTGTCTACAAAAAGTCAGACTCTACCTTAAATAAAGGACTTGTATTTCAGTTGATCATGGGTGGCGGTAAAACAAGTGTGATCCTCTCCCTTCTTTTAGAGCTTTTAGCAGAAGAGCTTGACCTTGTCCCTTGCTTAGTCAGTCACAACTCGCAGATGGCATCGGCTAGAGGTCAATTTGCCAAGCATCAAGGCGAGCGCTTTAAAAAAGAGTTGCTTGTGCTCGATTATAGTATCTCTGACTTAGATGATCCTGTAAAGCTGACTGACATCTTAGAGAAGCTAGCAGAAGCTAAAGCTAAGAAATGGCCGCTTCTCATGAAAAATAGCTTGCCTCCAATGCTTGAACTCAAATTTATTGCTAACACGCAATACCTGATAGCAAGAAACATTGATCTAGAACTATCTAAAAGGATTGAGCAGCAACAAGCTATTTTGCAGTTCCTCAAAAATCAGACACTTGCCTTCTACGATGAATCTCATTTGAATTTATCCATTCAAAATGATGTCATTCTTCCAATTGGAGAATCAGAAAGCATCGAACCACAATCCATTGATTTAGTGAAAAATTTCTTTAAGATTTTGCTGCAAGATCCCATTAAAAAATTGACCCAGCTCGATCAAAACGCGCAACCTCTCTTATCTCAAGAAAATTATGAAAAAGATGTGCTGCCTTACTTGACACAAGAAATTTTTAAATATAAACCTTTGAGGTTAAGGGGAAGTACACATCTAAACGCCTTTATGCGTTTTCTCAAACAAGAAATACTAGCAACTGATCAGATCGTAGCTAATCAATTAGCTACTAACTTAGACTCTTTTTCCATCCAATCCAAAGAAAACATTGCGTTCTTGCGATTTTTAACAGATCTACATACTTCACCTCATCCATCGGATAAAAAAGCTGCTGAGTTAATTAGTTTAAGCGTGAATCTATTAAATGATGTTTTGCCGCTAGCCTTGACAAAATATTACAATCGCAACTATGGCCGTAGTGATAAAAGCGAAAGTGGTCAAGTGATTCCCTACCTGGCCACCAATACACCTGCTACAACGCAGTTTGGCAATATCTACTTAAGCCTTGTCTACCATTTTCAGTCAGCTGCCAATGTACCAATTAAAGAGGAACAGATTAAGTTCTTGGCCGATAAGATGATCGAAGTTGCAGGGTTTTATGCCAAAAAAGAGCAGATTTTTATCGATGAAACAAGTGAGTGCAAGCAGTTTTATCGTTTGACAGGTGTACATCTAACAGAGATTGAAAACGCAGGTAAACTAAAACAAGCATCTCAGTATGTCAACGCAAGCTTAGATAGGAGATTGGATCTAGAAGGCGAACTTGCCCCATTTAATGTGCATTATTATCCAAAAGAGATTAGAAGCAATGCTATTAACAACGCAGAGCAATTTAAGCATGCGATTGCTTGCTCGGGGACAACATGGAATGCCGCTACTTATCATACGAAGTTTGGCATATTGCAGGCAGATCAAGGTGCAGAAGGTTCCATCTTCAATTGCATCATTGAGCGCGCAAAAGAAAAGCCAAGCTTACATGTGATGCCAGATGCTAAACTTGAGACCCTAATGAAAACCTTTGCAAACCATCCGAATAAAAGTAAGCTAAGAGCTTTTGTCGATGGAGCAGGCCTTTTAAAAGAGTATACCAATCCATACATCGTCGATCAATTCTTTCACTTCTTTGCCAAGGAAGAGGCAAAGGGAGGTCCTAAAATCAAAGGCGTTGTCTATACCCATAAGTTTTCAAAAGAAGAGGTAGCTAAAGGGTATCCTGAAGAAGCGTTTGTATTGCAAAAGAAGGGTAATGCATCTTTTTATCTATTAAAGAGCGGCAGCAAAGAAGAGATTGAGCAATTAGGCGTTAAGATCGACCATCTCTTTATCTTATATGATGAGCTACGTGCCACAGGCACAGATTTTCCCTTAGCTAAAGATGCTTTTATCTTAAACTCGCTCGATCATAAGATGACTAGTTCTACTTATCTTCAAGCCTATCTTAGAGCACGCGGTGTTTTCCAAGATCAAAGGGTCGAGTTTGTAGTTACTCAAGACTCTCAAGCTAAGATGATTAATCAAGGTCGAACTCTAAGTGCCGTCCACCAAACTTTTATCAAAAATGAAGCGCTTACTTTAGCAGATCAAGCTTTTAGATCTTATCTATCTAAAATTGACAATGTGATTAGAGCTACTGTGTTAAAAGAGCTTATGCAAGAAAAAGATCAAACAAAGCTTAGCGATCTTTCTAAACTCTACGCTCCTTTCCTCGTGACAGATGTACTGAATGATCCATATCGACAGTTTGGCCAAATTTCTATCGAAAAAAGAACGATAGAAATTTTGAATCAACAGGCTCATCTAATCCTTGATCAATTTAAGAAGACAAATTCTGTCAACTACTCTGCAGTTTCCGATCAAATTGCCCTTCTTCTCAATCAAGCCAAGCAAGATCCGATTCTCGTTGAAAAGGTTAAATGTCAGACGGGATCGGATTTAAATACAGCTATTGAAGTGGAGCAAACTCAAGAATTAGAGCTTGCGTTAGAGCAAGAACAGGAAATTCAGTTAACGCAGGATTTACAGTTAGAGCTTGATCAATATCGCTATGAAATGTCTTACCCAATTGCAGAAGAAGCCAGTTGGCAATTAAATGCTCAACTTGCCCTATGGATTCAAGTTCAAGCGAGATTACAACAGGTTAAAGAATGGGCAAATCGCCCCTACACTAGTCAAGCAGGAAAAAAAGTTTCAACCTCTCACTATACCTCTCTTTTTCCAGACAATCTGTGGGTCACTGATAATTTTTATTTTACTCATACGGTAGATGCGCCTTTTCTCCATCCATCGACTAAATATGCAAGCTTTGTTCTATCTATTAAAAATCCACAAGGCAACTGGCAATTTATCTTAGTTTCTGAAAAAGATGCAGTTTTTTTTGGAAAATGGCTAGCAGAAAATCCGCAAGCAGAAGGCTATTTAGTCGACTTAACTAATCAAGTGCAAGCCAATTGCGCTTTGGTAAAAAAACAGGGTCAAGATCCTACCTTCCAAGAGGAGCACTTTAAAGGTCTCTTTTTTGCCAATCTATTCGATGGGAATATACCTTTCTTAGAAGAGCATTATGACAAAGCTTTGCCTTACTTTAGAAGCCAAGAGAAGCTGATCGCACGCTTTCTTTGCTTAAAGACTAGGCGATTTAAAGTGCAGAGCCGCAAATTTTATACGAGCCATTTTGCTAAGAAGTTAGATTATCAATTCTATGAAAAGACACAAGGTGTTTTATTCTCAGATCGCAGAGCACCGATCGATGTATCCAGTTTGGATGAGGTAGCTATTGCCAATATGAATGCGTATGATACCCATTTATTAAATGAAAATCAAGTTAAACGACTGCCGGCTCAATTAGTCAATGCAATTAGCATTCAACAAGTTGCTTTTTTAACAGATAAGCAGCTGCAATTTCTAACAAACCCAGCCTTGATTAGTCAGATTACAGTTAGTCAATTACCTCTATTAAAAGAGGATCAATTTAAGTATTTAAATAGACTAGATCTCGTTCAAGCAGCTTATCATCATAAGATAGATTCCATTTCTCCTCATCAAGTCTCTTTTTTAAGCGATGAACAGATTAAACGCCTCAAAAACAGGGATTTAATTTATGCATTGCCAAAAGAGAAATTTGTTTATCTGCAAGATGCCCAACTTCCCTTCATCAAGCCAACTTGCGAAAATCTCGATGCGATCCCGCCCAATAGATGGAGACACTTGACAAGTCAGCAGATTAATGAGGCCTATGCATTAGAACATAAAGGCCATCGCTATAAGCTCATCGGCGCTTTACATGCTTTAGCTTTAATTCCCAAACTTTTATTTTGGACTACACTCAACGCTGTTAGTTTAATCATGCAACTTCCACCCCTTATCTTTGCCTCTCGTCGCGTGCGATGGAAAAATCAGCTCAGAAACACAGTTGTCGACTATCCCATTCAATTGGTTGTTTCTGCAAGTTTAGCTTTCAATTATACCTTGCATAAAAGACTGGCTAAGATCTATTGCAAAAAATCTTACTTTTAGGACTAGTGCATTAATTAAAATTTTAAATAGTATCTATGGCAAAGACATAAAGCTAATTAATTCAAGTTGCGACCTATTAAGTAAAAATTTGCCAACAACCTTTTAGCGCGCATAGATTTTAATATCAAAACACTTAATGAATGCCAAATCGGAGTAAAGCTTTTTTGCTACTGGAGAACTCAGTAAAACTAGCTGTTCTAAATGCAATAGAGCTGCTCTATTCATTAGAAAATGCATCATTGCTCGACCAAAGCCCTGTTTTTGATACTCAGGAAGGGTAGAGATATTAAAAATGCCACCTATTTTATTATGGAGAATGAGAGTTCCCGTGCTTACAGGTTGGCCTTTATGATAAATCAAATAGTTCTCAGCTTCTACATTTTTTAATAATTTAGCAAATCCCTCTGTTACACTCTCATCCAAATGAAAATTAGCAGCTAAGAGAGGATAAAAGGTTTCTGGATTGGCCAGGACAATCTCAGCTTTTAGTACGCTTAAGGATTTAACAGGCCAAGTCATCAAAGGACAAGTGATCAGCAATTGAAAGCCCTGCTTTTTTAATATGTCAATAAGACCTATCGATTCATTTTGATCATGTATCCAAAATGAGAGGGGAGTAGAGCAAGGTAGCTTAGCCATCAGACTTTCTACTTTATCGGCCACATTGTTAGGAGTTTTAAGATGCATAACAGCATTAAAAAGAGGGTGAGGTAAGCCAGAAAACCAGGCAAAGGATGCGTGACTTTTTTCTTGAGCTGGCATCATAGCGTCGTAAAAATTTTCTAGATCTTGAAGAGTTTCAAATTTTGTCTGCTGCATCTATAAATCCTCTAAATTTTATGAGTTAAATAAGAGAGAATAGCAGAGCTTAATAGAAGCAATCACCGTAATAAATACGGTATACAAGTTTTTTTAGAGTAGAACCATTTTATCTAGATTTTTTGCTACTTGGAGAACTTCTTGTTTACTCCAACAGACTAGTTTATTCTTAATATTTTCAAAATAGTACTCGATTGTTCTTCTAGACAAGCCTAGAACGGTTGCGCTTTCTTTAGCAGATAGATCTTCAAGTAGTAATTTTAAACACTGTTTTTCTCTTAAAGAAAGTTTTTCAGTAGCTAAAACTTGACTCGTCCTGTCTAAATCTCGATAGTAGGCCTGAAGCTGAGTAGAGGTAATAGCAGGACAAATGGTTTGATCATAAAGAGAGGAGTCATCGATGAAATCTGGTCCTTTTAGATCAATAAGGGAACTTGCTTCCTGTTCCATTTGAGTGAGAACAGATCGCAATTCATTTTTAAAATGTGTAGCAAAAGAGCTTAATAAGGGAGCATGATTTAAATACAGACTTTGCAAAGCACTTGTTTTTTTATTGCCAAAAAATCCAAAAAATTCAACCCCTTTATCATTTTTTTGAATGAGCACAGCGCCCATATCTACATTGAGAAGTCTTTTACTAGCTTTTAAAATAGCTTCTCTATAGGTTTGGGTGCTATAATCTTCGATTAAAACAAGTCCTGATTGGTAACCCGCATCATTTTTAAGATAGGGATCTTTTAAAAAAAATCTTTTCGCTAACATAGTATTCAGCCCAATCGGGTCGATCCACAAGGACTGTATATTTCCCTGTAGAATCAATGCGATGGTAGGTAAAATAGTCTATTCCAAAATGATCGCGTAAAGGTTGAGTCGTTTTTTTGATTTGACTCGAGTATTTAACGATGTAATTTTGAACGATAGTTTGCCAAGTTAACATTGTTCACTCTAGCTTAACTTAATTTCTACTGAGCATTGAGATCATATTTCATTACTTTAGCATGCGAACCTTGTTCATCCCTCTCTTCATCATAGGCATCTCCAGAGAGGTGACATGGCCAGTGAGTGATTTCTTGCAAATCTTCAGGCTCTAATAGAGGAAGGTGAGCTAAACTTCTATTTTGCGCCGCGAAATTTTGAGGACTAAGCCCGACAATCACCGCATCAGCTCTGCCTTTTTGAAGAAGGGCAGCAATGGCAATCATGGCAATTTCACATTGATATTTAGCTGATAGCTCACTTAAAAAGAGAAGACGTTGTTGAAATTCTGTCCATCCGCAAGCAGAATCGATCAGCAGCTTATACTTAACTAAAGAGCGATTGGGTAATTGTTCTAGCTGCGGTTCGGTCTTATTTAGCCATTTTTCACTGACAAAGCCTCCTAGTAAAGAGCCATACGCTAGTAGCCTGATATTTTTTTTACGACACAATTCACCGATGCCTCGCTCTACTCTTCGATCGAAAAGAGAAACTTGAGCCTGCAAGGAAGTAATCTCAAAGCGCGCTGAAAATAACTCAAGATAGTGGCGATTTACATTGGTCAGACCAAGCGCTGCTATTTTACCTTCAGCTTTTAATGCTGAGAGAATTTGCATCACAGCTAAATAGTTTTTAATTTCAAAGTTCCACCAATGAAATTGCACGAGATCAATGGAGTCTATTTGCAAACGTGTAAGGCTGCGATCGATGATTTTCTCGACATAGTGACGGTCAATCTTGTGCAGGCAACTTAGGTCCGGCACGAATTTAGTATGAATTTGTAGCGTTTTTTCTGTAGCTTTTAAAGCTTTTCCTAGTAATTCTTCAACACCTAAATAAATGTCTGCGCAGTCAAAAGTAGTTAAACCACAATCGATAGCGTCTAAAATCGGCTCAATGCTTATAGGTTGCTGCGAGTGGCCGGTAGCTAGCTGCCAGCAACCCCTAATGATGTTTGAATTTTTACTCTCTTTATTCATCATTGCATTCCTTAACTAATAGAGGAAGAGATGTATTAAGAGGCTTAGTAGCTGTGACATGGTGATGGTAAAAGGTCTTTTTGCCTATCCGCATAATTTTGAAAACACCTCCACAATTGACATCAGGGCAAGCAACATCGTGATCGGTGCTGATCCAATCATGGGGGTCGGTGGCTCTCTGCTTGACGGTGATAATGGGAATCAAAGCAGCTAGGCAGTAAATGGGAAAGCTCTGACCGGGTGGCAGCGAAAAGTTTTCCCCTGACAGCAAAAAATAATCGCCTACTTTATGATTGCAGACCATGGGTTTGAGACCATTATTGACTACTTCAACTTTGATGTCGTAGAGTTCAAAAGAATCATCTAGTTGCATACATCCTCCTTTTTAAGAACAAAGATAGCCGCTAGGGCAATTAACATAAAGGGTAGACAAATGGCAAATGTTGTCTGAAACAAAACGATGCTAAAGTGGCAAATCATAGGGGCTAAAGCAGCAGTAAAAGAAGCACCTAAAGAGTAACTAGTCGAAATAGCCGTATTGCGGGCTTGACCAGCAAAAAGATTCCCAAAGAAACAGGGCGTGCAAAGGCAGAAGAGCATGTGGAAAAGATGCAGGATAATCTGGGCAGCTAATACAGCCGGATAGGAAGAAAAGAGTAAAGCTAAGCCTAAAAAAGGCGCACTGAGGAAAACGCCTAACGCACCAAATTGCATTAGCTTGCGATAAGAAACAGTTAATCTATCAGCTGCATAGCCAAAACAGGGCGGCAATAGGATCCAAAGAGACAGTAAAAAAGAATTGGATTTAAATATTTGAGATCTAGGAATTTTAAGATCCTGATGCACAAGTTCATTGAGATAAATTAAGGAGCCATAAAAAACTAGAACTAGCATAGAAGCGACAATGAGCGCTTCTAAGATGGCTTTCTTATTTTTTACAGATTCTATGGCTATAGTAGAGATTTTTTTAGCTGTCGTCACATGATACTCTTTCATGAAAGAACGAAACAGTAAAAGAAAAAATCCGATTAAGCCGGCTATTAAAAAAGTGAGCCGAAAATTGTCTATGTAGTGACTAGCTAAAAAAGTAGCTAGTAATCCTCCGACATGTGTCGATGATACCAGGCAGGCTCCATAAAAGGTGCGGCGCTGAGGGTTGAGTTCAAATGCATACGTCATCGCCGTACCATATTCTCCTCCAACTGCCAGTCCCTGAGCGATGCGACAGAGAAAAAAAAGCAGGGTTGAGCTTATCCCCAGTACCTGTATACTGGGGATAAAAGCTAAAGCTAAGGTAGCCGTTGACATTAAAATCATCGAACTAATTAAAGAAGTTTTACGGCCGTAGAGATCTCCAATACAGCCAAAGCAAAAGGCGCCTAAAGGCCGAAATAAAAAAGCAATGGCGTAGCCTATGTAGGCATAGAGCAATTTAATAGCTGGGCTGCTAATACCAATAAATTCCTCAACAATAGAACTAGCTAGCAAGCTAACCAGCATCATATCGAGGTGTTCAAAAGCTACTCCTAGAGTCATCACGAGAAAGCTTTGCTTTGTCTTATCCACTTTCATGTTGGCTCTCCTCTTTCAGCCACATTTTCCTTATCTTGACTTGGGATTTGTGCTTTATCAAAAATGCTTAGACAAAACTTTTTGACATTTTCCGATTTTTTCATCCAGCTTGAGATAGAAGCCTCGGAATAATTTTCAAAGTTAGGATGTATTTCTTTTGATAGCTGCTTACGGTCCTTTAAAAGTTGCTTAATTGTGTATGGAATGAGGGTAAGACCCAACGTGCCGCCCAATCCAGCTAGCGGGGAACTACAGCCTGCGGTGTCGCCGATGAGAAAAACATTATCCTTTGAATAGAGAGGGCGCTTTCTATTTTCAATGTGCACGGGCTGTGCAACAACTGAAATTAAATGGTGAGGAGTACTTTCTCTATGCTCAAGATGAAGAGCTAACTCTACTATCTTAAGGATCTGTTTCTCTAGGCTCTCCTGGCTAAGCATCGCCTCAGGCGTGACAGCTATGTTAATTTGATGGATCTTACCATTGAAAATTACATTGGCTATTTTTAAAATTTTGTCAGAGGTATCGATGATAGAAACCACAAAACTTTCTGTACCTGCATACTCCACATTTCCAAAGATCCAATTTTCACCGCTGCAAGCATTTGCCACTACACTGTTTTTCATGCCTAGTTGCTCGGCAGTTTTAGAATGTGCTCCTTCCGCTATGATAAATAAATTGGGTTGCAGATTTATGGGATACAGGCCCTCTTTTCCACTAAGCTGGACCTTAGATACACCTCCTGCTGTTGTACGCGCTAAAACTTTGACCTCTACAGGGCCAAATAGATGCGCGCCTGCGGCTAACAGCTTTTTAGCTAGAAAGTTTTGCAAATCTTGAATTTTTACACTGTAAATTCCATCTTGCTGGAAAAGCTGATCGAGATTTTCATGCTTAAATGAGACCTTGCCTAAGTTTAACTGGCTAACATCGGCAAGATCGAGTTCCTGTGAGCCGTTTTTGCCTACATGCACACAGCGATGGCTATTGATTCTAGCTGCTACAGACTCTTCAAATTCTTTCAATAGACCAAACTTTTTTAGAAAATATTGCACTTCTACATTGAGATTGATGATATTAGAACGAGAGAACGTGGGACGTTTTTCAGCAATAATGACTTTTAAACCTTTGTTAAGTAGTTCAAAAGCGGCGGCTAGACCTGCAATCCCTGCTCCACTGATCAAGGCTATCTCTGTTGAAGGGGATCTAAAGTAAAGACCGCAGTTAAGGGCAGTGGTAGTCATGCGAAAATCAATTGTTCGACGTAGCGTTTTTATGCGCTGGCGATTAAGAGAAATTGGGGATTGACCATTCCTCAAACGACTACTATTTATAATTTTCTCCGTTTCAAGTTGACTGATTTTTCCATCTGCTAAAGCCAAGGGTATTAACACCGGCAAATGAGCAGCAAAGTAATTTTTTTCAATTTGCATCATCACGATCCTTTTTAAGTTCTTAGTTTTTTTTTATAGATAAGCTTAAGCAGATTTCATCACTGCTAAGCCAAATAAAAATAGAGGGAGAGTTAAAAAAAAATTAGGCGTGGGCACGCCACCAAGAGCACAAAGAGAAGAAAAGAGTAAAGAAATACTTACTGTTCATTTTTTTTATAGTTGTTGATAGAATTCTGTATAAACTTTAAAAAATCCTTATCGACAATTTTTAAAGCATTAGATCCACGTGTAATTTGAGAAATACTAACTTGCATTTTGTCAGATATTTCTCGTTGCGCTAATTTTTTGTCTAGTAGGGCTCTGATGATCTGCATGCGGGAAGCGAGATGTTCTTTTTCTTCAAGGGTTAAAAACAAATTAAACAACTCTTGCAAGCGCAAAGGAGTTTTTGTCTTTAAGCACAACTCTAAAAATAGATCCCAATCCTCTTCATTGTGCATTTTCATTTTAACCCTTTTTTGTAATAATGTAATGTTACACCATTACATTATTTTAAGTCAATTTTTTTATAGGGTGTTACTAAACCTTTCCTTACTTAGCATGACATGTTTAGGACGATCTGAATTTGAGAGTGAAAAGATTACTTTTAACACTGGATGAACTATTTTCAATACTTATTAGAACATGACAGTAACTAAAGATCTCTAGTTACTAAGCACACTTCAGATTTTTAAATAGCTGAGCTTCTCTCAAAATTAATAGCTTAAAATTTAAGTTAGATTGATGTATTCTAAAAGATGCACTGAGCTTATAAGGTCGAAATAGAAATTAAAAATATAGTTAATAAGTTTTTGCATCTGAAAAATAATTACTTTAAAGAAAATTAAAAAAAGTGGAAAATAAAGAGGTTTACTGGACTATTTGTCCTAAGTGTTATGGACGCGGCAAAAAAAACTTTAGGCTTCGCAAGAAATCGAGACTTCGCTTCCAAATAGCACTTAATGAATTTGAAAAAAATCAGGTTGAGGGAAAGCCTTCCGTTCGCCCTAAGGTGACACAATATTTATGCGATAATTGCAGTGGATCTGGTTTGATTCCCGCTTCTACTCCTCCCATAGCAGATTTAAAAAACTATCCACATGTAGCAATTATTGGTGCAGGTATAGGAGGCATGGCTCTGGCTGTAGCTTGTTTGCATCGTGGCATTCCATTTATTCTTTATGAGCGCGATAGCAGCTTTGATGCAAGAGCTCAAGGTTATGGACTTACCTTACAACAAGCAAGTAACGCCATAAAAGGATTGGGTCTTTTCTCTTTAAAAGATGGGATTAATTCTAAACGCCATGTGGTGCATACTACCGAAGGAAAAGAAATTATTGAATGGGGAGTGAGGACGCATTTAAATATTAATAAGTCTCCAAGGCGCAGAAATGTGCATATCCCTCGACAGGCCTTGCGCTTGGCGCTGCTTGAGCAATTGGGCCAGCATAATGCCATGCAGTGGGGGCACCGCTTAATTAGCTTTAAACAATGTGAAGATAAAAGTGTTGAACTAAGCTTTCAAGTTAACGGAGAGATGAAGAGTGTTAAGGCAGATTTGGTTGTGGGTGCCGATGGTGTTCGTAGCATTGTGCGCAGCTTGTTGATCAGTGAGGATAGGACTCCTTTACGTTACCTAGGTTATCTGGTAATTTTGGGTATTTGCTCTTTAGAGGCTCTTAAGGGTGTGGAGAGCTCTTTACTCGATTCAGCTACCGTGTTTCAAACCGTCAATGGCCATGAACGCATCTATATGATGCCTTACTCATTAGATTCAATAATGTGGCAATTTAGCTTCCCCATGCCCGAAGAAGAAGCTAAGGCCTTAAGTGTACGAGGAGCTCAGGCTCTTAAAGAAGAAGCATGTCGTAGAACACAGTGGCATAAGCCCATTCCTCAAATTTTAGCAGCAACTCTGCTAGCACAAATTTCAGGTTATCCCTTATACGACAGAGAATTACTCAAGTCAGAATTATTGGAAAAAGCTGGGGCAGTTACTTTGATCGGAGATGCCGCTCACCCTATGAGTCCATTCAAAGGACAAGGCGCAAATCAGGCTCTGTTGGATGCACTAGCACTAGCTCGTCATATTTCAATAGCATGTACGACCTTATCTAAATGGAGAGAAACTGGATTGAGAGAAATTGTACTAGCTGAATTTGAAGAAGAAATGTTAGCACGTAGTGCTTCTAAAGTAAAGGATTCAGCCGAGGCGGTGGAACTTTTACATTCCAAAGGTGTGCTACGTCAAGGTAATGGACCTAAAGGACGTTGTTTAAAAGATAACAATCTGTAATTAGGTCTGAACCCTAATTCTGCTTTAGCCATCAAGACGAAAGCAATCCTCACCAAAGATACTACAACTGCTAGTCATCCAAAAAGCTGCTTTGCTCTAAGATTAAACCCCACATATTGGTCAAGCAAAAGATGTATCTAACTTTAAGTTTGGCCCTTCTCTACTACCAACGCTGTGCAAAATGAAAATTCTATCGCTTAAGTATACTTTACACTAAATCCTTGGCCAGGATTTAACTTTATGGAACTACCTTTGATTCTCGTTCCCAGAAACGAATGTTACGACATTCTGATATAAATGTTTTTATATCCTTCTCGTCAGAAAATTCAATACAGCCTTTGTCGAGCTCAGAAAAAATACTCACTTTCTCAAAAAGTAATTTCACACTGCTAGTATAACCAATGAACTTTAAGTGATTAAAAGCATCTGATACAAATTGTCGTGCAGCAGCGGATTGAGCTAGGACTTTTATTCCTTCCGGTGAGGGAAGAATCGCTACCGCATCATAAAGTACAGAAGGGGCTCCTTGCAGTTTTTTGTCTGCCAATAATCGCTTTCCACTTTTAGTTATCACTCCACCAATTGTGAGGGCAATAATTTCAAACGTGCATTTTTCTTTTTTGAATCGCTTTTTTAATTCCTCTAAAAAGGAATCCTCTACGCCATCAGTCACTATGATACCCACTTTTCTGCCTTCAAAAGAGTTAGGAGGATTCTTCTGAATGCTAAGTGCTGGAGAAGGAGAAAGATCGACAGGCTTTATCGCAGGTTCTGCGAGAACAATTTTCTCATCTATCCCTAGTCCTACGATGACACAATTTGCTAAAACTTGATCTATGTTAGTCAAATGAGAGACTAAGCGTTGACGAATAGCAGGATTTTCAACTTTGCTTAATTCAAAAATTAATGCATTTACAATGTGTCCCTGCTCGAGAGCCGTTTGGCTCTTATAAAACTGACGCGCTTGGCTATAATGGTCTGCAAAGCTCTCGGATCGTGCACGTAATTTTGATCCAGAAATTGGTTCGGGAAAACTTTTGAATCCTTTTACAGGACACTCTCTTGGGCCACCTTGGGGTTGCTTAAAAGAGTTGGGTTCAAAATTAATCCTACCTTTTGGATTGACCATAGCCATGTGGCCATCCTGTTGAAAATTAAGGAATGGGCATTTAGGTGCATTAATGGGAATATGGGTAAAATTTGGACCACCAAGGCGTTTAATTTGTGTGTCTAAGTAAGAAAAATTACGTCCTTGAAGTAAAGGATCATTCGTAAAGTCAATTCCTGGAACGATATTGTTGGTGCAAAAGGCAACTTGTTCTGTTTCAGCAAAAAAATTGTCGACACAGCGGTCTAAAACAAGCCGGCCGATAATGCGAATAGGCACTTCTTCTTCCGGGATAAGCTTAGTTGCGTCAAGAACATCAAATGCAAATGATTCTGCAAATTTTTCGTTAAATAATTGTACGCCTAATTCCCACTCTGGATAATGACCCAACTGAATAGCGTTCCATAAATCTCTTCGGTGAAAATCAGGGTCAGCTCCATTAATCTTCACAGCTTCATCCCACAAAACAGATTGCATGCCAAGCTTAGGCTTCCAATGAAATTTAACAAAAGTAGATTGCCCTTCTTGAGTTACAAAACGGAAGGTATGGACGCCGAATCCCTCCATAAAACGAAACGAACGGGGGATTGTACGGTCTGACATGGCCCACATAATCATGTGCATACTTTCTGGCATTAATGAAATAAAATCCCAAAAATTATCATGAGCAGTTTGTGCTTGAGGAAACTCTCTATCCGGTTCTGCTTTGGCCGCATGAATGAGATCGGGAAATTTCATAGCATCCTGAATAAAAAACACGGGAATGTTATTGCCAACTAAATCCCAATTTCCCTGTTTAGTATAAAACTTAACGGCAAATCCGCGCACATCGCGCGCTAAGTCAACAGACCCTTTATTTCCTAATACTGTTGAGAAACGTACAAACACAGGGGTTTTTTCACCGGTTCGCTGAAAAATATCTGCAGAAGTAATCTCTGAAAGAGAGTTATAAGTTTCAAAAAAGCCATGTGCTGCATAGCCGCGTGCATGCACAACACGTTCTGGAATGCGTTCATGATCAAAATGAAATATTTTTTCACGCAAGTGGAAATCTTCAAGGGCAGTGGCACCTCTATTACCTAATTTCAATGAATTTTGATCATCTGAAATAGGAACTCCTTGTTGGGTAGTGAGTATAGGAGTTTCTTCAGTGGCTGTTTGGTGAACTTCTCCACCTGGAGCTTTCAGATCTTTTAGCTGCTTTTTACTCTTCATGGATTCTCTGTAAAAAATTATTTTTAAATGATGTATAACTTGTTTAGGAATGATCGACAAGTAAAAAAGAAAAAGAAGATTTTTCAGCAAAACTTATCCTTTGGGACTAATTCATCTTGAAGAGAGAATGCGACAAGCTGGTCATCTTCTAGATGATCGCCAATTAACTGAACAAAGATTAAGAATGCTTTTAGATGATCGGATTAGACAATTGGATGTCACATCGGCTGCAGCTGATGTCCGCCATTTTATTAAGGATCAATGGAAGATTACCCATTGGTCACAGGACTATTTTCTTGAGAGCGCGAGCCATTTCCTGACGACAACATAAGGATGATTTATGAAATATAAATACTGGTCCTGTTCAAAATTTATTGATCGGCTCCTACTATTATACTTCGTAGGAATGTGCAGATTGCAGGCAGATTCATCCCATTAACTGAAAATAAAGATAAATTTGTTTGCGTGGACTGTGGCCACTCTGATCATGCGGATAAGCATGCCGCCGAAGTGATTAAAAAAAGAGCAATCAAATTACTATAGCCTCTAGAAAGGAGTTGTCTAACAACGAAATTTTGTTAGACAGTAGACATAGAGCTGCATATAAGACGCAAAAAGCAAATGTGATTATGCACGCAGTGAAGAAATGTCAAAAAAGAAAGAATTAAGCAAAAAAAATAGCTTAAATCAAGAAGCCTGTCCCTTTATAAGCAGGTAGTTCATTCAGCCAGCTTTAGAAAAAAAAGTATTTTATAAATGGCTTGGCGCATGATAGATCTGAAAGATTTTTGCTATGAAAGTTTTCTATCTCATTTCGAATGTACAGTATTGAAAATAATGTATCCCAAAAGATACAATAAAGTTAGATGGACGAAATAGAAATTGAACTCTACGAAACAGTTGCCGGCAAGCGACCCTTTGAGATCTGGTTTAAGGATATCAAAGAGATCCATACCCGGTCCAAAATTTTGACAAGGCTTGATCGCTTGAAGCTTGGAAATTTTGGCGACTGTAAAACTCTACAAGAGGGAGTTTGCGAACTCAGGATTCATTAAGGCCCTGGGATTAGAATTTATTACGGGAAGATTGGGAATAAAGTCATCTTGTTTCTTTATGTAGGGCTATGGGTTTGAATCTATGCCTTAGCTTAGATGTAAAATAAATTTCATAATTTCAAATTTTTGATGAGTTTTTTATGAATCTATTTGTTGACCAAATTCCAGGTTTTGTATCAGGTATCCTAGTACTATAAATGGATTGCAAATGAATTCTATTTGAAAGTACCCCTATTATTTATTAACGAATCCAGCATGTTTAAGCGTAGCTACTTTTTTTTGATGCAAAAGATAGTGTAAGCAGAATTTGTAAAATGTGTCGTATAAAGAAACAGGGCCGATTCAGAAACCTATCACCTTTAAGACTTGTTTGATCACGGCGAAGAGGGTATTGGATTTGGCTAAACGGGTGAAGGAGATCTTTATAAGTTCGAAGACGCCCGGAAAACAGCAATTGTTGAATTTCGTCTTTTCGAACTTGAAATTGGATGGGAAAAAGCCGTTAATGACAGTGACATTGCAAGAACCGTTTTGGGCTCTATGTAAAATATTAAATCAACTAGCAAATCTCCAGTTACTGGGTACACTTCGAACTTTTGACTGGCTAGGCCTCTCTCAAGAATTTTCAACCCTCTCAAAATTAACAGTTTAAAATTCACTTGATACTGTATTACGCAAGATGCAGAAACAAGGCGATTTGGAGAAAAGGCGGTGGAATCTATGAAACCGCCAATGAAAAAAACTTAAAGCTCTTGCTGGGATAATCTATGCTTGCCTATTGGTGAAAACTTTTTATTTCACCTCTTGATATGTTTTCTCGAAACGAGATATTATTAATATTAAAACGAGAGAATTAAATTCTCGTTTAAGGAGAATAGTATATGTCAATCTTCAGTCAGAAGTCGCTCAATCAAGCTCTTAGTGAATTAGGAAAGCTTCTTTTAGATAAAAAGCAACATTATGAAATTGTTGTGATTGGAGGGGGAGGGCTACTTTTGCTTGGACTAATTACTCGTCCTACAAGAGATCTTGACTTGGTTGCCTGCATCGATAAAGGGCAATTCGTTACAGCTAAACCACTTCCTCAACCTTTTACTCAGGCAATCAAAGAAGTAGGGACAGCCTTTGGTTTTGCAGAAGATTGGATAAATAATGGGCCCTGGCAGCTATATGAAATGGGTCTGCCTATGGGTTTTCAAACGCGTTGGCATACAACACAGTATGGAGCACTTACAGTTCATTTAGCAGGTAGATTTGATCAAATCTGCTTTAAGTTGTATGCAGCTGTTGATCAAGGTCCCGACAGCAAGCATTTTGCTGATCTTAAGTTGTTGAAGCCTAGCAAAAAAGAGCTGGAAGAAGCAGAAAAGTGGTGCAAAACTCATGATGTTTCTGAATGTTTTGCTGAGCTGATGTTAGGTATTAAAGCAGAGCTTGGAGGTTAGAATGAGTTCATTGATTGAACGAGTTGATAAGGCTTTAGCTGATCTTGCTTGGAGTCTTTGGTCTGGTTTGGGAGTAGCGGGAGTAGATCAGCAACATAAAAACTGTCTCATTGCGCTTGAAGAGCTTATCATACTCACAGCTGTAGTCGCAGAATCGGATCCGCGCTTAAGGGATGAGGCGCTAGATTGGTGTTCTAAATATCACCATTTTGTTTCTGTTAGCCGTTTACGAACGTTAGTGAATGGATTAGGAGAACAGGTTTTTGAGTCATTTTCATTGTTTGCAGCGACATTAAATTCGATCGCTCAAACAAGATGGCCTGTCTTTACAGAAGTATCCCCATTGCGTTTTCCCTTGAGTGGAAAATCAATGCTTCCTTCTTGTGAAGCGCCAGCGCTTCTAACATTGCGTTTAAGAGCCATGTTTGGGGTGGGAATTAGAGCTGATCTACTTGCTTTCTGTTTAACGCGAAATGCAAATAACTTTACTGCAATAGACACCGTAAAAATAGGGTACAATAAGCGGAGCTTAGCCGAAGTACTGGAAAGTTTTGTTCAATCTGGGCTGTTGACAAGTTCAATGATGGGAAACAGACGCGTATATACTCTATCAAAGCAGAATGAATTACATGTTTTAATGGGAAATCTACCAAAAATTGCACCCGATTGGCATAGTATTCTAGAAGTTATAATTTCTTTACGAACTATTCTGCGAGAGTCCCAGAGTTTTTCAGTTTCATCAAAAGTTATTGTTTCGCGAAATGTTTTAAAACAATTGGAAAACTATTTAAAAATACTCGGCCTTTCGTCACCCCCTATTTCTGATGACCTCGACGAATATTGGGATTCCTTTTGTCAATGGTTCTTGAATACATTAAGAGAAGTTGGTCAGAGTAATTTTTGGGGTAGTTTCCATGTGGACAGCGTCGAAAATACAGAGAGACAAGTTTGTAGTCTCATGCAACATTTGTATGTTGTACAGGATTGTATAGATGGGCTTGAATTTACAATGAACTTTGCTTTGGAATATCCTCATAAGCATGAAAAGGTGTTTAAAGAGAATTATGGTTATGCCATTAATTTTCTTACCAATCTCGTGAAATCAGTCGAAGACCTGTTTAAATTTCCTGCTTATTTATTATCAGATATAAAACTTCTAGAGATTCTGCATCGATTTGAGTGGAAGGATTTTCCGATTATACGAGAAGATATTAATAAATTTTTCGAAGTTAAAGCGATTTTTAACTTCAGTTATGCATTAAGGCAATACCAAGATCTTGTGCAAATCTTAAACAAATTTCATAGTTTTATGTTTAGATTCACAGAACAATTGAAAAAATTTTATTTCTATAATACAGATGTCCACTTATTAACTTTATCGCCCAGTCTGAAAAGGCGTCATGAAATAATGAATTTGTTTTCAAAGGAGGAGGAATAAAGTCATCTTGCTTCGTTGTGGGGGTAACAAAGGCTCCCAAGATAGGGACATCGTTAAAGCAAAGGAGTATTTGAAAGATTATCAATCAAAGGAGATAAGTCATGGCAAGAAGTAAAAAATATCAAGAGTTCCTGCTCGAGCATTTAGCAGATCACGATGAAGCTGTCGCCTACCTAAACGCAGCTTTAGAAGAAAGTCTTAAAGGTAATGAAGAGTCGCAACAGCTTTTTTTAATCGCTCTTCGGAATGTTGCTGAAGCGCAAGGCGGAGTAGGAGCGTTGGCCAAAAAAGCTCATGTTGGCCGTGAAAGCCTTTACAAAACTCTTTCGGGTGCTGGCAATCCTAAATGGCATACCCTTGTTTCTTTATGTAATGCTATGGGTTTGAATCTACGCCTTAGTTAGATATAAAATAAATTTCATAATTTCAAATTTTTGATGAGTTGTTTATGAATCTACTTGTTGACCAAATTCCAGGTTTTGTATCAGGTATCCTAGTTACAATAATCGGAGGTTATATTTTGTGGATTCTGATAAAATTTAAAGATCAAAAACAGGAGGATCAAAAAAATAAAGATGAATTTTTCAATATAAAGAAGCAGGTTATAGAAGAATGTGATTTTAATATAACTCTTGGAGTAGGGAATGCAAAATGCAATTTTCAGTTTGAAGCACATAAAGTGCTGTTAAATCATAATTTGTCATCTACATTAGGAGAAAAAGTTTCTCCCTTATTAAAGGATATTATTCATAGCGCTGCTTTGTGCAATTCTTATGGAGAGCTATGCCAGCTTGAAAATCCTCCTGGAACAGTTAAGAATATGAGCAAAGACTTAAAAAATCTTCTAATGAATATAGATTGCAAATGAATTCTATTTGAAAGTAACCCTATTATTTATTAACGAATCCAGCATGTTTAAGCGTAGCTACTTTTTCTTGATGCAAAAGATAGTGTGAGCAGAATCTATAAAAAGTGTCGTATAAAGAAACAGGGCCAATTCAGAAACCTATCACCTTTAAGACTAGTTTGATCACGGCGAAGACTGTGTTGGATTTGGCTAAACGGGTGAAGGAGATCTTCATAAGTTCGAAGACGCTTTAAAAACAGCAATTGTTGAATTTTGTCTTTTCGAACTTGAAATTGGAGGGGAAAAAGCCGTTAGTAACAGTGACATTGCAAGAGCCGTATTTGACTCTATGTACAATATTACATCAACCAGCAAATCTCCGGATGCAGGATTCGAACCTGCGACCAATAGATTAACAGTCTACTGCTCTACCGCTGAGCTAATCCGGAATAAGAAAAAGCTATCTTAATGAAAACTAAAATAAAGTGCAAGCAACAAAATAAAAAAAATTAAAAAGGGCTTTCTCATCAGTAGAAAGCCCTTTAAATAGAAGTGATTAAGGATTAATAATCCATCCCACCAGGAGCCATAGCAGGTGCTGCTTTCTCATCGGCAAATTCAGCTACAATAGCTTCAGTTGTCAATAACATACCGGCAATAGAGGCTGCATTTTGTAAAGCTGTTCTTACAACTTTAGTCGGATCTAAGATTCCAGCTGCAATCATATCGACAAATTCATCTGTCAAGGCATTAAAACCATGAGTTTCAGGTAGAGTATTGACCTTTTGCATGATAATAGCCCCTTCATGACCTGCATTCTCTACAATCTGACGCAGGGGAGCACTCAAAGCTTTAGCAATGATTTTAGCGCCTGTTTTTTCATCGCCCTCTAGCGTATCAGCTAGTTGATTGACTATGGGAATACAGCGCACTAAAGCAACTCCACCGCCTGGCAAAATTCCCTCTGCAACCGCCGCAGCAGTAGCATGTTGGGCATCATCTACGCGGTCTTTCTTCTCTTTCATTTCTACTTCAGTAGCAGCCCCTACGCAAATTTTAGCTACACCGCCTGCTAATTTAGCTAAGCGTTCTTGCAATTTTTCACGGTCGTAATCCGATTCTGTCTCTTCAATTTGGCGTTTGAGCTGAGCTACGCGTTCTTTAATTCTAGCTTTTTCCCCTGTGCCTTCGATTAAAGTCGTATCATCTTTGCCAATGATCACTTTTTTAGCTCGACCTAGCATATCCATTGTAGTTGCTTCTAGTTTAAGGCCTAACTCTTCAGCAACTACTTGAGCGCCTGTGATAATAGCAATATCTTCAAGAATAGCTTTACGACGATCGCCAAAACCGGGTGCTTTAACTGCACAGATTTTTAAGCCAGCACGTAAACGATTAACGACCAAAGTAGCTAAAGCTTCGCCTTCGATATCTTCTGCTATAATCAACAAAGGTTGACCTGTTTCTGCCACTGTTTGCAAAATGGGAATTAAATCTTTTACACTAGAAATCTTCTTTTCATGAATTAAGATATAAGCATTTTCTAGAATACATTGTTGTGTTTCAAGATTTGTCGTGAAATAAGCAGATAAATACCCGCGATCAAAGACCATGCCTTCTACTACTTCTAAAGTAGTCTCAAAGCGCTTTGCTTCCTCTACAGTAATAACGCCATCTCGCCCTACGCATTCCATTGCTTTAGCAATAATTTGTCCAATCTCTTTATCGTTATTAGCTGAAATAGTAGCAACTTGTTCGATCTCATTTTTATCGTTAATTGGTTTACTCATTTTCTCTAGATTCTTGACTACTGCTTTAACAGCTTGATCTATCCCGCATTTTAAACTAATAGGATTAGCCCCAGCTGCTACATTGCGCACGCCTTCATCGTAAATAGCTTGAGCTAAGACAGTAGCAGTCGTCGTTCCATCGCCTGCTTTATCAGCTGTCTTACTAGCTACCTCTTTAACCATTTGAGCGCCCATATTCTCATGTTTGTCTTCCAGTTCAATTTCCTTAGCGACAGTGACACCATCTTTAGTAATATGAGGGGTACCAAATGATTTATCAATAATTACATTGCGGCCTTTAGGTCCCAACGTTACTTTAACCGCATCAGCTAAAGTGCGTACGCCTTTTTGAATTTTTTGGCGCGCTTCTTCTTTAAACATAATATTTTTAGCAGCCATCGTCATTTCTCCTGTTATCTTGCTAAATTTTAGATTATTTCTCGACGATAGCTATAATATCGTCAGCACGTAAAATATTGTATTCTTCATCATTAAAAGTTACTTCTTGGCCTGAGTATTTCTCCATTAAAATAATATCGCCTATTTTTACAGGCATAGGAATGAGTGCGCCATTCTTATCTTTCTTACCCGCACCAATAGCGATAACTTCTGCTTGTTCCTGTTTTTTTTTAGCTGCATCGGGTAGAAAAATACCACCTTTGAGTTTTTCTTCTTGCTCTAATCGACGGACAAGCACGCGATTGCCTAACGGCTTTAACTGCTGTGGTTTATCTGATTGCGCCGGTTGTTTGTTCATTTGTTGTGTTTGAGTCATCATTGCACTCCTATTTAGAGGTTTTAATTGTATAGTCACTAGAAAAATAACGCAAGCTCAGCATTATCTGCAATAGAAATTTAGCACTCTTATAGGAAAAGTGCTAAATTTATAATTGTCTCTTTATTCATCTGCTAATAACTGTTCTAATTGATCAAGTAGGGCATCAAATTTAGCAATGGCTGCCTGGACGGGAAGAGGAGAGCGCATATCTACTCCTGCTTTTTTTAAGAGTTCAATGGGATATTTACTAGAGCCTCCCTTTAAAAAAGAGAGATAAGCTTCACAAGCAAGGGCTTGATCTGTGCCTGTCTCCTTAGCGATACCTTTTGTCACTTGATCAGCTAAAGCTAAAGCAGCACTAATCCCTGTTGCATACTGAAAAACATAAAAATTATAATAAAAATGGGGAATGCGCGCCCATTCAATGGCAATCTCTTCATCCACTACTGTCTCTTTGCCAAAATAGAAGCGATTTAACTCGATAAATTTTTCCTTTAAAAGTTTAGGCGTTAAGGGAATTCCTTGCTCAGCTAAAGTATGTAGAGTTAATTCAAATTCAGCAAATAATGTTTGGCGGAAAAGAGTCGTACGAATATCTTCGATTTTTTGATTGATTAAAAAAATCTTTTCTTCTTGAGTCTTAGCTTTTTTTAAAAAAAGTTGCGTGAGTAACTCTTCGTTAAAAGTAGAAGCTACTTCAGCTAAAAAGATAGGATAATCAGCATAATGATAAGGTTGATGCTGATGGCTTAGCCAACTATGCATACTATGTCCCGCTTCATGAGCTAAAGTAAACACATCGCGCAAAAGATTTTTGTAATTCATCAAAATGTAGGGCATTGAGTCATAACAGCCGCTAGAATAAGCACCAGACCGTTTATTTTTATTCTCAAAACGATCAACCCACTTTTCCTCTTTTAAGCCTTTTCTCAATGTATCCTGATACTCTTGACCAAGAGGAGCGACTGAATCGATGACAGCCTCTTCAGCTTCTAAATAGGACAGTTCTAGATCAAATTGTGGAGTGAGAGGCACATAGAGATCATAAAGATGTAATTCTTCCACTTTTAATATCTTTTTTCTTAAGGCTAAATAACGATGCAAGCTGCCTATCTTATTATGAACAGCTTCAATGAGAGCCTGGTAAACTTCTACATCGATATTTTTTGGAAAAAGTGCAGCTTCAAGGCAACTCGTGTAACCACGTGCACGTGCTTCAAATAAATGCGCTTGAACTTGTCCATTAATCAATTCACATAGGGTATTTTCAAATTCTGTATAATGACGATGCATGCTTTTAAAAGCATTTTCACGTAAAACGCGATCCCTACTACGCAAAAAAAGTGCATAAGAGCCATGGGTTAGTTCTTTGGCCTCTCCTTGACTATCGACTACGGTGCCAAATTTTAAATCGGCATCATTGATCGCACTAAATGTTTTGTGAGCAGTTTGCAGTGCATTGCCAGCAAGCGCTAACAAGTTTTCTAATTCAGGAGCAAGGACATATTTTTTTAAACGGACAATTTTTTCTAGGTAAAATTGATAGTCAGCTAAAATAGGGGAAGAGAGATAACTTGCCATGATCTCATCTGAAAGAGATAGCAGTTCTGGTTCAAACCAGGAGCACTCTTGATGAAAATGGTGTAAAATAAAGGTGATTTGAGTATAGATAGACTTATATTCATCTTGAGTGATATCTTCATCATGACGCAAGTGAGCATAGGTATATAAAGTAGAAAGCTGTCTAGAAGTATCTAGTATACTTTCTAAACACTGCTTTAATAGGTGCGCACCCTCTTTTAAAGAGCCCTTGAAATGATGGATAGCAGGCCAGCGAGGCACTGTTTCAACAGGAACTAGCTCCTTAAATTTTTCTTTCCATTTTTCTAAAGAGGGAAATAAAGAGTCGACATTCCAACAATCTTTAGGGTCTACTTGATTGCGTTCAATAACTAGCATAATCACTCCTAATTGATAAGAAGGATGATGGTAATACGCTAACCTGGTTTTGGGCTACAAAAAACGAATGGAAGTTAATTTAATAGTTAACTATTTAGGTAGGCAGTCTCATTCAGAAGTAGCAATTTAGACTAGTTAAACGATAAGTAAGAGAAGATCTAGCCTAAAATAGATCAAAAATGGATAAAAACAGGTCAACAAATTTTTATGGTTTCCTTTAAGAAGGATCACGCTTCTACTTCTGCTTTAGGTTATTTCATCGTAAGTAATGATAGAGGTTTACATACGCGTCCCTCTACAGAAATTGTAAAGCGAGCGACGACTTTTAAATCAGACGTGAGCTTGTGCTATCAAAAATTTACCGTCAATGCTAAGTCTTTACTGGGAATTTTAATGTTAGCTGCAGCAAGAGGCGCTAAAATTCAAGTGAAAGCAGTCGGAGTCGATGCGCAAAAAGCTGTCGATTCTCTCGTAGAATTGGCACAAAAAAACTTTAATATAAGTTACTAAAGTAAATAGTAAGCTAGTGAGAGTGAGATTGATTAAATTCTCAATCCTCTACTTCTATCGTTTTATCTAATACTTCAGTTGTACAATAGACTGGTGCATTATGCATAAGAGCTAAGGTAATGCAATCACTAGGCCGCGCATCGATTTCGATAATGTGTCGGTACTCTCCCATATCTTTTTCTAAAAAAAGACGTGCAAAATAGGTCGTATCTTGTAAATCATTAATGACAACTTGCTTAATTTTAGTATGAAGGCCATTTAAAATAAGATCGATCAGATCATGAGTCAGAGGACGCAGTTTTTCTACACCAGTTAAATACATCTGCAGAGTTTTTCCAATATAAGGATCTGTATAAATAGCAAATCTTTTCCCTCTAGCTTCCAAGACCACGACTGTATAAGCTTTTGTTTGTAATATTTTTTCAAAAGATAACTGTACAAGTTCAGAAAGCATTTTTTTTCCTAACAGTTAAAAGAAGTGTTAATAAAATATAAGACTAATTAAGACCATACTTTAATTGTTCCATCTGCTAGTCCTATCAAGACTTTTTGGGCTAAATGAAAAAAAAAGCCTGTTTCTAATACACCTGGAATAGAACAGATGCGTTGTTCTTCCTCTTCAGGTTTTACTAGTGGAAAAGTTAAATGGATATCAAAAATATAATTTCCATTGTCAGTTACATAAAGTCCATTTTGTGCATTTTTTCTAAGAAGTCCCTGATACCCTAGCTGATGGAGTTGATCGATAGTAGCATGGATTGCAAAAGGAGTGACTTCGACAGGGAGCGGAAAATTGCCTAAGTGCTTTACTACTTTGGTAGAATCGACAATGATCAACCTTTGGTGACTTAGATTAGCTACAATTTTTTCGCGTAAAAGGGCTCCGCCTCCGCCTTTAATCATCCGTTTTTGAGAATCGATCTCATCTGCTCCATCTACCGTTAAATCAATTTGAGTCAGAGTTTGCAGATCGGCAAGGGGAATCTTTCCATTCAGGGCTTGCTGTTGAGAATGAAGCGAAGTTGGTACAACTTGGATCTTTAAACCCTCTTGTTGTCTTTCAATTAAACGTTCGATAAAAAAATTAGCTGTCGAACCCGTACCTAAACCTACAACCATACCCGATTGAACCTGCTCAGCTGCCGCGTAACCTACAGCTTTTTTAGCTAAAGAACAAGAGGGTGTAGTCATAAGAATGTCATCGTCAGTTATGTTAAGCAGAAGTTACGCGTCCACTCAATGGTTTAATGATCTCACTTGTCGTATAATAATTGAGAGTCTTCATCTTGTGAAGAACATATTTATTTTTCGGTTGACTCACTTCGCGTAATTGATTAAATGAGATAATATCTTTCTCCTTCAAAGGAGTACGGTCATCTCGATGTCTCGCTAACCAATAAGAAATCATACTGGACATACCTTCTAAAGCTTGATTAGTAATTTTTTTGTTCTGTATAGAAAATTGCTTTTTTAATTTGCGACGTGCTTTTACAATGAGAGGACTTTCTACAGCTTTTTGCAGTCTAGCTTTTTTTACCATAATGTGACTCCTTTCTTTAGATTCATCTCACTAATCTTATTGTAAGTCTATGTAAACTTTTTTCACAAGAGAGAGATTTAAAATTTTTTGTATACTATAAGACTTACTCTATCATCTTGTATTTAAGATGATTGACAAAAAAGTAGCAGACCTCTCATTATATACTCACAATTTTTAAAAGGTTTAATGATGCCCAATGTGATGGCTATTCTTCAAGAACGCGGCTTAATTGAAGCTATCACGCATGAAGATTTACATGAAGTTACGAAAAAGCCGATTAAAGTCTATTGTGGCTTTGATCCTACAAGTGATAGCCTACATCTAGGCAATATGGTCGCTATGATGGGCCTAGCTTGGTTTCAACGTTGTGGTCATACGCCAATAGCTATTGTAGGAGGAGCCACTGGTTTAATTGGAGACCCTTCAGGCAAAAACGCGGAACGTCAACTATTAGATGAAACGACTTTACAAAAAAACCTAAACGGTATTCGCCAAAATCTTCTCTCCTTTTTGGATTTTAATCAGGCCACAAATAAAGCCTATCTTTTGAACAATTTTGATTGGTTCAAAGATTTTTCTTTTATGAATTTTCTACGAGAAGTTGGAAAATATTTTCGCATTGGAACCATGATCAATAAAGAAAGTGTGAAAACGCGCTTACAGTCAGAAGAGGGTTTAAGTTTTACAGAATTTAGTTATCAAGTCTTGCAAGCTTATGACTTTTTGTATCTTTTCAAAAATCATGGAGTGACAGTTCAAATAGGAGGCAGCGATCAATGGGGAAACATTACAGCTGGCACAGAACTCATTCGCAAAGTAGAGGGTCAAGTCACTTATGGAATCACTCTTCCCTTAATGACGCGTAGCGATGGTCAAAAATTTGGTAAATCTGAAAAAGGGGCGCTGTGGTTAGCACCGGATAAACTATCGCCTTATGATTTATACCAGTATTTATTTCGCATAACTGATGCTGATGTGATCAAATTAATGCGTATGTTAACATTTATGGATATGGAAGAGATTGCGCGTTATGAAAAAATGTTAAAGCAAACAGATTCTCCTCCTAATACTGCGCAGAAAAGGTTAGCTGAAGAGATTACGACTATTATACATGGTCAAAAAGAGTTGCTGATAGCTCAACGCATTACAGTGGGAGCTGCACCAGGTGCTAAGACTGAATTGACTCTACAAGCCTTAGAAGAGTTGGAAAGGGAAATGACGAGTTTAACTTTCTCATCGCAAGAGATCTTAGGCTTGAAACTCATCGATTTATTAACGGATAGAAAGTTACAAGCGAGTAAGGGAGAAGCTAAGCGTTTAATGCGCAATGGCGGGATTTATGTCAATAATGTAAAAATCACAGATGAAAATTTTATCATTAACTTAGAGCACTTGATTGAAAGCAAATTCCTGCTTCTTTCTATTGGAAAAAAGAATAAAATAATTCTTAAGATAAATTTTTAAAAAAATTATTTATAGAATGCAAGATTAGTCTTGAAAAGAAAATGCAGTTGAATAGGATAGTAAATTGCAATTTCATTTTGAGAATTCTATTGTAGCATAACTTTTTAGATTGAAATCTGAAAAAGCAAAAATTTTTTAGCATCATAATTGTAAGGAGTTCTAGACAATGGCCACTATCACGAAGAGAAGTACCGTGACAAAGAAAAAACTGATTAACTCTATTTCGCAAGATAAAGGCATCCACCCCAATGATGTTAGACATGTCATTCAAGCTTTTCTTGATAAAATGACAGATTGTTTAAATGAAGGGGAGCGCTTAGAATTTCGCGATTTTGGAGTATTTGAAGTAGTAGAACGCAAACAGAAAATAGGCAGAAATCCCAAAAAAGCAGCTGAACCTATTGTGATTCCTGCTCGTCTAGCTGTTAAATTTACGCCTGGTAAGAAAATGCGTAAGCTAATTGAACACATTTGATAAAAATTAAATTTTACTAGAGACTATTAAGAAATCCTATAAAATAACGTAACTAGCTCATTTCTTCCTATTTTTGAAATAAAATTGAAATTGGATTAGATTTGAGGTTAGATCTTGCTCCATTTGGGCTAACTTTAGTATGATTTAGTCTAAAGTTATTCTAATCATGCGATCAGTAGCAAATTGTAGGCATTATGACCCTTCCTAAACTTCTCGTTTCTCTAGCAGCACTTTTGTTGTTGAGTATTATCATCCTTATTATTCTAAAAAAACCCATAGTGGAAAATTCTACTGATTATCAGCTAGCCACTAGTTCCATAGAAATAAAAACAGATTTTTCTGAGCCTATCTATCCTCAAAAACCCAGGAGAGAGCTGTTAAATGAAGTGTCTCCTACTCTTAATACTTCGCTTAATACCCTTAAGCCTCATAGCGATCGCATAGCAGAACTATTTGATCGAGGAGAGAGTAAGCTTCCAATTGTCGAAACACTGACTTATCGCAGTCAAGTTTCTTGGCTAAAAGGAAGACCTGCTTGGTTATCAGATTATGCCAAGCACTATGGAACCTCTCGGCATTTTATCGCGCGCAGTCTAACTGGTAAAATAGATTACTTTAAAAAAGATATAGCAGAAGGTGATAGATTTAATGTCTTGCGCAAAGATAAAGAGATTAATTTTTACTTAGTGGTGGATACCTCTTGTTGCCGTCTATGGTTGTACGCTTTAGATAAAAGTAAAAATCAGCGCATTTTATTAAAAGATTATGCGGTAGGTTTAGGGCGTAAAGATGAGACTCAAGTTTCTGGCTTATTAACGCCTTTTGGTCAGTATACTTTAGGAGAGCGCATTGCCATCTACAAACCAAAAATGATGGGTTACCACAAAGGGAAAAAAATAGAGATGATTCAGGTTTTTGGCACGCGCTGGATTCCGTTTGAAAAAGAGGTTAGCAGCACAACGCGACCAGCCAAAGGATTTGGCATTCATGGTGTTCCTTGGAAACCAAATGAGAAAGGAGAGTTAATAGAAAATGTAAGCAGTATAGGACACTATCTTAGCGATGGTTGCATTAGAATGGCTACCAAGGATATTGAAGAGCTATTTGCTATTATCATCACTAAACCTACAATTATAGAACTTGTAGATAACTTTCATCAGGCTAAACTACCCGGTAAAGAAAATTAAACAGCTGAAAAAGGAGCTAGAGTAGTGGAGAATTTACCTCATGAAAAGCAGATCCATGAGTATGTAAAAACAATTGAGCATTTAAAAAAACAGAATCAGGAAAATACTCTATTTAGCCAAGAAATTGTCAAACTCGAACAGAAACTTCAAAAACTCAAGCAGAAAATCTATGCAGAATTAACACCTTGGCAACGGATCCTCATTTGCCGCCATGCTGCACGTCCTCATACTATTGACTACATTCAGCATATCTGTGAAAGCTTTACGGAATTAGCAGGGGATCGCTTATATGCAGATGATTCTGCTTTAGTAGGTGGGCTAGCTAGGATCAATGGCCATAAATTTGTGATGATGGGTCAAGAAAAAGGTAAAGATACAGATACGCGGATTAAGCACAACTTTGGCATGCTCAATCCTGAGGGTTTTCGCAAAGCTTTGCGATTAATGAAGATGGCTGAAAAGTTTCAATTACCTATTGTAACGATGATCGATACACCTGGGGCTAACCCTATTTTAGAAGCTGAAGAGCGTGGGCAAGCGTGGGCAATTGCTTCTATTTTACGCGATATGGCTCGCATTGCTACGCCAGTCATTGTCGTCTTGATCGGTGAGGGCTGTTCGGGAGGAGCCATTGGCTTAGGCATTGGCGATTCTATAGGCATGCTTGAACATGCTTACTATTCGGTCATTTCGCCCGAAGGGTGTGCCTCTATTTTATGGAAAGACGCCAATAAAAAGATAGAAGCTGCTGCAGCGCTTAAATTAAATGCAGAGAATTTAATGGAATTACAAGTAATCGATACCATTATTCCCGAACCTTTAGGAGGCGCGCATTTAGAGCCGGCAGTGGCTTATCAAAATGTCAAAAAATTTATCTTAGAACAAAAAGAGCTCCTCACTTTGATTCCTCATGAATTGCTCTTAGAACAGCGCTATCTCAAATTTCGTCGCATGGGCCAATTTGGCAATGGCTAATTTAATATGAAGCTCTTGTTTCGCCTCGCTTTTGTCAACCGCAAGTATTGGCTCTTGTTAACTTTTGCGATCAGTTGCATGTGTTTATTGACATTTGCCTCTCAATTAGAGATGTTGACAGTTGGCATTATCACTAAAAAAGGTCCCGATTTTTTTGAACTCTTTGCTCCTATAAAAGAACAAACTATCCAACGAACAGACAGGATTAACCTAGACCAATTGAATACGCGATGGGCAGAGTTAGATAAGGATTTTCAAGGGTATATCACCAAAGTAAGCACAGAAAAATTCATCAAACAGTGGAAAAATAAAGATTTTCTCGAAAAGAGCATCGAACAATTGAGTGCTATCTTACACCTAGATCAGTTGCAAAACTTAGCTCTTTTTATTGTCTTTGTAGCCCTTTTTAAAGGAATTGTGCTCTTTTGTCAAAGTTTTTCGACGCGCGTGATTGCTATTTGCGTCAGTCGCGATTTAAGACAAGCCTACTTTGAACATATCCAATCATTGCCGATGCAATTCTATCAACAGCATCATAGTGGCGGCCTCTCTTCGCGCGTTGTAGGAGATGCGGCAATTATTGCTGAAGCTATTAATGCCTGTTTAGTCAACTATTTACAAACGCCTTTTGTTTTAATCACTACGCTCACGCTTTGTTTTCTGACCTCTTGGCAACTGTCCCTAATTGTCTTTTTAGGCTTACCCTGTCTTCTTTTTCCCATTATCTTTTTAGCTAAACGCGTCAAAAGGGTAGCTAAACAGATTCAGCAGAATCAAGAGCGTTTTAGTGCTGTCCTACTCGATTTCTTATCGGGCATTCAAACAGTCAAAGTCTTTGCCATGGAGAATTTTTCGTTAAAAAAATATCGCGAACAAAATAACCACATGGCCTTTTTAGAGCGAAAAAGCGCCCGTTATGATCTGTCAACGCGGCCTATTATCCACACGATTGGCATGTTTTTTTTGGCAACTGCCCTCTTATATGGACTTTATATCATTAAAATGGATGTAGCTGAAATTCTTTTTTATTGTGGCCTTCTTTTTATTTTTTATGAACCGATCAAAAAATTTGCCGAAGAGAATAATCGCATTCAAAGAGGTATTGCAGCAGCGGAACGTTTAGTAGAGGTGATGCATACAGTGCCCTTAATTGAGGATCAGGCAAACGCTAGACCTTTACTTAAGTTTGAAAATAGCATTGAATTTGATAATGTATGGTTTCGTTATGGAGAGGAATGGATCTTAAAAGGTTTAAGCTTTACTGTACCCAAAGGAAAAATGGTTGCTATCGTTGGTCCGACAGGAGCTGGTAAATCGACCCTTGTGCAGCTATTGCCACGCTTATACGATGTACAACAAGGAGAGATTCGCCTGGATGGCCACTCGATTACCAATTTTACGCAAAAATCTCTACGCGAATGCATTGCTTTTGTGCCCCAAAAACCTTTTTTATTTCTAGATACAGTCGAGGCTAACATTGCTCATGGTAAGACCTTTACCTCAGCTCAAATTAAAGAAGCTGCCGTTAAAGCGCATGCCGATGAGTTTATCTGTCAGCTGCCTCAAGGTTATCAAACAGAGTTAGCCGAAACGGGTAAAAATTTATCAGGTGGACAACAGCAACGTTTAGCGATTGCGCGTGCACTCGTTAAAGAAGCTCCTATTTTAGTGTTAGATGAAGCCACATCCTCTTTAGATGTAGTCAGTGAGCATCATATTAAAAGTGCTATTAAACAGCTACGCGGTCAAATGACGCAAATTATCATTGCCCATCGTCTGTCGACTATTGAAGATGCCGATAAGATTATTTATCTAGAAAAAGGCAAAAAAATAGCCGAAGGGACTAAAGAGGAATTATTGATGAATTGTCCAGGTTTTAGTCAAATGTGGCACATGCTCTACCAACAACAAGAAAAAAGTGGTCCTATATAATATGTCAAATAAGCTCATTAAAGAAACAATTGTCATTCATTCAGGAGGGATGGACTCTTCTCTATGTCTCCATCTAGCTATTCAAGAGTATGGTAGAGAAAATGTATTGAGTATGAGTTTTATTTATGGTCAGCGACATAGTCTTGAACTAGCTCAAGCTAAAAAAATTTGCCAGGATTGGCAAGTTGATCATACGGTTATTTCTTTAGATTGCTTAGAACATATCACTACCAGTGCACTGATTGGGCATGCGATAGCTATTGAACACTTGCAGCATACTGCACCTAATACCTTGGTGACGGGCCGAAATGGCTTGATGGCTCGCTTAGGTGCTATTCATGCCCAGCAACTCCAGGCTAAATCCATTTTTATGGGAGTCATGGGCTGTGAAGCAGCTAACTCAGGGTATAGAGATTGTTCGCGCAGTTACATGGATCTCATGCAACATATTTTGCGCCTCGATCTCGATGATCCAGCTTTTGAAATCAAAACACCTCTGGTACATTTAACTAAAAAGCAAACGCTATTCTTAGCCTATAATCAGGGTATTCTGGGTTATTTACTCAATGAAACGATCTCTTGCTATGAAGGTGTAGCTAGACAAGGCTGTAAGCAGTGTCCTGCTTGTCATTTGCGCAATGAGGGGATTAGACAGTTTATAGAAGAGCAACCAGCCTTTTGTTTACCTTATCCTCTTTAATTAACCGATAAAAAAATTAAAAATGAACCATTGAAAGCCTTAATTATTCAATAGTTGAATCAATTAGTAATAGCTAGAGGGCTTCGAATAATAGGAGTAGCAGCAAGTACCTCAAGCAGTTGTCGATTGGCAATTTTTTTCTCAAAATCTGTCCATAAATTGATCAATAATAGGGTTCTATTGAGATAATTCTTTGCTTTATCTGTCAAAGGTTTGTGGTATTTATCGGGATGATACTTCATTAACCATAACTTTTTTATTGCCTTAGAAGAGCTTAATTTAGTGTTATCTGATAATTCATGATCTGCTAATTTAATTTCCTCTTCAAAACACGCTATATTTAATAAAATGCGGTCTTCAATGCTCTCATTCACTACTGAATAAGCTGCTTTTAAAGTAGGAATTCTTGTTTTAAGCTGACTTAATGATTTTTTTTGAGTTGCTTATTCGATGAAAAAAACAGGCATCTAAATACCATTTGATCTTGCCCCAAGTGCTTTTCATTTTCTGGTCAAGTTGCTTTTTTTCCGATTTTTCAACTATTCCACTTAGTTGATCGAATATTTGATGAGAAATACTAATATCACGTTCTAATTCAACTAAATAATTATCTATTTCATAGGAAATTTCACATGAAAAGATATCGCGATTATGAATAATCTCTGCTATTTTTAAATTAATTCCTAGTTCTGGGAACAATCCTCCACTTTCAAACTTATCAGTTATGACATTGTTAGCTAATAAAATAATATCTTGTATATCCAATTTTCGATCTATATTCCAAGAAAAAATTTTTTTGAAAAAAGAATAATGAGGAGGAGAAGAAAGTAATTTAAATTTTAAATTACTTGTATTTTTGCAAAGATAACTATGAGTTGCCTCTTCTTTTACAATTGTAATTTGTTTAAGGTAATAAGATAAACTATTTATATTCATAAAAAAACCTAAGATTTAATAATTTAACGCGATGTGCGACTTTTAATTAAGATTTGAAAGAAGGAAATAGAGAGGAAATAAAAAAGGCATAATTAAGGTATAATTGAGTTAGGTATAAAACAATTAACCGGAGATAAGTATGCCCATACTTGATTTTATCATAACTGTGTTTTATTTGGTAGATGATGAATGGAAAATGATAGATAAACGTCTTAGACAAAGAGGTTTTGAGCCTAATTTGTCAGATAGTGAAGTGATGACAATGGAAGTAGTAGGAGAGTTTTTAGGACTAGATACAGATAAAGGGATATGGAGTTACTTTAAAACACATGGGTTAGATTTATTTCCAAAGATGGTGGATAGAAGCAACTTTGCAAGGCAAGCGATTAATTTACATGTGATTAAGCGTATGATACAAGAAAGATTGAGCCAAGCTTTGGGAGCGTTATCCGATTCGCTTCATTCAATTGATGGGTTACCTATACCTGTTTGTAAATTTGCAAGAGCTCACTATGCCAAGATTTTTAAAGGAGTGGCAGCGTATGGTTAGTGCGCTAGTAAACAAGAAACCTACTATGGGTTGCATGGGCATCTGGTTATCAATTCAATAGGATTAATCACAGCTGGAACATTTACAGCTGCTAATGTAGATGAAAGAGATGTTTGTCCTGAATTGATGGAGAAAATTCATGGTTTAGTTTTGGGAGATAAAGGATTAATAAGGCCAGAATTGAAAGAGCAGCTTGAAAAACAAGGCATCTATTTACAAACAGCTTTAAGAAATAACATGAAAGAAGAAAGGCCTATAGGTTTTCTAAAGTGGATGAAAGGCAAGCGTCGTTTAATTGAAACAGTAATTGGTCAATTAACAGAAAGGTTTCATATAGAAAAAGTTAGAGCTAGGGATCTTTGGCATCAAGCATCTCGTTTTTGGAGAAAACTATTAGCACATACTATATGTGTTAAAATTAACTTAATTTTGGGTAATGAGCCTCTTCAATTTGAAAAGTTAATCAATTAAAAGTCGCACATCGCATAATCTATTATAATTATATCAATTTTTAAAAATAAAAAACAATAAAATTATTATTAAAATAATTAATATTAAAAAAATTTAATTAGAAAGCAGGTATAATAGCCCCTTTGTATTTTTCTAAGATAAACTGTTTTGTTTTTTCAGAAGTAAGCACTTCTTTTAAAAAAAGGAGATTTTCATGACTCATATCGGCTGTTTTAACGACTAATACATTGGCATAAGGAGAGTTAGAATCCTCTTTTGCTAATGCATCTTTCAGCGGAGAGAGCTGAATTTCTAATGCATAATTCGTATTGATAGCAGCTAAGTCTACATCCTCTAAAGCACGCGGTAAGGTAGCTGCATCGACCTCAATGAAATGAAGATGTTTGGGATTAGAGCTAATATTTAATAAAGTAGCTTGTAAGTTAAGGGGATTATCTAATTGAATGAGACCTTGTTGATGAAGCAAAAATAAGCCTCTGGCTTCATTAGTCGGATCATTAGCGACTGCCACAGTCCCATGCTCTTTTAATTCACTTAACTGGCTAATTTTCTTTGAATAAAGGCCCAGTGGCTCAATTTCGATAGCTGCTAAGCTAGATAGCTCATAATGAAAGTGCTTGAGCTGTTCATGTAGAAAAGGAAGATGTTGAAAGAAGTTAGCCTCTACTTCGCCATTAGCTAATGCGCGATTAGGGAGATTGTAATCATCGGAAACAATAATAACGAGATCAATGCCTTTTTCTTTAAGTAAAGGCTTGACAAATTCTAAAATTTGAGCATGAGGAGTAGGGCTAGCAAGAATGCGGACTTCTTTGCCTGTCTTAGTAGAAGAGGTACATGTCGTTAATAAAAACAAGAAGCAAAGGCTTAAGCTAATCCATTTAATCATGAGAATGTAACCCTCTTTTTTTGTTAAGTGATGTAACGATTGTTTGCCCTATCCACTGAACCCCTTGTACTAAAAGAATTAATAAAAGAACAGTCAGGACCATGATAAATGTATTAAAACGGTTATAACCATATTGGATAGCGACTTGACCAAGACCCCCGCCGCCTACTAAACCTGCCATAGCACTGTATCCAATTAAGTTAATAATGGTCAATGTGATAGCCGATATAAGAGAGGGGAGTGCTTCTATCAATAACACTTTGGTAATAATTTGCCATGTACTCGAGCCCATGACGACCACGGCTTCTAAAATAGATGGTTCAATCTCTTTGAGGCAGCTTTCTACTAATCTAGCAATAAAAGGAGCAGCAGCTACTGTTAAAGGAATAATTGTAGCTGTTGTGCCTAAGCTCGTGCCTATGAGCCATCGCGTAAAAGGAATAAGAGCGACCATTAAAATAGCAAAAGGAAAAGAGCGTCCAATATTGATAACTATTTCTAAGGCTTTATAAACATAGGGTTGTTCCTGTAGATGTCCCTTATCTGTAATAGTTAAAATAACTCCTAGAGGAAGGCCAATCACTAAAGCTAAACAGGTAGAGACGCCTACCATATAAAGCGTATTCCATAACTGCCAGGGTAAAAGCTGCCAAGCTAAATGGATATTTTCAGCATTCATTTTTTAAAGTCTCCACATGAATAGATTGTTCCTGTAAATAGTGGGATGTTTTAAAAATAGCCTCTTCTGTGCCGGTAACTTCCACTAATAAACTGCCAATCGTTAAATTCTGAATGCGATCCATCCAACCCTGTAAAATATTAATATTCACATCAAATTTTTTAATAGACATAGAGATAACTGGTTGCTGCGTAGCAGAACCCTTAAATTGTAAACGCCACAATTGGCGCGTAGGAGAACTCAGTTGAAAAAATTCAGCTGGAATAGAGTGAGAAGCACTCTGCAAGAAAGATTGAGTAGTAGGATGCTGAGGATCGCCAAATACTTGAGTGACTAAACCCTGTTCCACAATTTTTCCTTTTTCCATAATAGCTACTCGATTGCAAATGCTTTTAATCACATCCATCTCATGGGTAATTAAAATAATCGTGATGCCTAGAGTTTTATTGATTGTATCAAATAAAGTTAAGATCTCTTTAGTTGTTTTGGGATCGAGCGCTGACGTTGCTTCATCGCTTAAAAGAATTTCAGGAGAGGTAGCTAAAGCTCTTGCAATGCCCACTCGCTGCTTTTCTCCTCCGCTTAATTGAGAGGGATACGCTTCTTTTTTGTGATATAAGCCTACCATATTCAATAGTTGTTCGACGCGCTGCTGTTTTTGAGGAGTAGAGGTCTGTATAATTTCCAAAGGATAGGCAATATTTTGAGCGACAGTACGGGAATGAAGTAAGTTAAAGTGCTGAAAGACCATCCCAATTTTGTGACGATAATGACGTAAAGCCTGTTTCTCTAACCTAGTAATAGGCTGCCCATGAAAATAAATTTCGCCAGAAGTAGGTACAACTAAGCGAGCTAGAGTGCGAATCAGCGTCGATTTTCCAGCTCCGCTTAAGCCAATGATGCCATAAATATCTTGTGTTTCTACGCTTAAAGAAACCTGATCTAAAGCTATGATTGTATTTTTATAGTGTTGATAAAATTTCGAGATAGAATCGATTGCAATGATAGCCATTTAAACATGCACTTAAAATTAATTAAATTGATGAAAGCAGAAAAGGTTTAAAAGAATAATAAGAGGATTAAGTTTTTTTAGCAATAATTCTAGTATAAAAAGATAAAGATTTTGCTTTAAAAGAGGAGTTTCTATAAATTACTTATTTGGTCGGGGACTTCGTGGGATAAAGAGATTCGAACTAGGTCAGGACAGGAATGTAGCAGCCTTAAGAATCCTCCTTTATGTCTTGAAATAATCTCCGGCCTTTTTTATTTTCTATCACTTTTTACTTTCTTTAGTCTCTCATTTTAACCAGGGAGGATAGCAAGGATCAACAAGCAAGAGTTTTTCAACTGCAGAAGCTACGTCTAATAGTAAAATTTCCTCTTTTGGAGGTGCAATAAACTGACAGCCTAAAGGTAAGTTAGGAGAATCAGTAGAAAATCCGCTAGGTAAACTTAAAGCCGGTAAGCCTGCTAAGTTGACTCCACAGGTAAAAAAATCCTCAGAATGAGAGGAAATACTCCCTATCAAAGGAGCTGGATGGAGAGTAGTAGGTAAAGCTATTAAGTGACAGTGAGTAAAGGCTCGTTTAAAAGCTTGCATAATGAGTAAACGCATTTTTTTAGCTTTCTCATAACGAGTTTGTAAGGAAGAGTTAGATAGAAGAGCTCTGCCAAAAAGAAGACGATGCTTAACTTCTTTTCCTATCAATGCTGTCCCTGTTTCCTGGAGATAGCTGAGACTTATGGCTGCTTCAGCTGCTGTCAAGATAGTATAAGCTTCCAAAGCGCATTTCAAAATAGGAAGATCGAGTTCTATAATTTTTAACCCAGTTGATTTAAGAAGATTCAAATTGCGATTAAAATGGTGACTAGCTTCTTGAGATAAACTTTCTTGGGATAAACCCTTTTTGGATAGATAATTTAAAAATCGAAAAGAAACGCCAATCTTTAAATAGGGAAGAGGGAAGGTTTGTAAGGGCAGTCTAATAGATCCTATTGCATTCATCGTAAGTTTTAAGTCAGAAACAGTAGAAGTTATAAAACCTAGCTGATCAAAAGAGGGCGCTAGGGGAGTCGTCCCAAAAGAGGAAAAACTGCCATAAGTTGGTTTAAAACCGACTGTTCCGCAGAAAGCAGCTGGTAGGCGAATAGAACCTCCTGTATCACTGCCAATAGCCATAGGACAAAATCTAGCTGCGACTGCCGCAGCTGAACCGCCTGAAGAGCCACCTGGACTATATAAAAGATTCCAAGGATTGCGCGTTAGCTGAATGGCAGAATTTTCAATGGTAGAACCCATGGCAAATTCATCTAAATTGGTTTTACCTAATAAAAGAGCATCTTCTGCTTCTAATGCTTCAATAATTTGAGCGTCAAAAAGAGCAGGGGAGTTTTTAAAAAATAGGGAGCCATTGGTAGTAACATAACCTTTCACATCTATATTATCTTTTACTGCCATGGGAATAGCCGCTAACTTTCCCATCGGACAGCCAGCTTTAAATTTTTTATCTAACTGCTGAGCTTTAGCAAACGCGCGCTCTTTAAGTAAAAGAACAAAGGCACCAATAAAAGGATCTAAGCGTTCGATACGCTCAAAAAAATAGGAGACAATCTCTTGAGCGGTAACTTGACCTGTTATAAAAAGCTGATGAATCTCTAAGGCTGTTAAGAGATGCATATAAAACAACTTATTTTCTATAAATTAAATCTTAAAATTTGATAGTAGTTTTAAACTAAAATTTTCATCAATAGTTAAAAAATCAAGAGCGTAATTAAGATCCTGCTTGTTTGTTTTAATTTTCTCTGATAAATTATTCATTCCTTAAATTTGGAGAAATCATGCGTCCGCATCATCTAGCAGCTCTGCAAGATTGGAGTGTTCCCTATTTATCAACAGAGGAACATTTTCTCTATTTACCCTCTTATTCACCTACGGGATTTGATTACCACCATCTGCAGTTTCCAGGATGGGAAAACTTGCAGATTTTTGCCAAACCTCAACCTCTGATAGTAGAATACTGTAGCGGCAATGGAGCGTGGATTGTTGAAAAAGCAAAAGCTTATCCTGAATATAATTGGATAGCCATTGAGAAAAAATTTACAAGAGTGCGTAAAATTTGGTCTAAATTAAAGAATTTAGATTTAAGTAACCTTTTTATAATTTGTGGTGAAGCATTATTAGCGACTCAACTGCTTTTTAAACCACACACCGTCAACGCGGCTTTTATGAATTTTCCCGATCCATGGCCCAAAAAAAGGCATATCAAATACCGCTTAGTTTCTGCAGATTTTTTAAAAGAAGCAGCACGTGTATTAGCACCTCAGGCTTCTTTTACAATTGTGACCGATGATCCAGATTATTCTCAATGGACGATTAATTTATTTAATCAGACACAAACTTTTAAATCGCAATTTGCAGATCCTTATTATAGGACGGAGATGCCAGATTATGGCTCTTCCTATTTTGATCTTTTATGGCGTAATCAAGGCAAAATCATTCATTTTCATCAGTTTGTAAAAAATACATGACAGAGGACAAAGAAGAGCTCGTTTCACCCTCTTTTTATTTTGATTATCCTTTTTTTTATCAAGAAGGAAAAATTTTTCATCCCCAAATTTTTGAAGATTTTAAAGATAAAAGCTTTTTTGATCAACTTCCTGCTTCCTGTAATACAATTTGTTTTTGTTTAGATGGTAAGTTAACGAGCGATTTAAATTGGAAAATCCAACGCGATTTAGCTAGAGAGGCCATTGAAAGAGGATATAAGTTAGTTTGGAAATTAAACTTAGGCTTATTTTCTCAGTTAAATTTGATGTTACAAGATGAAACGCAATTTCATACTTTACTCTTAGCCTTAACTCATTTTTATGCTACCTTAGCCAAAGAATTTAAAGACCATACTTTAGGACTTTCTATTTTTGAGGGAAAAATTCCTTTTTCTGCTGCTTTTTGCTGGGATGCTTTTCAAGTAGAAAATTATCAAAAATGGCTTGAAAAAAAACAAGTGAGAGAGACACCCTATTTCAAGGATCTTTTTTGTCGCGATGTGATTGCTACTTATTTAGCTTTATTAATAGAAAAAATGCCCGATAGCCTTCCTATCTTTTTAATCCTAGAGGTCGATCAAGAGAAGGTCAATCAAGGAGTATTTAGCAACTTAGCTTTAATTCAATTGACAGCGCGTGACTGCTTTAATCGCTTAATTGTCATTGCTAAACAAAATTTTCAGTCTTTCTCTTTAGTAGAGCCATTTAATCATCCCTTGCAGTTTGATCAAAAACAGCCTATAAAGATCGGCATCTGTTGGCCTTCTGATCAGCTTAATCAGTTTAGTTATTATGAAGATTTAGGAGAGAGCATTGATTTTCTTAATGCTTATCAGCTACCTTTTAGAATTATTCCAGAAGAGTTTCTAATAGCAGAGTGGGCAGGATTGGATTATCTCCTTTACTCTTCCCGTAGTTTAAGTAAACAAGGAGAGCGCAAACTACAAGGATTTTGTGCAGCTGGGGGATTAGTCATAGAGGTTCACGGCCACTTAAAAAATTTTTCCAATGAAATGGAGTTTACAACATTTAAAGAGTTATGGCTCAAATAAACAATTCTTAATGAAAAAAAGCATAATTAAACAGTGTCTTCAACCTATTCAACACCATTTTCATACTATTAAAAACCAAATAGCATCTACTGATTAAAAAATTTAAGTTTTCAAAGCCCTTATCAATTTTTGTTGAGAGCATCAAATAATATATAATAAAAATTATAAAATTAATATAATGCCACTTATACTAGATATTTTTACAAAAAAATAAAATATCGTAAAAGAAAATTATAAAATCACACAAAATCTCAAAATATAATTACTAAAAATTGTCAATTAATGTCAGTTCATGCATGGTAGAATTAAAAGAAAAAAAAGGAACTTAATCATGTCTATGAAAGCTTGTGAACAACTTATCATTCCTTTTACAGAATATTCAGCTACAAAAAATTTAAAAAATTTGGCAAAGGAACCTATCAATTTAACTAAAGACAAAGATCTCAATATTCAACGTTTAACAAAATTTTCTGCTCAAGCCTGCAATTACCAATTATTATATGGTACAGAATGCATAAATGAAGAGATTTTAGATAACCTCTTTGAGTTAGCTGATGAAGCACAAGTATTGAAAAAAATGAAAAAGATGCAAGAAGGAGAAATTACTAATTATATTCAGGGCTACTCTAGTGATAATCGTCCTGTTTTACATACTGCTACAAGAGATTTCTTTGCTCAACGCACTTTAAGTCCTATCGCTAATCAAGCTAGTTTAAAAGCTTTAAAAGAAATTTCTAAATTAAAAAATTTTATCCAAAAAAATAATCATGACTATCATTTTACAGATCTTGTAGTTATTGCTATCGGCGGCTCAAATTTAGGACCTCATTCTCATTACTTAGCTTTAAAATATCTTTCTTTACCTCATCGCCATGTGCATTTTGTTACCAATTTAGATCCAGATTCTATTACTTCTTTGATCCATGGTTTAGACTTAAAAAAAACTCTTGTCTTAGTGATGTCTAAGTCCGGCACGACTTTAGAAACAGCTACTAATGAAAGTTTTATCCGCCAATATTTTCACAATCAAGCATTAGATTCTTCTAAACACTTTATTTCTGTTTCTACTGAGGGAAGTCCCTTAGATGATCAAACTAAATATTTAGAGTGTTTTTACATATGGAATTGGGTAGGGGGTCGCTTTTCCACTAGTTCGATGATGGGTGGCGTTTTATTAGCTTTTGCTTTTGGCTTTGAAGTATTTTGGGAATTTTTGCAAGGCGCGCATGCTATGGACCAAGTAGCTTTAAGTTCTGATACCAATAAAAATCTTCCTCTACTAGGCGCTCTGCTCGGTATATGGAATCGCAATTTTTTAAATTACGGAGCTTTAGCTATCGTACCCTATTCTCATGCTTTAAAACACTATCCAGCTCATATTCAACAAGTAGATATGGAATCGAATGGAAAGTGTGTGGATCAGCAGGGCAATAATTTAGATTTTGAAACAGGTCCTCTCATTTTTGGCGAGGCCGGTACATCAGCTCAGCACTCTTTCTTTCAACTCTTACATCAGGGAACAACGATTATTCCAGTAGAATTCATTGGATTTAAAGAGTGTCAAAGAGGGCAAGATCATCTATTAAATAGTACAACTTCTCAACAAAAATTATTGGCTAATCTTTTTGCTCAATCTATTGCTTTAGCCCAAGGTAAATCAGATCAAAATCCTAATAAACTCTTTCCGGGAAATCGTCCATCTCATATGCTACTAGGTGAAAAGTTAACTCCTTATGCTTTGGGATCACTCTTAGCCTATTATGAACATAAAGTTGCTTTCCAAGGTTTCATCTGGGGCATTAACTCTTTTGACCAAGAAGGGGTACAATTAGGGAAAGAGTTAGCGACTAAGTTTATTTATAACTTTGCTATTCAAAATGGTAGTAAAGATAAAAGAGAGCTTACGCATCCTTTAGGAGATACTTTTCTGAATTTTCTGAAAAAATTATAAAAGAATTTAAAAAATTTATTTTCACTTTATGTTGACCATTCCTAAAAGACAGGTAACTTGTGTTTGCGCTAAAAAAAAATTTATTCCAGGGATGGATTACTACTCTACTTTAGATAAAATAGCCGGCAAGCGTCTAGATTATTGCTTCACTTGCTGGGAAAAAAGTAAGACAGCATCAAAAAATTTAACTTTTTGGAAAGGAAAAATTCCCTTAAAAGATAAAGATGCTATGTCTTCTCCTCTTATAGATTATAACGCTCAGGCTCTAAATTTATTAAAAATGGCTTTAGAGGAACAAGAGATAGAAAAAGGTTTTGTTTTAGCTCTTCTTTTAGTCCGTTATAAAAAACTTCTCTATTGTCATGAAAGTAGAGAAGAGAGCGGAAAAATTTTTTTTATTTATGAGGTGGTAAAAACAGGAGAAAAGCTTGCTATAGAAAAAATAGAGTTATCAGCTAGGGCAATTGAAAAAATCCAAGCAACTCTTGCTCGAGAATTGACTATTAAAAGCTAAGTGATAATGGAAGAAGATTGGAAAGACTTTATTAGTTACTTAGCTTCAGAAAAAGGGTTAGCGGTTAATTCTCTAGAAGCTTATCAAAGAGATGGAAAAAAATTCTGTCAGTTTTTGGTTGAGAAACAAATAGGTTCTTTCAAAGTAGTCCTAGAAAATCATATCATTGAATTTTTAGCGACGCTACGGGCCAAGCATTATGCTTCTTCTACGATTGCACGCCATCTGATTACGTTAAAAGTGCTATTTCGCTTTTTGAAAAGAGAAGGGCTCATTCCTATTAATGTCACTCTTTATCTAGAAACTCCTCATTTATGGCAAATTATACCTGAGGTCCTCTCCCATGAAGAGATGGACCAACTTTTGCAACAACCTGATATAAGCACAGAAATAGGCGCACGCAATAAAGCTATTTTAGAAGTACTCTATGCCAGTGGTTTGCGCGTCTCAGAGTTATGTCAACTTGTCATTAACGATGTAGACGATCAGTTTGTACGCGTTAAAGGTAAAGGCAATAAAGAAAGATTAGTCCCTATTGGAATGAAAGCAGTAGAGGCTATCGATTATTATTTAGCTCAGTATCGCGACAAGTATGCGGATCAACGCCAACAAACCCTATTTTTGACTAAAAGAGGGCAACCTCTGTCACGTCTAGCTATCTGGAAAACGATTAAAGACTATGCTAAAACAATGGGAATCAAGAAGAATATCTCTCCTCATTCTTTAAGGCACTCTTTTGCTACGCACTTACTCGATAATGGAGCAGATTTGCGCATCATTCAAGAAATGTTAGGGCATGCTACCATTGGCAGTACAGCTCGTTATACGCAAGTTAGCAACCAGCAACTCGTTATAGCTTTTAATCAGTTTCATCCTAGGAATATAGTCTAAGAACTCATTCACTTTATTTACATAAAAAGTCTACAATAGATGAACTACATTCTGCCCTTAAAGCTAACCTACTTCCTAGATCTGCTCCTGCTATACCTGATTGCATCATAAACATCACGGGAAGAGCTAAACAATTAATTGCAAAAGCTATAGGAATAACCACTTGCCAAGCAAGATGTGTAGACATAATTTTACTAAATAAATCAGAAATTCGCACTTTTATCTCTTCTTTAAAAATAATACCTAGACAAAAGCCAATCGTCCAAGTAGTAGGGGAAGTCCAAAAAGTAAAGACATTAAAAGTCATTAAAGCTACTTTATAAATAAGAGCAGAAAGAAAAGAGGGTGTATCTTTTACCGCTCTACCGGAGGTAGCGGAATGACTAGATACATGAGCAGTATTAATAGTAGTTGGTGATGTCATTATAACCTTCTATATTTAATCATTAATAGGTGTTAAAATTTTTAACTTTAACTATACTTAACTATTTGTATCAATTGCAACATGAAAATTCCTGTTTTTAGTTGTTTAATTAATAAATTAAAAAAATAACAATATTTTGATAATTAAATTAGGGCTAAAGATAAATGCAAGATAAATTAAAAGAATTTAAGTTATCACTAGAGATCAAAAAAAGTTTAAAAAAAGAAAATTTTTTAAGAGAAGAGTTACAAGCTAATAAGACATTAGAACAAATCTTAGTTTTTAAGCCATCTACAATGGATAAATTTTATGCAGTAGCTGAGCAGTTATATGAGAAAAAAGCTTATCAGGAAGCAAGTGAAGTCTTTTTCTTCTTAGCTACTTTAAATCCGCATGAGCAATCTTATTGGATAGGCTTGGGTTTAGCTAATCAGATGAATACTCATTATGAAGAAGCAATCGATGCTTATGAGATGGCAATCACGTGTGAAATCACACAGCCTATGCCCTATTTTTATCTAGCTAAGTGTCTTTTTGCTATTCATGATCGCGAAAGTGCCATGCAAGCTTTAGATTTAACTTTAGACTATGCGGCTAATCAACCAGAATATGCTTCTTTAACTGAGCAGGCTATTGAAGCACGTCATCTACTGCTCAAACATATTTAACTAAAAGCAGCTATGAGAAAAGATCAAAATTTAGGTAAAGTTAAACCAAAAGTTGTCATTTTAATCCAAGCGCGCATGGGTTCTACGCGTTTACCCGGTAAACATTTAAAAACAGTATTAGATAAACCCCTGCTTGCCTTTTTATTAGAAAGGTTAAAACGAGTCACTCAGGTCGATGAAATTATCTTAGCCACGACGACAAACCCCGTCGATGATTGTTTAGCAGAATTTTGTCAACTCGCTCAATGTAGCTGTTTTAGAGGCAGTGAACAGGATGTTTTTCAACGGTTTTTAGAAGCCGCTCGTTGTCATCAAGCGACAGTCATCATTCGCATTTGTGCAGATTGTCCCTTGATCGATCCGGCTATTATTCAAAAAGTACTAGATTATTTTTTAGCACATGAACCCTCTTATGATTACATAACTAACTGCTTGCAAGAGGAAAGAAGTTATCCAAGAGGCATGGATGTCGAAGTTTTTTCAGTCCGTTCGCTTGAATACATAGCCACTCAACCCCTAAGTCCAGAAGAGAGAGAACATGTCACGCCTTATTATTATCGCCATACCGAACTATTTTCTTTAAAATCTTTGCAAGCAGATCAAAATTTTTCAACTTATCGCTGGACAGTGGATACACCGGCCGATTTAAATTTAATTACATTAATATTAGAAAATATTTATCCTCAAAAGCCTCAGTTTACATTGGAAGATTTATTGGAATTGCTAAAACAACATCCCGAATGGTGTCAACTCAATGCTCACATTCAACATAAAATAGTAGGTTCTTTCGTTTTATGAAAATAGATAGAAATAAACATCATCCATTTGAGTTTGAATATGTCAGTCCGATTGAGGCTGATGCTAAGCAGGTCATGGAATGGCGCAATGATCCAGAAACATTAAAAGCTTCTTTTCATTTGATGCCTAAAGTCTGGCCCTCTTTTTATCGAGAGTTTCTAGATACCTATTTTAATTTTCCTCTTTTAGCTCCTTTATTTGTACTTTATCAAGGTAAAAGGGTAGCTTTTTTAAGATTTAGACCTGTGGGACATCCGACGGGCGCTTTGCGACTTTGCTGCGACATCTCCATTAACTTAGCACCGAGTGCCCGCCATCAAGGCTTGGGTCCTTTAATTTTACAGCACATTCAGCCTTGGTTAGCTGAAAGAGGCTATGAGGATCTCTATGCAGAAATCAAAAAAGAAAATCGCAGTTCGCAAAAAGCTTTTTTAAAGGCGGGGTTTATTCAGTTAGTAGATCAGCAAAAAACTGTCGAAGATACGGGCCAAACCCATGCCATTGCACGCTTTATAGTCGAATTAAAAGAGAGCCTAGCTGCTGCTCCACCGGCTGTTTTTATCTTAGCAGAAGTAGGCTCTAATTGGCGTTGTGGCACCTTAAAAAAAGATCTCAATTGCATTAAAACATTGATCAATGCAGCAGTAGAAGCTGAAGCTGATGCCATTAAATTTCAAGTTTTTCGTCCCGAAACAATTTATGTAAAAAATGCAGGATCGAGTGCTTACTTAGCAGAAAGCGGCTTAGAAAAGGGGATGCAAGAGTTATTTACTGATTTAGCTATGCCCTATGAACTGATTCCCGAAATAGCAAAGCTTTGTGCCGATCAGCAGATTGCTTTCATGGCTACAGCTTTTTCTCCAGCTGATTTTGCAGCGATCGATCCTTATGTGGCTAAACACAAAATTGCCTCGTATGAACTCAACCACATTCAGTTATTGCGCTGTGCCATTCAGGCCCATAAACCTCTTTTTTTATCCACAGGAGCTTCAACTGAAGAAGAGATTGCTTGGGCTGTAGAATTTTATCGACAAAATGGAGGGCAAGAGCTAACTCTTCTACAATGTACAGCTCACTATCCGGCAGCTTATGAATCTTTGAATTTACAAGTGATTCCTTGGCTCAAACAACGCTTTAAAACAGCCGTTGGTTTTTCTGATCACAGTCGGGATCCACTAGTAGCTCCTTTAGCTGCCGTCGCTTTGGGGGCGCAAGTAGTAGAGAAGCATTTTACCCTGAATAGAAACTTAGCAGGTCCCGATCATTTTTTTGCAATTAACCCTAAAGAATTAAAAGCGTTGGTTAAAGGAATTCGCTCAGTCGAAAAATCTTTAGGTCAAGCTGTAAAAATGGTCCAACCTGAAGAAGAGGAATTGCGTCGGTTTGCTAGAAGAGGCATCCAGGCTATTTGTCCTATTTTGCGAGGAGATAAGCTTAAAGAAGGAAAAAATATAGCCATTTTAAGACCGGGACTGCAGCCTTTAGGCCTACACTCTAAATATCTAAGTGAAATAGAGGGTCAGCAAGCTACCCGGGCTTTAGCTTTAGGAGAGGGAGTGCAAACAGGGGATTATGATAGGAAAGGTGTATAATCAATAGGGTATATGAACAAACAGATTAAAAATCTTAAAGCTGTTTTGCTTGATTTTGATGGGACAGTCGTCAATTCTCTAGCTAGCCTTTATGACATTTATGACAATTTTTTAAAAAAACAGGGCTATGAAGGCACAAAAACTGAATTTGAAGAGCTGAATGGACCGGCTCTTAGTGAAATTATACCGATATTGATTAAACGCTACTCCCTGACTGAGTCTGTAGAAGAGCTCTTACCCGTGTATCAAGCTTTATTACAGCAGTATTATCAAGAGATAGCCCAGCCTTTTGCCGGTGCTTTAGAATTTATTAAAACAGTCAAGCAAACTCATAGGAAACTGCTGTTAGTGACTTCGGCTCCTGAGCAGCTTGTTTACCCTTTTTTAAAAAGGCTTAACTTAACGGCCTGCTTTGATGCATTGATTACTTCAGAGGGACTAAAAAAGAGTAAACCGCATCCTGCTATTTATCAGTTAGCTTTGCAGCAAGCAAAAGTAGAACCACGAGAAGCACTTGCGATTGAAGATTCAGAAAAAGGAGTTCAAGCAGCTACTACAGCTGGTATCATCACCTGGCGTGTTGATCCTTTTTCTTCTCTTAATTGGACTTTGCTTAAGCAAAGTCCGCTTGATGCTACTTTTAAGGCTATGAATTGGGAAATGATCCAGCACTTATTTATAAGGGATTATGTTTAATTCTTATCAGACGTTAGAAATCGCTAGCAATTTCACAATTGAGGTAGGCGCTAAAACAAGCCAAGTGTTGTTATCAGACGAAGAGCGCCATTTAGTCGAAGAATTATGGTTAGCAGAACAAACAAAGAGAGGCCCTCTATTTGATGGTCAACTATTCAATGTAGTGTGCGTAAAAAAAGATAAAATAGAGGGTCATTTTGTTTCTTTTAAGCTCTATCTAGCGCAAAAGCGTCACGTTAATTTGCGAAAAAAACTTTCCATGCAAACATTAAGTGTCAGCGGCCTAACTCTAGCTGGCCAGCATGTCTTAATAGGTCAAAGAGCTAGTCACTTAGTTAACTCTCCTAATCTTTATGAAACAGTTCCGTCAGGCGGAATAGGGGCGGAAGGCATAGGAGATCGACGAGAAATTAACTGGCGACACCAGCTATTAAAGGAGCTAGCTGAAGAAACTCGGATGCCTATGAGCTGGGTTGCAAGTGTTCAGTTTCAGCAACTCGTCTGGGATCAAGAAAATTGCCTTTTTGAAATTTGCGCCCTCATAAAACTAGACTTAGCTATCCTCGATATAGCTCTTCAGCCAAACGATGAATATCAACAGCTGTTCTGGTTGCCCTATGGTGCGATCACAACTTTTATAGAAACCCATGACTCTCAATGCGTGCCGCTCTCTATTTTATTGCTTTCCAAGCTTGTTTAAAAACAGCTACTTACGCTAAAAAAATAATAAATTAAAATTTATTTTACTATTTTTGTTGAAAAAATTGAAAATTTAATTAATCTGAAAAAAAACTAAAAAAGGTTTTATGCCTCAGACAAAATTTGTCAATTTGACAAGTCTCATCATAGCTTTTGGCAGTTTTGTCATCAGTTTTACCCTATTTTTTTATGAAACTCAGGAGATTTTGGGAAGTGGCATGGCTGCTTTGATGGTGGCTGGATTATGCGGAGCTACTTTTATTGTTTTAAGATGGCTTTTATTAGCTAATCGTAATTAAAAATAACAAAACCTCTTGTATAAAAAACAAAAACTAGGTAATTTTTAGCAAAAAAGTTGACATTTCTTCTTTATTTGTTCTAATTTATTAAATAATGTAATGCTTAAGGATTATAAGGATTATAATGAAACATATTAAAAGTGAACGGCTTAAAAAGCTGGAAACAGAACTCAATGATCTACAACAGTGGATGAAGCTTGGCCTTGTACCTAAAAAAGATGTAGAAAAACATAAAGAAGAAATCATCGGTATTCAACATAAGATTGAAGAGGAAAAAGAGCGCCTCCAGTTTCTTAAAGAAAGTGGCGAGACAGAAGAGTATGCCACTCCTAAGCGCGTCACAGGGGCTAGAACAGGCTATACGGAAATGCCTACTATTCCAGACATTGAAATAGGCGATACGGCAGGGGGAAATGAAACGGGCTTTGATATGGAAACAGATGCGATCGATGTAGAGAGTTCGGTCATTGAAGAACGCGAAGAGGGAGAAGAAGATGCAACTTCTACAGAGAAAGACGACGATGAAGAGGAGTCTTATTTTAGCGATCGCAATCGCTGGCGCCGTGGTGGCATTGTAGATCCCGATGCCGATAATTGGTAAACTAGGCTAGTAGAACCTAATTAGATCCTATTGTTATTTTGCTAACTACTATTTTAAAGATTAGCTGGACTTAAGTTCTGCTATTTAATATAGCAGCGTTACTTTATGATTGGAAAATGTCAATTCAAAAAAAATCCTGTAGTCTTTATTTTCACATTCCCTTTTGCAGCCATAAATGCGATTACTGCCATTTCTTTGTGCTGCCCGATAGAGAAAAAGATAAGCAGCAGCTATTGGATTCCTTCCGCTTAGAGTGGCTGCAGCGCTTGCCTCTATTAGAAAATAAAACGATCACCAGTATCTATTTTGGAGGAGGTACGCCAGCTCTATTTGGTCCTGCTAGAATAGAAAAAGTTTTAAAGTGGATTTATCAAGAAAGTGAAGTCGAAAAAGAAGCGGAAGTAACCTTAGAGGTCAATCCTGAAAATATCAATTTTTCAGATGCGGTCCACTATCAGCAAAGCGGTATTAATCGCATCAGCATGGGTGTCCAGATATTAGATGATCAGCTCTTGCAGATTATAGGGCGCAAACACACAGCTTCTACTGCTTTAGAAGCCGTTTATGAGATAGACAAAGCAGGCATTAAAAATATCTCAATCGACCTCATGTATGATTTGCCTCATCAAAAGTTGAGCCATTGGCAGCATACACTAACGCAAGTGACTCAACTGCCCATTGCGCATCTTTCTCTCTATAATTTAACCATTGAGCCCCATACGATTTTTTTTAAGAAAAAAGAGGCGCTTAAACCCCATTTACCTAATGAACAGCTAAGTCTTCAACTGTATGAAACTGCCATCGAACAGTTAGAGGAAGCGGGTTTAAAACAGTATGAAATCTCTGCATTTTGCAAGAATGGACAGCAGGCTCTCCACAATATAGGTTATTGGATCGGTCGACCTTTTTTGGGCTTTGGTCCTTCAGCTTTTAGTTATTGGGAAAATAAGCGCTTTAAAAATATCTCTCATTTAAATAAGTATACAAAACTTTTACAACAGGGTCAGTTAGCGGTCGATTTTGAAGAGACATTAGATCCGCAAGCGCGCATACGAGAATTATTGACCATTGGATTGCGTTTAAATGCCGGCGTCGATTTAGCTCTTTTTGAAAAAGAACATGGCCGCTTATCGCTTGACACACACCAAACGCTAGCGCATTTGATCCAGTTAGAGGTGATGAATTTAGAGGATCATAAACTAAAATTGACAAAACGGGGGCGGCTCTGTTATGATACAATTGCCGTTGAATTAATTTAATGTGTGTTTTCTTTAGGCTATCAAGTCATTACAAAAGGTGCTAGTCGTGTTTGCTTCGTTTATGCCCTGTACGTCTCATCTAAAAAAAGATTGGCTTAGTCCATCTTTATTTGAAGCTGGTTGCTTTGGATTAACAGGAGCTCTCGTCGGCAACTTTCTTGGTAAAAGTATTCTCTATCTTAAATTAGGCGTAGGCTTTAGTCCTTATGGCCTAGGAGCTATGCTTGGCAGTTTGTGCTTACTGAGTGCGCTTAGTCTTAAAATGGACATTCCTATCCCTCCTAAAATCGCGCTGATAGCTTTAGCGATCTTGACAGCTTACTTGCTTTTTCAAGTGGGAACTGTTACCTATCCTCTCTATCTTGGCTTAAAGCTCGTCTCTTTAGTAGAACTCCTCAGTATAAGTCTTATTGCCTATGCTATCTTTAGATCCTATCAGAGAAAAAGCTGGCTCATTCCCATCTCTTAAATCTCTATCTTAAGCCTATCTCTTAAATTTAGTAAAGTCAGTCCATGCTCTCATTTTTCTTAGCTTTTGGCATGTTAATTGCAAGTTATAAAGTCATTCTTTAAGTAGAAGAACTTTTAATTTTTTTAGCTAAGGAAAAATTATGGGTATAAATTCTCATTCATCTACTCCTAATTCTAATACCTGGGTTAGCGCTTATCCTACTTTAGCAAAAGAGAAAGTTACCACAGATCCTTCTGCTAAAGAAATAACTGGGGGTCTAGCAGTTAAAAGATATGGCAAATTGGAGATGGCTAAAGTCCTATTGACTTCCCCTGATTCAGTCAAACCTGCTTTAAAAGCTTTAGGTTATATGCTGGCTCATCAAGTGACTAGGGGAGAAACTTCCAAACAATTTGAAGCTAAAGCTGCTCATTCTGGTTTTGATCTATTTAAGATTGTCGCTGATCAAGCTTTTGGTAATGAGAATATGGGCAGAGTGCGCAATATAGGAAAAAAAGACGTTTTGATGAATAAACAAGATTGTGAAGCAGCTGATCAACTTCGTGAAAAGTGTCAAGAATTAAAAAAGTGGAATCCATTATTCAAGCAGATTGATGATAAGTCAATCAAGGAAAAGGTACCTGATTCAATGATCACCGATGGCATCTGTGCAGGCATACGTCTTGATATTGCTAAAAAACATCTCATTGAAGGCCAAACTGTAGAGCATATCATTGCCTCAAATGAAAAAGGGGCTTCAGCAGAGGCTGCGGCTAATCAATCCATCTATGAATTATTGAAAGCTACAGAAGATCCTTATCAAGCTTTAGCAGGGGTTTTTAAAGATCTCAAAGAAATCGCTGCAAGTCAAGGAGGGTATGAGTTAGCTCAAGTAGATTTTGACTTAGTAGGCCAAGCTTTAGTTCAAGCCGATGATGATTTAAGTCAGGGAATCATCTATAAACAAGTAGATTTTGGTTCTTTTAATGAGCTTTATCAACGTAATGATCAGCATCCTAACGATTTGGCCCACTTAATTAAAGATTTAGTAAATGATCAAAAAAATCAGGTACGAGCTGCAGAAGCGAAACCAGAAACTGCTTCTACTAGCTGGATGGGACGTAAAGAAGATAAAGGAGATAATTCTTTCTGGACAATAAAGGATCCTTTAGCTTTTCAGGAAGCGGCTTTAAAAAAAATGAATGCTAATTATAAGGAAGCCATAATAGGCAAGAAGTCTACAGAAGTACTTTTGTTAAACAAAGAAAGAGAGAAAAATATAAAAGCGTTAAAGTGGACGGTGGCCCTTTTGCAGCATAAACAAGGCATCGAAGAGAATATTATCAAAACGGTTCAGCAAAATGCATCAAAAAATGCAAATTTTAGCTCAGTAGATTCTAAAAATTATTCCTTATCAACTAAATTAAGAGAGCAAGCTAGCTCTATTTTTGGAAAAACAGGTCCATCGTTTACATCTGATTCTATCTATGATTCTATTGCTGATCCTTCTATCCGTTATGCCATTAAAGAACTAGGGAAGGAAAGAAAAAATAACATAAAATACCAGGCGGTGGCTAAAACAAGAGGATTGGAATTAGAATCTTTAAAAGAGGTCATGGGTCATTATTCTCTTCATCAAAGCAATGATTCCTATCTCAACAATCTATCTAAATTAGAGGTCGGTACCTATTCTGTTAATTTTGCGACGGGAAATGGTGGGCATGCGATTACTTATATTAAAGAGTCGGATGAAAAAGGGTATATTTTAGATCCCAATGGCATTCAGATTAAATGCGGTGATGCTGCAGAAACAGCCCAGCAATTTAAAAAGCTTCTAGGTTTTTATGAAGAACCTGATGTTAAAAGTCCTACCTATCAAAAGGGGAAAACAGATCATCATCTCGATTTTCAACGATTTAAATTACCTAAGTAATTTTTTCACCCATAAAAAGAAAAAAGAGAAGAAATTTTTTTGTTTTTCTCTTTTTTCTACTTTGATCTTGAGTCTACTTTGATAGGACGAAGCTCTTATGTGATCCTATTTTTCTGTCTCATCGTAATCAAAATCATCCTCTTCCTCCTCATCCTCTTCTTCAAAACTGATAAAGGGTTCGACAGGTTTAGCTACTTTTTTGATGACAGTCGATTTGATGCCGGGCAAAGGTTTGACAAAATCGACCCAAATAGGCGAGCTCCAGGCTAAATGTCCATCCTCTTGCAATGCTCTTAAGTAATAGTAGACAAAGGGTGGTTTGCCATCTTTAGCATCGATTACAATCGAGTCAATCGGCATGAGGTCATCATACGTGAAGTTTAAAAAATAATCCTCTGTAGTTAAAGTCTTGATCACTTTGCCATTGCGGATAATTTCTACGCGCGTCAGTTTAGTCGTACCCGCTACATAACCAGAAAGATGGCGATTGACCATTAGACCCGGTTTATCAGCTGTACTAATCTCTTTACCCATCACATAACTCGCTAAATAAAAACCTACGATGATGCGCTCGCCGGTCGTCGCATAGCAGGATCGATTGTAAAGCGCATCGGCCAGGGCATTCTTGCTGTGCTCTGGCGCAATAATAGCTGTTAAACCGGGAGGATACTGCTCTTGGCCATCCTCATAAAAAGAGCTATAAATGCCGCGGTCATCTAACCCGCCGGCCACAAAGCCAAAACGGCAATTTTGCATGAGCGCTTTTTGGATAGCGCCCTCTCCACTCTCTTGCAAACCTTTTTTCTGGCTATTGCCGACAGGAGCTAAGTTGCCATTTTTCTTTAGGCATTCAGAAGAGCCCCACGCATTGTAGATCTCGACCACGCGTTCAAATTCGGGATCAAATTCTTTAAAATTGTATTCATAGCCTTTACCCATAGTAAAACAGGGGATTGAGATGATCTCTTTTGGCGAAAAGTTTTTGTACAATTTTTTTAAGGTGCTATATTTGGGATCTTTCTTACGCAGTAAAGTTTTTTGATCTTTGGTATAAATGATTTGCCGCACGCCCTCTTCTAGGGGATTGCCGATCCATTGAAAGCCAAGGAAAGTTGTGAATCGATCTGTTTCATCAAACTCTGTCATGTTTTGGCTAACCAGTTTCCAGATATCATTTGAGGTCTCTTCGCTATTTTCAAACTGCGAACTAGCAAAAAAGTTTAACGATTTATCATCGCGAAAATGGCGTAAACAGTTTTCGATATTTTCTGTCGAATCGATGCGCTCTGACTCGCCATGTAATAAGCCCCAAAATAAGTTCTTGTGATTGTCGGGAAAACACTTGACTGGAGGCGATCTAAAAATCTCTCCTGTTTTAGTATTTTTTAACTGAATGGTATAGATGCCAACTTCATTGAAGTAAAGATTGGGCAAGGAGATAAAGCCTGTTTCTGGCACAAATAGTTTCCAACTCAAGTTTTCCCTTAAATGTTCATGGGAGAGCTCAATTAAGGTATCATCGGAAGCTTGACTTGTCAAATTGCCAAATTCATCTTCAAAGCGCACGATGACATCAAACCGCTTATTGCGGACCACAAAAGAGGGAGTCAAGATCCGAATCGTTTTGAGTTCATGACCGCGAATATCTAAGGAGAAGACCTCGGGCTCTTGAAAATTGTTTTTACCAGTCGGATCGATTAGCAGATGAAACGATCTTCTTCGTTGAGAATTTGTTTGCGTGCGATTGCCGCCTTCTCTCTCTAAACCCTCTTTTAGAGAGCCGATGACAAACGTGATACTGCTACCTGTTTCTACTTTAGCTGGTAAGATAAAATCAAAGACAGGCGCATAATCATCGGGCACTTCACTCTCTTTACCCGCGATAATTTTGCCATTATCGAGCTGAATAAAGATGACATTGCTCTCTTGTTTTAAATTGACACTTGGAATCTCCCAGTCGATACTACGTCCTTTGGTTTGCATGTCAAAGCGTAGTTTTGTTCCTTTTGGCAAGCTTGCAGAGAGGTTGTAAATAAATTTCCAGGTATTACATTCTCCAGCCATGGCCTGATGAGGTTCACAATAACAAACTGATCTACGCATGCCGTTATCTTCCTTTTTTTCAAATATTTTTTTACTTAGCGTTTGGAGCGATGTGAACTAGCTGTTTGACAGCATAGTCTATAGCTCGCATTTCGCGGATCACCGTTACCTTAATTTTGCCTTGGTAACATAGCTCCTCTTCAATTTTTTTTGTCAGCTCTCTAGCTAAACAGAGCGTGCCTCCATCATCAATCAGAGAGGGTTTAACGACAACGCGTATTTCACGTCCTGCTTGCATGGCATAGGCTTTTTCTACCGCCGGAAATTGCAAGGCTAGTGCTTCTAATTTCTTCAGCCTCTTAATGTAGTGCTCCACAGGTTCACTCCGGGCCCCTTGTCTGGAAGCTGAGATAGCATCAGCTGCGCTGCATAAAGAAGCTTCTATCGTGCGCGCTTCTATTTCAAAATGATGACAGCCAATCCCATTAGCAACCTCTTGACTTTCTCCATAGCGCAAAGCTAAATCTCTGCCCACTAGCGCATGGGATCCTTCTACTTCATGAGAAACAGCTTTCCCTATATCATGCAGTAAGCCGATGCGCCTAGCTAACGTGCTATCTAAGCCAAGTTCAGCTGCCATTAAACTCATCAAGTGACTCACTTCTAAAGAATGATCCAGTACATTTTGACCAAAACTCAAGCGAAATTTTAGTTTGCCAAGCAGCAGGATCAAGTCAGCACTCATGTTAATTGCACCGGCCCGTAAAACAGCCTCCTCTCCATATTTCTTAATCAAGCTTTGCATATTTTGCTTAGCTTTGCCTACTATTTCTTCGATGCGCGTCGGATGGATGCGGCCATCTTGCACGAGATCTGTCAAAGCTATTTTGGCTATCTGCATGCGAATGGGATCAAAACCCGATAGCACAATGGCATTAGGTGTGTCATCGATAATAAGTGTAATGCCAGTTGCTTGCTCAAATGTGCGAATATTGCGCCCCTCTTTGCCGATGATGCGTCCTTTCATCTCATCACTTGGAATAGCAACTGTGGTCACCGTCGCTTCATTGACACAAGGCACAGCTAGGCGCGTGATAGCCGTTGCAATAATGCGCGCGGCTTCTTTTTCAGCTGTCTCTTCAGCCTCTTTCACAGAGCGCCGCCATAAATGCGCCATCTCTATTTTAATTTCATTAGAGATTTTAGCTTTCAATAACTCACGTGCTTCCTGCGCACTTAAACCAGCTAATTTTTCTAATTCTTCTATTAGAGAAGCCCGTGTAGCTTGAAGCTGCACCAGTTTCAATTCTAGTTGAATTTTACTTTCTGTTAAAGCAGCTTCTCTTTTTTCTAAATCACTTACTTTTTTATCCGCTAAGTTTTGCCTATGCTCAAGTTTATCTTCGCGCTGTTTAAAGCGCTCCTCTTCCCGTTGAATTTTCCTTTTTTCTTGTTGCCAATGACTCTCTAACTCTTTTTGCTGAAGAGCTTGATTTTTTTTTAATAGGCTTTCTTGATTTTTTTTAAGCGTTTCTACCTCAATTTCAGCTTGCCTGATGATTGCTTGACTCAATTGCTGAATCCCGCCTGTTTTTAAACGGTAGTAAAACCAACAGATCAGAAAGCCTATAAGTAGGCCTAAACTCAAGGTGAATAAACATAGAAGCAGCGGATCTGAATTTAGCCACATAGTATCAGGGAGAAAATAAGTTAGATCTTTGGATTGTAACAAAGAAAATAATTATTCTAAAGACGTAAGTCAGAAGTTTTAATAAGGCCCTGTTGTGCGAATGGGACAAATCTTGACCTTTTCTACAAAGCGCTCATTAGAACTTAAGATTTCAATTTCAAAAGCATCGTGATGAATCACAAAGCCTTTAGTGGGAATCGAGCCTGCACAATGAAAAATATACCCACCGATGGTGTCGTAGTCTCTGTCGGCCGGAATCACAAGTCCCAACTGCTCTTCTGCATCTAATATGCTAAGGCGCGGATCGACAATCCAACTCCCATCTGCTTGCGGAAGATAGAGAGGTGCTTCTTGGTCATACTCATCGGCAATTTCTCCTACAATTGCTTCCAAAATATCTTCGATCGTCACAATGCCTTCTGTGCCGCCATATTCATCTACTACAATCGCTAAATGCACTTGCTTTTTGCGAAACTCTTGCAAAAGATTGGAAATCTTTTTAGTTTCTGGCGTATAAAGAACGCTTTTGATGAGCGTTTCAATGGGCACATTGAGCAGCTCTATCTTGTTATTTTGGGCTTCATACTCTTGGTATTTGCTGAGAAGATCTTTATACATTAACACGCCAATCATATTATCGATTGTGGTGCGATAGACAGGCGTGCGGCTATACCCTTCATTTTCTAAAATTTTTGCCGCCTCTTTAATCGTCATGTCCGCTGATAAACTAAACACATCGACGCGCGGCACCATCACTTCCCTAGCTAACAGCTCTCTAAAATTTAACACCGATTCGATCAGTTTTTTATCATGCAGGGTTAAATCGGTGCCTAAATGGGATTTTTGAATGAGATCGATGATCTCTTGTTTAGCAGGCGTTTGGGATTCTTGCAGGTGATCAAAGTGGCTCGTGCGCGATAAAGAATAGGAGAGGCGCAAAAAAAGGTAGGTCAAGGGAAAACAGAGAAACATGAAAATAGAGGAAAAAGGAGTGCAAAAACGCAACGCTTTTTCCGGTAAACGGGTACCGAATAAGCGCGGTAAGTAGTCTCCTACAATAAAAGAGGCCAGCGTAAAGCCGATAAAACTCAAGATTAACCAAAAAAGAGTAAAATCATACAGAGGGTAAGTCAGGCCAAGGGTTTGAGTTTCATGATAAAATAAAGGCGTATCGATCAGAAATAAAATAGCTAAAGTCGCATAAAAAAATCGGGCCATGTTTTGGGCACAGAGGGTCACAAAAAAGAGCCCTTCATATTCATGCTGAGGAAAGAAGAATAGATGAAAGCGACGATAAGGAAAAAAGTGACCTAAGTGCTGTAAGATTTTGAGGGAATCTTTTTTATGAAGACGCCGAAAAGCACTTGTCATAGAGGTTAAAAAAAACGTCCCCGTCAAAAAGAAAAAAGTGCCGAAAAAAAGGATAATCAATAACAAAACTTTAGTCACTCCTTAAAATTATAAATAAATTTTCAAGTAGTTAGCCAATACCTGTCAATAGAAAGTTTAGCTCCTCCCATTTAATCTCTCTCCATTTAATCTCTAGTCATCTCTTGATTCTGAAGACTTGTTCGCTAACTTGGCACTCTTTATGCATTAACCTTTTTATTAAAAAATAAATTTAATGACTAAATTAATTTAAATATTAATTAGTTAATTTAAAGAAAAATTAACACTAATTTTATATTAGCTATGATTTCATCAATTAAAGTTAATTAATAAATCATAAAATAAAGGTAAATTATGTCTATGGATCCTCAAGTCAATGCCCAGCCTAAGTCCTATCTTTTAACGGAAAAGCTCGTTAAAGGTCTTAATCAAATGAATACTGCTCAAGGAAAAGTTAAAAAACCGTTGGGAAAAGTAAGCGCTCGGTTAATAGGCCTTGTGTCTATTCCCTTTGCAGCTCTAGGGGATGCAGCTATTCATACAGCAGTAGCTAGCGTGAAAACCCTAACAGGGCTCGTCGTCTCACCTGGCGTCTTCATCGGCAAAGTCATTAATCCTAAGTATAAACCCGGTCCTGCAGTCCAAAATTGGCAGTTATCAGCTGCTGGTGCTAGATTAGCATGTGCCGTCGAATGTGTAGCGGCCGCCGCTCTCTTGCCTTTAATCTGTCTCATCAGCCCATCCCATGTGCATCAATTCATTACAAGCCGCAATCAAGTCCAAACTGAGTTGCGCACTAAAGGAGTTGATCAAAATGAGAAAGATCTTGAGGATGCTAACAAAGAAATTGCACAACTCAAAGAAAGTGTTGCTAAAGCAGCAACTGATAAGCAAACAGTTGAAGCACAACTTGGACAAAAAACAACCGATTATACAAATTTAAATAATAGATTAACGACTTTAGATGGGCAAAAAAATCAATTAGAAGAAGATGTGAAGAAATTAACAAAAGATCTTGAGCAGGCAAAACAAGATCAATCTGAAGAAATTAAAACTCAACTTAATCAAAAAAATCAAGAATTTGCAAATTTACAAATAGAAAAAGGTGATCTCGAAAACAAGGCTAAAAAATTAGTTAAAGAAGTAGAGGAATCAAAACAAAATTTTGAAGATGTAGTAGTAAAATCAAAAGAAGAACTTAAAAATGCAAATAGCGCGCATACTAATAATATTGAGAAAATCAAAATTGAATTAGACTCAACACAGCTACAATTAAAAGAGGTCACAGACACAAAAAAGACTCTTTCACAAAGCTTTGAAAAATTAAAAACAGAACATAATGATTTAAAGAATGAGTTGCTAGATTTAGCTGAACAACAAGAACAAGCTACTAAGACTGTAAAAGATCTTGAAGAGAGGCTAAAAGAAGCACAAACTCAAGCACAAAGAATGTACGCTATTAATGGTCAATTGACAAAGACATTAGAGGAAAAACAGCAAGAATTTGAGCAGCAAATCAGTACCTCTACTCAAAATAATCAAAACCTGATTGCCCAACATAATCAAGCAGTTCAAGACTTGAATACTGAGTATGATAAGAAAGCACAAGAGCACCTAAACAATACGACAGAGTTAACAGCTGAAATAGAGAATCTTAAAGCACAATTGCAAGCAAGAGATCAGCAGTTATCTGCCTTAAATACCACGACTACCACGACCACTAGTGCCTCTGATTCATCAGTTGAACATAAAGAAGATGTTAATAAAAATGATCTACTAGATAGCTTTTTCGACATGGGCTTATTGATAGATGGTGAGCAAATTTCAGAAGGTAAGGAAATAGTAGATGAAGGTCCATTAAAAGACCCACTTGAAACAACTACTAATATGACTACAACTTTTGTTCAGGATTTAGCGGAAGGTAAAGTAAAAAAAGTCAGGTTAAAACCTAAGAATGATCCCGACCATGTCTATTATACGCCTTTAACTCCAACTGGCAAAACAGAAATGGAAAAAGAACTGCAAACCAATCAAGCTATTCTTGCAAAGTTACAATCAAAACATCCTGATGAGACAGAATTTAATCTCGTCCTAGATTTTGAAGAAGTTAACGATAAACCTATTAAAGATAAAAATGGCAAACCTTTATATACATTGAGGAGTGCAAAAGCAGAAGGAGACCTAGAAGCACTGATCGCTGATAAGAACCTCACTATTGTAGAAAGAATCGACATTGCTCATCAAGTTTTAAAAGGTTTAACTTATCTGCAAGAAGCTGGCTATGTTCATGGCGATCTCAAACCGGAAAACGTCTTAGTTTTTAAAGATAAATTAACTGGAAAAAGAACAGTGCGCATTGCTGATTTTGGCAAAGCTAGAGAAGTCGATGAGAACACAATAAAAAAAATGAAAGGAAATCCCCGTTTTTCTCCTCCTGAATTTTCCACAAGCCAAAAGGGAGAGGTTTTCAGTGCAGCTATCGTCATCATGAGAATCCTAGAAGAGAGTTATTTACCTGTAACTAAAAAGGAAGATCAAGTTCAAGGTAAAGAGCGGCGCGGTATTGAAAAAGAATTAGTTGACAATGTAGCTTGCCCTCAATTTGAAACGTGGATAGCCTATCAGGGAGGCTTGAAAAATGTAGGTATGATTTGGGATAGAAGGGGCAATGCTGTAGCTAGTTATCCTAATGCTGAAAGAGCCGTTCATAATCATTGTAACATGATTGCAAAACAATTAATAGAACAGACTATAGTTCCAGGTAAAAGTGAAGGTATTGCATACTCATTAGCAGAATTATTGAGGGATATGACCAAAACGGATCCTGCACAAAGGATCTCCATGTCTGAAGCCAAACAGCGTTTAAATTTAATTAATAATACAGCTCTAATTAAGGGAGCTACAGCACCTAATGCTGCTTTCGCTAAACGTGCCATTAGCCAAGACCCTACAATTGATCGGACAGGTACTAAACCAGGGTTAATTAGTCAAGAGCCTTTATACGATAAAAAGCAAGAACTAAAACAAAAACAAAAAGAACAGGGATTATTTGGTGGATTATTTGGTTAATCAATCACTCACTAAAATCAAATAATAGGATAGCGAGGCTAGGAGGGAGAGAAATCTCCCTTTCTAGCTTCTCTCCTCCTGGCTTTTCTTCTTGATGGTGAAATGAGGAATTAGGCTTGCTAAACAGTTCTCTTTTAAAGTAGCTTAAAAGATATAATTTTAAGCTACTTTAAGGTGTCAAATGACTCAAAAATCTAGTCCTTTTGAATCTCATTCTGCTCTATCCTCTCCTACTACTTATCGCGCGCATCCCTGGCATGGCTTATCTCTTGGAGAGGGCGCGCCGGCCCTTGTGACTTGCTACATCGAGATGGTGCCTGCTGATACGATTAAATATGAGTTAGATAAAGAGACCGGCATCTTAAAAGTAGACCGCCCGCAAAAATACTCGAGCTTATGTCCCACTCTCTATGGCTTATTGCCACAGACCTATGCTGGAGAAAGAGTAGCCCAGCACTGTAGACAGAAGACGGGTAAAAACCATTTAGTAGGGGATGGCGATCCCTTGGATATCTGCGTTTTAACAGAAAAGGTCATTCCAAGAGGCGATATCATCTTGCAAGCTTATCCAATTGGGGGCTTGCGCTTAATCGATGATGATCAAGCGGATGACAAAATCATTGCCATTTTAAAAGAGGACTCTGTCTATGAAAAATTTAGGGATATTCACGACTGTCCTGAAAAACTGATCGAGCGCCTCAAGCACTATTTTTTGACCTATAAAGATGCCCCGGGCTGTCTGCATAGCAAAGTGCACATTACGCATACTTATGGCGCAGCAGAAGCCCAAGAGATCATCCAGCTGGGTCAACAAGATTATCGCGCTCTTTTTAAGACTAATGGCCTTTAATTTATTGCTGAGTCCAAAACTTGGTCCAGATAAAGCGCAGCAAAATGATGGGGTGTTTGCAGAAATAGCGCACAATTTCTTTTAAGTTGACGCGCGTCAGAGGGCGATGCAATACGTCTGGTTGAAAAGTGAGTGCATCGGCTAGCCAATCGCGATGGACGATTAGCAGCTCTCTTGGCAGTTTATCTAAAGGAAAAAATTGACAAGCGCGCGTTTCGCACCCGGGCCGCAAACAGCCATCTAGCTCTTGACACTCATAGACATGCGTCCGCGTAGCCAAGCGATTGATAGGCGTATATTCAGCTATTTTGCGCACGATCGTCACTCGTAAGCCCGTTTCTTCCCACAGCTCACGTATAGCAGCTGTTTCGGGAAGTTCCTGCTCCTCAATGCCGCCGCCCGGCAAGACCCAGACGGGCACATCGCAACGCAAAGTCAATAAGACAGCTGTTTTATCTCGATTAAAAAGAATGGCAATCGCAGCAGGTCTCATCCGTTTAATGTCATCCTCAAAATGAAAAAAAATTTTGCAATAAAGAGATTAAATAAGCTAGCTCCAACTGCTCTTTTAAAGTAAGAGCAATTGGAGCTAGCTGGTTTTAACTTAGCAATTAAGAATTAAGAGAGCGAAGAGGGGTTTGTCACTTGACGTTTTTTCATTAAGATGACTAGCGCCAAACAAGCACCGAGTAAAAGATAAGTTTTAGGTTCAGGCAAACCAACTAATACTTGGGAATTACTCATCGTCGTATTGGCAAATAGTTTATAATCTCCTAAATTGAATTTACCGCTCGAGTAGATCCCTTTAGCTGTTGTTAAATAGCTATTAGCGGCGGCAATCGCACTGGAATTTGCATTCGTGACATAAAAGTTTCCGCTTGAATTAGGAAGGGTACTGACTTGGCTTGAACTTGTCCAATCGGCAAGAATTGTCCAGGTCGCTAACTGAACGCCTGCTAATTCATGACTTGTCAGCGTGGCTAAATTGAGCGAATTGAGCAAGGTAATAGCTGTTGATATATTCGTTTGACTAGTACTTAAATAGCTGAGTAGAGAACTACTTAAGGCTGCAGGACTCAGAATATCAACACTGTAACTTGCAGGTAAAGCTGCTAACTCATGGGTTAAGTCATAGCAAAAAAAGTATTGAGCAGCTCCTCCACTCACGCCTCCTACGATCGCTCCGGCATAAGCATTGACACTTTTACCATACGCATTAACCGTGACAGTATCGCCATGCGTTAAATCATTTTGTAAACTCAACGTTTGAGCGCCTAACGAAGAAAATCCAAGAGCTGCAAAACCTAAGGTAAAAAAAGCTAAAGTACTGACTAAACATTGATTGGCTGTCTTACTGATCATAGAAACTCCTCTTATACTAATTGAATGAAGTGAGACAACTATCTGTGCAAAAAGTAGGCCACTTTTAGTCAACTAGGCGTTTTTTTTGATGATCTTGAGTTAAAATAGGAGAAAAATTAACCAAAAATAATTAACAACGCGTTGCTTTGTCTGAACCATATAATAAGCCAGCTTTAGCAATATTTTCGCGCACATGCGGATTAAGCGCTTCTAATTCACCGAGCAGCTGTTCGATCTGGCTGCGTCTAGAGGTTTGACCAACAGGACACTGACACGTGATGCGCATAAAACCTTGCTGCTGTGCAAAAAGCTTGATGTCTTTTTCAGCTACATAGATTAGGGGCCGAATAATGGTAATGCCATAGTGATGCATCTTGAGTTTAGGTAAGTTACCGGCAAATTCTGCTCGGTCTAGTAGATTCATTAAGATCGTTTGGGCATTATCATCGCGATGATGACCAAACGCAATGATTTTTGCATTGACACTTTTAGCTGCATTAAAAATAAGCGCGCGTCTTTCTCTTGAGCAGCTATAACACTCTAGAGTGGCTAATTTCTGCGTAGAGGTGCACGTGATCAAATTGACCTGTAGCTCTTCACAGATCTTTTTTAAATAAGCCGTATTGACGCCGGCTCCACAAGAAAATTCCCCCTCGACATGAATCGCATGTAACTTAAATGGAGGAAAGCCGCGACCTGAGATAGCTGTTAACATATGCAGTAGAGTTAGGCTATCTTTACCTCCGCTTAAAGCAATGGCAATCTCAGCTGTTTCTTCGATCATCTGGAAATCAAAGAGCGCTTTGCGTGTTGTACTTTCCAGTTTTTTCCCCAATCCTTTCCAAGGAGGGGAACAAGAAGAAGAGCTAGAGAGTGTAATCATATCGAGATTTCAGCTAGGTCAAGTAATATTAGCTATTGAAAATTTCTTATTTTGTTATAATTAAGTTATAATGTCAATTGGATGATTTCTTAAAAAAAAGCTAAGTATATAATTAAATTTTAATAAGGTGTAAATATATGAGTAAAATTGGCAGAAACGATCCTTGTGCTTGTGGATCAGGTAAAAAATACAAAAATTGCTGTCTAAAAACAGCGACCCCTGTTGGCAAAAAAAAATTCACGGCTAAGCTGATCAGCACGCCTAAATCCGTTAATCTGATGGAGCGCACCTATGGCCACAAAATTTTGGAGCCGACGGAGGCGTTAGCTCCTCAAGCAGATCTTTCTCAAGAAAAATCTGCTTTACAAGAGACTCCTGTAACGGATAGAGACACCAATGAACATGCATCCTCAGAAAATGCATCTCTGGAAAATGCATCTCTGGAAAATGCATCTGTAGAGAATACACTTTCCAGTCGCAACCCCATGAGTCAAGATCCTACATTTATTTAATAATTGTTTGTAAAAGACTAGAAGCGCCTTTTTTAAGGGCTCTAAAAGGATTATTGGGTTTATGCTCCTCTTCTATCTCTGCTTCAGTTGCCCAAGGTAGGGGATCAGTCGTAGGCTCAGGGATGCTATTCATATTAAAGCCTCCGGTCGCAAGTCCGAATAAAGTACCAAGGACAAGGCCTGGAGGCCCTCCTGCAACTTGTGCTGTAATCGCAGCTAGTTTAGCAGCTAACTTCTTTTTATCGATGCTAGCATGGCCAATCGGACCATTAAAGGGGAAAATCATCATGTGCTTGCGATCGGGCATCGAGATGCCAAGCCCTAAAGCATGCTGCAAAGATTTGCCGCTTAAGCCGATGGACATATCAATTTGATCTCGCTTGAAATCCACTTTGCCCCAAGCAGCCAGGGGATAGCGCTCCATGGCTAACATATCAAACCGTGCAATGTGCACTACGCCTTGATGCAAACCCAAATAAATCGGGGTAAACCACACGGAAATTAGCCCTTGAGAATCGGTTGTAGGATTATCTTTTAAAGCACTTAGAATAGTAGCCATCTGACCATGCAAGGTAAAGTAAGCGCGACTTAGTTCAATTTTCATGCGTTGAATTTGCGTGTTTTCCATGGTCAAATGCTGAAGGGGTGTATAAAAATCTGCTGGATCAATGGTAATGCGCAATCGATCATCGGCATTAGTCATCCCTCCTAAAGGAGGCACAATTAGCTGCAAGACCTGTTCTGATAATTGCTGAGAAGCTGTTACTTCTACAACTAGCGGTTGATTTAAGATTAAATAGCCATCTGTGACTTTGCCATCGAGAAAGAGAGAGCCATTTTTACTGCGAATATGCGCTTTAAGCGGACCATTCATCTCTTGCAGATGAGCGTCTATATCGACTGCCACATAATGGCCAAATAGAGCTTCTAGCTTGAGGCGCGCTGTCTCTTCGAGTCCCAATAAATCACAAAAGAGCGTAGCTGGCAGGTGAGCTGCCTTAGCTTCAAATTTAAGGCTCATCTTGTCTGTATTCCAGCTGCCATCTGCCTTAAAAGGCTGCTGTAAGTTGCCTGCAAAGTGCAGATGATTGACTTGACTTAAGCCCTCTTTTTGTTGCATGTCTAATTTAAAGAGCATTTTCTTTTGAAAATCTTCCGTGGTCAAATGGCCAGCTATTTTTTCAACCTTCAAGTAGCGATCGGAATTTTTATCGATGATGGATAGCTGATCGACAAAAAAGTCAGCGATAAAGGCTTCTCTTTGCCAGCCTAACTCTTGATGATAGGGAATCTTCAAAGATTTGATATTTAAGGTTAGATTGGCAGACTCATTCAATACAATGGCTTGATCTTTTGCATTTTTGACAAAAAGGTGGCGCAGTAAGGCAAATCTTTGAGGAGTCAATTGGTAGTCTAAAGTAGCAGGTCTTGTTGTTGTTTTTAAGGTGATGTGTGTGCCAAGCGATAAATCCGCTTTGCCAGTCCAGCCCTCTCCTTGTAAACTGATTGCCAATTGATCGATCGCACCTAGAGAATCATCCTTAAGCGTTTGGATATCGAGATCGACAAAGGACCCGAGGAGAGTGGTCACCTGAGGATTATCCACTAACGCTGCAACCAAAGTTAATGGGAATTTTTTAAGCGCTAGCTGCCCATTGACTTTAGCTGTTTGCCACTCTATTATCTGCTGTCCAGGATTTAGGTCACTGTTTGCTGCCTGGTTCAAGCCAGGGTTCATGGAGGATTTTAGCCAATCTGTCAGTTGAATCTTTCCTTTTAAAAAGCCGGCATGATTTTCCTTTGAAATGAATGTTTTGCCCGCTAACTCTAACTCAATCAGATTTTTTTCTAAATCGATTTCAAAAGGAATAGCTACCTCTTTTAAGGTGGCTAACCGATCAGCTGCTGTACCGACGATTAATTCATCCATTAATAAGCTGCCGATGACTTTAAAAAAAGTAGAATCTAATTTTGGTTTCAACTGTAAAAAAAGCTTAACGTTTGTCGGTTGATTAAAAAATTCATTTTTTAGCAGGGGAACTGCGGTGAGGTTAACCTGTAACTGTGTCTGTTGAATGCAATCACACTGAGTATAATCACAAGGCCCGCTTAGCTGTACTTTGACCTCTTGAAGGGCAATTTGGCCAATGGTTGGCGTAGAATCTAGTGTCAAAGGATTTAATAACGGATCTAATCGAAGAGTGGCTTGGTAGTTAGCTAAATTAGCATCGATCAACGCTTGGATCTTTAAAGATAAGGGCGTTTGCTGGTGCTCTGTTTTAGTTTGTAAATCAACTGTGGTCCCTTTTTCATCTTTATGAATGAGCAGATTGAGCGCACTAAAATCCTTGAAGCCTTTCATCTGAATCGCCTCGGAAAACACCTGCGCTTGAAAATGAGTGTCCAAAGGATGATTAAAAGGCAACGACAAGCTCAGTAAGTCGATAGTCACAGGTGTCGGTTGATTTAATGAGGAGGTGACGGGAATAAACTTTTGATACAGATGGGGATCAATGGTCAGCTGTAGCTTGGCAGGTTGGCTCAATGTAAAGCCATCAGCTTTTAATTCTCCCATTAAAGTCGTCTCAGCTTGCGGGCTCTGCAAGTGCAAAGCAAGGCTTGAGCTCTGCTCTTTTTGATTTAGAGAGCTCTGCTCTTTTTTATGCTGATTAATGGTCATCGAACAGCTGTTGCCGAGTAAAGCTTGTAACAGGCCATTCCATTCAGGAGAGTGTAAAGCGATGAGTTGATCGATCAGTTGAGTTGGAAATTGCTCGATGTTAACCTCAATCTTTTGGCAGCCAGCCGCGCATAATTCACTTAATAAAGCTTCTACTTTAAAAGAGCCGCGTTGCACCTCTTTAGCATCCTTTTCTTTAGTATAGCCGGATAATTTTAGAGTAATCGGGCTTTGCTGATGTTTAAACGAGTAATCTAGGAAGACATTTTGCACTTCAATATCAAAAGGCAAGGTAGCTAACAGGGGGTTAATCGGGCTTGTTTCGCCTAGCGCTCGTTGCAAATTGCTGATACCTGAGGCATCTTGCTTGATCTCAGCGTGAAGATCGGCAAGATGTAGATCGGTTAGCCCTTTTCGATGCCATAACAGATCCACTAAGGAAAGGTTAGTCTCTATTTTTGCCAGGGTGCCGACGACTGCTTGCTGCTCATCTTTTAAAGTTAGGCCGTCTATTACTTGAGAGCCCAACCAGTTAAATTGAAAAGATTGAACCTCTAACGTACCGGGAATCTGTTTGTTGACGTAATTCAATAGACGATTCTTGCCAAAAGAGCTAGAAAAGAGGGTAGGGAGCCCGATTAGAATCAGTGTGAGTGTTAAGACAAGAGTGACTAAAAGAACAGATGCGATTCTCTTTTTTCTTGAAGGGGTTTTTATAATTGGATCCACGAAAACTCCTTTTACTAATAAATGAATGATTTAAAAAAGATATACAATTGAGGATATAAGTTTAAAGTTTAGATCTAATAAAATTTAATGTAAATATCATTCTAAATGAGTAAAATATAACTATATTTCTAGTTTGTCGATATAATATAGTATCAACTAAGTTTTAAATGATTTGAAAATCATTTAAAACTATTTTATAATTAAGGTAATTGAAAATTAAGGTCTTTAATCATGACAACTATAACTAAAAATAATTTAGGTGAAAATACAACGATCGATGTTGTTAAAAGCTCTTTTTTCTCTGCTCATCTTATGGTCCGTAGACCAGATAACAAACGAGAATCTATCAGAAATTACAGCTATCTGACAACTCTATTTTTAAGCTTGTTCGGTGTAAAAACTACAAAATTTCAAGATTTGACGACGAAAAATTTTTATTACATTAGTACCAAAGATTACGAGCACCTCACTAAATCTTCGATGCAAAAAGTGATTGACTATTTACAAAAAGCAGACCCGGTCAGTCAGCTTAAGGCTAAAATTTATGCGCAGGGAATGCAATTATTTGCCGATAAGGGATGCCATAGCCATTCATTAAAGACCTTTGAATTAGATTCTAAAGAAAAAGTGAATTTTAATACAGATAAACGACAACCTGCCTATTTTAAAGAGATTTATAAGAAAGACAATCAGACGCAGACTTTTTTTAGTGAAGCTAGTTATTACACTTATCGAGAAGATCAAGACCAAGAAGAGTATAAAAAACAGGTGGCCTATGAACACATCTATGTGGATTTTGCCAATGCTAAATTAGGGGGAGGCTGTTTTGTACATGGCTTTGTCCAAGAGGAGATCATGGTCGCAGAAATGCCCGATTTTGCAGCGCATTTAGCGGATCGGCAGGATGAGTTGCACTGGTGTAAAATTTTGATTCGAGAAGGGGGCAGGAAAGATAGAAATCGCGTAGGGAAAGGCTCCCCAACTCCGCATTTCCTAAAAGGAGTCCAACGCGTTCAACAGGTAGACAATGAAAAAGCCTATGGCGATAAACTGGCTACATTGGATCAACAGAGTATTTTAACAGCTGTTACACCATTAGATACTGTTCAAACTGTTAATATCTTAGCGATAGCTGCGCCAAAATTAGAAGCAAAAGATATAATTCAACAATGGAATGAGGGGACATTACAAGATATCTTTAATACATTGGCTGCCGGTTTGACCTTAGTGAATAAAAATCGAGAGGAGCTTAGGCCGGTCGTCATTCATTCAGGTCGATTGGGCTGTGGCGTTTTTAATAATGATCCTTTAGCCGTTTATCTGTTACACCGTTTGGCAAGTGTCCATTTCAATACCCATTTACATCTGCATGGTTATAGCAATCAGGATAACACCAAATTTAATCAAATTTGGGAAGATTTAAATGGTCGGTTAGAACATAAATCGTTGGCCGATTGTCTAGCTTATATCGCTCAACCTGACAGTGATACAGAGTTACATGCTTATAGAAATCCTTTGATAAATAAAGAATAAATTTTTAATTATAGATACGTATAAATAATTATAAAATTAAATAAAATAGATTTTTTTATTAGTTTTATTTATAATAATTCAAATAATACAATAAACTAATTTAAAATTTTAATTTTCCATTTAAAGGAAATCTATTCTATGGTTTTGCCGACAAATGTGCATGTCACTGTTTCAGCTCGTCTCCCGACAAACTTAAAAGCGCTAGAGGAAAAGTTCCAGCAGCAGACTCAAAAAAATGAGGCTATCGAACGATTAGCGACTCGTTTATTACAAGATTTGGGAGAGCAGTTAACGGAGGAGCAAAAAAAGACGTTGTCTCAAAAAAATAATTTATCTCAAAATGGGACCGATCGATCCCATTCTCATCGGTATGAGACAAGTTACATTAATTACATGGCTCCTTTAATAAAAGATTCGACGATAGTTAAGCTATTAGTCAATCCTAAACAGGTCACTTTTGCCTACTTGCATCTATTGAGTGCCTCTGCACTTGCGCAAACTAATCCTTTGATCAAAGAGATGGTTGATCAGGCAAAATTAAAAAGAGAGATAGAGGCCGCTAACCAACTTACCGATCGCCTAGCCAAAAGCAAAAGCTTAGCTCTGATTGTGGGGCAGTTATTGAGAGAGGAAAAAATGAGCCAAGCTCTAGATTTAGCGCATACTATACCGGATGATCCAATCAAGACAGCCAATTATGTGGCCTATTTAAAGCAGGCAACAGATCTTGGCTATTTTACATCAGCTTTGCAAACGCTAGACTTGATCGTTGATCGAATGATTTTTGAAGAAGCACTGCTGTATCTAGGAAAAAGTCTTTCTGTCTATTTTTTGCTCCACCAAAAAAGGCCAGCTTCTGTTGAGACAGCGGAAAGCAAAGCCTTTAAATCTATGTTGGAAGTCTTTGAAGCTGTGATTCAGCGCCTCTTAAATCAGGGCTATCGAGCAAAAGCTTTGACACTCAGTATAAACGCTGCTAATCCCAATGCCAAAAGTTTAGGTTATCTAACGATTTGCCAAAAGTTAATAGAGGAAGATCAGCAGCCTCAAGCTTTAGCACTAGCTGCTCATATTCCTCTCAACCTGACTAAAAGTCACGCTTTTTTAGCTATATGTATCAGCTATTTAAATCAAAACAGACTAGCAGAAGCGTTAGAGATCGCCCATTCAATTCCCGTGTCTTTGTTAAAGCAACAAGCGTTCCTTACCATCTGTCGAGCTTTATTAACGGAGAGCAGTCTAAATGAACAAATTTTAAACACGGTCTGGTCTCTTACGCATGCTTACTTAATAGAAAAGAAACTAGAGGGGCTTTTATTGATCGCTCAGCACTTAATGGACCTGCATGAGGATGAGGTTTTAAAACATTTGATTAAAAAATTAGCGGGATCACCGGTAAGAGAAGCCCTTCTTTTAGAAATAATTAGCCGTCTCCTTCCCATGGAAAAATATGAATTAGTCAAAGAACTCAGTGAAAATTTAAACAGTCAGCCTCGCGATCAAGCATTTGAGAAGCTTTGTTTAGCTCTCACAGCTAAAGGCTATTTTGATCAAGCCTTGGAAGAGACAGATGAAATAGATGGGGAAGAATTGCGAGAGGACACTCTCGTTCATATAGCCGATCAGGTGCCCATCCAAGAGAATGGAGAAAAACAGCTCAAAATTATCTGCAAACTAACCGATGAACATAAAAAGAATCAAGCTTTGCATCGGCTTTGCATTAAGCTGATCCAGGCCGATAAGATACAGGCTGCCTTAGGAATAGCCACGCGTATCACTTCGCTTTCAACAAGGGAAGCTGTTTTGTATGCTAGTTGTACTCTAGTTGAGACGCCGATCGATACGCTCTTATGTATTTCAGATTCGATCACAAATGTTGAACTAAAAAGGGATTTAATCAATCGAAGTTTTCAAAAAGCGATGAAGCAAGAAGACATGCTTAAAGCTTTAGAAGTGAGTCAGCACTTGACCGATCCTGCACAAATAGAAAAAGCTAGTTTTAAACTGATCGTAGCTTATGAAAAAAAGGCAGCATTTTTAGAAGAAATTGAAAAACTACCTGATGGAACATTAAAAGAGCAGCTTAATAAAAAATTAAATGAAATTCAGTCGGCTACTCATCCACTTAAGCCTAGTATGGCCTCCACTTTAAAAGAGTTAAATCAGAGACAGAGTTCAAGAAGGGCAATTATCTTTTAGTTAAAAATTTAATTTTATATATTACTTGACTTATTTAATTTTTTTCTATTAAATACACATTATTTAAAAAATAATTGTTATAAAATGGATTAAAAAATGATAATTACTAATAAAAATTTTAAATATGAGCAAGCACCGCAACAAGTTAATTTAATTAATAATCGCTTGCCTCTCGAACTGCTTCAACAGAGTTTCAACTATTTGACAGGAACGGCATGGCAGGCCATTGCTTTGACTAATCGCTCATGGCATAAACTTGTCAAGCCGCTCATTTTAACAGCCGCTCATGCACAACTCAGCCAATTGGTTGAGTTGATCATTATCTCATCCGAGCAGAAAGAGAAAGTAACAATTCCAGCTCCTCTACTGGCTAATTTAAAAGAAATTCAGGTCAAGATTTTAGATTCTAAGGAGAATATTTTATTTGTTGATAAGCCAGTAACTGCTCCAATGACTGATCAGTCCTGCCCGAAGATCCAGATCGATCCGCTGAGCATTAACCAATTGAGAAGCACTGTATTAATTGCCTTAAGTTTAATCGAACCGGCTCAACTTGAGTATTTACGGGATCACACTTATCCTACTTATTATTCTGTGTTATTCAAAAATTTATTGGGCCTAACACTTACTTATAAAAAGATCATTCCAATTCAGGAAAAATTATGCCCGCTCGATGCGTCTAATTCTCTCCTTTCTACTTCTGAAAATCTTCTTCAACTTGAAGTGCTCACTATTATTGAACAGCTTATCGCTTATCACGATACCAATCAAGCGTTAGAGCTTAGTAGCCAATTCGACAAATTATCGGATTTTATGCGCAGCAAAATTGTGACTAATTTATTAAAAATAAATGAGACATCGAGGGCTTTAAATGTTACTTTTTTAATTAGGAAAGAAGAGCTAAAAAGTTTAGCCTTTTATGAAATCGCTCAACTTTTAAAGAAACAGGGGAAGCTAGATCAAGCGATTGCTTTACTTCCCTTTATTGGAGAAGAAAATGACCAATTGCGCAAAGATCTTTGTATCGCTTTAAAAAAAGCAAACAGATTATCAAGCGCTTTAGAGTTAGTCTATCATATAAATGATTTGCATATGCGTCAGATCACTTTAAAAAAACTTGAGCGAATAACTTCTGAGTGATTGGCATGCGCGTCAAATCATTTTAAAAAACTTAAGCGAACAACTTCGATGTAAAAGGTAGAAACAGAAAAGAGACCTGACCTACATTTTTAATCAATCGCTTACTCTATAAAAAATTAGAACGATGAGCCAAGCTAACACTTCCTAGTAAAATATTCATTAAAATTTTTTATGAATTTAATCATTGTATGAATTTAATCATTGATTGAGCACATGAGATCCATCCCTTTTCCTATGATTTTGATGGTTTTTACGCGATCGCCTACCTGGTTTTTTAAAGCTTTAATAAAATCAAGATTAAGATTGGTAGCTAAATAAATTAAATTGAGATTATTAAATACGATAGCTTTGTAAAACGGTACGAATGCTCCGGTGCTAGGATCGTCTACCCAAGGGAATTGCCAACAATTAATGATGGCAACCTCTCTTAAATTTGTTAAATTAACTACCTTTTGATAAGATTGTAAAGGAGGGTTCTCATCTGCATCAGAATAAAATGATAAATATTGCAAATAAATCACTTCCATCTCTTTACAATTGCCTATAATTTCCATAAAAGGATGTGCCTGAGGATAATCAGTTGAGCTATAATCTCCAATCACCTTTATTTTTTTTAGATCGCGTAGATGAGTCGCTAGAAAAGCTAAACTTTCCGCACTTAATTTAAGCCAATCGACTTTGAAATGCGTTAATTGAGGTAGCATAGGAGCTAGCGCTTCTAATACCGGATCTAGTCCTTCTTGAGGTTGATCTAAATAAGATAAGGATAGATGCCTTAATGTTGGACCCTGTTCAGCTACGACAGTTTTAGCTATTTCCTCCATTTGTTCCGTTTTAAGGGCTAAATGAAAAGCTTTTAAATTCTTTAAATTTTTGAGAATGTTTAGCACATCATTGACTTCTAAGTAATAAAATCCACTTAAATCTAAACTCTCTAGATCTTTCCATTTTGAAAAAACATCAACTATCATGGGCGAAGGATAACCTGCTAAGTTGAAGTTAATGCCTTTAATCTTGGGCAATTGCTCAGAGAGTGTTTTAAAAGTACTGTCTGGCATCTCTCCCCAAAAATTAAAATGGGTGAGTGACTGACCTACTTTAGCCGTAAAGCTTTCAAAAGCTAAATCCCAGATGTCAGCTGTAGAGCTAATGCCTAACTGGATCTCTTTTAAAGTTGTAGGTAAAGCTGTGGTTAACTCTTCCAAATCTTTTTTCGTATCGATTGAATAAAAAACATTCAGCACCTGTAAATGAGGGTTATTTTTAATCCAAGGCAAAAGAATTTCACTTAATTCACGCGTAGAAAAACTGCCCTTATAGGAAAAATTAGTACAGTGAAACTCTGTCAGCTTTGGAAAACTGTTTAAAAGATCTTGGATGGATTCTAGGGACAAAAATGTATTATCTATCTTAATGACTTTAATAGAAGGATTATTCTTTATTAAATAAGGAATGAGTTTTTTTATAGCTTCATCTGTAATCAATTCACCTTTAAAAACGAGTTCCTCAATACCTTTTATAGATTTACCCAGTACAATGATCTCTTTTAAAGAAACAGGGTATTTTATCTCTAATCTTGGTATCTCTTTTTTAGATTCTTTGTAGCTTTCCTTGTAGGTTAATTTTCTTGCAATCTGTTCAATTTTTTCCTGACTAGAAGAGTAAGAAGGGTAACTCGAAGGATCTGGCCTTTTTGTATCCAATGGATAAAGAGTCGATAGATCTGATGGCTTAGTAGGTGAATTAAATATCATTATTAATCTCCTGTTAAAATTTAGTCTTTTTTACTCTATTTTGACCTAATTTATCTAGCAGAAAAATAAAAATTATTCTTGTCATCTTTTTTTTGGTCATTTTTCTAAAAAGAGCGGATATAAGAGATAAGTTAAGAAGTGATCCACATTAAGCGAACATAACCTATCTAATAAGGTTATGTTCGCTGATGCAACTACCTAATCCTACTAACTCTTATTGAGGAGTAGAAATATAGCCATTAACGACAGCAGGATCTTGGTTCAAATTGTAAGAACCAATCACAACTTTCTTATAGACAGAGTTACCGGATGTGGTTGTTTCACCAGGATAGGAGATTAAAGACCATTTTGCGTTATCTTTCTTCTTAATTGTGCAAAAGAAAGCTTGAGAGGGTTGATCGATCGGATGATTCACATCGATCCAATCGCCTGTTAAATGGTAGTTACCCTGTTTATCAGCTGTAATGCCATCAAAATGCGTCACGATTGCTATGCTAGGATCATTATTATAAGAGTAACTTCTCCAATTAGAGAATTGCTGTGTTTTGTTATTCCAATCCACCAAGTAGGCTAATTTTACTCCAGCAGCCCCATTTAAATCGGAGTAACCGCCGCAAATGGTATAGGAGTTGTGACCATGATGCCAGATGCCATAGGCTGTAATATCTTTAGCATTGGATTTGACAATTTTATGATACGTTTTATTTTTGATATCGTAAATAAAAGCTTTGCTCACTTTTTTTTGCACATTGTAGTTGCCAACTACCAGATCACCCATCGTACTATGGGCAATCGTATTTAAAACAGGCTCGATGGCAGGGGGTAATAAAGTTGTCCATTGTCCAGATCCATCTAAATGGCCTTCATATAAGCAGCCAAGCGCTGCAGAGCCAGCTTGTACTGTTTTATAGTTGCCTACCACTTGAACTTTTGACTTGGAATCATCACTAGGTCCATAGAGGTTAGTTGCTGTGACAGTGACGCCAGCAGAAGAGGGGTAGTTTAAGACATGCCATTTGCCTTTACCGTCTAAATCTCCCTTATAAAGAAAAGGAATTGTCGTGCCACCTGCAGGAAATTCATAAAAGCCTGTGATATAAACATCAGAATCATGTTTAACTCCGCGAATACCGGTTAAAAACGTCTTGCCACCTGTTGTGCCAGAAGGATAGTTAAACGTAGCATAATTGCGCAATTTAGGTTTTTTTACTTTAGTTTCTTGAGAAGGAGCTAACTGCTTGCTAAATTCAAGATTTGGCTGAAAATCTTGGGTATTGGCAGCTTTAGCCTGGACATTGAAGGCCAACAGACAAAGTAAACAGCTACTCATCATTTTGATATTCATTCACATTCTCCTTTAATTAAAATTGGCTATAAAACCACAGTAGTCAATTACTGACATTTCCATCAGTAAAAATTTGCATTTATCAACAAATTCTTTTAATAAATTAGAATTTTCAGAATTAAATGATCTGTTATCTGACTGATTGTAGCTTTTTAATGAGCATGCGAGCTACACGTTCGCCTGATTCGCAAGCAGCTTCCAACGTACCCGGTACATCTTGCAGAATCGAGGCATGCTCTCCTGCAAAATAGAGCGTGTGATGAATGGGTGCAAAGAGTGTTTTTACGGTTTCGCCTTCGACCTTGTTTGTGGCAGTTATCAGCCTGTCTTGTCCGGAAGCTATATAGGAATAGGAACCCTTGACATAGGGATCGTTTGGCCAGCTGTAACCGACAGGGCCATGATAGCGCACAAAGGAAGTGTCGCAAGCTAGAATAGGCGGTGTTAAGCAGGCATAGGAATAGCCCATTTTAAGCAGCGCTTGATTTTGTTTAAGGGCATCATCAATCGTGTCAGCTGAAAATCGGCCTTTTTTACCTGTATAATAACAGGTGAGGAGACGACCATTTGCGTTAAAGAAAGTACCTATTTGATCATTGATCAAAGTAGTCCTTTTAGTCCTTTGCGGCAACTCATCTAAAAATGGGATGAGGATTTTAGCATTGGTTCCATACTGGATGCTTTGGATAGCAGTCAGCCTTTCTTGAGGAAGCACCCCTTCTTCAAAGTGAATATCCGTATAAACTGAGCAAGGAATAGCTAGAACAAGAGTAGCTGCCTGTGCGATTTGACCGTTTTTAAAGAGCAGTTTATAGGCACCATCAGCAGTTTTTGAAACAGATGTCAAAGGTGCATTAAACTGGATGGAACTTTTAAGTGCTTCAGCTAATTTTTCCGGTAGGAGACTATTTCCTCCTTTAATACTGGCTAGTTTGATTTGCTTCTCTTGATGAGCAGCAGAAATACCGCCAAGCAGCATATGGTATAAAGTTTCTGTATAACAAGAAGATAGATTTTCAATAGGAGCGCCTTCGTAACCCGCTAAACGAACGGCTAAACATTTAAAAGCAGGGTCGTTAGCTTTAAAAAGAGCACTCAGCACCTCAAACATCGTGCTCGATTTTTTTCTGAGAGCGGTGAGTTGCTTTTGGAGATCATCTGGATCGAATGGAGGAAAAAGTTCATGACTAGGAATAAGCTTTAGGCCATTAAAATAGGCAAAATCAATGGGAAGGCTATCACTTAGAATTTCGAGATTAACATCTTTAATAAGACGGCATAAGTTTTCAGCTTTTCCACCATCAAAGAGACTTTGCGCTCCAAGCTCACCCATTTCTTCATGGACTTGGACAGTCAATATGCGACCACCAACACGCGCTCGCGCTTCATAAACCTCAACCTCAAATCCTTGTTGCTCTAATCTGTAGGCGGTTGTAAGTCCTGCAATACCAGCACCAATAATAATAACTTTTGGTGAACTTTTTAAGGAGCTATCTTGTGTAAAAATAGAAAAGGCCATCGGGTTTATAGAAAAGATAGCTAAGGGTTTTGTAAATAGTCTAGTAAAAATTAATAAACTTGAAATGTATAGTGTCCAAAAATTTAGGTCTATTAATTTTTGCCAGGACTAAAGTATTAACTAGGACTAAAGTATTAATTTGAAGAAAAAAGAAAACCTTTATCCAAACGATTGACTCTTGCTTGTGAAATGAATGTGAAAATTACTACTTAAATGTGAAAATTACTACTTATAAGAACCTCTTTGATATTTGCCAATATTATACATTAATCAAATTAGAAAAGCTCGGAATGAGAAGCAAATCTTGTTAAAAATAAACTGTCGTTTTCTACTTTATAAATTAGTAAAACATCATTTCTAACATGACATTCTCTATGCTTTACCCAATTACCAGTTAAATTATGATCCCGATTTTTAACGGGTAAATTCTTTTTTTTAGCTAATAGCTCAATAATTTCTTGCAATTCAAGAAGCACTTCTTTTTGATGCTTATATTTTTTTAGATCCTTTTTTATGGCTGTGGTCAATTCAATTTTAAGCATTCGGATCGATCCCTACAACTTGCCAAAATTCTTCTATCGAATTGCAGCAAGTCAGATTTTTTCTTTCATCGACATCACGCATTGCTTTTTGAGTTTCGGCATTGGGCTCATCATGAGGAATGTTCGGTCTAACATAGGACATAATGAACTCGCTGATGGTCATTTTTTTCTTAGTCGCCAACATTTTGATATAAGTCCTTTCATCTTCAGAAACATCAATGGTCACTTTTACTCTATGAGCATGTGATTTGGCAGACATACATACCTCCTTAGGTTTGTAATTTCATTATACCAAAAAGGAAATTTTATTTATAGGCAATCCTAAAACCAGGGAAGTAGAATTCCCTATTAATAATCATTGTAAGCAAGGGAGGCCATTTTTGTTAGCGCCTGTTGACAGCCTAAGGTACCTAAGCAGATCGAAAATTTCAAAGTTGAGGGCTTCGAGGAGTTTTGCGAAAAACACTTCGGTGAGGATGATAAGGTAGCTTATATCCGTAAAATCGCTCAAGCTACTAACAAGATAGAAACTCAAGTTATCAATTCAGCCGTTGCCAAAGAAGCAAGATTCTTAATAGCTTTTGAAAAGTGGAAAGCCGATCAAAAAAAATCGGAGAAAAAAGAAAAGAATAAGGCCGTCAATAACGCGACTGGAATCGCACCATTAGTTTGAACAATTAGATCTTAGATCCTTATCTTTGTTTTTCACTTCATTGGAAAAGCCTCTTTATCGATCTCCACTTTAACGGCTGTGTCGGTGGCAATGTTTTCGACGTCTTTGAATAATTCCGGCATTGCCGCACAGCTAGTTAAAAGGTAACAAGGTAACTTAGAGACACGAATAAAAAAGAGCAAAGCATGGAACAACCCCCCAGGTTAAAATCGCGATTTTAACCTTCGCGATATAAATTTAAATGGATTTATTGGCTAATGGGGGATAGAGAGCTTCAAGAAGGGACCGATTAAGTTGTAAACTTAACGTCTGATAATGGATGTTATGTTAACTAATTGAGAAAACCTATAGAGAGAAGAAATCTATCCAATGAATTTAATCTTTTATGTTTTAGATCAAAATCAAAAACATCTCTATCAAAAGATCAAAATGAAAATCTAGATTTTATTATCTGATGGTACTATAGATATAGCTTGGTTATTATTTGATGTTTCATTTTTGGATTCATTGATCATCATTAAAGCCTTTAATTAAATTAATACTTAAATTATTAGGTAATAATATATATAAATCAATAAATATTCTAATAAAAAAAATTAATCAAATCATACTGTTAATCTAAATTTTTAAATAAATATTGTAAATTTTTTCTAAAATTACTATACTATCAAATTAATCTAAGAAATTAAATAATTTTGAGAATAAAGATATAAAAATTTTTATTCTAATTTAATAAAATAAAAATTAATAGATCAGTTCATGTTTAAAATTTTTGATTCAATTATCTTCTTTATTAGTATAAATTAAAATAAAATTTTATAGAAAATTAAAAAGGAAAATCGCGATGTTAGATCTCACAACCGGTGTTAAAAGTTTAGTTTGTCTAAGCCTTAGCATAGGGCTAAGTACTGTATTGCTAGCTAATCCTGTACCGGGTCTAGTTTTAGGTGGAGTTAATGTCACAATTACTTTAATTGCAAAAAAAATATTTCACCGCTTGCCTTTTATAAACTCAATATCTGCTGTATTAGGTGCTGCCACAAGTTATGGAGTTGGATACTATTTAATGACTAGTTTAAATATAGCTCCTTTATCTCAACTTTCAGCTTTACTCTTAACTAGTGTTCCAGTGATTGGAGCAGCTGTTTTAGTTAGCATAGTAAAGTTAACTTTATTAGTAGCTTTGATAGGCTTAATAGTAGCAATAGTGCCTTCTATTCTTATGTTTTTATCTAAAATAGTGCATTAATTTTTAATTAAAAATTAAAAAATAAAATTAACTTAAAAAATTAAAATTATTTTATTATTAAATTTAAATAAAATTTTTTAATAAAAGATAATAATAAAGGAAATAATATAAATGATTTCTCCTTCCTATTTCAATGACAGTGGTTTAATTAATGATAATACAATAAAAGTAAAATAAAAAGGAATTAAGCTCGATGGTTCAGCAACGATAAATACATTACCTGATGAATTATTATTAAAGATATTTCTTTATTTTGATCCTTTATCTAAACAAAATATGACTCTAACAAATAAAAGATTTGGACCAATTATATTAACTGCTGTAAGAATTGAGATCGAAAATTATGTGGATAATTTTCCAAAATTAGTTAAGGAAATGATAGAAGAAACAAATAATCAATGTGTATCTTCATCAGATCCTAGCTTTTTAGAGCTAGCAGAGCCTCTCAATACATTAAAAAAAGAGTTAAATCTAAACTTAACATCGAATCTTCTCTCTTTTAGAAAAAAGATTTTTAAAATTAGAGATACAATTATAAATATTTTAATGAAAGATAAAAAATTAATAAATATTGAATTAAAAACAATATCTATTATGCTTCAAAAAAATAATAGGGTAGATTTTTTGTCTAACATTCCTATCATAATTGAAATTAAAAACAATTTAGCAAGTAGAACTGAGAGTGCTGAAAGAGCGTTAGCTAATGTAAAAAATTCTCTTTATTTATTAATAGAAGATGGTGACTTTAATGCTTTTGAGCGATCGATAGCTGACAAAAATGATGTTACTAAAGAAAAGAATAAAATAATTAGAGAATTTTCTGAAAATTTAATTAAAAAAAATTATTATTTAAAGGCTCTTGCAATTAGTACTTATGCTAATTTACGTGTACATAAGAAAGATCTATTTGCTAATTGGAAAGATAATAACGAAGAAAAAATGGTTAGAGTTAAAAATAAGATGTTAAATACTTTTTTTAATGAGTATGATTTTGAACATCCTGAGTATAAGAGAATTGAAAATATACTGGCCTGTAATCCAGATATTAAAATGAATATCTCCATACTGACTAAATTATATAAATATTATCAAGAAAAAGGGCGTCTCGATTTATATTTAATCATTATACTCCAACGCCAAGAGTTAAGCTTGTTAAAGGTCCAAGAGCCTAATTTATCGCCAGCAAACGCACCTTCATTAACCTTTTTTGAAAAAATTAAAATTAAATCAATATTTTTTAAAAGCTGTATAGAACCTATAATGCTAGATAAGAAAAACAGGCAACAGAAAATCGATTTGTTATTTAGAATCCTTCCTTATTGTGAATTGGATTATTTTAATAAGTTAACTTCATTTCTTGTGGAAAACAATCTTATTGTTCAAGCAATGCCTTATGTGGAAAAATATTTTGAAAATCTCGCTGATACTTTAAAAGATGATACTTTAGAATCTTACAGTTTAAAAATTTATAATTTAAGTCATTTATTAAATAAATACCACTATACAAATGAGTTAACTAAATTATACGATAAAACAAAACATTTATTTCCAATTTTCAAGAAATTTAAAGAAGATGATACGATTAAAAGTTATCACCCTATGAATTCCTACTTAATTAAAAAAAATAGTGAGGATTTATTAAGAATAGTTAGAGATCTTTCAAAAAATTTAAAAGAAAATGATTTAGCAGCTAAAGAGAAATTCTCTAGCTATATAGCTGAAATTTTGAAGGCACTGATTGATCAAGATCAATTAAAATGGTTTTTTGAATTTGTCAAATTGCTTAATGACTCTCATCAACAACTAAGCATCTTAATTGAACCTTGCATCTATCTAATCAAAAAAAATAACAGATTTTTTGAAGAAATATTAGATTATACCATTAATATTAATAATATTAATGGTAAAAAGGATTTAATCGATTATACAATCACAATTTTTAATACTTTGCTAGAACAAAATTTTGATGAACTCACGATTAAAAAAATTAATCTCTTGACGTCTGACGAATTGAAAATTGAATTATTTGATAAAATGATTGAAAATTTGATTTCTCCTCAGACTATAACTCAAGCTATGATGCTGATCGATGAATTAACTTTAGCTTGTTTACCAGGGAATAATACACTACTTGCAAAGATTTGCGACAATTTGAAATTTAATGGATATTTAAAAGAAGCAAAAAATTTAGAAGAAACTATAGCTACAATTGATTCTCAAGTCATCTCACAAAGCAATTCTAATATAGCAATGGTACAGGATGCGTCTGATGAGTCTATGGTAACAGATGAGAATATTGAAGAAAATCTTATAGCTTTCTTAAATAATCTACCCTTTTAAGTGAGGCTTCATTTGATAAGCTAAGCTTTTTTTGTTTAACAGGGAGCATTGATTAAATTACTCTTGAGGAAGATACAGGTTCAGCTTTAGTTTTCTGTGCACGCTTCGCATACCATAACGCGCTAAAACGCGTAGCCAGATTGCAATCAGGCGATACTGCCACATCAAATGATTAAAAGTTGCCACGATAGCTAGATAGTAAAACTTCACACAATTAAAAGTAAGATAGAAAGGTCTCAAGATCATTATCAACACAGCAGCTAGCCAGCCTACAATTAAGGCAGCCCCTTGTTTTAAAGACAGGAACAGTTGATTGAGCTTAGGGTAAAAGATAGGCTTTATTTTTTTTGACTGAGCTTGCACTTTAACTACAAATTTTTGAGCTGTCCTTTTTGTTAAGGGTCTCCATGCTTTAAACCGAGCACTCAATTTTCTGATCGAAGCTAAATTTGTAGAAATAGTCGAGTTCTTCCTTTTAAATAATTGAAATCGATTAGCTAATGAGGTCCTACTTTTTTTTAGGAAGTTGCTAAATGACAAATAGAGTGGATGAGCTAATTTTTTAACAAAGAGGAGTAGTTTAACCTTATAACCATTAAAACTTGTGCTCATTTGATGGCTCAATTTTTTTAAAGGATTAATCAAGCGGCTGACGAGCACATTTTTTATGAGGCTCAATTTAGTGGCAATCCTCACTTGTTGGGTTTTTAACCATTGCCCTCCCCTCTTTGCTCGATATTGGATAGATGCATAGGGGTAACTAACTAACTCTTTAAGCCTTTTTGCTAAATGTTTATTAATTTCTAAAATCCTTTGACTGCTACTTTTAGTCATTTGATCGAAGCTATTTTTTAAACTCTGGATCTTTTTTTTGAAGGCTAACTGTAAATCTCGAGTAATGTAACAATAAAAGGATTGAAGCTGAAAAAGGCTTAGGTGCAAGCTTTTTTTCAACAGAATTTGACAGGACTTAGAGAACTGTTCTAGCTTTTGGTAAAGAGAGGTGCCCCAAGATAAAATCAGGCGTTTACTATCGATTAGTAACTGAAATTTTAGATAGGTTGTTACGCCGATTAACTGACTGTTTAATTTTGAGAAAAATTGTTGTGTTTGATGCTTCAAAAGAGATAGTTTACGGGTAGCTTTTTGCTTCAGTCGGATAATGGGCTTAGCGACAACAAAAAAAACTGCTTGAACAGGCAGGAAAATTTTCTTGCAACATTGACAAAATAGAGTCTTAACCCTTGTATGAAATAATTTAACGAGCTGAAATAGTTGTTTTGGTCCTTTAAAAAATAAAAAATAGAAAGGTAAAACAAATAGAGTAAACAGGGCTCTAATCAAAGTGGCCAATAAACCATAACGCTGACTTGGCGCATGCGCCTTAGCAAACTTATATTCGACTTTTTTTTCTAGCTTGCTTTCTAATGTTTGCATTTTTTGACGCGGGCTTTTCTTTTTAAGCGGAGGTTCTGGTGGGCGTAGATCGCGTGGAGTATAGGGTTTTTTGATCATTTCAAACAGATCGTAATGCTGCGCACTACGGGAAATGCCATCGTGATAGGGTTGTTTGCGTGGTGGCCGGGGTGCTTGCGCTTGTTGAGGAGAAGAGTGGGAACGGATCTGGGAAGCTGCCATAATTTTTGACCCTTAAAAGTTAAAAACTATTTTAAGTGAAATACTATTGTAATAGTCTAATTTTAATGCATTTTTAATTAACTAGCAATAAAATTAAAAAAATTATTTAATATTAAAAAAGAAAAATAGGCTCTTTTTGAGGCTGCTTTTTTTTAAGGCATCTTTTGGTTAGATCGCTTAACTGAGCTAATAAAATAGTTGCAGTATTATCTGCTTATCTTTATGCTTTGCTATATTATTACGCATTTGGAGCAGGTTCACATTATGGTACGTATCAGTAAACAATCAGAAAGAAGAGGCGTTAGCCGTCGCCGACCTAAAAAACCCTCGATGAAAACAGGTGCTATTAAAGCTAACTTACCGGAAGGTTATAAACTGCATGCTAATGCACTAGAAGGCGAACAAGCTAAATTAGCTTTTATCCCTAAAATAAAATAAAATTAGTTAAACTAAAGAGACAGCTATTTTGAGAGAAAGCTATTTTTTTTAAGCTAAGTATCTGTCATTCTCCTAGCTTATTATACATACTCTCCTTTGATTAAGGCTAAATAAGTAAAAAATTAATACATTTAAAAGGTTTAACGCAAAGGTTTAATGCTATGTCTAGACATACAAGCTTTGGTAAAGCAACAACAGGCGCTAAAAAACGCAATGTTTTTAAAAAGATTCGAACGCATCGACGTCTTAAAAAAATTAGGCCGCTGGGATGAAAATGAAAAAAAGCGCATCACAGGTTTACCTAAAACACCAGCTTTAGCAGGCTAGTGCATCATAAAGATGGCACCTATTGCATGTCCCTATTGCATATCCTTGATTAGGTGCTATCTTTTTTGACTCGTCTGATTCTTACTCATTTCTTTAAGCTATTTATTTTTTTAATCTACTCCATTCAATTTTGTGAAAATTTACATTTCCAATCGCCAAACAGATCTTGCTTTATCGCTGACTCAGCTAAGAGCTGTAATTCGAGCGAGTTTACAATTAGAAAAATGTCTATGCGATGAAGTAACAGCCCATTTTGTAACCGAAAAAAAAATTGCTAACTTACATGCGCTTTATTTTAATGATCCCTCCCCTACAGACTGCATCTCTTTTCCGATAGATGGCCCCATGGATAGTCTACTGGATGACTCAAAAAATGACTTAATAGATAAAATAAAGAGTCCAGTCAAACTGCCCTCTCTTGCTCTATCTTATCACCCTCATATTCTGGGTGAGATTTTTGTTTGTCCTGCCATTGCCATTCAGTATGCCCAAACTCATGATCAAGACCCCTATCGCGAAACAACTCTTTATATCGTGCATGGCCTGTTACACTTGATGGGCTATGATGATCTAGACCCTAAGGATAGAAAAAAAATGCGCCAAGCAGAAAAGAGACATCTGGCTCACCTAACGCACCAGCACTTCATTCTAACACATCCTAAAAATTAAGCTTTTCATCCTGCTATAAATAAAAAATAATTCACCTTAGTAATTTTTCATTTCCTTTATAAAAAATTAAATTTAAATTTAAACTTAGTCAAACATTATTTTAATGATCCTACTGATGCAGAACAGATAAAAGAATGGCTTAAAGTAGCAGTCGCAGGAGTCTATCTACTACTCATTCCCGAACATGCTATTTGTCTAGTTAAAAGAGAAGATGTTATTTACTATTTAGATCCCAACTCACCTATTATTGCTAATGATAGTGTTAAACTATCTCATTTACAATTTGAACTTGTTATTTCTCCCCTTCTTAAGCAGTATCATATTTCTATAGAAGAGACAAAAGGCGCTATCTCTTTGTCGCAAGTTATGCTTTTAGAAGAAAAAGAAGCGCTGAGTTAGCGCTTCTTTTTTAATCATTAACTCTTTTTGCTAACTTAACTTTTCTTGATGAGTTTTTTGTTGAGTTTGTTCTTGCTTGATAAGGTTTAAGAAGGTCACTGTTTCTGCTTTGACTACAGGAGACAGCATCAGAATAGCGATGAGGTTAGGGATGGCCATGAGTCCATTGGAAATATTGGCTAGGAGCCAAGCCGCTTCCATTTTAATAGCTGCCCCTGGAATAATCACCAGAATAAAAAGCAAACGATAGATGAAAATTGCACGGCTGCCAAAGAGATATTCACAACATTTCTCTCCATAATATCCCCAAGCAATCACTGTTGTAAAGGCAAACAGAATGAGACCGAGGGAAACGATGTAACCACCACCTGTAATCGCACTTTCAAAAGCGTGCACGGTCATACTCACGCCATTTAAAGGTGCACCTGAAGCATGGAGCTTGCCATGCACACCTGTGACAGCTAACACAAGTCCTGTAACACTGCAAACAATCACCGTTGAGACTAAAGCACCTGTCATTGTAATCAATCCTTGACGCCCTGGACTATTTGTTTTAGCAGCGGCAGCAGCTATCGTGGAAATGCCAAGGCCAGCTTCATTAGAGAAGACACTGCGCGAGACACCTGCCTGAATAGCCATTAAAAGAGTAGCGCCTGTAAAGCCCCCAAAAGCTGCTTGCCCTGTAAAAGCACGGGCTATTATATCATAGAAAGCTGTTGGCAAGAGCGCATAATTGATCAGAATGACATAAAGACCAGCTGCCATGTAAAATAAAGCCATGATAGGCACTAGTACGCCTGCCACATGGCCAATGCTTTTGACTCCCCCAATAATCACAATGCCAGCTAAAAAAGCAATGGCTATCCCTTTAATCCAGGGATTAATTTGGTAGAAAACATCGATCGAATCAGCAATGGCATTCACTTGTACCAGATTACCCGTACCTAAAGCAGCGATAGCGCCTAAAATGGCAAATAGAATGGCCATCCATTTCCAACCAACGCCTCTTTCGATATACTGCATGGGACCGCCTATTATCTCCCCTTGATCATCTAGCTGTCTATATTTAACAGCTAGCAGCGATTCAGCATATTTAGTGGCCATACCAATAAAAGCTGTGACCCACATCCAAAAAATGGACCCTAAGCCTCCTATCGTAATGCCCGTTGCAATGCCGACAATTGTACCAGTCCCAATAGCGCCGGCTAAAGAAGTCATCAACGATTGAAAATGGCTAATGTCGCCTTGAGAATCGGCATCGGATTTAGCAAAGACTTGTTGGATGGCATAGCCTAAATAGCGAAACTGCACGGCCCGCAAGAGGTAAGTCAGGTAGAGACCTGTCCCCATCAGAAAGGTTAAAAGAGGAATGCCCCAAATAAAAGCATCCCATTCCATTAGGTAATAATGTAAGTTTTCCATGTTGACTACTTATTTAAAAAGGGATTTGAATGGATTGAAATAAAGATAATTATAAATGATTGCGAGTTCTAGGCTAGTTAAAAATTCACCTCCTATAAAAAAATTAGAAATTAAGGTAGCTCGACCTCTAACCAACTATTTTCTTTTCTGATCTTTTCTAATACACTGCCCTTTACACCTTGAAATGGCTGTTTTAAAAATAACTCCTCATTTGAAATTTGATGGAGCTTAGAAGAAGCCAGCACCCAAAAGGAGTGTTGTTCATCCATCTCTAGCAAAGAGAGAGAAAAATGCAAATTAAATTGTTTAACAGCGATGTTGATGATTTTATGCGCATCGATTGCAAATAACAGAAAATACTCTTGTAAGAAAGAAGAGGGCCAAACGAGGGTCAGTTTCTTAAGCTGCACTTGTAAATGTTTCATTCTAGCATGTAAACTCTCGACTAAAATTTTCATCTCTTCAATTAAAGTCACAGAATAATGATGCGAGGTTAACGTCATTCTCAAGAAACTTAAATCTAAAATGAGCTGACGCACGCGTTGTAAAAAATCTTTATAGAGAAAGTAATCAAAATGAGCCTGGTAGCTGTCAAACCACTTGGCAATTAATTCCTCTACATAGAGGCCTTTTTTTAAATGACTCACCACCCATAAATTCAAAGCTAAAAATCCTTGACCAACGGGAATTTTAGGGGTGAGCACTAGGCAGTTAGTCAACTGGCAACTATTTAATAGATGGCTGTAAGTTTCAAACTGCTCAAACGGAATGGAAGGCCATAAGCCCTCCCCTTGTGTGATAGCACCTCCATTAATCAGGGGCATAAAAGGCACAGCGCCCTCTAGCTCTTTAACTTTTTTCCAAATAGGATGGAGCAACTGATGATCGGCTGTCATCTCGCCAGCTACTAGAGGAAAAGCAATTAAGAGATGCTCATTAGTCAAAGAGAGCAGTTTTTTAAACCAAGTGCTTATTTTATGAGCTTTAAGGCTATCGGGCGAGGAAATAGAAAAAATCAGTTTAACTTTGGGTGCTAGACTCTCTTGGACTAGTTTTAGCTCTTGCTGGACTAGATCGAGCGTTAAACACTCTTCACTTGCTGGATGAGAAAAGTAGTTGGGATGCCATAAAAGAGAATCCCATAAGATAAAGTCACAAAGAGGGAAAATTTTGTTAAACTGTTTTAATTTCTTTTCACAGTCTAAACGAAACAGTGGATCCAAAGGACAACTAGTTTTTTCTTTCCAATCAAACTGGGGTTTTAAAATAATTTTAATCTGCTGAGCATGCAGTGTTTTCAATAATGACGTGAGCCGTTGCCACTCTATTTTTTTAGCCGTCATTTTTTCAACGCCTTGATGACCTAATACAATGGCATTGGCTCCTATCTCTTTTAAACGGGCGATGACGTGCTCAGCTACACTGTATTGCATAAAAAGAGCAGGCACATAGAGAAAAAGATCCTCATCGAGTGTAATCTTCCAATCGCCTTTTAACCACAATGCCATCATAAAGAAACTGAACTTTTTAGTAGGATAATGCGTTAAATCTGAAAGTTTGTTAAGCTCTATTTAAGCTCAAACTTAAAACTTTCTTTAAATTTATGCTAGAAGATGATCATTTAAATTTTATGCGTACGGAGTCTTTACCGACACCGCTTGAAATGCGCGCAGCCTTTCCTATAAAACCTCAACAGCAAGAATTTATTAAAAACACACGTCAGCAAATTGTAAAAATTTTAAATGGGCTCGATCCGCGTCTTTTGTTAATTGTTGGACCCTGTTCTATTCACGACTTACCTTCGGCTAAAGAGTATGCGCTGTGTTTGAAGGAGTTAAGTGAGCGCGTCTCCGATTCTTTTTTGCTAATTATGCGCGTCTACTTTGAAAAACCGCGCACAATCTATGGTTGGAAAGGCTGGCTTTACGATCCTCATTTAGATGGCAGTTATGCAATTGCAGAGGGGATGCGTTTAACCCGGCAGCTTTTACTAGAACTAGCCGCTGATGAAATTCCTGCAGCTGCCGAGTTTTTAGATCCTATCTTATGTTATTACAATCATGATCTCATCTCTTGGGGCTGTATTGGCGCAAGAACAGCTGAATCGCAAATTCATCGGCAGATGGCTTCTGCTTTACCGATGCCGATAGCCTTTAAAAATAGCACGAGTGGCAATGTGCAAATTGCCATTAATGGGATTGTGTCTGCCAGCCATCCGCATCGTTACATAGGCATAAATGATCAAGGAGTGGTGTCTGCTATTCATACTTCTGGCAACCTACATGGTCATTTAGTTTTAAGAGGAGGTCTAGACAAATCCAATTACGACACTGCTTCTATCCAAGCAGTTTTAGCAAGTTTAAGTCACAGTCATCTACCTCCAAGAGTGATCATCGATTGCTCCCATGACAATTCCGGAAATCGCCCGGAAAAACAGGTCGAAGTTTTTCAGACAGTGTTGCAAAATAGGTTAGCCGGGGAACAAGCAATTAGAGGCTTAATTTTAGAAAGCCATCTGCATGCCGGCAATCAGTTGATTCCGCAAAACCTGTCTACTTTGCGTTATGCTGTTTCCTTAACTGATGCGTGTCTTGATTGGACATCGACCAAAGAGCTTATCTTGTGGGGTCAAGCTCTCTTATCAACAGAGGAAAAAAAGTCTTCTCTTGCTATAAGTCAACCTTTTGATCAACCTTTGAATCAACCCCTTGCCCTAAAACCTCTTTTATTAAACACGCAGGTATTACACTCTCTTCCATCAAACCCTGTTAGTCCATCATGAAAATCCTGCTCAAACTGTCTCTTTTGGTCTGTTTATGTTTAACTACCTCTTGTGCAAGAGAGCTATTGACAATTCATACAGACTATCTAACTAGCCAAAGTCTAGCTAGTTACCATGTCGAAACACCCGATGCTCGTTTAGAAAACCCTCCGCTTGGTCAAAGCTTAGTTTTTTCCTGGTCGCTACCCAAAGAGTATCTATTTTTTCCAGATCTGCATTTAGCGATCACCGTACGGTTGCGCAATCGAGAAGAGCTTAAATGGCAAGTTGCTTTATATCGGGCTAGTGGTACCTATGTTTACAAGCTAATCGATCGCGACTATTTTGATAGCGGCGGCATTTTTACTTATAAAGTGGATTTAATAGGCGATCAGCAGGTGTTAAGCCAATGGCGCCATCAGATGTGGACAGAACTCATCTTATTTAAGAGTGAGACACCCTTATGGGATTTGGATGATGAAAATCGAGAGGAAATAGGCGATTCTGCAAAGTAGGGATACTAGTAGGGATCTGTTCTAAGTTAGGAAGCAGACGCTAACTTTAAGCCTATAATAGAGAAAATCAAACAAAAGAGGAAAAAGAGGCGCCAAAAATCTGTGGCTTCACCAAAATAGAGGATGCCAATGATAGCCGTTCCAAAAGCTCCAATGCCCGTCCAGACAGCATAGGCTGTACCGAGTGGAATGGTTTTTAAGCTAAAAGAAAGAGATGAAAAGCTGAAAATAGCTAAAATAATAAAGCCAATCGTTGGCAAGAGGCGCTCAAAATTATTAGATAATTTAATGAGCGTTGTAAATCCCACTTCAAATAAACCTGCAATTAATAAATAAATCCAGGCCATTTAGCTATCCTTAATTATTAAAACTTATCATTTTGCTTATACTAGATCTTGAGGTAAAGATAAGGCAGACAATTGATTAAAGTAAATCTTTTATTGGTTTAAAGCTTTGGAGTATGGCCTGACTATCTTTAGCCTGGCCTCTCATGAGTTTATTGATGAAAACTAAGAGCAGCTGAGACAATTCTAAGCTAAATCCTAGGTTGGTTAACTCTTCTACTCGATGAATCCTTTGGTTATACCGATCGCAATCTGCGGCCAATAATAGAGTCATGGCATCCAACTGTTTTCCCAGCAGAATCGATTCGATGTGTTCTCGCAAGTGAACGATATCCTTTTGAATGCCAAAGCTAAGATCTTTGGAATTTAATTTAGAAACTTTTGCACATCCAAAATCCCCTAAATCAAAGCGATTTCTATTTTTATCATAGAATACGTTAGATAAATGGATGTCGCGATGGGCAATTCCCAACTCATGTAAGCTCATCACCCCTTGACATAACTGATCAATAGCTTCTATTTTTTCTTTTGCTGTTAGTTGATAGAGAAGGTCGGCTAGCGTTCCATCATACTGATGCATGATATAGCAATCGGTAAAAAAGGTCTCAAAATAAGCTTTTGGTCTCAATAACAAACCCCGTGTACCTTTGGGCCATTTTAGGCAAATGTCATATTCATATTTGACCGAATGACTTTTTTGATCGCTAAATTTGATTGCTTTTGTTTTGGCTGTTTTTTCATCCGGTTTAAGTACATAAACAGATCCATAGAGGCCGCTACCTAGACAGCTATCTTTTACGTAGTTGATTGTCTGACTAGTTGCTGTTTCTTTGTTTGGTTTGACTCGAGAAAACTGACTTTGATCATACTGCCAAGTTGAACTTACTACTTGATTACTAAGATTCATAAAATCCATTATAATTAGTTAAAATATTAAATAAATATAATATAAAATTTATTTTTAGTAAACATATTAATCTTAATCTGTATAATTTTAGTTTAACTAATCCTATCTTACTCAGGACCTATCAACCTATAAAAGAAATTTAAGAAATTGCTCTATTTATAAAAATTAGATTGACAGGTTAGCAAATTTATTGCTATTTACCCTAGTTATCATCAACTAAAATAGTGACTAGTATTCTACTAGTGGAGTGAGCTGTGCCTGATTTTTTACCGGTCTATCTTTACTTTGGCGTTGTCTTCGCTATTACGCTCTTTATTCTAGGCTTATCAGGTGCTATCCCCTCTAAAAAAAATAACCCTGTCAAGTTTTTGCCTTATGAGTCCGGTATCAAGACGCAAACCCATCTCATGCAAAAGAGATTTCCGATTCAACACTACCTAATTGCCTTAATCTTTTTAGTTTTTGATGTGGAGATTGTGTTTTTATATCCTTGGGCGGTAGTCAGTAAAAAGGTCGGACCCTTTGCTTTTTATGAAATGGTTTTTTTCTTAGTGACTTTACTCATAGGCTTTGCCTATATTTGGCGCAAAAAAGGATTGGAATGGGAATGAATCAACAAGAGAAAGCACCCTTTTTGGTCGCTCCTCTAGAAATGTTAATTAACTGGGCGCGCAAAAATTCGCTGTGGCCTGCCCAGTTTGGCTTAGCTTGCTGTGCTATTGAAATGATGTCAACAGCTGCAGGACGGTATGATATGGCTCGTTTTGGCATGGAAGTCTTTCGCGCTTCGCCTCGCCAAAGTGATGTCATGATTGTAGCAGGCCGCTTGAGCCAGAAGATGGCGCCTGTGCTAGAAACGATCTATGACCAAATGCTAGAACCTAAATGGGTGATTGCCATGGGAGATTGCGCTTCTTGTGGAGGTATTTACAATAATTATGCCATCATTCAAGGAGTCGATAAGATCGTACCAGTCGATGTTTACATTTCCGGCTGTCCTCCGCGCCCCGAAGCCCTGCTGGATGGGCTGATTCTACTGCAAAAAAAGATCCAGCAGGAACGGCCCTTTTCAACTAAACAACGCACCACGCGCTTAAGCACTCCCGGCTTAAATAGAACAGGATCCAATCATACCGCAAGTCAGCACACAGGAAGCAAGAAAATAGGCAGCGATAAAATAAGCAGTAATAAAATAGGCGTCGAGCGTGAAACAGTATGATACCGACAGCTAGCGAGATGCAACAGCGCATTCAAGCCAGTTTAGCGACTGACAACTTAGCGCCTCTCTTAACGGAAGCTGTGATTGTATGCGGTCAACTCATTCTTGAAACGCCTAAAGAAAAAGTTAAAGAACTGCTGACTTTTCTCAAAAATAGACCGGATTTAAGTTTTGAAGTGTTAATGGATTTGACAGCTGTCGATTACCTAGACCCGATTAAACAGACTAAACTCGTTTATTGGCTCCATCAACCTGTCACTTATGCTAGAGTTAGAGTAATCACTTATGTGAATAGAGAAGAGAGCTTGCCGTCAGTTGCTGATTTATGGCCGGGCGCAGATTGGTATGAACGCGAAGTTTACGATCTATTTGGCGTAGCCTTTACAGGACATCCCGATTTAAAGCGCATTTTAATGCCCGATAATTGGCAAGGTCATCCGTTGCGGCGCGATTATGCCCTTACAGAAGAAAGTGTTGAATTTAAACATGGCGTCAAACCAAAAGTTCCCTCACAGATTATCTCTTATGGTAAAAACAAACTCCAAGCCTGATTCTACCTCTTCTCATGCGTCCTCTTTAGGAGAAGAGATGGAACTCAATTTAGGTCCGCAGCATCCCTCTACGCATGGCGTGCTGCGCCTCAAGTTAAAGCTCAAAGGAGAGATTATCCTTTCAGCAGAACCTGTAATCGGTTATTTACATACAGGCGTAGAAAAAGAGTGCGAGACGCGCACCTATACTCAAGTTTTCACGCTAGTCGATCGTTTAGATTATCTGTCCGGGCCGGCTGAAGAGCAAGTCTTTGCCGGCGCTGTCGAACAGCTCATGCAAATTGAAGTACCGGAAAGAGCGCAAGTCATCCGTTTGATGCTATTAGAACTTTCGCGCATAGGGAGTCATCTCCTATGGCTTGGCACAAGTGCCGTTGAGCTCAATATGACCTCTGTTTACATGTACTGTTTTGCTGAGCGCGAAAAGATTTTAGATCTATTTGAAGAGATGTCTGGTGCGCGCATGTTCCCCTCTTGCTGGCGCATTGGTGGGCTTTGCCGAGACTTAAATCCGGAATTTACCCAAAATTTAAAAGATTTTTTAAAAGATTTTCCACGTACCTGGAAAGATTTAGATAATCTGCTCACTTCTAATTACATTTGGTGTGAACGGCTTCAAGGTGTAGCCATTGTCGATCAGGCTCTATGCAAACAGTACATGGCTACAGGACCTGTAATTCGGGCAGCTGGCATCCCCTATGATATTCGCAAAGTTTATCCCTATCTAGGTTATGAAAACTACCAGTTTGATATTCCGATTTATCAAGAAGCTGATTGCTACGCGCGCTACCTGGTGAGAATGGAGGAGATGAAACAGAGTGCTTCTATCCTAGAACAAGCTTTAACTAAACTGCAACCAGGTCCCGTGTTAACGAATAACCGCAAAGTAGCCTTACCTCCACGGCCTGAACTAGCGCGCAGCATGGAAGCTGTCATTCACCATTTTAAACTAGTGAGTGAAGGCCTACATCCGCCTGTTGGAGAAATTTATAACTGTGTAGAGTCAGCTCGTGGGGAACTTGGCAACTATTTAGTGAGTGATGGGCGCAATAAACCCTATCGTTTGCGCGTGCGCTCTCCCTCTTTTGCTCACATGCATCTCTTACCTGTTATCTTACCGGGACACAGTTTACCTGATGTCGTAGTTGGTATTGCGAGTCTTGATCCCATATTAGGAGATGTCGATCGATGAAACTGCAAGCGCACACAAGACAAGCTATTCTAAAATTACAACAAGCTTATCCAGAGACAAGATCTGCCTTAATTCCAGCGCTTCATCTAGCCCAAGCAGATCATGGTTATCTACCGCTAGAGATCCAAAGTGAAGTAGCGGATCTTTTTAACTTAGATCCCAATGAAATTAAAGCTATCATTACTTTCTACGATATGTTCTTTGAACAACCGGTAGGTAAACACCTCATTCACGTTTGTAAAAATATTTCCTGTATGTTGCGCGGTTCAGATGAAATCCTACAAAGTCTCTGTCATCGATTGCAAATCAATCCCGGCGAAACATCAGCGGATGGGGAATTTACCATTTTAGCTTCCGAGTGTTTAGCAGCTTGTGATAAAGCTCCTTTATGCTTAATCGATGAGCGCATAGTTGGACCTCTTCAAGAAAAAGATTTAGAGCAGTTATTAGTTGCGGCTAAAAATGGTCCTGGTCATCCTTCGGCTATGCCTACTGCATTATCTATAGTAGAAGAGGAGGTTTCTCGTGGATAACATCAAGGATGATATCAAGGATGACATCGGGGATCATCTTAAGAATGAAATTAAGGATGAAAGTAAAGATAGTAGCGTAGAGGAGATGAAAATCTTAACGGCCCATCTGCATGATCCCGATCAATGTCAGATTGACACCTATGAAAAGCATGGAGGCTATCAAGCGATTCGGCAGGCTATTCCTCACATGTTGCCAAGTGACCTTATCGAACTAGTTAAAAAATCGGGCCTGAGAGGACGCGGCGGCGCTGGCTTTATCACGGGCCTGAAATGGAGTTTTGTCCCTAAAGATCCCTCTTTACAAAAGTATCTCGTTTGCAATTGCGACGAAAGCGAACCTGGTACCTTTAAAGATCGTCTCTTAATTGAGCATGATCCGCATCAACTGATTGAAGGCATTATTTTAGCTAGCTATGCCATTGGCGCTAAGCGTGCTTTCATCTATTGTCGCGGCGAATTTTATGAGGGGCTTAGCAAACTGCGTACAGCTGTACAGCAGGCTAAGCAAAAGGGGTATCTTGACCAGCCGCTCTTTGGTTCAGATTTTTCTCTTAATCTAATTGTTCATCCAGGAGCTGGCGCTTACATTGCAGGTGAAGAGACAGCTTTACTCAATTCCTTAGAAGGATATCGCGCCACTCCCCGCTTAAAGCCCCCTTTCCCGGCTATCTCAGGTTTATATGCCAAACCTACCATCGTCAATAATGTCGAAACTTTATGCAATGTCGTGCACATTGTGTCAAAAGGAGCTGACTGGTTTAGTCAAATTGGCAAGCCTAAAAATACGGGCACTAAGATTTTTCAAATTAGCGGCCAGGTGCAAAGACCCGGTTGTTTTGAATTTCCCCTCGGCATCTCTTTGCGCCAAGTCCTAACAGCAGCAGGCGGTTTATTGCCGGGAAGAACCTTTAAAGCCTGTTATCCCGGGGGCTCTTCTTGTGCTTTATTAACCTTAGCTGATTTAGATATTTCCTTAGATTTTGATACGTTGACTGCTAGGCATTCAGCTTTAGGTACTGCTTCTATTATTGTGATGGATGACACAGCCGATATGGTCAAAGTAGCGCATCGCTTAATGGTCTTTTACCAAAATGAATCGTGTGGCAAATGCACGCCTTGTCGCGAAGGGACGCGTTGGACTGTGCAAATGTTAGCGCGCATTGTAGATGGTCGAGGGACTTATGGGGATTTAGCCGTCATCGATGAGATCTGCAATCAAATGGCTGCTAACTCTTTTTGTCCTTTAGCAGCTGGGGCTGCGCCTCCTATCGTTAGTGCGATGAAAGCCTTTACCTCAGAATTTGAAGCTTACATTCGACGCAATCCTGCGGCTAAGCAGGTACCGCCGATGAAGATAGCCTATCCCTATCTTAAATAATGAAAATTTTAATTTCCAATTAATGCTGCGATCTAAATGCTAGGATTTTATAGCTTGAAGGAGGATCCCTCATGAATTTAGGTACCACTACTAACTCCACAGCGCAAGCCATGATTCAGCTCACAATTGATGGCCACTCTATTCAAGTTCCTAAAGGGACGACTGTTTATCAGGCTGCTACTCAGTTAAAAATAGACATTCCTATTTTTTGCTACCACGATCGCATGCCGCCCTTTGGCGCCTGTCGCATGTGTCTTGTCGAAGTGGCTCAGGTGGCTAAATTGCAAACATCCTGTACATTAGAAGTAGCCGAAGGGATGATCATCAAAACCCAAAGTCAGCTAGCTTTAGAGGGGCGCGAGAGCATTTTAGAGCTATTATTAATTAATCATCCCCTCGATTGCCCCATTTGCGATCGCGGCGGCGAGTGTCCTCTCCAAGATCAAACAGTCAAACATGGCCCTGGCATGAGTCGCTTTTTTGAGGAGAAAAGACAGTTTAAAAAAGCGATCTCTTTAGGACCTGTGTTAAAACTGGATCGCGAAAGGTGTATCACCTGTGCGCGCTGCACCCGTTTTGGCGATGAGATAGCTGGCGATCATGCTCTAGAATTTATCGATCGGGGTTATAGAACAGAGGTAGGAACGCCCGATGGCGGCGCTGCACGTTCTAAGTTCATCGGTAATACCATCATGATTTGTCCAGTGGGGGCTTTAACGAGTAGCGTTTATCGCTTTCGGGCAAGACCTTGGGATAATGTATCCATTCCAAGTACTTGTACCCTATGCCCGGTAGGGTGCAGTTTAAAACTCGATTCGCGCGATGGAGAGATCATGCGCACGCGTTCTGCTGAAAATCTTAAGGTTAATGATATTTGGCTCTGTGATAAAGGATGGTTTGGCTATGAATTCACTGAACATGCCGATCGGCTGACAACTCCTCTCATTAGACGTGATGGACATTTACAACCAGCCAGTTGGGAAGAAGCACTCGATCTGATTGCCAAAAAAATGTTAGAAGCAAAAGCCACCGGTAAGCTAGGTGCTTTTGGCGGTAATCCTTTGACGATCGAGGAAAATTATTTTTTTCAACAGCTCATGCGCGAAGGGCTTAAAACTCCCCATTTAGATCACCGCATAGGCATGTGTATCTTGCCTACTAGTAGCACAGATGATTCTATTATGACTCAGATGGAAACCTCACTTGAAGCTTGTGAACATCTCTCCTCTATTATCCTATGTGGCATCGATCTAACAGAAGAATTCCCCGTACTCTGGTTGCGTATAAAACAAGCGGTCAATCAAGGGGCTAAGATTTTCTATGCTGGGCACTTTGCTCCAGAAAATGCGCAGTATTTTAGTCAAACGTGGCTCCATGCGCCTGGCAAAGAACTAGTCACTCTTAAGCTTTTGTTAACGCAATTAAAGGAAAGCTGTCAGTTATCTTCCGGTACTGCTTTATTTGTAGGTAAGCAGTACCTAGACTCGCCTCAGCGTTTGTCTACTATCTCCTATTTAAAACAGGTCCAAGCTGAGAGCTTCCCTTTTGCTTTGAATCTATTAGAGGGTCGAGGAAATAGCAAAGGAGCAAGCTTAGCTGGGATGCATCCAGCTTATGGCCCAGGCTACAAAAAATTACCTGAAGCAGGTCTCAATTGTTTAGAGTTATTAGAACAAGCACAACAAGGCTGGGATCTACTGTATGTAGTCGGCGCTGATCCAGCTAGCAAATACCCCACCTCTTTTTGGCAAGGGGCCCGCATTGCCTTAAAGTTCTTAGTGGTACAAGATCTTTTCTTAACAAAAACAGCAGCGCAAGCCGATGTCGTTCTACCTGCTTTATCTTTTGTCGAAAAAAGCGGCACCTTTCTCAATATAGAGGGGCGTTTACAACAACTGAATCCGGGTAAAGAGCTGCCCCCTTCTATTTATAGCGATGGTGAGATCTTTGCCCAACTAGCTCAAAGAATCGGCATTAATCTCAAACTAGATCAAGGTTTTGCTCAGTTGATAGCGGATAAAAATCACGTTATTTCTACAAAGAAACTAGCTGCGTTGATTGAAAATTCAGTACAGGAAGAGCTAGTAAGCCAGAAGGCAATCGATGAAGAGTCACTAGAAGCCGAGGCTTTATCTGCTACTTTTACCTATGCTCTTTTTGATGAAGGAGTAAGAATGCAACACAATCCCCATCTCAGGCAATTGACTCCAAAACCTTGCGTCCGTATCCATCCGTTTGAAGCGACTAAACGTGCCCTTCAAAATGGGGATTCAGTGACCCTTAGCTATCACCATCACTCTGTCAAAACTGTAGTCAAATTAGATAGGCAAGTGGCGGAAGGTACAATTGTCATTCCTTTAGGTTTTAAGGAACTAACTAGTTATGAATTAAAGAATAATCTAACTAATGGTCTTTCTATAGTTATAAAAAAATAATATTAATTTAATAATAAATTAATATTATTCATTTATCATTTTATTTAAATTAAAATGGTAGGTGTCAATTGAATAATTTAGAACACACTAATAATCATCTTAGATTTATTTTAGAAAATAGATGCATACAGGAGATTAAATGTGATAAACTTAACAAGTTTATTCCTGAACTATGCAAAATTATTAATTTAACTCAACATAGTATCACTTGCGATAATATATTAAATAACCGCTATGCTAGAAAGATTATAGAACTGAATAAAATCTATCATAGTTTGATTGATTTAGAAAAAAATTTACCCTCTTTAAAAAATAAAATTATTACTATTTGTAGCGTAATTGATAAACTAATTATAGACACAAAATATAATTTAATTAATCAAACTAAACTACCTGTCGATTATAAAGGTTGTATCTTGGACAAAATCGATCAAAAATATCAAGATCTTAGTTGTCATAAGATTCACAATCAAGTTGTAAAAAATATTTTCAATCAGCTATCAACTAATATCCCCAAAGGGATCAATTTAGATGTATCTGATTTAAAAGGTAATAATTCTATCAGTAGTTGGCTAGGAATTTTAGAGATATGGAAGCCATTATCAAAAGCTAATTACCCTCATTATGATAGTATAGAAAGCAATATAGAACTAGCTTTAGTCATTGCAAGTAAAATAGTTCGATTAGATGAAATGACGAATAAAAAAGAGATAAAAACAGAGAGCTACTACGCCTATTTGGCAGGTGCTGAACCTCCTTTTGAACAGGAAGATCTGCCAGAAAAAAATAACCGCAATTTAAAAGTTTATCAGGATTATAAACTTAACCTATTGAATAGGGGTATTAATCAACTAAGAGAACTAGAAATACCATATGAAGCTTTGCTAAATGAGATTTCATGGGGCATACTCACAACGATTTCGAATTTAAAAGTAGGTGAAAATTTCTTTTTTTCTACGGGAACTAAGAGGCATGACGTCCTATTTAACATCGTCTGTTATCAAACAAAGAAACAAAAAAAGAGATACCGCATAGAGATATTCAATACGGGAAGAGGGATAAAAAATCATGAAATAGATAAAAACAGTAAAAAAATCAAACCTTATAACCTCTCTAATCTCAAGTTGACGCATTTTACTTATCCTTTGATCAGTAAAATTATTGACAATTCCGTTAGTTTCAATGGCTCAATGGATGCTTTTTATTCTATTCTCAATACGCTTGGGGTGGAACATAGCCAAGTTGAGTTAAATTTATCCGATGGAAAATGGTACAATCGTCAAAATTATGGTACGTGTGCTTATACATGTATAGAAGCTTATTTATTTAGTCGTTTTACTAAAAAACAAAAAGAGCTGTATCAACAGACTAAAATCACCGTAGCTTTTAATAAAATAGCCAAGTATCAGAAAAGACAAGAAAAAGAGGAGCTACAGCAAATGAGAGATTGTGCCTCAAAAAAAAGAAAAAGTCTCTCAGAATATCTTGAAAAGGATATAGAAAATGTTAAAAAGGTTAGAAAACTCCTCGAAGCCTTATAAATTAATGAAGAAAAGCTTTAAAAAAAATAAAAGATTTTACAAGACTTAGAAAGTAAAAAAGTGGTAGAAGAAAGATGAGATAAACGACAGATTAGAAAAATCTTTTACCAAAGAGGATATATGGCTAATAATCAATCAAAAGCTGCTGAAAAGACTAAATCTTCTGAAGCTACCTGGCCAGATTTATTTGCAGGTATCTATGATAAATTGACAGGAAAAGGAACCCAAATAAGTTTTGAAAATTTTGACTTATTTGTACCTAGCAAAGCTGGCGATATTGATGAAGAGCATCAATTTCGTTGGAGAATGACAGGTTCCATTAGTATTCGTACGGCAGATGACGAGGAGTCGGCAGGCAAGCATAAAGCAGAAAAGCATAAAAATCATACAAATGAAGAATAAAAACCTCTCAGTCACGGGTTCTTTAGCACTAGAACTAAATGACTTACCTCTTGAGTTTCAGGCAAGCCACGATCGAATAAAAATAGTATTTGACTCAGTGAAAGCTTTTAAAGAAGCTTTCACTTTTTTTCGCTACCTGCAACAAGAGATCACTATACCCCTCACTATCTCTCATGATTTAACAGACAATTTGACTATTTTTTACTTTATCAAAGAAAAACTAATTGCCGAGTCAGGCCCTAACATTGTAGCGACCTGGTATAGTTCCTACCTAGGAGTCAAAAACCTAAAAATACATAGTTATGCTTTGATAAAAGCTTTCATCTTTAATTAGGTTTAGCTGATTAAGGATATTTTTTTGCTAGCATTATTAGCTTTTAAACTCTTGTCATAAGTATAAATCATTTCAGCACTGGTGTGACCTGTAACTTTCATGATATCACTATCTGTAAAACCCTGTTCTTTAAAATAGGTAATGGCAGACGCCCTTAGGACTTGAGGCGTAATTTTAAAGGGAATTTCGGCTAATTGGCCAGCTTTGCAGAATGTATCAGCTAGCTGTTGACGCAAGATCGGTTTACCCATATCCGTGATAAAAACAATCCCTTCTCTGCCTTCCAGATAGTTCTTTAGTCTATCCATGATCACATCGGGATAAGTAATAATTGTTTCCATGGCAATCGAGTGCATTTTAGCTTGGCTAAAGGTAATTTCATTTTTTTGCCAGTCAATTTGACTTGTATTAAGGGCTAAAATTTCACTCACTCTCTTGCCACCTTGTAATAAAATCTTAGCCATTAAGCAATCGCGCGGGTTGATCATTTCTAGATGGTGTAAAAAGAGCATCCACTGTGTTTTTGACATAGCCTGTGTTTTTATTTTTTTATGAACCCGAAAAAAGGTTTTATTATCAGCTTGCCTATTGGGGATCGCTCTTCTCAAAAAACACTCAAAGCGCTCATTTAAAAAGCTGGTAAAGGAGATGTAACAAGCCACTCTAGCTTGTTTACTGCATTCTGACCACTCTTCTACTTGCTTAATTTGGTCGAGTGTATAAGTGTGATCGACTAAATTAAAGTCTTTGATAGTCATGCCTAAGCTAATGAATTCCCTTTTAACTAAGCCGTTCATGCCAGCTTTATAGTTGCGCTTAGTGTTTTCTTTTAATGTTTCTAACCAAAAAGGGATCGTTTGGGCTATCGTGCTCGTTTCATCTTTACTTTTAGTGTTATCTTTTATAGCTAAATGTAAGTAGGTTTTTTCATTCTTTCTCATGCTTTTTTTTTCTTTAATTTTAACCATCTTTTTTGTCCTTAAATTTTTTTTCAATAAATCTTTATATAATTCAGATTATATAACAGCTAAGTATCAAAAAGTCCATTATTTTTTTGCAAATTTTAATTATTTGATAAATTGAATGACAAGATAGGCAAGATTGTAAGCAAGACTAAGTCTCTTCTAACCTACTTCAGAGAGCTTATTTTTATTCATTTTCTAGTTAAATTTTTGATAACCAAATCTTGTTACTATCGGAAAGCTTTTTTTAAATTGTTTAATTTAAGCCATGGATAGAATTTTTATAAAATATTCCCTGGTTACTAAGAAGCCAATTTTTTAAATTTTTTTTGTCTATTTTCCCCCTTACCCACTCCTTAGTTTTGATAGAACGAAAATAGTGCATACAAACTAGTATAGATAAAACCAATTAAAATAAATATTAATATCAATTATTTTACTAATTAGCTTTATTTTAGTCAATAGGCTTATATTAACTTATCTTTAACTAAAATTAATTTGAATTATAATAAATTAAATGTTTTAATTATAATAGGATTAACAAACCAAAGATAGATACATGAATGCTAATTTTAATACTATAAATAATAATAATTTGCCCGTCGATCCCCCTTCTGTTACTCTTGCTACTGAACCTTCTAGCATGACCTCTTCAGTATCTGCTAAGCTGCACTCAGCTAACTCTTTACCTCATGCAGGTTTAACCTCTAAGAAAATGACTTTACTAAAGCGCGAGCAGCTGCAAAAAGAGCTCATTCTCTATGCTCAATGTCAAAGTCCAGCTATGGGCGGCTTTTTTGGCTTTTTTAAGACATTAATGAGTCGCATTGTCAATTTGTTCTCTTTTTTAAAAATAAAACCACCTGAATCTATTAATCCTCAAATTCTAGCTCAATTAGTGAGAGGTTTACCTGATTCAGCTACTTGTCCCTCTTCTGTTATAGTGGATTATGTAAAAAGCTATTTAGAGAAGAATGAAGAGAATTTAAACCAAGAGGAACAGAAACTTTATCAAAATTTGATCATAGCTTCAAAATGGGCTAAACAGCTTGAACACTTAAAAACTTTACCTAAATTAAATCCCCAATCTAAACAGTTGACCTCTTTAATTGGCGATATGACAACTCAACTAGCAAAATTGGAGAAACATCAAAAACTATTAGTACCTGGTGGCTACCAAAAAGAGCCAAATCAGTTTGTCGAAGCTTTCTATGAGATAGAAAAAACAGCCGATGATGACTTTACAGTACGCGTTGTATGCTTAGATGCCGATCTTAAACCCTATTGGCCTCGTCGAGAAAAAAATAAAGTCCACTACAATCCTGTCTTGGAATTTACTCAAGTCACTCAAACACAATTAATCAGCAGTTTAGCGCCGCTCGTGACTATCCAATTGCCCCAAATTTACACAGCGGATGCCAAGCAGCAAAGTAACTTACTTAAGCTAATGAAGCACTTTAAAAAAAAGGTTACTCAAAATAAAGCTGACCAAAAAGAAACGACGCTGACCTGTTTGACTGTGATGACGACTCTCTATGGCCAATCTCCTCAACCCTCTTTAAATGCAGCTACTTTTATTAATGAGCGTTCTCAAACGACTAAAACTCTCCTCACGTATTTAAAAGTTCGTCAGCCTAAAAGTTATAAGCAAGCAAAAATTGAACTCGAACTCTCCTCTTTTTTTGATTTCATTAACAAAGACAGTCAAGCTCTTTTCAAAAGCAAACAGTTGAGGCAATTGACTTATGCTTCAGCGCGCAAGCTCATCTATGAATTAGAGAAACATCAAACAAATTTAGCCTTTGATGAACAGAAATTTGAGACGATCATCCAAGATTTAAACGATCTGCTCTCTCTGATTCAACGCTTAGATCTTCAGGAAATTAACAAGAGCTTTCCCGTCATCCATTTAGCTAAATTTAATGAAAAAATTTCGCTACCTCCTCTCAATTATGCGCAGAACTCGACAAATTTTTCCTCCTCCTCTAGTCCATCTGTTGCGCAAGCTCCTGCTTTTGTCGATCTGAACATTCCTACCCTGCGATCCCAAGATAAAAAAATAGATCTAGCTGCGTTTAAACAGGCCACGCACCTATTTAATCAACAAATTCAAGTCGCTAAAGCTCTTTATAGAGATAAAGAGTATGCCATGTTAGAAACCTTCACATTGAATCTCATCAGGCAGCTGCCCATACCAAAAGCTATTAAAGAGGGAGAAACTGGAGGAGATTTTTGGGAAGGTCTCTTAGATTTATGCACGGCTACTCAAGAGATGACAGTACTAGATCAATGGAATGACAATGTAGTCGAACTCAGTCAATTTTTGTTAGATGCTCAACTCTTGCAAACTACTCCCATCACGTCTGAAAAAACGTTGAGCCATGCAACACTCCTAGTCATCGCTGACAAGTTAATGGTTTTAAAGAATCGTTTTGAGAAAAATGACTTATACTACTCTGTTCAAGAAAAAAAGGGGCCAAAGAAAAAGCAGCAAGAAAAAGTGCAGCTAGAGAAACTAGTTTGTATAGACCATTCTGGACTAGCTAAATTATTGCAATCGGATGCTTATTTTCGGGCTATTCCTGCCTACCAACATGCTAAATTGCGTCATATTCTAACCTATTGGGAGGCTACCAAAGATTCTCGCATTTTCATCGATATTGCTGATTCTGTCTGTGTTAGTACAGACTCTGTTAATTACTTCAAAAAATGTTACCTTTCAAAACACCCTTCCCATCCTCTAGATTCCCATCTAAAAGCAACTCAGCTTTATAGTAAGGAGATTGAATATGAAGCTAGTCACTCTTTTATCTTGCCTAAAGAGGTCATTCAGCAAAAAAAAATGTATCTCAGTCTGCAAGTAGCTATTAGAGAAAATTGTTTGGATCAATTAAATTTGACAAATCTCATTCGCACAAGAACTATTTCATCTAGTAAACAGCAAATACAAGCCTATCTGCGCACGCATCCTCCTACTCTTAAGCATGGCCAAAGGCAACACATTCAATTTAATTTTAGTAAACAGAATTTTAATTTTGGGAGCTCGACTTGCTTTCATCTAAAAAATTCAAATGTCTATTTTTATCATCAGGCTGATTTAGGCTATTACTCCTATAGACGTCAGGGTCGCTACATAGAAAAACCCACTGTACTAAGTCAAATCGATTTGGTAAAATTTAAATTGAATGATTATCGGGGATATTCTGCTGTTACAAAGCTGCAACAAGAAATTAATGCAGCTAAGCATCTTTCGCCAGAGCAAAAACTGTTGGCCTGTATGCAAAGTAAGGGTTCCCGGTTAGAACAAACTTTAGCTACTTTTGCAGCGCACCCGGAATTATTCGATCACTCTTCCAATCAACGTTTATTTGAGCTGAACATCTTTGGTCAAAAAACAGCTAAGTCTCCTAAACAGGATACCACCCTCTTGACTAAATTGAACAATCAGCCTGACTTTGCTACGCAAGTTTTAAGTTTTATAGAGGATAACATCGATTTGGCTATCGGTACGAGCAACATCCCAAGAGCTTTATTTTTAATTTCCTTGCGCGAAAATCTAAAGGATTACGTGCAATTAGCCGACATAGCAGACGAAACTAAAAAGAACATCTTAGCTAAGTTTAACTCTCCTCCGCGCTATGCTTCGTTGCTCAACATTTGCACAACTGCCTTACAAAAAAGAGACATTTACTTTGAACAAGCCCTTTATTTCTCGACCCAAATGGACCAGGATCATCTAAATTTTGATCAGTTAACGGATGAAAAAATCAAAATTTTAGGAGATATCTTAAAAGGCTATTTCCTGGTTAAAAGTTTAGCTAGTGGACAACCCACTAATCTCGATGCCGAAAGACAATTCGAGCAACTGCTGCTGCGCTTACGTCCTCATTTACAAGCTATTTTACCGGCCAATCAAGCCGCTAGTCAACTGCTTATGGCAGGCATTGCAGAAGTTTTAGATCTACCCCATCAAACTGGAACGCTGACCGGCCAATTTCCCTATCTAAAATTAGGAAAGAGTGTCTTTCATTTTGATAAAGGGCTCGTTTTAGAAAATGACCAAGCTAAAACGTTGTTACCTCCTTCTATTTTAGAGGATGAAACAGTCATTAGACTATTTCAACATCCAAAAACCAAAGCCTTCTCTTTTGGGCAAGTTTACTTGCAATTAAAAATAGATCCTAAAACAGCCCAAGAGATGGTCATTTACACCTTTGAAAATCTACCCGATGTGCGTTTCATTCAGCAGAAAGAGAAACCGCTGAGCATTCAAACAAAATTTTATGCGAGTCCAAAGCCTGGCTTATTAGCTCAGAAGAATTGGTATGAATACGTGCCTTTTGATCCAGCTATTAAGTCGACTTGTCCTTTTCCTCATGAGATAGGCAATTTATTGACGCACCACTGCACTTGGCGCTGCTTAAAAGATCCTAGCCAGTTAATTGTCAAAGATGAAACTAATCAGACTCATCTCTATGCGATCCATTTGCACACCTTTAAAGGTCAATGGCAGATTGACAGAGTCAAAAGATTTAAAGATGATTTACAACTGGTCAATCCTTGGCAAAAACAGCCTCAGCTAGGAGATTTCACGCAGATTGAAGATCCACGCCATATTAAAGTCTGGGCTAAAGTTGGAACTTTGGGCACAGAAATTAAAGAGATCGAGTTTTCGCGCTTAAAGCAAGCCAATGGCGAAACTTTAGTCTATGCAATCCATCAAATAGGGCAAGAGTGTGTGATCACCAATCGAGCAGGGGCTGTGCTCACATTTGAGTCGGGTCCTCTCATCGAGAAATCCCTGCCGAGTAAAGAAGGCTTAGATAGGGAGTTACTGCCCCATCCTTTTGAGCAGTTTCATCTGTTGAAACACCCCAAAACGGGACTTGAAAGTCTCCTGATTCCTTTTCAACCTTTCAAAACGACGCCTTTACCATCCGAGTTAGCTAAAGAAAAGGCTCTTGATTCCTATCAAGGCGGTTGGAGCGATCAAGTTTGGCTCGAGCATCAGCCTGATTCTTGGGAGACGCAACGCGTGTTAGAATTTAAGATTAATCCGCATACGCAGCGCCTCGAAGCACCCAATCAAGAGGGCAGCCTGTATTTAGCCTATCTTTTCTTGACCCATAAACGCTATGAAAAAGCACTCGAGTATCTACAAGCTAGTCAAACTTCTTTAACCCTTTCTCCTTCGCATCAAGCCCTCTATCAGTGGCTGATTGAATGGCCCGATCAAACAGCAGAAGGACAAGCCTTTAAATTGCGCGTGCACTTAGCGTTAAAAGCTTGTCGAGAGAATGATCAATTAGCTGGTTCAACTACCCAAGAAGGGCTAGCTCATGAGCAAATGATGCAAGATTTAGTGCATGCCTATCAGCAACAAGAACAGGAGTTACCCTCTCCTCTAAAACTAAGCGCTGTAGAGAAAAGTAGATGTTTGTCTTCTGTAGCTAATTCTTTGACGGAGAGTACTAAAAAAACTAAGCATACTCTACCTCAGCCCTGGATCCATCCTAAAAAGGCTTTCGTGCCGCTAGCAGCCACGATTTTAGCACAGGCTGTTTTCATCCAAATGCAACAGAAAAAAGTGCCTTTTGATCACTTTTATTTGCGCTCTGATCTGCTCTTCTTAACCTATTTTCAAGATCTCTATCAAAAAATTTGCTCTTTAGATCCTATCTCTAAAGAATTTCAGCAGTATAAGCAGTTGATTACCTTAGCTGCGCCTGTTGATCCAGCAGCTCAAAATATCCAGTATTTGCTGCGCGCTGTTATTTTAAAAAAAGAACACTTTCAACAGGAAGAGGGAAAAAAATTTTCTTTTCCTCAGCTTAATTTATCCTACTTTACTGTTAGGCGTTTAAGTGTAGCTAACTCTCAGCATCCTGAAGTTAAGAAATTGGAAAAATTTCTTGAAAATCTTAAAAAATTAGCTGATCAAGTGACGGAGCTGACACCCTCTAATTTAGCTAACGATCAACCGGAGCTTATCCAAAATTCTATTCAAAAATCTCAAAATTCAATGCAAAAGTTTCTTGAAGAGGCTAACTCTTTAGAAAGTTCCTCTGATGTAGATTCCGAGATAGATCACGAGATCCAAGCTGACACGCATTCAAAATTTTTAGAAACTTTCATGGATCAAAGTAAAGATTCAATCCCTTACTTAAAACCCTTGTCCTCTGTTCCTGCTATCAAAGAACAAGAAAATGAGGAAGTGCAAGATTCTTTTGCAGCTACTCCTGTTTTTGCATTGGATCGTGCACTCTTTTTTGACGTGACAGCAACCCATTCGTCGGCTAAAGAGAGAAAGAAGAGCTTAGCTGAACTGACAACTTTCTTTAAGCCTTATCAACAGGAAACGACGGCTCCTCATGTGCAGCGCTTGACTCAAAACTATCAAGCAGATGCGCTAGCTTATCTTGAGCAAGAACAGCCACCAGAAATTAGTTTGAAAGGTCCCATTCAGGCGCTAGATGAAAGAATTAGTTTAGATCTGCAGAGTATGACCAAGTGCAAAGTCCAAGCAGAAGCTGCTGTACTCGATCTCCTTAATCGACATCGGCCTTTCTCTTCCTATTTAGCTGAGCGTCAATCGTTTATGCCCAAACGACTCATTGGGCTCTATGCTGAAGGGCAGTTAGCGCAAGCGCCGCTTATTTTTGGTTTAAAGTTTAAAGATCAACTAGAAGAAACAGAGTGGCTTGAAAAAATAGAGTCCTGTTTGCAAACAGCCTTAGTCACCACCATTCAAGAGCGCACCTTAACGCAGGCTTTAGAAGCGGTACGGCACTTACCCGTTGTACCTTCTCAAGAGGAGTTAGCTCAACTCTATCGCCTACTACCTCCTATGCGCTTTTTTGATCTAGACAACCATCCCGATGCTAAACTCTTTCTAATCATTGAATATCTCACGGGTTTTATCTTAAGAAAAAGCCAACTTGAGACCCTAGCGATCATGTTAAAAGACCCCACTCAAGTGAAACAGCTGGGCATGGGCGAGGGTAAATCCTCGATCATTCTGCCTCTACTTTTGCACAAATTAGCCGATGGCCAGCAATTGGCAATCGGCATTTTACCCGAATGGCTCTATCAAATTGTAGCGACGGACCTCGATAAAAATTCACGCGCGCTGTTTGGTCAAGCGATCTTTAAATTTGAATTTGATCGCCATTTTCCTCTCAATCAAGAGTGGCTGCTCAAACAAGAGAGCATGCTAATTCAAGCGATTAAAAATCAAGATGCCCTCATTACGACTAAGAATTGTATGTTGAGCTTTCGCAATAAATTTCTAGAGTTGTATCAAGAGTTAGAAAGAGCCGAAGGAGAAAAGTTAGCCAGTTTACAAGCTAATTTAAAGATCATGGGCCGGATCCTCCACTTATTTGCCACGCGAGGGGCTGTGATTGCCGATGAGGTCGATGGCATCCTCTCTATCCGCCAAGAACTCAACTACGCCTTAGGTGAGGCACAGGTGCTAGAAACCAATAAATGGCAACTCGGCCTGTGCCTCTATAAAAAAATATTAACGGATCCTGCGCTCAAGAAATATGGCAAAGCTGTGCGACGCAATGAACAGCATGCCTTAGCACCTAAACAAATAGCGCAGTTACAAAAGAAATTAGCTACTAGTTTTTATGCCGATTGGAAAACCCAATTAGAGGAAGTTCATGTTTCTTTACCAGAGTTTAGCGATTATCTTCTCAGTACGCAGCTTTTAAAAGAGGAACTAACTCCCTCTACTCTGCCCTCTTTTATGGAAAAATTAGAGCAGCAAAATCTGGCCCTTTATCAAGATATCGCCCTCCTACGCCACTATTTAAGTCAAACTCTACCTACGACGCTCTCGCATGCTGGCAATGTGCACTATGGCAGAGCTGCTGAAGGCACCCAGACCATCCCCTATAAAGCCAATAACACGCCTAGCGAAGCTGAATTTGGCGAAGAGTTTGAAAGAATCTGCTACTTTATCCAAGATTACCTGCAACAAGGTTTAAGTCAAGCCCAAGTGCACACTTGGGTGAATACCCTCCTCAATCAAATTAGTCACGAAATGCATCAAACATTAGCTTTGACCGATAAGATGGGTAACTACGAAGAGATGGCCACTTATCGCGCTTTTAAGCAAGACTTTCCAAGCTTTGATCTCCTGCAAGTGAGTCGCGACCCTGTCTACTTTCAGGCTCTCTACCAAGAGATTAATACTCAAGAAGCGCAAAAATTGCAGTTTCTGAGCACCTGGGTCTTCCCCTCTTTGCAAGTAGCCACTCAACAGATTAGCTCCAATGCCCATGATTTAGTCACTCTATTCAAGAGTTTTAGCGGTTTTACCGGTACGCCTTGGAATATCGATACTTATCATCAGGCAATCCACACCAATGGAGTCCAAACAGAAGGGACCGAGGGTAAAACGATTCATCTTTTAATGGAGCTGTTTAAGCGTCAAGCTTTAACGATCCATACCTTTAAGTTAGCAGCTGAGCATCCCTTAGAGTCCTTAATGACCTATTGTCCCGACTTTGTCGAGACTTACGATGCATTGATCGATGCCGGTTACTACTTAAAAGGCTTAGAACCTGAGGCCGTGGTGGAAGGCTTAGCTCAAGCAAATAAGAGTAAAAAAAGAGCGATTGTTTATATCAATACAAACAATGAAAAGAGGATTCAACCCTTAGATCAGGGAGCCTCTTATCTGTTGGAAAACCGCCCCGACATCAAAATGGAGGAGCGCCTAACCTACTTTGATCAAGCGCATGCGATTGGCACCGATATTCCGCATGCTACGCAAGCACGAGCAGCCTTGACGATTAGCGAAAGGATGTATCTCAAAGACCTATTTCAAGCTTTATGGCGCATGCGCAAAATTGATCAAAGCCAAAAAGTGGATTTTTTCATTTCCACTGAAGTAGCAACTTTAATTAGAGCGGCACGGCCTGCTAATTTTGTGCCAACTAATGAGGATGCACTGACCATTCAGGACATTATCCTGTTTTGCATCAAAAATCAGGCTGAGCGCGAAGCGGAAGACAATTTGCGCGCTGAGAGACAGCGTTTAATCAGCACGGTTCCTCACTCTCTGTTTAATCAATTGATAGCAGCTTGCGAGAAGGGAGATGTGACCACTCAACAACAGTTAATCCAGCACTACCGCCCTTTTTTATTTAAGACGATTGCTAATGATTACACCTCTTTAGCCCAGATCAACTCATTAGATGAGACCCATGCCGTATTAGAGCGCTTGCGCCAGCAGCTACTCACCGAATACAGCACTTTAGAAGCTAACTTAAAATTAAATTCAGACGAGGAACAGTATAGAAAAGAGTTAAGGCTAGCCATTGAGCGCTTAGAAAAACATCTGTTGTTAGCTAAAGAAAAACTACCCGTGCAAACGGAGAATTTACCACAAGGAGCTAAAGAATTGCAAGTTCAAACAGAGCGCCAACAGCAACAGCAGATGAAACTGCAACTCCAACAAGTGCCAGCCCCTTCTACTTTTGAAGGAATTAGAGAAATATGGGAGGCAAATGGATTAGACACCTTATGGGAACATGAAATTTTTTCCAAGCAGCCTCCTCTTAGTAGAGCCATCCCCTTTCTCGATAAACAGATCCAATGCACCTCTAATTTTAATTTAGTCAATATTAGTCAACCAAAAACTCTTTTTGCAAAGCGCTTATTAGATCCACATCGTTTGCCAGTTGCGCAAGTGTTAGTCATGCAAAATAAACGTCAAGAGTGGAAACTAGTCTTACTAGATATCAAAGATTATGAAGATTCTGTTCTAAGATGTATACAAGACTTTAAAGCTCAAAAAAAGGATATAAAAAATAAAAGATCTAGCCGCGATGAAATCAAAGTGGCTGTGTTTGATGTGCGACCTCTCAAAGGCTGCTGGCTGCTAACTTCTCATATGGACGAGAATAAAAATCCTTGGATAGGACAGGAGTATCGCGGTTTATTAAAAAAGCTCATTAAAATTAAACTATTCAATAAACAGATGAACTTTCATAGCAAAGAGGAACTCAGTTTATTAAAGGAAATAATAGAAGAGGATCAAGATAAAGAGATTCAACGCTATTTTGAGACGCATGTAGTGACAGAGGCCACTGAAGCAACTTATGCAACTAGTACTCTTTATCAATTATTTTATCCTACTTAAGTTTCATTAAGATTTCAGCGATGGCATGATAAAAGAGCGGCGTAATGTAACTGCCCTTTTCGATCGAACGACTAATGGCCTTAGCTAACAGGCTATTTTCAATGATGAGCAGATGGTGTTGACGGGCTATTTTGACCATTTTAGCGCCTTTATAGCCACTCTCTTTACACAGGCAAAGAGGGGCTTGCATGCGCGTAGCATCATAGGCAATAGCAACTGTATACTTATCGCAATCGGTGATGATCACATCAGCTAGCGGTATTTCCTGCTCTAAATTGTCTTGTGAAAGGGTCTGCATCATGCCGCGAATCTTATTTTTGACTGTTTGATCGCCCTCCATTTGCTTCATTTCATCTTTAATCTCTCGGCGAGACATGCGCATCTCGCGTAAAAAACTCCATTTTTGGTACATGTAATCTAAGCCCGCTACTCCAATGTAAGCCAGGGAATAAGAGGTCCCGACAATTAACATTTTGCGATAGGCAAAAGCAATGATGTCAGCCGGCGTGCCTCTACCTAAATTAAAGAAATAGAGAATATCGCTACTTACTACTGTCCAGGATAAAACTAAAACTAGATTTAAACGCAATAAGCCGAGGAGCATGCGCATCACAGCTGGTAGAGCAAAATTCTTTTCGTAATTTTTTAAATAGAAAAAATTTAATTTACTCCATTTAGGTTTTAAGGGGTAAAAACTAAAAACAAAACCCGTCTGAAAAATATTAAAACTCAGGGCCATGGCTACTGTGATAAAAATGAGCGGCGAAAAAGTAACCAGTAGCGTATAGAGGCCTTGATTGAGATACAGAGAGATCAACTCAATTTCATCAAAGGGCGTATTAATGCCTTTTAAAATGGCAATCGTCAGTTGCTCTAAACCTCCAAACATAAAAGAAGAAAAAAAGAAAAAGAGGGCCATGGAACCTAACAACATGAGAGCAATAGTTAGATCATTTGATTTAGCAACAAAGCCTTTTTTTTTGGCATCTGCTAGTTTTTTAGGCGTGGGTTCTTCTGTTTTATCATGAAAATCTTCGGTCATCTCTGACTCTTATTATTGACAAAGAGATCTGTTTTAACTTGCTCTTTTTTAATTTATTTTTTAATATCAATTAAAATTTATCTTAAATTAAAATAATTAATAAGTATAGTATTATGACTGTTTCTTCTTCTATTTTTCATAACCATTTACTACCTGTTTTAGAAATAAGCAAACTAACTCTGATTCATAGCGCGCCTACTATTGCAGCTCTTGTAAGCACGGCTTTACTGGCACAGTTGATCATTCCTTCTTTGTCTCTCTCTCTACTGACGATGGCGAGTACCTTAGTTGTAACCCAAGTGATCATCAGACTGCATCACGTGTTAGCCTTCCCTCTGCGCAGTAAAATGTATGATGTGGATCACACGTATCCCTATTTAAAAACAGCAGCTATCGTGGCTTCTCTTAGCTTAGCCTATTTTGCCACTCCTTTGGGATTGATGAGCGCTGCTTTAACCGGGATCTATCTTGGGATTCAAGCTACATTGGAAGAAAACAGTTTAAAACAACCTAAGTTGTATAAGAAAAAAATTACACTATCCTTCCTAAATAAGTTAGATTAGAATGAGTTAGATTAGCAGGTAACCTAATGAACACGCTTTTACCAATTGCTTTCACTCTGTTCCTCATTACCAATCCAATTGGTAACTCGCCAGCAATTTTAGCTTTAGTTAAAGATTTTGAATTTAATCGTCAAAAACGCATTCTATGGCGCGAAGGATTTTTTGCCCTTTTAATTGCCCTCTTTTTTCAGTATCTAGGCGAGTCTTTTCTCTCTTTTTTATTAGTCAAGAATTATGCTGTGACTCTTTCTGGCGGCATTCTGCTTTTTATGGTTGCTTTAAAGATGATTTTTTCCTTTGGCGAGCGGCCAGCGATTGCTAATCTCGTCCAAGAGCCTTTTATTGTGCCCATTGCTACTCCCTTGTTATCAGGTCCTGGATTATTGACGATTATCATGTTAAAGTCTAAGCTAGAAAGCAATAATCTGACCATTACTTTAGCTATTTTAATTGCCTGGATAGGCGTCTTTATCGTGTTAACCCTAGCGCCCTATCTTCAAAAATTACTCGGTATTAGAGGCATGCTTGCGCTAGAACAGTTAATGGGCTTACTGTTAGCTATGATTGCCGTCCAAATGGTCGTGGCAGGTCTTCATTTGTTTCTAGATCAATTTAATATAATGGTTGCTTCATGACTGATTTAAGCCTAGCTACTATTGCCATTACTCTCTTTCTCATTATGGATCCCATTGGAAATACGTCAGCTTATCTCTCTTTAACTAAGCATACGTCTGCCGAACGGATCAAAAAAGTCATCGTTAGAGAAATGCTAATTGCTTTAGGCGTAATGATGACGTTCAACTACATTGGAGAATTTATTTTCGATTTTTTAGAGTTAAAAGAGGAATCGGTACGGCTAGCCTCTGGCGTGATTCTATTTTTGATCGCTATTAAGATTTTATTTCCAGGGCCCAATAGCATGCGCGCTAACTTGCCTACTGGAGAATCTTTTATTTTTCCTTTAGCTATCCCTCTAATTGCAGGTCCCTCTTTATTAGCTACCATTATGCTCTATGCCCACATGGAGTCTTCTCAATCGTTAATGCTCTCAGCCATTAGCCTAGCTTGGCTAGCTGCTATTACTGTCTTATTACTCGCTAAACAACTGGATAAACTCCTGAGTAAAAATGGCTTAGTCGCCTGTGAAAGATTGCTGGCTATGTTACTTGTGATGATTAGCATCCAACGGCTCTTAGAAGGCGTGCAACAAGTGATCCAAACGCGTCATTAACAGCGTTTAAATCAAATCAAAGGAGCGCGCTAAAAACCATGTTCCCAACAAAATGACTAAGAACAAGCCAATCCATAAGGCATTGGGTAAACCTTTAATGCCAGCACTTGGGTTACTGCGCACCTCTAAAGTGCCAATGCCATAAGAAAATTCTTGTACGCCTACGCGCTTAAAAATTTCAGGATAACTCTTAATAATTTGCTCCCCATCTAATCCTAAAAATGCGGCATACTGGGTCACAAAGCCTTGCGCATAGATAGGAGAGATTAACTTCTTGAGCTCGCCCTCTTCAATCGATTGAAGATAGCTGCTGCGAATAGAAGTCGCATTTTCAATCTCTTTTAAAGAGAGGTTCATCTCTTTACGACGCTGTTTGAAAATTTCTCCCATGGCTTGTGCTTCTTCTTTAATCATGCTTAAGGAGCTCCTCATTATTATTACTGTTAGTGTAAGCTGATGCTTTATTCTAAGCAAGCTTCTATTCAAAGCTATTTTCTCTAGTCCACCACTAGAAAAAGATGGCTAAATGAGTACTTGCGCTTAAGCTAATCAAACTTTATACTGCTTTAACGATGTTTAAAAATCCTGCTACTCCTTTTACAACTGTGATCGAGGCAAAAGTTGCCAATCAGTTATTAGCTGATTTGCAAGCCCAAGGCTTTGAGATTAGTCAACCTCCTTACACGCGCTTTTCGGCTAAAAAGAAAGGAGTATCTTGTACCCTTTATCAATCGGGTAAGCTCGTCGTCCAAGGTAAAGAAAAACAGCCTTTCATCGAGTTTTATTTAGAGCCAGAAATTCTAAAATCCTTTACTTATGGTTATGAAGAACAGCTCATGCCACACTCTGAATCTGCTCATATCGGCATTGATGAATCGGGTAAGGGCGATTTTTTTGGTCCCCTTTGTGTAGCTGGTGTCTTTGCGACAGTGGATCAATTGCCTAAGCTCAAAACCTTAGGAGTGAAAGATTCAAAAAAGATCAGCGACGCGCATATTTTAAAAATAGGGAAAAAAATTCGGGCTGAATTTGCTCATCATGTGATCAGAATTAATCCTAGAAAATACAATGAGCTCTACCTCCAGTTTAAAAATTTAAATAGTTTATTAGCTTGGGGACATGCGACAGCTATTGAGCAGTTAGTTGCAAAAACTCAGTGTACGACTGTGACAATCGATCAATTTGCCAATGAACAGGTCGTCTTAACAGCGCTTAAACGAAAAAAATTAGAGGTCGACTTAACGCAGCGCCATCGGGCAGAAGAGGATAGCATTGTAGCAGCCGCCTCTATTTTGGCCCGTGAAGCTTTTCTGATCGGTTTAGAGGAGTTAAGTCAGCAGTACAACCTTAAACTGCCCAAAGGCGCTTCAGCTGGCACAATTGCAGCTGGCAGAGAATTTTTTATAAAATATGGAAAGGCAGGTCTAGAAGGGGTAGCTAAAATGCATTTTAAAACCCTCCATTCTATCCTTGACTCTAGCCTGCCCCATTGTGAATAAGCTGCCTAATTTTATCTTGTGATTTTCCTCTATCTCTTGCATAACTATATTGACTTGGTTGAATTTTCTTTTTTTGAGCAAAACTAATGACGCAAGAAATTTAATGATTAAACAGCTACGCATTCAAAACATTATTTTAATTGAAACGATGAGTTTAAGCTTTCATTCAGGGTTTAATGTCATCTCTGGTGAAACAGGATCTGGCAAATCTGCTATCATGAGTGCTCTTAGTCTCATCTTAGGCGAAAGAGCGGATACGACTATCATCCGAAAAGGCTATGAAAAAGCAACGGTGGAAGCTTTATTTGAGATTTCTTTAAACAGTCCCATCTTAGCTATTTTGAAAGAATCGGGGATTGACTCTTTTCAAGAAGAACTGCTCATTCGACGTGAAATCTCGCTGACTGGCAAAAACCGTATTTATATCAATCATCAGCTAGCTCAATTATCTCTATTAAAGCGCTTAAGTGAAGAGCTGATTGACTTTACAGGTCAGCATGCTAATCAACGCTTGCTGTTATTAGATCATCAACGCAATTTACTCGATAGTTATGGCAATCTACAAGCAGACGTACTGAGTTATAGCCACAGTTATAAAGAGGAAAGCTTGCTCCAGCAAGAATTAAATCTGTTAATCACAAGTGAGACAGAACGAGTGCGCAAAATCGAAAGTTGTCAGATTGAATTAGAAGAGTTGCAGACAGCGGCTATCCAAGAGGGCGAAGAGGAGGCACTCTTTAGCCAGTATCAGCTATTGGCTAATGCCGATGAGTTAATTCAAAAACTAAGTGAAATCACCCGCGTACTTACGACCGAGCGTCAAGGTGTCCTCGTCTTACTCATTAGACTAAGAACAATCTGGGATCAGCTCATTGGATTAGATCCTACTTTAACAGACACCTATCAAATCTATAACAATGCTTTGATAGAACTTCAAGAAACGACCTATACTCTCACGCGCTACCAGGCTAATATAGAATGCGATCCAGAAAAATTGGAAAAAATGAATCAACGTTTGAGTTTAATCAATCGCCTAAAACGCAAATATGGTCCTACTGAACAAGATATTTTAGACTATACAAAGCAAACGCACCAGTTATTAGCTAAACTAGAAAATGCCGATCAATCTATTGAACTTTTGCGCCTGACACTTGGAGACTTAAAAGAAAAAAATCGCCATCTAGCCGAAATTTTAACTCAACAACGCACAAAAGCTGCTAAAAAATTTGAAAAACAGGTGACTAAGCAATTGCAAACTTTAAATATGCCAAAAGCTGAATTCCTAGTGGACCTGCTTCCGCAGGCTATTTCTGTTTCGGGTTGTGATAAAATCGAATTTTATCTGATCCCCAATGTGGGCGAAAATCGCATTTCTTTGAGAGAGTGTGCTAGCGGAGGAGAACTATCACGCGTTCTTTTAGCTATTCAAACAGTTTTGACAGGTAAAGATGAAATCCCAACCCTTGTATTTGATGAGATAGATGCTAATATTGGGGGTAAAACCGCTAATATTATCGGTCAAAAACTCCATCAAATAGGTAAAAATCATCAAATCATCTGCATTACCCATTTTTCACAAGTGGCTCAGTATGCTGACCATCATCTGCAAATTGGCAAACAGGAGGTAGAAGGCCGCACGTTAACCTTTGTGATTACTTTAGATGAAACCTCAAAACTTGTGGAGTTAGCTAGAATGAGAGGGCATTAAAAGGAAAGGCATTAAAAGAAGTCTAATCGTAGCTCAATTAAAATAATGTATTGACTTGTCTTTTTAGTTAGGATAAAAATTAAGCATCAAGATAAAAATTTGCTTCATTTAGGCTATATAAACTTGACTTGGCAACTTTAATAGATAAATTTTAAGCTGTATTACGTACTTACTTTTAAATAGGGAGACTAATTGTGAAGAAATGGTTACCGTTATTACTATCAGGATTGATTTTATCCTCTACAGCATTATATGCAGACTATAATTTAGAAGATGCCAGTGCAATTGAAATGGCTAGTGAGGAAGATCAAACGATCTTCAATTTAAAAGGTGAAGGCGATTACATCTTTAAAGCTAAACTAAAGGATCATACTCCAGGCCATATCCGTTTTGCCCATGCTTTAGCTGAATTAGAAACTGTCGTCTGGGCTAGTCAAGAGGGTAAAGATGGGTTAAAAATAGGTTTAGGTTATGAATATACGCGGTTAGACTGGAGCCAAAACTTCTATTTTAACAAGAAAAACTACAATGTGGCTTTTCTTTCTTTAACCTATTTCACAAGTAATCTCTCAGATTGGCGTTGGCTCTTATCGGCTACTTTGGATGTCGATGCCGACAAATGGAATTTTAACGATTATGCTACGTATGATTTACTCTTATGGGGACGTTATCAATATTGTCAAGATCTAGGCATTCACGTCGGTCTTTATGCCGAAACTGGCATGAAGTTAGATTTAATATTACCTGTACTTGGATTTGATTGGAAAATAGATGAACAGTGGTTTTTATCAGCTGTTTTTCCTTTTAATATGACTTTAGATTATAACATCGATCAAAATTGGATCCTCTCTTTAGCGGGTCGAGTTTTCAGCGATAGAAACCGCGCTGGCAAACAAGGAGCCTATGAGAAAGCGACCTGGAGATATTCGACAGCAGGAACTGAACTTGCGCTTAAATATAAACTCTGCGAAAGTTTAACCGCTAACCTGCATGGTGGCTATGCTTTTGGAGGTCGCTTGCGCATTGCTAGTCGCCATGGCCAACATTCCCACCGCGAACACTTCCGAGCAGCTCCTTATGCTGGTGCTGAGATAGCCCTCAATTTTTAATTTTTTCGCTCCCTGTTTTCTTTAGACTAGCATCTTAGTGGAAAAGACCCTCAAAAGAGGGTCTTTTTTTTAAGAAAGTGCTGCTTAATACCTTCTGTTATCTCTTATAGGATGTCTCTTGCTTAAATTCTCATTTTAAATTATGGTGAATCTACCTTAGCTACACTTAAACTTGATAGGGAACAGGCAGATTATCCATGCAAACCCTGAGTTTTAATTCCATTCAGCATCAGCAACTGATTCAAATTCTACAAACTAAAGAAGTAAAAAAATTAATCCCGGAAGATTACCCTTTATGGCATCGATGTAGTGGTTTTTTCCGCGCGTTATTTCAGCCTAGCTCTCATTTTAAATCTTTAACAAAAAAAGAGATGCATAGTTTGAATATGACTCAAGTAAATGAGTTGACAGAGGATCAATTTCTCTCTCTTTCTTTAGAGTATCTTTCCTTAGATCAACTTAAAAAAATGGGTTATCTCCAACTCAATTGGATTATTCAGGCTCAAAAAATTGCTCTAATTAGTCACAAACTGTCTATTCAGAAGATTTTTTATCTCTTGCATCAAAGTGCATCAAAAAAAAGTTTATCAAGTAGTAGAACAGAAACTGACAAAGCAAAAGATAACCCACTCAAAGCTAACGACGAGGAAAAATGGCAGCAAAAATGGGCACAAGAGTTATTAATCGATCTCAAACCTAAACAGTTAGAAAAACTATTGAAATTAGCGCACTCTTTACAAGCTTTTACAGTGCTAGAAAAGATAGAAAAAATCGCGCTTCAACTGCCCTCTTCTCTTGTATTTAGCTACTGGGATCACTATTTTAATCTATCTGCTCATCCCTTTACTCAACAGCTTTTATTCAAACTCTTGACAGATCATCCGAGTAAAACGATCTTATGGAATCGCCTATCTTTAGCTCACTTAAAACACATTGTAAAAATTCAAGCAGCTGATTTTCCCGCTCGAGCGTTTGCTTCTTTTATGCAATTAGACCATTTAGTTGAGCTAATTGAAGAGAGTGTTCATCAGGTAGATCTCTGTTTACAACTGATCGCGATCAAAATTTTTAATTTATTAGAAGAAAAGAAAATTCTCAAACTTTTTCCTAAGCTCTTTACCGCGCAAGCTACTTTATTTATCCTCTATCAAGTCACAAACTCACATAAAAAAATGCAGCTTATTCAGACTTTAACTGCTGAACAGCTAAAAAACTTACTAGAAAATTTACCTGATTTTCTTGAAGAGCAAGATCGACAGTTAGTGACTGTCATTTTTAACTCTTATCACTCGATTTTTAATTTGACAGGGTTACTGTATCATTTAAAAAACCCTCTCTATTTTCTAGAGATAACTTCTCCCTTTTCTTTAGAGCGTTTCAAGATTCTGTTAGGATTAGTGGGATTAGACTGTGAGACAGAAGCCGATAACAAAAAATTAGAGCCCTTAGGTCCTAAGGAGCTAACCTTTCAACGAGAATTAAAAAATGCTCTACTAGATTATTCAGCTAACCACCCTAAACCAGCGCTCAATATTTTATTAGCTCTTGAGCTTTTTTCTCAAAGTGAGGGCAATTTTAGGTATGTGAGTGATCCACAATACCGTTTAATGCACATTAGTCACTCTCTATCTCCCGAGGTTATTTACGAGATAGCTCAACAAGTGACAGATCCTTCTTTTGATTTTGTCAAGCAAACGCTAACCACTCTTTTAGCCAGTTCTAGTGAGGTCTGGTTAGATCAAGTTCGAGCTTTTTTAGCAGTTATTACTCTAGCAAAAGAAGAAGTGTTAGCGTTGATTGCCCATTTTATGCATAAAGAGCAAAAATTAGAGCTTTGTTTGCGCTTTAGTCAAATCTTTATTTTATATTTTGCTGCTGGTCATTATGAGGATTTTCTGCATGCCCTTAATCGTTATCTGTATGCACATCAGTTACTCCGTATTGAAATCATGCCCTATTTAATGAAAGATTTGTTTTTAATTAATCAAACAAAAGCAAGTGCCAACTTAAAAGAGTTTATTCTGGTCCTTTTAAAACAAAATTTTCCTCTGAGCGATATTCTTCCTCTATTTTTATCTGCTAACTCCTCTTTTTCAGTTGAGGGTATGGAAGAGCTAAAACTCTTTTTTAATCAGCCTCAGTTAAAAGAGGTCGTTCTAGATTTTGATAGAATTGTACAGTCTATTACGCAACAGTTAGACAGTATTAAACTAATGGAGGATCAAGCCAATCAAACGGATCATCCTCAAGCTAAACAAGAAAAAGCGTTGGCTTTATGGAGTGAATTTTATGCAGTGTATCTTCCTTTAGACTGGGCTTTTACTCTTCTTCCTTTTATCAGCCAACTAGCAAAAGAGAGCTGGCCCTCCTCTTCTTTATTGCAGTTAACATGGCAACTATTTTCTCCTAGTGAGAGACTAGAAAAAGAGTGGATAGAGACTAAATTTTCTCTTTTACTGGAACCCTACCAGCTGCTTAAAAAAAAGGTGCTTTCTTTACTAGAACAATTACCTCATTCTACTTCTCTCTTTAATCAAGCCATTGACACATTTCGTCAAAAGCATGAAAGTTTGATTAAAGAGGATTTATGGAGTTTTTTAGCTGAAAAAGGGGTCCAGTTAGAAAACAATCAAGCCATCTATCAGGGTACAACTTACCTAACTGATCTATCCCTATTTTATACTAGAAGTCAGTTAAGTACAGTAGGCGAGGTGATAGCCTTAGGCTATTATTATCCAGGTCAATCGATTACAGCTTTACTAGTTCAACTGAAAAATTCCTTACGTTAATATAATTTTAATCCTATTGCCTTTTTAATTTTATTTAATTAAATTTTTTGATTAATGATTTTTCCTGTCGAAATAAATCACTTTAAGTTATAATATAATTGTAATTTTTATTAAAACCCAGATTAGGTTACTTTATATGGTATATAATTTCCCTACTATAAAATCTTATTACTCTATTAATTATGATCACAATCAGTTTAAAACTACAACAGTCACTACAAAACCAACGACGGCTTTAACAGCTTTAAAAGAACTAAATAGGATAGGCAACTACTCTAAAATAAAAGAACAAGAGATGGTGCTGATTAAGCAAGTCGCTCATGAGATTCATGCACGCTGTTTTTCTACTCATTTACTGATTAGAGTGTGCCAAAAAATCTATCTCATCCTAGCTAAATGGCTGCCTTTCTCCTCTACTTTGAGTCGAATCGACAACATCCATCATGCGATCCAGCAACTGTCTGTTAAACCTCCACTTATTTCGCTATCCTCCGAATCACCTGAATCCCTTGAACCTTTTTTAAAAACTTTACCAATGGAATTGAATGTTCATGTGATCGATTCTTTTGAAGAGCTAGATGTCAAAAGTTTCTCTAGTTTATTACAAGTTAATCGAGCCGCACGGCAAATTGCTCTTAGTCATCCTAAATTTAGAGCATACAAAAAGACTCAAAAACTCTATCGAGAGTTAAATGAGCTCTACCTTCATTATAAAAAATGGGGTAAAGATACTTATATTGTTAATAATATAAATATTTTTATCACTAAGGGAAGATTGTTTAACCAAAAGCTCGATCCTGCCGCTACACTATTGAATTTAAAAACAATGCCTAGCTATCTCATCACTCATTACATTAACTTTGCTATTGAGAAAGCGCATGCATATGATTTTTCCATTTCCATTGTTAGCCTGCTCAATTTTCTTTGTGAGCATCGACCAAAAAATTCCTCCTATGCTTTTTCTAAAAACCAATTAGAGATTATAAAAGATAGTAACAGTTCTAGTTTCATGCCAACTAGTTTAAAACAGAAAATTGCCCTTCAAAAATTCTTACTTTATTTTGATTCTTCTAACTCTGATTTTAGCTTTAATTTTATTCATTCACGCTCTACCGCAAAATACTCTGTTTTTGCAAAACCTGATCAAATAGCAAGACAACAAAAAGAGACTCTTCATAATTACGCTTTAGCAGAGGTTTATGTTGAGCTAGGTTATCACTGTACAAATTGGGAATTCAGACAATTACTCCTAAGCGATCCCCTCCCTATTAAACTAATTCAGAAAATATTAAAGCAAAAGCATGATCGTTTGATGCCAGGAAATCACGAATTAGCAGCTTATTGCTTTCACGCTATAAATTTGTGTAGTCGAGATTCGTACAGTCAAGCGCTAGACTCCTCTAAAATTCCAGTCTCCTATTCCTCTTATTGGTCTAGCTTACTAGCTGATGAGCTGAAAGATAAGCCTGTTTTAAAAAGTCTGATTGCCAAGTATCAAGCCAATAAGTTAAACGCTGCTTTATGTGTAGCTGTTAGTCATGACGATATTAACCTAGTAAGATCTTTAATCGATCAAGGGGCAGACGCTAGCCTGCTCTATCGAGATAGAGAGCTCTTGCATTATTTAAATCACAACCGTCACAAGCCACTGATTGCATTTATGATCGATCAGTACAAAGAGGCTATTTTGCCTTTTATGTCTTACTTATTTGAGGAAAAACTGTTTACTATTCTTCATACAATACTAGTCAAACAGCTCTCCTCTTCTCAACTGATCCATTCTGTGATGGATGTGATGGATAGGAGTAGAAAAACTGCTTTAGATAACAACCAGCAAAAAGCATTAGAGAGAGTACAACATTTTTCTTCAGAGGATCAGCATCTTCTACTACTAGCTCTGATTACTCATCTTCCCTTTTCTCCTTTAATTGAAGAGGATCAGGCTAAAAAGCCAACTGGTCATGTTAATATAATAACAGCATTGAATAATAGACGACGATTAGAGATATTAGAATGTTATAACTACTATTTTGCGCTGATTCAGCAGCTAATCGATGGGCGTAAGATAGACATTAATAAGACAAATGCACAAGGATTTTCAGCCCTTACCCTTGCCCTGTTCAAAAAAAATCCAGATACAAAACTCCTAGAGTTGCTGTTAAACGCAGGAGCTGATCCTTTAACAGGTCCAACCTCTTTCCGTCCTATAGATTTAATCGCTCATCTCTCTGAGGAGATGAAAGATCGGATAAAAAAAAGCAGGTCAGATACTAACTTATAATTGAGAAATAAACAAGCCATGAGTTAAGATCTTTATCTCACTCATGGCTTATGAAACGAATTAATCAAAAAAGCGATAATTGACTGATAGAGCGAGACTCCAAGAATTCCAATGGGTATTTTTTAAGCGTGTGTGTTCTCCCTCATCAATTAAAGGCAGCGTGCCTGCTAATTGATCGGGATCATTTAAGCGATCGCGAATAGACTTAGAGTAATGCTTGCCTTTATGGACGCGCAGATTGCGATAGGTGCCAACTAAGCCAAGGTAGCATCGATTGCCTAAATAGTAATTACCTCCTAAAGAGGCGAGAAAGCCCTGTCCATGACCATGCTGGGTAAATTTATTGATAAAGGCATTTTGGTAGTTCCAATCGCCTTTAGCTCGGTACATATTCCAGTGATACTCTAGTGATCCAAAGAGTAAAAAGCAGGGTATATCTACCGTGACTAAAAAATCTGTGCCGACAAATACGCCATACCAGCGTGGTTTATATTTAATATGTAAATCAGATAACTTGCCTAAAATTGGAGGAGCATCTAGCTCATTGAGTACTTGACGACCATGATTAAAGTGGTAATGCTGCTCATGGTAAGAGCCTCCTACGACAGGTGTCATGGTGCACTTTTGCCCATTGGAGGTAAACTGATAACCAAGGCCAGCTGAAAAATCTATCACATGGCCTCTTTCTACTTTTTCCCTAATGCGCGATGTCTCTAACTTAGGTGTGACACTATCCGTATAAGAAGAGGAGCGTCCAGTCCCATCAAAGATCTTACCACCACTAGCTGTCAAACGCGCATAGTAATTGTTACAGCTCGTGTAAGCAGCCTGTGTAGAGAGTTCGTAGATCTGAATGTTCTCCATTTTCATTTTAAACAGGGTATGCTTCGATAATTTATTGGTTGGCGTAGCAGTGCCGGAAATATCGATTAGTTTGGGAAAATGATAGCCCCATTCAAAATTATCGTGCCGGTAGCCTACAGCTACTTCAGAAGAGAAATTGGGTTGGGATAGCTCAGCTTGCATCAAACTGAGAGATCCCAAGGTTAGCGATCCTACGGTTAAAGTAAGAAGTGCTAGAAATTGCCGCATAATTGCCTCCGCTTTTTAAAAAAATAAGCATGATCTTTTAGCAGATCAAGCGAGGACTCTAGCAGAATGATCTAGCACTATTCAAGTTATTTTAGAAATTATAAGCTAGACTAAGGGCAAGACTTAAAGAGGACCACTCAATAGTTCTTAACTTTCCTTTAAAATAGCGTATAACTGAGGTTGCATCTTCTGTCACGAACACAGCATTATAGTCTCGACCGTTGGAGATCTGAGCGTAATTAAAACAAAAGTTAGCACCTAAACACCAGCTCTCCTTAACTTTATAATCGACTGCACAATGACCTGAAACGCCACTTCCATGACCTAGATGATGAAATTTACCGACAAAATCGCGTCTTAAATTCCAATGCCCAGCGCCATGGTATCGCATGTAATGGTATTCAATAGCCAAGTTATAAGTGAGCGCTTCATTAGGAGTGTAATAGAGATCTAGACCAATCCAAGGTCCATACCAAAGAGTGCGGTAATGACTATCTAGATTTCTAATCGGCCGACCTTCTGATGGTGGGTCAATCAGACTAATCTTTTGATAACCTTCATACATTGTTAGGTGCTGACGGTGGATACTATAACCGATTAAAGGGGCTATTTTTAAATCATAAAAAGAGCTGTGGAAAAAGCATCCTATGCCTTCACAGATATCCCATACATAACCCTTGCCCGCCTTATTTTCTGAACGAGAAAATTCGATAATTGGACCATTTTTCTCGACTTGAAAGTAATCAGAATCGCGATTGCGACCTTCACAGATCTGTCCATAGCTTCCCTTACTGCGCAAGTAAAGATTGGCCTCTGTAATCGTTTTAAATTGAACAGCTCCTTCGACGCTATTCAAATCTTTCCACGTTAACCGCGATAAGACAGGAGGGAGATTGCGATATCCTGCTAACTCCCACATCACATAATCCCTGCGAAAACCCACCTCAAAATCTCCTTGCACCTGTAGAGCAGAAAGTCCAGCGGGAAAGGGACATAAGGGTAGAATGAAGAGCAGCATTAAAATGAGCAGGTAAGCAGTCGGCTGATTTCTAGCAAGAAATTTTTCCATGAGAGTCCTATTTGATGTTTAAATTTATATAGATTTTATTATTTTGAAAAGGCGACGATAATAGGCTTAGGCAGTTGAAAGACGACATCTTCATGCGTAAAGACCACATCTTCCACTTCATCTACCCCAAAAACTTTGAGTTGTTGAATGCATCTTTGCACAATGACTTCAGGTGTGGAAGCCCCGGCTGTTAAGCCAATTATTTTGACTCCGGTTAACCACTGACTATTAATTTCAGTCTCATCATTGATGAGATAAGAAGGAATGCCTTTTTTATAAGCTACTTCTCTTAACCGATTCGAGTTAGAACTTTGCGAATCTCCGACGACTAAGACAAGATCTGTTTGTTCGGTGATTTCACGTAAAGCCATTTGACGATTAGTCGTTGCATAGCAGATAGAGGAGCTAGGCAAGGTCTCTATGTGAGGGTATCTAGCCATTAAACTTGCCGTGATCTCTTTGACATCATCGAGACTAAGGGTTGTTTGGGTGATATAAAAAAGCTTATCCTCTGGTTTATAGTCTAATTTAGCTACATCTTCGACTGATTCGACAATTTTTGTGACCTCAGGTGCCTCTCCTGCCGTTCCTATGATTTCGACATGATGGCGATGTCCAATTAAAACAATCTGATACCCTTGTTTAGCAAACCGTTTAACAGCCGAATGCACACGGGTGACAAGACCACACGTCGCATCAATTTCAATCAATTGACGCGCAACTGCTTGTTCTCTGACCGCTGGAGAAACCCCATGCGCTGAATAAATGAGACGGGCTCCTATTGGCACCTCTTCTATGTTTTCAATAAAGATAGCGCCTTTAACTTTTAAACCATCGACTACATAGCGATTGTGCACAATTTCATGTTTGACGTAAATGGGCGCTCCCCAAATCAATAAAGCTTTTTCTACTGTTTCAATCGCCCGCTCGACTCCTGCACAAAAACCTCTAGGACGAGATAACAAAAGTTTCATAAATTTTTTTTTACGGTAAAAAATAGCTAAATTAAAATTATTTCTAACCTAATAATTCTTTTTAGGCTAGATGAAAAGAGTATAAAGAATCTTCTAGATTAGGGCAAAACAAAAGAGGAAAGAGTTTAGATTAAATCTAATTATATATTTATTAAAGTTAAAGGTAGTAATTTTATCTTTAATTATAATAACTAGTTGAAATTTGTTTATAAATTTTTTGCATGGGACTGCCCTTATAATAAGGATAAAGACTGGGCCTCATCGTGTAAAGATACTGTTTAAGCGTTTTTTCCCTATCCTTTAGTTTAAATTCTCCCATTAAACTTTGCACCCATTCTTTAAAAATGACTTGCTGATCAGGTAGTAAGGCTGTATTTTTATTAATAAAAATCTCGCCGGCTAAATGCTTAACTTGCACGATAGCTTGTGTAATCTTTTGTTGAACAGGAATCGAATAATCCCACCAATTATCATTAAACCCTTCTAGCGTATCCGTACAGATGTTATACAGGTGATAAACATACTGTCCATCACCTGTAAACTTTTTGTCGATTTTGTAAAAAATATGATCAAAATCTTTAGAAGAACCAATCAGATACGTCACTTGTTCCTGCTCATTTTTGGCAAATTGATCCACTATAATGACCATTCTAAAAATACGCATTTCCTCGACAGGAAAGCTATTAACTGTGACGAATAGGTTAGGAGCATAAAAAGGAAGGGTTTGATTGAGAGGCATCACCAAACCTTGATCTCTTAGCGTCTGATTTTTGATCTTAGTCATTAATTCTTCTACGCTAGCCACCTGTAGATCTTGCCAAGGCGTAAAAATAGGAGTTATTTCTGTCTTAGTCTGAATCGTTTGAAACTGTTCTTGATCTTGGTCTTGTTCTTGATCTTTTGTCGCTTCTTGTTCATTTTGCATTTGACTTTGCATAGCAGAAGGATGATAACGACTATCGACTAAAGGTAGTAAATAGCGCTGTTCAATTAATCCTAACCCTATTTCACGTTTTTCTAATGCTTCTTGAGCCTGAGCTGTAGCTTCGAGCATGATCCCAAGTTCTTCACTAGCCGTATGGATAGAAGCTAATCTTTCAGCCAACTTTTTTATTCTTTTCTTCTCTTTTGACGCTAATTCTTTCAGTTCTTCTAAAGCTGAAATTTGCGTCATGGGCTTGCCTATTTTATCTTTATCTTCTTCCCTTACAATGCGCTCTTGTGTGTCTTGCTCAAAAAAATCTGCACACTGTTTCCAGACTTGAATGCGTAAGCTAGGATCTTTTAACTTACATAAGGCATCATAAAGATAGCACTCACTGATCGCCATGATTTTTTGCCTTTCTGCTTTATAATGGATATTTTGTAAGCTTTTGGCTTCATTGCGAATCATTTGTAAGAGTAAATGGATAATTTTTGGCTTTTTAAGTTGCCGGTTCATCTCTTGATCAATTAATAAGCGTGCGCGCTGGCCATGCCCTAATTTACGCAAGCGCATAATGGCTTGCTGAAATTCTGTTAGAGTTGTTTGATGATTAAGGGTAAAAAATCCAGTACTATGAGGAGCCATGTCCAAATGAGTACCCCTTTCTTGGTCTTTAGCTAAAATAGTCCACATTTTTTCTAAGTCCATGTGATTGGAAAAGGCTTTTTCTTGTAAAGTCGATGTGTCTATCACACTGATTTTATCTTCCTCTTTAATAAAGCGCAGTTGGCTAGAGGGAAGAAGCTTAGCTAAAACATGGGCAATTTCAGCTGCATTAAACCCTGGAAAATTAGCTCCTAAATCAATGAACATAGATCCTGGATTGTCCAATAAAAGCTGACTAAGTTGAGGAGCAAACTCTTTTGAATCGTCGTAAATGATTAGATCACTTTCATGATAATCTTTGAGAAAGGCTCGAATAACTGCCCCATCTACGCCAGGTTTTTTAGCATAGGGTTTATCGCATTCATTAATTTTTACTACTTTATCAGGTAAAGCCCTGTAACTATTGGAAGTACCAGATGACCCATAAAACTGATTGAACAGGTTGACAAAATGTTGTGTATTGCCCATCATTTTCTTTCCTCTAATTTCAATTAAAGGAAACACTTGAGATTTTACAAATTTAATTAATTTTTTAGGGCTGGCATTGATCTCTTTTACGAGGTGTTTATACTCTTTTTCTGTGATTTCATTGAGTTGTTGGTGAAACTCTTTAAAAAATCTTTGAGCACTGGCCGTTGCTTGATAAGCCAAGGGCTGGCTATCATTGGAAATAGATGACTTAATCTCTTCGACGGCTCTATTTTTAGCCTCGGCAATCAGAAAAGCTAACTGCTTTTCGTTCACCCCCCCTTGTCCTCTCTCTTGTTGACTGATATCCATGTAGTTTAAACAAGTAAACCAGATTAACTCTTCTTCAGAGCAATGTTCTGAGCGCTCATTGTAAACGGCATTCAGCGTCGTAGGTTTAACAGTCATATGATCTTTTGTCGAACGGATAAAACGCACGCCATTGCGTTTGTCTAAAGACTGGGGTAAAATAATCTGCAGAAATTTATGCAAATAGATCAATTCTTCCGCATGGGAATGGAGTTTGATATCCTTTTCATAAAATTCCTCCACTTGTTTAAAATATCGGGAATTTTTATGAGAATCATCCACTTTTTTTGTAAAATAATAAGTAGCTAATTGGATGGTTGTATCATCATTAGGGGCAGCAAGTTGATAGTGTTCTATTATTTTTTTTAATAAATAATTAAAATAATTCTCTTTTTCTTTTCCTATTAGGATTTTATGGTACAGGCCATTTTGGAATAATCTCTTATATTTAGGTTCTTCTAAGGTCCATTTCATGAGCAGTAGGGCGCTTTTGCATTTCTTTGCTTCTAGCTTAGAATGTTTATCCCCAATACCCCAGTTATGCTCAATGGTTGGACTCGTAATTTTATCTATCTCATCTGTACCAACGCGCACATGATTTTTGATCAGCTGAAGGATGTCACTGCAACAATCAATCTCTTGATGAATTCTCTCCTCCTCTCCTCTTCTCGAGCCATTGGTCAATTCGCGCAATTTTTGTAAAATCAAATGGCGGAAACTCAACATGTCGCGCTTAGTAAAATCTAACCGTCCTCTTTCCACAATCAGTTTCAAAAAATTCCTATAAATGATCTGCAAAGCAATCGGCGTCGTTTCACTTTCCCGATTAAATTCAAAGCGATCGACAAGTTTTCCATAGGCAGCTAAGGAAGTTGTTTGCAACAGCGCATGATGTTGCCCGATTAGCGCCTCATCTGTCGCAATGCCGGCTAAATGCCGTCCATCTGCATGCAAATGCGCATCTAGATTGCGCAAAAGAGTTGTTTTTCCTCCAGCTAGCGGCTCTTGCAAAAAGAGATTACTCTCTTTTTGATTGATAATATAATGCTCGAGCTGATCTTTTCTAATGATCACGCGTTGTTGCTGCTCGAGTAATAATAGAGAAAAACGGTAAGGATCGGTCAAAGGATCATAATAGCGCTTAGTGGCTAAAATTTCTCCTAAACGGATCAGATGAATCTTAAATTGACTGGTATGATAATCACCCAAACAAACGAGGGCTTTTTGATAGTGATAGCTAGTCGTTACAAGCACTAAATAATTGGCAATTTCTTGCTCTAAAAGGACAAGAGCCGATGCCTGCACAGTGCCGTTAGCGATTAGATCAGTCCAATCTTGACTTTCACAACAAATGATCGCCTTTCTAAAGGTATCTTCCTGCGTCATAAAAGAGCTATCCATTTTTTGGAAAAGACACTCTAAATGAGAGAGGGATTTTTCCTTGTGCAAAAGATGCATTAAAATTTTCTTTTTAGAGGCTATGGCTTGTTTTTCTAATGCTTGCTCTTGCTCTTTCAAAAGTTGCTCAAGAGTTATCAACTCACAAGCCGGATCGAGAATCGTGACCTCTTCATTGGTTAACTCTGCTGCAACCACAATATCTTGGATCAGTGTATTGGCTAGTTCAGTTGCATAATTCTCTTTTTCCCTATTCATTTGGTCAATAGCATCTGTCAAATCAGCCACATGATTTTCAAGTAAGGTGTTACTTTTAATTTTGTCTGCTTTTTTTAAATACTTTTCAAAGGCTGGAAAGATAGCAACAGGTTCTGAAAGAAGTTTAGAAAATAGTTTAGTCACTTTTTTTAGAGGAGGATGTGCCAATTTTTGCTTGTAATAATGAATTTCTTTAATTAACTTAGACTCTTCGTCATAACTGCCTTCCTCTAATTCATAACATTTTTTTAGCTCCTGAATAGATTGATAAATTTCTACTAAATTAAATTCTTTCAAACTCGTTGCTAGGTCCTCTCCTTTATCCTGTATACTTTCTTTCATTTGGTCAGCTATAACAGTCAAATAAATGCAAATAATCTGCTTTTGGTTATCTGGAATAAGCAGTTGAGGATCGAGTTGCCCTGTTTGTCGATAATGATTATATTGACAGAGACCCGCAATGACTTTTTGGATTAAAGGAAAAGTTTGCTCAAACTGACCTGCTTTATTTTTTAAACGTTGCTGCTGCATGAATAATAGAAGATGCACATGTAATAAGAAAGTCTGTTCAGAGGGCCTTTTAGATCCTTGAGACCCACGAGCGTTCCAATTTTCAAAAAATTCTAAGATAGAGTAACAAGCTACATTATCTTTTAAACGCATATTTTGTACTTTTTTTAGATAATGCAAAGCTAAGTCATATCTCGATTGCGTAAATAAAACATAAGCTAAATAGAAGTAGCTTTCTAAGCAGCTCGACTTTAAGTCACCTAATGAATCAATTTCATACGTGTAAAGTTGACAAAGAGAAGTAGAAAAGTCAGGCTTAATCTGCCTATTAAATTTTTTTAAAAATTGATCTTCTCGCTTGAATTCTAAGACGGGCAGGAGTAATAACGGCGATTTAGTTGGATGTTCTAATAAATGATAATGATGGAAATGCGGTTCAAAAAAAGAGACCCTATTTTTGAAATTTAAATGAATGAATTGATTTAATTTATTCTTTGATAAAAAATACTCATTGAAATTTTTACAAAACCAGGCTTGTTTAGAGGCTTGCCACTCATAGTCTAACCCAATGCGCTGATAGCTAATTTTTTCAACTTGATCTTTTTTACCCAAAGCTAAAATGTAGCTTGGCGTATCTAAAGAAAGAAAAGTTTGAAAGTTTTTCTCTTGCCAAGGATTGAGGATCTCTTTTGCATCTTCTGCAGTTTGGTATTTTAGCTGATCTGTAGTAAATGTATTAAAAGAACTTTGATGAGTATTTTCCTCTTTTAAGTAGAGCAAGCCTTTGTAGAGCTGCTCTCCTCTATTATTTTCTATCACAAAGTTGAGCTGGTCTAGGCTAATCCATAGATAATTCTCAAAGATGACCTGTGGCAAAGAAGCAGTGGGATGAAGAGTAAAAATTTTTTCTAAAATTTTTACTCTATCCTCTTTTAATTGATTAAAGAGGGCCACGCTTGGCAGAGATGTTTTTAAAGAAGGGCAAGACTCTACTTGTTTTAGCTGATACCAGTTACTTTTTTGTAATTCACTCTTTTGAGCTCGATCTTTTAGAGCTATTTTTTTATAAAAATAGTGCTGATCTTTTCCCAAGATAACAATTCTAAATTCTTGTTGGCCGTAAGAAAATTCATAGAGTTGGCCAAGCTCTTCCTCTTTAATGACTCCCCATTGTTTGCATTTAATAGCATGGACTTCTTCTATCCCAAAAAGGTCTAAAAAAAGAGGGTCTTGGGTTAGCCTATCGGGCAGATAGCTCTCAGCTATGCCATTTTCAAATACTAAGCCCTTAATTAAATCAATCGAATGGATACCATTAGAAAAACACAACGTATCGCCCTCTTTCTTCCAGGGCTTTTCTCCCTTTAAAGAGGAAGTTGCAGGGATGAGCTCTTGAATTAACCGATTGCAAACTTTAGGGTCTGCTAAAAGTGTTTCATAAGCTGGAAATAAGCGATGCATCATATAAGCTATTTTAGCTTCATGTGACAAGTTTCTTTCACCCGGAGGTTTATGGATGCGGCAAGAGATGAAATAACTTTTTAAAAGACTGAGTAGCTTGGGTAAAGGTAGGTCCTTATCTGCTAGCGGATCATAAGCTAAATTTCTAAATTTATTTCTAAAAAAATAGACATAGCTCAGCAAATAGGTTTCTTGAATCGCTTTCTGATTTTTCTTTAAATCCGCACTATGCTCACATCTATTTTTCCACTTTTCTAGCAAGACCACCTGTTCTTTGGCTATTTCTTTCATTAAAGTAGCATCTTTTAAGGAAGGTAAGCTTTGGATAATAAAAGTGACTTGCTGCATGAGAGTCATCATAAATAATAGGCCCTGATAACTATCCGTACATTCTAATAAACGGTTGGCTACGGTTAGCTGTCTGACTAAAATAGAGCCAAAATAAGGGCGCAAGCGCAAAAAATCTTCCAACGCATTATTGCGAAATAAATTTAAATGGAACAGGCGTTGAAACATTAAGCCTTTAGGGCCTATAAAATAGAGAGGATGGCGCAAGAGAAACTGTAAGGTATTGGGAATGCGAGTTGCCAAAGGAGAGGTTTGCATGGCTTTTAACTCAGCTTCCACATCAAAACTATAGCCTAGCGTAGAAAAATGGGTCCCATAGATCTCTTTCTCAGATAAATTTTCTCCCGTAGCATGATGACCTAGGGAGTTGACATCTACATGCATGCCCTCCTCGTCAATGAATTTTTTAGTAGGATCCTCACAGAAAAGAGAAGAGGTGTTGCTGACACAAGCTTCGAGGACTTGCTGTTGAATGGGTGCAGAAACTGCATAACCCATTGTTTTGTATTGCGACGGTAACTCAACGCCAAACTGAGTAAAGTAGGCTGTATCATAATCTACAAAATCTAAGCCATACTCTTTTATTTGCGTAGAAGAATCTTTATTGAGCAGAGGCGCAAAAAAAGTTTGATTTTTTTGAAAATGCTCTGCCGGCTTAGCTTGACTTAATTGATGATCGATCTCTAGTTGTCTTAAACGCAAATACTCGGGATAAAATTCCCCACTTTTAATTTTACCGGTCAACTCGGATAAACTAGTTTTAACTCCATTTTTAACGATAGACTGAACAGTGCGCTTGCCAAAACAGCGATATCTCTCCATCATCCCTAGAATACACATACGCATTTTTCTCAAATGAATGACTTGCGGTGCTAAATGACCTTTTAATTCATCAAAATCAGCTTCTAAATTTTTATTTTTTTGCGTGGGAAATTGCGTGCGGTAACAGTTAAAAAATTCTCGGTCATTATCTTTTTGATTGTGTTGTTTACTAGGATTAGTTAGTTTGACCGGCAAAGATTCTTTTTGATTTAGGTTAGCTAGAACAGCTTTAATCTCTGGTCCTTCTGCTTCTAAATCCAAATAGAAATCTTGCAAAATCTCTTGAAAAGCTGCCGTATCTATACAAAAATTAGCAAAACCAGTCACTTGATCATTGCGCTTAGCCAAAAGTTGAACGCGTTCTAATAACTTTAGCTGATACAAAATTTGACGTGGAAAAGGTCCTGCTGCCTTAAGAGCATGATGGCTATGAGCTATAAAACTACTTAAAGACTTAAAGCCTGCACTCCATTTGACCACTTCTTCTAAGGGAAGGTGTAGCCAGAACTTTTTTTCATCGGCTAATTCTAGAGCTTGATTAATATCTTCCAAAAGGTAGTTAAGTTCATTTAAATTTTTTTGGTTACTTAGTAACTGGCATTGTGTGATCCATTCTGTAAACTCAGCTGTTAATTTAACATACTCTCGTTGATCGAAATCGATTGGTGCCAGCACAGAACGTTTAACGATTGAAACACTCGTCAGCCTTTGGAAAGCATTCGGGTTAACGACATGCTGTTCAATGACTACAAGATCCTCAAAGGGTTGAGGATTGGCGATTTGATTAGCCGCTTCCCCAGAAAGAGCCAAGTTAGGATTGAGCTGAGGGTCATTCTCTTCTGCTTGACCGAGCTTGTCTAGAATCGTTTGAAAGTAGCTAATGGTGGCTTCAAAATTGGTAGAGGCGGCCTGAAAATCTTGGCCAAAGTAGCGATGGTAACTGCTTATCAAATTCATGAGCGTATCGGATAACCAGTTTCTCAAAACAGGATGACTCTGAATTTTATTTTCGTAGCTCGTAAAAATTTCGATAAAAAGAGCTGTTTTTTCAATTAATTTGCGAATTTTTTGAAAGTGATCCCCTGAACTCTTATCAAAAATCTCTAAAATCTTAATGGGAGGTGCGCCTTTTTTTAAGCTAATCGCATGAGAGTCTATTCCATCAGGATATATCCTGCGAGCATCTAAAGAAGGAACTGGAGTTTGCAAGCAAGGCCTAATTTGATTGAAGACCTCTCCCAAACGAACTAGCGACAGGTCTTTAATTAAAGGGTTGACCGACTCATTTTCATGAATCGATGGACCCTGCTGATCTTTACTCAAATTTAACTGAGAGCGCAGGTGTCTAATGTACCGAAAAGAGTGCCACCATCCCATTTTGTAAAGCTGATGCGGAGCTGCTTGAACCTCTAATAGGGTAAACAAGTGCTGACAAAGCTCTGCTTGAGATAAGTGATAGTCTGTTTTATAGGGCGGCGCATTTAAAGTATGCTTGACTGTGTCAGCTAATTCCGTACTAATTTGCAGGGAAGAAAATAGAGTTTTTAGGCAATTTTCCTCCTGAATAAGCGAATCAATTGTGTCAGAATGGTTATAAACTCTAAAAATCACCCCTTCCTTGACGCCGGGGTTTCTTTTTATTTCAAAAAGACAGTGTTGCGTGTTTAAGTGACTATTTTTTTGCAACAGCGTTTTGACATCTAAAGAGGTGTCATGGAGTTGGTTGTAGTCTACTAATCCTCCAGGGATATAAAGGCACTCCTCGCCCTTTAAATGATGGATCTTTTTCTGCAATTCTAAACTCAATTTTTTAAGAGTTGCAGCCCGTGAGGCAGCTGAGCATTTAGCTGCATACTCTATGATTTCCGCATACTTAATGCACTGGCTAAACCCCTCTAATTTTTCTTTTTGGATGGGGATAGCAAATTCTTTGTGGCAAGTCTGCAAATACTGATGATAAAACTTAAGCGCGATAGAAAAAGGCAAAGCTGTGGTGAAAGAGTTGTCTATTACATTAAGTTTAGGGTTACTTTTTAAACTGTCTATCAGGGAGTCTTCCTCATTGCGAAAAAGATGCATGGCAAATTGCAAGCGTACCTTTTCTAAGTCAATAGAGGGTTCAATACACCATAACCAGCAAAAAAAATGAAGGCAGGTTTCCCAAATTTTTTGCAGTTTTCCTTTAGCTTGATTTAGATGGCTAAACTCTTTTTGTTGAGCGTGAGTGACTGCATGTGAAAGCCAATCGGCCTGGACTTTTTTTTGTTCGCAATTAAACTCTTCAGTAAAAGAGGGTTTATTATTAGTTAATTCAGGAAATAAAGAGAATAAGAGGCCGTTTAAAGAATTGACCATACAAAATACCACTAGATAATGTCACTAAATTATAACAAAATTAATCTTAGTTTTCAATTAATCAATTATTAAATTACTATTAAGATTCAACTGCTAATCTTTTTATAATTGCTAAATTTGGAGAATAAAAAAGCTCTTGCAAGATCCCTCTACTGTTGTATAGAGGATCCCTTAAGATTTTTTATTTTTTTGCCTAACCCGAGTGATCTTAGCTGAAGGGCTTCTAGTTCTAGCTGGAGTGATCCTAGCTGGAGTGATCCTGAGCAGAGTCGTCAAAGCTAGTCTTACTACTCAGCCATTCTCCGCTATAATAACCTAGAGCCGATAGCGCAATGGTCACTAGCTCTTTAGGAAATGGCAATAGAATAAATTTGAATAAAATAAAACCGAGCGCTCCTCCTACTAGTGCTAAATAAGCTGACAAAGCCTGTCCTTTTCTCTTAAATAAGCCGATAAAGATCGGGATAAACAGACAGCTAACCGATAGTTCATAGCTAATAATCAGTAGATCCAAAATGTTGTCAAAAAAGTAGGAGCAAAAGATAGCCAGCACAGCAATCGCAGCTGACAATAGTTGAGAGCCTTTGACATTCTTGCTAGCTGACAGGGACCAGCCAAAGTCTTGGGATAAATTAGAACTGATGGCATTGATTAGCGAATCTGCGGTAGAGATAATAGCCGCTAAAATAGCACAACTTACAAAAGCTGTCAGAATAGGTGTGGTATTATGGGTTATCGCTAGCATCAAGACACTAGCCCCTGCCGGAATAGGTAAACCTTGCTGTTTAGCTAACACGCCAAAAAAGATGGGAATTAAACTAATCGCAAAGGTAGCAATCGCAGCGCCAATAGCTGCTCGAGAAATAGCTTTAGGTGAATCTCCTGCAAAACAGCGTTGACCCATATCCTGTTCAATTAACATAAAAAGGAGCGGCATTAAGAGCCAACCCGATAATTTAAATGAATCGAAAGTAAAATTTTCTCGTCTTAACCCACTATGCAAGACATAGGAGAAGCTAATGTCAGTTACATAGATGACATAACCAAAACTACTGAGAAAGACAATCATAAAAAAAGCCGCTTGAATGACATCCGTTGCTACTACAGCTTTCATACCGCCCATAGCTGTATAAAAAATAACCATCCCCCAGAAAGCTAGAAACCAAACGGGATTTTCTACGCCTATACTTACCATGAATTTACTAGAACCTACGATTTGAGCGACTAAAATGACAAACAGAGTGACAATAGACAGCACCGAGGCAATTCTTTTCAACTTAGCTGAGCCATACACGACTTCTAAAATTTGGGCGACAGTTGTCACCGGAAAGTAAGCTAATCTCTTGCCAATGCCCAGGCCCAAAATCAAAAGACCAAGCGCTGCTCCCAAAGGATAAAAAAGAAGGGTCCAGCCAAAGTGGTAAGCTTCTTCGGCTGAACCTAAGACCAATCCTCCACCGACTTGAGTCGCTAAAAAAGTCATCATCAAAGGAAAAAAGCGAATTCCTTTGCCTGCTAAGTAATACTCTTCTGAAGTACTCACTCCTTTTGAAGCGCGACTGCCGACGATTAAACACAAACCCTGTAAGATAAAAAGGCTCAAGATAAAAATAGGGATACTCATAAAATCTCCGGTAAATGCTAAAAAAGAATAATTTTAGCAAATAAATGAATTTTCTAAAGAGATCTATGATGAAATTAAACCTATTATTTTGTAATTTCTATATTAGCAGGATCAAATACATTGACATACTCACAACCTGCCACATTAGAATATGGAACATAGACAGCCTCATAGCCCATTTTTGTAAAAAAGAGCTTAGTGAATTCATTGCGCAAATGTCTTCCCAAAATAAAATTGTACTCGAAGCTTTTCTCGGCTAAAAGCCCTTTTGCTCGATACTCTTGATCAATCTGATTTCTATGTTGATTCATATAAAATTGCATCATTTTGAAAAAGAGAGTCGATGTCAGATAGCTATAACTTGTGCTATCTTTGATAACGGCTACCTTTCTTAAATTTTTTATGTTGCACTGTAAAACACCCTCCTCTTTTAGATGAGCGTATCCTTTTGCTTTAGCTAGATCCGTTGTTAAATAGGTGCCCATACCTGTTTCTAAAATCCTGTCTGATGGTAGATCCGATCTAAAGCCCTTTTGGCGAATCACTTCCGCTACTTTAGCAGTCGTTCCATGATAAAAAGTGCGTTTTTCCAATTTAGTCATCTCATCTATAGATGCCTCTCGTATCATATCTGCAAGTTCAAATTTTTGACCCTGTTCATCATAATCGATGGGAAAAAGAGTCGTTTGCATCTTGCTAATGTATTCCTCTATATGTTGTTTATTTTTCTGAGCCTTGTCAGTTAATTGCTGAGCTTCTTCAGTTTTACCTTCCTGCGTTAGTTGTTCAGCTCTTGCTAGTAATTTTTCGGGAATATTTTCATTTTGTCTGTTTTTAAGCACTCCCCCATATTTATAGCTTACCTCATCTTGTTGCTGTTTATTATTGAGTTGCCCATTAGGTAAATAAAAAAATGATTCTAGTTGTGCAAGATGGGAAAGCGCTATCCCATGAATTTTTTGCTCGATCTCTTTATCTTCTACCTCTTTATTTTCTACTTCTTTCTTTACCTTTTTTCCATCTAGGGAAGCTCTTAAATTGGATTGAATAGGAGTAGCGGCTTGCTCTTTTACTAATGTCTCCTGTATTAACTTCTCCTGCTCGGCATTACCTTTTTGAATTTTTGTAGCTGTTGCTTGCTCAGCTCTTGATTTTTCTTCAGCTAACGAATCTCTTACATTGGATTAAATAGGAGTAGCAACCTTCTTTTCCTGTTCAGTCTGTTCAACAGTTTTAACCGGTTGATTAGTTTTTGGCGGCACTAGCGTATAAAGCTTAATAAATTTAGAACCGTGCCAGAAAATAGCCAAATCTTTGAAAGGTCTTTCCTTGTAACAGCAAGATAATAAAATTCCGCTCAGGCCCCTTATTGCATGATAGAGCCTACTCGATACCTTATAATTTTTTTAAAACTTTCCTGCGAATTGATAGGTTTTTCCTTGTTTTTGTTCATTTGCTACTGCTGAACCATCTTGATGCACGGCGTGATATACTGTCTTATACTTATCAGATAAATTGGTAGCATTAATAAATTTTGAAGAGATCATTTTATTACATTCTTATTTAAGTTTAATATAATTAGTATAATTAATAAGTATTAATTTTAGATTAAGTTGGTTTAAAATATCCAACGTACCATTTACTAAAGTCTCTTATTTTGCTCAAACGACCCTGATGAAAAATAGAACGATCTTTATCACTGCGCTCGATGAGTCCCAATTTATTTTCCAGTTGATAAGCAGAGCCTGTTTTATAACAGTAAAGGGTGCCTTCTGTTAAAAGAGTAGCTCCCCATAGTACATAAGCAATAACTTGAAAATAACCACTCAAAAATGTAGCTGCACTAATGATATTAACTCCATCTGCTACCAAAGAAATTTTTTGACACGTGATGCCTTTTTTTAAACGATTTCTTAGTAAACTTAGTTCTTCGGTTTTTACTTCTTTAGAGGCTAGTTTCTTTTTTAGGGCAGCTCCCTCTATTTTAAAATAGAGATGTAATTTTTTTTCACTGCATTGGCTCAATAATTCTTTTACTTCTGTCGCATTTTTTTCTTTCCATGTTTGTTCCAAGAGCTGCATCTTAACTAAGATTCTTTTGTCCATCATGAGTTGAAAAACACTGACAGCTGTCGTAAAGATCAACACAGCTTTGAGATAAAAGAGCTTATCTAAAGAAAAACTTAAAAAGGGAATCATTTTTCTATTTAGCTGTAGATTGATTGTTTTAATAGCTAACAAACACTCGGCTACACTTTGTGCAATATAAGTAGAGTAGTAAACAACTTTTAAAGTTGTACTGTAATGTTTAAATCCCCTTTCTTGTAATTTTTTTAAAGAGTTATACAAAGGATGAATCGATAAGAAGATACCCTGTATATTAAATAGACTAGAGGTTTGTAATAAAAAACCGAGAACTTTTATTTTATAAAGAGTTGCTACACTAAAGTAACAGGATTTAAAAACTTGCGTACTAACTAAGAAAACAGCATTGGCTATTTTACATATTTTCTCCGCATAGGCTAAGTACCTAATATCAATTTTTAACCCAATTCTATCCCATTTTACCTTAACGACGCTATTTTCAATTCTAATGCTCATGATTAACCTGTAGTTTAACTCTTTATTCTACAGATTTAATTTAAGAGAAATATAAACTATTGATTAAGATAATTTAAATAAATTAAAATTTAATAAATTTATAATTATTTACAGTAAAAATTTTAGTTTAAAAAGGATAAATCTTTTAAATCACTCTTTTAATTTTTTGGATTTTTTGAAAGAAACAATGGTCCGGGATGATGTAATGCTATCCCATCAAAATAAGGAGGCTGATTGAACATGGAAACAATCTCTTCGGGCCTGTTTTTATGGGCAATGGCCATTTTGCGCCACGAACCAAAAATAAAGTGAATCGAAGCTAAACTCTGTTTTGCTAACATTGGAGGTAATTTTTTTAGGGTATGAAATAGAGCTCCTTCCGCCCCATTGGGATTTAAATTCCAAAAATTAATTTTCAAATCGGGAATTTGCCCTGGAAAATGGCGCTTGATCTTTTTCGAAGAATGGGTCGTACAATTGGCATGAGCTAAATGGAAACCTAGCTTTTTTTGATCGCCACGCTTGACAGTTTTAGCTAAAGAAGCTAAAAAATCTTTCCATTTTTCCCTAGAGGGGTAAATGACTTTGGCCGTGTGATTGCGCTCTGCTACCCAACTATTTTCATCTAAACAAAATAAACGCGAAGGGTGAAAAGTGGATACAAAGGTAAAATTTTGCCAGAGGCCGCGCGGAAAAGGATAAACAAACTGGCCCATAGTCCGTAGCTCTACTCTATCTTCTGCACGGTAAACAGTTAAAAAACCATAATAACTATGTGTTCCTCTAATATTCCCAGGCGTTACTTGTGTAGCTAAATAGAGAAAGATAGGGTAAGTGCCGCTTAAACAACCAGAGTAATCCCCCTCTTCTTTTTGTGAAAAGTCAATTCCAAAGCGTGTTTGACTCTCCGCTTTAGTTAAAATTTCCTGAGGCACCATCTGATTAAACCATTGAGGATCATCGACGTCAAGACTTGCATAATTTTTATGCTCTTCGCAATAAGCCCCTCTTTCAGCTGCATTGTAATTACAGAGCCCCTGTTTTCCATAGACCTCTACATTTCCATAGCCTGTGTCCATTCTATGTTTGAATTCAGCAAAAATCTGCGCTAAGGTTAGGCTCATTTGACCTTTCTTATCAGGTCCTATTAAGCTTAACTTGGCAGAACGCGTCGCTTCCTCTATCTTAACTCTCTTGCCCTCTATTTTGATAGTTAGTAGCTGAGTAGCTGGATCTATTTTAAATAATTTTGCGCCATAACGGGCTGATCTCGAACCTAAATCGCGCACTATTTCCTGGTATAATCCCGGAAATTTAATGAAGATAGGCACTTGATTGCCCTTGAAAGGATGAATAGGGTTATCATTGGGTAAAATCCAACTAAAAAATTCTGCTTGTGTCTTGTCATCTGTTACTAAAAACTCAGCAAATTTTTGATACTGACAAGCCTCATTTAAAGCATTGAGTTCTGCTTGACTTAACTCTTTTTGTTGATAGTAGGAATGCGTTATTTTCCACTCTTTAGCTTCTATTTTTAAGGCTTCTAAGTTCTCTATCTCTTCTAAAGAATTTTCTACTGCTTTATTTGTGCGATAGGACTGTGCTAGAATAGACCTTTCTAACTGCTGTTTAGCTCCTTTAGCATGCTGATGATAACAGTTTTGCATCTGCTTTAGATGTGCACTCGCTTGCCTCGTTAACGCTGAACCTGAATCAGAGAGAATGGAAACTTTTTCTAAAGCCATTAGTTGCTGTGTATAAAGATGAGCTATGGCCGTCAGCCTGTTATCTTGTCGGTAATGGATTAACCACTTAAAAATCCGCTGGCCCTTTTCAAGCGTGTCTTTAAGACAAAGGACTAATTGATTGGCAAAGTGAGTAGAACCATAACTTAAAGATTGTATCATTATTTTCACTTAGAAAAAAATTAAAAGACTATTATCCAATGCTATTTTTTGTCTGTCAACCTTAGATCTAATAAAGAAGTTAAATTTCTTTAATTGCTTAAGAGGTGGTTTTAAAAAATCCCAATAGCCTAAGCCACCTTCCGTAACATTGTTCTTATCATTAACTAATGGCCATTTCATTTCCCTTAGATCAGCATTTAGAGATCAGCATTTAGATCTTTAATTAGATTTCATTTAAACAAAGCTAAACAGGTGTCTATTGTAGCCCGTTCTTCAGGTTTAATTCTCAGCATCTTAGTTTTTAACATTAAAAACATTTTAGCTATTTCCTTTTTTTCTTCAGGATGTTTGAGCCTTACTTCCTTCTCAAGCTGATCAAGATCTGCATCAAGCGCTTCTTGAATAAGCTTTAAAATACCCGACTCATTATAATCCTGCCAACCCGATAAAACTGATTTTAGACTGGGAAGAGGAGGAATAGAGGATTTAATGATCTCTTTCATAGATAAGCGATCATTTAATATCTCTTCTTCTCGCTCGACAAGAAGATTAAGAATGACAAGGCCCATACTCCATATATCTCTTCCTTTTGCATGCTTAACTGTAAATCCAGCTAAATCTAATAGTGCACGATCTTTATCTCAAGTTGACTTTGAACCCTTGCTTGGTAAAAATAGCTACTGCACATACCCCATAGAAGGGCTTTTCCCACTGTACAATTTTTTATATGGGCATGACAAGTAAAGCTCATAGCAGATAAAATCCTATTTTTTAATAAATGTAATTATAACATTTATTAAATATACTATAAATTAATCAAATTACAAAGAAAACAATGTAAAATACAAATAACAATTGTAAAATTCGGTCCTATATCTCTTTAAGTTGAAAAATTAATCAAGTAAAAGTCGCCCTTTTATAGAAAATTACCTTTTAAAATTTTTTAATTTAAATAATTAATTATTATAATTGTTTACATTAGGTTATATTATTATATAAAATTACAAACTATAAGGAATTAAATTATGCAAATTAATGATAATAATTGTACTGTTAATTATAATAAAGAAGAGTGGTTAGGCTCGCGTTTTGTTAACCATTTTATGCTAGGCATACAAAAAGAGATAGGACATCATCAAAAAAACTTATTAGAAAAAGCTGGTGACGTTGGTCTTTTTTTTATTGAAAACATTCCGCGCAAAATTTGGCAAGGTATCAAAGATCCAAGAGTCATAACGATTGCTTTAACAGCTTTTGCGCTATTAGCTACCTCTTTTATTTTTTATCCCCTATTGACCATTGCCGCTATCAAATTAAGTTTTGCTTTCCTACCTCTTATTCCCCTTTGGACGCTAAAACTTAGTGTTTATTTGACTTTTGTCTCCGTTATTTTATCGACGGCCATGCGAGCAGAAGGACGCTTTCTCAATGCTGATCTCATGAATCAATTTTATCATACAGCTCCTAAAGCACCAGAAGAGACAACCTAACATGGTTCATTTTAACTCCCTAAAAAGTTATCTTTCTTTTGTCACAGCTACGAGCTTTTATGATCAGAGGAGTCAAAGTCAATGGAAGTATGAGAAAAATTGGTTAGATCAAATGGGAAGTTGGATGTTGGCACCTGTATCTCAGGTCCTAGATTGCACATTGAGAAATATTCGCAATCCGTTAGTCATTTTAGCTTTGACAGTAAGCCTCATTGCCTTAGCTACTTTGGCTTTTTATCCCACTCTTGTTCTTTCTACAGTAGGCACATTAATGCCTATGATTTTTGCTATTCAGCCTTGGATGATTAAACTAACCTGTTTTAGCTTTGTACAATTAACTATCTTAGCTACGGGTCTCCGTACTTTGGGACGCCTGAGTCAACCTGATTTACTAGAAAGATGGGTAAAAAAAGAAATTATATCTATTTACTTGGGTACACAGTTGGAGCAACTATAAAGTAATCAGGTCCTAATGACACTAAATTGTATGCTTAATGCGATGTGTCCTATGGTAGTCTATTTTCCATTTTCGCTTAGCAGGGTGAGCTAAAGAGGTCAGGATCTTATTTTTCTCAACTTTAATTTTTTCTAAGCTTTTCTCTAAACTTTTGATAATTTTTGCTTGATGGGCATGAAATCCAGCGATTAAACTAGGAGAAGCGTGCAGCGACAACTTATAAGCTTTTGTTAAAGCCCGCTCGGATTCTTTAACGAAATGAGCAGGAGTAGAGAAAAGAGTTGCATTGACATAAATAGGTAAATGGCCCGCTTCCAATTGTTTATGCAAGAAAGCTGGTAAATAAACTTGACCTGTTTGCCAAAAAGCATGACGCGTTAAAGATTTGATGTGCCATGTGCCATTTTCATAAATTTTTGTTTGTCTAGTCGCACCTAATAAGAGATGAAGGGAAGTTAAAGCAGGCACTTGCAGAAAGTAAGGGAGTTTTTTTATGCCTTTAAACAGAGTGGCAATGACGCCGACAGGTTCCGTATCTAATAGCGCCATTTTGAACATATTGGGTATTTTCTCTTCGCCTACTGCTGCACTTAATTTTTCATGTGTCCATTTGGCACAGTTATCACTTTGTATTTGGAAGACAAAGTTTTTTTCGCGCGACTTGAGCATGTCTTCTTTAATGTTATCCATTAATTTTTGCCCTTGGATTTCATTAATCGCAAAAGAGTAGCGTGCATGTTGACGTTGAGAGTAGTACACATTTTCATCGGGGTAAGAGACAGTGGCATGGACATTGTGACAAAAAGTAAAGAAATTTTCGAAAAAAGTAGCAGGAAAAATAAAGGCAAACTTGCCAAAATCATAGACAGCGTATTGACCTTTTCCACAAGGAATAGCGATCTCCATAAACGCATGCGTTTGATCAAAGTCTAGATTAGCATTACCTCTTGTTGCACTAGCCGCAGCATTCCAAGAGATACCATCCAATTCATAACTGTAGCGCTGTTTAGCTTGCTCCTTTGAAAGAATCTCAAAATTTGGCAGCTGCTGCCACCATTTGTGCTGATTTAAATCAATGCGCTTATAATCTTGCAGCTTAGTATCCCAGTAGCCCAAATGATGGGCATTCCAATTGATGATACCGGCAGCCATGTACTCTAAGTTACCTACTTGATACTTTTTATTTTTAAAAACTTCTAAAATTTCTTTAATCGAGAGCTTATAATTGCCTTTAAAAGTGATGACATTTTTCTCATCTAAGATATTGACAGGTTGGCCTTCTATGGGCAAGGTTAACTCTTTTTGAGCTTTTTTAATGATTTTTAGTCCCTCTCCACCCATTCTTCCAATTCTTCCATGGAGATTACAAGCGACTAACTCCTCTTGCATTTTGGGGAATTCAACAAAAGGAGCGATACTGTTACCATCGCGTATTGCCCATTTAAAAAATTCACGTTGTAAATTAACATCGGTTAAGACTAATTCAGCAGCTTCAGCATAACAAGAGAGCTCTTCTAATCTTTTAATCTCTTTTTCGTTTAACTCTTTATCTTTAATAATGGCTTGTTTTGCTTTCCAGGCAATGGCTATTTTAATGAGGTCGTTGATCACATCATACTGAGCCTCTACTTGATCTAATCCTCCATTTTCTAATTCTAAGCGATATTTTAAACCAATCAGCCGACGTTTCAGCTTATTTTTTTGGTCAATCGCTAAAGAGGAGGTCAATTTTTCCATTTCACTGAGAATCGTTTCACCGGCTAGCAGATAATCCATCAATTCCTCTTCTTGTTTCCTTTCAAAGAACCGCACAGGCACTTTTTCTAAGGTATCAAAAGAGGCAATCAGAGCGGCAGTTAAAGCGAGTAATTTGCCAGCTTCTAAACCGAATAAATTGCGCAAATACTGCTTACAGCGACTGACTAGCTGCCATTTTCCTGTTTGGTTACTCGTAAAAGATTGACCCTTTTTAAGAGAATCGATCAAATTTTGAAGATCTTGCTTAATATCCATTGGAACCCCTAGTTATTTTCTTTTGCTCCAACTTCATTATAACCTTTTTTCGATGCTAATCTTTCAATTTTTTATTTTTATCTATCTATACTTAACAAATTTCATGCCACTATTCTCCTTTTTTTGCTATATTCTCATCAAAATTTAGCAGCGCATTTAAAAGATTATATCTAACAATTAAGAGAAAATTTATGTTACCTAAAGTATTTGAGTCCCAGGCAGTAGAAGCTAAATGGTATGCACACTGGGAAAAAAATCACTATTTTAAGGCAAATCTTCACTCTAATAAAACACCCTATTGCCTTGTCATGCCTCCTCCTAATGTGACAGGTGTGTTACATATGGGACATGCGTTAGTTAACACAGTTCAAGATGTGCTCATCCGCTGGCATCGCATGCGTGGCTTTGAAACTCTGTGGATTCCGGGTACAGATCATGCCGGCATTTCTACGCAGACTGTTGTCGAACGCTACCTGATCAAAACGTTAAATAAAAGGCGCACAGATTTTAACCGTGAAGAATTTCTAACGCATGTTTGGGATTGGAAAGTAGCCAATGAAAAGAGCATTTTAAACCAATTGAGATGTTTAGGCTGTTCATGTGACTGGTCTCACTTGCGCTTTACGATGGATAAAGAGAATAATCAAGCCGTTAGAACAGTATTTAAAAAGCTCTATGACGATCAGCTCATTTACCGAGGCGATTATCTGGTCAATTGGGATCCTGTCACGCAAACAGCCTTAGCAGATGATGAAGTAGAGTATGAAGAAAAAAACTCTTTTTTATGGTATTTTAACTATCCACTAAAAAATGGCATGGGTTTTGCATGTGTAGCTACAACTAGACCCGAGACACTCTTGGGAGATACAGCTATTGCGGTCAATCCGAAAGATAAGCGCTATAGCCATTTAATTGGACAAGTTGTTCAGCATCCCCTTTTAGCGCGCGAAATTCCCATTATTGCCGATCCTTTTGTCGAAATCGATTTTGGTACGGGCATGGTTAAAATTACGCCAGCTCACGATCCCAATGACTATCAACTGGGTCTGACACACCAGTTGCCTTTTATTAATATTATGACTCCAGATGGCAAGATCAATCAAAATGGCGCTGCTTTTGCCGGCTTGACGATGGAAGACGCGCGCTATCGCGTGATCGAAGAGATGAAGAATAAAGGGTTACTCGTTAAAACTGTGCCTCATGTTCATCGCGTTGGCATCTCTTACCGTTCTAAAGCAATCATCGAACCCTATCTTTCTAAGCAATGGTTTATCCGCATGGATGGCTTTGCTCCCCAATTAAAAGCAGCGGTCACGCAAGGTAAACTCAAACTGATTCCCAAAAACTGGGAAAATACCTATTTTCACTGGATCGACAATTTAAGAGATTGGTGCATCAGCCGGCAATTATGGTGGGGTCATCGCATTCCCATCTGGTATCATCGCCAAGACCCGACTCAAATGGTCTGTTGGGATGGAGAAGAGGTACCTCCTCATCTCAATCAGGAAGAATGGGTACAAGATGAAGACGTATTGGATACCTGGTTCTCTTCTGCTTTATGGCCTTTTTCTACATTAGGCTGGCCTGAAAAGAGTGCAGAGTTAACGCGTTATTATCCCAATTCTGTACTGGTTACAGGTCATGATATCCTCTTTTTCTGGGTCGCGCGCATGGCTTTAATGGGCATTTATGCTCTAGGCGAACTGCCTTTTCCCGAAACATTTCTCCATGGTCTCATCTATGGTAAATCCTATTGGCGCAGTTTACCGAATGGCTCGATTCAGTATGTGTCTGCTGAGGAGCGTCTAGACTATGAGAAAGGCAAAACACCTCCGGCTGAGGTGCACTCTAAATGGGAAAAGATGTCTAAATCCAAAGGCAATATCATCGATCCCTTAGAAGTAATCAAAGAGTATGGCACGGATGCCATGCGCATGGCTCTTTGTGCCAGTAATCCTCAAGCGCGCGAAATCGATTTAGATCTGCGGCGCTTTGAAGAGTTTAAAAATTTTGCCAATAAAATCTGGAATGGAGCGCGTTTTGTATTCCTGCATCTAGAAGCTAATGAAGCAGAAGGCACGGCGCTCACCGCTCAAGAATTTAGTCAAGGTCTGGATTCAAGCCTCTTTTGTTTAGAGGATCATTGGATCTTAGCCACTCTTAAGCGCACTGTTAAAGAGGTCAATCAGCACTTAACCGCTTATCAATTTGACCAAGCCGCTTTAAAAGCCTATGACTTTTTCTGGAAAGAATTTTGTGCAAGTTATGTCGAGATTGCTAAACCCATTCTGTTTGGCAAAACAGGACAGCCTGGTGAGCGAAAAAATAAGCAAAAACTACTCGTAATCGTGCTCTGTCAAGCTATACGCCTGATTCACCCCATGGCCCCCTTTATTACCGAAGAGCTTTTCCAGCATTTAAAAGAGCGTTTAACGGGTCTGCAACTAACAGATCTACCTGCTAAACTAGACGCTTGTATTTTAGAAGCTATCCAGGCATTAACTAAAGAGGCCTGCATTATCTCTAATTATCCTCAAGCACTGGATGAAAATGAAGAGAGTAGCCAAATTGAAGCAGACTTTGCGCTGATTAGCCGGATCGTTTACACCATTCGCAACATTAGAGGAGAGATTAATTTACCTCCTCATCTTGCAACGGATATCTACTTAGTCGGCCAGCCAGACGATCCACATTTTCAGGTGATCAAAGGACAACTCACTATGATTAGTGCTCTCGTCCGCCTCAATAAAATTGAAGCAGTGACGGAAGAGCCTATCATTGGTTTTGCTGGTACAGGCGTGTTAGATCGAGTAAAAATCCTGCTTCCTTTACCTGACGAGATGATCAAGCAAGAGATGATACGCTTGGAAAAGGAGCAAGAAAAGCTGTCGACTAATTTGAGCCGTCTAAAAATACAACTCGATAAACGGGACTTCATCGAGCAAGCGCCCGCTGCCTTAGTAGATAAGCAGCGTCAGCTTTTGCAACAAACGGAAAATGAACTGACTAAAATTGCCGAAAAATTACAAAAGTTAAAAGCATGAAGCTCGCTTTAATCGGTTATGGCAAGATGGGCCAACTGCTAGAACAGCTAGCGGTACAGCAAGAAGATGTCATTGTCGCTAGAATTAATGCTCTAGCTGAATGGGATGAAGCAGCTCTTCTTACAGCTGATTGTTGTTTAGAATTCACTGAGCCTTCACACGTTTTAAGCCATGTGACAAAGCTGGCTAAATTAAAGAAAAACATTGTCATAGGTACGACAGGTTGGCAGCAAGATTTAGCTCAGGTTAAAGAAATTGTGCTACATGAACAGATTGGTCTCCTCTATGCCCCTAACTTTTCGATTGGCATTCACCTATTTTTAGAAATTTTGACACAAGCGGCTAAATTAATGGTTCCTTTTGAAGAGTATGAAGTAGCTGGCATCGAAATGCATCACAAGCAGAAATTGGATACACCTTCGGGCACAGCTCTACACATCGCCCAAGTATTAGCAACTCAAGTGCCTCAACTAGCTCCTCTCTCTTTTACTAGTGTGCGTTGCGGTTCTATGCCTGGGACGCATACACTCTTATTTGACTCTCCTTGCGATACGCTGACTATTCAACACACGGCTAGAAATCGCGAAGGCTTTGCTAAAGGTGCCTTACTTGCAGCTCATTGGCTCCAGGGAAAGCAGGGCATCTATACATTTTCAGACTGTTTACAAGATAGGATCAAAAAGAGGATGGAATGATAAAAAAAGGCCTAATCACAGCTCTCATCACCCCATTTAAAAATCCACTCTCCGATCTAGACTCAGATTTTAGTGCCAGCTACCCTCAATTAGATGAACAAGGGTTGATGACTAATATCCAGTATCAGCTCTCTCAAAAGTGCGATGGATTAACATTATTGGGCACGACGGGAGAAGCTACCACGCTGACCTTAGCAGAACAAAAAAAAATACTCTCTTTAGCTGTCGAAACTATTAAAGGTCAAGTGCCGTTGTGGGTAGGCACGGGATCCAATTGCACAAAACAGACCATAGAAAAAACGCAGTTAGCTCAACAGCTAGGAGCTGATGCAGCTTTAGTGATTGTGCCCTATTATAATAAACCGACGCAAGAGGGTCTCTTTCAGCATTTTGCTGCTTTAGCTAAACAGACAAGCTTACCTCTCATCCTCTACAATAATCCCAGTCGCTGTGGTGTCAATCTTGAACTCTCCACAGTGCGACGTTTAATGCAAATAGATGCGATTAAAGGGATTAAAGAAGCAAACAGTCATCTCATGCAGCTCAGTACCATCGTACAGCAAGCAGTAATTGACCGACCAGACTTTCTAGTTTTTGCCGGCGATGATGCCCTAGCTTTACCGGCTATAGCCTTAGGAGCTGCAGGCTTAGTATCCATTCTTAGCAATCTTTTACCTAAGCTCATGCAGCAGCTTGTCCAAACAGCCTTAAAAGGCAATTTTACCGAGGCTAGAAAGCTGCATCATCAGCTTTTTAGTCTCTTTCAAGCCACCAGTCTAGAAACTAATCCCATTCCCATTAAAGCTGCTTTAAACCTATGTCAGTTACCTGCTGGCCCTTGCCGTTTGCCTCTCTCTCCCTTGCAGCCTGAAAATCTCCTCTATCTCAAACAGCTGTTAGCTACTCATCCCCTTTTAAAAAAATAATTATTTAAAAAGATGATATTAAATAAAAACTTAGCTAGAAGTGATAGCTAATTTTAGATCTATTCTTTGGCCTAAGAAAATTTAAGATTAAATTCTTTTTCAGGGAAAATCTAATTTTTTAAACATTAAATTAAGTACAGGGTGTTAACTCAATTTAGTTTTAATCGCTTGTGCCACTCTGATTACTAAATTTTTTAAAGCAAGGCCCATTTTTCGACTAAAGTGATAGATAGTAAGAATAGGTTGTATGCAAATTTTATTAAAAATATGGACTACACTATCTTGTATTCTTTCTAAAAGAGTAGGTCCAAAAATAATTCTTAAACGACTGTTCCTAAATATCGGCATAGGTCCTGTATCATTACTTATACGTTGAGCTATTTCTTTTGCTTTGTCATAGTCTCCTCTTATTCTGTATGCACGTCCAATTTGTGCAAGAGCATTCTCTTTTAAGTACCTATTATCGATGCCATTCATAAGCTGAATGGCTTCGTCAAATTTTCCTTGATCGGCTAAAGCTTTGCAAATATCTTCCTGACTAAATTCTCTAGTGAACTTATTTTTCATTAATTTTTCGTTAAATTCTAAAGATTTCTTCAAAAATCCCTGTTCTGCTAATTTTTTAACTAGTTGTTGAGTATGGATGTCAAGCATGAATGAATCTTTCATTAGAGCTTCATCATCTCCGGGTTCAACCTTAAATCCTCTAGCTGCTTTATCATAAAAATTGAGAAAGTAGGAAAGAGGATTAAATAGAGTTTTTTCTTCTAGAGAATTAGATAGAGTTTGTAGCTCTTCTCTATTTAAGTGTTCCACTGCTAATAAAAAAGTGTGTCTCATCTTTTGATAAGAAGACTTTAATTTTTTTAGATTGATAGGGTTAATATTTTTCAAAGGCTGATTTGTCATTAGATCTGTTAATTTAGTAGAGTCTTGATCCATGTTGATCGTGTAACTACCTAGTAAAGATAAGGGTTGACTATACTCTTCTTCTGATGAAGCAGAGCTTAAAAATCGAGCTGTTTCAATGAGTCCTGTTAAAGATATATAAGTATCATTCATAGCAAGAGTCAAATCAAGCCAAGTATGGCAGACAGCCAGATGACATTGTTGTTCTTTTTGAGAATTTAGAAATGAAAAGATATGGGCTAGTATTTCTAGTGGTAAATGATTAATACAATTTTGATTATTTGTTATCGAAGGAGAATTATTAAAACTTAATTTATTCAATAAACTAGAAAAATTATTTAAATTATACATTATATAAAATCTATCAAAATAATTATTGATACAATAGCAGTTTTATAATTTTAAAGCAAATATTAATTTTATTGTTAGTGTTATAAAGGGTCAGGATAGTTAAGAATAATCGATAGAGATAGGGGTCAATTGATGACGACACAAAAATCTATCAAACACTTCTAAATTGTAATCAGATAAGAAATACTTAATAGCCCCTATAGGATTGAAAAGTTTTTTGGAAAAAGATAAAGATTTTCTAACTAAACGGCTAACTCTTTGCCTTAAAGTACAATTGACTCTTTCTATTAAACTTGTTTTTCCCCTTTTTTTTTACTAGGATAATGCAGTTCAGCAGGAATAGCCGCCTGATAGGCTGGTAGTTGATCAATATAAAAATCTGCTTCATTTTTATAGATCTTAGGGATAAGATCCCATAAAATCTTAGCATCTTGTATTTCCCTTCTTCCTATATGACAGGCTATCACTTGTCTTGTTATCACATCTAAAGCTAGCCATACCCATTGGCGATTTCCTTTATGCCCGACGAAACTCTACAACTCATCAGCTTGCACGATGGTAAAAAATACCCCTTCTATCTCTTCTGGTATCACTCGATTTAAATCTTCCGGGATTTGATGATAGAGCTCTGTTAAATAGTTCATCAAAAAACTGTGACTTACTTCTGTCACTCGACAAATTCCTGCTAATGATAGACGCTCTAGTAAAAGTTTATTGATTAACTCTTTTATATAGTCAGGTATTTGATTGGTTATTGGCTCTAATACAAATTGTCGTCCACACTCTTTACATCGGTGGCTTTGTTGCTCATGTCTTGTAAATCCATTTTTTACAAAGTTTTTTGATTGGCATGTTGGACAGCAGGTTCTTTTCATTTTTAATCTCAGCAGGTAAAAGTGATATTCTTTTACATTATAACCAACTGTTATTTATTATAAATTATCCTAACCCTCTATACGACTGCCCTTTTATTTTCTTTGTTATAATAAAATAATAGGTTCAATTAGTAGCTGAGTTGAGCCTATCCCAATCATTTATCTATCTAAATTATTGTAATAGGCTCTGATACAACAACTGTTACATTTAACTTAACTTAATTTAATCTTAATTTAATTATATTATAATAATCTTAATTTAATTATATTATAATAATCTTAAATTTTATTCAAAAAGAGGATAAATTAAGATGGGCGCTCCAATTTTTAGATATGGCGATTCGCGTCTTTATGGTCATATTTTAACAAAACCTCACCATTCTATTCACAAAACTTGCTTTAAAAATTTTTCTAATCCTGTTTATCCTAATAGCTATAAAATTGTAGAATATGCAATCAAATTGCTTAAAGCAGCTAGTGGCGTTACTGCTCTATTACTTTTGTCTCCCCTTACATTAATGGGACGTATTTCTCAAATTACCCATTATCATGCCTTATCTAACATTAAGAGGAGTCACCCTAAGTCCATTATGGTAAATGGGATTAATCTTCCCAAATTGGAAGAAATAGTTACATCTCCAACTTATTATCATGGAACAAATCAGAAGGCTATAGCATCTATCTGTAGAAATTCTTTTAATTTTTCTAAAGAAGGTGCGATGGGAAGAGCAATTTATGTTACTGATTGTAAGCAATCAGCTAGAAATTATGGATTAGGTGGTGGTATTTTTGCTGTAAAATTAAACGTAGATTCTCGAGAAATAGCCACTCTTAGGACATCATTCATGCAGCCTTATGGTATACAATGGTTATTAAATGAGGCAAAAAATGAGTTTGACGTACAGTGTAGATTTCTTAATCAAGAAAATTCATTGGAAAGATTTCAAGCGAGTATTCAGGAACTGTTTTTAAAAAATGGTTATCGAGCAATAGATTATCAGGCAGATGCTGGAGCACATAGTTTTTCAGCAGTTGCTGTTTATGATGACTCTATTATAGATATAGAACGTGTTAAGTTAAGAAAAGGTTTAGAAGAAAAAAAACATAGCGTAGCACATCATAAGTAGCTCGTTCTTTTAAAGCTTTTTTTATCTGAAAGACAGCGTCTGTCAGAGGCTCTCTGCAAACTAAGATATCTTCAATTTTTAGTAGTCCTAAATATATAATGCTAATAAATTCAATCTTTACTTACTCTTCTTCCTATGTATCTAAGAGTTTCAACTGTTATAGTATCATATGTTTAGGACTACTAAAAATTCTATAACTATTTATTTATTCTAAAATAATTATTATATAATTCGCATTATATGATTATCTAGCTAAAGCTTTTAAGAAACAAAAACTTAGTCCTACAAAGAACGTTAAAATTTCTTAAAAAATTTAAAATTAGCTTGTCTTTTTAACTATTACTTTGTTATGCAAAGAAAAAAGCAGTCACTCACCGCAAAAGGTAAATTTTATGAAAAGTTTTTGGTTTCTTCTTCCTATAATGCCCTTTTTATCGAGCTGTCACTTAGCTGATATGGTCAATGAAGGCACTGCTGCTATTCAAGCTAATCGCGAAGCTGTTGAGATGAGTACTCAAGCTATTTATGATAATATTGAAGCCATTGAAAAAAGCAATCGTGCGATTGAAGAAAATAAACGCAAATTAGAAGAAATTAATAAAACTTTATCTAATGTGCAATCTTCTTAATCACTTTTCTATATCTCTCTTATTAATATAAAATTAATTATTTTATTTTTACATTATCTTAACTGTAAAAGTGGTGATTTTTGTCAGGACTATCCCTTTGATAAAAGCACTATTCTAACAATTAATCATGTCAATGCTATACAAAGCTTTACAGAAGAATACAATGAGTTAATCGATAGATATTTAGATAAAATACAATTAGTCTTGGACATTTAGCTTCATTGAAGTTTTACCTATTTTTTTGAAAAAAAACATGGGCTTCTGCCGCAAAATTAAAAAAGAATAAAATAGGTAGTGCTAAACAGGCTATTACAGGTAGACTCATGCCTAGCTCTTGAAAAAACCAGTAAGAGGCAAACCCGCTTTCAAGATATAAGGGATCTAAATAAAAAGAATGGGTTAAGTTCCAAGCTAAGATTAGTAACATAGACATTATAATGAGGGGCATCATGGCAATCAATGCTAACAATAAATTAAAAAACAGCGACTCTCCTAAGCGTTTAAGCAAAACTTCCAAAATTACTCTTCTATCCAAGCGATTAAGTGCAATAATAGGCGTCATCAAGAATAACTGGGCTAAACTAATTATCACTAAAGCTAGAAAGGTCATGTTGAGCATCAAAGGCACAAAAGCTAAAATCGTGGCTAAGGCTTCCCCTATTAAAGGCAATCTGCTTAACAAAAAAAATAAGCCAAAACCTATCCATAAAACAAAATAGCAGAGGGTTAGCGGAAAAGAGCAATGGATTGCTGTTGACATCGCTTCCCATGAATAGTAGATTACCTGACGGTAGTCTACTTCGCGTTGCTTAATTTCATCGTGATAAAGGCGAATGAGCAGGACGCCTAAGGCTAACAGAATAGCGGAACAGAGAAAAAAGGGCAAAAAGTAGCAGATTAATTGCAGCCATTTATGAGCTTGTAAACTTAAATTTCTAAAGAATAAGACAATTAAATCACAACAAGCTAAACCGCTAAATGTCACGCCTAATTTTTTTTTATTGCAGGCGAGTGAAAAGGCGCGATCAAAAAGAGGTTGAATAGCATCACTGAATAACATGAGGACTCATTAGTATGACTCAAAATTTTAAGCTTATATTGACTTAATCGACCTCTTTAAATTCGCGTGGCTTATAGAGGTATTTAGGTCTGACAATCGGTGTGCCTTTTCCGTCACGCGCTTCGCAACGCTCATAGACAATTTGAATGGCAATGCCGACAACGCGCGATAAACCAAACAGAATGGTAAAATATTCAGGGTAAGGAAAGCCAGCAGCAAATAACAAAGACCCAGAAATAGCATCGACATTGGGATAGGGATCGGCAATTTTGTGATTTTCGCTTAGTACTTGATGTCCCACTTGACGCAAAAGGTTAGCCATTTTAATTAGAGGAGAATGGGCAAACTGCTGATTAGCAATCTCATAAAGCACAGTAGCTCTCGGATCCTCAAAGCGCAGCACCGCATGGCCAAAACCATAGATGAGTCCTTTGTCAGCTAGCAAATGCTTTAAATGGGTTTCTAACTGGCTAGCTGTCGGTTCATCCCCTAAATCTTTAACGAGTTGCTGCACAAATTCTAAAGCTTCTTGGTTAGCTTTTCCATGGAGCGGGCCTGCTAGGGCACACATGGCTGACACAATAGACCCATAGAGATCCTCTAAACTAGAAGCAACCGCTTTTCCTACAAAAGTAGATAGATTGCCGCCGCCATGATCGTAATGCAACACATTAAACAGTTTGAAAATGGGTCCTAAAATCGCTTTTTTATCTGCTGGAAGATGGAGTAAGTGCGTAAAATTTTCCATGTAGCCGAGCGAGGGCTGAGAGGGTACACTAACAGTCCAGCCGGCATGATGATTGATGACTGTAGCTGCTATCTCTGGAATTTTAGCTATTAAATTGAGGCAATCCTCGCGATAATCGTTAGTTCCCTCAAGCATGCCTAAGATGAGTAGAGCTGCACAAAATAATTTCATCGGATGCCCTTCTCTGGGCAAGCGCCGGATAGAAGTCAGGGTTTCTGGTAAACAGGGAGCCCGCTGTTGCAAATCCTTTATAAAAGTTGCCAACCCCTGCTCATTTTCCTCTGTTGGCTTAGCTTGACGGCCTGTATAGAGTAGATAGATCACGCGCTCGGGCTCCCAGTTAGCTAACTCGGGAATAGCAATGCCCGCATACGATAATCCCTTGATAGGATCTACGTCAGAGGTAGGACAGTAGCCTACTGGAAAACCTCTCAAGCCTGTCTCAAGATGCTCTTTCTTAATTTCAAACAGCACATCTGTGGCCATACATTTTGCTCCCTAAAAAAATAGTTAGAAATTTCCTCTCAAAGCCATCTCTCTCTCTTCGATTAGCTCCTGTTGCGTCACCTGGATTTTTTCTTTTAAAAATGGATTCCATTCTAATCCTGGGATAATTTCATAAGCTCCATCCCCTATTGAACGACAAGGAAAAGAGAAAATGAGATCATCTGCAATCCCATAAGGATTTTGATCACTACAAACTCCGGAGGAGAAAAGTTGACCTGCAGGAGTAGGCACTAGCAAAGCTTTAACAGCTTCGATAGCTGCATGAGCGGCTGAAGCGGCCGACGATTTTCCTCTAGCTGTGATGATAGCTGATCCCCTTTTTTGGATAAGGGCTATAAATTCTTTCTCTAGCCAAACTTGATCTTTGATTACTTCTATCGCTGGCTTACCCTGAATTTTCACATTAAAATAATCGGGTACTTGGGTAGAAGAGTGATTGCCCCAAATCGCTACAGGTGTAACTTCTTCAATGGCAACTTTTGCTTTGTTGGCTAATTGATAAACAGCGCGGTTTTGATCTAAACGGGTCATCGCCTGAAAATTAGCTCGAGGAATGAGCGGTGCATGATGCATGGCAATCAGACAATTCGTATTGCAAGGATTGCCAATGACCAGTACTTTAACCTGGCGGCTAGCTACTTCATTTAAGGCTTGACCCTGTTCGACAAAAATTTTACTATTTTCACGCAGTAAATCTTGGCGTTCCATGCCAGGGCCCCGAGGCTTGGCTCCAATGAGAAAAGCATAATCGACATCTTGAAAAATTTTATAGGGATCACTGCCTATATTAATTTCTTTTAAGAGAGGAAAAGCACAATCCTCTAACTCCATCTTAATGCCGGCTAAGCTAGCTAACATGTCAGGTACTTCGAGAATGTGTAGAGCCAGAGGCTGATCCTGACCTAGTAGTGTTCCTTGAGCTAACTGAAAAAGAAGAGTATAGGCAATTTGACCAGCTCCTCCCGTTATAGCTAGACGTTTTAGCGGTTTAACCATCTCTATCTCCTATTCCATTCTTTATTTGCATCTTACGGCGGCTCATCAGATTGCGCAAGAAAAAAAATTTAGTCCTATTTATCTAGAGTAAAAATTTGCTTAAAATTCTCAATGCTGTATGCTATGCCAAAGTTTTTGGACTAAAGGGACACTTTCAAATGATTTCAGCAACTGACTCTTTAAATATCATTGAGATTTTTGCAAGTGTGCAAGGTGAAACCTCTTTTGCCGGATTACCAACCACTTTTGTGCGATTGGCTGCTTGTAATCTACGCTGCACCTGGTGTGATACGACTTATTCTTTTGGCAAGGGAACTGCTTATAATTTACAAGCAATTATCGATCAGGTTAATTTATTGGGTTGTCCTTATGTATGCATCACAGGAGGTGAGCCTTTATTGCAAAAAAATGTCTATCCTTTGATGAAAGCGCTGTGCGACTCCTCTTATCAGCTTAGCTTAGAGACGGGCGGTTCTCTTTGTATCGCGCAAGTCGATGCTAGAGTTTGTACTATCTTAGATATTAAATGCCCCGGAAGCGGTATGGAAGCTAAAAATAGATGGTCTAATTTAGCTTTACTACGTCCACATGATGAAGTCAAATTTGTCATTCAAGATCGTGCAGATTATGATTATAGCTTAGAAATCTGCCATCGCTACCAATTATTTAAACAGCCTAAAGCGATCCTTATCTCTCCTGTATTTAATCGCTTAGATCCGCAATTAGTCGTTCAATGGATGCTAGCTGATCAGCTTCACATGCGTTTGAATTTGCAAATTCACAAATTTATCTGGTCTCCAACAACTAAAGGAGTTTAAATATGAAAGCCCTGATTTTATTAAGTGGAGGCCTTGATTCAACTGTTGTCTTAGCAATGGCCATTCAACGCAATCTTACCTGCTATGCGTTAAGTTTTGATTATGGCCAGCGCCATAAAACGGAACTTAAAGCAGCGCAAGCCATTGCTCAATATTATCATGTCCCTCATCGTTTGACCTCTATTGTTTGTAGTGCTTTTATTCATTCTTCTCTTGTTTCTCCTTTACCTATACCTAAATATGATTCTTTTGAAGAGGTATCACAAACAACTTCAACTAGCACTTACGTACCGGCCCGCAATACCCTCTTCTTAGCCTATGCTTTGGGACATGCAGAAATTCTAGAAGCCGATGAGATCCATTGTGGTCCCAATGTACACGATTACAACTGTTACCCTGATTGTCGAGAAGAGTACTTTTCAGCTTTTCAAGCCGTAGCTAATTTAGCAACTAAACAAGGAATGGATGGAAAAGGACCCCGTCTTTGTACGCCTTTAATTCACATGACTAAAAAAGAGATTGTCCGTAAAGGTAAAGAATTAAATGCTCCTTTAGACATAACCCATAGCTGTTATGATCCCTCTCCACGCGGCAAAGCATGTGATAATTGCCTAGCCTGTTTTTGGAGAAATGAAGCTTTTAGTCATTAAAATAGCTTAAAATCGAGAATTGAGTTTGAGATGCAAAGAAAAGTCTTGTTGGCAATACAATTTAAAACGCAAAGAATAACATAATACCTTTTCTATAAATCCTTCGGCAAATCCTATCCAATTTTGACAAAATTCTCTTGCTATTAAGCTAGTTAAGTTTTTCAAAGAGTAACTAGTCGTCGATTGATAAAAATAGGTTAGTGCTAAATCAATGACTTTCTTATAAGCTACGAGGCGCCAGGAGTAATCGCAATAGATGCCTTTTTCAACTTCATAGAGTGCACAAGCAAAGGGAAAATTTCCTTTAAAATAGATCGCACTCAAAAACTTTAGAGCTAAGGGAGTTATTTCCGCGTCTACACTTAATCTTTCTACTCTTTCTACTAACTCATCTTCATTGCAAATACCCAAACGGCTCGTCATCCATGGGCGTAATAAAGCTTCACTTAACATCTGTATCTGCGTCATTAAGTGCGCTTGAACAGGCTGGGCAATTAGCTCTTTTTTTCCTTCTGTATACCACTGAAGGCGACTTTCAGTTGTTAAACGCCTAATTTCAAACGCTTCTGTTAACGTAAGAGGAATTAAATCTGTTAAAGCATACTCTTCTAAACACAAAGAAATTTTTTTTGATTTGGAAGAGCGATTAATTAAAGTGCGTATCCAACTCTTAAAGTCTAAGCTGCGCGTCGAGTGTAACTCTTTTCCTTTAGTATACGCCTGAAGCTTATCTTTAACCTCCTCTAAATGCGTAGAGGTTAAGCCTCTAAAACAGGTTAATCCTTCCCAATTAACGCGTATTAGCTGACCAACAAATAAAAAGCTTTGGTCTAGTAAACATTTTTCTACATATTTTGATAGTTCTAATACTTGAATCGATTCTTGAAGTAAAAAGGGCTTAATCCATTTTCTATAATTAACACCAAAATCAAATTCTTCTTCTTTATTAATCGTTGGATAACTTTTTGTAATGACACGTTCACTAGAAGGAGCATTAAGAGAAAAATTTGTATCGTGTAAACGTCTAACCGATTTAATATCGACATTTTCCAACGTGTAAATATTCTCTAAACCATGGCTATAAGCTGTTTTAAGCGTAGTCTCCAGCTCTTCTACAATTGCATGTTTTTCTTTTCGAAGATTAAACATTTTTAAAACCTAAGTGATCATTTCTGAAATCACGCATAGTTATTTAATAGTGAATAAATAACAAGAACTAATTATTATCCTTTGTTATTAATTTAAGAGATTCTGCTTTCAGATTGCCCAAATTATCTGTTTAGGCTAGGATGGATCGTATAAAATCTATCCATTAAGAAATGACAATTACTAAGGAGAAAACACTATGGCTTTTGCAAAACGCATTTTCCTTTTTCTTTTAACAAACATTTTAGTCATTACGGTTATTTCATTTATTTTATGGATTTTTAATGTTCAACCTTATTTGCAAGCTAATGGCCTCAATTATGGCTCTTTAGCTATTTTCTGTTTAGTCTGGGGCATGGGTGGCGCTTTAATCTCTTTAGGCCTCTCGCGCATCATGGCAAAATGGACGATGGGCGTGCAGTTAATCGATCCGCAAACGCGCAATGCCCGCGAGCAAGATATTCTCAAAGTTGTGTATGGCTTAGCTCAAAAAGCTGGTCTTCCAGATATGCCAGAAGTTGGCATCTACGATTCGCCAGAGGTTAATGCTTTTGCTACAGGTCCTACTAAAAGACGCGCTTTAGTGGCTATCTCATCGGGGTTATTAGCCCGCATGAACCGCGAAGAGATGGAAGCTGTTTTAGGCCATGAGATTTCCCATGTCGCTAATGGCGATATGGTGACTATGACTTTACTGCAAGGGATTGTCAACGCCTTTGTCATGTTTTTAGCCCGCATTTTAGCTTTTGCGTTAAGTCAAGCTTTTTCAAAAGGAAGAGATGAAGAGCGTAGTAATGTATCCCCTTTCATCTTTCAACTCATGGTTTTTGTTTTTCAAATGGTCTTTATGGTGCTGGGCTCAATCGTAATTGCAGCTTTTTGTAGATATCGCGAATTTAGAGCGGATGCAGGCGGCGCTTCCTTAGTTGGTAACTCTAAGATGATTGCCGCTTTACAAGCTCTCAAACGTACAGTCGAAAACCAAGAGCCGCAACAAGCACAGCAGCAGCAGCCAGCTTTTCAAATCTTGAAAATTTCCAATTACACAGGAGTGATGCGCCTGTTTGCTTCGCATCCTCCTTTAGATGAGCGCATTGCACGCTTACAACAAAAGGGTCGCTTCTAAACTGGTCTTACAAATAAAAAGAACTTCTTTAAGTTAATTTTTGAAGGCAAGCAGCAAAATCAGGTGAATCAAATAACTGTTTGAGAGAAGTTAATATTTTAGGTAGATCGTTAGCTACAATGAGACTATCTAATTCTTTTTCTTCGCCCGCTTGCCAAGTACCTTGTGTGTAAGCTTTTTTAAGTCTATCATATTCTTGTCCGCTTAGCATGGATGTTTTTGGGTCATACTCTTTCATGACTTCGCTAAATTCTTCTTTAGTTACAGTTTCTCGTGCACTGACTCTCTCTTCAAAATGAGTTAGAAAAGCATCTCTCAATTTGGAAATATCTAGAGTTTGCGCATGGATGTTATCTGTATTAGCCAACAGATCGGATAGTTCAGCTATAGCTAAATTGACATTGGCTGATTTAAAACCAGGATTAGCTTGATTCTCTTTAAAGAGTTTAAATAAATCATTAGAATTGGCATATTCTAATTCTTTCAATTCTAACTGATTTAAATCTTTTAACTGAGTCAGAGTAACTGTATTTCTATCAAATCTCAATTTTAAATTACCTGATGTTGAGACCTCTTTTAATGCAATAGTAGGTAAGTTATCCTCAATTTCCTTGCGCAAACTAGGACCTGCTGGATCAACACTATAAAATTCTGTCTTACCTTTTTCAGTATTAGAGGGCATGAAGCGATCCGCTATGTGTGTATTGACCGACAATTTAACCTCTTTTGCTCCTTTTGAATTAATCACATTAACTTCGCTTTTTTCACTCATTCTAACTCTTGAAGAACTACTGCTCATAGTCGGATATTTTTCTTTTAAATAGCTTTTAGCTTTTTGGACCTCTTCTGTATCTGATTCATTTTCTAAAAAAAATTCTTTTCGGATACTAGTTTTATCTTTTTCCAGCTGTTTTTCGCGTGTTTTAATCTCTTTACCTAATTCAACATTAGATTGATTTGAATGATTGAATTGTGATTTTAAGTAATTAAGCGTATTTGTTTTAACAGTAATTGCATGCTGGCCCAAAGCTTGATTAAATTTATTTTCAAATGAGAGATTTTTCTCATCTTGTAGCTTACTATTTAAAATATCCTGATGAGTTTCAATATGATTGTTACTCTCCACACGACTAGGTAAACTCAGTAATTTTTCTTTAATCGCATTAATAAAAGTTGTGCTTCGAAGCTTAGAAGGCAATTTATCTAAATTGGTTGGATTTAATAGAGTAGAGGATCTACTTTTTTGCTGATAAGCCTCTGCTAAAGTATGTAGTTGCTCAGAAGAAAAGGTATCTTTATTTCTAATAATGAATTGATGAATATCTGAGGCTGAGGAGCTTAGTTTTGAGCTGGTTGTTAAACCAAAACTTTTAGCATTAGCGTCTATTACGACAAATGTTTGACCTCTTGAGGAACCGGTCTTAACTTTAGCAGATTTATTTAATAGAGGAGAATCGACTATTTTAGTTAATAAAGAACTGAGTTTAATATTCATTAGTTCCTCTTAAAAAAGATAATTTACGCAGATAAGCACGATCTAGTTTAAATAAATGATAAATCATTTATTTAAACTAGGAAAACAGATCTTTCCTCTTGCTTAGGGTAATGAAACAAAAGAATAGATTTTTTTTTACCTTTCTACTAACCTAAAAATTTAATAGAATCTAAGGAACTTGTCATGTCAGAGCCTATTAAAATTTTAGCTTTTGCAGGTAGCTTAAGAAAAGAATCTTTCAATAAAAAGCTTGTAAAAATTGCCATGCAGGGTGCTAAGCTAGCAGGGGCTCATGTTACTTATATCGATCTCAAGGATTATCCTCTGCCTATTTATGATCAAGATGAGGAGGATGCGCACGGTTTACCAGAAAATGTTCTCAAACTTAAAGACCTTTTACTTTCTCACCAAGGTTTTTTAATTGCTTCTCCTGAATACAATAGTTCTTCTTCAGCCGTTTTTAAAAATATGATCGATTGGACTACGCGTAAAACTCAACCGGATGAGACTTATCTCTGTTGTTTTATCGACAAAGCGATCGCTTTAATGAGTGCTTCTCCAGGAGAATTAGGCGGCTTACGTGGCTTAGCTGCTGTTCGCGTTTTATTTAATAATATCTATAGTTTAGTTTTACCAAAGCAAAAGTGCATACCTCTAGCTCATCTAGCTTTTGATGATTCGGAAAACTTAAAAGAGGTCAAACAGCAAGAAGAGGTCATGAGTTTGGGCAAAGAACTGACCCAATTTTTGACTAAACACCAAAAATAACATTTTTTATAAAAAATAAAAATTTTTAGAAATAAAACTCTTTAGCTTTCTTTTAATACTATTTTAAAGGATTAGTATGCACACGAGCGATTTTTCATTATTAAGTGCACAAGATATTGCCAATCTCATTCAACAAATTACTCCTCATGCTTTAGAATCTTTAGTCACCCAGATTCCTTCTGATCAATTAGCTAGCGTACTAACTAGATTAACCCCTGAACATGATTTTTTATGGCGTGAAAAGTTGGCTATTTTTTTTCACTCTCTAGATGAATACTCTAAATTAGAGCAGCTAGGCCGAGTCTTAAATTTGCAACAATTGCAAGAGATCAGTGACTATATAACGACAGATACTAGCTTACAGTGGAAACTCTCTCCCCTTTTAGTGGGTATTCCCTATGCTCTTTTTGAAACCTTCTTTTATCAAGCTTCTACTAGCCAACTCGAAACTTTACATCATAATATCATGACAGAAGCTGTTCAACATCATCTTACTTTATTAACTCATGACACTCTTTATGTTATTAAACAGTATAGAACTCACTACTTAGAAATGAAGAGTAAAATTGAAGATTTAGACAGCCTGAACCTAGATCGACAGGAGCTAGCGCTTTTTTTCAGCAAACTCCATGATTTAAGCTGTTTAATTGAGCAAAGAGGAGAAAAGATAAGTAAGATTTTGAATTTAGCTTGGAAAGCGGATCGAGGGGATCTCATTGATCAGTTAAGTTTAGCTAAAGAATTTCTTCAGAAATTATCCGAAGAAGAAGTAGGTCATAGTAAACTGCTCAATACGTCTTTACAAAATTCTTATGAGGGATCTAATAAAGGGCTCTACAACTTACTAGAGAAAAAATTAGAAGCTGTTTTTGGCAATCCTCTCGATCTTAAAAATATTGAGGCGCTTAAAGATGATGAATCTGTGTTGGAAGCTTTAGTGAGATTTTCAATCTGGTATCTAGAAGATTACAAAGAGCTAGGGCTGTTGCCTTCAACGTCTACCTCTGTTTCTTATGATGCTAGTCTACCTTTTTTAGATTTGAGAGAGTCTTCTCATCAGGCTACTCTTTTTATGCAAGTCCGTCAGAATTTGAGTAAGCTTGGCTTAACGACTGTTAAAGACTTAAAAACAGCCAACATCTTTTCTAAAAAGATGCTGCAAGATTACATTAACGAGCATCGGGACTGTTTAGTTTAAAGCGTACTTGATACTCTTTAAGTAAGTCTTCAAAAACAGTATCGGTATTTTTTTCTCCATTGATATGATACAACCACTGTTTCTTAGTGTAGTAATTAATTAGAGGTTCAGTTTGAGCATGATAAGTTTTTAAACGTTGAATCACAATCTCTTTTTGGTCATCTTTGCGTTGAAAAAGAGGGCTATTACATTTATCGCATTTTTCTGGTACTTGAGAAGGTGAATTATAGCGATTATACACCTGCATGCAATTTTGACATGTCAACCTACCTTCAATGCGTTTGATCAAACTATCATCAGCTACTTTTAAATTTAGCACAATGATCTGATCCTTATTAGTCATTTTACTATCGAATACTTCTGCTTGGTAAATTGTGCGTGGAAAACCATCTAAAATGTAGCCTTTATCACAATCAGCTTGTGCTACTCGTGTAAATAGCATATCTAATACTAAAGCATCCGGCACTAGTTTTCCAGCATCCATAAAAGCCTGTGCTTGCTTGCCTAAAGGTGTCTTCTGACTGACATTTTCTCTTAATAAATCTCCTGTAGAGATATGAGGAAAGTGTAATCTTTTGGATAGTTTAATTGCTTGCGTGCCTTTACCTGATCCTGGAGGCCCTAATAAAATCACAACATGTCTTGGTAAGCTCTCTTTTTGCTCTTCCTCAGGCTGTGCAGCAGCAAATGTCACAAGACCAAGAGAAGAGATAAAAAAACAGAGACACATTAGGATGAGCTTCATGATTATTTTCCTCTATTAGTTGAGGATTAAACATAATTTATAGCTATTTTTTTTTCAAGCAAAGTTACCTTCAGCAAAAAAATCTAAACTAGAAAATTTAAGGATTTAATTTCCAGGATAAATGAGGAACAGGATCCTTTTTCTTATCCGTTATAATTGTCAATACTCCTGTAATCATTATCTCATTCTCTTTTAAAATTTCAAAAGCATATTCCAGTGTGTCAGTGTTTTCATTACTTGTTTGAAGTAATTGATCCGTTAGCTGAGTTTTGTATTTCAATAGCGCATGATCATAACGGTTTTGTAATATTTTTAAAGCTGCCTCTTTAAGAGCCTCTATAGAAATCTCCTCTTCTTCTTTTTTCTCCTTACCCTTTTTAGTTTGTTCGACAGAAGCTAACTCTTTTAAAGGAAGATGCGAAGGTAGAAATAGAGGATTTTCTTTATCAAAGTTTAATAACTTAATGTAATTTTCATTGGCTTTATCTGAAATAATAACAGTTGCTGGAGCTGGATAAAGCGATTGGGAAGCATCTTCTGCTATTGTAACTTTAGTTAATTGATAACCCTCTATTAGACTAGGGGCTCCTAAATGGTTGGCATGTTGTTTTAACCATTCTAAATGAGTCATCGTGGCTTCTACGATGCGCATGCGCTCTTTTAAAGGTTCTCTTTTATGATTAGCTAAAGCTGCTGATAAAGTTAAAGCAATAATTTGATCTTGCGTTTTTAGATCCTCTAATTGTCCTAGTATATGATTATTTTCTCCTCGACCTAAACGCGACGTCTTTTCACATAATTCTGCGCCTACTAATCCCATAGTGCGATCAATGCCTTGTTTACAGTTTCTAGTAATCGTAGAAGCTTGCGTTATAAATTGTAGAGCTTCGGCTGCTTTAGAACAAAATAAACCGTAAAAAGCTAATCTTTGGACTTGCGTTAGCGTTTCCATTTCTTTGAAGTATTCTTGCTGGACTTTTTTGCATAATTCTTGCGCAAAAGACCCTTTGTCTTTAACTCCTGGCAAGATAAATGGACTATCCTCTTGCATAATTAATGCTTCTAATTGTTTAGAGAATTCATCTACGCTTAAATCCTCTATTTTTTTTGTTTCTTGTGTTAACTCGGCCAACCATTCACCATCCATCGGTAAAAGTGCCACTTGAAAATGCTCTTTAAATTCTTCTGCTTGAGATAGTTTTACCATCAGTTGAATCCAAAGTGCTTCGCGTGTTTTAGCCCTTGTATGAATAATTTGTAAATTTTGCATTAAACTAGCCTGTTTAGAGCTATTAGTAGAGGAAGCATATAGCAAAGGATCTAAGTGAAGAATATTGAGTACTTTTTCGCCTTTTGCAATTTTACCTCTCAAAAATGCTAAGTACTCCGGGTTAACGCGAATTCTGCCTCCTAGAGGCTCCTCGATTTCCCAAGCTTTCAGAAGAGTAGTTTCATAAGAAGGCATCACTTGAACAGGTGTTCTGACATGAATAGATTTTTTTATTTCTCCGCTTTGATTATTTTTATACTCCATCATTGCCCATTGACTGGGAATATTAGTATCGGCCATTGCATCATAACACTGAAGTAAATCACCCGCACGGCCCGCAACTAAATGCAATTGAGGGGCTTTGTAGGTTGCATCTGCTGTTTTTAGTCCTTCATAAAGTAGATAGAATTTAGCTGAAAGAGAGGGATTTTTAGCTACTTGACCATCAAATTGTAAGGCTTCTTTGATGTGGGCGTTTCCCTTAGAAGCTACATAGAGCACTAACTTAAAATTGAAAGGCATCATGATAATAGATTCATACCAGGCTTCCAACAGGACTGTTAATGCTTTCTTTAAGCCCTCTTCTATAGTATTTAATTCTTTTAGGCCTCCTATATCTAGATTAGTCAGAAAATTCTGATAAACTAATTCTAAAAGAGTACGCATTTTAGTTTGAAAATCGTGATACTGCTCTCCACTCTTATTTTTTGTAGGATTTTCCAATGCTTCGATGACTAATTTTAAATTCTCTACTACTAATTCAGTATTTTTATTTTGATACTCTTCTAATTGATGTTGAATTGTTTTTAGTTCTGCTAGAGATGAATACTGTTTTATTTTATCAAATGCTGTTGTATAACGGTGTTCTTTCCACGTATCATAACCATCTACAAAAACACTATAGACAGTTTGCGCTACACTTTGTGCTACACTTTGAGCAGCACTTACTATAGCTGCTGCTATGCCCCATATTGTCCCTCCTCTTTCTGTCTGAGGAACTATTTCAACAGGATAGTTATTATTTTCCTGCTCTGTATTCACTATTTTAAAGTCATCAGCCTTTCCTGCTATTTGAAGATTAGTTATAGAGCTATTCAAATCTATAGCCTGAAAACTCATACTTCTATTCATTAAAGTACTATTCATATTTATTTGAGCTGGACTTTGAAAAATGGCCTGCATCGTAGCTGCCATATCTAACCTGTTTCTTTCATCGATTATTTGATAACTAGCTTCTAAATCTTCTTTTAATTGTTGAGTACTATTGACATAATTAATTTGATTAATCATAGTGGCTTTTCTGTAATTTTTTTCTATATTTTGCTTTGCTATTTCTTGCTCTTTTAATTGCTGATTTAATTTATCAATTTCTGTTTTATCTTGCTTATTATTTTTTAATCCTTCTTTTAATTTTTTAATTTTGTCATTAGATTTTTTAATTTTACTTTCATAATTGGCTTTTGACTGTGTTGATATAAGTTCAACTTCTGCTTTTGATAAACTACTGATAAGTGGCTTAGGAATAAATTTAGCAAATAATAAAGATCCGCATAGTAAGCCTAGTGCAGTGTAAGCTACATTCATGATAGCTATCGCTAAACAGATAACAGCTGATCGAGAATCTTGAGCAAACAATTTGATAGCCTGAGCAAAATTGAGATCTAATACTTTAACTGAACTGCGCAATAAGCCGCGTACTCCATAGGAGGCTGAAGTAACTAAAGCAATTGGAATTGTAAGAGGAGCTGTAATCAGACGGGAGGATAGGACACTTAGAGGTAAACTTAGAAGATCCTCTTTTTGAGAATTTTTTCCTGTATTAGTGTAGAGATAACGCAAAGCTTTAGCATCGTGTGGAAGCAAACGGTTAACGTAAAAATCTCCAAAATTTGTTATTTTTACTCCACACTTATTAACAAAATCGCCCATAATCTATTCCTTTAAAGTTTATCATTAATTTTTGAATGATGGAGCAAGTCTAAGAGATAATTATTAAACGCAAGTTGCGCATAACTAACCAAAACAAAAAATAGTTGAAGCAGCAATTATAAAAGTAATAATTTTTAGTTCAAAGCCATGAGCTAGGACAGCATGTATTTTTTTAGGCATCAAGTTGGTTATCATACTAAAAGTACCTTCGATAGTCTTCCGATGTGTCTTTAAATTAACGTAATCTTCTAGTTCATAAGACCTTTTGGAATTGCTTTTGCGTTCAACGACCATTTTTATTCCTTCATTAAGTAATGTATCTTCCTAGTCATAATCTATATAAGCTGCATCTCCATACACTATACTTCCTTTTGGAAGACATCTTGGATCTAGAACCTTGAGAGCCGGCAGGTCATGCTCACTTCCAGGTGCAATGATCATTTTTAAAAGATGGCCCGATAAATTTATAATTACGGTGGCTTTTACTCCATAAAAATAGCTTTTCTTGCTCGCATTATAACCTCGGAAATTTTCTGTGCTAAAAATGCGACATCTACTTATTCTAATGTTCATACAAACTGACACAGGAAAACTATCTACAATAAAATCGTTATCCATATAACCGTAAGAACTATATAGATGACAAAACTCAAGCATGTTTTGCCAAATAGTATCAGGTATTAAGTGCATCCGCCTATTTAACCGGCTCTTACTTACCATTTTATTTATGTAGCCTGTTTCTTTAAGCATCTGTCTTGCTCTTTCTATGTTGCCATAAAAGTAACGACTTGCAATAATTACTGTTGTTATCACCTCTGCATTACTCATTTTCTGATTAGGCCACTCTTTTCCTATAGCTTTAATCGATTTGATATAATCATCACATAAACAATAGATGGCAATAATCTGCTCATTCATAGCTTCTCTCCTTTAATGTATGTTGTAGTTAACTAACATATTAAGGATGAGAAGCTTTTTTATTAATACTAATCTAACTCTTTTATCACTTTAGTTATACGTAACTTGGGTTATTAATATTCAGTAAAGAAAAAAATTTTATATTGATTCATTAATTTCTTTTGTATTTAACTGATTAAGAAAGATTTCGATAGCAAAGTTTATGAATCTATTAAATTTTATAGTCTAAGAAGAGAAGAGTTATTAACTACTTTTTCAATTGTAATTTTACTATTTTCTGAGCATTTTTCTCTTTATTGATATCAGAAATAATGAGATAGTTTTGTCCTTCTTTTTCAATCTGCTGAGTTTTAACTCCAAGCTTTTTCATTTTGCCGACTAGGGCTTCTTGACTATCCTTTTGATTAAGATCTAGCGCTAACACAGCATCTACATGATAACCAGGTCGTGCATAAGTTTTAAAAGAAGTTCCAAAATAGCAATTAATTAGATTAGTGTGAGAAGTATTTCTAGCTAAGACGTGACTGTACACTCTATTTTTAGCTTTGACCTCTTTAATTATTTTTTTGGTTAAATTCTGAATAGCTTGTTCACTATCTAAATAATAAGTATGCCTTTCTAATTCCTCTTTTGTTAAACGCTCTTTCATAATTTCTATATCACCTTGGTAATTTTCATCAGAATAAGCATAGTAATAGAGTATATTCTGATTCAAATTATGCTTTTTAAGACTAGCTAATAATGTAGGGGCATGCAAAGCCCCGCAAACAAAAATAGTTCCCTTTTTTTGATTACGCAACTCAATTAAGTTTTTGGTAAAAGAGTCTATTCTAGCCACTTCTTGTTCTTTTATCTTTTTAAAACGCTTAGAGAAATATAATGCATACATTTCTTGATATGCAGCACCATTTATATCAATTCCTCTAATAGTTAAAGCCGTTTCTTTTGCTATGGCGAATACCTCTTTTAAAACTAGAGCGGCTGGTAAGTTCTTAATTTTTTCAGCGACCTTTTCATAATGCTGACTTGAAACATATAAACGCATTAACTCTATTAACTGTTTATAAGGAAGAAGACTCAAACTAGGTAATATCTCTATATTGCGTTGTGCCAAAAATTCTTTTGCTTTTGAATTTAAATCAATACAACTATTTAATCCATGTTCAAAAGAAGCATAAATCTCTTCCTCTTTTCTATCAGAAGATAATTCATAACATAAAGTGTCATACCCTTCATTGCCTAATAAAGGCAGAACACTCTTCATCAATTTTTTAGAAGAAACATCTAAGTGCAATTCAAATATAATAACAGTAGAAAAACAAGCAGAAAAATTAATCATTTTAATAGTACCTTTAGTCCCTATTTTCAAAAGAATTTAGCCTAAATTATAAATTTATTCAAGTAACTTTACAGTAAATGTTTAAAAGAGATTTATATGATTAAAATTAAATTTTTGATGTTTTGAATATTTATTTTCAAATATAATTCATGATATAAAAATTAAAGTTTATTGGATCATTTTTTTGATCATAAGAAGCATTTTAATATCTAAAAGATACACTAATCCTATGTAGAGGAAAGTAATAGTATAAGAAAAATGCAGGCAAAAAAAAGACCTCTAGCAGAGTCTATAAAGACTAATACTAGAGGTACAAGAAAACAAGCTTGGCAGCGACCTACTCTCCCACACTCTTGCGTGCAGTACCATTGGCGATGAAGGGCTTAACTTCTGAGTTCGGAATGGGGTCAGGTGTGTCCCCTTCTCCATTGCCACCAAGCAAAACTTTTAGCAGTTATTCAGTGATACAAAACGACGCTTAAGGACTTCTCTTCACTCATATATCTTACAACTTGTGAACTTATAAATATTTGCGACCATTACGATGAAATGAAGGGAATTGGTCTTCATCCTTCATCCTTTAAAAAAAAGGTGGTCAAGCCAATCGACCGATTAGTATTAGTCAGCTCAACATATCACTATGCTTACACTTCCAACCTATCAACCATGTAGTCTTCATGGGGTCTCATGGGATACCTTATCTTGAGGGAGGCTTGGCGTTTATATGCTTTCAACGCTTATCCTTTCCGAACGTAGCTACCCGGCTATGCTCTTGGCAGAACAACCGGTTCACCATTGGTTCGTCCACTTCGGTCCTCTCGTACTAGAAGCAGCTCCTCTCAAGTATCCTGCGCCCACAACAGATAGGGACCAAACTGTCTCACGACGTTTTGAACCCAACTCGCGTACCGCTTTAATTGGCGAACAGCCAAACCCTTGGGACCTTCTCCAGCCCCAGGATGCGATGAGTCGACATCGAGGTGCCAAACCGCCACGTCGATATGAACTCTTGGTGGCGATAAGCCTGTTATCCCCGGAGTACCTTTTATCCGTTGAGCGACGGCGATTCCACTTTCCACCGCCGGATCACTAAGCCCGACTTTCGTCTCTGCTCGACTTGTAGGTCTCACAGTCAACTTACCTTATACCTTTACGCTCTTCTCCTGATTGCCAACCAGGATGAGGTAAGCTTTGGACTCCTCCGTTACTCTTTAGGAGGATACCGCCCCAGCAAAACTGCCCGTCTGACACTGTCTGTTGCCCGGCTTCACGGGCTAACGTTAGATTCCCGACTTTTCAAGACTGGTATTTCAACGGTGACTCCACCTCGCCTGACGACGAAGCTTCACAGTCTCCCAGTTATCCTACACATGAAAAGTCAAGAGCCAATATCAGAGTACAGTAAAGGTTCACGGGGTCTTTCCGTCTTGTTGCGGGTAAACGGCATCTTCACCGCTACTACAAGTTCACCGAGTCTCTTGTTGAGACAGCGCCCAGATCGTTATACCATTCGTGCAGGTCGGAACTTACCCGACAAGGAATTTCGCTACCTTAGGACCGTTATAGTTACGGCCGCCATTCACCAGGGCTTAAATTCAAAGCTTTGCCTTGCGACTAACTTCTCCTCTTGACCTTTTGGCATTGGGCAGGCATCACTCCATATACTTCGACTTAAACGTCTTTGCATAGAGCTGTGTTTTTGTTAAACAGTCGCCTGGGCCATTTCGCTGCGGCTCCTCTTCGCTCCATACCGCTAGGGTATTCACGATGAAGAGCTCCTCTTCTCCCGAAGTTACGAGGATAATTTGCAGAGTTCCTTAACAAGAGTTCTCTCGCGCGCCTAAGAATATTCTTCCCACCCACCTGTGTCGGTTTTGGTACGGTCGCCATCAACGGCTAGGGTTTATTTCTTGAAAGTATTGCGCTACGCTATCGGTTCCTCTTGCGATTCCCCTTAGTTACTACCTGGTCTTCCGCTGACGGATTTGCCTATCAGCCAACCTCATAGTCCCACGGACACTTCCGATCGTCCGCGCGCTTAACGTCCTTTGTCAACCCATCGCATTTTATTTTAGGCGGCGCAGGAATATTTAACCTGCTTTCCATCACCTACGCTTTTCAGCCTCGGCTTAGGGACCGGCTAACCCAGGGAAGACGAGCTTTACCCTGGAAACCTTAGGTTTTCGGCGAAGAAGATTTTCACTTCTTTTATCGTTTACTCATGCCATGCATTATCACTAGTATGCGCTCCAGCACTCCTTACGGTATACCTTCGACGCACATACTACGCTCTCCTACCGCGCATCTCCTAAAAGATGCACCCGCGATTTCGGCTTTATGCTTTAGTCCCGGATATTATCGGCGCAGAGTTTCTCGATTGGTGAGCTGTTACGCACTCTTTAAATGATGGCTGCCTCTAAGCCAACATCCCAACTGTTTTAGAAACTCCACTTCCTTACTCACTTAGCATAAAATTAGGGGCCTTAATCGGCGATCTGGGCTGTTCCCCTTTTGACAATGAAGCTTATCCCCCACTGTCTATCTCCCGAACGAAACGATAGTATTCAGAGTTTGGTTCCCTTTGGTAGGCCGGTAGGCCCCCGCTGAGATCCAGTGCTTTACCCCTATCGTCTATTATGTTCGAGGCTAACCCGAAAGTTATTTCGGAGAGAACAAGATATCTCCAAGTTTGATTGGCCTTTCACCCCTATCCACAACTCATCCAAAACTTTTTCAACAGTTACTAGTTCGGTCCTCCACACAGTATTACCTGTGCTTCAACCTGGTCATGGATAGATCACTTGGTTTCGTGTCTACATCAGATGACTATATCGCGCTTTTAACACTCGCTTTCGCTTCGGCTTCGGAATGTCTATCCCTTAACCTCGCCATCTAACGTAACTCGCTGGCTCATCATGCAAAAGGCACGCCGTCAGCCATTCCCTTTAAAAGGGCATAGGCCTTCGACCGTTTGTAAGCTGCTGGTTTCAGGTTCTATTTCACTCCCCTAACAGGGGTTCTTTTCGCCTTTCCCTCGCGGTACTGGTTCACTATCGGTCATCAATGAGTATTTAGCCTTGGAGGGTGGTCCCTCCGGATTCAAACCGGGTTTCACGTGTCCGGCTCTACTCAGGTGCCAGTCTTGTCAGGAATCGCTTTTCGCTTACGGGGCTATCACCCTATATTGCCTAACTTTCCAGATATGTTCTGCTAAGCTATCCTGTCCTTATTAACTGGTCCTACAACCCCAAAGTCATAAAGACTCTGGTTTGGGCTCTTCCCCTTTCGCTCGCCGCTACTAAGGGAATCTCTATTTGATTTCTTTTCCTCTGCCTACTTAGATGTTTCAGTTCAGCAGGTCTCGCCTCCTTAACCTATGTATTCAGTATAAGGATAATAGAGGATTAACTCTATTGGGTTGCCCCATTCGGATTCCCCCGGGTCAAAGCTTTTGTCCAGCTCACCGAGGCTTTTCGCAGGTATACGCGTCCTTCTTCGCCTATTGATGCCAAGGCATCCACCAGCAGCCCTTACTAGCTTGACCAAATAATTTGGTTCTCTTAACCCTAAAGTTAAGAGATTTTACAAGCTGTAATGATTATGAGCTTACGTTGCACAGGCTCTCCCTGTGCTTGCTTACTTAACTACCTCAAGTCCTTGCATCAATTACAATGCAGCTTCTCAAAATAGCTTCTTTTATGAAGATTATCCTTAAGCGTCGTTTTCTATCAGTGAATTCGTTTATTGAAATTCATTACACTGCATCTCTGCAACATAACTTTTACTTTCTAAACTTTTCCGCTTTATTCTTTTTCTTACTTGATTTCTTGTTTTTTGATGCTTTCAAGATAACTTTAGCTAATTGTATTAATTAATTTAGGTTATAGACTCAGTTGAAATGGTGCGGTTACCAAGACTTGAACTTGGGACCTCGACATTATCAGTGTCGCGCTCTAACCAACTGAGCTACAACCGCAAGTGCAAACTATGGAGGCTAGGAGGTTCGAACTCCTGACCTTCTGAATGCAAATCAGACGCTCTACCAACTGAGCTAAACCCCCAATATAAGAGGTATTTTGACTCAACAGAGGTTATACTAACAACTATCTGTTTGACAGAATGAGGAGGATGATGATACGAGCTGGTTATACAATTAGCATTAGTAACTAACACTAACTTACAACTCTACATAGAGCTTGCCCAACCATAAGTTGCAAGTCTAGCTTGCATACTTTGTCCTTTAAAGGAGGTGATCCAGCCCCACCTTCCGGTAGGGCTACCTTGTTACGACTTCATCCCAGTCATCAGCCTCACCTTAGACGCTTCCCTCCTTGCGGTTAGGCCAGCGGCTTCGGGTAAAACCAACTCCCATGATGTGACGGGCGGTGTGTACAAGACCCGGGAACGTATTCACGGCGATGTTGCTGACTCGCCATTACTAGCAATTCCGTCTTCATGTAGTCGAGTTGCAGACTACAATCTGAACTGAGGCCGGTTTTTTAGATTTGCTTCACCTCGCGGCTTCGCTGCTTTCTGTACCGACCATTGTAGCACGTGTGTAGCCCCAGACATAAGGGCCATGCGGACTTGACGTCATCCTCACCTTCCTCCTGGTTAACCCAGGCAGTCTCATTAGAGTTCCCACCTTCACGTGTTGGCAACTAATGATAAGGGTTGCGCTCGTTGCGGGACTTAACCCAACACCTCACGGCACGAGCTGACGACAGCCATGCAGCACCTGTGCACCAGCCCCGAGGGGAGATACTGTTTCCAGTACTGTCTAGTGCATGTCAAGCCTGGGTAAGGTTCTTCGCGTTGCATCGAATTAAACCACATGCTCCACTGCTTGTGCGGGTCCCCGTCAATTCTTTTGAGTTTCAGCCTTGCGACTGTACTCCCCAGGCGGTATACTTATCGCGTTAGCTTCGGCACAGCCAGGGTTGAGTCCGGCTACACCAAGTATACATCGTTTACGGCAAGGACTACCAGGGTATCTAATCCTGTTTGATCCCCTTGCTTTCGCGCTTCAGCGTCAGGTATAAGCTAGAAAACCGCTTTCGCCACTGGTGTTCTTCCACATATCTACGCATTTCACCGCTACTTGTGGAATTCCATTTTCTCCGCCTACCCTCGAGACTAGGAGTTTCATATGCAGTTCCGTGGTTGAGCCACGGGATTTCACATCTGACTTTCTAGTCCGCCTACGCGCCCTTTACGCCCAATAAATCCGATTAATGCTTGCACCCTACGTATTACCGCAGCTGCTGGCACGTAGTTAGCCGGTGCTTCTTTACCTGGTACGCTCAAGTCCTCCGGATATTAGCCGAATTCCCTTGTTCCCAGGCGAAAGTACTTTACGACCCGAAAGCCTTCATCATACACACGGCGTCGCTTCGTCAGGCTTTCGCCCATTGCGAAAGATTCTCGACTGCAGCCTCCCGTAGGAGTCTGGGCAGTTCTCAGTCCCAGTGTTGGCGGTCAATCTCTCAATCCGCCTAGACGTCTTTGCCTTGGTGAGCTCTTACCTCACCAACTAGCTGATATCCCATGGGCCTCTCTTTAACCGCGAGGTCTTGCGATCCCCCACTTTAATATAAACAAGATGCCATATCCTACCACATTGGGTATTAGCGATCGTTTCCAACCGTTATTCCCAAGTTAAAGGCAAGTTACCCATGTATTACTAACCCTTCCGCCACTAACTATATTGCTATAGTCCGTTCGACTTGCATGCCTCATCCACGCCGTCAGCATTCAATCTGAACCAAGATCAAATTCTCAATAATTATTATTTCTTTACGAAAATTTGGTTGTTGGAACTTTGCTATTCCTAATTTTATTCTATCGCGATTTATTTGAGCTTCTCTTGACTTTCATCTTCTTTTCAATTCTTACCTAAACTTCCGCTTAAGTCTTCCTCTATCTTCCGACTTCTCTCTTGACAAGTTCTATCGCACAAGCTCTATGTTGTCTTTTGCTTGTACATCATCCTTCTCTTCCTGTCAAAACAACGCTATCTAGAGTTCTTAACGACTCTTGCTTCTTTACTTTAAGATTTTGTTTAGTTAACAATCTTTTCAGTAAGATAAACAACACTATATAAAATAGAGACTTTTTTTTGCTACTCCTTTTTAGATAAAATCAGCATATTTTTGCAAATCATTGAAAAATAATGCGTTAACCTCCAATTTTTTTTGCTATTTTAAAAAATAAAAGGATTGAAAAAATTAGTTCAACTAGCTAATTTAAAATTTTAAATAAATTATTAGGTCTATTATGCGCAAATTAATTATTTTCAATTCTTATTTTTATCTCTCTCTCTTTTTATCCTCTTTTTATGCTGTTAGTCCTGCAGCTGCAGATGAGATAACTCAAGGTCATGCTAATCTAGCTTTAGCTAATCAACAGAATTTCCAAGAACCTAGTACGCATCTTATGTTTCCTTTATCTATAGCTATTCTAGACCAGCATAAAACTTTTAATTTATCTTTGACTGGTGTAGCCACGCGAACAAAATTTATCGTTAAAGTTTATAGCATAGCTCATTATGGACAGAATCTTTTAAAAGAGAATTCCTCTAATCCTTCTATTTTTGACTCTCTTCTTCAAGATAATACCGTTAAACAATACACTTTAAAATGGGTTCACGATGTGCCCTTAGCAAAAATTGGTGAAACGTTTTATGAAACGTTTCAAAAAATTTTAACTCAAGAACAGGAAAGAGCTATGCATCCCTATTTAGATCGCTATATCGCTTTGTATGATCAAGGGGCTAAAAAAGGAGATACCCATTTTATCCGCTGGTTGCCAGGAGGACGCATTCAGTTGTGGATTAATGAGCAACAAAAGGGTGAGATTATCAATGTAGAGTTTGCTAAAGCTTTGTGGAGCATTTGGCTTGGTCCAAAAAGCATTGTGGATCGTCATAAACTCATTTCTCTGCTAAAGTAGAGTTTATTTGAAAATTTCTACCAATCCTATTTGTTTAAAACATTTGACAGGTAGCTCTCATCCTGAGTGCCCTGAACGCTATCTAGTTGTCTGTCAAGCTTTAGAAAAAGCAGGTCTTAAAAATTTTGCTAACACCTTACCTATGCGTCGTGCTTCTCTTGCTGATCTTTTACTCTGTCATACGTTAGACTATATAGAACTTGTGCAAACTACGATAAAAAAGTTAACAGCTTTAGAAATAACAGATGGTACTTATCAGCTATCTACAGGAGATGTACAAGTTTCACCCTATTCCTGGGAAGCTGCTATAGCAGCCGTAGGCAGTGTATTAGAAGCAGTTGATACCGTATTGAATGATGGAGATAAGCGGGTTTTTTGTCCTATCAGACCCCCGGGGCATCATGCTTGCCACAATAAAGGAATGGGGTTTTGTCTTTTTAACCAAGTAGCTATAGGCGCTAGATATGCTCAACAACATTACCCTATTGAAAGAGTTTTAATTGTCGATTGGGATGTTCATCACGGAAATGGCACTCAAGATATTTTTGATGATGACCCGACTATTTTTTATTTTAGTACGCATCAAGCCGGTATTTATCCCGGTACGGGTCTTAGCAAGGATAGCGGAGTAGGCTTAGCTAAAGGAACTAAATTTAATCGACCTATTTTACCAGGATTAGCAGCACGAACAGAAATCTTAGATCTTTTCAAGTTCACTTTAGCTAAAAAAATGCACTTATTCAAACCTCAGCTTGTGTTAATCTCAGCAGGTTTTGACGCGCATCAACAGGACCCTTTAGGTAACTTAAACTTAACGGAAAACGATTTTAGTTTATTAACTCAAGCCGTTTGCCAAGTAGCTAATGACTATGCAGAGGGTAGAGTTATATCTGTTTTAGAAGGAGGTTATCATTTAGAAGCGTTAGCTTCTTCAGTTGTAGCGCATGTGACAGCTTTAGCTATTTAAATTTAATTTTATATTAATTTAAAAGATTAGTTTAACATGAGATTTTCTGGAATCATCGATAAGCTCGCATACTTTCCACCCATCTCTTTCAATAAAACTTGCCAGATTTTTTCAGGAGGCGTATGAAAAAGATGCGTCGAGCTGCTAGGATGAATAAACCAGTGGCTATCTAAAAACTCTCTTTCTAATTGTCCTCCTCCCCAACCAGCATAACCAAAACATAAGTAGATTTCAGGACCCTTTTCATCTAACATCGCTTCTTGCAGAAAATGCAAATCTCCGCCTAAATAAATTCCTTCATTAATCTGCATCGTTTGACTTGGAATATGATCTGAGGTATGGAGAAGCATCATCTGATTAGTCTGCACAGGTCCTCCTGCGCGAATCCCAATATGAGGATTAGTTAATTGATGGATATTGATAATTTCTTCAGGCAGATCTAGCTCTAAATTTCTATTGATAATTAGCCCAAAAGAGCCATTTGCATTGTGCTCACATATTAAAACGACCGCTCGAAAAAAGATTCCCTCCTCAATATCTGGTGTAGCAATGAGGAAGGTTCCTTTCTGAATTTGAGAGTAAGAAGTATTTTCCATAGCTTAGGCTCCATTTAGAATTTACTTTTACCAATTGTGAATTTTTTTTACCTAACTTTACTTTCACAATTATTAAATTCTGTGTGATACACAGCTGGATTGACCACCTGCTGATTATAAAGACGCGTTTCCTCTTCAAGAGTAGAAATACGGCGTAATAGCTCAGCATAAACTTTGGTAAACTCTCCATTTTGCAACAGGTCGAAGCAACCATACGCTGATTGTCCATTCACTTGCTCTAGAATCATCGAGACGCGTTCTAATGAGGTGGTAATGAGATCAATTTCATCATTAAAATAGTTGCGGAATTGCTGAGGAGTAGCTAATTTCTGTAATAGATTCATTCTTCTAGCTCGCAGCCTTTGCCACCCTTTATCTAAATGAAAAAGAAGGCCATAATGATTGATGTCATTCATTACAACTTCTACTTTATTTAACATAGAATTGACGCGCAAATAAACTTCATCTCCATTAATTAATTGACCTAAAGAGCCTTCTCCTCTTTTAACCTTTTCTAGCATGAGATCGACTGAACCTGTAATTTTATGCACATTAGAAAAAGTATTTGACCATTGTTCTTTATTATTTAGAACTGTAGTAAATTCATGGATATGCTGGACTGACTGACCAATACTTTCCCAAAAGTGGTTTTTTTCTAAGGCGCTAAAAGCATGATCAAAATGGGTAGCAATGCCCGTAATTTTATCTGCAGTTTGAGTTAAGTCTTCCCAAAATTTGTTTTCTTTTAGAATAGTTAAGGCATCTATTACACTATCTAGCACTTTTTCTACTTTCTCTTCTAATTCTTTAAACTCTTTTAACGTATCTTCTACCCCGCCTGATTCCATGGCATAAATGATTTCATGATTGATGGAACGCAGTTCTTCATGAGCTTTGACAGGACCTGGAATAATCGCCACTGATTTTTCTCCTAACAAACCCGAGGTGCGTGCTGTAATGCTGTCCGTATTAAAAATAGTAGTAGAGGAATCGATTTTCAAAGTTAACTCATAGACATAGACAAAACCATTAACTGATTTGCGCTCCGTAGTAGAATCGGCAAGTTCCGTAATGGCAATCACTTCTCCAATTGGTTTACCAGCAAATGTGACGCGCGTTCCCACAGAAATTTTGTCTATATTGGCAAAACGCACGTGTACTAATAAGCCCTCATCGCCTACAGAGGGATGAAGAAACATCAGAATAAAGACAACAGTTGCGCAAGCGGCAAAGACAAAAATTCCTATTAGCATATTTTTAGCTTGACTAGGCATGAGAAAGATCCTTTTTCCTATAAATTTTCTAACATCTGTGGAGGCAAAACAGCACTTTGTAAAAATTGATGAATTAAAGGATCCTCAATTTTCCAAAACTGGTTTTTTGGCGCAATGTGTACAATCTTTCCTTCATCATGAAAAGCTAAACGATCTCCTATCTCCATAGCGGAACGCATATCATGTGTAATTACAATACTTGTGGCTTTTAGCTCTTTTTGAATCTGATTGATCAATTCATTAATTTGACCTGAAGTAATCGGATCTAAACCGGTAGTAGGTTCATCGTAAAATAAAATGGGAGGCTTATAAATAATCATACGCGCTAAAGCTGCTCGTTTGCGCATGCCTCCTGATAAATCTGATGGCATTTTTTTTTGTGTATTTTCTAATCCTACTAATGTTAAAGCCTCAGCTACTCGATCATTTATCTCTTTTTCTGATAACTTAGACTCATGTTCGCGTAAGTAGAAAGCAATATTCTGGCCAACACTCATAGAATCAAATAAAGCAGCTCCCTGAAATAGCATACCCATGCCTTTAAGCGTTTCGTAACGCTTACGCTGATTCATCTCCGATAGCTTTTCTCCCTTTACCTCTATATAACCCTTATCCGGTTGTTCCATGCCTAATATCTGCCGTAGCAGTACACTTTTTCCAACGCCCGAACGGCCTAAAATTACGACTGTTTCCCCTTTATGAACTTCTAGATCTAAACCTTTAAGAATGTGTGCTTTACCATAACTTTTGTAAATTTGGTGTGCTTTAATGATGATTGGTTGATCAGAAAAATTAGTAGTAGCAGGAAATGTTTTAGATGAATCTGACATTTACATCCATCTATTAAATATGTTTTGGATATATTCATAAGAGCTATTGAGCGCAATCGTAATCAAAAAATTGCTGATTAAAATAATAGAATAGCAAAGAACGACACTATTTGTCGTCGAACGACCTACTCCAGCAGCTCCACCTGTCGTATTCATGCCTCTATAACAAGAGACAGTGATAATGATAATGCCAAACGCTAAGCCTTTAGCAATTCCGCTAAAAAAATCAAAGGTAGTAATATTGAACGGCAGAGGATCTAAAAAAGAATTAGAAGGCATCTTGTAATAGTAAACAGCTAAAATATAGCCTCCAATAATACCCATGATGCAGCTAAAAACAGTAAGCAGCGGAAGCATCACAAGCCCTGCTAAAAAACGCGGTCCTACTAAATAGCGCAAGGGATTGACAGCCATCGAGCGCATTGCATCAATTTGCTCTGTGACGCGCATCGTGCCAAGCTCAGCACACATCGCTGCGCCTACTCTACCCGTTACCATAAAAGCTGTTAGCACAGGTCCTAATTCTACCATCATAGCCTTAGTAACCATCAGGCCTGTTGCACTCACTAAGCCCTTATCAGACAGCTGAAAAAAAGCTTGGGCACTTAATACCATGCCCGTAGAAAACCCCGTGATAGCGACTACCGGAAAAGAAAGAACACCGATTTCATAGAGTTGATCGCGAATTAAAACCCAATGAGGAGGACGCGTGATAATAGCCCAAAAAGTCTTAAAAATAAAGACGAGATAGTCTCCAAAAGAGGCAAAGCAATTAGCAATAGAAGTTAACATATGCTCAATATTTTCTAATTTTAGAAATTGATTGTAAACAAGTAAATCAATGAAGGCAAAAATTTAAGGTAATTTTTGCATTCATTTGAGAGGTTAAAGCATTAGCTTATCAATGGTTAAAATTTTAACTATCTTAAAGATTTATTTTTAAAAACTTTCTCCTATTAATTATGATTAATATGAAATTATAAAGTTTTAAATTTTAGGCAATGCAATTAACCTAATGACAAAAGACGCTAGTCCTGTTATTAGTAACGGTATGCCTAAAAGAGAAGAACCAGTAGCTAGCATACTTATACCCATTATCATGGATACTCGATCTATAAAAACAGAAGAATTGCGCTCGCATAAGAGCATCTTCTCCCTTCCAATACGTAATGCTTTTTCACCCAAAGGAGAATTTTCATATTTCTTATACTCATTATTTAATGAGATCATTTTAGCAACTTGTACTACAAGTCCTATAACAAATATAAAATTACTGTATTTTATTAATTTAGAATCAACAGGATAACTAACTAATAAATTACCTATTGATTTTGTAATTGCGCTCATTTTTTTCCTTTTATAATATTATTTTTCAAAAAAATTTATATAATTATTATATCATAAACAAAAACCAAATAATTTCATAATTAATTTTTTGTTAAGAACTAAATGAAATAATGACATAAAAAAAGGATGGCAATCATTAAAAATTGCCATCCTAATAAATTTTTATTTCAAAAAATAAAAGAGGTAAAAAGAAGAATTAACGTTTAGAGAATTGAGAACGTTTGCGAGCACCTGCTCTACCATATTTTTCTCTCTCTCTTCTACGCGAATCACGCGTTAAAAAGCCTTGCATTTTAAAATCGTGATGTAAATTCTCATTTTCTTGAAGTAGAGCTCTAGCTAAGCCTAAGCGCGTAGCAATCACTTGCCCTTCAATGCCGCCACCTTTTGCGCGCACGATGATATCAAATTTACCATGACCGCCTAATTTTTCAAAGGGAGCTAATATGACTTGACGCTGAATTTCTAAAGGAAAATAGGTATCAAATTCACGACCATTGACATCAATTTTACCACTTCCACTTCTAATACGCACGGAGGCAACAGCTGTTTTACGTCGCCCTGTAGCTACTGTTTCTTGCAACATTATTTTTCCTCTACACTAAATTAAATATTGGCTTCTATTGGCTTTTGAGCATCTAAATTATGCTCGGCATCAGCAAATACACGTAGTTTTTTTCCTTGTTGACGGCCTAATCTAGAGCCCGGCATCATTCCCAGCACCGCATGTTCGATAATATACTCTGGTTTGCGCGCTTTCATCGTACGGTAAGGCACTTCGCGTAATCCGCTCATGTAGCCTGTATAATAACGGTACAATTTATTAGCTTCTTTATTACCGGTAACCACAATTTTGTTAGCATTGATGACAATCACACCATCACCACAATCGCTATTAGGACTAAAAGTGGGTTTATGCTTACCACGCAATATTTTAGCTACCTCTGCTGCAAAACGTCCGAGCGTTTTACCGGCTGCATTCAATATATACCATGTTTGTTTAACATCTTTTTTATTAAACATAACTGTTTTATTTTGTTTTGCTTGCATCATCTTCAGCAACCTTGGATTCTTGTTAACATAATTTTAATTCAGAATAGGCTTTATCATAGGGATTGTTGTAGATTTTTGCAAATACTTTTGCAAAATTAAGTGCACTATTGAAAAAATCTACAAAAATACCTTATACTCTATCTTCATTCAGTTGTATTAACTTTTAGTATTATCTATTAAAAAATTGGCAGAAATTTATGACCGATCTTAAAAGTTTTTTTATCCGTACCTATGGCTGTCAGATGAATGAAAATGATACGGAGATCATGGCCGGTCAATTAGAGCAGCGCGGATTAGTGCGTACGGAAGATGAGCAAGTGGCTGATCTGCTGATCTTTAATACCTGTTCTATCCGCGACTTAGCTGAAAGAAAAGTAATGGGTAAAGTAGGCCGTTTAGGAGGTCCTTCGAAACGCAAGGTTATTATTGGCATTACAGGTTGTATGGCTAATGCTAAAAAAGAATCTTTATTTGCTAAACTGCCTCATATCGATTTTGTGCTGGGTACTAATAATATTCACGATCTAAATACTGTATTAGATGAAGTATTGGCTACTGGTAAGCAATCTATTCGCACAGCTGCTGTTTTTGAACATGAACTCGATTATTTAGGAGCAAAAAGAGAGGATAAAGTCAAAGCATCTGTGACTATTAATCGCGGTTGCGATAAATTTTGCACCTACTGCGTTGTCCCTTATACAAGGGGGCCTGAAGTTTCGCGCCCACCAGCTAGTATCTTAGCAGAATGTGAGCAGCTCGCTCAGCAGGGTTATAAAGATATCACTTTACTTGGCCAGAATGTCAATAGCTATGGCAAAGATCAACCGAGTTGGAGCTGTTTATTTCACGATCTTCTCTATCAGATTGATAAAATTCCGGAAATTGAACGGCTGCGTTTTATGACTAGTCATCCCGTCGATATTACCTTAGACTTAATGTATGCTTTACGCGATTTAAAGAGTTTATGTGAATTTGTTCATTTTCCCATCCAAGCAGGCTCTAATCGCATTCTCAAAAAAATGCACCGCATCTATACTGTGGAGCAGTACTTGGAAAAAGTTAGATTACTGCATGAAATTGTACCTGGCGTCACTTTAGGGACTGATATCATTGTAGGTTTCCCTACGGAAACAGAAGAGGAATTTCAACAGACCTACGATCTTCTCAAGCAAATTGAATATTCGGTGGCCTATCTCTATTCTTATAGCCCTCGCAAAGGAACACCGGCTATGCGCTGGCAAGATGACATTCCAGAAGAGGTCAAACAGGACCGTCTTCAAAGGTTATTGCGGCTTCAAGAAGAGATCTCGAGTAGACAGCGCTTAAACTTAATAGGCCAAGAGCTAGAAGTTTTAATTGAAAAGAAAAACTTTAGAGATGATTCCTTAGTCAGCGGTCGTACGCGCTGCTGGAAAAATGTCTTGCTGCCCGGTGGTATAGACTTAATTGGCTCTTTGCAGCAAGTCAAAATTCACAGCTATAATTACATGACACTTCTTGGGAATTTAGCCAACATTTGATAAGTATAGCCAACATTTAGTTTAGCAACGTCTCAAATTCCTTTTCTGTTAAAATTTTAATGCCTAAATTTTGCGCTTTATCTAATTTAGAACCAGCCTCTTGACCTGCTATTAGAAAATCGGTCTTTTTGCTAACGGCATCCACTACTTTACCTCCGCGCTCTTTAATCAGTAAGGCCGCAGTCTGACGCGTGTATTTTTCAAGAGATCCGGTTAACACTAAGCTTTTACCTTTAAATAAATGATTATCAAAGAACGTTACTTTAGTGACATGCGGAGTGACACCTAAAGCAAGCAAACGCTCAATCTCAGCGACTTGGCTTTCATTTTCAAAATATTCTTTTAAAGAGGTAGCTACTTTTTCTCCTATGCTCTCTATCTGCAATAACTCCTCTTTAGTCATCTGCATTAACACGCGAAGAGAGCCACATTTCTTAACTAACTCATTTGCAATACCTGCTCCTACATATTTGATACCAAGAGCCATAATGAACTTATCTAACGCTACTTGGCGGGAAGAATTAATCCCCTTCATTAAATTGTGAACAGCTTTAATCTTGAAATTATTTAATTGATAGAGTTGCTCTTCTCGTAATTGATAGATATCAGACAGCCTTGTCACTAATTGCAGTTTGACTAGTTGCTCGACTACTTTTTCACCCATGCCTTCTATGTCCATGGCTGGTTTACTAGCAAAGTACTCGATTCTTTTGATGAGTTGCGCTGGACAAGTTTGCTGATTGGGGCAACGGACTGCTACTTCGCCCTGTAGACGTATGACTGGCGTATCACACTCAGGACACTGCAAGGGCATGCTCCACTTATCTCTATTAGGTAAGCGCTTATTTAAATCAACGCTTAAAACTTTGGGGATGACATCCCCTCCTTTCTCAATGTAGACAAAATCTCCTACGCGAATATCCTTGCGCTGAATCTCCTCTTCATTATGTAGGGTCGCTCGCGCTATTTTACTACCCGCTAATAGCACAGGTTCCAATTCGGCAACTGGTGTTAAAACGCCTGTTCTACCCAGTTGTATTGTAATAGCCGTAATCTGCGTCAAGGCCTGCTCAGCTGCAAATTTATAAGCGATAGCCCAACGCGGATTTTTCCCAGTAGTGCCGAGTTTCTGTTGCTCTTTTAGTTCATCTAGCTTAATGACAACGCCATCGATATCAAACGGCAGACTGGCGCGCACATGTTGCACTTTTTCAGTAAAGGCTTCTATCTCTTCGATTGAATGGCATAGAGTTAAGATCTGCAATGTCGGTAAACCCCATCGTTTCATCGCGCTATGGGATTCAAATTGGCTGGCCAAAAGAGGAGAAGAATCAACTGAATGATAAGCAGGAACTAAATCGGCTATCCCATAAAATACGACTTGCAACTGACGTTTAGCTACTTCCTGAGGATCTAGCAATTTCAATGAACCAGCGGCTGCATTGCGCGGGTTAGCCCATAAGGCTTCACCTAATTCCGAGCGTTCTTGATTCATTTTATTAAAAATTTCATGCGCCATAAATACCTCGCCCCGTACCTCAAGATGAGCTGGCAAACTTTCCCCTATTAGTTGGTGAGGCAAATTGCCAATAGCTTGCATATTGACTGTGATATCATCTCCTTTTTTACCATCGCCTCGCGTCATACCCTGTTTAAAATAACCATTTTCATAAATAGCGGTTACTGCAATTCCATCCATCTTTAATTCACAAGAAAACTTTAACTCTTTTTTATTGGTTAATTTATAGAGACGCTGAATAAAATCTTGTATCTCCTGTTTACTATAGGTATTAGCTAAGGATAACATGGGAATGCAATGCACAACTTGCTGAAATCCTTTAGTCGGCTGCTCGCCTATCTGCTTAGTGGGTGAATCAGCAGATAGCCATTCGGGATGATTTTTTTCGATCTGCTCGACTTGTTTAAAAAGCAAATCATACGCTTCATCGCTGATCTCTGGATGACTCTCAACATAATAACGCTGATTGTGGTACTTAATTTCTTGACAAAGACGCTCATATTCTTCTCGTTCTATTGACATGTTTATACCTGAAAAAGTTGGGTAGCTAAGGGAGCTAGTTGAATTTTTATAGCATAGGGTTGACCCTGTTCATTAAATAGTACCTGAGGATCATTATTTAGCTGGCCTGATCCTCCATAACTCAAGTGGTCAGTAGAAAAGATCTCTTGAATCGTCCAGATATTGGTCGTGTAAAGCAGGTATTCGCGATGAAACTGCGGAGTGAAATTGTGCACACAGAGTAAACGCTGTGTCCCACTCTTGCGAAAGTAGCTAATGACACTATTTTGATGATCGGCAAAGTCAATCCATTCAAAATTACTTGGGTCAAAATCCTGCGTCCACAAACAGGGTTGATTAAGATAAAAGTGATTTAAATCTTTGACTAAGTGTTGGATAGCTTGATGTAGGGGAAAATTGAGTAGGAACCATTCCAGTTCAGCTTTGCAATACCACTCATTCCATTGGGCAATCTCTGCTCCCATGAATAATAGCTTTTTACCGGGCTGACAGATCATGTAACTCAATAAAAGGCGTAGATTGGCAAATTTTTGCCAGACATCGCCTGGCATTTTGCTCAGCAAACTTTTTTTTCCATGGACAACTTCATCATGTGATAAGACTAAGGCATATTTTTCAGAAAAAGCATAGAGTAAACCAAAGGTTAAATCGCTTTGATGGTACTTTCGATAGATGGCATCTTTTTCCATGTAACGCAAGGTATCATTCATCCAGCCCATGTTCCACTTAAGATCAAAACCTAAGCCTCCCCATTCGATCGGATGTGTGACTCCGCCAAAAGAGGTCGACTCTTCTGCAATTACACTGACTCCTGGACAGTGCTGCTTGATAATTGAATTGAGATGTCTAAAAAACTCGATGGCTTCTAAATTTTCATGCGAACCATAGCGATTGGGAATCCATTCTCCGGCTTCTCTTCCATAATCTAAGTACAACATGGAGGCTACTGCATCGACCCGCAGACCATCGATATGCATTACTTTTAACCAATAGAGAGCATTGGCAATTAAGAAATTAGAGACTTCATGCCGGCCTAAATTGAAAATATAGGTGTTCCAATGAGGATGAATGCCTTGCCGATCATCGATATGTTCATATAAAGCTACACCTGTAAAGCGACCTAAGGCAAAAGAATCCATAGGAAAATGCCCTGGAACCCAATCCAAGATCACGCCAATTCCTGACTGATGCAAGTGATTGACAAACCATTGAAAATCTTGCGGCGTACCAAAACGACTCGTCACTGCATAAAAGCCCGTTACTTGATAACCCCACGATTCATCTAAAGGATGCTCTTGTAGGGGCATGAGCTCTACATGAGTAAATCCCATCTCTTGACAATAATGCGCTAATTCTAAGGCTATATCGCGATAATTTTTGAAATGCGCTCCATTTTTTCGCCAGGAACCTAAATGTACTTCGTAAATGGTCATAGGCTGGGGTTGATTGGCCTGATGCTGGCGTTTTTCCATCCAAGCAGTATCTTGCCATTCAAAGTCCTCAACATCATAAACGATAGAAGCATGTGCAGGGCGCATCTCTGTATAAAAAGCATAAGGATCGACTTTTATAAGACTCTCTCCTGCTTGGCTCTTAATTTCAAACTTATACTTCTCTCCAATTTGCAAGCCAGGTATAAACAGCTCCCAAATGCCGCTCCTGCCTAAGCTGCGCATGGGATTGACGCGGCCATCGAAATAATTAAAGTCAGCTACTAAAGCTACACTTTTGACAAAAGGTGCCCATATGGCAAAACGCACCCCTTTGATGCCTGCTTGCTCAATTAATTGGGCACCTAAAATATGATAGATTTCATAATGCACGCCTCTAGCAAACAGGTATTGATCGATTTCGCCAATCGTAGGCACAAAAGCGTAAGGATCGTGAGCTAATAATCCGCTACGATGGTAAAGACGATAATCTTGTAAGGTCGTATGATTAGGGACTAGGTAATCAAATAAGCCCTCTTCTGTCACCCGATTAGCTGTGACTATTTCTCCAAATACCTCTAAATAAACAGAATGAGCACCGGGACGCCATAATCTAATTACTTTATTAGTAGTATCGAGTTGATGCAAGCCCAGTACTGTATGAGGGTCATAATGATGGGCATTGAAATGGAGCATAAAGAGTAGACCTTTAACTTAACTTAAGAAAAGATCTTAAAAGGAGTAGTTTTTTAGACAAAGCAAATTGAGAAAAAAATTGCCATTTAAGTTAAATTTCATGCGAGGGACTAGTTAAAAAAACTAAACTTACTTTGCAATAAATTGGGTTTCTTTGGAACATCATGAAATTTTATTCCATATCTTATCCTTAACTTGACCTTCAACAATAGTATTTGTAGCTTTGAGTTTACCCCTTATTTATTTCACTTTTATTAAATGTGAATTATAATAAAATAATAGAAGATGACAATTTTTATTTGAGATTTCTTTAAGAAATTGATTTTTTAATAAGCTTGCTAAGCTTATGTTAACTAAAGTTTAGCAAGCTAATTAAATAAAAATAAGATGTTTAACTCAATTATAATCTGTTGTTAGGATTAGTTGTAGAAGTACCAGAGGTTGATTGATAAGTAGTATTGCTAGGATAACTAGAAGTAGATTGATAGGTTGAGTTATTTGGATAAGCTGTATTGTTAGTGCCCGTTGTAGTTGAGTTGATAGGAGTTGTAGTCGTTGTTGTACCATTATAAGAACCTCCTATACTACCTGCACCTGAATTAGAATAGCTAGCAGGTGAAGAACCGGTAGAAGTACCAGTAACAGCTCCGGCCGGTGTCCCGCTTGTATAGCCAGGAGTAGGAGCAGTATTATAAGTAGGAACTACACCTCCATAAGTAGAGCCGGTGTAAACACCTGCATTCGGTACAGTATTGGTATTATTAATCCCATTATTATTGCCATTCTTGACTGTTGCATTGACTCTAGCTGCATTAGATTGTCCACCAGTAGACGCTTGAGAACCCCTTGCTTCTCCAGTACTACCTGTTCCTCCTGCTCCTTTCGCACCTCCTCCGCCACTAGCTCCACCTTTTCCGCCGCCTCCGCCTTTGCCTCCACCATTTCCCGCTGCAATCTGTCCATTTTGAATCGTTTGCGCATAATCATAGCTCGAAGCTGCATTTAAAAGGGTAAAACTACCGATCACTGCTAAAAATAAAATTTTTTTCATTTGTTCTCCTTTTCATTTAAGATAATAAAATTCAAAAATATTTTCCTCTTATAACTAGATAATCTTTTTTTATCGAATTAAAATGAGCTATATCATTTAGCTATTTTTTTACTCAACTTAAACATTTTAATAAAAAATTAATGTATTATTGAAATTAAATTAATAATCGTTTATTATAATTTAGATTACAAATTAATTTAATTATGGTTTTTATGAATATAAATAATAATGTCGATAATGCAAATAGAGATCATTCTTTCTATTACTATCTTAAACCTCTTATAGTACCAGTTGTCTTGGCAATTGGAGCCGCGGCCGTTATAATGGCTCCTACCATTTGCATTTTAGCAGAAGTTGTAACCGTAATTAAAGAGTTTGCCATCAACTTTTTTAGTAAAACAGAGTTTTTAAATCTAGAAGGTGAGGTTCTAGACCATTTGAAAAAAAAAGCTCCAAGATATGATTATTATCATTCTGATTTTGTAGAGAAATTTAAAAATCTGCCAGGAATCAGTTCGATTTTAATTTTTAAAAGATTATTAAAAGCTGAATCAAATGAACTTGATCTCCTTTTTTATCTTGAAAAAAATTTTAAACCCACTGCCGATCAATGGGCTGAAATTCTTAAAGGTGCTCATATAAAATTAAATGATGGGGGTGAAACCTATAGGCATTGTGGGCAAGAATATGATTATACAAGAAGAACATCTTCTCATCAATCTAGCGGTGATCAAATTAGTCTAAATGGTAAACTTGTTCATGAAGTTTTAATGAGTTATACGATAGACGATAAAAATCACATTTTCACATGGTTTCAACTTGAAAATCACCCTGTAAGCTTAGGTTATATTGTACGCCATATGATTGATTATTTCAAATACACGATCACAAGTAGAAATCAAGGCCCTTGGGGGAGCTCGATAAGTACAGATAAACATCCTTTAGAGCTGTTTACAAAAACTGGGATTAGTACTATAAATCAAGATGAAACTGAAGCAAAACTGAACAGAATTATATTTAAAAAATCTATTATAGATATGACAGATAGACAAGTAAAAGCTAAACAACAACAACAACAGCAACTTGAAGCAAACAAGAACTTAGTTAACCTACGCTAAAAAAAAGCTTTAGAAAATTTTTTTAATCCTTTTTTAGCTACTAAGGCATAAACTTGTGGTGTGATTACTTTGCGATAGAGAGTGACCCACCGGTTTTTAAATTCTTGAAGCATTCTTTTTTGATAAGGCCGGCAGGGTTCATCAAATAATTGAGCATAAGGCTGTTTAGCTCGAATGAAATTAGCAGTATCAGCTTGTAATTTTGTATGAGCAATGCAGTCATTTAAAGGATTAGCCATGTTATAAACATAGAGAAACTCCTCTATAAATTGACAACTTGTGCCTCCCGTCATTTCTAATAAGGGGTATAGAATAGCCAGATCCCAAGCTGTTTTGAAGTAATTCCCTTGATCGTCTTTTAAATCGTGCTCTTTAATCAATTTCCAAATTTTATATTTAAAAGTTCTCAAATGAGAAAAGACAAAATCTGCTTGTCGAAAGTTTTTCTTATTTAATAAATCTGTTGAAATAGGGCGACACCAGCCTTTTTGCCAACGTGGATAAGTGACAAATTGACCATAAGTCATTAAGACAGCTTGTTGCTGATAAGCCATAGCTATTTTGCTAAATACCTGCTTATTGTATAGCCAATCATCTCCATCGACTAATAAAATGACATCTTCATCAGTAGGATTAAGCGCTTTAATCCCCTCTACAATATTAGCTAAAGCACCCTGATTTTGAGTATGTAAAATGGCGTGCCATCTTTGCTGCTTAGTAGTAGCGGTTTGACAATAATGAGCGATTAGATCTTGTTGCCCTACTTGAGTTGAAGCATCGTCAATCACGCAAACATCGTAAGCTGAATAAGCCTGTTTTTTGATAGAATCTAGCGTTTTCTTAATCCACTTAAGACTATTGTAAGAAGGGACGATCACTTTAAAGCGCCAGCTCATCAGCAGCTCCTGCAGAGGGTAAAGAATGCGATTTTTTAAACTTGACTAGAATCATCTGTTTTAATTGTTTTTTCTCTTCTGTAGTCACTACGTAAAAAGCGCAATAGAGATAAAATAGCAGCACAAGACTTACCATGGCAAAGTTATAGTAGAAACTAATAGGGACAAGTAAAAAAGATAAGCTGGCTACTACGATCAAAGCACCTGCAATTTTGCTCATTCTTGTAAAATCATAAGTGGTGGGCAATAAACGCTGATTAACTCTGTAGCTCATGGCTATTAAAACCATAAATCCAACTAGCATGCCAAAGGCTGCGCCCTGCATGCCGAGCAAAGGCACTAAACAGCTACTGGCTAGCATACAGAAAAGGCCTGCACTGAGCTCTAACATAGATTGAAGGCGCGTCTTTTTATGAAAAATGAGAGCAGGATAGGTAATGGCATACACGCCCCATAAGCTTTGTGCCACCGCGGTTAATCCTATGACCTTCCACATTTCATGAAAAGCTGGCTGGACAAAGAGCTGAACTAATGGTTTAGCTAAGCAAAAAAGAGGAGCAAGAAAGAGGCTCATGCCCAATAAGTAATAAAACATCATTTTACTAAAAAAGGCGGGCGCTTCCTGTTGCTTATGTAAAAAACTGTTAAAAAGAGGGACCCAGGCACTCATAAAACCCCATAAAGGCAACTCAATGATGCGGCCCATATTAGACCCTAAAAAGTAGAGGCCCACTTCTTGTTCCGTACTAAAAAGTTGTAGCATGTAGCGCGAACTGCCCTGCAACAAGCAATAACCCCAATAACCATAGATACAGGGAAGACCCATCTTGATTAGTTCTTTAGCAGCTTTTACTTGATAAGAAAATAGGAGTTTTGGCGCTACGAGTAGTAACATGACGACTAGATTAACTGTATGGGAGATGACAATCGCTTCCATGTAACCACGCACACTGCGTTGTAAATAGATCAGCATGAATAGCATCGTGCTAATAGCTACTGTTACATCGACTAAGTTGAGGCAAAATACTTTTTTAGCTTGCTGCGTAGCTCTTAAATAATACTCAAAAGGCATGCGCACTGTACAAATGCCAATGCCTACAAAGGTAATGCCAATTAAATGGGCTAACTGCTGTTGACCAAACAGAAGATAACTCAGTAGAGGAGCCAGTAAAACAGCTAGCAGAGTTAAAACAATATTATTGGCTAAAAGAACTATAAAAGCTGTCCAGATAATCCCCTGTTTTTGCTGAGCTGATTCTGCGTGGGAATAGATTCTGCCAAGGGAAGTGTGAAAACCTAAAGAAAAGAGTCCGTTGGCAAACACAGGTAAGAGCGTCAGAATGCCAATTACACCATAATTCTCAGGTGTGAGGTAACTTGTGGTAAAAGGCAAAAGAAATAGGGTTACAAGTCTGCCGATGACAGAACCCCCACTATAAAAAATAATATCTTTGAGAAACTTTAGCATAAACGACAGTAAAGGAGATTAAAGAAAACTTTTCTACAGCTGAAACTAGATTTTAGGGATGACACTCTATTGATGATTGCGCTTAATTATCTCAAAGTAGCATTCTACTTACATTAAAAAAAGTCAACTGCAATCTATATGTTAAGTCAATCTACTCCTCATATTTTAATTTTACCCTCTTTTTATCCTACAGCTCATGAACCCTTCTACGGTATTTTTTTCCAAGAGCAAGCTCAGATGCTACAGCAAGCAGGGCTTACAATGGGTGTCATCTATCCCCATATTAAGGCCTTAAAAGATTTTAGCTTAGCTCTGCTGGGTCAGCATTATTTTCAAATCACATACCAACAGGAAATGGCTATTCCCACTTTGCGCTTACAGGGCTGGAACTTAAGTCCAGGTTATTTAAAAGGCGCTATTTACTTATGGAGAAAAACAGCTTTAAAACTGTTTAAAAAATACTGCAACTTGTATGGTAAACCTGATTTGATTCACGTACAAAGTACGTTATGGGCAGGCGCTGGCGCGTTAGAAATTTTTGAGCGCTATGCAGTCCCCTATCTCATCACAGAACATCGCGATAATTTCTTACATCCCAGTCTATTTGGCCATTCCTGTAACCCTGTCTGGCTTAAAGAGTTGATTGCTAATATCTTTCAACAAGCAGTTAAATTAACGGCAGTTAGTGCAGCTTTAAAGACTGGCATGCACTCCTACTTAGCGGATCAGTCAAAAGAAATCGCCATCCTGCCTAACTTCATCGATACCGCTTTCTTTACTCCTCTCGTCCAACAGAAAAAGAGTGCGAATTTTACTTTCATCGCGATTGCCAATTTAGTTCCCAGTAAAAACATAGCCCTTTTAATTGAGGCCTTTTATCTTTTATATCAAACTGACGCGACTATTCAATTGAAGATCGTGGGCAAAGGTCCTTTAGACCAATCCTTAAAAAAGCTAGTTCAAGAACGATCGCTCACTCATTGTATATATTTTACCGGCCAATTAAATCGCCTGCAAATTAAAGAAGCCCTAGCTCTTTCCCATGTGTTTGTCTTGCCTAGTCTTTACGAAACTTTTGGAGTGGCTTTTGTTGAAGCCTTATCGATGGGCTTACCTTTAATTGGCACGCGTTGTGGAGGACCTGAAGAAATTATTTCCAATTCTACGGGATTGTTTGCTGAAAATGAGGTGCTTAGTTTAAAAGAGACGATGCAGCTGATGAAAGCAAACTATGCAACCTATTCTGCTGATTTATTGCATCGAGAAGCAGTCGAGCGTTTTGGAAAGCAGACTCTCATCAGCAAATGGTTAACGATTTACCAAGAAACAGCATGCTCTCAATAAGTGATCTAAACCTCTTTTTAAACTCCGGTGCTATTTTTAGTCTGCGTCCTGGTTGGTTGATCCTAGCTTGGGGTGCGAAAAAATGGCAAATGACTCCCTCTCCTAACAGCACCTCTTTTTACTGTCCCGATTTTTTTCTCGATCAAAAAACCCCTTGGCTGATCTATACGTATCAAGCAGAGATAGAAGTCAGCACTCTTTTAACGGATTTGACATCCTTTACTTGTCAAAAGCAAGAGATTAAATGGAAAGAGGCTAATCAAGCTGCTTTTATGACAACAGTACAAGAGCTAAAAATTCTCTTAACTTCGGGAGACTTGTTAAAAGCTGTGCCGTATGTCAAAGAAACAGCAATCATAGCAAAAAATTCGACTTATTTAATTTCTTTGTTAAAAAGTGCACTCACCTCTTTCATGAAAGCTCCTTTTTTTACTCATTATCTCTATGGTTTTTGGGATGATCAACAGGGTATCCTAGGTGTGACACCTGAATACCTGTTTACTTTAGAAAAAGGAGAAGCTAGCTGGCATTTGAAATCCATGGCATTAGCGGGTACAGCTAAATCAGCTCATGAGTTGTATACAATTAAGAATTTACGCGAACATGCTTTAGTAGTCGAACATATTCAAACCGCTTTAACTTCTTTTGGTGAGGTTAATCAAGGGACGATTCAAACCTTACAATTAACGCATTTAGCCCATTTGATGACTCCCTTCCATCTAATCACTCAGCAGGCTAGCGATTTTGAACAATTAGTTAAAGCTTTGCATCCTACGCCTGCGTTAGGCGCTTATCCCTTGGAAAATGGTTTAAGTTGGTTATTAGCTTATCAACAAACAATGCCGCGTCAGCGTTACGGCGCACCGATAGGATTTGTCAGTCAAAATCAAGCGCACTGTTATGTAGCGATTCGCAATGTCCAATGGACCAACCGCGTATCTACTAGCCAACTTCAGTTACATGCCGGCTGTGGTATCGTAGCTGCCAGTGAGGCAGAAGAGGAATGGCAAGAGATTCAATTGAAATTACAGGCCATTAAGCAATTATTAAACTTATGACTTATTTAACTGATGATGCTTTTCTGATTTACACTGTGCTTGCCCAAGTCATGCAACAAGGCGTAAGCGAATTTTGCATCTGCCCCGGAGGTAGAAATGCCCCTTTTATTGCTTTTCTGAAAAAAATACCGGCTATGCGTTGCTACTATTTCCATGATGAGCGCTCCGCGGCTTTTTTTGCTTTAGGACGGGCCCAACTTTTACAGTGTCCCGTTGCTGTGATCACCACATCGGGGACAGCTATTGCCCATCTGTTAGCGGCGGTGATGGAAGCTTATTATACAGCTACTCCTTTAGTACTCATGACCGCCGACCGCCCACGCCGTTTTCGCCTGACCAATGCACCTCAAGCTTGCGAGCAGGTTGGCATTTATGGAATTTATACGCCTCTGCAATGGGATCTAGCGCAAGAGGATCTGACTATCGAATGTGAAGATAGCCGTCAAACAGAATTTTTTAGTTTACACGAGTGGAGACGGGATTGCCCCATTCACCTCAATATTTGTTTAGAAGAGGAGTCGTCCCTACAAACTAGCCAGGTTGATCATCTACTTAATGCTCCTGATTTCAAGCAACTTACGCGTTGTCCAGAAGTTATGACTAAAGAATTAACGGAAAACTACCTACATCAACAGAATTTATTAGAAGAATTTTTAAAAAAAGTTCAAAAGCCTTTAGTAATTGTAGGTAAATTAGAAAGGAGCGCACGTCAGCCCATCATTCAATTCCTTCAACATTTGCAAGCACCTCTTTACTTAGAAGCCCTATCCGGTCTGAGAGAAGAACCTGTTTTACAACCGCTGTCTATTCACCGCACTCAAGAAGTATTAAAAAAAGCGCAAGCCGCTAATTATAAAATAGATGGCATCTTGCGATTAGGCGGCCTGCCCATTAGCCGTCTATGGCGAGACTTAGAGTATAACCAACATGAAATTGCCGTTTTATCGCTTAATTCTACTTCGTTTAAGGGCTTAAGTTTTGGTTCATTTATCCATTGCCACCTGTCTCATTTTTTTGAAAATTATAGTGGGGGTCACCAATTTGATCAGCGTCTCTCGGAAGATTGGCGCAATCAAGAAAAACAGTACCAAAAAAATCTTTGGCAACTTTTGACTGAGGAACCTTTAGCTGAAGCTAGTCTCATTCATACTTTTTCTAAACGATTATCGCGCTCCTCTTTACTATTTTTAGGCAATAGTTTACCCATTAGAGAGTGGGATCTAGCTGCTTCAAATGAAGCGCGGGATTATCGCATTCACGCTAGCCGGGGGCTCAATGGGATCGATGGACAGGTGTCTACTTTTCTAGGACTGTGCGATTCTAAGCAAGACAATTGGGCCCTGTTAGGCGACTTAACGACCTTACATGACCTGTCAGGCTTTTGGATTTTGCCCCAACTACCCGCTATTTCTGCTTCGATTGCCGTGATTAACAATGGCGGAGGTAAAATTTTTGAGAGATTATTTGTTGATCGAGAAATACAAAACTGCCATACCTTGCGATTGGAACCCTTAGCTAAATTATGGAATATGGCTTATGAAACTTGGACAACTATTCCCCTTACGCTGACCAGCAGAGAGCCGCGCTTAATTGAAATTTTACCCGATGCAGAGGCCTCTAGCCGTTTTTGGCATCAACTAAAGCTGATTTAAAAGTAAAGGAATGAGGTGAGATGAAAGTTAATCTATATGCTTTACATGGTTTTTTAGGTCACCCTAGTGATTGGGATTTTCTTACGCTTCAACCGCTAGCAATCGATATTTATGCAGACTGCCATCCGCAAAAAGGTTTATGGAATTGGGCACATCTCTTTAATCATCATATTTCTCACAACGCAGAGACCTTAAATGTGCTGCTAGGTTATTCCTTGGGAGGACGCCTAGCTTTGCATGCGCTGTTAGATGAGCCTTCTTTATGGGATGCTGCTATCATCGTGTCAGCCCATCCTGGCATTTTAGATAAAGAGGAGAGAAAAAGACGCAAAGCCCATGATAAAGAGTGGTCGCGCTCTTTTTTGGAAGCGCCTTGGGATGAGGTCATTGAGCGTTGGAATACGCAAGAGACTTTGCGCTCTTCTATTAATCTTCCACGCGATGAATCTAATTACTCGCGTGAAAAATTAGCCTTAGCTTTGGTCGATTGGTCACTTGGCAATCAGGATGCCATGCATAAAAAATTAGAACGTCTCTATGTCCCCATTCAATGGTTAGCAGGCAGTCAAGATCTTAAATTTGCACAACTTGCTCACTCTATGACACTTGCACATCCCCTGTCCTCTATTCAAATTGTAGAGGAAGCTGGACATCGCCTTCCTTGGGATAAGCCTGTAGAATTTCAAGCTTTAATCGATTATTTTATTTATCAAGTCTATCAACAAAAAGAGAGCTATGCAGAATCCACTATGGCAAACCGTTAAGTCCTATCGCGATATCAAATTTGAAAAGACAGCTGATGGCATTGCCAAAGTCACCATTAACCGTCCTGAAGTGCGCAATGCTTTCCGCCCCGAAACAATTAGAGAGATGCAGGAAGCTTTTCACCTTTGCCGTCACGATGGCACCATTGGCGTGATCATCTTAACAGGCGAAGGACCTTTAGCTTTCTGTTCAGGTGGCGATCAACGCGTCCGTGGGCCTACGGGCTATGAGGATGAGCAGGGTCATCCTGGCCTCCATGTATTAGATTTACAAAAGCAGATTCGCCAATTGCCAAAGCCGATCGTAGCGATGGTAGCAGGTTATGCGATTGGTGGCGGTCATGTGCTGCATTTAGTCTGTGATTTGACCATTGCAGCGGATAATGCGCGTTTTGGCCAGGTAGGTCCTAAGATGGGTTCTTTTGATGGCGGTTTAGGCAGTAGTTACTTAGCTAGAATAGTGGGCCAAAAAAAAGCGCGCGAAATCTGGTTTTTGTGCCGCCAATACTCTGCTCAAGAAGCTTTGACTATGGGCTTAATCAATACAGTTGTCCCTTTAGAAAAACTAGAGGAGGAGACACTAAAGTGGTGTCGTGAAATGTTGCACCACTCTCCGATGGCCCTGCGCTGTTTAAAAGCTAGCCTCAATGCAGATTGTGATGGACAAATGGGCTTAATGGATTTAGCCGGCAATGCTACGCTCCTTTACTACATGACTGAAGAAGCACAAGAAGGTAAGCAAGCGTTGCTAGAAAAACGCGCTCCAGATTTCTCCTCTTTTCCGCGCTTGGGTTAAATTAATTGAGCTAAGTCATAAAAAGTAGGCTAAATTAAAATGATCGATTGGCAATCTAGTGAGTCTATTGTACTACTCAATCCGCGCTTTCCTACTGATGAAGGTTCTTCTATTACTCAACAGTTGCTAGCTATTTCCTCGGGAAAAAGTTACATCTGGCTAGCTTCCTCCGGCACGACAGGCCCTACGAAATGGATCGCTTTAACTAAAAAGGCATTTTTACATTCAGCAACAACTGTCAATACGTTTATTGGTCTTTCGCCAAGCGATCGCTGGCTGCAAGTTTTACCCTCTTTTCATGTAGGAGGACTGGGCATTTGGGCCCGCAGCTATTTAAGTGGAACTAGAGTTATCGATCTCTATACAGCCACTCAAGGAAAATGGAATGTGCACACTTTTTATCAAACTTTAATTGATTATCAGATAAGTTGGAGTGCACTCGTGCCTGCTCAAGTTTACGATCTCGTACAGCGCCATTTACAAGCTCCTTCCTCTTTAATAGGCATTATCGTAGGAGGAGGTGCTCTTTCTCTGCCTGTCTATCAAGCTGCTACTCAACTTGGCTGGAAATTATGGCTGAGTTATGGATTGACAGAGTGTGCTTCTCAAGTAGCGACTGCTTCTATCATTAGCCGGCCTTCTCTCACTCCTTCTCCTTTGCAAATTCTACCTCATGTGCAGTTAGCTCTGTCTACAGAAGGCTACCTTAAAATAAAAAGTCCTTCTTTGTTAGATCTTTATGCTGTTTCTAGTCCAATAGGTTTTAATTTTTATGATCCCAAAGTAGAGGGTTGGTTAACTACTTCTGACTTGGCCGAAATTGAGGGACACTCTTTAAAAATAGTAGGGCGCCAGCAACATCTGCTTAAAATTGGTGGTGAAAATGTCAATGTCCAGCAATTAGAAGCCAAATGGCAACACATTAGTCTTCAATTTGAGATTTCTGCTGATCGGGAAATGTTTGATACAGCTCTTTTTGCTAGAGAAGATGAAAGATTAGGCTATACGATGCAACTTGCTATCACAAAAAAGACCGATGAAACCTTAGTTAAACAACTTATGACAGCTTATAATCAAATGGTTCTACCTTTTGAGAGAATACGCCAGGTCCATCGCATCCCTTCTATTCCTCGCTCAGCTTTAGGTAAGTTACTCTATCCTGAGCTGCTTAAGCAGCTCAACTAAAAATAGATTGGCAGAAATTTTAAAACTGTTTATGAGCTTATTTCTAGTGCTAAATTATTAATTAAAAATTCAATTCGATCAACAGGATCAATTTTATGGTTTCACCTTTACCTATTAAAGATAGTACAGTTAGTAGTATGATGTTCGATGTAACGTGTGTGCGCAATCGCGGGGCTCATAAAGGCGGCTGTGAAGTAGCGTATTGTCTAGTTCTACCGATAGCCTTTATAGAAAGTGGAATAGCTGCTCTTTCACTTGCCAGCTCTACGCTTATTTATCCTGTCAACCGAGAACCGTTTGCCAGAGATGTGAAATGGATAAAAAGTAGCGCCTTTTGCATTCCTTGGAGTTTGACAGCTATTTTACTCAATCCCTTTGTCCATTCTTTAGTAGCTGATGAAAAAAGTGCACGCACTATGGCATCTACAGGTCGCCTCTTTACTATTCCTAGCGATGCTTATATTTAAAATGAGTCATCCCTTTTTAATCACTCAATCTTTTCCAGCGATCGTGAACTAACAATCTATTCACTAGTATTTTAGCTTTTTTCATGTGAGATTCTCTTTAAAAAGTGTCATCAGTGGACTCTGAAACTCGATTTTTATGTTTAAAACTTTTAAAAGAGTGTCTAAGCGGATCGAAAGCTTGCCCTTCTCAATATCAAAAATAACTGTTTTACCTAAATCGGCAAATTTTGCAAGTTCAGCTTGAGATGAGCCACTTTTTTTCCGATGAAACCGCACAAGAGCAGCTATCTGGTTAGCATCCATAAACTTCCAAAACAGGTTAAATTACCGCTATAAGAGTAAAATTAGCTTATTACTGTATCAATATCACGCATAAACCTACTGATCGAAGCTAAATTACTGTCTTAGCAGTAATTTCTTCCTGAATTTAAAAATCTCAATTGGATAAATGTAAGGGAAATAGCAAAAAATTTCTCGGTAAGTTAAAGTATTTTTTCTTTAACAAGGTTAATTAAAAAAAGGTTAAATCGTGTCTTTAACAGTAGATAAAAATAGAGAAAGAAATTTTAGTGGAGAAGATTTTAATCCATTCCTCCAGCCTTCTATCACTCAATTTTCTGAATTTCCCAATGAATTAATTTTAGAAATTTTCTCTCATTTCAATCTTGCTACCCTGGGAACTAGTTGTCGTGTGAGCAAAGAATGGAAACGTCTAGCCAATGAACCTATTCTCTGGAAGAGAGCTATTTATAGAGAACTAGCGTTTGGAAATGATAAATGGGCGCACTACTTTGGCAAAGAGGTGGTAAAAGAGGAAGATAGCCTAGAAGAATTTACCTCTTTACCGGCAGCTGATTTTATTGCAGATTGCAAAAAATTTAAAAGCCTATTTCCTGACAGAAAAGAAAAAGAGTGTCTGATGCTTGTCAGGCTTCCTAAAACTCTTGATGGGAGGCTTAATTTACAAACTCTGGGTAAGCTAGCGAGTCGCTACTTTCCCAATAGTGGTACAGGTTATAGACATACTTGGTCTCGTATGGTTGATGAGATAGGAAACCAGTCCATTGATCAATCCTATTGGGTGCTCATGACAAAGGATATCCTGCCAGACAGCAGAAATAAGAGTTATAGTGATCAACAAAAAATGGTGGCTGATTTAGCTGATAAGTCTCTACTTCATTACGAAGTTCCTACAATGTTAGAAGCGGTCACTTGTATTTTAGCCCATTACTTTAAGTCAGCTAACCGTTTATTTAGCGATCATCCGCGTACTTATACGCATTGCAAAGATCAATTTGAAGACTGCCCAATAGTTGTTGGGTGCTTTACCCCATTAGGTCTCTATCTTCAATAAGGGTATTGAGTTGGGCTACGATGGCACCCATATTGGCATTGCCGCTCTGCGAAAATGTTAAATTTATTTGTCGATAATTTAGCTATAGCTGAAGAAAGTAAACGCGCTACTCCCTAAAAGCATGAACAGTAAGCAGTAAAGACCAGCTTGATGCAAGGGATAAACCATTTTATTATTAAGTACTTGACTTTTTTGGTTTAATGAATTATTATTCAATAATAGTGAATAAATAATCATTGATGGAGAATGTATGCTGCTCAAAAAAGAGCTGTTCAAGAGACAAGAAGCAATTAAAGAATTGATTGAAAAATTTGCTGTGTCTGATCAGCAGCAGTTAGTCGAGTTACTAGCCAAGCATCATGCCATTGAGACTAATCAGGCTGTTATCTCGCGCGATCTGCGCAAACTAGGGATTGCAAAAAAAAATCGAGAGGGGCATTTTTGCTATGCTCTACCAGCAAAGGATCCGACTGCTGAAATTTTAAAACTAGCCTTGACTGGGATGAGTTATAATGAATCGCTAATCGTGATTAAAACACAAGCTGGCTTAGCGGCATTTGTCGGAGATTACATCGACCAACAACAGGATGAAGAGATCTTAGGTTGCTTAGCAGGTGAAAATGTCGTCTTTGTGTCACCTCGCTCGATTCATACGATACACAACCTTTATGAAAAATTATGTACCACATTATATTTTACTAAACAAGAGGCACTTTAACATGAATACTAAAATCTTACTGCTCTGTCTATTTAGCATTTTTAATTTCTTTTCTAGTCTAACAGCTCATGATTTTCTTTTGATCGGTACGAATGCCGAATTTCCTCCTTTCACTTATATAGAAAATAAAGAGATTGTAGGATTTGATATTGATATTGCCAAGGAGGTCGCTAAAAAAATGGGCAAAACTGTGAAATTCAAAGATATGCCTTTTGATGCGCTGATCCCAGCCATTTCACTCAATCAGGTCGATTTTGTAGCCGCGGGTTTAAGTTATACAAAAGAGCGTGCTAAACGAGTAGCCTTTACTAAATCCTATCTCTCTAATGATCCTTTAGTGATTTTTACAAAAGCTCAAACACCTTTAACACTAGCTGAATTGAAAGGTAAAAATGTCGTGGTGATCGAAGGCTTCACCGCTGATACTTACATGACTAGCAAAGAGAGTCACCTCACTCGCTTAACAACTCAAGCTGATGGCTTTATGGCTATTAAAAGTGGACGTGCGGATGCTTTTATTACCGCTAAAAGTACAGTCGATGCTTTCTTTCAGGTGCAAGATGCCACTCAATTTCATACAACTATTTTAGAAGGCACGGGTGAAACCTGTGTCCTAGCTGTGCCTCTTAATAAACCTCAACTATTACTTCAAATTCAACAGGCATTAGATGAGATGGAAAAAGAGGGTATCCTAGCTAAAATAAAAATCAAATGGAAACTCTCATGATCGATTTTACTCTGATTTGGGAGTCTTTGCCGGCTCTATTGAGTGGCATGGTCGTTAGTTTACAGATTACCCTCATTGCTGCCTTGATTGGCTTGACATTTGGCTCTATCATGGGACTAGCTGAAACCCTTCCTTCGCGTCTCATTCAATTTGCCATCGGTACTTATGTGACCCTGTTTCGCGGTACGCCCATGCTCGTGCAAATTTTGTTAATTTATTACGTTTTACCTCAATTTGGGCTGACGATTGCCCCATTTTGGGCCGCTAGTTTTGCTATTGGGCTCAATAGCTGTGCCTATATTAGTCAAATTATACGCACGGGCATTAATGGCATTTCAACAGGCCAGTTAGAAGCGGCTCGTACGCTTGGCTTTAGCTCCTTTAAAACCCTGCGCTACATTGTATTACCCCAAGCTTTCCGCATGACTCTACCCTCCTTAGGCAATGAACTGATTACGTTAGTCAAAGACTCTAGTTTAGCTTCTATTGTAGGGGTGATGGAAATGACTAAAGAAGCGTCTGTCATTAGAAGCCGTACCTATGATGCCTTTTCTATTCTCTTGACCATTTCTTTTATCTACTTAATTTTAACAGCTACCCTTTCCTTTTGTATAAAAAAATATGAAAAAAGATTAAAAAAATATGTTTAAAGTTCAGCATCTGTCAAAAACCATTCCTCCAAAAAAAATTTTAACTAATGTGCATTTTGAAATCGATCATGGTCAAATTGGCCTTTTTCTAGGAGGCTCAGGTGTAGGTAAATCGAGCTTATTGCGCGTGCTCAATCATTTAGAGACTTACGATAGTGGCTCTTTTACTTTAGATGGTCGTACGCTCGATTTATCTACCATCAACCGAACTTCTACGATCGGCATAGTCTTTCAACATTTTAATCTCTTTGAGCACTGGAATGCAGAGGATAATATTATCAACACACTGATCCATTGTAAGGGACTGACTAAAAAACAAGCGACTCCGCTTGTACACCACTTATTAGAACGCTACGATTTGCAAGCGCAAGCCAAAACGTTTGTCAATCGCTTATCGGGCGGACAAAAGCAACGCTTAGCGATAGCTAGGACATTAGCCCTGGATCCTAAAATCATCTGCTTAGATGAACCAACTTCTGCCTTAGATCCGCGCTTAACAGGGCAAGTGGCTAACTTTATCCAAGAACTCGCTACAGAAAATAGAATTGTTTTATTGACAACACACGATATGGCTTTATTAGACCAGCTAGAAGCTCAGCTATTTTTAATGGAAGAGGGCACAATTACTGAAACAGCGAATAAAAAAGAGTATCGTACGAACCCTAATCTCTATCCTAAAATTCAAAAATTTTTACAAGAGGAAAAAAGACAGGTATGGAGTTAAGCTAAGGAAAGCTTGACTAAAGGACAACGCCTTTATAGACGAGATTTTTTTCAGGGTCTAACGTGATCAGTTGATCCTCTTTTAAAATGCGCATCGCACCATCTGCACGCACTAAGAAGGGCTTATTGAGTTTTTTAGCGGCTTCTATCAGAAATTTTTCAGACGTCGTATCATTGATTTGATTTTGCAAAATAATAGCTGACGCTGCAGCTATTAAAGGCAAATAAGATTCATCGCATAGGCCTATGACTAGTAACTGATCTCTAACCGCATAAGCTTTAGTTGATTCAGCTGAAAGGACCATACTCACATTGCCATGCACGCGCTGTCCTTGACCATTTTCTCCGCGCACTAGGACTTCGCCAATATTTTCCACTAGCATCATATTAGTCGTACCCGATACGCCATAAGGTGATCCAGCGGTAATCACCACTAAATCTCCATATTCGACTAGCTTTTGCGCTAAAGCAAACGCACTAATTTTATCAAACGCTTCGGCAATTGTTTTGCACTCTTTTTGTAAAACGGGAATGACACCCCAGTTAAAGGCCATTTGATGGTAGCATTTCTCATGATGCGTCAAGGCAATGATGGGCATAGAGGGACGCAAACGCGATAATAAGCGAGCCGTTGAACCTCCATTAGTGAAAGCAAAAATAGCTTTAGCATCCGAACTATAGGCTGTTTTAACAGCTGCTAGAGTAAGGGAAGAGGGTACATCGTGGTAAATCAGACGTGAATGCTGATCAAAAAAGTTCCGGTAATCAAAATCTGCTTCAGCAGCTTTGGCAATATCTTGCATGACGCGCACAGTTTCAAACGGATATTTGCCAATAGCCGTCTCGCCCGATAGCATCACTGAGGAAGTGCTATCGTAAATAGCATTGGCTACATCCGATACTTCAGCTCGAGTGGGCCGTGGGTTATAAATCATCGATTCTAACATTTGCGTAGCTGTGACAGCTGGCTTACCAGCTAAATAACTTTTGCGAATCATCATCTTTTGCAGACGCGGCACTTGACTTAATGGTATTTCGACGCCTAAATCTCCTCTAGCAATCATGATGCCATCTGCTGCTTGGACAATTCCATCAAAATTCTGCACGCCTTCGGCATTTTCAATTTTAGCTATCACTAAAATGTCTGATTTTTTTTCCTCAGCTAACAGCTTTTTGATAGCCATAATATCATCGGGAGAACGGACAAAAGAAGCGGCAATGATATCGATATCATTTCGACAGCCAAATTTAATATCCTCTTCATCTCTTTCTGTAATAGCTGGTAAATTGAGATTGACAGCCGGAATATTCACTCCTTTACCGGACTTAATGAGACCTCCATTTTCCAATTCTATCAGAACTCCCTCTGGAGAATTACTGATCACATGCGCAGAAATATACCCGTCATCAAATAAGATCTGGGTCCCTTCTTTGAGTAGATTGAGAATAAGGGCTGGAAAGATCGTGACGCATTCACTATTACCCTCTATTACTTCAGAGATTAATCGCCAGCGATGGCCTTGAGTTAAATTTAGAAAGCCCTCTTTGATTTTTCCAATGCGCACCTCAGGACCTTTTGTATCGAGCATGATAGCTAAAGGTACTTGCAATTGATGACGTGCTTCTTTTAAATAATCGATACTTTGTAAGTGCTGCTCTTGTAGGCCATGACTAAAATTTAAGCGGGCTACATTCATACCTGAGCGAATGAGTCCAATGATATGTTCAATCGTATTACAAGAAGGGCCGATCGTGCAGATCATTTTGGTATGGATAGGCATAAAAAAAATCTGCTCCTTCATTAAAAAAACTTAGACTCATCATAAATAAAAATTAATTTAAATTAATCATCAAAGATTCTAAGGTGAAAAATAAAAGAGTGATGAGGCAAGCCATGCAATTTTTTAATTTAAGCTTAGTTACTTTTTTATTTTTTAATCCCCTCTTAAGTGAAATTCAGAAGGTAGAAATTAAGTGGCAAAATGCCAATTGTTCGCTAGCTTGCGCACAAAATATAGGACAACAATTGAGAGCTGTAGCAGGAGTTGCAGAAGCGCAGATCAATCTAGCAGGCGGTCAAGCCAATCTGCGTTTGATTCCCAACTATCCTTTTTCTTTAAGATTGATTAACGTCGCTCTTGGTAGAATGAATGTCACAGCGGATAGCATCCGCGTTAAAGTCAGGGGCATTTTACAATTTACCGGTAATAGCTATTATCTCATTTCTATTGGAGATAATACGATTTTTAATCTTTTAGGCCCTATTGATCATCAAGCAGGCCAAACAACTAATTACAATAAGTTAACGACTCCTTTAAATCCCTATTTACAATCTCATCTGCTAGATGGAATCAAAAATAATCGAGTCACACTTGTCGAAGGACACATCATCAACCCCCATGGATTACCTCCTTTAAGTCTCATCATCGAACAGTTAACTTTTGTTATACTCGAATAACCTTTTTTTATTTTTCCTTAGCCCCTGTGTATTTTATTTATAAGAGTAAAAAGGTAACTTTTCTTTATCTTCAGCTAATAACTCATTAATTAAAGCTAACTCTTCGCGATTTAGTTTCTCGCCCATATTTAAGTGATCTTTCCAAAAAATTTCTAAAGGATGCTTAGTTGATATTAATGCTGGATTAATTTCTACTTTACTTTCAGCTAAAGAAACAGTTTCAGATACTTGTACAATAGCGCCTATCTTTTTAAGAGGCGCCATATCTTCAAATTCATCTAACTCATCATTAGCTAGAATCTCTTCAATCATGGCAATAGCTTCCGGCTTTAATTTTACTTGATGCTGATAAGCTAAAGAGTTTAAGTGTTGAGAGTCTAATTCCTGTTCCTCTTCTTGTAAGATATCTCGAATGATTGCTAACGCTTGGGGCGATAGCTGAGAGCTAAAGGGTAAACTCAATGCCTCTACTTCTGCTATTTCTCGCTGTTCTATTTCTCGCTGTTCTATTTTTCGCTGTTCTATTTTTCGTTGCTCTATCTCTTTTGTGTCTACTTCTAACGGAGTAGTTGGTAATAGAGACGCATATTCAAACTCTTCTGGTTCAATCTCTACTCTTTGAATAGACTCAAATAGGTTTGCTTCTACTATTTCCTGTAAGATAGCTGGATTAAAATTAGGAGAGGGTTCTTCTTGCTGTACCACTTCTTCTACAGTGGAGGCTATTAACTGGTTAGCTATGCTAGAATCTAGGAGATAATCTAAGGGAGGATTAAGGGTAATCACACCAGCTATTTGTCTAAAATCTTGCTGATCTGCTTGAATAGAAGCAATTTTATCCCACGGAATACTCAACGCTTGATGTTGGCCAAAAATCTGAACAGTGAGATAGCGGTCTTTAACAAAATGAAAATTTAAATCTTGGATCAAGCCCTCTTCGATGATTTTTCCATAGAGGCCTCCATTAAAATGCAATTCTTTAATTTTTGAGGAAGCAAGCGATTTGTTTATCCACCCATTAGTCAATTGGATGGCGTCGCTTAAAATTAAAATAGGCAAATGATCGCCATTTTGAAAAGTTAAACTCAATATATTTTTGTTAGCTAGCTTATGTTTCATTTTTTCCTCTTGTAAGAGGATATAACTGATCTCTTGCAAAGGTATTTTCCTCGGAATGAAATAAGAGGGATTGATAGGATCATCATTTATCAATAAACTAAGACTCTCTTCTGGCCAAGTCCCGACAAAATTTTGGCCCTCTTGAGTCGCATAGTGCACTTTTAGCTGATGATTAGACCCTGTCACATAGATTGATCTAATCTCATAGGGATTAAACTCTACGTGGCCAAAGGGATAGACTAAACTAGGTAATAGTTCGATTAGGCCTTCCCACTGTGTGCCATCTTTTAAGATAATCCTATCTGTAACATGCACTTGCCTCATTTTATCAGCCGCTACTGTAGGATAAAGAGAAGCGCTAGAGACTAACGGATGGCTGCCTAACATACTGATAGCTACTAAACAATTAGCTAGTATAAATTTCTGCATAGAGCCTATTCCTTAATTGCTTGTTTATCTCAACCACGTTATAATGGAAGTCTAATTTTTAGTAATTTAAGCACGCATTAGCTTCAACTTTTTACTTATATGAACTATATGACTAATAGAGAAAAAAAATCAAAGTGAAAGATAGAAAAATTATTTTAAAAAATGTAAAAGTTCACAATTTAAAAGGGGTCGATCTGACGTTAAAAACAGATCAACTGATTGTGTTTACCGGTGTTTCCGGTTCAGGAAAATCCTCATTAGCTTTTGATACTCTCTATGTAGAGGGACAGCGACGGTATGTCGAATCGCTGTCTACTTTTGCTAGGCGCCAACTAGGCGATATGTCTAAGCCAGATGTCGAACATGCTTCCGGCATCTCTCCTACTATTTCGATTGAGCAGAAAACAGCTGGTAAGAATCCCCGCTCTACTGTAGGCACGATGACAGAAGTCTATGATTACCTACGCGTTCTCTATGCGCGCGTAGGCATTCCCCATTGCCCGATTAGCGGTGATCCTGTTTTACCACAAAGTCGCGAAAGAATTATCAAAACAGTGCAAAATTTTACCGAACACAAAAAATTGATGATTTTATCGCCCTATGCCAAAGGTAAAAAAGCAGAATTTAAAGAGGATTTCCAAGAGCTGTTGCGCAAAGGCTTTATGCGCGCGCGCATTGATGAGACAATTATCAATTTAAATGATGACATTGTGTTGGATGGCAATGTAGCCCATGATGTCGATATCGTGATCGATCGGCTAGCAGTCACCGTCGATAATCGATCGCGCCTAGCAGAAGCTTTGACTACGGCCCTTAGCTTATCCAATGGAGTTTGTAGTGTAGTTGATACCGATACGCTAGAAGAGCAACTCTTTTCTATGCATGCTTACTCACAAAAATCAGGCCTTTCCTACCCTTCGCTTGAGCCGCATGACTTCTCCTTTAATAGTCCTATGGGCATGTGTACGCGCTGCAATGGCTTAGGTAGAATGAATGATTTTGACTTAACTAAAGTGATCGATGCAGAACTTAGCATCGCCGAGGATTGCTGCTCGATTGCCAGTTCTTTTCAAACAGTGCGCTATGGAAATATTTACACTAATTTAGCTAAACTCTACAACTTTAGCGTAACGACTCCTTGGAAAAAGCTATCGGATAAAGCTAAAAAGATTTTTCTCCATGGGACGGAGAAGAAATGGACGCGCATGGCCTTTAAGCATCCAGTGACAGGCAGTCAATGGATGGATCATATTCAATGGCGCGGCGTGCTCTATGAAGCTCATACGCGCTATGCAGAAGCAAAAAGTGAAAATTATCGCAAAAAAATGCAAAAATTCATGCATGAAGGTCTCTGTCCAGCTTGTCAAGGGGCGCGTCTTAAGCCTTATCCTGCAGCTACGCTTTTGAACAATAAACGCTTACATGAATTAACCTCTTTGACTATCAAAGAGTGTAGTGAATTTTTTACTTCTCTCAATCTGACATCTCAAGAAAATTTAATTGCCGAAGAGCTGCTCAAAGAGATCACTAAACGTCTAAACTTCTTATTAGAAGTGGGCTTGCACTATTTAACCTTAGATCGCACCTCTCCTACTTTATCGGGCGGAGAAGCGCAACGCGTGCGCTTAGCTTCTCAAATTGGCTCAGGACTCGTCGGCATTACTTATATTCTAGATGAACCCTCTATCGGCTTACATCCTCGCGATAATAAAAAGTTAATTGCTAGTCTCAAGCAGTTACGCGATATGGGAAATACCGTCATTGTCGTAGAGCATGATGAAGAGACCATGTGGGAAGCAGATCACATTGTAGATTTTGGTCCAGGTCCAGGCGTGCGCGGAGGCGAAATTGTAGTCGATGGCACAGTGGCCGATCTACTTGATAATCCGCGTTCGATTACAGGCGGATATTTGACTGGCCGCTTGACCATTCCCATCCCCAAAAAGAGACGTAAGCCAGCAAAAGAATCGATAGAGATTGTCAATGCAACGCATCACAATTTAAAAAATATCAAAGTGAAGATACCTTTAGGTGTATTTATTGCAGTCACCGGAGTATCGGGCTCAGGAAAATCCTCGTTGATTACGGATATTTTGCATCCTGCGCTAGCTAACCATTTACACCATGCAGAGCAATCGGTCGGTCAACATACGACCATTACGGGCATCGATCATATCGATAAAGTGATTGCCATCGATCAATCGCCTATTGGACGCAATCCGCGCTCTAACCCGGCTACTTACATTAAATTATTCGATGAAATTCGCGATCTCTTTAGCCAGCTTCCTGAAAGTCAAGTACGCGGCTATAAGGTCGGCCGTTTTAGCTTTAATGTCAAAGAGGGCTCTTGTACGCAATGCAGCGGCATGGGCATGGTCAAAATTGATATGGACTTTATGGAAGCAGCTTGGGCTGAATGCCCTCAGTGTCGAGGTAATCGCTTTGATGCCGAAACTCTTTCCATCTTTTTTAAAGGCAAAAACATCTACGATATTTTAGAAATGGATGTAGGCGCTGCTTTAGCTTTCTTTAATTCTATTCCCTCGATCAAAAATAAGCTTGAAAAGTTACAGAAAGTAGGCATGGAGTACATTAAACTAGGCCAATCCTCTACCACTCTTTCTGGTGGCGAAGCTCAACGCGTCAAGTTAGCTAAGGAACTGGTGCGTCCTGCTACAGGTAAAACCCTTTACATTCTCGATGAGCCAACGACTGGCCTGCACTTCCACGATATCAAACACTTGTTAGAGGTATTGCAAGAACTAGTCGACCGAGGCAACACCGTGCTCGTCATTGAACACAACATGGATGTGGTTAAAACAGCCGACTGGATCATCGATATCGGACCAGAAGGCGGTGCAGGCGGCGGACAATTAGTGGCTTGTGGTAAACCGGAACAGATTGCCAAAATGGCAACGCCAACCGGCTTAGCCATTGCCGAAGCTCTTTATTGCCAGCCTCAAACAAAAATGGAACAGGCTTTAAAAAATAAACTGCAGTTAGCTGAAGTATCTAAAATTACGCCTCTTCGCGAAATCGTCGTCCGGGGAGCGGAACAAAATAATTTAAAAAGCATTGAGCTAACGATTCCTCGGGATAAAATCACTGTTTGTACTGGCCCTTCCGGTTCTGGCAAAACTTCCCTTGCGTTTGAAACGATCTATGCCGAAGGGCAGCGCCGCTATATTGAATCTCTGTCTCCCTATGCTCGTCAATTTGTCAAGCAGATGCCAAAACCAAAAGTCGAGTATATCGAGGGTTTGTCGCCAGCTGTAGCCATTGAACAAAAAGCTCACGCCGGCAATCCGCGCAGTACGGTAGGCACTTTGACCGAAATTTACGATTATTTGCGCCTTTTGTATGCTAGATTAGGCCTTCCCCACGATCCCGATACAGGAGAGGTCATCCGCGCAATCAGCCAGGAGTACATCATCCATAAAGTCATGGAATTTCCAGCCAATCAGAAAATTCAAGTGTTAGCCCCGATTGAGATCCGCAAAAATGAAAAATTCACTGACATCTTACTGCGCTTGCAACGCCAAGGTTTTCTGCGCGTGCGTCTCAATGAAACCTATTATGATCTCGATACAGCCGACGCTATTTCTTTTGATCGCAAACGCAAAAATGCCCTCTTTTTAGTGATCGATCGCCTAAAGATCAATCCTTCCATTCAGCATCGCTTAGCTGAAGCCATTGAAAGTGCTGCTAAAATAGGCCAAAATAAAATTTTAATTGTACAAGAGGATCAAGATCTCTTTTTTAATTTAGCTTTTGGCGTAGAGAGTATAGGCAAATCGTATAAGGAGATCACGCCTCATACTTTTGCTTTTAATACAGCTGAAGGGATGTGTCCCGATTGTTTAGGCTTGGGTTATCAATATGGCGCTAATTTAACCTCCAATCCCGAAGTGATGCAACACTCTTTTATTAGCTTGCTTAGGCTTTTATGGCGAGAAAAATACCACCGCACAGCCTTACAGTTAGTCGAAGAGGTTTTGAATCAAGAAGGCATCGATGCCTATTGTCCTTTAGCTCAGCTGTCCTCAGCTCATTTGCACTTATTGATGAATGGCACTCCGGCGGAAAAATACTACACCTCGCGCCTAGGATTTAAATTTGTGTGGGTAGGCATTAATCACGTGCTAGCTAAAGCTGGCAAGAATGCCTCTACCGAAATTCGACAAGTGGTCGTGCCTTTATTGGATGAAATCCCCTGTTTTTCTTGCCAAGGAGCTCGTCTAAGTCCTTTAGCGCGTTATGTCACCATTGAAGGAGTGGCAATTCATCAACTCTGTCATTTTCCTTTAAATAAAGCTGCCGCTTTTATTCAGCAATTAGCCAATCAACACCAGCAGATTAAATCGTTAGAGGAGGTCTTTAGTCAACTAAATAGCCGTCTCCATTTTTTATGCGAAGTTGGCTTGCATTACTTAGCCCTCGATCGACGAGCCCCTTCGCTTAGCGGTGGAGAATCGCAACGCATTCGGTTAGCTCGGCAGTTAGGCAGCGGTTTAACGGGCGTACTCTATGTACTCGATGAACCAACTATTGGTCTTCATCCGCGCGATAGCCAGCGCTTAAATCAAGCCCTCATTCATTTAAAAGAGTTGGGCAATACCTTACTAATGGTAGAACACGATCCTCTCTCTTTAGAAATTGCCGATTACATTTTAGATTTTGGTCCAGGATCGGGTCAACAGGGAGGGCATGTGACAGCCCGAGGAACATTTCAGGAAATTTTGCAAAACCCGCTCTCTCTGACGGGCAATTACCTCTCTAAGCAAAAAGTTGTGCCCTTACCCGATAAAAGGCGCGTCAGCAAAAAAGGTTACTTAACCATTCACAATGCCACTACCAATAATTTAAAAAATGTGACCATTGACATTCCCTTAGGCTTGATGACTTTTTTGACGGGCGTCTCAGGTTCTGGAAAATCGACTCTTTTACAGCAAATCTTACTGCCGGCCGTTAAACAGGGTCTATTTGTGCATGACACTTTAACTTTAAATGGCGCTACTGTTTCTGGTATTAGACAATTTGATAAACTGCTTTCAATCGATCAAAATCCCGTAGGCCATACTGTGCGTTCCGATGTTGGCACTTATGTCGATGCTTTAACGCGCCTGCGCGAGCTATTTGCTAGTTTACCTGCTGCTAAAACAAAGGGTCTGCAACCTAAACATTTTAGTTATAACCACCGCAAAGGCATGTGCTCTGCTTGTTGGGGTTTAGGTTATCGCAAAGTGGAACTCCATTTTTTGCCGGCAGTTAAAGTTTCTTGCGAGGATTGCAAAGGGTTAAGACTCAATCCTCTCAGTCTTGAAGTACAGTATGCAGGCAAAAATTTTGGCCATTATCTCAATACGACCATCGATGAAGCCCGGGCTGTGTTTGCCAATCATCCGCGTATTGTTAGAATCCTAGATACTTTAATTGCCGTCGGTCTAGGGTATTTAAAGTTAGGTCAAGAGGTCGCTACTTTATCGGGTGGAGAAGCACAACGCATTAAGTTAAGCCGCGAGCTAGCCAAAAGATCAACGGGCAAAACATTGTACCTGTTAGATGAACCGACTACTGGCTTACATAGTGATGACATTAAAAAGTTACTGATTGTGCTACACCGTTTAGTAGATAAAGGCAATACCGTGGTGATCATTGAGCATCATTTAGATATGATTAAAAATGGGGATTATGTGATTGATCTAGGCCCGGAAGCTGGCGAAAAAGGTGGAGAAGTGATCGCCCAAGGCACGCCTGAGCAAGTGGCTCAAAACGCTAACTCTTGGACAGGTCACTATCTCAAAACAGTCTTATCTTAAGGTTAAGCCTGACCATTTTTTTGCTTCTGCTGGGCGCGTTTCCATCCTTCCGCTGTTTGAATTCTCACTCTAGGCACGCCTTTTTCTATCTGTAGAGATTTGTTTAATCCTTCCGTAGAATCTAGCGAAGGATTCATTTTAACTTCATTTTCTTCTGGACTAGTCTTTTTTTTATCAGCTGCTTGCATCTTAACTCTCCTTGTTATTAGCAATGGAGAATAAGAAGCAATTTTGATGCCATCTTAAGAAAAAAGGATAAGCTAAAGTCCTACTCTAGTTTTTATAACCTAAAATATGCCCTTCTATTTTTTTAGTTTGTGTAGACTGAGCAGGAAGTGATGGATGCTCTGCTAATAACTTAGCATTTAGCTCATCTCTTTTCTGGATGGCTTTTTGATGACCTTGGTTAGCAGCTAATATAAAATAAGCCCGTGCTGAACCTTGATTTTCTGTTGTTCCTTGGCCTTTTTGATATAGCTTGCCCAATTTATATTGTGCATTGGGATCTCCTTTTTGGGCTGCCTCTTTATATAAATTAAAAGCTACTGAGCAGTTTTGGTTAATGCCTAATCCTTTTTCATAGAGGTAGCCTATATTAGTTTTAGCAGCTATGACCTTTTGCCTTGTCGCATCTCTATATAATTCCATTGCTATTTCATAATTTTGCTTTACACTTTTTCCTTTTCTATATAAATTACCTAGAGCATTAAGAGCAGGTCCATTATGCTGATCAGCAGCAGATTGATAAAAACTAGCTGCTATTTCATCATTTTGCTCTATGATGCCGTTTTCATACATATATCCTAATTTATACTGGGCTTCTGGAAAATTCTGCATAGCTGCTAATAAATACCAATCCGCTGCTTTACCTACGTTTTGAAGCACTCCCTTTCCTTCTAATAACATAGTTGCCAAATTGCATTGTCCTCGCGCGTCGTGTTGGTCAGCTGCTAATTGATAATACTGAACAGCTAACGCTTCACTTTTTTCTACTTCTCCTAGTCCTTTAGCGTATAGATCTCCTAGCAAGTTTAATGATTCAGCATGTTTTTGATCTGCTGCTTGCTGCCAGTAGGCCTTTCCTTTGACATAGTCTTGCCCTACTCCTCTTCCTTTTATATACAATTTACCTAGATTACATTGTGCTTGGGCATCTCCTAAATCAGCTGCCTTTGTATACAATTCAACGGATTTTTTTATATCTTCCTCTATTGCTTTGCCTTCAAAAAATCCTCCCTGCTCGCAAAAGATAGCTTGTATAACTAATTTAGCTATAGCTTGTTTCTGTTTTACATTTTCTTCTTCTTTTATTGTTTGTGAAGGACGTAGCAGTTTTTTAACATAAGAAACTCCTAAAGAAAAAATGCGCTGAGATACTTTACCTATTTTAGCTAAAAGCCTTTTGCTCCCTTCTTTAGCTTCCGTAAAGTAGACAAACGATTGAGAGAGAAAATTTGGCGCGGTTATTTTCATAAATTCCTTAAAAAATCTTTATATGCTGGCTTAATATTAATAGGTTAATGTTAAAATCACATAAAATAGTAAATAAATTTTCTTAATAATTTGCAAAATTAATCTAATTTACAACTAAATAAAATTTAAACATAGTCATGGTGAAAAAATTAATCTATTTTTTACGCTTCTCTAATTTTCCTATTTATTTAAAATTTTTATATCAATTATAGTGCGTTTTAAAATTTATTTTATTTTCCAAAAAATTAATTATAGAGAGCAGACATGATGATAAAAATGTTATTTATTATTTTAAGTTTAACATTACAAAAGCTAAGTAGCTGTGACTTTCACGATTTTGATCCCTATCAGTATCAATTAAATCATCAACAAGTGAAAACAAAAATAGAAACTTATTTAGAAAAAGATCCAGCTATCAGAACTTTCTATCATTTGACTCCAACTGCGCTTTATATAGGCGATCTCTCGCTTAATCAAATCGAGTATGTTTTACATTTAAACACGAATTTATCTACTACTCTACCTATACCTATCAAAATAGCCTCTTCCTCCTCAATCTCACAATCGATGAACAATGTTAAAATAGCTTTAGATCCAGGTCATTTTGGAGGAGCATTTGCACAATTAGAGGAGCGCTATACAGCTATTCCTCAAGAGCAAACGACTCATCAGCAGGCTATTTATTTTTCTGAAGGTGATCTAACTTACTTAACAGCTCTTGAACTACGTCGGTTGTTAGAAGCAGAAGGGGCGGTAGTCTTAATTACGCGTTCGGAGAGGGGAAAAGGAGCAAAAGAGGAGGATTTTTTTACCTGGCTAGCTCATAAGCCTGATTTAAAAAAGTCTAATGACTCTTTATCTACTATTTTTCGCAATTTTTATAACCCCGAAGATTTAAGAGCACGAGCTAAAAAAATTAATGATTTTAATCCCGCTATAACAATTATTCTGCATTATAACACTCATTTGGATACTCAAGAAAAAGAGCAAAATCTTCTAGTGACTAAGTCTAATTATAATCTGGCCTTTATTCCCGGTGCTTTTTGCGCAGATGAGTTAAAAAGCAGCGAAGCGCGTTATGAATTTTTGCGTTTAATTGTAACAGATCAGCTAGAAAAATCGCTTCAACTCAGTATATGCTTGACTAAACAATTTGTACAGCAACTGCATGTTCCCCTGATTTCAGAAAAAGATAAAACCTCTTATCTAGCTCATTGTTTAAAGCAAAAACCCGGTATTTATAGTCGCAATTTAGTTTTGAATCGGCTCATTCATACTCCTCTATGCTATGGTGAAACACTGATCCAAAATAATGAGCAAGAAGTTTACAAATTATCTGCACAGGATGCAGTCATTGCAGATAGATCTTGTTCAAAGCGCATTAAAGAAGTAGCACAAGCTTATTTTGCAGGCATTAAAGATTACCTTAAAGATTCTTCTCTATAAGACTTGCTTTATTTAAATAAGTAGCTAACAAAAAAGATCCAAATTTAAGCAGTTATTCACTTCTTAAATTTGGATCTACAAGCCAATATTTTTATTTTACTATTAGTTAATTGCTAAACCTGCACTAGCATAGCCAGTTACGGTATTAATTAAAGTTATCCCAGCGGCAGTAATAGAATAGACCACTAATAATCTTGTCTGAGCTGTTACAGGAATAGCCAAACCTGTGGTAATGCCACTACTTACAGTTCCTATAGCTAATATACCTGTTAAAGAGGGAGCTAAGGTAACTACTGCACCTGGTACAGGTAAAAACTGATTATCTGGTGTAGTCGAACTATAAACTTGTGCTGTAATCGTCACTGTACTTCCTACAAGAGCCAATGCTGCTGTATTACTAAAGTAAGCTGAAAAAGAGGTAATTGTTCCATCGCGAGGCATGGAAAAGGCATTATTTCCCACACTAGTTAAATCAATGTTACCTGTTGTAACAGTAATACCAGTAGTCGAACTACCTAAGCCTAAAGTACTACCAGTACCTGCTAAGCCTGCTACTATGCTTGTCATAGTAATGGGCGTACCTGAAGCAAAAGGAATAATAGAGCTATTACCTACTCCTGTAGCTCCCGTTGGCCCTGTACTACCTGCTCCTGTAGGCCCTGTCGCGCCTGTAGGACCAGTCACACCTGTTACACCTGTTACTCCAGTTGTGCCTGTAGAACCTGTAGCTCCAGTTGCACCGGTTACTCCTGTAACTCCCGTTACACCTGTAGATCCCGTTACACCGGTGGCTCCTGTATCACCCGTTACACCAGTTGCTCCTGTTACTCCGGTAGTACCTGTCGCTCCTGTGCTACCTGTTGCTCCTGCAGCACCTGTGGATCCAGTACTACCTGTAGGTCCTTGGATTCCTTGAATACCTTGAGGCCCTATCTCACCAGTAAGTCCGATTGGTCCAATAGGACCTATAGCTCCGGTCGATCCTGTTGCACCTACAGGTCCGGCAATTCCTTGGATACCTTGAATACCTTGAGGGCCGGTCTCACCAATCAATCCTATAGGTCCGGTAGAACCTACAGGACCTACGGGTCCTGCAATGCCTTGAGGTCCTCTCAATCCAATAGAACCTGTAGCTCCGGCAGGACCGGGTATACCTTGAGGACCTCTTATACCAGTAGGTCCTCGCTCACCTATAGGCCCTGTAGCACCTGGTAAACCTTGAGGACCTGGAGGTCCTCTTACTACTTTTTGGCAACTCATTTCAGTATCAGGCATAGAAAAACGATCTAATGCTTGCGCTTGTAGGCTAGCGGTCGTTACTATCATAGCTGCGACTGTACTCAATACGATATTAGGTAATCTAATCAACATGTAAACCCTCCTTAAAAATTTTAATGGATGGTCACACTTTTATAGATAAACTAAATTTTGTCAAATAATTATTACTTTACTTATTATAAAAAACCTATTAATTTAAATAAAGTTACAAGCACTTTATCATTCTGTCAAAGCTAAAAGGCCAATAATAAGAGCAACAATAGCTGCAATAGCTCCTACATAGAGCAAAGAACCAGCAACTACTACAGTAGCTGCCATCGAAATAATAGGATGCACGATAAAAGCTTGAGCAACTAAGCTTGTTACGCCTAGAATCTTAAAGACGTAAGTAGTAATAGCTAAAGCGCTTATTGCAAAAATACATAATTTGGGATTACAGTAAAAAGGTTTTAATTCTTTATGGGTAGTATGGGTATTACTTGTAGGTAGGGTCATTTTTTCTCCTAAGATTAGATTAATTTTAAAAAAATTATTTATCAATTGACTTAGCATTTATAATATAAATTAATTAATTAATTAAGCTATTATTAATTTTTAAAATTAAATTATCTATATTTATTTATTTTTATTAAAAAAGAATTAAGTAATGTTATTAAAATCTATTTTGACTTTGATTATTTTTAGTTTAACTTATCTATTATTTCTAGCTTATCCTATCTACCAGGCTATCGAAAGATCCAAAGAAATCATAGCTGACACAGTAGGGTTTGAGCAGCATCCTCTCTTATCAACCTCCACTATCTTAGTGGCAGGCGATAGTACTGCCTGGGGAGTAGGCGCCAAAAATAATAGAGAATCAACGGCTGGAAGACTAGGTCAACAATTTCCTCAAGCCACCATCATTAACTTAGGTAAAAGTGGCGCGCGCTTAAAAGATCTGTTGTGTATTTTAAACAAGCAACGAAGCCACCATTACAATTTAATTTTATTGCAAATTGGCGCTAATGACATCACGAATTTAACTACTTATCAAACAATCGAGACACAAATTTCTGAGATCTTATATCTCTGTCATCAAATGAGCAATAAAACTATTCTGCTGACAGCAGGTAATATTGGACACTCACCTGTATTTCGCTGGCCGCTTTCTATTTTAATGACTCACCGTACCCTAAAAGTACGAGCTATTTTTATGAGCGAAGTAGCCAAGTACTCGACTATTTCTTACGTTGATCTGATCAATGACTTAAAAAATGAGTCTTTAGAAGCTGATATTGAAAAATATTATGCAGCTGATTTATTTCATTTAACAGGAGCTGGCTATGGAGCCTGGTACTATTACATCCAGAAAAAATTAGAGTAATTTATCTACACTAGTTTAAAATAAAATCTAACTTAAACTCTAAAAAAAGCTTAAGTTAGGCTTGCATTTTAAGGTATTAAGACTGTGTCGATGATATGAACAACACCATTAGACTGGAATACATCAGCTGTAGTGATATTAGCTACATCTCCATTATTATCCATCACTTTAATTTTACCATCTACTAACTTGAAGATCAGCTCATTTCCTTCTACTGTTTTTAACTTCACTTGGCCATTGCCTGCATTAATCTTATCCATTAGATCATGAGCACTTAATTTACCAGGAACTACATGGTAAGTTAATACACTTACAAGTTTTGACTTATTTTGTGGTTTTAATAAAGTATCGACAGTACCTGTCGGCAATTTTTCAAAAGCAGCATTAGTTGGAGCAAAAACTGTGAAGGGTCCTTTACCTTTTAATGTATTAAATAAGTCTGCTGCTTTAACAGCTGCTATAAGAGTTGTATGCTCTTTAGAATTAACCGCATTATCAACGATATCTTTAGAAGAGGACATCATCGCTCCTCCTACCATTATAGTTCTTTCACTGCTGTCATCATGTGCCGTGGCTAAAACTGGTGTTAAGACAACTGCTAAAGTCAAAAAACTCATCATTTTTGTTTTAATCATTTTTTCTCCTATCATTTTTTTGAAAAACTTACACTTCGTGCTTAAAGATTATTCTTTGCACACTAATTTTCTGGCTACATCCTAATTGTTCGAGCTATTCCCTACAATGGCTATATGCTAAAGCAGACACAATAAATTAACCGAGCTAAATTTTTCTCCCTATGTTCACCCTAATCTTTTCTTAAATTTTTAATAAAATTCTAACAATTTATTAAAATAGATGGTATGATTGTTTAATATGTATCCTTAAATAAAAGGGATTTTATTAAAAAAGAATTAACTAGTTCCTACCAAACTTTTGAACAAGCTCTTCATACTTTATTAGCACAAGCTCAAGAAGGACCTGTTCCTTTAGAAAATTTTTTTACTATTTTATCGGGTAAAGGCAGGATTTTACTGCTTATTTTTTTCTCTTTGGGTTTTGGAGATATTCCGGTAGTGGGTTTCCTATTAGGCCCTCTCATTATTTACTTTGGTTTGAGAATTGCGATCGCTAAGAATTTTATTTGGATTCCAAAGAGATTTCTATCAAAAAACATTCCCTCCTATTTTTTGGTAAAGATTATCAACCGATTTTTATCGTTGTTGAAGTTCACTAAGCGCTGGTCTCGTCCGCGTTATGAATGGAGTGCAAGACATGAAACCACACGTGTTGTCAATGGTATTATCATTGCTTTAATTGGCTTAGCCTTTACTCTCTGTCCTCCTGTTCCCTTTACAAGTCTGATCGCTTTTTTATCGATTTGCTTAATTGCCATTGGCATGATGAATGATGACGGCATCTATATCATTGCAGGTTATGTCTGTTCCTGCCTTTACTTTATAGTGACTATTTTCCTGTTCAATTACTGCTCACTTAGGCAGATGATAGGTTGGACTAAATGCTTATATAGCTATTATGCTACTTAATTTTAGCTATCTTTCTTTTAAATTTTGATTTGGCCTTTTTAGACCTTACTTATTAAGAGATAATAAATAGTTTATATCTTGCTTATTTACAACCTTAATTTTAATTATTAAATCACCATCTTGAGAGAAAATCGTTGCCGTTGATTTAGGACAACCTTCCTAGGAAATGAAGATTTTATCATTCATACAGATTTTACTTCCCTCTTTAGCCAGGCAAATCTTATCTAGTCATTCACTGATAAAAATAAAGAGTAACTAATCTTTGTTTTTTTCTCTAACTTCAAGAATAGTTTCTATTAAAAAATCTTTAATCAAAAATGATTAAAGACCTTTTAACCTCTATTCTCAATCTATATTTCTAACTAAATCCACTAAGTTAATTTCATTCATCAATTTGCCTGAATCTCTATCTTTGCACATAATTGGACATATTTGATCATGAAATGAACTGAAATCAGCTTTGAGATTGCTTTTAGTTTCCAATTGTTCAAATAAGCATTTATGATTTTTAAATAAGAAAGGCAAACTCTTCCAATTAGGTCCTGCTTCTATTGCCTTTTTAGGTAATTGATCGGCTTTAGAACAAAGCTCTTCATCAGAAAGTGAATCGAAAGATCGTTTACTAACAGAACTCACTAGTTCTTCTATTTTAGATAAAATTTTAGGTTTAACAAATTTTTTAATTCTACAATACATTTCCAATTTTATTTCCATAGGGAGAGGTTTAGGCTTATTTCCCCATCCTCCCATTTCTTCATACTCCTTTTGGGAAAGTAACTCCATGCTAAATCCACTAATGATAGGAAGAGCAAAATGCTCTATACTCACTCGCACTAATCGCTCTACTTCATCTTTGCTAATAGCTTGCATCCAATCTTTTCTTGAAAGATTAAAATTAACATTCATATTTTTCCCTTTTATAAAAAATTGTCATGATTAGCAGAATTGGCTAAGATATGTATCATCTTACTAAATTTAAGGTTTGAGGATAGATAAGGAATGATTGCCATTTCTCCATTCCATGTAGTCTTTTAAAATTTGAGCATGGTCAAAAGCTAGTTCATTCCAAGGAATATCCTCTAACTTTATAATAAAAGCTTTAGCTGCATCATCACCAGCTTGAGGATTTTGATAAGCTTTAGCAATATGAGTCACTTCTACAGAATGATGTCTAAAATCTCTTGTAGGATCTGAGTAGACGTGAAATTGTTTTAAATCATTTAAGTTAAGATTAACCTCTTCCATCATTTCTCGTCTTACAGCATTCTCAACTGTCTCTCCATACTCTACTTTTCCTCCTGGAATGGCTTTTCCAAAAGGAGCTTTACCGCGTTCAATTAAAACAATACGTTTTATCTTAATTACTAATGAAGAAAGGCAACATAACAACTAAAACCTTAATCTACAAGAAAAATAGCAAAGTCTTTACCAGTAAAAAACAAAATAAGAAATGATTCATTTTAGCAGATGAGACAAATCCTAGGACTCATAATATTAAAATAAATAATTGCCATTTTTTTGATTCTCAGCTACTTGCACGGTTTGCCTAGCTCCTCGCGCCTAACATGCATCTCTATGTCCACACTCAATTATATCGTAAGTAGGTCTTTTTATTTCCCTCCTATTCTTTTCTTGTAAACATTAATTAAAATTTACATATTTAATTAATTAATAAATTAGTAAATTAGTAAAAATTAATAATTTTTATTTAAAAATCATTATAATAAAGTATATACTGTTTTTTCTATTAAATAAACTTAATAAATTATTTATATAGGACGAGGAAAAATTATATGGGAATCCAGCCTACGATTATCAGTTATCGATCACAAACTGACCAGTCTTCGCATTTTTTAAATGTGGAAGATCTGTTAGAGAGCGATAATTCGAAAAAAATCAAAGACATATATAATGATATCTTATGTTCTGTAACGGCTTACGATCCTAATCATATGGAAAGTTTCATCCATGTAGAGAATAAACTATATGATCGCATGGTTACCTTAGAAATTAAAAGAAGAGAAGAGATTCAAAATAAAAATACGGGGTGGAAAGCGTTTTGCCTATCGTTTTTAACATTTGGAGTTAGACCATTAATTTTATTTATTAAAAAACAAATCCATACAGAGTGAAATCAATCAGATGGGCAAAACTCACAATGAATTTTTTCATGCATTTAACCAGATAAAATATCGCGTAGGAGAAAAAGAATTGTATCCTAAATTAGAGGTAATGTAAGAGCTTGAAAAATCGCAGTTGTCTGATTTTAAACAGGAACTAATTCGATTAAAATCTATACTTAGAATCGCTACGTCTCTGGAAAAGGTAAATAAAAAATTCTCAACAAGACATCAAGTTGCCTTTGGGCGATCCATCGAATTAAGAGAAAAGCTAAAAGATACACATTACGTTATAAATCACGGGCAAAACTTAGAATTGATGCTTGTGAACATGATTGCACGAAAAATGAAGCAAGAATTCGAACCACATTATTATGAGTCGTTTGAGCCTCTTAGGCATGATACAGCTCTTCGTAACATCAAAGAGGATATCCATACCGTTGCCTGGTATCAAAATCAAATCAGCAGACGGAAAACCAACGATCACGATTTAAGAAAAGAACTTCTCTGCGGCGATTGTGTGCTAGAATCAACAGAGCCAGGCGAATCCGCTTTAGATTTTTTCGCTGGGTCGACAAATGTTGCAAATCGAGATGGCAGTCTGACCTTTCGATTACTCCTAACAATAGTTCAGGATTATATCCCCGATCAAAGAGTTGCAAGTAAACTTTGTAGTGATTTGGCAAACCTTATGAATAGCTGTCCTAAAGATGGTAATCTTTATTCTATTTGTGTTCCTAAGGAAAAATTTGATGAAAGTTGTTATTTCTCTCACCCCTATGGAGTTCCCCTGAAAAATCAAAAAGAATTGAAAGGAAAGATCGATAAGATGCAGTCAGGTGAAGATTCTATTGGGTATCCCCAAATTCGAGTCTTAACGCACAAAATACGACCAGAGGATAGATATCATGTTATAATGCATTTGACTCTTTCAAGTGAGCAACTCTCAATAATCGATGATGAGGTTTCTTTATGTATACAAGCGGTCTTAACAGCTTATCGTGTTCAAAAATCACCTGAGAAAATTTTTGGATAAAATTGTATGCAAAGTTTATACGCCTATTCATCATGTTTAACCAATAATTTAACTAAATAATATTGATGAGTAGCTCATTAGCTAAAGTTTGCCTCTGAAGGCCTTCCTATTGCAATTACCCTTTAGAAGTGCAAGGGTTATCTCTTCTACTAACTTTTTCTAATCAAAAGTTCTGAATGCCTCCAACTAACCCCCATCTTTATATAACTAAATTAAGACACTATGTTTGGTTTAGTAACTTCATCTAATGCTAGTAACCTAAATTTTAAGTTTTTAAGTAGCTATTAATAATAGATAATCGTATTGTGCTAAATTAATAGAGAGTTTTTTAGGTTGAGGCGTATAAGCTGAGAGGCTTACTAAAAGGTTAATCAAAAAGTTGGCAGTACTTCAAAGTTTTTTTGATTTGTCCATCTTCTAAACGTCGTATAGGCTGTTGACCACAAACAAAACTCTTGTAGTACATCTTGCCACGCTGCTCCTGTTCTTAATACCTATAAGATTGCTTCTAATATCTGTCTAGGCTCTCTTAACGGATGACATTTTTTTCTTTCATGCTGGGTCTAATTCTTTTGATCACTTCCCCTCTTTATCTATTAAAATTGTTTACCTCATGATAAACTTAATTTTTAGTAATTAACATTATTTTATTCTGAATAAGCAATATAATTATTTTAGTTAATTAAAGTATTGTTTAAATATATTATTATAGTTTATAATTAATTATTATTGAATAATAGAGGTTATAAATATGACTTACTTAAAATGTAGTGAAATGCCCTTGTCTTTTACAAGTCAAGCTCTCTATATTGCCGCCTCTTCTAATCTCATAAATCCACCTAATGTTGATCAAAGCTTAGTTAATAGGATTATAGGAAAACCTCTGCGTACTTTAACTAGATTAATCCTTCAAGTGGCAATCTCTATTTTAATTCCTTTTGGTATCGCCTATCACTCCAGTATGGCTATTTATTACTCTTTAAGAGCTATCCATACTAAGCAATCCAAACAAAAACTGTTAGCTTGGGAGCATTTTAAAGCTAGTCTAAATGATTTGATTTATATTGGAAATATCGTCGGCGGAGCAGTTTCAACATTTTGCACTAATCCCAATGATGCCGTCTCCTTTTATATGAGTTCTAGTTTAGTTAAGGTCGAACATATTAGGGTACCATTAGATAATGATGTTAATCGAAATAAAATTAATATCATAAGTGCAGATAGTATGAATACTTTATTTCATTTTAATGATTTTGTCCGCTATTCGTTACATATAAGAGATCAGGAAGGTCAAGTATGTGCATTGGATGAGTTAAAAGTAAAGATTTTTGATATACCAAAGATCAAGAAAAAGATAAAAAAAAGTAACTGAGATACTGAAACCAAGCGATATTTAATAAACTGAAAAATTGAAATAAAAGATTTTACAATACATTAGCTAGTTAACTTTACTTGAATCTTTAAGAGTTCGAAAGCAACTTCGCAAATAACGAAGACAGCAAGCAAGGTTAGCATCCATTTACCTCCAAACAATTGCTGAGTTTCTTTGAAATGAAAATGATACCTACCACGCCAAACCATGATTATAGGTAAAAGACCCAATAATAGGGCGCAGCCAATGCCTCCTGCATATTCTAGCATTGTCAAAAAAATGTGAGGGTATATTATACTTACCAACAAGGGAGGAATAAATACCAGGAAAGCAAGCCACATTTTTCCAAGTCGAGTTTGTTTAATATTTAAACCATCTGCAAGAAAATCTCTTAGTCCTAATGTTACTCCTAAAAATGAGGTTACTAAAGCAAAAAAAGCAAAAGACTGGCCAACAGTGTAGATATAAGTATTATCCAAAAAAGACTTCATTGCCTGAACAGCATTAAGATCTTGTTTTAATGCTTCTTCCAGCCCATTATTTCCTTCAATAGGAACAACACCCATTACGAGGGTTTGCCAGATTGTGTAAGCAATTAAGGGAATAAAACTACCGATTATTATAGCCTTACGCCCTTTACGTACATCATATTGAAGATAGCTAGCTAATGTTGGAATAATTCCCTGAAAAGCAAAAGAGGTAAAAGCGATGGGTAGGGCTTTTGGAGCTAACAACCAGTTAGCTGAATTTAAGAATTGAAGATTTATAAAGCGAATACCTAGCATGACAAAGCCTATATAGGAAAAAATCAGTCCCGCCATCAAGACAAGATTTATTCTTCCAGCTAAGGCTGTAGAGATAACAATACAAGGAGCAAATAGTATTAAAAAAACAATTGGCCCCATCCAATCAGCCATTTGACCATTTGCAAGTTCTACAACAGTTTTTCCTGACTCGACAATATAGGCTACATTGAGAGAGTAGAATAAAAATAAGTAGAGCACCCAGGCTATAATCTTACCAGGACGCCCTAAAGTACTTTGAGCCATCGATACAATATTAGCATCTCTGTGCATCCATTGGGTTATTTCAAGAAAAAGCAGGCCTGTACTAGCCATAAATAACCAGCACAGAAGATAGATGCAAAGTGACGGGAAAAATCCTGTAACGCTTGTCAATATGGGTAGGGCTAGCATACCCCCACCAATAGAAGTTCCAGCAACAAGAAGAGTGCCTATTAATAAACTAAATTTATTATTCATAATCTTTTTTCATAAAGAGGTTGCAAAAGCTTAGGGATTTAAGAAAAGAATTTAGAATATAAATCCTTCACGGCTTTTTTTTTAGCTTCACCTGAAAATTTTTAGGACATTTTTTTCATCAAAAATTAAATTCTAACGTGCGGCTCTGCAATTCGAACATTTATTGGCTTCTTGCACATTCGCAGTGCCACATTTCCGACATTTCCAAGTCCAATAGGTATCTCTGCAGAGTATAGTTTCTGAACTTTTATACACTTGACCATTTACTTCTCTTAGTAGACAACACTCTTCTTCTGTAGCTTGTGCTGAAAAAGAACATACTGATACACAAAAAAAAGCGCAAAATGTTAACAGATTTTTTTCATATTTTCTTCTATATACCTTTTAAAAATTAGCTTACGTTTTCAATAAAATATTTTGCTTTAATTGGAAGGTAAAAACCTATCCATAGAGACATATGAATCATTCGCTACACTAGTGGACTATAAGAAGTATCCAAAAGGATGGGGGCGGTTGGACTCGAACCAACGCAGACCGAAGTCGAGAGATTTACAGTCTCTTGCCATTGCCACTAGGCGACACCCCCTTGAAAGGGAAAAGAGTTGCTGACAGTAGGAATTGAACCCACAACCGTCCGATTACAAATCGGGTGCTCTACCAATTGAGCTATGTCAGCGAAGGTAGGAAGGGCCATTTATAACAGATTTCTACATTTAAGCTCAAATCTTTTTTGTGATCTACTAAAAAATTTGCTAAAGTACTTTTTATGACCCGTTTTATTTTTGCCAAAGCATATTTTTTTATTTTCTTTAGTTTAGCTCTCCTGCTGTTAATTTTTAATTCTGCCTTTGGCCAAAATAGAAGATGCCACTCTGGAGAGCAGGCTAGACACTGGCTTACTTCTTATATTCCAGAGCAGCGCAGTCAGCTAAAATGGCATTCTCCGCTTAAGTGTTTAACTTGGGCTGTTTTTGGCAATGATGATGATGGACTGTTTGGCGAACGTGCTTCTCCAAAGTTTCATCCCGAAAAAAAAGCCTCTTTTACAAAGGCTTTAAAATGGTTTTTGCGCAATCCCTTTCACAATTTTTGTTTTTATGTGATAGGCAGCGCGCAGCGTCAAAATAGTGAATGCACTCTCATCCGCATAGCATGTCATGAACCAACTGAGCTTTTTAAATACAGACCTGCTCCAATTTATGGCTTTACGGGCAGACACACGACTTTTTACTGTGCTTTACATGGAGGCAAGCCTTTTATAGCTCTTAGACTTGTCTATACTAACAAGATAAAAAGTGAATTTTACTTTGGTTGGCGCGAAAGAGGAAATTTTGGCATTAAAGTGCGCCCTTTTGTAAAAAGGAAAACTGATTAAAAATTGATGGTCTTACCATATGCATTGAGCGCTGCTTCTTTGATGGATTCTGATAGGGTAGGATGTGCATGCCAAGTGTGAGCTAGTGCCGTTAAAGTCATTTTATTTTCCATTGCTATGACCCCCTCGTGGATCATTTCTGAAGCTTGCGGACCTATGATGTGCAAACCGATCAGCTGATCTGTTTTAGCTTCGCCAATAATTTTAACCATCCCTTCTGTATAACCATTGCAACTTGCTCTTGAATTGACTTTAAACTGACAGAGGCCTATTCTTATTTCTAAACCAGCTAATTTAGCTTCCTCTTCAGTTAAACCGACATTAGCTACTTCAGGATGAGTATAAATGACATTGGGAAGAGTGGCATAACGAACAGTCGGATTTAAACCCGCAATGATTTCTGCTACGGCAATTCCCTCATCGGACGCTTTATGCGCTAACATAGGGCCCTCTATCACGTCTCCTATAGCATAGATATGAGGATTGCCTGTTCTAAAAGAGGAATCGATTTCAATAAAACCCCTTTTATTCAGTCTAATATCAGCATTTTCAATTTTTAATTTGTCTGTATAGGGTTTTCGCCCGATGGCCACTAATACAATTTCTGCCGATAACTGCTCCTCTTTTTCTCTCTCTATGACCAGAGTAACCTGGTTATCTTGTTGAAAACCTGCGTTGACTTTTGTATCGGGGTAAAATTCTAAGCCTTGCTTTTTCAAAATGGTCAGTAACATTTTACTAATCGCCTCATCCAGCATCGGACAGATCCGTTCCTGTCTTTCTAAAATTTTAACTTGCGTACCTAAGCGTTGATAAACGGAAGCAATCTCTAAACCAATCACGCCAGCTCCTACAATCAATAGAGTCTTGGGAACATGAGCTAAAGCTAAAGCACCGGTTGAAGAGACGACTCGTTGCTCATTAAAAGGTAAGAAAGGCAAAGGAATGGGTTCAGAGCCTGTAGCAATAATGATGCTATTGGCTTCGACTACTTTTTTTACCTCTTGATGACTAATTTCTAACCTGTTAGCAGACAGAAAACAAGCTTCCCCTTGTATAAAGGTCAGCTTATTTTTTTTAAATAAAGTAGCAATGCCCTCTACATGTTTTTTGACAATCCCCTCTTTACGAGCTTGCATTTTGGCAAAATTTAATTCTAATCCCTGATAGCCAATGCCATGCTGATCTGCCTCGTGACTTAGCCAAGCAAAGTATTCTGAAGAGAGCAGCAAAGCTTTAGAGGGAATGCAACCTACATTCAGACAAGTTCCTCCGAGGGTGGGCCTTTTATCGATACAGACAGTTTTTAGCCCGAGCTGTGCACAGCGAATAGCAGCTACATACCCTCCGGGACCTGCTCCGATAAGGGCTACATCATACAGTTCTTTGTCCATAATTACCTATAGATCTAATAGTTCAAGGGTAGGGTCCTCTAAATGGTTTTTAATGTGAATGAGGAAAGAAACAGCCTCTTTTCCATCGATTAAGCGATGATCATAACTCAAAGCTAAGTACATCATCGGTTTAATCACGAGCTGATCCTCCACCACTAAAGGTCTTTTCATGATTTTATGCATGCCAAGGATGCCGCATTGCGGCGCTACGAGAATAGGCGTAGACAAAAGAGAACCATAGACTCCGGCATTCGTGATAGTAAAGCCACCTCCTTGCAAGTCATCTACTTTAATTTGACCTGCGCGAGCCCGCGTCGCATAATCTTCAATCGATTTTTCAATTTCAGCAAAGCTCAACTGATCACACTGTCTTATAACTGGCACAAATAAGCCTTTTTCTGTACTAACGGCAATGCCAATGTGGTAGTAGTTGCGCTGCACAATCTCTGTGCCCTCAATATAGGAATTAAAATTGGGAAAAGCCTGGAGAGCTGAAACAGTTGCTTTGACAAAAAAAGACATCAGGCCCAATTTCACACCCTGTTTTTTGAGAAAACTTTCTTTATACTTATCTCTCAGAGCCATAATTTGCGACATGTCTACCTCATTAAAGGTCGTTAACATCGCGGTAGTATGCAGAGATTCGACTAATCTTTCGCCGATCACTTTGCGCAAACGCGTCATTGGACGTCTCGTTTCCGGTAGTTTGTTTACCGCTTGATTAGAGAGAGTCAATAATTGATCAGAGATGGGCGCAGGTGTTAAATTAGTCTGGTCTTTAAGATGAGCTACATACTCTTGAATAGACAAACGATGAGAGGATCCTGCTTGAGAGCCTGCACTTTTAGGTAACTCTTCCCTTTTATTTGAAGAGGTACTAATAGTATTAATAGGAGGTGATACTTTTAAACCCTCTTTTTCTATAGGCTTCATTTCGGCTAATTCAGCTTTTTCAATAGGGGAACTGACAGGCGCATTTTCTTTTTTCTCTAGTTCCTCTGAATCGATGTAACCAACAATCTGTCCAATCTTAACGGTCTCTCCTGTCTGAACTGTTAGTGTTAACCTACCTGCTTGAAGTGCATAGAGAGCTTGATTGACTTTATCTGTTTCCAATTCTAAAATTTCATCATCTAATTTTAACGATGTGCCTGTCGCTTTTAAGATAGCTCCGATAGTGGCTTCATTAACCGATTCTCCCATAGCCGGAACTTTGATCTCTATTTTCATTTCTCTTCCTTTTAACTTATCTTTTTAGGAGCTAAGGAGAATTAAATAAAGTTTGTAAGATAGTGGCGGTTTCTTTTTTATGTAAGTGCATCGATCCTACAGCCGTAGAAGCACTAGAGTGTCTCCCTCTATAAATCAACTCAAAATTTTTAGGTAGAATTTCCTTAAAAGCTGTCTGCATAAATTCCCATGCGCCCATATTAGCTGGCTCCTCTTGTACCCAAAAATAGGTTTCAATCTGGCTATAACTTTGCACAATCTCTTTTAATCTTTGTGTATGTAATGGATAAAGCTGTTCGATTCTTATAATGGCTAAATCGGTAGTTAAGGTTTTATCTCTCTCGGCAATCAAATCATAATATAGTCTGCCTGAGCAAAAAGCTAAACGCGTGATCTGTTCTTTAACACCTGTATCTTCTAAGATCTCAGCAAAACTTCCCGTCGTTAAATTCTGCAGAGCACTGACACAACTGGGATGGCGCAATAGTCCTTTAGGCGTAAAAATAATCAGGGGTTTAATTAACGCACTCTTCATTTGCCGTCTCAATACATGAAAGAATTGAGCAGGCGTTGTAGGATTGACAATCCATAAATTCTCATCTCCTGCTAAGGCTAAAAATCGCTCTATTCTAGCGGATGAATGCTCTGGTCCTTGCCCTTCATAACCATGCGGCAAATAAAGGACTAAGCGCGACTGCATGCTCCATTTTTGATCGCTGGGGGCAATAAACTGATCGATGATCACCTGACCGCCATTACAAAAATCGCCAAACTGCGCTTCCCAGATGACAAGAGCCTGAGGATGTGCTTCACTAAAACCAAATTCAAAACCTAAAGGAGCAAATTCTGAAACTGGCGAGTTATAAATAGTAAAACTACCCTGTTGCTTGGTTAAATGCTGCAAGGGAAAGTAAGTGTATTGCTGGATTTGATCAACCCAAACAGCATGTCGATGGCTAAAGGTACCGCGACGACAATCTTGACCTGTGAGCCGTACATCCACTCCTTCTACTAACAAAGAGGCATACGCTAAAGTTTCTGCCATACTCCAATCCACTAGCTGACTTTTTTCCTGCTCAACCATTTTAAGTCGTTCTTTGGCTAATGCAATCAGTTTCGCATGCAGGTTAAAATCTTGAGGAATCGTCGTGAAGCTTGTGGTCAGCTGTCTTAAACTATCTAGGGGCACCGCTGTTTCAACAGGATTAAATAAAGCATTTTGATTATTTAAAGACTGAATCGACAGTTTTTCTGGCAAACCAGCTGCTTCTTTAAGGGCTTGACTTAAAGCTAGCTTAATCGTTTGCTCGACCTCTTCTGTGCTACCTGCTTCTATTATTTTTTCTTTAATGAGCTGGTCTTTATATAATTGGCTAATCTTCTGTTTAATCTTAATACCCTGATAATCAATGGGTTGCGTAAAGGCTGGCTCATCTGTTTCATTATGGCCATATTTTCTATAGCCATTGAGATCGATAAAGACATCGCAGTGAAATTTTTGCCTGAGCTCCATGGCTAAACTAGCTATTCTAAGACATGCCTCTGGATCTTCTGCATTGACGTGAAAAATGGGAAAGCCAAATGTCTTACTGATATCAGTGCAGTAATCAGTCGAACGCGTCTCCTCTGGTGAAGCTGTAAATCCAATTTGATTGTTGAGAATGAGATGGATCGTTCCTCCCGTGTTGTATCCTTCTAGCTGATGTAACTGAAGCGTTTCATAGACCACTCCTTGCCCTGCAATTGAGGCGTCTCCATGAATTAAAATGGGAATAATATGTTTTTGCTCAACATCTTGACTTATCAGTTGCTTAGCTTTCGTCATCCCCTCTACGACAGGATTAACCGCTTCTAAGTGACTGGGATTAGGAGATAAGTCTAGTTTGACCAGTTGCTTAGCCGACGTAAGGATAGTAGCACAAAACCCCTTGTGATATTTGACATCGCCACTTTTTGGTTGTGTCTGAGTTAGAGGCAGTTCTTCAAATTCTTTAAAAATTTCGCTATAGGGCTTTTGCAAAATATGCGCTAAAACATTGAGGCGCCCGCGATGAGCCATACCCAATACCACTTCTTCTAAGCCCTCTTTTGCCCCTTTGTCGATTAACTGCGATAACAAAGGAATTAAGGTTTCCAAGCCCTCTAGTGAAAACCGTTTTTGGCCTACATATTTGGTATGCAGAAACTGTTCAAATAACTCAGCTTGCATTAATTGTTTTAAAACAAACTGCTGTTGTTCAGGCAAGAAAGCTGGTTTAGCTGTTGGACTTTCTATCTGCTGTTGTAACCATTGCGTGCGTTCTCGATGCGCTGTCTCTCCATATTCAATTCCTAGTTGACTACAGTAAATTTTCTTTAGAGTACTAATAATTTGTGAAAGGGGCGCTACTTTTTCTGTTAGTAAGCCATGAGTTACAAAGTTTTTAGTTAAATCTTCCTCTTCTAGGCCATAATTTTCCATTTGTAGTTGAGCTAGTTTATCTTTAGGCAACGGATTTAAAGGATTAAACTTAGCTGCTAAATACCCATTATGGCGATAAGCTTCGATCAGATAGATGAGGCGCCAGTCTAAATTTGTTTGAGAATTTTTTAAGTCGGCTATCTTTAAAGCAGAGAAAGGATTCTTCTCTTGTTGCCAGTTTTCAAAAAGTGTTTTCCAAGAAAGTTCGACACTAGAGGGATCTTTAATAAATTTATCGAATTGCTCTTCTACAAGTGCCAAATTATTAAATGCTGATTCATTAAAAAAATTATTTTTCATATGATAAGCCCTTCTTCTTTCTTTTAGCATGGGCCATTGAAAAGCAAAAGCAAAAAAGCTAGGTCGAGATTTGTTTAAAATTTGTCATGACATCAGTAAAGCAATAGGTCCTGTCCATTTGATAGAGCCAGCGCACGCAGCTAGAGAAAATTTTGCCACGTGCTTCGAACTGATTGAGGAATTTCCCACGTGCTTGTAAAATTACTACTTAAACTTTACCATTTTTTAGGGGGTGTTTACTTTGCACTCCTCTTAATTAGTTTAACTGCTTTCATGGTTCTGCTTGGCACTTTGATAGAATCTCAGACTGATTCGCATCGTCTAGCCGCTCACTACATCTACACTAGTTCTCTGTTTGCCCTTTTATTGGCTGGATTTTTTATTAATATTTTATTTGCAGCTACCAGACGCTGGCCTTTTAAATACCGCCATTTTCCCTTTTTAATCACCCATTTAGGTCTGCTCTTACTATTGAGTGGTGCCTTAGTGAAAAACTTTTTTGGCGTACAAGGTTATCTGCTAGTTTCAGAAGGAACAGGCAGTCATACTCTTTTTTTACCCGATACGGAAGGTTTACTCCTTGAACAAAAAAAAGAGACCTCTACAGCTGATTCTAGTTACACTCTCTATCCCATCCGCCACGTTTTTTTTGGCGCACAAGATACAATCTTAAGTAGCGATCGAGAAAAAACTATAACCCTCAAACACTACTATCCTGCCCTTTATCCTACCTTAGATATGTGGATTAAAGGTGACAAAGTCCATATTAAAGGATTAACCCCTTTTGACCTTAATTTAGCTGATGCTAAGCAAACCTATTTATTAGCTGGCAAAAAGTGGCAAATTAAAGCTCTACGTACAACAGATCCTTTAAAAGCTCTTTATGAAGCTTTTATTGAAGAGACGACCTTAAAAATAACAGATGCGCTAACAGCTCAACTTTTATATCAAGCTCCTTTAAGTCAGGCTCTATTAGCCTCTCCTACTTGGTTAAATAGCAGAGCACAACTTGCTTTACATACGCCCTCTTTAACAGAAAATTTTAAACCTAGGCTAGAAGCTGAAATTTTTTCTTTATTCTCTCCTACTGAGGCTCAATTTTCTTTATCTATTCCTCTAACAGGACCCTATGCGCTGCTTAACTTTAGCCCTTTTAGACCTTTTGTGACTCAACCTACCGTTTCACTGGATTTAGTTAGAATCCCCACTCTATTGATCATTCAAAATCAACAAGCTGAACTTCTACTAGCTACTTTAGATGAACAGGGACGCATTCACCTCGATTTTTCTACTTCTTTATCCTCTCTGCCTTATTTTTTAAGGGATGGAGAGTACTTTGTAAAAGCTGACCTTTCTGCTTCATCAGCAGATTTAACTAGAGATAACCTTGAAAAAGAGCTCTTAGAACAGCTCAGAGAATTTTTAACAGATAGTTTAACTAAAAAAGTTCCCCTGTCTCCTCCATTAGCTTGCCTTTACCAAGCATGCCAATTAGCTAAAGTAGACTTTATTCCCTGCTGTTTGGAATTGCTCATTCAATGGCATCATAGCCAAAGCTGGCTGCTTCCTACTCTATCCTTTTCAGCTCCCTTAACTAAAGCATTAGCACATTTAAATTTGCAGCAGCCTGAGTTACCTTGCCAATGGGCTGCTTATCTCTTTGACGAACTTAACTCTTCGCTCATTAAGGGAGAGGATTTATTAACTAGTTTAAAGCAGAGAGGATGGCCTGTTCATGCTTTAACCAATCGGTCTACTGATTCAGAAGAACAAGCTTATTTACTGCTCCAGCAGTTATTTGATCTAAAGGATCAACTACCTCAACACTTGCCCTCATTAGCCCCTCTGTACTCTCCGGCTACTTTACTATCAGTTCTCTTGCGTATGCATCGCTTACATTTTTGCGCTCTTTTACCTGCTCTTGCTCCGCCTATGCCTTTAAAATTTAGTTTAGAAGCGCCTCTTACCCAGAGCTTTCAGGCTGTTGCATCAAAGATAGGACAACAAGCAACTCCTGTGATTGAGATTCAACTAGAGGAGCAGGGTCAGCGTACATCTTTATCCCTGGCTTATGATGCTTCGACGAACAACATCAAATGGCCTTTATTAAATGGAAAGTACTTAGCGCGCTTCCAACCTCTTTATTGCGAGATCCCCTATCATATTCATTTGAGACAAGCTCGCACTATTCTCTATGCTAATGAAACTCAACCTTATAGTTATGAAAGCGACATCCTGATTACTAAGCGCTATACTAATGAACAGGCAGAGGAAACTCTAAGCATGAATCGCACTTATGAAACTAAAGAGGGTTACCGTTTTTATCTTTCACAACTCTCTTCTATAGATGAAACAGCTATAAAATCCGTCAGAATTGAGGTTAATTACGATCCAGCTAAGTATTGGCTCACTTACCCGGGTGGATTGATTCTTAGTTTGGGCATTCTACTGCTTTTTTATTTTAAATCAAAATAATTAATCATTTAATAATTATTTTATAATTTCTTAATTCTTATCAGTTAAACTATCTAAGTAAAGTACAATTAATTTTATCAATTGTACTTACAAAATAAAATAGTTAAAAAGGTCTTTTTAATGCTGGTTAATTCTTTTTCAATCCTTCTCAACCCCGCTAACTCTTGGCTCAATTCAGTAGCCGATCATTTTTTGGCTCCAAGTCATTATCTTTTCAAAGTCAAAAGACTCGAGGTTGATGATCAATTAACACCAGCTTATGCCTATCAATCCTGGGTCTACACTGCCTTAGCTATTATCTCTTTTGTTCCACTTGTAGCGATAGGCGCTACTCTAAAAGTAGCAGCTCTTATTTTTTCGGCTAAGCTCAGACAACAGTTTGCCAAAGACTACATACTAGCCAATCAAGCGATCCCTTTGTTAACGAAACAGCCACTACTAGAAATTAAGGGTTATTTCAAGCATATAAATTCTTCTAAACTTTCGACTCTTACAACTAAAAGCGTGAAGCAAGGACAGGATTTTTTTAAACAAAAGATCTCCTTTGCAGCTCCTGTGATCATGCGCAGCTCTTTTATACCGCAAGCATTGGCTGAGCATTTAATGAGTCATAAAAATGAATCGGCTCTCAGTACAAAGTATCAAGCTGGAGGCAGTATCACAAATATGGAAGGCGCATGCTCTTCCTTAGTTACGCTGCTTGGCGAACTCAAATGGTTAGGCGATAAACACTGGAAAGGCAATACACTAGGAGTAACCGGCAAAAACTTTGGGCAAAATAGAGTGCGCACAGGTATCCTCAATGCGACTTGCCAACCCGATTTTGAAAAAGGGGCTTCTTCTGAGAAAGATCAAGTGATGTTGAAATTAGTCTGTCCTGAAGAAGAGGCCCTATTTTTTACAGAGGAACCTATTTTCCCAAAGATATTGACGATCGAGCAAAAAAAGGATGATCAGCAGCGGTTAAACTACGATCGCTCTATCCGCAATTGTTTAATCTATCATTTAACTGCCGATCATGGACTACCTGCTAGAGAAGCCATTTTGCCTAAAAATATTCTCCCATCAGATCAAGCAGCCCATGCATTCATCGAAAAACTGATAACCGATCAGTTAACACCTCAGCAAATTCTAGCGGAAGTCAAAGGAAAGTTCATGCAACTAGCTGGAGGGACTGTAAAGGGAGAAAAGATCTCTTTTCTCATTTCCTTGGAAATGCTGACTAAGTTTTACATTGAGCGTTCCTCTAATCTACTTAACACTTTAGAACAAGCAACTCCTCAAGGTTATATCTATCGCATCGATCCGCCTAGCTTATTTGCTAGTGCTTTAGATAGTGGCGCTTCTATTTTAAATGCTCTAGAAGCTCTTTCGTTAACTTATGTAGCTAAATCTTTAGAGTTAAAAAACTTAAAATTAATCATCTTCAATGATTACGCTGATCAAGCTATTATTCCCCTTTTAACAACTGCCTTTTCAAATACAGCTATCAAAGTAGGCTCTCCTCTCACTATTTATGATGGAGATAAGTATGCTTGCCAAGAGCCGTGGGCTTGTGTCTATCCTCTCAATCCCGATCCCTTTGGAAATAATTGTGGAGATGAAGAGGCAGGTTCTCTGGAAGGTGTCTTTGGTTATTATACAAATGCTCAAGAAATCATGCGCAACACAACTAAATTCCAGAATCTCAATTAATAAAATTTATTTATTATTAAACTAAATTATATTAAATTTCTTATCTTAAATTATTATTATTTTAACAATAAATTAATATTTATCTTCTATAATTTAATTTTAAATACTTATGAGAAAAAAAATGAATGTAAATAATAATTCAAATATTAATCAAATTAATATCATTAGCACTATTAGTAATAACAATAATTCTACTGTTTCATCTAATGATTCCCCATTTTTTGCTATTTATAATAAATTAATCAAAAACTTAGAAAATCAACAGTCAAATTTTAATACTTTATTGAACAGGCTACCTAAAAAAGAACTCATTATTGATCAGCTTTGTCAGCACCTAGAGCAAAGTCAATTAGTAGAAATAGAAAAAATTGAGCATTATTTGCATTATGCTCTACTAGCTCTCAAAGAAAATAAACTAAGTTTAGCTCAATTTTGCACATTAGATTTCTACTGGTCTTTTAGAAATGATTACCCTCATCAAGAAATTAAAAGTTGTCCTTTATTTGATCAAGCCGGTGAAGTTAATCCTGAGGCCAAAGATTTAATTAGACAAACTTTGCAAGCAACAAAAGAGGGTATAAATCCTTCTATTAATAAACATAAATTGGATTGTTTTTTTGATGAGATGAAAAAGTTGCCTTTATCTGAACAGCAATTTTTCTTTACTTCTCATCCTACAGAAAAATCTGATTATTTAACAGAAGTTGAACTAGGTTTGCTCTTTTTAAAAAAGAACGCACGATTGTACAGCAAATAGAATTTAGTGCAGATGTCAATACTTTCTTACATGCTAATCAAGGTAAAGATAGAATCCGCATAATGCCCTCTTTTAGCATGATGCAAACTTTTTTAAGAGTAAAAAGCCAAGAGGATGCTGTAACAATCACACCTACTATAGGGGTATCCACTATTGAAGAAATTAAAGACAATGGTTTAACAGATACACGCGACATGGGCCTACCCTTTCCTGCGGCTGATTTTTTACTCTCTGATCAACAAAAAGCTACTTTTAAAGAACTTTGTCTACCTCAAGAAGCAGATCAAGTAACTGCACCGAAGAGAGGGGATTTTATCTATCATGATTTTTATCATGCGCAATTAGCTTCCAATATACCATCAGAGCATAGAAAAGCATCTATTAAAATAGCTAGCCTTATTGAGGACTTATTAAATTCTGAAAATTATACAGATGAATTAAGAAAGTGCCTAATGGCTACTTATGAGCGTTTTATTGATCTAGAGAATCCATTTTATCGTCCTGAGATGAACCTTTCATTTGAATACACTGACCTTTCCTCTTTATTTTGGTATAGTAAGTCAAGTGATGCATCAGAAGCTCTTAATCTATTAGCTTTACAAAATTGTCAAGGATTACCTCTTTATCAAGGATTATTGAAACACTCCTACTTTTTAAATATCGCTAACTCTAATGTCTACCGCCAATTAGCTAATCGCATTATATTACATAAAAAAGATTTTAAAGCATATGATGTGTCTTTTAAATCCGTTCATAGCATAGCACAAGATATTTTATATAATTTAAATCTTCAATTAGATCAGTTACCTAATGATGAAACAGTTAGACGAGAAGCTTATAAAAGCTCTTTTCAAGCTAACTTTATTTTGCAGTTGGATATAGCTCATCAAGAGTACAAAAAACAGAAACAGGCTTTAACTTCTGTTGCTCAATAAAAATAACATCCTTAAATAAGGAGTAGTTAGCAAACTACTCTTTATTTTTTAACACTTGCTACTATTTAGTTGATGAGGTTATAATAGTTACCATGAAAACATTTAGTTCAGCTCTTTTTCTACTTCCTCTCTTGCTACTTGTGCTTACAAGCACAATAATCTAACCTCATTTTTTTACATTTTTCCCTTTTTTTTTAAATCAAGCTTTTAAAAGCTTAACTATTTAACATTGTCCATATTATTTAATTTTAAGGATCAATTTTTATGAGTACCACCTCTTGTCCCTCTACTAGCTTTGATTCTCGGAAAATAGCCTGGGCTGTTTGGGTCATTGCATCTATATTTTATGCTTATCAGTATATTTTAAGAGTGATGCCCAATATTATGATCGATGACATCATGCAGCAATTCGACATCAATGCGACGACCTTTGGCCAGTTTTCCGGCATTTATTACATTAGCTATTCCTTAATGCATTTACCAGTCGGTATCATGCTCGACCGCTATGGGCCTAAGCCTGTAATGACAGGCTGTATTTTGCTGATGGTCATAGGCTTACTGCCTCTTTTGTTAGCCTCTCATTGGATCTATCCCATCGCTGGCCGATTTTTGATTGGTATGGGCTCTTCAGCTGCAATTTTAGGCTTATTTAAAATCATTCGCATGACCTTTAGCGAAAAGCAGTTTCCTCGCATGCTCAGTCTTTCGGTCACCATAGGCTTAATTGGCGCTATTTATGGCGGCGGCCCGGTGCATTACATGCGCGAGTTATTTGGCTATCAAGCTGTTGTGCAATTATTTGTGTTAATGGGTTTATTATTAGCTGTAGCAACCTATTGGGTCATCCCGACGATCAAGAGTACAGCTCAACCCACTGTTTTTTCAGCTATTAAAGAAGTTTTAAGCAATGGAAAAGTAATCTGCTGCTGCCTGTTTGCCGGTTTAATGATCGGACCCTTAGAGGGCTTTGCCGATGTATGGGGTACTGTTTTCTTAAAGCAAGTGTATGGCTTAGATGGTACGCTAGCAGCTAGTTTAGCTTCTGTGATCTATGTCGGCATGTGCTTTGGCTCACCTATCTTGACCCTGATAGCCGATAGAGTAGGCAGCTATTTAGGCACAGTTATAGGAGCTGGCTTAGTCATGATTATTGGTTTTTGCCTACTTTTATTCCAACAATTGAGTTCGGGAATGATCACCTTGAATTTTATTTTTGTAGGCATCTGCTGTGCTTACCAGATTTTAGCCATCTATAAAGCGTCTACTTATGTACGCCAAGAGGTAGCTGGCTTAACGACAGCTTTAGCTAATATGATCATCATGACTTTTGGTTATGCTTTTCATGCTATCATCGGCAGCATCGTAGGAAATTATGGTGGCGTAGCGCAGGCGCAAGCGATGAGCTATGGTGTAACTGTCATTCCCTTAGCCCTTGCTTTAGGTACTCTGGGTTTCATCATTTTATTCATTCAAGAAAAGAAAAATACTAGAAATAATATAGAATAATTTAAAAAAATAGTTAAATTTATCTAGTCTAAAATTGAAATTTAGACTAGATAAACTCAACTTCTAATAATTTGAAACTGAACTATTTAGAGATAACTTCATAATTTATCTCTATTTTCATCAATTCATTTTTCTGTGCATATTTACGAATGCTTGAGCTATTAAATAAAGATACCATAATATGATTCATAGGTTCCTTTTCCCCAATTTTTGTACCAGTAAATTTAGACTTTTTCTCATTAGGTTGGATACTACATTTTTCACCTTTCAAAATTATTTTTTTAGGATTTTCAATGAGTGGAGTAGGTGCTGTAAGGGGCTTTTTTAAAATAATATTTCTGTTTCCTTTAATTATAAAGTAATAAGTTATATCGCAATTTTCAAATTTATTAAATTTTAAGGCTTTATATGGAGTTGTTACTGAAAGAATAGCAGTAATTAATTTTTTATCCTCTTTCTCTTTTAAACTTAGATATTTGCAAATTTTTTTCGTAACGATATGGGCATTAGTTTGATTAAATTTGTAGTTTTTTTCATTTTTCTTTGTTGAAGGGCAATTAATATCGATTTGATAACAGCTTATTGTACAAGTGCTCTTACGAGTAGGTTGCATTATTCTTCCTTAGTTAAAATTATAAAACATTTATTTTAAATATCTATTTTTTTATCTTTAGTTTAATCTTCGTCAATTATTAGAAGCTAAAACATAATCAATTTTAACTATTCATTAATTTAAATTAAATAAATTATAAACATCAAAATTATTAGTTGACTATTGAGAATAAAAAGGTCTATTTTATTAAAAAATTCAAGAGTAGCCATTTCCTTGTCAAAACATTTTATTTTAATCGCAACGGCATGTTTAAAAAATTTAACTACTAGTCAGTTAAAACACTGTTTTCTTTCTCTTTTTATCCTATCTTTTCTGATTATGACTTATGGAAAGACCGAAATAAAAGAATTTCATAAGGAAAAATGGTATGATACAAATATAGAGGAGTGGAAAAGTGTACCCTCTAGTTATAAAGGGCGTTTTCGCCCTTTATATGTCTCTAGTCAGCTTTTACTACGAGAATTTTATCACAGCCAACGCGTAAAGAAACAGCATCTCTCTCTTTTTCAACTCTCCTCTTCCAGTGCTTTAGAATTATGGATGACCCTCTATTTTGGCATGGTTAATCAAAATGAGGCGCCTCTTTTTTATCTCTTTCCGGTTGAACTTAAGCAGCTACTCCAGCTACCGCTAAAACAAAATTACTTCTCCTTTCATACTTTAAGTCAGCAGTTACCTTTTTTAGATCCCCTCAATCCCTTATTTCAGCAAGATAAGAAATTAGAGCAGGCAGCTACTCATTTAATGACTACTTTGCGACTTTATCGAAATATAATCCTTACAGATGTTCAACTCAATCAAGAGTATGAAAGGGAGTACCTGAAACTAGCCAATCAAAAAATAGGCTCTATTCAGCTTGCTCGAACATTAGAAGCTGATCATCCTATCCAAAAAAGACTAACGGAAGCGGGTCAAACTTTTCTCGTATTGCCAAGTGTTTATCCAACTCATCATCCATCAGGTCAGTGGTATTCGCTAAAAGCTTTAGGACTTAAAGTTTTTGATCCGCAGACAAACAGCCTGCTGCCAATTCCTAACTTCACCGCTTATCCCACTAATCTATTTGATCACATGCAGACCCTCTATTTAGACATGCAGGAGAGTTTAGCCAACCAGGATTTAGAAGCGGCTGAATTAGCTAGTCAACAGTTAGCACAACAGTTGAAAGCTAGTTACACCCTTATCGCTAAGCAGCTCTATTTGAAAGCACATGGTAAAGCCCTTTACTACCCTTCTATCTTACAACTTCAAGCAGAGCTTTACTATTATACGTATCCCTGGGTTCTGGTGTGTACGCTTGCGTATAGCTTAGCTTTATTAGTAGTTATTTTGAGTAGTCAAACAGCGATTAAATTTTTTAATTCATTGGGTTATGGCTTACTTGGCTTAGCCTTTTGCTTACATACTTTATTGCTAGCTACGCGCTGTTATATTTTAGAGCGTCCTCCAGTTACTAACATGTATGAAACAGTGCTCTACGTACCTTGGATTAGCGTCATTATAGCAGCTATTTTCTATTATTTTTATAAACAGCGCGCTCTATTAATCACTGCTTGTCTCCTATGCATTAGCTTATTTAGCTTACTCGATCTTTCTAGTCTAAACAGCTCTTTAGATCCTATACAACCTGTCTTAGATGCTAATTATTGGCTGACAATTCACGTCTTACTCGTTGTCGGTAGCTATGGCATTTTTCTGTTAGCTGGTCTATTAGGTCATTGTTATTTAGGCAGCTATCTTTTTTATACTTTTGAAACGCCTTTACAAAGGCAACTTTCTAAAATCCTGCTTTCTTTGTTTTACATCGGTGTCAGTTTGTTGACCATGGGTACTATTTTAGGAGGCGTATGGGCAGCCGAAAGTTGGGGTCGGTTTTGGGACTGGGATCCTAAAGAAGCTTGGGCTTTTATCTCCATCTGCTTTTATCTAGTGGGCATTCATGCTTATACTTTTCGCTCTATCACTCATTTTGGCTTAGCCGTTGTGGCTCTGTTCGGCCTAATGGCTATTACTTTCACTTGGTATGGCGTCAATTATATTTTGGGTACTGGTTTGCACACCTATGGTTTTGGTTTAGGTGATCATCGATTGTATTATGGTTATCTTTTAGCTGAGTGTCTTTTTATGATTGCTACTTACTACAAATTTCGCTTAACGTGTAAAAATTAATTTTTTTTAAGTCAAACCATGCCGTTAAGAAATGCTCTTCTCCTCTTTGCTTTTTTTCTAAATTTAATTTTTACTGCCCCTCCTCTTTTTTCTACTCTACAGAATACGACTCACGAGAATACAACCCTCGTTTATGATTATGTCTGCCCGGCTGATCTGTCTACTGAAATATGGGAAAAAGTAAAACCCTACTTTTTACCCTCGAATCATCTGTTAAAACCAAAACTCGATCGCATTTTTAGCAAAAATCATGTGACTTCGACCAGTCGAACACTGCGCAAAGCGGGTTTCCTTAGACCAACCCCTCGACCTTTTAGTGGAGCTGTCGTCTCTAAACACCCTAAATTGAAGGGTTATTACGTTAAAATGTACACAGATGCTAACCCTAGCCCTTTACCCGATTGGCAACAGTGGCTCAATCGCTTAGAAGGTGCTAAGGCCATCAAAGAGGCCATTAAAAAACATGGCTATCACTCTCTTTTTAAAGTACCAAAAAAATGGATTTATCCCCTTCCTGCTCAATTTAATCGCCAACATTTTATTTTAATTGCAGAAGAGCTACCTGTTTTAACAATCGATAAAAACAATTATCAGTGGAAAAGTTCGGCCATGACTAAAAAACGGGCTGCTGCCTTATTTACTATTATTTTAGAGAATGGCCTAATTGACTCCATCTATCCCTTTAATATCCCTTTTTGCTCTAACGGTAAGCAAGCTTTCATCGATACAGAGCATCATCATAAAGCCCCTATTCACTTTGATCAAACATTAAAGTACTTTTCCTCTTCTCTTGCTACTTATTGGCTAGAACTGATGCATCAGCATGGCTATAATTAAATAACTTAAATTTATAAAGTGCTTAATTTTAGTAATTTAAGTAAGGTCAACCTGACAAATTAAAATTTTTAATTTAATAAAATCCTCTTTTTTAGTATCTAAGTCTCAAGCTTAAAAATTTCATTTAAATGAAATTTTTATTTGGCATCAGCTAATTAATTTTTTAAGGAGATTTAAGATGACTATTCAAGAATTAAAAGTTCCCCCTATTATCACCTTTAATTCACCTGATTCTAGTAAAAGAAGAAGAAGACAAGCTAATCAAAATCAGCAAGCTCAGCACGTCAATACAGCTACTGTTACCTCCTTTGCTAATCTTAAAAGTGATGAATCTGAAACAACTAAATCTCATAATGTAGAATACTTTAATCCTATTGAGTTACATCAAGACAATGATAAATTAAAAAGAGAAGTGACAGAATTAACAGCACAATTGAAAGAACTTCAAGAGTTAAATAATCATCTATCAGATGAAATTATAAGTTCAAAACAAATTTCAAAAGAAACAGAAGAGCTGTGTGAAAAACAGCTAGCTGTTATTGAGTCTCTTGAAAGTAATCTAGTCCATATTGAAACTTTAAAAGAAAGAAGTTCACTAGAAATTGCTGCTCTCACGAATCAAGTTGCTCAGTTACAACTAGAAATTTCCCAGACTATTGAAGCAAGTAGAAAAGAAATTTGTTTCCTTACAGATGAAAGTAGCCAATTGCAATTTGAAAAGAATAACAATGAAGCATTAATTATAGCTGCCAAAGAGAGTTTAGAAAGTCAAGCTACTTTTATAGAGGCAAAAGATCTAAACGATCAGACAGAAATTTTGAGAAATCAATTAAATTCAACAGTAACGCTTTTAAGAAAAATATTAATTACAGGAGAAGAATTAGAAGGAGTTAAACCTGAAGAACTATCTGAATTACAAAAAGAATTAAACCAAGAAGTAGCTGGCAATCAAGAAAATTTAAATAGTTGCAATGCAACACTTAAAAGTATCATTAATAGTACTTCACGAGAATTAACTAAACGCAGTGAATTAGCTAATCATCTCAATGAGACGCATCTTAGCATTAGTCAAATTGTCATTTTAAAAGAATGGTTAGAAAAAGCTCTACAGCTACCAACGCAAGTGAAAGACTTTAGCGAACAAGTGACAAAACTTAAGCAAAAGATTCAAACTGCCATTGATCAGCATGTTTCTGTCGATGCATCTAGTTATCAAAATTATGACCAAGCACTAAAACAACTCAATGCATGTAAAAATACTTTAGAAGAAGCTAACCTAAAAGAGGTCATTAGCCAGTTAACAGAACTTGCTGAAATAGAACAAGCTCCTTTAAATAAAATAGAGGCATTCCAAACTTACACGCCAGAGATCCATCATCAAATTAGTTTAAGTTTGACTGAACAAGCTACTATAAAAAAACAGTTGAATAAAGAATTGAGAGATAAGACAAGTGAACGCTGGAATGTAGCGCTTCATGATCTAAAAATCATCTCTTCCCTTTTATTTAAAGTACGAGCTGATCGAGAAGTCATCACGCCTATGCGTTACCTACTTGGCACTATAGCGGCTCATAAAATGAAAGTTGTGCAAACCATTGAATCATTTGAAGCTATTACAATTTCCTCAACTACATTTGATAAAAACAAATATCAACAAACTTATGAGCAATTTAAAAAAGATTTTAATGAGACAACGACAAAGACCAAAGCTCTTTTAGGAGAATTTTTGCAACTTAAACAGACTATTAACCTAAAAACAGACAAGAATTTAGAAGAAGATTTGAAATCTTATGCTATTAATTCCCATACTCCTAAACCTAATGTAGAAAAAGAAATTAAGGATGTTAATGTGAATAACGCTAATATCATCAAAACAATCAATCAGGAATTAACTCTCTTGCAAGCTAAATTATCTACTGAATTACTTCATGCAGGTCGTCAGCTAGATAAATGGTTAGATGCCTTAGGTAATAATGGCAAAAGAGAAACTGCCTATTTTGGTACTTCTTATACAGTAAAAGCTACCCTACATAAAGATGAATGCGAAGCTATTTTAAATAGTTTAAAAGAAGAATCAACTAAAGCTAATCCACTAGCTTCTCCTTTACCTCCTAAGAATGGTTAAATAATCTTAATTTGCTTAAATTTTATCTTCTAAGGAGTGCTTTACCGGCTCTTTAGAGGGTAAAATAACTATAGGCTTTTGACGTCTAAAAGGTAGGCTGATCAAAAAAGCGATTCTCTTTAATAAAGTAAATAATAAAAAGCCGAGTAATGTACCCAATAGAGCATAGATAAATCCTTCGGCTGTTAAGGGAATGCCTACTTTATAGGTATCCCAGGTCGTTTGCGCCACATCCCAACTAAAAAATTGTAGAAAAGCTAAGGGTTTTTGCCAGACAGTAGCCTCTTGTAGAGCTTGCAATCCTTCTGTTAAGTGATTAGCACGGGTTACCATCTCTTTCATTAGCTCCCCTTGCAAGCGAAAATCTTCATCTTGGCTATTGAGGAATTTGAGAATGTAGCTACTCAAATTTTTACCTGTCTGAGTGGCTATCAGCGTCATGGCTTTGATTTGCGTTTGCAATTCCGCCACGCGGCCTGCCAATTGCTGACTGTAGTATTGCATAAAAAGAGGCGCTTGAGAACAGAACAAAGCGCCAGCTACTACGCATAATCGATCGATTATTTTAATTAACCATCTCATTCTTTTACCTTTTGAAAGCTCTTATAGTCTACTTTAGATCGCTTATATCTATCCATTCACTTGTTAAAATAAATAGTGATCCTTTTAGTGATCATCAAGGTAATAGGGCTCGATATGCACAGTTACATCTCTAACAGCCGGCCATTCTTTTTGGATCTCAATGCGCACTTCCTGACTAATTTTGTGGGCTACTTCTACTGTTAGCTGAGGATCGACTTCAATGTCGATGTTAACATGTGCATCTGGCCCAAAAGATTGAATGCGGATTTTTTCCGTATCCTTGACATCTGCTACCCGCAAAGCTGCTTGACGCACCTGAGCAAAAAACTTTGGATCGGGTACCCTATCCATTAACTGATGAAAATTATCGCGAGCTGCATAAAGACCCATGCCAATCATCAGCAGCGAGATTAAACCAGCACCTACATGGTCAAACATAAAACTTCCTTGAGGAAAAAGGGCAGCTAAAATTAAGGCTATCATCGCACATAGCGTCGCAATCCCATCGACGCGATAGTGAATCGCATCCGCGGCTAGCGCTGGACTATGTTGCTTTTGGGCTGTACGCATCACCACGCGATAACAGATCTCTAATAAAATGAGAGAGATAGCTGGAATAATCCAGGCTCTTGAATCTATAATGTGATCTGTGCTAGGACCTATCTGATTAATAGCCTGGATCTGGTTTAATTCTACTAGTTGCTGAATTAATAGACCAACTCCAATGATAGCTAGCATCAAGCTCAACAAAAAGCCCGTTAAAGGTTCATAACGTCCATGGCCAAAAGGATGGTCTTCATCGGGTGGTTTCTCTGCTAAGCGCACACATAAAATTAAACAAAAAGTAGAGGCGACATCCACTAAACTGGCTAAAGCATCCAGTAATAATACAGAGCTAGAAAAAATATAAAATCCCACTAATTCAAATAGGATAATCCCTAAACGAATGCCAATGCCACGCGACGCTGTTTTGACGATCTCTTGCTGCCGTTTAAATCTTTGATCTGATACTTTTTCTGGTAAAGCCAAAGGGGCTGGAAACGGGTACATAGCTTAAACCGGTAATTCTATGGGTTGAACCGTAGCTGTAGCTTCAGCTTTAAATAAATGAGCAACCTGCTTTAAGCTACTAGGATGACCGACGACGATGACACTATCTTGTGGTAAAAGTTGTAGATTGGCATTCAGTGAAGATAAGGTCTCCTTTCCTCTTTTAATCAACATGACAGTGACACCATATTCCCCTTTTAAGCCGCTTTCACTTAAAGTTTTATAAGCTAAACAGGAGCCTTCATACAGCCGAAAATTTTCGATGGCAATATCGGACAAGGTCATTTGCAAATCGGATAACGTGGTTGGTTCCTGATAATGCAAACGCAACATCTCATAGCCTTCGATATGCATCGAGGTGATAATTTTTTGAATTTCATCATTAGGCGTATGATATTGTCTTAAGACGCGTGTAAATACTTCAACAGAAGAGCCAAATTCATCGGGTATGACTTCATCAGCTCCTAACTTGTACATCTCTTTCATCTGTTCCAAATAGCGCGTTCTCACAATAATGTGGAGATGGCTATGAAGCTGCCTTGCCATTTTGACAATTCTCGCAGCTGCTATTAAATCATTGATGACGACAGCTAAAACTTTAGCTTCGGCTAAACCCATGTGATAGAGCACATTTTCATGCGTGGCATCGCCAAAATGAATCGGTTGGCCTTTTGCTTTTTCCTGTTTGACTGTTTCAGGATTTGTTTCCAAAATGAGATAGGAAATCTGAGCTTCACGAGCAGAGCGTGCCAAGTTGCGGCCCGTGACTCCAAAACCTATGATAATTGTATGATCGCACTGTACTGCAGGAGCCGCTGAATTGATGCTGTTAAAGCCCGTTTTTAATTTAATCGGTAAAGGCAGTTTTAAGAATAGATCGACTAATTTAGGAGCTAGTTGCATAAGACTTGGCGTGACAGCCATCGTCAGTAAAGAGACGGCTAGAAAAAGCTGATAGTAAAAGGGAGAACCAAGGCCTGCACCCGTGCCACTTCTAGCTAAGACAAAAGAGAATTCCCCTATTTGGCTAATGGCAATCGCTGTCAATAAGAGGGTGCGCAGGGGCATTTTTAAGGCTAAACTAGCTAAAGTAGTAAATAGAATCTTAAATAGCAGAACACCCATAGCTAATGAAACGATTAAAATAGGATGATTTAAGAAAAATTGCACATCGAGCAACATGCCTATTGAGACAAAGAAAAAACTCGTGAATATATCTTGAAAGGGCAAAATATCGCCAATCGCTTCTATGCTATAATCTGAATCTGCAATAATTAAGCCTGCTAAGAAAGCACCTAATGATAAGGATAGGCCCATGCTAGCCGTCATCCAGGCAACTGAAGTGCATAAGGTTAAGACAGTTAATAAAAATAGTTCTTTATTGCGCGTTTTAGCGACTAGGTTAAGTAGCCAAGGTACAATTTTAGCCCCACTAAAAATAATTAGCGCTAAAATACATAAACCTTTAGCTACCTGCAATAAAGCTTCGACTCCTATGTCTGCATGTGAACCTGCTAACAAAGGAATAAGCAGCATCATGGGAATAGCTGCAATATCTTGAAAAATCATGATGCCAACGATGATCTTACCATGCGGCGTATCCATCTGCATCTTTTCACTCAATTGACGCAAGACAATCGCCGTACTACTCAAACAAATCAAAAATCCTAAGAATAGGGCTTCTTTACTAGAAGCGCCTATCAGCCAAACGATCAAAGCACTAACCACTACGGTCGAAACGACTTGCAGAGTACCCGCTATTAAAAAGTAGCGTTTATACTCGATAATTTTTTTAAATGAAAACTCTAAGCCTACTGTAAAAAGCAAGAGTACAATCCCAATTTCTGCTAGGATCTTCACATCGCTTGTAGCGGCTACGAGTTGCAAGCCATAGGGTCCACAGAGAATACCCGTTAACAGAAAACCGACGACATTAGGTAGATGAATGCGATGACAACCTAATAAAATACCAATAGATAGAGCAAAAATAATAGCAACATCTTGTAAGAGAGGTACTTCCACAAAAAAACCTCAAAAAAAATTTATTTGATTAATCAAACTCTAACAGAAAAATGACTTCTTGCAAAATTTCAATTTTTGCCTTTCATCAGTTAAAATAAGGACAAATGAGGGTGGATAAAAGCATAGCCCTTATCTCTTATTTTTTGATTGCAGACCCTATAATTTTTTATCTGCTCATCCTGACTTACCCAAAGAGGCGGGGCTAGGGCTAATTGCTTACAGACCTTCGTATATAACTCTTGTCGCGTAGGATGATCGTTATTGACTACATTGTAAATCCCTATCAATTGTTGTCTTAAACAAAATTTGATGCCAGCTAGACAATCCGCTAAATGCACGTGATTAGTCCACTCTTCTCCTGTACCGGGTAATACTTTGCCTGCTAAATGTCTAGCGCGCTGTTGCAAAGTACGCAAAGGTCCATAAATGCCGCCAAAACGCAAAATACAACTGTTAGGATGACGTTGATAAAGTTGCTCTGTTTTTAATAAAATTTGGGCCTGATGAGAATAGGGAGTCAAAGTTAGCTCTTCTGTTGCTATTTGATCCTTAACTGATTCATAAACTGACGTACTGCTAATGGCGATTAAGTGTAAAGGGGTCTGTCTAGTTGCTAAAATCTGAGCTAGATTTTTAGCACAGGCTAAATAGGTCTCTTCGTAACTCGCTTGATTTTTAGGCGCAATGGCAAGGATGAGTGCTTCACTTTGATCAACTAGAAGTTTAAGATCAGTAGAATGATGTCGATCTACTAATAAAACGCGCTCTGCTAACTCACTTAACTCCGCTATTTTTTCAGGACTTGTCGTCGTCACATAAATCTCATTCTGCTGTTGATCGAAATTTTCCTCTCGTAGCTCTTTTATTAACGGTCTTCCTACATAGCCGATGCCCATCACTAAAATTTTCATTTTTTGGCCTTTCTTGCAACTAATTTTAAAGATTAATTTAATTTTAAATAAAGAAAACAATAATAATTTCGATTTTGATCTAATTTAATTCACAATTAGTTAAAGATGTTATTTTAATAATTAAAAAAGAGTTGTAGCAAATGGTTGATCATGATACAATTAAAGATTAAAATGCAATAAGATGTGATGAAGTAATGAGTCTATTTATTATTACTTAAAGTTGAGGTCACGATGTCTAATTCTGAAATTAGCGAGGTTGTCAGTAGTGCAATTGAACTAGATAACAGCCATCCTAATAATCCAAAAAACATGTCATTAGAATCTCTTTCGCTACTCTTGACGACTGAAAGACTCCATAAATTAGAAAGAGATAGTCGCAAGGAGCTAACCGAATTAAAAGAGCGCCAAGCTAAAGTCGCTTTTTTACATAAACTGATTAAAACTGTCAATACCGCTACCTCTCCTAAAGGGGAATTTAATTGCGAAGCGTATCCCGAATTGCAAGAGATGATTAAAGAGGGTAAGAAATTAGGAGCTGATCTCGATGAGACTAAAACTCATTACAATACGGAAGAGCGCGAGCGTTTTATAGAAAATATTCGCATGACAGTTGAGGATCTCAATATTCAAAATGAGATGCAACTGCAAATGGTAACGCGCATGACGAATGAACGCTATGAATCCTATCAGCTCGCCCGTGCTATTTTAAAACCATTGCACGATGATAAATTGAATAAAGCCCGTCAAATAGCGCCACGCTAAAGGAGAGGAAATGCTGCAAAGCGATAAGCTAATCCCCTCTCTGTCAGTTGAAGGAAGAGAGACATTTTACCAAATTGCCCATGTGCATTATAGCCAAGGCAATTATGCTGAGGCGGTCAATTTGTTTCGCTTGCTGACTATTTTAGATACGCGCAGTAAAAAGTTTTGGATGGGTTTAGCAGCGAGTTTGCAATTGTCAAAAGAGTATACCGCAGCGGTCACAGCCTATGAAATGGTGATCTGTCTCGATCCAACGGCTATTGTCGTCCATTTTCATGTAGCAGATTGCCTATTTGCCAATCAGCAAAAGAAAGAGGCTATCTTTGCGCTAGAGTGTGCCGAAAGAGCGATTTTATTGCAAAAAAAACCAGATGCCAATCTATTAGCTCATCTCAACTTGATGCGCTTAGCCTGGGGCCTACAGAAAAATCAGCAAAAGGTGAAAAATTATGGCTAGACAATCAAGAAGTGAAGCAAGTGAAGGCATTGATGCCATTAGTAGCTCTACGCGCAAACCTCTCAATTGGTCTAATGTATCTAGCGATGTATCTGATGTATCTAGTGAGATTTATTCTCATCAGGAAATGGCACGTCGCGAAGAAAAAAAGATCAAAGCCTCTTCTGTTGATACTTTAGCCCCTGCGCTGTCTCCTCCTGCTATTTTAGCTGATCCTGTGCCAAAAGAGGCGCTAAAAAGTGTCGAGTCCTCTTCAAATTCTTCTGTACTCAATTCATTACTGAATAAATTTTGGGATTTTATATCGACACCCATTGCTATTCACGAGATGTCTCCTGAATCAAAAGCTAATTACCATAAAGCTAAATATGGCAATAAACCCCTTTTAGATACCCCTTTCCACATGGATATGAAGGCCTACCGCAAACTGATGGCTGAATTGCAAGAGATGGCTGATCAAATCAATAAGATAAACAATGATGCTGATGAAAATCTTCAAGATAGTGAACGCTTAGTGCAAAATATGCAACTTCTGATTACTTACATGAAAAGACAAAAGCAGATTAGAGAGGAAGCTGTCACTAATCGCAATCAGGATTTAGTTTTCTTGCGCAATCAAGAAAAGAGTGTTAGACAAGAGCAAAGTGATGCGGAAAAAGCGCGCATTGAAACAAATAAAGATAGGCAATTTTGGACAGCTGTCAACTCAAAGTTAACAGTAGCAACCGTTGTTTTATTAGGTATCTCTGCTATTTCAACAGGTGTTAATTGGGCTACCTCTGCTCCTCTTGCGGCTTTTCAAACATTTCAAATGATTAGTCAAGTTAGTACGATGGTCATGGGTACAGCTACGGGCTGCTCAGGCCTAATGAAAGCACATTTCGATCGCTTAACTGGTGAATTTAAAGAGCAATCTGTTAATCTAAGAGATCAGCATCACATCACTAATGTTAAGATAAAGTATGAATTTGATCAGATGATGGCCAGTTACGATAGCTCGCTTAAGATCAATGAATGGCTGGGTCAATTATTAAAAAATCAGCAAGAGACAGCTCAAAGTATTAATAGTAGATAATTTAAATATAACAACAAGGAGTCTCATATGACTATCGATGTCGCCTCTCTTAACGGAAGGCATCCTACAAGTTTTGAACCTATTGAATCCATTTTACCTGAAAAACCCATTAGACCCTTTTCTTCCTATTCTAAAGAAGAGCTCAAAGAAGCTACCTCTTATATTGAAGATGAACTGAGTGCACGTTTTAAGAAAGCGGGTAAAAATAGCAGTATTACGCAATTTATGATTGAAATTACGGCGATTTTTGTACTTTTGTCAGCTTCTAGCAAAGTGACAAGCCGCAAAGCCATGTGGGATCTCATTCCTGAAATTATCGAACAAACAAAAATTAATGCAGCCACCTATAACTCAAAAGTTGTCTGGATCTGCTCCATGGGAGGCGCAGCTGTTAGTGCTTTAGGAGGCGCAGCGAGTTTAGGGAGTTATGCTGCAGGCGCAATGGAACTTCAAACAGCTAATCTCATGTTTCAAACGATTAGTGGTACAGGACAAGTCGCTTCTACTTTTGGTCAATTATGGGGTCAAAAGGAAACAGGGATACGTACAATCGGTGAGATGAAGGTAACCATGTTAAATATGCATAAAGAACGGATGAAAGAAGTGGATTCCGCTGAAGCGCGTAAAACAGCTGAGATGGCTGAACAAATTATGCGCATCATTCAATCTCATCACGATACTGCTAGCCGCATATTAGGTGGTTAATCTCAATTTTTAGTTTACTTACTTGATTAAGCTAAAAATAATCAGTGCTCTCTTTTGGTAAAAAAGAGGGTGCTTTTTTTTATGAATTATATTGAATAAAGCCTTAAACTATGGCATAGTTCTTCGCAGTCATATGAGAAATCTATTTTCATATTTAGGCATCCAAAAAAATCCATCAAGAGAGTTTATTTATGGAAAATCCTATTTATTTAGCTATCAAAAATGAAATCGGCGAATTTCAAAAAGAGTTAGATGGTATTAATGAGGTCATTAATTCTGAAAAAGAAGCGGCTGCCGAGCAAGATTTTCAGCTTAGTTACTTAGTAGAATTAGCTAAAATTGTCCAAGAATCGATCGATAAAGCTAAAAGCTCCTCTTCTTTAGATGTAAGAGCCCTTATTTCTGTCCATGCTCACCTCAATCTTTTAACAGATTTATTAGAAGATGAAGAATATAGCGACGAAGATGAAGAGGGAGACCATGATGAAGGGGATGAAGATTTTGATGACGAAGAGCCGATAGATCCCGTCTTGACTATTTTAGATAAAAACAAAAAATAGTTAACGGAAGAATTCAATTATATTCTCTATAATCATCTTATAGAGAATATTCAATATTTATTTTAAATAAATTTATGCTTTTATCCTTAATACTCTAAGTTTATTAATAGAATGAATAGCAGCGAGACTATCTATAATTGGAATAGTAAAAATAAATCCAACTATAGCAACAATGTTTAATTCTGGCGATAAATTTCTTAATTCATCATTATTTGTACTTAATTCTTTCTGCTTCTGGTCGTTTATTTGTAATTTAGCTATTGTTTTTTCATTCCTATAGATTTTACAAAATATAGTTAGTTTAGCTATTAAACTTGCTATGATCATAGCAGTACCTACTACTTGTTGTACTCCTGGAATAATAGCCGCAATCAGTAAAGCATCAAAAGCTTTATTTTCTAAATTAGTTATCATATAATTAATCCTATATTTTTAAATTATTTTTAATATAAAACATTTTATTATAATTAACAAAATGTTTTTTACAATTACTTATTATTTTAATTTAATTTTATTGATAAAATATTAATAATATATAATTTATTTGATTTATCTTTTATAAAAGATAGATGAAAATTTAAAAGAAACGTACTTCGATAATAGAAACATCATCGGCAAAAGTGACTTGCCCATTGAGTTGAGTGACATACTTTAAAATAGGGGTTAAGCTGTTTTGACTATATTCTGTCGACAGCTGAGCAATGACATTAATGAATTCTTGTAAAGGATAAGTCGAGCCATCCGCTTGGGCAATCTCATAAATGCCATCGCTAAAAATATACAATTTACTGAATTTGTCTAGTTTATAAGATTGACTCTCAAATTGTGTACCCTCTATACCACCCACAATTAAGCCATCTGTCTTTAATTCCACTACTTGAAATTTAGATTCACTAGAACCCGTCAATAAAATAGCCGGCGGATGGCCGCCGGTAGAATAGACAAGACAGCGCGTTTCCGCATTGTAAACGCCATACCACATGGTAAAAAACATATTATTGTGTTTTTCCATAGGAAAGGTTTCATTTAAAGCATAGAGCACAGAGGAGGGATTTAAGAAATCCACATGAGGCAGCGACTGTGTTCTCAATACATTCATAATAGAGATCGATAAGACTGCAGCGCCTACTCCATGTCCACATACATCGAGTAAATAAAGGCAAAAATGTTGAGGATTTAACCAATGGTAACCAAAAGCATCTCCTCCTAATTGAGTAGAGGGAATGAAACGCCAATCTGTGACAATTTCATGCTCTTTATGCTCTCTTTTAATAGGAAGAGGTAAAAGAGAGGTGACATAGGTTGCTGCTTCTAGGAGTTCTGCTTGTAAAATGCGTTGGCTTTCAGCTAGCTTTTCATACGCTTCATTGCGTTCTAACAAGCGGATATAACCCGCCGAATGATAGCGAATGCGCGCAATGAGTTCTACCTCATCGGGTAGCTTGACCATGTAATCATTAGCCCCTAAGGCAAAAGCCTCGGCTTTAATTTTAGGTTCCTCTTTAGAGGATAAAACAATGAGCGGAATATCTTTAGTATTGGCATTAGCTCTAAAGTATTTAACGAGTAACAAACCCTCTACATCGGGCATCACTAAATCTTGCAAGATAACTGTAGGATGAATTTCTTCAGCTAACTGAATAGCTTTAGTAGGATCGCTACAATAATGAAAAGCGATATCCACTTGATTTTTGAGCATCTTTTTGACAGCTTCAGCAATGATCAGTTGATCATCGACTAATAACACCGTAATTTTAAAATCGTGAAGGATAGAAAGATCTAACATAAGCGCATGGTACTCCTTCTAACTATAAAGGGTTAGGGTTTCCTAAAAAATTCGTTTATCTTAAGACCAATCATCTCAAGAGGCAAAATATGAGTAGCTGCTTCTAATTCAATCGCAGCTTTTGGCATTCCATAAACAATACAACTCTCTTCCTGTTGGGCAATGGTACACCATCCAGCTTCTTTCAATGCTTTTAATCCTAAAGCTCCATCACTTCCCATGCCAGTCAGCAACACAGCTATAGACTTTTTTGGCCAATATTTAGCTACACTTTGGAAGAGCACGTCCACAGAAGGACGATAGGGTGTTTCACTAGGCTGTTCTGTATAGTATACTATTTTTTTTTCATTCATGATTAAATGATCATTTTTGCCTGCAATATAAATCATCCCCTCTTTAGGCTCGCTATTAGCTGTTGCGACTTCAATCGGTAATTTCGTTTGTTCTTGTAACCATTTTGCAAAACCAGGTGCAAAATTAGCATCGACATGTTGAATAATGATAGTGGAAAAAGTCATTTTTTTGGGGAAATGGGATAGAATAGTAGATAAAGCACTAGGACCGCCTGTAGAAGAACCCATGAGTAATAGAGGAGGAAGGGAAGCTGTTATTTTAGTTTTCTCAATGGGACGCTTTTCTATTTTTTGAGGATGTGAAATTTTGCCTACTAGATAGCCTATCTTTTCTATTTTATCCAATAACTCTTTTCCACCATATTCGGGCTTAAAAAGATCTAACTCTGGAGTATTGACTACATCTAAAGCCCCATGTCCCATGGCTTCAAAAATTTGTGAACAATTGCCTGTAAGACTTGCCGTTACAATTAGGATAGCACAGGGACATTTTTTCATAATATGGCAGGTGGCTTCTACACCGCCCATATTTGGCATGATTAAATCCATCAAAATAAGATCTGGCGGATCTTTAAAGCACTTTTGAACAGCTTCTACACCATCGCTAGCTGTCCAGATAACTGTATAGTGGCGACAAGTGCTAATGATGCGTTTTAATACTTCTATTGTCATCTTAATGTCATTAACAATGCCAATGCGCATCTTTAAGCCTCTCCAATTAAATCAATTGTCGCATTGATTAAAGCTTCATCATGAAAATTGCTTTTAGAAAGATAATAATTAGCACCAGCTTCTAGACCTGCTAATCGATCCTCTTTGCGTTCTTTATAAGAAACAATCATAATAGGAAGATTTTTTAAACGAGGTTCATTTCTAATCCTTTTTACTAGTTCAATTCCATTCATCCTCGGCATATCGATATCGGTAATCACTAGATCATAAGTGCTAAGACTTAAGGCATTCCAGCCATCGATGCCATTGGTTGCACTTTGCACATCAAAACCGCGATTGAGCAACAATCTACACTCTACTTCGCGCACTGTAATAGAATCATCGACTACTAGAATCCTTTTTTTCTTTGCTGTTTTCTGTTTTTCCTGTTTAGCTAGATGATGAATAGAACCTTTTGTCAATAGAGTGTCAATCGAACGGATGATATCTTCTACATCGACGATCAGAATAGGAGAGCCATCTTCTAAAAGGGAGACAGCATGGATATTGGGTACTTTACTAAGCCGTTTATCTAATTCTTGGACGACTAATTCTTTTTCACCCATAAATTGATCGACTACAATGCCATAAAAATTTGTTTGATCACTTAAGATAATGACAGCTAGCGAAGCTCCTTCCCTCTTTTCCTCTTTTAAATCTAATACCTGAGCTGCCTTGATTAAGCCTATATTTTCTCCTTCAAAATTAAAATATTGATGATTTTCTACTAAAATGATGTCTTGATTTAGTACAATAAGTGCGCGTTCGATTCTAGCTAAAGGAAAAGCATAAGATTCATTAGAAATGCTAACTAATAAACCCCGGATCACCGATAGAGTTAAAGGTAAGAGTAAGTGAAAAGCGATTCCTTTACCGGGTTGAAAAGTAACTTTAGTTGTGCCAGCTACTTCTTGCAGCATACTTTGCACAATATTTAAGCCCATGCCTCTACCTGAGATATCTGTCACTGCTGTACTAGTGGAAAAACCCGGCAGAAATAAAAAGTCGACTAGTTCATTTTCACTTAGATTAGCGGCAATCTGTGGAGAAACTAAATGGCGCTCGATTATTTTAGCTCTTAGCTTGTCACTATCTAAACCTGCGCCGTCATCTGACACAGTAATCGCCAACATACCAGCCTTATGCTGGGCTTCTAAACAAATAATACCCTCTGGAGGTTTACCTAATTTAACTCTTTCCGTCGTTGTTTCTATGCCATGGTCGATTGCATTGCGTATTAAATGCCCTAAAGGAGCTTCTAGTTTTTCTAAAATATCGCGATCGACAGGGGTATTTTTGCCGATCACCTCAAACTTAACCGATTTACCTAACTGACGACTTATATCTCGGATCATGCGAGGAAAGCCAGAGATGCCATCGGCAAAAGGACGCATGCGGCTAGCGATCACTTCGTAATACAAGCGATCTGATAAACTAGCATGCCTGACGCTAAAAAGCTCTAATTCTCTCAAACGCTCATTTATATTGTGGTTGATCTCTAGATTGATCTGTTGCATGCCAGCCACATAATGTTCTAAACGCTCATCGCTATTTTTTTCATTAAGCACTTCGCGTAAACTATCGAGATAATGAGAAAGCGCATGGCTATTTTTTTTTACTTTCATTAAAGCACGAGTAAAGGGGTCGACCCAACGCGATTCAACCAGCGACTCTCCTGCTAAACCCATTAACCGGTTTAAGTTTTGAGCTGTCACTCGCAAGACGCGATCGGACACAGGCAGCTGTTTTTTTAATGGGCGATCCTCTATTTCATCACTCTTAATAGATTCTATAGCAGCTACTTGCTCTTTATTTGTAGAAATTAACTCTAATAGAACAATAAGCTCTGCGATGACCTTCTTATTAGTTTTTAACCATTTTTTCATCTCATAAGGAGTAATTTTAATTAGCTTTGCTAAAAAATCGACTCCTTTTAAAAGTGTATCAATCGTTGGCGCACTTAAATCAATTGTTTTTTTTTGCGTTGCTACAAAACAGTCTTCAATCGCATGCGCTAATTGGACAATCTCTTCCAATTTTATGACACGCGCAGCTCCTTTAATCGAATGAGCAGCCCGCATCATGGCTTCTAAAATAGCGCTATTGTGCCTTGTATGTTCAAAATCAATTAGATTGCGGCTTAAAACTTCGACTTGATTCTCTAATTCTGTGCAAAAAAGTTCTAAAGTGGAACTATCGATAAAAAAAGGACCCTCTTCAGGCAGGTCTAGTGGCTTTTCCACAGACTCTTCTAACTCTGCTAATTTTGTGAGTAGCTGCTGATTTTCAAGTAGTGTTTCCTCTACTTGTCGGTTAAATTTTTCTAAGTCTAGCTGAGCTAAATTTTTGATAAAATGCCCTATTTGCGTTAATAGAGCATAAGAGGCTATAGGCACAGAAGCATTTTTAAGAAGAAGCCTATCAAAGTAGTTTTCTAATTTTAAGCTAAGTGTCACTAAGAAAGTGATATGGGCAATTTTAGCTCCTCCCTTTATCTCTTTGCAGATAATCAGCATTTTAGTTAATAAAGCATCATTTTGAGCATTTTCTACTAATTTCTGTACTTCTTCTAAAAATTTATCCGATTGAATGCTTAACTCTTGCTTAAATAATTCGATTAAAGAGTTGGGAAATTTTTTAGAAATGCCTTGATCTGTCATAAAAGATACTGGGATAAATAACTAAATAACAATTCTTCATCGAGATAGCCAATGTTTTTTTCTTCCCAAGTAAAAATGCCTTTTAAAAAATTACTCTTAGATTTTGCTATTGTAACTGGTAGGTTTTGCATCAGATTGACATCGTAATGCAGGGTGCCATAAATCTGATTCACTGTAAAGATCCAGCAATTTTCTTGATTTTTAATCGCAATCATCCGTTGATAAGAACGTCTGTTATTTTCTATAAAAGAGGGTTCTAGAGAGGCAAGAGATTCAAGCGGTTCTATGTCTAATAGTTTATCTAAAGCAATAGCTAATAGAGGCTGCCCTCCCCAATTGACAATCCCTTTGAGTATGTTGTCGCTTTTGTGGGGAATATAATGAATTTTGCGTTCTTGAATAATCTCTGCAAAAACAAGTGTAGAAAGAGCTAGCCACTCACTATGCAATCTAAAAACTACTAAAGATTTTTTTGAAACTGCTTCGATTTCCTGCTTTTCTTTTTGAATCAGTAAAGCCCATTCAGCTAAATAGGCCTCATCAGCTGGCCGATTTAAAAGTTCACTATCTGCTTGACTATTGAGGTCGCGATTCATAAGATCAACGTAATTTAAAATAATAATTTAAGCAATATGAAAGCTTTTACACTATTTGATTTAAATTAATTTATTACTAATTACTATTCCCTATCTTTTTATCTAATCGAATGGCCCGCTCCTGATAAAGATTAGCTTCTTCTATTTTACCCTCTCCCTTCATAAATAAGGATAAGCAGATTAAAGCCTCATAATAATCGGGTTTTAGATAAATAGCTTTTTGTAAACATACTTTAGCCTGCTCTAATTGATCACTTGCATGTTCTATTAAAGCTAATAGATAATAGATTTCAGGATCAGGTCCTTGTCTTTTTAAATAAGTCTGACAAGCCTCTTTAGCTTCTTTAAACAATCCTTTGTCAGCTAAAGCTTTGACTTTTTCTATTGTATACTCTTCTACTGGGTTACTTATTTTAATTTTTTCAAGCTTTTTTTCTAGTGGCAAGGATGGCGCATAGTTTTTTGTTAAATGATTAAAAGTTAAGGCACAAGCACTAGGAGGGTTGGTCAAAAAGAAGTTGTGACGACGCGCTAATTCTACTTCGGCAGAAGCCACAAAAAGCAAGCCATTAGGTTGCAATAACTGCGTAATCGCATTAAATAAATGACTTTGCGCTGCCTGATTCATGTACATAAAAAGGTAACGGCAAAAGATCACATCATACTTTTTATGGCAGCATTTTAGGAAATCCGGATCGCAAACATTGGCTACTCTAAAATTAACTAGGGCTTGAATCTCTTTAGAAAGAATAAAATGATGACTTGCATCTTTTGTAAAATGAGCCTGGCAAAATTCTAGTTTTCTACCTCTAAAGGAGTTGGACGTATAGATACCGCTTTTTGCTTTATCCACTGCTTTGCGGCTAATATCGATGCCATCAATTAAAAAGGCAGCAGATTTTATGTAAGCGGCTAAATAGGTCATCACAATAGAATAGGGCTCTTCGCCGGAAGCACAAGGTAAACACAAAATCCTGATGGCTCTCTTATACTGCTTAACCCAATATTTTTTATAATAGGTCATTAAAAATTCAATAGCCTGATAATCCCGAAAAAACCAGGTTTCGCTGACAATCAAAGATTCAATCAAATTTTGAAATTCACTTCCATCTTCTAAAATTCTATAGTAGTAGCTTTGACTATCTTTAGCTGCTACTCTATTGCTTCGTTCCTGGATGATGCGCTGCCAAGCAGCAGAACTAATGAGTTGACTATTGAGCCCAATTTTCTTTTCGCAAAATTTTTGAATAGCTAAAAGCCCTGTCTCTATCATGAGGGATGAGCTCGCCAGCTTTGGAAAAATTTAAAAAATTCATCTAATTTCAAAAGTTGAATCGATCGACCTTTATCTTGATAAGTTCCTCCAAAAAAAGGAAAACAAGCTAGATTGATACTAGAGTCTACAAAAGAGTTTTTATCTAGCCTTTTAGCTTCTACTACCTGCTCTGCAATGACTCCTAATAAGATTGCTCCCTCAGTAGGATGTTTGTAATGTAGTAAAACAATGCGCGTATGCATAGCTGAACTACTAGCTTGCTGAATGATTAATTGAGATAAATCGAGAATAGGAACAGAGCTACCTGCATAATTTAATAAGCCCACTAACGCTTTTTCTGGATGAGAGATAATTTTTAAGGGAACTTTGGGGACTATTTCTACGACATACTCAGAGTTTAAAGCATAATGCTCTTTTCCAATTGTAAAAAGTAACATCAACATGAGTTGCTATCCCTAGTTGTTATCCTTATCTGTTACCCATTGATAGTCAAAATTTTATTAGTATCTTCTAATAAATAGCTCTCCTCCTCTTCCTGCTCTTCGATGAATTTTTGAGCGCTCTGTAATAAATAGGCTATTAGCGTATTATCCCCTTCATAAGACATTTCTACTTGCATTTCACCGTTATTCTTGGGACTAGAGCAAGTAATAGAGACACAACAAAGCATCTTATTTTGCTGTTTACTACTTAAACGTTTTTTTGCCATATTTTTCATGCACTGCTTCCTTCTTATTTAAATCAGGCGGTTAGAGATAATTGGAGAATAGAGTTAAAGCCTTACTTTAGCAATAACGCTTGAAATAGGGCTCTCCCTTTATTTAAAATTCACCTTAGCGAATCAAATTATTAATTACAAATTTAATAAAAAAAAGGTAGATTGTGCATTCCAAGTAGGTTGTGTATGCTATTTTATTTAACCTCAATTTAAATTCTTATTTCAAAGAGTGCAATATGTTAGCTAGGGAACAGACAAATAAAATAAATTTTACATTAACTCTCGTTTTATCTCTTATTCTTTGTGTAGGAGGAGGCTGGCTAACCGGATTACTAACTCAAACTAGTGTCAAGAGCTGGTATCCTACCTTGATTAAATCCTCTTTAACTCCCCCTGATTTCACTTTTCCGCTGGTTTGGACACTTTTGTATGCGATGATGAGTCTTTCTTTAACGCTATTAATCCAAAGTGATAACAGGAAAAAATCCCTCTCTTTATTTTTTTTCTTTCTGCAATTAATACTCAATTTCAGTTGGTCTGGCGCTTTTTTCTACTTACACAATCCAGCTTTGGGATTAATAGTCATTATACTTTTATGGAGCGTACTAGGATTGACCATCCAAAGATTGTCTGATCATTCTAGCTGGAGTCGTTATCTCTTATTGCCCTATTGGCTATGGGTTACCTATGCAGGCTACTTGAATTTTTTCATTTATTTATATAACTAATACAGGCTCTAAAAAAATGGAAAATAGACAAAAAGATAAACGTTTAAATCAACGATTGACTCTCTCTGGAAATGTAGTCGACATTGTCAACAAACAAATTTTTGCCGGCATTGTTGAAATAGTAGAGGGTAAAATCTGCTCGATTACGCGCACAACTAAACCTGTTGACTCTCAGTTTATTTTACCGGGATTTATAGATGCCCATATTCACATTGAAAGCTCTCTATTAGTGCCCTCCGAATTTGCTAGATTAGCAGTTCCTCATGGTACAGTTGCTACTGTTTCTGATCCTCATGAAATAGGTAATGTGCTTGGCATTGAAGGTGTGCGCTATATGATCCGCAATGCTAGCCATGTACCTTTTCATTTTCATTTTGGTGCTCCGGCCTGTGTGCCCGTGACATCTTTTGAGACAGCTGGTGCCTGTATTACAGCGCACGATATCCATCTTTTATTTGAAGAGGATAAACTGCAATATCTAAGCGAAGTCATGCAATATCCGGCCGTTTTAGCTCATGATCCTATTATCTTAGAAAAAATTAAACTAGCTCAAGAAAGAGGTTTGCCTATCGATGGCCATTCTCCTGGTTTAATGGGCCATCAAGCTCAACACTACATTGATGCTGGCATGAGTACAGATCACGAATGCTATACCCTTGAAGAAGCTCTGCATAAACTTGCATGTGGCATGAAAATTACCATTAGAGAGGGCTCTGCTGCTAAAAATTATGAAGCTCTTCATTCTCTCCTTGCTTCTCATCCTGAGGCTGTCATGTTTTGCAGCGATGACAAGCACCCTGATGAATTGGTAAAAGGGCATATCAATGAATTAGTAAAACGCTCAATTGCCAAAGGCTATGATCAATGGGATGTGCTGCGCTGTGCTTGTTACAATCCCATTATCCATTACAAACTTCCTGTAGGATTTTTGCAAGTCGGGCAAGGAGCAGATTTTATTGTAGTCGACAATTTAACGGAGTTTACGATCCTTAAGACTTATATTAAAGGAAACCTCGTAGCCGAGAAAGGTCAAACTTTAATCTCATCTGTGCAAAATGAAACGATTAATTATTTTGAAACCTGTTTAAAAACGACGGATCAGTTTGTAGTTAAAGGCAAAGCAGGGCCTATTTCTATTATTGGAGTGATGGATGGAGAATTAATTACAAAAAAATTAGAACTACCAGCCACTATGGATCGCGAGGAGATCGTGGTCGATCTCAAGCGAGATATTCTCAAATTGAGTGTCACCAATCGCTATTATTCAGCTCCTCCTCAACTTGCTTTTATCAAAGGATTTGGCTTAAAAAAAGGAGCTTTAGCTTCTTGTATTGCACATGATTCCCATAATATCGTAGCTGTCGGAGTCAGTGATGAGGATCTTTGCCAAGCAGTCAATGCTATTATTGCTCAAAAAGGAGGACTTGCCATAGCCTGCGATGGAGAAATAACCTGCTTACCTCTCCCTATTGCCGGCATTATGAGCGCAGATGACGGTTATAGCGTAGCTAAGCATTACGCACAATTAGATCAATTAGCTAAGCAGCTAGGTTCTCCTCTCTATGCTCCTTTTATGACTCTTTCTTTTATGGCCCTGCTTGTGATTCCCTCTTTAAAACTCAGCGATCAGGGTTTATTTCACGTCGAAGCCTTTGCCTAGTCTTTTTCTTGTGTTATTCCTCTAATAACTAGATCAGTTATGACTAATTAACACCTGTCCAAGGATTAATAATTTTAACAGCACAATAAAAAAGATCATCTACAATACCTGGTACTTGTAGCCCTCTAAAAGCTATTGTATTGATAGTGTTGAATTTTCCAAGGGTCAAAATAGAGAAAACAGCTGCTATAATGCCAATCACTGCATCTACTGCCCTTGTCACTAAAGAAGCTACGGCTAATAATACATAAGTTAATCTAGAGATGACCTGTTTCTTTAAGAAATTTTTAGATGTATTACATTGTGCGGATAAATCTTGAATCAATGTATTGACGCGGCCTGCAAATAAGCCATTACCATCAAAGCTAAGCTCAAGAGAATTTTTTGGTATGTAATTGCATAAACGAGCGTGTGGATTAAGAACTCTCAAGCCATTTAAATAAAACAAAGAAAGGGTGAGTCTAGTATTACAAAGTTGCGCAAGAGTGATTTTATGAAGCGAGTGTTTTTTCCCAGCTGTTAGAATATTTAAACTACCTGTTAATACTCCAGCAGTAGCATTTACACTACCTGTAATAATATTTAGAAAGGCTAAACTTAAGTAAGCAACTCTTGTCAAGACTTGACTTTTGAATAGCGAGTCTGAATTAGATAAATTAACTTGAATATAATTCCTCAAAATAAAATGAGTCGCTGTTGTAAGATTTAACATTCAGATTTATCCTATTTATTCATTTAATGTAATTAAATTATAATGTTTAATTGTTTAGAAATTATAAATAAAATATTATGATTTAAATAATCTAAGTTCGATATAACTAAATTAGAATAAAGTTAATAGCTAGAGCAATAACAAACCCAATTACTTTTAGTTCAAAACCAGCATCAGTCACAGCATGAATCTTCTTTGGTAAAAAAGAGGAAATACAACTAAATGTTGTCTCAATACTCATTCTAAACCGTTTGAGATCTTGCCAATCTTCAAAGAAATGAGGATAATGGGAATTAGTTTTGCGTTCGATGATGACTCTTATCTGTCTTTTTTGAAGTTCTCTCTCATATTCATAATCTGTATAAGCACTATCTCCATATAGACTACTCCCAACAGGTAGATCATTAGCCATTAATTTGAAAGGTTCACTATCATGATATTTACCTGGGGATAGCAAAATCTCATAAGGTTGTCCTTCAGCTGTAGCTATCATATTCACTTTTAATCCATAAAAATACTCTTTTTTACTAGGATTATACCCTCTAAATTCTTCTCTTCTATAAATACGACAACGCTTAATTCTTATATTTCGACAAACAGCCACTGGAAAACTATCGATAATAAATTCTTTAGATACATCAGACACTCCTCTTGCATGATAAGCAAATGTAATCAACTCATTCCACATCTTGTCATCTACTGCATGCAATCTCTGATTTAATTGTCCTTTGCCCAATGGTTTCTTAAAACACTTTCTATCTTTTAGCAGGCTATATGCTCTTTCTATGTTGCCATAAAAAAATCTTATTGCCACAATATATACAAACATAACTTCTGCTAATTTCATTTTGATGTTTGGCCATTCTTGATGATTGCCACTTTTTAAGAAATCGTCACAAAAACAATAAATTGCTATTAATTGTATTTCCCTCATGGTCTCTCTCCCTTAATTTTTTTGTTGTTAAAAATATTATAAGGAGTTGAGACCTTTTTTATTTATTTCTTTTCCTATTTTCTTCTTTTTCTCTTTCTAGTTAGTTATTCCGAACTTGAGTTATTTAAATAAATAGGGTGATCTCTATATATAAGAGAATTGACAACTAATTCTTTTTTTATAAAGTAAAGAGAATGAATTCACTCTATTTTTCTATTTTCAACTGGATTTCTAGCCAACAAAAAACTATGGAAGCTCTTTTGATAGAATGGGCTGCTATTAATTCAGGTACGGAAAATATATCGGGCATTAGACAGATGATTCAAGCCTTAAAAGTAGCTTTTGCTCTGTTAGGCATCCCACCTCAAACGATGATTCTGCCACCTACTCATCGCTTTCTGTCCAATGGAGAAAAAATGAGCTTCCCTTTAGGAGAAGCTCTTCTATGGCAAAAAAAATTATCAGGTTTACCAACTGATTTTCCTAGTGTTTTGTTAGGTGGTCATTTAGATACGGTGTATAGCGCCCAGCATCCTTTTCAACGCTATCAGCTGTTAAACCTTACTACCTTGCAAGGGCCTGGGGTAACTGATATGAAGGGTGGCCTAATCATCTTACTCTATGCTCTACTCGCTTTTGAACGTTCCCCTTTTGCTTCCTTGTTAAATTGGGAAATACTCATTAATCCCGATGAAGAGATCGGCTCTCCAGGATCTGCTTTTCTTTGGCAAGCCTGTGCTAAACGCAATCAATTAGCTTTGCTCTTTGAGCCCTCCTTTGCCGATGGAAAATTTGTTAGCTCGCGCAAAGGATCGGCTAATTTTGCTCTGCTAGCTAAAGGACGGGCAGCGCACGCCGGTCGCGATTTTTTTGAGGGACGCAATGCGATTACAGCGCTCAGTCGTTTATTACTAGAAATAGAGCAGTTGACAAATGAAACAGAAGGTATTACTGTCAACATAGGCAGCATCCAAGGAGGTAGCGCGGTTAATAGCGTGCCTGACTTAGCAGTAGCTCATTTTAATGTACGCGTCATGCAGCTTGAGGATCAAAAAAGAATCAAAAAAAATTTAGAGGATTTAGTAAATATTAAAAGCCAAGAGGGGCTAACTTTTATTTTGCATGAAGAGAGCGCAACTCCCCCTAAACCTTTTGATAGCCCTCAACAGAATCTATTCGAGGCTCTTCAGTTTTGTGCTAAGCAACTCACTATCCCTTTTGATTACCGATCAAGCGGAGGGACCTGTGATGGCAGTCGTTTATATCAGTATGGTTTGCCCAATATCGATACGTTGGGAGCTGTTGGAGGCCACATTCATTCACCGACAGAGTACATTTATTTGCCAAGTTTGACAGAAAGAGCGACTTTAACAGCCCTATTTTTGATGGAGTTAGCGCAAGGTCACCTTGAGATAGGAATAAGATAAGAGTGAGACAAGCTCAAATAAAATAAGTTAAATAAAGGCTAATTGCATGCCTATTAACCATCGAGAACCTGCCTATCGAACTCGAAGCCAGCACCTATCTTCAGATCCTCGCCTAATAGAAGCTAAAAAGCTCATTTTAGCAGCTGTCGTCGATCATCAACAGCCTTTGAAGAGTATTTTGCCAGCTGTGTCTAGTTGTCAACTCTCTTATGCTACTTTATTACAAACAGCAGCTCAGAGCAGAGGCTCTCCTTTATGGTTTCCCTTTATTGGCAGCGGCATCGGTCAAGGTGCTTTAGTGGAATTAGCCGATGGCAGTGTCAAATATGATTTTATTAGCGGCATCGGTCCCCATTTTTTTGGCCATAGCCATCCGGACCTGATTGCAGCTTGCCTCGATGCTGCCCTTAGCGATACAGTCATGCAAGGCAATTTACAACAAAATACCGACTCGATTGCGTTGATGCAGCAGCTCATTCAAGTGTCTAGCTTAGACCATTGCTTTTTATCTACCTCAGGCGCGATGGCTAATGAAAATGCTTTAAAGATAGCTTTTCAGAAAAAATTTCCCGCTTTTCGCATTTTAGCTTTTGAAGAGTGCTTTGCCGGACGCTCGACAGCTATTTCCAGTATTACCGATAAATCCTCTTTTCGCCAAGGTCTACCTCCGACTTTTCACGTCGATTATCTTCCTTTTTATCGAGCGGATGCACCAGCAGCCAGCACAGCTGCGATGCTGACTACTTTAAAAAAGTTGTTAAGGCGCTATCCAGGTGAATATGCGCTCATGTGCCTGGAGCTTGTCCAAGGAGAAGGCGGCATTTATGCAGGTACCACTGATTTCTTTACGCAGCTCATGTCCATTTTAAAAGAGGCAGGCATTGCTATTTTTGTCGATGAGGTGCAGACTTTTGCTCGATTACCCGAGCTGTTTGCTTTTCAGTATTTTCAATTAGAATCCTTTGTCGATATTGTGACTATCGGTAAAGTTTCACAAGTTTGCGCTACTCTATTTAAAACAGACTTTAATCCTCAACCTGGACTGATTAGCCAAACTTTTACCGGCAGTAGTTCAGCTATTGGTAGCTGCCACTGTATCTTAGCTAAATTATTAAATGAGGGTTATTATGGTCCTTTGGGCAAAATTCAACAACTCTCTACTCATTTTATTAAAGGATTAACCGCCTTATCCTTAAAATATCCCACTTTGATTAAGGGTCCTTTTGGCCTAGGCAGCATGCTGGCCTTTACTCCCTTTGATGGCAGTAGTGCACGCGTCACAGCTTTTGTACAAGCTCTCTTTCAAGCCGGTGTGATGACCTTTATTGCGGGACAAGCTCCCACGCGCGTGCGTTTATTACTGCCAGCCGGAGTGTTGACTGTGGCAGATTGCGATTGTGTTTTACAACTGATCGAGCAAACTTTACTTAATTTTGAAAAAATTTAGTCTAATCAACTTAAAGTTAAGCCAATAGATTGAGGTTCATACTTTATGGTTTATCTCATTAGATCCATTCATTTACGCGATTTGGAACCTGTTTTGCAATTAGCATTGCAAGCTTCTCCTAGCATGACTAGCTTGCCCAAAAATCCTCTTTTGCTGCAGGAAAAAATTGCCCACGCTATCCTCTCTTTCAACCCCTTGCCTTTAGCATCTCAAGATGAAACGTATCTCTTTGTATTAGAAGATTTTTATACAAAAAAAATAGGCGGCATTTGCGGTCTCATTTCTCATATGGGCGCGCGCAATCCCCGCTTTTTTTTCCAGATTGAACAGTTAATTTCTAATTTTCCCTCCTCTTTACCTATTTGTCAAGACATAGCCTTATTGCGCTCTTTTAGTTATGAACAGGGTCCTTCGGAGATCTGCACACTTTTTTTAGACCCTACTTTTCGGCAAGCAGGTCTGGGTCGTTTACTTTCCCTGTCGCGTTTTCTCTTTATGGCCTGTTTTCCTCAACGCTTTCATTCAACTGTCATTGCAGCTTTACAAGGTTTTATAGATCAAGAGGGAAAAGTGCCTTTTTGGGAAGGATTAGGCCGGCATTTTTTTCCTCTCGATTTTTATGAAGTTATGATTATTCATGAAAAAGATCAGACGCTCATTCCTCCTTTTCTAGCGCATGACCCAATTTACATCAATTTATTAACTCCTACAACTCAAGCAGCCATTGGAAAGACACATCCCCAAACGCAGCCAGCTCTCCAAATGCTCCATCAAGAGGGCTTTCTACCAACCTCTTACATCGATGTTTTTGATGGCGGTCCTTTACTCCTAGCTCCATTTTGTGAGATTCGCACGATTAAAGAGAGTGTAGTGGCTCCCATTAAAGAGATTACTCCTCTATCTAAAAAGTGGGATATCTCTAAAGAGTTGTTCCTCCTGTCCAATGAGCGCTTAGATTTTCGCGCGACTCTCTCTTCTTTAACAATAGATGCGCAAAATAGAGCAACTGTGCCTGAAATTACCGCTCAAGCCTTAGAAGTTCAAGTAGGCGAATCCATTCGCTATGCCAATTTACGTCCTGCATCACACACACTAGAGAGCCATTATGATCACATCTAAAGGGTTATGGATCAATGGTCAGTGGCAAAAAGGAGAAGGCCTCTCTTTTGCCTCGCTAAATCCCGCCACTGGAGAAAAAGTTTGGCAAGGAGCTGGGGCTAGTTTAGCTCAAGTAGAGCAAGCGGTGGTAGCCGCTAAAGAGGCATTTGAGCAGTGGTCTTCTCAATCTTTAGAAAAACGCTTGCTTTATTTAAAGCAGTTTGGGGCAGGGCTACAACAAATAGCTCCGCGCTTAGCTGACATGATTTGCCAAGAAACAGGTAAACCCTATTGGGAAGGTTTAGCAGAAGTACAAGCGATGCATCAAAAAATTGCACTCTCTATTCAGGCTTTTAAAGAGCGCTGTCCTTTTAAGCAACAAGCGCAAGCCTCGGCTCTTTCGCTGACGCGTCATCAACCCCATGGCGTAATTGCCATATTGGGACCCTTTAATTTTCCCGGTCATCTGCCAAATGGACACCTGATACCTGCTCTGCTAGCGGGCAATACTGTGATTTTTAAACCCAGTGATTACACACCCGGTACAGCCGAAGTGCTGATGGAGTGTTGGCAACAAACAGATCTGCCTACTGGAGTCATTAATTTATTACAAGGAGCTAAAGAGGTCGGTCAGCCCTTAGCCACGCATGCTAGCATCAATGGCTTATTCTTTACCGGTAGCTTCTCGACTGGCCAGCTCTTACATCGCCAATTTGCCGGTTATCCTGAAAAGATGTTAGCGCTGGAAATGGGTGGCAATAATCCCTTAATTGTGTCCGCTGTAGAGGATGTAACAGCTGCTGCTTATCTCACCATTCAATCTGCTTATCTTACTGCTGGACAACGCTGCACCTGTGCTAAGAGATTAATTGTAATCGAAGGAGCTAAAAGTGAAGCTTTTATCGCTAAGCTAATCGAGATGATCGCTCAACTCAAAATAGGCACTTATCGAGAAACTCCCGCTCCTTTTATGGGACCTGTAATTTCTGCTCAAGTAGCCAAAGATTTAGTGGCCATCCAAGAAAGACTCTATCGAGCAGGCGGTCTAGCCTTAATAAAATTAAAAAGTTTAAAAGCTGATACTGGCTTAGTCACCCCTGGTTTAATCGATGTAACAGCTAGTGCCAAGCGGCCAGATGAAGAGATTTTTGGACCTCTTTTGCAACTAATTCGCGTTAAGGATTTTACAGCCGCGCTGATCGAAGCAAATCAAACAGCTTATGGTTTAGCAGCTGGCTTATTGAGCGATAGTCAGCCAGAATTTGAACAATTTTATCAAAAGATACGAGCCGGCATTGTCAACTGGAATATGCCCTTGACAGGCGCTAGTAGCGCAGCCCCTTTTGGCGGCATCGGACAGAGCGGCAACCACCGTCCTAGTGCTTATTATGCAGCGGACTACTGCAGCTATCCCGTAGCCTCCCTCATTCAGCAAAAGCTAACCTTACCGACTTCTTTGCTCCCTGGCCTCATTAACTAAAAAAGAGAAATAAATGGCAGCGCACGAAGTTAATTTTGACAGTTTAGTCGGGTTGACCCATTTTTACGGAGGCCTGGCCTATGGCAACAAAGCCTCTATGGCTCATCAATTTGCTCCATCTAATCCTAAATTAGCTGCTCTACAGGGCTTAGAGAAGATGAAAACCTTGCATGATTTAGGTTTTAAACAGGGTATTTTTCCGCCGCATGAACGGCCCCATCTACCCACGCTAAGAAAGTTGGGATTTACCGGTACAGCTAGTGAAATCATTAAACGCGTATCTATAGAGGCTCCTCATTTATTAGGTGCTTGTAGTTCTGCAGCAGCTATGTGGACCGCCAATAGCGCCACTGTGTCGCCTTCGAGTGATACAGCCGACCAGCTGGTTCATTTTACGCCTGCCAATCTATGTACTCATTTTCACCGCGCTATGGAAGCACCTTTTACAGCACGCCTATTAAAAAAAGTATTCCCTAACCCGACTTATTTTCAGCATCATGATCCTTTAATTTCCAGCTTGCTCTTTGCCGATGAAGGCGCGGCTAATCATACCCGTTTCTGTACAAATTTAGAAAAGCCAGGTCTCCATTTATTTGTGTTTGGCCGTGAGGGTTTTGAAAAAGAAAGCACGCATTATCCAGCACGTCAGACGCAAGCAGCTTCCGAAGCGATTAGTCGCCTTCACCAACTCCATCCGTCAACTGTGCTATTAGCTCAACAAAATCCTGCAGCCATCGATGCTGGTGTTTTTCACAATGATGTAATTGCCGTAGGCTCCCATCATGTGTTTATCTACCATGAAAAAGCCTTTGTCAATACGCCAGCTGTGATTGAAAAGTTGCAGCGACAATTTTTAGCTTGTTGTCAGCAAGAGCTGATTTTGATTAAAGTAACTGAAGAGCAATTATCTTTAGAGGAGGTTGTTTCTTCTTACTTTTTTAATTCTCAATTACTTTATCTAGCACCTGATCAGATGCTGCTACTGCTACCTGAAGAGTGCCGTTTAAATCCGCGCGTGCAGCTTTTGCTAGACAAAATACTCCATAATCCAACTAATCCCATTCAATCGATTCAGTATGCTGCCTTAAGAGAAAGCATGCGCAATGGAGGCGGACCTGCTTGCTTAAGACTGCGCGTTGTATTAAATGAGCAGCAGCAACAAGCCACGCACGCTGGCATTTTCTTTACCGTGCCCTTATATGAACAGTTAAAAGAGTGGATTAAGCGCTACTATCGCGATTGCCTTATCCTAGCCGATTTAGCAGATCCTGCTTTATTAGTAGAAACTCAAGCAGCGCTCGATCAACTCACTCAGCTCTTAAATTTAGGCTCTCTTTATTCTTTTCAGTAACTTATATTTTAATTAAATCTTTATCTTAATTCAAAATTAACATTATTATTTTATTATTATAATAAGATAAAAATTAAATTTTCAGGCATTAAAATGTTAAAAGTTGCTGATTCGCATAACCCTATTGCTTTGGCCTATTATTCTCTAAACCTTAAAAAACCTGCTAAAGCTGATCAGCCCTCTACAGCTGATGTTATCACCAAGCTTCCTCTAGAACTTCTAATGCATATCTTTTCTTTTATTGGTCTTGAGCATCTACCCTCTGTTAAAACTGTCAATCGTTTATTTTACACAATTTTTGTAGAAACAAGTAGACTGCAAATCAAACAGATTGCTTCAATTTTTACCACATCTCTTGCTCAAGATTTAAAATCTATCAATTTAAAAAATTCATTCCTATCCGATGATTCGAGAGCATTTGATTCGAGAGCATTAACACAACGCTCATTAAATAATAAAGCCAACGCATTAATTGATCTTAAAAAAAAATTATCTTTAATTTCCTTAGAGGACCAATCGCTCAAAGCTATTTATCAATTGCGTCATCGTTGGAAAAGAGAAATAGAAAAAAGTTTAGCTTCTTTACCCTCTTATCTTATAAAAAACCTTATTTTTACTAATCAAAATTCTTCAGAAGAAATCAAAGATATACTGTATTGTGCTTTGGTCCGTAACCTTTCTAACACAAAAGAGGGCTTATTTACTGCTCATGATCTTCTTCCTTTTTGTCAAACTCAACGACTTATTGAAGATTTAGATAATTTAGTCAGAAGAGGTCAGTATAATAAATTAATTTCTATTGGATTAGATATAAAAGATCAGGATATCAGAGTAAAATTTTTCTCTTATTTTATAGATAAACTTGAAAAGTTAAAGCCTAAACTACTGTGTGCTTATCTATCAAAAATTATTAAAAAATTGGATAAAATTAAGTGGCCGGATAAAGATAAAGGTAGTATTCGAGAGATTACAAGGAAAATTGCCAATAAACTCTGTTATTATAATGAACTTAATAAATTTATTCTTTTATACCCTGTTGTAATTAATTTTACTTTAGCTGAGTCTATCTTTAATAACATACTACATCTTTCCTCATTTAATGAAAAAACTATTAGTAAACAAACTGTTTTAAAAATATTTAATGCTTGTGATTCGATTACACAAAAAATAGTATGTTTTAAAGTATTTGACATATGGGAAGATATTTGGAAACTGAGAGATAAAGCAGCAAGTTTAGACCTTATTCACTCTTTACCTCTTGATAAGAAATTTGAGTCTTCTACTTATCAGGCGATCTGCCACTATTTCCTAAAGAAAGGATATGAAGATTTAGCGATAGAAATAGTTCAACATTTAGATCCAAGTAGAGGAGAAAATTTTCGCATTTGTCTACAAAGCTCTTACTTATATGCGCTCGAAAATAAGCAAGGTTTAACGGAAGAAAAAGAAGAAAAGTTTATCGAGCAATCTTTCAATTTAACTCATTCTATTCCAAATGTAGTCAACAGGCAAGCAAGTCAATTAGAATTGATTAAAAAAATAGCTGAAAATGGTTACATGAATCAGGCCGTTAACTTATGCTATAGGCTTGATACAAAAAAAGACAGAGATGAAGCCTTATTAGCACTTGCTAACATCCAGCAAAAAAAAGCTAATACTATTAACCCTCCTGCTAACCCTTCTAAAGAAGTTAAAAATTTATCAGAAGCAAGGGCACAGTTGAAAATTTCTTTCTTTAGCCATGTGCGCAAAATTTTAACTAATAAAATAAGAAGAAGCTTAAGATCTCTAGCTAGAGTTTTGCAAACTTTTAGAAAAAAAGCAGTTTAATGCTAAAAAGTGCTAGTTATTTTTCCTGAAATGCCTAGCACTTTAAGCTACTTAAACACTACTCAATGCTAGGCTCATCAAAACCGATGCGATGCTCTGGTTTATACACCTTCTTTTCATGTTTTTTAGCTCTTCTCTCTTTTAAAGAGAGTAACGGTTTTTTCTTCTCATCTTTTTTGTTTTTAAATTCCTTAGACATCACGACCTCCTCAATGAATGCAACTCAATGGATGCAATTTGTGATCAAGGCTAATTAAAGTGAGGCTGACTACTTTAGCCTCCCTGCTAATCTTCAATCTATCAATTAAGTTAATATTTGTAAACAAATTATTTTAATTATAATTTTTATGTTATAGAAAACTTAATAATTATATTTGATTTGATTTTAAGTAATATAAAATTGGTTTATAATTATATTTAAATTAAAATTAAGGTTAATAAAATGATACCATCTTCTATAAATAAAGATGATCAAGATAGTAAAATTTATAACAATGCTACACTTGCCCTAGTTCCTAAACCCTTTCCTTTAGCTGATCTACCCAATGAGTTGATAGTTTTGATTTTCTCTTTCCTAGGAACAAAAGATTTAAGCTCGGTCAGTCAATCAAGTAAAGCTTATCAACCATTAGCAATTGAGGCGGGTCATGTACAATTACAGACTATCGTTAAATTATTTGGAGAAACTATACCTAAATATGCTAATGATAATAGAGAGTTTATAGGTGCGCTGCCTCAGGATTATAGTAATTCTGTCAAATTTTTATGCGAACATAACAAATCTACTATTTCTTCACTTTCTACTCTAAAAGCAATTTACAAACTTAGGAAGTCTCTTGAAATACCGATTACTTTATTTTTTGCAAAAAATCATTATCTCATAGAAAAGGTCATAGAGCATTGTCAGCTAGGGATTGTAAGGAGTATTTTACAGCCTGCAATTAGAATTCATAACCTTATACACGATCATGAAGCGCTAAGTAAAATTGAAGATTCATTTGAAAAGTCATTAGATAGTAGAATAAAGACAAATCTACCCTATTTTTTCGAGAATAAACAAATTGAATTATTGATAGCTTTAGGAAAAAGTCTCCATAAAGAAAAAGATCTTATTAAGATTAAAGATTGGGATTTTCTTTATAAAGGTCTATTTAATACTATGATTAGTTCTATGGACAAAAATCAACTTAAAAACTATGCTCAATTACTTTTTCAATCGCTTAAGGAAACTGCAGAAGGCAATATAAACATTTCTATCTTTCATCATTTATTTAAAAATTTAAAAGAAAAGGGACTTTTTGATTTAATGGATCAAATAATTGATCTAGTTAACTATAAGAGACATTATTATGAAAAATATAGAGAACATGGTCCTTTAATAAATGATCGAGTAGAAAAAATTGAGACTGCAGAAACTCTTTTACCTCCTTCTTCCAGTCAGTCCCAAAATACAAGAAATCAAAATAATTTTAATCTTTTTTCTCGTTTGACTAATTGCATTAAAAAGATTGTGCTTTTTGTTTCTAATCTATTCTCTAAGTTATTAAGAATTAATTCTTAAATATTTAAATTTATAATTAAAAGATTGTTAAATTTTTCATCCTAGAAAGTGAGTTTGATAACTAGAACAGTATTTCAAACAAATGCTGCTCTATGGTAGGCTAAAGAGTTTGAATAAAGGAACTTTTTCATGGCTTTACCACAACAGAAATTTCGCGAACTCGTTTTTCAACTTCTCTATAGTAGAGATATTAGCCCTGCTCAATCAGAAGCTACTATTCCTTTACTCATGCAACAGTTGAGTATCACGCGCAAAAATGTCTACATGGGAATGGAACGCGTGAATCAGATCTTTGAGCAATTAGCCGTGATTGACTCGCTGATTGCTAAGACCTCCTATTCTTATGCTTTTGAACGCATTCAAAGTGTCGAACGCAATGTTTTGCGCCTAGGCGTTTTTGAATTACTATACGATCCTCAAATTCCGCCCAAAGTAGCCGTAGCTGAGGCCATCCGTTTGGCTAAAAAGTTTGGCTCTCCAGAATCAACAGCTTTTGTCAATGCCATTCTCGATCACATCTTTAAAAAAAGTGAAGGTTATCAAGTGGATTTAAATGAGCTAGCTCAGACAGCTCAGACTCTGGTAGTTAGCGAAGCTGTAGCTAGTGAAGCGGCTATTCATCCCGAATGTGTAACCTCTTTAGAGCCCGATGAAGAGGCGGATGAAATAGAGACTGACTAAGAAGAGCATGCTAAAGAGAGTTAACAGATGAAGAAAGGCCTAGCTGACTTTTTACCCTTTTCTTTACAAGAGGATAAATGGCTCAGCACCCTATCTACTTTTGGCATTGGCGGAAAAGCGCGTTACTATAGTGAAGTACAAACTGTTTTGCAGATGCAACAATTGATCAAGGCTTGTTACCAGGCTCAAGTCCCCTATCTGATTGTAGGGAAAGGCTCTAACTCTCTTTTTGATGATCGAGGATTTGATGGGTTAGTGATTGGCAACCGCATCGATTTTTTGGAGAACTCTTCTCCTGGTGTTTATCATGTAGGAGCAGGTTACAGTTTTTCTTTACTAGGTACACAGACAGCTAGACAAAATTATAGCGGCTTAGAATTTGCAGCCGGCATCCCTGCTAGTGTAGGGGGCGCTATTTATATGAATGCAGGCGCTAATGGACAAGAGACAAGTGCACAGCTGCACAGCGTTGACTATATCGATTGTACAGGTAGCCTACAGGAGATTCTGCGTGAGCAACTGGAGTTTAGTTACCGCTTTTCCTCCTTTCAAAATTTAAATGGTGCCTTAGTAGGAGCTACTTTTTGTTTGAAACCAGTTGATACAGCGCGTGCTAAGCAACTCTCTCTGATTGCCTACCGCAAAGAAACCCAACCTTATGCTGAAAAATCAGCTGGGTGTGTTTTCCGCAATCCTACTAGTGTAGTTACTAGCCTGTCAGCTGGGGCTTTGATAGAAAAGGTAGGCTTAAAAGGATATACTTTAGGAGAAGCCAAAGTGTCAGAGCGCCATGCCAATTTTATCGTCAATACAGGACAAGCAACTGCCCAAGAGATTAAAGATCTCGTTCAGCTAGTCAAACAAACTGTTAAGCAGCACACAGGCATTGAGTTAGAAAGTGAAGTGCGCTTTATCCCTTTTCAGTTACAGGAGTAAAAATGGATTTTCGCGCCGATCTACACTGTCATTCTACTTACTCGGATGGCAGTTTATCTCCTGCTGAATTAGTCCATCAGGCAGCAACGTGCGGCTTAAAAGGATTAGCCATAACGGATCACGATACGCTGGGCGCTTATGAAGCAGCACAAAGTGTAGCTGCTGAATTAAACATTGGCCTAATTACAGGAGCAGAGTTTTCTACTACCCATCGCAAAAAAAGCGTCCATATCTTAGCCTATGCTTTTATCCCAAATCATCCTGCTCTATTAAATTTATGTGCCAATCACGCCTTGCGCAGGCGTGAGCGCAATTTGCTAATTTTGGAAAAACTGGCTAAACTAGCCATTCATTTAACGGAGGCGGATATTTTAGCTCAAGCGCCCCATTCCCACTCCATTGGTAGGCCTCATATTGCTCAAGCCCTGCTAGCTAAACAGTATGTCGATTCTTTTGCAGAAGCTTTTAAGCGCTACTTAGGCGATGACAAAGCAGCTTACGTCCCAGGTCAAAATTTCACTGTAGAGGAAACAGTAGCTACCATTCATCAGGCTAAGGGCTTAGCTATGATTGCCCATCCTCATTTGATGACGCATGAGAGTATTTTAGGCGATCTTTTCAACATGAATTTTGATGGTCTTGAATGTTTCTATGGAAGATTTGCTGCTAAACAAAATAAGCGTTGGATAGAGATAGCTCAAAAAAAGAACTGGCTAATGACTGGCGGCTCTGACTTTCATGGAGCTATGAAGCCGCAGATTCCGCTCGGCTGCTCTTGGGTTAATGAAGAGACTTTCCTGCACCTTAAAAACCAGATGACTCATGCTGTATCTTGAATTATTAGAGCAGCTTTACGCTTTAAATAAGCAGCATCCGGTTAAGTTAGGCTTAACGACTATGCACAAGCTTTTAGCAGCTTGTCATTATCCTGAAAAAAAGTTTAGCTCGATCCATGTAGCGGGTACTAATGGCAAGGGTTCTGTCTGTACTAAAATAGCTAAAGCGTATGAACTAATGGGCAAGCAAGTAGGCTTGTATACTTCGCCCCATCTAGCTACTTTTCGCGAACGCATCCAAATCAATAGCCAGCTGATCACTGAAGAGGAGATTAGCGAGATTCTCACGGATCTTTTTACTCTATCCTACTCTTTAAAGCTACCCGTTACCTTTTTTGAAATCACTACAGTAGCAGCTTTTATCTATTTTGCTAGACAATCGGTTGATCTTGCCGTTATTGAAACCGGCTTAGGCGGTCGATTAGATGCCACGAATGTGCTCTGTCCTGTTTTAACTATTATCACCTCCATTAGCTTAGACCATACGGAACTACTGGGAAATAGCATCGAACTGATTACTCTGGAAAAAGCTGGCATTATCAAACCGACTATACCAGTTATTATAGGCCCTCAAGTCCCTTTAGATGTAATTAAGCCTATCTGTCACCAAAAGAGAAGTACTCTTTGGCAAGTTTCACAAAATTTTTCCTGCTTTGATGAAGAGAATAGCGCCGTGGCTAGATTAGCCTTGAAGCATTTAAAATTACCGACTGATTTAATTGAGCAAGCTTTAAAAGTAAGACCCGCTTGCCGCTTGCAAGAGTATCACTTACAAGCAGCGCACCTACCACCTAAAATTATTTTAGATGTAGCTCATAATGAGCAGGGCTTAAAGAGTCTATTTCAAGCTATCAGAGAAAAATATCCTTTAGAGGCTTTACATGTGATCTGCGGACTCTCTGCAAGTAAAGATGTAGCGCGCTGTTTAACAGTGATTGGCACTCAAGCTCAATCCCTTTATCTCATCGAGGCTGATAATGAACGAGCAGCTACTCTTACTAGCTTAAGTCAACTATTGACAGCTCAAGGGTTTGGTCATGAGCCTTTAGAAGCGTTTAATCAAACCTTAAAAACAGCTTTTGCACGTGCTAAAGCACAAGAAGCTGTCGTCGTGATTTGTGGCACTTTTTTTATTATGGCTGCTGTTAAATCCTTTATGGGTATCCAAGAACCTAGCGATACCCTTCCTCTTTCCGAAAATTTTAAAAATTAATAGCGGCAAAAGTTTTATGAAAAGAGAGGTAGTGCAACGACTATTTCTCCTAGCTACTTTAATTGGGGAAAAGCACCATCCATTTTTTATCATTAAAATTTAGGACTCTATAGCTAGCATAGGGATAATCTTCTTCAACTTGTTTTTTACTTATACTGTCTAAGGAACAGGTTACCTGCTTTCCCGTTTGATCGAGTGTCACACAATATAAGCCGACAGCTATTCCTTTGGTCTTAGCTAGATTGACCTCTTGAGAATTTGCTCCCCGTTTAATATGAGGATCCGCTATCCATAAAATGGTCTGTTCCTCTTGCAAACCTAAACCAATGATATTAGCTGTATAGGTACCATCATCAATCATCAAAGGAGCAGTAACCTCCTGCTCAAAATGCGTTTGCAAACGCTCTCTAAATTCAGCAAAATCTAAAGATTCCTCAGGGAATACACTAGCGGGAGCGTAACAGCCCGGTATCCCATTCACGGTCTCTAACTGAGCCTCAATGCCGTAAAAATGAAGCGCTAGCTCCCCAATAAAAGGCTCAGCCCAGCCTGAATTCAGCTCATAAGGAGCAAACTTTGCATCAGATTTTAACTCTTTTTCAGGAAATTTATCGCGATAAAGTTGTGTTAAATTTTTTAAAGGACCAAACAAATGGAAAAGAGTTTCAAAATTTGTCGGTAAACTATCTTTATTTAAGCCATAAGCACTTAAACAGGTTTGCATCGCACGCCATGCACAGCCCCATCCATGATCTTCTATTCCTTCAGCATCATAAGCATAAAAAGTAGCATCTTTGGCAAATTTTTCTATTCCCTCAGGCGCTTGATTTAAGACAATAGGTTGATTAATTCTTGTATCTTTAGACGATAGAGGCACTAATTTAGCTCTTTGATAGGTTGGATTAACACGCTCGTTCTCTACATGTTTGGATAAGTTAGCCAACATTTCTACTTTAAAGTTTTTTATTTCTTCAATGGGATAGCTATTGGGGATGGAAGGATTAAACAAAGGAAGAGTGAGCTCTGGATTTTTTTTCGCGATTATAAGCTCAAAAATGGAGATAATTTGTCCTATTAGAGGAGGCAATTCTATTAAACCAATAAAAAGGTGTATGGCGCGCTGACCTAGCTGTCCCTGTTTTATTTCTTTGAGATGACAATAAGCATTGCCCCACAGCAAAGCGTTTTTCCAAGAATAACATGTCTGATCTAAACTATAGTTACTATTCATTTTAATTCAAATTCCTTTAATTAGTAGAATTAATTCATAAAATTATATTTTATTTTAACAAATTTGCTTTTAATATTACATATTTAAATAAATTTTTATAATTAATTGATTTTTATTTAAAAGCTGATTTGTTAGTAGCTGCCTTAGAGTTGCAGGTTAAGCTACCAGAGGGATTTAGATTTTGAAGCACAAGAGTAGGGCTCCTTAAAAGATTGTTGACAGCTTTCAAGAGATCTGATGGCCTTTACATCCCGTCCTTAAACAGTCCTGAGCTGATCTAAGAGGACTAGTTTTTATGAATTGATCCGTTAATTTTGGATCTAGGAAGAATTGTCTAGATTTAAAGTTAAATTACTAGTAGCTTTTTACTGTTTTTCCCTTATCGATGAGTCGTTAACTTTTAACTAAAAATCAAAAAGATTAATCTTAAAATTTATTTAGTCTATTAATTTACTTTAAAATTTATTTACTATTAATAATTAATTAATCGATATGGTTGGTATATCAAATTAAATAAAGGAGTATTAAAATGGATCCTATAAGCCCTTGTTTACCAAAAATTGCAACTAATGCCGATCTTAAACAAGATGACAATACTATACTGAGACGCGGCCGATTCTATTTCTGTGCCAAACTTGCCCAAACGATCTTAGTCTATCCAGCCACGGAGGGTGCATTACTAGCCTTGCGCACAGTCAAACTATTAACCTATGCTCCTGTAAAAGCTGGGCTCTATAAGATCTCTGGTTACCATACAAAAGCTAGCACCTACTTTCAAAAAGAGTATCTCAAAACGATGCAAGTGGTACGAAACATTGGATTGATTCCCTCACTTGCCAAACGCACGTTTAAAGATATAATCGCAAAAGATGAACAATTTAAAGATGACATAACCCAAAAAACTCCTGAAGAGTATCTCAATGTCAAAGTCAAATTTAATAGAAGCCCTCAATACTTTTCAAACTACCTCCATGGCGGTCGAACCTGTGATGTCATTAGCCCAATAGGCATCACAGAATTTGCCGCTACGACGGATGCAGAGTTAAAAACGATCATGGCCTCGCATCTCTTTAAAGCGGATACCTTAGCTATTAATTTTGGCTGTCCCAATGTAGCCACCTTTATCAACAAAGCGCAAGAAGATCGTTCTATTGAGACATTCAAGGTTGATGCTAAATCGGCCTACCGTGAACCTATGGCTTACCATGCTACTCACGGTAAGATTCAATCTGGCGTGTTCCTCGTACCCACTAATCTTCCCCATGAAGTATTGGAACGCTTTGAAGAAGCAGCACAAAAGTTGCAAAATAGTAGAGATATTACTTGTGTTAACACTAACTGCCAAGTATTAAAGGCAGCCGGCTTCTCGATTGAGGGAGTAGACATGGAAGATATTATTTTCCCTAATAAACTGATAGAACACTTTCTATTCCGGAATGTCTTTTATACTGATCTTAACGGTGACAAACACAAAGTTCATTTTAATATCGTCAATACTACTCCGGATACTCTCAATGAGTTCTTTGAAAAAGTCGATATGGCAGTGATCAGTACGCGTTATCGCCACAAGCTTCGCAAGAATGATACGGAAGAAAAACAAAAAGCACGCGGAGAAGCGGCTAAAGCTATCATTGCTAAAGAAGCTAAGCGTATTGCTGCAACTGAGTCAACTCAACCCCTAAATGAGGAAGATTTAAAACAACGCAAAATGACGATTTCCGTACCCTCCTTTGTAGGTGATCTATTTACTCGGATCTGGGGCCGTCATACATTGTATGAATTGGATCTGACTGATCAGCAAGTAGAGATTACCCAGGCATTTCAGGATTTAGCTAACAAAAATGACCAAGATAAAACAGTTAAATTACATCCTTTTCCGCAAAAAAAGCCTAGCTTGGTGACGCGTTTAAAGAAAAACATTTTTTTCTCAGGACCTATGATACGCCTGTTGCGCAGACATATGATGGGAAGAGTAGATAAAATCTATCTGCGTACGCAAGATATTTTTCAATATATCAAGTCAAATAAAGACGCACATCTTAACTACGTGCTGCTCGATGACAAGATCGTCATCGCTAAAGTCAATGTTAATGATGAGAAGGCTAAAGGTCACGCAAAAACTGCCGATTGGGCTCTGAGCAAGCATGCTCTGCTCTCAGGTCGTCAAGATGTTTATTGCTCGGGTGAAATGTGGTACGATGAAGCTAATGGCCGCTTCATGATGGATGGTAATTCCGGCACTTATGTGCCAACTGCTGCACGTGTGAAAACTGTTGTTACACTAGCAAATAAAATTTTTAATGCTCAAGGCACTAAAAATATTTTTGAAGCTGTAGAGACAAAAGAAGCCGTTGTTTAATTCATAGCTATTTAATAGGAGATAATAAACATGTCCATTCCGTTTAATGATAATCTTAGTTGGAACAGTTACAATTCAAATCCTGATTGGCACCAAAATCAACCTGTCACACCTCCGCCTGTAAGTCATACTATACAACAAAAAAACCAAGTGATCCATCAAGTAGGTAAGCAAATTTTTAAGCAACCTTTCACAAGAGGATGGCAGTTCACACGTGATGCGGCTAGACTCTTATTAAAAGTGCCAATTCGCTCGATATGGACACCTATCGTGTTGCCAAAAAACTGGAAGCAGCGCGAACGTACTAAGATTAATGCTAAGCTTGCGGGTTATGCTTTCGTACAACTAGCCTCTGTTCCTCCTAAATTTGTAGTCGCTCTAACTGCTCTCATTACTTTGAGATTCTCTTTGAAAAAAGCTCAACAGCTGCTAGATAAAAGTGCTAGAGTTACTGCCTATCTCGATGGACGTGCCTCACAACTAGAAGCTCTCAAAGAAGTAGGCCAAGTGAATGCCTCAAGCCGAGAAGAATATGCCTCCTATAAAGCTTGGCTTTATACTATAAACCCTAAGCTATGCCGCAAAGAGGCCTAAACTTTATTACAATTTGACAATAAACTTCTGTAATATAGAAGTTTATTGTCAGTTAAACAAATCAACTGATTATTTCATCTATCTTTCTTAATTAAAATTTATACTTTTCTATATTTTGGCATCCAACATGCATATTCTCAAGCATGTTTTTGTGTTTAAAACTTAGGAGATAACTATGAATGATTATAATGTTACTAATAAGAAAGATGTATCCCATTTTAGCCCTTCTTTGACAGCAGAAATTAAGAATGTATCCTATGGAAAGATGCCAGGAAAAGTAGTGTCTAACTTAGTAGGAAAAATTACTGTAAAATTACAACGCATTATTACTTTAGTTTCAAAAGGAGAGTGGGTTAATAATGCCAAATTAATGGATAAAATTCAGAAAGATATTATTCATTTAAGTGTTGAGTTTAGAAAAATAGACCCTAATAAATTAAATAGAGAAGCACAAAAGGAACAATCCCAAATTTCAAAAGAAGGAAAAATTCATCAGCAAGTTATTATACTTGAAAATGCTTTTCGTGAAATTATGAAAAAACTTCCAAATTTAGGAAAATATTCTAATTTAGAAGGTAGTCTGGATGCTTTGGTTCAAGAGATACATTCTAAAGAAGAAAAATTGGAAAAAGAAGAAAAATTAGAAATAAAAAAGCAAAAAAATAAAAAATTCCTTGAAAATACTCTTGATACAGGTGAAGATTTAGACGATCCAATTTTAAATAATTCTGAAAATACAAGAAAAAATTATAAGCCTATTCAAAGGTCCTCTGTTTCTCTAAATGATGAAGATAATGAATTTGATATGTCATTACTCAAATCATCTAAAGATGAAAAAAAAGATGAAAAAGTAACGGCAAAGAATCCTAAAAATTCAAAAACTAGTTCAGCAAATAAGTTTAATCCACTTAAATCTGAAAAAGTTAATTTTGATCCTCTTAGATCTGAATCTATGACAAAGAATAAAAATAAAGAATATAAAGAAATTTAACAATTAACCTTAATACTATAAGATAATAAATTTGATTAAAATGAAGATAAAAATCAGATGAAATCTTTTATTTGATTTTTGTCTTTTCTTTTTTATAAACTATTTGTAATTTAATATCATAAAATTCGCATCTTGCTTTTAAAAATTCCTGAGCTTATCAAAGACTGAATAAAATTTAGAATTTAATATTATAACTTTGAATTAAAGGAGGATTTTCTGGAGTTAAAGTAAAAGTAATAGTTGCCTGTTGCTTTTTTCCTTTCAGAATGAAATGAGCTGCTAAGGAATTTTCTACTTTGAGTTCATTTACAGTAATTAATTCTCCTAACTTATCTTTTATAGATTTTTTATCTTGTTTGATTTTGTCTGAAGGAAAATCTAAAAAAAAGTTGGCCGTAAATCCTTCTATTTTTTTAAGATCGACTTCTTCAATTAACAACTTGATTACACTTGCTTGACGCTGAATCAATAAAGCTGATGGAGATGGACAACGCGGTTGTAAATTAGCTTCGTCTACTATTTTTGTTAGGATTTGAAGATTGATTTTATCCATTGGCGCATAAGTTAAATTGGCAAAAGAAACTAAACCTATCCCATATTCAGGCAAGATAGACCAATTACTGCCAAAACCCGGCAGACCGCCACTATGACCAACAAAAATTCTTTTTTGGGTATCCGATGACCAGCTTAAGCCATAACCATAACCTGTTGTCATCACTTGCGATTGGCTCTTATCATCAGTTTGCACTTTGGTTTGCACTGTGGATTCTTTAAAAGACCATAAGCGCTGCATCTCGCGCAAGGAACTTCTTTTGATGATACCGTTATCCCGTTCATCTCTTGGAGGCCAAGCAGACAGATGAAAAGCCATATAGCGACTAAAGCCTTGGATAGATGTCCATAGACCTCCCATAGCGCCAAAGATGCCATTTTTTAAAACTATTTCCTGTTGCCAAGTGTCATTCTTGCAACTATAGCCTTGGACTACTTGCTCTACAGGCACTGGAGCACAATCCCAGCGCAACTCTTGCGCATTGAGTACAGGAGCTAATAAATTAGAGATGAAGTGTTGATAAGAGTGTCCGGTAATCTGTTCTATAATGCAACCTAATAAAGTATAGCCTAAATTGCTATACTCATAAGTAATGCCTGTTACATGAGCTAAAGAGAGACCTTTTTTTATCATCTCCATTAGCTCAAGCTTACTCCTATCCAACTTTCTATCGGCAAAGTAGTTATCGTCAGGAAAACCAGCAGTATGCGTTAATAGATCTCTAATCGTAATAAGTGGTGCATCCGCTGCTGTTAGTTTTTGGTTACCAAGCTCAGGTACATAATCCTCAACTGGGTCATCTAATTTTAATCGATTCTGATCGCGCAGCTTTAAGATAGCTAGCGCTGTAAAACTTTTAGTGATAGAAGCAATCCGAAAAAAACTAGCAGGCGTAAAGGATACTCTTTTTTCTACATCACTATACCCTATTCCCTTAGCATGAATGAGTTGATCATCTACCACTAAGCCATAAGCACAACCCGGTAACTGATGCTCTTTGGCATAGGCGAGATAAAGTTGATCCATTTCAGGTAATAGCGGTTGAATGTTAGCTATTCTATTAGGATCGGCAACATAGAGTAAAGGAGAGGAAGGATTCATCATAAAAACAAAATTATGTTTAATAAATCAAGTAATCATAAGAAATTAATCAATTAAATGCACTTTCAAATATATCCATTTCTCACTTCATACTGAATTTTATTGTATAGATGTATGTTTTATCATACAATAAGTATAGGAGTTCGAAAATGACTTATGTAATTTATCTAATGTCACAGTATAAAGAATGGTTTGAAACGCAAACTGAAAAATCCAAACTTCAAATTGAGAAAAGATTAGATAAAGTAAAAGAGGGTTACTTTGGACATATAAGAAATCTTGATGACAATCTACTAGAGTTAAAATTTAATGATGGGAGACGTATTTACTATACGATCATTCCTACAAATAATGTAATTTTATTATTGGGAGGTAGCAAAAATGGTCAAAACAGCGATATTAAAAAGGCGAAAAATAGTATCGAAAAAGCCAAAGATAAAGCAAAAAGCCGAAATAATCTTATGTCTAGAGGACTTTGAAGAATTGGAACAAGAACATATTCCTTTAACCTATCTTAAAAATAGTAAAAATATAGGAAATGCTATCTTAGAATGCTTAGAAAATAATGATCCTGAAGGGGTTATGGAAGTAATCGCAATTTATTTAGAAGCTGTCAATAAGACAAAGTTTTCTCATGAAAATGCGTTATCTAGACAAACTTTATATTCAGCTTTGAAACATAGAAATCCAACAATTAAAACATTAGCTAAACTAGTCCATTACTCCTTAAAATAGTAAAACTTAAATTGAAGCCTTTTTCTCTTTTAACTTAGTGATAATATTAAATAGGGTCAAGAAAATTAAAGCTGGATAAATCGTCTCTAAAATAGGACTTAAGAATTTGGCGATGCCAGCAAAATCGAAAGTCGACACAAAAAAGCCAATGAGTAAGGTGATCAGTAAAGAGATTTTATTGCCTAATCTCTTTTGAGTCACCTCTGTATTTAAAAATTCAGCAAACAGCGAAGCTAACACAATAGCTGTGGTCAAACAGGCAAAAGTAACCGCTAAACAGACAACTGGCGCTGCTAAATTGCCCAAAGATTGAAAAGCTACGATGCCGAGTAGTTCTTGTGCGGGCATATTAAATAAAAAGGGAGAGTAGAGCCAGCCAAGTAAAATTAGCACCAAATAAACTAAAGATAATAGCCCCATGCCTATTAAAGAGGACTTATAAAAATGGCTAAATAAGCTACTTTTAGAATGATTGGGTAGGGTTTGATAGAGATGATTAATAATAAATTGAGAAAAGAAGAAGGCAGCTAGTAGATCCATTGTCTGATATCCTTCTAAAAAGCCCATTTTGAAGACAGCCCATGGAGTAACATCTAAAGGCATAGGAAAAACAACCTGTCTTAGTCCAAAGAAGGCGATAATAGCAATTGAGCCCAATAAAAAGGGCGTTAAAACAATCCCTAACATGGTGACAATCTTGCTTTTATTGACTGCCAAAAGATAAATAATCACGCAAGCGATACCACTAGTTAAAGGTAATGAGAGTTGGGGTATAAGTAAAAGAAGGGCGCCATGTGTGACTGTTAGACAACGCGCTAAGACGCCAAAAGGACCCATCAAAGATAAAGCTAATAAGCAGAATAAAAAAGTGCCTTTTTTGCCAAAGCAACTGAAAAAACTAACAATACTGCCTTCATGCAACAACATGCCCATCACTCCTAAAAAAGGCACGAGTACGCCGGTCAGCAAAAATCCTAAAGCCGTCATTAAATAATGACCTCCACTTTCACGCCCGACGACTAAAGGGAAAACTAAATTTCCCGAGCCAAAAAACATGGAAAATAGTGCAAATCCAGTATTGAGATAAAACCACTTCTTGTTCATTCCTTTCTCCCCTTTAATTCTATCTATCCCTAGTCATGCCAAAAAAAAAGCCGCATCTTATGGGAAAGATGCAGCTTTTTTTTACCTAATGGTCTATTAAACCTCTTAGCCGGCCTTGTTAAAAAGACTAATCCTGACAGTAGATATAAAAATAAAATGCTTAATTATCATCAAATTTCAATCATTTAACGAATAACTTACCTTAAATTATCTCTTATAAGCAATATTTTTCTCTAGTTTTTAGGCAAATGTTATGTTTTTTAACATTTTGCCCAAACAAGTCTCTTCTTCTTTTACGTGCACCTCATAAAAACCTCTATCTATCCCTTGACCCGGATGTTCCATTAGACGCTTGACAATTTCTTGAGCACAGAGAGCTTCTAAACGTGGAATTATTAAAATTTTTACTTGAGCGTACAAATTTAGTAATTCTAGATTATTTAAGTCTATAAAAGAGAGTTTATCTTCTTCAGTCATAAATTGAATCACATAGGCTAAACCAGCTATATCTACATCTTCTAGCATTTCAGGTGTTAATTCTAAAATTTCTCCACTTTTTTGATACTTTGTAAAATTATCTAATGTTTTGAGATATCCTATGGTTTCTAATAAATTTTCGCGATCCAATGTATACTCTTTTTTACCTACAGTTATTTTTATTGTAGGCTTAGAGGGTTGATGTGCAACGTTTATTTTGGGATACAGCTTTAGGGTTTCTCGTAAAATTTGATCATTGACTTTATAGACCTGCTCAAATGGTGTACCTGCAAGCATCTGTCCAAGATAAGTACCTGCACTAGTCATGTAAATATTATAAAATTCTCCCTCTATACTTTCCTCAGGATTTTGCATAATACGATTGACAATCTCTTTAGCACAAAGAGCTTCTAAACGTGGGATCTCCAAATATTGTATATGGGTATATAAGTTTAATAAATCTTTATCTTCTAAATCAGCAAAAGAGAGTTTAGCTTCTTCTAACATAAATTGAATCACATAGGTTAAAACAGCTGGATCAACATCTTTTTTTGGAATTTCAAAAGTTTCTTGATTTTTTGTGAAATTATCATTTCCTTTAAGATAGCCAATCGTATCTAATAAATTTTGGCGATCAAACTGATAAGTTTTCTCCTGTACTTGAAGCTTTGCCATCTCTCTATCTGGTTGACAAGACACATCTATTTTAGGATATTTATCAAGTGCTTCTTTTAAAACTTTATCACTAGGTCCACTTAAATCCAGTTTTTCTTTTAATCGTTTATATAAACTTTCTGCACTTTGAATAATACCTTGAAAAGAGGTTAGATAGTCTATTGCTTCTTGACGGTCAGCATTTTCTGGTAGTTGTTCAATTTTATTTGTAAAAACTGTCAAAAATTCCCTCATAGCCGTTAGTTCTTTTAAAGGATTACGATCTAGCTTTCCGCGACTAATACGGCTTATAATGCTGATGAGCGCTGTATCTAATGATTCCATATCTTTATAACTTTGTTTTCCTGATCTGATGTAATCAGGATTTCTACAAAATCCCTCTAACACAGGATCTAGATACTTTCCTAAATTCTCTCCTAATTTTAGCACTAAATGCACGCGACCACTTTCATATACACCATAATTAATGAGAGGATTTTTATACTCGTCAGGATTTTTTCCTATTAATTTTCCGGCATAGATGATTCTGAAGCTATTTACACTTTTATTAATCTCAGTTGCTACATAATTTAAAAATTCTCCTACTGTCAGCTCTTTATTATTTGGCATATATAAACCATAATATTTACCTGTTAGGTCCATTACATACAATCTAGTAGAAAAATTCTTTTGTATAGTAGAATCTGATAAGTTAAAGTGTGAATCTTCTATTTTAACTTGAATTTGAGGTCTTACATTTAATGAGCTATCTTCTACTTCATCTTCTTCAGTTATAGGATAAATTTTCTTTTCTTTAATTATTGTTACTTCCTCAGGCTCTGGAGTTAAAATATTGAAAAGCTGCTCTTTATCTGGATGATTTGCATTGTAATGACTAATGCGGCCATTTAACTTTGTGGCCATATCTTGTTGCAACTGCTGATTTTCAAAAGTAAGATGAGGAAATACTTCTACTATCTTTTTCAACTTATACGTATCCTTTCTAGTCACAAAAGCAAACAAGCGCCCAAGATAAGTAGAAAAACTATAACGGTTAACAACTTCGATATCCCCTTTGCTATTTACTTTGAGAATGTAACTAGTAGATTGTTCATTATTTAATAATTTTTCTATATTTTCATTTTTGATTAACATGTTTTTATCCTAATTATTGTTATTAACAAATATACTATTATTTTATTAATTTTGTATAAATATTTAACTGATTGGATAAAACAGAGAAAATAATGAAAATTAAGTAACTAAAAAATTTTATTTTTAGCTACTTAAGTTTAGATAAACTAGAAAGTACAGATTAAAGAGTACAATTAAAGCGTTGGGCTCATCTCAATGTATAGGATCAACGTGCTCCTATACCTAGTCATGCCAAAAAAAAAGCCGCATCTTATGGGAAAGATGCGGCTTTTTTACCTAATGGCCTTATTTAGACCTCTTAGCCAGCCTTGTTAAAAAGGCTTATCCTAACACTAAACATAAAAATAAAATGCTTAATTATCATCAAATTTCAATCATTTAACAAATAAATTAAATTATTTATTATGAGCAATATTTTTCTCTATTTTGGTACAAATTCTGTATTTTTAAGCATTTTTCCAAGCCAGGTACCTGGACTGTTTATATAAATATCATAAAATTCTTGATCTATTCCTTGTTCAGGATTTTTCATGATGCGCCTGACAATTTCTTTAGCACATAGAGCTTCTAAACGTGGGATGTTCAAATATTGTATGTGTGTATATAAATTTAATAAATCTTGATCTTGTAAAGGAGTAAAAGAGAGTTTATCTTCTTCTAACATAAATTGAATCACATAGGTTAAAGCAGCTGGATCTACTTCTTCTGTTTCTGGAATTTTAAAAGTTTCCTGATTCTTTGTAACAGTATCTTTCCCTCGAAGATAGCCAATCGTTTTTAACAAATTTTCGCGATCAAATTTATAAATTTTTTCCTCTACTTGAAAGTTTACCGTATTTTTGGTTTGAGGAGTAACGTCTATCTTGGGATGTTCCATGAGTGCTTCTTCTAGAACTTCATCACTAGGTCCATTTAAATCAACTTTTTCTTTTAATTGTTTATATAAATTTATTGCGCTTTGAATAGTAGATTGAAAAGAATCTAGATAAAATATAGCTTGTTGAGAAATAGCAGCTTCTTGTTTTTTAATTTTATTTTTAAAATTTGTCAAAAACTGTTGAAGATTAGTTAATTGCTCTAGAGGATGGTGATCTAGTTTACCCCGACTGATACGGCTTATGAGACTTAGCAGTGTTGTATCTAAAGTTTCCATATCTTTATAAATAGGAAACCCTTTTGTAAAATAATCTGGATTTGCTGTGTAAAATTGTTGTAATAAAGGATTAAGATAATTGATTAAATTTTCATCTAATTTTAGAACTAATTGAACGCGCTTATCTTTAATATTAAAAACACTTATAGGTTTATCATCATCATCAATATTTCCTCCTATAAGTCTTCCATAACAACCAATCCTAAAATTGTTTATGTTTATATGAAATTCGGCTGCTACATAAATTAAAAATTGTTTTAAAGTCATTTCTTTTGGAATTGATATATATTTAACTGGATTTTCTACACTCAAAACTCTTACCGTATAAATAAATTCTCTCTTTTTAATAGAATTATTTAAGTTGAAATGCGTATCTATTAGTTTAACCTCTTTTTGTGATTTTAACGAGTCTTCTTCTGGATTAGTTAGTTCCTCAGACTCGGAAAGTAAAATACCGACGAGCTGCTCTTTATCTCGATGATTTTGATTGTAATGACTGATGCGGCTATTTAATTTTGTGGCTATATTTTGTTGCAACTGCTGATTTTCAAAAGTAAAATGCGAAAATGCTTCTACTATCTTTTTTAACTTATACGTATCCTTTCTAGTCACAAAAGCAAACAAGCGCCCAAGATAAGTAGAAAAACTATAACGATTAACAACTTCGATATCTCCTTTGCTATTTAGTTTGAGGATATAACTAGTAGATTGTTCATTATTTAAAAATTTTTCTATATTTTCATTTTTGATTAACATGTTTTTATCCTAATTATTAATATTAATAACTATACTATTATTTTATTAATTTTTTATAAATATTTAACTGATTGGATAAAATAGAGAAAATAATGAACCCTTAAGTAACTAAAAAATTTTATTTTTAGCTACTTAAGTTTAGGTAAACTGAAAGATACAGACTAGAAAGTATAAACTAAAGCGTTTAGCTTATATTAATGGGTATGGTCATCGTGATCATGGGTATGGTCATCATGTGTATGATCATGATCCTTAGCAGAAGAAGAACTTTCTTTTCTCTTCTCTGCATCTTTTGCTAAACGCTTTTTTTCCATTTCACACTCATAGCCTTCGCGATGGAAAAATAATTTAAACTTTTCCCACTCTTCAGAGAAATCTTTGACCATTTGGCGATCTGTATTTTGTTTAATACACACGATCAAGAAAAGAAGGCGGTGTGCACTAATGACTCGTTGTGGTGTATCTTTTTCACCCGGTTTTATTTTTTGTTGTAAAAAATAGCTAACGATCAAATCAGCCGCTTTATTGGATTGCTTCTCTTTTTGATAAATCCAGCGAATGATCTCATTTCTCTCATGGCTAGTGGAGAATTTATTTTCGCCAAGGACAGTCATCCCTTTATACATCGTTTCTACATACTGGTCGATCTCTTCATAAACCATTTCATCGTGGTAAATACCACATGGCATTTGACAATGCGCTATTAACCTCTCTGTGCCTAGTAAGCTAGCAGCTGTAGCTAGAATCATCGCTATTTTTTTCATCCATTAAATCCTGAGTTGTGTTATTAACAAAATTTTATATAATTTAGACTTAAATTTTACAAGATAAAAGTTAAAAAATTTTTTACACTTTATCTGACTTAAAAATTGAGCATTTTTCCCAAGCAAAGCTCCTTAGATGAGAGATATTATGTTTACCTTTGTCTCTACCTGCCTGATTAAATCTTGGTGGGTTATCCTATTTATGTTAATTTGTTACATGGGCTATGAACAGAGCTTGTGCAAAGGACAATATGACTATCTTCTACTTGAAAAAAGATTAAAAGAGCTGCAACTTGAGAAAAAACGGGAATTAGCCATTCAAGAGGATTTAATTTTACAAATTAATAGCCAAAGTGATCCTGATTGGATAGAATTGACGCTCATGAGGGTTTTGGGTTTAGTGCCTAAAAATCAGACTAAGGTCTATTTTGCTCCTCCTTAGAAAAAATTAAATACTGACTATACTTGTGGAAATCATTCTCTTTATTATTTTTTTAGTGAGCTTATTGATCTGTTCAGCTTATTTTTCTTCGGCTGAAACAGCTCTTTTCTCTCTTTCTACCGCTAAGATTAAATCTTATCATCAAGATGCAAATCCTCGAAAAAAGTTAATCGCAAGTCTTGTACTCCATCCTCGGGATCTACTCGTTACTGTATTCATGCTCAATACGTTAGTCAATATTTTGATGCAAAACGTATTCTCTCATCTTTTTGGTGAAGAGGGTAGCTGGTTAAAAAAAGTCATTATTCCCCTCGTGATTATCTTAATTTTAGGAGAGATTATTCCAAAATATTATGGTCTACAGCACAATGTCAAACTAGCTCAGCTCTTTGCTCCCTCTATTCATTTATTGCAAAACTTTCTCAAGCCTGTCAGAAGAATTATTATAGCGATTACGCTGCCCCTTTCACGTCGCCTCTTCTTTTTCTTAAAGAAAGAACAGGAAATCTCACGTGAAGAGCTCCAGCATGTGCTTAAAACTTCAGAAGCGCAAGGCATCTTGCAATCTGAAGAGGCCGATCTTGTTTGGAAATATTTAGATTTGCAAAAAGCCTCGATTAAAGAATTAATGTGTCCTAAAGAGGACATCCTATGTTTTGAAATTCATGAACCTCTTTCTAAACTAGTCTATTTATTTACAGAGAAAAGAAAATCTTACATTCCCGTTTATCAAACAAATCTAGATAATTTAATGGGAATTATTTCAGCTAAAAAATTTTTTCTTTATCATCATCAAATTAAAACTCCTCAAGATTTACAAAAAATTTTAAGCAAGCCTCTTTTTGTGCCGGAAAATACGGCAGCTCTCTCTTTTTTAAGACGCATGCAAACACATAAAACAACATTTGCGGTAGCCGTCGATGAATATGGAACAATTGCTGGTCTTATTACTCTAGATGATATTTTAGAAGCTATTATAGGGACAAGCCTCAATGAAAATGAAAAAAATCCCCTCTATGTTCGTTCTGGAGAAAATGAAATCATTGCTAACGGCAAATTAGAGCTGACTATTATCAATGCTTTATTTAATACTTATCTTTCTAGTGAAAATAATATGGTAACTTTAGGCGGTTGGTTAACAGAAAAAATTGGAGACTTGCCAAAAAATGGCCAAAAGTACACCTCTGATGGTCTTTTATTTCACATTGTATCGGTAGATCCTAACCGAGTTAAGCGAGTTTATATTAGAAAGGTTCAAATCCTCGATACTAAGGGGTCCCTTAAATAAGATGTTATCTCATACTTTATGGTGGATGCTCCTCAATCTTTTGTCTATTTTCCTGTTAGCTTTTTATTCGATGTTGGAGATGGCTTGTGTCTCTTTTAATAAAGTACGCTTGCAATATTATGTCGCGAAAGGAAATCGTCGAGCCCAATGGCTAGATTGGCTCTTAAAAAATCCCTCTAAGTTATTCGGCACGACTTTGATCGGCGTTAATCTAGCTACTTTTTTTGGCTCTGAATTTGCACGCGAGAGTTATTCTGCTTTAGGCCTCGATCCTGATTTTTCCTCTATTACACAAGTTATTTTAGTCGTCATATTTGGTGAATTAGCTCCGATGTTTGCTGCTAGACGCTTTGCCGAACAGGTAGCTCTCATGGGTGTGCCCATTGTCTATGCTTCTGCTAAGTTGCTAACGCCTTTTCTTTGGATCATTGAGTTGATTACCTTTTTATTTGCGCGTCTTCTAGGTAGAAAAGAGAATGAGACGAATATTTTTTTAACGCAAGATGAATTACAAAAAATTTTAGAAGAGCAGGATGAAACGCGTCTAGGAGCAGAAAATGAAGATTTCAATGCAGTGACTTCTAATATTTTTAAACTCTCGCATCGCACGGTCAGCCAAGTGATGAAACCGCTCAGCTCTTTTCCTAAGATGCCCTCTAATGCTACGATTGCTCAAGCTGCTAACCTCATCAAAAAACTTGGCACAGATTACCTAATTATCTATCATCGACAGATCCACAATATTATAGGGATTGCTTATGTGCAGGATTTAGTTAAAGCCAGTGAAAATAAACGTCTCCAAGATTTTGCTAAAACTCCTTGGTTTGTCACGCGCACGACAACCGTGATGCAGCTGCTCCATCAATTCCGGAGCAATCAAGAAAATTTAGGGATTATTTTGGACCAGCAGGGCAAAGCAGAGGGCGTCGTTCATCTATTTGATATTTTAAAAGAGATCTTTGGCACTTTACCTTTAGAAAAATCCAAACAGCGCGTTTCTCAAAATCAAATTCCCTTTATCGAAAAAACTCTACCGGGAGCAACTACAGTTGCTGATTTTAAAGCGCGCTTTGGGATTGAGCTTAGCCCTCAAGAGGAGCTGACGCTGGCGGAATTAATGATGATTACATTGGGTCATCAACCAGAAATTGGCGAATCCATCTACATTGAACCCTGTGAATTGAGCATTGAATCGCTCACTGTTTTAGAGATTAAGACAATTAAAGTGTTGACAAAACGTCACTAAATTCACTCTCGAAACAGTTTTAAACTTTATTTTTCTCTCAATTTTTTTACCAAGCGGCAGACCGTGTCAATCGTTTGCGCTATTTCTAATTCAGTCGTGAATCGACTTAATGAAAAACGTAGAGAGGAGGCGGCATGCTCTTTTGAAAAGCCCATATTCAATAAAACGCGCGAAGGTTCTAAGGCACCAGAAGCACAAGCCGCTCCATGACTCACTGCAATACCTGCACGATCGAGCATTAAGAGCAAGGTTTCTCCCTCTATTCCTTCAAAAGCTAAATTAGACGTATTGCCTATTCGAGGTCCCTCTCCATTAATATAAATACCGACTAGTTTTTGGCTTAGCTCGCTTTCTAAATGATCGCGTAGAACAGTCATGTTTTTGATTGAATGAGGCTCGGCTAAATAAAATAGATTTAAAGCTGTTACTAAAGCTAAAATACCCGGTAAGTTCTCAGTACCACCTCGTTGACCGGTTTCTTGTTCTCCTCCTATAATTAAAGGAGTATAGGGTAAAGAAGCGCGTTTCCAACTGATCCCCGTTCCTTTTGGCGCATGAAATTTATGACCGCTAAAAGCTAAGGCTGTTAAACCAGCTGGGATGTCAAAGGATTCCTTACCGACTAAAGCCACTCCATCTACAATTAAGGGAATCTGATGCGCTTTTGCTAAATTGGCTATAGCTGCTAAGTCTGTTTTAACACCTGTTTCATTGTTCACAGCCATTAAAGTAATTAAACGCGTCGTAGGCAAAATTGCTTGCTCGACAGCTTGTACCGTAATAGCCCCCCAACTGCCAGGACTTAAGAAAGAAACAGACACACCCTTAGTTGCTAAACTTTTACAGGTCGCAAATACCGCTGCATGCTCTACATTAGAGGTAATCAGGTGTCCCTTAAAATGAGGCTCAAATACTCCTTTAATTAGGGCATTTAAACTTTCGGTAGCTCCTGAGGTGAACATGATTTCGTAGAGTTTTACTTTTAATAAATTAGCAATTGTCTGACGTGCTTGGACTAAAGCTGCCCGCGCTGCTTGTCCATAAGAGTGGACGCTAGAGGGATTGCTAAATGGAGCCTGAAAAGCAGCGATTAGACTAGTTAATACAGCCGGATCTAGAAAAGTTGTAGCATTATTATCGAGGTAGATCCGATTCTTCATTTTTTTTGACTAATTCGCTTTTTTTGACTAGTTCATCTTTTTCTATTACTTTTACAATGATAAGCGTAATATTATCATGACCACCTTTATTTTTAGCTGCTTGAACCATCAGCTGAGCTGATTCTCTCAACACAGCATGTTTTATCAGATGTTCTAACTCCTCATGAGAAAGTAGATCGGATAAACCATCGGTGCACATCAAGTAAATATCTTTATCTAACACATCACTTGTTCGCACAGAAGGCTGAACAGATGGCTCTGTCCCAATTGCTTTAGTAATGATATTTTTATAAATAAAGCCTTTAGCTTGCCGCTCATTAATTTGCCCTAAATCTAACAGTTCACATAATAAAGAGTGATCTTTGGTCAATTGTAATAGTTTATTATCGCGCAATCTATAAATTCTACTATCCCCTACATGCCCATAAATGAGTCCTTTAGGATGAAAAAAGAGACAGCAAAGCGTCGTCCCCATGCCCCTTAATTCTGCATCTCTACGACTCATTCGATAAACATGGGCATTAGCTTCTTCAATCGCTTCTACAATCAGCGTGCGAATTTCATCTACACTTAAAGAGATAGAACCTAATTTAATATGACTCTCAATCGTCTCGCAGATGGCTTGGACCGCTTCTCTTGCAGCTATTTCTCCTGCTTGGTGTCCACCCATCCCATCGGCAATAATAAAAAACTTTTTTTTAGGAAGCTGGGACCATACATCTTCATTATTATGACGTACAAGTCCTACATCAGACAGGCCAATCGATTGCACTTTATAAGGCATTAGTTCAACAACTCTATGCATTTTTTAGGCAGATCTACTCTAAAAAAACTCGATTTCTAAGAATAGATTATCAAATTAACTATACCCTACTCTTAGAAAAAATAAAAGCTAAAAAATAAAATAGCTCTTTAGTCATCTTAACTCTTTTTACGACCCTTCATAGGTCAATACTTTCCATTGGTCATCCGTACTTAATACCATTGTGATCAATTCTTTAGCGCCAGGCCGATTTTGAAAAACTGTTTTATAAAATAAAACCATGTAATCGCCTGCCGGTAGATGTTGAGGATCTTTAGCCGGTCTTTGGTTCATAAGCTGGCGCGAAATAACTGCACCAAGGGGACGACGCAGCTTTTCTTGAGCTTTAATCCACTGTTCTCGCGTGACTGTAAAACGAAAAATATTAGAGCTTAACTCCCAGGCTTCTGCGTAATTTCCAGCATCTGTAGCTTTTAGCCAACGGTCGGCTGCTAGTTGACTCAACTTCATATTTTGCTGTTCCATGATTGCTGCTTGATTTTGAACAGCAGGCATTGCTTGATTTTGAGCATAAGCTGCATTAGAGGTAACTAAACTACTAGTGATTAATGTAATGCCCATGACATAGCAATAAAAGCCTCTATTTTTAATGATATTTTGCACTTCATCCCCCTTTTGCCTCATATTTATTCTGGATTGACACACCTACCCATAAATAAGATACTTCTGGTTTTACGGTCAATGATCATAAACATAAAAGGATGATCTGCTTTAAAAATAAAAGGCGATGCAGCAGGCATCGATTTCATACCTATAGAAATTGCTGTAGCTGCCACAGCTTCTGTCCCTTTTTCATCGACTGAGAGAAAAGCTTGATGAATCACATCATTGATCATTAAATCTGCTTTTCCGGTGATTTCTGAAAAATCTGCGGCTGTACTAAAAGGCAGAAATAAGCCTAATTTTTGAAAAATTCGACTTAAAGTCAATTCTTGACTGATTTTAAACTTAGGTAAAGAGAGAATCACGGGATGAGACTCTAAATTTTTTAAAAAACTGTCGACAGAAGTAGCTAGTATTTGCGGTTCTACTAGCGAAAGTCCAAATGTTTCTTGAGGTAGAAATAAAAGAAAAGAGAGTTGCGGATGAGTGACTTCTCCTTCGCGATAAGGCAAGTCTATGACAGTGTAATCTCTAGTTTGATAAATGGGAAAAAGAGCTGTCGTTGTCATCATGGGAACTGCAATTGTTTTGTTATTAGCGACAAAGAAAGGCATGTTTGTCGTTAGAGCAGGATCAAAAGCATGGCGCCACACAGCTTTCATAAAAATAGCTGAGATGACGACTAATTTTGTTTGAGAATCGAGCGCATCAGGCCCTATAATTTCAGCAATCCGTCCTCCTGTTTTTTCCCTGACCCATTCATTAATATTTAAACTAGCTGAGGCTAAATTGCGCTTAAAATCGACTTGTCTTGTATCAAAGCCCAATTGCTTAGTAGAAGTTTCTAAAAATTTATAAAGAATTTTTAAATCATTCTGGATCCAAAGAGAATTAGCTAAAAATAGACGCGTTTCATTGGGTCCTGTCATCCAAGAAGCTGACAAGTATTTATTAAACCAGCTAAAGGTATCATAGAGATTTTGATCGGCAGACAAGTAATGCATGACCTGTTGGATTTGAGCGTGCGTTGCCCCTTTAGAACCTATATAAGGCATGAGAAAAGCGGAAGACAGGCTAAAAGGAGAAAAAAAGAGGTTGCCAGGAGTAGTTGCTAACCGATAATACAATTCGACCGCTAATTTGCTATTGCCTTGCGTCTGCGCATAGACATTTTCTTGCAAAATGCGCTTTTGCGATTCAGGTGTGACCGGGACCACCTCTTCTTCCTCTTCTTGCGTATAAGCACAAGTTGAAAAAAAAAGTAGGACTGTTAAGCTAAGAAGATAAAAGGTGCTACTCATTAGCTGCTCCTATGATTAAATATAAAATAGTCATAAAATTAAAGGTCATATGCAAGCCAAGCGGTGCGAAGATGGAACCTTGCCTTTCATAACTATAACCTAAAAAACAGGATAAGATAAATAAAGAAACGACAAGCTCTCCATTGCTCCACCCTTGGGACCAAGATAAGTGAAAAAAAGCAAAAATTAAAGAAGTGAGTACTAAGCCTTTATGCATGCCCAGGCTTCTCACTAACCAACGTTGTAAAAATCCTCTAAAAATAATCTCTTCTACTATAGGAACCAAAAAAACAATGCCTCCCGCAAGACTAAAAAAGAGATAAGGATAGGCTCTTAAGGCTCTCATCTGTTGGACTACGGCTTGCTCAGGATGATAAGAGGAGCCTGTATAAGTAACCATAATCAAGGTCACGATTTGACTGACGAGTAAAACGATAGGGTAACTGATTAACCAAAGAGAGCAACCGATCAAAAAATCTTTTATGGCTCTTTTTGTTTTACTGACTTGTGCACTATTTTTGTCCTGCACTTCTCCCCAGATCAGAGTTTGCTGTAAACTTGCCGGTTGTAGATAGAGATACCTACTAATGCCAATAAATGAGAGAACAATAGCTAAAAGAGAAAATTGAGTGTGGAGTAGGGTTTTAAAGTGTAAAGGATAGGAACTAGCTAAAGAAGCTGGTTCAAAAGCTAAATAGCTTAAAAAAAGTAAAGGAATGAGAATTAACTCAATGCCTAAAAAAATTCCCATTATTTCTAATACTTCTCTCAAAGTAAACTCTGAAGAGTATTTGAAATAGGGTTGATTGATCTGATAAAATCCGAGTCTAGTAGCGAAAAGATAAGCTAGCAAGACTAGGGCGCTGCATGGGACGAGGGGATAGAAACTCTGAAGATTCATTAATTTATCTTTAGGATAAGAAATAAATAAAATTAACTTCTGAAAAAATTGAAAAAAATAAGAGGCAAAAGAAAATGTGCGGTTTTCTTTAAAGAAAACACGCACAAAAAGGATAGACTAATAGCTACGTTCAGAAGAACGAGGACGATAATTTCTTTGTCCGCCTTCTCCACCGCTGCTACCGCCGCCGTTGCCGCCACGGTATTCGCGATTTCCACCGCCACTACCGCCACTGCTGCCACCGCTACGTTCTTGACGTTCAAGTGCCATGCTAACGCGAATATTGCGTTCCATGAAAGGTTTTTCATTAAATTCTTGAACCGCTTTTTGTGCTGACTCAGAACTTTCCATCTCAACGAACCCAAAGCCTTTAGATTTGCCAGTGTATTGATCTACAATAATTCTTACAGATGTTACACCGCCAACTTTCTCAAACAATCTCTTCAGGTCATCTTCCGTAGTTTTCCACGATAAGTTACCTACGAACAATTTCTTCATATCTTCTCCATTTTGGGACTTTGTTCAATTTGTAGCATTAAGTTAAGTTAATAGATCCATTAGGTTAAAAAATAGGCAAATATTGGATCAAAATCCTCTAAAACATTGCTGAAATAAGAAGATTTAGTCTCAGAACAGAACCAAAGTCTTGAAACAAAACTTGGAGGATAGAATCCGGACATGATCGCAAAATAAAGTCTATTTAAGACATTCACTTGTAACTACAACCTACTATATTTAAAAACTCGAAAAGCTTTAAATACATTTTTAATTAATGTACAAAGTTATTGTGTTATAAAGTTAAATTTTTGTCTAGAATTTTGTTAAAAAATTTATCCTTTATTTTGAAACTCTATTTTAATGATTCACATTAAAACAGGGCTGCTCTAAAACGGGATGATAGTATTGGTAACGGGCTGTAAAGTCCTTGGTAATCTCTTCGACTGCTTGACTAACTTGATCACTAAAATCATCGACGTGACTGGCTACTAGAATCTGTTTTTCCCATGTTACGACTTGCCAGATGCCATTAAAGTCTTCCTCTATTCTCAAGGGCTTAGCTGCTTCATAAAGCTGCATAGTTAAGAAACCCAGGCAGCGGTTTCCATAGACTTGCGTCATAATCAGTAGGTGATAGAGAGGTAAAGGGGGTTGACAAGAAGTTATAGGGATATCTGCACCGATATTAGCTTCACTAAAAATTCTCTTGATTTGTGTTTCTAAAGTGAGCCCATTTAGAGGAATGTATTTTTCTGTCGGTTTAACAATTTCTACTTTTACACCAATTTCTGCAGGCAAATTGTAAAAGAAATCATGGACAGTCCAAATTCCTTTTTTGATCGTTGCAAAACCTGGCGTGATTATTTCGGCAGGTTTTACATTTTGTACAGGCAACGGCTTAAACACAAACGGTTGAGCTGAAGGATTTATAGGCAAAGTATTAGAAGCTGCTACTTGCGCATTAGCAGGAGTTAAAGCAGAGGTCGAGAGATTACCAGAGGATAGATCAGGTGTGGCAGCTTTGGCAGGTTCAGGATAAATTTGTTGTAAAAGGGTACCAGAACTAGGAGTAGAGATTGTTTGCCCACCAAGTGACGAGGTAAAAGAACTAAAAGTTGGCGAAGGCGCACTAAAAGTTGGAAAGGATTCTGTATTAAGCGCAGGAGAGGAAGGAATAGCTGGGGCTTGCGCTGCCGATTGTACAGGGATTTGAGCTTCTAAAGAAGAGAAGGAAAAAGAAAAACAGCTGATTGCAAGAAAAGTAAGACCGAAAAAAGTAAGACTAAGAGAGGTAAGACCAAGAGAAGTAAGGCAAAGAAATTTAATAAAGAGAGATCTAATGGAGAGAGAGGTAACAGAGAAAGATGCATGAGTTAAGTTAATTTTCATAATTTCTTATTTTGCCTAATTTTTATTTAAATCTTTTAAAAGAGCCATTTTCTTTAGAACCTATTGTAGTGGAATTACTATATAAATTATGCTACTAAATGTCGCAAGTATAAAAATTAGGTTTAGATGAGAATCCAAGCTAAAACACTTCTGAAATTTTCTGTTATTTTCTGCTGTTTATTGACCTTTACAGCTTGTAAACGACATTCTCATTCTAATGAAAAATTAGCTTTAGAAGGCGATCAGATTGTACACATGAGCACAAGCGCTGATCCGCTCAGTTTAGATCCAAGACAAGTGAGAGATTTGGGCTCTGTCACTATTCTGCATATGCTCTATGATGGCTTAATGCGGCTAGATAATCATGGTAAACCGCAAAACGCTCTAGCTCAATCTGTGACTCTTTCTCCGGATAAAAAACAGTATACCTTTAAATTGCGTCCAAGCTTCTGGTCAAACGGCTCTCCCCTAACGGCCTTTCAATTTGAGCAAACCTGGAAAACCCTCCTCGATCCTCATTTTCCAGCTCCTAATGCTTACCAATTTTATGTAATTAAAGGAGCAAAAGCAGCTAAAGAGGGAAAACTGACTTGGGATCAAGTTGGCATCAAAGCAAGCGATGCGTTAACCCTTATTATCGAATTAGAATCGGCAACTCCCTATTTTTTAGATTTAGTGAGTACGCATTTTTACTATCCCTGTCATCCCGATTTTAGTTTAGAAAAGCCCTTGACAAATGGCCCTTTTAAACTCCACTCTTGGAAAAAGCAAAATGAGTTGATCGTATCAAAAAATAAGCACTATTGGGATGCTAATGAAGTGCGCTTAGATCATATCATCGTGACTACACTAGAAGATTTCACAGCTTTAAGGCTTTATGAAAATGGCGAGCTGGATTGGATAGGTTCTCCAATGGGTACACTTCCTCAAGATGCACTGGCTACGCTCAAACATCAACATCACTTGGCTGTTTCGCCTGCAGCTGGCGTCCATTGGTTTCGCTTAAATACGGCAAAAGTACCCTTTAATAACAGTAAAATGCGGTCAGCTCTGGCTTTATCTCTTAATCGTCATGAAATTGTCGAACATGTAACTCAAGGTAATCAAAAAATAGCGGAAGCTATCGTACCAGCTTCTTTTGGTTTAAAGAGAAAATCTTTTTTTAAAGATAATAGCTCTTCGCTAGGTTGGTATACTTTCCAAGAAGCTTTAGAAGAGTTAAAGATTTCAAAAGATGAGTTGCCTACGCTAACCTTATGCTATAGTGCCACGGAAAGAAACAGCAAAGTAGCGCAAACAGTTCAGCAGCAGTGGAAAAAGGCCTTAGGTATTGAGGTTCAATTAGAGAGTTACGAATCTCAACTGTTTTTTGATAAAATTTCGCGTGAAGATTATCAAGTGGCTTTGGGTAGCTGGTATGCTGACATTGGCGATCCGATCAATTTTTTAACTCTTTTTAAAGATAAAGATACCGGTATGAATCATACTCATTGGCAAGAGGAACGCTATACCTCCTTACTGGATCAATCGGATCAGGTACAAGATGTCGGTCAGCGTTTAGCCTTATTAGATGAAGCACAGAGTGTACTCTTAGCTGAAATGCCCATTATTCCCCTATTTTTTGGTTCTTTTAATTATGTCAAAACAGAAGGGTTGCTAGGCGTTTACTTTTCAGAGCTAGGTTATGTAGACTTTAAACACGCTTTCTTTGGCAATTAATGGCTTATTTTCTTAGTCAATTCTCCTCTTTCAAATCTTTCTGCTTTTCTCTAATTTTTTCATTTTTTATGCCTCTTTGGCTGATCATTACATTGACTTTTATCTTAATGAAGATTTTGCCAGGTGATCCCTTTGCCACTGAGCAAGCCTTGCCAAAAAATATCCATTTAGCTTTAAAAGCGCACTATGGACTAGAAGATCCCTGGTATCGGCAATATGGGCAGTATCTCAAGAGTAGTTTATCGGGTGATTTTGGTCCCTCTTTTCGTTACCAAGGACAAAATGTAAGTACTATAATTGCCTATAGTTTTCCTATCTCAGCAACTCTAGGATTAGAAGTCCTATTTTTAGCTATTTCACTAGGTATTACTCTTGGTACGCTAAGTGCCTATAAGACAACTGGCTTGCACGATACGCTCTTTGTTTTAATGTCAGCTTTCCTAATCTCTATTCCTAGCTTTCTCTTAGCACCCTTACTTCAGTATAGTTTTGGCCTTAAGTGGAGTTTATTGCCAATAGCGCGATGGGGCTCTTTTTCTCATACGCTCCTTCCCTGTTTTTCTCTAGCTGCTTTTCCTATAGCTTATATCGCACGTCTAACCCGGGCTAACCTAATCGATGTCCTTCAACAAAATTACATTAGAACAGCGCGTCTTAAAGGTCTGTCGACTAGCTCTATTTTATTTTTTCATGCCCTACCCAATGCTTTAATTCCACTGCTCAGCTATTTAGGACCCTTAAGCGCCAACATTTTGATCGGCAGTTTTGTAGTGGAAAAAATTTTTGCTATTCCAGGGCTAGGTCAGTGGTTCATCGCTAGTGTTTTGAATCGCGATTATACGATGATCATGGGCCTTACTGTTTTTTATAGCGCTATTTTACTCAGTTTGATTTTTATAACGGACTGCCTTTATCGCTACTTAGATCCGCGTTTAAGTCAAATCCAGCTTATAGAATGATAGATGCACTTTTTTAAAAAAATAAAGACTCACTATTTTTTATCTATAGGTAGCAGTCTATTGCTGCTTATCTTGCTGATAGCTTTTTTAGGACCTTTATGCTCTCCACATGATTATCAAAACATCCTCTTAGAAAATAAAAATTTAGCTCCGGATCGTTATTTTTGGTTTGGTTCCGATGATCTCGGTCGCGATATCTTTACGAGAACCTGTCATGGGGCTAGGCTCTCTATCGCAATTGGATTTTTAGCTGCACTGATCGACATGTGCATTGGAGTCACGTGGGGTGCACTAGCGGGTTATGTAGGTGGTAACTTAGATCTGCTAATGATGCGTTTAGCCGATATTCTCTATGCTCTTCCCTATTTACTAGTCGTCATTTTGATTTTAATGTTATTAGGTCCTGGTTTCTTCTCTCTTTTAATAGCTATGACAGTCATTGGTTGGATTAATATGGCCCGTCTGGTCAGAAGCCAAGTCTTACAAGTTAAACAACAAAATTTTGTGTTAGCTGCTAGAGCTTTAGGAGCTAACTGGCCCCGTCTTTTATGGCATCATATTTTACCTCATCTTTATAGCTCGATTATTGTAACTTTAACCATGACAATTCCAGCGGCTATTTTTGCGGAGACTTTTCTCAGTTTTTTGGGATTGGGCCTACAAGCTCCTTTAGCTAGTTTAGGTACACTGGCTAGTGAAGGACTGCCAGCTATGACATTTTATCCTTGGCGTCTCTTCTTTCCTGCTTTTTTTATCTCCTTTATTATCTTAGCTTTTAATTTTATAGGAGAGGGACTGCGTCGCTTGCTCAATATTTACGAGATACCATGAATCCTTTATTAATCGTGCGCAACTTAACATTGGTCTTTAATGAGAATCAAAATTCATTTAAAGCTCTTGACGCTGTAAATTTTAAACTAGAGCGAGGAGAAAGTGTAGGCTTAGTAGGCCCTTCGGGTAGCGGTAAAACGTTGACTGCTCAGTCTATTGTTCTTCCTATGACCCATCTCACAACTGGAGAAATTCTATTCGAAGGAGAAAACCTTTTAACTAAAACTCATCGAGACATGCGCCTTTTGCGAGGCAAGAAAATCGGTTTTATTCCGCAAGATCCCTTTACTGCGCTCAATCCTACCATGCGCATAGGCCAACAGGTCATTGAAGCCCTACGCGCGCATCTTAAGCTAAGTTATGCTCAAGCTAAAGCGCAAACATTAGCTCTCTTTGCTCAGGTAGAGCTAGCTGATCCCGCCTCATTATTTGAGGCCTATGCTTTTCAACTAAGTGGAGGCATGTGTCAACGCGTAATGATTGCCATGGCGATTGCTTGTCAACCCTCTTTATTGATAGCAGATGAGCCTACGACAGCATTAGATGTGATTACTCAAATGCAGATCATTAAGCTATTAAAGAACTTAAAACAGCTAACTAATAGTAGCTTGCTATTCATTACGCATGATCTAAAACTAGCACATGTTCTGTGCGATAGACTATTAGTCATGAACCAAGGCAAAATTATAGACAATCTAAACCAGTAGATTTAAGTACAAAAATCCTATGCTTAGTATAAAGATAAAATAAGCCATGCAAAATATGGCTTATTAATCTATTAATCTCTCATCTTGGAAACTAGGAATTTACGAGTAGACTAATTAAAAGAGTGTTAAGCTCTCCAACGCCATTGTTCATCTCCTATTCCCTCCCAGGCTCTCTCTATATACTGTATGCGAAGTTTACCATCACTAGCAATAGATGAAATTAAAGTACAAATTTCTTGCACTGCTTCTTTTCCTGCCATACTACTTCCGTTAGCTTGTCTCTTAAATTCATCAAACGCTTGCTGACCTATTTCTTTACATTGTTTTTCTACCGATCCTCTGTCGAGGATGGTATCCAGAGGCATAATTGCTGAAATTTTTTCAGCATAGTCTCTCGTTGACATAGCAGGTCCTACACTAATTTTAGAATCTATCTCTATTTTATTTAAATTATTCGATATTGATAGAGAGCCAGCCGAATGCAAATCAATTAGATGATCGCGAAATGTTTTGTGAGAAACAACGTATATCTTAGTGTCAATCTTAGAGGGTACATGTTGTCTAATATAGGAGTTCTGATCTTCAGTGGTATCATGAGATAGAGTAAAATAAATATATTCTATTTCTAGAGATTTTTTGGCCCCCAAAATCATCAAATAATTTTTTTTTGAAGAAGCGGTCCGTACAGCTTTTGGTTTCCAGCCATAAATATCTTGCTGACCTACTTTATTCCCTAATTTAAAGGGAGCATCTGTATAAAAACTAGGTCCAATTTCTGTCAAAGCGATAAGAGGACCTTTTTCTCTTAATTCTTTAATCAAAACTTCAATTTTTAGAGAAGCAGCGTATTGCGTCACAACTTTTTCATTAATTTGAACTTTAGCCGGCTTCTCAAAAAAAATACTATTATCTGACTGCTCTGAAAATTTATAAGTTATTAAAGAGTCTAGTGACATATAAAACCTCAAGATTTTTGAGCTGATTTTTATTCAGCTAAATTTTAAACTATTACTTTAATTGAGTCAGTTGATCTTATAAGAAAAAAGCTTTTTAAAAAACACTTTTATCTTTATTAAATTTTTTATTAGTATTTATTTATTCTTAATCATCAATATAGTGTTATTACTCAGTTTTTGATAAATTATGATAATGTAAATAAATATTTATGCGATGAGATTTGCTTTATATGATCTAAATCTAAATAAACCTCATTTAACAAATTAGTATAAGCCATAAAGCGATCTTATATAAATTCAATTAATAACCAATAGCTATACTAGAAGAAAAAAAGCTAGAGAGCATCGTCTAAATGAATGAAGCACTTTAAGCTTTTTAAATTGTCTAACTATTGCTGATTCAGTATGATTTTACTCTTAATTTGGAGTCAAACTCATGACAAATAGCCGCATTTTAGCTAAAGATTTATTACATCACGTCGACCAAACAATTAGTGTCAGAGGCTGGCTCAACACGGTGCGCTCTCTGGGAAAAGTGCACTTTCTAGTCTTGCGCGATCGCACGGGCTTTTTGCAAGTGGTGATCCAAGATAAAACAACTTATCAACAGATTGCCCATCTACAACCTGGCTCGATTCTGACTATTCAGGGTAAAGTAGCCGCTACGACACAAGCTGGTTTAGGTGTAGAACTGCTCAATCCTGTGATTACGATAGAAGTGCCCATTACAGCTGTACCTCCTATTGAGTACTACAAACCCGAGATTCAGACCGATTTAGATTTTATCCTCGATCACCGCCCGCTTGCTTTGCGCAATCGGCAGCTCCAAGCTGTTTTTAAAATTCAAGGAGCGATTGCCCATGCTTATCGTTTGTATATGTACGATCAGGTGGGAGCAGTGGAGTATTTTGCGCCCTGTTTGATTGGCACCTCTTCTGAAGGCGGCGCCGAATTTTTTGCTGTCGATTACTTTGGCTATACGGCTACCTTAGCACAAAGTAGTCAGCTCTATAAGCAGATCATGGTCGGCGTCAATGAGCGCGTATTTGCTCTCATGCCTTTCTTCCGCGCAGAGAACTCCAATACCCCACGGCATTTGACAGAGGGCAAACAGTTTGAATTTGAGATGGGCTTTTTTGAGCACTGGCATGAAATATTGACCATTCAAGAGGATTGCCTTAAATTTATTGTCCGTTACTTACAAGAAAAATATGCAGCCGAGATTGCTTTGCTCGGCGGGAATCTCATCAAGGCTCCGCAAGAGGTTTCTTTTCCACGGTTGACCTTTGCTGAAGCGCAAGAAGTCTTCTATCAAAGAACGGGCCTCGATGAAAGACAAGAACCAGACTTAAGCCCCGCAGCTGAAAAGGAACTCTGTCGCTATGCAGCTGAAAATTTTGGAACGGATCTTATTTTCATTACCGATTGGAGGACGAGTAAACGTCCCTTTTATGCTTATCCTAAAGAGGATAATTCTGAATTGACTAATACATTTGATCTGCTTTGCGCCGGTACAGAGATCACCTCTGGTGGTCAGCGTCGCCATACTTATGAGTCGATGCATGAGGGCATTGTAGACAAGCAGATGGATCCTAAAGATTTTGAAGATTATCTCAGTATTTTTAAGCATGGTATGCCTCCCCATGGTGGTTTTGGCATGGGCTTAGAAAGGCTAACGATGACATTGCTTAGGTTAAAAAATATTAGAGAAGCTTCCCTTTTTCCTTCCGATCCTAGACGCATTGCCGGCAATCGCCTTAAAGCGCGCATCTTTTATGGCGAAGAAAATGTCCGCAATGAGATCATCCGGTTATTAAAAGAGCAGGAAATGCCCTATCAACATCTAAAACATAGCGCTACGCCAACTTCAGAAGACTCAGCCCAAGTCAGACAGACCGCGCTGGAAGAGGGCATTAAAGCTTTAATTTTACGCGGCAAGACGACTAAAAAAAATTACCAATTCAATATTCCCTCTCATTTAAAACTCGATATGAAAGCTGTAGCCGATCGCGTCGGCGAAAAATGCGAATTTGAAGCTCCAGAGGTCATCAAAGAGCGCTTTGGCTTAATTATTGGTGGTATTCCTCCGTTTGGCCATTTGCTTAACTTAGCTACTTTTTACGATGAGAAGATAGCAACGAGAGAAAAGGCTGCTTTTAATTGTGGCTTTTTAACTGAATCGCTTATTATGAAGTCTAAAGATTTACTACAGTTAGTACAGCCTCAATGTGGTCAATTTACCAAAGAGTAAGAGCCTATGCCTCAGTCCCAACCTATTATCGTTTGGTTTAGACAAGATTTGCGCTTAAGCGATCACGCAGCTTTGTGGCATGCTTGTCAGATGGGACGTCCCATTATTCCCCTATACATTTTAGATGATGTCAATCCCGGTCAGTGGAAAATGGGTGGAGCCAGCCGTTGGTGGTTACACCACTCTCTAGCAGCTTTAGATCAGAGTCTTCAAAAAGTAGGCTCTCAGCTGTTTATTTTACAGGGTGATTCGCTAACACTCTTTCCACAACTGATTAAAAAATATGGTGTGCACGCTATCTATTGGAATCGCTGCTATGAGCCTTTTTTTCTTAAGCTCGATCAGCAGCTAACTGAACTGCTACCCTCTTGTCAAAGTTTTAATTGTTCTCTTCTGTTTGAACCAGATGAAGTGCTCAATCAACAGCACCAGTTTTTTAAAGTATTCGGTGCTTTTTGGAAAAAATGCTTAAAAATTTCTGCGACTATTCCTCAGCCTTTAGCACCGCCTAAAAAATTCACGACGGCTAAAATTGCAGCTGAGACTCTTTCATCGCTTCATCTGTTACCTACGCATCCCAATTGGGCACAAGGCTGGGACAAGATTTGGCATGTAGGAGAGCAAGCAGCTCAACAAAAGCTCAAGAGCTTTGTGGAGGGCAACTTAAATCAGTATGAAAAGGTCCGAAATTTTCCGGCGCATCTCTCCTCTTCTAGTCTCTCTGCTGCACTGCATTTTGGCGAAATTAGCCCAAGACAGATTTTTCATGCGGTCCAAGGCCATCCCAATGAAGCTAAATTTTTAAGTGAGCTAGCCTGGCGCGATTTTACACATTATCAACTCTATCATTATCCTGTGCTTGATAGTCAACCCTGGAATCAAAAATTTGCCAACTTTCCCTGGAGAAAAGATTCCGTTGCTTTAAAGAAATGGCAACAGGGTCAAACGGGCTTTCCGATTGTCGATGCAGGTATGCGCCAATTGTGGCAAACGGGTTTTATGCACAACCGTGTGCGCATGATTACCTCCTCTTTTTTAGTCAAGCATCTGCTTATTTCCTGGAAAGAGGGTCAAGAATGGTTTTGGGATACATTAATCGATGCAGATTTAGCTAATAATGCGGCTAACTGGCAGTGGATTGCCGGCTGTGGATTTAATCCCTCTCCTTTTTTTCGCATCTTTAATCCGCTTATTCAAGCTAAGAAATTTGATCCCGAAGGGATTTACATCAAGCGCTGGGTACCGGAACTTGCTCATTTACCTAAATCCCAGATTCATAATCCGCATGCTTTTAAGCTTACAAATCTCGATTACCCTGCTCCCATTATCGAGGCAGAAGAGGGTCGCGAGCGCGCACTGACCACCTCTAGAAAATTCCGCCGTGGAGAATTAGAAGAGGAGCCAGTAGAAAAAGAGGAAGAGACTGTTGATTGACTCTTCCTTTTCTCCTGTTTTAATTAGCTCTTTTGAGTAGGAGATTTGATCTTTTGCCTTTTATTAAGAGAATTCATCTCTTTTTTATGTTTTTGCAAATGAGTTAAAGCTTGTTGAGCGGTAAAACCCTGTAAAGTAGACTTGTCATAATGCTTTGACCAGCCATTATTGAGCAGCTGCCAACATACGTGATGCATAGGATTGGTCAACTGCGGCTCAGTCTCAAAATCTGTATGACCGAATGTTGTCAGTACTTTTTCTCTAAACTCTTTTTCTTTTTCTAGATTAGTACAAATTAAATTTTTTATAACAATATTTTTATTATTCTGATCTTCTGTTTCACTACTAATCATTTCAAAAATTACTTTTCCAAGTGCCCATAAATCTGTGCTATATTTGCGCTGATCTTGCTTATCTAACTGTATGTTATCTGTTTTAATTTCTCTACAAAGTGGAGGTAAGTATTGAGGAGTTCCCTCTTCACTTATGCACTGCTTATCTTCTATTTTTTTTGTTAAATCAAAATCGATTAATTTTAACTGATTTGATTGATTGATTACGATATTTTCAGGCTTAATGTCACCATGAATCAAACCTTTGCCATGCATAAACGCTACACCTATCAATAATTGCTCTATGAGCTGGGGTATAACTGGTTGGTCTAGATCAGTCAGTTGAGTCTCTAAGCTTGAACCGCCCTCTTCTAGTATTAAGCCCTTTAGATTAGGTAAATCGATGATTTCATGCGTCTTAATCAAGTGAGGATGAGAGAGCGTAGCTGTTACTTGACTATTTTTCCACTGCGCTAAATATTGCTCTGAATCCTCTGTTTTTACATGATGTAAGTTTAATTCTTTTAAAATTACAAGACCTTTTTTGCTATAATCAGCTACGTTGTAGTAATAGCCTTTTGTAATCGTTTTAATTGCTCCTGGTTCTTCATCTTCAGCTTTAGCAAAGAAAATAATGGGCTGATTAGCTCGATTCAAAGCTTTGATGACTAAAATTTCTTCTTGAAAAATTCCTATTTTTAAAATATTGATGTAAGCTGAATTAACCTCTTCTTTTTTTGATTCAAGTTCTCTCAATTTTTTTAAAAACGTTAATACACTAGAAAACTGAGTGGTGACTTTATTGGCAAGTACTTCTCCTCCTAGTTCATCAGCTTCTACCGATTCTGCATCTTCTGCAAAATCTAAGCCAGTTTTGTTAGCATCCAATAGATCTAAGGCTACTAAACAGTCTTGATCAAAAGTGCTAATGAGGTTATTATTTTCTTCTAATTGACATGTAGATAAATAACTCAAAAGATCAATGTAAAGCTTTGATTGGTTAAAATTTAAAGATGAGGACTTATTATTTATAATGACATTAAAAGCACTATTTACTTTTCTTACTAAATTTATTAACTTAGTACTTTTAATGCTAGATTCTACTATTTTTCCTTGCTTATCCAATAAAAGACAGAATTTTTCATTTACTTTTTGCTCAGCTACTTTTGATTTTAAATCTTCATAAAAATTGCGTGAGATGAATACTCTAGCTAACACTAAAAATATTTTGACAACTAATTTTTCATATTTGGATCGCTCTCTTTGTACTTCCTCATAAAATTTATTATCTTTAATTTCTATATCAATAAATTCATAACGATTTGAAACTGTCATACTATTCCCAATTAAATTTTTTATTTATTTTAGTTAGTAAATTATTAATCTTCAACTTTATTATTTTATAGATCTTTATTTTAATATTAATTTAAAAATTTTTATGGAATATTTAGGAATGAGTTGCTAAGCTTATCCTTTATTTTGTTAACTGTTAAAAGTTTATGAGAGGCTCCATGTTAAAGTATTGTGAATCGATTAGCACTACAAAACGACAGCCTACGCGGCAAGTGATGGTCGGTTCAGTTGGTGTAGGAGGCTCGAATCCCATTCGCATTCAATCGATGACAACCTCTAATACACGTGAAGCTAAACTGACAGCTGATCAAATCAAGCGCTTAGCGGATGCGGGTTGTGAAATTGCTAGAGTCACTGTTCAAGGGATTAAAGAAGCTGAAGCGTGTGAACAGATCAAAAATGAGTTAATACAAGCAGGCTATACAATTCCTTTAGTAGCCGATATTCATTTTTTCCCCCCAGCTGCTTTGCGAGCAGCGGATTTCGTCGATAAAGTGCGCATTAATCCCGGTAACTATAGTGACAAGCGCGCCTCTTTTAAAACTCTGATTTACGATGATATCACCTATGCGCATGAGCTTGAAAAAATAGAGGAAAAGTTCACGCCTCTTGTTGAAAAATGCAAACGCCTTAAGCGCGCAATGCGCATTGGCACTAACCATGGTTCTCTATCTGACCGGATTATGAACCGTTATGGCGATACACCACGCGGAATGGTTGAATCCGCCTTTGAGTTTGCTAGAATCTGTCGCCAACAGGATTATCACGATTTTATTTTTTCGATGAAATCTTCTAATCCACAAGTGATGATTTTAGCTTATCGCCTTTTAGTAGCTGAGATGAGGCAACTAGGTTGGGATTATCCTTTGCATTTAGGAGTAACGGAAGCTGGAGCAGGTGAAGATGGCCGCATTAAGTCAGCCATTGGCATCGGTGCCCTTTTACTGGATGGGTTAGGCGATACCCTTCGCGTTTCCTTAACGGAAGATGCCTGGCATGAAATTAAGCCTTGCCAACAATTGATTAGTCTAGCTCAACAGTATCGAGATCAGGGTCAACAGATTCTACCTTTTGAAGAACACTATCGCCCTTTTGAGGCTTTGCCAAAACGCGTCGTCGATTTTCCCAAAAACATCTCCCTTCATCGCGATGGCACTGTTTTGCTTGCTTGTACGCCTCGCGATTTAGAAGAGCCTACTCTCTATCAAAGTCTCGATTGTGAAGGGCCTAATAACACCATTAAACTCAAAACCTCCAGTGTCGATTGTGTAGTCGTTCAAGAAAAAGTCGTCTCCTCTTTAGCTTTAGAAAAACTCACTCTTTTAAAAAATCAAGGCATCAGCGTGTTATCAGCTTATCCTGCTGAAAATGAAATTCCACTCCTTGGCTTACATGAGGCCTTACTTTTAAGAGAGCAACAGCATAATCAAAACCGCTTTAGGCTAGCTTCGACTCCTCCCCTTCCTTTAGCCGTACTCATCAGTGACCAAGTTAGTAGTATTCAAGATAGTATTTCTGATAGCATTCAGTGGGACTTGCTCAAGCAGATCCAGCCTAGCTTGGTTGTATTAGCTCCTAAAACAGCGCGCTTGCACTATGCCCGATACTTTTTTGAATGGCTTCAAGCTCAAAAGTTGGCTATACCGGTGATTCTGCACTTTCACTACACCTGTAGTCGCGAAGAACTATTGATCCAAGCAGCAGCTGAATTTGGCGCTCTTTTATGTGATGGCTTAGGAGAAGGTATCTGGATCGAAGCGCCTCACGATCGAGCTTTCTTGCGCAATTTGAGTTTTAATATCTTACAAGCTGCTAGAAAACGCGCGTTTAAAACGGATTTTATCTCTTGTCCTAGTTGCGGCCGCACGCTATTCGACCTACAGGAAGTATCAAAGCAAATACGCGATAAGACAGCTCATCTTCCTGGGGTTAAGATCGCCATCATGGGCTGTATTGTCAATGGTCCAGGCGAAATGGCCGATGCCGATTTTGGTTATGTCGGTTCTAAACCCGGTATGATCGATCTCTATGTGGGCAAAAAATGTGTCGAAAAAGATATCACTTTTGCTAATGCAGTGGAAAGACTGATTAACCTCATCAAACAAGAGAACCGGTGGTTAGAATCTCCTGTTCTTTTAGCTCATCAACTTTAACTCAATCTCTAGATAGCTTATGTTTTATGACCTAATTATAGTAGGCGGAGGAGCAGCCGGTATCTTTGCTGCTTTGAGAGCTAAAACTGTTTATCCTTACAGTCGTGTGCTCGTTTTAGAAAAATATGGTACTCTCTTAAATAAGGTGCGCGTCTCAGGTGGAGGCCGCTGCAATGTGACACATGCTTGTTTTGATCCCCTATTACTCACAAAAAATTACCCGCGGGGTACTAAAGAATTAAGAGGTCCCTTTCAGCAGTTTCAGCCGCAAGATATGATTAATTGGCTGACTGAACGCACTGTTTCCCTTAAAACAGAGCAGGATGGCCGAATTTTTCCCACCAGTGACCAATCGGAAACGATCATCACTTGTTTTCTTAAAGAGGCAAAAAAATTAAATGTTGAGATTCGCACGCAACAAAAAATTCTAACCATTGAACGGTCAGCTCATTTCTCAATCACTTTACAGTCCGGAGAGCAGCTGCATACGACTGCTTTGCTGCTAGCTACCGGTAGTAGCGCCGACGGTTATCAGTATGCTAAGCAACTCGGGCATACGATTATAGCACCTGTACCCTCTCTCTTTACTTTTAATATTCCCCATTTTGCTTTAACTGAGTTAGCAGGCATAGCTTGTGAGGTTCAGCTTTCCTTAGTTACAAGCGCCTTACAACAACAAGGACGCTTGCTAATTACCCACTGGGGCTTTAGCGGACCCGCCGTGTTAAAGCTGTCTGCTTGGGCTGCGCCTCTTTTGTTTGACCATCGTTATCGCATGACTTTAAAAGTGGATTGGCTTCCTGATTTTACTCTGTCAGACATAGAACAAGCCTTGAAGAAGCTCAAGCAGCAATTTCCCCAGCAAACGATCGGCACCCAATCTCTGTTTGCCCTACCTAAAAATCTATGGAAAAAATTTTTGCAGCTGTTAACCATAGATGATAAAAAAAAATTAGCGGATTGGAGTTTTAGCTCCATTAGTCAGCTTAGCCAAAAGCTCAAAGCGGATCTTTATCCTGTCGATGGCAAAACAACGCACAAAGAGGAGTTTGTAACCTGTGGAGGGGTCGACTTAGCGGAAATCAACTTTAAAACATTAGAGAGTAAAAGCTGCAAAGGGTTATTTTTTGCTGGAGAGATTCTCAATATCGATGCTGTCACCGGGGGTTTCAACTTTCAAAATGCCTGGACAACCGGTTGGCTAGCCGGTCAAGCTTGTCTATCTTAAAAAGAAAAGAGTAAACAAAGAAAGAAAAATAATAGAGAGAATCATACTCATAACTGCTTTAGTATAAGGATGATTGAGCGCTAGTTTCCATAAATAAATTATATTTTTCATAGTAAACTAATGAATAGGCTATTTTATTTGATAATTGAATGAGTATAGTTAACGGCTGATTGTTTAACAACCTCTTTTTACTCGGCCTTTTACGTCATTAGCTTTCTATCGCAACTCTTTGTGCTTCATCTTCTACGGGTGAGTTTTTATAAACATAGACGATGAGGGCTGCCATATGAGGCACAATCAAACAAGCTAAGCCGATATCAATTACAGACCAGACCTCCCTAGCACCTAAAATAGTACCTAAAAAAATTACGCAGGCTGTCGCTACGAAAAAGTAGGCTAACTTTTTGTTATCCGTTAAATAGCCAAAACATTGGCCTCCATTGTAACTATTGCCTAAAATGGTGCCTAAGCCAAATAGTAACGTGCAGATCGTGATCACTATCACTCCTATAGAAGAAAAGTAAAGCTGGAAGGAAGCCGCTACCATGCTAATGCCCAGCGGTAAACTAGGATCTTGCCATGTATCTGTAATCAATGTGACAAAACCTGATAAAAAAGCGACAAAACCTGCTGTGTAAGTGGAAACCATGGCTAACATGCCTTGTGCTTCGGCATCATCGGTTTGAGCCATCGAATGGGGAATGGTTTGCGTGCCAAGCCCAGCTTCTGTCGCTTGAGAGCCTTTAAAAATACCCCAACGCAAGGCACTAAACACTCCTCCTACGAGTGAACCACTAGCCATCGCTTGAGGAGCTAAAAAAGAGTGCCCAATGCTAGCTAACACCGTTAGCCATTTATCTACATTAACCAGTAAAATCCAACCACTAAATCCCAAATAAATGACAAACATGATGGGCACGAGTTTAGCCGATACGGCACTGACGCGTTTAATGCCTCCAAAGAGAATAGCTAGCACAAAAATTGCCGTAAAAATACCGGTTATAAAGGTAGGAATGCGAAAATTACCCATTAAAGGAGAATCTAAAATAGCCCCTAACTGATTAGCTTGTGTACCGGACCAAGAAACCATCAAAATCGTCCCAAAGATGGCATACCATTTAGCAGCGCCCGGCGAGAGCAGAGCAGACATGTACTGCATCGGCCCTCCTAAAATTTCACCGGAAGCTAATTTTTTGCGATATTTAATGCCGAGTCCTACTTCTGTAAAAGTTGCCGCACTACCGAAAAAAGCGGTTAATAAAAATCCGACGAGTGCGCCCGGTCCTCCTAAGTGAATAGCCATGATAGGCCCTACAATTGTGCCGATGCCAAGGGTCGTAGACATAGCTGTAATGAGTGCGCGATAAGGCAAAATCGTATGCGCGCCTTCCTGACTCTTTCTATTTTTAAAAGAATTTTTAAGCATGCGGTAGAGTTCTGGCAAAAGACGAAACTGGACAAAGCGCAATTTGAAGGAAATGTAGAGACTGCCAAAAGCAATGAATAAGCAAGAAATAAATAACAAATGATCAATTATAGGCATAACTAAGTCAAACATAATAACCCTTAAATAAAAAACTAGCATTATAGTAACATTTTTTAAATTAAAATTCAAATTAATTATTAACAATATAAAGTAGAAAGTAATAACTGACGCACTTTACTCAATCGAAAAGTTATTGTCTATGAATAGTTACGCTACTAGCTAGCTGATTCTACTAAGAGAACATCTTTAAATTTAGCTTTTACCTGTAGAGACTGAGTTAAGTAGAGATGACCCTTTTCTATTTTTAGAGGTCTTTCCCTCACTATTTCCATTAAGTAATCATAGGTACCTAAACCAATCGGCTGAGTTGAATGAGGATAAATAAGAGCAAGGCGTTGAGCTAGCTGGCCAATGCAAGCTAACCCGATATCTGTCTCAAAACTGCTACTTAACACTAACTGTATTCCTCTATTTTCAGCCCATTGAGCTAATTTTAAACAAGTAGCTAAGCCCCCTTGAATGGTAGGCTTATAGATGAGAGCTTTTAATTTAGGCAAATGTGCTAACTGCTCTAAAGAGAATAATTCTGGAAAGGATTCATCGACGGCTAAGGGATGGTTAAATAAGTGCAAAGCAGTAGGGTCTTTAAACGGCTCTTCTACATAATCAAACGCATCTAGAGGATACCGCTCAAAAAATTGAAGAGCCTCAGCCACTTCCCAAGCACGATTGACATCTAAGCGCAGATAAAACTTCTCTTTCAAATAATCAATGAGTTCCCAAGCTTCTTCAAAACTCAATTGATTGACTTTAAGTTTAGCTGAAGTGTAGCCCTCTTGCAGCTTAACGTCTGCTTGAGCCAAAATCTCAGGTACTGTACCCATTAAAAGAGCACTGATAGGTTGAGTACAAGCAGGTAAGAATAAAAGGAGATTGAGTAGTGCAGATTCTAAACCAAAGCTCAAAGCAGGTAAGAGGTGTAACTGCTCTAAATGGCTTAGCCAATTAGAACAGTTCCACTCTTTGCTTAGTATAGATAGCTTTTTCTGATCCAATTGACGATATGTGTCTGCTAGTGTTTCTTGACTTCTTCCTGGTAGCGGCGCCACCTCTGCCCAACTTTGTTCTCCTTTTTCATTGGTTATACAAAGCAAAGCGCCGACTCTGCTATCTTTCTTTAAAATCCCTGTTTTAAGCGAAACTTGATAAGGGTAGAGGATTAAGTGTTGAATGTACATTTTTTGATCACTTCAATTTTTGAGATCTTTAATAGTAGCATCAAAATACCCTTTTTTTAATAGGAGCTCCGCATTTAAAATCGCACCGCCTGCTGCTCCACGAATGGTATTATGCGATAAGATGACAAATTTGCAATCTAACACAGGGCAGGCTTGTAGACGTCCGATAGTCACTGCCATCCCCTTTTCCAACAGACGGTGCAATTTTGGCTGAGGGTATGTTTCATTAGCCAAATAAATTAGAGGCTGCTGAGGAGCAGAAGGTAATTGTAGCTGTTGCGGCTCGCCTTTGAACTGTTGCCAAGCTTGGATGATCTCCTCTAGAGAGGGTTTTTGGGTAAATTTAACCGAAAGACAGGCTAAATGCCCCTCCGTTACGGCTACGCGCAAGCACTGCGCACTTAAGCGCATGGAATAGGGAATGATCTTGCTCTTCTGATCATTCCCTTTTTGATCCTTCCCTTTTTGATAACTTCCCATGATTTTAAGTGGCTCGGTTTCTATCTTATTTTCTTCCCCTTCAATGAATGGAATCACATTATCGAGACTGTCTAAACTGGCTATCCCCGGATAACCTGCTCCTGATAAAGCTTGTAAAGTCACTACTTTGACCTCCTCAATCCCCCATTTATCCAATAGAGGTTTAAGAGCTAAGACCATACCGATGACAGAACAGTTGGGATTTGTGATTAAAGCTCCTTTACCAAATTGTTGATTGCTCAACAACTTCAAATGCTCGGGATTAACTTCGGGAATGAGTAGCGGCACATCAGCTGCTAAACGATGGGCACTAGCATTGGAAATCACGCAATAGCCAGCTGCTGCAAATTTCTTTTCTGTCTCTTGAGCTATGGATGTCGGTAAGCTAGAAAAGACTAAGAAACAGGGCAAATTAGGTTCGCAAGCGATAAGGGGTAAATCCGCTACTTTTTTAGCTAGAGGCGTTGGCATAAGCCAATTGACGCTTTCTCCATATTTTCTTGTAGTTAAGCGCTCGGATGCCGCTACAGCTACAATCTCGAACCATGGATGATCTGTCAATAGTTCTACAAATTTCTGACCTACCGTTCCTGTAGCCCCTAAAATACCAACCGGTATTTTTTTTATCATCTTTTTCTCTATTTTATTTTAATTCTAACAAAAATAAACCAACTAATAGACTACTTATACTCTTTTTTCTAAACTAAGCTTGCTTATTTTCTTCATTACCTGATAAAATTTTTTTAAAATTACGAAGAAAATTTTGAGGTAAGTCACTTATGTTAAGCAAAACAGAAATCTTACCAGGGATTATTCAATTAGCTCAAGCCTATCGCGGCATTTTATTAGATGCTTACGGCGTATTTTGGAATGGAAATGCGTTAGGCGTTATTCCGCAAGCGGCAGAAGCCATGGCGGCCCTCGTTGCTCAAGGCAAAATTGTCGGTATTTTGTCCAATTCTACTCATTTAGCTAGCTATGAAGCAGCTAAATTTTATCAGCATGGTTTGAAGCCCAGTCAACACTTTCATTTTTTAATGACTTCAGGTGAAATCACGCGCGCGCTCTTTTTAAATAAAAAAGCTCCTTTTCCCACGCCTCATCAAAAATTTTGGGTATTTGGAAATGATCATCCCAAATTTTTTGCTCATCAAGCTATCTTTGAACAAACAACTTACCAAGAAACTTTTCATCTTGAAGAAGCGGATTTTATCTACATCTCTATTCCGCATCTTAAGGGTCAAGATCAAGTCGATCCTAGTTTATTTTATGAGCAGGTTAAAAAGCTTGTACCTTATCACTTGCCTATGCTCTGTGCTAATCCCGACTATTTTGCCCATGAGGGAAGCCCCTTACGGGCAGTCGTGCGTCAGGGTAGCATTGCTAAAATTTACGAAGAACTGGGTGGAGAAGTTTTTTATATTGGCAAGCCTTACTTACCAGCTTACCAAGCAGCACTTCAGCATTTTCAAAGCTACGATCTTTATGATCCTAGCGAAATCTTAATGGTAGGCGACACGCCGGAAACAGATATTAGAGGAGCTAACAAAGCTGGACTTGCTTCAGCCCTAATTGTGCAAGAGGGCATTATGGGAGGACGCATCAATCAGCTAAGCTTAACTGCTCTATTAGATGATCTTCCTTTAACTGATTTTCCCACCTATTTTATTGAAAGGTTAAGCAATGAGTTTCACTCTCCATCCTAACTTAGTCCCTAAAATCTTCATTGCTGATTTACCTCTATGCCGAGTTTTATTAGAGGATGAACAATACTACCCTTGGCTTATTTTAGTCCCGAGACGTTCCTCTCTAATGCGTCTCATCGATGTATCAGCTTCCGATCAGATTCAGTTAACCATAGAACTGAACTTTATTCAGACAATGCTATGGCAAGAATTTAAGCCCACTCAGCTCAATGTAGCTGCCATCGGCAATAAAACGCCTCAGCTTCATATTCACCTCATTGCACGTTATGAAAATGATCCCGCCTGGCCTCACACCGTTTGGGACCATCCTATAAAACTGCCTTATTCCCCTGTTAATAGGGAGATCCAACGACAAAAATTAATGAGCTTATGTCACTTAAACTAATCTGGTTTAGCATTTTGTGCATTAAGCGTATTGCGTACTTTGTCTCTACACTTTCTTGAGCTAATTTCAGTCTCACATTTCATATTTAATTTTTTACTAATCCTTTCCCAATCAGGAGCTACTTTATTGACATTATATAATTCCATCAGGGCTTGTGTTTGTTCGCTAGTCCAATAGTGATAAACGGCTCTTGTACGAACCTGCGATTTTTTTTCCGATTTTGATTTTACTTGTACTTCTGCAAGAGGAATTTTTTTAATTTTTTTTGATTCTTGATTTTTTTCAGGATTTGAACAGGTCAATTCCTCTCTTTTTCTTTTAATAGCTTTATTTTCTTCAGGAGCTTTATTTTCTTTATTTTTACATTGATTCTCAAAAACCTCTTTAGCATTAGGTTTACTAGGAGAAGAAAGAGCAGGAGAAGATTGAGAAAGAAATTTCTTATCACTAACTAGTGTCATTGTTTCTTCTACAGATTGGAAAAGGAGTTTTCCTTCTACTATTGCATAATGACCCGGTTTTAGACCTCCTATATTCTTCCTAATAGTCAACTCTTTTACAGTACTAATATCAACAGGACACAAAGCCTGTAAATCTGTAAGGGTACGTATTCCTCTAACATAAGTTTTTTGCCTTGTATTTGTCCTCTCTTTTCTCTTTTCACCTACAACTCTTACACTTCCAAAAGAGGTTGAGTTGTGAGAAGAAGATAAATTATTATTTGTAATATTCATAAAATCCTTTCTTTAAATATTAAAAAACAAACATTAGTAAACAATATCAGGTTTTCTATTATTTAAATAATAATAATTTAATAAAAATTTATTTATTATAATATTAAAAATTTAATGTTTAGGTTAACGTTCAATCTTATATAAAAATATTTTTATTTTAGCTAGACAAGATCTCTTTCAGTTTGTATAAGAATATTTTTAGTTTTGCTTAACTTTACAATTCAGGCTTTCTAAGCTATCTAAAGAGAGTTTAGAATAAAGGCATCCTAATGAGATTCAAAAATAAACTTGTTTTTATATTCTTAAGCTCTTTGGCTATCCTGCTGGCCATCTTTCTCTATCCCTATATGCTCAATAGCGCTGTCCTAGATCCCAAAGGATTGATTGCTTTAAAAGAGCGCGATCTCATCTATATCTCTACGCTTCTCATGTTAATCATCGTCGTGCCGGTTTTTCTATTGACTTTTGCCATTTGCTTAAAATATCGCGTGAGCAATAAAAATGCAGATTATGAGCCTGAGTGGGATTATGATTTTTTAGCTGAATCGATCTGGTGGGGCTTTCCTTGTTTAATCATTCTAATTCTATCTATAGTTACATGGAAAAGCACCCATGAGTTAGATCCCTATAAGCCTTTAGAATCTAGTATTAAACCCCTTAAAATTCAGGTTGTTGCTCTCCAATGGAAATGGTTATTCATCTATCCCGATTATCAAATTGCAAGTGTCAACCTCTTTCAGTTTCCCGAACAAACTCCCTTGCATTTTGATATTACAGCTGATGCCCCGATGAATTCTTTTTGGATTCCGCAATTAGGGGGTCAGATTTATGCGATGCCCGGTATGAACACAAAGCTGCATCTTGTCGCTCATCAAACAGGCGAATTTAGAGGCTCCTCGGCTAATGTAAGTGGTCATGGTTTTGCAGGCATGAATTTTATTGCTAAGTCCTCAACCCTTGAAGAGTTTGACAACTGGATTAAAGCCGCTCAACAAAGTTCTCAAAAATTAGATATGAATGAGTATTATCACCTAGCCCTGCCTAGCGAATACCAACCTGTTTCTCTTTATAAACTCGATCAAGACAATCTCTATCACCATATTCTCATGAAATACATGATGCCGGACGCGCCGATGAAAAAGATTGTCAGAAAATTAGTCGATTCGACTCCTTAAATTTTTTTGGTTATTTTTATGCACGATATTTTTGGTAGATTAACACTTGAGGCTTTTAAGCATGATCCCATCGAAAATGGGGCTGGCTTAAGTGTAGCTTTAGGCGGTATGATTGTCACTTTCCTACTTTTTTACTATCATCGTTGGACATGGCTGTGGCAAGAGTGGTTAACCTCACTCGATCCTAAAAAAATAGGCATGATGTACATTATCATGGCTACCTTGATGCTATTTAAAGGCCTAGTCGATGCCTCGATGATTCGCACGCAACAGATTCTCTCTGTCGGCGAATCGACAGGTTATCTGACCTCTCCTCACTTTCAGCAAATCTTTTCGGCCCATGGCACGACCATGATCTTTTTTGTAGGCATGGGCGTCGTATTTGGCACGTTAAATCTACTCATTCCTTTGCAAATTGGAGCACGCGATGTCGCTTTTCCTTTTCTAAATTCTGTTAGTTTTTGGCTGTTTGTCGTAGGGGCAGCCTTAGTCAATATCTCTTTAATGGTAGGCAAATTTTCGGAAACGGGTTGGTTAGCTTATCCTCCTTTATCAAGTCAAGAGTATAGCCCAGGGGTTGGAGTCGATTATTGGATCTGGAGTGTACAGCTATCGGGTCTTGGCAGTTTATTATCGGGTATCAATTTCTTAGTGACGATTCTCAAGATGCGTTGTCCTGGTATGACCCTGATGAAAATGCCTCTTTTTACTTGGAGTGCGCTCAATGCCATGATTCTCGTCATCTTTGCCTTTCCCATTTTAACAGTTACTTTAGCTCTGCTTTCACTAGACCGCTATCTTGGCATGCATTTTTTTACGCCTGATTTTGGTGGCAATCCGATGATGTATGTCAATCTCATTTGGGCCTGGGGTCATCCCGAGGTGTACATTCTCGTACTGCCTACATTTGGCATCTTTTCTGAAGTCGTAGCTACTTTCTCGCAAAAAAGGCTATTTGGTTACACGTCGATGATTTGGGCTTTAGGATTTATTACTTTTCTCTCTTTCATCGTCTGGTTGCATCACTTTTTTACGATGGGAGCTGATGCCAATGTCAATGCCTTCTTTGGCATTATGACTATGCTAATTGCTATCCCGACGGGAGTTAAAATTTTTAATTGGCTATTTACCATGTATAGAGGGCGCGTGCATTTCTCCGTGCCTATGCTCTGGTTTTTGGGTTTTATCGCCATTTTTACATCAGGCGGTATGACGGGAATTTTACTCTCTGTGCCAGGCGCTGATTTTCAATTGCACAATAGTTTGTTTCTAATTGCGCACTTTCATTCGATGGTGATTGGCGGCGTTCTCTTTGGATTTTTCTCGGGCCTTTTCTACTGGTTTCCCAAATTTTTAGGCTTTAGATTAAATGAAACCTTAGGTAAGTATGCTTTTTGGCTCTGGATTGTGGGCTTTTTTGTCGCTTTTATGCCTCTTTATGCTTTAGGTCTGATGGGCGCTACGCGTCGCTTAGATCACTATGAAGAAGCCACGGGCTGGCAGCCTCTTTTTATCTTAGCCGGTGTTGGCATTTTATTGATCATCAGTGGAGGCTTATTACAGACTTTGCAAGTCATTTTTGGCGTTTTACAGCGTCAGAAGAATCGAGTCCTTGGAGATCCTTGGAATGCACGCACGCTGGAATGGGCTGTTCCCTCACCTCCGCCCTTTTACAATTTTGCTTTTATTCCCGAAGTGCATGAAATCGATCCCTTTTGGGCAATGAAGGCTCATCCTTCTCCGGTTGATCCTTCGATTAAACCTATTTACCAGGATATCCATATGCCAAAAAATACACCGATGGGCCTTTACATTGGAGCTTTTAGTCTCGTGCTTGGTTTTGCCTTAATTTGGTACATGTGGTGGCTGGCTATGTTGACCTTACTAGGCATCATCACCTGTCTGATCATCCGCTTATCGGATGATCATACCGATTACTATGTGCCAGCAGCTGAAGTTGAACAGATTGAACAAGAAATAGCAAAGAGGCAAAAACCTGCATGACTTCCCTTCCTATTTTAGCTCAACAGCCTCATGTAAAGGATGATCATCTCATCCTTGAGCGACAGGCCTATGAGCGCACCCTATTTGGCTTCTGGCTCTATGTGATGACGGACTGCGTACTATTTGCTACCCTATTTGCTACCTATGCCGTTCTTCATCTCAATACCTTTGGCGGCCCTTCGGCTAAAGAGCTGTTTAGTCTACCCTCTGCATTGACGGAAACTCTCCTATTATTAGTCAGCAGTTTTAGTTGTGGCTTGACTTTATTAGCTGCTCATCAACAAAAGAAAAAGCTAGTTCTAGTTGGTTTAAGCCTAACCATCTTACTAGGAGCAGCCTTTCTTTTTTTAGAATTAACAGAATTTCATCAGCTAATCTTAGAAGGAAATACCTGGCGGCGCAGTGCTTTTTTATCTGCTTTCTTTACTTTAGTCGGGGCCCATGGCTTACACATTACTTGCGGCTTATTTTGGGCCTTAGTCATGCTATTTCACGTGAGCCGTAAAGGATTAAGCTTACCGACTCTGCGGCGTTTGACCTGTTTTGGCCTATTTTGGCACTTTTTAGATGTGATCTGGATTTTCATTTTCGCTTTTGTCTATTTAATGGGAGCACAATAGTATGTTAGATAATGAGTTGCCAGGGGTTAATTTAGAGACTAATACGGATACTCATCAACATTCTCTTCATCAACCCTCTTTTGATCCTACCAAACAGCAAGGCACCCTGACCTCTTATTTAGTGGGCTTTAGTGCTTCGCTAATGTTAACTTTGTTAACTTATGGATTAGTGAAGACCCATTTCTTGACTGGTTGGACGCTTAATTTAGTGGTTGCCGGCTTAAGCCTTGTACAAGTCATCATTCAGCTTCTCTGTTTTCTACACTTAGGAGATGAAGCTAAACCGCGTTGGAATTTTCTTGCTTTTCTCTTTATGGTCTCTGTCGTGCTTATTTTAGTCCTAGGTTCTTTATGGATTATCTATAACTTAAATGGACGCATGATGAATAGCATGCTTCATGAATAAAGCGTTGCAACTCAAGCTATTAAAAGGAAAAAAAGTAGCATGAAGACCTATTACATGTTGACTAAGCCCGGTATTATCATGGGCAATATTGTAACGACTGCGGCAGGTTTTGCGCTAGCTTCTAAAGGTCAACTCAATTATTGGCTTTTTTTAGTGACTCTTTTGGGTTTAGGTTTTGTGATTGCCTCAGCGGGCGTCTTTAATAATTACATCGATCGCGTGATGGATAGCAAGATGGCACGTACTAAAAAGCGCCCTTTTGTCACAGGTAGCATCTCTATTCCTTATGCTTTGACCTTTGGCGCTCTTTTAGGTTTGATAGGCATCAGCCTCTTAGCCCTTTATACCAACTTACTAACTGTCGTAATTGCTTTTAGCGGCTTTTTTGTGTATCTCGTGCTCTATGCTTTTTGGAAATATCGCTCTTTTTATGGAACACTGGTGGGTAGTATTGCCGGAGCTGTACCACCGGTAGTTGGCTATTGCAGTGTCAGCAACCGCTTAGATATAGGCGCTGGTTTACTCTTTATTATTCTAGTCTTATGGCAAATGCCCCATTTTTTTGCGATTGCCATTTATCGATTGGAGGAGTATCGAGCAGCTTCCATTCCCGTTTTGCCCTTAACAAATGGCATTTATGCCACTAAGCTCCACATGTTATTCTACATTTTAGCTTTTATGGTCAGCACTCTATTGTTAACTCTAACAGGTTACATGGGACTATTATACCTCGTAACGGCAACTTTACTCAGTATTTTATGGTTAGGACTTGGTATGAAAGGCTTAGCTAAAGCCAATGATCAGCTCTGGGATGCGCGTTGGGCTAAGCAAATGTTTGTCTACTCCCTTGTTGTAATCATGGGACTTTGCCTAACTATTTCCATCGATGTGATTCCGTGATTTAATCTAGGTCCTGTCAGTTAGCAAAATAAGCCTACTTTAATAATGCTGACGTTCTGGTAGGTCGCGATATTTTTGCCATATGACGAGGGCTTCTTCTCTATGCAATTGCTGACTAGTTATTCTTCTTTGATGAGGCTCTTTGCGAATTTCTGCTAAAAAATCTCCATCCTCAAAACGGCCATATTCTAACGAATCGGCAATGGTCGAAGCAAAGAAAATAGACCTGATATGGGCCCAATAAGCTGCACTTAAACACATTGGGCAGCACTCGGCACTTGTATACAAATCGCAATCTGTCAAATGCGGAGTTTTTAAATAACGACACGCTTCTCTAATAGCATGCATCTCAGCATGCCACGTAGGATCGTGCCGCGTGATCACCTGGTTATAGCCCTCGCCAATGATTTTACCCTCTTTGACAACGACTGCTCCAAAAGCTCCTCCACTTTTTTCTTCCAGAGAGGCCTTAGCACTAAGGGCAATCGCACGTTGCATAAAGATCGCATGGTATTCAGCTTGCTCATTCATCTTTTTATCTTTTTATCTTAAAATTTAAGCTAGTGAAATAAAACATTAACAACTGTTTTATAAAACACTTTAATTAATTTTATTTTTTTTGGATCCTAGCTAGGCGTTTTTTAAATGATTCTATTATTCCCAACTGTTTTTTTATTTTTATTTGCGCATTGGATTTATAGGGATTAAGATCTTCAATTTGATTTTACCGCTCACTTGTAGGTTTTGCAACCTTTCTTTTTCTTCCTCTTTTTATGTTTTGATTGCTTCTATTCCTGTAGCTGTTAAGGCAGCAATTTACTTATTTAATTGTTCGTTTTTCTGTTGATCCTGTTTCATTTCCTCTGTAACTTCTGGTATGCCTCTTGTTACCTCCTCTATTTTTTTAATTAAATCATTTCTCTCAGCTTCTAACTTATTAGTAAATTCTGTTAATTTATTATACTTGTCATCTATTTCAGCTAATACGTTTTTAAAATTTTCATTGTATTCTTTACAACTAGGGTACTTTGTAATTGCTTCTCCTTCATTTACAGCTGCTTGATAGAAGTCTGTTTGATTGAGTAAAGCTAATTTTTCATGAATAGTGGTATTGAGCTTTGTATTGACTAAGCCGATTGTTAAAGTAGAGCAAGCTCCTAATATAAAACCAACTACTTTATAAGCTGTCATAGCGCAACTTTTTAGACCTGGTAAATCTTTATCATACTCATGTATTTTATCATGAGACTTTTGAGATACTGTAAACTTAACGATATTTTTTGTTATTAATAGAGGACCATGGGCTACCATACCTACAACTTTAAAAGGTAAGAAAATCAAATTCTGCAAACTAGTTGCTAATTCTACCGGTACTGTCGTTAGAGTAGAAGCTATTCTAGATAGGTGATCTTCTTTCTCACTACATTGTATGCTATGGCTCATTAAATGATTAAAAACGTTTTCAGTTCCTACAGGGTTACTCATAGATTATCTTCCTTTTATCTTAAATTATTTTTGACTAAAAAAATTAATAAATAATATTATAAATATATAATAATTTCATTAAAAAATAATAAAGATATAAACAAATTATATTAATTTTTGATTAATATTTTAATTTAGGATATAAATAATTTATAAGAGAGGAATTATTTTTTACCAGAATGGGTTTCATGCTCAGTGGCCGCTACTTGTTTGCCTAAACGCAAATTTTTTAAAACTAAAAGACGCATTTTTAAATCATCTAAAGTCTGATTGAAGAGACTAGCTAAACTTTGTGCAGTACCTGTCCTAATCTGGACATCGAGCCTGTTTTGAATAAAAGCGATCTCTTTTAAGATTCTAGTCATCACTTTTTGAGCGTTATGAGTTAATAACTTAATAGCTAGAGTTTGATCAAAATTTAAACTCTTTACTAAAGCTTTATCAGCCTTTTTTACAATAGCTGTTAATCTTTTATAATGAATAGCCGGAATTTTATTTTTAAAGCTCAATTCATGTTGAAAAAGTTCTAGTTTCTGATCGACCGCTGAAAGATTTTGATTGAGATCTTGTTTATTAATTTTTCCTCTTAATTGAATAGGATGATTGACAGCTTTATTAAGAGGAGCTTTTTTAAGCTTACATGAAGGAGCAAAAGAAAGCAATTTTGATTTTGTAGATCGACTTGGATGTTTTACTATTTTACTAAGACTTAATTCTTTTAATTTTAACTGAAGCTGTTCGACTACTTTAATTAAATTTTGATCCGAGCGCGTTATTTTTTTCTCTTTAATTAGATAGAGAGTTGTTTGTTTAAACAGGACGATATTTTTGAGAATTTTTTTAATACTCTTTTGTTCAGCAGAAAATAACTTTATACTCCCCTCTTTATCCGTCGTCACTTCTTCTAAAAATTGACTAGCTTCTTTTAAAGTAGCAGTCGTAGCCTTTAATTCTTTAGCAGAAAGCGGGGTCATACCTAGCTTTTGTAAAGTGATAAGCGATTGATAGGTATCAGCTAAAATAGACTGTAACTGTAGAAGATCTTTCATCAATTATTTCTCCTAATTTTTACTTCTTAAGGCTAATTTTTAACGTAGATTAAATTCTTTTAAGTGTCAATTATCCCTCTTCTCTTTATAATCAGTAGAAATTTTTAGGACTTAATTTTATGCAAAAAAAACCTGATCCCTTTTTCAAAAAAATTAAACAAAATGGAAGAGGCAAAAGTTTTCAATCCAAAACTGCTGCTAATACTTCTCTTACTCCAACTTCTCTTACGCCTACTTCTCTCACTCATACTTCTTGGGAAGAGAGTCACCAATGGTATCAAAATAGTGTAGGCGCTGAAGGGCATTATTACCATCGGCAGATCATCATGCCAGGTGTTTTGAGATTATTAGAGTCTCCCCTCTCTATCTTAGATTTAGCTTGTGGTACAGGTATCTTAGCCCATTATTTAACTAAAGAAAGTGCTACTCAAGGGGTGTATTACATGGGCGTCGATGCAGCTCCCTCTCTTTTGCAAAAAGGACAACAACAGCAAGATTGCGCTTCTCAGCATTATCACTTAGCTGATGTAACACAGCCTTTGAAAATAGCCAAAAGAGATTTTTCTCATGCTACTCTCATTTTAGCTCTCCAAAATATTGAAAAGCCGGCGTTAGTCTTTCAGCAAGCGGCTAAGCATCTGCAGTTAGGGGGGAAATTCATTATAGTACTCAACCATCCCTGTTTTCGCATTCCTCGCCAATCCTCTTGGCAGGTAGATGAATCAAAAAAAATTCAATACCGGCGGTTAGACCAGTATCTTTCCTCTTTAAAAATTCCCATTCGCACCCATCCTGGCAAAGGTGCTCTCTCGCAAGAGACTCTCTCTTTTCATCATCCTCTCTCCTCTTATATCAATTGGCTAAGTCAAGCTGGTTTTATGCTAGATAGGATGGAGGAGTGGTGTTCAGATAAAGTCAGCGCAGGAAAAAATGCTAAAATGGAAAATTCTAGTCGCGCTGAATTTCCTCTTTTTTTAGCAATGCGCGCTACTCTTGTATCAAGTTCATTCCATGCCCCTAAAGAGAAATAGTTCAGTTTAATTAATCCGCTTGATCTCTTTACTTGCAGGTTAGCAAATAATTCTTGTATAATCCCCCTCTTTAACTCTATCACTTATGGCTTATATGGATTTATTAGTAATTGGAGCAGGCTATGTAGGTCTTGTGACAGGCGCCTGCTTAGCAGCTGTAGGACACTCTGTAACCTGTGTCGATATCAATCGAGAAAAAATTGAAAAGCTTAAGCAAGGCATTTTGCCTATCTATGAACCTGGTTTAGAAGAAATTGTCAAAACTAACTTGCACTCGCAGCGTCTAAAATTTTCTACTGAGTTAGCCCCTCATTTAGCTTCTGCTACTGTTTGTTTCGTCTGTGTTGACACGCCAGTCTCACCCAATGGCCAAGCTAATTTACACTATATCTATGAAGTAGCTAATGCCCTAGCCCAGCAGATACAGGATTATCATATCATCGTTCTCAAATCGACTGTCCCCGTTGGGACCTCTGCACAGGTCAAGCAGCTTATCTTAGCTAAGTTAACAGAACGCGCTGTCTCTTGCGAATTTGATCTCGTCTCTAATCCTGAATTTTTGAAAGAAGGCAATGCAGTTAATGACTTCATGAAGCCCGATCGCGTGATTTTAGGTGCGGCAAGTGAAAAACCTCTCATCACCATGAGAAAAATTTATGCGCCTTTTATGTTGAGCCACGATAGAATTTTAGAAATGGATAATGCTTCAGCTGAGATGGCAAAATATGCGGCTAACGCCATGTTAGCCACACGCATCTCTTTTATGAATGAGCTAGCGGGCTTATGCGAACTGACCGGCGCTGATATCAATGAAGTCAGGTTAGCAATAGGTTCTGATAAACGCATTGGCTACAGTTTTCTCTATGCAGGTGCTGGCTTTGGAGGCTCCTGTTTTCCCAAAGACTTAAAAGCTTTACAAGCTACGGGACGGCAAATGGGCCATCCTTTGTCGATTATCGAAGCAGTCGATCAGGTCAATACAAAACAAAAAAAGATTTTAAGTAAAAAAATTAAGACTTATTTCTCTTCATTTGATAGGTTAGATAGAAGTTTAGAGGGCAAGACAATTGGCCTATTGGGCCTCTCTTTTAAGCCGGATACAGATGATATGCGTGAGGCTGCTTCCTTAACTTTAATCGATGATCTACTTCAAGCAGGCTGTCAGCTACGCGTTTATGACCCGATTGCTATGGAAAATGCCAAGAAATATTTAGGATCTACGCTATTCATTACTTGGTGTACAGATGAGTTAGAAGTAGCTTGGCAAGCAGATGCCTTAGTCTTAGTGACTGAGTGGAGACAATTCCGCTACCTCAACTTTTCAGCGATTTTAGCTAATATGAGAGGACGTGCGTTTTTTGATGGTCGCAATCAGTATTCAGCACAAGAGATGACAGCCCAAGGGTTTGATTACATTAATATTGGACAAGCCTCTACGCAATCTCTCTTAACAATGGCCTCTATGACTAATTAATTTAAAGATAAATGGATTAATTTAGGAGCACTCATTCAATATGATCCAATCTCGTTCTAGCTCTCCTTCTACAAATTTTTCTGCTTATCTTACAACTAACCAACAGAAAATAGAGAAAGAGTTAGCAAAACTCGTACCAGCTAAAAAAGGAAAATTTAGTCAGCTTTTTGAAGCGGCCCGCTATTCTCTATTAAATGGCGGCAAGCGCTTGCGTCCCCTATTTACCTTAGCAACTTGTGAATGCTTAGGCGGCAACTTAGAAGCTGCACTTACGCCAGCTTGTGTGATCGAAATGATTCATACCTATTCTTTGATTCACGATGACCTGCCTTGTATGGATGATGACGATTTCAGACGGGGTCAACCGACTCTTCATAAAGTCTATTCCGAAGGCTATGCTGTTTTAGTTGGAGATTTTTTATTGACAGATGCTTTCCGCTTATTAACACAAGCTCCTTATCTGAATGCAGAACAAAAATTAGACTTGATTCAGCTCATCTCAAGCTGTGCTGGAGGAGAAGGGATGATTGGAGGCCAGATGATGGATATAGAAGTGCAAAATCAGCCACTCGATCTTCCAAGTCTTAATATTTTACATCATTATAAGACAGGCTGTTTGATCCAAGCTGCTGTCCAGTGTGGTGGTATTGTAGCGCAAGCTAACAGTCCTACATTACAAATCCTCAAAGATTTTAGCTTAAAACTTGGATTAGCTTATCAGATTGTCGATGATATCTTAGATGTCACCATGAGTGAAGTTAAACATGGGAAAGAGGTTTCGTCGGATTTATCTAATTCTAAAACGACGTATGCTACACTTGTAGGAATAGAGGGATCTTATAAGATCGTGCAAGATCTACTTAAACTAGCTTTGGAAAAATTAAATCATCTACCTGGTAACCCCTCTTTATTAATAGAATTAGCTCATTTGATAACAGAGCGCCAAAGCTAATCATCAGATCTACTAACAAAAAGAGCGCTATAACTATAGCTTTCGCTGATGACATAACGAAAAAAGCGCTATAACTATAGCTTTCACTAATGACATAACGAAAAGAGCGCTATAACTATAGCTTTCACTAATGACATAACGAAAAGAGCGCTATAACTATAGCGCTCTTTGACAAATTAACATATTAATACATTGATATATTTTCTAAGATCCTTCTTAGAATAAATTCTAGAATATACGACCTAAATCAGCCATAATTGTAAAAGATTTCCAATGTACGCGATCATGACCATGATGGGAAACAAAAGTTTTGTAACCTAAATTACCATCTATAAACCAATCGCAATTAATGTGATAAACAGCACCTAACTTAGCTACAATCCCATCGCCGCGTTTGCTACGACGGTGTCTATCTAAAGAAAGGACGCCTGTGTCAGAGTTTCTGTCTCTTTTTAGTCTAACAAAATGGTATTCCAATTCACCATATAAATTCCAGCAATCTTGATGAAAAAACGCTAGATCTAAGCCAATGAAAGGTCCCCACCAAGTTGTACGGAAACTACTCTTAGCTTTGCCAGTAGCATCAATACCAAATTCTGCTGCTACATTAGCTGGCAAATTATCTAATATTGTATTGTGATTTTTTGAACTCAAACGCTGTGTATCATAGCCAAATCCAATCAGCGGACTCACCTGAATGCTAGGAAACCAGCATTGTTGGATAGGATAGCCTACAGCTACAGCAAAATCTGCCACATATTTATGATGCACATCATTATGAGTAACAGGATGTATTGTAGCAAAGACGCCTGCTGTATCCGTAGCAAGAGAGAGATGATCCGATTCACGCACATCTCCGTCTAATACCCAGCCATATTGTCCATCAATACGATAATGGACACAGTCGCCAAAACTGCTCTTAATACGGCCACCTATAGTAAAGATCTCTAAATCTTTAAACCATAGTTTTGAATCAGAATGAGCTAAGCCTGTATCATGGAGACCAAGTTTCCAATTAATTTCATCGGTTCGATACCCTACTCCGAACTGTACGGAGGCATCTGCTTGAATATCGCTTGTAAAGGCGAGCGTTGCGGTAACTAATAACGTAGATAGTTTACCTAAAATGTTTTTCATATCCCCTCTTAAGTGGTAAGGTTTATGCCAACAAGTTAATTTCTATTGCTAAAAAGTGTCAACCCTTTTTTGATGTTTTAGCTATATTTTCAGTAATTTGTTACTATTTTAGATAAAAAACTTTAGTTGGCTTATTTTTAGCAAGCCTTTTTTTTTTGATTTTAAACAATTTTTTTTTGTAAATTATACCTAGCCTCTGTATAAAATAAGCCGTGTATTTAATCGATTAAAGTAGCTCATTCTCAAAATGCGCTACTTTTCTCTCTATTTTAAGTCACACACAAAACAATCGTGAATAAAAAATTAAAGGATTACAAAATTAATGGAAGAGATTAATCAACCTTTAGCTTCCTCCCTGGATTGGGAATGTAAGATTAGACACATTCCCATTAAGCGTGCTTTTGATATTTTCTTTAGTCTAGCTGTCCTGTGCGTTGGTTTGCCATTATTTTTTTTAATTGCTTTACTCATTCGGGTGACATCCAAAGGAAAAACTATATATGCCCATGAAAGAGTAGGTAGAGGGGGTGTACCTTTTTATTGTTACAAATTTCGCACAATGTACAAAGATGCTGACGTCCGCCTCGAAACTCTTTTAACACAAAATCATCTGATGCAGCAAGAATGGGAAGAAAAGAGAAAACTCAAAAATGACCCTCGCATTACATCTATTGGACGTTTTTTACGTAAAACCTCCCTAGATGAACTCCCTCAATTTTGGAATGTGTTAATCGGCGATTTAAGTGTAGTAGGCCCAAGACCTGTGGTTCAAGCAGAAGTTGATCAATACTATAATCTCAAAAGCAGTAAAATATTATCTGTTCGACCAGGGTTAACCTGTCTTTGGCAAGTCTCTGGGCGCAGTGATACGAGCTATGCTAGGCGTATCAAGCTAGATGAAGAGTATGTAGATAATCAATCGATCAGTTTAGATATAAAATTGATTTTGCAGACGATCCCTGCTATGCTATCCTCAAAAGGTGCTTATTGAATATTGCCAAAAAAAGTTTAACTGGCAGTTTCTTGATTGGCTTGTTTTTTACTCTATTTAGCCCTCTTTTATCTATTTTTTCTTCTCTTATTTTTTTTAGCCCTTTTCTCATCTTGCTTTATTACCAAAGAAGCTTTTCTTCTTGCTTATGGTTCTCTTTTGGATGTGGCTTATTGATTGATTTGATTAGCTCTAAAACCCCTATCGGTTTTTTTGCTCTTTGCTATGTACTAAGTACTGTATTGATTTATAACAAACGTTTGTATTTCTTTAGTGATAATCTCAGTACTCTTTGCGTCATGGTTATTTTTTTTTCAATCGTTAACAATGGCGTTCAATTGTTAGGGTTAGCACTCATTCAACCCCATTTTATTTCACTAAAAATTTTTACAGGTTATTGGATTTACATTAATCTATTTCTCATTCCTATACTTACTCTACTTTATACTTTTCTTCTGTTTATCTTTCCTTCTCTTCTGCTAAATAAATTTAGACGAAGATAATTGGCCTATTCTATTAGTTAGATTAAGGCAATTGCAATTGTCTTAATCTAACTAACAAAAAGATTAATTTTTATTGGTGGCATTCCAATCGACTGCATTATTGCTTTTGCTAGTATCTTTTGAATTGCTCTCTTGATTAGTAGTAGAGTGAGAATTATCTTGATCAGTATCATTGATCGTTGTCTTATGCTGCTCCATGCAATGTTTAAAATTTTGTGCTTTCTGTTGTTGCACATCATCTAACATCGATTGAATTTGCTTGTCATCATTCACACCCTGATTTTTTAAAACATCGCTAAAAACTTGAAAAAGCGTATCTCTAAAAAGTTTAACAGCTACTTGTCGTTGGGCTGGATCGCGATCTTTAAAGGGATTAGGATTTAGTTTAGCTGCCTTATCCTCTACCATTTTTAGCACTGTTTTATCTTTAATTGTTAATTCAGATGTAATAGCTTTCCATTTTTCCTCAGGCACATTGAATTTTTTTAAAGTCACTGTCACATAGTTAGCAGGAAAATAAGCTAACAGCAGTTCTTTCGTACATTCTTCTACTATTGGCAACTCTTGAGAAGGGTTGCTAATTGAAGTTTCTTGAGCAAAAAGCGTTGTAGCATTAGCTACAAGACCCAGAGTAAAAATAGCAGTTAAAGAGAGATTTTTTAAATTTAATTTATTCACATTTCCTCCTTAGTGGATCTCATCGTACGTGGATCTCATCGTACACTAAAATCAATCTACAAAGTTTACTGTTTTTTTTACATTCTTTTGTCTGATCACCAAATCAAAAATTTAATTTTATATTAAAAACTGTTTTAACTTGCCCTATTTTAATTTTCCTTATTTTTTCTTTCTTCTTAGCCTTTTCTTTTGCTATAATAAAAAAATTAAATCCGCGAGACTGTGAGACTGCATGATCATCAATGGCCAACTCATCGCTGCTCAAATTCAAGCTAATCTTCAAGAACTGATTGCTTCTATCGAAATCAAGCCTTGTTTAGCCGTTATTATAGTCGGTGAAAACCCAGCTTCTCAAGTTTACGTTAAGAGAAAAATTCAAGCTTGCCAGCAAATAGGCATTATTTCCAAAAAAATTGCACTTCCATTGGATACACCTGAAGAAAACTTATTAAATTACATTCGGCAGCTTAATGAAGCGTCAGAAGTCGATGGAATTCTAGTGCAATTGCCTTTACCTCCTCACATTCATCCTTTTAAAATTGCCGAAGCTATTGCTCCTGATAAAGATATCGACGGTTTTCATCCACTCAATATGGGTAAGCTTTTAATTGGTAAACAGGATGGCTTTGTACCCTGTACACCTCTTGGCATTCAGACATTACTAGAGAACTATGCGCTAGAAACTAAAGGCAAACAGGTCGTTATTTTAGGACGTAGCAATATTGTCGGTAAGCCATTAGCTGCTTTGCTGGTCCAAAACACTTCATTTGGCAATGCAACTGTGACGTTAGCCCATAGCCATACTAAACATCTATCCGCTCTTTGCCTAACAGCGGATATTTTAGTGGCTGCTAGTGGTCAGCCGCGTCTCATTCAGGCCTCTATGGTTAAAGAGGGCGCTGTTGTGATTGATGTGGGCATTACTAGAATTGTCAACTCTTCTACTCCTACCGGCTTTCAGTTAGTAGGAGATGTTGATTTTGAACAGGTCGCTCCTAAATGTGTAGCGATTACGCCCGTACCTGGCGGAGTCGGCCCGATGACCATTGCCATGCTTTTACAAAATACCTATCGTAGCTTTACACAGCGTCAACATAAAGACTAAAATTAAATCTTTTACTGTTAATTATCTTAACTTAAAATTAATAATTTATTCATTCAAAATAAATATTTTTTAATTACTATTTATTTATTAAATTGATTCAAGCTTAACAAGGAGTTAACAATGTCACCTGTAATAAATAATGTAAAATTATTTTTTAATTATGAAGTAGAAGATCGTCTTCGCCAAGACATAAAAGATATCCCTGTATTGTTTGGCAACTGGTGTTTTAGCCCTGTCCGTTATTTTTTTGATGGAGGTAAAGTAACAATAAGAGATAATGAAGTTAGGTATGAAAGAAATTACCGTCCAACAGATAAAACGTGGCTAAAAACAGTAATTAAAATGATTTTACTGGTTCCTGGTCTTTTAGTAGGCACAATCGCAAAAGGAGCATCTTATGCTTTCTCCGCTATTCGCAAAGATCATCAAATAGCTCTTCCTTTCTTACCTTATTTTAATAAGCATCAGGATAGACGCGATATGCAAAAAAATAGTAGAGGTATTGAAAGGCTGATAGGAATAAAACAAAAAAATGGTGAAAACATAGACATTTGGGAAGCCGCTGAGCTTACTGAGAAAAAAGCATAATATTTAGAGTTTAATTTGAAAAAGGTAAAATGGGTATAAAATTTTATCTTTTTCAATAGCATTAATTTATGTTATAATTGCTTTATAAATTAAAAAGGCTATTATTTTGAATCATGTAAATTTGTTTTTTAATTATAAGTTAGTTAATAAAAATTATAATAAACCCAATCGGGTTACAGCTCATACTCTGGCTTTTGGAAACTGGTGCTTTAAGCCCATGCGTTATTTTTTTAAAGGAGGAGTGGTAGAGTTATATTATTATAGTTCACCAAATCATGCATTAAAAAAATTAGATTATAATAGAGATTACCAAATTGAAGATAGAACATGGATGCAAACTATTACTAAAACTATTTTGTTAATTCCTGGTCTGATGTTAGGAACCATTGCGAAAGGACTAGCTTATACTTCTCCTACTGTTCGTCAGCCACATCGGACTACTGTTCGTTTCTATGCTAGATTAAACAAACAACAAGAGGATCCAAAACTGCATGGATACATTATACATATAAATAATCAGGGAATAATTGTACGAACAATACCGCGTAATAAATGGGCTTACGTAATATGACCATTTGTTAAAAATTAGTTAGGATGCTATCTAATTTTTAAGGGTATTCAAAAGAGTTTCATACCCTTTGATTAGGTTGGATTTAGCTAAGGCTGAATTTTGATAAAACTTAGCTCTTAAAGCTTCTATATACTCATCATAGGGATCATATTTGCCTTTAGGTCCCTGTTTATAAAAATCGATAATTACCTCAAATACGTCTAGCATCTCTTGTTCACACAGCTCTTTTGTCTTATCAGAAGGCTTATTCATTATGCTCTCTTACCTTATTAATTTTTCATTGTAAATAAATTTTTTTAATTAAGTTATACTTATTTACTAAAACAGTAAAAATAGTTTAATCTTCATCTCTTTGCATTAGAAAATAGAGAGAGAGAGGTCATAATTAGTATGTTACAGGGATTATGCGGCAATAAAAATATCCAAAGGCTTTTGCTTTTTCTATTTGTCAATAGCCGTTGCTATGGCGCTCAAGTGCAGCGCACGCTCAAAGTACCCTTAACTCCTCTTCAAAAAGCTTTAGACCGTTTAGAAAAGGGAGGAATTTTAACGAGTTATTATGAAGGAAAAACGCGTCTTTATCAGTTTAATCCAGCTTATCCCCTGCTCCATGAGTTAGAAGAACTTTTAAAAAAAGCCTACAGTTTAATGCCCGCTCAAGAACAGAAAAAATATTACAGTGTCAGAGAATACGTTTTGCTTCCCCCAGTCTCTCTAGAAAATTCCTTGCCGATTCTCATGGAATTTTGGCAAAAATTGCTAACGATTTCAAAGTTGACCTTTGCAGCTAAAATTAAAACTGCGACTTCACAGGGAGCAATCAGAAAAGGACAAGGTGAAGTTCTCCTCACTAAAGAGAGTGCTTCTACTGTAGTCTTTACAGAAAAAGGCATTTGGCAGCCTCTCGATCGGGATGAAATTAATTTTAGCAATGTCTATCGCTGGACTTTAAACCGCCAAGCTAAAGTCATTTCATTAGAACATTTGCGAAGAGGAGCTGCCCATCCCGTCTTTCTCTTTAATCTGACGCCCTCTGGTAAACAAACCTTACAGTCTATTGATGCACATCTTTGCCAAGAGGATACCTACTTTGCCTCTCTTTACTTTGATGATTATGGAATCGGCTTAAAGTGGCGCGTGATGGGTCCTAAAAAAAATGAAGAGATGGAATACCACTACTCTTGAAAATTCTTACTGCCGGGAGTAAGTTAAAGACTAGGACACTTTAAACATTTTAAAGCGCGATCACTTAAAATTTCTCGTACTAACGAGGGAGAAAGAGTCTGGTTAAACCAAATGGCAAATTGACCGACTGCCTGTTCGACAAATAGCTGATAGCCAAAGATAAGCTCACACCCTTTTTGTCTACCCTCTTTTAAAAAAGCGGTTAGTTTTGGTTTGGTTTTAGTTTCCATTAAAAGATGATCGGCTGAGAGAGCATCTAGTGGGCAAGGTTGTTCACTAGGTGTACAATTGACTAGGATTTGATATGGATCAAATGCCTTTAACAGTTCTAACTGTCTAGCTACTCCTTTTATTAAGTTAGCAAGGAGTTCGGCTTTTTTAAAATCGCGATTGGCAATCGTAACATGCGCTCCGCGTTTGACAGCCTCATGAGCTATCGCTTTAGCTACGCCTCCTGCTCCGATTAACAGCAGCTGTTTATCTTTAACAGCACCATGCTTCTCCATCACATTTAAAGCACCCCAGCTATCTGTATTGTAGCCTTTTATTTTTCGATCTTCAAAATGAAGGGTATTAATTGCTTGTATAGGCAGACTTGCCGCTTCTATCTCATCTACATAGGCTAGGACAGCCTCTTTTAGAGGCATCGTCACACTTAAGCCCTTAATAGCTAGAGGCAAGCTTTTGACAAGGGTAAAAAATTGTTCTAACTCATCGCATTGAATGCGCATTTTTATATAAACAGCATCGAGTGCTAATGTTTGGAAAAGGGCATTATGTGTCTCTTGACTAATACTGCCTGTTATAGGATCGCCAATTAAGCCAAACACAGCTGTCTTAGAGGTTAACTGTTCATGACGATAACACTGCTTTAATTGAGTAATAGATAACATGCCAGATAGTAGCTCTTCTTCCTCTACTGTACCATACGTTAGCGGACTGCCTATAATAGGCGCTAAAATACGCGTGACTTGTCCTTCTAAGCCTAGGCTGATCATAATCATTCTATTTTTAAATGGGCTAGCACAGGTGCTCAAATGCCAATTAATTAGATGCAGGGCATCTAAAGTACTAAGGGCCATCACAGCTATTTTGTAAAAATAGGCAGGAATTTGCTGCATTTTTTGCGCTAATTCATTTAAGTCTAAAGGAGTTTCAATCAAATTGTGATGCGATAGAATGAGTTTAACATCAGGAAAAGAGCCTGTAAGTTTTTTTATCACTGCTTTAGAGACAGGATATTCTACATCTAAATAAGTAGGTTGTAAGGCTGCTAATTCAACAAGCAAAGCTAACTGCTGTTTAGTAGAACCTTTGAAACGGCCACCTTGAGCTTGGCTACGCAAGGTAAAAATCATGTCTAAGGCAAAAGCTTGCTGTAAACTTTTTAAATAATCGAAACTCCACTCATCAAACAGATCGAGACGGAGTTCGACTAAATTAACAAGGGACCTAGCTTTAGTTAGCTGTACCTCAATCTGAGCTTGAGATGGTCCCTTGATGATTGCACATAACATGCTAACTGATACTTATGGTTTTTGCCAGATTAGCTCTCCAGATAAACTATCAATGCAGGTAATGTAAGTTGCATGACCTGTACGAGATTTTGAAAATACAATCACTGCATTGTTCATGATATCCCATGAAATGATCTTAGCAGAGAATTTTGTATTCCATAAACGTTGTCCATCACCGCTATAGCAGGAGAGATGGTCTGCATTGTCAAAAGAGGAAACAACGTAGATGCCGGCATTGTGAATGATCATCCGATCTTGATTAAAAGTATAATCATCTAACCTTTGAGTATCAGACGCTGCTGCTAAGGAACAAGCTGTTAATGTCATGATTGCTGTCGTTAGCGAAAAAAACAATTTTTTCATAAGATATCCTATTAACTATTTTATTAAATTAAGTTTATGTCATTATTTTGCGCTAAAGTCTAACTTATTACTTTAGGCTAATGACAATTTTAATCTAAATCCTCTTTATTAGCTTTAACAAAGTACTATTTTTTTTTAGATTTTAGTTGTTTAGTTGTTTTAACCTTTAGTTTGTTTAAAAATTTTAAGACTTTTCTTTTTTGATGCTCTGTCAAACAATCGGTATGGATGAATTTTTGATTGATCTCTTCTTTAATGATGATGTGATCTGTTAACTGCTCTAACTTTTTTTGAAAATCTGTTAACTCTTCTCCATGGATCTTTTCTTTTAGGTTTTGATTAAGTGCATGGACTTCCTCTTTGAACTGATCAAGCTGTTCATTTAAAGAACCCGCTTGAAGACAAGTATAACAGCTTATACCGATAAGTAAACTCATCACTAAATTAATCTTTCTCATTAATCCTCCCTTAATTTGATCCCCGGCATCATAAATTATCGCTTGAAGAATTACAATTTTAATTTTAATTTATTCATTAAATCATTAATTAATAATTACTTATGATTTTAGCTTGTAAATATTTATTTTTTATTTTATCGGTAAAGCAACTTATATCTTCTATTTAAAGATAGCTGTCTTAACAGAGGTCTACTAATCAAAAGGACAAAGCGGATGAACATTAACTCCCATTGTTTTACATTGCCTTCCGATTCTAATTTCTATCTTATTTCTTCAAACTCTCCTTTAGAGCAACGAGAAGCTATACCTATTGAATTATTGAAAAGTTATTTACAGCAAATGATCACTCCTTCTTACTCTTTCTCTCCTTTGACTAACCGGTTAACTAAACTTGACTGTTCTGCTCCTATTGAAGCACTTGACAGTGCTATCTATCAAGATCGTGGTGATCCTTATGATAGCTTTTCTATGTTAACTGCAATTAATGAACTCATCCTAAAATGGACGCTTAAAGCTAATCAGGAGGGCATCATACTGACTGAAATTTTAGCAAAGATCAGCAAATTGGAAGAGGATATGCCAGATTTAAGAGATTGTGAAGATAAAGAAAAAGTCTTAGGGGTAGGGGTTATTTTAATTCATCAAAATAAAATGCGGCGCTACTATTTAATCCAACTAATTCATCATTATATTTGTGAAAGTGTACTAAGAGTAGCTAATGAAGCAGAAAAAAAATTTGCTAATCAGCCTGAAAAATTAGCTCTTAGTAGACAATCCAAAAAATGGTTATTAAACTCTATTCCAGATACAACAGTTAATCTGCTTCAGCTGCCGATAACTTATACTGAAGAGTTGAATAAAATGATGCAGATCGCTCATTTTGTATTAACTAAATTAGAGGAGATGAAAGAAAAAATTCTCAACAAAAAAGGTTAAATAGCGATCATGTGACCTTTTAAGGAGTGAGCCATGGTAGTTGTTAAAAAGACTTGACCCATCTTTTCTATATGACTCAATAAGCGCTTTTTTCTGTGCTCATCGAGTCCCATACCCATATCGTCAATTAAAAGGAGAGGCGTCTCTTCGCCTTGCTCTTTTACCCTTTCCCATTCAGCTAAGCGCAACGTAGCTGCCCCGCTGCGCTGTTGACCTTCACTTGCGAAATAACGAGCCTCTCTTTGCTCAATTTCAATGCCGAGATCATCCTTATGAGGACCTACTAACGTGATGCCAAACTGTAATTCGCGCGGACGCAATCTAGCATATTGTTTGAGATAATACTGTTGTAGCATCTCTTCTTGAGCCAACAAGGGAGCTGTTGTTTTATAAGTTAAGGTAAAAGCTGTTTTTTCTTGAGTTAAAATGCGATGTAAATGCTGACAGCTAACCTGCAACTCTTTTACCGCTACTAAACGTTGTGCCGTGATATAGGCCGCAGCTACTGCCATCTCATTTTCCCAACAGGTGATTGCTTCTGTTTGCTTTAAGCGCAGCAGTTGATTGCGTTGTTTCATAGCTTTCATGTAGCGTGAAAGATAATGCACATATAAAGGATTGATTTGAGCAATCTGCATATCGAGATAGCGCCTTCTCAAAGCTGGCGCTCCTTTAATTAAGCCTGCATCGTCAGGAGATAAAACAATGCCTTTTAACGTACCCATCAATGCAGCTGAAGAGGGATAAACAGTACTATTGTAGGTCAAGCGCTTTTCTGTAGGGCTGCAAAATATTTTCAGATTTTGTTCGAGTTCATTTTTGATAAAACGCGCTTCTAAGAAAAAAGCTAAGCTGCCTACTTTAATCAGCTCTTCGGTTTGGGCTCCCCTAAAAGAACGTCCTGTAATTAAGAGATAGATAGCTTCTAATAAACTTGTTTTTCCACAAGCATTGGCTCCATAAATAATGTTGACACCGGCATCAAATTCAAAAAAACTCTCCTCATATAAACGAAAGTTTTTTAAGAAAAGAGAGAGTAACCGCATGTTAACTATTCTTTGTTTTAACTATTCTTCATTGAGGCGCATAGGCATTAAAACAAAAAGAGGAGGATTGAGAGAGGAAGCATTAGCTTCTTCTTCATTATAAGTAATGACACCTGGATTATGGCGATCAATGATGCCTATTTTAACAGTTTTGCCTTTACTATGACGCAAAACATCTAAAAAAAAGGCTGGATTAAAGGCAATTTCAATTTTAGGTCCTTGGTAATTGGCAGGCATGCAAACTTTACCCTCACCTATCTCCATCGTATTAGCTGTTAAAAATAGCTCTCCATTGCTAAACATAAAGCGCACAGAACAGGTGCTATCGGAAATAAAAAGAGAAACCTGGCGCAACAGAGTCATTAGTTCTTCGCGATGCAAAGAAATTAATGTTTCAGAGCTCTCTGGAATCACGCGATTGACATCTGGGTACTCTCCTGCTAGTAATTTAGTAATAATCATCATATTACCGGCTTCTACAGCAATCTTATCCTCCATCAAAAAGACCGTGGCTTCTCCCTCTTCCCCTAAATTTTTTAAAATCTCTTCCACAGCTTTTAGAGGAATGATAAAATTTGCTTTAAAGGCAGGATCCATTGAGATTTTAATTGTCGTACGCGCTAAGCGCTTGCCATCCGTGCCAATAAAAATAGCTTCATTGTCGGCAATTTGCAGGCAAACTCCTGTTAAGACATAGCGATTATCTTCGCGCGAGACAGCAAAAGAGGTCCGAAAAAACATCTCTTTGAGATCCGCTTGTTTAATCTTAAAATGAGTAGCTCCGGCTACGCTAGGTAAGGAGGGAAATTCACTTTTATTCATGCCATTCAATTTAAAACGCGAAGAGTCAGCGACAATCTCGGTAATCTCACTTGCATTTGTCGTCATTTCTAAATTAATAGCTGTGAGTTCTTTTAAAAGCTGCGCTAATAATCTAGCTGGAACAGTTGTGGCTCCCTCTTCTAAGATTTTAGCTTCCGTATAACAACGCACGCCTACCATTAGATCTGTAGCTGTTAAAATCAATTCATGATTGACAGCTTCAATTAAAATATTAGACAAAATGGGAATCGTTGTTTTGGAAGAAACGACATTTAGACATTTTGAGATGAGATAAATGAATTCTTGCGTAGAAATGATAAACTTCATAGAAACGTTCCTTAATCCTTATCTAGAGTACTAAACATAAGAGATGCCAAAGATCAAAGTCAAGTCCAATATTGTAATTTTTTGTCTCAATCTTGTAAAATAGGAGTAGTTTAATCAGGATTAAAACATGCATGCTAAAAATAATGAACTCGTCTCTAATCGCAAAGCAACCTTTAATTATGAAATTCTAGAAACTTTTGAAGCTGGCATTGTTTTACAAGGGACAGAAATCAAATCGCTACGTAGTCATGGAGGCAACTTATCCGATAGCTATGTAAAAATTTTGCGTTCAGAATTGTGGCTTGTTGGCTGTCACATCTCTCCTTATCGCTTTGGCAACATTCACAACCATGAAGAGAGGTGCGATCGCAAATTGCTCATGCATAAGCGAGAAATTGAAAAGCTCAAAGAAGCTTTTCAAGAAAAAGGTTTAGCGATTATCCCGCTTGCTCTTTATTTAAAAGAGGGGCGTATTAAGATAAGAATTGCCCTTGCTAAAGGTAAGAAGGTTAGCGATAAGCGCGAAGTAGTGAAAGAAAGAGAGGATAAAAAAGCAATGAGCCGTGCTTTGAAAAATTAATCATCTGTAGGATTTTGAAAAAATTTAAGCTCTCTATTTTATAGATTATGTATAAAATTAAAATTATTGTAGTGGGTAAAACAGATGAATCTTGGTTAGAGACAGCTATTGCTGACTATGTTAAGCGTCTTCAAGCCTTAGCTACGCTTACTTTTTGTTTTGTCAAAACAGAAAGTGACCTCTTGCGTTTAGTGCAAAAAGAGAAACAGCTATTTTGCTTAGATGCTTTAGGCAGCCAAATGAGTAGCGAAAAATTTTCTACTTTTCTTTTAACTAATTTAGTTAAATATGGAGCGCGGTTGACTTTTGTGATCGGAGGAGCAGAAGGTCTGCCTGACATCTTAAAAAAAAGCCATCCTCTGATTAGCTTTTCTCCCATGACCTTTACGCATCAAATCATTCGGTTGATTCTAGTCGAGCAAATCTATCGCGCTATCCAGATCTCTATCGGTTCTCCTTATCATAAGTAAAACTCTCTTAAGCTAGCTTTTTTACAACACGCCTCTTAAAAGATGGCTCCTATCTCTAATAGACCGATTCTGCTTCCAATTGCAGGACTGTATTCTCAGATTTTTTAAAGACATGAATAAGTAAAGCTGTCATATGGGGAATGACAATACACGCTAGAAAAATATCGCCGACAGTCCAGACTAAAGTAACCTCTCCAATCGATCCTAAGAAAATCATGAGGCTTGACAGAGCAAAGTAATAGTTTAAGGCTCTTCCTTTGCTAATGTAATTAAAGAGATAACTGCCATTGTAACAGTTGCCGACAATCGTACCAAAAGCAAATAGAAAAGCACTAATGGCAATAATGGCAATGCCGAAAAAAGAAAAATACTGCTCATAAGAAGCCACTACCATGCTAATCCCGATCGGCAAATCGGGATTTTGCCAAGTGCCCGTTACTAGCGCTACACAGCCCGATAGAAAGGCCACGAGCCCTGCTGTATAAGTAGAAAACATCGCTAAGACTCCTTGGGAATTAGGGTCATTCGTAGCCGCAAGAGAATGGGGAATAGCTTGGGTACCTACCCCAGCTTCTGTCACTTGAACACCTTTAAAAATACCCCAGCGCATTGCATTGACGATACCGCCTACGATTGTTCCATTAATTAAGGCATGAGGAGAAAAGGCAGAATAGAGTATTTCATAGAAAATATCTCCTAACCGCTCGACATTGAAAAATAGAATAAATAAACTAGAGCTCACATACAGAATAAACATAAGGGGCACGAGTTTAGATGAAAGAGCACTCAAGCGTTGAATCCCGCCAGCTAATGTTCCTAATACTAATAAGACAATGGCACAGCCCGATAAATAAGTTGGAATGCGGTAAGCCCCTAATAAAGGAGAATCTAAAATTGCCGCAATCTGATTAGCTTGGGCGCCGGACCAGACCATCATCAGGACAAAGCCCAAAAAAGCATAATATTTAGCCACAGCAGGCGAAAGAAGGACACTTAAGTAAGACATAGGTCCGCCTTCAATTCTGCCATCGGGTAACTTTTTACGGTATTGAATGCATAGATTAACCTCGGTATAAGTAGCAGCACTACCAAAAAAAGCTGTTAACAAAAATCCAATGAGCGCGCCGGGGCCTCCTAAACAAATGGCAATGACAGGCGCTACAATTGTGCTAATGCCAAGTGTAGTTGACATAGCCGTCAAAAGAGCTTTATGGGGTAAAACAAGCTGAGCGTTTTCTTTAGACTGGCGTTTTAAAACTGAACTTTTAAGAGTCCTAAAAAGTTCAGCTAATAATCTTACCTGTATAAAGCGCATTTTAAATGATAAAGCCACACTGCCTGCTAGTAAAAACAAACAGCAAACAAATAATAAATAAGTAGAAATTATTTCAGTTAAATAGTTAAAAGACATTATAATTCCTACTTTAATTTCTATATTTATATAAGTTAATTATCAAACTAATACTATACATAAAAAGGGTAATTTTGTCTAGCATTTATAGAATTCACGAGTGAGTAGAAGATAAGTTCTTATTAGCTAAGCGAAAATAAACCAATGAACCGATCAATAAAGCTAGCCCAATGGCAATATCTAAGCAGCCGCGAATATCATTTGGAATATTGAGATATTTGATTACCATTCCAAGAGACATCATCATCGTTAGTAAAACATAATAACCTGGGCTATAGATGTTAGCTAGCGAGGTAGGATTGGGATAACTTTTAATGCGATTAACCACGCGATGAGCCGATTTGCTCAATACAAATTTTCCTTTAAAATAACCTATAAATAGGCCTACAAAGGCTAAAAAGATGAGCGCTATTTGTATGCCGCCCATATAAGGAGCTAAAAAGGTAGCTAAGGGTAAAAACTGCCATTTTTCTTCTGGCAAAGACTGCCCGCCATTCCAAAGTAAAGAAGAACCCATGCGCAGTAAGAGAAGGCCAATCATCATCCAAATAAATCCTGACAAATAAATTAAATTGCGGTGGCTGAATTTTTTCATTTTTACTCTCTTTAAAAATTTGTGGAGTTTCTATATTTTCTTACACATTAAAATATAAATTTATTTTCAAAAGCTAATTCTTTAGGCTTCAGAAATCATCGTCAGTCTATAGGAGGGTTCTTTTAACTCACAAGTATAAAACTCTATTTTTAGCTCATCATTATAATAGACAAAAATTAAGTTGATAACTTATAAATTCTTTAACTATTATCTCAAAGCATCTTGTCATAGTCCTTAACTTTTTTAAAAATTTTTTATAAAATTTATTAAAAAGAAAATTTAAGCTATAGGTACTCTCTCTTATGAACTCTCCTCTTGCGTGCATGCGTTTACTTTTTATCTCTCTTTGCATTCTCTTAGCTATTGCTTATACTAAATTAACCTTTCCTACCGAAATTTTTGTGGCAGCTAGCTTAATCGCTACACTCTTAGCTATTTTATTTGGACTAAGTTTAATTGGAGTGGATTGGCTTTTGAGAAAACAGAATTTGAGAACTTTTAATTTAGCCTTAATAGGCTTATTATCTGGCTACTTAATGGGAGAAGCACTTTTTTTTATTTTCCAAATAATTGAAGCAGGTTTTCTTGCTGATTTTAGCTTGGCTAATCTTTTGTTGATAAAAAACGTGATTTTCTTATCTACAACTTATCTTGGAATGGTCATAGCCCTTCGAACAGCAGAAGACATTCATCTTACTATTCCCTTTATCCATTTTAAATCGATAACTCCTAAAAGAAAAGAATTGTTAGTTGATCTTTCTGTATTAAGCGATTTACGCTTCTTAGATTTAGCTAATTGTGGCTTATTAGATCAGGTTTTACTTTGCCCGCGCTTTAGTTTAATAGAATTAAATACTCTTTTAGAGAGCCGCGATGAGACAATCAAAACACAGGCCCGTCGCAGTTTAGAGACACTTAGAAGATTAGAAGAGCTTCCTTTTCTTAAAATGCGTTACATCGAGAGTTCTAAAACAGACAGCAAAAAAATAGAAGGGAAGGATTTTCAATCTAGACTAGTAGCTTTAGCTAAAGAGTTAGAAGCTAATATTCTCTGTGCTGATGCGAGCTCTTTTAACCAAAATTTAAGCGAAGGCGTGCGCTTAATTGATTTAAATTTTTTAACTTATACTACTAAACCTGCTTTACAATCGGGTGAAGTGCTGCCTATTAAAGTCCAGCGCTATGGGAAAGAACCAAGACAAGGGGTAGGTTATTTAGATGATGGAACGATGGTAGTTATTAATGGAGGAGCAGATTTTATTGGAGAGACAATCAAAACTCACGTGCTATCCATTAAGCAGACTTCATCTGGACGCTTGATCTTTTGCAATGCAGAGAGCCATGCGTTATCTCTTCAAGAACCTAGTGAAGAATCTAATCAAAAGAGCGAACCCTCTTTTTCCGATCTTGAAGGTACTCATAAAAAATACTTTATTACCTAAAATTTTTACTTAGAATGATTTGATGTTATTATGCCAGCATTTTCAGGACTTGGATGTGATATTATTGAAGTAAGTAGGATAGAGCTAGCTATTCAAAGACATGGCCAACTTTTTCTAGATCGCCTTTTTACTTTAAAGGAGCAACACTATTGCAAAAGCCATCGCGATTCTACGCGCCGTTTTGCGGGGCGTTTTGCAGCTAAAGAAGCTATTGTCAAGGCTTTAGGTACAGGATTTGATAAGCGCGTATCGTGGTTAGATATTGAAATTATCAATGATACTGCAGGCAAGCCCTATCCCCTTTTTTCTGAGCGCTTTCATCAAAACTTTTCTTACCCTGTGATCCAGATTACGCTGTCTCATTGTAAAGAGTATGCAATGGCTGTAGCTACTTTGACTGCTAGTTGCTAGTTATCTCAGAGAATAACTGTATCCAGCTTTACTTGAGGCAAATGAGCAGAATTAGAAAAAAAATTTAAGATAAAAAGCGCAAAAGGTCAGCTTCAATGTCTTGTCTATAGGCCTGATGTGCTCTTGAACGAGGACGTATGTTTAGATCTATCCCTTTTGTCAAATGCTCTACATTGAGCCGAAAAGCTTCTCTTATAAGGCGTTTAAAGCGATTGCGATCATGAGCTTTACCAAAACGCCGACTTACCGTAATGCCCAATCTAGTTTCCATTAAATGATTGAGATTAGCATCAATGATAATATAATGGCCTACATACTTAGTTTGAGCATGAATAAAGCGTTGGTATTGAGACCGGTAACGCAGGCGTTTTGATTTGGGAAAAGCAAAATTCACGTAATACAACTTAATCTTTAGAATTTAACTACATGGGATTTAATCTTTAAAATCTAAGCTTAAGGAATTAATCTCTATATTATACCTTAGAATTATACCCTGGGCTATACTCTGGGCTATACCCTGGGCTTATTTATGCCCTTAGTTTAAAAACCTTGGCTTAAGCTCAATTTTAAGCTCAAATTTTAAGCCCTGGTCAATTCCTTTCTTCCTTGGCGACGACGTCTATTGACGATCTTGCGGCCGCTTGCACTTTTCATTCTTTTACGAAATCCGTTAACTGCTTTGCGACAGCGTTTGCTTGGCTGATAGGTGCGTTTCACTGTACTTCCTTACGTTTTTAATTTTTTGTTTTAAGCTATAGAATAATAAGCAGAAAAAAAAAAGGCAAGCCAAAAATCTCGATTTCCTTTATATTTTCTCTTTAATACATTTTTTCTCCAATATCCTATTTTACTTAATGACTCATAGAAAGAGGTACGCTACTCAATCTTAACTAAAAGCTTAAGTAAAAAAAGAGAAGGAAGAATTTAAAAACTGCTCAGATTTGCAAATAAACATTGAAAAAAAACCTCTTTTTCAATATAAAAAGTCAGAATGATTAGAAAATAGGAAATGATTTATGAAAGTAAAAGCATCAGTTAAAGCCGATCCTTCTAAAGGAGATATTCTCGTACGCCGGGCTGGACGTCTTTATGTAATTAATAAAAAAGACCCTAACCGCAAGCAGCGTCAAAAAGGATTAGCTCGTAAAAAAGCTCGTAAAAATTAGGTTAAATTAAGGACTATCTATGGCAAAAAGATCATCTATTGAAAAACAAAAAAGACGAGAAAAGACCGTCAAGCTCAAATGGAATAAGCGTGAAGAGCTTCGTAAAACAGCAAGTGATCTTTCCCTTACAGAAGAGGAACGTCAAGCCGCACGCGTTGCCATTAATAAAATGCCAAGAGATGCATCTCCTGTGCGTTTGCGCAATCGTTGCCAATTAACGGGAAGGGCTAGAGGTTATTTGAGAAAATTCAAAATGTCTCGTCTTACTTTTAGAGAAATGGCTTTGATGGGTTATATCCCGGGTATTACAAAAGCTAGTTGGTAAGTTAATTACCTCTTATAATTTTAGAGAAAGAGAGAGTAAATTTTTTTCTCTTTCTTTTTAATTTTTTTCTTTATGTAGCTTCTAGTAATTGCTGTAAGTGTTCTATCTCTTCTATTTTATTCCATTGTTCTCTTCCTTCACTCCATATAAAAGTATCTTTATCAATCAAGCCCTCTTGCCAAATTTTTTTTAATAAAGCAATGTCTACAGGGCCCTGAAGCTGTTTTGATCGATCGTAAAAATACCACTCTTTATATAAATCCTGACTGGCTAAAGCAGGATTGGGAATGGTTGAAAGAGAGTTAGTTTCCACAGGAGCTAGTTTAAGAGGGTCAGTTTTACCAATCTCCTCTTTTTCTTTTAATTTAGGTAAAAGAAAAAGAAGCAAGAGACCTAAAAACCCCAGGAGTATGCCTATCATAAACCAACCCAACGCATCTCTTTTGCGTTGAGTTGCAAAGTAAGCTGTGGTTAACCCCATTAGTAACCATAAAATAATATTTAAAAAAATATGCATGGAAGGTACTAATAATCCTACTAGTTTGAAATTGATTTTTTATTATTTCTAAAGTATCACTCTAATGTAAAGATACTAAAGGTTTCAGATTGCTTAAATTTCTAAGTTAAAGTAAAATAAGCATAAATTTAGATTTATAACACTAAAAGAAATAAAATTATAGTGAGTTTTTAGATCCTTTTTTTTCCTAGAACTTTTAAAGGATATTTTCTCAATTAAGGGAGCTCGTCATGACAGAAAAAGCTAAAATTGTTGAGAAAAAATTTGATACTAAAGAGTTTGAACTGCCAGAAACTCTTTTTGTAAGGGATATTGAAAATAGAGTTTTTCAAGGGATTGTTCTCTACTCTTTGTCACAAGTAGAGGGCATTTCTTTAATAGAAAGTACTTTAATTGCCAATCTTTTAGGGCGGCGCAATACAATGGATTCTAATGTTAAAGGCATTCATGCTGAACAAGATAGCAAGAATCATTCTGTTAGCATTAAAGTGGAAATTAACATCTGTTATGGGTATATGATTCCTGAAAAATCAGAGGAGCTGCAAAATAAAATAACAGAAGATATCACTAAAATTACAGGATTACACGTCTCTAGTGTGCATGTCATTTTTAAAAATGTGATTGCTCCTGAACAAGTCAAACGCATTACGAGTATTCTCGAGCCTGTAAAAGATGCCTCTTCAGTAGGCTCTACTATCGAGGATCTCTATTCTGAAGAATTTTAAACCTCATCTTCAGTTAGCTAAGCGCTATTGGCAAGAGCTTGTTTTGCCAGGAGATAGCGTGATCGATGCAACTTGTGGCAATGGCTATGATAGCTTGTTTCTAGCTCAGCTAAAACCTGCTAAACTCTATTTGATCGATTTGCAAGAAAAAGCACTAGAACAAACGAGGTTAAAGCTAGAGGATTCTAGTCTTTTAGCTAAAGCGACAGATAAAATCTTTATTCAAAATTGTCACGCTTCTTTTCCCCCTTTTATCCTACCTTCTTCTATCAAGCTAATCGTTTATAACTTAGGTTACTTGCCAGGTGGTGACAAAACCATCACGACGCTAGTCTCTACTACTTTAGCAAGCTTAAAACAAGCGCTAGTATTATTGATTAAAGGAGGTCTTATTAGTGTAACTTGTTATCCTGGCCATTTAGAAGGGGCGTTAGAAGAGCAACTACTGTTGCCGTTTGTCCAGCAACTCGATCCTAATCAATGGGAATGCTGTCACCACCGTTGGATTAACCGCCTTAAGGCACCTAGTTTGCTAATTTTAAAAAAGCTTATTTAATACTTTTTCATGGCTGAAGCGCCTACGGTATTCAATAACACCTTTAAGAATTTCCATGATATTCTTCTTTTCCAGGGTAAGTGATGATGGTAAATAGCCGTATATTCCATCTCTCCTTTTGCACGGCGAATTTTTTTATAAAAAGAACCGCCTGCACTTTGATTGAAGCAAATTTTTCTTTTTTGCGCTTCTTGCATTAACAAAGTAGAAAGATAACGGTAAACGCCTTTATTCTCTTGATTATCAGGATCATAACCAAAAAAAGAGGAGATCATCACATTGTTATGACAATGAAAACCGACAATGCCTTCTAACTTATCTTTTATTCTAACTCCTTTAAAATGAAGTAATTGCTGTTTCATGGCTAAGCGAATAAAGTCTTGATTGAACTGGGGGTTGAGCTGAGAATATTTGCGAATATAGAGAGCATGATATAACTCATGAATCCTTTCAATATCACTTTCCCCTAATTGATGCGACTCTAATAGTTCAAAATTACTCTCTTTCATGAACTTTAAATCGCTTTTAAAGATACGCGTGCGAAAGGTTTCTTCATTTTTTCCATCTGTAATCCATACAAAACGACTAGCCACTAGATCAAATCCTGTCGCTATTAAAGAAGCATAACATTCTTTACCCGTTTGCTCAGTAATAGAGCGAAACAAAATAGCGTGATCAGGGAAATGCTGCTGCAAGTAATCGACAATGGCTTGCATCATCTGCTTATCTAATCTTGCCGAAGGATTAGTCGTGAATAACCAGTTATTGACAGAGATCACTTTATTGAGCTTCCCCCATTGCATTAACTTGCCTAAAGTTTTAATAGATAAGCAGGAGAGATTTTTAAGGCTTTTATTTTTAATTTTCCCCATTGTTTGTAAGGCATAGGAAATATAGTGGCTATAGGGAGAACAAACAAATGAATTTTCATATTCGCTATTATTGATAGTAATGGGCACTAACTTATCCCCTATGACAAGTCCTCCATATTCTGTTTTGACATTATCGACATAGTGTTCAGCACCTTTGTCAGTAAAAGCCATCAAAAAATTCTTAATATGCTTGTCCTCTTCATTTAAAGGCAGATAAGAGGAAATATTGGATAAATTGTAAAATTTTACAGAGTGACTATTCATAAGAGCTAATCCTTCTACTTCAAACCTTAAGAGACAGATAATGAAAGCCCATCCTTAACTCTTTTAAGATTTTTTGAAAGTATTTTTAGAAGTTTAGCTGTCTTTAGCCTTTAAATTTCACTTTTAATAGAGCTTCATAGCATTGAATGAGATGATCAACTCCTTTCATCGAACGATGGGGTTTTATTTCTGGTTGAAGATTAAAATATTTGGCAATTTCATTTTTTGAAACAGTAACTTCAGCTGGAAAAGGCACTTTAGCTTGTTTGTACTTGTCGACTAACACAGTCCAAAACATCGAAGCTAAATCTAACCAATGATAGGGCCAATTCAAAGCTTCTTGACTATAAAGATCGACAATTTGATTAAAAAAACTTCGATCAAATCCCGGATTTTGGCAAATGTAGATCGCTTTACCTCTTTCAATCTTCAATTCTGTAAATAATTGCTTAATCTCTTTGCCTACAGTACTAGCTTCTTTTCCCGTAGCTATTTGATCCCAAGTTAAACCATTGATCTCCATGCTAATAGGATCGCGTCTTTCCCAAGCATCGGCAGTTGGTCTAATCAAACTTTGATAAGAGGTTACATGATACCCAACAGTTACATCTACAATTTTGAGTGCAATATCAATTGCTCGATGTTTTGTAGGGTCTAAACCAGTACTTTCGATATCCAAAAAAATGGCACGCATTGTTTACAGAAGTAGGATCATGAAATTTCACTCTATCAAAATAGGAGAAGGAATACAATAGCTATTAGATCTATTCTAAGTCTAAACTAATTAACCGCGTTGTCTTATCAATTGTTTCTAGAGTCTCTAACTCTTTATCTGTGGTGGCGCCAAATTCTTTTAATTTGCGAGCTGAGACTAAAATTCTACTTTCAATGGAGCCAACAGCCCGGTTATAAGCCTCAACTGCGCCATCTAAGCCTTTGCGAATGTGATCAAAGTGTTCGGAAAAGACGCGCAATCTTCCATAGAGAGTTTTACCCATCTCGCAAATTTGTTGAGAGTTTTTAGCCGCTACTTCTTGATTCCAGCCATAAGCTACCGAACGCAATAAAGCAATCAGCGTAGTGGGCGTAGCTAAAATCACCTTTTGATCGACTCCAAATTCAATCAAAATAGGATCTTGTTCTAACGCAGCACTGAAAAAAGTCTCCCCTGGCAAAAATAAAACGACAAATTCAGGAGTTAAGTGAAATTGTTCCCAATAGGATTTAGCCGATAGTTGCCCTATATGATGGCGCAGATGCTTAGCATGGTCCTTTAAGTGCTTAATGCGCAAGTTTTCATCTTTGACCTCGATCGATTCTAAGTATGATTGTAAGGGTACTTTAGAGTCGATTACGATCTGCTTGCCATTTGGTAGTTTAATGATCATATCGGGTCTTAAGCGTTTGCCTTCTAGCGTCGCAGATTCCTGTTGCAGAAAATCACAGTATTCGAGCATACCTGCCATCTCTACGACGCGCTTAAGCTGAATCTCGCCCCAACGACCTCTAACATTGGGTGCCCGTAAGGCTTTTCCCAAATTGGAAGTTTCAAACTGCAATTGCACTTGACTCGAAGCTAATAATTTAACCTGTTCTGATAAAGAACCATAGGCCTGAAAACGCGCTTTTTCACTTTCTTTTAAGCTATGATCCACTTTTTCTATGGTTTCTCTAATTGGCTTAATTAAAGCATCGATTGCATTCTGTCTAGAGAGTAGATCACCTTGGGCACGCTCCTCAAATTTTTCTAGTTTTGCCGTAGCTAAATTTAAAAAAGATTGGGAATTAGCTAAAAAGATATCACTAGAAATAGCTTTAAATACGTCAGGCAATTTGCTTTGAGTTTGAGAAAAGTAGTGTAGTTTTTCTTCGGCTGCTAAACGTTCTTGAGTCAGTTTAGTCGATACCTCTGTCAGTTGACATCTCAATTCTATACTAGCTTCTTGTAAAACAGCGTTAGCAAAGCTGAAGCGTTTCAGTAAATAACCTAAAATGGCAATGACTAAAGCTAAAATGGCAATAATCAAAAGATGCATAAAAATTCTCTCCAAAAATCTACTTTTTCTGGTATACATTTCACATCAGCTCAAACGATAGAAAATGTACCGAGTTTCCTGTATGAAAGCGCTAATAAGAGAGTACTTTAAACGATTACCCGATAGAATAGCATCATGAAAAATAGTCTTTCCTCTTTAAACCCCCATTTATGGTGGATACTTCCTATTCTAATCATGGTTATTTTGACTCCTTTTACCCCTTTCTTAGATAAAAAATTAGCTAGCTACTACTATGTAAAGGGCTCTTTCAATCCGACGGGTTTCCACAATTTTATGTTTAGCTATGCCGTCATTCCCACTTTAATCCTCGGATTTTTATCTTTTCCTTTTTACATTCTCTCTTTTGTAGAGGACTCTTTTAAAAGTTGGCGCAAACCCTCTTTAGTTTTACTGCTGACAATGGCTATAGGAGCTGGTTTTATCGTTCATACGCTACTTAAAGACCATTGGGGACGACCGCGTCCTAAACAAGTGATTGAATATGGAGGCAAGCAGCCTTTTTTACCCTATTATCAACCCAATTTTCATCAACCAGAACCTTCACGCTCTTTCCCCTGTGGTCACTGTACAATGGGTTTCTACTTTTTTGCGCCAGCTCTTTTACTCAGACGCTATGGTAGATCCTCTTTATCGTTAATCATGCTACTCTTTGCCTTAATTTTTGGAGCATTAATGGGCTGGGCTCGCATAGCTCAAGGAGGACATTTTTTCTCAGATGTCTTAATGACAGGCCTGATTATGTGGCTAACAGCTCATATTTTTGATCGGTTGGTTTATAATTATACTCTAAAAGGGCTTAGTTAAAATTGAAAGGCGTAACAAAGAGCCAGCAAGCAGTCATTGACTATGTAACTAACTTTATTCAAACTCATCGTCATTCACCAAGTTTTAGAGAAATTCAAACACACTTTGGCTTTTCTTCCTTAGGCACTGTCTACCGTTACATTCAAATTTTAAAACGCAAGGGCATTTTTTCTCATGAAAAGAAGTGCAGCCGCTCTTTATCTTTAACGCCTCCTCCTAATCAACAAAAAGCAGCTTGTGTTCCTCTTGCCTTTATTGGAACCATCGGTGGCGCTTCTCCCATTGAAACATTTTCTGATCCTCGGACACTAAATGTGCCAGAATTCATGGTTTATCTAGCGGATAAGACCTATGTTTTACAAGTGATAGGCAATCATTTAGCAGAAGATAGGATTATAGAAGGCGATTTTTTATTAGTGGAAGTCCGCCACGAGATCCATGAAGGCGACACAATTGTTTCTTTGATCAATCAGCGCGATGTAATCGTTAAGCGCTATCATCTACAAGGTAATTACGTGCATTTGTCGGGCTGGCAAGCTCATCAATTGCCCTTAATTATCAAATTAGAAGATATGCAAATCCATGGTGTTTTAATAGGCCTCTTGCGCAATTACACTTAATTTACTCTATTTCTAAATCATCAGGTTCTGGCTCATACTCTTCTAACCGTTTAGATTTTCTGCCACTGAGTAAACGAATAATAGATAAAACTAGGGCTACCACAAGATAAGTCCAGGATAGTAAGAAAAATATGACTGCAAAATGGTTGAGAAATCCATAAACAATGGTCACTGCTATAATGACTGTGATAAAAACCATTTGAAAAGATTTGACGCGAATATGCAAGCTCTTAAAACTTGGGAACTTCCAACGACTAATCATCAGATAACCCAATGCAATTAACATGGTAGATAGTAAAAAATTTCTAGTCACAGCAGATAAAGAATAGAGATAGCGGAATTCATTGGAAACTAAAAATAGATTACCCGAAACAGCGGCCATAGCTGCCGCAGGAATAGGTAAACCCGTAAAATGCTTTTTAGAAGCGTCGACTAGAACATGATCGCTTTTAGCTTCATTGGCCATGATATTGAAACGCACGAGTCTTAGGACTCCGCATACCGTATAGATCATGGCTGACACGGTCATCAGAAAAATAAACCCTGTCTCTGGTTGATAAGCGATACTCTTCAACACAATGATAGAGGGACCTACTCCAAAGGTAATTGCATCCGCTAATGAATCAAATAAGCTGCCAAATTCACTCTCTGCCTTAATTGCTCTAGCTACAGCTCCATCTAATAGATCGGCAAAAGCTGCTAAAAGCAAAATAGCCGCTAGACCAATTAAAACGTCTGACGTGATTTCATGGGGATTAATTAAACACATTTTAAAGATGACAAATAATCCACACGAAAGAGCAAATGCCGTAATGACATTTGGTAATAAAGGTACTTTTTTCATTAGATCTCTTGCGTCATTAACAGTGTCATCCTTAACTTAGCTTGAAAAAATTATTTAAAATAGATTTTTATTATAGCTATACTATCTTTTAATCGTTTAAAAATTTTCAATCAAATTGATTAGCTAAAATTTGAAATTTAATAAACAAAAGAAATTAAGAAACAAGTTAGTTGTAAGGTATCATTGTCAAAAATCTCTTTATCCTCTAGCATAAAGAAGAAAGAGCTGATACAAAAAAGGTGATTCCCTTGAAGCATAGCAATCTTACTACTGTAGGTCAAACTTATCACCATTTTCAGCTGACTAAATCAACTGAAATCTCAGAACTCAATTGCCATTTGTATGAGCTGATTCATCTGCCTACAGGTGCACAAGTCATGCATTTAGCTAATGACGATCCTGAAAATCTCTTTTGTCTCTCTTTTCAAACTCTTCCTCATAAATCAGATGGGGTAGCTCATATTTTAGAGCATACAGTTTTATGCGGCTCACAAAAATTTCCCGTTAAAGATCCTTTTTTTGCTATGACCCGTCGCAGCTTAAATACTTTTATGAATGCACTAACAGGGTCTGATTTTACCTGTTATCCGGCAGCTAGTCAGGTTCCTAAAGACTTTTATAATCTTTTGGAAGTTTATCTCGATGCTGTTTTTCATCCTAATCTAGATTTTTTGAGTTTTTTACAAGAGGGTCGTCGACTTGAATTTGCAATTCCCCATGATCCTAGTTCGCCTTTAGAGTATAAGGGGATTGTTTTTAATGAAATGAAGGGAGCACTAGCCTCTTCTACGACACGTCTATCGGAAGCTTTACATGAAGCTCTTTTTCCCGATATAACGTATGGAATCAATGCAGGCGGAACTCCTAGCGGGATTGCCGAGTTAACCTATGAAGAGCTCTTAAATTTTCATCAGATTTTTTACCATCCTAGCCATTGTCTCTTCTTTTTTTATGGCAATCTACCTTTAGAGCAACATCTGGATTTTATTCAACAGCAAGCTCTCAATAACGTTGATCAAGCTAAAGAACTACCCCTTATTCCTTTACAGCCCCGTTTCTCTCAACCTAAATATCTTAGCTTACCCTACCCTCTCTCTTCAAGCGAAGACAATGAAGAAAAAGCTTTAATTGCATTTGGTTGGTTAACGTGTCACATTACTGAGCAAGAAGAGTTACTTGCTTTAAATATTTTAGAAATTGTGCTGCTCGATACAGATGCCTCTCCTTTAAAAAAAGCGCTCCTGCGTTCAGGCTTTTGTAAACTCGTCTCTTCTCATATCGACACCGACATGAGTGAAAGTCCACTCATCATTATGTTAAAAGGCTGTAATTTGCAAGATGCCGATGCCTGTGAACAGTTGATCAGAACAACTTTAGAAGAGATAGCTCTGCAGGGCATTCCTTTAGAAAAATTAGAAAATGCGATCCATCAACTAGAATTTTATCGCAGCGAAATTACCGGAGATCACTCTCCTTTTGGCTTATCTCTTTTTATGCGTTCAGCTTTACTTAAGCAGCATGGAGTCGAGCCTGAAAAAGGGTTAAGAATTCATTCGCTTTTTGAAGTTATTCACCAGCGCGTGCTACAAGATCCTACCTATTTCAGTCGGTTAATTAAAAAACATCTGCTCACTAATCCACATTTTGTGCGTTTGATTCTCTATCCCGATCGAGAATTAGCTAATGAAGAGTTAAAAAGCGAAAGGGAAAAATTAGAAAAACTAAAAGAAAATTTATCGAGTTTAGAGAAACAACAACTGATCGAACAATTTGATAAACTAACCCATTTCCAAAAAAAGCAGGAAGAGGAAGATAGCGATATTTTACCTAAAATTACTTTAGCTGATGTGCCACGAGAAGCACGGAACTTTGCACTTACACAAAAGAAAAGTGGAGCTCTAACTGTTTTTCATCACGATTGCTTCACAAATAAAATCGTCTACGCTAGTTTAATTTTTAATCTTCCTTTTTTAACTTTTGAAGAGCTAACCTATGTGCGCTTACTCACCTACCTCATGCCTCAAATAGGTGCTGGCAATAGAAATTATAGCCAGAACTTAGACTATATTCAAGCGCATACTGGAGGCGTAGGCGTCTCTTTATCTCTTAATTTACAAGCGCAAGATCATACGCTTTTTTATCCCTATCTAACTATTCATGGCAAAGCCTTAGATTATCAAGCGCACAAACTTTTTCCTTTGCTCTATGATTTAGCTACCTCTATCGATTTAGATGATTTAGATCGCCTTTCAGAAGTTTTGCATAAACATTATACGGCTTTAGAATCCTCTTTAAACCAAAATTCAATGCAGTATGCGATTAATCTTTCTGCTTCTAACTTAGATATCCCCTCTAAAATTGCCAACGAATGGTATGGTCTGCACTATTTTTCAAAGATAGGTTTTATCGTGCACCATCTTCCGCAAGAACTGCCCAATTTAGTAGTTAAACTCAAATCTTTAAAAAGTAAATTACTGTGCGCTAATCAAGCTGATCTTGTTATTAGCTCTGATCAGGCTATTTATGAAGAACTGCAAATTAAACAGTTTTATGGTCTAACTGATTTGCCACTATCCTCTTATCAGCCTTGGCAAAACCATTTTACTTTAGAGCCTGTAGAATCTCAAGGTCGGGTCATCTCTTCACCAGTAGCTTTTACCGGCAAAGTCTTTAAAACGATCTCTTTTGTGCATCATGATGCTCCGGCTTTAGGAGTAGCAGCTTGTCTATTTGATAATCTCGTATTGCATACGCGCATTCGCGAACGAGGAGGGGCGTATGGCGGCGGTGCGGTTAGCAATGCTATCTCGGGCAATTTTTATTTTTATGCCTATCGCGATCCTACGATTGCTACCACCTTAGAAGCTTTTGAGGAAGCAGTGAGAGAAGTGGTAGAAGGTAATTTCGATCAGGGAGATTTAGAAGAGGCTAAAATAGAAATTATTCAATCATTAGATGATCCTGTAGCACCGGGTAGTCGTGCCTTGCATGCTTATAGCTGGCATAGAGAAGGCAAAACAACTGAAGTTAGACAAGCTTTCAGAGACTGTTTACTTAAGTTAACTTGTCAAGATGTAATTAAAGCTGTCAGAGAGCACATTGCACCTCAGCTTGCTAATGGGTCAACTATCGTATTTGCCAATAGAGAGTTATTAGATAGAGAAAATAAAAAGCTTGATCCCCCTTTACCAATTTACTCTATTTAGACAGTATGTCTTTTAAACAGTTTTATTGTTGGCTGCCTCTTGTCTTAAGTATGATGAGTTGCTCATCTGATCAGCCAAAGAATACCTTTAAACCCTGTGTAAAAGGCGAATACATTTACCGCTTACAGCGCGAATCTTTTTATACGCTTGAACCCTTACAAAAGATCCAGCCTATCCCCTATCCGTGGGAAAAAGAAAAAAGTGGGCATTTAGCTAACCTAACTAAAGCCTATTTTCGTTGTAAAGGCAGCTCTATTAATCCTTTACGCTCTGTTCTTTTAAAAGGAGAAACAGTTTCCTATTTTGATTGCGGAGGAGCTGAAAAACATAGTTTGCCTCTTAAAAATGAGCAAGAGTTCATCTATCCCATCTTAATTAATCTATTAAACTTCATTCAAAATCAAACCGGCAAAAGAGTGATTATTACAAGTGGCCACCGTTGTCCTGAACATAATACATATGTAGATCCCAGCCCTAGCAATCAGTATTCAAAACACATGATAGGCGCAGCTGTCTCTTTTTACGTCCAAGACTTAGAGGATACTCCAGAAGCTAGTATTAAATTGATACAGCTCTATTACAAAACTTATCTAGAATACAAAGGTCTTAAAGAGTTTGAAGAGTTTCAGCGTTATCAAAAAGAGGATACCGATGTCACGACTCAACCCTGGTATAACAAAGAGGTATTCATCAAGCTCTATCAAAAAAAAGAGGGACGCGACTTTGATAATCGCCATCCTTATCCCTACATCAATCTGCAAGTGCGCTATGATCGAGTATTGCAAGAGCGCGTGAGTTATACCTATGAAAAAGCCTATCGCAATTACTTAAGACATTAAATAAGCTAAGCAAAAGTCAATACTGTCCCAACAGGCTTATGATCAGCACAGTTTCCCTCCACTGTAAAATCAAAACCCGGCAATACTTTAGCAGCAGTTTTTGTTAATGAGACTTTAGTTGCATTTGCAGAAACAGAGGATTCTTTTGACTGACGTACAAAGATAAAATCAATCGTTCTATCTCTATAATCTGAATCAATTCTATTAATATTAGTAGGACCATCGGGTTCTAAAATTTCAAAACCTCTTTCTTGCATCAGCTCAAATTGTTTAGGTTGATTTTGCGGATTGTTATTTATATCACCACCTATCACTACATAGGTTTGATCTTTTAAATTGTCACAAGCTTCTTTTAAATACTCTATACCAGCTTTAATGTAGACTCGATCTATTTCACTATAACTCCTTATCTTTTTATCATCACGATAAAGTTGAAACCCCCATGAATGAAGAGAAGAAAAAGCGATCTTGTTATTAGAATGTTTAGGTTCAACTACAATGGCCGTTATCTCTTGACCATAGATAATCCGGTCTTTTCTATGACTATTACTTCTAATGGACCGATTCTCAATATTCTCTTTAAATTGCTCTTTTCTAATCGCAATACCTGTACTAAAACGAGGAAGGCTATCATCATACGTGTATAGCTTAAATCCTTGCTCTTTCAATGCTTTAATAAAAGGACGCTTAAGAGTAACTATTTCTTGTAAAACTATCACATCAGCTTGTCTTGCTAATTTCTCTGCTATTATTTTTTCAATCCTAGCTATCAGGTTTTTCTGTACCTCCTCTATCGTACTAGGGAATCTATCCCTCTTATCTAATCCTTTTTTTTGATTGAGCGTTTCTATTTCTACATTAAGAACTGCCTTCATTTTTTTTACTTCTGGCTTATCATTGCTAAGCATGGACTCATAATCTTTCCAACCTTGACCCATATTAAAAGTAACAAATCTTATATCTACTGACATTACTCTTTCCTTTTCTAAATTTGAAAAATGTAAATATTCATGTTATAATTAACAAAATATAAAAAATCAAATCAAAAAAAAATAAAAAACTTAAGCTAATAACATAAATTATATAAAATAATTTCTATTACATAAAAACTAGACTAAAAAAATTTAAAATAGAATCTATCTTTTAATTGAAGAAAAGAGGAAAGCAACTTTGGTAATCGCTTTCCCTATGTCAATCTTTATACAAAAAAGAGGATTGAAATCCCTTAAAAATTTAAATGAGCTAAGCTGCTCTATTTAATTCTCAAAAGTTTCAACGCTTTTTGATAGAGCTGAGAAATAACAGAAGCTTGATGCGTAACATTCAATGTAGTTCTAACTGGCTTATGATCAGAGCAATTACCTTCTACTGTAAAGTCAAAGCCTTCTAATACTTTAGCAGGAGTTGCTGTTAAGATTGTTTGACCTACAAAAAATTTCTGTACCTTAGCATTAAGACATTGCATGACTGTTTTTTTAGGGATAAAGATAAAATCAATTTTTCTATCTTTATATTCTGGATCATATCCATTAATATTAGTATCTTCATTAGGTTCTAAGATTTCAAATCCCCTTTTTTCTATATGCTGAAATTGTACTGGTTGATTTTGCGGATTGTTATTCATATCGCCAGCAATCACTGTAAAAACTTTATCTTTCAAATTATCAAAAGCCTCTTCTGAATAGCGGATACCTGCTTTAATCTGCTCTATATCTCTTTTTTGATAATCTCTCTTTTGATGAGGACCATATAATTGAAAGCCCCAAGAGTGAAGAGAAGAAAAAGCAATCCTAATAGCAGAATTTTTAACTTTAGCTACAATTGCCGTTATCTCTTGACCATAGATACTGCGATCATTTTTATCACTTTGACTGACAATTGACCGGTTCTCACTATTTTCTTCAAATTGCTCTTTTCTAATAGCAATAGCTGTGCTAAAGCGCGGAATAGTACCTTTATACGTATGTATTTCAAATCCTAGCTCTTCTAATTTTTTAATCAATGGCCTTTTAAGATCGGCTACCTCTTGCAAAGCAATTACATCAGCTTGCCCTGCTAATCTTTCTGCTACAGCAATCTCAATTCTAGCTATCAGTTTTTCTTCAGCCTGAGCTAAAATCTCAGATGATCCAGTATGCGCATCTAAGCCTTTCTCTTTATTTATTAATTCTATTTCTTCGTTGAGCTTCACATTAATCTTTTTTAATTCTTGCTCATTATTCTTAAGCATTGAAGTATAATCACCCCAACCTTGGCCAATATTAAAAGTAACAAATTTGATATCTACTGACATTATTCTTTCCTTTTCTTATTTTAAAAACAAAATTAATACTATTATAGTTGATAAAAATATTAAAAATCCAATTAAAAAAATTTAATTAAATGATTTTAGCTAATAGTATGTGTTAAATAAGATCTACTATCTCTTGATAAAACGAAGTTAAATATAAAGCACGACTTAGCGCTTTAATAGGCTAACTTAGATTATTTTGATGAAATGAGTAAATTTAGATAAATAGGGAATAGTAAATTAAAGAGATAAAAGCTTTGGTGAAGGCTTAGCGGCAGCCGGATTTGAACCGACGACGGACGGATTATGATTCCGCTGCTCTACCGACTGAGCTATGCCGCCTGATTAAAAATAGCGGGGGAAGGATTCGAACCTCCGACCTTTGGGTTATGAGCCCAACGAGCTAACCCCTGCTCCACCCCGCGTCATCTTGAGTTATGACATCTACCTTATCAAAGATCCTTCTTTTTTCTCAACTTAATTTATCAATCTGCTGCATTTTATTTTTTTTATGACTTTGAGCTAGTTTTTAAAGGACTTCTTTAATTTTTAATCGGCATTTTTTTTATAAAAGAAATCAGAGCATGAAGAGTTTTTTCTGTGGCCCCTCGTTTATCTTTTACTAGTCTTAAACCATTGATTCCTAGCTCTTTTCGTTTAAATGGATGAATCAGCAAATCTTTTAGCACGGCTAATAGTTGCTCCTTTTCTACTTGTAAGCCTGCCCGATAAGTCTCCATCCATTGGACGAGTTCTAGTTGTGAATACATACACGGTCCATAAATAACTGGTACCCCATACCAACAAGGCTCTATGATATTATGACCCCCTACAGTAGCGATATAGCTACCTCCTACAATAGCAATCGTAGCTAATTGATAGCAGTGATTCAGCAAGCCCATCTGATCAATTAAAATGATCGAGACAGCTTTGTTTATTTCTTCAGAACAGTTAGTCCAGCGTAAAAAATTGAGATTTTGTTTGGCTAAAAGAGTCGCTACCTCTTGAAACCTTTCGGGATGTCTAGGTACGATAAGCAGTTTTAATTGAGGAAAAGAGAGCAGTAACTCTTTAAAAACGCTTAAGATTAGCTTCTCTTCTGATTGATGAGAAGAGCCTAGCACGAGAATCAGATCTTGTTGGGTTAAATTGAGCTGTTGTAGCCTCTCTTTTTTTTGCTGATCTGTTAAAAAAAGAGGTTGCTGATCCAATTTTAAATTTCCAGTGATGATCATTTTATCCAAAGGAATAGTCAACTGAGCAAAACGGTTTTTATAGTGCTCATTTTGTAAGCAAAAAAGGTCGATCAAAGAAAAAAGAGCCGAGCTAAAAGAGGAGAAAATTTTAAAACGCTGTAAAGATTTTCTCGATAGCTTGCCATTAACTAATACAATAGACGCGCCTTCTCCTTTAGCTGCTTTGAGAAAATTATACCAAAAGTCTGTTTCACTAATGATGACCAGCGTTGGATTGACTTTTTTGACAAGCGGCCTGATGAGCCAACCAAAATCAAAGGGTAGATAAAGATGAAAATCCGCTTCCGGTATCCCTTTTTTTGCTTCGGCGTGACCAGTTTCTGTTACACTAGTCATTAAAATTAAGGCTTGAGTATTTTTTTTAAGCTGTTTAACTAGCTGACTGATAGCTTTAGTTTCTCCCATAGAAACAGCATGAATCCAAATGAGCGGCACTTTTCTACAGTTTAAGTGATTAAACTCTGTACCCCAGCGCCTTTTAAAACTTTGGCGGTATTTTTTATGAAAAATGAGTTGATAGCAAAAGTAAGGAAAAGTACCTAAAGCAAGGATACCTAGGATAAATTCATATAAGATAATTAAGAGCATGATTTAAATTAAACTAAGCACAGGTTAAAAAATGGCCATTTTTTAAAGCAACAAAAGATTCTGCTTTTATTTGCTCCACCTGACACCATTTTTTCAACTCTGTAATAGGATCTTCTATGCCCTCATCCGCTAAAGGAAAAGTACCAAAATGAATGCCCATACTTTGTTTGGCATTAAGCTCTAGGTGTGCTTTGACAGCTTCTTTAGGAGACATGTGTATGGGTTCCATGATCCAACGCGGTGCATAAGCTCCTATGGGCAAGAAAGCTAAGGCAGGAGAACCAAATTTTTCAGCTATTAACCTAAAATGTGTTCCATAGCCTGTATCTCCGGCAAAATAGATTACACCTCCTTGGGCTCTTTCAATCACAAAACCACCCCATAAAGTTTTATTTTCATCAAAAAGACCGCGTCTTGAAAAATGCTGAGCCGGCACAAAGTGAAAAATGAGCTCTTGTTGAAAAGGAACTTGATCCCACCAGGCTAATTCTGTGACAGCCTTAATTCCTAGTTTCCTCAACAATTTGCCATTACCCCAAGAAATGAAAAAATGAGGCTGATGCACTTCTTGGAGCTGCTTTAAAGTGGGTAGATCCAGATGGTCATAATGGTTATGCGTGATTAGAACAGCATGGATAGGAGGTAAATCATTAAAATTGATGCCAGGAGCTGCAACCCGCTTAGGCCCTAACCAACTAAAGGGACTACAGCGTTTAGACCAGATGGGATCTGTTAAAATATTGACTTCAGCTGTTTGAATGAGCACCGTTGCATGATTGATAAAGGTCGCTCGTATTTGATCTGCTTGAAGAGGCATTGTACAAACTTGCTGAGCCGTAAGTGGTACTTCTTGCGGCCAGGGCTTTGGCTTGCGATTCCATAACCATTGAATAACCGTGCCAAACTTACGTTGGGCCGTGGGAGGATAACAATTGGCAAATTTGCGAGTATGAAAATTAAACTGAGACATGCCAATTAAACCTAATCTAAAGTGATCTAATTTTTAAGTATCATTAGCCTAAAGGAAAAATTTTGAAATAAAAAGAACTTTCTTTTATTTAGTTGGCGATCGCATGTTTTAATTTGCTAAAAGTTTATTGAGTTAATATAGCTAAATAGATAATTTATCTTTTATAGTTAGAGGAGTATGCCATGCCTTGCACTAGCGTGCCCAACGAAAGCCTAGATGAAGAAACACTCTATTATTCTTGTGATGAACTTAAGTTTCGCGGCTTTTTGGTTTATAATCCTTTGATAAAAACTAAGCGACCGGCTGTCCTGGTAGCCCATGCCTGGATGGGTCAAGATGACTTTGCACGTCAGCAAGCTAGAGAACTAGCTAAGCTAGGTTACATTGGGTTTGCTTTAGATCTATATGGAGATGGTCTTGAGCTTAAAAATAAAGAGGAAGCACAAAAGTACATGTTAGACCTTTTTGTCCACAGACAAAAACTAAGAGCACGTTTATTAGCAGCGTTTGAAATTATTAAAAACAGGCCTGAGGTAGATCCTCACCTTATTGGAGCTATTGGATTCTGCTTTGGAGGATTAGCCGTAATGGAGCTACTGCGAACAGGCGTTGCTATTAAGGGAGTTGTCAGTTTTCATGGCCTATTGGGTCATTGTGTACATGGTGTTAACGCTCAAACAGTGCCTTCTGCTTCACAGCTAAAAGGAGCCTTACTTATTTTACATGGCCATGATGATCCTTTAGTTTCTGAAGAGGATTTAAGGGCTGTCCAGCAGGAGTTCACAGTAGCTAAAATAGATTGGCAACTGCATACCTTTGGTCAAACATCCCATGCTTTTACTAATCCTGAATTGCTTACTAATCAAAATGGCTTGCAATTTAATTCTTTATCAACTGCAAGAGCCATGCAGCTCATGCAACATTTTTTTGAACATTTATTAAAAACTTAAAGGCTACCATGCAAGCGGCTAATGTAAAAATTATAGTTTACACTCTTATTTTATACGCTTTTTTTCTTCTCATTGGAGGAGTATTTGGTTATGTTAAAACTCAGAGCTTAGTTTCTCTGATGATGGGTTCTGTATCGGGTCTTGTTATTATAGGGGCTAGTTTAGCTATGAATAGAGGCTTTATCGCCGGATTTTGGATCTCTTGTTTAGTCACAACTGCACTCTTTAGCCTATTTAGCTATAGGTACTTACTAACACAAAAAATCTGGCCTCCAGGAATTCTAGCTTTTGTTAGTCTAGCTATGCTAGTACTACTCATTATCATGAAAAAAATAGATTCTAATGAATGTCCATCTTAAATCGTAATAATCAAACAGCCACATAGGAGGCAATTGTTTATGCATAGCGTAAAATATAGCGAAAATAGATCTTTCTCTATTTTCTCTCGGAAAATAGGAGTTTTAGGCTCTTTTTGTAGTTTTTTGACTCTATTTTTGTTGACTACTACTCTTACAGAAGCGAGTAGCTGTACACCAAAAATATCTAGTAAAGGCTCTAACAAAGTTTATGCCAATTTGCAAACAGCTATCGATAGAGCAGCAGATGGCGATACACTGACTATCCAAGGAAGAGCTATTGCAAATGGCACTCCTTTTGTCATTAATAAAAATTTAACTCTTAAAGGTCATCACGATGCTGTTCTAGATGGCAATGCTGCTTCTCAAGTTGTAGTAGTTAATGGAGTAGGTATACGCGTCATCTTACAAAATTTAACTATTACAAATGCTAGATCGGCGACAGAGGGTGGAGGCATTTACAATGGCCCAGGCAGTAACCTTTTATTAAGAAAAGTAACAGTAGAAAGAAATACGGGAGAAACGCTAGGAGCAGGCATTTACAATGCAGGTATACTCACACTAGCTCATTCTAAAATCTATAATAATGTAGGTGAATCTGATGGAGCTGGCATTTATAATGCAGCCGGTGCGCAATTAATTGGTAATCACACTAAAATCATTTACAACATTAGTACAGCTGGCAATGGTGGTGGCTTATACGTAGTAGATGGCAATCAAACATTGAATGATTCAGAAGTAGGCCATAATATTGCTGTCAATGGCGGTGGCATTTATAATAATTTATTTGCTACAACTACCTGTACTGATGTAAAAATCAGTGATAATAGAGCTAATAATGGCGGCGGAGTTTTTAATGAAGGCGATACAATTTTCGTCAATTGCTACTTTCATCGCAATGTCGCTTATTTTGCAGGTGGAGGCTTGCTCAATGTACCGGGTACACCAAGCACTGCTTCTTTTTTAAATAGTGATATTAAAGAGAATGTAGCTGGTAGCGGCGGCGGTATTTTTAATGGTGCCGGAGGAACTTATACCATTCCCGATACTAAAGTACACCATAACAAACCCAACAACATCGTCAATCAACCTATTCCTCCCGCATAAAAATTTTTTAGAGTAGAGGAGCTTATGAAGTGCCCTTTTCTTAAATTTGAGAAAAGGGCACTTTTTTTAGTAAAAAATTTTAGCAAAAAAATTAATGCAGATTTTCTTTTAAAAAAGAGAGTACGAGTTCTTTTGTTTGATCTAAATGCTCTTCTGTATGCACCGCCGAAATAAACCAAGCTTCATATTGACTCGGTGGAATATACACGCCCCGATCAAATAAGTACCGAAAAAGCTTAGCAAACAAAGATAAATCCAACGCTTGTAGCTGTTCCCTATTTTCTACCTTGGTCACGCCAAAAAAGAGGGTAAATAGAGAGCCTACCTGCTGTAAACAAGCATTCAATTTTTTCTGTTTGATGTAGGCTAAGATAGGCTTAGTCAAACGATCTGTTTTTTCTTCTAGCTTTTCAAAAAAGTGCGTTGCTTGTAAGAGGCTTAAGGATTGTAAACCAGCTTCCATGGCAATCGGATTTCCCGATAGAGTACCTGCTTGATAAACAGGACCTAAAGGCGCTAATAATTGCATGATTTCTCTCCTGCCTCCAAAAGCTGCAGCTGGAAAGCCTCCTCCAATAATCTTGCCAAAACAGCTCAAATCGGGTTTTATTCCGTAATACCCCTCTGCTCCTTGCAATCCCAAACGAAAACCAGTAATGACCTCATCAAAGATTAGCAAAATCCCCTGTTTTTTCGTCGTTTCACGCAACATATGCATAAAAGCTTGCGTGGCCGGCACGACTCCCATGTTGCAAGCAACTGGCTCCAAAATAACAGCTGCAATTTGAGCAGCATGAGGAGAGTTTTCCAAAAAAGATTGCACAACTTCGACCTCATTAAAAGGTAAGCAGCAGGTTTGAGCAATCACTTCTAGCGGAATACCAGCTGAGGTAGAGGTCGCATTAATACCTGCCATGCCCGAACCTGCTTGAACTAAAAAAAGATCGGCATGGCCATGATAATGCCCGGTAAATTTAACGATTAAGTTGCGCTGAGTAAAAGCACGGGCGAGACGCACAGCACTCATCGTCGCTTCTGTACCAGAAGAGACAAATCTAATCTGTTCGATAGAGGGCACTAAGTCTACTACTTTTCGAGCCATCTTCTCTTCAATCGCTGTCGTTATCCCAAAAGAGGTGCCCAAACTTAACCTATGATGGACAGCCTCTATAATCTGCGGATGCGCATGGCCATGAATTAAAGGACCCCATGAACTGCAATAATCGATAAATTGATTGCCATCGGCATCAAATACGCTATCTCCTTGACCAGACTCCGCAACTAAGGGACATTGCTGTACCTCTTGGCAAGCACGCACAGGAGAATTAACCCCACCAGGAATGACTTGACATAACTGTTCATAAATTTTTTGGCTATGTAAGCGTTGTAACATGCAATCCTTTAATTAATAATTAGTTAACTATAAAATTTGATTAGTTTGCAGATAAATTAATTTTTTGTTAAAATTTAATTATATATACATTAATAAAGGCAAATTATGAATATCAATTCAAATAGTAATTTATTTGAAGCCAATCTATTATTTTTAAATGAGCATAAACTTAGTAAAAAATTATTTTTAATTCAATCTAAAAATGGCAATATAGAACGTAAAAGCGGCATTGGCTTGCTAATGTCTCATTTAAGCCATACACTTTACCAAATCTTGGACTTCACCTTCGGCACAGGCTTAATTCATAAAATAGAGCGTCAAACTCTACAAAATTTAGTTAAACAAACTTTATCTAATACTAACTTAAAGGATAGTCATTCAATAGATAGAGTGCTGGCAAAAATAGAACCAAAAAATGCTGAAATAATTAGTCAGCTTGTAAATAGTGTATTAATTATACCAGAAAATCTTAAAATCTCTTATGCAAGTGTTATAAAAGAAAGAAATGCCATTCCTTTAGTCATTATCGATAAGTTATCCCAAGACAATTACAATTTATTAGATAGTCAGAATAAAGAGGAAGAACTCTCTACACTTTTAAAATGTTTTGAATTTGTTTCTCATATAGATGAATTTTTAGATAAACTCCATGCTATGGAATTATCTGATCAAGATAGAAATCGCATTTTGCTTGCCATAGACATTAAAAAGTTGAATGATATCAAAGGTCTAGTTCGCTCTTATCGACAAAATTTACCTTTAGAAGATAAACTTAAAGAAAAGTTAACTTCTACCCAACTCAATACATTAGCTCATATTTTTTCTTTCTCCAACGAAAAAACGGAAATGGGTGCTCTCCGTTTTAAAAAAATTAACACCCGTTTGAATGACATTGCAAACAAAGAGCATTTTTTTCTAGCTAGTCAAGATCTTTTGCCTTTTTCAACTCAGTTGGATCAATTTGAAAGCTATTTGGATTTTTATAAAAACTCTCATCAAGATCTAGCTTTTATAAAAAAATATAATCTAAAAGAGGGTACTTTATTAGATGATGAAAAGATTGAAACTATTTTTGCAAAAGCAGAAGATAGTGCAGTTCTTAATTTTGACGATGTAGAATTTAAAAATTTAAGTGTTAATCAACAAGAACGCGTTTTTACTCTTCATCAAAAATATGTGATGACCTTTCCAAATAAATTTCCTGCAGCCTATGTCAATTTGCAAACTATTTACAAACAGTATGACCTGACTCCTAATGATTTGACAAAGGCTAAAATTGTTCTTAATCAACCAGCAAAGGCTGAAGCCTTACAGCTAGCTTTGAAATTAGCAGCTTGGCCTCAAATTAAGAGCTGTTTAGCAGAAATTGATCGAGATCCAAAAAAAACAGCTATTCCTACCTCTTTTTTTAATTTAGAAAATTTAAACGAAGTAGTGACTGCTTGTCAAAAATTTCCAGCAGCTTTTGTAAGTGTTAAGCAAGAACAGTTTGAAGAGATTTCACCTAAACTCTTTGAGCAGTTAGCTCCCACTCGCGATCAAAATTCTATTAGTCTACCTTCATTAGCACAGTTAAAGTTAACTTGTGAGACAACTTTAAAAGTCTTTGAAGAAACATTGCTTATAGAAAAAACAAGCCCAACTGGTTTTATTGTATTGGATACAGAAGCACAAAATGCTCTATTAGCTCGTGTCATCCAACATGTACTTTATGGCGATAAAGCTAATAACTTAGTCTATCCGAAAAATAGTACCTGTTTTACTTGTCAAGAATTTGAAAAATTATCTGAAAGATTAGCCATAAAAAATGACCAAAACCCTTGGTTTTTCTATCTTAAAAATAGCAGTGATTACATAAAAAGTGATAAAACTCCTCAATCTTTTCAACTCATTCTCATCCATGGTTTAAGACAAACTTTTAGAGATTTTGGAGGTATGTTCTCTTTGCAGATTGATGGCAAAGATTATTTAATGAATGATCCTGAAAAATGTCGTCCTTTTCTTGAAACTTTTTTTGAACAGTATTTAAATTACATGAAAAACAATCCTGAAAAACTTCAACAAACAGTAGAATTTAATCAATTATTTTGCCGTGACTTTGGATTAAACTATCCTTTATCTAAAGAAAATTATGAACGGTTAATGACAACTGCTCTAGAGCAAGTTATTAGCTCTATAAATAATGAAAAAGCAGCCTTATTTTTAGAAACTTTTGTTACTAATAATCCGCTAGATGATCAGTTCTTAAATGATTTAGATTTAGGACTTGAATCTCAAGAACTGCAAAGCTTGCTAAGGTTACATTTAATTAAAACAATGCTATTGACTTCTCAAGGAGTAATGGGCGCAATTACACCGAAAGATATTGATCCTGAAATAACTGATCATTCTACTTCAAATTTATTTAAGAACATCATGCAGGATATGAATTTTGTTACACAAAATAGTAGTGCAAGAATTTTGGATATCCATCCCGATAGCTATTCGATAGGTGTTAAAGAAGAATGGAAATTAATGAATCAGCCCGTATTGGACTATGAAGAGAAATATAAAAACTTAGAAGAAAGTAAAGATGCTGCTGTTCAAGCTAAGATAAAAATGGCTAATCATCAGTTCAGTGTTTTTCAAGCCGATCGGTTATTTGAAGTCCCCTCTATTAGCGCAATTAGTTACAACAATGCAGATCAGCACCATTCTGAACTTGTTAACTTTAAAGACATTCTCATTAGTCCTTATTTATGGCCCTATTTTGATACTATACTTGAAGTATTTAAAGCAGAAGAGACTCCCTATACACTACACTAATAGAATTTTTTATAAATGAGGTTAGTTGTTAAAGGAGGAGCTGAGCAAAACCTGCATATCGGAAAGACGCTGGCAGCCCTCTTCGCGAATCTCATAGATTTCAGCTGGCGTGACGCGCTCGCATAAAGTGCGCAAGCTCGTGCCATTGATCAAAATAAAGCTCACTTCATGGAGAGAAGCTAATAGATTGACAAATTCAGCATCGGGTTCCTCTTCTTTAATAAAGATGACGAGATCGCTATTTTCCTGTTTAGTTACCTGACGCATGCTATTAAATAGCGTAGAATTTAAACCCTGTTCACTCGAAATAGCCATCAAGATAACCCGGCGGCCTTTTAAAGCTTCACTCAAGGCAAACAGATGCTCTTCATCAAATATTTTATGCTGCATATCATTTTCTACTAAACGGCGCGTCAGATCCGATAAAGAGACGCGCGCGCAGCCAAAGCGTTCAATCGCAATACTGGCAGCTTCATTAGCAAGGAGAGCGGCTTCTCGCGGTTCTAAGCCATTAGCTAAAGCACAAGCAGCCATAGCTAACACTGTGTCGCCAGCTCCCGTTACATCCTTGACTTCGCGTGCTCTAACGGGAAAATCTTCGCGCATACCTGTCTGATGGAAAAGCGAAATCCCCTTCTCTGAACGAGTAACCATTAATGTAGCACACTGCGCAATCGTCAACACTTTAGCTGCAACCTGATCTAAGGAAGCCTCATCGGTTAAACCAGAGGCTGCATATAGTTCATTCAAATTGGGCTTAATAACAGTAGAGCCACTGTATTTAGAAAAGTCGATGCCTTTAGGATCGGCGATAATGGGAATGCCACGGCGTTTACCCTCTTCGATAACTGCAGTCAATAAGGTACGCGTTAAAAAGCCCTTGCCATAATCGGAAATGGCAATTACTTTCACTTTTTCTAATAAAAAAGGCAATTTATCGATTAAAGTTTGCTCTAAAGCTTCTGATAAGGGAATATTAAGCTCATTATCGATGCGCACAATCTGTTGATTGCCAGCTACAATGCGATTCTTGACAGGTGTTTGATAGTTGCGTTGCGTAATCATGCCATCGATTTGCGTGTTTTCGACCATGAGCGCTTTTAATAAACGCTCACCTGCCGCATCGCTACCTGTTCGACCAACGGCAATTACTTTACAGCCCATAGACAGCAAGTTAAGTACGACATTGCCAGCTCCTCCCGGGCGATGCTCTTCGCGTTGAACAGTAACAACGGCTACCGGCGCTTCCGGAGAAATGCGCGAGGCTTTGCCAATCGTATAAGAATCCAATAGAAAATCGCCGATGACCAATACTTTTTGCGAGCTGAGGCGCGCGATTGTCCCTGTTAACTTTACCATGTTTTACCTACTATTAAATACTGTTGTACATAGTCTATCACTGCTTGCTCAAAAGGCCAACAGTTAGCTGCCTTTCCTAGTACTTGGTGCATTTTACGACAATCGGCACAGGTGTAGTTCTGGTATTTACCGACTAACTCTTTTGGCATATCTTTATATTCAATGACAGAAGAGGCGTTCATGGCTTTAAAGACAGCTTGGGCTAAACTATTCCAAGAGGTCGCTATCCCGCTGCCTATATTATAGATGCCTGTAGCTGTATTTTCTAAAAATGCAGTGATTAAGCGTACGACATCTTTAACGTAAATAAAATCGCGTCTTTGTTCGCCATCTGCTACCTGTTTAGGATCAGACGATTTAAACAATTTAATGCTGCCTGTTTGTTGAGCTTGGACTAAAGTAGCTACAATGGCAGAAGCCATCCGTCCCTTATGGTACTCATTAGGACCAAATACATTAAAGAACTTAAGGCCCGTTACTTTATCTAATAAACCTTGATGCTGCAGCCATAAGTCAAATAAGTGCTTAGAGTAACCATACATATTGAGCGGTTGAAGCTTATTTAGCTGTGTCTCATCGTCAGCAAATCCCAAAAGGCCATCTCCATAAGTTGCAGCTGAAGAGGCATAGATAAAACGGTGCTGATGCTGCAGAGCGTATTCAGCCAGCTTAATGGAATAGCGGTAATTATTTTCCAATAGATAGCTAGCATCTGTTTCAGTTGTACTAGAGCAAGCGCCTAAATGAATAAAAGCTTGAATTTTATCAGCTTTTCCTTCCAGCCACGGCCATAGTGCAGTCTTATCCAACAGATCTAGAAACTGTTTACCAACTAAATTTTTCCATTTTTCAGAGTGTCCTAGATGATCGACTAAAATGAGATTGCTAATACCTTGATCATTGAGATAACGCACGAGGCTAGCACCGATGAAGCCAGCTCCTCCTGTGATTACAATCCATTTATTTTTGTCTATAACCATCTGATCACTCGTTATTTTCTTTGCATTTTCTGCTTTTCAGCATGAGAACTTAAGCTAAAGAATATAACAGATAATTAAATTATGTACTAGTAGAAGGATCATACCACGATTCGACCGAACGCTTAAGGAAATGCACAGGTTGAATTTGACAATTTAAGTCGATTAACACTTGATCGATTGGCACTTGACTTTGACCTAAACAAAAAAAACTCGAACCTGAACCTGATAAGAGCACAGTTTTAAAACCTGCTGCTTGGAGCTGCTTTTTAAGCAGAGCAAGTGCAGGCATTAGACTAAAAGCTGAAGCCTCAAGATCATTAAAATAATGGGGTTTTCCTTCATAAAAACTCATCATCGCTTTGATAGGATCAGGTGGAGCTAAAGAATTAAATAAAAAGGAGGGTGCTCTAAAATGCTGATAAACCTCTGCTGTTGCTAGCCCTTGAGAGGGTGTGACAATGATTACAGCTTCTGTTGGAAGAGGCGGTAAAGGGCATACTATTTCCCCTCTTCCCGTACAATAAGCTGTACCTTGAGATAAGAAAAAGGGCACATCAGAGCCTAATAGGCTAGCCCAATTTACAAGTTGTGTCAATTCTACTGGATAATTGCATAATTGATTGACTGCCCAAAGTAAGGTAGCGGCATTGCTACTTCCTCCGCCCAGTCCCGCTTGTAAAGGGATCTTTTTCTCTAAGTGAATCGCAAACTTAAATTGACAATCTGTTTTTTCCCGAAATAAATGTAGAGCCTGAATAATGAGATTAAACTCATCTAAAGGAAGATTGGGATGAGAAGAGGTCCAGTGATCGTTTGCCGCTAACTCAATCGTTAGCTCATCACATAAGCTAATGGCTTGAAACAAGGAAGCAAGCGCATGATACTGATCTTGCCTTTTCTCTCTAACTTGTAGAAATAGATTGATCTTAGCTGGAGAATAAAAAATTGTCATATTTACTATAAAATAATAAAGAGAAGTTAATTAAAACTTCTCTTTAATGAGTATTGAATTAACTAATTAAAAGAACTAAAAATAATGAGCTAAAAAAATAGCAAATTAACAACAAAACAGCTATTGATTATCTATCTGTTGTTGCTCTTTTGGTGCCTTTTCCGCCATCATTTCCTCTTTCAACATCTCTTCTGTGACTATTTTTAAATTAATAGTAGCTGCAATCTCTTCTTTTAACTTAATTTGAATCGCATGCTGTCCTACTTCTTTAAGCGCTTGCTTGAGCTGAATCGCACGTTTCTCTACTGTGATATTAGCTTGCTCTTGCAACAAATGGATGATATCTACTATTGAAACTGAACCATACATATGGCCTTCATGATCAACCTTAACAACTTTTTGGATTGTGATACCCTCTAAGATGCTCTTTTGCTCTTCCGCTTCTTTTTTCTCAGAAGCAGCTTTTTGCTTGCGTTCCTCTTGCAAACGCAGTTGCATTCTCAAAGCACTCTTATCAGCAATGATTGCTAATCCACGTGGTAACAGAAAATTACGTGCGTAACCTGGACGAGCAGAAATGATCTCTCCACTGCGTCCTAGATCTTCTACATCTTCAATTAATAGCAATTTATTTGCCATAGTTTTTGCCCTCTTCTAAATGGTTAGCCTATACAGATACAAATGGTAGCAATGCCATATGTCTGGCACGCTTAATTGCTGTAGCAAGGCGTTTTTGAAAATAGGCAGAAACCCCAGTGATACGTCTTGGCAGGATCTTACCTCGATCTGTAATAAATTTAGACAGATTATTTATATCTTTATAATCGATATCTTTGAAGCCTGAACTAACAAAAGGGCAGCGCTTACGTTTTCTAGAGCGAAATTCACCGGGCTCAGCTGAAACCGGCCGTGGTTTTCTAGTATATTGCATGATATATTCCTTATTGTGTTTCCTCTAAGGATTTAAATTCTATTTTTTCTAATACTTTTTCAGCACGTAAAGTAATAAAACGGATTAGATCTTCATTTAAATGATACTCTTGCCACATCTCTTCTATAGAAACAGGAAGTGCATTAAAATAAAGGATAAAATAATAACCTTCACGATGCCCATCTATTTCATAAGCTAGACGTCGTCTACCTTGATCGTGAATCTTTACAATTTCCCCTTCGCGCGATTTAATTCCATTTTGAATTTTATCTAAGGCTTTATGGCGTGCTTCATCACTTAAAGTTGCTTTAATAATGTACATGCCCTCATAAAGGCTTTTATTATTTGCAGTCATTCTTTTGTTCTCCTAAACCCTTAAAAGGGGTTTTCCTTTTTAACTTAATCCAACTTAAAATAGTTGCTCTTTAGTATTTACCTGCTGCATAGCTTTGTCTATGCCAGCTGTAATGATTAGCTCTATTGCAATTTCTGCCCTTTCTACAAAAGTAGGAAGAACTTTTCTTTCCTCTTGATTAAAAGAGCCTAATACATGATCAGCTAAAGGCGTTTTTTCTTTATTTTTTCCAACACCTAAACGCAATCTTTTGTATTGCTGAGTATTCAAGTGTTTTTCAATACTTTTAAGACCATTATGTCCGCCTGCACTACCGGATGGTTTTAAGCGCATTGCAGTATAGTTTAAATCTATATCATCATTAACGATAATCAAAGAGTCTGCTTCTAATTTATAATAATCTAGGTAAGCTTTTACAGCCCTTCCACTTTCATTCATATAGGTCATCGGCAGCAACAGAGTCACCATAGCTTCTTGAGGTTCTCGTTTCTGTTTTTTGGCTAAGCGTGCTTGAAAATGATTAACCGTATTAAACTCTATTTTCCAATCGTATGCTAGCGCCTCTAAAACAGTAAAACCAATATTATGCCGCGTCATTTCATATTCTTTGCCGGGATTTCCTAGTCCTACAATGACCCAATGCAATTGCTCCACATGCTTAGCAGCGATTAACGCTTGGCAATTAAAAGGGCAACTTCATTGATATCAGCTAAAGGACGTACATTTTCTGGAATATTGAGATCTTTTAACTTTTTCGACTCAAAAATCCCTAGATTTCTAATATCTATTTGGAAAAATGCAGGTAAATCTTTTGGCAAACATCTAACTTTAAGCGAACGAATCACTTGACGCAACACGCCCCCAAGTTTAATACCGACGCTATCGACAATGCCTACACATTCAATAGGCACATTGACATTAATCGGAATTGTGTCCACTAGCTCTTCAAAATCCAAGTGGATTACATGATAATTAGTAGGATTATATTGGATAGCTTTGACTAAAACGCGTTTACTCCCTTGCTCGCTTTCTAAATCAAATAAAGTAGTACTCAATCGACCAGGTGCTATTTTTCTAAGCACTGCACTAAATTCAATCCCATTAATTGTAACCATTTCCCCTTCTTTATCGCGTTGATAAATAACAGCTGGAATATCCCCTGCACGGCGAATGGCTCTATTTTCATTTTTTTTTGCCCCAATTCTTGAGGCTATCTTTAATTTCATGGTTTCTTCCTTTTATTTTCTTAACTGAAGATAAAGTTAAATTTTTTCTCTTTATTCCTAATGTATTTCTAAGGCATTCGTAGTGCTGCATTCGTAGTGCAGTATTAGAGCATTCCTGCCAACTATATCCTTACCGAATAAAAGAAAAATTTTTCTTCATCATACGGGTCATTACAAGGGTCATTTACAATTTTTCTTCTTCAAATAAGGAGGAGATGGATTCTCGCGACATAACGCAGTGGATAGCTTGACTGAAAAGGCTTGCTACAGAGACAGTCTGAATCTTGGTAGATTCCGACAATCGATCTGTATAAGGGATGGTATTACTCATCAACAATGCTTCAATGGGAGATTGCTCTATTAACTCCACAGCTTTTTCTACAAAAAGCCCATGGGTAACAGCAGCAAAAACTCTTTTAGCACCCTTCTCATGGCACGCTTTCGCAGCTGACACTAAGGTTCCAGCAGTGGAACACAGATCATCAGCGAGAAGTACATCTTTACCTTTAACTTCCCCAATTAGGGTAATTACTTCTACACATGTAGGATTAACACGGTGTTTATCGATAATTGCAAAATCTACACCTAGACAGCTAGCATAGGCTTTGGCTAGTTTAATACTACCTATGTCAGGAGAGACAACTACAAAATCTGTCAAGCCCCATGACTTAAAGGCTTCTACCATCAAAGGCCGCGCATAGAGATTATCTACTGGAATATCAAAAAATCCTTGTAGTTGTCCAGCATGTAAGTCCATTGTCAAAATGCGCGTTGCGCCTGCATTTATCAATAAGTTAGCTACTAACTTGGCAGTGATTGGCACACGCGGCTTATCTTTTCTATCTTGTCGACAATACCCGAAATAGGGTAGGACAACAATAATACTTTTAGCTGATGCTCTTTTAAGAGCATCAATCATAATCAGCAATTCCATCAGATAATTATTAGGATCTAATGCAATCGTTTGTAGAACAAAAACTTCTCTTCCTCGAACATTATCCAGGATTTGAAGACTAATCTCTCCATCGGGAAAGCGCTCTAAATTTATTTGAGAAAGACAAACTCCAAGATTAGCTGCTACTTCTTGAGCTAATTTAGGATGAGAAGTCCCCGTACATAAAAGAAAATCGGAAACATCCACTTGCATTGTCTTTAAAATAGCTTAGTTAAACGCGAATTAGTAAGCTTAAGGCTACTTATAGCTAATTTTAATTAACTTTATCCAGTAAACCTTTTTTAAACTTCATTTATAGGCTAAAATTAGCCTTTTTGGCATTTATGAAATCAAATTTCGAAAGAGGTTTAATATTGGGGTGGAAGGATTCGAACCTCCGGATGGCGGTACCAAAAACCGCTGCCTTACCACTTGGCGACACCCCATTAATTGAAGTTAGAATAATAGCAATCCTAATACTTTAGATGCAATACAAATTTTAAATTCTTTAAAATTTTCTTTTTTTTCCCTCTTATCTTTCTCATTTCTTTTCTAAATAAGGTAAGTGTTGATGTTAGCCTACCTTAAGAGGGCCTATCAAATTGCTACTTGTCGTTGACTAAAATAACATGTATCATATACTTAGTGCAATTTAAAAATTTGAAATCGAGTCAAGACTATGTATTGTGTGCATATAGCCTCGGAATTAGCTCCTATTGCTAAAGTAGGAGGATTAGCTGATGTGCTTTTAGGACTTTGTCGAGAGTTATCTTGGAAAGGTCATGACATCGATATTATCATTCCTAAGTATGATTGTATGGATAGTAGCGGCGTGCGGGATCTAACTATAGAGATGCCTGATCTACTCTCTTTCTACGAAGGAAACTGGCATCACAATACAGTTTGGATAGGTTGGGTAGAAAATCTCAAAGTCTATTTCATCGAACCTCATCATCCTCGCTACTTCTTTAATCGCGGCTGTTTTTATGGTTGTGAAGATGATATTGAAAGGTATTTATATTTTGCCAGAGCAGCCATGGAGTTTTTATTTAAAAAACAGCTCTATCCCTCTATCATTCATTTACATGATTGGCAAACAGCTGTTTGTGCTTTACTTTATAAGGAGATGTATCAACCGCTAGGTTATAATAAATCTCGCCTTGTCTTTACAATCCACAATATCGACTATCAGGGTAAATGTGCTGCTGCAGATTTAGATCGCATTGGCTTAAAAGGAGAGGCCTACTTAACCTCTGAAACTCTTCAAGATCCTATGACTCCTCTTACAATTAACTTATTGAAAGGAGGAGTTATTTATGCAGATTATATTACGACTGTCTCTCCTAATTATGCTGAAGAGATCAAAACACCGATGGGTGGGAAAGGCTTAGATCAAACTTTAATGACTCATCAAGATAAGATGATAGGTATTTTAAATGGCATCGATTATTCCTACTGGAATCCTGAAATAGATCCTCACCTGCCTGCTCATTTTTCTGCTCGCGAAGTCCCTAGCCATAAAAAAGATCGCAATCTATTAGACAAAAAAGCTTATATAAAAAAAGTATTGCGCGAGCGCTTAGGTTTAGCAGAGTCTTATAAACCTATTGTAGGGTGTGTTACGCGGCTCGTTCCTCAAAAAGGAATCGAGTTAATCATCCAAGCGCTTACCTATTGTAAAGAACATCAAGCCCAGTTTGTCTTATTGGGAACTAGCCCTATTCCCAGCATCCATAAAGAATTTCATGCCCTTAAGTGCCATTATACTGAAGATGCCGACATTCATCTCATCTTGCAACATCAAGAGGAACTTGCTCATTTGATCTATGCTGCCTCTGATATATTTATTGTACCCTCTCTTTTTGAACCTTGCGGGCTTACACAGATGATTGCCTTAAAATATGGGTCTGTGCCTATTGTACGCCGAACAGGAGGATTAGCTAATACTATTTTTGATGTAGATTATTCTACAAAAAAAATAGAAGAAACTAATGGTTATACTTTTGATGACCCTACTGTAGCTGAGATTGAAACTGTGTTAGCAAGAGCATTTGATTGCTGGTTTAATCAACCAGATAAATGGCGTCACATGATGCTTAGAGGAATGACTAGCGATTTTAGTTGGAATAAGCCTTCGGATCTTTATTTAGATGTTTATAAGAAAATTACAGATAAAAATTTAGGTAAAAATGAGCCTTGCTAATTATTTAACATTTATTCGCATCTTTATTAGTCCTATCTTTCTTTTAGTGTATGTAGAAAGAGAGCAATTAGACATCAGTGCTCAACTTCTTCCTTATATTCTTCTTTTTTTATTGGGAGTTTCTGAATTGTCGGATGCTTTTGACGGTTATTTTGCACGTAAGTACAATCAAGTAACGGATTTGGGTAAGATTTTAGACCCTATGGCCGATAGTATCGCGCGCATTTCTGTCTTTCTTACTTTTACTCAAGGACCTGTGCAATTACCCGTCCTACTCGTCTTTGTTTTCCTCTATCGCGACTCTGTTGTTAGTACCTTGCGGACAATTTGCGCGTTAAAAGGCTTCACCTTAGCTGCCCGTTTGAGTGGAAAAATTAAAGCTGTTCTACAAGGTCTTTCCGCTTTTTTAATTCTGCTCTTGTTAATCCCCCATTCCCTTGGTTACATTACCACGGCTTACCTTCATACTGTCAGCACCTGGACTGTGTCTATCGTAGCCATTTACACCTTTTTTTTCCGGTATCGATTACGTTTATGCCAATCGCTACTACATTAGTAAAATTTTAACCCAAAAAAGTGCCACTCAAAAAAATAATTGATAAAAAGGAGGTCTATTAAATTAACCTATTAAGCTAGTTCAGCTGTTAGATAAGTTTCATCTACTTCTGGATCCAAATCTAAATTGGACTCTTTAAAATTATAAGAGAGCTCTTTGCGCAATCTAAAAATACCATAGCAGTTAAAAATAAGCAGTAATCCGCCTGCTAAGGACATCACTGTTTGAGCTTGTAAGCTATCGACAAAAGAAAAAAGAACAAGAGCTATCACTGCATAACCATAATAGAGCTTTCTACCGTAGTTAGCAGATAAAAACTCTGCACATTTAAGACCAACACAAAAGTAAGCATTGATTGTGTTATAGCCTAAAATCAATAAGAAGAAAGGCATAAAATAGGACATGTAAGGAAAATAATAACTTAAGGCTGTTTGCACTAATAAAGCTGTTTCAATTGGCTGATGCCATACATCTGTCACTAAAATAACTAAAATACTCGAGGTACAAACCATGAAGTTATCGATGAAAATTTCAAATATGACTAATAAAGCTTGCTTTTGAGGAATCTTTTCTGAACTTTCACTATGAATAACAGAAGCATACCCAATCCCTAAATCGCCTGTATAACAGCCTCTTCTAACTCCTTGAGAAATAGTCATCAGCAAAGTGCTTCCTACAAATCCTCCTATAGCGGCATGTCCTGAAAAAGCCCCATCAAAAATAGTACTGATTAATTGAGGGATGAGATGAATATTTTTGATCAATATCCAACTACTCATGCCTACATAAATAATAATGAATAAAGGAAGTACAGTACTGGCAATATTACCAACGCGCTGAACACCTCCACTAGCAGCAAATAAAATCAAAATCAATAGAATGCAAACGACAGCAAAATGATTAAAGCCAAAATTGAGACTGACTGTTTTAGTGATAATGCTAAATTGATAAATTTCTATGCCATAAATGCAAAGAAGAAAAGCAACAAAATAGGGAATAACAGAGGTTTTGAAAATCTTTTGTAAGAAATACATCGGTCCGCCATTAAAACCACCACTAGGGTTAACTATGCGATATTTCAAACCTAAAAAGACCTCAGCATATTTGACTGTAACGCCAAAAAAAGCTGTAACCCAAATCCAAAATAGAGCGCCAGGTCCTCCTATCTGTACGGCTGTACAGATGCCGACGATGTTACCTACTCCGACACATCCTCCGATACAAGCAAAAAAAGCTTTTAGAGGATGGACCTCTCCTTTCTTATACTCTTGTTTTTTGAAAAAACTAAAAAAGATTTTAATGACTTCCGGGAATTTTCTAAGTTGGACATAACGAGACTGAAAAGAGAGGTAAATTCCCAATAACATAATAAAAGGAAAAGCAATATAACCCCATAAAATGTTTTCGAAAGATTCTAAGAATAAAAAAAGAGTATTGATCATAAGTATAAATAAAATAAAACTAAGTTATAACTATAATAACTAATTTAATTATAAAAATCAAGAGCTACTTTATTTTTGGCTAAGAAAGCTTCACGCCAATGATAATGAGTCAACAAATCTTTGGGATCGCGACCTAGAATTACATATGAGATATAGATTGCTTCTATTGAAGCTAAACCTTGCGTGGGCTCGGGACAATCCTCTTGACGCCTAGGGTAAGCTGTCACAAATTGGCTAGGGATGCGACGCAAAATCAATTTTTCGGTAGACACTTCTTTTACAAATTTTAACATCTTATCTGCATGCTTCCAGGTAGCGTCCAAAATAAACAAGCCATAAGAGGCATCAGCTGCGCTGAGTAAAGGCGCATCTAAAGCTAACGTAAGATAAGAGTTTAAGGAGGGCAAAGGTGTTTGAAAATTGAGTAGGGGATAAGTCATAAAATGAAAATCCGCTCTTGCTTCTAATCCCCTTAAGCTACATTTTTTTAAATTTTCTTTGCGATGGCGCAAAATAAGAGTAGAAGGAGCTACTGCCATAAGACCAATTTTACCTCTTCTCAATTCTGACTTTTTTAAAATAAATCTAGGCTAAGCTTAATAGGCTTCTTTCAATTCTAACCTTAATCATGCCAGCTCTCCTAGTTAATTTTCGCTTTGCCTAAATTCTGATTTTAAATTACGATGAATTTACATTAACTTAACTCAAGGAAAAGGCTATGGGTCACTACATTGCACTTTTTATGACAATTGCTCTTACAAATTTCTCTTTATCCTACTGTGCACAGCCTATAGACAAACAGCTTACTTGGTTTACTAATTATGAACAAGCGCTTCAAGCAGCTAAAATTCAGAAAAAACCCTTAGTTTTATTTTTTACTGGGTCAGATTGGTGTGGATGGTGTACTAAACTAGACACAGAAGTGTGGAATACAGCAGAATTTTCTAAGCTAGCAGGTGATAAATTTGTATTTTTAAAGCTCGATTTTCCGCGCGAAACAACACTAGATGCCAGAACAAAAGAGCAAAATCGCCAGTTAAAAAGTCAATTCAATATCCGCAGTTTTCCAACTGTCGTCCTATTTGATTCAAGTCAGCAGCGCCAAATAGGTACGACAGGTTATCGTGCAGGTGGACCTAAATCCTATGCTCAACATTTAATCAAATTGTTAAATGAGTATCATGGCTATAATCAAAGTTTGCAAACGATGGAAACTACTACGCTATCAGGCAATGACTTAAAACAGCTTTACGACAAGTCTTATGCTTTTAGTTTTACCAATGATATGATTCGGATTATAAAAAAGGGCTTACAATCCGATGAACAAAATTTCTTTCGATTAGCTCAATATCATTTATTAGCCGATGAGGGTATGCTTAATACCTCTGAAGCTTTCTCTCTTAAGGAACAACTTTTAGCTTCAGATCCTCAAAATAAAGCTAAAATTCCCTATCAGTTGGCTATTATCGATTTTGAAGCAATCTCTGAAGATAGTGATATGGAAAATTTGACAGCTGAGCAAGTGATTGCTCCCCTCACTGCCTACATTGAGAAATATGGTCAAGAGGATCGAGAAAATAGCTGGCGTCTTCAAATGATTATTTCTCAAGTCTATTTAGATAAGGATAAAATAGGCCAAGCGTTAAAACATGCTCAATGTTGCTATGAGGGTGCGCCTCCTGCTGCTCAGTCAGAAATTGGTTTTGCCATTAAGAATATTCGCCTGCAAACACAACAAGCTTACTAACTTTAAATTAAAATAGAGAGGGTTTTTGGAAAAGCTCTCTATTTTAATTTAAAGTACGCATCAAATTTTTATTCTTTCTCTAGTTATTTTTTTCTCTAGTCATTCTTACTTTGGCTCTTCTTTTTGTTATTTATTTCTTTTTATTTAGAGGCCAAAGGGATAGAGAAGAGTCAAACCCAAAAAGTTAACCGCATGGGGACAATTTAAACTATAGCAACGTCTAGCATAATGAGCACTCATCGTTAAGCCAGATTCTAGGATATAGGTGTATTTAATCCCCGTATCAATAGAGTGATGTTTAATGGAGCCATAACCGTGAAAGCGCTGATTTAAATTGAGATTTTTTGACCCAAGTCCCCATAATGTATGAGTGAATACTGTAACAATATGCTTGTCCCATCCATTATGCTCCCAAACGACATGACCTCGCACATAAGGAGATCCTCTATCCGCTAGGCCAACTCCTACTACTGTAAAAAGACGCGAGAGCCAATATTCTCTACATTCTATCTCTTTACCTATAGAAACATGTCCTTCTAAAGTACTAAGTCCATGGTAAAAATAACTGATATCTTTTACGGCGGATTGAGAAGCTTGGATACCGGTTAAACTCATTGTTAAGCTAACTGGATCGCCAACGACATCATCTAATAACTGATACCGGCCTGTTAGGCGTATGTCGGCAAAACGGGAATGATGACTAGCATCAGAATGAGATGTTTCTTTACAATTATTTTCTATTTCTACAGCATAAACACGATAAGCACCTGCTAAACTAAAATTTAGAAGATGATCACGGGAAACAGTGTGTTTTAACCCCTGCTTAGTATTTAACTTTTTATACGATTGATAGTTATAAGAGATTTGAGGTTGTAACTCGAGGTAACGCGGATACCAAGGAGCAAAATCTGTACCTATTAATACAAAAGGAGAAATTAAAAAAATAAGATGACATAAATAAAAAAATTTAAAACTTAACATTAATTTACTCATTTTTTATTTGTTAAGCTTTAGTTTTTAAGCTTCAATCCATTGATGAACGTTTAATTAGTCAAACCTTTGGCTGACAACTTGCGCTCTACTTCAATAGCAGCCATGCAGCCGGAACCTGCAGCTGAGATGGCTTGCCTATAAACGTGATCTTGCACATCTCCTGCGGCATAAACTAGTTCGACATTTGTAGTAGTCGTACCGGGAACGACCTTAATATAACCATTCTCATGGAGTTCCAATTGACCTTGTAAAAAAGCTGTATTAGGCGTGTGGCCAATCGCAAAAAATACCCCTGCTGCTTCATGCATGGATTCCTGTTTAGTTGAGCTATTGTAGATTGTTACTTGCCTAACCACTGAATCACCTGTAATATTGACAATTTCACTATTCCATAAAATTTCAATTTTAGGATGTTCAAGTGCGCGTTTTTGCATGATTTTTGAGGCGCGCAATTTATCGCGGCGATGCACGATGTAAACTTGACTGCCAAACTTAGTCAAGTAAGTCGCTTCTTCTACTGCTGAATCCCCTCCTCCTATTACATAAAGAGGCCGATTGCGGAAAATTGGCATTGCTCCGTCACAAACGGCACAAGAGGTGACTCCTTTTTGCCAAAACTCATCAGCGCCAGAAATAGGGAGTCTATTGGCCGTAGCTCCTGTAGCTACAATGATCGAATCGGCTAAAAAAGCATGCTCTTTACCGTAAACTTTATAGGGATGGCTGCTTAAATCAACTGATTCTACATCTTCTGTCAATAATTTAGTTCCAAAGCGCAGCGCCTGTTTGCGGCAGTTATCCATCAACTCAGGACCTGTAATACCTTCGGGAAAGCCCGGATAGTTTTCAACTTCTGTTGTACTCATCAATTGTCCGCCCGCTGTCCCTGCGTAAAAGCCTTCAAATAAAATAGGCGCTAAGTTAGCACGGGCTGCATAAATAGCTGCCGTATAACCTGCTGGCCCTGAACCGATGATTACAACTGCTGCTTTTTCCATTATTCTACTGATCCTTTATCTATTTAACTTAACTAAACTATAGCCTAATTTATGAATAAACTAAATAAAGTTATGAATCATTTGACTACATTTTATTCATTAGATGCTAAAATATAGTCAAATGAAAATTTTACTAAAAAATTTAAAGTTATGAGTTGCGATGACTTTCGATATAATCGACTACACTACCTACCGTTTTGAGCTTTTCAGCTTCCTCTTCTGAAATTTCGCAACCAAAACGCTCTTCAAATGTCATAATGAGTTCAGTAAGATCGAGAGAATCGGCATTGAGATCTTCGACAAAAGATTTATCTACTGTCACTTCCTGTCTATCTACTCCTAACTGTTCAACGACAATGTCGATGACTTCTTGTTCTGTTGTCATACTTTATTTCCTTTGTTGATATTCATTAAGCAAAAAATTTTTAGACTTACATAACCATGCCGCCATCTACTGTAAGCACTTGACCTGTCATGTAATCGGCTAAGTAACTTGCTAAAAATAGGACGGCATTGCCTATTTCTTCCGGTAATCCCATGCGACCTAGAGGAATCTGTGTGATTAAAGCTTGTTTTTGAGCATCGGGTAAGCTACTTGTCATGCCTGTTTCAATAAAACCCGGAGCTATGCAGTTAACGCAAATGTGACGAGAAGCTAACTCTTTAGCTAGAGATTTAGTCAATCCTATGATGGCAGCTTTAGAAGCTGCATAGTTCGTTTGACCTGCATTGCCCATTATGCCTACTACAGAGCTAATATTGATGATTTTACCTTGCCGGGCTTTCATCATCGCACGCACTAAAGCCTGGCAAGTGTTATAACAGGATTTTAAGTTAACAGCTATCACTCTATCCCAATCCTCTTCCGACATCTTCATCAAGAGCTTATCACAGGTAATTCCAGCATTGTTAACTAAAATATCCACGCGTTGAAAAAGTTCTAATACTTTTTTAACAGCGGCTTGTACTTCTTGAGTTTGTGATACATCTACTTTAAAAAAAATAGGTGATTGGGCAGGAGCCAGTTTCTCAAGTTCTTGCACGACAGCTATACCTCTCTCTTCATGTGTACCAAAAATAGCGACGCGTGCACCCTGTTCCGCTAGTTTTATAGCGATTGCTTTACCTATTCCTAAGGTACCACCTGTCACAATAGCTGTTTGATTTATCAATAGATTCTGTATGGGATAAACTTTCATCTGCTCTCTACCCTCTTTTAGTCCTCTTTTTTATGTAATTTCTTTAGCTAATAGATCGAGATCTTGCAGCGTTTCTATACTAAGTGTAGGGATAGCTAAATCCATGCGCTTATTAAAAGCGGCTAGTGTCTTACCGCAACCTACTTCTACAAATAGTTCAACCCCTTTAGCCATTGCCTGAATTCCTTTTTCCCAGTAAACAGAATGCGTCACCTGCTTAATTAAATTTTGGCGCATCTCATCCTCTGTCTGAGCAAATTCCCCTGTGACATTCATCATACACAAAGTTGGACTTTCTTTTAATGAAAGATCTATAAGATAAGGTGCTAATTTTTCTTCAGCCATACGCATTAATCCGCTATGAAAAGCGCCATGGACTTGTAGCGGTAAAATGCGTTTGGCTCCTTTTAATTTAGCTGCTGCTGTGCCTTTTTCGATGCCCTTTAAAGTACCTGCGATGACAACTTGTCCCGGACAGTTATAGTTAGCTACCCATAAATCTCGTGGCAAATTGAGCTCTTGGACCATCTTTTCTACACTAGCTCCTTCTAATCCCAAGATGACAGCCATTGTACCTGGATTAGCTTCACACGCTTCATTCATGAACTGACTACGTTTATTAACTAAGGATAAACCTACATCAAAAGGCAACTTTTCAGCTACTGTCAAGGCCGTGTACTCTCCAAGGCTTAAACCAGCACAGCTGTAAGGAGACAAAAAAGGAAATAATTTCTTTAATACCTTCCACATGGCCAGGCAGGTAACATAGATAGCGGGCTGACTATTTTTTGTTTCTGTTAAACTAGTTTCCGGTCCTTCTAAAATTAGCGTAGACAATTTACGCGATAACCGATCATCTGCTTCCTCAAATAATTCTCGAACGTCAGCAAATTGCTGGTAAAAATCTTTAGCCATGCCTACATATTGCGCTCCTTGCCCCGGGAAAATAAAGGCTATCTTTTTCTTTATCATTTTTGCCTAGCTTATCGTTTGTTTTTTTCTTTCATCTTTTTTGCTAAAGATTAGTGTTAAAGTTTAGTTAAAACAGTGGCACCCCAGGTTAATCCTCCTCCAAATGCCACTAGCAAAAGATGCTCAGCTGGTTTTATGTGCTGCTCTTTTGTCAATTCATTCAAGGCAATGGGCAAGGCAGAAGCTGATGTATTGCCATATTTATGGAGAGTTTTATAAACTCTATCGGGAGAAATGGCAAAGTTTTTAGCAAGGGCCTGAATAATTCTTATATTAGCTTGATGAGGCACTAACCAACTAATGTCGCTTTCTTTCAATTTAGCCTGCTCCAAACAGGTGTGAATTGCTTGACTCATGCGCCTAGTTGCATGTTTGAATACTTCGCTGCCTGCCATTTTTAAATAATGCTGTTTCTGTTCGACTGTATCATGGGTAGCAGGATGACGCGCCCCTCCAGCCGGAATAACTAGCAGTTGAGATAAAGATCCATCGGTACCTAAACAAACAGCATCGAGTAAAAAAGTGGATTGTATCATTGAATTGAGCGGCAAATTCTTTTTTGACTGATGCGCGTTCAGTAACTGTTGCGAGGTCAATACGGCAGCCGCTGCTCCATCGCCGAATAAAACGCATGTGTTGCGATCTGTATAATCTATTAGAGCACTCATTTTTTCTGTAGCAATTACCACTATCTTTTGATAGATTCCAGCTTCAATGTAAGCTTTTGCTACAGAAAGCCCATACAGAAAACCACTACAGGCTGCTTGAACATCAAACGCCACGGCTTGACTTGCTGCTAACCGATGCTGAATGAGAGTTGCGGTACTAGGAGAAATAAAATCAGGACTCATCGTAGCTACGATAATGAGGTCTATCTCTTCTTTAGAGATAAAAGTATCTGCTAAAGCTTGCTCAGCTGCCATAAAACCCATATCGGAAGCAAATTCATGACTAGCTGCTATGCGTCTCTCTTTAATCCCTACGCGCGACGTGATCCACTCATCATTTGTGTCGACTAGCTTTTGTAAATCTTGATTAGTTAAAATAGCAGAGGGTAAGTAGGATCCTAGTCCAACAATACAGGCTTTGCTCATCCCTCTACCTTATCGATTAAAATTAAGGTAAGAGTTTAACAGATAAAACTATAATCTCCAAACAAAAAAGAGTGCTAATAGTAGGAGCTAAAAAAAATTTAAATGACCTCTTAACTCTGGTTAATTAATTTTGTTGGATTAACTTTGTCTAAGTAATTCTGCCGGTTTTAGCTAGAGTTTTTACTTGAATTTTTGTGGGTTTAACTGTTATGATTTGTGCATTATGAAATACCCTCACCATCTTACTAAAGTCATTGATGTATTGCGCCGCCTTCCTGGAGTTGGCAATAAAAGTGCTGAACGTTTTGCTTTTCAACTTTTAAATTGGAAACCGGCACATTTAGTAGAGATGGCTCAAATTTTAAGTGAAATTCCCTATAAACTTCAGCATTGTGAAGAATGCGGTTGCTTGATCGGAGAACTTCCTTGTCCTTTTTGTGCAGAAAAAAGATGTGAACAAAAAACTTTATGCATCGTAGCTTCCTCACGCGATGTATTTGCTATTGAAGAAACGCATGAATATCAAGGATTGTATCACGTCTTAGGTGGCGTATTGTCTCCGTTAGATGGAATGACTCCTCAAAAATTGCATCTTCACAATTTAGCGGCGCGCATTAAAAATCTAGAGGTCAAAGAGGTCTTAATGGCCTTAGATTCTACTTTAGAAGGGGATACGACAGCTCTTTACCTCAAACGCGAATTAGAAAACTTACCCGTTGAAATTTCGCGTTTAGCTTTTGGCCTGCCCATGGGTAGCTCGCTTGATTATGTCGACGGAGGTACTCTAGCAAGGGCTCTTTCAGCCAGAGCGAAATTTTAATAAGTGAGCAAAATTTTAATGAGCGATAAATTTTATTAAGTGAGCAAAATTTTAAGTATAAAGAAAGTGAGATCCATGTCTTTAATCAATCCCTCCCTCAATACCCTCTCACCTAATACCTTCTTAAATGTTGATACCTTATTTATCGATATCGGAGGGGTCCTATTGACAAATGGCTGGGATCATCCCATTCGCAAAAAAGCTGCCGATCACTTTGCACTGGAGTGGGATGAATTTGAAAAACGCCATCGCATTACAAGTCCTCTATTTGAAGTGGGTCGCCTTTCTTTAGATACTTATCTTCAAGAAACTATCTTTTGGAAAAAACGCGCTTTTTCTGTAAGTGAATTCATAGACTTTATGCAGGCCCAATCGCTGCCCTTAATGGATATGATTGACTACATTAAAAGTCTAAAAAAAGAGTACCATTTAAAAATAGCAGCTGTTAGCAATGAAGGACGTGAATTAGCTCTTTTTCGCGCTCAAACTTTTGACTTAGCCTCTTTTATCGATGTGTTCTACATGTCTTGTTTTTTAGGTTATCAAAAACCCGATCCGGCCATTTATAAAATGGCCTTAGATATTAGCAATGTTAAGACAAATCAAGTCATTTATCTAGATGATCGGCAAGATTTAATTGACGCAGCTAGGTATCTAAATATTTGCGGCATTTGCCATCATTCTCTTCAAGAGACTAAAGATCAGCTAGAATCTCTTTTTACTAAAAAATCTTAATCTGCTAAGCTAATTACATTCTCGTTTTTAACTAGGCACTTTATTTAGGGAATTTTATGGGGAAATATTATTTTAAACCTACTGGTGATACATTTCCTACACAGAAAGAGCTAGAGTCAGCCAAAGAGCGCTTTTATGCAGGTGATCTCAGTGAAGAATTTGCTTTTTACTGTGCCAAAAAATGTGTTCATGCTTTTTGGATCAATTATAAAGATCGCGAAAAAAAGATAGATAAAGAGGAATTTTGCAAACGATTTACAGAAATTATCAATGCGATGTTAAAGGAGTTATGAAAAAATATCTCAAAGGCCTACTTTTAATTCTCCTTTTTACTAGCCAAACTAGCTATTCTGCCTCTCCTTCTCTTCCTCAAAATTTAGCCCTCGTTTCTACTATTCATCCTTTTAATTCTGACTTCATTAGTGTATGTGGAGTTTTTGGAGATGTTTGGACATGTCCCAATCCCCATTGTAACTATCAAAATTATGTTGGCATCGACTATTGCGCCTTATGTGGCTCTGCCTGCCCTCTTAATAAATAAGACTTTATACAACTTAATTTTCTTTTATCTAAATTTTATTTAAAATAATTAATAATATGTTATAATTTATTATGCCAGACATATAAAAATTATTCTCATTAGACAAGGAGGTCTAACATGAATACTGCGCCTTATGATTCAGGTAGGAGCTATTATATAGCACCTAGTCAAAAGACAGAAACAGTTGACTCTTCATCTTCTTCTAAAAAAGTATCAAAATCTACCGAAGCTTTCAAAGAATTAGTCTTAAAAGTTGCAACTAAATCTGTCAATCAGATAGAGAGTAGCGAAGTAGAAAATTTAGTAAATTCTCTTCGTTCGCTTAACAGGTCAAGTAGGCAATCCCGAACGCATTTTAATTGATTCTGCTATCCAAAAAATAAGAATGCGAGAAGAGATGGCTCTTAGTCACTCTTATTATCCTTCTAGCAAAAAAAGACATGAAGAGAATATTGAATTTATTACACATGTTATGACTGCAAATAACATCAATGGGTTAAATAATAAGCAAGAAAATATTGCGTTAGTTAAAGAGTTTAATACTCTTTGTAACACTTTATTGCAAAAGCCACTGGATCAAATTAAAGGTACAGAGGTCATGAGATTTATTACTATTTTGTTGAAAAGTGAATTATTAAACTCTTTGGTTTCTTCAGTTATAAATAGAGAGGAGTATGCTAAAATAGTTACTTCAACACTCGAAGAGATCTTAGCCAAACACAAAACCACTATCAGTAAAGTCATCGAACGGGAGCAGATGGCTCTAGATCAATCTGTTTATAAAAATTCAAAAGACAAACATCAACAGAATTTACTGACTCTTGGTAAATTTAAAACTGATTTAAATAATGTAACTCTTTAGAAACATGTAACACTTGATAAATAAAAGGCTAGCTTGATTACCAATTTTTCCAATAGTGCCAGCCAACAATAGCAATGAGTAGCAAAGCTATGAAAGCAGTTAGTAGATAAGAGGTCCAAAAGTTAGAGGCTAAGTTCTTAACCTCTATCCACCATTTAGCTTTCACTGTTTCTACCGCTAACAGGGGCGCTGTCATGATGAGTTTGCCATCTAGCGATTGAATCGCGATATCTCCTACAATTTGATCTTTAATAATAGGTAAAATACAGGGATGCCAATTGAGCAAGCATTTAACTTCTGGCTCTTCAGCCGGATAATAGGACAAAGCGACTTCGTTAGCTAAATAAGTCTTAATCGGTATTCTAGCCTCTACTGATGGAAAAATAAATTTTTGCCTGCCTTTTTTTAAAAAGGTGCGTTTGGCAAGAGTTTGATTAAAGGCAATTTCAAATAATTCTTTAGCATCTAAAAACATAGCGGGTCGCTCTTTGCTATTTAATAGAACGGCAATTAAAAGGCGTTCCCCTTTTTGTGCAGCGGCTACAAATGTATGCCCAGCTTTGCTAATGTACCCTGTTTTTACACCGATTGCTCTTTCATAATAATAAGATCCTTTGCGCAACAATTTATTCGTTTGGATAAAAGTTGTTTCTCCCTGCTTATTTGTTTTAGCTTTTGTATAGGAAGTACTGGCTACAATCTGCTGAAAGAGAGGAATTTTAAGGGCTTCTTTGGTCATCCAAGCTAAATCATACGCTGTCGTTTGATGCTCGGGATAAAAGAGACCATGGGGATTAAAATAGGTCGTTTGGCAACAGCCAATTTCTTTTAGATACTCATTGAGTTGATGCATGAATTCTGAAATAGAGCCGCCTCCAATTTCTTGGGCAATCACATTAGCCGCATCATTACCGGAAGCTAGTAACAGGCCATATAACAGATCTTGCCAGCTTAGCTCCTCTCCTTTCTTAAGGCCTACATGGGTGCCATCCGGTGTTAACCAGTATGCTGGCACGGCATATTTAGTTTTAGATTTCTTTTCTTCTAAGATAGAGACTAAAGCTTCGGGCTGTACTAAAACCTGCTCCCTCATTTGCTCATTAAAAGCATGACCTTTAACCTTTAAAGCATACAGAGCCGTAGCAATTTTTGTGACACTTGCTGGATAGAGGCGTTTATACGCTTGTTTCTCATAGAGAATAGCCCCTGTATGTCCATTTATTAAAATAGCTGACTCGGCTTGAACTGCAAGTTTTAAAGGCTCTGCTACTACAAAGCTAACAAATAAATTTAACAAGCAAAAAATTTTTAAGCGCATCTGTCCTACACGTAAGATTGAAGTAAATAGAGTTTAATCTAATTTTAGCGCAATTTCCAATCTAATTTTTTTTAAAACCTCAATTAATTGGCTTCATAATTGCATAGTATTAAGCAAATAAGCTTTAAAATTTAGATTATCTATCTATAGGTTGTAAAAATGGATAACATAGCAGAAATTGAAGAGTATTATAAAATTTATAGTAAAAAAATTTCCACTCTCCTTCCCGATGGAATTGTCGAAATTGATTTAAACCTTTTACAAAAGTTAAATTTGTTAAATTTTCATCATGAAGATAAAAAATTACCGGGACTCACGCGTTATTTTAATGTGATTGAAACGACAGAGAAAATTACCTTAATTAATGATCATTTTGTGATTTGGATTGTGCCTGAAAAAATTAATAGTTTACCGGTCACTCATACTCTAATTGCCATCAATCATCCCGATTATCCTCATCTAGAGCTAGTTTTTGCTGTCTCGGGAGTTTATAACACATCGCGGTTAGTGTTAAGAGTGTTGGAAGTTTTCTTAGAAGATATTCAAGAGACGGAAGAGATGTTACTTAAACTCTCTAAAAGTTAAGTCCAAAGATTGATCGTCCAGAAATTGATTCTAGAGATATTTAATTAAAGTAAGCATATTAGTACTATTTTCACGCCTATAGGTGACTTCATCCATCAACTTAAGAATAAAAAAAACGCCAAAGCCTCCTAAGGACCTTTTTTCTACTAAAGCATGCACATTGTATTTTTTAGCATTAGTTAAAGGATTAAATGGAATGCCTTTATCTTGAATAGTAATTTTTAGGCCTGGTTTTTCCAATTTAGCACAATCAATTGCGATCTCTCCACGGTACTCAGGATAGCTATAACTAATGATATTGACTAACGCCTCTTCACATGCTAACTCAATTTTTAGGATTTGGGCTTCTTCAAATTGCCTCTCTTGTGCATGATTTTGAATAAAATGCAGCATCTCATATAGACTGCCTAAGTCAGCTGGAAAAAGTCTGACTCTACTTATAAGATTGGCATTTTCACTATTACTAGCTAACATGAGTTACCAACTATCCTCAATAAAATCTACAATTTTGTGAGCTAAAGCACGATTAAGAGGGCTATGGACAGCTTCACACGCTGTATCATAATCATTGAGCTGACCAAGCGAAAATACATTGACCTCCCCTCTGCTAGCATAATAATCATGATCAAAATCTACCTGACTTGTAACATAAACAGGGCCTAAAACAGTTTTTTCTGAACAAGTTTCGATTAAAGTGACTTGTGCCTTAATAAAAGCCCTTCCCTCTATGGGAATCACTTCTTTTCTTCGTCGGCCATCTTTTTTGCGATCATATCGAAAACCAATATTTTTATCTCCTTGATCGACAATTTTAACTAATAGTGTTAAATCGCCAGCATAACTGCGATACAGATAAGTGCCTTTTTTTACTAGTTGCTCAATAATCTTAGCCGTTAAATCTCCTTCTTCATCTCCTATTATAAAAGGCACGTTAATTGTTTGCCTACTACCTGCTACTTTTTCATCGCCGAATTTATAACCACACCCTACTAAACTCAAAGAAAAAAGTAAAAATGTTAATATACATTTCATCTAGTTAACTCTTTTTTTCTTTACTCAATTTTTTGTATACAGGAAGGGGCTAAGCTAGGCAAAACCTGCAAACGCTCACTACACTTTCCAGCTATCTCTGTTTCTGGAAAAAGCCTAATCGCATTTTGGTAATAAATAATAGAAGCTAAGGGTTTACCTACTCTTTCATAAAATAAACCCGTCTCATATAAACCTTTAGCATAGTTTTCTTTGATGCTTAGCACCTCTTTTTCTACTTCTATCAATCTCTCATCGCGTGGAAAATCTTGTCTAAAGCGTTTTAAATTAATTTGTGAAAACTCTAAGGTATCGGGATTTTGATATTCTGTACGGCTTTGTTCGAGATAAATTTTTGAAATAGTTAAATAACTTTCAGGTGCTAATTCATGCTTAGGAAAGCGTTTGATAATCAGCTGAAAACTTTCTATACTCTGTTTATACTGCTTTTCATTCCATAACAGATAACCCTTATAATAGAGGGCATGGGTAGCTAAATCATGGCAGGGCACAGCTGCGATTACTTCATCAAATATCTCTAACGCAAGTTTTTTACCCGAAGCCCATTTAGGTAATTTTTTGGTGCCGAAAAAGCGGCGCTTAGTCCCTTGGCTTAATTTCTGAGCGATAGCAAATTTATATTCAATTGCTTCTTGAAAAAATTTTAAATTATTTTTAGTTTTTAAATAAGAGGAAAAAGCTTGATTGGCAAAATCTAGTTCTTCTCGATAAAATTCTACTACTCCCAACAAGTAATAAGCTTCGGCTGCATAGAAAGAGTTAGGAAAGTAAAGCGTAATAATTTGAAATTGCTTAGCCGCTTCTGGCCAATTTTCTGTCTCAATAGCTTCTCTTCCTCGATCAAAATGTGCCTGCACAGGTAAAGAAGCCACAATCTCAGCATCGACAAGTTGTCCGTTTCTTATTTTAAAAGCGGCCTCTAGCGGTAAAAATGCAATGGATAGACCCATGATTAATAAAAATTTTTTAAGCATCCCTTCTTCTCCCTTAAAATTAAAGAAAAAGTGTAGCAGATAACTAGGGAATCAGCAATGGGATTTCAACTTTCTATCTGGACTTTCTTTTAAAATTCGGCTCTTTTTGTTAAATAAGTACTGTCTAAATAACCTTGTTGAGCTAAATAAGTAAGAATATGGTCTACTCCTTCATCGATACTCATGTAACTTGTATCCATGACGATTTCAGCCGAAAGAGGACACTCGTAAGGATCGTCAATTCCTGTAAAACTAGATAATTTTCCTTGACGAGCTAGTTGATATAAACCCTTGGTATCTCTTATTTCACAGTGTGCTAAAGGGGTAGCTACATAAATTTCAATGTATTTTCCTAGCTGACTAATTAATTCGCGATTGGCACGACGATCTTGCTCATAAGGAGCTATCATAGCACAGAGCGCAATCCCTCTATTTTTCGTAATTTCGCTAGCTACAAAGCCTACTCGTTTAACATTAATTGACCGGTGTTCTTTAGAAAAGCCCAAACCTGCTGAAAGATTTTGACGGATGATATCCCCATCTAATAAGGTCACAGAGCGCTCTTGTATCTCCATTAACTTCACAGCCACCGCATTAGCTAAAGTTGATTTGCCAGCACCCGATAAACCTGTAAAAAAAAGAGTAAAACCCTGTTTATCTTTAGCAGGATAGACTTTTTTTAACTCTTTTATGACTTCTGGAAAAGAGAACCATGCGGGAATCTCTGTTCCTTCTCTTAACATTTGGCGCAAGGCTGTACCGGAAAGAGAAAGGATTGTTTTTTCACTTGAAACCGCATCAATTTGCTGATAATCTGCGTCTTCAGCTACATACACCATCTCTTTAAAAGGAACTAGCTTAATACCGATTTCTTCTGCATATTTTTCGACTAGTTCTTGAGCAGCGTAAGGATCATAAAAAATCTTGCCTTGCTTATCCTGGCCAGGACCTGCATGATCCCTTCCTACAATAAAATGTGTACAGCCATAATTTTTACGGATAATTGCATGCCATAAGGCTTCTCTTGGTCCAGCCATTCTCATTGCCAAAGGAAGTAAACTTAAAGTAGTAGAATCAGCTGGAAAGTAGCTTAATAATTTTCGATAACATTTAACTCTCGTAAAGTAATCGACATCACCGGGTTTTGTTAAGCCAACCACCGGATGGAGCAAAAGATGAGCCTCTTGTTCGCTAGCTGCTCGCAAAGTCAGTTCTAAATGAGCACGATGCATGGGATTGCGCGTTTGAAAAGCCACGATTTTAGTATAGCCTTTTTCTTGAAATATTTTTTTTAATTGAGCAGGCGTGTGACGCAACTGATTAAAATCGTAATGCTTAGGGAGCATCATTCGACTTAATTTACCGCCTATATAGTAAGACCCTGTGTGATTTAAAAGATAATTAACTCCTGGATGTGCTTCATCTGTTGTTCCATATACTTTTTGCGCTTCTATCTCTTTATGCGGTTTCCAGATAGAGGCAATCATTAATTTAGCTAAGATGAAACCCTCTGCATCGCGCAAGTTCACCTCTCTATCTTGACCTATGTTTTGTAAGATTTGCTCATCTATATCTAAGACAATCGGTATAGGCCAAACTGTTCCATCAGCTAGACGCATCTCATCGACCACTGTTTCATAATTTTGTTGATCCATGAAGCCTTGCAAAGGTGCAAATCCCTCATTTAACAAAAGCTCTAAATCGCATAATTGCCTAGGATTCAAGGTAATAGAAACAATAGCATGGGCTTTAGCAGAAGCAAGCAGCGACAAAAGACTAAAAGCTAAAAGCAGACATAGCGCTAACTGCTGATAGTTAGAAAAAATAGACTGATTGATTTTATTACTATTATTAGTAGGCATCTATTTCTCTCCTGTTGATAATCTTATCTTCCCAATACTATTTACTAAATACCCTATTTATTTAAAATTAGTATTATCTCTTAATTTTGCTTTTTTCTTTGCCTTTAAACCCTGTAAGATGAGTTAATGGATTGAATTTATCAGTTGAGGTCTCATGTTTATCGCTCAAAATAAAGTACGCATGCATGATACAGACATGGCAGGCATTCTTTACTTTCCTCGTCAGTTTCGTTTTGCTCATGATGCTTTAGAAGATCTTTTAGCTAAAGAGGGATTTACCTTGCATCACGTTTTCCAAAAAGAGGACACTATTTTTGTGATTGTACACTGTGAGGCTAACTATTATGCCCCTCTTTATGTCGGTGATGAAATTACGATAGAAGTCACCGTAGAAAAAATCAGCGTCCATTCCTTTACCATGGTTTACGAGATCTACAAAATAGATCGCAGTCATGTAGGCTCTGCTAAGACTGTTCATGTTACACTAGAACGCTTGTCTCGTAAGAAAACTGCTATTCCCGACAAGATGCGCCAACTATTACAGGCTTATCGATAAAAGTTGCTTAAATTTTAATTTATTCACTCTATTTTAGGAAGTTACCGATGCAATCTAACTCTCTCTTTTCTCTTGTCTTCTCTCTATGCTTATTTTTGGTAACTATTCAAAACTTTATTTATAACCAAGAAACGCCTTTAGCTTCCTATACAGTTATTGAAAGTAGGGTTAAATTACCTTTACTCAATCCCACTTTTGCGCAAACTAAAACTCTAAAAATTCGCTTGCAAAATGGTTTAGAAGCTTATTTAGTTTCTGATCCTCTAACTGACAAATCCTCTGCTGTTTTAACAGTACGTGCCGGTAGCTGGGCTGAGCCGCGTCAGTTTCCAGGACTTGCTCATTTTTTAGAACACATGCTCTTTTTAGGAACAAAGACTTATCCGCGCGAATCGGACTATGATCGCTACATTACTCAACATGGAGGCAATGCCAATGCTTTTACCGCGAGCGATCATACTTCCTATTTATTTTCTATTGAGAATACAGCTTTTGAAGAAGCACTAGATCGTTTTTCTAGGTTCTTCAAAGAGCCTCTCTTTAACCCTTCAGGCGTGATGCGCGAATTGCGAGCCATCGATCAAGAGTATGCTAAAAACCGGGAAAATGATGACATTCGGGAGTTCTTTGTTTATAAGGAATTAGCTAATGCCACTCATCCTTTTCATGCGTTTAGTACAGGCAATAGCCAAACGCTAGCTAAAGTCTCGCAAGCTACTTTGAAAGAGTGGTATCACACGCACTATACGGCTAACCTAATGCGCTTAGTGGTTATTTCGCCGCTTGCTTTAGATCAACTCAAAGAATTAGTCATCGCTGATTTTAAAGATATTCCTACTAATAAAAGCCCTCCTTTAGATCTCAATCTGCCTATTTTTTCTCCTGAGTTGGCAGGTAAAATAGTGTACATTGAACCGATTAAAAATTTGCGTCGTTTGACTTTATCTTGGGATCTACCTGCGCGCTTTGCTCATCAGCAAGATGCTAAGCCAGAAGCGATTGCGTGCTATCTATTAGGTCACGAAGGTAAAGAAAGTTTACTAGCCCATCTAAAAAAAGAAAATTTTGCCGAACAAATGGACTGCGGATTCTACCAAATTGGACCTCATAACTCCCTATTTTTTCTACAATTGACTTTAACAGATGAAGGCGTAAAAGAGCTCTTTACAGTGATCGAACGCGTTTTTCAAGCGATTGCTAAGTTTAAAGAGACAGGTGTTCCTCTCTATATTTATGATGATGTGCAGCGCATCAATACTATTAGTTATCAATATCAGCCGCGGGAAGAGGCTTTTTCTACCGTCATGAAACAAGCCTCTTGGTTAGCACATGAAGAGATGGCTAGTTATCCTGAAAAATCCCAAGTCATTCAAAAGTTTGATCCTCCAATCATTCAAGATTTTATCAATCAGTTAACGCCCAAAAACTGTCATTATGCGGTGCTCATTCCTTCTCGTCTAACCAAAGTTAAGCCTGATAAAGTAGAGCAGTGGAATGGAGTACCTTACGCTATCCAACCCATTCCTGCAGCTAGTTTGCAAACATGGACACAGGCCATTCCTTATCCTGGAATTGACCTACCCCCTGCTAATCCATATAATCCGAGTCATTTAGAGCTATTGCATACAACGTTAGATTCTCCCTCCGCCTCTATTCTGCCCCATCCATTTTTATTGGTTTCCGATGAAAAAGCTAAAATCTACTACGCACCTGATAGGGAATTTCTAACACCTCAAGTTAGCTTTATTTTTGAAATCAAAACACCTGAAATTCAAGCAGGAGAGGATAATCAAGTCGTCATGGGAGATCTACTCATTACGCTATTAAATGAAGCGCTGAAAGCAGAAAGCTATCCAGCTTTAATGGCGGGTCTCAATTACGCACTGAATTTATCTGATAATGGCATCATTTTAGAATTAACAGGCTACAGTGAAAATGCTTCTACTTTATTAGAAACTATTCTCAAGCAGATCAAAGATTTTGTACCTAACTCCTCCCTATTTAAAATTTATAAAGATTCACAACTGCGCAACTACCAAAATTTTGCTTTAGAACCCCCTTTACAGCAAGCTTCAGCGCAGTTAAAAAAGGTAATTTACAAGCACTTTACGACAGAGAGTCAAAAAGCGCGTGCTTTAAAGAAAATAACCTTTGAGCTATTTCAAGACTATGTCAAGAGAGTCTTTCAAAAAACAGCTATTCAAGGGCTCATCTATGGCAATATAAATGAAAGTGAAGCTAAAAAAGTTACGGCTCTATTAAACACAACGTTTGATGGAGCTGCTTATCCTAAAGAGGAGCAGTTAGTGAGTGAAGTTCTCATTTTACCTCAAAGTAAAGGCCCTTTCTATATCGAACAAAAAATCAAAGTAGAGGGTAATGCAGCTATTTTAGCTATCCAAAATCCTCAATTTTCTCATCGTGCACGGGCAGCACAGCAAGTTTTGATGCAAGCTATCAGCGAGCCCTTTTTTGCTGAACTGCGCACAAAGCAACAGACAGGCTATATTGTGTTCAATAGCGCCGATGAGTTGGAAAGATGTTTATTTGATTTCTTTGCTGTTCAATCCACTACTCATGAGGCAAGAGATCTGCTAGCGCGCTTTGAGCTGTTCATTGAGGGCTATCTGCATGAAATAGAAACAGAAGTACCTAAAGAAAGGTTTGCCCAGTTTAAACAAGCCCTAATCGAAAATTTAAAGAAGCCGGCTAAAAATATTAAAGAGATGGGCGTGCTGTTAAATAACTTAGCCTTTAAATATGAGGCAGATTTTGACTGGATTGATCGACGTTTACTCGCTCTTACAGAGTTAAGTTACGAAGAATTTATGCAAGAGGCCCAAAAGTTCCTTGGAAAATCTAATACTAGACGCTTAGCTATTCTAATGAAAGGGTTAGCTCAACCTGACCAAGAGTTCTCTTATCGCAAATTGGCTAATCCCCTTTCTCTTCATCATTCAGGCCTATTTAAAACAGCCGACTCGCTTTATAAAGAAGGAGGATCATCTAAAGCTAAATAGTCATCTGAGCAATCCTCTTCTTCCAGACAGTGATTTATTTTTCTATGGATGATCACGCAAATTCTATAAGCTATATAGAGAGTGCCAATCACAGGAGTCGCAATGAGAGCACCTCTTATAATCTCTTGGTTAAGTATTTTTATTTTGTTTTGTAAGATATCACCTTCGGGATCTAAAAGATTCTTAGCCTTGTTAGCAAGAGCTTTAGGGACATGCAATTGCATTTCAATTAGCACCTTTCTTCTTTTTACAACTGCATCTATCATTAATGTTAAACCGACTAATTGCTGAAAAATAGGTGCGAGCAGACAAGTATGAAACATTAATCTTGAAGCTGTTGAAATGCTATTTTTATTAGTTGGCTGCATTTTTAACCTTGCAAAACATTTTATTGAATTTATTAATTTCTTTTAGTTAAGAGATTAATAGTTTTGTAGCCACCATATAAAGTACCGACAATAGGAGTTGCAAAAATAGCGCCTACTTGTATTGTGTTATTTAGCTTATTTCCTGTTATTTCATTTTTCTTTTCTTCTAAAAAATTTTTCTCTCGTAATAATAGGCTAATATTTTGCAAATTTAACAAACTACTAACTTCTGCTATTGAATTTTCATCTTTCTTATTGAGTTCATTTTCTAATTTATTAATTTTAATTGTTAATTTATTAAATTCAGAGTTAAGCTAAATTTTTCTCACTAAGCAGCCAATTATAAGCGCTAAACCCATTAATTGCTGAGCAATAGGTATCATGCCAACAATGTTGATAGCTAAGCGTGTAGTGTTTGATATAGAATGATTATTTTCAATTGTCATATAATTAACCTTTATATTAGTTTATATACGAATATAGATCTATTATAATTCATTCACTATTATTCATTCAAATTAATTATTCTTAAAAATCTTTAATAAATATAAGTTTATTTACATTTATTATTAATTTTAAAAATAAAAGAGATAATTTATTAACTTATTGAGATTTAGATCGTTACAAGAAATGTGCTATCAAATTAATTTCTTAATGAGATTGTTAAAAAAATAAGCTTTAAGAAAGAACTAGGCTTTTATTATTTGGCATCTTCTTCTAATAGACGTATTGCTAACTTAGCACCATGAGGGGTTAGACGCACCTGTTCTTCGCCTACCTTACAGATGAAATTAGCTTGAATTAGCAACCGCGTGATGGCTTGGACGGCTTTAGGATTAAGGCTAGCTTTCTGGCCAATTTCATATTTATCAAGCGGCTGATCAAGTTCATCTTGTTCTAAGGCTGCCTGATAGAGACATAACATAAAGTTTTCATCTTTTGTCCTACTCATTTTCTTAAATTCTCCTTAATTTTTATAATTATTAGTAACAGTTTTAAATTTTTTTTAATCTAGCGCCCTGAGGCGTATCTTCAATTTTATAACCTTGACTTGTAATAAAGTCGCGCAATTCATCTGCTCGTAACCAGTTTTTATCTCGACGTGCTTGCAACCTTTGAATTAAAGCTTGATTGAGTTCTGCAGGAACAACATCCTCTTTAGCTTCGAGCTCAAATATAGCCAGGACTCGATTGTAAATAGCTAAGAGTTCTAATACTTTTTGAGCAGCTAAGTAATCGATCTGACCTGCATCACATAGAGTATTGACCTCACGGACCAGCTCAAACACAACAGCTAAAGCGCAAGAGATATTGAGATCATCAGCTAAAGCCCTGGAGAACTCCTCTAAAGATTGCTGTAAGATGCCTATAAAGTAACTTTGCTCTATCAGGTTATCTTTAGGCATACTGCCTGTAATTTCTTGGAGACGTCTAATAAAATCTTGGAGGCGACTCAGCGTATTTTTTACGGCGACTAACCCAGCAAAAGTAAAATTGAGAGAGGTTTTATAATGGGTTTGCAAGAGCATGTAGCGCACCTCAGCCCCGGTATAGCCCATTTTCAAAAGATCTCGCAGGGTGTAAAAATTGCCTAAACTTTTTGACATCTTGCGATTATCGACGAGCAGGTGCTCTGCATGCATCCATAACTTGACAAAGGGCTGGCCTGAACAAGCTTCTGATTGAGCTATCTCATTTTCGTGATGAGGAAAAATATTATCAACTGCTCCTACATGGATATCCAGCGTTTCTCCTAACAATTCCATCGCCATCGCTGAACACTCTAAATGCCAGCCTGGCCTCCCAGGACCAAAGGGACTGTCCCAGAAAATAGCCCCATCTCGTGTGCTATCATATTTTTTCCAGAGCACAAAATCAGCCGCATTCTCTTTGTCATATTCATCATTTGAAATTCTTTCTGAAGCATCGACTTCTAACTCTGCTAACTTGAGATGCGAAAGGCATCCATAGCGTGGAAATTGTTTAATGGCATAATAGATGCTGCCATCTCCACCAATATAGGCTATTTTTTTTTGCATCAACACTTCAATCATTTTGATCATCGAAGCAATGTAAGCTGTAGCAGCTGGATAAAATTCGACTGTTTCTAAATGAAGCGTTTTTCTATCTTCAAAAAAAGCTTCTGTGTAGGGTTTAGTATACTCTTCTAAAGATAGCTTATTTTCAATAGCACCTTTAATTGTTTTATCATCGACATCAGTTAAATTCATCACTTGCGTTATAGTCAGACCAAAAAATTGGATTGTCCGTCTTAAAAGGTCTTCAAACACATAGGTGCGAAAGTTGCCGATATGGGCAAAATGATAGACTGTCGGACCGCAGGTATACAGATTAACATGGCCTGCGACTAAAGGTTGTAGTTCTTCTTTACAACGCGAAGCTGTATTATAGAGTTTTAAATGGAGAATGGGAATCGTTAAACTCATGACTTTTGCTCTTGGATAGGCATTGACTTTTGAGGAAGATACTCCGATTCTAAAAGACGGTAATTTGTCTTGCCACTGCCCATTACGGGAATCGTCGCTAACGGAATGACATCTGTTAGTCGGATGAGATTGCTAAAACCTGCTGTTTTCAATGCTTTATTTGCTTCTTCTAAGGAAAGAGAAAAAGCTGTAAAGGCAAAAATTTTAGTTTTCTCTTGAGGAACCTCTTTGGCACAGATGGCTAAAGCAATGCCTTCTACCGGTAGAGGCCAATTCTGCTGTTCTCCTTGTTGAGTCAACGCTTCTTCAATGGCTGCTAAGCTAATCATCTCCGCCCCAATTTTGATAAAACGTTTTAAACGCCCTGAAATAGTCAATCTTTTTTGTTCATCTAAAAATCCAAGATCTCCTGTTCTATACCACATTTTGCCTTCCACTTCGACAAAAGGCGAAGATAAGCCCGGATTGAGATAGCCGGCAAAAATATTGGGTCCTCTGGCTAGGATCAATCCTTGGGTATTGAGTGGCACAGGCATTAAAGTATCAGGGTGCACAATCAAGAGATCCACTCCAGGAGCTGCTCTGCCTACTCCTTTCTGATTCTCCCCTGTATGATTAAAAGTTAAGACGGGCGCGCATTCGGTGATACCATAACCCTCTATCAAGAAATCCTCTTGTTTGCCAAATTGACGCATCAGCTGAAAGAGATCGGGTTGTGCTTTCTCAGCACCTGTAAAACAGAAACGCGTGGTGGTTAGCTGGTCTATTTTAGCGACTTTCATCATCGATTTAATAAAAGTAGGCGTTCCCCCCATGATAGTGACACCATAGCGTTTAATCACAGCTGCTAGTTGCTTACCATTGGTAGGATCGGGTGAATAGACTGTTTTTACACCTGCCACTAAACAAAGTAAACCGGTAACTGTAAAACCAAAAGAGTGAAAAGGAGGCAACATGCCCAACAAAATATCATCATTAAAAACTTTAACTCCTTGTAAGACAGCGCGTTGATTACTTAGAATATTTTTGTGAGATAGAGGGACTCCCTTTGGCATACTCTCACTGCCACTCGTAAAAAGCAAAACGGCTTCGCTATTTTCATCTTGCTTGAGCTTGAGCTTTTTAATTAAAGAAGAGGTCGATTTTTTAGACAGCCAAAACGCCTTTAATTTAGCGCGTAGGTTTAAAGCTGGCCGGATATCCTCTAGCATGATTAATTCTTCTTCAATTACATCGAGGTTGGCATTTTCTAGTTTATCTAAAAAAGCCCATGAAGTCAGAATATGCTGAACGTTAGATAGTTTTTTGACACTTTCTAAGTGACGCGTGCCTACTGTCCAATTGACCATTAAAGGCACTTTACCGGCTAACTGAATGGCCATTACTAATAGCTCAGCTCCACAGCTAGCAGGCAACAAAATACCAATGTAATGACCCGGTAACAGGCGAATATAGCCTGCTAATAATAAGGCTCTTACTTTGAGTTGATGATAAGTTAAAATTCCACTTCTTTGATCAGCACAAGCTATATTTTTCCCCTGTAACTGGCAGTTATTTAAAAAAACTTCTACAAGTGTTCTGCCTTCTGCAACAGTAACTTCTCGACGCGCTGCTTTATTCTCTTGCCATTTAACCAGATTGATCTCTTCTTCCTCTACCACTTCTTCTTTAAAAGTAAGCTGTTTAGCCGCAATAGCCATCACTCTACCGATAGTGGATAACTCTACATAAGGAACATTGGCTAAATTGAAATGATCTTGTAGAAAGGAACCGAGTTCGGCAATATCAATCGAATCCATGCCCAAATCTATCGCTAAGCTCATACTAGATTTAATGGCTGTCGCATCAAATTGGGCTAATTCTGCAATTTTTGAAATGACTTGATCTTTGATCGTAGGATCAATAGCATCGAGTTGAATTTTTTCATCTTGAGACTTATTCTTTAAATTAATGGCCGGGATCTCTTTTCTCCAGCAGCTGTAAGAAACTTGAATTAACGAATCCCCCGGCAACTTGCCCTCTTGCTTAGTCAACCCATCGGGTTTATTTAGCCACACTTCCAAATAGCGATTAATCTCTAAGCGGGTTCCGCCAAAAGGAAAATCGAGAGGTGCAGGTTCAAATTCAATTGTAATGTGGCGTTTAGGTATAAAAAAAATTAAACTTTTCAACACTTGTTTAACACCTTGCCAAATCGTAGGAAAAAGAGGAGGCAATTGGCCGGTCAACGCACGCGAAAAACTGCTACCCCACAAACCTTTGACTCTAACTAAGACGACATTGGCATCGGGACAATCGGATAAAATGCGATGGACAGCAGAGGCACCCCCAATTGTTTCATAATCGGAAGATTTTGTGGTGCCTGAAGGATAAATTAAAAAATTTTGCCCTATATGTAAATGATCGATAACTGTCTGAATCACTTTTTCACTACGCTTGCGTTTTAAGCTATTAGTGCCTACATTAAAATTAGGTACAGGTAAAGCATTTAGAAAACGCATGACTGTGTTGACGATAGGTGCATAAAATTGGTACTCTACAATCATAGGCCTAATGGGAAATTTAGGCCAAACTGCTAAGGTAATAAGCGCTGGATCGACAAACATGCAAGTGTGATTGGGGAGGAATAAGATTCCTCCTTTTTTATTCAAATTAGCGGGATTTAACTTATCTAATCCTTTGACCGTCACTCTATATCTAAACCAAAAAGCAATTTTTAAAAAAATAGCAATAAAGTAAGCGACAACTGTTTTCACGTATAGAGCTCCCTATTATTTTATCTTTTACATTTGCATAAAGAGCTCTATTGTGATAGGTCAAGCTAAAATTTACAAGATTAAACTTTTTCTGCTTGTGATTCTGTTAGCTTATTTTTAAGATTAAATTGCTTTTGAAAGAGACTTTTAACTAGGAAAGATTTTTTAGGTAGACATGTGAAAGTTAAAATCATTGCGCATCGCGGTGCGTCCAAAGAAGCCCCTGAAAATACGTTAGCTAGCTTAAAAATAGCTCAAAAAATAGGTGTAGATTGTGTTGAATTTGATGTACACCTTTCAAAAGATGGGGTACCTATTGTCATTCACGATCTAGTCCCCTTTAAAACATCTCAAGGCGTATGCATCAAAAAAGTAACAGATTGTACTTTGGAGGAACTTAAACAGCTAGATGTAGGCAGCTGGTTTAGCCAAGAATTTAAAGGAGTTTCTATTCCTACTTTACAGGAAATCTTAACACAGCTTTATCCTATGCCTTTGATGATTGAGCTTAAAAAAGGGCCTACGCCTATTAAACTGCTCGTAAAAGCTGTGCTTAAAGAGCTAGAAAAAGTAGATTGCCAGCACTTACTCATTGGCAGTTTCTCACTTCCTCTCTTAATAGCTATTAAGCAGGCTAATCCCCTTCTTTCTCTAATAGGCATAGCCGAAGATTTTAATACGCTACCCTTGTTAACCTCTTTAAACTTAACAAAAGTAGCCATCTGGTATAAACTAATCAATCCCTCAACTCTTCAACCTTTTCACCAAGCTCAGCTGCCTGTTTGGGCCTTCACAGTAGATGACCTGCAAGTTGCGCGCCATCTCATTTCTTTAGGAGTAGAGGGTTTGATTACCAATGATCCTAAGCAATTCATTCACTCAACATTCATTGAGTGAAAATCGATTGATTAAGCATCTATTCGTTTTTTTCATGCAGTTTAGGAGGACTCACTAAAGCTTCTACTAATTGCCTCTCTTTATTTAGATCGATTACTCTATTAGGATCTGCTAACTCTCTTACTTTTTTTCTAATTTCGCTCTCTAATTTTTCTTGAATAGCTCGCTGATAAGTCTGCTGTTCGCAATGATAATAAGTTACTTCCTCTTCACTTTTATTGTATGTAAATAAGGTAAACTTGAATAGATCCATTATAGTTGTATAGATTAGGTTGAATAAACTATCGTTATCCTCTGAACGAATCAGCTGTTCAATGCGTTCAGGACTTAAAATAGCTTGAGAAGCATAATTAGTATAAGCGTAATGAGATTGATGAGCTATTAATAATTGTTGGGCTAATAACGTTATCCTATCTCGCTTTGTTTGGCAGCAGAGTTCACATAGACCTTTTATATAATTTTTTTTTACTTCTACATTCTCTAAATTTTTATCTTCATAAGATTTAAAAAATTCATTCAAGTCATTTTGCGATGAAGAAGAATAATTATTGCAATTACGCTTCTCATAATCTCTAGCTGATGTAAGCAAATGAGTCACAGGTCGTTCCTTTTTTATATAATTTTTTTCATAAAGACGAAACTTTAAAGTATTGTGTTTTGATTGAGGAAAAAAATAGATGAAAATTACTTTTAAAGAAACTAAAAATTTTAAGCTATTTATCTTTTACTTTGTTAAGCTAAAGCTAAAATTTTAGAAACGGAGCTTGAGAGATGTTAAAGATAGATTTGAAAGGCAAGAAAGCTTTTATTGCAGGTATTGGCGATGATCAAGGCTATGGCTGGGCTATGGCTAAGTGTTTAGCAGAAGCTGGCGCTGAGATCTTAGTCGGCACGTGGACACCCCTGATGAAAATTTTTACGACTAATCTAGCTAATGGAAAGTTAGATGAATCTAGACAGCTAGCCGATGGAACTCTGATGCAAATTTCCAAAATCTATCCTTTGGATGCAGCTTTTGATACCCCTGAAGAGGTACCAGAAGAGATTAAGCAAAATAAGCGCTATAAAGAGTATAGTCACTATACAATTTCTGAAGTAGCTCATGCTGTAGCTCAAGATGTAGGAACAATCGATATTCTCGTGCACTCTTTAGGCAATGCCCCTGAAGTCAAAAAACCTTTACTAGAAACTTCCCGTCAAGGCTACTTAGCAGCACTTAGCGCCTCCTCTTATTCTCTTATCGGCTTATTAAAATATTTTGGACCTATTATGAATAAAGGAGGGGCTGCTTTATCCCTAACTTACATTGCAGCTGAACGCGTTGTACCAGGTTATGGAGGTGGCATGAGTTCTGCTAAAGCGGCTTTAGAAAGCGATACCCGAGTTTTAGCCTGGGAAGCAGGACGTCAATGGGGCATCAGAGTTAATACAATTTCAGCAGGTCCCCTAGCTAGTCGTGCAGCTACAGCCATTGGGTTTATTGATCGAATCATCAATTATTCTCAAGTTAACTCTCCTCTAAATAAACCGATGGAAGCAAAAGATGTAGGACAAGCAGCAGCTTTTTTACTATCGCCTTTAGCTAGCTGCATTACAGGTACTCTATTATATGTAGATAATGGATTGCATGTGATGAGTATGGGCATGGATAGTCCTACTCTAAGTTCCTCTACTTAATTTTAATTTTTAGGCTTAACTTATAAGCGCAAGCCACCTGCTAACTCAATATTTTGGCCCGTAATGTAAGTAGCTTCTTTGCTCAGTAAAAAAGCAATGAGCTCTGCGCCCTCTTTTAAAGAAGCGGGTCTTCCCATAGGGATTGATTTAAAAGAGACAGGTAGATCAATCGAATTTTCTAAATGCCCAGGTGAAATCATATTGACTCTCACTTGATAGGGGGCTAATTCTTTAGCTAATGAGCGCGTCAGTAAAAGTAAGGCTAGCTTAGCACAGCTATACGCTGTGCTATAATTATCAGCTCCACCTCTTTCTAGGCCTGCTACTCCTATATTGACAATAGCTCCTTGATGCTTTTTTAAGCTATCTACTAGTTGTTGACTTAAGATAAAAGGAGCATGGGTATTATTTTGAAAAATAGCATACCACTCATCGATAGGGGTATGTAGGGCAGATTGAATTAAGAAATCCCCTACATTATTGATTAGATAGCGCGTAGCAGGGAAATTTTCTTTATATCTTTGGATAAATTCTTGAGTCGATTCTTTAGAAGAAAAGTCTCCTTGTATCGTCGCTACTTGAATAGAGTACTGCCGACACTCTGTGGCTAGAGCATCTGCTTCTTTTTCACTTGTACGGTAGTGAATCACCAAATGATGGCCTCGACTAGCTAGGTGACGGCATACTTCTGCTCCAAAGCGTTTAGCTCCGCCTGTAACTAATGTCCAGCTAACCATCAAGTACTCATTTATTTAGAGGTTCTGTTAAAAGAGCCGGCGCTCGACTCTGCATTTCTACAAAAGTATACTGCGCCGAAGAAAGCGCTTGAGGTTTTTTAATGCATATTTTTACTGCTTGAACAGCATAATTTTCAAAAATGCTGTTTATGATAGCTGCAGCAAGTGTTTCAATTAAATGGTAATGCTTACTTTGAGCAAGTTTTGTACAGAGATTAGCTAAACCCATGTAATCGACTGTATGCATGACTTGATCCGTAGCTAGACAGAGAGTAAAATCTGCTTCCACTTTTAAATCGATCCAGATTTCTTGAGGATTTTCTTTTTCTTCTGCTAAGACGCCAATTGTACAGCTAACTTTATGCTGTTCAAATCCAATAATTCCCTGCATTCTTGCTCTTTCCCTTTAATTTTTTTAGTTAAATGTTTGGTTATCCTGATACCAATTTAATAATGCGATGCTCTCGCGATTTAAGCGCAATCGCAAAGCCTGCTGAGGAGAAAGCCATAAAAAGGCATCAGCTTCTTCATTTAAAATAACATGGGCTTTATCGCTCTCTTTTGCTAATTTAGCGGTAAAATCGTGCATTACAAAGTGGTTGGGTTTCCAAAATTCTGGAGAAAAAATAGAATCCTGTGTGATCGCATGACAAACTTGAGTAATCGTGAGAGCTGTTTCTTCTTTAATTTCTCTTATAAAAGCCTGCTCGCGCGTCTCACCTAACTCTATCTTGCCACCTGGCAGAGAGTAGCAACCTAGCCATTTTTTGGAGCGGACTAAGAGAATCTCTCCATCAGCTGCAAAAATTAACCCTCCTACCGTAGAAAGAGGGTAATTTAAACTTTGACTCATAAAATAGTCTAATTTTTAATTTTTTCTTTTAAATTGAAAGTCTAGGCGATTAAATTTTAACATAATTTCTTATTGCTAGCTAGCTTAGGTTAAAATAGAGTGAAGATTGTTACTCTATATTCAATACTAATTTAAAAAAATGGTTAGAAGTTCTAAGGTGTACTTAACTTAATGCAAAACTAGCTTAATGTAAACCTTTAGGTAATTTTATGATAAAATCTCTTTGTCTTACTTTCTTTCTCCTGTTCACTAATTTTATAGGAGCCGAACCTGCACCGCTTCATACTTTTCCATTTGATCACACTACCTATTCCTCTAATCCCTTTCCTTCTCATCCTAATTCCTCCTCTATTCCTGCTTCGTCAAATCCTTATGCTTTAGAAAATTTGGAAAATAAAGCCAATTTTCCAACGACAGATGAACATTTTCTGAAAGATTTTATGAGTATGTTAACGACTCTTGGACTCATTATCGTGTTTATTTTCTTTGTCAGTTGGTTCTTAAAAAAAATGCTCAACTCTCGCCTGCAACAGCTCAATACCACAAGTGAAATCAAAATACTTGAAAGACGGGCCTTAACACCCAAATCTGCTATCTATCTAATCGAAATCAAAGGAAAAGAGATGGTCATTGGAGAATCATCTAATGGACTTTCTCTTTTGGCAGATTTTAAAAATGTAAAACCTTCTCTTAGCTTTGACACATTTTTAGATGCGAATAAAGAAAAGGAAGTTTAAAACCTTATGCGTTTTTCTCTATCGCGTTTTTATTTCTATCCTATTTTTTTAGGATGCACTTTTTTTTGCGGTCATTTAGGGGCTAAGGATTCTTTAGCTGAGCTTTCAGTTAATTCGCTTAATGCTAGTAGCTTGCTTACTTTAAAAAATCAACTCCATCTCATGGGTTTCTTAACAGCTATTTCTTTAATTCCCTTTGCTGTGATGATGATGACCTCCTTTACGCGGATTACCATTGTTTTTCAATTTTTGCGACAAGCCCTTGGGTCGTCGCAAATTCCTTCTAATCAAATCATTATCGGTTTGTCTATTATCTTAACAGGCTTTGTGATGCAACCTGTGATACAAGAGATTCACGCTACAGCTTTTATGCCCTATATCAAAGGAGAGCTCAAGCAACTGCCAGCTGTGCAAGCGGGTCATTTAAGCGAAGAGGTCGTTTTACTTGAAAAAGCTTGGCTACCCTTACGCAAATTTTTAAGTAGCCATGCAAGAGAAAAAGATTTAGAGCTTTTCATGGATATTGGCCATGTGCACTTTGAGCAAATGGAAGAGAGCATCCAAGAGATCAATGATATTATGGCTCATTATACGCTAGATGAAGTTCCTTGGTATTGTCTCATTCCAGCTTTTATGCTATCTGAATTAAGAACAGCTTTTATGATGGGTTTCTTACTATTTTTACCTTTTTTAATTATTGATATGGTAGTTGCTGCTGTATTGATGTCGATGGGTATGATGATGTTACCTCCTATGATGGTCTCTACCCCTTTTAAATTATTGCTCTTCATTTTAATCGATGGCTGGCGCCTCATTGTATTTCAAGTTGTCAAGGGTTTTACAGGAGATTAGATGACAGAGGAACAAGTCACAGATCTTATTCGCTTCTCACTCTTTGTAGCAGCTGAGATTAGCGGTCCCATGCTGCTATTAACTATGTTTATTGGGCTTGGCGTCTCTATTTTTCAATCAGTCACTCAAATTACTGAGAGTACCCTTATTTTTATTCCTAAACTGCTCTGTTTTGGCCTTGTATTTGGTTTGACAGCTCCTTGGATAATGAAAATCCTCATTCGTTTCACCTATGATATTTTAATTAACCATTGGAATGCTATCATGAGCTCTGCTAGTCAAGCCTTATAAATATGGAAACTGCATCCCTTATCTCTATTGATTTTCTCAATCCCAATGAGTATGCGTTTGTTTTATATATCCTCTTGAGAGTCTTAGGACTTTTCATGATCTCTCCCCTTTTTTCCAATCATTCTATTAATCCTTTAATCCGTTTTTTTATTGGTTTATTTACGAGCTTAATTTTATCGTTAGTCCTTTATCCCGATTATTTGGGCCTACATCCGCGTTATGTATTAGCTGATCTGAATCAAACAACCCTCAATCACCTCTTATTAGTCATTTTAATTAGCATTAAAGAGTTAGCTACAGGTTACATTATTGGTTTTTGTTTTAATGTAGTATTTGAAGCGATGGTCTTAACAGGTGAGTTAATTGATAGCATGATCGGCTTTTCTACAGCTCAATTTTTAGATCCTTTTTCGTTTTCTTTTCATTCTTTATTAGGACAACTTTTTGTGTTGTCAGGCGCCTTGATGATGCTATTAGTCGACTTTCATCACGTTTTTATCCGCATCATTGCCAATAGTTTTAACGTCATTCCAATTGGGCATTATCAGATGTCTGAAGCATTATTTAATGATCTGACTAGTGGGACCTCTCTCATTTTCATTTATTGTGTCAAGTATGGAGTGATTGGCATTATTATTTTATTTTCTCAATTACTTGGTATTGGCTTTACTGTGCGCGTTGTACCTGAAATGAATCTTTTATTAACTGGCTTACCCATGCGCATTCTATTCGGCTTTTTTGTCATGGTATTGACAACGGGGAGAATTCAACCTATTTTTTTAGAATCTTTTAAAGCGGTCTCTTTTCTAGCAGAGCGCATTGTACAACACTTAGCTCTATTCCCCCTTATACAAAGCTAAAGGTCAATCAGAAATTGTCTGTTGCAGGAATATTGCCAGCGTAGGATAATAATACTTATTATTTATCTTAAGTCTATCACTTAGGTTACTTAAGTTCTGTTTATGATTTTATATGGAGAAGCCCCATGAATAAACTGTTTTTAGCCACCCTACTATTTACTCTAACGATGCTCACAATAGGTTGTTATCGCATGCCAAGAGAAGATGAATACAGTTTAGTGCCTATTACCAACAATCCTAGTGTGACGCGAGAAAAGGCTCAGGGGCCGATTCCTCAATTGAGTTATTAAAAAAGCTGATAAACTTACATTGCCAAATCCAGTTAAAATATGATAGAATTGACTTATCCTTTATCCAATTAACCGCTAACGAGGTATTCAAATGCTTGTACTGACTAGAAAATCTGAAGAAAAAATTGTAATTGGCAAGGATAGAAAAATTATTATCACTATTTTAAAAATTCAAGGCGATAAAGTTTCTATAGGAATCGAAGCAGATAAAGATACCCCTATTTATCGCAATGAACTTCTTTTAAAAGAAAATGAGCGTCATCTTTCTAAAGGAAATATTCAACAGCATGCAATTCCCGTACAGGAATTAGCTAAAAGTTTACAGAAAGAAAAAATAGAACTCTCTATGGAAGAGATGGCTAATAATTCAAAGGATAATTAAGATGATTTCTCTTTCCCTTACTACTTTATTTGATTATTTACAGAGTAAAGATTTAAAGCCTGAATTACAGCAAGAAACTAATCAGATCTATGTTATCTTTAAATTTAATGGAAAAGATTTCCCCCTTTTTCTCAGAATATTTGAGGGAGATAGACTCTTGCAACTTCTCACTTTTCTACCGACTACTTTCAAACCTACTCAAGCAAGTGAGATAGCACGTCTTTTACATTACCTGAATAAAGAACTGGATCTTCCTGGATTTTGTATCGATGAAATATCTTCTCTTATTTTTTACAGGTTCATGATACCCGCAGCTAAACAAATGATCGAGATAGAGGTACTTGATTCTTTGTTAAACTCTCTACAGAGTATTTGTCAAAGCTTTATGCCAGTTATTACAACAGTTGCCTCTGGTATGACCTCTTTTGAAGAGGTCTTGAAAAAAATTAAGAGTGCTCAAAGAAACAATGACTATAATGACCTTAAGAAAACGTAGTAGGCTATGGTAGCGCGTCCTATTTTTTACGATACAGAAACGACGGGAATTAAAGCAGAGCACGATCGCATCATAGAAATTGCAGCTTATGATCCTATTCAAGATAAAACGTTTGTCCAATTGATTAATCCTAGCTGTCCTATTCCCAAGGAAGCAACGGCTGTTCATCACATTACGGATGAGATGGTCGCTACTTGTCCCTCTTTTACTGAAATTGTGCACTCTTTTATAGACTTCTGTGAGGGAGATGTGATCCTAATTGCGCATAATAATGATGCTTTTGACATTCATTTTTTGCGCCAAGAGTTTGCTAGAAGTCAAGTTCCTATGCCAAGTTGGCGTTTTTTCGATACGCTAAAATGGGCGCGCCGCTACCGTGCGGATCTGCCTAGACACAGTCTGCAATTTTTAAGAGAGATCTATGGTATCGCTGCTAATAATGCTCATCGGGCTTTAGATGATGTCATCGTCTTATATCGCATTTATCTTTCTATGGCTGATGATTTATCCATTGAAGAGAGCTATAACTTACTCAATAAACCAAAAACTATTCAACATATGCCTTTTGGCAAACATCAGGGCGCTCCCTTAAAAAAAGTCCCTAAGGAATATGTAAAATGGTTAGCTTCTAATGGTTTATTTGAAAAATCTGAAAATGAGCTGTTGCGCTTAGCTTTTGAAAATTTAGGCTTCTTTGCTTAAGAAATTTTACCATAGAATGAGGCAAAAAATCTAATCTAACCTTTATTTAAGGATTATTTAAGTCCCACTTGTTAATCAAGCGCTCATATTCTCCTGTATCTTTTAACTGTTTAAGACCTGTATTGAAATGCTCAATTAGATAGTCTCCGGGTTTACCCCATAAAGTGAGGAGTCTAATACCTTCATCTGTTAAAGGTTTTGTTACAACTTGTAATTGATCTTTATAAAAGGCTTGGGTATACGTGTAGGCTAATTGAGCATTCATCACAACTCCACTTAAATTGCCCAGTACGACATCCTCTAAAGCTGCTACCATATTATCATAGGAAACTAAATAGAGATTAGCTACCTGATTGAGTTTAAAAATGTAAGAAGAATTCCTACTTACCCCAATGCTTTTGCCTTCTAGATCTGTTAACGATTTAACTAGTGAGTTTTTAGCTACAATTAACACAGGTCCTGTAATAAAAACCGGGTTACTCATATTATATTTTTCAGTTAAAACCGCATTAGGCGTAACAATCATTAAAATAGCGTCAAAAAATTTACCCTCTAATCCTTCCAATAAATTTGCTTGGTTTTGAGTCATCAATCTAATGGTCAATTTTTCACTAAAGGCAATGTCGTTAATTAGCTCATCTGTGAAGGCGCGCATATTGGGTTCTTTGCCACTTAAATCTAATGAAGACCAGGTCGTACTACGAGCTAGTCTATAAAATTTAGCACTGCTATCGGATGAGCTAGAACAAAAGTGTACTAACATCAGTACTACAAAAATCAGTCCAAGAGAAATTGCAATGAAGCGGATACTTTTAAGCTGCACTAGACGACGTAAATAAGACATAAATTAACCAGTAAGCTGTGAATCGTTATAACTTAAGTTTACTATAACAAAAGCTCTTTTAATTTAATAATAGATCTCTTACATCATTAGCTTTGCTATCTCTTAATTTAGGTATAGACTTTTTTTCTAAAAATTTTTATAAGCAAAAATTTAAGTCTATCATTTAAAATTAGAGGGAGAAAAGCATGAATTTAAAAAATATAGTTTGGATTATTAGCTTAGGGTCTTGTCTGCAACTTTATGCCCATAAAACTGTATATGAAACTAAAGTAGTCTTAGATGAACATCATAATCATGACCACCATCATGAAGGTTGGCATCATCATGACTGGCATGAACAGGAACGCATCTATGTTTCAGATCCTTGGTATCATCGCGACCATGTCTATATTTCCAATAATAACGCTTATCCTGTCCATTATGAAGGCCATCCCTATTATTATTACGATCCTAGTTATTACTACTATACAACTCCTATTGGTCTTTCAGCGCCTGGGATCAACGTAAATTTGAATGTAGGAAATTAATTAATTGACATTCATTGACTAAAAGTTAGAATGAAATTTATACAAGAGAAAGAAAAAAACCTTTTTTCTCTTTTTATAATTTTATTTTTTACAAGGAAGGACTCTATGAATCATAAAAAACTTTCTTTAATTTATACGACAGCTTTTTTATTACTCTCCTCTTCTCTCTTAATGACAAATCCCCTATCAGCTGCTGCTAATTCAGACGCAAACACTCCATCTAAAGAGATAGCTGCAGGACACGGTGGTGGACATGATGGTGGCGGGCATGATGGCGGTGGACATGGAGGTGGCGGTAGAGAGCGCGGCGATAATGACAGAGAGCATGGAAGTTATGGCGATCGCGGAGGAGATAGAGGTGGTCATCGCAATGAATGGCGCAATCATGACCGCGACTATGGACGTTATGATGGTTATCGTGGAGGCTATGGAGAAGGGTATTACAACGGAGGCGCCTATTTTTACAATGGTGATCCTAGTTACTCTGGTGCTTACTATTACTCACCTGATGTGACTACTGTACCTTATGATTCTAATTATCAAGATGATACAAGTTACTATTCTGAACAATAAAAAAATTAGTTGACACGACTAATTGGGGATTTTATAATAAGATTTAGGTAAGGTAATTTAACTTATACAGTAATCTTAAATTAGTACTAAGGGTTCCCTTTTCTGTTTAAAAAGAGTTAACTACTCTTAAACCTTCAATTAGGTGCATTAAATAGATTTTTAAATTAAAATTTATTTATCACAATAAATAGGATCTTTTAAGATCAAGGTTTTAATACCAAGGTTAATAAACAGAAAAGGCCCCTCTATTATTTTATTAATCGAGAGGGAGGCCTACTCTATGTATCGCATTAAAACTCAACTTTTTGCTATTTCAGCCTTTTTATTTATCACTACTTTATCCAGTTATACAGGTTATATTAACTCTGCAGAGTCTACTAACCCTCAAGTTCAGCCTGACCAATTGATAGCAGATCATGGCGGTGGACATCACAGTGGCGGCGGGCATCATGATGGAGGAGGACACCACGATGGAGGTGGACATCATGGAGGCTGGGGTGGACACCATGATGGCTGGCACCATGATGGTTGGGGTTATAGAGATCATGGTTATTGGCGTGGCGGTTACGATTACCCCTATTACTATAATAATGATTATTACTATTATCCTAACAATTATGGGCCTAGCTACTACTATTCTGAACCCAATTCATTTTACATCGATACGCCCTCTATTGGGTTCTCGTTAGGATAAAAACTATCAAATTAAAGAAGCATTTAAGAAATGACTAAATTCTTTAAATGCTTCTTTTTCTCTAATTATTTTTTACTTTAATGCTACTTTGCAAAAAAGTTCAAATAGCACAAAAGCACCTAGCACTATTAAAATAACTTTGCCTCCAGGAAACTTCCAAGCCGCTTGGAAATTGAGATAGTAACGTCCTGACCAGACCATGAGAATAGGTAGTAAACCGAGTAAAAGAGCACAACCAAAACCTCCTGCGTAATCTAGCGCTTGTAAAAAGAGATGGGGATAAAGAAAAGAAACAAACAGAGGCGGTAGGAAAACAAGAGCACATAGAAAAAGTTTATTTAAATGCGTTTTACTCATTTTTAACCCATCGGCTAAAAAATCTACTAAGCCTAGAGTCACTCCAAAAAATGAAGTCACTAAAGCAAAAAAAGCAAAATATTGGCCTACTAAATAGATAAATGGGCTCGCAATAAAATATTTCAAGGGTTGAATAGCACTATGACCCTCTTTTAAAGTTTCGGCTAATCCATGTTCGCCCTCTATTGGTACAATCCCTAAGATTAGCCCTTGCCAAATTGTGTAAGCAATTAAAGGTATAAAACTACCTATTAAAATAGCGCGACGCATGCGATAAATATCGCTTTGCATAGCCTGAAAAAGAGTAGGGATAATCCCTTGATAAGCAAAAGAGGTAAAAGCAATAGGTAAACCAATCAAAGAAAGAGGCCAATTGCGATGACTCAATAAAGAGGAGGTAACATAGGGCGCCCCTAAAAAGATAAATAGACAAAAAAAGAAGCCTAAACCTAGCATCATAAAAAAGTTTAATTTTTCGATGACACGTGTACCCGCATAGACAAAAGGAGCAAATAGAATGAGAAACAGAGACGAAGCTAGCCAACTTGGCAAACTACCCTTAAATACTTGATTAACTAATTCTCCACAACCTACGATATAGGCTAAGGTTAAACAATAAAAGAGAAAGAGATAAAGGATCCAAGCCATCCAAACACCTGGTTAACCTAGAGTTTTCTTAGCCATAGAAATGATATTGGCATTCTGACTTTTTTCTTGATTAGACTCTTTTTGGTTAACTGCTGGATTAATAACTTAGTCATGCATCCATTGAGAGATCTCAAGAAAAATCAAGCCCGTTGCAGCCATAAATAACCAGCAAAGAAAATAGATGACGAGAGAGGGTCCAAAGCCACCCAGTCATGTTAAGACAGGAAGCGCTAGCATGCCCCCGCCAATAGAAGTCCCGGCAATCATTAAAATGCCCCCAAAAGTTGACATTTTTTTAGGGGTTGTCTTTATATTCATACTCTTCTCTTTATTAATGATTAAATTTATCAACTATAATAAATTTAATAGAATTATTAATATAGGTTTATTAGACAAAGTAGGGAATGATCTTGTAAGGTACATAATGACAATAAGCTTCCCAATCTTTGCCATATTTGCGCGCGCAACGTTTATCATCGCGAAAAGCGCGATCCATTAAAAGACAAAAGAGAAAAACAACATAAAAATAGGGCAAAAAATGGGTAAATAGAGCAGGTAAACTCCAACAGAAAGCACCGATTAACTCCGGTACATAATGAAAATGACGGCTAATACCCCACCAGCCGGAAGCTAATAAAATGTTAGTTTTAGCCTCTCCTCTTTCAGTCAGGTAGTTAGCTTTGACAATCGTAGCTGGCTTACCCCACACTTGACACTTTCCTTCAGCTAGACGCACGAGTTGTCTTTGACGATCCGCTAAGTAATTGCTAATAATCCCCACAAGGCCGGCTGCAGCAATCAGCATTGCCATTCCCAGTCCTAACTGATTGGGATGATCGACTAAGTAAAGAGTGGGTAAAGTATAAATGCCCGGTACCCAAACTAAACAACCCCAACAGATGTAATAGCCTGCCCTATCATGCATAATATCCAAGGAGCGCAGATAACCTGTCTCCCAGATAAAAAATTTAGTAATATAGACTAACTGTAAAAAAACAGAAACGAGCATGGAATCACTGAGAAAACCCTGATTTTGATACTGCTTAGCAGCAAAGGAGAGAATAATTAAAGGCCAAGCCATCATCCCAAAACGGCAATTGGTAAATAGTTTGACATCCCATCCTAAAATCTTAGGATAAAGCTCTGTCCCCCAATAATAATCAAAGATAAAGTTGTGGCTACAGCCTGCATCGGAAGAGGAGGGAAAGAAGCGCCCTTTTAAATAGAGCACAAAGCAGAAAAGTAAACTAAATAAATTGACAGCGCCTAATAGAGGACCTAAATGATCGTAAATAAGTGTAGGAGAAAACCATTTTAAATAAAAAGAGGTCAAACAAAATAAGAAGAGGGTTAAGCTATAACAGGCTAGGCCATTGGCTTTATATCTATTTTGATTACCTTGAGGAGTCACAGGACCATAGAAAATAGGGCCCGGTATGATTTTCATGAATAAAAGCTGACTACCTGCAAAAAAAGCTAAAATTTTCCAGGCTTGAGGAGTGCCAAAAAAGATAGGCCTGCCTATTTGATAAAGTGTCGTAAAAAACCCCTGTTCTAGAATCAATTGACTAAGTTTCCAAAGGGAGCCCTCTAAGAAAGTTGCGGTATACCAAAAGAGAATGACTAAGGGAGGACAAATGAGAATGAGTAAAAGAGGCACTACGATGTAGAGTTTAACGCGCAGCTGATCGTAAATAGATAAATTTAAAGCTGGGGTCATTGTTCATCCTTAACTTAAAAATTTTTAATTTGACTCTAAGCGCCTTTATTCCACAGTGACTGATTTAGCTAAGTTACGCGGTTGATCGATCTCAGCCCCTCTCTCTTTGGCAATGTAATAAGCCAATAATTGGGTGACAACGCTAGTTAAAATAGGGGCTAACTCATCACGAGTATCCGGAATGAGGAGAAGTGTATCAGCTAGCGGAGTCCATAAAGACTGCTCCTCTTCTTCGGCAATCACCATAATTAAGCCATTGCGCGCTTTAATTTCCATTAAATTATTCTGCATTTTGCTAGTCGTCAATTTATTGGCACATAGAGCTACTGTCGGACATTTTTCATTGATTAAAGCAATGGGACCATGTTTCATTTCACCAGCTGGATAGCCATTGGCATTGATGTAAGAGATCTCTTTAAGTTTAAGCGCGCCTTCTAAACTAGTAGGATACATGTAATTGCGTCCTATAAAGAAAAAATTATCATACTGTGCATATTTTTTAGCTACTTTACAAATCGTTGATTTTTGATCGAGAATCTTTTGAACGTGATCGGGTAATAATTTGAGAGCTATTAAGAATTCTTGACCCTCTTGCTTATTCATATTGCGCATGCGAGCCATCAATAAAGTAAATAGAGCCAACGTCACTAGCTGACTAGTAAAAGCTTTGGTAGAACAAACGCCAACTTCTGGGCCTGCTTTTAAAAAAATGCACGCATCCGATTCTCTAGCTAAAGTCGATTCCTGTACATTGCAGAGAGCTAAGATCTTAGAGCCTTTAGCTTTTAATTCGCGGATAGCTGCAATTGTATCGGCAGTTTCACCCGATTGACTAATAGCAATCACTAAGATATCTGGTGAAACGACGGGATTTTTATAGCGGAATTCAGAAGAAATTTCTACTTGTACAGGAATACGCGCTTTATCTTCCAACATATAAGCTGCGATATAACCCGCATGCCAGGAGGTTCCACAAGCTAAAATCAAGATCCGCTGCACCCCTAAAAGTTCATTCATTTTTAAATTGAGCTCTTCAAATACAGCTGTTCCATACTCATCAATCAAACGGCCAGCTAGCGCATTTCTAATAGTTTGAGGCTGTTCATGAATCTCTTTTAAAGTATAATGCTCATAGAGACCCTTTGTATTATCTTCAATAGGAGCTAACAGCGTTTCACTCTTTTTTTCAATTTTTGTCAATGATTCATCATATACCTCAAGCTGATCTGCTTGAATGAGTGCAATTTCTCCGGGATTTAAAAATATAGCGTGGCGTGTATAAGCTGCAAAAGCTTGAGCATCAGATGAAATAAAATTTTCTGCTATTCCTCTACCAATTACTAGGGGAGCACCTTGAGAAACAGCTACAATCATACCGGGATAATGGCGATGGATGAGAGCAAACGCATAATTGCCTTTAAGCAGTAAAACAGCTTGAGAGACAGCTTGTAGAAGATCTTCTTGATAAAAAGAACTAATGAGATGACTAATCACTTCTGTATCTGTTTCAGAAATGAAATGAACCTCTTTTTGTTTGAGATACTGTCTTAAAGATTCGTGATTTTCCACAATCCCATTGTGTACGACAGCTAAAGTGTGCGCACTATCTAGATGAGGATGCGCATTGATTTTGTTGGGTTTTCCATGAGTTGCCCATCTAGTTTGAGCAATGGCTAACTCTTCTACTTCTAAATGCACTTTTTCGATGGCTGCTTCTAAAAAAGAAACCTTGCCTACCTCTTTGCAAAAATAGAGTTGATTGTCTTTAATTCCTGCGATTCCAGCTGAATCATACCCTCTATACTCTAACTTTTTTAATCCCTGTATTGTCATCTCAATAGGATTTTTTTTACCTACATAACCAAAAATTCCACACATTTTACTGTTTTACTCCAATTTCAGTTCTAACAGCTACTGCTAAAGCAGTAGCTAATTGGTAGACCAGTTTATGTTTAGGCCCCTCTACCATGATGCGACAAATATCTTCTGTACCTGAATAGCGCATTAAAATGCGTCCCATGCCCTCTCCAAGTTGACTCTGAACACTGAGCTTAGTTTCATTAACTAAAGATAAAGAATCTAAGGGAGGCTTTTTAGCCACCTTTACATTAATTAAAGCCTGAGGATATTTCTTAAAAATAGAGGATAAGTCTGATAATTTTGAATCTGTTTCCATCATGATGCTCAAAACTTGCATGGCACAAATGAGCCCATCCCCTGTCGTACTATGATCTAAAAAGATCATATGGCCGCTTTGTTCGCCTCCTAAATTAGAATCATATTTTAGCATATCTTGAATCACATAACGATCGCCTATAGCAGAAGTTACGACTTCGATTCCCTTTTGTTCCATGCACTTTAAAAAACCGAAATTACTCATCATCGTAGTGACGACGCGGTTATTGCGCAGTAACCCTTTTTTTTGCATATCTTGTGCGCAGATCGCTAAGATTGTGTCTCCATCGATAATCTGGGCATTTTCATCGACTAAAACAACGCGGTCGGCATCCCCATCTAAAGCAATGCCAATATCGGCTTGATGATCAATGACTGCCTTCTGTACAACAGCTGGATGAAGCGAACCGCAATTAGCATTAATATTGAGACCATTTGGCATATTGCCATAAACAAAAACTTGCGCATCTAATTCTCTAAAGACTAACGGGGCTACCTTGTAGGCTGCACCATTAGCACAATCTAGGGCAATCTTAACCTGTTTTAAAGAGAGCTTACGTGGAAAAGTCGCTTTGACAAACTCAATGTAGCGCCCATCGGCATCATCGATTTTTGTATTGCGTCCTACTTGATTATCAGCTGGCAAGCAATCGTCAAAGTTATTACTTCTAACCAACTCCTCCATTTGTTGTTCCCATTTATCGGGCAGTTTATAGCCATCTGCTGAAAAAAACTTAATGCCATTATCATAAAAAGGATTATGAGAAGCTGATATGACAATGCCGGCATCTGCGCGATAGGCGCGCGTAATAAAAGCTACGGCTGGAGTTGGATAAGGCCCTACCATTAAGGTATCGATACCCATAGAACATAAGCCCGCTATCAGCGCATTTTCAAACATATAACAAGATAAACGGGTATCTTTGCCAATCACAACGCGATGCTTACCCTCATGCGTACGAAAGATTTTACCTGCGGCCCGCCCTAAGGCTAACGCAGTTTCCACAGTCATAGGAGTATAATTTGCTCTTCCTCTTACGCCATCTGTTCCAAAAATTTTTAAAGATTGCTTGTTTGACATGAAGAAAAAACCTAAGTCTAATTATTTAGTTCATTAACTTAAACGATGGCTTTTCTGATATCAAGTAAAAACAGAGGATTGCCTCTGGTCAAATTGCGCCTAGCACAAGTTAGCTTTAAAGTTAGCTGCAAACTTTTAATAGAAAGCATGCAAACAAAATAGAGTTTTAATTTTGACATTTTCTAAGTCTATCCATTACTCTTAGTTTATGCTATCTAGAGGGAGATGCTTTTTTTCGTGCAGCCAAAAATTTATTTTGTCGATGAACATGGTATCGACCAGCGTGCTATTGATAGTGAAGCCTTAACTGTTCTAGAAAAACTGCGTTCTGCAGGACATACTGCTTATCTTGTAGGAGGTAGTGTGCGCGATCTCCTAGTCAAAAAAAAACCTAAAGATTTTGATATTTCCACCTCAGCTTTACCAGAAGAAATTAAAAAAATTTTTGGTCGTCAATGTGTCATTATCGGGAGGCGTTTTCGGTTAGCCCACATTCGTTTTGGACATAAAATCATTGAGGTAGCTACTTTTCGAACAGGAGAGAGTCACAGTGACTTAATCATACAAGATAATGAATGGGGTACCCCAGAAGAGGATATTTCGCGCCGGGATTTTACAATTAATGGTATGCTCTATGATCCCTTTTCTCGTTCTATCATCGATTATGCCGGAGGATGGGAAGACATTCATAAACATAGCTTGCGTACGATTGGCAATCCTCTTATTCGCTTTAAACAAGATCCTGTACGCATGTTACGTTTACTTAAGTTTCGCGCCCGTTTTGGGTTTGAAATTGAAGCAGAAAGTTATCGCGCGCTTTTAGAATGTAAAAATGAAATCACTAAAAGTTCACCGGCGCGTTTGTTAGAAGAGATCTTTCGCATGTTAGAATCTACAGCTGCTGCTCCCTTTTTCATGTTGATGACTGAATCAGGCCTTTTACAGTTACTATTTCCTCCTTTAGCTTATTATATCTTAGGTCAAAATGGACAAGAGGTTTTTAAGTATCTATCTTTAGTGGATAAGATGAACAAAAGTTTAAAAGAGCCGCTAGATCGCTCTTTATTAGTCTGTTGTCTGCTCTTTCCTATCTTAGAAACAGAGTTACTGAGTCATCATCCCAATCAAGATAAGCCAGCTTCTATTCAACAGATCTTAAGTTTGACAAGTGCAGTGATCCAAGCTGTGCTTATCACCTCTTTTTCGCACTTTCCTCGTCGCATCAGTGCAACTGTCGGTTATATCTTAACTACGCAGTTTCGTTTAACACCTTTATCAGGTAAGCGTCATCCGCGACCTAAGCTAATGAAAATGAAAGAGTTCGAGTTGGCGCTACTATTTTTAAAACTTCGTGCGACGATTAACGATCAATATAAAAGCGATTATACTTTCTGGCGCAATCTCCATCGCCAGAATGAACAGCGCGGTGAGCGGCAGATTCATCATCATCCAGCTCCTCAGGCTAAAGATTAACTTTTCTTCATCTCTGCTGTTGCTTAAAAAAAAAGAGAGCTTTATGCTCTATATTGCCTCTTTATTTATCTTATTCAATTATCTACAGGCTAACGATGTCTGCTGCTATCGACTACACTCTTGTAATCCCGATGAAAAATGAAGCTGGCAATATCCTGGCTCTATTTGATGAAATAGAACAGGTGATGAAGTCTATTGGAGCTCCGTGGGAATTAATTTGCATTGATGATGGTTCAACCGATCAAACTAAAGAATTATTATTGACTTTAGCTACCCAAAAAAATTATTTACGTCTGATTATTTTTGAGGGCAATTATGGACAATCCAGTGCTTTTGATGCAGGTTTTAAACAAGCGAAAGGAGAATTCATCATTACTTTAGATGGAGATAGACAAAATGATCCGGCTGATATCCCTAAATTAATCCTAGCTAGTCAGTCTTATGATTTAGTTTGTGGAGTGAGACAAAAAAGAAAAGATTCTGTGTTTAAAAGATTCACCTCTCTCATAGCTAATCAACTTCGCAGTCGTCTTTGTCAAGATGGCATGCAAGATACGGGTTGTTCCTTAAAAATTTATCGAACAGCCTGTTTTAAAAAAATTAAACTCTATGAAGGCATGCACCGTTTTTTGCCAGCCCTATTTAAAATAGAGGGCTTCCGCATTCATCAAATTCCCGTTAATCATCGTCAACGGTTAGAAGGTCAAACAAAATACACTTTATTTAACCGTTCTTTCAATACGATCTTCGATCTCTTTGCTGTTTATTGGATGCGTAAAAGACAGTTAAATTATCGCATTAAAGAACCCCTTAGTTAAAGATTTATGATTGAGCAGTGGCGGGAAGCTTTTTACTTTTTTGGTTTTCTCTCCTCCTTAGCTTTTGGAGCTAGAACTCTATTGCAATGGCTAATGAGCGAGCTAAAAAAAGAAAGTCGCGTCACAGTTACTTTTTGGAAACTCTCTTTTGTAGGCAACATTTTTCTGCTTATTCATGCCTTTATTCAGCTGCAATTTCATATCGGTTTAGTCCAAACTTGTAATGCTGTCATTTCATGGCGCAATCTCAATCTATTACAGCCGGCCTATCGTCAAATCAGTTTTAAACAAACAGTTAGACTTTTAATTAGCTCTCTTTCTCTTTTTCTAGTTTTATTTATCCTTTCCTCTTTTTTACTAGAAGAACAGTTTACTTTATTTCGCGTGCCCATTACACCTTGGAGTAAAAATTCGCTAGAGCCTTTGTCTCCACTTTGGCACTTAATCGGTATTAGTGGGCTGCTGCTTTTCAATAGTCGCTTTTGGATTCAATGGTGGTTAGCAGAATGTAAAGGAGAAAGCTACATCGGTCCATCTTTTTGGTGGATTAGTTTGATAGGAGATCTTCTTTGCCTGACTTATTTTTGTCAATTAGGCGATACCGTCAACCTCATCGGTCCTTTATTTGGCCTGATTCCCTACATACGCAATTTGATGCTCCTCTATAAATACTTTCCCTCTTCTGTATCTAACAATTTTTCATGAAAACTCGTTCACCTCATGTTTTTATCTTTGCAGGAGAAAAGAGTGGAGATCTGCATGGAAGTCATCTAATTGGAGCTTTGAAACAACAAAATCCTCTGATTAATCTAGCTGGTGTCGCCGGAGAAAAGATGCGCGCGCAAGGCATCACCTGTTTTTTGCAAACCGAGTCTTTTGAAGTGATGGGATTCACAGATGTTTTAAGAGCCTTTCCTCGTCTTTATGGCTATTTTTGCAGCTTGCGCGATCATCTACTAGCTATTCAACCCTGCGTCTTAGTGCTAATTGATTATCCAGGCTTTACCTTGCGCTTAGCCAAAGCATTGAGAAAAAAAGGCTATCGAGGAAAAATTGTCCATTACATTGCGCCCTCTATATGGGCTCATGGCCAAGCTAGAATCCAATACTTAGCTGCTACTGTCGATTTATTATTGACCATTTATCCCTTTGAAGCAGCTTACTTTTCAGCTAGCTCTTTAAAAGTTGAGTATGTAGGAAATCCCCTCAGCAATTACATTGAAAATTATGTTTATAAATCAAACTGGCGAGAGATTTTAGCTATTCCCCTTAATACTCAGTTGATTGCTCTCTTTCCAGGTAGTCGCCGAGCGGAAATAGAGCGCCATCTGCCCCTTCTTTTAGAGGAAATTAGGCGATTTCGACGAGAATTTCCCAACGCTTGTTTTGCTCTATCTTTCTCAACTTCTAGTGATGAGTCCTATCTTCAAGCAGAGATTAAAAAGAGACACCTCTCTTCTGTTTATCTTGTTCCACCTGCCTACACTTATGAATTGATGCGAGAGTGTCATGTAGCTATAGCTAAGTCCGGTACGGTAACTTTAGAATTAGCTCTTCATGCTAAACCTACCCTTGTCATCTATCATGTAAGCTTGGTCAATTGGCTAGTTGTCAAACTTATTTTAAGGGTCCAGCTGCCTTTTTATTGCATTGTCAATATCTTACAGAAGGCAGCTGTTTTTCCTGAATTAATTGAAGAGGGCGTATCAGGCGATTCTATGCATTTTTACTTAAAAGAGCTCTACTTAGAGCACTCTCCTTTGCGCCTGCACTGTTTAGCAGAGTGTAAAAAACTACGAGAATCTTTAAAAGGCTATGCAGCAGCTGAGCGAGCTGCTACTAAAATTACTGAGCTTTTACATGAATAGCTGGCGTCATTACCGTTTAAAATTAAAAAAAGAGTGCCTCTCTTATCCCATTGCTTATCTCAGCAAATACCTTTTGCGCGCAATTTTATGGAGCTGTTCCATTGAAATTAAAGGATTAGAACAATTTAAAGAGATCGCCTCTAAAGAAAAATGCATCCTTATTCTTTGGCACAATCGCTTAGCAATTGTAGCTGAAATTCTCAATCGCCATACGCCTTTGTTTAGCTATTCTGCCTTTATTAGTAAGAGCCGCGATGGCGAACCCTTAGCTCATCTAGCTAATAGTTATCAGAGAGGTAAAGCGATTAGAGTTGCTCATCATGCTAAGCATCAAGCACTTAAACAAGTCATTGACACGCTCAATGAGACGAAAGAAATTATTGTATTTACACCGGATGGGCCAAAAGGACCTGTCTACAAAGTAAAGTTAGGGGTGATTTTAGCTGCTAGAGAGACACAAGCTGCGCTTATCCCCTTTTCTTGGACGGCTAATCGCTACTGGTCGTTTAAAACTTGGGATCACTTTAGAGTGCCTAAGCCGTTTGCTCAGCTAACAGTTACTTTTGGCACACCCCTTTATTTAGAGGCTGAGCAAGAACTCCTGATCCTAGCCGATCAAGTAGAAGAAACATTAAATAAAATCTAATCCTACTTAACTAATTTTTTGATAAATCGCATCTAGTATTTAAGTTGTTATCTTTTTTATTTTTTTTAAATAAGCTTGTTTCATATTTTCCTGTTTCTCTAGTTTTTCTAATTGACCGAGATATCTTTTAGCTCGTACACATCCTTGAGCTCCAGCAAGCTTCAGATACTCTTTTCCTCTTTCCTTATCCTGTGCTACTTCTTCTCCTTTGTAATATCTCCTTCCTAAAGAGTAAGAAGCTACTCGACTGCCTAAAGCAGCAGCTCCTTCTAAATAGTTGATGCCGGTTTTTACATCTTGTGCTACGCCTTGTCCTTTAATGTATGATAAGCCCAAGTTATGACCAGCACGGGCATGATTTTGTTGTGTCGCTAACTCATAATAATAAAAAGCTTTAGTCGGCTTTTTCTCATGCTTATATTCTACGTCCGAATCATAGAGGTTGCCTAATTGGAATAAAGCTTCACTTCTAACTTCTTTAGAATTGGATGGATTAAAAGCTGCTTTTTTAAAGTACTCTCTACTTATTATTAATATTTCTTCCTCTGTTTCTATTTTATCCCTGGAGCTATCTCTATAAGCAAAAGCTACTTTAAACTGCGCGCTCCCATCTCCTTTATCCGCTAGTTCTTTAGCTTCGACAAAAGGTTTACCTAATTTGTCTATTAGCGAGAGTGTAACTTGTGAAACCAAAGATTTCTTAGGTGGCTTGACCTGTTTAACTAACAGACTTAAAGCATAGATAGATGTCATTACAACAGGAATAATAATTGTAAAACAGGATAAGGCTAGTAACACTATCTTCATCTGTGTCTTTAAAGTTTTCTGTTTTAAATTTTTTAAGTCTGTGGGAAGAGAAAGGTAGCTATGATAAATAGATATGGCACTATAGTATATTTTATTTATGTATTGTCTCTTATTATTGATAATATTAATATTCCATAATGTATGACATTTTTATTAAGAAAAAATAAATTTCAATATAATTTAAAAAAATACTTTATAATTTTTATCTTTACTAAAATCATTTTTAATTAAAATAAAATAAAATTGTTTATTTAAATTAACTAAATTAATTATAATTACTAAATAAATTATAACTAAAAAAGTTAATTCAATGAATGTAGATAAAAATTGTGATAATCGTTTTTATTATCCAAATATAGAATGGGATCTATTAAAGTGCCGCTATCCATTAGTTACGAACTTAGAAGATCCTCCCTTAATATTTGCTATAAAAATGAAAGATTTATTTTTACTTAAACTACTTATTCAAGTAGGAGCTCATCAAGAAGCGACAGATAATGAAGGCTTAACTCCTTTAATTCACGCTATTTTAGCTAACTTTATTGAAGGAGTGAAATTTTTAATAGAAAATAAAATCAATCTTAATGAAGAAGATGGACAAGGAGATACAGCTCTACATTATGCTCTTTTCTATAAGCATAGGGAATATACTGAACTTATAGTAGAAAATGGAGCTGATGTTAATCAAATTAACTATAAGAGTGAATCGCCTCTTTTTACAGCCGTCTCTGTAGGATTTACAGAAGGGGTAGAGTATCTATTAAAACAGGGCGTCATAATTGATCAAGCTAATATGGAAGGAAAGACCCCTCTTCATCTAGCTGCTCTATTAGCTTATTCCAACATTCTTTCATTATTATTAGATTATGCTGCTAATCCTCGACTAATCGACCAGGAATACAATACCCCGGCTCTCATTATATTTTTATCCAGAATAAAATTAAAAACCCCTACTTTTAAAAAGTTAAACCATAAAGACAATTATTTTACAGAGAAGATAATAGACCAAAGATTAGTAGGTATGCGCTTATCTTTAGAAGGCGCAGCTTATAGCGGTCTAGGTACTCCTCTTACTTATTATTCTTTAGCTAAAAATATAAGATGTTATGTACAAGAAAAACAACCTATAGCTAAGAATAGCTTGTTAGATTTTAGTCGATCTTTAGAAGAGGCAGTCGATCTCAACTTAAAGGCTGAAGATTATTTGAAAAAAGTAGGGAAAGGTCAGTTAGTCGTTTTAGAAGCAGGTACTCTAGGTCACGCTTTGACTATTGTCTTTTATAAAAATCAAATAGCCAAAGGCAATTGTGGTTATCAATTTAACTCTCAATTAAAACCCGGCTTAAGCTTTTACACCATACAAAAAATAGATCATTTAAAATTTGTTATCTCTACTTTATTACAATTTAGTCGGCAGCCTACAGCAGACTTGCCTTTAATTGCCGATGAATCTGTCAGTCAACAGCTCTATGATCAACGCTTACAAAAGCAGATGCATTTTTTTGAAACGGAGTTAAATTCTGTATTAAACCTAGAATTAGAACATTTTATCTCGCTAAAACCTCAAACAACGGGCAATTGTGGCTGGCTAGCTGCCAAAATGTCCCTCCTTGCCTACTCTTACTTTTCAGATTCAACGCGTTCCAATCATAAAGAGATACAGAGAGTTAAAAGCGCACTTTATTATGCGATTAAGCGATTTGATCTAAAAAAATCTTTTGAAAAAGTAGAGCCATTACCTAATTGCTCTCTTTTTAACGATGTCACTTTTTTAATCGCTTGTATAAGAGAGGATCGCTTAAAATTGATGATCTCTATTCTGCATAAAAATCCCTCTTTTACATTAAAAAAAGCAGAGCTAATAGAAATAGCTAAGGCTAAAGAAGCTAAAAAAGTACTTGCCTATTTAGAAAAACTAGTTTAGTCAAATTTATTTTTTAAGTAAGTCGTAAAATGATCGAAGATCGTTTGTTCAGTACAGTTCTTCTCAACAAATGACAAACCCTTAGCGCCCATCTGTTGACATATTTCAGGATGCTCCCATAAAAAGCTGATTTTTTTGACTAATTCTGCAACAGATTCTGCAGGATACGTCAATGCATGCTCTTCCTGGTCCAAGTAGTCGACAATTCCTTGTGAATCTGTGATAATAAAGGGCACGCTAAAGTAAAGAGCAGCTACTAAAGTGACATGTCCACAGGGGATCAATTGATTCTGCAGGGGAATAACTGTAAATTGGGAAAATTTTAGGATGTTTAAGGTTTTTCCAAGCGGTAAATTTTCATAAATTACGACATTTTTGGGAATAGATAGACCTTTTAAATTTTGAGGAGTCACTACAGCTAGGAGAGGAATATGAGGAAGCTTTTCCATAGCAGCTAGCAAAGTTTGATAATCTCTAGCATTACTTCCTATAGCACTGATGTATTGTCCTTCTCTTAAAGGAGTAACGGAAGGATCAGCTTTCGGTGGATTAACACCCCATAAAACTACATCTATTTTCTGAGGATCTAAATTAAACCATTCACTATAGAGCTGCTTTTCAAATTTTGAGGCAACTACAAAACGGTCTGTTGACTGAAAATAGCGCTTCATCAACTTTTGCTTAAAGCCTTTAGGTAATTGAGGAAAATTAAAACAGTAGATGATAACAGGCACAGTAAGCTTGTAAAAGCTAATAAAAATGTTGATATAAAAAGCTAAATTAGGACTATGGACCACAATAAGATCGGGTTTTTGCTGGATTGCGGCTTTAATAATCTCATGACTTGCTCTTATTCTCTTTAATGAGGGTGTATGAATGTGCCTTTCGAGAAAATTTTTTGGATTAGCATTAAAAAATTTCCAACGCGTTTTTTGACTTGTAAACTTTGGAGCAACCCATTTCCAAGCAGGATCTGCTTCCTCTATACAACAAAATATTAAAAGTTCTCGGTCTTCTAACATACTTTGATCCTACATTTTATCTAATAAAACAGGGCAAATAGCTAAAATTAAATTAATGTTTATATTCATAATCTGGCAAATAAATTTTAAAATTTCTTTAATAAATTAAATAGTTGTGAACTTGTTTTATCTCAAAAAATAGGAATTAAAAAATTTACTAAATTCCTAAGAATCAAAAATAAGTGTGTCATTTTTATAGTTGAAATGGTATCATCTATTAAACTCAAATTAACAAAAAGAAGATAAAAATGGCATTTAAAAAATTTAATTTTCATCCGGCTATTCAGCAAGCTATAGAAGAAATAGGTCACACTAAACCTACCCCTATTCAAGATAGTGCGATTCCAGAAATTCAGAATAAAAGGGACCTTATTGCTTCTGCTCAGACTGGTACTGGTAAAACAGCAGCTTTTACGCTTCCTGCCCTACAACGTTTAACTTTAACAGCGGCGCGTAAAGGTCCTCAATCAGGTCCTCGTATTTTAGTCTTAGTGCCGACGCGCGAGCTAGCGATGCAAGTTGCCATAGAGTTTCAAAAATATGGCAAACACATGTTAAAAGGTGCCGAAACTGTTTGCCTATTTGGCGGTGCTCCCTATCCGGCTCAAAATAAACAACTTTCTCGTCCTTATGAGATTTTAGTGGCTACTCCTGGACGTTTAATGGATCATATGCAACGAGGTAGAATTAATTTTTCTCAGCTAGAGATTTTTATTCTCGATGAAGCAGACCGCATGTTAGATATGGGCTTTATTGAATCAGTGGATTACATTGCCAATGCCATCCCTAAAACGATTCAAACTCTGATGTTTTCGGCTACTATTAAAGGAAATGTCCTCAAATTATCTAAGCGTTTACTGAATGATCCAAAGGAGATTGACCTAACGTCAGCTAAAGAAAATCACGATCACATTCAGCAATTTGTCTGCCACGTGAGACATCTTAACCATAAGTTAGAAATTTTAGATACTTTATTAAAAGATCCAACGTTAAAACAAGCGGTTGTCTTTACTTCTACTAAACTCTATGCTGATGAACTCGTTGACGAATTGCGTAGTCGAGGCCAGTACGCCGCAGCTTTACATGGCGATTTACCTCAACGCAAACGCACGCAAACAATTGAACAGATGCGTCAAGGTAAAATTAAAATCCTGGTAGCTACAGATGTTGCAGCTAGAGGTATTGATGTGCCAACAATTTCTCATGTCATTAATTTTGATCTACCGATGCATGTAGAAGATTACGTCCATCGCATTGGCCGTACGGGCAGAGCAGAAGCTACAGGTATTGCTTTATCTTTTGTAGGTAAAAAAGATCTCAATCTAGTTTCAAAAATCGAACAGTACATGGGTAGAAAAATTCCTACTTTTGAAGTACCTGGTGGAAGCAATTTTCAGCATGCTGCTTCTGATTTTTCTGCTGATAGAGGAGGAGGCAGACGTCCACCTTTTGGCGGTGCTGCTAAACCTAGATTTAAGCCGCGTGCTCCTTCTCAACCTCCCTTTTCTAGAGAAGGTAGAGGAGAAAGTAGAGGACGTAGTGATCATAGAGGGCGCCCAGAGGGTAGAAGTCAAGAAAGTAGAGGTTATGAGAGTAGAGGTCAAGAAAGCAGAAGTCAATCAGAGAGATATTAATCTATTATCTTTTTAGGATGGCGTAAAATCCAGAATTTCGTGTTTACCTGCTTATCAAGGAGTGGGTAAACATCTTCTTTTAATTCTACATGTTCAAATAATGTACTTAAATGTTCTCTAATTTTTTCTAATAAGGTATCTTTTTGCTCATTTGATGCCTTACCATAGTCCGGCAAGTCTATGTAATTCTTTTCAAGAAGATACTCTATAAAAGGTAAGTCTTTATTGTTTTCTAGATTATTTTTTTCAAATTTTTCTTTTACCTCATTAAAAGCTTGTTTTCCTATTTTAGTTGAAAAAGCTAAAATAGCTTCTATGATCTTTTCATGTTCAATTTCTACCTGTGAACTAAATAAGTAAGTTCCATTTTCTGGCATATACTTTATTTCTTGATTTTGATTTTGATAGCTTATTCCCTTCCAAGATTCTGTGATTAATTCTGCTTCTTCTTCTTTTATTAATAACTGTTTTAACTCACTCCATATAGGTCTATCAAAACTTTTGATAAAGGATAAATCAGTAATGACCTTATTAAAAAGATAGCTTATTTTAGCCATTTTTTCTTTATTATTAAAATTCATTTTTAAATGAGGACGTTGGGGATCAAACTCTTTTTTCATTTGATTGCAATCTAAGCTTATCCATAGCCAATCCTTGTGCTGAGGAAGAGGTTGATGATCATTTCTGCCTATCAATAAGCCTACCTTCTGACCTTTAGCTTTAGCTTGATCTATTTGTTTCTTAATAATTTCTATTCTATCAACTGAACTAATTTGTTTAGGATGGCCTAAAACCCAGAATTGAGTTTTTACTTCATTGTCTAAATAAGGATAATTTTCTTCTTTTAAGGTTACTTCAGTAAACAAAGTAGAAAAATACGCTCCCATTTTTGCTAAAAGTAGACGTGTCTTTTCTTCCCAATCTATATTTCCCTTATTTTTATTGTACTCTTTTATACTTGCATTATACTGTCCTTTTTCAGGTTTATAGCTTTCTTCATTAGTGATACCATTAACACCGCAATCCTTTTCTGTAATTAATTTTGAAGATCTATGTCTAATTAATAACTTTCTCAATTCTTCCCATGGATTTTTATCTCGATTAAAAAATTTAATCACTGAAAGATCAACCACGACTTTATTAAATAATTGGTTGATCGTCTGCATTTGGTCTCGATTATTAAAATCTATTTTTAAGTGAGGACGCAAAGGATTAAAAGGTTGATTCATCTGCTCATCTAAACTGAGCCATAACCAGCCTTTTTCTTGAGGAATTGTTTGATCCTCTCTTCTAGCTACAAACAGACCTACTTTCAATCCTGCAGCTTTAGCTTGTTTTATTTGCTCTAGCACAGTTTCTATTTTATAAGCAGTGAGAGATTGCGGATTTACTCCATGCTCTGTTTGTTTAAGAGGAGTCAAAAAGTTAAATTGATATTTTTGTCGATAGAATTTTTGAATAAACAAAGCAGCAAGAGGCAAAATAAAAATGATAGAGAAAGCTAACTTAACTATTTTTAAAATAATATTCTGCTGCTTTAAACTCTCTTCTAAGGTAATCTGATTGCTAGAAACACTCTTTACTTGATGAGTTTTGGAACTATAGTGCAAATAAGATTCAGCTAATTGCCATAGAGGATGAGGACCTGCAATAGCTTCAATGTTAGTAATAGGTGTATAAAAATTCATCATAGAAAAAACCTTTAATATAACACTTTATTATCTATCTAAGATTTTAATTTTTAGTTAACTTATTGTTAATATTACATTAACTGCTAAAATTAATTTTAAATAATTTAAGGAGTTCTAATTGACAGTAAATAATTTAAAAGCAAATGATTTGCAAACTAATGAAGTAAGAGAAATTTGTTTTATTACAACTGCTTATAAATTTTTGGAGTATTTAAAAATTATCAAAAATTCATCCGAGCATACTATTCGCAATTACGCTATCGATCTCAATTCTCTTAAAAATTATTTAGAAAGTGTCTTTTTAAAAGAGTCTAAATTGAGAGATTTGCCTCCTAAAATCTATCACGATGCAATCTCTATAGCTCATTTGCAAGATCGTCAGCTAATATTGCCATTAGGCCGCATCGATAGGCGTCTTTTAAGAAATTTTCTAGCTGAGCTCACTCTTAAAAAAGCGAGTAAAAAAACAATTGTACGCAGGTTAGCTTCTTTGCGTACTTTTTTTAAATACACCTTTTCTCAAAAACTGATCACCTTGAACCCCATTGAGGAGATTGAAAGTCCTAAAATTGAAAAGCGCATTCCTCTCTCTTTAAATTATGAGCAAGTCTTAAAATTATTTGAACAACCCGATTTAACCTCTCTTTTAGGTTTTAGAGATCGCGCTATTATGGAGCTTTTTTATAGTTCCGGTTTGCGCGTCAGTGAATTAGTGGCTTTAGATCGCGCTCATTTCGATGCTAAAAGCTTACTCCTCAAGCTTAAAGGAAAAGGTAAAAAAGAGCGGGTCGTTCCTTTGACAAAACATGCGGCGCAGTGGTTGACAACTTATCTAGAGCATCCGGAAAGAGGTAAAGAATTAGATGGCCACTTGGCTGAGCAAGATAAGCAGGCTATTTTTCTCAATAAACTAGGTACGCGCTTAACGACGCGGTCTGTGGATCGCAGTTTCGATAAGTACTTAACTATGAGCGGATTATCTAGTAAAGTGACGCCTCATACTATCCGGCATACGATTGCCACTCATTGGCTAGAAAATGGAATGGACTTAAAGACAATTCAATTACTTTTAGGGCATAGTTCTCTCAATACGACGACAATTTACACGCAAGTATCTACAAATCTCAAGAAAAAGGTCTATGATAAAGCGCATCCGCGAGCTAAATAGGCTAGCTTGTTTTTTTCTCTTTATCCAATTTTCTTTTAGCCTTATACTAATAGCTACTCAAAATTATTCTGGTTTGTGCATTTTATGATCACCTTAAACAAAATCTCAAAAAGTTTTGGCAGCCGTACACTTTTTGACAATGTCACCATGACTTTTAATCCCGGTTGGAAATATGGACTTACAGGTCCCAATGGAGCAGGCAAATCTACGCTCATGAAGATTGTGATGGGCCTTGAAGAACCAACTTCAGGTTCAGTGACTTTGCCAAAACGCGTCGGCATGCTACGTCAAAATATCGAAGACTTTCGCGAGTACTCCGTTAGAGATGTAGTCATCATGGGCAATACGCGTTTATGGGCTGCTCTAAAAGAGCGCGATACACTGTATGATGTCGAGATGACAGATGAGGTTGGGATGCGTTTAGGCGATCTGGAAGGAGTCATTGCCGAAGAGGATGGCTATTCTGCCGAAGCTAATGCAGAAGAGATTTTAGCTGGGACTGGTCTTCCAGTAGCCTATTTTTCTCTGCTGATGAAAGAGATTCCAACGGATATGCAATTTAGAGTCCTGTTGTGCCAAGCTTTGTTCGGCGATCCTCAAGCCCTATTACTCGATGAACCAACTAACCATCTAGATTTAGAAACCATCGGATGGCTAGAAAAATTTTTACATAGTTATAAAGGTGTCTTAATTGTAATCAGTCACGATAGACATTTTTTAAATGTCGTTACCACTCATATTGCCGATATCGATTACGATACGATCATCATTTACCCTGGCAATTATGATGACATGGTATTAGCTAAAACTTCGGTACGCGAGCGCGCAGATGCGGAAGCTAAATCAAAAGAGAAAAAAATTGCCCAATTACAAGAGTTTGTTTCGCGTTTTGGAGCTGGTACAAGAGCTAGCCAAGTGCAATCGCGTCAACGGGAGATGGAACGGCTACAGCCTCAAGAATTAAAAAAATCCAATATTCAAAGACCCTATATCCGTTTCATGCCCCATGAAAAACAGCCTGGTAAGATTGTTTTAAAGGTGGCCAATTTGCATAAAGATTTTGAGGCACAATCTGTGATTAAAGACTTTTCGCTAGAAGTGGTTAGAGGGGATAAAATCGGTATTATTGGCAATAATGGCCAGGGTAAAACGACTTTATTAAAAATGCTAGCCCAAGTGCTTCAACCCGATAAAGGATCAGTCGAGTTAGGTCACCAAGCAATTCCTCTCTATTTTCCTCAAAATCACGAGGAGCTATTGAGTAAAAAAGGAGGTGTGACAGCTTTTGATTGGTTAAAAGAGAGACGCCCTAACATTTACGATCAAGAAATACGCAGTGCCATGGGTAAAATGCTGTTTAGCGGCGATGATGCTTTTAAACCTATTTTAGGATTATCGGGCGGCGAAACAGCTCGCTTAATCTTAGCAGGCATGATGCTATCGGATCATAACCTGCTCATTATGGATGAACCCAATAACCATCTCGATTTAGAAGCTGTTTCTGCTCTAAGCTGGGGACTTAATGAGTATAAAGGCACAGCCATTGTAGTGAGCCACGATCGCGATCTCATTGCCCATGTAGCCACTAAAATTATTGCTTTTGAAAACAATGCCATTCACATCTTTGATGGACCGATCGATCAGTACTTAATAGCAAAGGGTAAATAAAAAAAATGCCTAAGGAATTTAGGAATAGGAAATGGAATGAAACGCAAGAATAAAGAATCGCATGCCGACTGGTTAAAATCAGCTGCGACTACTCATTATCCTACTCCACTCCATGATCAGGCTCTTTTGCCTGAAAAGGAAAAAATCGCTTACATTGCACAGCGTTTTGGCGAAATCATGGAGGCGTTAGGCTTAGATTTAAAAGATGAATCTTTGATCGATACGCCTCAGCGCGTCGCTAAAATGTATGTTACTGAGATTTTTGCTGGCCTAGACTTAACTCATTTTCCTGAAATCAGCACAGTCGATGATCATTATAAATACCATGAGCAAGCTCAAAGTGTTTTTATGAAAGTGAATTTTTGTAGCTTTTGCGAACACCATTTTGTGCCGATGATAGGTAAAGCTTACGTGGCTTATTTACCCAATCGGAAATTGATCGGCTTATCTAAAATTCCGCGCCTCGTGCGCTATTTTTCTAGAAGACCTCAATTGCAAGAGCGTTTAACAGCTCAAATAGCTGATAGCCTCTCTTTTATTTTGGAAACAAACGATGTGGCTGTTTCTTTAGCTGCTGAACACTATTGTATTCACGCTAGAGGTGTAGAAGATGAAGAGAGCCATGCTATTACGACTGTCTTGCGCGGTAAATTTGAGGCAGAACCTACGCGGCGCCAAGAGTTTTTTGAAAATGTCAATCGTCCTCTTTAATTAAACTCGACACTCACCTCTTGTGCTGTATGGATCATGAGTATGCCCCTTTTATGTTCAGCTTTAAAGGCACAGGTTTTTCCATTAATGGCAATAATATTAAAAGGATAGCATCCAGGATTTTTTAACAACTCTTGCAAAGAGTGAGTTTTCTCATCTAAAATTATTTCGGCCTCCTCTTCTATCTTAAACTTTCTCTCTCCTTGCGCTGTTTGCAAAGCAAAAGGTACTTCCTTTAGTTCTAACTGCCAACTTTTGTCGCTGTTGACCATTAAAGAGGAATCTCTTAAAGAAAGAGTCGAACCATTAGCTAGATAAATGGCCTGTGCTGTCGTTCCTCCTCCGCTAATTTTATCGGTTGCCAAACGACCAATGCATAGAGAAATTCCCTTTAACTCTTTAAACTGTTTATCTAAGCGCTGGAGCTTGTGTTGATGCTGGTTGACCTGTTTTTTGATTTGCTGAGTCAACTTTGCAACAGAATAAGTTATTTTTAGAACTTGCAGGCATTCCACGATCTCTTGTTGGTCGATGACTAGAGAATGAGCTAGCAGCTGAAAAAGAGACTGTCCCTTTTCTATAGTCTGTTTCCACTCTTTTACCGCTAAAAAGTCAAGGGCATAGCCTAAAGCCGCACCTATACCATAATGCCGCCATTTTAACACTCTATCAGCACTATTTTGCTGAGTTACATAAGAAATCAAGGTCTGTTGCAGCTTAGTGACTCCTGTAGCTTGCTTAGAGAGGGCTAGTTGGTCCAAAAATTTTAAACTCACGTAATCTGCTAGACCTTCCATGATCTGTTGATGATCCTCCCATTGACTAGATTCATAGGCTATCAGTAAGCGTCGGTAAGTCATCGCTGCTATTAAATCCTTCAAAATCTCTATTTTTTGTTGATCTGTAGCCTTGTCAGCTAGAAAAGTAGCGAGTAGCTTTTCTTCTACCTGCATCCAAGCTAAATTATCACTATTGAATGAATCAGCATAACCTGTCAAATAGAGTGCTTTGGGAAAGTGCACAAATTGATAGAGATGAAACCGTTCATGTAAAAAAATTTCAAAGAGCTTTTGTAAAGAGTAATGCGGTTGATCAAAATTGAATACAAAACTGTTTTGCCCCTCTATGACCACATTTGTTTGCATGGGAATTTTTGAAAGCTGGAATCGATCCTCTTCCAGATATTGTACATGCTCATCTGCTATGTATAGTGTTTTCCAAAGATTAGATTTTAATTGGTGCTGACTTATTTTTAAATTTAAGCCATAAAGATGTTCAGTAGCAAAAGTCAATATTAAGGGAGATAGGGCTAAATCTAAACCTGGCCAGATTTGTGTCTCTTTTATTTGACTTATTTTGATAAATTGTAAAGCGGTGGTGACAATTTTGACTTCTCTCTTATTCGATATAGCATCGAAACTAGTTGCCTCTACAGAAAATATGTAAAATATAAAGCAGATAATTAAGTTTTTTAACATTTTATTCCTAATAAGATTAACATTTAATTTACACTTTAACTAAAAAATATAATTAAAAAATTAATATTAGGTAAAAATTTCTTTATTAATTTGGATGAATAAAATGAAAAATTCAAAGAAATTTAATATTTTATTATAAATATTATAGAAAGAAAGAATAAATTTTTATCATAGTTGATTTATATTTTAAACTGTGATAAGAATCTTTTAATTTTTGGAAGATTTTTAAATTATTTCAATTACTAAGCTTAATTTTCAAAAATTTTAATTTTTTTTCGTTGTAACTTTTCTTTTAAGTCTTCACTTACTTTACTAGAACAATTAGTCAATTTTATTTTTCTCAATCTTTTAAAATTTTCAAGCTCTTCTAAATTAGTTATTTCCTTACTGTTCTCAATGACTAATTTTTCTAATTTTTCAATATCTTTAAGATCTTTCAAGTTAACTAAAGTTTCTACTGTCCTGGATTTATTGAATCTATTTGATTTTATTTTTGAGTCACTAAAACATAATTCTAAAGACTTAAGTTGGGGGAAATTGACAAGCTTATTTAATCCTTTAATGCATTTATTGTCATAAATCTCAAAGCATTCTAACATTAGAAACTTATCCACAAAATTTTCTTCTGTCTCACCTAAATCAATATAAGGTATATTCAAGAAACTTAAATCTTTTAGATTTCTAATTGTTCCAAGCTGTTGCAAATGCTGAGGAGTAATTTGAGCATTATTAGATTCACTACCCTTTCCATTTATTGTTAATCTTTCTAAGAATTGTAGTTTTGCTAAAGTACTAAAATCGAAATTCTCGTCATTATGATCATTTTTTGTATAAATTAATTCTAATTCCTTCAGATTTTTTAATGAATCAATACCATCTAATTTAGTTGTATGAATAGATAGTTCCTCTAGATTAGGACATTTAGCAAGAGATTCCAAGAATAGTTTCAAATCATTTTGGTCTAAGCATTGGCATGAAGTTAAATCTATCCCTCTTATTTCCTGTTTGTTTTCTTTAATAAATTTTAATAAATTAGCTTTATGCTGTTTTATCAATTTTGGTACTTCTTCTGAAGAAGTCTTCATTAACTTCTCATGTTTAACTCTTATTATATCAAACTGATCTACTACTGTTTTTTTAGGCTTATTTTGGTTATTTTTTCCGCTTTTGAGTTTATTTATCAATAATTGATATTCATCTTTAACTTGTTGATCATTAGTATTTCGACTTTCCAATTCAAAATTTTCAATTATTTTTTTTATTTTTTCCTCATCAGATTTATTCATTTCTTTAATAAATTTATCATCAAAAATTTCAAGTAACTGTTTTGCTTTCTTTAACCCTATATTTTTCTCAGTTAATACAGGATAGGCAGTATTAAACAAATCATTTGTTTTCCAACAAAAGTGAGAACAAAATTCTTTTAAACATTTATTATCTTCTAATCTCCTCAAGGCTATTATTAATAAACTATTTCCTTCCTCTTTAGGATATTCTAAATTACTACAATTTACCCATAGTTGTTTAAACAGAGGATAATTATTGATTGATAAAGCTGCTTTTAAGGATTTGAGCATTTTATGTTGATCATCAAAATGATTCAGTCCTCCTATCAAGTCATTAACATCAATAGCAGGATACTTATTTTCAACTGTTAATTTAATTACATTGTGGTTAATAGTCCAATTTTTATTGTATTCTAGACAAGATAAAAGAGGAAATAATTGATCATTTGACAACTTATTGAGTTTGTCTATTGCTTGATTATCTAGTCTACCTGAAAGGTGAATCCAGAAACGTTTGAGATGCCAAACAACTTTACTATAATTACTAGTAGGAATTATCAGTCCAAATAGTTTCTCATAGACTACATTCTTTTCCTCACTAGTCAAATTAGTTGGCATATTAAAGCGCATCATTAGGCTCCTGTAATTTCTATTATAAATTATAATATTACTTTATTTAACTATGTATATTAATTTTATTTAATTCATTTATTATCAAATTACAATGGTTGACTAAAGATTGATCGCACTCATTTAAAATTTTACTTCTCTTTACGATTTTACCCTGATCATCATTTGTATCATTATAACTCAATTTTTCAATTATTGATTCTATCTCTTTTATTAATGCTTCTCTTCTTGTTTTAAGCTTTAAATAATCTTTAATAGTAGGATCATCTCTTAACAGAGAAGTTTCTAAAATAAGTTTAGCTAGGACAGGGATAGAGTTTTGAGTTTTCCACGTACAAGTATCAAACATCTTTAATTGCTTAATCGCTTTTTGCTTATTTTCATGAGCAGATTTTATTTTTGGAAGTTTACTTATCTTGAGTTGCCGATCTCGATGTATATTTGTAAATAATAGCTCAAGACTTGAAACAGAATCCTTTTGCAATTTATCCAGAAAGATTTTTAGGAAATCAAAATGGTTTCCATCCAGTAAAGTATGGATAATTTGCTCTCTTTGTTCATCAATAAAAAGAGTCAGATCGATCTTTTCGATGAGTAAGTTTTCTTTCTCTTTATTTATCCTATTAGGTAGTAATTCCGATAATCTCTCTGCCATTTTATTCTGATCAAAATAGGAGCTACTTAAAAACTTCTTAAAATCTGCCAGATTTAAATAATTTAAAGCAAAGATAGTTAGATTATTTTGATCTTCAAGTTTAACTTTACTTTTTTCTATTAAAGTTTTGAATAATGGATAATTATCATTGCGTAAGACAGACTTCAAAGCAGGAAGTAAGAGTAAGTTTTCATCGTTGGGATTATTGATGCCTCCCATTAGCTCGCGAAAATCAAAAGGAACTATTTTTAGAAGCTCTTTTTTAACTTCAGGATGATTATCACTCCAGTTGCTGTTGCATTTTAAACTAGCTAATAGAGGAAATAACTGATCTTTAGATAAATTTTTAATTTTGCTAACCGCTACTTTATCTATTCTGCCGGAGAGATGAATCCAAGCGCGTTTTAAATACCATGTAATCTTATAAGAGCTTGTTTGATCCAATCCAAATAGTTCTTTATATACGGTATTTTTTTCAACAGCATTTAAGTTAAGAGGCATATCAAAACGCATTATTATTTTCCCATTATTTTATATAAAAATTAGTAAATAAATTTTATTATAACTCAATTAAAGATAAGTTAATTTATGATTAATTTATCTTTATAACTATTTATTTTTATAAATAAATACTAAATTTAAAATAGGTAAGATTTATTTGGAGTGAAGGAAAAAAAAGAACCGGGAAAACGATAAGCCGGATTTTGTCTTCTACAATTTACTGTAGGAGGCAGTCATTCGTCTAGGAATGGCGTTGCCGCCATCCTCAAGCGAACTCCTATGAGCACAGCGGAGAGCTGACATGCCCTTATCGGTCTTGCTTTGGATAGGGTTTATCGCCTTTTTAAGTCACCAAAAAAAGGTCCAACTCTTTTAAGTTGGCATTTTCATCCTTACAAAATTAGCTTATGCTACTTTGCGGTCTATTTTCTGTGACACTTTCCGTAGCCTTACGGCCCCCAGTCTTTCACTGGTATCCTCTCCTGCAAAGTCCAGACTTTCCTCTCTCATTCATTATGAATGACAGCGACTGCCTGTTTTCCCGGAAAAAAAGTTAAACTTTTGTAGTCGTACGACGGCGCCGTGTTTTAGTAGCGACAGGCGTGCCTTCTAAGGCTGTGCTCTCTGGCCAATAATGAATGCGGGAGCAATGTTCGCAAAATACAATCCGTTCGCCTTTGCGTACCATATTCTCATCTTGTGCAGTTAACATAATATGGCATCCACTACAGCATCTACTTTCAATTGCTACGACGACGCGATCCTTTTTATTGCGCAAGAGGCGTTCGTAAATGCGAAAAACATCCGGATCAGCTAAAATAACGAGTTGATCGCGCTGTGTTTTCAAAATACGTCCCTCTTCATTGATCTTCTTAACGCTTTCTTGAATCTCTAATTCTAACACTCTACTGCTCGTGGTCGTCGTCGAAAAACTTTTTTCAATCTGCTTTAATACGCTCTCTTCAGCGGCTATTCTATCAAAGTAGTCACTCAACCGTTGCTCTTTAGCTACGCGTTCGCGATCGGTATGAGACATCTCTTGACTTAAAGCATTAAACTCTTCTACTTTTTTAATTGCACTTTGCTGCTCTTCTAATTTTTTTATTTTAGCTAATACATCATTTAAATCGCTTTCCATTAAACGACAATTCTTTTTTAATTCGAGAATCTCTTCCCCTTTCAAATGTTTTTTAAAATCTAAGTCATTTTTAACGGCATGGAGATTTTTGAGATCATCTAAGCGCTCATTTTTTAAACGCATGAGCTGGATCATTTGCATATCCAGTTCCTGAACTTCCAAAATTGTCTTCAAAGCTTTAAGCATGAGTATTCCTAAATTTGGGGGTAAAAGACTTATCAAATTCTGAATGGTTTTATCTACTCTATCCTCTAAACTTAAAAAAAATTTTAAGCTTGTCAATTGACAGAATCCAATCTAGCTCCACAGATTCAAAGCGGAAAATTGATTGAATATAGAGACATACAAAACTTTAAAATCTAAAAAACTAGTATTTCTTGAGAAAAATCTATCGGATTATCCATATAAATTTCAAGTTAAATCTTATTTTTTTTAGTTGATTTCACTTATTTATAAAAACTTGAGATATAGAGTTCAAATTAAACTAATTTTTTGATAAAATAAAGATAAGATCTAGAGTTAAATAGATAAACAGGAGTTTTCCTCGTTCTTAGCTTTTTACTCATTTGCCTAATCCTCTCCATAGGATTTTCCTTCTCCTGTTGAAATTAATAGAAAAAAGGAGTTTTTCTTATGAGTTCACCTATTAATAATTCGTCAAGTTCTTCTACTACAGGAACTACCTCTATCGATACTTTTACTACGGTAGTCATTAACAATGAAGTGACTTCCTCTAGTCAAGATTCTACTTCTAGTGCAGCTTCTTCTACCACCACTGTAGCTTCTACTAATGCAGACCCTACTCATCCTAGATTAGTTGCTTCCGATCAAAACATAACAAGTGCTGAAATGTATGCGCTGATAGCTGGCACATTGAGTAAGGCACGCAAAGAACAGATTGCCTCTAATCAACAGGATGATAGCAAGTTTGCCTTGACCATTAACACAACTACGTCTACTCTTTCTCCACCTTCTGATCTAACTACTCCTGTAACTGGAAGCAACCCAAGCTCTTCTTCTACGACTCCCTCCTCTGGCAATACTACTCCTACTACTGCTACACCAATAACTATCACGACTCTTGCGGTCAATATTGATATTACTACTCCTTTAAATAATGTGATTGCCGAAAAATTAAAAAGAAAATTTGCCAATCTTCCTCCTTTAAAAAATCATGATGCCAATCAAGTAGCTATCAATACTTACATTCAACGCATTATAACCGGGGCTAATACATATGGTGCAGCTCCGGCACAAAATTATCTCAGTTTACCTGGAAGTCATACAGCTCTTAATTTAGATCCTAAAGCTGTTCATCTAGCTCAAGCCGTTAGCTCTTCAGAATATATCATGGGTTTAGTCAATAGTGGGAACATTTCAACTTTTTTTGAACAAAATATCTATCCTAATGATTTAAAAGCAGCTAAAGAGGCAGCTGGCATCATGGGCTCTGTTTTACTTGAAACAACTCTCAATCAGATAGCTAGTGCTCTTAAGATGCCAGGTTATGCTAATCAGGTTCTTCTACAAGCTCAACTTGTGCAGAATGAAAATGCTCTTTTAACTGATCCTGCTAAATTAAAATTGATCAGTGACCAACTGACCCAGACTCAAAGTGGTTTAGGAGGTCTTACAGCTGCACAAAGCGCTATACAACTAACAGAGTCTCTCAAAAAAGTGAGCAGCCAAGCTCCTTTTGCTTCACATAGCGCCTTACTTACCGCTTTAGATAAGCAATTTCAAAAAGATTTTAGCACGCATTCTTCTGCTGATAACTCTTCTTTAGCTTTGGAAACTGCTAACAGTTTAGCTAGGGGTGCTCTCACTAATCCTACTCTTTCCTTTTACAATCCTCCTAATTTTTCTTCGCAAAATATCAACCTAGCTACTGTCCAATCTACCATTGGCAATGCTATCGAGCAGAATTTTTTAGACTCAGATGCAGCTATTCGTTTGTCCTCTAAAGAAAATGAACAACTTCATGCTATTTTAGTTGATATCCAGAGTAAAGACTTAGCCAGCGAGCAGGGAGTTAGGCAAAGTATTCATGATCAACTGCTAAAAGCTTTTCCCAATTTGACTACAAATCAAGCTAATCATATAGCCGCAGCGGCAGATCTTGGCATTAGCCAAACAGGCCCTCTTTATCAATTAAATGACACGAGTTTAATTAATCCACTAGCGTTTGCCGATGCGATAAGAACAGGCTATCAAGCCACAACTCACATCAATCCCTCTTCAGCTTTTGGTCAAGCGATTGATCACGTTTCTGGCCTTACAACGGGTCATGATACGACTAGTATGATTGCTCTACTCAATCAAAGCTATGCTGATTCTTCGGAAAATAATCACTCTTACCTCAATTTAACCCCTCAACAGCAAGCAGAGTCTCAAACAGCTCGTTTTTACGAACCTGGTGCTCAGTTAGTGATGGAGTGGGGTAAAGTCATGCATGGAGGAGCCGAAAATAAAAAAGATCAAAAAACAATTGATGTGCCGGTGTAATAAAGATGAGCTAAAAAAGCTAAAATGAGCATGAGTAAGAGATTGATTGACTTTTCCTATTTTCTTGTATTTACTAAAATTTTATTTAAAACCATGAAAATAGGAGAGTGAATCATGTTAACTAAAAAAGCTAAGCTGGCAGAAAATCAGCCAAAAATAACGGAAAATGTAAACCCTAATCCCTATATTCATCCTAGTTCTGTCAATAAGACTACCGAAAAACAAAAGATAGCTAAATCTAGGACGCGCCTTATAATCAGATACGATGCGGGATTTGGCAATTGTCTTTTTATCCGTGGTTCAGGCGCTAACTTAAATTGGCAAAAGGGAATTGCCCTGCATAATATCAATCGAGATGAATGGATATGGGAAACAGACCTTAACTTTAAAAGCTGTGAATTTAAGATTTTGTTTAATGATCAAGAGTTTGAAACAGGCGATAATCATTTTTTAACAATGGGTGCTTGCATCCAGTATGCTCCTAAATTTGCACAAAAATAGAAAATTATTTTCCTTTCTTTAGATTTTTTGGTTATCCTTTCTTTTTAAATTGAGGAAATTAAATGATGAAACCCGAATCGCCTTTAAGAACTTATTTAGTCAATACTCCTATTGAAAAGCAACAGGCAGCAGCAATTGCTTACTTAGCTGCTTTAGACCAAATGTCTGCTCTAGCTCCAGAAGTTGCAGGCCATCTAATGCAAGAGCTAAAAGATCAACGCTCCTATCTTAAGCTCATTGCTTCTGAAAATTTTTCCTCTTATGCTGTACAATTAGCCATGGGTAACCTTTTGACAGATAAATATGCGGAAGGTTATCCCTATCATCGTTTTTATGCAGGTTGCGAGAATGTCGACAAAATAGAAGAGAGCGCTCAAAATGAACTTAAAAAATTACTGCAGGCTGAACATGCCTATGTTCAACCACATTCTGGAGCAGATGCTAATCTCGTTGCTTTTTGGGCTATTCTCGTTCAGCGCATTCAAAATCCTGCTATTGAGAAACTGAGCAAAAAAAATCTCGATGCCCTATCTGCGGACGAGTATGAGGCTATTAGACAAGCCCTCATCAATCAAAAGATTTTGGGATTATCTTTAAATTCAGGGGGTCATTTAACACATGGCTACCGTCACAATCTCTCCTCTAAAATGATGCAAGCTGTTCATTATGATGTAGATCCCGTCACTGAGCAGCTCGATTATCAGGTTTTGGCTAAGCAAACGCTAACGGAAAAACCCCTAATCTTGTTAGCCGGCTATTCGGCTCACCCTCGCCGCCTTAATTTTGCTAAGATGCGAGAGATTGCCGATAGCGTAGGCGCTACTTTAATGGTAGATATGGCCCATTTTTCAGGACTCGTAGCCGGGAAAGTCTTTACGGGTGAATATGATCCTATTCCCTATGCGCATATTGTTACTTCTACAACGCATAAAACATTAAGAGGGCCACGCGGAGGAATTGTGTTATGTAAGCAAGAATTTGCCGATACACTTAATAAAGGCTGTCCCTTGGCATTCGGCGGACCTTTGCCTCATGTCATGGCCGCTAAAGCGATTGCCTTTAAAGAAGCTAACACGTCTGAATTTAAAAATTATGCGCAGCAAATTGTAGTCAATGCCCAAGCTATGGCCGAGCGCTTCTTAACAAAAAATATTAGAATTGTCTCAGGTGGGACAGAAAATCACATGGTCATTGTCGACTTAACAGCCTTTGGCTTAACTGGTAGACAAGCTGAACAAGCTTTGCGCGAGGCTAAGTTTACTGTCAATCGCAATGCGATCCCCTTTGATAAAAATGGTCCTTGGTATACTTCCGGAATTCGCATTGGCACGCCGGCCATTACTACTCTCGGCATGGGAGTAACAGAAGTAGAACAAATAGCTGATGAGATCATTGAAGTACTTAAACACACTAAACCTTTACCGGTAGAAAATAAAGATCAGCTAAGCAAAGCACATTATCAGACTGATCCTGCTGTTTTACAAAAAGCCCACACATTCATTGCCAATCTCATGCAGCAATTTCCTCTTTATCCCGAACTTAATTTCTAAAAAAGGTGCAGCTAGTAAAATGTATAAAGAGAACTGACAAATAAAAATTTGTCGTTGCTCAAATTCTCTTTTTGCACTACGATAAGCCTATAAGTTATTAACGGGAGATCCCTATGGCTAAATCTAAAGATTCTTGTACAACCCCCTATTTAAAAATTGAAGATAAGATACAAAATAGTCTGCTGGATACAAGGCGCATTTTTCTCTCCGGGGCCGTAGATGATGAATCGGCTAATGATATCATCCATAAACTCTGGTACTTAGAACTGACCGATCCTGGTAAGCCCATTCTGTTTATCATCAATAGTCCAGGAGGGTCAGTCGATGCCGGCATGGCTATCTGGGATCAAGTAAAAATGATCACTTCACCTGTTACAACGCTTATCACAGGTATTGCAGCTTCCATGGGCTCTATTTTAAGCCTTTGCGCAGCACCTAAAAGACGTTTTGCAACACCTAATGCCCGTATCATGATTCATCAACCTAAAATCATGGGCGTAATTCAGGGCCAGGCAACTGATTTAGAGATCCAAGCAAAAGAGATTCTCAAAACGCGCACAGGTTTGATTGAAATTTACGTAGAAGCTACAGGCAAAGATTTTGCCGTTATCGAACGTGCAATTGATCGCGATACGTGGATGACAGCTCAAGAAGCAATCGCTTTTGGTCTTCTAGATGGAATTGTGAACTCTTTTAAAGATCTTTCCTCTAATGATATTTCTTTTGCTTAACAGACACTATTTTTGGTGAATAAGCTCTTTTAATCAGGTCTGTGCATAAACGTTGTGGATCCATCATCTGAAACTAGTTTAGCTTTTTTTAAGTATTCAGGTTGTGGTAATGATTTTATCATCATAGACAACCGCACTCTTCATTTTCCTGCTACTAATCTAAATTTAATTACCCATCTGTGTCAACGCTCAAAAGGAATTGGCGCAGATGGGCTTATTCTGTTAGAAAACTCTATCTATTGTCCTTTCAAAATGCGCATTTTTAATGCAGATGGCAGCGAAGCTGAGATGTGCGGTAATGGGCTTAGATGTTTATTTAAATTCATCCAAGAAGAAATTGTATTAAAAGAAGAAATTATAATAAAACAAATGAATGAACAAGAGAGTTGTCTAATTGAAACTAAAGCCGCTCTTATTTCTGTCTCTTGGGAGCCTCCATTAGTTGCTGTCTCTATGCCTCTCCCCTCTTTTGTTCAGCAAGATCATACGATTGAAATTGAGGATCATCTCTATCAGTTTAGTTACTTAAATACCGGTGTGCCTCACTGTGTTATTTTTGTAGATCAGCTCAATCAAAAAAAGTGGATGACCCTTGGAAAAAAAATAAGGCATCATCCTTTGTTTGCGCCTCAAGGCACTAACGTCAATTTTGCCTCTTTAAAAAAAAACTGTTTAGAGCCTAGCTGTTTAAACTATCCTTGTTTAAAGCATCAACGAGAAATTTTAATCAGAACTTACGAACGCGGCGTAGAAGGTGAAACTCAAGCCTGTGGTACAGGGGCTGTAGCAGTTGCTATAGCTGCAGCTCACAAATATGGACTTGCTTCTCCTATTAAACTTACTCCTGTATCTCAAGACTATCTTGAAGTTAGTTTCTGTTTTTATGAAACTCATTTAACTAAAGTCGTCATGAAAGGCCCTGCTAGAAAAATTTTTCATGGAAAATTTGTTTTAAATTGATTAGAAGTCACTTACTTCTGTAGACTTTGTTTTAGGTTTGATGAAGGAAATACTATGTCAATAAAAAATAAATCGGAAGCTCAAAATCCCCTTATCTTAAGAAGTCAGCGTTTGATGGAAGCTTTTGCTAAATCTGACGATGAACGCGATTTTTATCTCGATAGAATGGAGGGTTTTTTAGTTTACATGGATCTCAATAAACCTGAGAACGAACTTTTAGACTTAGAAAAAGAGCTAAAAGAAAATCAGCAACGGTATTGTATTATTCCCAAATTAACTTTTTATGAAACTAAAAAAATCATGGAGGGTTTTGTAAATGAAAAAGTTTACGATATCGATACTAAAGAAAAGCTGCTCGATATTATTCAATCTAAAGAAGCCCGTGAGAACTTTTTAGACTTTATTTACGATCATCACATTGAATTAGAAAAATGGCAACTTTTTTATCAAGAACGATCCCGCATTCGCATCATCGAATGGTTGCGTTTTAACCATTTTCATTTTGTTTTTGAAGAAGATCTAGAGATGCTCAAAAATATCATTGACAAATTGAAAAAAAGTCTTTTTCAGCAGAAAGTAGGTAAAGATATTGAAGTTGCCCGAAAAACTCTTTTTGCCAAAGCAAAAACTTATTACTCCAATGAGGCTTTAAATCCAAGACCTAAACGCGGTCGTCCTCCTAAGCAGATTGCCAAGATGGAAATTGAACCTCAAATTAGTACAGATATCTACACTACAGTTCCTTTACAAGTCAGGCCCTTTCTCTTTATTCCCGATTACACCGGTTCTTCTTCTATTCTATTTTCTTCTAAATTCGAAACAGAAGAGGAGCATTTAGCAAGTCGTAAAGCTAATCAAATCAATCCAGCTGATTTAAATGCTGAGAGTCTAAATTTAAAATTAGCAGCTCTCAAAAATCTTTCTACTCGTTGGGTAGAAAAAGAGGAACTTAAGCCTACCAAAAATGCGCCTGTGAAAAGTTCCTTTGGTTTTGATGATGAGGATGAGGACGATGATGAGGAAGATTTTAATGAAATTTCTTCCTCTTCTAAAAAAAGAAAAAGAACGAAAAGTAAAAAATCAGTAGCTCCTTCTCCTAAAAAAGAATCTCTTCCTCTTTCTAAAGCACCTATTTCCTCCTCTTCATCTGTTAAAGCAAAAAGTGTAGTGAAGAAAAAATCTGCTGCAAAGAGTGACAAATCCCCTACCAAATTAGCTAAAAAAGTTAAGACAGTCAATAAATCTTCAATTAAAACTTTAAAAAAATCTCCAGATAAACAGCCTACTCAAATCTCTACTAAAAGAATTCCTCTACGTACGATTATTAAAGTTCCTAAAGGGCCAGTAGAGAAAAAATCTTTAAGTCAATCTGACAAAGCAAAATCTAAAAAGTAAAGGTGGATTATAACTTTTCTATCTCTTCTAAAATTGCTTGAGGATGAGTCCAGGGTAAAGCATGCCCTGCTCCTAATATAATGCGTGTAGATGCTGGACAAAAGGAATTTAAATAATTTAATTGTTTTTGATAAGGCGCTATCTTGTCCTTCTCTCCAACTAGAACGCGCATAGGCACAGTACAAGGAGAATTTAACGGAAGAGGATGAGCCTGCATGAGTCTTTTATACGCTGCGGCAGCCCGCCATAAGCGTGGCTGTTTTAAGTAAATTTCTAATAGCTTTCTATCTTTTTCTGCAGGTTGATCCGGGGCAAAGGTATTTTTGATAAATTCTGCAGCTAGTTTACGCCCTTTTATTTTTAACCATAATGTCCTTAATAAAGGAAGAGCCATCAAAACTGTAGAACCCTTATGGATTATTTTATCTTCTTTCAGCAGAGGATTGACTAAAAGCACGCCCTTAACATTTTCAGGAAAGCGGTTGAGATAAGTTAAAGCTAAATAAGCTCCCCAAGAATAAGCTAAAATAGTAAACCTGCCTCCTCCTGATACTTTAACAGTAGCATTGATACTTTGTATCAGGGGTTCTAATTGCATCGATGTCAGAGGCCTTTTATGAATAATAGGTTGAAAACCTTGAGATTCTAATTGAGGCAGAAGAAAATGAAATTCTTGTCCTTGTAAAGGATTATCGGGTAAGCAAATTAACATCTTCATCTTTTATTTCCTTTTTAGAAGTATTTTGTAGAAACCTCCTATTTTTGCGCAGCAAGTTTCTTAACTCCTAGTCAGATTTTATCAAAAGAGGTCGATTAAAATTATAAAGAGTTTTTTGCATCTTGAAGAATATCAGCATACACATGTCCTTTATCTATTTCTTTCTTAACCTCTTCTATCGTAATCAAGTGCTTATTGAGCGTTGCTTGCATCTCTTTTAGAAATACAAAAGCAAAAGGATGGCCTGGTTTTTTCCAGGGTTGAGAAGGCACATGCGTGTAGTGTAAAATTTTTGTCTGTTCACTCCATCTATCTAGATCATTCCATTGCGGTTCTAAAGGACCAAATTCTTGATGACACAATCCTGAAGGCCTAGCCATCATAGTCGCATCATAAGGGGCAATATCAGCATTAATTAAGGTAGCCCATTGGTTAATTTTCCACTGTTTTAATCTGTCGCAAGCCATTAGCATCACACTTGTAAAATAGCTGACCTCTTTGTGATGAGGACGCGATAAAACACCATTTTCACCCATTTCTATTTCAAATAATTCTTTCAAATTACATTGGACGACCATATCCGCATCTAAGTAAAGAGCTCGATCTTGATAGTGACAAATTTCTGGAATAGCAAAACGATAGAAAGAAAATCCCGTATACATTTTGATTTTTAATTTTAAGGGAATATTTTTAAGCTCTTTGAAAGCATAGTCTTCTTGAGAACGAGAGGTAATGCTATATTTTAAAACCTCAGTGGGCAACCACTGGGCATCTTCAGTACCGATAAAAACTTTATACATGAATGATCCTAAATTTTAAATTTGAATTAATTTTTATAGTTAATTATTATACTAATTTAAATTTAAAATTTAGGAAATGTGAAAACTTAAGATTTAATAAACCTCTAATTTAAAAAGCCTTTAAATAAACGGCTTAGATCGTGATAGGTCAAAAAAACGAAAAAAGTAATCAAGATGATAGCAAAAGGGACGACAACTTTTTCTAATGTTTTGGGATTAATTTTTCGACGCGTGATCATTTCGATTAAACAGATCAGAATCGTACCACCATCTAAAACGGGAATAGGCAAAAGATTGAGCATCCCTAAATTAAGACTGATCGCTCCTAACCAGAATAGGGCTTCTTTTAAGCTCACCATTGAATAGTCATGAACTGCTTGTACAATGCCAACCGGACCACTGAGCCACTTAGGATTCATCGTGCCAGAAAAGAGCGCTTCGAGTGTATGCCATATTTGTTGCGCAACGATTTCAAATAGAGCTAAAGGAGCAGGATTATAAGTTACTTTGCGATCTTGAGCTGGTAGACCTAGTAAAAGTTGTTTTTCTTTCATTTCTAAATAAGTTAAAGCTTGTGTGCGTTTCTCACTATCTTCAATTGCTTCCACCTGTTTTTTTTGCTCTAATTTTTCTGCAGTGAACCAGGCTTTCTTTTCAAGACTTATACTAAAATCCGCTTGAGTTTTTGGCATGATGCGCTTTAATAAATAAAAATTGCCACTATTTTGCAATGGATGCTCTGTTCCTATACTAGAAACTAATTTTTCTATGTCACTTACTTCTATCTCGCGATCAAAATCTTGATCCGCTTCTTCCATCGCTACTTTTTTTAAGCCATTCAAGGCACGCTGAACAATTAAGTTAACGTAATGCACTTGTGTCTGAGCCAGCAACTCGTAGGATTTCTTTATAGGTTGCCCATCTATTGCAATAATTTTGTCGCCTACTTGTAACGCTGTTTCTTTATCGGCAAAAGCTACGAGTGGAAAAGCTTCCAACTGATGCTCTTTATCGATAAACTTCAATTCATTTTCCACTACGCAATTAGTGGTCAAATTATAGGGAATAATCCATAATTTTTGAAATTTGGTGTTATTGAGTTGGGCTTCAAATTGCCAATCTATCAACTCTTCTTTAAAAGCTGAATCTAGTTTTAACTCCTGCACAGGCACTCTTGGCACTCTTCTCAACAGAGTTTTACCTTCTCTAACAATCGTTAAAAGCAACTTATGATCATTTAAAATATGATTGAGTTGACTAACCGAAAAAAGAATTTCACCATCTATAGCTACTATTCTATCTCCATATTCTATGCCACTTGCTTGTAAAGGCGAGCCTTCCATTAGAGGATTAGGCGCGCCATTTTGCAATTTATCATAAATAATATAACTTGCACTATTCAGCACACCGGCTGTTTTCATGCTTTTATCAAGCGTATTAGGATGAGGATAAGTTTTAATCTTATAACTAAAAGGCGTTTTCAATCCCGTTTGATAGTTGACCTTATTACCCTCCACTAAAATATCTTGATAAGCAACTGCTGGTGCATAAAAATGATCTTTTGATTCTATGAGAGCATGTCCATCATAAGCTGTAATTTCATCGCCGGGACGTACACCTTGATTGTAAAGTTCAGATTGAGGATCGATCCAGCCAATTTTATGAGTGAAATCAGCAAAATCTTTACTTCTGCCACCTAATAACCACAATCCACTAAAAATTAATAAGGCTGCTAAAATATTGACAAAAGGCCCCATGAAAGCTACTTGAATGCGTTGCCAAGGAGTTTTGCCAAAAAATCCATCGGGAACTGTATAAGGGTCGACATCTGGGTCTATCTCTTGTCCTGCAATCTTAACATAGCCGCCAAACAGCAACCAACCGATCTGCCAACGCACGCCATCGCGCATCCAAGAGATCAAAGGACGACCAAATCCTATAGAGAAAATCTCTACTTTCATGCCGACTCGTCTTGCCATCCAATAATGGCCAAATTCATGAATAAAAATAAGAAAACTCAAACCTAATATGGCTAAGATGACATATAGAAAGCTCAGGATCATGGAAAATAACCTATGCAAAAAAATAAAGATAGTGAAGGCAGATTATGCCATATTTTAACTAAATAGTTAAAGAAGAAAAAATAGATGAGTTATACTCTATGGATTAAGGCTAAAGAAGGTTAATACCAAAGATTTATAAGTAAGGTTTATGAGTTTATCTCTACAGCTTCACGGCGTGCTTGCTGATCAATAGACAGAATCTGTTCAATAGAATGAATAGATTCTATTGAATGGGCTTGCATAAGCGTTTCTAGTTTATCGCCAATCTCTAACCAAGAGATGTTTTTATTTAAAAAGCGCTGGACGAGGATTTCATTGGCCGCATTCATGTAACAAGGTAAGCTGCCGCCGCCTTGTATTGCTTCTAAAGCTAAACGCAAGCATTTAAAAGTGGCATAATCGGGTTCAAAAAATTGAAGAGTCGCATACTGCTGAAAATCAAAGGGCTTAACTTGACTCTTTTGTCTGTATGGATAAGTCAAGGCATATTGGATCGGTAAGCACATCGAAGGTGCACTCAGTTGAGCTAAGAGCGAAGAATCAACAAATTCGACTAAGCTATGAATGAGGCTTTGAGGATGAATGACAATCGCAATTTTTTCATAAGGCATATCAAATAGCCAGTGCGCTTCAATCGCTTCTAATCCTTTGTTCATTAGAGTAGAGCAATCAATTGTAATTTTAGGCCCCATTTTCCAATTGGGATGGGCTAATGCTTGTTCTACTGATACATGTTGCAACTGCGCAGGAGTCCAGGTGCGAAAAGGTCCACCTGAGGCTGTTAGAATCAAGCGACTGACAGCTTGCATCTTCTCTCCTTGCAAGCATTGAAAAATCGCACTATGTTCGCTATCGATTGGAATAATAGACACATTTTTTTGTTTAGCTAAGGCTATGACTAACGCACCGCCCGATACTAATGTCTCTTTATTAGCTAGGCCAATATCTTTACCCGCCTTGATAGCGGCCACCGTTGGGATTAGACCAAGAGTGCCTGACATGGCAGAAACGACAAAATTGCTCTCAGGATAACTAGCTGCTTCAATTACGCCTTCCATGCCCCCTAAAATTTGTAGTTTAGGAAACTGCTTTTGCAATTCTTTAGCTTTGTCTTTTTGATAAACAGCGACAAGCTTGGGTTTAACTAACTGAATTTGTTGAGCTAGCAATTCAATATTAGAATGGGCAACAAGAACTTGAATGGCAACTTGATCGGGACCAAGATGCTGTGCCACTACTAAAGTATTTTGTCCAATAGAGCCCGTACTACCTAATAGCGTTATTTTTTTCATGAGCTTATTTTATCCTACCTTGAGAAATTAACGCACGCTTCTTTTACACAGACTACTTTTCTTTAAATTAAAATGATCCTGCCTTTTCTACTCTAATTTTTTGCTTTTCTCTTTTTTTTAATTACCCTATACTGTTGGTAATCGTTACTAGATATTTCATCTACATGTAAAGATTTTTTAGACTAGAATTAATTTAATTATTTAGGGAGATGGCACACATGCCGACCATTAATCAACTTGTTCGACAACCTCGTAGTCCCAAGAAAAAACGGAGTAAGTCACCTGCTTTGCTAAAATGTCCTCAACGTCGTGGTGTTTGTTTACAAGTGAAAACTAAAACACCTAAGAAGCCTAACTCTGCTCTTAGAAAAGTAGCTTGGGTACGCTTATCAACTGGCCAAGAAGTCATTGCTTACATTGGCGGCGAAGGCCATAACCTGCAAGAACACAGCATTGTGCTTGTACGCGGTGGACGTGTTAAAGACTTACCTGGGGTGCGCTATCATATCGTTCGTGGTACGTTAGACTGTGCGGCTGTTAAAGACCGCAAACAATCGCGATCAAAGTATGGGGCCAAACGTCCCAAGTAACGCTAGGATGTACTAAAACTTGTTCATCCTGGTTCGCGATTAACATTTGGAGATAGAACAAATGGTAATCACGCACAGGTTTCTGGGAAACTGATTTTTCCCGCCAGGTGAAGTGACTGAAGATCGAAATTATATCAGAAAACTGATGCAACATTAATATGAGGAAAATATGTCAAGAAGACGCCGTGCTGAAAAGCGGGAGATTGCTCCCGATCCAGTTTATGGAAGCACCGTAATTGCTAAATTTATTAATAAAGTGATGGAGCGGGGCAAAAAATCGACAGCTCGCCGCATTGTTTATAATGCTCTAGAAAAGTTTTGTGAGCGTGTAAAAGCAGAACGACCTTTAGATGCTTTTGAACAAGCTTTAGAAAATGCTAAACCCTCTTTAGAGGTTAAATCACGTCGTATTGGAGGCGCAACTTATCAAGTTCCCATTGAAATCCCTCCTAACCGTCGCATGTCTATGGCTATGGGTTGGATTATTACCTATTCTCGTTCTAAAGCGGGTCGCTCGATGGAAGATGCTCTTTCTGCTGAATTAGCTGATTGCTTTAACAATCAAGGCACGACTATCAAGAAAAAAGATGATACGCATCGCATGGCTGAGGCTAATAAAGCATTTGCACACTATAAGTGGTAAAAAGGAGTAATCAATGTCTAAAAGACCGGCTAACCAAGAGCTGAAGAATGTGCGCAATATCGGTATTATGGCCCATATTGACGCTGGAAAAACGACTACGACCGAGCGCATCCTTTATTACACAGGCCGCATTCATCGAATGGGTGAAGTGCATGAAGGTGTTGCGACGATGGACTGGATGGCCCAAGAGCAAGAACGTGGGATTACGATCACTTCTGCTGCTACAACTGTCTTCTGGAAAATAGATGATACGGAAGTCATGGCTAAAATTAACATCATTGATACACCGGGACACGTCGACTTTACAATTGAAGTTGAACGTTCCTTGCGCGTTTTAGATGGAGCTGTAGCTGTTTTTGATGCTGTCTCAGGAGTTGAACCTCAGTCAGAAACTGTCTGGCGCCAAGCCGATAAGTATGGTGTGCCTCGCATTGCTTTTGTCAATAAGATGGACCGCATGGGCGCTGACTTCTTTGGCGCTGTCAGTTCGATGAAAGAGAAACTACATGCTAATGCCATTCCCGTTCATTGTCCTATTGGGGCTGAATCAGAATTCAAAGGCATGGTCGACCTAGTAACGATGCGCGCGCTCTTCTTCCATGATGAGACACTGGGAGCTGATTGGGAAGAGACAGAAATTCCAGAAGATTTATTAGAAAAATGTCAACAGATGCATGCTGAACTCTTAGAAGAGTTAGCTACGATGGATGAAACAAATGAATCTTTTATGCAAAAAGTACTCGAAGCTCCTGAGACTTTAACAGTAGAAGAGATTCATGCTGCTATTCGCAAAGGCGTAGTGACTAATAAGTTAAATCCCGTTTTATGCGGATCAGCTTTTAAGAATAAAGGTGTTCAACAACTGTTAGACGCCGTTGTTCATTGGTTGCCTTCTCCTTTAGATCGCGGCTCTATTAAAGCTCATGATATAGATTCGGATACCGATATTATTTTATCACCTTCAGATGATGCTCCTTTTGCTGCTTTAGCTTTTAAAATCATGTCGGATCCTTATGTGGGCCGTTTGACTTTTATTCGCATTTACAGCGGTACTTTGACTAAAGGCATGACTCTAATCAATAGCACGAAAGATACAAAAGAGAGAATATCTCGTGTGTTAGAAATGCATGCTAATAAACGCGAAGAGCGCGAAGAGTTTTTTACAGGTGATATTGCTGCTTGCGTCGGCTTAAAAAAAGCGACGACGGGCGATACACTTTGCTCTCCCGATCATCTTTTATTGTTAGAAAAGATGGAATTTCCAGAGCCTGTGATTAGCATGGCTATTGAACCTAAATCAAAAGCTGATCGAGAAAAGTTAGCCCAAGCATTGGGTTCTTTATCGGAAGAGGATCCTACTTTCCGCGTATCGACAAATGAAGAAACCGGTCAAACAATTATTGCCGGCATGGGCGAACTTCATCTCGATATCTTACATGATCGGATGAAACGCGAGTTTAATGTGGAAGCCAATGTCGGTAAACCACAAGTTGCTTATAAAGAAACGATTACGATGCCTAGCAAAGCTCAAACAAAGTTTGTCAAACAATCAGGCGGCCGTGGACAGTATGCGCACGTCGAAATTGAAATCGAACCTAATGAGAAAGGTAAGGGCAATGAAATTATCAATAAGATCGTCGGAGGTGCAATTCCCAAAGAATTTATTACCCCTACGATAAAGGGCATCGAAGAGGGCTTAGCTACTGGTGTCTTAGCAGGTTTTGGCTTAGTGGATGTCATCGTTAGGATCGTTTACGGTTCTTACCACGATGTGGACTCTAGCGAAATAGCTTTTAAAATTTGCGGTTCTATGTCAGTTAAAGATGCAGCACGCAAAGCTAAGCCTATTTTACTTGAACCTATTATGAAAGTGGATGCTAGTTGTCCTGAATCTCATATTGGAGATGTCATTGGCGACTTAAACAGGCGTCGAGGACAAATTATGGGCCAAGAGAATATAAAAGGAGCTGTGATTGTACATGCTGAAGCTCCTTTGAGTGAAATGTTTGGCTACTCTACGCAGTTGCGTTCGTTAACATCGGGTCGTGGCAACTACACGATGGAACCTAGCCACTTTTCAGCTGTACCAAGTAGGCTTCAAGAAGAAATTATTAAAAAAGGTTAACAATGGCAAAGCAAGAAAAACAAGAGAAGCCAGCTAAAATAGAAAAAGTGGCTAGACAAGAAAGAACGTCGGTGAAACAAGAAAAGCCAGCAGCGAGTAAACAAAGACAAAAGATTCGCATCAGGCTTAAAGGCTATGATCAACGAATCCTGGATCGTTCAACAGCGGATATTGTAGAAACGGCGAAACGGACAGGTGCTGGAGTAGCAGGTCCTATTCCTTTACCTACGCGTCGTGAGATTTTTACGGTTTTGCGCTCTCCTCACGTAGATCGCAAATCGCGCGAACAATTTGAGATCCGTACGCATAAACGCTTAGTGGATATTTTAAATCCTACGGCAAAGACAATCGATGCTTTAAAAACATTGACCTTGCCAGCAGGAGTAGATATTAAAATTAAGGCTTAGATTTAAATAAGGAAATTTAAATCCTCTCCTATGAATCTGATTCTAATTCTGATTTTGCCTAGCTCTTGACAAAAGATAATCTTGTCAAGAGCTAGTATTAAGTGAAGCTTGACAAAAGATAATCTTGTCAAGAGCTAGTATTAAGTGAAATTTATTTTAATTCTTTTATTAGTCTATTTTCTTCCAAATACGGCCATCAATGATTGTGCGAAATTGATCAGTAGAAACATACTCTGCATGCAATCTATACTCTCCATTCTCTACTAAATCATACACTTCTAGGCCCTCTAATATCCCTTGTCCATGAAATTCCCAAGCAATCTTTTTTTCTGCTATAATGCCTTTACCTTTTACTTTTCCTAGAATCTCATTCTCTAATTCAATGTCAAAAGAGTTTTCAGTGAGATTAGAAAAAATAAAAGAGTTGCGCATAGCAGGTTCTAAGCCTCCTATCTCAACTTGTTGCAGGCTAACTATGACTTGATGAGAAATGGACGCTACTTCCCAGCTCGTATAAAAATGCAGCTTGTCAGGAGAAATAGTAAAAATAACTTGCCCTTCGCCTATCCATTTTCCGGGTTGAAAAATAAAAGTGTGTGGAATCATCAAAACATGAACCTCCGAGAATAAATACTTTGCAAAATGCCAAGTGCTGCCATAGTGGATAGAATAGAAGATCCTCCATAACTAATCAAGACTAACGGTACTCCAGTAATAGGCAATAGACCACTCATCATACCTACATTAATTAGTATATGCATGGCTAAGTAAACAGTAATACCGGCTGCTAAGAGTCTACCAAAAGGATCACCTGCTACCGCTGAAACGCGAAAACTAAAGTAGAGCAATGTATAAAAAAGCACGAGCAGTAAAAATAAGCCGCAAAACCCAAACTCTTCGCCTAAGGCCGGGAAAACAGAATCTGTATAGGGAGCTGGCAGCCAACCTCCACTTGTATAATCCCCTTGACGCCAGCCTTTACCTGTTAATCCCCCTAAAGCAATCGCCGTAGTAGCTGCATGTTGATGATGAGTAGCAGGATTTAAACGGTCGAACTGGTAATCCTTTAAAATAATTTTTACATAAGGACGCAACTCTTCATGACTAATCAATCCAATAAAGATAGAAGCGACAAATAAAAGCAGAATTCCACCTATCCAGGCCATGCTTTTTACTACTTTAGGATGGATATCGCCAAAATAAAACATCACTAAGGTAATTGGGAAAAGGACTAAAGCCGTCCCTAAATCGGGTTGTTTTAAAATCATCAAAAAGGGAATACCGACAATTAAACTACCAAAAAAGGCTGTTTTCCAAGTTCTTGCTTGTGAACTTTGCCTCTCTAGATACCAACTAAGAGCAATTACTACAATTAACTTAGCATATTCTGAAGGTTGAAAATTAAATCCAATGATTGGAAGGCGGTACCAACGATGCACGCGTTGGATAGAGTCTGTAAAAAAGAGACCAAAGAGCAATAGAATCATCACACCATAGAGAAACCAGGTCCACTCGCGTAGTTTGTTGTAATCAAAACCTGCAAAAAAAATAAAGATAGCCCAGCCTATTGCAATACTTTGGATTTGGCGTTTGACCATGGGCGTAAAAAAGCTTTCTTCTAAAGCATCTTGTCCTATTTCTACTGAAAAAGAGGAAATAACGAGCAAACCCATACCCATTAAAATTAAGATAAGAGGGATCACGCGATAATCGATGCGCGATAAGTACTTGTAATTCCACATAAAAAGGTCAAGTTAAAGTTAGAATAGAAATTTATGATTTAAGTTTATCCTTCCTCTATTTTTTTGTTATACTCTTTTTAGTTCAAAAGAAGATAGATGATGAAACTGACGCGATACCACTTTGCAACACTTGATTCTACCAATACTTTTGCAAAAAAGCATTTGAGCGCTTTTGATAGGAGTGCTATGACTCTTATTACCGCAGACCAACAAACAGCAGGTAGAGGACGCCTAGATCATCAATGGTTATCGCCTATCGGCAATCTCTATTTAACTTTCTGTTTTTTTATAGAAGCTAACCAATTAGATCACAGTAACAATCAAGGTAACATTCCCCAAATTTTAGCTCTGTCTGTTGTACAAGTACTCAAACAGTTAAATTTTACTGCTTCCCTAAAATGGCCCAACGATATTTTACTTGCTAATAAAAAATTAGGCGGGATCTTATGTGAAACTAGCTGGCTTGATACTCAGTTTGCTATCATTTTAGGCCTTGGTTTAAATGTCAACATGTCTTTAACTGCGCTTGAGCTTCTTAAACGGCCAGCTATCTCTTTAAGAGCGGAGGATGGTCAACTACGGAAAATAGAGCCTTTGATTCAGCTCATTCAGAAAAATTTTACGACTCATTTAATTCATTTTTTAACAAAAGGTTTTGCCCCTTTTTTAGACACTTATAAAACTAATCTTGTCCATCAAAAAGGCGACATGCTCTCTTTTCACCACCATCAGCAAATCATCACTGGTTATTTCGATTCTATTGATTCATCCGGCGCGCTCGTTCTTAAACTAGCTAATCATCAAGTGCAGACTTATCATACAGGCGAAATTATCAATCAATTGATTAGCAAATTGAAGATTAATTAATTATCTGTTATAATAAATATTGAATAATTTATTAACAGTTAATTTCAGGTAATTATGCAAAGCTTAAGTTTTTTTACACCTCTTACTTATACTACTACATCCACTAAATCAATCAGAGAATCTCTTGTAGAAAACATAGATAGTTACTTTTATTTGAAAGGTAAAAAAGCTTATGTAATAGGAACATCAAAAGATAGCCGCACAAAAGTTGTTCTTTGTGATACATCTTCCTCTTTACTCGTGCGCATAGCTAAGGTCATCTCCTATTTTACGCTCGTTATTCCTCTTGTTATGTTACTAGCTAAAGCTGTTTTGCGCTCCCATCAGCATTTTAAAGTGATTGATGCTAAAGCTAAGCTAACAAAAGGCTGCACTGTAACTGAAGATACTTTGTCAAAAATTGAAGCCTTAATGCCTAAAATTATAGCTAGACAAGAGGATGATCACATCGAATGGTTTAAAAGTAATAATCTTATTTTTAAAATTAATGAAATGCCTAATTGCGTCTTTAAATTAGCTCCTGCTACTCCTTATGCTAACCAAAAACGTTTTGCTAATATGATCAAAGCTAAAGAGGTCTGTTTAGCTCATCAACTCGATCTTTTAGTTGTGCCTTGCGCTACCATGAAAACTATTCGATATGGTCAAAATACCTTTGATCTTATCATTGAACAAGCACTTGATCTCAATCCCGATGACACTATCCAAGAGGATCTTTATCATCGCCATTCTAAAGAGTTAAATAAAACAGTCAGACAATTGACTACCTTTGTAGCAAACACAGGATTTAATGATGTGACCTGGCGCAATATTCCCCTTATTAATGAAGAAATAGACTTTCAAGGAGATAGGCGAGTAGGATTGATTGATCTAGAAGCGATGGAGAGTGTAATGAATGGTCTTACAGGAGATATTAATAAAAGCTGTGGACTAATTAGATGTGTATCCAAAGAACAACTAGAAATTGTCAGTGCAGAAGCCTGCAAACAAGGCATTGCGCTGACTAATCTAGAATTAAATAGCGCTAAGCGTAGTCGGTTAGAAGAACTCGAGTCTAATGAAAAACTCTCTCTCTTCTATCAAAATAAAAGTATTGTAACAGGTCAAGAGCCGCTAGAGATCGATTTGGAGTCTCTAGGTTTAGATTTGACAGAAGAGGGACAAGCCTCTGTTTATGTTAAAGTAAGAGATAATCAAGGTAAAGTTATAGATTTAAAAGATGAACAGCAAACAGTAACTTTAAAGGAATGCACAGAAGCTGTAATTAAAGAAATAAATACATTATTAATCCGTAGCTCCCCTACTAAATCTTTGAAAGGTAAACGCTACTTGCATCTAAATACACATAAACAGCCTTTACTCCAATATGCCAACATTTTTAATTACCAAACTATTAATCAAAATTCAACAAAAAAATATTGGTTAGACTTGATCATCCAAGCTCTTATTGATAAAAATCATATTCATCGATTAGTGCAAGAGAATGGACATGGTTACTTTATCCAAGCTTAAAGCTATAAGACTACTTTAATCGATCTCTTTAGCCCTAATTCTTTGGTATAGATCGCAAAAATGGAGTATACTCCGGAAATGTCAACCAAATTCGGAGTAGCCACATGTTTTTGCGGTTTAGAAAGTTTTCTACTCAACAGAGTTTTTTCCTATTTGGTCCCCGTAATACGGGTAAAAGTACGTTACTTAAGCAACGCTTTAAGATGAATGAATGTCTCTGGTTAGATCTTTTAGATTCTAGTCTAGAGGAGCAATTTCTACGTCATCCCAGCAATCTTTATGCTATAGTAAAAGGACTTGGTCAAGAAATTAACTATGTCGTCATAGATGAAATACAAAAAGTTCCTAAATTATTAGATGAAGTCCATCGATTAATTGAAGAAACCAATAAGATTTTTATTTTGACAGGTTCTAGTGCACGTCAATTAAAACATGGAGGAGCTAATTTATTAGCAGGTAGAGCGTTTGTTTACCAGCTCTATGCGCTCTCTTGTTTTGAATTAAAAGAGCAATTTGATCTAGAAAAAGCCTTGCGCTATGGAACTTTACCAAAAATTTTTAGTTTGCCTGAGGAAACTGATAAGCAAGCCTTTTTAAGAGCTTACACGGATACTTATCTTAAGGAAGAGATATGGAATGAACAAGTGATCCGCAAATTGCATCCTTTTCGTCGTTTTTTAGAAGTAGCCGCTCAGTGTAATGGCAAAGTGATCAATTATGCCAATGTAGCCAGAGATGTAGGTGTCGATGATAAAACAATTAAAGAGTATTTTTGTATTCTAGAAGATACATTGATTGGCTTCTTTTTAGAACCTTTTCATCACTCTTTTCGCAAGCGTTTAGTTGAAAAACCAAAATTTTATTTCTTTGATTTAGGTGTGCTACGTGCGCTCTCTAGACGACTCTCTGTTTCTCTTACGCCTCAAACTTCTGCTTATGGTGAAGCTTTTGAGCATTTCATCCTATTGGAATTCATCCGCTTAGGTAATTATTTCCAACCAGACTACCGCTTCTCTTTTATCCGCACAGCAGGCGATGTAGAGGTAGATTTAGTGGTCGAAAGACCAGGCCAGCCTCTTCTATGCATTGAAATAAAAAGTACGATCCAGCTCAATCAATCCGATGTTAGCGCCTTTATCAAAATAACCAAAGACATTGATCAGTGTGAAGCAATTGTTTTGAGTCAAGATCGCTTTGTAAAAAAGTTTGATCATGTGACCTGTTATCCTTGGCAGCAAGGCCTAATCGCCTGTTTTCCGGAATTAAACTCTTTTGCTTTTATTTGAAAATTGTGTATTCTTTTTAAGAAATGTCTAAATTACCTCTTACTTATTATCAAACATCTGATACGCTCTCCTTGAGCCAAGACCTTCTCGGTAAGTTTCTGTTCACGCGATTAGCAGGAGATACAGTAACAGGCGGCATGATTGTCGAGACAGAAGCGTATCTAGCTCCTCTCGATAAAGCTTCCCATGCTTATAATCATCGCCGTACAGCTAGAACGGAAGTCATGTTTCATTTAGGAGGAGTTAGCTATGTTTACCTTTGCTATGGCATGCACCACCTCTTTAACATCATCACGCATCAGGAAAATATACCGCATGCGATTCTAATCCGTGCGATCGAACCTGTAGTGGGAATCGAGCACATGCTCACGCGCTGCCAACGCTCTCACCCAGCTCCTTTATGGACCGCCGGACCAGCCCTTTTAACTAAAGCTTTGGGCTTAAAAAGGGAACATACGGGTATAGCCTTAGATGGCACTACCATCTGGCTAGAAGATCGAGGCGTAAAGGTGTCACTTGAAGATTGTCTAGCAAGTCCACGCGTCGGCATTGCCTATGCACAGGAATTTGCAGCTATGCCTTGGCGCTTTCGCATTAAAGACAATGCTTGGACAAGCCCCGCTAAATAATTAATAAATTCAATACATAAAATTATCTAAGTAAAGACACTCATTAGACTCCACAGTTAAAGGCGTATGAACTGGATAGCGCTGTCCTCTATCGCCTAACGCGCGTTTGAGGCGGAAACTTTTTACGCCTTTTTGAAAGTCAAACCGAAGGGTGCCAGCTGTATGGCTTTTGAAAATTAAACGACGCATTGTTTTTTTAGTCCATTCTAAGTCCAGCAAGCCTTTGCTACAGGGAATATTCAGCAAGCGTCCGCAGAAAAATTCAGGAGGCAAATGAGGCAAAATGCGATACGTGTCTAACTCATAGGTTTCTTTTTTTTGTTGAAAAAAGAGTTGACGTATCAGACTAGAACCCATTGTCAGTAAAGTCAATGCGGAAGCTATATAATTTTGTGATAAGGAAGTTAAAGAATAGCCTCGATACTCGCTATCGGTTAAACGCGGCATGAGCATCTCATCAAAACCTGCCAAAAAAAGCTGGGTAAAAGCTGGCACAATGGTTTCAGGTTTTCCTAAATGAATAGCCTCTTGACATTTTTTCACTAATTTTAACGTCCCTTCCTCTGTTTCTTCATCGCTTGCTAGAAGAGGAGTAGACGTCAGTAAACCCAATCGATGCCACAAAGGAAAAACCTCTATCATACTAGAGCGTCTTCTGATCAACTCCCACTCTTGGGCTTTGTGATTGCCCAGTGATAATCTCTCAGTTAAAGAGGAGGTAGCCATACAAGGAGTAGCAAAAGTAAAAAGGGTTAACAGCTGCTTAGCATCTAGATTGCCTTGAAGTTCTTTGTTTCCACTACTTTGATAAGTTAGACCTGCTGGCGATGCCTTCTCTACTTCTAATACAATCTCTTGTCTATTCTCTGTTAAATAACAGTGATAGCGAAAATAGCCATTTTGGGCCTGGCCCCAGACAGAAATTTTACGCTTTTCTAAATCTTGTAGGACTGTAAATTGATCGACTGGTCCTTCGATTGATAGCTGCCATTCTGCTAAAGTAGATGCCTGCGCTTGCCTTAGATCCGCTATCTTTAGATAAGCTGGAAAGATTTGCAAGCTATAAGAGGAACCTGGTACGAGCACTTTGACTCCAGGCCGATGAGAAAAGGGTCTTAGCCTTTCTGCTATGGTAATAGACATGATTTTATGATAACCTTAATAGAGATGAGAAGACTCATTAATATGCTTTATTAATCAATAGGAACGCCTATCAGCCCTTGAGCCCTATTTTCAATCAGTTTGACTTCTATCATTTCATTTTGATGATAAGCTTTATTTGGCGCATCAGAAACGAGTTGAACAGCTAAAAAATTAGCCGTATGCCCTGTTATTTCGTCCAGTTCTCCTTGCACAGCTGCTAGACTAGAGCGTTCGATGAGCACACTCATCTGGCGATTGACATAGCGCGCGCGCAAGCTAAAAGCAATCTGCTCTGCTAAGCGCAAGACCTGCTGTTTGCGCTCTTTGATGATTGCAACCGGCACTTTATTGGAGTAGGCAGCTGAACGCGTGCGCGGGCGATCGCTATAGGGAAACATGTGGACTTTGGCAAATTCTACCTCTTGCATGACCGCCAGTGTTTCCGCAAAATCTGCATCTGTTTCCCCAGGAAAACCGACAATTACATCGGTTGTAAAAGTAAAGTCGGGATTAGCTGCTCGCAAGCGCATGACTGTATCCATAAAGATCTGACGCGTGTATTTGCGATTCATCCGCTTTAAGATCACATTGGAGCCTGACTGCAATACGACATGCATCGAGGGGCAAGTATGCCGACCATTGATGACCGCATCGAGTAGATCATCATCGACCTCATCGGGATCGATAGAGGAGATGCGCAAGCGTTTGAGACCCTCAATCTGATCGACCATTCTCACTAAATCTGCTAAGCGATGAGTTTTTTGAGAATCGGCTTGAGGCTCTTCAAAATCGCCTACGTTAATACCCGTCAATACAATCTCTTGGTAGCCATTAGCGATTAAACTAGTAACCTCTTTTAAGATATCGACGATGGGACGCGAGCGCGAACGGCCTCTCACATAGGGAATAATGCAATAGGTACAATAAGAGTCGCAGCCATCTTGAATTTTGACAAAAGCCCGCGTATGTGCTTCAAAGCGCTGGATAGAAAATTCAGGCAACTCCTCTTCGGGAAAAGCAACAGCTAATAGATTCTCTTTATCTTTATTAGCTACCACATGGGTTACGCCCTCAAAGGCTCTCACTTTATTCTGCTGTCCATCGGCAAAGCAACCGGTGACAATGAGTTGGCTATTGGGATTTTCTCTGGCTAATTTGCGAATTTCATGACGACTATGGCTATCGGCCGATTCTGTCACAGTACAGGTATTGACAATGCAAATATCGGCTACTTCTCCATTATTTGAAGGAGTGTAACCCATCGCTTCGAGCTGACTTTGATACGCTTGCGATTCATATTGATTGGTGCGACAGCCGAGTGTAGCAATCTTAAATTTTTTGCTCTTTTCTTCCATATGGCTGCTAATTTAACATAATGATAGGCAAAAGGCAAGCGCTGCTTTATCTAAAACAGGGCTTGCCTTTTAGTTAAGAGAGAGGACTTTAAACGACAACCGGTTCAGGATTGAGATTAAAATTTTTCATCAAATTTCGGCCAATCTGAAAGCCTAAGTTTTGATGAATAGAGAGTGGAATATCTTGTCTCATCTTATCCATATCTCTTTCTGCTCCTCTCTTCATTCTATTAAAGATAAAATTGAGGATCGGGCGCCATAACCAGCCAAATAGTCTACCAATGATACTACTTTCCAACCATTTAAAGAGGCTATTCTTACTGTTTTCTATTAATTTCTTCGTCTGTTCTTTAATTTTTTCAGGTTTCTCTTGTTCATCAAGAGCATCATGTGCTTTTTTAGCAGCTATATCTTCTGGTGTAGTCGGTAAAGATTTATCTAAATTAGCTCCTAGTTTAGAAGCTGCACTAATTAAGCCTTTCTCCATTATTTTAGAAGGAGCCCATTCTGCCATCAATTTAGCCAAGATCGGCTCTATTTTAGCAGCTGGTAAAGAGCGTAAGTAAGGCGTTTTCATCATTAAACGCAAAGCAGAAGCCCCTTTACTATTAGGCAAAGCTTGGACTAAAGTTTGAATAAGAGCAGTCAATTGCTTTTGCGCCTCACGATCTTTAGCTGTTAAAGGCAAAACAGGTTGAGCTGTTTTATTCTTACTAGCAGCTTTTTGTTCTTTGTTCATCTTTTCTAACTCTTCATTAATGGTAGTCAATAAGCTTAATAGAATTGTATCTACTAACTTAGGATTTCCTATTTCGCTAAAAAGCAATTTTACACCCATAGGCATGTACTCATGTAATTTATCCCAGGCTAACTCATCTGTATTGTTCGGCTTTGTCGGATCTTTCGAACCAAAGGGTACATGTAGATCTTTTTGTTCTCTTTTTCCAGCTAAATTGAGCAACCACTTACCAAATTTTTCATAAAAATTTACCTCTTCTAAATCCGTTAAGATTTTTGTTTTCTCAGCAATCTTAGCTAGGTTTTTAGGCTCTGTTTCTTTAACTTGTTTTAAATCTTCTTTAGCAGCTTTAATCTGATTAGTTAATTCTGTTTCTCGATTTTGCAACTTAACATCTAATTGCCCCTTAGCTTGAAATTTAGCAAAAGTTGCCGCTACATCTAGCTCTTTCATCTGCGTTTTATTTTGGTCTTTTAAAGATTCTTTTACAGTTGTCAAATGTCCTGTTAAAAGGTTCATAAAATCCATAAAGAAGTCAAAGTTAACAGCAGGATTTCTTTCCTCTATTTGACGTAAGTTAGCTGTAGCTCCATCCATAACTTCTAAGATTTGGCCTGTTAGTTCTGCTTCAATCACTGGAAAAAGAAATCCCTCTTTATTAGCTTCTTGGATCTTATCTACTTCTTTTTGTTTAAAATGAGGACTGCCTAAAATATTTTCAACTGTTGGTTTAAATCCCAATATTTTTTGAAGCCAATTAGACAATTCACCTCTTTGTGTAGTAAGATAATTATTTCCTATTTTTAAGGGCACTTTAGCTAATATCTCAGCCGCTTCTTTCAAAGCCAAATTGCCAAAGCGATTTTTTAAGTTATCTATCGATGTCTGACGTTGACGATAAGCAGGACTTAGATTTAAATAGGAGTCTAAGGCTAATTTTGGTAAGATTTCAGTTGCCAAATTCTTCCATAATATTTCTCTTAAAAAGTAAGGTACGGGTAGATCAGCTGCACTTTTAAAACCCATGTTAGTTAAAAGAGTTGTCATTAAAGGTTGAATTTCTTTTTTAAGCAACTCAGGATAATTTTCATTGATCTTATTTGCTTTCATCTCCTCATTTTTCTTCTTTACTTCTTCTGATTTTGCCTCTATTTCCTTTTCCTTTAGTCTAAGCTGCTGCTGTTTTTCAGCATAAGGAGCTGAATTTTTATCTGTTTTATCTAATTCCAATTTTAGGTCTAGAGCTTCATTGCATAGATTTTTATTTTGCTCTTTGAGTTTGGCAATTTGTATCGTATCATCAGCATACTTCTCTAAATCTACCCGCAACTCCTTAGAAATACTTTCATCAGCAAAATTGGTATTAATTAATCCTAAAATATTAGCTATTGCATTTGTTTTAACTGGGCGATTCTCCATGTTTTGCAAAGCATTGACTGATCCATGCGTTAAAGCATAATTAATGATGCGTTCTAAGAATCCTTCGATAAATTCATTAATAGGTGTAATCTTCTGTAATCCCTCGGCAATTGTGCTAAAATTAGCTGCCAAGTGAACGACTTGATCAATGCCTAAAGTTCCCTTGGTGAAGTCTTGATTGACCGTATCGCCCAATCCATAACAAAGCGATGTCACTTGACTCCATATTTCCGGTCGTGCTTTTTTTGCTAGATATTTAGCCAACTTACTAATCGATTCATAATCTTCTAAATTTTTAAATTCTTTCTGTTTATCTTCTGGCAACTCATTCATTATTAACAAGTTAGAGCTTAAATCGAAAAGCAACTCGGGTAACAACTGATCTCTGATAAGAGTAACGAGCAGTTCTTTTTTACTTTCAGGTGCGATGATATTTTTAGGATCATCCCACCCACCTTTTGTAAGAATATTTCTTACTAATGGATTAAATGAAGCAATTAATTCTTTTTTTCGGTCCTCTTTGATCTTTCTTTCCTCTGCTGTTCGCTCCGGTAGGTGTACCCACTCATTCAAAGCTTTTTGTAGATCAAAATTTTTATCTTCAAATGTATAACTGGAAATGAGTTTAGCTAATTCCAATACTCCGGCTACGAGTAATTTCTCTGGTGCTTTACGAGGCTGTAATTTGCCCTTTTCATCTATTGAAGCACTAACATCTTTAGAGCAATTCGTACCCAAGTTAGCTAATAAATTGATCACATTCCGTTGAATCGCGCGCTGCAAAAATTGCTCAACTTTTGTGTAGACTGCTGAATTGCACAGCTCTTGAATCGGTAGATTAAACATCTCTTCCTTAGAATTTTCACTTAAAACAAAACTCTGAATAAGGGTGATTAAGTACTTTCCTGTACCACTTTCAGGATCAGAAATTTTCTTTTTTGCAAGGACCATGGCGCCAGCTATTAATTTATCGACAATCGGGGCTGCTTCTTTGATATCACCTATTTCATTAATAAGCGCGTCATGGTTCGGTTCTTCGCGGATGACATCGCGGTATAATTCAAAAGCTCGAGATAAGAGGACTTTTTGAATCGCATCTGCTGCTAACTCAGCACCAAAAGGTAAAATCTTAGCTAATTCCTGCTTGTCAATACCGGCATTAAGCATCAAACCATTAACACATCCTTCTAAAATTTTATAGACAGGCGCAAAAGCTTTATCTAATTCTTTTTGTTTTTCTTCTTGTACTTTAGCATTCTTCAAATCTTGCTGCTTGTATTCCTCTTCTATAGATAATGCTTTTTTTGCACTTTGTTCATAAGCTCGATCTATTTTATCTTTATTCTTCTCAGCAAAGTCAAACACTGTATTGAGATAGTTTTTGATAATCCGCGTCAAGATATGTTCATTTTTATTTTCAGGTGTCTCCTCTTCTGCATTACCTGCACTTAAGTTACTAAAAATATGTAAAAGCACTGGTTTACAGTAATTGCCTAACTGCTCGATGATTTGATTAACGGCTTGACTCTTTCCCTCACCCAATACTTTTGCCACACTGCCTAACTGTTTAATGATCTCTCGATCACTGGATTGAGCTGTTTTAGCTTGGCCTGACGTTACTGTATTGACAATTTTATCAAAGCGCGTACAGAGCGTATCTATTAATGTTAATAAGTCTGCTCCACCTGTCAGTTTTTCAATTTTAGCTGCATTATTTGTTTTAGAATCAGCTGTTGCTTGTAATTTAGTAGTCAACTCATTTAAAAAAGTAGGAATGTAGTTAGCTGCTAAATTATAGATTATTTTTCGCATATCAATGAATTGCGTAAGAACGGGTGGCAATACAATACTTTTTTCTGCTTCAGGGAAAACAATTTTCAAGAGCTCTTCTGTAATAGCACTAAAAATCTGTTTTTTTTGTTTTTCATTAGCCTTATTAAAGCTTCCCTGTATTTTTACTAAATCTGTATTGGCTCTAGCAGCCAAGAAATCCAAAAGATTAAAAACTAATGAAGAAAGGTCATTGCAATCGCCATTTTTATTATGCTCTTTAGCTTTTTCAATTAAGTTATTGGTAATTTTTAATAAATTAGCTTTTAAAACTTGATCAATTAAGTTATTTAGTCTATTTAGAGTGAAACTAGCAGCAATTTGCGTTCCATAAGGACACTTTTTTACTACCATTTCTTTGAGTAAGTCTCTCAATTTAGGTATAGACTCTTCCATCAAAGGAATGATAAGTTCAGAACCCTTCAACTTTTCTAATTCAAGGAGATCTTCCTCTATATTTTCTGCTACTGTTAAAATTTTTTTACTGATTTTATCAGTTTTTGTTTCTGTATCCGATCCCTTATGCTCTGATTTATTTCTCTGTGTAGGAGGTGTATTAACTTCTGGATCTAAATCAAAGTCTTCTTCATCTTCATTAGCTGTACGATAACCGCTATCTTCAGTATCACTTAAAGATGAATCTTCTAACTTGTCTTCTTGGCACTCTTGAAACTTTTCTTTATCTTTTATTTTTTTAGTTGGTGCTTCTGCTACTTGAGCTTGAAGAGCAGACAAAGCAGCTTGATTAACTTGAGCGTCTAATAAAGAAGCTTCCTTTTGCTGATCTTTAGAATCCAAAGGCAACTTTCCTATCGGATTATTAGTAGTAGAAGTTAAGGAAGTATTCATTAGTTTATCCTTTGTTAATCTTTAATTACTCATTTTATAAGATAGATATAAATATTACATAAAGATAAAATGAAAAAATCAATAACTATTTAAATTATGATTAAAAACAGCTAAAATAATTTTTAAATGGAGAAAATTAACTTTGACGTGAAGACAAGTTTCTTAATTTTCTTCTACTACGCTATTTTTCCTAAATAACCTATTTTTTCCTCCTTTTGCAAGAGGAAAAATAATAGGATTAAGGAGATTTAACGAGATACTTTTCATATTTACCAGCAAGAGCTACCGGAATGGTCATTTTTAAGAGAATATCATTCTCTTCATAGTCTTGCGAAATAATCTGACCGTAACTAATCAGATCGCTGACAACGCCGTAATCTTTTTGAGGAATCACTAACTGCACGAGCTGTCTGCGATTAGTTAACTCCTTCACAATTAACTCCTCTAACTCAGCAAATCCCGTATGATGAAGGGCTGAAATACAGACCGTTTTGGGATATTTGAGGCGCAACTGATTCACAATAGCCGGATCTTTGACTGCATCGACTTTATTTAAGACCGTGATAATAGGTTTATTTTCCGCTTGTAGTTCTTTAAGGACTTCAAAGGTTGTTTCTGCCTGTTCTAAAGCCATCGGATGGCTGCTATCGACTAAGTGAATGAGAATATCAGCATAGAAAGCTTCTTCTAATGTACTTTTAAAAGCTGCTACTAATAAGTGCGGCAGCTTGCGAATAAAGCCCACCGTATCGATTAACAACACATCTTGATTATTACTTAAGGTAAATTTGCGCGTAGTGGTATCTAAAGTAGCAAATAATTTATTCTCGACAAATACTTCTGAAGCTGTTAAAGCATTGAGCAAGGTTGATTTGCCTGCATTGGTGTAACCAATGATAGCTAATAAGGGCTCGCCACTCTTAGCTCGAGACCCTCGTTGCGTCTCGCGTATTGCGCGTACAGCTTTAATCTCTTTTTGCAAGTTGTCAATCTGTTTTTTTAAGATGCGCCGATCGATCTCAATCTGTTTCTCGCCCTCTCCTTTAAGATAGCCTCCTCCTCCTGATCCGCCCCCTGAACTACCCGCTTGTCTACTTAAATGAGTCCATAGTTTTTTTAAACGCGGAGCTTGATACTTAACTTGAGCTAATTCAATCTGTAAACGCGCCTCTTTTGTCTGTGCGCGCTGGGCAAATACTTCTAAAATAACTTCGGTGCGATCCATGACGGGAATCGCAAAAGCTTTTTCTAAATTGCGCTGTTGTGCTGGACTGATCTCATCATCAAAAATGATGACATCCGCTTCTGTTTCTTGGGTTGCTTGAATAAGCTCAACTAGCTTTCCCTCAGTAATAAAGGTAGCCGCTTCATATTTTCTAATGTAACAAGAGGTTTTACCGACAACTGTTAATCCATACGTATCGACGAGAAAAGCTAACTCTTGCAAATGTTCTAAACAGAGAGCTTTATGAGCCGAATTTTTATAGACAGAAACTAAAAAAGCGCGCTTAACCCTATTCTCTTCACTATTCTTGCCCATCTCTATCTCCTTAAGTTTTAACTCAAAGCGTAAGCTTATTTCATTTAGGGAAATTGAAAATTTAACTGTAAACCATCATAAGCGAGCCGAATATTCTTAGGCAAGTAGGCATTTGCCTGCACGTGATCGAGTTCATGCGCAATATGAGTGAGCCAAGTCTGTTCAGCTCCTACTCGATTGGCAAAATCGATTGCTTCATCAATATGAAAATGCAATGGTGAGGGCTCAAAACGCAACGCACTCAATATCAGCGTCTTAGCTCCTTTTAAATCCTCATAAATCGTAGCAGGATAGTGGCGAATATCGGTCACATAAGCTAAATTGCCAAACCGCAAGCCATTGACCTGCATCTTAGCCTGTTCATAAGAAAAGTAGTGCACAGGAAGACCTAAAAAATCGATAAGACCGCGCTCTTTGGGAAAAATCTGTAGCAAAAACTTGACGACTAGTTTTTTTTCATGGGCTGGCTGGGAGGCAAAAAAATAGTTAAAACGTTGGCTAATATCAGTGGCTGTCTCTTGTGATAAAAGACAGGGCAGAGGTTGATGCGATTGCAAATGCAAAGCGCGCAAATCATCTAGGCCTGCCATGTGATCATTATGACCATGGGTTAAAATCAGCCCATCTAATTGAGTAAGACCAACTCGCAAAGCCTGAAAGCGGAAATCGGGTCCGCAATCGATTAAAATAGTTTTATCTCGAATTTTTAGTAAAACAGAGGGCCGCATCCTATTATTGTAGAGATCAGTCGATAAGCACACGGCACACTGGCAGCCAATGACTGGAATACCCATCGAACCGGAGGAACCTAAAAAAGTTAAGGAGTTAGCCGATTGCATAGGTAAATTTTGCATTATCTTTCTCTAATTTTAGTTATTATAGAGTATAAAAGAGTGCCTGCCAAAGTGCAACTTAAACAAAGAGAGTGGATAATTAGAGTAGTCAAAAATAGGCTATGCCTCTATACTTTTATTTTCATATTTTACTAAAAATCAAAAGGTTAGGCATAAAAAGCAATGAATTCAACGCGTGTAGAAGAGATATTTAATTTAACGATTCACGATTTAGGCCATCATGGAGAGGGCATTGGCTATCATCAAGGCTACACTGTCTTTGTCGAAGGAGCTTTACCTACAGAAGTTGTCAAAGTCCAACTTTTTTATCGTCAAAAAAAGTTTGGCAAAGCTAACCTATTGGAAATTTTGCAACCCTCTATCCATCGCCGAACACCTCCTTGCCCGCTATTTAGCCAGTGTGGAGGCTGTCAACTAATGCATCTTTCCTATGAGCAGCAACTAGAAATTAAAACTAAAAGAGTAATAGAAGCATTAAAACGAATTGGCAAACTAGAAAAACCGCCTGTTTTACCCTGTTTACCCTCTCCTATTCCTTTACACTATCGCAATAAAATTCAACTGCCCATTCGCTCGACTGCTATCTTGCCATCACAAAAACAGATTGGCTTTTATACGCGCCATTCCCATCAGCTAATTGATATTCCAGCGTGTCTCATTCATGCTGAAATTGGAGAAGCAGTTTACGTTAAAGTGCGTCAGCTCATTCAAGACTCTTCTCTAACAGCTTATGATCCCCTTACACATCAAGGAGTTTTGCGCCATTTATTGATCAAAACTGCTTTTAATCAACGAGAAGTCCTCGTTATCTTAGTGACAACTGCCGTAGAACAGACGCAACTTTTACCTTTGGCTCATCAGATTCAAGAGGCTTGTCCAACAGTTAAAGGTGTGATTCAGAATGTCAATACGCGTACGGACAATGTCATTTTAGGCCAAAACTATCATGTATTAACTGGTTCCTCTTTTGTAATTGAAAAGATTGGCGCTTTATCTTTTAAAGTTTCGCCGGCCTCTTTTTTTCAAGTCAATCCGCAGCAAGCCATTCATCTTTATCAAAAAGCGTTGGAACTAGCAGACTTGACTGGCCAGGAAATAGTCTTAGATGCTTATTGTGGCGTAGGCACCTTAGCCCTTTTTTTTGCTAAACAGGTCAAGCAAGTTATTGGGGTAGAGTGTGTTCCACAAGCTATTGAAGATGCTCAATATAATGCAGCTCTCAATCAAATAGAGAATGCTCACTTTATCTGTACTTTAGCTGAAGAGTTTATCCAAAACTTTTCATTTAATACACCTTTTTGCCCTACCACTTCTTGTATTGACCTAGTGATATTAAACCCGCCGCGCAGTGGATGTGATAAAAATTTCTTAAAAAACTTAGTCAAATTAAAAGCTAAAAAAATAATTTACATCTCTTGCGATCCCGCTACTTTAGCTAGAGACCTGTTGGAGTTATCCTTTTTAGGTTATGTTGTCGATGTGGTTCAGCCTTTTGATATGTTTCCGCAAACAGCGCATGTCGAATGTCTAGTTAGGCTTATTCTTAAATAATTAAAAAAAATACTTGTCAATATTTTGCAAAACATACATTTTCAGCTTATGGTACTTTATGTTACTAAACAGGGGCCCTAAGCTAATTTATTAGTTTAAGACTTCTAAAAGATCAGTTTTCTTTAATTCGTAAGGAATAAAGAGAGCAGATCAAACGCTTTACAGGGAGAATGCTATGAAAAAGTTTTTCCAAATCGGTGCAGTCCTTTGCGCACTTCTCATGTCACCTTTTGCTTATTCACAATACCAAGATACAGCAGGTGGAGCCGGAGCTAATGCTACTAACCAACAATGTCCTGAAGACCATCCATGTGAAGACCAAGCATGTAATGAATGCTGGTGCCTTTATTGTCACTACGAACCTTGCTATTATACAACTAAACGTTGTGTAGAAGAGCAAGTTCCTTGTCAGAAAAAATGCTGCCGTTATGTCGATAAGTATTATGAAGTACAACGCTGTAAGTATGTACCTCAATATTATACTGAGACTCTTTGCCGTAAAGAGCCTGAGTATTACGATGTGACAGAATACAAATGCTGCAAGAAATGGGTTTGTGACAAACAATGTAAATATGTTCCTAAATATTATTGGAAACATATTTGTGGTAAAACAGGATGTGATGCTCCTTCTCCACGTTAAACTTGCTTTAGTAAGTTTAATACTTTAAGAATCCAATAAAAAGAGCAGATAAACAAGATTTATCTGCTCTTTTTAATTAACCTGCTCAACTTCTTTTGGAAAATCGCATGGATCATCCACCTACTCAACATCCTAAACTTCATCAGCGCTTTTTTTTTAAACGCTTACTGCGTAACCTCATCATTGGGATCTCTATTATTCTAGTGGCTCTCTTTGCAGGGATGCTAGGTTACTGCTATTTTGAAAAGATGTCCTGGATCGATGCCTATGTCAATGCCGCTATGATTCTATCTGGCATGGGACCTGTGTCTAATTTACAAACAGAAGCTGGCAAAATCTTTGCCGGTACATATGCTCTTTTCAGTGGCATGCTTTTCTTAGTGATCATTGCCTTCATCTTTGCCCCTCTAATTCATTACTTTTTTCGCAAGTTTCATCTAGAAGAGGAAAAATTTAACTAAAAACAACTAATTAGTGATTTTATTTTATACCTAGATTTAAGCTAGCTGCTTTATACAACTATTTAAGTCCTATATCTGTCTTATTCTTAATTTATTCTATTACTATAACTTTTTATCCTCTCTTCTATATTTTAATACTTGTTGTTGTAAAATTTATACTTTTACCCAGTTAATAGCTGTGCCCAATAGACCTAGAATTCCTATACTTGTTGCTGCTATCATCGTTTTAGCAGCTTCCTTTTTGTCTCCCCTTTGCCACTTTTTTTTAGCAATCTCTGAGCCTTTAATAAAATTATACCCACCTACAAGTGCTGAGTAACCAAACTTATTTTTTTCCTTAGGCGACGCTGAACTGCGATAGTAAGAAAAAAGAGCTTTTGAGCTTGATTCTACGACAGTATTAGGTAGTTTAGCTATTTGATTCCAAAGAGATAATGAAGCTTTTTTATTTTCTTGAAGGGGTTGCTCAAAAAATTGTGGATACTTTTCCTTTAGCTCTGTCAGATTCTTCTTAGCTTTTTCCTGTCCTTGTTCAGCCGCTTTTTCAAAATATTTTATACTTTCCCTTAGCCAGGCATTGTGGTTGACAATTTCTTGTTTAGTTGAACCTTGACAATTTAAAGCAGCCTGCTGATAAATAGTAGCAATTTTTAGTTGAGCCTGACTATTTCCAGCATCCGCTAAATTTTTTAAGTCTAAAAATTGTTTCTCTTTAGCTGCTTTTTCATCTTCCTCTTTTTTAGCTTGTATTAATTTTAATCGATTTATTTTTTGCTCTTTTTTATGTTGAATTAATAAATCTATTTTATTAATAGACAAAAAGATTAAGGGAATGAGCACTGTAAAACAAGACAAAACGACTACAGCTACTTTTATATTTGTCTTAAAACTATTACTCTCTATTGTTTTTATTTCAGAAAAAGTCTGAACATAGTGATGCGAAATATTTCTAATTGCATTCATAATAAATCCCGTCAATTTTAAATTATTAACTAACTTCAAATAAAATATAGTCAAATTGTATTAAGATACCATTAATCTAATTTTAATCCTTATTTTCCTCTGTCCTATCATCGTTCAAACTAATAGTAGAATCTTCCGATGGAAAATTCTCTTCTGTATTTAGCTCTTCAGCCTTTTTTAACTTAGATTCGATCTGCTTGATTTTGATGTAAGCAGCGATAGATAGATCGGAGGGTTCTCCTTCATTTTTTATATAATTTACGACCTCTTTTAAAGGAGCTACGATAAAAGTAGCTTGCTGCTCGCCTATGGCTCCTTTTAAAATCATAAGTTGTTGTAAATCATCAAAGTTTATTTTTTTAGCAAACTTTTGAGCAGCAGAGGGCTGGTCAAAATAGAGGTCGATTAAAACTTTTGGCAATTTTTCTTTATATGTTTCTTTAATTATTTCTAATTGTAATTCAGCAGCTTTAGCGTGATCACTTGCCCAACCCGGCAGTGTCCCTGTTGTATGCACTCCTAACCAGCCCGCTAGTAAGCCACTTGCCGCTGCAAAAACTGCTGTGCCAGTTGTGACAGAAGCGGCACTAGATAGAAAACTAAAAGCCCCGCACACACCGCATGCACAAAGAGGTAAACAAAGATAGGTGCAATTAATGCCAATATTTCTAATCTCATCCGCTTGTCGGCTAGCTTGTAAGGTTACTGTCTGTTCTCTCGTAAAAGGAGAATGAGTTTGATTTACTTTAGCTAAAAAATGAGCTGTTCTTTACTTATTGTATTAGGTAAGTAGGAAATTTCTTGACGCTTCATTTTTCGCGATTTAGGAGGTTTAGTTGAACTTGACTCTGCTACCTGTTTTTCTGTTTCTTGGAAAGATAACTTCTCTAAACAACAGGGCATGTAACCATTAGGAGTACAACGCAAAATAGCTGTTTTATTATAAATTATATTAGGGCAAATTGTACTATTATTTATTTTATTCATCTCTATCCTCTATAATTAAAATTTAACTTATTAAAAATTTACTAAATAAAATTAAAATGAGGGAGGATGATGTTTAGCAGCTAAAATATTGAGAAAAAGATAGTGATAAGACTTATCAAAAGTATTTTGGTTAATAAAAGAATAGTAAGTAATTTTCTCATTAATAATAAAGAAGGAAAATTGAATGTAATTAGTTAGATTTTTAATACTTTTTATACTATTTTTAAACTCTTGACGTCTGAATTGGCAAGATGGTTTAAATTGCTCTACTAGACAATAGATTATTTGAGTAGGAATGAAACTAATTTTTAATTTAACACTAGATGATTTATCACTATTAATTTTATTATTAGAATATAATGAGCTGGAAAAAGATAACTGTTCCTCTTTTTGATCAAAAAAAGAGCCAGCTAAAAATAAAAACAGGAAAAATATAAAATTAAATTTAAAAAAATTAAACATGTCACATCATTAAATTAATAGTTTTCAATATTAACTATGATAATGATTTTAATCAATATTTTAATTAACTGTTACATTTTGATTAGCGATTAATTTAATTTTTGACAATAGGAACAAAAATGAGTAGAGCGTTTGGCTACGGAGATTCTCGTAATGATCTCGGTACAACGCAAACAGGGCAAGCCTTGTTTTCTAAATACTTTGAGATGATATTGATGTTCTCCCCTTTGACCATTAGCACTTTGAAAATTGCTGATATGCGAACCTAAACTCGTGCCACGGCAGGCAACGCCCTGTTGCAACACCTGAATGATCGCTGAATGAAGAGCAGTAACCTCTGTTAAATTTAAAGAGGAAACGACACGTTGAGGATGAAGACAAGCTAACCATAGAGCTTCATCGACATAGATATTGCCAAGTCCTACCACATACTTTTGATTGAGTAAAAAAGGCTTTAACACCTGAGATTTTTGCTGAGTTAATTTTTTAAAAGCCTCTAGTGTAAATTCTGAGGAGAGAGGTTCTAAACCCAAATGGCTCAATTTTTCTAATGGGCTTGCCAATAAATACCATTTTCCAAATTTACGTTGATCTTGATAATGGAGGATTCTATCTTGATCTAAATACAAGCGCATCCTTTCATGACGCAACGGCTCTAATAAAAGTTCTTTCTCTTGATCATCATACCTCTCTAAGAGAAATTTTCCAGTCATGCGCAGATGAACAATCAGGGTATCTTGGGAAAGAGAAAAAACTAAAAATTTGCCTCGTCTGCCAATTTTTAGAAATTTTTGATCTTTAATCTGCTGATGAAAAGTTAGACTATCGGGCGTAGCTAGCGTTCTTTCCCAAAAGAGTTCCGCTTTGAGAATCGTAGCTCCTTTTAATCCTTTTTCAATCAAATCTTGAACAACTGTTTCAACTTCAGGCAGTTCTGGCATAAAAAGGTCATCTTTAAATTAGGAAGCTAGTTACTTTTATCAGTAAGACTTTTTTGTCTCTTTGAGTTTAATAACTATAGGCTTACTGTTCATTTTTTGATATGATTTTTCTTTCTATTAATTAAGTAGGAGTAGACTTAAAAATGGAACTATTACCCGATCATGAAACCTTGATCTTATGGCTAACGCAATATGGTAGCTTAGTGATCTTTTTTTTCTTAGCCTTGGGCATCATTGCTTTACCCGTGCCAGAAGAGAGTCTTTTGGTATTAGCAGGAGTTTTAGTCAGCAATCATCAACTACAACTCATTCCTACTTTATTAGCAGGTTATGGGGGCAGTTTATGTGGAATTACGGGCAGTTATTTAATTGGCAGGCTGGCTGGCAATTACCTCATTCAGCGTTATGGCAAATGGATAGGATTAACAGAAACGCGCATTAAACAGGCACACTACTGGTTTGAACGTTTTGGCAAATGGACTTTAGTGATTGGTTATTTTATTCCAGGCATTCGCCATTTTACCGGCTTTACGGCTGGTCTAACGACTTTAAATTTCTCCTCTTTTGCCCTTTATGCCTATAGTGGAGCTTTTTTATGGGTTACTACATTTCTCTCTATCGGCTATTTTTTTGGCCCTTATTGGTTATCCCTTTGGTTAACTCTTTTCGAAAATATAGAAATTAATTTAGATTGGATGCTAGGTATTGGACTAATCGTAGTCATTGGCTTAATCCTTTATAAATTGAAAAAACATCGATCTAATCAACAACCAAGATAGAATTTTATGTCGAAAACATCTTCTCATGCCCTACTTATTTTTTTAGTTTTTTTGCTTTCTCAGTTTAATCCCTACCTTTTGACTGCGCAGGAAAATAGGACTAAAAAAGAGAATATAATCAAAGAGGAGATAAAAGGACCTGTGATCTCTTATAGTTTTAGTGGCGGTCGGTTTGGCGATAATCTTTTAGCTTTTGCGCATGCTTTGTGGTTTTCTCACTCATTAAAGATGCCCTTAGTTTATAAACCCTTTCCCTATTCCGACCAGCTTAAGCTACACCAATCGCCCCTTTTTTTAAAAGATTCACTCTTAAATCACTTGACAGCTTATCGTTTGCAAGCGCCTGCCGACTACCTAGAATTTTTTCGCTTATTACAAGCCTCTAAATCCCCTCTTACGGCTCATATTTTAGATAAAGTACTGATCGAGGTGCCTTTTTATCCTGAATCTGCTTATCTCTTTGAAAAAACCTCTTCACGTGCTCAATTTACTAAAGTTAATTGGGATGATCCGCAATTTTTGCAGCTTTTAAGAGAACTGATTGCGCCAGTTACTCCTTTGGTTAACTCCTGTTTACCTAATCTTACTTTACCTGCTAACTGCAAAACAGTTGCCTTGCACTTTAGATCGGGACTTAACTTTGATAAGCAAGATAAACTCCAACGCAAGTTTCCTTTAAAAAGCCCGCCCGAAAGCTTTTATGTAGAGGCCCTTCATTACCTCTATAAAACAGTGGATCTTGCGGCTAAACAATCTCTTTATGTTTATATTTTTACCGATCATCCTAACCCTCAAGAGGTTTGTAAAAAATTTAGTCAACAATTTTCGAAAGAAGCTATTCTTTTTGATTGCAATCGAGGAGAAAGTCGCCAAGATTTAAATGTGTTGGAAGATTTTTTTGCGCTTGGCAACTTTGATTGCTTAATTAGACCCGATTCCCACTACTCTATCTTAGCTTCGTTGCTTTTTCCTTATGAAATCGCGATTTCACCGACTCATTTTCAGAAACAGGCTAATGGAGCCGTCATTGTCGATCATTTTTTAATCGAGTATCGCCATGATAAAAATTCTCTAACGCCGATTCGCACCTTCTTGCGCAAGTAAAATTTTTATCTAACAAATTATATTTTATTTTTAAAACTTTTTAATAAGATCTTATTAAAAATTAAGGATATTTTACAAATTGATTGTAAAATAATTAAATATACCCAAGTTGCGTATAACTAAAGTGATAAAAGAGTTAGATTAGTATTAATAAAAAAGCTTCTCATCCTTAAGATGTTAGTTAACTACACCATACATTAAAGGAGAGAAGCTATGAATGAGCAGATTATTGCCATCTATTGTTTATGTGATGATTATATCAAATCGATTAAAGCTATAGGAAAAGAATGGCCTAATCAGAAAATGAGTAATGCAGAGGTGATGACAACAGTAATTATTGCAAGTCGTTACTTTTATGGCAACATAGAAAGAGCAAGACAGATGCTTAAAGAAACAGGCTACATAAATAACATGGTAAGTAAGAGCCGGTTAAATAGGCGGATGCACTTAATACCTGATACTGTTTGGCAAAACATGCTTGAGTTTTCTCATCTATATAGTTCTTACCGTTACATGGATAACGATTTTATTGTAGATAGTTTTCCTGTGTCAGTTTGTATGAACATTAGAATAAGTAGATGCCGCATTTTTAGCACAGAAAATTTCCGGGGTTATAATGCGAGCAAGAAAAGCTATTTTTATGGAGTAAAAGCCACCGTAATTACAAATTTATCAGGCCATCCTTTAAAAATGATCATTGCACCTGGAAGTGAGCATGACCTGCCGGCTCTCAAGGTTCTAAATCCAAGATATCTTCCAAAAGGAAGTATAGTGTATGGAGATGCAGCTTATATAGATTATGACTATGAAGATGCATTACTTAATGAAGGAATAAAAATGATCGTTGAACGCAAAAGCAATTCCAAAAGGTCTTATGAACTAGAAGATTACGTTAATTTAAAGACACATCGGAAGACTATCGAAGGTACTTTTAGTATGATAACAAACTTGATGCCTAAAAAAATACATGCTGTCCTAGCTCATGGCTTTGAACTAAAAATTATTACTTTTATAATTGCTGCTTCAACTATTTTTTGTTTTGGTTAGTTATACGCAACTTGCGTTAAATATCTATTATATTAATTTTTTTCAATTATTGATTAATGGATTATTATGACAATAAATAACAATTCGACTATAATAACACACAATTTGCAAACTTTAGAAAAGATAGATAAAAATCATGAATTATTTAATCTTAGTCATGTTTCTTTTCTTACAGAGTTTCTTCAAACATTGATTGCATATAATAAAGATGTAATAAAAGAAGATAAGTTTAAAAATTATTTAATTAAATTATTTAACAACCTAAAAAATGAACAAGAGGAAAAGAGTAAACCGATTATTGCCTTATTTAAAGCAGCTATTTGCACAGATCAGTTTCTTCCTAGACAAAAAGAGCTAAGAAGTATCCCTAAGCTTATTAAACTATTATCAAATCATCCAAATACTGTTATTGCTCAGCAAGTCGATCATCTTTTTAGGCTTAATTTTACTAATTTTTCATCTCTTGAACAAACATCAACTAAGAATTTAAAACAATTCATTCAAGTTAACTTAAATCATCCTCCAGTCGTAAAAATTGTGAATTGTGCTAATAATGCATTACCAACAGCGATGGATAACTCAGCAAAGCTTTTAGCAGAAGAGTTAACAGACAAAATTCAAGCATTTGTTGAGCAATCTAGAAAAATTTTTGATAAAGAATTTAAATTTGATGAACCTAACCAAGTACCGGCATTAAATTTTTGGGATAGATTTATCGGTGAAGATGAATCTATTACTCCAATGAAAACATTGATACAACAACTCTATGCTTATTTCTACGTTGAAGATTACCCTGCAACTTATGTACAATCCTTGCTTAATAAATTTACCTCTCCCTCATCCTTTCCACCTCCAAAATCTCTAGCACAAGAAAAAGCATTTTGCTTATTTTATGCTTTGAGATTAGTAGCCGATTATAAAAAAGACATAAGGAAAAAAGATTGGCTCCAGCTTTGCCACCACGTAGGTCAACCCAATTCTAATTTTCTCATGCAATGCCATCAGTTTTTGACGCTTCACCATCGTTATTTTCATGATGGTGCTAGAAGAATGGATCAACTATTGAAAGATAAGCCTCTTGGCACCTTCACCCTTCGTTTTTCGGAGACAAATCCCAATGCCCTCAAATTGACTTTTGTCAATAAAAATAGGATCGATCACTTATTGTTAGAATTAGATGAAAAGGACTCATATTTGCTAAAAGATTGTGTTATTGGCGACCATTCTTACACATTCCAGGGTAGCTTGATACATATTCTCAATAAATTAAAAATGGGAGGACTTTTAATAAATTCTCACACGAATAGCGATTTTCCCACTTTAATGGTTCAAACTACTTCTAAAGATGATTCAACCTCTAATTTACCCTCTCCGAATAGTCAAAATAGGGGGATCAATGAAAATTCAGTCATAGAGGCAAAGAGATCCAATGAGGAGGATTATTATAATCAAATGAAAGAGACCTGTACTCATTTAGCTACGCAGATCATGGGGGATAATCAATCGCTCCCTCTTGAGAAAGTCATAAGTAGTATCATAACTTTAATGGGGTCAGATTTTGTTAATACTCCTCCCAATCTTTATGATGAGAGATATACCAACAAAAAATTAGTTATTGCTAGTCATACAAGTGATACAATAGAAAAGGAGAAGAAAAACTTAATCGATGATTTAAAACTATTTTTACACCATTATGCTCCTATCAAGAGAATATCAAAAGATACCATATGGAATCAACTCAACATATTCATTGATTTATATGAAGGGAATGGTACGCCTTTTGAAAAGTTTATTAATAATTTTTCTCGTTTTAGAAATGATTATATTTGGGAGGGTGAAAAACTTACTCAGCTAACAAAGTTGCATGAGTTTAAGTTATCTCCAGTTAGTCACTTTACTTCTGATCATCTTCCAAAAGAAATGATGGCAAAAGCATTTTATGAGCACTTAGTTAAGATCGATCAATATAATGAAGCATTTAAAAAAGCCTTAATAGACTCGATTCAGGATAACTCCATTAAACAAGAAAAAACAGAACTTTGGCAAAAAACAACCCAAGCTAAAAAGGATCTGCTTCGCGCTATTCTCAATGGCAATCTAATTTTTTCCGATGATAGCAATTTTCCCATTCTCTCTAGCCAAGCTGATTTTCAACAAGCAGGGCGCAAATCTCTAAATTCAGCAGAAGAGATAGGCTGGAATTTCTGGCAAGCTTTTTCACACTACTTCACTAAAAGCGATCTAGTTTTAATCCAATCTAAAGAGACAAAATTTTGGCAAGAATTCATCATCAATAATGAAGAATTAATTAAAGATAGGGCCTTGAACTATTGTCAACAAAATAAACAGATGGGCTATTTGATTTCAGAATCTACTAGCGCTAGAGGATCTTTTAAGATGCTTATTTTTACTCCCATTCCAAAATTTGACAAAAAACCTATTTTATTTTCAACTGAACAAGTGATTGAACAATTACGCCTTATTCCTGTTGGTCAAGGTCGTTTTGAAATTCGAGATCCAAAAAATAGCAAAAAGAGGATCATTTGCTCATCTTTTGATGAAGCAGTTGCTACTCTTAGTCAACTAGCTCCTGTTAGTCCCTTTCAATTGAGTTAAAGTATTCATTTTTCAATAAATAGTGCTCTTTCTTAGCGAGCACTATTATTGGGGAAAGTAGGTTGGTTCGGTAAAATGCTGCCAACCCTCTCCGCTAAGTGATTGTAAAAAAGAGACGATGGCCTTTTTATCTTCTGGAGATAAATGCAAGGGTTTCATCAGAGGATGGAGATTCTTATTTTTAATCCCTCCTTGATCATAATATTCTACTACATCATCTAGAGTTTTTAAACTGCCATCATGCATATAAGGGTAAGTGCTAGCTACTTCGCGTAAGATGGGCACTTTAAAAGCTCCCCAATCTTTTTTCTCTTTAGTCACATCATAGCGTCCTAAATCCGGCTGTTGTTTATCCATGCCAATGCCAATATTGGCAAAGCCCCCATTGCTGAAATTGAATCCCAGGTGACAATTGATGCACCCGACCTTTGAGAAAAGTTGATAACCCTTAATCTGGTCTGGAGTCAGCGCATCTTGATGACCCGCTATATAGCGATCATAAGGCGCATTGCCCGATAAAATAGTGCGCTCAAAAGTTGCAATCGCTTGAGCAATCAGTGTAATGGACATTTCATCGGAATTAAAAGCTTCTCTAAAGAGCTTGCGGTAACCAGCATAACTAAAAATGCGCTTTTGGCATTGGAGATGGGCATCATGGACAGTATCAGCATCGGTCATTTCATTGCGATTAGCAAGAGGAGCTGTACTTTGGTCTTCTAAGCTTTTAGCTCTGCCATCCCAAAAGAGATTTTTCAAGTAAGCTGCATTAATCACGGTAGGCGCATGGCGCGTTCCGCGTCTTCCCCCAATGCCTATCGATACCGCTTGATGATCGGTAAAAGCGCGTGGAATGCTATGACAGGTGCTACAAGAGATCGTGCCATCGGATGAGAGCCGTTTATCAAAGTAGAGAAGACGACCCAATTCAGCTTTTTTTTTGCTATAGGGATTATCAGCTGGCCAGGGCACAGTAGGCAGTCCCAAAGGAATTTGCAACGTATCTTCTGTACCTTTGATGCGATCATCTGCTAGCTTTTGGGGAATGACTATTGGCGATAAGGGATTGTGTTCCTCTAGAGGTTGGCTGTAGATTGGATTAAAGATGAAAAAAAGCCCGGAAAAAAAAGGAATAGATCTTTTTTTTAAATAAGCAATGGAACTGAATAAAAGAAAAGCTACTCTTTTTTTAAAGGACATGTATTTTTTCCCATTAGCTGATAAACGACACACCAACTAAAAAGAGCTTCAAAAAGGGTAAAGAGACCAACAAGCGTCAAAATGAGACTAGCCCAATACCAAGCCGCTATAAAAAATAGAATGGCTAAGCCTAAGCGCCATAGACGATCTGGTGTACCCATATTTTTAGCCATAGATCACTCTCTTTTTTTTCTTTTTGATATACTAATAATTTTTTAAAAAAAAGCAAAATTGTCACTTCCTACGAATTATCTCTATGATTTTGCTTAACGAATTTATCCAAGGCTTGCTATTATCTTTTAGAAAATAGATTAACTAGAGCTTAGATAAGGATAGACAATACTATGGGACAAACGGATAGCTCCTTAATCGATACTAAAATTTCTCCTATGATGCAACAATGGCATGCTTGCAAAAAAGCTGCGCCTCATGCCCTACTTTTCTTTCGATTAGGAGATTTTTATGAAGCTTTTTACGAAGATGCCATTCAAATTGCCAAAGAATTAGAGCTGACCTTGACTAAGCGACAAGAGATTCCGATGTGCGGCGTGCCCCATCATACAAGTGAAGCGTATATTGATAAATTAGTAGCTAAAGGCTTTAGAGTAGCCGTAGCAGAACAAACAGAAACGCCTAAGCAAGCTAAAGGACTCGTCAAACGCGAGATCGTGCGCATTGTTACTCCGGGTACGGTCGTCAATTCCAGTCTTTTATCAGAAAATGCCAATAACTACATTGCTTCATTAGCTCGAGTAGGAGATATTCTGGGATTAGCCGTATTAGATGTGACCACAGCTGATTTTCGCGTAATAGAATGTGAAACAGAACAGGAACTGCTCAATGAAATTTACCGTTTCCGCCCGACTGAATTCATCGTATCAAAGAAAATTGCCGAAAAACAAGCGACTCTTTTTCAAACTTTAAAACAGGCTCATCCTTTCTTATTACAAGAACTCGACGATTGGCATTATGAACACCAAAATGCCTATGAGAGTTTAATCAGCCATTTTAATCTTTTAACCTTAGAAGGGTTTGGTTTAAAAGGAATGGTAGCTGCCATCAATGCAGCAGGAGCTTTAATTAACTACATCAAAAACATGTTGAGTTTACCGGTTGGACACATCCAGTCTATCCAAACTTATACGCTTAGTCAATACATGGCGCTCGATAGGATTAGCCAACGGAATTTAGAACTGACAGAATCACTAGGAGATAACTCGCGCAAAAATACGCTACTCGGCACGTTAGATCATACGTTAACTCCCATGGGTGCTCGTCTATTGCGCCAATGGATTAAACAGCCCCTTTTATCTCCTGTGGCTATTAGGTTGCGTCAGCAAGCGATTGCTAGTTTCTTACAGGATTTTTCAGCTTTAACTTCTCTCAGGAAGTTATTAGCGCAGGTGCGCGATATCGAACGGTTGATGATGAAAATTGGGGCTGGCTATGCCACTCCGCGCGATATCGTCTCTTTGCGTTATTCATTAGAACCGCTACCTCAACTCAAAGCTGCTTTGTCCTCTTTTTTATCCACCTCTGTGCTGCTCACGGAGCAAGAGGGTCAGCTCCAAGCGTTTCCCCATTTAGTGGACTTAATTGCCAAAGCCTTAGTCGATGAACCTCCTTTGAGAATCAATGAAGGCGGCCTGTTTAAAGAGGGTTTTCATGCAGAACTCGATGAGCTGCGCCTGTTGAGTTGCAATAGTAAAGCGTGGTTAAACCGCTATCAAAATCAATTGCGCGAAGAGACAGGCATTAAAACGCTAAAAGTTAGCTATAATCGGCTGTTTGGTTATTACATCGAGATCACCAAGGGCCAAATAGAGCGCATGCCCTCTACTTTTGAAAGGCGCCAAACTTTAGTGAATGCCGAAAGATATAGCTCGCCTGAACTAAAAGAGTATGAGCATAAAATTTTAACGGCTCAAGAGAGAATGGAAGGGATTGAAATGACCCTGTTTGCCAACTTGCGCTACGATGTAGCGGCCTACCATGCTGAGATTCATCAAATGGCCCAAGCCATCGCCCAATTGGATGTCTTGCAGGCCTTAGCTTTAGCTGCTAAAAACCAGCATTACACCTGTCCTATAATCGATGATAGCCCTACTTTGCAGATCGTAGAGGGCCGCCATCCGGTGATTGAAACGGCTTTTCAAACGGAAAAATTTGTGCCCAATGACACAGCATTAGATGCTGATCAGTGCCGTTTAATGCTGATTACTGGTCCTAATATGGCCGGCAAATCCACCTATTTAAGGCAAGTAGCTCTTATCGTGATCATGGCCCAGATTGGTTCCTTTATTCCAGCTAAAAGCGCGCACATTGGCATTGTAGATAAAGTTTTTACGCGCATTGGCGCAAGTGACGATCTAGCCAGAGGACAATCTACTTTTATGGTGGAAATGACTGAAACGGCTCTAATTCTCCATCATGCAACCGATCGCTCTTTAGTAATTTTAGATGAGATAGGCCGAGGCACGAGTACTTATGATGGAATCTCTATTGCTTGGGCTGTGGCTGAACACTTATTAATCACAGAGGGTCGGCAAGCTAAAACTCTGTTTGCAACTCATTATGCCGAATTGATGAAGCTAGAAGAAAAAGTACCAGGAGCAATGAATTATCACGTGGCTGTGCATGAAAGTGCTGACCAGATTATTTTTCTGCGCAAGATTGTCAAAGGAGGGACTGATAAAAGTTATGGCGTCCATGTGGGTAGGCTAGCGGGTCTTCCGCCAGCTGTTATTCAGCGCGCTAAAGAAATTTTAATTCATTTAGAAGAGAATGCCAATCGCAAGAATGTTTTCGAACCCTCTAAGCCTAAGCGTGTAGCAGCTAAAAGTAAAATTTCACCTGATCTATTACAATTGACTTTTTTTGGAGGAGAGTAATCATTTGATTTAATCTTATAAAATTAATCTATATTTAAAATATCTTAATCATTAATTAACTTAAATTATTTATAATAAAGATTAATTATCAATAATTTTAAATAAAGGTTAATTTTTATGAGTATGATCTCCTCTAGTGATATTAATCACTATAATCCTTCTTCGCCTATCAGTTATAATTATAAATCTAAGCATTTGAAATCTAAGCATTTGCCAATTGATGCCGTTCAAACCTCTCTTGATTCTTCTTCGCCTATCCATATTTCCTATCGATCTAAACATTTGTCCAATCGCGAAACACTAGCTAGTAAAATTTCGAAAATTGCCATCGCTATTTTTTCTTTTGTAAAAAATATGCCCTCTTCTTTTATAACTTATTTTTCCTCTCATTCTACCAATGCTTCATTTAACAATTCTCAATCAGTAAACAACCCTATTACAACACACTTACCAGGAGCTGATGGAAGTCAGCATAACTCTAGTGATCCTACCTCTAATCCCCTTTCACCCTCTATGCCAATAGTTCCTTCTTCCCCTGATTCGGAAATAGATCACCAACTCGGTTTCTTGAAAAAAAAGTTTAACTCTATTGAGTCTAAACAAGATTTGGACCGGATGAAAGAAGGGATAGATCGAGATTTTGAAAATTTAGGCTCTATGATGGAAAACGCTTCAGATGATAGAAAAATTTTGTACGAAGGTTTAAAAAAACATCTACACTTATTGACTAATGCTTTTTGTTATCATGAGTATTTCGGTAGTCAAAAAATAGATGACAAGGGAATTATAACAGCAATAAGTGATGGCAACTGCCTCTATCATTCCGTTACATGTCACTTGCAATTACGCAATATAGTCGATAGCAAATTAGTATTAGACATGGGTGGAGATAGTAAACTGATAGCTGCTCAATTACGCCAAGATACTGTAAAAAAGATGGACGAACTCTATACAAATGAACTTAATTTTATTAAAGAAATGGCCCCTCTTTTTGCAGTTTCAAAAGATGATCAAAAGATTGAAGAGATTTTAAAAAAATATGTTATTCACCCTGACGAGGTTACTAGGAGAGCAATAGAGGCAATTTTTAATGACCCTGAAGATGCTAAAGAAAAAATAAAACAGCTTTATCAGGATAAACAACCTACCTCTTTATCCTTTTCATTAGATCAAGCAATTTATGCTTACAATGAACCTAGACCAAAGGAAGATCAGATCAAAGATATTCCAGCTTACTTTGTAAAAGCTAAAGAAGATGGCTTCTGGGGAGGGCCAGCAGAAATAATAGCTCTTAGTGAACTTTATAAGATGCAATTTATCCTTACTGTTGATGGATTAGTCGATCAAAAATTAGGTTCAGATAGGTACGTCAGTGAGAACAATCCTCCTGCTATTCTTAGTTTTAAAAATAATAACCATTTTGATACAAAGGTTTCACCAGTTTCAGTTAAAACCATAACCGCTTCTTCTGATGAATCTATTGATAAATCTGACAAAGGAACCTCCAGTGAAGAACTAGATTAAAAATAAAATTTAAACTATTTTATTTTTTTTGTTGACATTGTTTGCGATTCCTGTCAATAGATAGAAGTCTAACCTAACAACCTTATGAGGAGGTCATTATGGATACTAAGAAACAAAATAAAAACCCATCAAGTACTCAAAAAAATCAACCACAAAAACAAAATCCTTCAACTAGCAAACAAGCGCCTTCTAAATAAGCTAGCTAATGGGTATTAAATCCCCTTCCTCTAACGAGGATGGGGATTTTTTATTCCCTTTTTTCCCTATTAAAATTTCTATATAAAAATTTAATTTGTTACTTAACGTAAAAAAATTATTTATAAATTTTTCTTTTTAACTTATATTGCAGTTTGGCAAGTTGATCTACCCTTTACTTTTAAGAGGTCTTCGTCGTGGAGCAAACTACTATGCTTCAACAACAAGTTAATGCTTATCATTTAGATGAGGGCCTTCTTTTTCAATTTATTTTATCAGAAATGTTGAGAGTTTCCCATGAACTGCCTTCCCTGCTAGAAGCCCATCAGCACTATTATCATTCAGCTAGAACAGTAGACTCAGCTAACTTACTTTTAAACTCTATGGCTTATCTAGCAGGCGTTCATCAAGATTACAAACGTTTATTTACCTGGAATCACGATGAAGGCAGTTTAACTAAATTGCGTAAGTATTGTACCTGCTTTAATCGAGTGAGCTTAATCAATGATAAAGACTGTATGGCTATGCAACGCCATGCTAATTTTATCTGGCTATTGAGTATTCAATTCTCAGAGAGTTTTATTTTGGAAAATAGCAAAAAAAAGCAGACCTCCTCCTCTTTATTGCTTCAAAAAGAGCGTTCTCAAAAAAATATTCACCTTTTATTCGCTTCTTTTGCTAAACTCAATCACTTAATTGCTAAAATACTCAGTCAATTTAGTGCTGACGAAAATGTCATCTTTTTTGTCATTCGCCATGCTAGAGAATTAGATGCTATTTGGGGTCAAGATTTTATTTTAAAGCTTATGCAAAAAATTTATGTAGGTGGCTTGGAAGAAGCATTAGATTTTTTAATTTTGCGCTATACAAAGCGTGGGTTTAATAACCTACTTCCCATTATATCGACTTACATGGCATCATTATGTCATGACAAATTTACTCCAACAGCAGTTACTTGAATTAACACATGCTTTGCAATTGCATTTAATGGAGCAGTATCATCCTAAGGCTTGGTTAAATTGCGCACAACCTACTCATGCTTATTTTCAAAAACTCGTGCAAGCTAAACCTCTTTCCTATCCTTCTGTTCATTCTCACTCTATTTCTCCTCCTTCTGCTGTTAACCCGGTAACCTCTTACGCCTCTTTACCCTTAGCTTCTGTTCCGATAGCTGTTTTACCTAAAGAGCAGCCTACATCTACACCTATGCCTTCTATTCCTTCAGCTCCTACGGTTTCTCATTCTACTTCCCTATTGCCTATTAAACCCAAAGAGACAGCACCAGTTTTAAAAGAATCTTTAGCAAAAGAGCAAGAATCTAAAAAACCTCGTTTGTTTGTCTTAGAACCACTACCTCCTACTCCTCTTTTAGATCTAAGCGATATCAAAGCTACGATGAAGGAAAAATTTCCTGCTTTAGTTATCTTAGACCAGATTCCGCATGAGCAACAGGCTTTAAGCTTAACTCCTGCTACTAAAGTAACTCCGATCTTAATCCTAGCTCATCGAGAAATTCCCACGCATCTTAACCTTTTAACCAATATAGCTACGGCGCTCACGACGCATTTTTTGCCAACTGCCCTTCAAGAAGTAGAGACCTTAATCAAATCAGCTGAGTGGGCTAGTTTAGGGCAAGCGCCTGGTTTAGCCATGATCATAGGCACGCAGCCAGCCTTAGATCAATTAAAACAGGAAAAACAAGCGGCTGCTCTACTATCTAATCCTGAAAAAATCACTGTTATCATTTTAGAAGATCTCGATCTTTACTTAAAGAATCCTCAAAAAAAACTACATTTATGGAAGACACTGCGCCAACATATCCTAAATTTGTCTCTGTAATTCTCGATATTGCCATCGACAAGATGCTAGACTATGGCGTACCTGCTGCCTTAGTTCCGCTTATTTGCAAAGGCATGCTAGTGGAAGTGCCTGTTAGAGGCAAACTGCAAAAAGGGTATATCATCAAAATTAAAGATACCTCTTGCTATTCTCCTATTAAACCGCTGGCTGCTTTGCTGTCTGACCGGGAGCTAATTACGGAAGAGTTATTTGAGCTCGCTGTTTGGATGGCTAGCTATTACTGTACCTCCTTGCGCAGGGTGCTAAAAATTTTATTACCAGCTAGCGTGCGCAGTAATACGCCACCCAAAGAGCAATTGTATGTGATGCGGGCTAAGACAAAAGAGAAACTAAGTGCCTATTGTAGTGAAATAAGAGTGCAGCATGCTGCACAAGGCGCTGTTTTAGATGTAATGTTACAAGTGAAAAAAGGCATTCTGCTGACAGAGCTACTGGCAAAATCACAAACTTCGCGCAGTCCCGTCGATACGCTAGTGAAGAATGGCTATCTTTTAGTCGATATTGTGCGCATCGATCGATCGCCTTTAATTAATGAGCACTACTTTCAAACTAAAGCTAAGCAACTCCATGCTGAACAGGCTGCTGCGTTAGAAAAGATTACGACGAGCTTAATGCTGAAAAAATTTGAAACTCATCTGCTTTATGGCATAACGGGCAGTGGCAAAACAGAGGTTTATCTCCAAGCAATTGAATATGCTCTTAAACAAGGTAAGGGCACGATTATGCTCGTGCCAGAAATTGCCTTGACACCGCAAACGATTGAGCGCTTTAAAGCTCGTTTTGAGATAAAAATTGCCATCTTGCATCATCGCCTAAGTCAAGGCGAACGGTTAGATGAATGGCAAAAGATTAAAAGTGGGGAAGCCCAAATTGTAATTGGAGCTCGCTCGGCTATTTTCTGTCCTGTCCACCATTTGGGCTTAATTATTGTCGATGAGGAGCATGAAGGCTCTTATAAGCAAACAGAAGAAATGCCCTGTTATCATGCACGAGATGTAGCCGTCATGCGCGGACATTTAGCACAAGCAACAGTTATTTTAGGCAGTGCAACGCCCAGTTTAGAATCTTTTTACAATGTCAGCCAAGGTAAATACACCTTAAGTTCTCTCTCTTCACGAGCTAACATCGAAGCACGTCTGCCCCATTTTACCGTCGTAGATATGAAAAAAGAATTTGAAAAAGCTAAAGGCCATACCTATTTTTCTGATTTTCTGCTACAGGGAATCAAGCGTCGGTGCGAGTTAGGCGAACAAAGCATTCTATTTTTAAACCGCCGTGGCTATCACACTCTTTTAATGTGTCAAGCTTGTCAAAAACCGCTGAAATGTGACCACTGCGCCCTCTCTTTAACTTTTCATTTAGGAGAAAATGTCGTCTCTTGTCATCTATGTGGTTTTTATCTCAAGCCACCTCCTAAGCAGTGTACGTTCTGTCATAGCGACTCTACGTTAAAGTTTAAGGGAGCAGGTACAGAGTTAATGGAGAAAGCTTTACATGCCATTTTTCCGACTGTCCGCACATTGCGCGTCGATGCCGATACGACTAAACATAAAGGTAGCCATCAAAAACTTTTACGCGATTTTGCAACGGGTAAAGCGGATGTTTTGATTGGTACCCAGATGATTGCCAAAGGATTACATTTTCCGGCAGTCACATTAGTCGGTATTTTAAACTGCGATCAAGGCCTTAATATTCCCGATTATAGAGCGTCTGAGACAACCTTTCAGTTAATTACGCAAGTAGCCGGCAGAGCAGGCCGCGGAGCTATCGCAGGCGAAGTGATTATCCAAACAGCCTTACCGGAAAATAACACAATCCATTTAGCGGCTACGCATAACTACCTAGATTTTTATAGGGAAGAGTTAGCGAGTCGACAATTATTTAATTATCCTCCCTGCACGCAAATGGTCAAATTGCTCTTTTCAGGCTTAGATGAAAAACAGACATTTAAATTGGCAGAACAGCTGCGCCAACAGCTGCAAGAAAAACTGCCGACAACTTTTTTCTTTAATCCCGTTATTCCGGCAGGTCATGCTAAGGTCAAAGATAAATTTCGCTTTCACTTTTTTGTATTTGGCCCAACGATTTATCCCATTAACCGCGCCATCGAGTCTAGCCGGTCTACTTTAGTGTATCCTGCTACGACTCGTTTATTAATCGATGTCAATCCTTTGTCTACTTTTTTCTAAATCGCTAGCCTTTTCTTAACTACATTTATCTTTTATTTTAAGCAGATTAAAGGTAAACTTACTAGAGTTTTTAGGAGATTAAGATGCTGCCCATTATTGGTCAAAAAAAAAGAGAAGCTGTACAAACGCCGACGCCTGTGCCAGCTTCTATTGGAGTTAGAGAATCAGGTTCTATCAGTTTTGATTTCTCTGGCAATAAGATTCATTTCATTAGCTTAGGTTGTCCGCGCAATCTAGTCGATAGTGAAGTGATGCTAGGGATTCTACTCAAGGCTGGCTATGAAGTAGCAGAAGACTTAGAACAAGCGGACTATCTCGTAATCAATACCTGTGGCTTTCTAGAAACTTCTCGCAATGAATCGATGGATGCTGTCCGCGAAGTATTAGAAGCGCGCAAATCTTCTGCTAAGTTAATTGTCACTGGCTGCATGGTGCAAACGCATAGTCATGAATTAAAAAACCGATTTCCAGGTGTGGATTACTACTTAGGTTCGGGAGATTTAGAAGGAATTTTAAATGCCGTGCAATCGACTCAAAAAGGCGAGATTATCTCCTCTGCGCGCAGTTATTTAGAAGCTGGAGAGATTCCGCGTCAAATTTCAACGCCTCGCCACTTTGCCTATTTAAAAATTGCCGAAGGCTGTCGCAAACGATGTGCATATTGCATTATTCCAACGATTAAGGGTCCTTTAAAAAGCAAACCGCAAGAGCAGATTTTAAAAGAGTTCAATCTCTTGCTCAATCAAGGCGCTTATGAGTTGATTCTAATTGCTCAAGATTTAGGCGATTATGGCAAAGAAAAAGGTTCTAAAAACTTAGCAGCTTTATTGGATCTAATTCGCTCTTTATTAGAAGTAAAAAAAGATTTTTGGCTTCGGCTACTCTATCTTTATCCCGATGAGATTACAGATGAGTTAATTGCTTTAATGAAAAGTGATGCTAGGATCTGCCCTTATCTCGATATGCCCATTCAGCATGTTAACAATCAGTTGTTAAAATCGATGCGCCGGGCTACCTCTAAAGAGGATATCATTAGAACCTTAACCAAGCTAAGACAAGAGATTCCGCAGGTTGTCATTCGCACGAGTTTAATTGTCGGTTTTCCTGGAGAAACAGCAGCTCAGTTTGAAGAGTTAGTGGAATTCATTCAAGCCTATCCGTTAGATAACATCGGGATCTTTAAATTTTCACGCGAACCAGGTTCTGCGGCCTATGACTTGCCGGATCAAGTAGAGGAAGCAGTCAAAGAAGAGCGCTACCATCGTCTCATGCAGGTGCAACAAAAAGTCGTCAAGAAACGCAATCGCCAGCTGATCGGCAAGCGCATTAAAGTGATCATCGAGGGTTACCATCCCGATTCTGATCTGTTGATGCGCGGACGTTACAGTGGACAAAGTCCCGAGATCGATGGAATGGTCATTTTAAATGAAGGCGTTGAAAAAGTAAGCTCTTTTGGCAAATTGTACACTGTCCAGATTACAGATGCCCTAGATTATGATTTAGTTGGGAAAGTGATTAAAAGCATTGCTTAACGCTTTTGTTTAGATTAAGTAATGCATTGTATAATGCTTTTGGTTGTATGAAGTGATGCGTTGTCTAACTAGCTTTGAAATAAAAGACATAAACTATGGAGCAAACCCTATGCACTTAAAAGAACCCGATTACCACACGCATGAAGATTTTAATCTACGCGTCACTAAGCTCCATGATTTAAAAGAGCTAGGCATCAAACCCTATCCCCATCATTATGCGCCTACTCACACAACAGAAGCTCTGCAGACTCAATTTAACGGATCTACGATCGGACATAGTGATGATGCAGCGGCCGGTTCTTCACCCCCTGCTTGTATAGCAGGACGCCTCGTTTTATTTCGTGCGATGGGCAAAAATGCCTTTGCTCAATTACAAGATGAAAGTGGCCGATTACAGGTGATGTTCAACCGCGAACTGACTCAACTAGAAGGCTATAATCCCGAGCGTTATAATCCAGATGAGACAGCGACTGAAAAACTGTCTCCTTTAAAGATTATTGAAAAAAAGATCGATCTGGGGGATATTTTAGGCATTGAAGGTCATCTTTTCCATACTAATAAAGGTGAATTGACACTTTATGCTAAAAAAGTGACCCTACTTTGCAAAACGCTGCTGCCTTTACCCGATAAATATGCAGGACTTGCCGATAAAGAGTTGCGCTATCGCAAACGATGGCTCGATTTGATTTGCAATCCGGAAGTCAAACAAACTTTTTTGCTGCGTAGTCAAATTTTAAAAGAGATTCGCCACTATTTTGATCAAGCTAAATTCTTAGAGGTAGAGACTCCGATCCTACAAGGCATCTATGGAGGAGCAGAAGCGCGTCCTTTTGTGACGACCCTCCATGCCCTTAATCAGGAGATGTTCATGCGCATCGCCTTGGAAATTTCCCTTAAAAAGTTAGTCGTAGGCGGCCTTGAAAGAGTCTTTGAAATTGGTAAGGTGTTTCGCAATGAAGGTATTGATCGCACGCATAATCCTGAATTCACTATGTTAGAAGCGTATGCTGCGTATTGGGATTATCGCGATATGATGGAGTTTGTCGAAAAATTATGGGAGCATTTAGCTCTTAAATTAACGGGTAAAACACAGATTCCAGCTTTTCATCCCGAAACAGGCGCAGTCATTGAAATCGAGATGAAAGCGCCTTGGATTCGCTTAAGTATGAAAGATAGTCTTAAAAAATATGCTAATATTGAAGTAGATGATCTGAGCAATGAAGAGATGCAGCAAATAGCGATAGACAGCGGTTATACAGAGATTAAGAAATTAAAGACACTCTCGCGCGGCTTGCTGATTGGCGTTCTATTTGAAATCAAAGTAGAACCGCATCTCATTCAACCACATCACATTATCGATCATCCGATTGAAACGACGCCTTTTTGTAAATTGCACCGTTGTGCTAAAGAGCAGGATGAGGGATTAGTCGAACGGTTTGAAAGTTTTGTCTTATGCCGCGAAGTGTGCAATGCTTATACGGAATTAAATGATCCCGAAATGCAGCGCAAATTATTACTGCAACAAGCTTCAAGACGCGAATCTGGCGATGAGGAGGCTAGTCCCCTCGATGAGGATTTTATCGAAGCAATTTGTCAAGGCATGCCTCCCGCTGCTGGCGTCGGCATTGGCATTGATCGACTAGTGATGCTTTTTACGAATGCTCAATCGATTCGCGATGTGCTTTATTTTCCATGGATGAAACCTCAAGCTTAACAGCTTGAGGATCGCTTAAAGAATTTAAGTAATCGTAGATATAAATGACTTTTTCTATGACGATTAACAATTTGCCCCGACTAAATTTTAATTTACTACAGGAGAGTACATTTTCTACTATTTGCTCTCCTATTTTTTGACCGGTTAAAGCATGCCAAAAATTGATGCCCATTTTATATTTCACTCTATCATAATAGCTACTGATCAATATCGACCCTTTTAATTTGAGATGAATGATATCTTTGTTCTGTCTCATCAGTGGTAAATAGTATTTTTCATGATAGTTAAAGGCTCTAATTTCTTTTGATAAAGTAGCTAGGTAAATAAAAGAGTGCTGATTAGTCTTAATTTTATTGACAATTCCCAATCTTTCCATATTAATCGGTTGTGCAATAAACTTACGCTTATGCTCATTTTTTAAATCAATTGTTAGGCAACGCAAAGGATTTTCATCTAAATTGGGCTGTTCTTCATGTTGAGTGACATAACTACAAATGACTAGATTATCTTTAATTTTAAGCGCGATAATTTGTTTGTTTTTCAAATCTAACTTTTTTACTTCTTCTGTCAATTTCTGTTGATTGCCTGTAGCTAAAGCATTAAACGTGTGAATCAGAATGAATTGTTTAACGCCTAAGACTAAAAACTCTGTTGAATGACAGCATTTAAAAGAATTTAATCCTCTTATCTTTTCAGATGGAGTAGAACCGATAAAATGCCCGTGTAAATTCCATTGACCTATTGTGCCCTCTTTAAGATAAGCAAAAATTTGTCTATTGATGAGACAGAGTGTCTTATGCTCAATTTCGAGAAAGGGAACCTCTATCTGACCTATTATCTGCTTTTGTTTTAAGTTTATGATATAAATTTTACAGATTTGTTGGAATATATAACCATTATCAACTGTTAGGCCATAACATACAGCTATCTCTTGCTCTACTTTAATCTTTCCTAGCCACTTGATTTTAGTAAAAGGATGAAATATCCACCTATTTTTATAAGTATTCAAATCCCAAATTTTTATGTTCCCCTCTTTACCAGTAGTGACAAAGCAATTAGCTGAAGTCGAAATAGCTAAATCTTGAATAGACTCTGCATGCCCCTCTATTTTTTGTTGGCTAAAGTGTTGAATAGCCAAATTTTTTGCTAAATACTGCTGTTTAATAGCGCGAATCGGCATTTTTTGGCCCAATTCTCGCTTGCGTAACGAATTATAAACAGAAAGGGAACTTTTTGACTCAATGATAGGACTCATCTAATACCTTTATTTTAATAAATAAATCAAAGAATAGGAATTAACACAGAACAATGGAAAAAGAAAAGAAGTTTTGAATAATTTTTTAAATTTATTTTTGCAATTTAAATAAACATAAATATTTATCAAATTAAAAATTACTTTTGCAATAAAATTAACTATTATATTATAATTAAACTATAATAAATAATTAGTAAGGAGATTAGGATGATTCAAGATAATTCATCAACTTCTAGTATTCAACCTTCTCAACAAAATTATTTAAATCATGTTCCTCAATCAGGAGATGATAAAAAATACATTACTTACGAATTAAACAGAGAATTAAGTAATAAGAGTAAACTAGTCTACATTGTTTCTGTTAAAATTAATGATAATGAGAAAAATTATAAGATAACAATTAAAAATAAAGGTACTCAACAGGAAATTCAAAAATTATTAAATGATCATCTTGGAAAAGCTATAACAGTAGCTGAAAAAAGATTTTCAGAATCTGACAATCTTTCGTCATTCAAATATAAACTATCAGAAACACACACATATGAGACTATTCTTAAAGATTCCAATGAAGAAGCGGCTGAAGAAAGTAGTTCAGTCCCAAGTCGCATCAATACTTTACGAAATGCCTATTTTGGAAAAATTTCTAATAATCTAGTATCTAGTTCAGAACAAGAAAAAGATGAGACACTTTTAGATAATAGAAATAAATCATTCAAAGCTGAAATAACAGATACAGACGTTGAGGATTCTGCTTTTGAAGATGTACTCTCGAGTGATGAAACTGATAAGAATAAATCCTCTATCTCCAACTTAAAAGCCTGGCTAGCTAAAAAATTCACAAAATCAGATAGAAAAGACACTTTAGAAGATAAAACAACTTCTATCTTTGCGCGTTTTCTGGCTCTCTTTCAATCTTCTTCTAAAACTGAAATAGAAATTAATCCTTTATCTAATGAAGACACTATTATTTCGGAAAAAGAGGAATATACTATAGCTCAGGATAAGAATAAAAAAGAAACTTCGAGTTATAAGCTTTTTAATCGCTTCTCTTCATTTATTACCTCTTCTAAGAAAAGAGAAGAATTAGACTCAGAATCTATAGATCGTCCCTTCACTAATCAGCAAAGATATGCTTCTTATGATTCTAATGAGACAACAGGAAATAAAATTTCTAATCTACTAAAAAAGCTGCCTGTCATTTCTAAATATTACCAAAGTAAAGGTGCTGCAGAACAAAATATAACACGTTTATATGATGAATAGAAAGATATTTAAATTAATTATTTTAAGCATTTTTTAGTTTATTATCTAATGAGATTTTCCTGCAGAAGTTGATAATGTCCCCCTTCCGCCTAATTGAAATATAGTAAGAGGAGTGCCCCTAGTCTTTTCATTAACATCAAAGAAATAAGGTAAAAGATGATTCTCGTCATCTAAAGATACTTGATCTGAGGAGATAAAGTCATTGCCAAAAGCTTGAACAGGTCTTTGAAAGACCCGTCCAAGTGCCAGTAATTCTGTAGAGCCTGCCCAATTTATTTCCTTAGCTATTCTTCTTTGATATTCTTCAAAATGTTTTTCACAATAAGTTAATTGTTCTAAAAGAGGAAAAGTATTTTTTAACTCTTCACAACTGGTAATCTGATTAATTTCTTGCTGGGTATCTTTATAGAGCTCATAAATGAATTGCTGCTCTTCCTCATTTAATTCCGACGCTTGCTTATTTAGAGTAGTTTGAAAGAATACTTTTTCTTCAGCCTAAGGCTAGCTTTCTCAGGAGATTAGCTCATTCTATATTATCACAAGTCGTTCAAGGTTTGGAAAGATCTAATAAATGTTTGAAATAGGGTCTTTGCTTAACTTGATCTAAGTCTATTTCTGTCAATTGAGGAGCTAAGGCTAAAAAAAGGCAACGTCCTCCTCCACCTTACCTTGTTCAATAGGTGCTTCAAATCCCTGTTGCTGGAGTTTGGCAATTATTTCTGAGTCTTTCATTACGCGTTTTGTAGCTAACTTTTTTAATAGATGTTGGCACTAGCGGATCGACTAATTTTTCCATTAGATCCTCTTGCAAATGCTCTCTTTGCAAAATTAGATAGAGTGCATAACAGCTATCTATAACTGGGGTTAGCTACTAATAAACCATTGAAAAGAAAGGAGATAGCTCGAATTAAACGTTGGCTTGAATCCTCTTTATTTTTTAATTCTAGCTCAACAGATAAATCGGTTACTTTTTTCTCATCTATCTTTGAAGTGTGTATTTTTGCGTCCTTTACTGGGAGAAGATCAGGAGTATTTAATACTTTTATCGATTGTTTAAGTTGAGCAATTGTACGTCTATAGCCATAATGAGCTAATATTTCCTTTGCAATGGTTAGGATAGCAATTGAGACTCTGGTTAAGCCAACCAATTGTTGGATACCAGGAAAAAGACAAGCACTATCTACTATAAAATTAGCTTTTAATGAACCTTTATTGTCATTTACTTTGAACACAGTATGACTATTAATTAAGATTTAATTAATAATTTTATTGATTAATTGTTTAATTAAGATTAAAAATAATTAAATTTTTATGAAATTTAATGATCATCCTTTCCGGTCAGTGGATCTAAGACAGCCAATAGTAATTTTTTGCGCGTTGAGGTAGAGGGCTCTATTTTACTCAACTGCCTATGGATCTGACTAGCTACAGGCTCTAGCTGTAAGTCTTGACGCTGTAAAAAATAGTGTGTAATGGCATTTTGATTTTGGATTTGCGCTAGAATGGCTTTGAGTTGGTCAAGGCCAGCTTTTAAATCAATCTCTTGATAAGAGATAAACTCTTCTAAAATTTGCAGAGCCTGCTGATGGGAAAGTTCCTCTCCTTCTATTAGCTCTTTACCATGCAGTTGAGCTAGCTGACGGCTAAATTCGATCAATTGCTCAGACACTCTTTCAAAAGCTTCAATCAGTTCCAAGCGCTCGTCAATAATGTAATCGAGTTGCTTAACATCTTGATGTAACAGAGCTTGTTGCTCTTGTGCTTGATTACCCAATAAATTACGTAAGATCTTAATCTCTTGTTCCATCCACTCTAAAAGATCTGTTTCCATGAGCTAAGACCTCTATAAAAGTTTGTAACTTAATTTAATCCTACCTGGCTGCTGGATTGTTTGTCTCTTGCAAAAATGCCTCTTTTACTTTTTGTCCTGTTAAATCGTGCAAACAAGCTCCAGTTGGGCAAGTCCGGAGAAACGGACATCTCTTTTCAAACTGTTGGCCATAAGGACAAACACCTTGTAAGCCGCGATGAGTTAAACCTGGAGGTTTATATTTATGAAGAGAAGAGGGACCAAAAATACTAAACGTTGGGGTCGAAGTAGTAGCAGCTAAGTGCAAGGGAAGAGAGTCCATGCTAATGATTTCATCCATCGCTTGCATGTAAGCTTGCAATACAGGTAAAGGCCATTTATCTAAGATGAGCGAATTAGCAGGAAAATCCTGCTGCAAAAGCTCCACTTGGCTCTTTTCCTGGGCTGAACCCCAGATAAAAATAAAGACAACTTCAGCTTGTAAGTGAATCTCTTTTAAAAAATCTGTTAAATGAGCATGCGTCATCTGCTTATTTTGCCAAGCCGCACCTGCACAGATCATCAAACGCCTTTTATGTTGCAGAAGAGGATGCGCTAATGCTTGCTGCACTAACTGCTGTTCCTCTATAGAAAGCTCAAATTTTATCGATTCCTCTTTAAAAACTGTTTCATCTTGAAAATGCAATTGCACTAACTTGACATAATCTCTATAAATAGAGTGACCTATAGACGGATCATACTGCTGCTGTGTAAACAGTAGATTAGGCCATTCAGCTACTGTTTTTTTCCCAAAGCCTATTTTTACCAGACTTAAAGTGTAAAAACAGAGCAAACCCGATTTACTATTTCCCTGCAAGTCTATCACTAGGTCATATGTTTCTTGTTTCAACTCTCGTTTTAATTGCCCGATCTCTTGCCATGTCTGATAGTGAAAAAATTTTTTCCGCCAGCGCTTAGTGGAAATTTTGATCACTTGATCAATTAAGGGATGAGCCTTTAATAAACTGTAAGCCATCTCTTCAGCGATCCAGGTGATCTTACTCAGAGGAAATTTCTGTTTCAAATAGCTTAAAACAGGAAAAGCTTGAATGATATCTCCTAAGGCCGATGTTTTGATAATTAAAATTTTCATTTAGTTGAGCTGTTGACTAATTTTTTGCATATCTTGAGGTAAAGCAGCGCTGATCCTTATCTGCTTACCCGTTATGGGATGAGGAAAGCTGATTTGCTGAGCATGTAGCAGACAGCGTTTGGGTTTTAAAGGACAAGTAAAATGGCGTCCATAGAGGGCATCTCCCAGGATAGGATGACCCATTTCACTACAATGCACGCGCAGCTGATGCGTGCGTCCAGTCAAAGGCTGACAATGTAACATAGTCATTTCTTTAGCTCTTTGCTTAACATGCCATCGCGTACAAGCTCGTTGGCCTTCCGCTTTAGGTACACTGCCTCGTATGGCTTGTCCTTCAAAAGAGCAAATTTTGCCCAGGTAATTATCGATGATCCCCTCTTTTTGCAGGACATAGCCATCGACTAAAGCGACATAGTTTTTTTTAACCTGTAACTGTTTAAAATGACCAATCATTTTTTGCTGGATAGACACAGATTTAGCAAATAACAAAATACCTGTGGTCTCTTTGTCCAACCGATGCAGTAAAATAAGAGAGGGGCAAAAACATTGCAAAGCTTTTAAGAATTTAGGATCATCCGATACGACAGTAGCTGGTTTATCATAAGCTAAGAGCACTTCATCTTGATATAGAATTCTATGTGCTGTTATCTCTTCTGTTAAGCTAACTGAGGAAGAGTTGAGTTCACTTGTCTTAAGGGTTACGCAATCTCCTGTACCGACAAGCGTAGAGGCAAACCGCTCAGATCTTTGATTAACCTCGCATAATCCCTTTTCAATCAAGCCCTTGATCTTTTTAGCTGATAAATCGGGAGATTGCCGCTGCAAAAAAGTGACCAGTTTAGTTCCTGAGTCTTGGGCTGTGACTAGCCATGTTTGCATATTAAGCTAAGGCTATGAATAAGAGACTGTTTAATAAAAGAGGACCCATTTAAGAGCCAAATTGTTGTAAAAAGCGCCAATCATTTTCCGTAAATAGGCGAATATCTTTCACGCCATTTTTCAATAAAATTAGCCGTTCAACGCCTATGCCAAACGCATAGCCGCTATAAATCTCAGGATCGATACCGCCATTTTTCAAAACTTCTGGATGAATCATGCCAGCCCCTCCAATCTCCAACCAACCGGTGTACTTGCATAAGTTACATCCTTCTCCTTGGCAGGTTAAACAACGCAAGTCAACTTCTAAACCAGGCTCTACAAAGGGAAAATAACTAGGCCGAAAACGCGTCTCGACCTCTGCATGAAAAATTTTACTTAAAAATTCCTTTAAAGTAGAGAAAAGATCGGCAAAGGTGACTGCTTTATCGATGTATAATCCCTCAAGTTGGTGAAAAAAAACATGGGAGCGGGCTGTAATTGTTTCATTGCGATACACTTTCCCTGGAGTCATTACGCGAATAGGTGGTTCCTGTGCTTCCATGACTCTCACTTGGACATTGGATGTATGTGTGCGCAGTAGTAAGTTATCTGTAATGTAGAAGGTATCTTGCATATCTCTTGCAGGATGATCGGCTGGAAAGTTTAAAGCTTCAAAATTATAGTAATCTGTATCGATATCAGGGCCATACTGCACAGAAAATCCCATGCCTGCTAACGTATCGATTAATTCATCTAGTGTTTGTGTAATGATATGCTTACGTCCTGCAAAACGGCGACGACCAGGAAGCGTAATATCGAGCTTCTCTTCTCTCAACTGTTTCTCCAGTTGATCAGCTAAAAGTTGGCTATAAAGATTCTCTAGCTTTGTGCTGATCTCTACTTTTAGATCGTTAATCCATTTGCCAACTAGCGGACGCTCCTCTTGTTTGACCTCTTTTAGATCCTTCATTAACTGCTGTACAGCTCCTTTTTTACCCAAGTATTTTACTTTTGCGCTTTCTAGTTCAGCAAGCGAAGTAAGCTGACTAATTTGCTGTAAAAATTCTTGCTGTAAAGTCGTAATCTGCGGTTGCATCCTTTTTTCCTCAGCTTAAAGTAAAAATTTAGCAAAGACTAAAAATCAGTTAAAAAAGCAAAAGCCTTAAACTAATTTTTCCTTTTTAAAAAGAGAAGTAGCTTAAGGCTTTAAAATTGTACGCTACACAAGCGCTTCTTTAGCACAATTCACTACAGCTTCAAAGCTGTTAGGATCGCGTATGGCCATATCAGCCAATACTTTTCGGTCTAATTCACATCGTGCTTTTTTTAGTCCATAGATGAGTTTACTATACGACATACCATTTATTTTAGCAGCAGCTCCAATACGCATAATCCATAAACTGCGAAAATCGCGTTTTTTTAGCTTACGGTGATCATAATTGTAAGACAATGCCCGTACAACGCAATCACTAGTTAAGCGCAAATGATTTTTGCGATCGCCAACGAAGCCTTTAGCACGTTTAAATAATCTCTTTTTGCGACGATGTGAAGCGACGCTGTTAGTTACTCTAACCATCGTTTTTCTCCACTTTAAATATTATTCTACACACATCAAACGCCTATAAGTTCTAGCTAAACCTTCAGCAAGGATAGCTGGCTTAGAAAGTTGGCGTTTGCGTTTAGGTGATTTTCCTGTATTTAAATGACGCTTGCCTGGTTGGCTGTGTTTAAGCTTTCCAGAAGCTGTCACTTTAAATCTAGCCGCTACGGCTTTTTTTGTTTTCATTTTAGGCACGACATTTTCTCCTAGCTAATATCTGTCTTTGGTTCTTTATCAAGCTGAGGTGCAGCTTGGGTTATCGCCTGTGGTACTGCTTTGAGTGCTTCTTTTTTCTTCTTAACTCCTGGAGCTAATACAATACTCAAAGAGCGTCCAAACATCTTTGAGGGCGCTTCAGGTATTGCTACATCTTCTAAATCGTCACAAAGCTTACGCACAATCTTTTCACCAAATTCAGGATGCATCATTTCACGGCCGCGATAAGTACACGTTACTTTAACTTTATTGCCTTTGACTATAAAATCGCGGGCCTGCCGTGTTTTTGTTTCTAAGTCATGATCATCAATATTAGGTTTTAATTTAATTTCTTTAATCTTAACTTTATGCTGAGACTTCTTGCTCTCTTTTTCCCTTTTTGTCTGATCATAACGGAACTTACCGAAATTAGTAATCTTGCAAACAGGTGGACTTGAACCAGGAACAATCTCAACCAAGTCTAATCCGGCTTCCCTTGCTTTAAGCAATGCTTCTTGAATGGATAAGATACCAACTTGTTCACCGGTATGGCTTATCACTCTTACTTTTGGAGCTTTGATTTCTGTGTTAACTTTCAACCTGTTTTAACTCTCCTCTTTATGCTACGCTGTCATTCTACTTTAGTTTTTAACTAAAGGTATTTTAATTTAAACTATTTAAGTTTATTCTTTACTCTATTCTGCTACCGGCCAAAAAGGAATTTGACCTGCACATTTTTCTATCAATACGGCTATTAAACGTTCTAAAGAACCCCATAGCGAGCCCTCTATAGCTATAACACCTGGATAGAGGCGTAACTGCCTATCTTTTTCCCGCCAATCGATACCTAAAAAAGCCCCTTGCCAAGGTTGACCATATCCATCAAACAGTAAGCAACTTAATAAAGGGCCTTTGGCTGCTGTTTGATTAGCATCAAAATTTAATTCTAAATCGCATAGTTTGGCAGCTTCGGTTAGCCAAGCAGTACTTTGTTGCCATTGTTTTAAGGTACCGGTTATGCAGTCCTTATCTTTAGCCTTATCACTATGATTAGTTGCATAATGCTCAGTTCTAGAACCGCGTGCTGTCACTAAAATCCATTGGCATTCAAAACCTACTATCTTAATAAATTCATTAATGAATTGCAAGTAAGAAATTAGCTCTTTCAAAACTTGCTCTTCTCTACAAAATGTATATAACCTATCGGTTGTGTAAAATGAAGTATTGAGCAAGCCTCTCTCAAGCGAAGTAGGCAGTGGTTGCCATTTTTCATAAATTTCGGCAAAGCGTGTAGGTTGGGCGGAAGTAGCATGATGAGTCGTAAAAAGAGCAGTATACGCACTATGGCGAGAAGAAAAGGGCTGATACTCTTTTCCCTGCCATTCCATAGTCACTAAAGAGCTAGACTGATGACAAGGTTGCCAAGGCGGCATCGACAGCTGTTTAAATCCTTGGACTTTAATTAAATTTTGCCATGATTTGATTAGATTATCGCGCAGAGCTAGGCCTTTTGGCAACCAACAGGTGCCCATTTGCATGGGTAAACATAGTCCCAGCTGCTGGATTTGATGGCGATGATCTTTTTCTTTAGCTCGCTTAAATTGTTTATGTTTAGCTTTTAAATCGCGATTATCTTGAGCTCTAATTCCTTCAAAACGCACAATTGAAAGCTGTTCTAAACCTTGAAAAAAATTGGGATGACAAGTAAGCTCGACAATTTTTATGACGCCAACTTCTTGAATGGATGTCGGCAAATTTACTCTTTCAGCCATGGGCAAGTACCCGTGAAAGCCTGCCAATTCAATTAAGTGCACAGTATTGCTGCTCGCCTCTAAAACTTGCTCTGCTGCAAAAGATTGACCATGATGGTCGAGGTAAGCTGCGGCATTTTGATTCATCATCTCCACAATTTTAATAGGAGAGTCACTTTTAATCAGCCCTCTGATGGCCTCTTCTATTAAAGAAATAGCTTGATGATCGATAGGATAAGCAAGAGTAAAATCACAGCTAAATTGCGTCACACTTGCATAAAAATTGACCAACTGCGCATTGGGAAATAATTGACAAATGACAGCTGCTACCACCTGAGAGGCAATCAGGTTAGATGAGATAAAATTAGATGAGCTAAAGTTAGATGAAGTGAAATTAGATAAATCAGGATTCATTATAAGTTTTTATCATCAATTAAAAAAGAATAGAAAGAAATTAATAGGTTAAGCAGATAGTCAAAGATTGGGATATAGCTGACTCGAACAGCCGACCTCCACGATGTCAACGTGGCGCTCTAACCAACTGAGCTAATACCCCGGTCATACTCTTTAGAAAAGAGCAGCATAGACGAATCAAGCTATTTTATTCAATAGGATTTTTAAATTAAGGATTGATTTAGGTCTATTTAATGGGATGGATAAAGGTTAGCAAAGCTTTAATGTTAGCTTGGTTGATACCTGGTACCTGCAATAACTGCTCTTCCGATGCTTCTGCTATCTTTTTAACGCTACCAAAATGGCGAAGTAACGCTTTGCCTTTTGTAGGCCCAATGCCTGGAATATCTTCTAAAGCTGTTTTTATCAAATTTTTGCTGCGCCTTCCACGGTGAAAAGTTAAAGCAAAGCGGTGTGCTTCATCGCGCAACTGCTGTAATAAAAACAGGATAGGCGACGTGTGCTTCAATAGGATTGCTTCTTTTGCATGCGGCAAAAACACCTGTTCAGCTGTTATGCCTTTATCATGGCGTCCCTGTTCTTTTGCGACGCTAATCACATCTATCGTAATGATGTTTTGCTCAGCTAATACTTTAAGAGCTACATTGAGATGCCCTTTTCCGCCATCTATCACTAATAAATCGGGTAGATCATTCTCCTCTTTGCCTTTTTTATAACGCCTAGTCAATACTTCTTGCATGGTAGCATAATCATCGGGCCCTGCTACGCTTTTAATCTTATATTTGCGGTAATGGCTTTTGTCTTTTAATCCATTTGTAAAGGTAATCATGGCAGACACAGGTTCTGTACCGGAAATATTAGAGTTATCAAAACACTCGATCCTTTTAGGATAGTTGATTAAGTGTAAGCTCTCTTGCATTTCGAGCAGTGTCTTTTCTAAGATAGCGGTTTTATCCTTTCTTTGTTTAAAAGCAGATTCTGCATTAGCAACTGCCATCTCGATCAATTTGCGCTTTTCCCCTTTTTGCGGCGTAAGTAGCATCACCTTGCGTTTCTTACCGACCGATAGAAGCTCTGCTAACATATCTTTAGCCTCCAAGGCTAGCGGCAAGATGATTTCATGGGGAATTGCTTGTAATTTAGTGTAGTGTTGCAATAAAAATGTTTCGAAAAGTTCTGAATCATCTTCAGCAATATTAGCAAAATCGTAATGGTGTGAGCCCATTAATTTTCCACTGCGTATCAGCAGTTGACTTAAGATAACCTCCTCTCCTTGACGATAAATAGCCAATACATCGGTATCGATGCCTAAAGGTTTATCGACATGCTGCGCTTCAACGGTCTTTTCAATTTGTTTAATTTTTTTTAAAATAGCGCCTGCTTTTTCAAATTCCAACGCTTCCGCGGCTCGTTGCATCTCCTGTTGGAGATCTTTCACTACCATTTTGTCTTGCCCTTTTAGAAATTTGACTGTTTTATCTACCAACTGATCATATTCCTCTTTTGTACATTTATTGACGCAAGGTCCAAGACAGCGTTTCATATCATATAAAATACAAGGCCTCGTGCGTCTGGCAAACTCTTGATTGGAACATTGGCGTAAGGGAAAAAGGCGATGTAAAAGATCTAAGGTACTATAAGCTGCATAAGCGCTAGTATAGGGACCAAAATAGAGGCTATCGGCTGCCGGTTTGTGGCGGTAACGGATTAGTTCAATCTTAGGCCAAGCCATTTTAGTAGCTATTTTCAACGCAATATACGTCTTATCATCTTTTAGTAAAGCATTGTATTTAGGTTGATGCTGTTTAATTAGATTATTTTCTAATAAAAGGGCTTCTTTTTCCGATTGAACCAGAATCGTTTCTACTTCTTGTACTTTAGAAATTAAAAAGGGAATAATGCGACGGCCATCTCCGCCTGCCATGAAGTATTGCTTGAGACGCGCGCGCAAATCTTTAGCTTTGCCAATGTACAGGATACTTCCCTTTTCTCCTTTCATCATGTAGACGCCGGGAGAAGTGGGAAAGTTAGCCGATTGGAAGACAAAAGGAGATAAAGGCTTAATGGTCATACTAGCACCTTTATTTTAAGAGATCAGTACCAATTAAATCCATCTGTCCATTCGATGGAAATAGACGATCAGAACTAGCTGCTAGCAGCTGATTCGATAGAAGCTGTGCTCATCTTGAGTTTCTCTTGCATGGCTAACTGCCCACAAGCTGCCGCCACATCATCTCCTTTAGTATAGCGACATGTATTGACAATCTTACAACCAAATAGCACACTGCGAAAGTGTTTAATTTTCTTCTGATCAGGGCGTTTAAGTTTGATGCCCTGTACTGGGTTATAAGGAATCAAATTAACAGTACACTGCTTGCCTTTTAAAAGATGGGCTAATTCAAAAGCATGATCGGGATGATCATTAATTCCTTCAATTAACGTGTATTCATACGTCACATCGCGACGTGTTTTTTTAGCATACTCCTCCATGGCTACCATAATCTGTTCTAAAGGATATTTGCGCGCATAGGGAATAATCTTTTGGCGGATGTGCTGATTGGGTGCATGGAGAGACAAGACTAAACTGATTTTGAGATCCTCTTCTGTAAAGCGCCGAATCCCTTCAATAATGCCTACAGTAGAAACAGTGATGCGTCGCTGAGAGATATTCAAACCCTGAGGATTGCAGAGTAGACGCACCGACTGAATGACAGCATCGTAATTTTTAAAGGGTTCGCCCATACCCATGTAAACGACATGCGAGACGCGTCTTCCTTGAGCCATCAACCAAGCATTGATGTGCACAACTTGTTCTACAATTTCGCTTGGCCGCAAGTTACGCATGAAACCCTGTTTACCAGAAGCACAAAAAGCACATTTAGCAGGGCAGCCTACTTGACAAGAGACACAAACTGTTCTTCTAGCACCCGAACCGATCAGCACTGATTCGACTAAATTGCCATCGCGCAACTTCCATAAGAATTTGACTGTTTCCCCATCTTGCGAAGGAGTTATCTTTGTCAATTCAATAAAGGGAAACAGCAAACCACCGGCTAGTTTTTGACGCAATTCGCGACTCAAATTGGTCATCTCGTCCCAATTTTTAACCCCTTTTTCATAAACCCAACTAAAAATTTGACGTGCATGATAGGATTTTTCCTGATTATCTTCTAACCAAGTGACTAATTCCTCATAAGAGAGACCACAGAATTCAAGCATATAATCTTAATTTAAACCTTATTTGATGTTAGGCTTTTCTTAAAGTGCGCTTTGCTTAAATAAAGCCGGAATTTAGCAAGTAACTGAAGTTTTAAAAGAAATCTAACAACTAGCTTATCAAAAAGTTTATTATTTGGCTAGCTCTAGATCTCTTATGTTAAGAGATTAAATTAATGATCTATCTAAAGCTTGACAGATTTTAGAATTTTTTAAATAATTTTGATTATCTCCTAAAATAAAGTCGTAATAAAAATTTTTTGAGTTCCTTTTAAAACTATTTATCTTTAACCCTAAGGTTTACTATTTATGTTTAAAAATCTCTTTTACCTCTCTTTTGTAATACTTAGTATTTTGACAACGAGCTACATTGAACAAAAGGCTACTAGCTATTTACCTTCTTATTTACCCTCTTATTTTTTTGATTCTCAGTCTTTAACACCCTTAAGCGATTCTTCCGATTCTCTACTTTCTTGCGGCTGCCGAAAAAAGAAGAAGAGAAAGCTACTTGTTGCTAACTCTATTCCTCTCTATATTAATCGCCAGACTACTACTTAAATTTTTAGAATTGCGAAAAAAAGCCAAATGGACGATCCTTCCTCTATCTTTTTAATTTAGTCTTAAGCCTAGACGGGGTCGCTATGGTTTTTACTTTTCAGCAGATGCTACAAAAACTGGAAGCTTTCTGGGCAGAGCAGGGCTGTGCCATTCATCATGGTTATGATTTAGAAGTAGGAGCGGGTACTTTTAATCCAGCTACTTTTTTGCGTAGTTTAGGGCCTGAACCCTATAAGGCTTTTTATATTGAACCTTGTCGTCGCCCGACAGATGGCCGTTATGGGACAAATCCCAACCGCTTGCAACATTATTTTCAATGCCAAGTAATTCTCAAGCCCTCTCCTCCTAATATTCAAGATCTTTGTTTGCAATCTCTAGAAGCCATCGGCTTCAACTTAAAAGAGCATGACATGCGCTTTGTGCATGATGATTGGGAAGCCCCAACGCTAGGAGCTTGGGGTCTTGGCTGGGAAGTCTGGATGGATGGTATGGAGGTTACTCAATTTACCTATTTTCAAAATGTAGCGGGCATGAGTTTAAAGCCCATTACTGGTGAAGTGACGTATGGTTTAGAACGATTAGCCGTTCATCTTCAAAAAGTGGATAGTCTATTCGACATTCGCTATAATGATACCTTAACTTATGGCGATATCTATCATCGCAGCGAAGTAGAATGGAGCCATTACAATTTCGACCTAGCTAATACAGCTATGTGGTTACGGCATTTTGAAGATTATGAACGGGAAGCTCAACAGCTCATTGCTAACAATTACCCGCTACCCGCTTATGATTTTGTGATGAAAGCCTCACATGCGTTTAATCTATTAGATGCAAGAGGCGTTATTTCAGTGACGGAACGCACTGGTTATATCACGCGTTTGAGAGATTTAGCGTGTGCTATTGCTGCTTGCTATCTAGCTAGTCGTCAAGAACAGGGTTATCCTCTTCTTAAAACGACTTTAACTCCTCTACTGCCTATGAAAGAGGCTTCTTCTAACTTCACTGAGGCTACTCTCGCTGCTAACACCCTCACCCATGAGGATTTTTTATTAGAGATTGGATCGGAAGAGCTACCGGCTAGTTTTGTGCCACTCGGTTGTCGGCTGTTAGAAAAAAGTTTGCGCCATCTTTTAGAAAAAGAAGGCATTGCTTTTCACTCTCTTAAAGTTGTCGGTACGCCGCGTCGGCTAGTGGCCTTTATCACCCAAATGGCTTTAACAGTTGCTCCGCAAAAAATAGAAAAACGCGGTCCTACTTTAGACCAGATTTACACAGCTGAAGGTAGCTTAAAACCTGCAGGTGAAGGTTTTTTCCGTTCCCTTCATCTTTCTGCCCCTACTTTAACTGATCTTAAAGAGGGTCTCTCCCCTATTTTTTCCATGCGTCAGGTCAAAGAGAGTACTTATCTCTATGCTAACCTTGAATCATCTAGCAAATCAACTGTTGCGATCCTCTCTCAGGCACTGGGTCCTCTTATTTTGGCACTAGAATTCCCAAAAAAAATGCGTTGGGCCGATTTAGATATCTCTTATGCTAGGCCTTTGCGCTGGTTAGTGGCTCTACTAGGTACACAAGTCATTCCTTTTGAAGTAGGTCCTTTACGAGCAGATCGTCATTCCTATGGCCACCGCCAATTAAACCCTAATTCATTTGAAATCCCGCAAGCTAGAGATTATTTTACCCTGATCAAAGAACATCACGTGATGGTCGATCAAGAGGAGCGCAAACAAAGCATTTTAGCGCAATTAACAGAACTAGAGCAGCAATCTCAATGTAAAATTTTGGCTTGTGAGCAGGTCATTCCACAAGTAGTGAATTTAGTCGAGTGGCCTTTTCTCACCACGGCGACCTTTGCGGCTGAATTTCTACAAGCTCCTCGCGAAGTATTAATATCGGAAATGGTCGAACACCAAAAGTATTTTCCAGTTAGCGATTTAGCAGGGAATCTAAAAAATTTATTTGTGATTACGGCTAACATGGTTCCGACTGAAGCTGTGCGGCGTGGCAATCAAAAAGCTCTCTCGCCTCGTTTAAGCGATGGGGTTTTCCTGTATGAACAAGGCCTAAAAAAACCGTTGGAAACGTATAATGAAAAGCTCAAACAGATGACTTTTCAAAAAGAGTTAGGGAGTGTCTATCATAAAGTCGAGCGACTGATTAAAAATAGTACCCTCTTACAACAATTATTGGGGATTAGTTCTGCTAGTTTAGTCCAACGCGCTGCTTTACTCTCCAAAGCTGACCTTGCTTCTGAAATGGTCTTTGAATTTCCCGAGTTACAGGGTGTAATTGGCCGTTATTATGCCTTAGCCCAAGGAGAAGAAAGAGAAGTAGCTTTAGCAATTGAGGAGCAATGGATGCCCCTTGGAGAAAATAGAGAGTTACCAACGACAGCAACAGGTCTTATCTTGAGTTTAGCCGATAAAATCGATAATCTCTTAGGCTGTTTTGTAGCTGGTTTAAAACCGACTTCCTCTAGTGACCCTTACGCTTTGCGGCGTCAAGCACTGGGCTTAATTAAAATTGTCCTTCAAGAAAAGTACTCTTTTTCCCTAAGAAAAATCTTGCAGGAGGCTCTACTTGCTACCTATCCTCAAGTAAAACATGAACAGCAAGTTCTCTTAATTGATGAAATTAGCGCATTCATAGCCTTGCGAGCTAAAACTGTTTTTCAGGAATTAGGCCTAGCTAAAGATGAGATTGAAGCCTGTTATGCTAGCGGGTTTGATGATCTCTACGCTGTAAACTGTCGCTTACAAGCCCTCCATCATTTTCGTCTTTCCGATCAAAATTTTTCTCTGTTGCATGAAGTTTATAAGCGAGCTAAAGGACAAATTGAACATAGTCCCCTTTATCCTTTCTCCGTTGCTCTTTTACAAGAACTGGCTGAAAAAGAGCTCTATGAATTGCTCAGTCATATTCAACTCTCTTTTAAAAAAGAGCTAGCTCTTAAAAATTATTTGGCAGCTTATGAGCTCTTAGCTAAGTTGCAGCCAGCATTAGCTAGCTTATTTAAAACAGTCAAAATCAAGGCTGATGATCTTAACTTGTGCCATAATCGCATTAGCTTACTGCAACAAGTCTTTCAACTTTTTGAACACTTATTAGATTTTAGTAAAATACAAGTCTTAAAAAATTAAAGATATTCATATGAATTCTCTGACTTATTCTTCTATCAATTGCTCTATTTGTTTAGAGAATTATGTAGAAGATCAGTCCAATACTTGCTTGCTTCTAAAATGTAGGCATATCTTTCACGAAGCCTGTGTCACGCCGTGGCTTAAAAATCATACATCTTGCCCTTTATGTAAAAGTAGGGCTATTGTCTCTATCTCATTAAAAGAGACATTGAAAATAGCTTATGAAGAGGTAAAACATGGAATAAAAAAACTATTAAGAACGACAATCTATACTGCACTTGTATTTATTTTGATTATTCATGTTCCTTTTGTTTCAAATTTCTTATTCAAAAAAAAATTTGCTATTCCATTGAAAGAACCTGCTGTTTGGTTGATTTTAAGTTTAATTTTATTCGTTGTCCCAGCAATCACGGCAATTTTTAGGGGCACAGTAAGAAATACTATATGGAATACTGTAAGAATTAAAAATCGACTAGCCGAAAAGCTCGACTACAGACCGCATACTGATTAATCAAAAGTCTATTTAAAGAGATTTTTTTACTTTAGGAGGATTAGCACGCAGCCTATCAAACTCTTTAACTAGATTACTCACCTCTTCATCTGAAGCTTGGCCACTTTGAATTTTCATTTTGACCTCTTCTCTTTGTTGCATCCAATGGCGATCTAATAGCTTTTGAATCGTCTCATAAAATTGCGCTTCTTGACGCTCTTTACTAACTTTCTTCTGTATGATCTCATCGATTAGAAGTTGACAGTCTGCATGATCGACTAGCATCAATACAGAGAGTAGATCTTTAGCATAGGGCTGATTTGACGTTCCTTCTGCTACCTGTTTTTTTCTCTCTTCCATACAAACTTGGTAGAAAGCCTGGCAGACAGCCGTACGAAAGAGAGTGGGTTGAATATTAAGCAAAGCAATTTCAAAAGTAGCAGGCTCTATTTCCGCTCTAGCTAATAAAAGGCGCAAAAAATCTGTTTCTAAAATTCGGTCGGGATCAATTGTCGGTAGGCCTGCCGTGCCTACTTTGCGAATATAAAGACTGGGCTGACCTGTCTGATCATTGAGAATTAAGGATTCGGGTACTTGTGTTAAGTGAGCTAGTTGACGCAAACTCTCATAACGCATCACTTCGTGATTCCATTCTCTAATTTGCTTGGCAATCAGTTGCACTAACTCATTCTTGCCCGAAGGAGAATCATGATTGATCCGTTTAGCTTCATGGGCCACTAGAAAAGTTAAATAATCTTGACTCTCTTCCATTAACTTTAAAAAAGCCTCACTGCCCTGCTCTTGTAAAAAACTATCGGGATCTTTGTTAATAGGCAAATTAATAACGCGGATCTCAATGCCCTCTTTTTGAAAGAGATGACCAATTTTTTTAGTCGCTTCGCGTCCAGCTTCATCATGATCTAAAGCTAAATAAACTTTCTGCACGCCGAGATTCATCAGTTCTTTAGCATGTCCCTCACCAAAGGCTGTCCCTTGGCCAGCTACCGTAATATTAAATCCACGATAGATCAAGCTCAAGGCATCGATTTGTCCTTCGACAATAATGGCTTGACGCTCTTTAGCAATGCGGCGGCGCACATAATTTAATCCAAAGAGCAGGCGCGATTTTTTAAACAGAACTGTTTCTGGTGTATTGACATATTTACCACCAAAAGTGTCCTCTTTATATTTGCGTCCGGAAAAGCCAATAATAGAACCCAAACCATCGCGAATGGGAAAGAGGATACGGTCATAGAAAAAATCGCGTTTATTGTTCTCTTTCTGAGTCAAAAGCCCCGCTTCTAACAGGGTTTCATTTTTAATGAATTTACTATACATCACTTGTCTAAAGAGGCCAGGAATCTTAGGAGCTAGGCCCAATTGAAAATGCTGAATAAAATCTAGAGTTAGTCCCCTTTTAAAGAGATAGTCTAAGGCTTGATGTCCCTCTGCTGTATGTAACAGAAAAAAGTGATAAAAACGCGCTGCTTGTATTAAAGCTTCTTTTAAAAGAGCTTTTTGAGGTCCTTTATTTTCTGCTGAACCTTCTGTCGTTTCGAGATGAATGTGATAGCGTTGCGCTAAATTTTCGATGGCTTCTGAAAAATTTAATTTCAAATGAGTTGTTAAAAAGCTGACTGCATCTCCATGCGCGCCACAACCAAAACAGTGGTAATGCTTATCGCCTTTTTGTAGCATAAAAGAGGGTGTGCGTTCATCGTGAAAAGGACAAAGAGCTTTATAGCTAGCTCCGGTGCGCTTCAAATCTAAATGAGAAGATAACACATCGACAAGATCAATCCGTTGCCGCAAATTTTCTAAGCTCTCTTTAGTAAAGATAGGCATCTCTTTCTTTTTCCTTCCTACTCAATGTAGAGTAATAAGCTTTTAAGATACTGACTCTCTGGATGATAAAGGTTAATGGGATGATCGGCGGCTAGTTGATGTCTACCTAAGATTTTAACTTCGCGTTTAGCTTCTAGAGCTGCTTGAAAGATAACTTTTTGAAAAAGGCTTTCCTCGATAAAATAGGAGCAGGAACTAGTAAGCATTAGCGAATGAGGCGCTATTTTTTGAATAGCTAATCGATTGATATCTTTATAACCTCGACAAGCTGGAATCACGTCTTTTTGTTTTTTAGCAAAAGCTGGCGGATCTAAAATAATTAAATTATATTTTTTTAAATCTTGCGTGCGCAAGAAGTTAAACACATCCTGTGCAAAATAGTAATGAGGGATTGCAAAATGATTTAACAGGGTTTGGCGTTTAGCATACTCTAGCGCTTTCTCAGAAATATCGACTGCATCGACTTGGCAGGCCCCTCCTGCAGCTGCATAGACACTAAATCCACCTGTATAAGCAAAGCAATTTAATACACAACGCTCGCTAGCTAAGCCTTTAATTTGCTGGCGCATTGCGCGATGATCGAGAAAAAAGCCAGTTTTCTGCCCTTCTTCTAGGGAAACTAAAAATTGCAAGCCATTCTCTTTGATCACTAACTCACTGGATAATTGGCCTTTATGTACTTGCTGAAAATGACTGAGCCCCTCCTCTTTGCGGATAGCCATTGTGGATTTTTCATAGATGAGGCGAGGTTTAAAGATTTCATCTAATAAAGGGATTAAGATAGGACGTAAGAGATCCATGCCCAAAGTAGAGATTTGTATAACGAGTGCATCGCCATATTTATCTACAACTAAGCCGGGTAGGCCATCTCCCTCTCCATTGATCAAACGGTAACTATCTGTTTGCGTATTTTTGAAATAGATGGCACGCCAATGAGCAGCTTTTTCTAATTGTAGGCGAATAGCCGCCAAAGGAAGTTCCGTACCAAAACTTAGCATCCTACCAATGATCGAGGCTTTGCGATTAAAGTAACCCCATCCTAGGTGTTGACCCTGATGTGTTTGCACGGGTAAAAGAGCTCCATTTTCAAAAGCTGGCAAAGAAGCCACAGCTCCTGAGAAAATCCAATGGTGCCGATTGACAATCGCTTTTTCTTTGCCCATTTTTAGGACTACAGGAGAAGCTGAAGAAAAATTATTTTCTGCTTGATACGAGTAATTCATCTGATTATATTAAAAAAAATTTAGAAAATTGTTGCTTAAACAAGTAGCATACCCTATTTTTTGCACATTTGCAACTCGTTTTTGGAAGAAAACTCAAGCTTTAAAATTTTTGGAATCCCATCTATGAATTCAGTCAATCAACAGTCAGACCCCAATCAACACCCTTGGGAACTCTATGTCCTAACTGAAAAAGAGATGCAAACAGGCTGGGGTCCATTAGAGGATAAATTTAAGCATAATAGCTTAAAAGGAGCGATTGCTTTTGGAGTTAATAATAGGCGTGGATTTGACAGACCTTGGCGCTATCACTTGATTCATTGTCTACAACTTTTTTCTCATTGGTTTGGCATTAAAGCTAAGCGTGCTCTAGATGAATTAAATAGTAGAGTCCTTACCAAACACTACATTCAAGGAAAAGAGATCCCCCTATCTTTTCACATCAATAAAGTCGATATCATGCACTCTTTTTTCTTAGGAAGTGTCTATACAGTAAAGGAAAGAAAAAATTTTAAGCAGCTAAAAAATAAAAAAGAAAGGCTACTTGAGCAACTTCAATATGGTTATAATCCTCTCACTTGGTTTTCGCTCAGAAGAGAAAAAAAGCGTTTGCAAGAAGAGATTAATCGACTGAGAAAGCACTATCTAACTCCTAAAAAAGATTTACAAAAATCTATTTGGATAGCAGAAGCTGGTGAAACTGGTTTACGCACTAAGGTCTGGAAATTAAATGAAGATAATTATAGTCATCTGCTCGTTTTTATCCCTCCTGTTGCTAAAGCTGAAATGATCTATAGCCTTGCTCGTCATGGTACAATTAATGAAAAACACCTTTTTCATCGACAAAAGTCTTACCATGAAGTCCCAGCTTATCATTTTAAACAAGCTCTTTTCCTATCTATCATTGACCGGCTAAAAAATCCTTCACGCAAAATAGATTCGATGGCTAGAGCAGCCAGTAATCTCATTCAAGGAGACACGATAAAAGATCGCTACCAACAGCCCAAATCTATGATCTGTTCAGAATTTAGCACGCGTATTCTGCATACAGTTAGTATCTTTCATCAATTCAATAAAATGAGTCCCCTAAAAATTAAAACAGAAAAAAATTCTTTGTCTGTCGACTCAATTAAAACTCTAATTTTAAACCGTTTTGAAAAACGCCGAAAGAAATGCTTCCGCCAAGTTTCTATTAGTGATTATGCAGCTGCAGGCCTCTCGCCCTCTCTATTAGCAGAATTACTATTAAATAAGTGTAGACCAAAGATGAGCTAAAGCTATATAGGATAGAGACTATTTAACTAAATTTTTATTCAGGGAAAAAAATTGTGATCCAAGCTTCTTCTTCTTCTTCCTATTCTTCTTGTTCCTCTCTCTCCTTTTCTACTAATCGACAGTTAGAAAAACCCTTTCCTTTAAAAAAATTACTCGTCATCATCAATCCTTTTAGTGGAGCAGGAAAGGCTAAAGAGCAATTTGAGCAAAAAGTCCTGCCGTTGTGGAAAGAAAGATTAGATCTTGAAGTAGTCGTCACCGAACAAGCGGGACATGGTGCTAAGCTCATCGAAACACATGCTAATTTAGAAGAGTATGGAGGCATCATTGGAGTAGGCGGCGATGGAATTGTAGCTGAAATTGTGACGGGCTTAAAAAGAAATAATTATCATCCTGATGCGAGTCAAGTCCCTATTGGTCATATTCCTTGTGGCAGCGGCAATGGTTTAGCCATGAGTCTACTCTATTTAAATGGACGTCCTTATGGAATTGAACAAGCAGCTGAAATGATTGCTACAGGGCAAACGAGTCAAATGGATTTGATAGAAATTCGTTCAGCTACGACTACACGTTGGGGCTTTTTATCTTTGAGTTTTGGACTTTTAGCTGATCTCGATATCGATTCAGAAAGCTGCCGCTGCCTAGGAGGTCAGCGTTTTATGTTAGGCGCTATTAAAAATTTATGTGAAGCTAAAAGTTATGCCGCTACTCTCAGCTATCTACCCGAACAGGAAAAAGAGATAGCATGGCCAGCTCTTAATCAACCTTTACCTCGCCAATTTGTCGAAATTAAAGGAAATTTTACTCTTATTTTTCCGTGCAGAACGACGCATTGCTCCTATAATGCCTTTACAGCTCCAGAGGCTAAATTAGATGATGGGTATATTTATTTAACTTATGTGATGAATACATCTAGATGGACATTGTTTTTTTTATTATGGGGTCTAGAATCGGGTAATTACCTCTTATTACCCGAAGTCAAACAGGTAAAAACAAAGATGTTTCGCTTCATTCCCCATCAAACAGAAGCTATACTGACCTTAGATGGAGAGATCATTCCTTGTGAATCCATCCAATGCCGCATTGAAAAAGCTGCCCTCTCTGTCTTTTCTTCAAGCAAAGATAAAAAGGCAAAAACCCATTCTGATTAAAATAGAAAAATTTAAATATTTATTTAGGTATATAAAAGTCCTTATCTAAAACAAAAAAACTTTAGAATTTTCTTATGTATTGATTGGATTATTAGCATCCTTTTATGTTAAAATAATTGATAAACTAATGATTTAAGCAATTGAGATATTTTATAATATGACTATCAGCAAATTTTTAGATCCAAAAAACGATATCGCATTTAAAAGAATATTTGGCAGTGAGAAGAACAAAGATATTCTAATTCATTTTATCAATGATGTGCTAGAGCTAAAGGGTACGAATCGGATAAAAGAGGTGACCTTCTTATCGACGATTCAAGTGCCAGAAATTGCAGCTAAAAAGCAAAGCATTGTGGATGTAATGTGCCGAGATGAAAATGGCACGCAAATTATTGTAGAGATGCAAGTTTCACCTCAACAAGGTTTTGAAAAGAGAGCCCAATACTATGCAGCTAAAGCCTACTCTAGCCAATTGAATAAGGGCAAAGAGGAGGGCTCGAGATACATCGACTTAAAAGCAGTCATCTTCATTGCGATTAGTGACAACATTATTTTTCCCGATAAAGTGTTCTATAAGTCTGATCATATCATCTTAGATAAAGAGACTTATGCTCATGATTTGAAAGATTTCTCTTTTACATTCCTTGAGCTACCTAAGTTCAAGATTACAGACATTAGCTTGCTAACTAACATCATAGAAAAGTGGTGTTATTTCTTTAAGCATGCGGATAAAACAAGTGAAGCTGACGTAGTCAAAGTCATAGGAACAGATCAAGTGATTCAACGAGCCTATGAGGAGCTTAATCAATTTAATTGGACAGAAACAGAGCTTCGCACCTATGAGCAGGAAATAAAGCGCCTAAGAGATAATCAAGCTGCTGAAGATTACAAAATCGAACAAATCAAAAGACAACTCGAACAAACCGATAGACAACTCGAACAAACTAATAGACAACTGGAACAAGCCAATAGACAACTGGAACAAGCCAATAGACAACTGGAACACGCTTTGAAAAAAGGTAGAGAAGAAGGAGGAGAAAAAATTGCAATGACCATGATTTTACAAGGTCTTGATCAAGATTTAATTGCTCAGGTAACAGGCTTAGCACAGGAAAAATTAAGTTTACTGAAGAAAAAAATGAGTGAAGAGTTACAAAATTAGTAAAAGGTAGGATTTTTAAAAATTTTTTTAAACCATGTGCGACTTTTAATTAGGTATGAAGTTATAAAAAAAAATTTAAGTTATAATTTTAGAGAAAGAAAGATCACTATTTTAAGTATAATGACCCTTCTTAGAAATCAATTTGTGCTTTACATGATTAAGATAGAAAAGACGAAGGCAAAGAGCGCAAAGGATTCGATAATTCCAACAGCTGCAAAACATTTACCAAAGATGGCAGGTTGTTTAGCGGTCGCTTGAATTCCCGTCGCACAGACTTTAGCTTGAAAAACGGAAGAAAAAAAGAAAGCCATACCAATGATAATACCCATCACAATCCCAGAGACAGGCGAAAGTGTGCCTGCTCTAATCGCATTGCGCATGAGAATCATTAAAATAAAGCCATAAATCGATTGCGAAGAGGGAGCTGCTGCCATGCCGATAAATTTTCCATGCCCCTCTTCTACGCGACTCATGACTGCATGGGAAGCCGCACCAGCTATATAACACCCAACACAACTACCCATTGAACTAATTCCCAACACCAAAGCTGGACCGACCATATCGATATCCATGTTATTCTCCTATTAAAGTTAATCTATTGTTAATTTGCGCAACGGGTTAAAAGGCTTGCCACCTCCTTCAAAACTATAATGGTACCACTCTAAAAAATTGAGACGCAACCCGTGAATAACCCCACTCATGACACATAACACCATGTTGACGATATGGCCTAAAATAATAATCACAATACCAAAAACGATATGCACAGAGCCTGCTAAATCATTCATCGTAGAGATCAGCATAGCTCCTGATAAGCCTAAAGCATAAAGACGCAAATAGGACATCGTATCGGCAAAAATTTGAATGACTTGCATGGGCTCTAATAAGCCGAGTAACCGATGTTTGATTAGGGCAATCACAGTAGCTAGGCCCATTCCACCAAACATCAAGTACAGCCCATTGCGCGATCCCTCTTCGGGATTCACTCCTAACACATAGTGAATCATCGAGTTAACATGTAAGAAATAGGGGAAGTAGAGGTAAGCCCCTATTAGAAATAAGACCCAACCAGCTGAAGCTAAATTGCGATTCACATAGCGCAACAAAGATAGCATGAGATGCACGACGCCAATTAAAATAGCCAGCTCAAATAAGATATGGTTAGAAAATTGGTCTAAAATCTCATAAGAGATTTTGCCCTCTTTTTCTACTTTGCCCTCTTTTAAAAAAAGATGGGGATCAGACACTGTTTTAAGATCAGGGAATTTTTTGATCCACTCTTGCCACTCGGCATCTTTTTTCTCGATGAGATAACTTGCTTTTTTTTCAGCTAACCACTGTGTCAGCGAGATCTTTCTCAAAGGATTATCAATATCTAATGGAACGCCAAAGAAAGAGGTAGTCAATACGCCCCAACCAATACAAGCTGCGCCTAAAATGGTAACGAGATTAACGAGGCGCAAGCTACTTTTTGAAAGGGCATATTTATAGCGTATATAGAGAGCTGCTCCTAAAAAGATTAAGCCATACCCTCCATCGCCAATAATAAAAGCAAAGAAAAGAGCAAAAAAGAACAAAACCCATAAAGAGGGATCTTTATCAGCAGCTGAGGGCGTATCGTAAATATTGACTAAATCTTCGCCTAAGCGGCTGATCCCTGCGTTTTCTAAATAAGTAGGGGGTACTTCATCCTCTTTATAAGCAATTTCTTCCATGTGGACATTGAGATCATTTACCATCTGTTGAAGTGAGTCTACTTGATTGATAGGCACCCAACCTTCAATTACAAATAGAGCCTGATCGAACTGCCAGGAGATCGCATTTTTAGTCGTTTGTAAATTGTGAATATTTAATTTTTGAATGAGCGCATGGTGTAGAAAAGTATTGTATTTGGCATAAAATTTTAACTGCTGCTCTGTTTTATGCAGAGCATTTTTGAGCAGTTTAGCTTTTTTGCGCAGCTCTCCTAATGGTTGTTCAATCAACATTTCTATCATTTTAGGATAACTTTGAGGCTGTTTATCAAAAGCAACGAAGTAATCTAGGCCATGATCGCTATCCACGTAAATCAAATTTTCAGGTAATAGAGTCGTTTCTTCATAGCCCTGCTTAGCAAAATAAAAGTGTGCCTTTCGGCCTATCTCTTTTTCAATCTTGTGAAGCTCTTCTAAAGAAAAATCTCCAAAAATCTCAATGCGACTCATCTCTATTTTAATCAACCGCTTTTCTTTGCTAAGTTTGTCTGCTTCCTGCTTTAATTTTAACACTTCTTCTACAATCGCATCGGTTAGCGCGTAATCTTCTAACTCCTCCTGTTCAGTGAGAGGCAACGTGCGTATAATTTTAATAGCTGCTGTAATTGCTTGGATGGCTTGAGGGATCTCTTTTAAAAGCGCCTTATTTTCTATAAAGTGGATAATACCTAGTGATTGTGCTTGTTCAAAAAAGGACTCGCGCTCCTCTTTTAAGCCAACAAATAGGATTTTTTTTAGATCATAACGCATAGGACCCCACTACTTGCTGCTTTTTTTCCTCTGCACTAGCTTTGCGCTCTTCAATCTTATTTTTAGCTACTTTAGCTTGTGAGACAGCGGCTAATTGCAGATCGCCCAAAAAAACTCTAATTCTTTTAATATTAGTTAAAGCACGAGGAATGAGGATCTTTTCAAACAGATTGACCCGGATGGAAACTTCGCGCAATTCAGCTTCCAAAGCTCTTTTTTTCTCTCTGGCAATTTCTACTTTTACTCTAGCTTCTATCAGTTGCCTCAACCCGCTAATGACACCATCGACCCAAATAGGCGTATTAAATAGATTATAGGGAAAATCGACAAAGGTTAACGATTCAAAGTAAGGCACCTCTACGCCGGCAATATTCTCATAATGTTTTTTAATCTCGGCAATCTCTGTTACTTTTCTTGGATCTAAAGCAATTTCATCTGTTAACAAAGCACTATAATGTTCCATCTGGTCATGTTCACCTGCATAAGCCTCTTCTAACTTGCCAATCTCTTGCCGTGCTTCTTGGACTTCCGCTTGTAGTAGAGCTTTTTTTAATTGCAGGGTAGGCAGATATTTTTGCAGCTGCCCTAAGCGTTGCTGCTGAATCCTCAAGCCATTTTTTGTAAATTTTAATTCAGCCATGGCCCACCTATTTTTATTTAGGCCAATATTTATTGACCAGTGCTTCCTTGATCCCAACCTGAATTGCTTGAAAACATTCTGCTAGTGTTTTCCAGCCTAAATTCAATGCTTTCTCGATCGGAAGATTGACTTCGAGATTCATCATGCGCTCTTCAAATAAAGTGGAATAATGCAAGAGCTGTTCATCCCAACGCGAGACTTTAAAACCCATGCTTTGTCTCTCTCGTGCCTTTTTTGATTCGGCATAGAGCCTGATCATGGCATTGGCAAGATCGCCGTGATCCTCTCTCGTCACCTTGCCGATGACCTGTTGCTTGAGACGCGAAAGCGAGCCAAACGGATCAATGCGACCATGATGGAGATAAAACTGTCCTTCTGTAATGTAACCCGTATTGTCAGGCACGGGATGCGTAATATCATCGCCTGGCATGGTCGTGACTGCGATAATCGTAATCGAGCCACTGCCTTCAATCATGACAGCTTTTTCATAACGGGCTGCTAGATCGGAATAAAGAGAACCTGGGTAACCGCGATTAGAGGGCACTTGATCCATTGTGATCGAGATCTCTTTGATCGCATCGGCAAACGCTGTCATATCCGTTAAGAGAACTAAAACATTTTTATGATTGATGGCAAATTTTTCGGCAATGGCTAAGGCCATATCGGGCACGAGTAAACACTCGACGGCTGGATCTACAGCGCGATGTACAAACATGACGGTTTTATTGATCGAACCCGATTCTTCTGCATTGTCAATAAAAGCTTGATACTCTTTAAAAGTTAAGCCCATCCCACCAATGACCACTACATCGGCATCTGTTTGATTGGCAATCCGCATCAGAAGTTGATTATAAGGCTCACCGGGAATAGAAAAGATGGGAATTTTTTGAGATTTAACGAGACAGTTAAATACATCAATCATGGGAATATTAGTTTTAACCATTTCGCGTGGCACAATTCTCTTCACAGGATTAAAAGAGGGACCGCCTATATCTAAAGGCTCTCCAGTAATCTCTGGCCCTCCATCAATCGGCGCGCCTGTACCATTTAACCGTCTGCCCAACAAAGAATTTCCATAGACAGCTTGAATCTGACGCTTTAGAAAAGTAACTTTATCTTCTGTAGAAATGCCCCTAGTATTTTGAAAAACTTGTAAAGTCACTTGATCATCTTCAATTCGCAAGACAGACGCGTAGACACTCCGCCCATCCTTCTTATCGATCCGCGCTAATTCCCCTAAGGTTACTCCAGTAGCTGTCAGCGTAATCAGATTCCCACGCAAATCATTAATTTTATCGTACACCTTTTTCATAGGGTCTTTACCTCGCTTGATCGCTAATTAATTGTTCAATATGAGCCCAGGCATTTTGATAAGTCGTACTATTAGATGCCATAAAATTCATATTTTTAATCTGGTTTTGTAAGTTTAGGAAAAATTGCCTAGCTTCATCGTGATTTTCAAATTTAAAGGAGGTTTCAAATACGCGGTTGATTAATTTAAATAAAGAGATTTGGCGCTCGAGCGGGCTATAGGCATCCTCTTTGTCAAAGGCATTTTGCTGCAGATAGCTAAAATCGTACAGTTCTGATTTTAAGTAAGTTAGCATATCTTGTTCTGAAGTGCCCTCTTCGCCTACGACTTCCATCCTTTTGCTAATTTCATCCCCTTGACGCAAGAAAGTCATGGCTCTTTTGACCATTATACCCCATTTTGGCACCTGTTTTTCTAATTCGCGATTGACCTCTTCTCCATATTTACACCAAGAGATCAAAGGATCGATCGCTGGATAGCGCCGCGAATCTGATCTCTCGCGCGAAAGACCTAAAAAGGCTCCACCTACGGCTAACGTCGCTTGCGTGACCGGCTCCTCAAAGTTACCTCCTGCCGGAGAAACAGCTCCTCCAATAGTCACAGAACCAGTTTGTCCATTTCTCAACCTCAGCACCCCCGATCTTTCATAAAATTCGGCAATGCGCGAAGCAAGGTAAGCTGGAAAAGCTTCTTCACCCGGAATCTCCTCTAATCGACCTGACATTTCTCTCAAGGCTTGTGCCCAGCGCGAAGTAGAGTCTGCTAGTAATAAAACATCCAGACCCATCTGGCGATAGTACTCAGCAATAGTCACGCCCATATAAATAGAAGATTCTCGAGCAGCGACGGGCATCGATGAAGTATTGCAAATAATCACCGTGCGCGTCATCAACGTTTCCCCGGTATGTGGATCAATTAGATGGGGAAATTCGCGCAAGACTTCTACTACTTCACCTGCTCGTTCTCCACAAGCACAGACAATCACAATGTCGACCGAGGAGTATTTAGATAGATGATGTTGTAAGACGGTTTTTCCAGCTCCAAAAGGTCCGGGCGTACAGAATGTACCTCCCTTCATGATGGGAAATTGCGTATCGATAATGCGCAAACCCGTATCCATAATCTTAGTGGGTTTAATGCGCTCGCCTTCCGATAAGCTATTCTTAATGGGCCATTTCTGAATCATCGTAAAATCATATTCTTGGCCCTCTTCATCGGTTGCTTTGGCAATAACCGTATCGACAGGGTAAGCGCCGGAAGTAATCACCCAAGTGAGCGTGTAGCGGCTATAAAGAGAAAAAGGAACCATGATATGGTGATGAAAACGCCCTTCCAAAGTAGTTCCTAAAGTATCTCCCCTGTGTACAACTGCTCCTACTTTTAATAGAGGTTGATAATCCCAATGTTTCTGGCGATTGAGCGCATTGAGATAGATGCCGCGTGGCAAAAACAGTCCTCTTTGCTCGGCTAACTCTTCTAAGGGATTTTGTAAACCATCGAAAATAGAGGTCAGCAAACCAGGTCCTAACTCTGCCTCTAAAAGATCCTCCATGAATTCAACAGGTGTATCGTACTGAATGCCTTTAGTATCTTCATAAACTTGTACTTTAGCTTCATTGCCTATAATCTCAATTACTTCAGCTTTGAGCTGCAGGCCATTTAAATGAACCATGGCTACTTCGCCTTGGCGAATATGACCCTCAAACTTGACCTGAAGCAAATTGCCAAAGGCTTTAATGACGCGACCTGTAGCTAACTTTTCTGCTGCTTTACCGGGTGAATTGCTCATGTTATATCCTTCACAATTAAATCTATAATTTCTATACCTTTTTCTTTATCGAGCTGGATCCACTTATCGACAAAAATATAGCGAATAACGTAAAGCAAGATATGATCGATAGAAAAGACATCGGGACTAGCCATTTCATCTAATTTTTCAAGACGGTATTCCACTAAAGCTTTTTCAAGTTCAATCGGCTTTTGGTAATACTGTTCTATTAGCGGTTTTAATTCTTCAAAACCTACGGGCGGTTCAAATGTTTTACTATCTTTTTGAGCTAATAACTGCGCGACGATCTCCTCTTGAGGATCGTGATAATAAAGTTCTTTAGCTAAATCTCGTTTTAATTGACGCGCTCTAAAAGCTGTTAAAGTTAAACGCAAGTTGCGCTCAAAAGTGGCATACTTTTTAAGAAAGCCCAAAGACTCTTGTTGCATCTTATCAAAGTAGAGAGTGGTTAGAGAGGGAAAATGCTCTATTTTTTTTTCACGCGTTTCATATTCATTCAAAAAATCAAAAATATAAGGAGGTAAAAGGGCTTCTTTAGTTAATAAAACTTCCTCTAACGTATTTTGATTGAGATTACCCCATTTATCAAAAGGCTCTTTGTTCCAAAAAGCGCGTAGATTGTTGATATCGTAAAGGCCGCGCAACAGTCTGACTTTTTGATAATCGTACTCTGTTAAATTTTCTTTTAACAACAGCTCAAGCTCATTAAAGCCTATATCAGGTGCTTTTCCTATTTCTAAAGCTGGCAAAGCAGTTGCTAAAAAATAATATTTAGTCATATTTCTCGATTATCATATTTTCTTGTAATCATATTTCTTGATCAGCTTTTACCTAAGTATTAAAGATTGTTTTGCGAAATTGGGGCGCATAGCTAGCTAACAGCTCCATGACAGCTTGACCTGACATATCGATTGTAATATTTTTGTTAAGTAGTTTAATTTTAATTCCACTAGCAAAATCGCCGATCAACAGAGGTTTATCTTTTAGCAATTCTAAAGTATGCGCATTCAATAAAGTAGTGATCTCTTCTGGCACAACCTTTTCCGAGATAGTCACGGCTAAATCCGCATTTAAGCCCTCTTTATCGATAGCAGACACAATGACATCAATTAGTTTAGCCATCACTTGAGGGCGAGACATCTCTTCTTTAACTAGCTGAGCTAAGGGTTGTTTGAAAATTTTTTGTTCAATCTCTTGCTTTAGGGATTCGATAGAAAGACGCGCTGCTTGGACAAGAGTAGATTGAAAAATGATGCGCTCCTGGTCCATGGCTTGTTTAGCTTGTTCGATTAACTCAGCAGCTTGCTTTTCAGCTGCTTTAATAATATCTTGTGCTTTTTCATGCGCTTCTACTATTAAAGCTTCGCTCTCTTTTTTGGCAGGTTCAATCGATTCTTTTTTTAACAGCTCACATATTTTCTGAATTTTTTGTGTGCCCTGATCGATTGTTTTCATTTTGAACTCTCCAATAAATTTTGAAGTTTTAGCAGACTTAAAGTGACTAGCTAAAACTTTCTTGTTATAGCTATTTTAAACAAGAGTTAAATGTAGTTTAACGCGTTTTATTTTCTGCATTCAACATCAATTTTATGATGGCGCTTTTTGCGTATTTTTTTCAAGTAGATATTAATAAAGTCACGGGATTTATAAAAAATAACAAAAAATAACCAAATTTATTTTTGAACTAAATTAATCATCAACTTAATTAGGATTAATTTTTTTATTTATTAGAATTAAATTGCTTGAGAATTGTTGTCTATGCTAAATACAATGCCTATATAGCGTTTAGAACCTGCTAAATCAAAGTTATATTGGCAATTGGGCTATAGGCAGTTCACTATAAAAATTTAGGTTAGATTATGTTACGCGATCGATTAAAAATTTACACTAGCAGTTTTTATGTCTTTAGCTTAGGACTTTTATCTTTTTCATCAGCTGCAACTAACATGTCTCCAGCAGAGGAAAAAGCTCTTCAAACTAGTTTTTCAACTCTGGCAAAAGAACCTGGCGCAGTGCTTTTTACGCCTCCAACAGGTTGGGTAGTAGCTGATCCTAAATCACTTTTGCCCAATGTGAAGATTATGGTAGTTGGCAAAGGCGCTAGAGATTATCCCCCTTCGATGAATCTAACGATAGAGAGATTCTCTGGCACTTTAAAGCAATATTTGAGAATTGTGAAAGTAATCAATGAAAATCGAGGTGATGAGTGGAAAGATCTCGGCCTGATTCGCACAGAAGCTGGAGATGCTAGTTTATCGCAAGTCGATACGAAGTCAAAATGGGGCACAGAAAGATTGATGCATGTCATTCTCATCAAAGATCAAACTGTTTATATTTTAACTGCGGCTGCTTTAAAAGAGGAGTTTCCAAAGTTTTACAAAGAGTTTTTTAACTCTTTGCGTTCGCTGCGCATTAACAAAGAGGTTTAAAGTCTGAAAATAAGCCTTGAAGTCCAATTAGAAAGGCTTTAAAAAAACCATTGCATTTATTTACGAAATTATGCCATACCATAGAGAACATAAAAAAATCTAAAAAATTAAAATATATCAACTGTACAGAGGAGTACGTAATGAACATGTTTAAAAAAGGTGTTGCTCTAGCAACATTACTAGCAATGATGGGCGCTTCAGCGCAAAACTTAACTGCTCAAGAGTACGTCACAGATGCGGGTGGTTATGGTTATCAAGAAGCCAGAAGCGTACCTAGTTTAGCTCCAGCTATTGCTTTAGGAGCTGTAGCCGTAGTTGCGGTAGTAGCAGTTGCTGTTCAAAATAACAGCCATCATGGTCATGGTTCTCATTCTCATACTCATTCTCACAACTAGAAATGAGCGTCAAAGAATTAGTAAAGAAAAGGGCTGTTAAGGCCTTTTTCTTTTGTCCTTTTTTATTCTGTTTAATTTCTTGTCACTCTTCTCTTTCAGTTTGGCATCTTGAAAAAACTCTTACGCCTTGTCGCTATTATAATTCAGGGAGGCTTTATAGCTTAGCTAGTCAATCCACTAGAAAGTGGGAAATAGAATTAGATTATGGCTATGAAGGTTTAAAAATGTATGCCAATCTCTTCAATTTTGAAGCTAATCGTTCGCACGCTACCCTCTTTTTAATAGTCACTACAGATCAACAAGAGTATCTAGCAGTTACAACTGTTTTAGAGGGCGGTCAACGTCTATTACTATCGGATGAGAGTTGCAATCACATTGTCAATTCCTTACTAGAAGGCAAAACTGTTGCTCTTTCCTATGGCCCCTATAAAGGTGATCTTGAGCCTGCAAATTTTGAGAGTCGCTTTGCTAATTTAGTTGCTATTTCTACCTTTTAGCTATTAAAATTTATTCTTAATTTCCTCAGAATATTCACTATTTTACTGCTTTTTTATTCACTCATAAATAATTAAATTTTTAAATTATTATTTTTTATACAATCTTTATATAAGCCATAAATTGTAATTATTTGCTATTAGTCCTAGCTTCTCTCTTATGAAAATTATGTTCTTTTTTCAAAAAAATATCACATATAATAAGCAGAATTTTTTAACTTGATTTTACACAAAGAATATTACAATTAGAAATTATTTTTAATAAATTGACTTTTAACATGAAAACTATTAAATTCACTATTAGTTTTCAATAATATAAATAACTCAAGTTGCGTATAACTAAAGTGATAAAAGAGTTAGATTAGTATTAATAAAAAAGCTTCTCATCCTTAAGATGTTAGTTAACTACAACATACATTAAAGGAGAGAAGCTATGAATGAGCAGATTATTGCCATCTATTGTTTATGTGATGATTATATCAAATCGATTAAAGCTATAGGAAAAGAGTGGCCTAATCAGAAAATGAGTAATGCAGAGGTGATGACAACAGTAATTATTGCAAGTCGTTACTTTTATGGCAATATAGAAAGAGCAAGACAGATGCTTAAAGAAACAGGCTACATAAATAAAATGGTAAGTAAGAGCCGGTTAAATAGGCGGATGCACTTAATACCTGATACTGTTTGGCAAAACATGCTTGAGTTTTGTCATCTATATAGTTCTTACGGTTACATGGATAACGATTTTATTGTAGATAGTTTTCCTGTGTCAGTTTGTATGAACATTAGAATAAGTAGATGTCGCATTTTTAGCACAGAAAATTTCCGAGGTTATAATGCGAGCAAGAAAAGCTATTTTTATGGAGTAAAAGCCACCGTAATTACAAATTTATCGGGCCATCCTTTAAAAATGATCATTGCACCTGGAAGTGAGCATGACCTGCCGGCTCTCAAGGTTCTAGATCCAAGATGTCTTCCAAAAGGAAGTATAGTGTATGGAGATGCAGCTTATATAGATTATGACTAGGAAGATGCGTTACTTAATGAAGGAATAAAAATGGTCGTTGAACGCAAAAGTAATTCCAAAAGGTCTTATGAACTAGAAGATTACGTTAATTTAAAGACACATCGGAGGACTATCGAAGGTACTTTTAGTATGATAACAAACTTGATGCCTAAAAAAATACATGCTGTCCTAGCTCATGGCTTTGAACTAAAAATTATTACTTTTATAATTGCTGCTTCAACTATTTTTTGTTTTGGTTAGTTATACGCAACTTGCGTTAAATAATAAAGGGTATATATGTTAACTCCTAGTATTAGCAATCTTCCTACTAAGTTGCGAAGATTTTTAATTGGTGATCTGACTTGTGATTGTCCTAGCAAACTAAAAGACACAATCGATGCTAAATTTCAACAAGAATCCTTAACACCATTAAAAAGTACTTATATCTGGGATGGAGGGGAATATGTAATTAAAGGTCAAAATGCAGATGGTAGGTTAACTACTGCTGACACACACTTGTATCGCGTGCTAAAAGCTGAAAAAATACGCTCCTATCTCAACAAAAATGATTTAAATAAGTATGTAGCAGTTCCTAAAAAATTTATTTATTTTCATGAGAAAGAAAAAAAATTTTATGTCGTAGCTGAAAAAATGAACTTATCTAGGGAAGTTGCAAAACCAGCATCTACCGAGATTGCATATAACTTCAAACAAGATAATCTTTCAGGGGGACAAGCCAAAGCTTTACATGATGGAGCTGAACAGCGTAGTTTAACCTCTATTCAAGCTAAGACTTTAGCTGAATTATCTATTTTAGGTTACACTGCCTTATCTTATAATAACTTATACTTTACCCAAGAGGGCAAAGTAGCGATTATTGATACAGAACCTAAAAAGCGACGTTTAAAAAAGGCATTCAATTCTAGTTACTTTTGGTTCTTATTTGGCGATAAAGGCGCTTTATTAAGCCAACAGTCTATTGCTGGCATTGCCAAGCTTAAACTCTACACTGATAACCCATTTGCTTTGAAAGCAATCCAAAAAGTAGAGAGAACTCATGTCCTTTGGAGAATGGCTACATTGATTGCAAAAATTTTCGCAGTAACCTTAGTTATTTATTTTACGCCTACTATCATGGCGCTTATACCAATAGCTACATTGGCCGTAACTCTCAAAGTTAGCTTGATTGCAGTTGCAGTTTTAAAGAATCTTTTTTTAATACTGAATATACTTAGTGTCTATCAAATATGGAATTACAGTTATGAAGATATGCCAGGATTTATTGAAATCTATAATCTTGAAACTAAAGGTGCATTTTAGTTAATCGATTGTAAACCTTTGAAAGTATATCTAAAGCTGTACAAAAGATGAGTTAATCTTCCTAGAAAAAAGATGAGTTAATCTTCCTAGAAAGAGGCTAATATCCTCTATTTAAAAGCAGTGAAGACATTTAATCTAAGTAAATTTGACAGAATTTTTTTTTAGTTTGTTTGACTTATTCTTTTAAGTAAATTGGACCTCTTTCAAAAAATTATTAATTTGCTAAAATTTTCTTTTTTAGCATCTATACAAGCAAATTTTGAAAGAGCTTTAATTTTTTAACTTAAAATTTTACTCTTCTAGTAGATTTTCGATAGACTCAAAGTAGTAGTTTACAAATAAAAATTGGCGGCGCATCAGCCGCTGATCTATCTTGTGTGCATCTAGATGAGAGAAAAAATTTCCAAATAAGTAGCGGTATTCGACTAACTGTTGGGCTATCTCCTGTTGCTTAACTCGATTTGATTGATCCTGTTGATTGATCAAACGCTGAGACTGCGCTAAAAAATCTTGTAAACTCTCCTTCATATCGCTGATATCCCACTCTATCTCTTGCGTATGACCTATTGTTTCGTAGTTTTTTATCCACTGCTGAATCTGTTGCAAGTGATGTTTAAATTTTTTTAAACGTTTGAGATGAGAAACCTCTTCTATTTTATCTAATAAACCAGAGTGTAAGAGATAGACGCGATGAAAAGAGGCCATTTTAAATAATACTTGATACTTCCAGTCTGCTCTCATAAGTTTTCCGAGTAGCTTTCCTATATAATGCACGACTTGCTCATCAGGATTAACCAGTTCATCTAATTGCATTATCAGCTGAATGATCCTCTCCATCTGTAGCTGCATGGAGACTCTTGAAATTAAGGGTTGTTGGATTTCATGCAATAAGGGTTCTATCTCACTTTCTACCTCTTGAATTGTCACTTCTCTTTTTAACTCTTTCTCCTGAGTTATTTGATCAAAATCTTCTAGAATGTGATCGAGATCTTGAACGCTGTAATTTAACTTAGATAGTTTTTTACTCGCTGGCGACTCTTGGCCAGCTACTCCTTCGGGAAATCCAATTTTTCCTCTCACATAGGGATTGGGATCTAGTTGAATTAATGAGTCTTTATATTTAAGGAGTGTTGCACTAAGCGTATGAAGTTCATTTTTGAGAAGTAGGGTCTCTTTTTTTTCTAAGTTCTCTTCATTAGTCAAACTCTTATTTTCTTTATGACTCTTACATAACTTAAAAAAATGATTTTTGATAGCTTGGTAATACTCTTTAAATAACTGAATCGCTTCTTCTGTATTGACTGTGTAGGATAAAGCTTCAAGAGGTTCTCTAGCGGAGATCACTTTATATTGATGATTAATTGCGCTTAAACGCAAAAGAGCCATTATTTTCTTTAATTTTTGTTGTTTTCCTGAATCAAGACTAGTCAAAACGCTGTAATGGATTAACTTTTTCAAATACATATCGACTTCTGTTATCATTTCAGCATAGCGTTTATAGCGAATGGAAAACTCTTGAAACTGAAATAATAAAAATTTTTGACATTTTTCTAAATTTATCTTTAACTGCTGATCGAGAAAAGATTGCCAATAGAGAAATAATTGTTTGATTAAGCCCCTATCATTTCCCTGCTTATTGCGATAAACCTTTAACTGCTTCTCTAATCTTTTTAGACACCAACTCATATCATCTAACCGATGAATGAGTCCCTCTTTTAATGTCTCAACTACTTCAGCTAGTTCTATTTTCCAATCCACGATGCCAATTTGAGCAATTTGTTGAAATAATTCCGTCGTGCAATTTTCTAAGGCTTCCAAATAGATCCAGAGAGATTTATTTAACCGTTGAGATAACTGGGCTAAGTCAGCCTTCTGCTCTTCTACTACAGAATTTTGTGTGAGCTGGCGTAGTTGTTTGCTAAAGCTTTCTAAACTTTCCGATAATTTTAATTTATAAATAGTTTTAGGAGGAACTAAAGAAAGCGATTCTTCTATGGGCCCACTAGGTAAGAGTTGGAGTAAGGTATAACTTAAGTTTGTTTCTTTTTTATCTAAATAATCTTCTACCTGATCGATAACAGATTGATCTAGTGCAAGCCTGCCCTCAAAATTAATTGTTTGTCGGCTCATAGAATAACCTTATGCGTTGAGATTGCCATCTTTTCACTGTAAGCTATCAATTTATTAATTTAAATTTAAAAATGGATTGACCATTTGCAAAATATCTATGGAGCACTCAAAATGAAACTGTTTTAACTTAAAGTGGAAAAATCTTTAAATGGGTGAACATACTAAGGCAAAGTTTTCAATTGCGATAACTTTAAATCATTTTTATAAAGTCTGTTTAGCTGCAGCTCAAGGGTTTATAAAAGATGATTGCTTCAATAAAGCTTCAGCCTTAACTTTTTATTCTCTCCTTTCCATTATTCCCTTATTAGCTGTCACATTTGGCGTAGCTAAAGGTTTTGGCTTCGAGGAATTTTTAGAGAATGAGGTAGCCGCACGCTTTTTAGAGCAGCCTCAAATTGCCAAACGCGTGATCTCTTTTGCTCATCGGTTATTAGAAAATACACATGGTGGCATTATCGCCTGTGTTGGTCTGCTTAGCTTGCTGTGGACATCCATTCAATTATTTAGCAATATCGAACAATCTCTCAATGCCATTTGGGGAGTTAAGAGACAACGCACCTACTCGCGCCGCATCAATGATTACATTGCAATCCTCATCTTTTGCCCTATTTTCTTTGTGATCTCTAGCAGTCTGACAGTTTACAGCATTGCCGAGCTCAGTAAGCTCTTCGACCATACGATCTTATTTAAATCGATCAATACTTTTATCTTTTTACTAATTAAATCCTTTCCTTTGTTGATCAATTGGATTCTCTTTAGTTTTATTTACATTTTTATCCCTAATACAAAAATTCCTTGGCGCTACGCTCTGATTGCCAGTTTAATTGCCGGCACCATTTATCAAGTAGTAGAATGGGCTTATATCTATTTTCAATTTGGCGTGGCTACTTATGGAACTGTTTATGGCAGTTTTGCGGCTCTGCCTCTCTTTTTAGTCTGGATGAATACCAGTTGGATCATCGTGCTAGCAGGTGCTGAACTGACCTATCAGATGGAGATGTTTCCTCCAACCTTTGATGAGCAGGCGCATCAGTTACTGAATAAAAAAAGAATAGGTTTGTGGATCGTAAGCTATTGTACCGAACAATTTTTGAAGGGAAACTCCCTAGTCAGTTTAGCAGAACTGACCAAAGAAATAGGCGCTTCTAAGGCAATTATTAAAACAGTAGTCGATAATCTATGTGAATCGGGTATTCTAGTACAAGATCGGCAAAATCTTTTTCTAATTGCCAAAAATCCGAGTGAACTTAAATTGATGGATCTCATGGAGCTACTAGAAGAGAGCCCAATAGAAAGATACCCTGCTCGAGTATCGAGTCATTTTACCCATTATGAAGAGGCTTTTAAGCAACTAGAGTTTTCTCTAACAGAATCCCCTACTAACATCTCATTAGCCCAGCTAGTTCAAACAGAACCGGTAGCAGCTAACGTACAAAACGAAGAAAGCTAGCCTTTACCTTTTATTGAGAAGATAAAAGTTAGCCTTCTATATGCTTAATCACATTCTTACTTTACAATCTACCAGTTAAAATCATGATAATCAACACAATCACAACTAAGCTAAGCGCACCACTTGGACCATATCCCCAGCCCATGCTATGAGGCCAAGCGGGAAAGGCACCGACTAACATCAAAATTAAGATAATCACTAATACAGTTCCTAACATATTCACCTCCATTAGAATTGACAGTTGCTTATTTACTTTTCTCTTATCCTAGCGAGTCCCATTAACTTTGGCATAGCAGATTTTAGATAGTCTGTAAATAAAAAATTTAAAGCCTCTCTTATTTCTATTATAATTTATACTTATTTTATAATTAATTTAAATTAATTATTTTATATTAATTAATTTTTTAATTATCTAATTTAATTTATTTAATTGCTAATAACTTAATAAATTCTTAATATTTAGCCCACTTGCAGACTTTTGTAAGAAAAAAATTGATGATCTATCTTTTATTTTTAAAGTACTCTTATGATTAGAAAACTCACTTATTTATTATTGACTCTATTATTTTACTGTCACTGTTGTGCGACTACCTTTTTACCTGAAGAAAGTAGCGTAATAGATAAGTTTCTTCGCATCATGTGTGAAAAATCTGAAACAGGATTTGTCTTTTTAGGAGATAAGCCTGTTTGCATTCATGGCTATTACTTGGAGGATTCTTTTTCCCAAGCTAACGAATGTCATCAATTTTCCATTACTTTGAAAGAAGCGGTCACCAAATGGAAACAGGTGCAACAAACTCAGGAGAGTCAAAATATCATCATTCATTTTTACGATAAACCAGATACTAGCACAAAAAATATCATTAACTTACTTTTTATCAATAAAAGTCTATTTTTAAAGACAGTTCAAGAGAATTTAGCTCTATTCCAATACATCTTAGGTCCACAAGTCACACCCACTGCTCTTTTAAATCAACTAATTAGTGCAGACAATATTGATACTGTCCTCAAAAGCAATAGAGTATTGGCGGGAATTCTACTGGGATTTGGCACGCAAAACGCGCTCTATTTTAGTCGTTATGAATACTTGTTAGATGGCCTTTTTCAAGAATTTCCCCCCTTTAAAAGCCGTGTAGCCGCTTTGGAACAGGTGCAAGCAGAGTATTATGATCTTGTTTTGTACAATGCAGCGCCTATCATCGATTTTAAAAAACCTATTAAGCCAAGCTTTGGTTACTCCTCTTTAAAAGAGGAAACAGATGATATTTTAGCTAAGATCGTGGCCTCTTCTGAAAAATTAGAAAATGAATCTCCTCCTTTTGTATATGGACGCTTACAAAATGCAGAAAATGAGAAAATAGCTGTTCACCTAGAACATTCCCAACTTAAAATTCGCAACTTTGTAAAGGAGGAGCACTTTTTAGAAAAAGTATTAGCGCTGATCTATCCTCAAGCGAGTTTTCAATGTGCGGCTCCAGCCTCACATCTATCTTTTACTCTAGAAGAGCGCGCGCAATTAGCTTACCTCGTCGCTTATACCATTTGGCAAGAACTGACAGAAGAGGATCCTAACTACATTACAGTTCTTCTTCAAGGATTACAGGATTGCCATCAAGGCCAACCGCTATCTAAAGAGGTGGTCAATACGCACGATTATCAGCGCATCCGTGCCCTAAGAAAGTTAAGCGCTAACTTAACTAGTACTAAAGATTTTTTTGATCGGTTAGCTCAAGATAAAACATACACGGCATTAGTCCCCTCAAAACTCTATTATAAAACGATTAAAGCAGGTCAAGGGGCTGCTTTGACTGATCAACAGTTAGTCACCTTGCATTACACAATCAAACTACCAAATCAATCTTTACTGGTCGATACAATGGCGAGGGGTGTACCTGTAGAGACCGATTTATCGGAAATGATCCCCGGATTAAGCCATGGTTTAAAGGGCATGCAGAAAGGAGAAATTAGACAGCTCTTGATCCATCCTAGTTTAGCTTATGGCATCCATACTACCCTAGACAAAGGCGTTTATTTAAACTGCCAGGTCCAGTTAGTCGATTACGATGCCAATCAACCTTTAAAAAAATTACCAGCCTTAACGCCTTTAGATTTAAGTATCGCTCTGTCTTCTGATTTAGAATTGGAATATAATGCACAAACAAAAAAAGTAGGTTATTTAACAGGCTATAAGCTCTGGGAGCACTTTAAAAAAGATCCCTCTTATCAGTTTAATCAGGTCTTAGGTCATTTAAAAGGCTTGCAAGATCAACCAACTAAACCTAAAGAATTAAGTGCGCAGCAAAGTAAGCTGCTCAACCGTTTGCATTGGAACATTTATTATCAGCCCTCTTAAAAAAAGGCTTAATTTTTTAATTTGATCTTTCTCGATTACTATTTAGACTAAATTCTAGGTAGTAATCTTTAAAGTAACTCCTATTCTGCAGTATGTATGAAAACCACCTGTTCCCATTTTATTTTAATAATAGGAGCTGCTTCCTTCTCTAAAGCGGCAACAGAAGCAACACCTGATTCTGTTTTTAATTTTCTAACAACGATATCTCGTACTTTATCCTGTAATTTAATATCTAAAGGATAATTTAAATTTAATAATTGCTTGTCAAATTTTTTCAAAAAGGCATTTTTAATTTCCTCTTCTAAATCTATATCTTTATCATTTCCATAGAATAAAACATTTAAAGTTATCTTTTTAGCTAATTCATAAGTTTTATAAATAGTAGAGGGTAATAACTCAACTGTTACTATTTTAAGAAGATCCGTAAAGTTTTGAGCGGAAGAACTTTTTATTAAGATGTGATCTGGCTGCACTTTAAGAGAAGGATACAACGGAAAAACAATATTTTTTTTATGTGTGCTATATCCTACTTGGCAATACTTGTATCTTCCTCGTTGTAGATAAAGTGGATGAACATGCGCTCCTTCTATTAAATTTTCATCTTCATTGGGAATGTTTTTCATTAAATTAAATGTAGTAGGAAGAGTAGCACCTGCTTCTACTAACAAATGAACATAAGCCATGTTTAAAGGATAAACATATTGATTGAGATATCGTTCTAATAAAAGTTGAGCATTGGGCTTAGCTTCACTTAGAACTAAATGATAATATGCGACTAAATTTTTATTTTTGCTATCTATCTTAAAAACATTTTTTGCTACTTGATTGCACTGACGAATGAACTTTATAACCTCTTGCTTTGCATTCTGCCCGTCATTGAGCACGATGTATAAATCATTAGCCATCTGATGCCATACTTTTGGTTCATCAGCTATTGCTCTGAATATCTGACTAACCGCTGTTAAACTCATTAAATCAACTGGACTTTTTACTACAGAGAAAATCTGATAGAGAATTTCTTCAGGCAGTTGTGTAAAATTAAGAACGATAGAATTTGACACTTTTGATCCTTTTTTGACAGAGCATGAACATTTTAATAAATTTTTTAATAGTTAAGCCATTTTATTGTAATTTTAGGATTCAGCTGAGTTTGTAATATAGCGATAGAGGCATTAAAAGATGTATTCCTATAAGCTAATTCTAAGTTTTCAATCTTTAATTCCCAGGTTTTGCCATCTGCCTCTATCAGAACAGCATGAGGAGCATTTAAGAGATGGCTCTCAAATTTTTGCAGAAAAACTTGTTTGATCTGTTCATCTGTAGGATTAATCTGTTTATTTTGGCTCACTTTTATACTTATTTCTATCTTTCTTAATTCTTTATAGCCTTGGTAATCTGTTAACTTAGAAAAAACAATGGTTTTTTTGTCGTCTAGCGCACTACAACAACTGGTGCGTTGCAACCTATTTAAAGCTAGATAACCTATTTCTATACGATCACAGGCCATTAAAGGTAAAATTTTGTTAAAATGGCCACTGCAAGTTATGACACAATAGGGATCTTTTAAACCCCTTAAATAAAGAGGATGAATGTAAGCTACATCATTCAAACTTAGGACATCATCAGGTACCTTGCAAATGCTTAGCTGAACTCTTCTAGAAGGGATTTTAGCACCCGCTTCTAATAAGCAGTGCAGGTAATAGTTAGTGAAGTTCTGATACTCTTTTATGTGCAAAAGCTGTTCAAAAGGAAAATTTTCATTAACTAACTTATTTAACTTTGTTTGAGCTGTTAATCTCAATTGAGTTAACACTAACTCATACTGTGTAAATAAATCTTTAGCCCTACACTCTTTATCAAAAGCAAGTAAAAAAATTTGAGTGGCTTGATTGCATTGACGGATAAAAGTTAAGACCTCTTCTCTTGGATGATAAAGATCGACTACGGTGACATGCAAGTCTGTAGCTATCTTAACCCACAACCTGGATTCTATAGCTAACCCTCTAAAAGCTTGATTTACGGCTGCTAAACTCATGAGGTCAGCGGGCTTTTTTACGAAAGAAAAGATGTGAGTCAAAAGCTCGGCTGGAATGTCTGTTACATTAAAAAGGAGTGAATTGAGCACTTTTAATCCTTTTCTCTCATTAAATCTTATGCTACTCTACACAACTATTTGATTTTTAAAAAAGAATAAAAAAGCTAGTTTCGAACTAGATCCTCATTCTATTTCAAATGAGACTCTTCCTCTCTTTTTATAATCATTTGTCTAGTATTTTTATTAAAGCTATAGGATTTAACTAGTATGCGAGAAAAAAATATTGCCTTAGGTTACTATCAAAATTATTTGACCGCAAAAAAAGTGATCAAAGAACTGCGCAAGCAAGGCTTTAAAAAAATAGCCTCTATTCACCATACGCGCAGTGGTTATACCATTAATCGCTTTTTTCCTCTCCTAGCGCTTTGCTTGACCTGGCTTAGTTTTTTTATCTTTAATTTAATGCTGTTTGGTTTACAGCGCCAGCATCCGCTTTTTTTATCGGATACTGCACTTAGCAGCTCTTTAATTTTTACTTTCACTTTAGCTGCACTCTATAGTTTTTATCGTTTAAAGCATGTCATCGATCCACTTGTAATCGAGAAATTTAAAAAAATCTTAGTCGTTGAAGAAATTTTGGTAGTGATTCAAGTTGGTCAAAAAGAGGGTCGACAGGTCTTAGCTATTTTACGGCAGGTCAAAAGTGGTCATCCCGTTACTTTTTTATTGCGCGCTCCTATTTTTGAAAAATCGGATGAACTCTTTACAGCTAAAGAGCCTCTTACGCTAGAACAGTTAAATCATCAAACCCTTACCTTAGCACAAACTCTAAAAGAAACAACGATTAATAAGGATCGCGCCCAGCCTCTCCTAGAACGTCTCAAGACTGCTAAAAATATGCTAGAATTTTTACGCGAAGATGTAGCGGAAGGCGAACACATTGAACAAACCCTCGTTTTATCCGCCGAATGGTTACTCGATAATATGTACCTGATTGAAGGTACGATTGCTGAAGTTCAACAGAACCTTCCTCAAAAGTTTTATCGCGAACTCCCCAAAGTAATAGCTGGTCCTTTTAAAGGTACCCCTCGCATTTATGTATTGGCTACTGAACTAGTCAATGCGACCGCTAATAAGATTAGTTGTGAGAATTTGCTCAATTTTTTAACGACTTATCAAACGGTACATTCTTTGACCATTGGCGAACTATGGGCTTTTCCTCTGATGTTGCGGTTGCGTTTAATCGAAGGCATTCAATCTTTAGCTATTCATGTCGATAGCAGAATGCGCGAGGGTGAATTAGCTAGTTTTTGGGGTAATCGGCTTTTACATGTAGCTCACCATCAACCTGAACAGTTAGCCGATTTTTTTACCGCATTAGTTAAAGATCAACCTAATCCCTCTTCCCATTTTGCCGAAGAGTTATTGGATCATCTCTTTGACGAAGAAGCAGCTATTCCTTTAATTAGGAGTTGGCTAGAAGGACAATTTTCTAAACCCATTACGGAGATTCTCCATCAAGAACAGATGCTAGAAGCTGCCGAGCAGGTGGCCTTTTCCAATTCGATGCTGAGCTTGATCACTCTTTCCCAATTGAGTTGGCGCGAAATCTTTGAAAAAGTAAGTCCTGTTGATGCTATTTTGAAGGAAGATCCTGTTTATTCAAAAATGGACTTTGCCACGCGCAACCGTTACCGCAGCACAATTGAACTACTAGCCAGGCGTTCTCCTTTTTCTGAGGTAGCCATTGCTACTCAAGTCATCCATTTAGCTAAATCAGCCCCGGAAGGTGTGGAAAGACATAGTGGATATTACTTGATCGATCAAGGCTTACCCCTTTTTAAAAAAAAGCTCAATTTTTCTTCTCCTTTTGCTCTTTCTTATAAAAACTGGATAAAAAATCAGGCTGCGCTCTTTTATTTAGGTACCATTGGTTTGCTAACTTGTGCTTTAGAGATAGGTCTAGCTTATCTCTTTTATCAGCAGCACTTTTCTTTGAGTAGTAGCCTCTTTTTTCTGACTATTTGTCTATTTCCTTTAAGTGAAATCAGCGTTCAATTACTAAACTTTGCCCTGTCGAGAATTTTGCCTCCGGCTGTTTTACCTAAACTCTCTTTTGAAAAAGAGATTCCTTATGAGTATAAGACTTTAGTCGTGATTCCAACTATTTTATTTTCTGAAGAATCGATTAAAGAGGAGATTTACCGGTTAGAGATTCGTTACTTAGCTAATATTGAACCTGCTTTGCTCTTTGGCATCTTTAGCGATTTCATGGATGCGACAACTCAAGAGACTGAATCAGATAGACAGCTGCTAGAAGTAGCCATTAAAGAGATAGCCAATTTAGAAAATAAATATGGAACCGGTATCTTTTTCCTTTTTCACCGGCAGAGAAGATGGTCCACTAGCGAACGAGCCTGGATTGGTTGGGAGCGCAAGCGAGGTAAGTTAGAGCAGCTCAATTGTTTTTTAATGGGTGAAAAGATAGCTGAAGAGATTGTCTATGCAGGCAATAAGAACTGCTTAAAAAATATTCGCTATGTGATTACACTCGATTCTGATACGCAATTACCAAAAAACACAGCTAAAGAATTGATTGAGACAATCGCTCATCCTCTCAATCAAGCGGTCTTAGATGAGAAAAATAGGAAGTTAATCCGCGGTTATAGCTTGATTCAGCCGCGCATTTGTACAGATTTTACCCACACTAAAAACTCTTTTTTTTCTAAAATTTTCTCTGAACCCTCTGTGATTGATCCTTATACCAAAGCTATTTCCAATGCTTATCAAGATTTAACAGGAGAAGGGACTTATCACGGCAAAGGCATCTATGATCTGCATACTTTCCATCACACTTTATCTAACCGCTTTCCAGAAAATCATCTGCTAAGTCATGATCTATTGGAAGGAGCTTATGCACATGTGGGCTTTGCAAGTGGCATCTGTCTATTTGATCTCTATCCTGCCGATTACTTATCTGCTTCTAATCGCCAACACCGCTGGATTAGAGGCGATTTTCAAATTATCAATTGGCTTTATAGGCAAGTGCCCTTTGCTTCAACTAAAGAGCCCAATCAATTAAATCCCATTAATCGCTGGAAAATTTTTGACAATTTGCGCCGGGCGCTAACGCCTGTCGCTTTGTTGATCTTACTAGTGAGTAGCTGGCTGACAGCCAGTCAATCAGCTAGCTTAACTAAGCTTGTCACCAGTGTTCTGCTACTTCCTTCGCTTATTTTTCTGCTGAATTATCTCTTAAATTTTTCCTTTTCAACTCCTCTTTCCTTTTTCGAAAAATTTAATCAGGGCATGTTAAGAGTGTTAATTACAATTGCCGTGCTTCCTTATGAAGCCTGGTTAGCTGCCGATGCCATTTTTAGAGTCTTTTACCGCAAACTATTTTCGAAACAGCTGTTACTAGAATGGACTGCTTCAGGCTATAGTACAAAAAATTTTAAGAAAGTACATGCTAAGTTTATCTGGCAACTGCTCAGTAGTTCGCTATTTGCCCTGAGTCTCTTAACACTTATTAGCCTAGTTCATCCTCAAGTCATTCCCTTTGCTTTTCCCTATTGCCTTTTGTGGATTTTAGCTCCTCTAATTATCTATAGTATTGACAAACCGCTTAGAAAAAGGGCTGATCAAAATTTATCGCATGAGGATAAAGAGCTGTTGCGCTTAATCGCCCGCAAAACCTGGCGCTTTTTTGATGATTTTGTCAATGCCTCTACTCATCATTTGCCTCCTGATAATTATCAAACAGCTTTAAAAACAGAATTAGCCCTGCGCACCTCACCTACCAATATAGGGATGGGGCTCTTAGCTGCTTTGAGTGCTAAAGATTTGCATTATCTGAGTTTAGACTCTTTAGCTAATAAGCTCTCGCCTACTATGCACAGTTTAAATCAATTAGAACGCTATGAGGGCCATTTTTTTAATTGGTATGCCATCGATACTTTAGCGCCTCTCTATCCTCGCTATATTTCTACTGTCGATAGTGGCAATTTTCTAGCTTCTCTATGGACGCTAGAACAGGGACTACATGAACAGTTACAGTTGCCTTTACTGCCCTCTACTCTCTTTAATGGAATTAGAGATGTTTATCTCATTCTATGCCAAGAGCTAACAGAGGATTCTATAGTACTTCATCAGTTGCCTCATCTCAGAAAACTGCTTTATTCGCTTGCTTCTCAACCCTCTATTTCTGCTTTGATAACAGCTATTCAAGACTCTCTTCCCATTATTCAGCAACTGGTTGCTCTCCCTCTCTCGCAACAAGAGACTAGCTATGATTGGTTAAAGCAGATAGAGATCCAAGTAACAGAATGGAACACAGTAAGTGCACGTTACTTTAGTTGGATTTTCCTGCTCAAAAGTTTATCCGATAAAGAAATCAGCCTCATTAGCAGTCAAGCGATCAACTGGCGCGAACAACTGTTGCAACTCAATCCCTCACTTTATGATTGTACAACTCCCTCTTTTTTTGCCTTATTTTACCCTTTAATTCAGGCTGCTCAAAATTTAGAGTTACCGCTTGCTTTGAGAGAATGGGGTAAAAAATTAGAAGAAGCTTTAGCTGTGACTGAGTGGTTTGCCAAAGAAAAACTAAGTCAGATTCAAGAAATAATCGCACATGTGCGCAAGTTTTCTGATGAAATGAATATGCAATTTTTGTACAACCGCGACAGAAAATTATTTACGATTGGTTATAATGTCGATGAACGACGCTCCGATAGCTCCTATTATGACCTTTTAGCCAGTGAAGCGCGCATTGCTAGTTTAGTTTCGATTGCTAAAGAAAATATTCCCCTCGATCATTGGTGGGCCTTAGGTCGCTCCTACACAGTTGTTAAAGGCCGCTATGTACTTCTCTCTTGGGGAGGAACCATGTTTGAATATCTCATGCCTCTAATTTTTAACAAGCAATACCCAGATTCTCTCCTTGGCAATGCTTGTGAAAATGTCGTTGCTTCTCAGATAGCTTATTGCCGACGTATAGGTATTCCTTGGGGCATATCAGAAGCTGCTTTTAGTGCAATCGATGCCGAAAAAACCTATCAATATCGCAGCTTTGGCATTCCTGGTATTGGTCTCAAAAGAGGCTTAGAAAAAGATCTAGTCGTAAGTCCCTATTCTTCTGCGCTTGCCTTAGCTGTTAACGCTAAAGCTGCTATCGAAAACTTAAAAATCCTAGCAGATCCTTTGGGCCCTAATCTATTAGGACCCTATGGTTATTACGAATCAATTGATTTTTCGCGCCAAGGAGGACCTGATGGAACAAGAGGAGTTGGCGTCTATGTTTATATGGCCCATCATCAGGGTATGATTTTAACTTCAATCAATAATGTTTTACACGATCATATTTTATCCACGCGTTTTCATAGTGATCCGCGCATTAGCGGTGTAGAATCGATTCTGTTCGAACGCATTCCCTCTTCTAGCCCGATTAAATTGCAATACAATAGACAAGCAATTCCACAATTGCGTTTACAACCTTTTTCTTTAAGCCCTATTATGGGAGAAGTCGATACACCACACAGTGTTACGCCAAAAATTGCGCTTCTTTCCAATGGCACCTATTCGACTATGATTACCAATGCAGGAGGAGGTTATAGCCGTTATGGCGACTATGCGATTACTAGATGGCGCTCGGATACCACCCAAGATAATTGGGGCAAATTTTACTATATTAAAGATTTGGATAGTGGTAGAAGCTGGTCTGCTACTTATCAGCCGACTCAAGTAAGCGCCACGCATTATTCTGCTAGCTTTAAAGCTGATCGCGCAGAATTTAAACGCAAAGATCATCAAATTGAAACTTTTACAGAAATTGTGGTTAGTCCTGAGGATCCGGCGGAGGTATGGCTAATGACGCTGACTAACCATTCTAATCAAACGCGGCATTTAGAAATTACAAGTTACCTAGAATTAGCTTTAGCTCCGCAAGCAGCCGATCGTGCGCATCCTGCTTTTAATAAACTCTTTATTGAAACAGAAGCACGACCTGAACTAGCTAGTCTTGTGGCCTTTCGACGTCTACGTTCCAATAAGGACCAGCCTCTATTTGCCACGCATACCTTAGCTACTTCCGTTTCTCTTAGTGCGCCTCTGTCTTATGAGACAGATCGCGCAAAATTTATTGGCAGAAATGGTTTATTAAAAGATCCCTTAAGCTTACATCAGCCTTTATCTCAAACGACTGGGACAGTCTTAGATCCTATTTTTAGCTTGCGGGCTACGATTAAGATTGAGCCAGGTCAACGAGTCAAACTCTCTTTTATCACGGCAGTCACAGAAAGTCGAGCAGCTTCTCTTGCGCTCATCGAAAAATATAAAGATATTTCCATTAGTCATCGTGCCATTGAACTAGCCTGGAATTATGCGCAATTAGAACTAAGGCATTTGCGCATTCATCAAGAGGAAGTGCAACTTTTTCAAAAGCTAGCTAGTCGCATTTTATATCCTCACACTCAACTCCGTCCTTCTAGTGAGTGCATCCGGAAAAATAATTTAGGACAATCTAGTTTATGGATTCATGGCATTTCAGGCGATCTACCAATTGTGATAGTCACAGTTGGCGATATGTACGATACAGATTTAGTCAAACAAATCCTGATTGCGCACGCTTTTTGGAGATTGAGAGGCTTAAAAGTCGATCTCATCATCCTCAATGAGGAACAGGCAGGTTACAATCAACCTTTATTTGAACAATTGCAAAGAATCATTCAAGCTCAAGCTCATTGGAATCAAATCAATACGGCAGGCGGTGTATTTTTACTCAACTTAGCCCAGCTTTCAGCTGAGGAAAAAAACCTGATTTTAGCGATTGCTCATGCTATTTTGATAGCAGCCAGAGGTTCTCTAAGACAGCAGTTAGTCTCTCCCTTATCTTCTACAAAGTATCCAGCAAAACTAAAAATTCATAAAAAATTAGAGGATTATCCTTCTGCTTGCTTGCCTTTTTTAGAATTACCCTATTTTAATGGTTTAGGAGGTTTTACGCCCGATGGTAAAAAATATGTGATCTATCTTGATTATCTCAATACTACGCCAGCTCCTTGGATTAATGTCATAGCCAATTCAAAATTCGGCACTCTTGTTTCTGAAGCTGGCATGGGTACAACTTGGTATGGCAATAGTCAAACAAATAGACTAACGCCATGGTCTAATGACCCTATTATGAATCCCATTACGGATGCTATTTATATTAGAGATAATGAGATGGGCACTGTATGGACACCTACTGCAGCTCCTATTCGCGAAAAAGATGCCTATCGCATCAGTCATGGCCAAGGTTATACTCTCTTTGAACATAATAGCCATGGGATAGAACAAGAGTTAACTGTTTTTGTACCATCAGGTGAGGGAAATGAATTACCTGTACGCATTCAACGGTTACGCCTCATCAATCGCTCTCCTAAAAATCGCCATTTGACAGTTACAGCTTATTCCGAATGGGTGTTAGGAGGAGAAAAAGAACAGACTCAAATGCATATCTTCACTGAATGGGATGCTGAAAGCCAAGCTCTGTTTGCTTTTAATCACTACCATCCCGATTTTGGAGATCATGTCGCTTTTTCTACGTCTATTCCAGCAGCGAGCTCTTTTACTGGCGACCGGACAGAGTTTTTAGGTAGGAATAGTTCGCCGGCTCAGCCGGCTGCCCTTAAACGCGAAAGTTTATCAGGCAATACAGGCGCCAAATTAGATCCTTGTGCTGCTTTACAAATCGAGATAGAGCTTCTACCGGATGAATTGAGAGAGATGACTTTTATCTTAGGTTATGCCAAACAGGCTACTGAAGCTAGAGAACTGATAGCCAACTTGCGTATACCCAATCAAATCGAGCACTTATTAAATGAAACTCAGTTAAAATGGCAGACTCTATTAGATACCATTCAAGTTACCATACCTGACCTGCCCTCTACGTTCCTCATCAACCGCTGGTTACTCTATCAAACGCTGAGCTGCCGCATCTGGGGTCGCACAGCTTTTTATCAATCGAGCGGAGCCTATGGCTTTAGAGATCAATTACAAGATGTCATGGCTTTAGTCTATAGCTGCCCTGCTATTACAAGAGAGCACATTTTACGGGCGGCAGCTAGGCAATTTGTAGAAGGCGATGTGCAGCATTGGTGGCATGCCGAATCAGGTGCTGGCATTCGCACGCGCATCTCCGATGATCTTTTATGGTTGCCTTTTGTGACAGCGCATTATGTGCGTATTACAGGTGATACTTCTATTTTAGCAGAGCAAATTTCTTTTTTACAGGCGCCTATTTTAACCGAAGAGCAACATGAAGTCTATGGCATCCCTCAAGTTTCTCATGAAAAGGCCTCTCTATTAGAGCATTGCCGTCGTGCCCTTCATCAGGGAATCACAGCTGGGCCTCATGGTTTGCCTCTCATGGGTGGAGGAGATTGGAATGATGGCATGAATAATGTGGGCATTAAAGGCCAAGGAGAAAGCATCTGGTTAGGTTGGTTCCTTTTGCATGTTATGCAGGATTTTGCCGATTTACTCGATTTTTCAGCTCAGTCAAAAGAGGCAGAAGGTTACCGCATGCAAGCTAAGCTATTAGCTGAAACGATTGAAAAATCTGCCTGGGATGGAGCTTGGTATCGTCGAGCTTACTTTGATGAGGGTCATCCTTTGGGTTCTAACGCGTGTCTAGAAGCTAGAATTGATTCGCTAGCGCAATCCTGGGCAGCCATTTGTTTAGAAGCAAATTCCATTCGGGTAAAAATTGCATTGCAATCAGCTTACGATCATTTAGTCGATCACACGCATCGCTTGGTCAAACTGCTTACACCTTCTTTTAATACTTCCTTTCCAAGTCCGGGTTACATTCAAGGTTATCCACCAGGAGTTAGAGAAAATGGAGGCCAATACACGCATGGTTCGCTATGGTTAGCCATGGCTTATGCGCGTCAAGCAGATGGAAATAAAGCTTTTGAGCTCTTGCAACACATGCATCCTTTAACCCACTCTCTTGATTTAAAAGCTGCAGCTCTCTACAAAGTAGAACCTTATATTGTGGTGGCCGATGTGTATGATCTCAAAGATAAAGAGGGCTCGGGAGGTTGGTCCTGGTATACCGGTGCTTCAGGCTGGATGTACCGCATTTGGCTGGAAGAGGTTTTAGGTTTTAAACTACGCGTTGATCGTTTAAAAATAGAGTGTGCGATTCCCAAAGAGTGGCCCGGCTTTTCTTTACGTTATCGTTACCATACAGCTGTTTACGAAATTAGTGTAACTAATCCTGCCGGCTTAAAAAAAGGCCTTCAGCTTATTAAGTTAGATGGAGTTAAGCTGATAGGCGATGAAATTAGTTTAAAAGATGATGGAGCTTGCCATACCGTTGAAATAATTTTAACGTAAAATAATTATTTGACAGGATACTGTTTGCATGTTATGCCTAAATTAGAGTAATAAAATGATTAAAAATGGTTAATTTTAAACTTGGAGAAAAAGATGAAAAAAAATTTGTTATACCTACCTTTATTAGCTTTGACATTAGTAGCTTGCGATCGGACTACCGATCAGCCAAGAAACATGGCAGAAAGCAATCCCATGGAAAATGTCGATAATACAGGACAAAACGTACGCGATAGAAATTCTCAGACAAAGACAGCAGGTGATCAATCAGAAAGCGAAGCAGACCGTACGATTACTCAAAATATACGTCAAGCCATTATAGCTAAAAGTGATTTCTCTACTAATGCTAAAAATGTAAAAATTATTACAATTGGTGGAAATGTAACTCTAAGAGGTACAGTCGATAGTAAGCTAGAAAAAGATTGGATTGAAAAGAAAGCCGGCTCTTTTTCTGGAGTCAACCATGTGGAAAACTTTTTAGAGATTAAACAATAAAACTAACTAAAAAATTTGACTAAGTGTAAAAAATAAAATCAACCTTCAAGGAGATTTGTATGACTAAAGCAGTTTTTGGCCTTGCAGACAATTCCGATCATGCAGATCGCATTGTAGCTAGTCTTCAGCAAGCAGGATTTGGAAATAGTGAAATTTCAATTCTCTTAGCAGATAAAAATAAAGGAACTAATGGTATTGTAGGAGAACATCCCGATCATACCACTTCTACTCTTGCCCATGAGAAGAATACTAAGGCTCCAGAAGGTGGCGTAACAGGTGCAACTGCAGGCGGACTCATTGGAGGTTCTCTTGGTTTATTAGCTGGCATTGGTGCTTTAGCCATTCCAGGGCTTGGACCTTTTATAGCTGCAGGCCCTATTCTTGCTACTTTAAGTGGTAGTGCAGTCGGCGGAGCGTTAGGGCTTGTCATTGGTTCACTCGTTGGTATGGGTATTCCAGAATATGAAGCAAAAAAATATGAAAGCCATTTAAAAACTGGTGGTGTATTACTAGCTGTGCATTGCATGGATAATGATCATATTAATAGAGCTAAAGCTGTTTTAGAAAAGCAAGGCGCTAAAGATATCGCTACTTCTACAGAAAAAGCAGGTTCGCGTTAATCTTGAGCTTTCAATAAAATTAATATCTCAATAGACTACGTCGTGGACTATTGAGATATTAGATCTCTTAAATGTATTTAGAATATATTCAATCGGGATATATTCAATTATGTCCACGCGAAACGTTATTTGCAAATTTACATTTATTTAGGAGACTATATGGGTAGGATGTTAATTTTATGGATATTAGGTGTACCTATCAGTGCGATTCTCATTCTCAAATTATTAGGTATTGTCTAAAGAATTTGCCTCACAAAAAATTTGCACGCTGAATAAAGGAGAAAAAATCAATGGGCCTTATTATTTTAATTGCTTTGATTTTATTGCTAGTAGGCGCTTTACCCCATTGGCCCTATAGCAGAAATTGGGGTTATCACCCTACAACTGGTATCATCGTTTTATTAGTCTTAGTGCTCATTCTCGTTTTATCGGGAAATGTTGCTTTCTATCAACAACCTTTAGCTCCTTTGACACCTGTCACTCCCCTTCCTTAATTTCATAGATCTGTTAAAGTTTTTAAAGAACTTAACAGATCTATCTTCTAAAGATATATCTAACTAATTAAAAATTTTATCAGTATAAAAATAAATTTTAATTAACTAATTAAAAAAATTTGTTAATTGATATATTTATTGGGTAGTCATATAGAGGGTTAGGATAATTTATAATAAATAACAGTTGGTTATAATGTAAAGGAATATCACTTTTACCTGCTGAGATTAAAAATGAAAAGAACCTGCTGTCCAACATGCCAATCAAAAAACTTTGTAAAAAATGGATTTATAAGACATGAGCAACAAAGCCACCGATGTAAAGAGTGTGGACGACAATTTGTATTAGAGCCAATAACCAATCAAATACCTGACTATATAAAAGAGTTAATTAATAAACTTTTACTAGAGCGTCTATCATTAGCAGGAATTTGTCGAGTGACAGAAGTAAGTCACAGTTTTTTGATGAACTATTTAACAGAGCTCTATCATCAAATCCCGGAAGATTTAAATCGAGTGATACCAGAAGAGATAGAAGGGGTTATTTTTTACCATCGTGCAAGCTGATGAGTTGTAGAGTTTCGTCGGGCATAAAGGAAATCGCCAATGGGTATGGCTAGCTTTAGATGTGATAACAAGACAAGTGATAGCCTGTCATATAGGAAGAAGGGAAATACAAGATGCTAAGATTTTATGGGATCTTATCCCTAAGATCTATAAAAATGAAGCAGATTTTTATACCGATCAACTACCAGCCTATCAGGCAGCTATTTCTGCTGAACTGCATTATCCTAGTAAAAAAAAAGGGGAAAAACAAGTTTAATAGAAAGAGTCAATTGTACTTTAAGGCAAAGAGTTAGCCATTTAGTTAGAAAATCTTTATCTTTTTCCAAAAAATTTTTTAATCCTATAGGGGCTATTAAGTATTTCTTATCTGATTACAATTTAGAAGTGTTTGATAGATTTTTGTGTCGTCATCAATTGACCCCTATCTCTATCGATTATTCTTAACTATCCTGACCTTTTATACCACTACCATTTATTGAATATCACTATTATAAATAAAAATAAATGGAGATTTATAATGAATTCTATTCCTACTAATAATAGATATTTATCTAATCAATTTTTACAAAAATTAGATGATTGTACAAACTTTGCTCAGTTAGTATCCTATTCACAGCGAGTAATAAACGAAATCGGCCTTGAAAATCTATCATTATATGCTCGCATTAGTGTAGCTGTTAAGGCAGCTCAACTCTATGCATCTACTCAGGATAAAAGAAATTTTATTAAAATGTTTAATGGATCTAACATCATCAACTTACCTACCAAATTGTCAAAAGAAATTAAACCTATTTTCGAAAGAGGTGACCAAAGTTATTTTACCGATTTACCTATTGAACTTTTATTGCATATTTTCTCTTATTTAACAATGCCACAGAAGATCAGATTTAAATTAGTCAATTCTCGTTATGTAAATGTGATTGATTCGACGAATAAACAGCTTATTTTTGGGCTGAATGCCAACCAATCAATTGGATGTCCCGAAATTCAACTTAATCGTTGGCTTAACTCCTTTCCCCAGGTCACTCACTTTGAGTTAAAATCAGGGATTAATTTGAAGCATTTTAAAATAATTATGAGATCTTTACCTTTTTTGACTTCATTAAGTTTAAAAAGTACCCTTTCATGCAACTAGTAACCTAGACGTTAAAGAACAAGATTTAAAAGCATTAATCAAATATCTACCTGATTTAGCACACTTAAAACTTATAGATTTTAGATGTTTTAAAGATTGTGAAATCTTCTCTAGCTTAAATAAATTGACATCTTTAAGAATTCACTATTATTTGGTTAGAAAAATAAGTTCTCTAACTAAATTAACTAATTTAACGCGATTAGATCTTAATGATCATTTAATTGATGATATAGAGATCGTTTTTAGATTAACTCAATTAGCTGAGTTAAGCTTTAAAAAAAAATTCATTAGTTGGTATAAGTAATATCAGTAAGCTAACAAATTTAATTAAATTAAGCGCGAGTGGTTCCTATGTAATTGATGATTTTAATTACATTAGTACTTTAACCAAATTAAATTTTTTAAATATTTCCTGTAGCAAAATTCATGATTTAGCTCCCATCACTAAATTGACAAATTTAACTTACTTAGATGTTAGAGATAACCAGATAAATACAAATTTTGATTATATCAATAAGTTGACTAATTTGATTCATTTACACATATTTAACCATAAAAATGAAACAATTGAATTCTTAGAAAAATTAGTTAATTTAACTAATTTAAATTATAGTAAGCACCTGCTTTCAGATATCCCTGCTAAAGAGATGGCCTCTCTTTTAAAACTAACTAATTTAACTATTTTAAACCAATTTCCTATGAGATTTCGCAATCATAAAATCGAAAGTTTAGATTATCCGCGCAGCATTAAATTTAATGGTGGTAAAATAGAAAATTTAGGTTATTAGATTTAATGATAAGTTTTCTAAATGCTTATATTCATCAGCAATCACATCAAATAGGATGATGACTAGATCTAAAAAAAGCCTACTTTACTCGAGTTTAAAGTAGGCTTTTTTTTCCTCAAAGTTGGCTAATTAGAATTCCACTCGCACAAAAACTAATGGAAACTAAATCAAATTTTTCCTTATAAATCAACTTGGCCCATGCACTGCATAAAATAATAACGATAACTGCAAAAAGCGGAAAGAGAAAGGTTTGTTCATTGGGCAGGGCTCTTTTAGTAGCCATCATTAAAAAAAAAGTGGATAAACTATTGGCTATTCCACCGCCTAAGCCATAACTTGCCTCGCGCCAATTAAAAGATTGCTTTTGATAAATTAATACGCTGACTTGCAAAATAAAAGCTGTCGCAAAAAAACTAGGCATAAAAAAGCTGTCGGTAGCTTCTGGCAAGCGTATAGGTATTAAAAAATGATCGGCACAATTAGAAAATAATAAGCAGCGCCATTGGATTAAGGTAAGAGCCAGCACTTGAAAGCTAAAAGCCGCCAGCGCATAAGGAAGCCACTTATAAGAAGGAGTATTTTTTACCTGACTAGCGGACACCTCTATAGACAGAGTAGGACTAGGCGAAATATTTCTTGCAAAACTGTAAAGCCCTATAACGATTAAAATTATTCCTAGGATCTGGAACTGACTTAAACTATAGCCGTATGAAGGTCCAAAAATTAAAAATAGAATGAGACCTGGAAAAAGAGCCGCCCCATTTTGAAAAGCAAATACTGCTCCGCTAGGCCCATCTTTTAAAGCCAAAGCTGTCAAATACATGAGACACACATTGAGCACCCCTACTACCATGCCTATAGAAACAATTGTCCAATTCCACTCTATCTCTTTATTTAAAAATAGCAAAGAAAGTAGAAAAGAGAAGAGATAAAGAGCACTCATGTAACTATTGATATTAGTACTTTTGGAAGAATTAAAGCGAAAAATGAGATTATTTAAAGCAGCAAAACTCGCTGCATAAAGAATGATAAGTAAAAAATTCATATTATCTCCTTAGAGTAAATAGTTATAGAGATTATAATTTGCTATAACTTAATTTTCAAATAATTATTGCCATTTAATATTTTGATTGCCATTTAATAGAATTTTTTTTAAATTATTTGTGTAATTTGTAAGAAAATTAAGGAGATTTTTATGTCTATTCATTCATTAGGGGAAGCACTTATTAAAGTAGATACAATAATGGATTACATTCCCTTTGTCAGTATCATTAATAATACTGTCGATCTGATTGCTAAACTTAGCTTATCTATTTTAAGCTTAACTTTTTTTCAGGCGCACCATGCGATTAGTAGTCATGTATGGGTTAAGTATATTGAAGAAAAAGATAGCATATTTTGCATAGGACTGATGATTCCCTTTGTCAATATCGCTGTATCAAAATTTTTTCATAACTTTACTGCTCGTCCTAACTCCTTATAAGTAAAACTAATAAAAAAACCCCCATTATATAAATCTTATTTAAATAATGGAGGTTTCAAAAATCAACCTAGTTGCTAATTTTTACTTGATGTCAGACATTAGATCTACTTCTAAGTCAAAGTCAAAAACTAATTCTACCTCTAATTCGCGATCGATAAATTTATTGACATCTTTATGGTACTTAAAGCCTGTGCCTCCGGGAATAATATGTCCCATGATCACATTCTCTTTAAAGCCGAGCAAATAATCTGTTTTACCGGCACAAGCAGCTTCCGTCAATACGCGCGTCGTATCTTGGAAAGAAGCAGCTGAAATAAAAGATTCCGTACTTAAAGACGCTTTAGTAATACCCAATAAGATTGGCAAAGCTTGAGCTGCTTTTCCTCCCTCTTTAGATATTTTAGCATTCTCTAAACCAAATTCTTTTTTATCAACTTCTTCACCATATAATAGACTTGTATCACCTGGATCTACGACTCGTACTTTCTTCAACATCTGGCGAACAATAATTTCAATGTGTTTGTCATTAATTTCTACCCCTTGTAAACGGTAGACTTGTTGGACCTGATTGACGAGATATTTCTGCAATTCGCGGACGCCATTAATCTCTAGCATCTCATGCGGAATGACGACCCCATCTGTTAACTGTTGACCTTTAACGACAAGATCTCCTTTTTGTACAATTAAGTGTTTAGTATGAGGAATTTGATGCTCCTCTTCCATTCCACTTACTTTATCTTTTACATAGACGAGTTTTTTCTTTTTCTGCATACCTCTGATGTCGACTTCTCCATCAATCTTAGCAATCTCAGCCGCTTCTTTGGGCTTGCGCGCTTCAAATAATTCTGCCACACGAGGTAATCCTCCTGTAATGTCAGAAGTCATCATGGCTCCTCTTGGCAATCTAGCTAAGAGGACACCAGCAGAAGCATATTGATCTTCATCGACAGAGATAATAGCACTAGAGGGAATCGGATAAGTTCCCACTAACTCTTTGCACTCTTTATCGTTGTAAATGACAATCTGGGGATGTAACTCTCCACGATGCTGTTTAACAATTAATTCTGATTGTCCCGTTTGCTTATTAACGACGCGCTCAGTTGAAATACCTTGTACCAAGTCTTCATATTTAACATACCCTGGACGATCGCAAATAATGGGAATATTATGCTGCTCCCATTCGGCTATTTTTTGATCGAGCTTAATGCGGGAGCCATCTTGCACTAAAATACGCGTGCCAAGTTCTAAAGTAAACGTTTGCAACGGTTCAATGGATTTAGTCGACAAGAGTTTTTTATATTCATCTAAAGAACGCCCTTCATCGCGTACGACATTTAAGCGCCCATTTTTATTTAATACAATCCAGTGATTATCCGCATTTTTAACTGTACGTAGCTCTTGATAAACGACGATACCCTCATGCTCTGATACAATCTCAGGACTGATATTAGTAGAAGCAATACCTCCTAAGTGGAAGGTTCTCATGGTTAACTGCGTGCCTGGTTCTCCAATAGACTGCGCTGCAATGATGCCAACTGCTTCACCCATACTAACAGACTTACCGTTAGCTAAGTTGACGCCATAACATTTACTACATACACCACGACGCGTCTCACACGTCAAAACAGAACGGATCTTAACTGTTTCAATTCCCGAGTCATCAATGGCTTCAGCTTGTAAAATAGTCAAAGTATTGCCTACTTTAGCTAAAATTTTAGTGCTGTCTCCTGGTAAGTAGACATCGTCGCACACTGTTCTGCCAAAAATGCGATCGCGAAGTGGAAGTAACTCCTCTTGTCCCTGCTTAATGACAGACACATCAATGCCATTGAGAGTGCCACAATCCTCTTCTGTAATAATTACATCTTGCGCTACATCAACTAAACGACGCGTCAAATAACCTGAGTCAGCCGTTTTTAAAGCTGTATCAGCTAGACCTTTACGAGCACCGTGTGACGAAATAGAAAATTCTTGAACTGTTAACCCTTCACGGAAGTTAGACGTAATGGGTGTTTCCATAATAGCACCCGATGGTTTGGCCATTAGACCGCGCATCGAACCTAACTGTTTAATCTGTGACTTATTACCCCTAGCCCCTGAATCCATCATCGTATAAAGAGGATTCATTTGAACGACATCTTTTTTGCTAATTAACTTAAACAACTCTTCAGAAAGTGTATCGGAAACTTCTGTCCAAATGCTAATCGTTTTAGAATAGCGCTCTCCATCAGTAATGATCCCTTCTTCATACTGTTTTTTAACTAAATCCACACGCTCATGCGCTTCTTTTAAGATCACTTGCTTGCTCGTAGGAATTTTGACATCGCGTACGCCCATCGATAGCGCAGCTTTGGTTGCTTCTACAAAGCCTAGGGATTTTAAGTTATCTAAAAAGCGCACGGTGGCTTCCAAGCCAGCTTTTTTATAACACTGCATCACTAGATCGCCCATTTTTTTCTTTGGCAAACTGTAATTTTGGAATCCCATCTCTTTTGGAACAATTGTATTAAAAATAACACGACCAGGTGTGGTTTCAATGATACTCCCATCATCTGTTCTTACTTTTATCAGCTCATGAATGCGTAGACCCCTATTATAATGCATCCGGTCATGCAGCTCAGAAATGCGAGGTTGATTTTTTTCATAAATCTCCTCCTCATACCAGTTATAGCTACCGCTAGAGTTTAAAGCTAACAGCACCTCTTGCATGTTTCGGAACACGCGTGTACGCCGTCCACACTCTTCTGGAAAGTACATGGGATCACACATTAAATAATAAAGACCAAGGGTCATATCCTGTGAAGGGACAGCCACTGGTTTACCGGATGAAGGTAAAAAGATATTATCTGGTGCCATCATCAGCAATTTAGCTTCTAGCTGAGCTTCAATCGATAAAGGTACATAAACTGCCATCTGGTCACCATCGAAGTCTGCATTAAATGCTGCGCAAACTAGAGGATGAATGCGAATAGCTTTACCTTCAATCAGTACGGGTTCAAAAGCTTGAATACCGAGACGATGCAAAGTAGGCGCGCGATTTAATAAAACAGGATGACCTTTGATAATATCTTCCAATACATCCCACACAACAGGATCATGTCGTTGAATCATTTTTTTAGCTGAACGAATCGTATAAACATGGCCTAAATCTTTTAAACGTTTGACGATAAAAGGTTCAAACAATTCTAAAGCCATTAATTTAGGAAGCCCACACTGATTAAATTTTAATTCAGGGCCTACAATAATGACAGATCGTCCCGAGTAATCGACCCGTTTGCCTAGTAGATTTTGACGGAAACGCCCTTGTTTACCTTTCAACATCTCAGATAAAGATTTAAGAGGACGATTGCCAGCGCCCATGACTGGATTGCCATGACGGCCATTGTCAAATAGAGCATCCGCTGCTTCTTGTAACATCCTTTTTTCATTGCGAATAATCACATCAGGCGTTTTTAGCTTTAAAATAGCATTTAAACGATTGTTGCGATTAATTAAACGGCGATACAGATCATTTAAGTCAGAAGTAGCAAATCTGCCACCATCTAAAGGCACTAAAGGACGTAGATCAGGTGGAATGACAGGGATAGCTTTCATGACCATCCACTCAGGCTTATTAGAGGAAATGGTGAAACTTTCGATGATTTTCAAACGCTTAGCTAATTTCATGCGTGCTTGCATGGATTTAGTTTTGCGCAGTTTTTCTTTTAGCTCAGCTAAGACTGTAATTAAATCTTCTGCTACCAATAGATCGCGGATCGCTTCAGCACCCATTTTAGCTACAAAAGCATCGCGGCCCCATTTTTCTTGGGCTTCTCTATACTCTTGATCATTGAGAAGATGTTTCTTTTCTAATTCGGTATGACCCGGGTCAATAACGACATACTCTTCATAATAAATGACTCTTTCCAGATCCGTTGCCGACATACCCAACACATTGCCGATACGAGAGGGCATGGTTTTGAAAAACCAGATATGGACAATGGGAACTGCTAATTCTATATGCGCCATCCGCTCGCGACGCACCTTAGATAAAGTCACTTCTACGCCGCAACGATCACAAACAATTCCTTTATGCTTGATCTTTTTATATTTACCACAAGCACATTCCCAATCTCTTGTAGGGCCAAAAATTTTTTCACAGAAAAGACCCCCTTTTTCAGCTTTGAAGGTACGGTAATTGATCGTTTCTGGTTTTTTGATTACCCCGCGGGACCATTCATTGCGTATGACATCGTCAGACGCAATCTTAATCGTTAACTTATCAAATTGACCATCAGAATGAGAGCCGCTTTGAATATGATCTGACATGTAATTTTCCTCGCGTTTTTTTATGGTTATTTCGTAGCAGATTCTGTAAGAATATCAACAGATTCTGTACGAATATCAAGGCCTAAACCTTGCATCTCTTTAATTAACACATTGAACGATTCAGGAGTTCCACATTTAAGTAGGTTTTCTCCTTTAACAATCAATTCATAAATCAGCGTTCTACCTGCAACATCGTCAGATTTTACAGTTAAAAGTTCTTGAAGAAGATGAGCTGCTCCATAAGCTTCTGCAGCCCATACTTCCATCTCCCCAAAACGCTGTCCTCCCATTTGAGCTTTACCACCTAAAGGTTGCTGTGTCACAAGCGAATAAGGCCCAACTGCTCTAGCGTGAATCTTATCGGCTACTAAGTGACTAAGTTTTAAAATATAGATGTAGCCAACAACCACTCTACTATCAAAACGCTCACCCGTATTTCCATCATAAAGAGGAAACTTGCCATCATCTCCTAATCCTTGTTCTTTCATCATTTCCCAAATTTTTTCTTCTGGAAAACCTTCAAATACAGGACTTTGGACATAAATTCCCGCTCTTTTAGCTGCAAAGCCAAGATGCGTTTCAAAGAGCTGACCCATATTCATCCGAGAAGGTACACCTAAAGGATTTAAGATAATCTCAATAGACGTGCCATCTTCCATAAAAGGCATATCTGCCTCCGGCACAATTTTGGAGACTACCCCTTTATTACCATGGCGACCCGCCATCTTATCGCCTACTTGCAACTTGCGCTTAGAAGCCACGTAGACTTTTACTTGACGAATAATACCCGGATCTAAATCTGTATCTCCTTTGCGCATGTGTTCAATTTCTGTCTTATATTGAATCTCTAAGGTTTGCATCTCTAATTCAAATTCATGCAGTAATTGCTTTAATGTATTGTACATATCATTATCTGGCATGAGTAGATCTTCAACTGCTTCTTTTTGCAAAGCTTCGATGTACTCTTGTGAGATAATGGTCTCTTGATCCAAAATTACTTCAGCGGTTTTCCGATGGACGATAGTCCCTGGCGCTACTTCATTTAAAAGTAAAGCTCCTATGCGTTCATGGGTCGACGTTTTCAATTGACTTTGCTTAGCTTTATATTCGCGTTGGATATCTTTAAGTCTTGTCGCTTCTTCGACCAATTCATCATCTGTTTTAGAAAGACGATCGCGCCTGCTAAAAATCTTAACATCCATGACCACTCCTTCAGTTCCAGGAGGTACTACAAGCGAAGCATCCTTAACATCGGCTGCTTTTTCTCCAAAGATAGCCCTTAATAAGCGCTCTTCTGGTACTAATTCTGTTTCAGATTTAGGAGTAATTTTGCCAACTAAGATATCCCCAGGCTTAACTTCAGCTCCTATGCGAATAATACCATCATCCCCTAAATTAATTAGGGCATCTTCTGATACATTGGGTATATCGCGTGTGATCTCTTCTTTACCAAGTTTAGTCTCACGTGAGGTCACTTCAAATTCTTCGATATTAATAGAGGTAAAATAGTCTAATCTGACAATTTTTTCAGAAATAATAATCGCATCTTCAAAATTATAACCATACCAAGGCATAAAGGCCACTAAGACGTTTTTACCTAGAGCAATTTCGCCATTTTCCGTAGCAGGACCATCGGCAATGACATCGCCAGCGGTTATTTTATCTCCTACTCCACATAAAGGCTGCTGATTGATACAGGTCCCTGCATTAGAACGAAGGAATTTTTTAAGGTGATAAGTCTTTTGCTCTAAGCGATTATCTTTAGGAGCAATGATAATCTTATTACCATCGACATACTCTACTATTCCATCTTCTGTTGCAATGACGACAGCACCTGAATCTCTAGCTGAGCGCGCTTCTAAACCTGTACCAACTAAAGGAGCATCTGGTTTTAATAAAGGCACACCTTGGCGTTGCATATTGGATCCCATCAAAGCACGGTTAGCATCATCATGCTCGAGAAAAGGAATTAAACCCGTGACAATAGACACTAACTGTTTGGGAGAAACATCCATATGCGTACATTTACTAGAATCAATCTCCATTGGCTCACCGCGGTAACGTGCCCAACAAGTCGATTCTAAAAACATGCCATACTCATCTAATGGAGCAGAAGCTTGCGCAATTACGCAATTTTCTTCTTGGTCAGCTGTCATGTAAGCAATTTCATCTGTTACAATGCCATCTTTGACTGTACGATAAGGAGTCTCAATAAAACCAAACTCGTTAATCTTAGCATAAGTAGCTAAAGAAGTAATTAAACCAATATTTGGTCCTTCAGGCGTTTCAATCGGACAGATTCTACCATAATGGCTAGGATGCACGTCTCTTACTTCAAAACCTGCACGATCGCGATTTAAACCGCCGGGTCCAAGAGAAGAAAGACGTCTTTTATGAGTCAATTCTGCTACGGGATTAGCTTGATCCATAAATTGAGATAATTGCGATCTGCCAAAGAAATCTTTTAAAACACCAGAGAGCCCCTTAGCCGATACAATCTTTCCAGGCGTTAAAGTATCGGAAGCAAAATCGAAAAGATTCATGCGTTCGCGCACAATTTTTTCCATCCTAGCTAAACCAATTCTGCATTGATTCTGAATGAGTTCTCCAACTGATCTAACGCGTCTATTACCTAAATGATCGATATCATCGACATAGGTATTTTCAGCACCCTGTTTTAAACGGATTAGATACTTAAGAGCACCAATTACATCTTCTTTAGTCAATGTAACAACCGTTAGAATCTCATCATTAACCTCTATACCTAGTTTAGAGTTTAATTTATAACGTCCTACACGTCCTAAATTATAACGTTTAGGATCAAAAAAGAGGCGCATGATAGCTGAACGAGCATTGGAAATTGTTGCAGGTTCACCAGGACGAATTTTGCGGTAAAAATCTTTTAAGGCTGATTCATAAGAATCAGTCGGATCTTTAGCTAACATTTTGATGATAGGACTGGATTCATCTGCATCTTCTGCAATGCGAATTGTCTCAATACCAGCATCCGCCATCCGCTTTAACATAGCAGTTGTTAACTTCTCACCAGCACGTCCAAAAAATAGAGAGGTAGACTCATCTACTACATCTTGTGCTAAAATTTTTCCTAAGAATTTAACAAACTCTTTTTCCGACTTGATTTTCACTTTACGGGTGACAAAAAACTCTTCTATGATATCCATATTAGAAGAAAAACCAAGAGCGCGAATAAAAGTTGTCGCTAAAATTTTGCGTCTTCTTTTTTTGCGATCGATATAAATATAAATCAAATCATTAGAGTCAAATGCCCCTTCTAACCAGCTTCCTCTATAAGGAATAATGCGAAAAGAGTAAATGACGCTTCCACGCGAATGCTTTTCATGTTCAAAGCAGATACCAGGTGAGCGATGTAATTGGGAAACCACAACTCTTTCTGCACCATTAATAATAAATGTTCCCTTATCAGTCATAATGGGAATAGTACCCATGTAAACTTCTTCCTCTTTTATGCCTGTTTCGTCTGTTAAACGAAATTTCACTTTAAGGGTAACATTATAAGTAATTCCTCTTCTTATACACTCTTCGGGAATATATTTAGGAACTCCTAAACTATAAGAGATGAATTCAAGAATTGTTTTTTCATCGTAAGATTTAATAGGAAATATTTCATTAAATACTTCTTGCAAGCCATTGCTTTCTCGCTCAGCAGCAAATTTATTAGCTTGGAGAAATTGATTATAGGATTTGACCTGAATTTCTATTAGATTAGGAAGGTCAATGATATCATGCTTATTGAAGAAGCTTATCCGTTGTGGCGGCCTTTTTAACATTCTAAAGGACTCCTGGTGTGGATTTTTACCTTAAAAATTTTTAAATTAAATTCTAAATCTTTATACGCGATAAAGATAGAGATTTAAATTTAACCCAATTGCATCACAAAATGCTAAGTTTTTGATTAATAGACCTCTTTCACTACATCTTTTACAATAAATCTTTTGAGAAGATCTATTTTACTTGCTAAAGTCATCTTTTTTAGCATCCTTTTGGCATCTACAAAATCAAATTTTTCAACCCTATGTCAACAAAGAGCTCAAAATTTTATTCTAAATCTACCTAAAACATGCTTAAATTTTTCAAACAAAGCAACTTTTGAAAGAAGTCTAATCAAAAATGAGTAGAAGACAGTTTAAATTTATCTTTTCTTCTCAAAATTATCTATAAACCAGCTTGCCTTACTCATTTTAATAAACAAAATTTCTCTCTTTTAACGTTTTATCACTAAAAATTTTTAAGTTTCTACTGCTAGATACTATCAAAATTTGCCGATAAAACTGCCTAAAAAAACGAAAATTTCTTCAAATAAAACTAATTACACAAGCAGTTTATGTTCCTACACAACTTAAAGGTTATATAGAACAAAAAAAATACATAATCCCAGGTACAGAAATAGTAGATCTCTGTCCTGGGTCTTAAGACTTCATAATTCTAATGAGAATTAATTACAGTCCTTTTAAAACTACTTTTGCGCCTGCAGCTTCAATTTTCTTTTTTATCTCTTCTGCTTCGGCTTTAGGTGAGGATTCTTTTAAAACTTTTGGTGCAGCCTCTACCATATCTTTAGCTTCTTTTAAACCAAGGCCTGTGATTTCACGTACGACTTTAATGATACCAATTTTTTTATCAGCTGGACATTCAGTTAGTGTCACTTGAAACTCTGTCGATTCAGTAGCAGCAGCAGGAGCACTTGCAGTAGGAGCAGCTACCGCAACAGCTGCAGCGGCAGCTTTAACACCCCATTTTTCTTCTAATGCTGTTTTCAATTCTGACATCTCTAAAACAGTCATTTGACTTAATGTTTCAACTAATTGTTCTTTATTCATACTCACGATACTACCTCTTTACTTTCTAACTTTCTTTTAATAAATTAATTACTGGAGTTCTCTTCCTTACTCTTATTATCCAAGCAGTATACAATACTTGTAAGAAGAGCCTCTATTACCGCTAAAGTTTGTGCCATAGGAGCTTCAAAGGTAGCTAGCAACTGAGAGCGCATCTCATTTTTACCGGGAAGCTTAGATAATCTAGTTACTTCTTCACTTGTATAAAGTTGTCCATCAAAACGACCACCTATGACTTGAATAGTCTTATCATTTTCTTGACTAAAATGAAAAACAGCTTTAGTCGTCTCAATCGCATCTTCTCCTGCATAGACAAGTCCAATATGACCAGGTAAAGACTTAAGTTGCAATTCAATGCCAGCAGCACCTGCTGCTTTAATTAAAATGCGCTTGCGCACTACTTCAACATTTCCGCCAAGCTTAATGATTTGACGACGAAATTCATTAGCACTATTAGCACTTAATCCCTGATAACTCACAATCACAAATGAACCATTATGTTCATTTATCTGACCTTCGACTTCATTCAGAAGGAGTTGTTTTTCTTGTCTCATAATATATACTCCTTATGGCTTATCTAAGTCGCGCGAATCTATCTTTAATCCTGGTCCCATCGTAGATGAAAGTACCATAGATTGTAAGTAATGACCTTTTGCACTAGCAGGCTTTGCACGTAGAATAGCTTGCAAAAACGCCTGTATGTTCTCTACTAACTTATTAAAGTCAAAAGATAATTTACCTATACCATTATTGATCACTCCATGGCGATCTAACTTAAATTCAATTTTACCGCCTTTAAGTTCTTTCACAGCTTTAGCTATATCAGTAGTTACAGTACCTGTCTTAGGAGTAGGCATTAAACCACGAGGACCTAATACTTTACCTAATTTTCCTACTTCACGCATCATTTCTGGAGTAGCGATAACAGCATCAAAATCTGTCCATCCTCCACTCACTTTTTCAAATAGTTCGTCAGCTCCTACATAGTCAGCTCCAGCTTCTAACGCTTCTTTAACTTTTTCACCTTTAGCAAAAACAAGAATCTTTAGTGTCTTTCCCGTACCATTCGGTAATGATACAGTACCACGAACAAGCTGATCTGAACGACGCGGATCAACGCCAATTTTTAAAGAGATATCTACCGATTGGTCAAATTTCACCGGAGGACATCTCTGTAAAATTTCGATAGCTTCTTGGATAGTATAAACCTTAAGGGGTTCTACCATGCCTGCTATCTCCCGATTTCTTTTACTTTGACGACTCATATAGTTATTACTCTAATTTGTTATAAGTTCAATACCCATCGATCTTGCAGTTCCCAATACAATATTAGTAGCTGCATCCAAACTATTGGCATTCATATCTTGCTTTTTATTTTCTGCAATCTGCTGCACTTGAGTTAAGGTAATTTTACCAACCTTATCGCGATTGGGAATAGCAGACCCTTTTTCTATGCCAGCAGCTTTCTTTAACATTTCTGCTACAGGAGGCTGTTTTAGTATAAAGGTAAAGGATTTATCTTGATAGACAGTAATAACAGCAGGAAGAATATTTCCTGCCATTGCTTGTGTTCTAGCATTAAATTCTTTACAAAATGCCATAATATTAACTCCTGCACCGCCTAATGCAGGTCCTATTGGAGGAGCTGGATTTGCTTTGCCTGCAGGTATTTGCAATTTGATTACTTTAACTATTTTCTTAGCTGCTTTTGCCATTACTTCCTCTTTTTAACGGTACAATTACCTTAAGACAACTGTTTGAGGTTAATTAATTGATTATAATTTAAACTTGCTAAATTTACTTAAAAACTTTAACTATAGAATTTATATTTATTCTATGAAATTTCCTTTAAAATTATTCTACCTCAGAAATTTCTTCTACTTGTGTAAATTCTAAGTCATCTACTCGCGTATCGCGACCAAATATAGATACAAGTACACTTAAGCGCCCTTTATCGTGATAAACTTCAATGACCGTACCAATAAAGTTGACAAATACGCCATCTGTAATTTTAACGCGATCGCCAATGTCAAACTTATGCTTTTGCGTAATCTTTTGCTTTTTATCTTCTAAGTCACTTAAAATCTGTTCTACTTCTTGATCTGAAAGAGCAGTAGGTTTGTCACCTCCTAAAAAGTCAATGACTCCAGGAGTTGCTTGTATATACTGCCAAGAATCATCATTTAAGGCCATTTTAACTAATAAATAACCAGGCCATAGTCGCTTCTCAACAATCTTTTGCTGACCTTTCTTCACTTCTTGAACATTCTCTGTAGGCAAAGTGACTGTCTTAATAAATTCAGACATGCCTTGTTGTTCACATTGATCTTCAATTGTTTTTTTCACGCGTTTTTCTTGTGAAGAAAATACTTGGATAACATACCATTTATACATTAACACACTCATTATCTTTTATGATCATCCGGCAATTAAACGAATGGCAAATGCCAAACTATTTAGCACACTTTGAATAAAGAGATCTAATAGATAGATACCCATTCCAAAGAAAAAAGTAGAACCTACTACAATCTGCGTATAAGTTTTTAGATCTTCTCCGCTAGTCCAACTAATCTTTTGTAACTCTTCTTTTACTTCACCAATGAATTCTACTGATTTTCCCATCATTAAAGAGTTTTCTCTGTCTTTAATCTTAGGCGTTGAAGTTGCAACTTTTTTTATTTCTATAGGTTTTACTTCCATCACAATCAGTTTTCCTTCCTTAACACACTAAGATCAACATAGGATTAATCAATAATGGATTATCATCCATAAATTACAATTCATTAAGTCAATTTATACTAATCTAAGTTAACTCTTAAGCTAGCAGCTAAAGAGTCTCATTTTTTGACAGTCTATATTGACTCAAATCGAGCGCGGAGGGATTCGAACCCCCGACCCGCGGCTTTGGAGACCGCTGCTCTACCAACTGAGCTACACACCCTAAATTTTTTTACTATTTATAGAAAAAAATTTTACAATTAAATTAGCAATAAAGTTAAACTCAAATAAATTTAAATTTAATTAAGTTTAACTTTTTTATACTTTATTTAATAATTTCAGAAACAGTTCCGGATCCAATTGTTCGACCACCTTCGCGAATAGCAAAACGCATTCCCTTTTCCATTGCTACAGGCGCAATTAGTCGGACTATAATTTCTACATTATCTCCAGGCATTACCATTTCTACATCAGCTGGCAATTCAACTGTTCCAGTTACATCTGTTGTTCTGATGTAAAACTGTGGTCTATAGCCTGTAAAGAAGGGTTTATGTCTGCCTCCCTCTTCTTTGGTAAGAATGTAAACAGAGCCTTTAAATTCAGTATGTGCTTTACAAGTACCCGGCTGTACTAATACCATGCCGCGTTCAATCGCATCTTTATCAATACCGCGAATTAGAATACCGACGTTTTCACCAGCCATGCCTACTTCTAGAGATTTTTGGAACATTTCTATTGCAGTAGCTACCGTATCGCGGGTTTCTCTTAAACCAAGCAATTGTAATTTATCATTGACTTTGACAATACCTCTTTCTATCCTTCCTGTCGCTACTGTACCACGACCAGAAATAGAGAATACATCCTCAACAGGCATTAAGAAAGGCTTATCTATTTCGCGTACTGGAGTTGGGATAAAATCATCCACTGTTTTCATCAATTTATGAATAGCTTCTACATATTTTGCATCGCCTTCTAAAGCTCTTAGAGCTGATCCACGTACGATTGGCGTATCTTTAAATCCATTAGCTTCTAGCAATTCATGCATTTCCATTTCGACAAGATCTAATAACTCTTGATCGCTTTCTGCTACCATATCTTCTTTATTAAGGAAAACGACTACCTTTTGTACTCCTACTTGACGAGCAAGTAACACGTGTTCACGCGTTTGAGGCATCGGTCCATCCGTTCCTGCTACGACGATGATGGCGCCATCCATTTGAGCAGCACCTGTAATCATATTCTTAACATAGTCAGCATGGCCTGGACAGTCAACATGAGCATAATGTCTTTTGTCTGTTTCATACTCTACGTGTGTAGAGTTAATAGTAATTCCACGCGCTTTTTCTTCTGGAGTATTATCTATAGAAGCATAATCTCTAAATTTTGCTTGTCCTGACTGAGACAAAATTTTTGTAATAGCTGCAGTCAGGGTTGTTTTACCATGGTCAACATGGCCAATAGTTCCAATATTAATATGTGGCTTATTACGCTGAAACGCTTCTTTAGCCATACTGTTCTTCCTCCGTTAGGCTCAAAATGTAAATTTTGTTTTTATTGTTACTTTTATCAGTCTGCCCAGAATAGGAATTGAACCTACGACAACTTGCTTACCATGCAAGTGCTCTACCACTGAGCTATCCGGGCAAATTATTTTAATATAAAATTCTTTTCCTATAACTTTAGAAACTTATAAGAGTAAAAGATTCTACATATAAAATCAATACTGTTTTTTAAGCATTTGTTATCTTTGCCTAAAAACAATTCGTGCCTTAGTCAAATCATAAGGCGACATCTCAACAGTGACTTGATCACCTACTAATACACGAATATTTTTCATGCGCATTTTTCCACAGAGATGAGCAATAACCTCAACGCCATTTTGCAAAATTACTTTAAAGTGCATATTAGGTAAAAGCTCTTCTATAGCACCTTCCAGTTTTATGGTATCTTCTTTAGGCATAATTCTCGCTGTTATTTAATAAATGCAACTTATGAGTATAATGACTAATACAATACGCATGTATTTTTAAATGTCAAGCAAAAACTAAAAAAGAAGATCTAAAAACTTTAGCTAAAAAGTCCTATCTAATTAGCTTAAGTTAGAAAATCTCTAGTCAAATCGTTTAGTTTTGATATGACAATAGGGAAGTTTACCTGTTTTAGTGTAATATTTTTGATGGTAATCTTCAGCTGCATAAAAAATTGTAGCGGGATTAACCTGAGTGACAACTTCTAAGCCTTTTTGACTTAATGAAGTCATTAATTTTTCTGCGCAGTTTTTTTGTTCTTCTGACAAATAAAAAATAGCTGAGCGATATTGTGATCCTTTATCGGGCCCTTGATGCATATAATGCGTTGGATCGTGAATTTCAAAAAAAATTTTAGCTAACTGTTCATAGCTAATAATTTTAGGATCAAATAGGACTTCTAGTGCTTCTGCATGTTCAGTTAAATCACTACAAACCTCTTCATAACTAGGCTGTACTACTTTTCCTCCACAGTAGCCAACTCGAGTACTTTTGACTCCTTTTTCATTTTCAATCAACTTTTCCATACCCCAAAAGCAGCCCCCGGCAAATAAAGCTCTTTCATACCCTTCTTTAGTTAAAAGAGGGACAAAAGATAAAGAAACTGAATTTACACAATGGCGTTTGTTTTTGACTGTTATCTGCTCACCTGTAAAAACATGACCTAAATGTGCTTGACAGCGGTTGCATAAAATTTCTATCCTTCTTCCATCTGCATCTAACAATTTTTTCACAGCTTGAGGTAATTCATCATCAAAACTTGGCCAACCACATCCAGAAGAAAATTTATCTTTTGATGAATAAAGAGGAAAGTCACAACGCTTACAGACAAAAATACCTGTTTTAGCAAACTCATCATAAATGCCGCTACCAGGTTTTTCTGTCTGTTTAAGAGAAATAATTTTTTCCTCTTCTGCATTCAAGGCATGATAGCGTTTCATAACCTATTAACCTAAACTTAAAATTTTTAAAGTAAATTTTTTTATTGATCTCTTATAAAATAGTAGCAGCTAGCGCTGCTAATTCTGATCGTTCCGTTTTTTCTAAGGAAAGATGGCCATAAATTTTATGATCGCTGAATCGACCGACAGTGTAGGTTAATCCATTAGAATCTTTATCTAAATAAGGGTTATCAATTTGAGTAGGATCGCCTGTTAAAATAACTTTTGTATCCTCTCCAGCTCTTGAAATAATTGTTTTTACTTCATGCGGTGTTAAATTTTGGGCTTCATCGACGATGATAAACATTTTTGGTAAAGAGCGCCCGCGAATGTAAGTGACAGCTTCCATTTCAATTTTCTTACTATCCATTACCCAACGCAATGTTTCATTGGCTTCATGACCTGAAGAATCACATAAGAATTCTAGATTATCAAAGATGGGCTGCATCCAGCTATAAAGTTTTTCCTCTTTAGTACCCGGTAGATAACCTATATCTCTTCCCAAAGGGACAACCGGACGGCTAATGAGAATGCGGGTGTAATTATTTTCATCAAAAACCTTTCTCAATCCACAAGCTAAAGCTAATAAAGTTTTACCAGTGCCAGCTTGTCCTATTAAAGTCACGAGTTTAATATCTTCTCTCAACAACAGATCAACTGCACATTTTTGTTCGACATTCCGCGGCTTAATACCCCATAAACTGACAGGTTTTAATAAACACTCTACAAATCCCGTTTGAAAATTGAATTTACCTACAGCAGAGGAGTGCTCAGAAGAGCTCATTACACAGTATTCATTGGGTTTAAATTGGATATGGGGAAATTTTAGTAAGCCATCTTTGTAAAAAAGATCAATCTCGTGCTTAGTCGTTTCAATTTTTTTGATACCTTTATAGATGCCTTCATAAGAGTGTTTCAAATTGTTATAATCTTGCACTTCCAAACCGACAGCTTCAGCTTTGATACGGGCAGCAAAATCTTTAGAAACAAAAACAACCCTTTCTCCTTTCTCTTTTAAAAAATAAGCAGCTAAAATAATGCGGTTATCATTTAAAGTCGTATCTAAATAGGGAGCCTGATCTGATTTAAACTCAAATTGTACTTTTACGATAGATTCATTAGCTAAGCGAATCCCTTGATGTAAATCCCCATTGCCTTTTAACGTCAGAGAATCGAGAAAACGGAAAACAGCTCGCGAATTTTTGCCCAGTTCACTTGGCAATTTTTTCATGCTATCTAATTCCTCAAGAACGGTCATAGGAATGATAATTTGATTTTTAGGAAATTTTCCTATGGCCTCAGGATCATGAAGGAGCACATTAGTATCTATTACAAAGGTCTTAACCATCTTATCTACTCCATAATAGACATTAGAAAATTTATCTTAAGAGGTGTTAGAAAAAATAAAAAGGAAATTTATCTAATTTTTTATTCAACACTCAATAATTAGCACTTTAAGACCTTGATTGCTAAAAAGGTACTTGACAACTTTTACTATTTAAAGTAATCTAATTACATTATGATAATAAATCATTTAATTTATTAAGGAGTTATATATGAAAATTAATGCTAGCATTTTCTATTTCCCCCCTTATATTTCTACTACTTGGGATACTATTTCAACTTTATCTACTTTTGATGATACGTTAGTCATCACTTTAAAAAATAACCAGCAGATTAAAATTCCTGCTTTACACTTTGATTTGATTGAATTGATTTTTACTTCCCATGCGGCTTTTTTAGAGATTGCTAAGAAAACAAGCAAAGAGCACTCTTCCTTAAATGATCAAGAAACAAAGAGCTTAGATAATTTTCAAGAAAAAACTCCTCATTTATCTACAGAAAATGATAAAAAAAGTCTCTCTTCTTTTCCTTTTTTAACCTCTATAACAAGTCATAGTGATTTATCTTTTAAAGTAGGACCTCATATGCTCGATGGATTAGGTGTCATGCAACATAACCCCAATCAAGCTTCATCTCCTGATATCCCAGAAGAAATTCTTAAAAAAATTACAGCTATTGCCAAAATTGTCGTGCCGGATGAACCGCATCTGCTCCCTCAAGCTGAACCTCATTGCAACTGCTTATTTTGTCAGATTTCTCGTGCTATAACTCAAGAACTGACAGTAGAATGTGAGATAGATCATCAAGAAGAGTTTAGCGAAATAAAAGTTCCAAATGAAGAATTGCAATTTTGCCAATGGGAAATTTCACAAATTAATGATAATCTCTATCATGTTACGAATCGCATGGATGATCAAGAAAAATACTCTGTCTTTTTAGGGGACCCTTTAGGCTGCACTTGTGGTATATCAGGTTGTGAACATATAGTAGCTGTTTTAAAGAGTTAGCGTTAATTAGGTTTGATTGTGGTTCCCTTTATTTACACTATTAATAAGAGAACTAACCATTTCTTTTAACCAATCAAATATATTACTAGCTAAGTGCACTAACTTTTCAAAACTTTCGGGAAAAAAATACCAAATAGCATAGAAAAGTATGCCAAAGAAGAAAAAATTTAAAAGAAATCGCATAACAAGTCTCCTGTTATCTTTCTTTAGATTATACCCATCTCAGATTTAATACCAACTGCAAAAAGTTTAGCGCAACTTATCAAAAAGATTTATTACAAAAGATCTAGAAGAAAACAGCTATTGAGCAGATAATGTTATATTTCTAAAATTAATGGCTTCCATTATGTGCTCAACAGCTAGAAGATCTTGCTGATCTAAGTCGGCAATTGTCAAAGCGACGCGCAATAAGCGATCACAAGCACGCGCTGAAATTCCCAGTACATCGACTGCATGCTGTAAAATATACTCACATGCTTGATTAAGAGGACAATAATATTTAATTTCTTTACCAGACATCAAAGAATTTGTTTTTACCTTTCCATAACGCTTTGTTTGCCTTTCCCTTGCTAGTTTAACCCGTTTGCGGATTTGTTCTGATGATTCGCCCTCTTTAGATTGCAATAAATCGCGATAGCGCAAGGCCGGTACTTCGATATGCATATCTATTCTATCTAACAAAGGGCCCGATACTTTATTGCGGTAGCGATTAATTTGAAACTGTGTATCTTGACAAGGTTTATCAGGATGACCTAAGTAACCGCAAGGACAAGGATTTCTAGCAGCAATGCATAAAATATTAGTAGGATAGGTAAAAGAACCATTTGCCCGGCTAATCGTCACTTTTCGATCTTCTAAGGGTTGTCTAAGTACTTCTAAAACCATACGCGAAAATTCTGGCAGTTCATCTAAAAATAAAATCCCATGATGAGCAAGAGAGACTTCTCCTGGCCGAGGCGTAGCTCCTCCTCCAATTAATCCAGCATAACTGATCGTATGATGAGGCGATCTAAAAGGACGTTCTGTAATTAAACTCTTTTCATGATTCAATAATCCGGCAATAGAATGGATTTTGGTTGCTTCTAAGGCTTCTTCAATTGTCAATTCAGGCATGATACCAATTAAAGACTTGGCTAACATCGTTTTACCAGAACCTGGCGGACCTGTTAAGATCATATTATGATTTCCGGCCGCTGCGATTTCCATTGCTCTCTTGACATGTAACTGCCCTTTAATTTCAGAAAAGTCAATAGCAGGCTGACTATTCTTAAATAAATCTGCAGAAACAATAGAAGAAACAGCTGATAAACTAGAGGGATCTTTAAAAAAATTAATTGCTTCATTGAGATGAGAAATGGCAAAAACGGGAATCCCTGGTACGGCAGCTGCTTCACGGGCATTAGCTGCTGGGACTAATACCCCCTTCTTTCCCTGATTACGTGCTAAAAGAGCTGTGGCTAACGCACCTTGAATAGGTCTAAGAATGCCACTTAAAGCTAATTCCCCTACAATTAGATAATCTTTTAAATGTTGTTTATCTTTTAATAAACCACTAGCTTCTAATAAACCTAAAGCAATAGGTAGATCGTAAAGAGCCCCCTCTTTTTTTAAATCGCCAGGAGCTAAATTAATCGTAGCATGGAACGAGCCCAGATCATAACCCGAATTGCGTATAGCGGCTAACACGCGATCTTTAGATTCTTTAACAGCAGTATCTGGCAAGCCAACAATAATTAAGAGAATTTTGTCATTGCTTTGCCGCACATCTGTTTCTACTTCGATAGGAACAGCTTCTACTCCTTGAAGTGCTGCTGAAAGAATTTTAGAAAGACCCATATTTTACACTCCTCGTCTATCAAAATTAACCTTTAAAAAATTAAAAGTCTTAAAATTGAAAAATCATAAGAGAAGGTTGATTAAAAAGTCTATTGAATAGAAAAGATAAAGTAAGCAGGATGCGCAAAATTGTAATGAGGACGTGGAACGGCAATTAAAGTCACCTCTTGTCCTACATAAGTAGATAAATCTACTTTAGTACTATATAGATAAGCTTGTGGAATAGCACTTTGAGCAGATAAAAGCAGATAATCACCAGGTTTTGGTTGTAACTGACGAGAAAAAGGCTTGATGATGCCTGTCAAAAAAATAGCTGTTTTCTTTTGTTTTTCATAAAATTCATCTAAAGTGATCTCTTCATGATCTTTAGTGTACTGTTCATAAATGGCTTGCTCTATAGGTAACCAGGAAGTTTTTTTAGACTCTCTTGCCTGATTAAGGGAAAAATCCGCTAATTTCTTTTTTCGATCTAGAGGTAAGACTGTTGTTTTAATTTCTGCTTGGTAACTTAGTGGTGTATTCTTTTGCATAGCTTTATTTTGTACATATAGAGCCTGTAATTTAATGAGTAACTCTTTTGCTTGTGTGATCTGCTGGGGAAAATCCGCATAGTTTTTAAGAATGGTATTGAGTACTATCATAACTTCATCCAACTGCATTTCTTTGATCGGTTTTTGTAACTCTACTTGTTGCATTTTTTCTACTTTTGCAAGTAACTCTTCTACTTCTAGTTGACGCTTTTCTAATTGTGCCAGTAAAGTCGATTCTCCTATATTTTCAACAAAGTCTTTACATACATAAAACTTAGTCAAAGCAGGCGCTTTTATTTCTAACCACTTACTATTTAAAGGGCTAATTAGGCCTTCTACATGATCTCCACTATTTAAATGAGCAATAATAGGCGCGTCTAAATCAGGACCTAAACGTACATTGACATTTTTGCCTTCGACATAATTATCTAAAATAAAGGTGCGGAATACATACGCTTTAATATAAGAGGGCGGTTGCACTGCATAAAATTCTTCGCTTTCTCCTGTTACTAATACTAAATCTCCTTGACTTAATTCTCGAATGATAGAGCCTTCTAAACCGGGTTGCAAACGCAAACGTACCTTATTTCGCGTAATTTTACCCGTAAAGGGTTCTAGAGAATTTTTTGATGAAAGAGTAGAAGGCACATCTTCTACACTAGCAAATGATTCATCTAAAGCATCATTTGCCCATACAAATAAAGAGAAGGACATTAAAAATAGGGACAAAGCTGCTCTTAACGCCATAGTGGGAAAACTCCTAAAAGCCGATTTACAAATTTTTCACATAGTAAGATAAGCAAGAAAAAATAATAAAGGAGAAAAACTCATGACCTGTAAAAATAAAATAATTATTTACATTTGACAAAAATTTCCCCTTTTGCCCAATCTCAGCAAACAAGAAGCAAAATACCAAAAAGTTCTATCTATCTTAGGATGTCTATGATTAAACAGATGCTTGCATTCCTAATGCTATTTGCTTTATATCTCAATGCTAATCAAGAACTTGCAAACAATTCTACTTTTCAAAATATAAGTTTTTCCTAATCCCAGGAAAAATTGTCTTTCTTTTCTAAGTACATGGGTTGTGGAGATTGCAGCTCAAGCTCTCCTCCAAGTACGGCAGAGCTATTGAGATCCATTCAATTAATTCTTAAAAGTGGACTATTGCAATTACCTGCAGTAAAGCCATTAATAGCTCAACAAGTTCTTATATCTAATCTATCTAATCCCTTATTTCTTCAAACACTAGCACAAATTATAGCCTCAAGAGGAATAGGAGGCCCAATCGGTCCTGCAGGTGCTCCAGGTTTAATGGGTGCCACTGGTATTCCTGGTCCAATAGGAGCTATAGGTGCACCAGGTTTAAATGGATCTATGGGTCCTACTGACCCTATGGGTCTTCCAGGTGCAATGGGTGTTCCAGGTATAGCTGGAGCGACTGGCCCTACAGGGGCAACTGGAGCTACGGGTTCTAATGGGATAATTGGTACTCCAGGACTTGCAGGAGCAACTGGCGCAACTGGTCCTAGCGGAATAACAGGTGCTACAGGGATTATAGGTTTGACTGGCAATACAGGTCCTACAGGTATTGCCGGTGCAATTGGTCTTACAGGCGTAACAGGTGCTACAGGAATTATAGGTTTGACTGGCAATACAGGTCCTACAGGTATTGCCGGTGCAATTGGTCCTACAGGCGCAACGGGTGCTCCGAGCACAATAGATTTTGCAGATTTTTATGCTTTAATGCCACCTAACAATGCCGCCCCAGTTGCAGCCGGTGAAGATGTAGACTTTCCAAATGATGGACTTTCGAGCGGAACAGGTTTAATTGCTCGCATAGGCATTGATACATTTAATTTATCGGAACTAGGCGTTTATCAGGTCTTTTTTCAAGAGTGTAAGTGAAGCTGGCCAATTGGTTTTAACTCTCAATTCAGGGGCAGGACCTGTAGAATTGCCCTATACTGTGGTAGGCAGAGCAACAGGTACTTCTCAGATAATAGGAACGGCACTGGTGCAAACAACAGTTATTAATTCTATCCTTACTGTATGTAACCCTACTGGAGCTACAAACGCCTTAACAATAACGCCTTTAGCAGGAGGAACAGAACCTGTCTCTGCTCATCTTATTATTACACGGATCCGATAATGATTAAATTAGGAAACATTCTATGACATCCTTCATCAGCAAGCTAAAGTTGTCAGTAATAGCCTTGTTGTTAACAGCAGTGAGTGTGGCTTATGGATCACTAGATGAAGAGTGCGAAGATACCTGTTTCAGTTGCTCTCCTTGTTGGGGTAAAACCTCTATTAGCGCTGATTTCTTATACTGGAAAGTGCATCAAGGTGGATTTGCCTGTGGATGCTTGCCTGATGAAATTGACAACGTTATAAATGAAAAAGGAAAGGTCCTATCTCAATTTAGGGGGAATAGGAAAGACCCCCATTTTAAATGGAATGCCGGATTTCGTATTGGTACAGCCTATGAGTTTATCAATCAAAGATGGGATATTGCGGCTTATTGGACCCATTTTCATACACATATTCATGATCAGCATCAATATAATCATTTTAGTTGGAAATTAGATTATGAAGTTATAGATGTCTTAATAGGACGAAAATTTTGCTTAGAGTCATTTATAATTAGACCTTTTATAGGGATAAGAGCAGCTCAAATTGAACAAAAAGTACAATCGATCTCTCGAGTTACATACACTACTTTTATTTCTTCTGACAATTTAATGCTTCCTGCTCTAACTGATTTTCTTTTAACTAAAGAAAATGATAAAGAAAAATTTAGAGGAATAGGACCTTTAATAGGAATTGAAGCAGATTGGAACCTAGGATGCGGCTTTAGTTTATATGCTTGTGCTTCTATATCCAGTTTATACGGTCATTTTAATCTTAGCTTTAAGGGATCCAACACATTTTTAAATGGAACTAAGACATCGGATAAAAATGCCCATCTTCATTCTTGTCAACTTTCAACTGATGCACTTTTAGGTATGCGTTGGCAACACTATTTTTGTAACAATAGGGAATTAATATTTCAATTAACTTTGGAACAACATCGCTATTTTGACCATAATCATCTAAGTGATTATGGAGATCTTTGTTTGGATGGAGTTTCATTTTCAGGTAGTGTTTCATTTTAATTGAGCGATAGCACATGCAATTTTAGTGTTTGCATTTTTTCCTAGTGACTATTTTACTCCTCTTCTATTTCTCTTTGGTCATGCTTATTTTTTTCAGTTTTATTTTTCTCTAGTTTATTTTTCTCTAGCTTATTTTTTTCGGGTGTATTTTTTTTATCTTCCTCTTTTTTTCTTTCCATGACATTAACTTTACAAAAGTCCATGCCTGTCACTTGCATGCAGTCTCCAAGAGATTTTAGAGATGGTACAATTCTAATAAAAGCCCCAGCAAGCGTAAGACTAATACCCCAACTTAATTGAGTAGATAATTTTTTATACTCTTTAGGGTCTGTCTTTCCATATAAACCTTTGCCATTCTGCTGCACAGGTGCCTCTTCAAAATTAGAAGTAGAAGAAAATACACCCTCTTGCCTAGTAAAGGCTTTACCTTGTCTCAATAGATTTCTTTTTTTCCTTTGCTTTTTCTGCAAACTTTTAAATTGGTCAAAGTGGTAAAAGAGATAACCTGTGATCTCTTGAGAAAGATAATTGGGCCCAGCGATTTGCCTCATTAATTTTCTGCGCATTTTGTCGATAGCCTCACTTAGACTAAATTTAAAGTCATAGACAGCTTCTATCTCTTCTTTGATATCTAATAAGACTTCTACCATCTGTTCACTTGTGCCAATCTGTTCTAGTTGCATTAAATGCTGCTCTAGATTATTTAAACGCCTTGTGAGTAAATAGATCTCTTCCGAATTAGGCTTTGATTTTTTAATCATGGAGGATTTCACAGATGTGGCCTGCAAAGAACTAACAGACGTAATAGAAAAAGATAGAAGTAGAGAAATGGATAAGGAAGAGAGGAGTTTAATTAGCATAACTTTTTCTTTATTGATTTTTTTAATAAATAATCAGAAATTTAATAAGAATAGAGTAGGAGATTGGCGCAAGTGTCAATTTATTACAAGAATTTTTGCAGAATCTCAGTTAGTGATCCAATTTTATAATCCTATGAGCAATCTTAGATAATCGGTGTCATGCGTTGCTTTCTTGCGTTTAGCTGCTAAATCAAAGGGAGCTGCTGTATCAAGAGCTAATAGAGCTTCACTATAAGCTATTAATTGATTAAAATTGGTCATCTGATGCGTACTCTCCTCTAAAGTAAAAGCTAAATCGCTATACCAATGAACATGAGAAGCAAACACGCGATGCCAACGCAAAGCATGGGGAATGCGAACACCTTGAGCACTTAAACTAGATAAATAAAGTTTTTTATACAGGGTTGTACAATTGTCTACTACTGTCTCAATTTTCATTTGAATAGCGGTTTTAGCTTCAATCTCCTCATTCCAGGGTGCTAGCCAGGAGAGTTCTTCTGTCATGATCAATTCACGAGGCGTCGATTGATTAGTCTGTTCTAGCCGATCGCAATAAATTTCATGAGGTATAGAGTCTTTACCTTCTGTAATCTGCGCAGAAAAAAAGTCAGCTGTTTGCTCATAGGGAGCTCCATGCTTAGCTCTTAAAGCAATAATGTAGTCTCCTCTCTCTCTTAAAATCTGCCTAGCCACTTTATAATCCCATTGATCCGATTCGATTGAAACTACTGTATTGGATAAATCAAACAACACTAATAGTTTTGTTAAATTAGCCACACTTGGCAAATTTTCCTCCTTCCATTCGGCTAAAATTAACCCGCGTTGCGATTCCCACACTTGCGTACTGGCAATCTCCTGATGGTCTGTCGCAAAAGAGTAAGACCTTACATAGTTTAATAAATCATTCCAGGCCTGAGGTTTTAGTTTAGCTAATACTAAATTTAATAAGCGAAAGGAGGGTAGACCGCTCTTTAAGCCTAACCAGGCTATAAAAAATGACTCTCGCGCCTGCAAGTAAGTCCCTATTTCCGCTACAGTTTTAGCTTGGCAGATCACTGCACAGAGAATCATCAAAATTAGATCGACTAATTTAAAGCCCTGATCAGCTCTTAATTGACTATTTTTATGCTGTCGCGTGTTTTTATTCACTCCTTTTTGAAAAAACGCACTTTTGAAAAAAGTAGGAATGCGCATTCCTTCGCGTATTTGATCATCTCTATAAGCTAGAGGATTATTAATCAGATCTTGTCGCTCTTTTGCTCCTAATGTTTCACGTGAAGATTGGCTAGCTATCTTTTCTAATTGGTGCGCATTTTTATCTAATGAAATTTCATTTTTTAAGGCCTTAGTCAAAGCAGCCGCTGCACCTGCATTAAATAAAGGAGCGGCTGAGTCTTTAGATTCTGCATTAGACGTAGGATTTACAGGAGTAATAGGTCCAGTATTTTGTTTATTAGCTGAAGAGGGTAAATAGGGAGAAGGAGGAGCTTTATCAAGTGGAAGTATCACTGTAGCTTTAAAAAATAAAGGCGTTTTTATTTCTGGACTCGTTTTTTGTTTAGCTAGCTGATCTAAAGGGGTTTCTATTTTGCCTAACTCTTTTGGATCGGCTAGTTTATCCGCTTTAGCCGGAAAGACTTCCTTAAAAATAGCCGCAATGGGATCTATAGCTTCTGGCATCTCTTGTTGAAATGCCGTCGATTCGCCTTTAGCAGCAGCTTGGGACTTTGACACGAGATTCTTTTGCATCATCTCTTCAGCTACTGGTTTTTGATTCTCTTTTTGGTTAGAAGGTAAATGGTTTTTCAGCATCTTAGATAGCATAAAAATCCATTTTTCTGGCGCAATCAGACGAATAAAAAGCCTGGCAAAATTTTCAACAGGTTTCTTATCTGTAGTAGATTGCTCTCCTTCTACTGGCTCTTTTGAGCCTATGTCATTCGCTCTAGCCTCTTGATTTTCTTTATTAGAAGTTGGCAAGGCTTCCCCTTCGACCTTAATCACTCCTTTGGCAGCATAACTAGATGAATCGCTGTTTTGATTAGAAGGGAGTGGAGTTTGAGAAGCAGTTGCTCTATTATCAATGACAGGCGAAAATTTTACGTTTTGCCATGTTGCATGGGTTGTATTAAAAGGGTGAAAATCCTGCTGAATAGGTCTTAAAGAGGCGGATCCTACCTGTTGAATGATCGTTACATTGATAATTACACTAGGAGGTTTATTATCCGATCTTGCACCAGAGGCAGGATTAACAGAATTGATACCGCTATTGAACATAATAAACCTAATATAACTAGTTTTAGTTTAACTTCACTATTAATAAAAATCAAACCTATCTCAAATAATTTATTTAGGAATTAGGCATATTAGAAAAAAATTTATGAGTTGGCTTCTCTTCCTAAAACTATGAGAAATAAAAAATTATTCATTGTTTTATACTTTCAATGACATTTTTAATGTTGATTTTAAAAGACAAAATTTAGCTACTAAAATTTCTTTAGCTTTCTCCTTTTCTTATCTCTAAAAGAAAAGTTAGGTAATCACAAAGGAGTAAGAATATAAGTTTTAAATAAATATTTATCTTTAATACATAAATAATTTTAATTTTTTTGTTTCTTTAAACTAAACTATTTCATCTGCATAATCTTTTAAAAAAGGTGGGCGAATGTTAGAAATTAAAAATTTAAGTTTACTTTTGATAATTAATGGATTTTTTGCTTTTCCATTCACAACAGGTATTTTTCAATTTTTTAGATTAACAGGGTGTGAAATTAATTCTCAAAAAAAGGGAAAAATGAGGTGGGTTGTTTTTTTAAGCTTAATGGGTTTAAGCGTTTGGTTCTATCTAGTATGGTCTGCTTTTTTTCGCTGGCAGTTATAACAACCCCTCCTATTTATGGACAAATTAATAAAAGTTTAGATATTTACCAAAAAAAGTATTAATAAAAAATCACATCCTACAAATTTTTACTCTAAAACTATAGAGCTTATCTTAATATTGATTATTCTTAAAAATTCTGCACATTAGATTCTGTCTTTAAATGCAAAATTGTGCTATTTTACAAGAGATTTAATAAAGAAAGGCGAGAAAAAATGACCACACAAGATGCACAAGAGAATCGCATAACGATTCAAGGAGTTGAATTGTCTCTTGGTTTCCCCGATACTTTTAATTTCCAATGGATTGGCCAACAAGATGTCATGGATCAGTTGTTAGCTGCCTGGTTAGTCATTGATCAACAGGATATCCCCCTCAATCCACGTTTGATCGGCAAACCGGGCGTAGGTAAAACTACCTTAGCGTATGCTGCTGCTAAGCGCTTAAATAAAGAGGTGTATGTCTTTCAATGTACGATGGATACTCGCCCTGAAGATCTTTTAATTACACCAGTGATCGATAAAAATGGCGGTATTCGCTATGTAGCGTCTGCTTTAGTCACAGCCATGATTAAAGGAGGCGTCTGCATTCTCGATGAAGCTAACCGCATGAGTGAAAAATCCTGGGCTTCTTTAGCTCCTCTATTAGATAGCAGACGCTACATTGAATCGATTGTCGCTGGGTTAAAAGTCAAAGCTGAGTCTGATTTTCGACTATGTGCCACGATGAATGACGATGCGTCTACCTTTGAAATTCCCGAATACATTCACAGTCGCTTGCAACCTCAAATTTATTTAGATTTTCCAGAATTGGAAGAAGAAAAGCGCATTTTGCGCGAAAATCTGCCTTTTGTAGATGAGTATATCATGGATTACGTGTTGAACTTTTTGCAACGCGCGCATCAAGCTAATGAAAATTATACAATCCGCGATGGCATCAATATTGCCCGCTATGCGGCTAAAAGACTCAAAAGTTTTAAAGGCAATCTTCAGCTCAATACAGATAATCTGATGCAGCAAGCTGTGATTATGATTTTAGGAGATGAAGCTTTAACTCATATTTTATAATTCTAGGTTGCAGACGATGAGCTTTTTTTTAAATCATGGCACTATCTTTGCGCTACCCATTATCCACTATAACATGGAAATGGCAGCCCATGTATTAGAAGCTTTTTATGAGCTAAAACCCGACTGTGTAGCGGTAGAATTAGCTGAAACCCTGCAGCCTCAACTCTTACATGCCGCCTCTCGTTTGCCAGATATTAGCGTCGTTGTCACTACTCATGCTAGGGATGAGCCTCTCTATTATTTATGCGAACCCTGTGAAGCCACCTTTGAAGGCTTAAGATGTGCTTTGGAAAATCAAATTCCCAGTTATTGCATTGACCTAGCTTGTACTGCTTATCCCGCTATGCAAGACGCTCTACCCGATCCTTACTCTATTCATCGCATTGGGCTAAAAAATTACTATGAACTCTATCAAAAGTGTCCTCGTCTTTCTGTTTCTCTCGATAAGGATAGAGAGATGCATATGGCCCGTCGTTTAAAAGAGCTGTCGCTTTCCTATGACAAAGTGCTATTTATAGGAGGCATTTCCCATATTCACTCTATTTTGCAACTCCTTCAGCACACGCATTTTCCCTTAATCGAGCCGTTAAAAGGGACTAGCTCTGAGCTTTGTACTCTGACAGAAGAATCGTGCCGGGAAGTGATGGGAGAACAGGGCTGGTTTACGACTCATTATGAAGCCTTTCGCCACAATTTTATTGCTAACTTATCCAATCCTATTCGCCCTTTACTTCCCTCTTTTCCCGATCGCCAACAACTGATCTTACAGCTTTACAAAACAGCTGCTAAAAAATATAGTACCTTTACCGGTAATCCCTTTCCCGGTTACCATCTTCCTACTATCATGAAGTTTATACGCAATTATGCCTTAAATAGCGGTAGACTCTTGCCCAATTTTTATCAGATCTTATGTGGCGCTAAAGGCTGTGTCGATCACAATTATGCTTATGAAGTATGGGAAACAGCCACGACTTATGCTTCTCTTTGCAACATCGATAATTTAAAAGAGCTCTCTCTTTCTATTCATGACATTTGGGGTCCTAGCAAATTACTGCACTTTCATCTAAGACAAAAAAGCCATAAGCAATCTTTTCTAGACCGTAAACGCAAAGATTCAGCAAAAAAACGGTTTTTTCCGCCCAGTCCTTTTGCCCTTTGCTCTTTTCCTCCAGAAGATAGTCGCATTGAAAAGTTTGGCAATTTTTTAAAAAAGAAGGCTGTGCAACTCTTAACAGACGAAGCGGCTAAAACTTTACCTTTTTGTGGAAGCTTAGAGGATGGCATTGACGTTAAAGAATCCTTACGCCATTGGCATCAAAAAAAGCTATTTGTCAAGACAAGGGGAAAGCCTTTAGGAGGAGTTGGTTCTTTAGTGGTAATTTTTGCTGAAGATCCTGATAAAAAAACCTCTAGCCTTCAAGAAAAATACCATTGGCAGATGACGTGGCTTGGAGAGCATGCCCAGGAATCTGACATGTCTTTTTACGCTACGCATCCTGTAGAAAAAGTAGTAGGCCCAGGTATTAGCCGTTGTGAGTATGGAGGCTTTATGATGTCTTACCCACCACGACGCCTGTTAGATGTATGGACAGATCCCGATTATAGCGATTGTCTAACTAAAGCTGAAAAACTGTTAAAAGCAGCCATTGATTATGCAGTCAAGCCTGGCATTGTTTATGTAGCTGCTCTACCTCCTACTAGTAAATTGAAAAATTATGCCAAGCGTTTTGGCAAAAAAGTGATTTATGTGCCAATTGGCCACCTCTCTCCGCTTACTCTAAATCAACTGCGCAGCTTTCATGTATTAGATGGACAAGATAAAAGAACGATCGCCGATGAATACATTTACTAAATATTTGTAAATTAAGACGTTACTCAAAGTACTCTTGACTTTCCATTAATTTTTGACCTAATTCATCGACTCTTTCAGTCAATTCTTGACTGAGCCGCAAATCTTGATTCAATTGATAAATCTGTTCTTCCAAATAAATGTATTGATCTTTAAAAATTTTTTTAAGATTTTCATCATTCCAAGCTACTTTCTTTATCTCTTCACAAAAAACGGGAATCTCTTTTTCTAAATAATCAATAATAGGATAAAGATCTTTTAAATGCTCCTCTTCACTCATCATTTTTTCTATAGGCGTATGTGTGGTGATAATCCCGTCGATAATCTGTAGGGCTGCTTCATAGTGGTTAATGCGCAAGTCATCAATCGAAGATTTCCACTTTTGCAGATGCTCTAACTTTAAATCAGCTGGTTTAGAATTTTTAAGATTATGTAAGGCATGGAGATGGGTGTCTAAATTTTCTTCGAGATGCTGTTTAATTAGCAGCAGCTCCTCATGTGGCTTATTGAGACTAATTAACTGATGAGTCGTGTACTCATAAAGGGTTTGCATATCGCGATCAATAATTCGATCGGATATTTGCATCGTGTGGGCCATGACAGCTTTGATAATATTTTCTTTGTTATTGGGACGGGTAGCTACGGTAACCCATAATTTAGCTTTTTCAATCCATTCATTATAGCTTTTAATGAGATTAGCTTCTTTCTCTTCATGATAAGGAACAACTTGAAAAATCTTCTTCTGAATAACATCGTATTCGCGCAATAAAGGATTAATAACGGCTTCGACAGAGGACCATAAAGCTGTGTCTTCCTCTTTCTCTAGTTCACTTCGCAGGTTTTCCTTTAATTTTTGCAATTGCTCAACGGTTAAAATGGCGTCTTGTTGAATTTGCGTGTGAATTCTGCCTACTAAATTAGAAGGGGAAGTGTTTTGAGATAAAAAAGGAAAAAGAGACTTTATTTTACTAAATAAACTTTTTTTTGGCTGAATCGGTTTTGATACATCTTTAATTTTATTAGTTATCTCATCATTTTCTCTATTATTTTGATATTTAGTCGTATTTTTCATATTTAAAATATTATTTATAATTTTAAGACTCTCTTATAATAAATTCTACCAATAATCTTTTATTTATAAAACTAAATTAATAGTTACTTATAAAAAAATCAATCTTGACAATAATTAGTTTAACATTTAATTGTTTTTAATGATTCACCGAGGAGAGCACTAGATGACAAAAAAGCCCTTAATTCTCATGACTAACGATGATGGCATTGAATCGGAAGGTCTTAAACAAGTCTGGAAGGCTTTGCAATTTGATGCGGATTTAGTCATCGTAGCGCCATCGATCGAACAATCATTTATTAGCTTAGCTACCACTAGGCGCTCACCTTTGCAAATTAAAAAAGCTAATTGGCCAGAAACAAACCATGCTTGGCATCTCAATGGAACACCAGTAGACTGTGTTAAATTAGCTCTTCACACTATTTTACCAAGAAAGCCCGATCTCATTATCTCAGGCCTTAATCGCGGCGATAATTTGGGAAGCACAGTTTTATATAGTGGAACAGTAGCAGCGGCTATAGAAGGCATGTTAAGCGGAATTCCCAGTATTGCCTTTTCCTGTTATGATTATAAAAAGTCAGCTTATGCTCTAGCAGCACCCCATCTCATTAAATTTGTGCGCTATGTTCTCCAAAATAGTTTACCTCAAGGCACTTTATTGAATGTCAATTTTCCTTCGCAAGCCCTTCCTATTAAGGGAATTAAATTAGCTAAACAGGGTAAAAGCTATTGGATTGAGAATCCTGAGGAGCGAATCCATCCTTCAGAAGGACATATTTATTACTGGCTTGGATCGAGATTTATAGAGCTAAATGAATCTGAAGAAAGCGATGTCTATCTACTAAGTCAAGGTTACATTACAGCTGTGCCTCTTCAACTAGCTGAATTAACCAATCAACTCTATTTACAAAGCCATCGTACAATTTTTGAACAACAGGTCAATTGTAACCAGTGACAATTTAAAAATGATTACTTAGTTAAAAGCTATCATCTAGTTATAAATAATTGTAATAAATTCCATGATAGTATCAATGGAACTAGTATGTTAAATAGATCGCGGGAGACGGGGCTCGAACCCGCAACTTCCGACGTGACAGGCCGGCGATCTAACCAATTGAGCTACTCCCGCAAGACTAAAGACAAAAATTTAAAGGTACGTTTTAACTAATGGGCGCAAAAGGACTCGAACCTATGACCACCTGTGTGTAAGACAGGCGCTCTACCAACTGAGCTATACGCCCTTCTAAAACGACATTAATCTATATGAATTGCTCATTTTCTGACAAGCATAAAAATAAAAAAACTATTTTTTTTTAAATTTAACAGATCTTTATTAAAAAATAACTTTTGGCTATTACTCTTTTAACTTATACTCTATCTAGTTCAAAGTGAGAAATTATGCAAAAAAATCCCAGTCAACCCTCTTCTAAATCTCTAACTAGCCAGATTATTCTCTATTTTTTTATGGCTTTAGGCGCTTTTTTAGCAGCTTTTGCAATTGAAGTGTTCTTTATTCCCAACAATCTAATTGACGGCGGCACTGTGGGTCTTGCCATGATTTTTAGCAAGTTGACTCATAAAAGTTTACTACCTGTCTTTTTAATCCTGATCAATCTGCCTTTTGCTATCTTAGCTTATAAATTTATCGGTAAAACGTTTGTGATCCACATGTTATTTGCCATGGTCGCTTTTGCTGTCTCACTTGCTTTGATTCCTCATTATTTACCCTGGTCATTTAAAGGGGAGAGTTTAGAAGTGGTGGTGATTGGCGGAGCCACTTTAGGCATCGGTCTTGGCTTAATTATCCGTTATGGGGGTTGTACAGATGGTACGGAGATTTTAGGCATTATTTTCAATCGCAAACTGGGATTCACCGTAGGCCAAGTTGTTTTAGTCTGTAACGTATTTGTTTTTGGCGCAGCTGGCCTTGTTTTTCAAGATTGGCATCCTCCTTTGATGTCCCTCATCACCTATATCGTAGTGGTTAAAATTATGGATTCCGTAATTGTCGGTTTAGATGAGATTAAATCTGTGTTAATTATCTCCTCTAAATCAAAAATTATCTCCGAAGCGATCATGCATGAACTAGGGTTAGGATTGACTATTATGTATGGACGTGGAGGATTTTCTGGAGATGAAAGGGAGATTATTTATGTGATCGCCGAACGATTACAGCTAGCTGACTTAAAAGAGCTGATCTACCACAATGATCCTGAAGCCTTTATTGCCATTGAAAATCTCCATGAAGTAGCTACAGGTAAACAATCTTCAGATAAAAATTCCAAACCCAATCAATTGCAGCAATTAGCTAAAAAAATATTTAAATCCTCATTAACTTAATTTTTGGCTTATGTTTCCTCTCAATTTACGCGAAGCGATCCGAGCTAAAGTATTTGAATTAGGTTGGGATGATGTAGGCTTAACAGAGGCTACGATTCCAACAGAAGATATTTTAGCTTATAAGCAATGGTTAGCTAAAGGCCATCATGCTGATTTAACCTACATGGAAAATCAGATGCGTTGTGAACCTCAGCAGCTTTTACCGGGAGCTAAAACAGCTCTCATTTTTGTTAGCTACTATAAACAAGAGAAAAAAGCTTTTAAAACAGATGCAGGCTTAATCGCCTCTTATGCTAGAGGACGCGACTATCACCATGTCCATCGCAAACGCTTAAAGAAGTTCATTCACTGGTTAGAGGAACAAGTGGGCCAAAAAGGAATCGCCAAAGGCTTTAGTGACTCCTCTCCTTTGCTGGAAAAAGCTTTAGCTGTACAAGCAGGTTTAGGCTGGTTTGGCAAAAATACACTATTAATTCACCGCAAATTCGGTACTTTTATTTTATTATCGGGAGTACTCACTACTCTAGAACTAGAGGGAGCAGTTAAAGAGCTGCGCTTGCCACGCTGCGGCTCCTGCACGCGCTGTTTGGATGCTTGCCCTACTCAAGCCCTCATCTCTCCCTATCAATTAGATGCAGCTAAATGTCTTTCCTATCATCTCATCGAATCTAAAAAGCCCATTCCTTTAGAGATTGCCAAAAAAAATCCCGGTTATGTGTTTGGTTGTGATAGTTGTCAAGATGCCTGTCCTCATAATGCACGCAAAGCTTTAAGCAATACAGCAGATTTCAGTCCTGAAAGTGGACTTGGGGATTTTCTCTCATTAGAAAATTTGACCGATATTCAACAGCATCCTGAAAAATTATTTGGCACGCCCCTCCAAAGGCGGGGCGCTAAAGGGTTACAAGAAAACTTTCAACTACTTCATCCTACTTAAAAGATCTTTTATCTAATCCATTTCTCTCTTGAAACTTTATAACAAATGGACTATGCAAAGTTTAATTTTAATTGAGGGAAGTCTATGACTGAATGGCCTGAACAAGCTGCAAAAATGCTAACGACAGATTCCTGGCGCGTGTTTCGCATTATCGCTGAATTTGTCGAAGGCTTTGAAACGATGACTAATTTGGGACCTTCTGCTTCTATTTTTGGATCAGCTAGATTAATGCCCGAAAGTCCCTATTACCAACTAGCTATTCAAGTAGCAGAAGAGATTGCCAAGCGCGGCTTTGCCGTCATTACAGGCGGTGGTCCTGGATTAATGGAAGCTGCCAACCGCGGCGCTCAAGCTGGCAATGGCAACTCTTGCGGTTTGGCAATTGATCTGCCTTTTGAAGCAGAACCCAATACTTTTATCCATCGCAAATACCGTTTGCAATTTCGCTACTTTTTTGTACGCAAAGTGATGTTTATTCGCTATGCCCAAGGTTTTGTCTTTTTGCCAGGTGGCTTTGGCACAATGGATGAGCTCTTTGAAGCGCTTACTTTAATTCAAACTAAAAAGATTCGCCCCTTTCCCATCTATTTAATGGGTACAAGCTACTGGGCAGGCTTACTGGCTTGGATTAGAGAGGTCGTCTTATCGCATCATTGCATTGCAGAAGAGCATTTATCTCTTTTACACGTGACAGATGATCCAATTGAAGTAGCGAATGGCATCGAGCGTCACTATCAGCGCGAACGCTGTGAACGAAATTTCTAATCTAAAACTTAATGACCACTTAAGAACAGTTCTTAAGTGGCCTAAGATCAGTCTAATTTTTAGTGTCCTCTTCTGCGATCCGCTGCTTCATCGCGATTGAGCTGTTCATTTCCACTATGACTAGAAGTTGTAGAAAAAACATTTCTAGAAGTAGACGACTGATTACTCGTAGGGAAAACACCGCTAGAACTAGCAAAATGTCCAGTACGATTAGCTGTTCTGCGATCTGCACTTTCATGACGGTTAAGAACTTCCTGAGTAGGATCACTATAAGTAGTCACTGTTCTTGTTACTGTTGCAGGAGTAATAAATACTTCTTCTGTTGATGAAAAGATATTGCGTCCAGCTTGAGCTGTTCTTTGCGCAGCTGCTTGAATAGCTGCATCAGCTCCAGTTCTATGGCTGGTATTATTAGCAGGCTGGCCATAAACAGTTGTTGTTGTTCTGGTAACTGAATTATTTGGATTAAAAACCATAAAAAAACTCCTTTATTATTATTAAAAATGATTGCTTATTTTTTTTGTTTAGCAGGGAAAAATTCAGTTGAACAGGTGATATTGATCAAGAGATCGGGGTTGCCCCAGGGTGCCCATGTATCGTTTGTGCCAATCATGATAGAATCTCCCACTTGCCATTTATTCCATATTCCTCTGTATTCATCAAATAGTGGCCAATGGGTTCCATCGCTCAATACTAAAATTTCTCTTCCATCTAATGCTCTAAATTCTCTAATTGTACGGCGGTAAGAACTATTTAATGTAGGTCCTTCAATACACATCACATCAATAAATTTATCCGTACGTACATTGTAAAAAGAAAATTTGTAATCATCTTGACTTTGGAAAATGCCTCTTTTAGCTTGCGTAATCGCTAAGCGATCGCCTTTTATCCACTCTTGATTTCCGCCCATCCAATCTAACAATCTTTGTTGATGTTCTGGTCTGACTGTCCATTTCGAACCATCTTCTAAGCGAATTTGATCAAAAAATTCACTTCTTGCGGTAAAAATATGCTGAGAGCGTTCATGTGAAGTCGACTGAGGATTAAAACTATTTTCAACGATTTCTTCCTGCATCATACCTTCATCGGAACTCACGTAATCTAGTTCTTTGGTTATCTCCGTTTCTACTTGTTGGGCTGCCAAAGGCATAGTAGCTAATGCAGTAAATACAGAAGCTGTACAGACTGTTTTCAATATGAATGACGCATAGTTCATAAGATTCCTTGGTTAATGACATTTAGTTAGTTTGCAAAACTTATAATTAAACATTTCAGCCTAACTCACCTCTAGAATAGTTAGCTGAAAAACTGTAGTTATGATAGATCAAAATTAAGCTAAAATAAAGAATTTATAAAAATTAAAATAATTAATTTTTTATCCTAAAAATTGACAACCCTCTTTAATCAAATTGTCAATATAGAGTAGATCGTAATTTAATTCTAAAAAATTTTTATCTTCTAGTAGATGCAAATGAAAAGGAATCGTAGAATAGACGCCTCCAATATGAAATTCTCTAAGCGCTCGTTTAGCAATAGCGATCGCTTCCTCGCGATCTTTGCCTTTGACGATTAGTTTAGCAATCATCGAATCATAGTGAGGCGGAATGACATAACCGGAATAGCAGGCACTATCGACTCTTATATGCGGTCCTCCAGGTGGTAAGTAATACTCTAATCTACCTGGAGAAGGAGCAAAACCATGAGCTGGATTCTCAGCATTAATCCTAAATTGAAAAATATGGCCTGTGAACTGCACATCGCTCTGTTTGTGAGACAGTTTTTTACCTTGGGCAATTCTCAATTGCTCTACCACTAAATCAATACCTGTTAGCTCTTCCGTGACTGTATGTTCAACTTGAATGCGCGTATTCACTTCCATAAAATAAAAATTGTGATCTTGATCTAACAAAAATTCGACCGTTCCGGCAGAAAAATAGTTGGCACTTTTCACTACATCAATTGCTGCTTGGCCTATTTTTTGTCTCAATTTTGGGGTTAGCACAGGACTTGGAGCTTCCTCAATCAATTTTTGACGGCGTCTTTGAATTGTGCAATCGCGCTCTCCTAAATGGATGTAGTTACCGCTTTTATCGCCTAATATCTGCACTTCGATATGCCGAGGATTGACGATCATCTTTTCTAAATAGACATCGGGATTATTAAAATTAGCTTCTGCTTCGGCACGTGCTGCGGCAAACTGTTTGATAAACTCCTCTTCATGATAGGCAATGCGAATTCCTTTTCCGCCGCCGCCTGCCACAGCTTTGATAAAAACAGGATAACCTATCTTTTTAATCTCTTGTAAAGCTTGTTTTTGATCGCTTATCACCCCATCGGAGCCAGCAATCACAGGACAGCCTGCTAATTTAGCCGTCGCTTTGGCACGTGCTTTATCGCCTAAAAGAGCAATCGTTTGAGGCGAAGGACCAATAAAATTGAGACCGCAACTTTCACAAATAGAGGCAAAATTGGCATTTTCACTCAAAAAACCATAACCTGGATGAATCGCATCAGCTCCTGTGATTTCACAAGCGGATAAAAGATGGGGAATTTTGAGATAAGATTTAAGAGAGGGTGCTTCCCCAATGCAAATTGCTTCATCCGCATGTAAAACATGCAAAGCTTCGGCATCAGCTTCCGAGTAGACAGCGACTGTCTGTAGACCTAAATCGTGACAGGCTCGAATGATTCTAACAGCAATCTCTCCGCGATTGGCGATCAATACTTTTTGCATGACAGGCTCCACATAGCTTAACACTTAATAGCTCAATATTGAAAATTTAGGCAGTATCACCACTCCGAGAGCTTTTTTGAAACCTAAAGGTCAACTTTAGAGCTAGGTAGAGTAGAAAGTAATTAAGGGACATTAAATGATACGGTAAAGTTTTGTGCCAAATTCTACCGGACTTCCATTGTCTATTAAGGCTTCTACAATAGTACCTACAATACCTGCTTTGATCTCATTCATCACTTTCATCGCTTCGATAATGCAAACGACTGTTGACTTTTCTATTTTATCTCCTACTTTAACAAAAGAGGGTTCACCGGGCGTAGGATTGCCATAAAAAGTTCCTACCATGGGAGAAGTAATGTAAAGATTATTAACCGATTCTGGTAGGGATTCTTTATTTAAAGAGGATAAGCCAGGTAAAGAGGAAGCTGAATCTTTTGCTTTAGAAAGAGCTGTCATGGCTCTTCTAACTGCTTCTTGTTGATGAAAACTCTCTTCATTGAGATCTAAAGAATCTGAAGTTCGATAAAAGCCCTCCTCTCCTCTCTCTATTGAAAGTTCAAAATCCTCTCTTTTTAATGTCAATCGTTTGGTCCCTGTTCGTCCCATCGCCGTCATTAATTCTTTAATCTGTTTAAGCTCCATCTGCTTCTCCTTAGCCAGCTACCTATTTTTAGACGCGTTGAATGTATTCATCTGTTCTCGTATCCACTTTTACAATGTCGCCGGCTTCAATAAAGCGCGGGACTTCCACTTTAGCACCTGTTTCTAAGGTTGCTACTTTTGAACCATTTCCCATGCTATCCTTTTCTGCTAGTTGATCCGTTTTAGCGACCATGATCTCTAAAAATTGCGGTAACTCTACCGAAAAAATGGTTTCGCCATAAAAAGAAGCTTTAAGATCCACTCCCTCTTTTAAGTAATTGACTTTATCGCCGATCACTGTAGAGGGAATAAGCACCTGTTCTAAATTTCCAATATCGATGAAGAGATAATCTTTGCCTTCCATGTAAAGAAATTCCATTTTTCTTTCTGTCAATGAGACATCAGTGATTGCTTGATTGAGCTTAAAGTTTTTTTCTATCACTTCATTATTTGTCACATCTCTTAATTTGGCTTTGATAAAAGGAGCGCCTTTTGGAATAGTTACTTTTACACTGGATTCTACTTTATAAAGCTTATTGGCTAAGGAGATCGTCATGCCGGGAGTCAGAGTATTGCTTGTTGTCATAAATTATTCACCTATTTAATCCATTTTTATCGATAAAACTAAATTTTTTACACCAAGGCTAATTAATTGAGAAAGATCTAGGTTATTTACCTCTTAAAGAATCCAGGGCTTGCTTCGTATTAGACGCCTTGAAAATATAAGTTCCCGCTACAATTTCGTTAGCTCCAGCTTCTATACAAAGCTGAGCAGTCTCAGCATTAATCCCTCCATCGACTTGAATAGAGAAAGGCAAAGAGTCATGATCGCCCTTTTTTTTAGTTAAGCCCCCTTCTACAATTCCCAGTTGATTGCAAATATCTCTTGTAAATTTAATTTTTTCCAATACTTCAGGTATAAAAGCTTGGCCTCCAAATCCTGGCTGAACAGTCATCAGTAAAAGCGTATCACAGCGATCCAGATACTTAGGGATAAAAGAAAGAGAAGTTTCGGGACAAAAAGCAAGGCCTGCTTTAACATTGCATTTGCGAATATAGAGGAGTGTTTCCTCTACCTCTTCTGTAGCTTCTAAATGAAAGGTAATTCGATCAGCACCTGCTTTTACGCATCTTTCAATGTACTCATAAGGATTGTAAACCATGAGATGCACATCTAGAAATAGAGTAGTCGAACGATTGACTGCTGCTACTACCTGAGGTCCAAAACTAATGTTAGGTACAAAATGACCATCCATGATATCGAGATGAAGATAATCAGCACCTGCCTCTTCTAACTTTTTAACTTCATCTGCTAAATAATTAAAATCTGCTGCTAAGATAGAAGGCGCTATCTTGATTTTTTGTTTTTGCATCCGTTTCTACTCCTCAAACTCTTAATTGATAATCTATCTTTTGACAAATGTCAATAGACTTATTGTATCAGTCTATGAGTTAACATAAATAATTCCTTAAACCCTATCGTTTGTAAATGATTCAATTTTGGTGAGAAACTAGCGTGCCTTTTCTTTCACAATCTTGGATAACTGCTTGAATCGTTTGGCAAAATAGTTTCTGCTTTTGTTCATCATCACAGCGATAAATATAACCCATATAAGGAGTATAATAAACTTTAACATAAGAGTGAGTCAGATCTGAAGAGGGGATTTGCAATTGCGTAAATGTTTTATTGATCTCTTGTTTAACTAGTCTGTCATGCGCTTTGATCATGATATACACAAACTCTAAATCAGTTTTTATTTGACTTGCACAGCCTTCACCCGTGAAAAAACTACTTTCGATGGCTTCTAATTGCATGAGAAAAAGAGTTTTTAAAGGCAAAGGTTCCATGACTGTCCGCATGATTACAGGAGATAAAGAGTAAAAAAAGTTCTCCAATAACAATTCATTGTATTTGATCTGATTGCCTAAAAGACTGCGTACACTGCATAATAGTTCATTTTGCTTAGAAATCATGCCTCCATTAAAATCTCTTACTTCACCTACTATTACAGTTAATTCATCAAAGACAGCTTGTCTTGCTTTATATAGATCAATGGAATGATCGCGCCTTAAAAATTTCTCTTTAGGAAATTTAACGCGAAAAATAGTTGCTTCTTTTACATATTTTTTACGCAGATAGCCAAGATTTTTACAGCGGTCGTGAATGTATTCTAACCATGTGTTAGCCTCTTGAAACAAATTTTGCACATGAGTCATGCCAGGCTTAATCAAGCGCACGAGGATCACAGTAAAAAATAGATTAGTCTGTGTTTGTTCATCAAATGAGATAGTCACTTGAGGAATATCGCGCATGTATTTAATTTGATTGCTAAGACTTAAAATATTGCGCATGACCTCCTCTTCATTGCGTGGCATAAAAACTGGATGCATCAAGTGTTCAATCCGGTCTTTTAAATCGATGGGTAGTTCACGGCGTAAAATGTCAATTTCACTTGCATTAAACTCTTTTCCATCTATTTTTTCTATTTCTATATAAAGCGTGCAGATCTGCTCTGTACCTCTACGATTAGCAAAAAAAGATTCCTCGACTGCTTGTACATCGGGAATGTAGTTTTGAATGGCAATCAGAAGATGTCTTTTTTCAAAAATCTCTTTTTCTTTTAAAAAATTGATAGCCATTAATAGGCTTAATACATTTTTTTCTCCTTCCGGCAAAAATAATCTAGCTCTAAAGAGTTTTAAACTTAAATGCCTTTTTTCAGGATCTAATTTAACCATTTCGCGGAGAGATTTCCGAAATAGATAAAGGATGCTGACAATACGACTCAAGTGCCTAGAAGCTCTTTTTGCTTTAAAATTATCGCGGCAAATAACTAATACATGTTGCATTTCAGTGAAGACATCATGATCAAAAAATAGGGGTAATCGCTTAACTAGAAAAGCGACATACTCTTGGACTTTGGCTGTTTTTTCATCAATAGAGAGGCCTTTTATTTCTAAGATGCGCCTAGCATAGTAACTCGATTCTACTCCTAATTTAGCTTCTGTTTCAATGATGGGGAGATTGCATTGAATTTGTTCTAAATCTTCTTGATTATCTACATGGATTATAACTTCACATACTGTATAAAGATCTTCCCCAATCTCTGGCATTTTAAAATCAGCTGCATAAACCATAACGACATTTAATCGCTTACTAGGCACTAACCAACGGCCCATGATTTCAAAAAAGAATTTAAAAGCTGAATTGCGGTATCTATATAAGATGTAAAAAGAGAGATCACAAGGTGTCTCAGTTTTTAAATGATAATAAAATAAAGGCAGTTGAGCATGAAAATGTTCACTTTGGTCTACGATCAAATCTCGATCTGCTTCTTTAAATGCAAAGATAGCGCGTGGTAAAATTTTACGCACTATATTTTGCATCGCTAGAGTATAAAGAGAAGTATTTAATCCCTCTTCAGCTGCTGTATAATTCATGACAATTTTTGGAAAATAGCTTGCTTGCAACATAATATGACCTAAAAGAGGAACTTAAAATTTTTACTTAACGCTCAAAAGTTTTGATCCATCTTTAGATTTGCCGGATCCAATGATGTCCTAGTCTATATAAAATTAAACTCTCATTTTTGTCTATCCCCCTTCTTCCAACTCTAGTGGTATCATTCTCTTAAGGTATCTCTTCCTCTTCATAACACCCTTTATTCATAGGCATTAAGTTAGTTTGACTAATTAAAGTACCACTACTAGTTTGATTTTCTTCTTGTTGATTAAAAGAGTAAATGTGCAAAGGTATAACATGGTTTTTAGCTAGTATAATGCATCTTGGAGGCAAAATCTTAGCCCCTTTTTTTGAAATTTCTAGGGCTTCATCATACGTTAATTTTTTGAAAAAAGCAGCTGAGGGATTAATGTGAGGGTCTTCTGCATAAATGCCTGCAACTGCTTTGTACAATTCTACTTTTTCAGCTTTAAAAGCAATAGCTAGAGCTACAGCACTGGTATCTGAGCCATCTCTACCAAGTGTAGTAATCTCTCCTGTTCGACTGACTCCTTGAAAGCCTGCTACAATTACAATCTTGCCCTCTTCTAGATGAGGCAATAACCTATGAGGCTTTAAATCAATAATACGGGCTTTACCATGACTACTACAAGTAATAATCCCCGATTGACTGCCTGTAAAACTAACCGCTTGCTGATGCTTCTTAGCTAAAGCCATGGCTAGTAAAGACATGCTTATTCTTTCGCCTACCGACACTAACATATCGTACTCACGCTGCGGAGGATTTTCATTGATTTGTCTAGCTAAGGCAATTAATTGATTTGTAGTGTCACCCATAGCACTAATGACTACAATCAACTGTTGATATGTTTTTTTGCGCTGAATAATTAAATCTGCTACATGGCCAAGATGTACTGGAGTAGCTACAGAAGCTCCTCCAAATTTCATAACTAAAGTTTTCATTAAATTTTTATTATTTTTGACTTTTGCTTTGCTTTATACTAAGATTATGTTAAGTTTTTTACTATGTTTGAATTAGAAAAGTCGTTTAGTTTTGAAGCGGGTCATATTTTGACTCATCATGATGGTAAATGCAGTCAACCTCATGGTCATTCCTATCAATTGACTATTCACGTCCAATCTGCTCAGTTAATTTCTAAAGGTCCTAAATGCAATATGGTCTTAGACTTTTATGATATTAGCAAAATTGTAAAACCCTTAATCGAAAATTATCTCGATCACAAGTGGTTAAATGATTCTCTCCATACCGATTCTCCAACTGTAGAGTTTATTGCTAAATGGATATTTGACTATCTCGATCCTTTACTTCCTGGTTTGCAAGCTGTTTCTTTATATGAAACAACCTCTTCTAAAGTGACATATAAACGCTCTATTCTTATATAAGAGACTGTTGAATCCTCTTTTTAAAATTCATTAAGCAATTTATCTTTATACGATACTGATGGTCATTTTCTATCATCTTCTCTTCTTCTCTGCTTAGCCAATCCATCACTTTATTTATATGATTTATCTTGATAGGATAGGTAAAAGGCAATGAATGATCATCCATCTTTTGTTTTAATAGTGAATACTCTGTTGAATGATCAATAATTTTTTCTAACTTTTTTACAATTTTTAAGCGGTCCTCTTCAATAGGCATCAAAAAGGTAAACTCTCTTACTAGATCTAAAGGAACCTGCGGAGAAATTTCAACTTTTTTTAATGTTTGCCTAATTTGATTACCCTTATCTTCATAAAAAATGTAAAAAGGTAGTTTCTTCAAATTTTCAATAATATCTTCTACTTCTATAGAAATACTTGTAGTATAGGATAAATTTTCAAGGCAAGTTTGCACACTAGACCAGTAAACTGGCCAAATTTCTCGTATATATTTAGGCTGAGACTCTATTTCTTTTGAAATATAAGAAAAATAAAATTCATTTCTTTTATTTAAGAATTTAACTAAATGTTGTTTGCAATGGTTTAAAGATTGATTTAAATCATTAATCAATAAATCAATAGGCAATTTATCTTGTGCTCTAATGTTACTTAATGAACAAGAAAATGCTTTAAGAAATCTTGGCTTTTTTGTTTCTTCATACTTAAGATCGCCCTGTTTAACTTTAGGACAACGTTTTTTAATATGATAATCTTGCGGTAACTTTTTTATTTTATTCTCTGCTTTCTCATGGAGGTTTTTTACCTCTTTAATAGCTAAGTTAAGTGCTTCTACTTGATTAAAACAGAGTCTACTTTTATAGTAATAGGAATTTTTATCAAAATTAGTTAATAGGTTAGCTTGTAAACTTTTTAGAGGACTCAGATAATGTAGAGCTAACTCTTGATCATTTTTGTTTTCTCCTCTTGTTTCATAACGATCATAACAATCATCTAGTATAATAGGCTTAATCAAGATTGTTTTTAGGACTGTTTCATGCTTTTTGATAAATTTTTGACTAACTTGATTTTGTTTAAGTAGTAATTTTAATAAAGAAACATAGTTAGTTTTATTAAGCGTATTTTTTGTTGAACCTATTGTGATCAAATTCTCTAGCAAGGACTCCCTAAAAGAAAGCTGTAAACTAAAATGATTAAATAGAAATTGCGTACATCCTAGTATTGTTTCAAAAGGAATATGCCTATTTTTTAAAGATTTAATCACACTATCTTCAAAAATAGCTGGAAAAACTTGTGCAGAGTTTCCATGTAAAGTAGTTAAATTTTCAATAAATAGAGTTTTGTAACTATCTATTCTACTAATTTTGGCTAATAAGTCCCATTCTAATTGCCACTTTTCCTGTTTATAGCGATCTTCGCTGGATGGATGACTTTGTGCCAATAAATAAGAAAAGAAATCAATACAGTGGTGAATGTAATCTTTGCTGTTGTCCCTGTCTTCTATTAAATAATAAAGATGTTTTAAAATATTTCCTCTCCAGCTCCCATCAATTGAGAACTCCTTTTCCATTTTCTGAATTAATACTTTCTCTTCTTTAATTAAATGATTGTGATTGCGCATGGTCCTAGCTAAAATAGATAAAAGAAGAAGCCTTGCATCTTTATCCTTTATTTTATTTTGACTGCTCCATTTTCCAGCTAGAGTTAAGCTATAAGAAAAAAAATTAGGAGTGGCCTGGGATAAATGCAAGACGAGTTCTAAGAGAAAAAATCTAGTACACTGATTAATAAACTCCTCATCAGCAGCATGTTTTAAGAGTAAAGAATCAAACATTGTCTTCATGTCATCGAGAAATTTTAAATTTTTTTCCTCTTTAAATTGGACTTTTTCTTCTTGATTGACATTTCCTATCCTCTCAAGAAGGCTACCAATTTTTTTATAAGGAATGCCAGCTGTTAAGTCCAAAGGGTTGCTTTGAGACGCATCGATTATCATTTCAAAAGAGAGACGCAATTCGTTCCAGGTTACTTGTCTACTGACTAGATCATATTGGGTAGTCAAAATAGCATCCACGTAAAGAGAGATCAGTTCTTTTTTTTGCTTTGTGTTAGGACTACACTTGTAATAAAGTGATTTAATGCTAGCTATGAGTGTAAAAGGACTTGAGCTAGAGTTTCTTCCTTGTTTTCTCAATTGTTCTTTAAGAGCATCAAAATTGAGCTCCTGACTAGCGAAATCTAATTCTTTTCCTTTAGCTAAAATTATTTCTATCATTTTTATGCTTGTGAGAGCAGATTTAAAAGTTAAAACTGTGGCTAAATAATTTTCTGAGAAATCTTTTAAATTCTCATCTAAATCTTTAAAAAAGAGGATAGACTGATAAAAAATACTCTCAAAAATCTTTTCTTTATGACTGTCGGCTAGAAGCTTTTCTTGAATGGGCTGCATGATGGCAGACAAATCTTCTAACCACTCTCTTTGTTGCTCAGGCCTCTCATTTTTGTATAGAATTTCATAAAATTGTCGAATTGTGCTCTCTCTTTCTTCTTCAGGGATGTTGATCGAGGCTAAAAAAAGTAATTTAATTACAGAAGAGAGCGCGCGTTGGCGCAAAGTAGCCGATAAAGGAGCATCTCCCCATATTTTCATTAGAATAGTGAGTAACTGTTTTGTTTCTTCTAAATTGATTCCTTCTTTATCATAAAGAAGAGAAAGAAACTCTAAACAACTGCGTTCCTTTAGTTCCTCTCCTTTCTCTTTCTTGCTCGATGAGAGGTCATATTTATGTAAGATGGCCTCGGCAGCTTTTTTTAGATTAGGTGGCAAGTGATCAAAATCTGACCGCGTCAGATTAAAACGAGTATAATGATGATCTTCAAAGTAAGATATTAGAGAAAGAGGCGAACGAAACAAATTTAAATGCATCATAATTTTCTGCCTTTTTTCTTTAATTTCTATAGCATAACCAAAGAGTTTATTAAAAAAATTATTTTACTTTTTTGATCTTTATTTTTTTTATTCAGGTTTTATCTTTGAGGTTGAAGCTATTAGCTTGATCTTTATGCTTTCCACATTTGTTTTACTTTGGTATAGTGGCTGCTTTAGCAAGAAAATAAGGAGTAACCTTTAAATGTCTAGTAATCCTCAACATTCTTGGAATGAAAATAACATTGTAGATGATGTTTTTTTCCAAGAGCAAGATGCCGAATTATTTAAAAATTTATTAAATAATGAAGAACAAACAGCTGCTATAGAAGCTCCGGCACCTATTCCCGGCACAATATTAAAAGGCAGAATCGTTGAGATCACAAAAGATCACGTTGTGGTCGATGTAGGATTAAAATCTGAAGGCCTCGTTCCCATTGCCGAATTTTCTGATCCTTCCTATATTGTATTAGATGGCGAAGTAGAAGTGCTACTCGATATGCCAGAAGATGATAATGGTCAGATTGTCCTGTCGCGCGAGAAAGCTGAACGCTTACGTCAGTGGGAATATATTTTAGAACATTGTGAAGAGGGTTCTATTGTAAAAGGTAGAGTCTTGCGCAAAGTTAAAGGCGGCTTAATGGTCGATATTGGTATGGAAGCCTTCTTACCGGGGTCTCAGATCGACAATAAGCGCATTAAAAATTTAGATGACTACATTGATAGAACCTATGAATTCAAAATTCTCAAAATTAATATCGATCGCAAAAATGTGGTCGTTTCGCGTCGCGAATTACTAGAAGCTGAACGCATTTCTAAAAAAGCTGAAGTTTTAGAAAACATTAAGATGGGTGATGTAAGAGAAGGTGTGGTTAAAAACATTACAGACTTTGGCGTATTCTTAGATCTAGATGGCATAGATGGTCTTTTACATATCACCGATATGACTTGGAAGCGGATTAAACATCCTTCAGAGATGATCCATTTAGGTCAAAAACTCGATGTCATGATTCTAAGTATTGATAAAGACAAAGGGCGAGTTGCCTTAGGTCTTAAACAGAAAGAATCTAATCCATGGGATCAGATAGAGCAACGTTATCCTCCAGGTACCCGCGTGAAAGGAAAAATTGTCAACCTTTTGCCATATGGAGCCTTTATTGAAATTGAGCCAGGTATCGAAGGGCTGATTCACGTTTCAGAAATGTCATGGGTCAAAAATGTGACAGATCCAAGTGAAATTGTGAAAAAAGGAGAAGAGGTGGAAGCAGTTGTGCTTTCTGTCCAAAGAGAAGAGGGCAAAATCTCTCTTGGCTTAAAACAAGCTGAACACAATCCTTGGGATGAAGTAGAAGCTAAGTATCCCGTCAACAATAATGTAAAAGCTGAAATTAAAAGTTTAACTAACTATGGCGCTTTTGTTGAACTAGAACCAGGTGTCGAAGGCCTTATTCATATTTCAGATCTTAGCTGGATTAAAAAAGTTTCCCATCCTTCAGAAGTATTGCGCAAAGGCGATATCGTCGATGCTATTATTTTGTCAGTTGATAAAGAGAGTAAAAAAATTACACTTGGCGTCAAACAACTAGGTACTAATCCCTGGGAAACAATTGAAAAAACGATGCCAGTTGGCTCATTAGTCAAAGGTAAAGTGACTAAAATTACAGCCTTTGGAGCTTTTGTAGAATTGGAAAGTGGAATTGAAGGATTGATTCACGTAACAGAATTGTCTGATCAAGCGTTTGGCAAAGTAGAAGATGTGGTATCTAAAGGAGATGATGTAACAGCTAAAGTCATCAAGATTGATCCTGAACATAAAAAAATTGCTTTATCCATTAAAGAGTACTTGATTGATAAGAATGAAGTCAATTGCGATGACATTGTAGTTACGACTCAAAAACGCAAAAAGAAAGATGATCATAAAGAGAAAGAAAAAGAAAATAATATTTTCTAATGCTTAAAGTATAGACTTTAGATTAGCTCAAAATTAAAACTTTTTAACTAACTAGAGTCTCTACTAGACTTGACTTGACTAGACTAGAGTCTATGTTAGACTGTAAGATCCTCTTTTTATCTTACAGTCTTCTTTTACTAATTAAATTTTTTACATTTTAATCTATTTATAGTCATAATAGGGTTGTGAATAAAATAACCTCCCATTTAAGATGTTATTTTCACAGAAATAAAGGCATCCTTCTTGATTAACCTAAGATGCAAAAAAACTGTAAAATTACGCAAATAATTCTATCATAATTATTGAGGCAAAATTAATGAATAAAGATCTCATTGCCGTTTTCGAATATTTAGAGCGCGAAAAAGGGATCAAGCGCGATATAGTAATTAATGCTATCGAAGAATCCCTACAAGCAGCAGCACGTAAAAGCATCACAGGTGCCTCTAATGTTTCAGTTACAATCAATCCAAAAAACGGAAATATCGATGTTTACTGTGAAAAAGAGATTGTAGATGAAGTGGAAGTCCCTGCCCAAGAGATTCTCTTAGAAGATGCTCAACAAATAGATCCTGATGCTAAATTAGGTCAATTTATCGATGTCATCGTGACGCCCAAAGATTTTGGTCGTATTGCTGCTCAAAAAGCTCGGCAAATTATTACGCAAAAATTGCGAGGCGCTGAACGCGATGTGATTTATGAAGAGTATAGGCACAGAGTTAATGAACTTATTTCAGGAACAATCAAGCGTTTTGTAAGAGGATCTAATCTCATTGTAGATTTAGGTAAAGTAGAAGCGCTTTTACCGATGAAATATTATCCAAAAACTGAACGCTATAATATTGGCGAAAAAGTACTAGCCCTGCTTTATGAAGTTAATGATACAGAAAATGGAGGTGCTGAAGTAATTCTTTCGCGTACGCATCCTGAATTTGTCAAACAATTAATGGAACAAGAAGTGCCAGAAATTAAAGATGGGACAGTTATTATTGATAAAATTGTGCGCGATGCAGGCTACAGAACTAAAATGACTGTTCGCTCTATTGATAGTAAGGTAGACCCGGTAGGCGCTTGTGTAGGCATGCGCGGAAACCGGGTGAAAAATGTTTTGCGCGAATTGCCCAATGAAAAAATAGATATCATTCCCTATTCTAATGATGCAATCGAACTGCTTCAAAATGCTCTTTCTCCTTTGGAAATCCGCAAGATTAACATTAATGAAGATGAGCAGGTCATCTCGATTGTAGTTGATGATGGAGATTTTGCAGCGGTGATTGGCAAGAAAGGCATGAATGCACGCCTCAATAGCCAGTTGATTGGCTTTGAATTAGAAGTGCAAAAAATGACGGATTATAATCGCACCATGTCTATTCAAAGAACAGAACTTGCCGAAAGAGATGATCCTACTTTAGATGAAGAATTGACAAGTATTGAAGGGGTTAACAAGCTTATCTTTCAACACTTAGTAGCTGAAGGTTATAATACTCCCCGTATATTATTGACTGTGACGCCAGAAGAATTAGCAAAAGTCCCGGGTATTAATTTAGAACGGGCTGAGAGTATTCTAGAACTAATTAGAAAACAGAGGACATAACGCGTTGGCTAAAAATCTTAAAATTAATATTATGAATACGCAGATTGCTAAAGGAATTGACCTTGGCAATTTAAAGCAAAAACTTGGCAAAAATAAAGAGTTATCTGAAAGTAAAAAGCCACTGTCCGATGATCCTTCTATTTTGGATGAAGCTAGCAAAAATTTAATCTCTTCTCCTTCTAGTTCTCTACCAGCTAATGAAGAAATGCCTCGTATTCGGGCGCGTTCTAAATCAGCTTTTGGTGAAAACACACTAGAAGTTAAACCTAAAGAGGATGCTCTCTCTTTAAATGCTGGCGACGAAAAGATAGAAAAAACGGATTTAGATGAGAGACCAGCTCCCCTAAAAACAAGTGAAGAACTACGTCATTCTATTTTTGCAGAAGAAATTGCCGAACAGTTAGAGCCTCAAAAAGAGCAAACTCCTCTAAAGGCCTCTATTTTAGCTGATCCTCTTCCAGCTGTAAAGCCAGTAGAAGATGCAAAGATTTTAGAAAAAGAGTTGATTGTTCCTCTAGAAACTAAATCTGCTCTTATTCCAGAAGCTATCGCTACGCCTTCTCCTGTTACTAAGCCAAAAAGAGAACAACGCCCTGTCTGGGAATCTTTAGCCGATAGGCCAAGACCTCAAAGAGAGCCACTTGTCATGAAAGAATATGTTAAACTAGGTCCAACAGGCAGACATGTTAAAGATTTATTGCCTAAACCTAAACCAGAAGTTATCCCAGAGGTAGCAGCAGCAAGAGGATCTAGTAAAGATCAGGTCGTGCGTTCCCCTAATGCTTCCTCTTCATCGAGTAGTACAGCTAGAACAAAGCCCAAACCCTCTACTTCTGCTGATAAAACTTCTACTGGAACGACAGAAGTAGAAAGCGAAGAAGCTAAAAAAAATAAAGCAGCTAAATTTAAAGAATTTAAAGATATCAAACCTGCTAAAAGAGTGGATACTCAGAAAAGTTTTGATACGAGAGATCGACAAGGTTTAAGAGAAGGAGAGGAGGAAGGAAAGGCCTGGCGCAAAAAGAGACATAGCAAAATTCGCCATGTCCAAGAAGATACGACGATTCGCCCAACTTCTCTAAAAGTACGCGTGCCTATCTCCATCAAAGACTTAGCTATTGAAATGAAGTTAAAAGCTTCTCAACTCGTGCAAAAACTTTTTATGCAAGGCATTGTGGCTACTCTCAATGACTTATTAGAGGATGAAACGACAATTCAATTGCTAGGACATGAATTTAGTTGTGAGATTGCTTTAGATACTTCTGAAGAGGAGAGAATTCGAATCACAGATAAAAATATCAAAGAAGAAATTTCTGGCTCGTCAAGTGAAGAACTTTCTATTCGTCCTCCTGTTGTTACTTTTATGGGGCATGTGGACCATGGCAAAACAAGCTTAATTGATGCAATACGCAAAAGTAATCGAGCAGCTGGAGAAGCTGGCGCTATCACGCAACATATTGGTGCTTTCCGCTGTCACACTCCGGTAGGTGACATTGCTATTTTAGATACGCCAGGTCATGAAGCTTTTTCAGCTATGCGTGCAAGAGGAGCTAATGTTACAGATATTGTCGTGTTAGTCGTAGCCGGAGACGAGGGCATTCGCCAGCAAACAGTTGAAGCTATTGAGAATGCGCGTCAAGCTAATGTAATTATTGTAGTAGCTATCAATAAATGCGATAAGCCTAACTTTAACTTAGAAAATGTATATCGTCAACTAGCTGAGAAAGAGTTGTTACCCGAAGCTTGGGGCGGTCAAACAATTTGTGTCAATTGCTCAGCCACTACCGGTGAAGGAGTTCCTCAATTACTAGAAATGTTAGCTTTACAAGCTGAAATTTTAGAACTCCGCGCTAATCCTTCGGCACGTGCTAGAGGCATGGTGCTCGAGTCAGAGATGCATAAAGGGATGGGTCCAGTAGCTACAGTCCTCGTACAAAATGGGACTTTAAAACTAGGCGATGCTTTAGTTTTTGGCGACTTATGGTGCCGTGTCAAAACGATGCGCAATGAATTCGATCATCAACTGTCTGCAGCTACGCCTTCTACTCCTGTAGAAATTACGGGTTTATCGGGTTTACCGGAGGCAGGTCAAGAGTTTATTGTGGTCAAAAGTGAAAAAGAAGCACGTGATATTGCCGAAACAAGACGCCATGGTTTGCGTCAATCTACTTTACAACAAAAGAAAAAGATATCAGCTGAAAATATGCTCCAGCATACGACGGCTATCTCTAAAAAGGTACTAAGTCTTGTTTTACGTGCTGACGTACAGGGTTCATTAGAAGCATTAAAAACAGCCCTTGAAAAGATCAAATCGGATAAAGCTGAACTGAATATTTTCTTTACAGGTGTAGGCGAAATAACAGAATCGGATGTGCAATTGGCAGCTGCTTCTAAAGCTACTATCATCGGTTTTCATACAGCTGTCGAAAGTCATGCAGATATGTTAATTAAGCAATATGGTGTTCAGGTGCGTCTGCATGATATTATTTACCATGCTATTGATGATGTAAAAAAACTGATGGTCACTCTACTAGACAAGATTGCGATTGAAACCGATCAAGGAAAAGCTGAAGTTAAAGCTCTATTTAAATCTTCACAAGTAGGCGTCATTGCGGGTTGCATTGTAACTGAGGGTTCCATCAGACGCAATCATCACGTTAGGATCAAACGCAAGAATGAAATCATTTGGAAGGGTTCAGTGAATTCTCTCAAACGCGTTAAAGAAGATGTAAGAGAAGTATTAAAAGGCTTAGAATGTGGAGTTATTCTCAATGGTTTTAGTGCTCTAGAAGAGGGCGATCTATTAGAATCTTATGAAATTAGCTACATCACTCAAGAACTATAAAAATTAAAGCTTGTAAAATTGAATAACGGAAGATTATGCCTGTACAACGAACGGATCGTCTTAACTCTTTACTGAAAGAAGTTATTTCAGAAGTAATTAGAAAAGATGTGCGCAACCCTCATGTTAATCAACTTGTAACTGTGATCCGCGTTGATATCACAAAAGATCTACATTATGCTAAAGTCTACATTAGTGTAATTGGGGATGACAATGTTAAGCAAGAAACACTTGCAGCTTTGCAATCAGCTGCAGGTTTTATTGCCGTTCATTGCTCTAAAAAAGTTGTGATGCGCTATTTTCCCGAGCTCTCGTTTAGGTTAGATGATAGTGTAGATAAACACTTGCGCATTCAAATGTTATTGAGAGAGCTTAGTCAAGAGCGCGTAGCTAGAGAGAATAATTCTATAGAAGAGGAGACTAAAGAGAATGATCCTCAATTAGAAGTTAATCAAGAGCACAATAAGCTGGAAAAAACAAGTGAGTGAAAATCCTTTGCCTCCATTAGAAGGTATTTTACTGATTGATAAGCCACTTGGTAAAACAGCTTTTAGTCTGATTGCTGCCTTGCGCAAAAGAATTGGTGTTAGAACGATTGGTCATGCAGGTACATTAGATCCTTTAGCTACAGGGGTCATGATTTTATTAATTGGCAAAAAGTTTACAAAACAATCCAATCGTTTTTTGGGACAAGAAAAAGAGTATAGAGCTGTTCTTCATTTAGGAATAGCAACTGATACATATGATAGTGAAGGTAAAATTACAGAAGAGAGTAGTTTCATTCCTTCCTTAGCAGAGATTACTCTTTTATTAGAACGTTTTCAAGGAGAGGTAGAGCAAATTCCTCCTATGTTTTCTGCTAAAAAAGTTAAAGGTAAAAAACTCTATGAGTTAGCTAGAAAAGGTCAAACGATAGAGAGGGCTCCTAGTCGCGTTACACTCGCTACCCAATTCATTAGTTACGATTACCCTTTTCTAACCTTACATGTCACTTGCAGTAAAGGGACCTATATTCGCAGTTTAGCTCATGATTTAGGTCATGCTTTAGGTTGCAAAGCTCATCTTTCCTCCCTAGTCAGAGTGCGAAGCGGCACTTTTCAGTTGAAAGATTGCATCGATGGCACGTTGTTAGAGTCCCCACAATTTGATCAAACGACTTTCCTTAAAGCTCTCTATCCCCTGTAGCTAAAAAGTAATGAGAATACTGCCTAGCTTAACAGATTATATCCCTCATACTGCAGATATTACTCTCACAATTGGCAATTTCGATGGGGTTCACCTGGGTCATCAACAGCTGCTTGAAAAAATGAGAGGGTCTAGCTTAATGCATCAAGGCTCGCTTGCACTGCTAACCTTTATTAATCACCCTTCAGAAATCATCCAACCTGCTAAAAAATGTCTTACTCTCTGTACAATTGATCACAAACTAAAACTATTAGCAGCAGAGGGAGTAGATGATCTATTCTTACTTCCCTTTACTAAGGCCTTCTCCTTACAATCAGCGGAAGATCTTCTGCTAGAAGTTAGAAAAAGCTGCCCTTTTACTCATCTAATTTTAGGACCTGATGCAGTTATAGGCAATAAGCGTAAGGGCAATCAACAGGTACTAACATACTTTGCTAATCAGATGGGCTTTAATCTGCATTACATTGAAGCTTATGAAATCAATCACATCAAAATTTCAAGTAGTTCCATTCGCCAATTTCTTAGTGAGGGTCATTTAGCTCAAGTAGCTAAGTTATTAGGGCGGCCTTACTCTATCTATGCTACTCCCCTGTCTGGCTTAGGCATTGCCAAAACTTTAGGCTATCCAACCCTAAATTTTTGTGTAGAAGGCTTATGTTTACCTCCACAAGGCGTTTATGCCTTAAAAGTAAAACAAAAAGACTTATTATTTGATGGCATTGCTAATCTAGGAATTGCACCAACTTTGAGAAAAGATACAACACTACTTCTTGAGGTTCATCTTTTAAGTTATCTCCCAGCTATAGAGTCAACTACACCTTTTGAAATCATTTTCATAGAGTATTTAAGAGCTGAGCAGCATTTTTCGACTACTGAAGATTTAAAAAAGCAGATCAAAGAAGATGTAGATCGAGCCAAAAGAATTCTTTCATTTGAGAAAGAAATTTAAATTAGGTAAGTGTTTTAAGGAAATGCCAAATAGAGATTAAAGGCTATTTGGCATTTTTTTTAATTTATTTTATTGAACTCTCTTAACTTTAAAGCGATGGCCATTATTAATCAAAGCTGAAGGTTTAGCTTCTATTATGCCTGTTCTTGTTTCCATAATTAATGCTTCACTCTTCCAACGAGCATTATTGATCTTGCCAGTGACGCCATTAATGGTCGTTTTGCATCCATACATTGTAATAGGATCAAAATTAGCTAAAGACAAAATCTCCCCAGTTGATAAAGCAGGCGCTTCTACAATCCACTCAGCTGAGCTTCTCTTAGCAAACTTAGAGGTTGTACGTGCTCTTGGAATTTCTGTGAAATTACCTTGCGTGTGGTTAGTCATCGTCAATTTAAAGACGCCATCACTTTCATAAGCTACTTCAGCTGTAATTTCATCTCCTGCATGGATCGGGAAATTTTTAATTAAAAAAGAAGCTTTGGGATACATTTCAAACCAGGCATAATTAACCTGCTCTCCATTGATAAAATCTTGTTCTGTACCGAGCTGTTCTACTGTTCCATTGGTATAGCCATCTATTCCTACCCAAATAGCTGAATAGGCATCACTTGCACTAGCAGATAGTGCAGGCACTACCCAAGAGCCAGATACATAAGATACTGTACCATCTATACCATTAAGTAAATCTTTGCCCGCTGCATAACCACTCCAATTTGTACTAGTCGTACTATCTGGCACTTGTTTATGAGGATGCGATGGATGCTGCCTGTGATGAGGCCTCAATTCTAGATCCGCTTCAATTTTATTTAAAGTAGTTTGGGCCGATAAGGTAGCATTAAAAGTCGCTACCAGTAGTAAATTAGCAACTAAAAAAGTAAAAATTTTCTTCATAAGCGATTCAGTCCTTATTCCAAAATTAGCAATCAACACAAAAAAATGTTACCCGCTGTAACAGGATTGGTTATGGGATTTCTACTTTTTTTTGTAAAGAAAAAATTATAAATAAAAAAATTATTTAAAATTTTTTTATTTTTACTTCTTGCTCTATCCATCTTGTAAGAATAGTTACATACTGCTCTTTCTGCTTTTCTTCAAAATTTGCAGATTGTAGAGATTTAAATATTTCCTTTATATAAGGGCTATATTTTTCAAAAGAACGGATATCTAGTTCAATATCTGTTATAGAATTTATTAGTTTTTCAAAAATTTTGAGAAATTGATTAGGTAGAGAGATAAAAGATCCTGAAGAACAAAGTATGTGCATTAGATAGGCTAAATAATGAATGCTACTAAAATAGTTATCCTCTTCTCTACAGATGTAATTCTTTTGAGCTAAAGGAAGTAATTGATTTAAAAGAGAAAGGAGTAATTTAAAAAAACTGACATGCATTTTCTTCTTTTTAACAAAAATTACTACGGGTTTTAATAGATCGAGAATAGGATCAATGTCAGCAGTTCTAACTTTTATTTCTTTAAAGGATAGGGATTGCCAATCGTTGAATTTAACAAATTTTTTAAAATGATGCTTTAAGACTACTATTCGATAAAATTCAAGATAGCTATCTTTTTTTTGAGGTTCAAGTTGTCTAAAAAAGTTGGGGCAAAATAATTGAGATAGTAGTTTATCTAAGATTAAATCTGGCCTGTTTAGCAAGTAAGACTCTATTCTCCCCTCATTGCTTATTTCAACCAAAAAATCAACTACTTCATTAAAAAACGGTTTAATTAATTTACGATCTAAATTGATTTTTTTTAAATTTTCTTTTATAAAATGAATATTAATTAAATAAAGATTGAGCACATATATAAATTCTGGATTGCTATTTTTATAGCAATTTCTAATTATATTTTTTAGCCATTCTACTGTTTGTCTTACATCTTCAGTAGTAAGTATTAATTGATTTGTTTCCATAATTAAAAAAATGATAGAATCTAGTTGAGCCGAACCTTTTGAGATGATTGAATTGACATTTATTTTTATTTCTTCATTTATAAATTCCCTTTCAATCGCTTCCTGTTTTAATAGACCAGCTTCATTAATAGTTAGATGATTGGATAAAAAATTTTCTGAAAATAAAAAATCTTTGAAAGAAGGGACTTGTTCATCTAAATCGATAGGATAATGATGAGACAAATTTAAAAAAATTAGAAAATTATTTAAGTATTTTTGAGATAAGCAACTCGTTTTTAATAGATGATGCCACTTATAACTCATTAATAGTTTGTCAATTCCTCTAGCATGGCTTGTAAAATTTGACAAGTTTTTAAGAAAAAAATACCTATCGTCGCCTTTTATTGAGAAGTTAAATTTATTTTCACTCGATTCTATCCTTAAAGTGCGATCGACTAGTTTTAATAAAATATTATTATTATTTGGTTTAACTGTGAAATTTTCTAATAAGTATTCTATATAGTGCAAGTAGAACGTTTTTAAAATGCGACTAGTAGAAAATTCTATACTTTCTTCTTCACTTTTTTGATCTTCTAACCATTTTCTGATTTTAACTTCCTCTGCTGACTTTGTTTCATTTGATTTAAAAGGGATAAAATAATCTAAAGTAACGTTTTCAAGAAATTTTAAATGAGAAGTTACTTGCTCATTAAAGCCCCATTGAGGATCGAGTAAGTAATGACTATAATCTATACATTCTCTTTTTGGCAGAGTTAGAGTCTCTTTATCTATTGAATTTTTAACAGCCGGTTGGTCAAGGAGCCTGTTTACAAGCTGACGATCTTCTTCCAAAGGAGAATGATACAATCTAAATACAACTTCTTTTATAGTCACTTTGAGCTTTCTACTTTCATCCCTACCTTCTAGTTGAAAATTAATTAACTCCTTTTTTCCTTTAATGCAATCTAGAGTTAATTGCCCAGCTAACCTATTTAAATTTGGTTGACGTTGGAGGATTAAAAAATCGATTAAATGCCATAAGTTAAATAACTCTCCTTCTTTTGATAGAGCAGCAAACAGTTGCCCTATTTTCTCTAGAGCTACTCTATTTTGAGATACTTCCATCCATGTTGCATCTGCCTGTGTAATTAATAGAATAAGGAGCTCTTCTAACTTAATAAAAAAATGACTATCTAAAGATCTCGGCTGAGCCATTAATAACTGTTTAAATGTCTGACAACAACTTAAAAAATCCTGCGCTGTTTGCATAATTTCAATCTTAAAAGGAATTAAATAACTGACTAGCCTATAGGAATCTTGGCCTTTATTTTTATTGGCCAAAGTTTCTAGTAAAAGAGATTTTTCAAAATGTAGAAGAAAATTTTTTGTCTCTTCTAAAGATTGCTCTTTTAACTCATAAAGAGTTTTACTCATTTTTAAAATTTCTATTTGACCGCTAAGACTCATTCTATCATTTAAATAGGAAAGAAATAGCGGACTAAAATGTTCTACTATTTGTTTCTTTAAATCTAAAAAATTGCCTTGATTGACAAATTTCAAAAAGGCTGGCCAGCTAGATAAAGCATATAAATTAGAGTGAATAAGTGTTTCAAATAAAATAAAAAGATGAGGTTGTGCTAGGTCTGGTTGATGGAGTAGATCTGTTAAGAAACTAAAAAGTGCTTGATCTAACTGTTGACAATTCTTTTTTGGATGCTCTATTTTTTTAAAAAATGCAGGAAGCAGAGTTAAATTGAGGGTATGATGAGCAGGATCAGCAGCTAAAAGTGTAACTTTGTCACCACTAGCACATAAAGAGATAAATTCATCAGGTACAACCGCATAAAGTTGATGAAAATTAGGATCATTTAGTAAAGAGACTGCCTGTTGATGACGTTTTTTGGTTTGATCAGCAGCAGATAATTTTTTAATCCAAAGTTTAATGAGTTCTTTAATAGAGGAAATACAAGAATCATCTGTTTCTTCTTTAAAAAAGTTTAATAACTGTATAAGCTCTTGTTTAGCTGTTTTAAGAGTGATTTTATCAGCCCTATCTTTGATCTGTCGATTTTTTTTGCTATTAATTAGATTAATTATAGCAGTGGGCAAAGAAGGGGGTAATAGCTGTTGTAACTCTTGCGCTAAAACTAAATGACTTTCTTCTGAAGAAACTAACAGCTTTTCTAAAAAGCGATAACTAAATGCCTGATACTCTTCTACAATTTTAAGATGAGAGATGAGCATAGACTCACTCTCTTTCCAGGCTCCGACCGCTTTTTGCAAATCTCGATCTAAACAAGCATTTAGATAAGTAAGCCATAAATCATGCGACTCTTTTAATCCTTCTTGCTGTAAAAACTTTTGAAGTAACCTAAAAGCTTGCGCGTGCTGTTTACTGCCTATCAAGAGTTTGAGCTGCTGTTGTTTGTAAGTGTTACGATAAAGAGAGGGCAGCTTTATCTTGATATGAGAGCCTATTTCTATCAAACAGGTTAAAGCAATGGTGGAAAGAGGGCTTTTTGCTTGCTGAATAATAGGGAGTAACTCTTCTACTGTTTTTGTTATTTCTGTTTCTTCAAGATGAGAAAAAGTGAACTGTTGTAAATTTTCTTTTAGCTTGCCTAACCTATTAAAAGGTGAATCGAGAGACTCATTTAATGAAGAAAGATGGCTAAACATGAGTTCAACTTTATTTTTCACGCATAGCTTTTCTAATTCCCGATAAAAATAAGTGCTTATTTCTGTTTTCTTTTCGGGAAATTGTCGTTGAAATGTCTCGATTAGCTTAAGCCAATCGTAGTAAATAGGAAATGAAAGCAAAGAGAAATTTTTATTCGAAAATTTAATGTATTCTAGCCACTCTTCTGCATTGCCTAATTTTTTCTTTTGCAGGGTATTATAGATTTTTCTCTTTAAATCATAGGATAACGCAGCCATTTTTAATAGATGAAAACCTAACTTCTTTAAAGCTTTGTCGGTTTCATTTAAAATTAAAAATTCCCATAAATTCCCTATTAATGGCATTAATTTAGAATTTTCTAATGGAGCAAAAGAGAGGATTAGATTTTTATAAAGTAGGGTTTGCTTACTTTCTATTAAAGGTTGTTTAGCTAAATGCTGTAAATCATCAAAAAATAGTTTAATTGTATCGAGGGGAATAGTTTTAAAAAACTCTTGGCTAATTTTTTTTAGTTGTTCTACCACTTCTAAACGGAATTTAACCTCTTTTTCGCAATGCAATAAGTAAGGTAAAGAGAAAAAGAGTTGAATGAGTTTATCTTCAGTCGGCTTTAACTGATGAGAAAGCAAAAGCCAATGATAGCCTTGCTTAAATAATTCATCATTTTCTGTAGCTAATGCTTGGTCTGCCGAGTTTAATAAAGAGTCCTGTTGCTGTTGATCCTCTTTTAAATAGTGAAAGAGAGGACAATACTCATTACTTACATACCTTTGAGACAAGGCAAAAGCCTCTAATACAGAGCTGAATGACTTTTTACTCGCTTTATTTTGTCCTAGCTTTTCTTGCATAGTTATAAAATCTAGCTGATTCTTAGAGAAGTCAAAAGGCACTAAAAAAGTGTGACCTGCTATTTGGATTTGCAATTGCTTATCTAAGGTAAAATAAACTTGAACCCTGGCTTGTTGATCTTGAGGTGGCTCACTTTGTTGAAGATCCGTAGGATTGATCAGCAAATAGCGCATGGCTAGGGTCTGTAGCAAAGTGACTATATCAGTATACTCTAGTTGTCCTTTCTCTTTTTCGCCATAGAGAGAGGTAACTAAAATTTGCAAAATAGGAGGCAGCGGCTGCTTTTCTAAAATGATATAAGGTTTTAAGCCTTGCCACAAGTTAGCGATAGACTTTTTGGAAAAGTGTTGAGGCGGTAAGCTAGTCATCGCATTAAAAACAAACGCAAAAGAAAGAGTAGCATCTTGCTTTAATCTTTTATTTAATTTTCCTGTAATTGTCTCTATAAAACCTAGTTCAAAATCTTGCCTATGGTGACAAAAACTGATGAATTTAGTTAGCAAATTAGCAGGTAAATCGGTGATCACATTCTGATACCCTTTGGCAATTAAAAACCAAAAGTAAGCCCAATCCGTGTGATTAGCCACTAGAAGATTTTCCCAACGTATCAAGCGACAATACTTATCCAAAATAGCTTGACGAGAAGCAACAAGATGAACTACCCGAGCTTGATTAGTTATTTGCAACGCTGGTAAAATATCAACAGCTATTTTTTGAAACCCTACTCTCTCTGTAAAAGGCATTTTACGCATGGTAACAAAATCATAGGTGTTTCCATCTAAATCGTTACAAGTCATACGATGCCAATCGTTTTTTAAACTAGGCTGATTGTAAATAGACTTATTAACCCAATGAAAATAGATAAAAGCTTGTTCTTGAATAAAACTTGCCATCTCCTCATAAGGGCACTTAAATAAATACTCACCTGCTAGAGAAAAGATTAATTCTTCTATTTGTTTGACATTGCCCTGACAATGATTTAATTCTTGATTAAAAATCTTATATAAAGGCTTAAAAGAAATTTTGTTGTTAGTCAGCCAGGGGACTTCAGGTCCACAAACTGTAATTTCATCAATTAGATGCACTTGATTTTTGTAAGCATAGAGAAGCTTCTCAAAATTAACTACTTCTGCAACAGTTTGATCTTTAAAATGTAGTTCAAATCTAACGACTTTATAATGCTCAATCATCAATAGGTGAATCATTTCATTTTCTATATAGATACTTGCATAGTCATCTTTAAAAGAAAAACGCTGACGTAAGTCAATGTGTGTATCGATATCCTCTGCTTCTTGTTCGATATGCTCTTTGTCAATGTGACTAAGTAATGAGGCACTAGTTGGCAGAAAAGAGGTCCATTCTTGAATCCTTTCTTTTAACCAGACAGCTCCAATTAATTTAGCAGCCCCTGATCCGGTTACACGTATCAAAGGAAGAGCATTGCCATGTAATTCCCTAATTTGTAAAATTTTCCTTAATAAATCTCGATAAGGGATTTCAATCGCATATCCAGCTTGTTCAAACTTAAAAGAGAGTTTACTATCTAATAGAGCTTGTTGTTTAATTAGTATTTCTTCAGAAGAAGAGATAAAATGTTCTAGTGTATCTTGCTTAAAAGCAAATTGTTCACTTAGTAAGCCTTTCTCTTGTAAAAGTTTACAAAAGATAAGAATAGGAGAATAGTTAGCTGCTAGAGAGCAGATCGCTTTTTCCTGACTTTCTTGACTGCTAGCTGAGACAGCCGAAGATAAAATAACACTGTTATTAATTAAATAGGAATTTAATAAAAATGGATGAGATAAATTATTAATCATAATATTAAAATAAATAGGTAAATGTAAATTATTATCCTATATCTTATTAAATGAATAAATAAAAGTAAACTAATTAATAATTGATTGTTTAATTCAGTAAATAATTTTTAAATAATTTTTTAATTTGGAAATATTTTGACGTGTAGAAAGAGTTAGATTACATTGAGTGATATTAATTATTTTTAGTGAAGGAGCTAGCTTAACTAATTCGTAGAGGCCTTTATCCGTTAAATATTTACACTGTGTTAGATTAATGGAATGAAGATTTTTACAGTGAAAAGCAATGGCTATGAGAGAGGAATCTGAAAGGGCTGTATAAGCTAAATTGAGTTCAGTAAATAGGCCAGGGTTTGAAGTAATAGCTTGAAAACCCTGATCAGATAGACTCAGACACTCTTCTAAATCAAGTTTTGTCAACTGAGGAGCAGCTTGAAGAATAATTTTTAACTCCTCATCTCCTATCTGCATACAACGCGCTAGAATTAAATGCTGAAGATCGATCCATCTTTTTAAAATTCCCCATCCTTCAAAATCAATTTTATTATTACTTGTTAAGACAAGTTTAGTTAAGGCTGGGCAAAGATCTGTTAAGGTTAAGAGATGCTCATTAGTTAACCATAAACAAGAAGCTACTTCTAATTCCATTACAGTAGGCGGTATCTCTTTTAAATAAAGTGAAAAGCTTTGAGAATGACTAATGGTTAAACAGCGTAGCTTAGGTAGTTGGTTGACTACTTTAGCAAACGCCGGCTCTTCTGTTAAGGTACCAGCACAAATTAAATGAGTGATCTCTTGTCTAATTTGGTTAAACAAAGTAAAAGCATTTTCACTAAATTGTAGAAATTCAAAGGCTAGCCCCTCATTCCCCTCATGGCTTCGGAGTTCCAAATAACAATCCCAATTTAGCTGATTAATTAACTCTATCGCAGCTATTTTAAGCACACCATAAGAGTTGCGATGGGCTTGAAATAAAGTATCTATCACTGTATCGCGATTGAGATACTTTGTTAGATAGTGTTGACAGCTTATCGCTAGTCCCTCTAACTGCCACTCCAAAGCTAAATCGAGAATTTTGATTAAATCAGCGTGGGTTTTTAAACCCAAATAGGTCGTAGTATTCGTAGTGATATACGCATAGAGAGGTTCAAAATTTTCATACGAGAGAGAACTTAAAAAGAGTTGATTACTTTTTTTATTGAGACATTCTCTACGCAATAACTCTTTTAAAAAAGTTGATTTAGAACCAAACATAAAACCATTAACTTGTATGATCTTATCTTTTAATGTTAAGTCAATATTAAGAGGTAAAAAATTAATGATTGAGCTATAGTGTTCTCTCATTATCTCTGACAGATCATCTATTAAAGATTTAAATAATTTATCGTGGTAAAACTTATCTGTAAGCCAAGTTAAAGAGTTGTGCATGAATAGAGGATGTACTGCTAGCCAAGCTTCATCTTCACAAGCTTTTTCTAGAAAATTAATTAACAGAGAAGGCGTGCTAACTAGCAGTTCAAATAAACTCTTGTCATCAGCAACATCCTGACAAAAAAGAAGAGAGGAGTCTAAAAAAAGAGGAAGTTGCATAAAGATACTCTTTTAAATCTAGTATAAAGCTTTGACTCTCGATTTAATAAAAAGTTAAAAAGTTTAAATTCTCATTTTAAGCGGCGTAGCATCGCTTGTAAAAGAGTGAGCAGGCTCTAAATTGTTATCCAAAAATTTATCATTTAGCGCTTTATCTAATACAGCTTTCTCAGCTAAGGCCTTCTCGGCTTGTATCACAAATAATTTAGCTCGTTGCATGGCTTTTTGCATGTAAAGCTGAGGAAAGCGCTCATCAAATAAAAATAAATTTTCCTTTTTGATCAAACAGACAAATCCTGAGTCACTTAATACTTCCCAGAGCGGTAGCGTAATTCCGCAGCAAATGAGCTGTCTACCAGAGTTTTTTAAATAATCATGGAGCTGTTGTAGAGCAAGACAAGCAGTGGCATCAATGTCACGTGTATTTTTCACTTGCAAGATGATCACATGGGTCATGTTATCATCTTCAGCTAAAGCTTTTAAGGTTGTTTGAAACAGATCAGCTGCGCCAAAAAATAACTCTCCCTCTACTTTAATGACTCTGATTGTCTTATGTTCAGCAAAACTGCCATAATTTAGATTAATTAACTCCCCTTGTTCATCGATATCATATTCTACTAAATGGGGAATAGCTGCTTTTTTTAAATAAAGAGTAATCGATAAGACAACGCCAATATAAAAGGCAATATCTAAGCTAAGGAAAATACAGGATAAAAGAGTCATACATAAGACAAAAGCATCCGAGCGCGTCGCTTTAAGACACAAAAAAAACTGTTTAGAATTGATAATATGCGTGGTTGAATAAAGAAGAAGGGAAGCTAAAGAGGCCAAGGGAATCATAGCAATTAGATTGCCGCATGTGAACACGAGTATACCGACAAAGACGGCTGTAAACATGGCAGAAAAACGGGTTTGAGCTCCATTGTGAAAATTCATCGTCGTACGGGAAGGACTGCCAGACACAGGCATCCCTCCAATAAAGGCTGCGACTAAATTGCCAATGCCAATGCCAAAAATCTCTTGATTGACGGAGAGACGTTGGCCTGAAGAAGCGGCAATTGACTTAGCTACAGATGTCGTCTCCATAATACCAAGCAGAGTCAGCGCAAACGCCACTGGCAAAAGGTCATTGATAATACCCGTATCAAAATAGGGAAAAGCTAATTTGGGTAGGAAATCTAGCATGCCTCCTAAATCACTGACTAAAATAATTTTAGCTTGGTATTCATCCGAATAGGGATCGATGGCACCTGCTTCTACCTCATAATTAGCAAGATCAAACAGATAAACTAGTACCGCAGCTGAGATTAAAGAAATTAAGATAGCTGGGATTCTTTTATCTAACCGTTTAAGGCCAATAATCATACTTAGACTACAGACGCCGATTGCAATGGTAGGTAGATGACTGAAATGTAAATGTGTTAAAAGGTAACTACCCTGTTCATAAAAAGAGTGCACGCCTGTTAGTCGCTCGATTCCTAAAAAAACATAGAGTTGGCTAATAATAATGGCAATTGTCGTACCGGCAATGTAACCGACAATCACAGAATGGCTTACAAATTGAATCAAGCGCCCTAACTTACAAATAGCTGCCATAATCTGAAAAAGAGCGGTTAACAAGACAAGTTGTGTCAGGATTTGGACAGCCATAGCATCCCATTCGCTACCGGTCAGATGGCGATAATAGGTGAACAAAACATGGGATGTACCAGCTTGAACTAAAATAGCAATGGCATTACTTGGTCCTACGACGAGATGACGGGAAGAGCCTAGCAGCGGTGCAATGAAAGCAGAGAAGATAGCCGCAAATAAGCCGCATGCTAGGGGCAAACCAGCTAATAACGCATAAGCCATAGCTTGAGGAACAGTCAACAGGCAAACATTTAAGGCTGAAGTAATATCTTGTCTAAAAAAGTGCCACGTATAAGAACTAATATCTCTTTTTAAATGAGAAAAATTGATTTCATCAGATTGATAATTAATAGCCATAAAAAATGAAGAACTAAATTAAATTAAGAATACACTAAAATTAAGAAATGACAAAGAATTTAATTAATAACATCTAGTAACTTTATTAGAATAAATTTTTATTTATTTTAAATCCAGAATTACTTATTATTTTTAAAAACTAGAATTTACTATAGCCCTAAAATCGAGTGCACATGTCTAACCTTCCCAAATTAGCAATTGTCGGACGACCCAATGTAGGTAAATCTGCTCTTTTTAATCGCATTTGTCAAAAAAAAATTGCCATTGTAGATGAAGCAGAAGGCATTACGAGAGATCGCCTCTACGCGGATACAGAATGTTTTGGCCGCATGTTTCAGATTATCGATACAGGAGGTATCAATCCGCGTTCTAAAGAACTTTTTAATACCCAAATTAAGCGCCAAGCAGAGATAGCTATTGAAGAAGCGGATTCTATCATTATGGTGGTCGATTCTCATATTGGCATTACAGAGCTCGATCAGGAGTTAGCCCGTCTCTTATTGCGCACAAAAAAACCGCTGACCCTAGCAGTCAATAAAATCGATTGTATCGATCAATATTCTTTACTTTATAATTTTCAATCTTTAGGGATTAAACGTTTAATTGCCGTGTCGGCAGCCCAATCTTGGCATATTGCCGAATTAATAGAAGCAGCTTTAGAAGATCTAACTCCTGTAGTAGAAGAAAATCCTTCCTCCTCCTCTATCTCACTGTGCATTGTAGGACGACCTAATGTAGGTAAATCGTCTTTAGTTAACTACTTACTAGATGAAGAGCGCTGCATTGTCAGTCCTATCCCCGGCACAACGCGCGATAGCGTCGATATCCCTTTTATGCAAGGAGAAGATCACTACACCCTGATTGATACGGCTGGTATTAGACGCAAACATGCTGAACATGAAGTAGTCGATAAGTTTGCAGCTATTAGAACAGAACGCGCGATCGAACGCGCGGATATTTGTATTCTGATGATGGATGCGACGCAAGGCATGACAGGTCAAGAAAAAAGAATAGCCAACGCCATTGAAGAGGCAGGTAAAGGGTGCATTTTATTATTCAATAAATGGGATTTAGTCAAAGGCTTTCGCATGGAGCATTGTCTAAGAGGCATTGAAGAGGAAGTTAATTTTCTTAAACATTGCCCTAAACTATTTTTGTCAGCTTTAACAGGACGCAACATTGACAAAATTTTTCCTCTGATTAAGCAAGTTTACCAAGATTCCAAACTGCGCATCTCTACGCACCAATTAAATAAATTTATCGAGGATTGTCTTCATAAAAACCATCCGCCTATGCTGAATGGTAAGCGGCTGCGCATTTATTACATGACTCAAGTCCAAACAGAACCTCCTCGCTTTATTCTGTTTGTCAACTCACCCACTCTCATGATTGATAGCTACAAAAAATATCTCTACAATCAATTCAGGGATAAATTTGGCTTCTTAGGTGTGCCTATTTTAATGAATTTAAAAGGCAAGCTCAAAAAAACTAAGGAGGAGCGCTTAGAAGTATCGGCCCATCACCGCTCTTCCTCGACTGAAGGAAGTGAGGGTTTTGAGCAAAACAGTGAATTTGAGCAAGATGAGTTGGATCAACAAGCATTTGATCCTGCAGAATTTAATGACGAGGATTTTGAAGATTAAAAAAAGATGATAAAAATTAGGTTTGTGTGTTATACCCGTTAACCATGAATTTAAATTTATTTTTTACCAACTTTACCTTTTTTCTTTTAAGTTTAACTTCTCTTTTTAGCTTGCAAGTTAGCTCTCTATCTTATCTTGCGATGATGACAGAGGGGGAAAAAAGAGAGGTCAAGCTTACCTTAATCAATGAGTCGGACTCCATCGAAAAAGTATCGCTTCATCTTTCAGATTATGGTTGCAATAGTGAAGGCAACCATTTTTATGAACAACCGGGTACTTTCCCCCGTAGCAATGCGGCCTGGATTCAGCTACAGCAAAATCAACTGACTCTTTTACCTAAGCAGCAAGTAGATCTCTTTTATACGATTCAGGCTCCCTCCTTTCTTGCGGCAGGCAGCTATTGGAGTGTTCTATTGATAGAACCTTTAACTCCTCTTAAAACCATCGGAGAGTCGCAAGAAGGCTATAACTTTTTTGTCAAAGTACGCTTTGCGCATCACATTATCATGACTGTTGGACAGAGTATGCCTCTTATTAAGATTCTCAAGCATGAGATCCAAGACATAGAGGATAAAAAATACCTGGCTATTACTGTAATCAATAAGGGCCCTTTGTTTATTCAACCAAAAGCTACTTTAAAATTATATAATGGTGCAGGAATTTTAATAAAAACTGTGGAAGGATCGACTGAAAGACTTTATCCTGAGAATTCCCAACGCTACTTATTAGATATTTCTTCTATTCCACAAGGCCTATACAAGGCCTTTCTACTCTTAGATAATGGCGATCAGCATCTTTTTGGAGATCATTTGGCCATTGAAATCTAAACTATTAGCGAGATCTAAACTATTAGCCTCACTCTTTTTTTTTTATTTATAGAGAATCATTCTCTTTATGCACAAGCATTGGCTTCTGCGACTGAATTGACTTATACTTTAAATTTAACCTCTCCTTTACCCTTAGAAATAACTAGTGAAGAAGTTATCTTCATCAGTTTTTTAGCTACGCAATTAGGTTCTCAGACTTGTTCTCCCTCTTTTAATCTTAGCTGTCCTGTAGATTGGACTGTGATTGGTCAGCCAGAAAGATTGCATTTAGAACCTTTGACACCTGCTTTGTACATTGTAGGAATCAAAGCGCCAAACTCTACCCTAGCAGGTACTTATACCTTAACTTTAGAAATCGATCAGCAACCCTATTTGATACTTCCTCTCACTGTTAAATCTCAAATAGCTTTGACCTCTTCTATTGCTGAGTTACCCTCTTCTTATCTAGCTGATACTCCTTCCTCTTTTAAGCTTATTTGTCATAATGAAAGCAACATACCCTTAACAGTCAAACTAGAAGTAGCCACTGAACCTAACTGTCCTATCCATTTTTATCGAGAACCTTTTGTCTTACCTCCTTTGAGTAGTCAGCAATGCTCAGTAGAACTCAAACCACAAACTAGCCCAGAATCCCCTAAACAATTTGTGTTTATCAAAATTCAAAATATAGAGTCTAATGCAACTTTAAGTCAGCAAGTCGTCACATTAGATGGATCTCCTACAGATTTAAAAAAGGATGATTTTATTCATTTTCCTAGCTCTTTGGGAGTTTTTATCTCAGGAGATAATGGAGACAAAGTTGCGGGCATAAAATATGAGGGTGAAGGCTGCATTGATCCTGAAAGAGAAAGATTTTTAGAGTTTTTCTTTTGTCTGCCTAATAGAGATCGCACTCTTTACTATGAGCAAGATCAAAGGTTTTACATCGGTTTATGGGATCCGCATTGGAGCCTTGATCTAGGCGATACTGTTTACCATTTGAGTCCTTTAACTCAAGATTCTCGTTATGGTAGAGGAGCTGGGATTGACTATCAAACAGAAAAACTAGCTTGGGGATTGCATTATACGAGAAACACTTTTAAGACAGATTACAATCCTAAAGAGACGGGCACTTATGTGAGATTTTTTCCTTCAGAGGAGTGCTCATTTGGCCTTAATTTTTTGCATAAATCTCTTAGATTCTTTCCCAAAGCCAATATCTTAACTTTTGAAAGTCACTTAAAAATTTTAGAAGAGCACGAGCTAGATATAGAACTAGGTAAAAATTTTTATCCTCCCTCTCTTTATAAACGCAAATCGCACTGTTTTATCAAAAATAATAAGACATTGGCCTATCGCATGAGAGTACAGGGAACTTTAAATAAAATAATCGATTATACGATTGAGAGCCTTCATGCCGGTGCAGATTTTTTTGGCTATTATTCTCATCAAAAGTTATTTTCCTGTTCTGTCTATTTTCCATTGCAGGCTCGCTTGCATGCTACCCTTAGCTATACGCGCCTAAAACAAAATTTTGATGCTTACTTTTATGGTTCCAATCAATCGATACACTCTCATCCTGCCCATTATTTTAAATATAAGGCGCGCTATGAAAGGGATCAACTACTTGCACCCGATCAAAAACAATGGAATACAACTTTATCTTATCAGTTAGATGCTCAGACAAGTATTGCTCTCAATAGTTTAACATTGAAAGCTAAAGATACTGCTATGACTCATCACTATGATTTTCTACAGCATTGGCTGGGAACCTCTTATAATTATTCCAACTCTTATTTTTATTTAAATTCTACTTATTCTATTGGACAGCAGCAGGATTATTTAACTCACTTGACGAGTCATTTTCTCCAAAAGTATACAGCTTACTGTGGAACACATTTTACTCCTCATTTTTCAACTTCCCTATTTTTAGAATATGGCAATACTAACTATTACGATGCAAAACCTAAACGAAATTCTTATGGAATGGCCTTTAATTACCGCTATAAAGTGGGCTGTTTAACTAACTTATTTTTACAACGCGTGAGTCATCCAGCTGATCATTACGTTTTTTCTCAAATTTCCTATTACCTTCATCATCTCTTTTCTACGCGTCATTTCTTAGATTTTTCTATTCAATATTTTCGTTACAAAAAACATGATCCCAAGGAGTTTCTCTTTCTTTTATCTTACACTATCCCTTTTGACACGATAATAGGCCGAAAAAACGATAGCAGTACTTTATCGGGTTATCTTTACGATCCTTCAGCAGAAACTCTAATGGAGAAGGGCTCTCTTTCTCAAGCAACTTTGAGTTGCAATGGTCAACAGGCTTTGACTGATCCACAAGGAGGTTTTAATTTTAATTCTCTTTCTGTAGGAAAACAAGAACTAAGAATAGCTATTTTACCAGAAAATTATGTGCCTTTAGACTCTTATGATCATATTATTGACATCAAACCTGGAAAAAATGCGTTTATTTATTTACCCATTGTGCCAGCTTGCCAAGTCATAGGTTCTATCTTACCTATTATTCAAGAGCAGGATAATTGCCGTAAAGAGATAGAAGAACAGGATGAGCTACAAAAGATTAACCTCAATAAAATCACTGTGCATCTAATTAAAGAGGATGGTTCAGAAGAATTAACATGCCAAACTAACGCTCAAGGCCAGTTTTATTTTAATCATTTGCGTCCTGGTGATTGGCTCATCCATTTAGACGATCATTCTTTGAGCACTTCTCAACATTTTTCAATGAATGATCTTATTTTTACGCTTCAACCAACTGAAAAAAAGAATATTACTTTTAATATCTGTTCAAAAATTCGCTCTATTCAACTTATTAGTCATTAAAAAATTTGCAATTTAATTCTCAAATCTTCACAACAAAGATTAAGCCTATTATCTGTTATAATTTTTATGACTTGAGTTTATAAATAGAGAATTTAAGCTCTATATAGGCAAAAATTTATGACTTTGAAAAATTTATTAAAATTATACTTAATATTTATTCTAACGAGTTTAAATGCTGATACTAGTGTGACAAGTACTATCACTTATAGTATAGGTTCAATTGATGCTATTTCTGTTTCTGGTAATCCAGCACCTTTGAATATTACGACAGCTGTAGCCGGAAGTAGTCCGAGTAATGCTACTAATACAGCTACTACCTATGCTTTTACGACGAACAATACAGCACGCAAAATAACAGGTTCATTAGCTTCAGCTATGCCAACAGGCGTTACTTTAAATGTAACATTGGCAGCGCCTACTATAGGCATTTCAGTGGGAGGAGTTAACTTAACGATGACAGATGCCAATTTAGTGACTGGCATTGCTAATTTAGCACAGAGCGGCTTGAGGATTACTTATAAATTAGCCGCAACTGTCAGTGCAGCTCAAGTGACTGCCGCTACTAATACAGTTACTTACACGATTGGTCCTTGATGAGAAAAAAAATTTTATAAAACTTTATGCCTTACAACTTCTTTATAAAAGGAAGAAAATTTTATGAAGTTACTAAAACTTTTTAGTGCCTGTTTGATGCTTTTAACACTTAAATTAGAAGCTGCTACGACAGCTACAGCGACGATCACCTATACAATAGGTTCCATTGATGCGATTAGCGTTTCTGGTAACCCAGGACCTTTAAATATCACGACAGCTGTAGCAGGTAGTGCGCCTACCAGCGTTTCCGATACTTCTACGACTTATGCCTTTACTACAAATAACACAGCGCGTAAAATAACGGGTGCTTTAGCGACTGCTATGCCAAGTGGAGTCACTTTAACGGTTGCTTTAGCTGCACCTAGCACGGGTACATCAGCTGGTCCTGTAACGATGACTACGACGGCAGCTTCTCTTGTTACAGGTATTGCTAACTTAGCGCAGAGTGGCTTAACCATTACTTACACACTATCTGCAACTGTCAGTGCAGCACAAGTGACCGCAGCTACTAATACCATTACTTATACCATTGGACCCTGAATATTTTTTAAAGTATAGAGCTTTTCCCTCTGATTATGCGCTTTGATGACTTTAAGTTTTTTTTAATTGTGTTAGCTGCTTATCCTTATTCATTGATCGGTTTATTAGATTCGCTAGCCGTTTCTGGCAATCCAAGTACGCTCACTATTAATACAGCTATTGCTGGACAGCAACCGACTAGCGCAACCGATAGCTCCACTACTTACAGTGTTTCTACTCTAAGCCTTGTGCGCTCTATTTCAGGTGCACTTAATGCTTCTATGCCCTCAGGTTTAACTCTAAAAGTTACTTTGGCTGCTCCAATGGGAGGCACTTCCCAAGGTGCAGTTACTTTAACGACTACAAGTAAAACATTAGTTTCTAATGTAACGGTATTAGCTTTGCAGAGTGGCATTGGCATTACTTATACTTTATCGGCAACTGTTAATGCGGCTAAGGTAACAAATAGCAGTAAAGTGCTAACACTCACGCTTCAATAAAAAAATTTTAGAAAAGTGCACCAAAATAAAAGATCTTATTTTGCAGCTCTTCTTGGACTTGCATAGCGGCAAACGACTTGCCAAATCGCCGTTTAGCAGTGGTCATCACAACTTTATGATCGGTTAGATTAGCATCGCTAAATTGATCCTCTCCTAAATAAACCATTACATGACTCATTCTATCAGGCTTATTCACATCCGCTTGAAAAATTAAATTGCCTAACTGTAATTCTGCCCCAGTAATTGGCTTGCAGCTTAAGAATTGATCGTGAGCATTGCGCGGAATATTTATACCTAGTACACAATAGAGTAGATGGATAAACCCAGAACAGTCTGTACTCGTCAAACCAGTCGTCAAATTAGCCTGATAAGCGCTGCGGCCTCCCCAAGCATAAGGCGCATCTAACCATATTTTGGCTAAAGCTTTTATTTGGCTATCTTCCTTTTTTTTTAAGGAGAGAGGCTGAAGAGTATCGGAGAGTATTCTTCCTTTTTGACCCTCTAGCCATTTTACAATACTCCACTTCCCCTTTTTTTCTATTATTTCTACACCGGTACCAAAAGAAAGATTCAAAAGTAGGCTATCACTGATAACAGGATAAACTGCTGTCCATAATACGTTGACCCTAGCATTGACTAAAGGTATTTGCTCTATTTTTACTACATGGGATTTTTGTACCCAGCCTCGATAACCTTGCCAGCCCTCTATATGACAATAATAAGGCTGCTCGATGGCTTCTCCGTAAAGCCATGCTTCTGCTTCTTTTATTACCTTAAAGCTTTCTCCCCATAGAAGCTGGGTTTCTTGTAAAGGATCGGGTTTTAGTGTTGGCAAAAATTGGGTCGGTTGCTTTCTTAAATCTGTCACAGCTTGGTCAACGATAAAAAGGCAAGTCATGAGAAGTTTTCTCTTCTTTTAGATAAAAAAATTGCTATTAATATAGTTAGAAATGGTAAAAAAATAAAAGAAAGCCTTTAGCCTATAAAAAACTTTTAGATGAGTAACCAATTTTATGACGAATCAACCTTATAATTTTCAACAAGATTTAGAAAATTTTATTAGTGGAATAAGCGATTATAACTATCCTCCCGATCTCATCAAAGAAAATCCTGAAATTTATGCCGCTTTAGCCTCTGAACCCTCTGATAAAGCAAAAATTTACTCTTCCATTTTTAAAGAAATTTTAAAACAACATAAGATGTCCTTGTATCTTCTTACACGTGCCTCAAAATTGCAGATCGATAAGGCATTTTATAAACATAACTATGTCTCTTACAGGCCTTTAGAAATTTCTCTGCAACCTTTAAACTTATGGCACTTATTTCTAAATTTTAGGCTATTTCATCAATTGGTCTTAGTCGATCAAAAGAAGAAAATAGTTAAGATGGTAGGAGGAATTCCTCTACCTCCCATGCGTTCCGATTTTCTACTCAATGTTCATTATTCAAAAACTCCTGACGAAGTGATTCAGGTAGGGCAGGGATTGACAATTCATCGTCTATCTTCTACTGAACTGCAATCTTTTAAAAATCTATTGGAAGAGATGCGTCAAAAAATTAAAAAAGGCAATCATTAATAGAGTTAAACACGCGACTTAATAGGATAAAAGGATTGCCGATGAATTGCACAGCTCCCATGAAGTTTAATTTTCTCTCTATGAGCAAGTGTCCCATAGCCTTTATGCTGATCAAAGCCATACTCTGGAAACCGATGATGGTACTCTACCATTAACTGATCGCGCTTGCATTTAGCCAGGATCGAGGCAGCAGCTATCGATTGAGATTTGGCATCGCCTTTAATGATCTTTTGACAAGGAAGCTGACCATAACTTACTGTCATGCCATCTACTAGCAGGCAATCAGGCAAACAGCCTAATTTTTCGCTTAATGCATCAAGAGCTGCCTGCATTGCTTGGAGCGTCGCTTGATAAATATTAATTTTATCGATGATTAGATGAGAAACAATCCCTAGGCCATAGAAAATACGTGCATCGCTTCTCAACTGTTCAAAAAGAATAGCGCGTTGCTTAGCAGATAATTTTTTGCTATCATTGATACCGGGAAAATAAAGGCCATATGGAATATAACAAGCAGCTGCTACGACAGGACCTGCTAAGGGTCCCCGTCCTGCCTCATCCAATCCTACAACTCGTTTAAAACCTTGACAGTGAGCAGCACGTTCAAAGGAGGTCAGCTCCTGTAAACGTTGCCACTCTTTATCTGTCATAGAGGCTGATTTAGCTAATAGGGTTAGGACCATTTGCTTCTAGATCAGCACTAGCTGTTTCATTGAAAACTGTATCATTCGTCGATTGACTCGAACTATTGACTGGCTTAGCTGTGGATTTTTCTGAATTTTTAGGCCCGGTACGTCTTGCACCCATGCGACCTTTAATTTTAGAAGCTTTACCAGAAGTGCCTCTTAAATAGTACAATTTACTCCGTCTGACTACACCCTCTTTGATCACTTCAATTTTTGAAATGCGAGGACTATGCACTAAAAAGACTCTCTCCATTCCTTCCCCATAAGCGACTCGATGGACGCTAAAAGTTTCAGAAATGCCATGTCCTTTACGCGCAATTACTGTTCCTGTAAAAATCTGAATGCGCTCTTTTTCTCCCTCGATGATGCGTATATGAATGCGGATGGTATCACCTACGCAAAAATTTCCAACATCGGGTTTACTTTGTCTCTTCTCTAATTTTTCAATAATAGCTGCTCTACTCATCTAAGATCTCCTCATCTAATAAATCGGGGCGCAAGCGGCGTGTTTTTTCTAACGCCTTTGCTTTGCGCCATTTTGCTACCTCTTGATGGTTCCCACTTAATAAAACAGCAGGAACTTCTCTATTTTCAAAATTATCAGGCCGCGTGTAATGCGGATAATCAAATAATTTTGTTTCAAATGAATCTTGACTAGCCGCTAATTCATGTCCTAAAACATGGGGAATAAAGCGAGATACCGCATCAACTAACACAATAGCTGCTAAGCATCCATTCGTTAAGACAAAATCGCCTATACTAATCTCTTCATCAATTTCACTCTCTATTATCCTCTCATCAATACCCTCATAATGACCACATACTAAAATGAGATGATGATAAGTGGCTAACTCTCGACATTTAGTCGCATTAAGAGTCAGACCTTGCGGAGAAAGATAAATCGTGCGCGTTAAAGAGGTTTTTACACTGCGTATAGCCTTAACTACGGGATCAGCCATGAGTACCATCCCAGGTCCTCCCCCATAAGGACGATCATCTACTTTACGCCTCTTAGTATTAGTAAAATTGCGAATATCGATTAAATTAATTTGAATTTGTCCTTTTAACTGCGCTCTTTTGAGAATACTTTCATCAAAAGGACCGCGGAAATAGTCCGGAAAAAGGGATAAAATGTCAAATTTCATCAATTGCTAAACTTTAAGCAGTCGCTGTTTTACGTGCTTTTCTCTTGCCTAAAGCTTTGGCACGCTGAGCTACTCTCTTTTGCGTTTGTTGCAAAATGAGCATAGGATCCTGTTGAGCCACTAAAGCTCTTGCCCTATCTGTCAACTGTGCTCCTTGCTCTATCCAATGTTGAACGCGATCTACCTTAATCGATAAGGTTAATTCCTCTTTTTTTTCACTAGGGTTATACCAGCCTAACATTTCTACGTACTTTCCATCGCGTGGTGACCTACTATCGGTTACAACTAAACGATAAGTTTCGCGGTTTTTACGGCCCTGTTGCCGTAATCTAATAGCTAACGCCATAGGGATCCTCCCATCATTTTTTCGAGATTTTTCATATTGGGCATGTTTTTAAAAAATAATTTTGCTTGTTTGAATGATTTAATCAATTTATTTACATCTTCCATTTTTGTACCGCTTCCTGTAGCTAGACGCTCACGTCTAGAGGGTACGAGTTCACATCTTTCTTGTCTCTCAGCCGGTGTCATAGACTGAATAATAGCTTCGACTTTAAAGAAGTCCTTCTCATCAAAATCCATAGCTTTTAAGGCACCCATACCAGGTAACATCCCCATTAAGCCTTTAAGAGAACCCATCTTTTTGACCATTTGAATTTGGCTTAAATAATCTTCATAGGAAAAAGTTGCCGATCTAATTTTTTTCTCCAGTACTTTTGCCTCTTGCTCATCCATGTGTTCTTGAGCTTTTTTGACTAAATTGATCGTATCCCCCATTCCTAGAATACGGCTAGTCATGGAAATGGGATTAAAGACTTGCAAGTCATCTAATTTTTCGCCTATTCCTTCAAATTTCAATGGCTTACCCGTTACCTCACAAATGGAAATAGCAGCTCCTCCACGCGTGTTACCATCTAACATGGTTAGCACACTTCCCGTAATCTCCACCACTTGATTAAAACCAGCAGCTACTGTGACAGCATCTTGTCCTGTAGCTGCATTAGCTACAAATAGCACTTCATCGGGATTTAAAAAAATTTTAAGCTGGGCTAGTTGACTCATTAATTGCTCATCAATGTGCAACCGTCCTGCCGTATCTACAATGACGACATCATACTGCTCATCCTTAGCTTTAGTTAAAGCTGCTTGAGCTACTTTAAGAGGATTTTTTTCCTCTATTAAAGAAAACACAGGAACAGCAATTTGCTCTCCTAATATTTTTAACTGCTCAATAGCTGCCGGACGCTGAAGATCGCAAGCCACTAACAAAATTTGTTTAAACTGCGGTTGTTTCTTTAAAAATTTAGCCAGCTTAGCGCAAAAAGTTGTCTTACCAGAGCCTTGTAGCCCGCAGACCATAATGACAGCTGGCTTAGAAGTTAACTTCAGTCCCTCCTCTTGCTGACCCATAAAAGAGATCAGTTCATCGTGCACAATTTTAATAAATTGTTGACCCGGAGTTACAGATTTTAAAACCGTATCACCTAAAGATTTTTCTTTAATTTTTTTGATCAGCGTCTTAGCAACACTGTAATTGACATCTGCCTCTAATAAAGCTAAACGCACTTCACTGACAGCTTCTGTGATATTCTGTTCTGTCAATTGGCGTTTGCCAGATAGCTTGGAGACAAGCATCTGCATTTTTTCGGTTAAAGTTCCCAACATATAAAACTAGACAGTACTCTATTATTAAAACTACAAGAGAGGATAATCAAAAAATCATTCAATTTCAAGAAAAAAGAATCGATCCTGCTGAGCCCAGTCTTTTTGCAACTCTTGTTTACTCCAAGGTGCTCCTTTATAACAGTTAGAAATAGCTAGACCTTGTGTCCTGCCAATCTCAAAATAGACTTTGCCTTGAGGGTGCAAAACAGCAAGCAACTCTTTAGCCAAACGTTCGTAGAGTTCCATGCCGGTAGGACCTGCTACTAATGCTAAAGAGGGTTCATAATTGCGCACACTTTGATCTACTATTTTATACTCTTCATTGGAAATGTAAGGCGGATTGCAAGTGATGTAATGCGCTTTTTTGCCTTCAAACGGGGCTAATAAATCTCCTTGTACGCATTCTACTTCAACCCCATTTCTTTGTGCATTTTGCGCGGCAACTTTTAAAGCTTCACTAGAAAGATCGGATAAAACGACTGTAAGATGAGGCAATTTTTTTTTGATCGCAATTCCAATGCAGCCCGATCCACAGCAAAGATCCCATAGGACTTTGTGATGATTTTCCTCTTTTTCTATCGCATGAATAATCTTATCGACTAGAATTTCTGTTTCTTGACGAGGAATTAAAACATGAGGATTGATCAAAAGAGAGCAATCATAAAATTTTACCTTTCCATGAATGTAAGCTAGTGGCTCACCTTTAGCATGCCTTGCTAAGCGCTCGCGCAATAAAGCTAACTCCTCTTCTAACAAAGGCCTGTCATGTTGCAAGTAAAGTTCTGTGCGCGATAGATTGAGCGCATCTCCCATCAAATCTTGAGCTTGACGCCTGGGATTTTCTACCCCTTGCTTTTTTAAAAAATCAATAGAAAGATGAAGGATAGCCAGCAGTGTTTTCATGAAACGAGTAAGTTAATCATTTTGAAGTAATTCTTGGTGAAAATGAGCGACCAGTTTGGTGACAATTTCATCTAAAGTGCCTTCCATCACGCGATCGAGATTATAGAGAGTTAAACCAATGCGATGATCGGTTACGCGATTTTGGGAAAAGTTATATGTTCTAATTCTTTCGGAACGATCGCCTGATCCCACTTGTTGAGAGCGCGAGCTAGCTAAAGCTTGCTGTTTTTTTTGACTTTCTACTTCGACTAATTTAGCTTTTAACAAACGCAAAGCTTTTTCTTTATTTTTATGCTGACTGCGCTCTTCTTGACAATAAACGACAAGGCCCGAAGGTAAATGAGTTAACCTGACAGCACTATCGGTCGTATTGACGTGCTGTCCTCCAGCACCTGATGAACGGTAAGTATCGACGCGCAACTCTTTCTCATCGATGACAATATCGGCATCTTCCTCGGGTTCTAATAAGACAGCGATGGTAATTGCTGAAGTATGAACGCGTCCTTGAGCTTCGGTTTCTGGAACGCGCTGGACGCGGTGAGTACCTCCCTCATGACGCAAGAAACGGTAGACATTAGGCCCTGATAACACCATCACATACTCTTTGAACCCACCTTTTTCTGATTCTGTGCAAGAAAGAAGTTCATAGCGCCAGCCTTTTTTATCGGCAAACATTTTATACATGCGAATGCAATCGCCTACAAAAAGAGCTGCTTCTTCTCCTCCCGTGCCTGCACGCACCTCTAAAATAGTCGAACGGTGGTCATTGGGATCTGGAGGCACGAGTAAATGGTCTAATTTTTTATCTAATTCGCTTAACTGCTGCTCTATTAGTGTAATATCCTCTCTGAGGACAGTAGCAAAAGCTAAATCTGTTTCTATTTTCAATAACTCTTGATTATCTACCAATTGGCTATTTAAGTGCTCATGCTCTTCCCATAAGGTTTTGACCTCTAATAAGTAAGCATGTTCTTGAGCTAATAAACGGTACTGTTTCTGATCGTTTAAGACACCAGGATGTCCTAAGTTTTCTTCTACTTCAGAAAGGCGCGATAAAAGTCTGAGTATTTTTGTTTTCATCTGATAAAAAGGGGATAAGGAGAAAAAAAAGATTAAACTTCAACTTTAAGTCTAATCCTTTTTTTTCTATTGAGGATAAAACTATTTTTTTGCTTTCTTTTTAGGAGCTGCTATTTTTTGTTTACCCTCTTCTTTACTTCCTTTATCTTGGCTATTGGCTGGCTCACTAGCTTCTAACTTTTGGTTAGTTTGCTCTGAGGAAGATAGCTTCTTTTTGGATGCATCCTCTCTAGATGAATTTTCTTTGGATACACTCTCTTTTTGTGCTTCTTGAGCTTGTTCTTCTTGACTGCGTTGCTGAGCTGTCATGTAACGCTTCTTAAATTTATCGATACGTCCTTCAGCATCCACGAGTTTATTGCTGCCAGTAAAAAAAGGATGCGAATAAGAAGAGGTTGAAAGCTGATAGACAGGATACTCTTTGCCTTCAAATTTTTCAGTTTGTTTAGGCTGCAAAGCTGAACCAATAACAAAACGGTGTCCAGTAGACGAATCTACAAATAAGACATCCTGATATTTAGGATGAGTCTCTTTTTTCATCTTTACTCCAAAAATAGATAAATTAGTAATATACTCAAAAAAATTTTTTAATCATGCGCTATAAGTGAAGCAAGAATTGCTAAAGTTTGCATTTGCTTGTGCTTTGACCTACTATAGAGCTACAAATAGATTCTTACTATACTCATCCTCATGATAATTGCCAAGTGAAATTTTATCGCCAAGCACTCGTAGACTTTAGAGATTGATAAGAGAGAGAGAGAGAGAGAGATCCATCCAGTACTAGATTCTAAAGCTTAAAGATTGCCTAAATTAACTCGTTTGATTTAGGATAAGAGCTATGAATCATTCTAACTACTACCAATTAGGCCCTGACTCAACGCCTCCTTTTATTAAATATCTTCTGATTATTACGGCTAGCTTATCTATTATCTGTGCCTTACTCGAACCTTTTTTTGTTGAATTTATTGGTATGCCGGGCTTGCAAACCTGGCTTAGTCTATCCTCTTTTGGCCTCCATCAGGGGTTTTTGTGGCAGCCTTTCACTTACCTCTTTATCCAAAATGGAGGAGGTCAAGGAATTACGCTTAATTTTTTAATGATACTTGTGTTCAATCTTTATATTCTATGGTCCATGGGGACTACGTTAGTCAATAGTTTAGGCCCTAAACCTTTTTTACGTCTTTATTTATTGAGTGGCATAATAGCTGCCTTAAGCGGTTGGCTCATGATGGCTTTGTTAGAAACACCGGCCCTATTTGCTGGTCCTACCGCTTGCCTCGTCAGTGTTTTAATTGTTTGGGCTTTACTTTATCCAAGCCAACAAATCTTACTGTTCTTCTTTTTTCCGATGCAAGCTAAGTGGTTAGTCGTGCTGTTAATTAGTGCCATTCTACTGATTAACCTGTCTCATTTTGACCTGATTACCCTTATTTTTTATCTCTCATCGATGCTATTTAGTTATGTCTATGCGGTTACAGCCTGGCACTTAAACAGCCCTTTTGCCTGGATGGCTCCTATCGATACTTTTCTATTGAAAGCCTCCTCCTATTTAGCTAGATTTTTCCCCTTTAAAACTAGTACCCTAACTGACAAAGCAAAAGTTTTTGACATCCATACTGGGCAACCCTCTTATACTGATGACCAGTTTATGGATGCCATGTTGACTAAGATCTCGCGTCAGGGTGAACGTTCTTTGAGTTGGCGCGAAAGAAAACGCATGCAAAAGATATCTGAAACTAAAAGAAGATCCAAATTTTAAAACTTCTAATGTAATGCGCGTTATTTTTGCTTTTTTGCTAACGAATGTTAATTGTTTTTTACTAATGTTGTTGCTTTCTAGCTGTAACACTTGCTATCATTGCTCTCCTATTTCTAACTCTATCTGTTCTTCCCCCCTTTCTTCTTTCTCTTTTCAACGCGCTAAACAGGAAAGTCCCTATTTTCTGCTTATTTTAGTCAATGCAAGAGGATTGGATTACTCTAACTTACCTCATTTTTTACAATCCTTAGCTAAACATCCGCGTGGAGGATCCAAAAATAGCGATACGGGACATGCCTGGATCTACTTGCAAGGATTTATCCAACAAAGAAGGTCTGATGGTTTCTATAACTTTGTTCCTTTTAAGCTAGAAGGTGGTCAATCAGGAGAGGGCGGCATACACCAACCCAAGTATTTTGAAGGCATCATGAACTATAGCGAATATGGTTATGCTGCTATCCCTAACGCTAATTTCTCTGTTAAGAAGCCTTATCGCTATGAACCAAATCCCATTAAGTATCTCTTTTCTACTTTAAACGATGGCTATTTTCAACAAGGCTCAGGCGGACATCGGCCTACTTTTGCCATAAAAATTCCACTTTCTATTAGACAGTTTGATGAAATTTTAGCCTACATTGAGCAGTATGATTTTAGCTCTTACTCTTTAACTCAGCAGCAATGTTGCTCGTTTGTCCAAGAGATAGCTCAGCTAGCAGACATCTATTTGGAAACTAAAATAACTCTACTGCTGCCTCAGGCATTGCATCTCAATCGCATAGCTTGGCAGTTATGGGCAGATCCCAGTTACTCCCAGATTACTTTTGCTTGTCCTGAGAAATTAGAACAGAGTATGAAAGAAGCAGTCCGACAAGGAAAAGCGACTTTAGCCCTAACTGAATACCAAGACTATGTACCTACTTCTTTCAATTGGCTAACTTTTAAACAGGATCTTCTCTTATTTCCCACACGTCTACAACGGTTATGGCTAATGAAAACATGTCATTGAATCTCTTACTTAATCATGCAGAGCACGCAGCGCCATGTACACTGTTCTAATCCCTTCCAATACGCCCTCTTCATAACGAAAATGAGAGTTATCTTCTAATAAAGGAAAATCATTAGGTTGTAAAATATCATCCGTTGTTAAATTGGGAAGCAACCGTTGGCCACAGGTTAAGACCTTCTCATATTGGCCTTTTTCTAAAGACTCCAGCAAAAAGCAAATAGTAGACCAGTCTAGCTGTTCTTTAACCATGTACTTTTCCTTTTTCTAAGCGTCTTTCTTTAAAAAATTCTTTCATGAGCTGTGCGCAAAAATCTTGCAAAATTCCCTGACGTATAGTGATAGCATGAGTCGGATGCTGTTTATCCAATAAATTGACCCAACTGCCATTAGCTCCATGTCTAATATCGGGCGCGCCCCATACGAGAGCAGGCACGCGGGCTAGCAAAAGAGCCCCGGCACACATAGCACAGGGCTCAATCGTACAATAAAGAGTTGTACGAGTTAAACGCCAATTATCAACTATAGTCGATCCAGCATTTACGCAGAGCAGTTCCGCATGGGCTGTAGCATCCTTTAACAATTCTACTTGATTGTAAGTGCGCGCAATGATTTGTCCTTCCCGCACTAATACAGCTCCTACCGGTACCTCTTGAGTTTGAAAAGCTTTCCACGCTTCCTTTAAAGCTTCTAACATAAAATTTTCATCTTCATTTTGTGCCGAAAAGTAAGAAAAGGGAAAATCTGCAGGCATTATTTTAGCTGACTTTCTTTGCGCTGCCATTTGACGAGTTGGTCTTTTAAATTTTTAACATCTGCATGGTATTTTTTCTGTAAACCCGCTAATTTTTTTTCATATTTATCAATTAAGCGATTCATCTGCTGTTCATGATTAAATTTTACATTCTCTAGGGTGGCTTTCTCCTCTTTCTCTTTTTGATCTGTCGCTTGCTTTTCTGTTTCAGAATGAGCTTGTTGTTTTAACTCTTCGTAGACTTGAGGAGGGAAAACGACAGAATTAAGTACTGAAAAAAGATAAGTGCGCGGCGCTCCATGTAAATCAATGGAACCTGCTAAAATTTTGCGAGAAGTCGCTAAATCAATCTCCTCTATCTCTGTAAAATCTTTGGCAATTAAACTTAACTCCGCTTCAAAGTAATTATAGAGTTCACTATTTTTAATTAACCAACGACTAGAGATAAACTCAGCTAACTCTTCTGCTTTCTCATTTTCTATTAAAGCTTGACTATAAGCCTCATATAATTCTTCTGTCGTCAATTTATTGATATTTTTGCTAGCAAAATAGCGTTTATAAAAAACATGATCCTGACGTAAATGGTCATTTTTAAGATCTTTTTTAATGTGATCGACAATAGAGGGCACCCATTCTTTTAAAAGCTCAAATTTTTCTTTATAGGTTGTATTTTTTAGCATGCTCTTCCTCTACAATGTTTGAAGTTTAAAAATAAAAAGTGTAACAGGCAGGATGGCAAAAATCAAGTGCTCATTTTTAAAGATAACAGGTAGGATCAAGAGATCTTAACAATTAGATTTTAGACAGCTATTGCTATAGCTCTTGATAGTTAATGGTAGTCATGCTATAATTATAAAGATTGCAGTCAATTAATCTAACTTAGCCATTGTTCGGCTCATAAATACGGGGGATTCCTAGAATGTCTCTTGATAAAGGCACAAAAGACGAAATTACTAAAAAATTTCAACTTCACGAAAAAGACACAGGATCGGCAGACGTCCAAATTGCTATTCTAACAGAAAGAATTGCAGAGCTGACAGAGCACCTTAAAAGGTCTCCTAAAGACCATGGCTCGCGTTTAGCTCTCCTTAAATTGGTCGGTCAGCGACGTCGTCTATTGGATTATCTCAATTCAACAGACACTAAACGTTATCAAACACTAATTACTAAGCTTAAATTGAGAAGATAAGTTATCAAAGTTTAAGTGTTCAAAGGCAGCTAGCATTAGCTGCCTTTCTCAATTTCTATTCTTTATTCTCATAAGCCTAGAATAATAAAATAAAAATAAATAAAGTAATAGTATCTTCCAAATGTATATACTAAAAAGCTAACTATCCTTTATTTTTAGAGCTGATTGGATAGTGAGGATTTTCTTACTTAAAGAATCTTAAAATTAGAGGTTAAAGATTCATAGAAATCAGAAAACTTTCTTTAAGAGAGTCTTTTATTTAAGACCTCTTTTAATGTGCGTTTTCTGACTTCTATCTCTTTTTTACTCTTGTCTTTGATAAATTTCCTCCTGTCAAATAATTTAAGTGTCGATACACTTTAATTTATACTTATTTCGTTATCAAATTTTGTAAGGAGCTTTATTACGCATGACTCTACAAGAAACCCTATCTATCACTGTGGGCGAACAGACACTCACATTTGAAACAGGAAAAATTGCCAAACAAGCGAATGGATCTGTGGTTGTTAAGTTGGGAGAGACAGTTGTCTTTTGTGCAGCTTGTGCTGCTACCGAAGCTTCTGAAAGCATCGACTTTCACCCATTACGCGTTGATTACCAAGAGAATTACTCAGCTGCCGGTAAGACGAGTAGCGGATTTGTCAAACGTCAAGGTAGGCCAACTGAAAAAGAGATTTTAGTTTCTAGATTAATCGATCGACCTATTCGCCCGATGTTTCAAGAAGGCTATTATAATGAAGTGCAACTTTTGTCTTACGTATGGTCTTATGACATGCTCAATTCTCCAGAGCCTTTAGCTATTTGCGCAGCGTCTGCTGCTTTGACTTTATCCGATATTCCTCTCATTAAACCGGTAGCCGCTGTGCGCGTAGGTTTAATAGATGAAAAATTTGTGATTAATCCAACGACAGAGCAGATGAAATCGTCTAAATTGGATTTAATGTTAGCCGGTACAGATGATGCTGTTTTAATGATTGAAGGCCACTGCCGCTTTTTAACAGAAGAGCAAGTACTAGAAGCGATTGAGACAGGACATCGCCAAGGCATTAAAATCATTTGCGAAGCCTTAGCCACCTGGCAAAAAAAATTAGGCAAGCAAAAAAACCTCACGTCTATTCGCGTTTTCCCTGAAAAGTTGCTAGAAAAAGTCACGTCTACGACCCAAGCGGAATTAGTGCCCGCTTTGCGTATGAAAGAAAAACAGAAACGCGAAGATGCTATCGCTAGTATTAAGAAAAAGCTGCTGGCTAGTTTAGGAGCTGAATCCAATTCTGCTGAACAGAGTGAAGTCTATACGGAAGCACAAATTGGTCAAGCTTTTAAAAAAGTGCAAGCTACCTACATGCGCGAGATGATTCTCAATGAAGGTATACGCGCTGATGGTCGTCATTGTGCTGAGATTCGAGCTATTGATGTCGAAACGGGTTTCTTACCGCGTACCCATGGTAGTGCCCTCTTTACGCGTGGCGAAACACAAGCGGTGGCTATCTGTACACTAGGTGGCGAAAATATGGCGCAGCGCTATGAGGACTTACATGGCGAAAATACACATCGCTTTTACCTACACTATGTGTTTCCACCCTTCTCTGTCGGTGAGGTAGGTCGCGTTGGCGCACCAGGACGCCGTGAAATTGGTCATGGTAAACTAGCGGAACGTGCGTTAGTTTCTCTTTTGCCTGCGCGCGATAAATTTCCTTATACGATCCGCCTTGAATCTAATATCACAGAATCCAACGGTTCCTCTTCGATGGCTTCTGTCTGTGGTGGCTGTTTAGCTATGATGGATGCGGGCGTACCCATTGAAAGACCGGTAGCTGGCATTGCCATGGGCTTAATTTTAGAAAAAGAGCGCTATCGCATCTTATCCGATATCTTAGGCATGGAAGATGCTTTAGGAGATATGGATTTTAAAGTAACAGGCGATGCAACTGGTATTACTGCTTTTCAAATGGATATCAAAGTAGAAGGTATTACACATGCGATTATGCAAGCAGCCCTTGCCCAAGCTAAAGCTGGGCGTACGCATATTCTAGAGAAGATGTTAGCTAGCTGCCCTCAATCTAATGAAAAGTTGTCGACTCATGCGCCTCGCATTGAAACGATGCAAATTAAGCCAAGTAAAATTGCTTCTGTCATAGGACCTGGCGGCAAACAAATTAGAGCAATCATTGAAGAAGCAGGTGTTGAAATTGACATTGATGACTCCGGCTTAATTAGCATTTCAGCTCCTAATGTAACGAGCATTGAAAAGGCCAAAGCCATTATTAACGGCATCACAGCTGAAGTTGAAATTGGCAAAGTTTATCTAGGAAAAGTCATCTCTATTGTTCCTTTTGGCGCTTTCATCGAGATTTTACCTGGAAAAGAGGGCCTTTGTCATATTTCAGAATATGACCATGCGCGCATTAACAATTTGGCTGATGTGGTTAAACCAGGAGAAAAGGTTTCTGTTAAAGTAGTCGACATCAATGAACGAGGTCAATTAAAGCTGAGCCGCAAAGCTGCTTTGCCTGCTCAACCTCAATCTTAGTCTTAATTCATTAAAGGCATTAATTAACTTTCGCTTTGGTTAATGCCTTTTTTTCTTATACTTTCTATATTTTTATCTTCTATAAGATTAGCTGTATAAGTGTTGGAATCTAATTTAACTTGTTGTTTTTCTTGGTCGCGATGATGAGGAATTGTAATAGTAGACACACTAGCTCGGCTCGCAATAGTTAAAATAGTCTGTAAGTCATCTTTTAACTCTTTACTTTCAATTATTATACTATCTTTGCGCAATTCAGCTTGCCGCTGATTGTAGTATTCAATGACCGGTGCTAATGCTTTGCACCTGTTCACATATAACTCCTGTTCATTTTTTAGGCTACTTTCATCCTCAATCTTTTGTTTACCTTTTTCATCTCTTTTATTAGTGGCTTCAAATTCTTCTAATATAGTTTTTATCGCGTTATTAACATCTTCTGTTCCTCTTGCTTCTTTTAATTTTTCTATTCTTTCATCTTTAGCAGTTTTTAATTTCTCAAGCTCAATTAAACGTTGAGGCAACGCATTAAGTCTCATAAAAGCCTCAGGATTCTTGCTAGCTAAATCAGTCATGGCTTCTACAGCTTGACGCACGCGCGCTCTCCTTTCAGGCAGAATTTGTCTTTTGCGAGCCCATAATGAAGGAGCAAACAGACTAGGAACCCACTGGTTGATATTCTGTTGTAATTCTCCTAATCTTTCTTTAGTACCTAAACAAACCTCCATTAATATCTCTTTTGCTTGTTTTTTAGCTTTTTCTGCCCAACCCCTGTCGATACAATCCTTACAAGAGATGTTGATGTAGGTAGCCCCACTTTCTAAGATGATATAATCTTGAATCAAGTCGTAAGAGAGCTCGATAATTTTTTGACATTCCAAAGGAGTGAGGTGACCACTTGATAAAGGAAAATAGGTAGCAGTGACTTGTTCTAGGATCTTCTCAATATTCTCTCGATGAGGTGTTTGGCTATACTTTTCACTTAAGTTAAAAGAAGTCTTTTCTACAAACAGTTTCTGCTTAAATTCCTTTAAGAATTTATTTTTATTTGTCAAAATAGCTTCAAATTCTAGCAGATCATGCGTTATTTTGTTCCCATTTTTTGATTCTCTATATCTATTTACAATCTCCTGGATAGCTTCCCCTTCTGTAGCGTGATTAGCTAATCTCTTCTTAAACCTCTCTTTCTCTTCTATTTTAATAATACCTTGTTCTAGAGCTTTGCTTAAAAGTTTGTCTGTTTTAACGTGATCTCTTTGCCAATAAAAGTTAGAGTTTTTATCTAATGTAACGACTTGAAAGACATTTTTATAAGCTGGATCCTCAGCTAAAGCTTCAAAAGCTGTTACACGGCGATCTTCGCGAGCAGAGCCTAGTTTTTCCTTTACTCTCTTTTTTAAGGAAGGATGCTGATCTGGCTGACGACGATCTTGCAAATTAAAATAGACGTACTTTTCACCATTGGCTTCTAAATGAGTTAAAAAAGCACAGAAAGCTGGATTAACTTTATTGCCAATCGTAGGACTTGGCGTGCGTATAAAATGAATTTTTTTACCTTCTGCTGTTTGGCGTACATAAGCTAAGTTAGGCGGATTACCATCTTTAATGGGATTAAAATCCAGTTTATCCCAATGTCCTTTGATAGAAGAGGCCCATTTTGTTGGTGCAAAACTTTTGAACTTAGAAGGAGCTGCTTCAATGCCTTTTGCAAAATTGTCTATATTATCTTTAGCGACAACTGCTTTAAAATTTTGAATTAATTCTTCTGCGGTCACCTGTTCATTACTTGTAACAAATGCTTTATCCTCAGCAGGATGACCTTTTTCAGAAATACCTGTAGCCATCGTATTCATGAAATCTGTCACGATAACCTCGGCAAATAGAGTATAAGAGAGAGCGTGTAAATCTTTTACTACTTGAGGAAGTTGCTTTAGGACTTTTTCTCTAGCCTCAGGCATAGCCGTATGATAAGGCGGTAAATCGTTCATTAATTGTATATAGTAAGGAGCGGCTAAAGCATGCTGGTTAGCATCAATGAATGCTTTATAATGCTCTCTTTCCGTAGGGTAAACTCCCTTTTCTGTATTTAAAATCTTAATGACTGTTTCATATCTTCTAGCAAATTCAGCAATTTGAGGATCCCCATGAGCTGAAGTCATTTTTTCTATGTAAGTATCATTTACATCGCGACCAAAAAGATTTATATTTTTTTCCTCTTTTCTTTTACTGATATTTTCCTCTCTTATCTCTTTAATTTGAGATAAAACGAGAGAGTATTTTTGATTTTTTCGCCATTCGGGATCGAGAGGATTTTTGATAAATTCCACTAGTCTATTGAGAGTATTTGTAAAAACATTCCCTACTTTGTCATAACCGGCTGAATTTGTAGCAGCCGAGATACGTGTTTCTTTATTTATTTGATTGAGAGGAGAGGAATAAGATGGGATTTGATTACTATGATTACCAACTTCATTCATAAATTATCCAATTTAATTAATTAAATTTGAAATAATTTATAATTAATGCAATTAACATGCCAAAATAGAAGCTCACTGCTAATTTTTTATTTAAAAATTTGCAAAGAATTTTTTTCTGTGTTAATTTAGCTACTCGTTTAACTGTTCATTTAATGAATTGAGAGAAAAGTGGAAATTGTCTATTCTATTGATCAAGTCCAATCTGATCAGCAGTCTCTGCTGGTTATTACACTAGAACAAGGAGAGCTAAAGCACGCATTTTTAGAGCTAGCCCCGCTTGTTAAACCCTGCCCTTTTGCCCTATTGCTCTCATTAGCGCGGCATGAAAATGACAAAAAAGCTCTGACTTATCTTTGTCAAAAAGAGTTGCTCTATCAAAAAAAAGTAACGGGTCGTCTTGCTTCACTAGAAAATTCCTCTTTCTTACAGATTCACCTTAGCTATTCTCATGCTATAGACACCCTTAAATTATTAGCTGCTACGGGCAAACTCTATTTAAATGGACGTGCCTTAGCTTGCGATTTTTTTGGACTGCTCGATTTTTACTATCAAGTTGACGAGCATCCGGATCAAATAGACCAGTTCCAAGTTAAAGGAATGGTAAAATGGGATGAAGAGCCTATGGCCTTAACAGCTTGTGACTTCGTCTGTGGAGGCCATCCAGCTTGGCTAGTTAAGGGCATTCAATTAAAATTGTTAGCTACTGAAGTCTCTGAAAAAGAATTGAAAGCCTGTCACCAGGACAATTTTTTTGTGACTGCCAAAGAGTTAGAGGAACTCATTCAAGATCATCAAGAGAATGCAGCCTGTCCTTTAGTCCTTTTGACTGCTGAAGCGACGAGGCATAAAGATAATTTAGCCCTGCCTACTCCTTTTTTACAATTGAAAGACTCAGCCGGTATTTTTGCCGATTTATGGTTTGACTATCATGGTATTAAACTCCCCTATCATACTCTCCTAACAAAAACAGCTGTAAAACGCGATCTTGTGGCTGAAAGGGCTTGGGAAAAAGATCTGTTAGAGTCTGACTTTAGGAGAAAAGAGAGCGCTCAAGGCCATTACTACTGTCCAACTCATCAGGTGACTAAAAGTTTAACATTTTTACTGGAGATTGGTTGGCAGCTGTATGATTGGCAACAACGCGCTATCATCCACCATACCTCTATTGATTTAACGATTCAAACGCAAGGGGAAAAAATTGCCATTAAAGGCAAAATTCACTATGCCGATCTTGAAACCGATTTAACTACTGTGCTAAGTGCTTTTAACCGGCGTGAGTCTTTTATAGCACTCACTAGTCAAAAAGTAGCCCTCATTCCTCAAAATTTAACTCAGTCAGCTTTAAGTACTCTATGGCAAGAGGGCGAAATTGTACAGGATGCCATTCATACGACTAAAAATCGTTTAGGTCTGCTCGCTGATCTTCATCAAGTCGCTAACCATTTTTCATTGGATGAGTCCCTTCAACAGCTAACTACTGCCCTATCGACTTTCCAAGACATCACACGCCAATTACCAGCTCATTGTTTTAAAGGCACCTTGCGTCCCTATCAACAAAAAGGAGTCGATTGGCTAAAATTTCTCTATACGTATCACCTCCATGGCTTATTAGCGGATGATATGGGGCTTGGCAAAACGGTCCAAGTCTTAGCTTTTTTATCTACTTTAGCAGCTAAAGAACCCACTTTGATTATCTTACCCGCTTCTCTACTTTTCAATTGGAAAAATGAGATTGCAACTTTTCTACCGGACCAAACTGTTTTGTCTTATCATGGAGCTGATAAAGAGGGCCAGCGCGACAAGTTTAGTCAGTATGATTACATTCTAGTCTCTTATACTACTTTGCGCTTAGAAGCAGATTTTTTTTGTAAGCTAAGCTTTCACTGTGTTATTTTAGATGAAGCGCAGATGATTAAAAATTCTCAAGCACAAGTCTCTCAAGCAATTTATGCTTTATCGGCCCGTTTTCGGCTGTCTATTACTGGTACCCCAATTGAAAATCACAGTGGAGAGCTTTGGTCTCAGTTTCACTTCTTAATGCCCGATTTACTCGGAGAGGAAGCTAGTTTTATAGCTCAAACACAAGCTGCTCAAGTGGACTCGCGTCATTTGAAACTCCTTAGAAAAAAGATCCGTCCCTTTATATTGCGGCGTAAGAAAGAGGAAGTAGCCCCTGAGTTACCAGAAAAAATAGAGCAAGTGGTTTGGATAGAACAAGAGGAGGAACAGCGCCTATTTTATGAAAATTTCTTAGCCGGTATTAAGAAAAATCTGCTACCTAAAGTAGCTCTAGATGGGGTCAGTCAAAAGCGCGTAGAAATATTGGAAGCTATTTTGCGGTTGCGCCAGATCTGTTGCCATCCTTTGTTAGTAGCCGCTAAAATTTCCGCTAACCCGCTTACTACCAGTAGTAAACTGCAAATGCTCTTACAAGATTTAGAAAGTATCGCACTAGAGGGCAAAAAAGCACTCATCTATAGCCAATTTTCCTCCATGCTCACTCTAATTGCCAAAGCTTTGACAGAAAAAGGGTCTGTTTTTGCCTATTTAGATGGCAATACTAAAGATCGACAAGCCGCTGTCTACCAATTTCAGCAAAATGCCGACTGTCCTTTCTTTTTAATTAGTCTCAAAGCAGGCGGCTTTGGCTTGAATTTAACCGCGGCCGATTACGTTTTACTCTATGATCCTTGGTGGAATGATGCGGTAGAGGAGCAAGCGATTGCTAGAGCGCACCGCATTGGGAGACAACACACTGTGATTTGCAAGCGTTATATCATCAAAGAAACAATTGAAGAAAAAATCATGCAACTCAAACAAGCTAAACGCTCAGTTGTCGGCAATTTTTTTGAAGAGGAGGGACTTAATGGCTCTATCACGGCCGAAGATCTCTCTTTTTTATTAAGTTAATCCATTTATTTTATAATATTAATAAATTATTAAAAATTATTTTATATTTTCTTAATTATTCTATATTAATATTAAATTATTTAACTAAGGGGAAATAAAATGAGTGTTAGCCTTACGACTAAATTAAGTTGTCTTCCTATTGCTCAACAAGTGATCGGTGGCGTGCAAGTGATTGCCAATACAGGTCGCTGCTTAGTAGACATTGTAAAGAAATGCTTAATTCATCCTATGAAAAATGCTTATTCTATTGGTCAAGTCCACAAACAAAATCGAGTATTTCAAAACAATTATGAATGTCAAACAAAATCTGCTGGTGAAGGGGTTTTTTCTATGCAGCTAACTATGCCACAAAATTTGAAGCGCAATGATGAAAAAATGGATAAATTAAAAGAAAGTACCCACATCAAAGAACATCTCAAAAACATTGGTAAAGGTTTCATCACGCTTATTCCTATTGTAGGTAGTATTTATGCTGGTACAAAATGGTATAATCAAACGCATCTTCCTAAAGAAAAAATAAATACAAAACATCAGCTGCATGATCGTACTAAAATAGTAAGAAATTATTCTACTAGAGATATTCCTTTAATTACAGTTGAAGATAGTTGTAAAGAAAAACAAGATTAATAATAAAAAGAAAGCCTTACTATCTAATATAGTAAGTAAGGCTTTCTTTTTTATTAAAATCTTCTACTGCTATTTTGCTTTTTCGCTAAGCTAGTCTTATGCAAAGTAAAATTAAGCTTTTATTATACTCTTTTAACTAATCTCTTAATATTCTTGTCAAATGTAGCTCTCACTACTTAAATTTATCTGCTTTTATTCTTAATAAGCAAAATGCTTAGCTTCTATAATTTTATTTCTCTCTCATAACAAAACTAAATTTAATAATTATAATAGTGGCATAATAATTACTTATTATATAAGTTATTAAAAATGTTTTACTTGTTATTAACCATGTCTAATATAGATAAAATTAATTCTAATTTAAATTTTAATTATCCAATAAACACTAATCAAAAGCCAAGAAGTGAAACAGCTTTTATTAGTCGTAATAGAATTTCTACTCTAATAAAAAAATTAGAACCTTTTTCCTCAATCGAAAATAATAAGAATGAGCCTATTAAATTCTCTGCTTTAGATAAAAATTTAACTTCTCCAAATACTAAAAGGACTATTACTAAATTAAATAACCACTTAATTGAAAATCAGGCTCAGCCTTTACAATTTAAGTCTGAAGTTAGCGCAAAGGAAATCAATCCTAAAAAAAATTACTTACCAAATTTTGTTAAATTAATAAAAAAATTAGATCAGCGTCAAATTAAAGTCATTGAACAAAAAGATAACAGTTTTAAAGAAGGCGATTTATTTTATGGATTATCTACCCCTCGCCTAAAAATGATGCAAGAAAAAATAAAAAATGTAGAAGAAATTTTATATCAAAATCAGGAAAATCTTTCTTCAGAAAATAAAAGTTTTGTCCTACTAGATACAATCAACAATCAATTTTTAGGAACAGGCTATTCCCATCAAGTAAAATCTAAACAAGAGTTAAGTAGTCTTTCTAAGCAAGAGGAATCAAATTTTTATATTAAATCTCATACTTATGAAGGAGAAAAAAGTAATGAGCATCATGAAGTAAAAAATTTTAGAGAGTTTTTGGAAAATCATGACAGATATGACCCAAGAAAAATAGCCAATTCTGATGATATAGATAAAAGGATAGGAAAAGCATGCAAGGGAGGATTAGAATATATAACTAAAATAAAAAAACAGCAGATCCATTTTGTAATAGATGGACTAGATGTACAAAAAGTCATGGCTGACTTAAAAAATGCAAAGGATCATCGATCTATTACTGGTAAAGAAATTAAATGGCTTTACAGACATAGAAATGATCAAAAAATAATGAACCATGTTATTTTTTATGAAAAAAGCCAACCTACAGAGACCCCATGGATAAAAGAACCAGAGTTATGGAAAACATATGATATCTATAGAAAAAATAAAAGAAGAGGAAGTTTCTTTAAAAATAGAAGAAGTACTATTTAAATATGTTTAAAATCTCCTATTGCTGTTTTGCTTTTTGTCAGACAATCTGATACAAACTAAACATATGCAATCTAGAGATAGCCCATCTTCTTCTTTTTTAGCTCATTCTTATTGGCATCAGCAGATGCAGACAGTTTTTGATGAAGCTTCTTCTGTTTTTCAGTTTAGGCCCTTAATAGAGGAATTAGAGGTTAGCTCTTGGATTGAGCAGACTCCTCTTCACATAGCGACTATTTATGGCAATGCAGCTGGCATTCAGTTTTTATTAAGTTATCGAGTCTCCACTACTAAACGCGATATTTTTGGTCAATTGCCTGTCGATTATCTAAGTTACTTGCATCCTCATTTACTTCTCCTTTTTACTTTTCCGCATGCGCAGCAGTTTGATCTTAAATCTTTACTCACGCCTCTATTAGAAAAATGGCAAGTAAATTTAAAGGAGCAAACTCAAAGACTCTCTGATCCCTTGCCTCTAGAAAATTTAGCGATCGCTTGTCCTATTCGAGAAAAGAAACTCGATCCTATCAAAACGCAGTTAGCTGGCAAGCCTTTCTATCAGGGATTAACTTTTCAGCATACTTTTCAAAATATGGAGGTCATTGCTAAACAGATAGGCTTGACTTTACACACGACTAACCAATTTTCTTTTGTGCGCGATTATTTTTTAAGATTAGCGGATAACTCCGTTTGGCAACCCTACTCTTCTGCTTTTTTAGATAAAGCTATTGCTCGCACGCATTCTAGCAATCTCTATCTTCGTCGCATCGGCGCTTCTTTTACCTCTAATCCCTTTTTTAGTGGCTGGTCGGGCAAAACAGCTAGCTCTTTAGCTTCTTTAGACCCTTCTCTCCTATCTGCTAAACAATTCCTCTATACTTATTTAGAGGGCGGCAATGTTTTTATTGCACACAATCAATCGGGTGAGCAAGTAGCTCTTGTTGGAGCTGATCATCTCCTGCATACCCTGCATTTATTGGATTTAGAAAAGAGAGATTGGCAAGAGTTAGCTGCTATTGCTTATGCTAGCTCCTCTTTTATAGCTTTAGAAGAGGAGCTTAAACTTACTACCTCAACTGAAAAGTTAGCTCAAACTATTGAACAGCTCTATGCTGAAGAGCTGATTTTATTGCGTAACCACTCAGGTCTCATTCCGCGTCAGCAACAGTTGGAGAATAGCCTCATTAAATTTTACCTTAAAAAAATGAAAGCCTTATTTAAAGACCAGCAGCACTGGTATGCTACATTAGCTAAAAGTAGAGGCATTGAGCCGCCACTAGTATTAACTGAGCAAGAGCTAATGACCCATCAAGCTGCTGCGTTTACTTATCTCACTAAACAAAAAATTACTAAAGCCCTAATAGCTAAAGAGTTAGGATTTAAACCTGGTCAGTTGCACTTCATTGCGCAGCTACAGTACCATTTAGATCTCTTTCTAATGCCCGGACCAGCAGGCAGTTTTTTTTTAGTCGATTATGCTTTAGTCATGGATTGCTGCCATTGCTTGCTTCAACAGGCTCCTAGCTTAAAATTGTCGACTAAAGACCAACGCTATCTACGCACGTATCGACAGACGGCAGCTGAATTAAGTGAAGAATTGAAAGAGTTTCTGCAGCTCATCAAAGAGCAGCTGTTAGCAGCTGGTTTCCAAGTCATTCCCTTTCCCGGCCATTTTTTTTATGAAGCAGAGGAAATCGCAGCTTCTCTCTTTCCCATGCCCTCTGGGGGTTATACGATAAATAGCATGAATAGCCTCAGCGGATGGTCCGCTAAACGTCAAACCGCTTACTTCATTACACATGGCATGCAAGTGGGCGATCGGCTGGGCATTTTATTGATGGATTTATGGACTACCTATCTTCAACACTACCTGCCTCAGATTGAACTGTATTTTATAGGTAGAGATCCGGCAAACTTGATAAAGATGGAAGAAGCTATGGATTGGTGGAATCGCTTAGACACCTTTAGCGGCATCCACTGTCTCACGTTTGAGTTAACTTAAAAAGTAGTATAAAAATGTCTTCTCCTTCTCCAGAAATAGCTCGTGAAGAACAAAAAGCGCTCTTAGAACGGACTAAAAAAGTCCATTCTCGCTTTTTATTGCGCTTATTGAAGCGCACGAAAAAGCAACTGGAAATAACAAAGCTCAACCATCAGCAAGCTTTACAATGGCCGGCACTTTATCATGAAGGCTTATTGCTACAAACTTACTTTTACCAGCTAGTCAAAGGTCTTTCACAGATTCATTTACCCGATTGGCAACAGGATAACCGCAAGCAGCTGATTGTGTTAGATCCTCTAGCAGAACCTACTCAAATCATTGCCAAACGGTTTAAGCAAAGTAAGAAATTAAAAGCAAGTCTTCCCTATAGTGAAAAAAGAATAGAAGAGTTGGCAAAAAAAGTGCAAGAGCAGCAGCACTTACTCGAACACGTGCAACTCGCTACTACTTTAGAGCAGTTACAACTGTTAACTACACCTTCCACACAAAAAAAGTCACTTAAAGTTGTGCAAACTCAAGCTAATCTCCCTTATCGAGAATTTTTGACTGAAAAAGGTTATAAAATTTGGGTAGGTAAAAATGCTAAAAGCAATGATCAATTGACATTTAGCTATGCTAAAGGCTTAGATTGGTGGTTTCACGTGAAAGGTTATGCTGGTTCTCATGTTATTTTGAAAGTGCCTAAACAGCAAGAACCCGATCAAGATGCTATTCAAGATGCTATTCTACTGGCTATTCTCTATAGTAAAGGAAAAGATAAAGGCAAAGTAGAAGTTTGTGTCACGCAATGCAAATTTGTTTCTAAGCTAGCTAAAAGCTCGGCTGGAAAAGTACAAATTTCTAAACACAAACTCTATTATGCTGAATACAAAGAGGAGCGATTCAAACAGCTCAAAGAGAGACAAAAGTCTCCTCTTCAATCTTAATCATCTTCCTTAAAACGATAGCCTACACCTCTGACTGTTTCAATCCATTCAAAGTTGGGGCCTAGTTTTTTGCGCAGTGCAGCAATATGCACATCGATGTTGCGATCGACAATAAATGCATCGCTATTTTGAATATCATCTAGTAATTGATTGCGCGTGAGGACTTTACCGCGATTAGTGAGTAAACGACGCAAAATGCCAAACTCTGACAAAGTAATGGGAATGTATTTATCTTTCTTGCGCAACTGGTAGCGATCGATCTCTAAAGTAAACTGGCCAAATTCAATTGCTTTAGGCGCTTTTTCTGTCTCTTTGCCTCTTCTCAATACAGCTCGAACGCGCGAAAAAAGCACTTTCGGTGAAAAAGGCTTAGTCACATAATCATCAGCCCCTAGCTCTAAACCTAAGACGACATCTAACTCTTCACTCTTAGCAGAAATCATAATCACGGGAATGGCTTTATAATCGGGATTTGTCTTAATTTTCCGACAGACATCTAATCCACTTTGACCTGGCAGCATGATATCCAAAATAACAAGATCGGGTTTCTCTCTTTCTACTGCTCTTAAACCATTGAGACCATCGACTTCTACATGTAATTTGTAACCTGCTATCTCAGCTTGTAACTTAATTAACGCTGCAATATCCTCTTCATCTTCAATCAAAAGAATTTTTGATTTCTGCATACCTATCATCCTTATCTTTAACTTTGAATAAAGACTTTATACCCTTTTAATAGACAGTTAAAAATTATATTAAGAAAATTGTAATAGTTCTTTAATCTTAATTAAACCATTTTTATCTATTTTTTTCTATTAAAATTTAATAAATTATCTTATAAAATCAAATAAACAAAAATTTTTAATAGATCGCTTGCCTATTTCTACATAAGGTGAGTAAAGTAAATTTGAAAGTTAATAGGCGTTTTTTATGCTATTTTTGCGCAATCTTACCCTAATTGTTTTTCTTCTCCTTATTAGCTTCATCTGCTACATGAAATTTCATAGTGATACAGAAACAAAGCTCAATATCGCCTCTAATCTTTTTATCAATAGTCAATACTTACAATCTAAAAAAATGATCGAGCAGCTAAAGGAGGAGTTAAAACCGACCGAATATTACCTTTATCTTTCTTATAGTGAACGTAGCCTTTATTATCTAGATGAGTCATCAAAACTGCTCAAAGAAGCAGAAGCAGCTGCTGAAAAGCTGCCTCAAAATAGTGCTATTCTTGAGGAGATCTACTTTAACCAAGCACTCAATGGCTATTTGCAAAATTCTCCAAGTGCTATGACGCTCCCCTTAAAAAATCTATTAAATCTTTTAGGAAAAAGAGATGAAAAGTTAGATTTTTTTTATGCTTTAAAAAGCATTATAGACAAAAAGGAAGCGAATGCGTCTTCTATTCTCGACAATGCGCTACCCTCTTTTTCTCTCTCTCCTTGGATGCATGCTTCTTTTGATGCTATTTTTACTCCTTTATGGCTATTCATCCATCAAACTAAATCGACTATTGCCAAAGGAAATTTTTTAAAAATAAGGCAGAAACTGCAACAAAAGCTAAAAACAGCTTCTTCTCAGCAAATTGACGAGCTCAACTGGCTCATCGGTTTAACTTTTTTAAAGGAAGCTGAAGAGAAAACATCCAATGCGGCTACTCCTTATTATGTTTTAGCCTTTTCCTATTTTAACCGCGTGCCCTTAAACAATGAAAAATTCAATCAAGAACGGCAAGAGGTGCTTTTAAAGTTTAGCCAACAGATTTATCGAGACTTAGAACAAAACCATTATTACAACTTAAACTTTTTTATTGATGCTTTAGAAGCTTGGCAAGCTACTTTAGATGCACAAAAATTAAAGAGCACATTAATTCAACATTTTGACCAAAAAATAGAAAAAAATCGCTTGGAAAGCATTAAAGAATTCTCAACAGCTTTAAATCGCTTAGTTAAAGATCCAAAAGAGCGTCAAGCACTGTATCAAAAATTTAATCATCTATTAAATCAAGTGATCCAAGAAGGGCAAGTGACAGCTTTTGATAATTACTATGAGATGGCTCTTCTCTTTAATGCTCCTCATCAAAAATTAGAAGAAACGATGAATCAAGAAACTATTTTTCAAGGACTCTCTCTTATCGAGTTCGATGATGCCAATCTCTACCATCTGAGTACCTTTTTACAGTTTTTTTTAAAAAACGATCCCTCTCCAATAAGTCGTTTAATCTTAGCAGAAGAATTGATCAGTTTAGCTCAATATCTAGGTATTTCTAACGAACAGCAAGATAAAGCGTTTGCTCTATTTGGCTTAGCTTTTAGCTTGGCAGCTCCACAAGATATGGCCCTTTTGCAAAAAAAAGTCTCTGATGTAATCATAAAAAACTATGAATTAGCTTTGAAACAAGAGAACATAACAGCTTTAAAAGCAGTTCTCAAGGCACAAAAACTTTTTATCTTTATTCCCTTAGTTAAACGCGAAGAGGAGGATAAAAAAACGCAACTGCAGCTAGCTGAACAACTCTTTGCTAATAAAAAATATGAAGAAGCAGAGAAAAAAGCAGAATGGGTCTTAGAGATCGAACCGCTTAATCCTTCTGCTTTATACATGGCAGGCATGATTAACTATCATAAAACTTTATATGTCAAAACGTTATTTTTTTTAAATAAACTAAAAAGTAGCGATAAACAGGTAACTCAAGCTTTAGCTGTTTCTCAATTAATTACAGGTCAACTCGCATTGGGTCAAGCTTGGTTTGATCAACAACCTCCGCAAACTTTTTCTGCTGAAATTTATAAACGCTTAGCTTTTGGATCGTTAGAAAACGATCATCTTCAAGAGAGTTTAAAATGGTTTAGTTACTTACCTCAAACTGATTCAGAAGTACTAACGGGTTTAGCCTATATCGCTTTCTTACAAAAAAAATGGTCCCAAGCCTTAAGCTATTATGATCAGTTGCCTCTTGAATTTCAAGTTCTTAACGGGATGCAAACTCTTGCCCTCTCTTCCTTAATTTATTCCAATCAGTTTTCAGAAGCTAAGCAATTTTTTCAAGCTAGGGTACAAAAGAGCTCACCACCCTCTCTTGCTAATTCCTCACTCTCCTTGCCTTTTAAAGCTTTTAAAATTTCAGTACTCGATCCTCAGACAGCTACTTATTTAGCAGGGCTGTATGCTGAAGAATTATTAGGCAATTTTTGGCTAGCTTTAGAGTCTTTTTCTAAGATAGAACCTCCTACATTGCAATCTCTAACTCAAACTGGAAAAATTTTATATACCTTAGGCGATACGCAACAAGCGTTTTATATTTTGGCTCAAGCCATGGTATTGAGTCGAATGACAGAACGAGCGCCTATTGTTAAGAAAGAAACTTTAATTCTCTATGCTAAGACTTTAAGTGAATTGGGCTATAGATTAGAAAGTGCTAGTGTTTATCGAGAATTTTTTCAGTCTTTTCCCTCTTCTATAGAACAGCGTGCAACTTATGCAGAAGTTCTGATGGAAGTGCAACGATATGATCAAGCGCTTGAGCAGTATCTCTTATTAGAACAGGCTCATTTACTCACAGATCGCGATCGTCTAAATTATGTCATCTGTCTGATTAATACAGCTAATTTCCAATCGGCTCATCAAAAAGCTAAAGACTGGCTAAAATTAGATCCTCCCTTATCTTTAGCCAACCAGCTTGCTCTAGCTCAATCTCTCTTAATCTTAAAAGCTAGCTCAGAAATAGAGAAAATTTTAGAGCGACTTCCCATTAAAACAGATCTTTCTTTAATAGAGCAACAAGCTCTTTTAGCTTTATGGATGACTCAAGGCGATTACGTTGCTGCAGAACAACTCATTCCGTCCTTGAAAAGTTGGCTGGCAGAGTCTATTGAAGGTCTCATTTTATTGGCAACCTATTACGATTGCTTAGCTGATAAAACACAGGCTGCTAACTACATCCATCAGGCACTGATGATTAATCCCGATGATTATCAAGTTACTGAATTTTTACAAACATATCAATTATCGCTTGTCAATCTTGAAGAAGCGCTATCGCTTATTCAGAAAAAATTAGCTAATAACCCTACCTTTATTACTCTAAACTTAGATTTAGCAGCTAGTTTATTGAGCAAAGCTCTAGCTCTCAATACTAAGAATAGTCCAGTTACAGGTGAACAGCTCATCTTTATTCGACAAGCTTATACCATCATTGACACTCTAGCTACTCACTATCATGGCATTCCCCGGCTTTATTTCCTATTAGGTCAAGCTCTCTATTTTCTAGATAAATTTAAAGAAGCTGAGGAAGCCTTTGGAAAAACCTTAAATCTAGATCCTGCCTATTCAGAAGCCTCTAAATACCTTAGTTTAACACTTTACCACTTACATTTAGAGGATCAAGCCATTGAGTGCTTACAAACAGCACTTAAATTCAACCCTTTTGAAGCAGAGATTTGGCATCTTTTAGCTAAGCTCTACAGTAAAAATGGCAATAGCCTAGATGCTATCTTAGCTCTTGAGAGTTCCTTGAAATATAAGCCTAACAATGCTGAAGGTTACTTAGATCTAGCTTTTATGCGGCTTCAAGTTAAAAACTTAGAAGGTACAAAGATTGCTTTAGAAAAAGCGTTGAAAATAAATCCCAATCAAGAAGAAGCTCTAACGCTACTCTATAAGATTTTGTACAATCCCCTTCTACAAGCCTCTTTATCTAATTCGATAGAAGTTAAGCGCGAGGAGACTTATCAAGCTCTACATGCACTTAATCCTAAGTTAGCTAAACAGCTATTTTTAGAACTGAATGGCAATAGTAAAGATAAAGAGGCAGAACCGAGTAAACCCCAGCTCAATGAATAGATAGCCAGAATAAACAGATAAAACTTAAAAGCAAAAGAAGATTAATTAAATTTTTAGTCTCCTTTCGCTTTCTTAAGTCTTATTTCTTTTTTTCAATTTTTTTATATTTTTTATATTTTTTAAGATCCGATAATTTCTTTATTTTGCCTGTAGCAATTTTTTCTAAGACGCCTATTCTTTTTCTCAATAAATTTTCTTGCTTCTTAGTAAAATTATTTTCACTATTTTTATGAGCTAGTTTTAAAAATTGCTTAATTTTGTTTTCTTTATGCTCATCTTTTAACATAGCTTTTAAAGCTTCTTTTGTTTGTAAGGTAAAAGGATGGTCTGAAATAGCTAACTTAGTCCACTTATACTGATTGCCAATATTATTAGGTTCATTTACAGCAAAAGCTTTGTCATAATCAAAGTTGATAGCTCTTGTCAACTTTCCATTTTTAATTTCTACAAAAGCATTGCCCTCATGACCATCTAGATTGCCTGTTAAGAAATCAAATAATTTTGACATTTCCCATAGATGACGCTCTTCATCCGTGTATTCTTTTTTAGCATCATTTAAATGATTATCTTTGGTATCTGGAGTACCAATGTGTTCAGAAACTGGATCAAGTCCTGGCATAAAGGCACAAAAACTAGCTGGTCTTTTTTCTTGTCTAGGATCATTTTTGTTGATTACTTGAATCGTAGTAGGAAAACCTATAACTTGATTAAATCCAAAGAGATGAAACAGCTCATAAGCAAAAACTTCATTATGCACTCTTTTATCTTCATCTTTAGAATTTAACTGTGCATCCATTCCTACAACAGATTTTGCTCTTTCTACTGCCTGATGAAAATCCAACCTTCCTTTAGTGGCTTTAACAGTTTCAGGATGAGGCTTAAATACACCTAAGAAAGGTAGGTTACTCTCTTCACCTTCCAGGAGAACATTTTTATCTTTTAAACCAGCCTCTAAATGTTTAAAAAAAACGGCCCCATTGACGCCGCCTCCTGCTGACTTATAACGATTACCATTGAGATCGGCTCCTAAAATACCACGGTAAAAGTTCCTTCTTAAGATTAGTTCCTCTTTTTCTTTTGATGATTTTTCAATTTCTTTCTTAGCGGCTTCTTCAACTGCTTCCATCGCTTGATCTAATTCTTTTGAAATTAAACGCTGTAATTGCCATTTACCAGCGAAAAGCTGTTGGGGATTGTAACCATGATTGATCATCTTTTGATAAAATGGATTATCTATGCTATGCTTTTCATTGGTATCTTCATTCTTGATAGCTTCGATAAAGTGATTAAAGAATGTGTGAATTAATTCCTTATCTTCTGAAGATAGATTCTCCTTTTCGACTAACTCTAGACAATATTTCATCGTTTTGATAAGCTTACCTGCTTCTGCATTCTTGATATCTTTTACTGATTCTTTAGAAAATGTCTCTAATTGTGCATGTTGTGTATCTATTTTAATCCGTTTAGCAATTGAAGAATCAACAATAACTTGCAGCTGATTAGTATCGGTTAAATTTGAAATGCCTTGAGCTATCTCTCTTAACTGATAAGCTTGTCTTAAGCCTCTCTTAATATTTTGGCTATCTCCATATAAATCAGTATTATGATTTTTACCTAAATCACTTACAGACGTATTTCTAAATTGTATGGGAATAGTATAATAAGTTTTTTCTGTTAAAGGATGATCATTTAATACTTTTAATTTCAATTCGAAGGTAGTATCGTTAGGATTTAAAAACCTAATTGGAATGAAGTTTGCTTTTCTTTTTTCTCCATCAATAAAATTATTTGTAGTAAACCTTGGAGCACCAAAACCTACAGATCGCACTTGACTGTTACTATATTTTTCAGCTAATTGGTAACCTAACTGAGTAGCCACTGCTCCTTCTGTACCATGACCTATAATGACAATATCTATGTCTTGTACATTAAATTTATGTTCTTTGAATAGTTTATCTAGTTGATCACTTATCTCTTTGTCTAAAACTCTAGCTCTATCCATAATACCTTTATCTCCAGCACCCTGAGCTAAAAGTGCTTGTTCTCCAAATTCATCCCTACCATTACAGCTAATAACAAGGCGTTGCTTCTTTTTACTATCTTCTGGTGTATAGAGAGAAAGATCATAAAGATTTTTTCTATCTTTGTATAGAGAGGTAATGTAAGATTCAGCTCCTATTTTTGGTTTGTCTTTTACAGCGATTTTAAAACCTAAAAATTCTAAGAAACGATCCTCAAAATTAATCTTTTGTAAAATATCTTCATCAAATAAGTCTTTGTAATATTTATTTAAACTTTGAACTTCTGTAGCAAAATTATTAAATAAAATGGTATTTTTTATAATTAACTTATCTATTTCTTTTCCATTTTTTGATTTTTTTATGATATTAATGACTTCTTGTCTAATTTGACTAATTAAGTCAATCATCTGAGGAGTATCAGCAGTTACTTGATCTTTCATTGAATCAATTAGTAGTTGATTACTACCTATTACAAGGTCAACTAATTGACCAGGCGTAAGTTCTTCAGTCATTGCTGTATTTTTAAGGTAAAAATTCAGACGTTGTAAATCAATAACATTATAACCAAATTTAATATTTTTCTTCTCTAGATTTGACCTTATTTCTTGTCCATAATTAACTATATCATCTAATTTATTATTAAAATTAGTTAATTTCGGTAAATTCCCAATTATACTATTTAACATTTGATTAGATACTTTTGTATCTTTAACTTGGTGTTTATTTTTAATACTCTTAGTTAATTCTTGATGTAACTGATGTAGAAGAATAGGAGCGTGCATAGCTGGTTTAAAGTTATCTAGGTTTCCATATTCAAGTCTATTGTGATTCCACACATTGAGAATGTCTTGTCTATGTTTTATAAAAAGTGGAAAAGTATTATAAGTATCGTTGCTAAAAGCTCCTATTAACTCTGGAGCTTTTCTATTAACACTATTATCTCCTTTTCCGAATAATCTAATTGGAAAAAAATTATTTGCTTGGTTCATATTGTAGGCTTCTTCAGTCGTAACCATGGTAGTAGAACCAGCAGAAATAGCAGTCACATCAACTTTAGGATAAAGTATAGCCATCCTACTAGCTAAAACAGTAGCTGCTGCTCCTCCATTATCAAATCCTGACATGACGATTTCTAATTTTCCCTCTTCTAAATCTTTTTGATAACCTTCTAATATAGAGGTAGAGGTTAAATCACTTAATATAGCTTGTGCTGATTTAAAAATTTCACTATCTCCAAATAAGCCTAATTGATGGTTGATAGCTGGAGTCACCTTAGATGAAATAGTTCCATCTCTGGTAAAAAAGAATAAAAGTTTAGGCTTTTCTCCTTCTTTTTGAGCTGGCTGTTGGTAAACCTCATAACCTAATTGGTCATTTTGATAGACTAAACATTTTTCATCTAACATGCTATTAGGTTCACCTAATTTTTTAGAAATAAGAGGGAATAAGGAATCTAATGTGCGCATTTTTTCTGCTAAGTTTGGCTTAAACCAGAAACTTTCAGGATAATCAGGAGTTTTTTCTATTTTATCTTTTAAATTTGTATAAAAATTTTTGTTTATATCTTGGTTCTGGATAGTGGATAATTCCTCTTTAATTGAGTTATCTGCCATTTTTTGATTGATTTTTTTTCTAATTTTCTCAAAAATAGTTGTGATGTTATTTGTATCAAAGTCTTTATCAAAAATTAAGGAGTAGTTAGTAGCATAAAACTGTAAACCTAAAGCACTAAAAGCATCTAGATTAATTAGTTGCTTCGCAGTTAAATTTTCTTTATCTAATCCTTCTAATACACTATTCAGATAAGTATAGATCTCTTTGAGAGAGGTTGCAGTCAAATCTTTAGTAAATTCTAATTGATCTTTTTTAGGACCAGTTAATTTAAGCCCTTGATCAAAATAAGCTTTTGGGTTACTTATAATTTTTTGCCCTAGCTCAATAACCTGATTTAATTTTTCCTTATCTTTTACTCCTAAGTAAACTCTCATCTTCTCCAAAACTTCCCGAGCTATTATTGAATCTTTACCTTTAGAAATAGTTTCATAGGTTTGCGCTGCATCTTTATCTTTGATCTGTATTTGAAATAATTTTTTTAATGAAGGATTATTATCTAAACTATTTTTGCAATTATCAAAATATTTATTTATTTGAGTTAAATCATTATCTATTATTGCTGATTTAGCAAAAATTTCATTGATTGCATCAGCAGCATTTAATATTTTCTGTTGAGCTAAATCATAAGTGCTTACTCTATCTATGATCTGTTTTACATAACCTTCTTTGTTAAAATCTTCTGCTTTAAAACGATCTGGTTTAAAGATTTCTTGACAAGCTATAAAAGTTTCTGTGATTTCTGGATTAGAATTATTTATTCTATTTTCAAAAATTTTAAATTTAGTTTCTTTATCAGCTATAGTATTTTGGGTTATGATTACTATATTTTTTTCATTTTCCTTATTATCATCAATATTTGTAAATCCTTCTGAATCCTCTAATTCCTCCTCTTGCTCTATCTCATTTTTAATAAAATTTACAAGTGATTTTACATTTGTTTGATTTATAGGATAGTTTTGATTATCTGTAAGTTGCGAGAGAATAAAAGGACCATTTTCATAAAGCATAGTAAAAGTAAAACTTTTAGCAGTGATCACTTTCTTTTGATCTAGTTGAGTGTTTAATTTAACTTTTTCTATTTCAGGACTAGGAGTATTTTGAGAAGTAACAGAAGATTGGACTAGTGTTATGCTAGGTTTAGCAAATGTTTGAGCTTTTAACTCTTCTTCTAAATTTTTAATTTTTTCTTGCTGCTCTCTTAATTTTTCAATCAACTCGTTATTTGCATTTTTTAATTCTTCATTTTGGTTAGTAAAATCCAGATTTTGTTTATTAATTCGCTCTTTTAATACATTGTTATTCTCTTTTATATTATTGAGAGAATGTTCTACTTCTTTAAGTTGTTGCCTTTGTTGTTCTGATTCTGCTTTAATTTTGCCATTATTTTCTTCTGCTTCTCTTATTTTTGTTTGTAAATCTATTTGATTTTTGCCGTTTTGTTCCTGCTCTTGTTTAAATTCACTTATTTTTTTATTTAAATCTTCTATAGTATTACTTAACAATTCTATTTGTTTTGCATTCTCTTCTCTATTTGCAAGCGTTAGCTGCTTCTTTTCCTCTTCTATTTTTGTAACTTGTTCTGTAAATTGTGTGATTTGCCCATTTAAAGTAGTATTATCAGCTTTAGCTTGAGTTAATTCTAATTTTACTCGATCTAATTCTGTAGTATCTATGATAGATTGATAACTCTTTGGCAGTTGATTTTCTAATTCTGTTATGCGCTTTTGAGTGTGTTCAATATAGTCTCTCAATACTTTGTCTTCTACTTGGCGTAGCTTATCAATGAAGTCATGTGCTTTGGAGGGAGAATAGAGACAAATAAAAGGAATGATAGCCGCTGAAAAAACGCATTGCACAGTATAACATAATCTTACCACAGAAGCTGAGATTTGTAGATTTTTTACTGTTTTGCTTGGTTGCCAGTCAGGTGTACTGAGTTCCCCTATTAAAACAATAGGCGAAACAATGATCCCAGTAGCTGTCTTTCCTAAAACTAAACTAGCTTGAATAGCTGCATCGCCTAGTAAAGCTAAAGGTAGTATTACTGCACCTAAAATGCGTGCAGCTATTTTAGCTAGAACTTCTACTTTGCTTGTCTCATTCAGATTTTTAAGTTTTTCGCTCAACAAAGGGGTAATAAAAAAGCGCGTCGTTTGATCTCTTGCTGATTGATTATTATCTAGGTTATTTGACATTTTAATCCTCTAATTTTTTATTTAATTAATTATTTTAACATTAAATTATTTATTTTTTGTTAAGTTGAGTAAAATTAATTTAAATAGTTAAAGGATATAAATTTTAATGTTATAAATAATGGAAAAATAATGTTAAGAAGAGAATTGACTAATTAGTAATTGCTATTGTTTTATATAATCTTTTTTGATAAGCTAGTGAATGATTTACGCTTAAGGGTTTATGATTTTAGTTTTTATCTTATATGGTCTCTTTGCTAGCATTTTTACTATTTCAAAGACAGGCTTAGAGTATACCCAACCTTTTTTCTTTGTAGGCTCTCGGATGGTAATCGCAGGTATCCTCCTATTAAGCTATCAATTTTTTTTTCGTCGTGAACGCTTTACTTTTCAACGCCTGCATGCTTGGCGTTTTATTAGATTGGCTATTTTCATGATTTATCTAACTAATACTTTAGAATTTTGGGGCTTACAGTATTTAACTAGTTCTAAAACTTGCTTCATCTACAGTCTTTCCCCTTTTGTCTCGACTCTTTTCTCCTATTTTATCTTTCAGGAAAAACTCTCTTCAAAAAAATGGCTAGGCTTACTGATTGGTTTTAGCGGCATGATTCCCATTCTCCTATCTCAAACAACAGCAGAAGAGAGAGCTGGACAATTTTTTATCTTCTCCTGGGCAGAATTAGCGGTGATTGGCGCAGCTATTTGCAGTGTTTACGGCTGGATTTTATTAAAACAGCTGGTGCAAGAGAATCAATATTCCCCTTTGATGGCTAATGGCATTAGTATGTTATTAGGCGGGATCTTAGCTTTAATTCATTCAGCTTTGGTAGAAAATTGGCAACCCATTCCCGTTACGCATTATCTTCCCTTTATCTCTTGTGCCCTGTTACTGATTGTTATCTCTAATTTAATCGGTTATAATCTATATGGCTATCTGCTCAAACGCTTTTCTGCAACTTTTATGTCTTTTGCAGGCTTAAGTACGCCTATCTTTACAGCTCTTTTTGGCTGGATTGTTTTAGGCGAAGTAATTACTGGACCTTTTTACCTCTCTTTTGCACTTGTCTCTTTTGGCTTACTCTGTTTTTATCAGGAAGAATTAAAGCCCATTATTAGTAAACCTCAACTCTCTCTTTAATTATGACATTTAATTTAGTGACCGATCTTCAACCTTGCGGTGATCAACCGCAAGCGATTCAAAAACTCACAGCTGGTGTAATTGCTAATAGCAAAGCACAAGTTTTACTGGGAATTACAGGATCTGGTAAAACTTTTACCATGGCTAATGTGATTGCCGCTACGCAACGTCCTGCTTTAATTATGGCGCATAATAAAACATTAGCCGCTCAGCTTTATCAAGAATTTAAAACATTTTTCCCCAATAATGCTGTCGAATACTTTGTCTCTTATTACGATTACTATCAACCCGAAGCCTACATTGCTAGAACCGATACCTACATTGAAAAAGATATGGCGATCAATGATAAAATCGATAAGATGCGACTCAGTGCGACTCGTTCTTTACTAGAGCGTCGTGATGTGATTATCGTAGCTTCCGTTTCTTGCATTTATGGATTGGGTTCCCCTGAATACTATAAAGGGATGAATTTGACGATTACTGTTGGAGATCAGCGCAGACGCGATGATTTATTGTTACATCTCGTCGATATGCAATACACGCGCAATGATTATGATTTTTCTCGGGCTACCTTTCGCGTTAGAGGGGATGTATTGGAAATTTTTCCAGCTTATGAAGATGAACTTGCCATTCGCGTTGAGATGTTTGGCGATGATATTGAAAGAATTAGCGAAATCGATCCGCTAACGGGCAAAGTACGCCAACGGTTAGAGACTATCACCATTTTTCCAAGCTCCCATCACGTTACGCCAGGAGAGATTAGACTCAATGCCATTGAAGCAATCAAACAAGAACTAGCTCAACGGATGGAATTTTATGAAAAAGAGAAGCGTTATATCGAACTTCAACGCATTCAGCAACGAACCCTTTACGATCTAGAAATGCTGCGTGAAGTGGGCTTTTGCAAAGGGATTGAAAATTACTCGCGCCACTTTAGTCAACGTCGTCCAGGAGATCCGCCTCCCTGCTTATTAGATTACTTTCCTTCAGATTTTTTACTGTTTCTCGATGAATCACATCAAACAGTGCCACAACTGCATGCCATGTATGGCGGAGATCAAGGGCGCAAAATAGCCCTCGTGGACTTTGGTTTTAGACTCCCTTCTGCTTTTGACAATAGACCCTTAAAATTTGAGGAAACCTATGAAAGGCTCAATCAGATCATCTATGTCTCCGCTACACCAGGCAAATGGGAATTAGAACAAACCAAAGGAGAAATTGTCGAGCAAATTATTCGACCTACAGGTTTACTCGATCCTGTTATCGAAATTCGGCCAGCTCAAGGTCAAGTCGATGATTGTTTAGCTGAAATTCATGCGCATACAGCTAGAGGAGGTAGAGTATTAGTTACGACCTTAACTAAACGCTTATCCGAGGATCTTTCTAAATACTTGGTGGAATTAAATGTAAAAGCTAAATACCTGCATTCCGATATTGATACTTTAGAGAGAATGCAAATTATTCAGGATTTAAGACGCGGCTTATTTGATGTTTTAATCGGCATCAATTTGTTAAGAGAAGGCTTAGACATTCCAGAAGTCTCTTTAGTGTGCATTTTAGATGCGGATAAAGAGGGCTTTTTGCGCAGCGAAACCTCTTTGATTCAAACCTGTGGACGGGCCGCGCGCAATGCCGAAGGACGCGTCATCATGTATGCCGATAAAATGACAAATTCGATTGTCCGTACGCTAGAGATTACTAAAAATCGCCGTGTTGTTCAGGAAGAATACAATGCTGCACATGGTATCGTCCCGCATACCATTAAAAAAGAGATCTCTTTATTAGTGGCACCTGATGAAGAGGTTAGTGAGGCTCCTTATTCCAATACAGCAGAGCAAGCTCTTTTAATCACAGCTGAAGAAAAACAGGATTATTTTACGCCTCAAGAGTTGCAAAAGAAAATTAAAAAATATGAACAAGAGATGAAAAAAGCCTCTAAAGAGCTACGCTTTGAAGATGCTGCTCATTTTCGCGATCTCTTGCGCCGTTGCCAGCAAATTGAGATGACCGATGGAGGTAGCTAAGTTTTGCTTATCACACAGGTTAGCAGATTCTAAGACTAAACTTAAGTACTTCATTTCTAATTAACGCGCCTTATATTTTTAGCACTATTTTCTATTTATTAGAATCTAAGCAATAGTCTGTAGTCCATATATAAATCTATTGACAATTTGTAAACTAACGATGTGCGACTTTTAATTGATTAATTTTTTAAACTGACTGCTCTTTTAATTCTGGTCTTATTAACCGCTCAAAAAATATTACGAAAATATAAGCAAAGCCTATTAAGTAATAACGTCAGCAGAACAGCGCATCTGACGATTTGTGTACCGGACTCTCACCGATAACTTTTGGGGTTTTACATCACACAAGCCGTTTCATGAGGGCTCATGGATCGATTTCTTATCGCCCGAAAGTGTGCTGCAAGCACCACTGAGAGTTTTTTACTCAGCTTTCTCCAAAATGCCCATACGTGTTCAACCCGATTCCTTACAGGTACGAGTAAAGCGACATAGTCACCTCTGCCATCAGGAATATCCATCAAACGGGAGGGAAGCTTTTCAGAAAATCTTAAACTGCGGCGCGCAATAACAAGTGCTGCCGCATGATGGATGGATAATCCATAACGTTTGGAATACTTTACTCTTCCAATCATTGAGGTATAAGCGGGATTAACTTCTTTGATTTCAATTCCTAGCTTTTGCGCTCTTGATTTAATATGGGCTAAAATACTGTTATAGGCGAAAGAAGAAAGCATTCTGGCATAAGAAGCTCGTGTTTCTTTAAGTGCGCTTTTTTTCTGTTGGAAGTTGAGTTTTTCTAATACAAGGGGCTTTTGCACTTCTTGGGCTGTTTTGACAATTTTTTTACAGGCATCTCCAATGAGAGCTTTAGCTTGATGACTGCTTTTGCCGTAAAGATTGAGAGGGATGGTTTGTTTATTTATAGCATTGCCAAATCGATCAGTTTCTACAAGGCTTAAATGATTGCTATTAATGTCAATTCCGATAACGCCTAATTTTTCATCAGAGATAAGGGGAGCAGATGCTGTATTGACACTAATAAATAGGCGCCATCCTTTTTCATCCCTTTTAAACCGATAACAAAGAGCTTGTTTAGATTTAAGAGCGGCGACGATTTCTTTATGGCCATATGCAAACCGAAAATTGTTGATCCATAAATAGTTACCCTCTTTTTTAATGCAAGAATTGGGCAATCTGAGACGTAAATTTAAGGAGCCATCTTCTTGTAAGAAAGCAGTGCACGATTGATTGCCTTCAATTTCATCTTTGGATCCAAGAACAAAAAATTCTGAACTTCTGCTTTTTTGCCACGCTTGTTTCCACTCTTCATGAGAAGCATAGCCATTTTCTGTGAGAAAAAATTGGGCACGAAAAAGTTGCTTAGATCCAAAACAAAGGCGAACAATATTTTGATCTTGATCTGCTTTGAGTTGTGTTAGTTTAGTTTTTAAGTGATTTAAATGGCGTTTCTTATGATGACTAGTAAATGGATTTTTTATCTTTTTTATTTTAGCATCTTGTTTTTTAATTTTTTCTTGAAGATTGATAATTTGCGTCTTTCTTTTTTCGTTTATAGAATCAATCTTTCCTTGAAGAATTGTTTTACAGGCGTTAGGCTCTGCATTAGATAGGATTTTTTTAAAAAGCTGATGCTCGACTTGAGCAAAAAGTTCTGCATGAGAAGAAAGCATGTCTAAAGAGACGTTATCTAGACTAATTCGCGTTTCATAAGTGCGCATGGAGTCTTTCATAAAGCTTGCGCTGCCTCTTGAAGCCTTTCTATGAGTTTTTTATTTTTACGACTTCTGGCTCCATAAAGCCTTGCAGAAAAAACAGTGATCATCTCTAAAACATCAGAGACAAGATCCTCTTCAAAAGTTGCATCTTCTGATTTGTTAAGGATCACGACTTCTACACTAAACTGTTCGCAAAGAGAAAAGATAAGTTCCGCTCCAAATCTTAATAAACGATCTTTATGTGTTAAGACTAACCGCTCCATATTTCCTAAGCAAATACTTTGGATAAGTTTTCTAAGTCCTTTTTTAGAGTAATTTAGACCAGATCCTAAATCCTGAATCACTTCGAATGTCCATCCCTTTATTGCACAAAAAGAGGAAAGCAAATCCACTTGTCTTTTTAAATCATTTTTTTGATCATGACTTGAAACACGCGCATAAACCATTGTTTGTTTTTGACAAAAAACTTTTTGTGGAAATTTTCCAAGAACTTTATTAAGATCATATCTTCTGTGACCTCGCGGCGTTCTTTCAGAAGAAATTTTCCCGACAGCTTCCCAGCGTCTAAGAGTGTCTTTTGAAACACCGAGTTCTAATGCTAATTTTCCAATACTGACTTTCATACCTTAAATATATGCATTCCTCCATATATTTGTAAATATTTTCTTATATTTTATTTAGCAGTTAATAACCCTTTATCTCCCAAGACTAAACCATGCATTTTCTCCATCAATTCAGGACAAACACCCCTTTCATCCACATTAGCAGCGGTCATGGATAGAAAACACATTATAATTATAGAGAGGAGAGAAATTAAATAAAATTTTTACATTTATTTCTTGTAAATATCTTTTCTAGCATCTATATCAAGAACTAGCACTAATAAACAATCGTCTAAAATTTTATATATAATTCGATAAATACCCTGTCTTATACGATATAACTCTTTTCCTGATAGTTTGATCGATCCATAAGGCCTAGGCTGATGAGCTAAACTTTCTATCTTTTCTTTTATAAATTTGGCATCTCGCTTAGAGATTTTTAATAACGCTTTGTCAAGGTCAATATCATAGTGAATTTTATAGTTCATCCCATCCTACTCTTTTCATCATTTCTTCATGAGAGATAGTTTGGCTACCATTGGCTTTATGCCTTTCTAGTGCTCTTTCTGCAGCTTGGCTATCTGCTTCAAGTTCTAACATCTCAAGCTTTTCTAAAATTGCTTGAGTAGCTAATTCACGTATACTAAGTCCTAATCTCACAGCTTGCATTTTTAGATTTCTGCGTGCTTCTTCGGGGAATTCAAAGTTTAAACGACTTGGGGTAGAGTGCTGTTGTCTCATACTATCTCCTATTTTTCTTAACATTAACATATTTTAACATTTGCAGTAAAGTTAATCTAAGACATTTGTATAAAAATTTCCTAAAAAATTAATCCTTTTTTAGGCTTTATTCTATAAATTACTTAATTTTTTAATAATCAGTAATTTAAAAAAAATCCATATTTTTTAATTAAATGTTAATTAATTATTTGATTAATTTTATAAAACAAATTCTCTTTTTTAGTTAAATAAGCAAATTATGACATATTATTTCTTAATTTACGCATTGATTAATTTTTCAAACTAAAGGTGCTTATTACCCAAGACTAAATTATGCATTTTCTCCATCAATTCAGCTTAGCAGCCGTCAAAGTTCCAGCTGAGATTAATCCTATTGAACTGATGACCAGATGCCCACGCAACCCATAGGCAGTAAACTAATTCTAATATAGACTTTTTCATATTATTTTACCTTAATGTAGATTCTGTTGATTGAAAGAGTGACATTGTGGGCATTTGTTGATTTTTTTATGTTTGCTAGCGAGGTAAGCAAAATGACAGTACTCACAAATGAAAAGGGTATTTTCTTGAATAGAAAGCTGGCGTTTCTTAGAAGCATAATGCTGTTGTATCCATATCCCCAAAATAACAGCCAGCGTCAAGCTCAAATAGAGCATCATGGCTGTATTAGCTGATACTTCAATCATAGTTACTGCCTTTACTCAATAAAATTTCTACTTCTCCTTTCGAAATGAACCCTTGCTCTTTGATTTGAAAACTCAAAGATTTTAATAATTTCTCCGCTAACTTATTAGCGTGCGGATTAAACTCGACCTGTTTTTTCTCATACCAAAAGACTTTGCCGGTCCTATCCTCTACTTGTATGGCATAAAGAGCCTGGAAATTGGCATTTAATAAGTCATCTATTTTAGTTTCTTGGACCTCTTGTTGATTCAAAAATCTGTCAGCTAATTCTCCTGTAATAGAAATAGCTAAAGTAGAAGTAGAAGGTACTTTTTGAAGTTGAGCAAAAAAATCTAAGGGATAAGGAGTTTGCTCTTCTAAATCAAGCCATTTGTTGATCCTATTCTGCTCTTTTTGCTGCTTATGACCTATCCAGGTCGTAGTTGGCAGAGTCATTAATTGACCTGGCGGTTCTTTAATAACATCTTTAATTACCTTTATGTTTATTTGAGCTAAAATCTCTTCTTGATTTGCAGTATTATCTCTTTGTCCATGGGAAAGATCTGATTCGACCACAATAGAATTAAGAGGTAAGGGATAACTCAAAACTTTAAAAGGGCCTATTTGAAAAAGAAGGCCTGCTAAAAGATGAAAGGCTAAAGCTAGGAGCAAAGCATAAAGAAATCCTCCTTTGGCATGTGCTAAAGGTGGACGCCAGGTAAGAGTTAATTCTAGATTTTTAGCAAATTTTTCTAATTTTAACATAAATTTTTACAGCTCATAAGTAGCTTTCGCGTAGGTTATCCTCTGGAAGAGTTTCATCAGGTCGGTAGACTAAACGCAAGCGTTTGCCCGTCTCTTGAGCAATCGAAAAAACGCGTAAAAATGCGCCATATTCGACTCGCCTATCTAAACTCAAAACTAAAGTAGGCGAAACGTTCGCATGCAGTTTTTGAAAATAGGCAATCTCTTCTTTGAGCTGGTCTGCTAAAGAACCTAAATCTACAATGCTTTTTTTTGAGCCTACATAGATCACATTTTGGGCATCGACGACAACTAAGATCTGTGTAGTTAACGGGGCAGAATCGCGTGCTAAACGCGGATTTTCAATATGCAATGATTTTAAGGGTAAAATATCAGAGGTAATAATAAAGAAAATAAGCATTAAGAAAACGACATCGACAAGAGGCGTTAAATCGATGAGATTCAGTGAAGCCTTAAGATTACTTTTAAAACGCAACTTTCCCATTAATTCTCGTTAATTATACTTTTCTCGATGACTAATTTTAATAAGAAAATTCTTCGCGATTAGTCAATAAATCGATAATTTCCGCAGAAGCAATCTGAATTTCTAAAATAAATCCTTCAATGCGACTGACGATATAATTGTAAGCAATGACAGAGGGAATAGCTACGACTAATCCGGCAGCTGTTGTAACTAACGCATATTCCATGGCCTCACCAATACGCGTAGCGGAGATATCGACTAAACCACTTGCACGCATCTCAGCAAAAGCTTGAATAAATCCTAAGACAGTGCCTAACAGGCCAATTAAAGGAGCTACATGGGCGATAATAGAGAGAATTTTAGCATTTTTTTCTAGTTGCGCAATCTCTATCAAACCCGTGACTTCCATTGCATTTTCTATCTGCTCTTGACTGCGGTTATGCTTCATTAAGCCAGCTTTAATGATATTAGAGATAGTGCCAGGACTCATTTCACAAGTCTGAATAGCCTCTACAATATGACCCTCTTTGATGCTGTCTCTTAGAGCAATGATAAATTTGTTAGTATCAATTTCTGATTGGCGAAGATGCCTAAAACGCTCGATAAAAATCGTAAAACTAATAATAGAACAAAAGACTAACACGATTAAGATAATGTTCCAATGAGAATTATATTGAAATAAATGGATGAGCGAACCTATTGACTCATTATAACGCATAATCACAATCCAATTTTTGTTTAGCTTTTAGAGACCACTCGCCTCCTTTATTAGAAGTAGCTTCCAGTTGTTTGCGAGCTAAATCATACCGTCCCTGCATTTCGTAAATTTCAGCCCGTAAATACATGGCCTTAATGCGCAGACTGGAAATAGCTTCATCATTGATCGCTTGTGATAAAATTAACATGGCTTGATCACTATTTTTTAAAGCTTTATGACAAAGGCTTTGCTGAATCCATAAATCAATTTTTTGATCTTGAGTCGTTTTACCTTTTCCTGTTTCTTCTGCTTGTGAAAAAAAGTGTAAAGCAGTCAGGTATTTTTCTTGGCACATCGCTATCTTTGCCAATTCATAACAACTTCTCGATAAAAAATAGCTAGGTTTGATTTTAGCAGAACGATAAGTTTCTAATATAGTTGAAAATAGCTCAACAGCTTTCGTGTCCTCTTTTAATCTAAGAAACGTTTGAGCTAAATAAAAAGAGGTCTCTTCTTTTATTTGAAAGTGCTCTCTTTTTTCTACTTCTACACTTGCTAAGCTGTACTTGGAATTTTTAAATTCGTTTGACAATTCTTCCAGAGCTTGTACTGTATAATCCAAGTAAATTTGTCTTTTAGCACCTTGGGATTCATCAGCCATTGCTAAATTAGCCAACGCACGTTCTAAAGTTGCGCGATAACGAATCTCAAGGTAATACTCTAGCTTTTCTTTGGGAATTTGCTGATTATTATATAACAAATCGAATTTCTTTTCCGCTTCATAAAAGGTGTCGATCGCTTCATGGCTATTTTTTTTACAGATCCATTTACCCTCTTTACTTTTTCTATCTCGCTTGAGATCTAAAGCTAACAAGTAAAGAGCATTAATTACATAAAGAGAAGAGGGAAAATTCTGTGGCATAGCTTGTAAATGTTTAATCGCTGTTTTTTCTCCTTGTAAATACTCTGTATAAGTATATAAAGTAAAATAGGATTCAGCTGCACAAGAACAGGTTTTACACTGCTCAAAAATCTGTCTTTTCAAAGCTTTAATCTGATCATTTGCTAAACCGATCTGTTCTTTATTTGTCTGTTTTAAATTCTCTTTTTCTAAACTTTTAGCCGCCCAAAATAAACAAAGCCCTTTTAATTCCTCTGTTTGAAAATTTTCTGCAGTCGTTAGAAAAAGAGCATAGGCTGAACTAAATTCCATATGCTGATAAAAAAGCGTCGCTAACAAATAAGATAGTTGTGCACGCTCCTCTTTATTTTGACTAAGTTCTAATCCTTTTTTGGCTGAATCAAGAGCTATAGTCAAAGCTAGCTCTTTTTTCTCTTGGAGAGCGATTTGACTAGCTGTCAGAGCATGAAGGTAGTAAATTTCTGCGTTTAAATCAGCCGGAATCACAAAAGGGGCGGTCATTAGAAAGTGATCTAAAAGAGTAAAAGCTAACTGATAATGACTGATTTTCTCTAGTTGACAGTGTATCTTTGCTAAATGGATTATTGCTAAGGTAGCAAGGGAAGGATCCTGCTCTTTTAATACTTGATAAGCTTGTTCAAAACTAGCACTTGCTTGAGCCAGTAAAATGAGACCTTTTTCTTGCTCTCCTTGGTTAAGCCATAATCTAGCTTGATCACACTCATTAAGTCCCTTGTAATACCATCCTTTTTTATAAGCCACTGTTTGATGAAAGCTCACCTGGGTCAATTGTTCATAGAGAAACGCTTTTTCGCACTGAGAAGAGGTAAGCTCTATTCTCAAAAAAAGAGCTTGTGCCTGACCTTCTCTAGTTGTAAAGAGCGCCTGATTTTCTAGTAACTGTTTAGCTAGATAAATCGCTTGGCTATCCTCTAACTCCCTCATTTTAACTAAATAGAGGCATGCTAGATCTAGATAACTCGTGTCATCCGGTTGCTCCTGCACTAAGTATTTAAAAAGCTTTTCTGCTTTTTCAAGCTTAAGGTATTTTTCCTCTCTCTCAGCTGTTTCTTCCGCTAGTTTTAATAAGCATAAACCTCTGTAGTGTAGAGTAGAAAAATACCAAGGCGTTTGTTCAGGGTATTGTTTAAATAAGGATTTTTCAAAAGCTTCATTTGCTGCCTTATACTCTTGTAAATCAAATAAAATCTCACCTTGTTTATAATGCACCTGATACTTAATGCATGTACCTTCTGCTAAGCTAGTTTCAAGCTTGGCTAAATTTTGCTTAGCTTCTAACAAATGCCCTTCTACTTGCTGAATGTTAGCTAACAGAAGATAAGCCTGCTCAACAATAGGCGAATTTTTAAAACAATGGATAATCTGTTGAATGCACTCTTTAGCGCCGACTAGCTTTTGTTGCTTATAATAAAGTTGACTGAGTTCAAATAAAGCATGGGGTTGGAAAGGTAAATAGGTGTAGCTAGCACAGTGCAAATAATGCTTGAATGCTTGCTCGGCTGCTAGATCGTTTTGCCCTTGTCGATAAGCTAAAGCTATTATATAAAGACTAGCTTGATAGATAGGATCTTTTTGCAAGCTAGTCTTTAATTTTCTTAAATAAATAGGCTTTAATAAACAAATAGCTTTTTGATAGTTTTGCTGGTTATAGTTATATTCAGCAAGATAAAGGCACATAAAATCTCGATCTGCTGCTCTAATTGCAATTTCTTGCTCCTCATTAGCTTGTAACAAGCTTTGATACAAATAAAGAGTTGGCTCAAAAAAAAGATAATCTTCAAATTGTTTACTCTTCTCTTTTTTAACATATATGACATGCTTAACTCCTTGGGGTATCTCTTCAACCTCATTTTTATGATTTAATTTAGGATTTTGTAAATGCATTTCTTCGGCTTGAGTCACTTTTATCCTAAATGAAAACGAAAAGAGGACGCAAAACAGAAAATAAAGAGGGTTTTTCATTTTTTAAATTTCATTTTTTATCCTAATTTAGCAGATTTGGCATAAAAAAGTAGAAAGAAAGTAAAAAGAAAAAAAATAATATTTCATTTTTATGCTTAAATAAATTTTAAATTAAAACCTGTTTTCAGCACAGTGGAGAAGTACAAATACCCATCAAGATGGGATTTGGAATAGATAAGAGATGATTAAAAACAATAGAAATTTATAGCCAATGAAAAAAAAGTGTTGCACAATGTACCCAAAAATTGATATTCAAATAAGTGTATGAAACATTAAATCCAAAAGGAGACTATCATGGCATTAAATTTAACGACAAAGCAGCTTTCTGAGCTTCTTAGTCATATTACTGATGATTTGACTAAAGCTGAGAATGGCAATAAAGCTGCCGCTCAACGCGTCAGAACAGGCACTGTAAAACTCGAAAAAGTAGCTAAATTATACCGCAAAGAGTCGATCAAGGGCGAAAAAGCAAATAAAGGACAGAAAAAACCTGTCAAAAAAACTGCTTCTAGTTCAACTAAAGGCAGTACAGCTAATAGTAAATCCGGTGCTTCTAAATCTTCAAGTTCTGCAAAAAACAGCTCTTCTAAGAATGATTCTTCAAGAAACGATTCTTCAAAAAATGGCTCTTCAAAAAGTGGACATTCTAAAAATCACGCCTCCAGTCATTCTTCAAAAGATAACTCATCCCGCGATCATTCATCAAAAGACCAAGGCTCCAAAGCTAGCCATGCTAAGCCAAAAGCAAAAACTCATAAAGCTTTAGCTAAACCACGTGCTTTAAGCTTAAGAAAACCAACTGCTAAACTCCCTAATCGCTCTTCTAAGTAATCTAGAAATAAAAATAAGATGACGAGATTCAGAAGGAAGGTATGTTTACCTTCCTTTTTGCTGGCTAACATCTCATTACTCATTGTTTTTCTCTTAACTCTTTTCTTTTTCTCTTTATCAGCATATACTTACTAAAAAAATTTAGTTAAAGAATAGACTAGAGTCATGCTATACAAAAATAAAAAAAATCGCCAAATTGAACTTAAAATTGAGGCGCTAACGCTCAAAGGAAATGGGATAGGCGTATTGTGTGAAAATGAAAATAGCGCCTATTCGGTAGAAGTGCCCTTTGCTATTCCAGGAGATACGGTTAAGGCTACTCTCTTTCAAAAAAATAAAAAAAATTACAAGGCTTTTCTCGATGAAGTTTTAATTTCAGCTGCTAATCGCATTCCCGTCGTTTGTAAACATTTTGGCCAATGCGGAGGTTGCCGCTGGCAACAGATTCCCTATGAGCAACAATTACAGCAAAAAATGACTCAGGTCAAACAATGCTTTAGTACTCTTTTGGATCAAAATTTTATCCTCTATCCTATTCTGCCCTGTTTATCTCCTTGGCAGTATCGCAATAAGATGGAATTCTCTTTTTCCAATGATGCTGCCGGCGAAAAATTTTTAGGGCTGATGTTAGATTCTAGTCGTGGTAAAGTCTTTAACCTAACAGAATGCCATCTAGTCAATAGCTGGTTTGCAGATGGGGTTAAAGCTGTCAGGCAGTGGTGGATGACAACTTCTCTAGAGGCGTTTCATCCTTTTCGCAATACGGGGTCTTTGCGTTATCTTACGTTTAGAGAGGGTCAACACACAGGCGATCGCTTAGTTATCTTAACTGTGTCTGGCAATCCTGCTTATTCTTTGAAAAAGTCCGATTTAGACAGTTTGCTCGCTACTTTAAAAGAAGTCATTATTCCCTCACGAGCTGATGCCCAGCTAAGTATCTTCTTGCGCATTCAGCAAACAGCTAAAGGCATGCCTACTAACTTTTATGAAATGCATCTCTATGGCCCCGATTATCTAAGAGAAAACCTACAAATTGCATCCTCAGATTCCTCTCCTATCTCCTTTAATTTTAAAGTTAGTCCGACTGCTTTTTTTCAACCCAATACCAAACAGGCAGAGCAACTGTATAGCCAAGCATTAAAATTGTTGCAACTTTCTAAAGAGGATCTAGTTTATGATCTTTATTGCGGTACTGGCACATTAGGCATTTGCGCGGCTCGATTTGTGAGTCGCGTCATAGGAATTGAGCTAGCGCCGGAAGCAGCTTTAGATGCTCAGCACAATGTCAAAGCTAACGGATTGACTAATGTCGAGATCTTATGCGGCTCTGTAGCTGATATTTTACACTCTTTACGCTCCTCTCACTCCTCTTCTTGTATAGCCATGGTCGATCCTCCACGAGTTGGTTTAGAATCTAAAGCTATTCAAGAGCTTCTACAACTAAAGCCTAAAAAAATACTCTACATCTCTTGCAACCCGATGAGTCAAGCAGCAGACATTGCTGAACTTGTCGCAGCAGGTTATCGACTCATTTGCTTGCAACCTGTCGACCAATTTCCCCATACGGTCCATATTGAAAATATTGCGATACTCGAGTACGCATTATGAAATTTACTTTAGAAAAAAGCGATACCCAGTCTAAAGCGCGTCTCGGTATGATTGAAACTGCGCATGGCCCGATAGAAACACCCGCTTTTATGCCGGTGGGGACGAGAGGAGCGGTAAAGACTTTAACCAATGAGCAGTTAGTTTCTTTAAATGCACAAATTATTCTGGGCAATACCTATCATTTGATGCTCCGTCCTGGCAAAGAGATTCTAGCTAAAGCGGGCGGATTACATGCTTTTATGGGTTGGTCTCGTCCTTTATTGACAGATTCTGGAGGATTTCAAGTTTTTTCACTGTCCAGTATGAATAAAGTAACCGATCAGGGTGTCCATTTTCAATCGCATATCGATGGCTCCAAACACTTTTTAGGTCCTGAAGAGAGCATGGCTCTTCAGAAAATCATTGGGGCCGATATTGTGATGGCTTTTGATGAATGCTGTCCTTTTCCCTGCGATTACTCAACAGTTGAACAATCTTTAGTGAGAACGCATCGCTGGGCTGAGCAGTGCCGCCATTATCCTCTTAGTGCCCATCAAAGTTTATTCGGCATTGTGCAAGGAGGTATTTATCCTGAACTGAGAAAGCAGTCGGCTTTAGCACTTACTCAATTAGATTTTGAAGGTTTTGCCATAGGAGGCCTTTCGGTAGGAGAACCAGCTGAGGTCATGAATCAGATGGTTGAGGCAACAGAACCCTTTCTGCCTCAAGACAAACCGCGCTATCTGATGGGAGTTGGCACGCCTCGCAACATCATTGAAGCAGTCAGACGCGGCATTGATCTGTTTGACTGTGTAATGCCGACGCGCAATGCGCGAAATGGCACGGCTTTTACTTGGTCCGGTAAGCTTTCCATTAAAGCTGGCCGCTATGCCGATGATTTTTCGCCCTTAGATCCCCTGTTATCCTCCTATGCTTCCCAATTTAGCAAAGCTTACATTCGCCATTTGCTCAATGTCGATGAGATCACCGGTCTAACCTTAATGTCCCTGCAAAATTTAGCCTTTTACCTTGATTTCATGAAACAATTGAGGCAAGCTATAGCCAACCAAACAGTAGAGCCTTTTTATCAACACATCTGTCGTCTCTATCCGATTTAAATGAAAGGAAATTTAAAACATGAAAAAAATACTTTATATTTTAAGCGCACTTTATACTTTTTGTATCACTCATTCTTTACTAGCTGACGATGTAGCGGAAGGATTATCAGCTCCCGATCGAGGTCTTTATCAAACGTTGACTATGGTCGCTGTCGCACTGCTATTTTTCTATTTTATCATGTGGCGGCCTGAACAAAAAAGACGCAAAACAATGGAAGCGCAGCGCAGTGCTTTAAAAAAAGGCGATCGAGTCACAGCCATGGGCATTATAGGTACTGTCTCTCGCATTCAAGAGCACACGATTATCCTAAAGATGATCGATGGCACTAAGATTGAGTTTCTCAAAGGAGCAATCAATGAAATTATGCCTGTTAGCGACGAAGAAGCCAAAAAGATAGACAAAGAAGAAACAACTCTTTCGCTAGTTGAGAAAAAGAAAAATTAACCATGCTTGCTTCAAAAGAGCTAATCAAAGAATTAGCTCTTTTAAATGGATGAAAATAATTTTGATTTTTATTTTTTAACTTCTAAATAGCCGGTCGCTTTCAATAATTCTATCGCTCCTACAACTGTCAAACTTTTAGGTTCACAATTGTTTTCATCATAATCGATGATTGCTTGATAATCTATTTCTCCTTGTGTCTCTAACAAATCTGTTATATGTTTATAAGCAGATTTATTTTTAAAAAATTCCTCTGACTGTTTGACCATTTCTTGAGTTAGATCTTCTACTGTAAAGTAATTAAAATAAGTCTTCACCAAATCTTTAATACTTTGATTTAATAATTCTTGTGACAAAACTTGAGTATGAGGATCAAAAGTAAGTGGATGATTTAAACCAATTTGATGTGCCATCCTATTTTTAGCATAGAGTGTTGCATGAGCAGCTTGGGTGTTTACTAACTCAACACCTCCAATATCTTTTAAAAAGGAGGAGTTTACAAAAACTTCTTCCATCTTTTGTCTGACACATTTATCTACAAAAGAGTACGCTATATTTTGGGTATCTTGTGATTTTACTACTGTTTTACTACAGAGTTGATAGAATCGCTGAATACCATCTGTCTGACCTACTGAACAATTCTCGATCACATTAGCAAAACTAAATAGCATACACTCTTGAGGAGATAATAGGTTATCAGGCTCTAGCTTATCGGTTGTATCGGCAATCATTTTAATTAAGCTATATAATTGAAAAGTTACCGGATTTATTTTGTTAGTTTTAATTAAAGTTTTATTGATGACATCATTATTTAGTAAGCGTTCTTTCAAAGATTTTAAAGGATGATGATAGCTACCTTCAATACAATTTGCTATTTGAGGATTTAACCGCTCTTCTAACCGATCAAAGATATTCTTGATTGTATTGAGATCTACATCTGGAAGGTCAGCTATTGTATAATTGCTAACTTCTGCTTTTTCTCTAAAATTGTCCAAATTCCAAGCATATAATTCTTTTTGAGGAGAACTAGATTGACTATGTTTATCAGTATATTTATGACAAAGAGGTTCCTTTCTGTTTTGAGCTAATACATTATAAACATAATAAGGATTGGAAGAGTTTTCTAGGGCATTGGGATTGCATTGTATCAAAACTCTTATAGCTGTTTGTTCTAAAGGTGATCCATTTTCTAAAAATAAATTTTCTTTGTTTGTTATAATAGTTGTAGCTAATTTAAATAAGTGATTATAATTCCTTAATTCTGCGTTTTCTAATCTCTCTATTAAATTAACATGTATCTGTTCTCTAAGGTCTCGATCACTCATCATTTCTGATAGAGTACTTTCCTCTTTTGAAAAATTACTTATGTATCTTTTATCTCTCAAAAATTTAGCAGCAATTAATCCCTCATATTTATTCATCAATAAAACAGATTTAGCTGTGATAAGCAACTCATCATCCTCTTTTAATTTGCCTTTCATCTGGTAATTAATATAAGTAGCTAATTCATAAAGTTGATCCCATGAAGTATTTTCACTATTGAGACGTTTCAGATTATGGAGATACCATATTTCTTTAAGGGGATCTTGAAAAAGTAGCTCTTCAAAATCTTGTTTATAGGGAGCTTTAAAGTCTTTCTTTAGATAACGACTAGGATTTAGTAAGAACTCTTCAGGGAATAAGCTGATAATAGAATCATCATAATGTATAGTAACTTGTTTTAATGTTATAGAGGGAAATAATTTAAAAAATTCTAGATAATTTGGAAATTTCTGACCTAACATACTAATATGAATTTCTATGATACTTTGTGCCAAAGATTCTTTTTCTGGTAGATGCCTATCTATCCTTTCATTTTTAATTAAATCGACAATTTCCTCTTTCCTTTGTTGAGAAGCTTTATCTAATAGAGATTCTATATAGGCATAATTCTGCTGTTTAACCTGAGAACTATGGAAAAAATTTTCTATAAAATCCTCATCCCTTATATTTGAGGCATCATCTATATAATTGTTGAGATTTTCTAATACTTCAGGAGCAATCAGATCATAAACATTGATGAGTTTTTCGGAAGAAACAGTTTTAAATTTATTGAGATAATTCAATTTTTTTAATAAATCACATTCTACTTTTTTTGATTGATCATTTTTTGAATTACATAAATTTTTTAATAACCAGGTGGATAATCTAAAGTAGTCAATTTTTTTATTTTCATCAATCTTAATTTTTTCAATTTCAATCAGTTTCTCTATAATAATTTTTCTATCTTCAGCAATTATTGTTCTAAATTTTCTAAATAAGTATTTTATTTGAGTTTCAGAATGACTATTACCAGGGGTAATATTTTCTTCTATCATCTTACCTAATTGATCCATTTGCTTGACATAAATAAAAGAATTAGAAATACAACTATGCTGATCAACTATACCTTCTATTATTGAGAGATAGTTTGAAGTATCTTGCTTCTCTTTCTTTTTAGTATCATCAAAATTATTATCATCAAAATTATTATCATCAAAATAAAAAAATGTAGACTCAATTAAAAGATTATCAAATTCTATTAAATCTTCTTTTGAATTTTCTGGATTTAAACTAATCTTTTTAATAATATCATCTCGTATAGCTAAAATAGTTTCTATTGATACTAAATTAGCTGGGCTTTTTAACATAATTTTAACTTGTAATTTATAATCTTCCAATGTCCAATCATTATCCTTTACCTCTTTCTCTTTAGCAATCACATTAGCACTTACTTCCTTTTTGTCATCTATATCTGTACTTTTTGTTGAGACAACTAAAGGAAAGATTTTTTTTAGGAATACCTCTTTATCATGAGTTTGTTCTATAGGAGAGTTACTAAATTTTCTTGCTATTCTACCTTTTAAACAACTTTTATCTTCATCTCTTAAACAGCTAATATCAACTTCAATAGTATCTTCTTTTAACTGCTCACTAATTTTTTTTAAATTATAACATGTTTTTGGCTTATATAAATTAAATATTAATATTAGATTACTCAATTTATTTATATACGTCCATAAACGACTTTTATACTCTACTTTTATTGTTTTTTTATCTTCATTCTCACATAATACTAAAAAAGGTTTTTCCTGTTTAAAAAAATTAATCATAATATTCCCTGATCTTTTAATTTTATATTTATTATATTTGATAATTCAATTATTTTTCTATATTTATTTTATATAGTGTTTATTTATTATTTGTTAATTTTTTATGAATTAACCTCAATCGATAAATTTACTATAATTTTTTCTAATATCTATAATTAAAATAGTTTTTATTTAATTATATATTTATATAAAATTAGATTAAAATAGGAGTAGGATAGATAAAGAAAGTTGATTATGAACTATAAAATAATTCGCTATAACTTATTGAATAAATATCCAATATTTTAAGTATTAGATAGGAATCAGCTATTAATGATGGATAGAATCCCAATAAAAATCTTGACTACTTAATTTCTTTTTCCACCATACAGGGGCACACGTAGAGAAGCGGCCAAGTTTGTACCCTACTAATTTAGCAGCTATCTGTAAACAAGCATAGGGAATAAAATGAGGTCTTTTTTTAATCAGGCGCTTAATTAACACTTTGACAAACTCTTTCCCTCTTTTAGAATCTTTACCAGCTCCATGCAAAAGCTCAGCATAGCTTTTACGGGCTAAACCAATATCAAAGTGGCGTTTAAATTCTTGCTTTAGGGTGTAACGATGAGAGTGTCGGACCACAGCTTCAGCTGTGTAGGCAATCTGATAGCCTTTGCGCAGTAATTTAGCTACAGCCACTGTATCTTCGCCAAATAGAGCTTTTTCAAATCCTCCTACGGCATCGAGAGCACTATTTAAATAAGCAGCACACGTATTGGAACAGAAAAAAGTATACACTCCATGACTCTTAATATCTTCGATACTGCGCAATTCACTTTGTTTGGGATAGTTAAAATCGCGCGGAAAAGATTCAAAAAAGCCCGCTTTTTCATGAGGCACTTGTCTAGCATAGGACACGGCTGCCCGATTTTTTAATAGAGGATCGATGAGATGATAGAGAGTATGACAATCTTTAGCATACGCATCGGGCGTAGCCATGATAATGATATCGGTATTGAGATGTTTCCGTGCTAACTCGCGCGTTAAGCCGTGATTAAATTGGATTCTAGGAATAACGAGTGTTTCAGCTCCCATCTCTTTAGCTAATTCTGCCGTGCCATCATTAGAGGAGGAATTAACAACTAAGACGCGCGGCTTGAGAGGAGAATTTAAAAAAGGAGGCAAACAGTGTTGTAGATGGGATTTAGCTTGATGTGTAATAAACACGACACCGACAGATAGAGCACTATTATTTTTTTCCATACATTTCCTTGTAATAGAGGGCCAATTCATCCCACGCTTCCTTCTCTTGCCACTGCAATTTAAGATGATCTAGTACGTCTGTATTGACTCTTTTTCTTGGTTCTGCAAATTCTTGCTGGACTTTTAGTTCATACTGGCAAGTTAGATTTAAACGCTTTCTCATGGCTTGTGCAAATCTCTTAGTAAAACAAGCTTGAGATTCACAGTAACAACTCGGATTAATTTTTTGAAAGCCCTTTTGTGCTGTCAACTGCTGAGCAAAAGCAACATAAGCTTTGGCTAAGAGTGAAACGGGAATGTTATCGCGGACATAATCGGGTGTTTGGACAACAGGTACCTGATTTTGATACCACTGTTGAATTAGATAAGAGGTGTACCTCACCTCTTCTAATGGACCAAAGGGATTGGGAATGACAAACTTTCCCAATTTAAGTTGTAAAAAATGGGTATAAAAGTGAAAAACTTGAGTTGTCAAGCCTTTGGATAAACCGTAAGCAGATACCGCTTGCTCATTTCCCTCTCCTCGTTCCTCCTCTCCTTGACCCTCTTGTTGTTCAAATACACTGCCTGTCAATAAAACTTTATGACAGCTCTTTAACTGCAACTGCTCTAGCACTCTTTTTAAATTAAACGCATTGCTCGCTAAAGCCGTGACAGGATTAAACTCGGGACTTTTGTAATTGGTCACATCGGCTGCATGGTGACAAAAAAGATCCCACTGCGCTTGTTGACCTATCACTTTAAAAAAATTTTCCGATCCAAATGGCGTGTCAAAAACAAGCTGACATCTGTCTGCTAATTGATTTAAACGTTGTAGACGCAATCCTTCGTAACGATTGAAAGAGGAACGCAAACAGGCTATGACTTGATGCCCTTGCTCAATCAACTCTTTGACAAACCAAAAACCTGTAAAAGAGCTAGCGCCAGTGAAAAGAATGTGCATATTTATTTAATTATTCTCAAAAATTGTTAAGCTGGCTAAATCGCAATCGGCATGTGTGCTATCTCTTGCTGAGATAAATTCCGGATCAAAAGGCCACTGAATGGCAAAGGCTGGATCATTCCAGCGCAGACCGCGTTCTAATTCAGGAGAGTAGTATTCCGATACTAAGTAGATGACTTCTGTATCTGCTTCTAAAGTGATAAAGCCATGAGCAAAGCCCGGTGGAACATAGAGCATCTCGCGGTTGGCAGCCGATAAGACCCGACTAAAAGAGTGTTTAAAAGTTAGGGAATGAGGTCGTAGGTCTAAAATCACATCATAGAGAGAGCCGTGAATGCAGCGAATGAGTTTGGCTTCGGTTAAAGGAGGTAACTGATAGTGCAAGCCTCTTAAGGTTTTAGCCTGCACATTGTAAGAATTGTTTGCTTGGACAAAATTTGACTCTAGACCTTGAGCTGCAAACTCTTTTTGGCAGAAAAGGCGCGAGAAAAAACCCCTTTCATCCTCTTTTTTTTCTAGCTCGATCCGATAAGCGCCCTGCAAGCTAGTTTCTGTAAAACGCATAGTATCCTTTCTCTTTTAGTTAATTAAACTATTTTGTTTAAATCCGGCGGTTAAATGGTCAATTTCTTCTATGGCTGGCTGACAGCTAGACCAACGCAGGTTTAGTTGCTTAGCTTTAGCTGTAAATTCTTCAATGTGTTGGAGACAGGTAGTGTAGATATCACAACCGGCTTCATAAGCTTTAAACCAATCGACTGTCTCTTTGATAGCTTCTTTCCAGTTATACACAGGGTGCCAGTGCAAACGATGAGCTGCTTTATCCCAGTTTAAACGCAACAGATTCATCTCCGGTTTAGCTAAAGACTCTACACTCGCTTGCCAACTTCCTACTCCCCACAACTTAATCGTCTCTTCTACAAGTGCTTGTACAGATACGCCTTTTTGCTCTAAGGGACCAAAATTCCAGGCTTCCGCATGAGCTGGACCCTCTTTTAAAAGAGAAGCGGCTAGCCACAAATAACCGCTTAAAGGATCTAGTACATTAAACCAGGGCCTAATACTAAGAGGATTGCGTACTTCAATCGGATTTTTAGCCATTAAGGCTTTCATACAGTCGGGAATGATGCGATAAGCAGAAAAATCTCCACCTCCAATCACATTGCCTGCTCTCACAGAGGCTACATAAGGCCCCTTTTCGCGAAAAAAAGCATAGCGATAGGAGTGAATCGCTAATTCAGCCATGCCTTTACTAGCACTATAAGGATCATTACCCCCTAAATGATCGGTTTCGCGGTAGCCCCAAATCCATTCGCGATTATCATAACATTTATCCGTTGTGACCATAATTAAGGCTTTCACTTCAGAACAAAGTCGAGCGGCTTCTAAAATATTGACAGTGCCTTGGGCATTGACTTCAAAAGTTTCAGCCGGTTGCTGGTAAGAATGGTAGACAAGTGCTTGAGCTGCTAAATGAAAAACGAGTTGTGGCTGATGTTCAGAAAAAACTTCGGCTAATTTTTCTTTATCGCGAATATCCCCTTTAATCGAAATCATGCGACTTGCTAAATTTGTACTGTCAAATAAACTAGGAGTAGTCGGAGGATCTAAACTATACCCAATGACTCGCGCTCCTAATTGCTCTAGCCAAAGAGTTAACCATGCTCCCTTAAATCCCGTATGACCTGTAACTAAAACCGTTAAATTTTGGAAAATGCCGTTAAATTCTCGTTCCATACTTTTTTTTGACCTCTTTTTCTGCTCAACTTTTTTTCATTTCTAAGGAGGAATTCCAGATCAAAGGGGAAACAGGTAGAGCCCACGGCGCTTGACCCGTAGACCATAATTGATTTAAATGGTCGCGATCCCGTTGTGTATCCATGCAAGCCCAAAATCCTTGATGTTTGTAGAGATTGAGTTGCTTTTTTTCAGCTAATTTAATTAAGGGCATTTTTTCTAAGATACAATTTAGCTCTTTCTGTAAATAGTCGCTAAAAAATTCGCGTTTAAAAAAGAAAAATCCTCCATTGATCCAGTTCTCGCTAAATTCGGGTTTCTCCGTAAAGGACTCAACCTGATCCGCTTGTAAACAGATTTCCCCAAAGCGAGAGGGCGGATTGACTCCCAATACAGTCCCTATTTTTTGGTGTGAGAGGTGATAATTAAACTCAGCTGTTAGATTGACATCTGTTAAGCCATCTCCATAAGTCACTGCTGCATGAGTTGCCTTACCTAAATATTTTTCAGCAGCTATCGCCAATCTAGCGCCTGTCATCGTTTCTTGACCTGTATAAGCAACTGTCACTTCCCAGTCTTCATCATGATCAATCGAATGCACAGTTAAATTATTAGTTTTGAGATCGACTGTAAAGTCACTATTCATCGAAGCATAATTGAGAAAGTAGTCTTTAATCACTTCTGATTTAAAGCCCGTACAGAGAATAAATTTGCGAAAACCATGACGGCGGTACAAATGCATAATATGCCATAAAACGGGGTGATTACCTATCGGCACCATGGGTTTAGGACGGTATTCGGTCTCTTCTTTAATACGCGTACCCAGACCACCGCACAAAATAAATACAGGGGTTTCTTGAATTTCCTGCATGACCTCTCCTCAATATGATGATGGGCGCCAGTTTATCTTTTACACTTAATCACGACAACTAAAAAAAAATTTAAATCTATTTTTATTTAATTCAATAATATCAGTTTATTTATAATTAAAATAATTTCTAATTAAAAACTAAAAAACAATCAATTAAATTTTAATATAATAAATATACATATATTTGATTTTTATGATATAATTAAAACTGGACAAATGTATTCAATAAAAGAATGATAATAATGCAATTAATCAGCTCATCAATTTTTATAATTATAAGCTGTTAAAATTCACTAAAAAAGTAGCTATTCTCATTAAAAAGGTGCAAGATTTATTTTGAATAAACGCTCCTTTTGAAAAATTTATAAAGAGTTATGATCATGAGCAAAAAATGTTAACCAATTTTTTATATACTTTTGATCACTAAATTTCAATAAGACGGAAGCCTTCTGGAAAGTAAAATAAAATATCGGAAGCATTCATGCAATAAGAGGTTAGCTCTTGAGCTGCAAACTCCCCTGCTAATCCATGAATGTAAACTCCCAATAAAGCAGCCTGATGTGTGGTCAAGCCTTGAGCTAATAGAGCAGCTAATAAGCCTGTCAGGACATCTCCGCTGCCAGCAGTGGCCATCCCTGGATCCCCAGCAGGACTAATAGCTACCTGTTCACCCGGATGAAAGATAAAAGTAGGCGCTCCTTTGAGAATTAGAGTCACATGGTTTTTTTCAGCATAGTGCTGACAAGCTGTTAAAAAGCTATGATCAATCAACAGGGGCGCTTCTTGGTTTAACAATTTAGCCATCTCTCCACTATGTGGCGTCAAGATAGTTTGAGTAGGAAGAGGAGTCTCCTCCTCAGCTAAAAAATGAAGGGCATCTGCATCTAAAACACAGGGTTTTTGCAATTGGGGAATCAAATCTCTAAGCAATGTTTTGACCTCAGCTTCCCGTCCAAGTCCTGGTCCTATAAAAGTTGCAGTCGCTTGATTCATTTTAGCTAAAATTGCCGTACGATCATCCTGCTTGTAGGGAATTTTAATCAGTTCATAGGGGCTATCAATTAATTCTAATTGCATGCTAGCCGGATAAAGTAAGTTAACAATGCCAGCTCCCCCTCTTAACGCTGCTTGGCAAGCTAAAAGCGCAGCACCCGGAAAATGAGGAGATCCACTTAAAGCGACCACTTGACCAGCCTGATATTTATGGCGCCGGCGTTTAATTACAGGCAGTAGAGGAAATAGCTCACTTGTAGTCAGCAAGATAGCATTGGCCTTAATCTGCTCAATATAGGAATAGGGTAAACCAAAATCAATGTAACGCAATTTACCAACCTGATTCCAGCCTTCATTGATAAAAAATCCCGTTTTAGGTAAACAGAGAAAGCATGTTTCAGTGGCTTTAATGGCTTCTCCCTTGATTTCTCCCGTTGCGCCATCTAATCCCGAAGGGATATCGATGGCAATAACCGGCAATTTAGATTGATTGACTAACTTAATAATCGAGCTAATCGGCTCTTCTACTTGCCCATGAAAGCCTGTGCCAAAAATGCCATCGATTACAATTCCATGTAAAGGCAAAATAATATCCTCTAGGCTTTCTACGCGCTTAATGCGGCCTCCTTCATCGAGAAAACGGCGGTAATTTTGTTGACAAAGAGAAGAGCTCTCTTCGACTGGGTAAAGTTGTAAAGCCACTACATCATACTCTAAATGTAGCAGATGAATGCCTGCTACATAAGCATCTCCTGCATTGTTGCCTTTGCCGCATAGTAAAACGACTTGATGATCGAGCTGATGACGCTCGACAAAATCGTGCACGATTAAAGCAACTCCACTGCCTGCTTCTTCCATGAAATCTATTTCAGAAGCGCCTTCTTTAAAACAGAGGGTTTCTACTTGTTGCATCTGCTTAGGGGATACAATTTTCATGCGTTCTCTTCTTTATTGGTTTTCTTCTTTAATGGGCCTTTTCATCAGCAAAAGTACAGCATCTAAGGGCTTTAAACCTTCATAAATAATCTGATAGACTGTTTCAGTAATAGGCATAGAAATAGCCAGTTGTTTAGAGAGTTGTAAAGCAGAAAGACAAGTATAAGCTCCCTCTACTACAGTTTTAATCTTTTCTTGAGCAGTAGTTGTAGCCATGCCTTGAGCTAATAGCTCACCAAAACGAAAATTTCTACTGATATTGCAACTGCAGGTCATACAAAGATCACCCATACCCGAGAGGCCATTTAAAGTTTCTGCTCTGCAACCTTTAGCTATAGCTAATTTGCGAATTTCATGTAAACCTCGAGTGATCAACGCAGCTTTTGTACTCCAGCCTAACCTTAATCCTTCGGCAATTCCACAAGCAATGGCAATGATATTTTTTAAGGCACCTCCAAAAGCTACACCTTGTAAATCGGAATTGGGATAAACTCTAAAAGAGGAAGTAGTAAAAGTTTGGCAAATGAGTTGAGTTAACTCTTTGCAATTACTAGCTGCTACGACAGAGGTGGGAAGATTGCGAATCACCTCCTCTGCATAACCGGGTCCACTCAATATGCCTATTAGCTGCTCGTTGTCTTCCCCCATGACCTCTTTAACTACTTGCGGTAAAATTAAGCCTGAATTTTGTTCAATACCCTTAGAAGTAATCACAATAGGACAAATAGCAGTCTTAAGAGCTTTTACTTTTTCAAAAACAGATCGTACACCGGATGAAGTAACCGATTCTATAATGAGATCGCTATTTTCAAGTGCTTCTTCTAAATTAGTAGTAACTCTTAAATTTTTCTGGAAAGAATGCGTAGGCAAAAAAGGATGCTGATGAGACTGATTGAGCTCTAATGCTAAGGCAGCTTTATGTGTCCAAACTGTAACAGCATAGCCTTTAGAAGCTAATAAGTTAGCCAGACAATAACCCCAGCAGCCGGCTCCTAAGTAACTAATTTTCATCTTAACTCATTTCTTCTAGTAAATTTTTCTTTTTATTTAAACGATTGTATTTATCGCGACATCTTTCTGGTGGACGATCAAAAACTTGACTGATTAACTTCCAATTGATCCTACTCGTTTTATCTGTATAACTTAATAAAAGTGATTCTTCTGCTTTAGTCCAGCGCCGACCCTTTTTTTGTTCAGTGTGAGCATAACCATTTGATCTTGCTCCATAACTACTCACTGTTTTTATTTTCTTGTTGAAAAAAGTCGGCTGTTTTTTTTTGTTAACTTCTTCTTTTGACTTATCTTCTACAATCTTACACTGCTCTTTAGTAATAAAATTTTGACCATTGATCGAACGCTCTGATCTTTTCAATTCATTAATTTTTGTCAATTCTATGGTACTATTCCAACAGTTTTGAATTCTTTGATTACCATCCTGGTTATCAAATGGGCAAGGCTTGGCTTCTATTAAACCCAAGTTAAAGAAAAAAGAAGTTGGATCATTTGAATAGAGATTATTTAAATCTGTTAAATCTAGAGGCAAGTAAGAATCGGTAGGAAAACTTGAAATCATTTTTTCCTTATAACGCGAATTTATTTTTATTTTCTCTCATTTTATAATACTTGTGACGGCAAACTTCTGGAGAGCGGTTGCTCATTAACAAACTGATGCTCTTCCATGTTATCTTACCAGCAAATTCTTTAATAATGTGCTCCTCTTCACGAGTCCAAGGTGCATATTTTCTCTGTTTAGAATGAATCAGTCGATGCAAATCATAGGCCTTTCTTTCGCAAGCTTTTGCTGTGCGCCCTGTTCCTAATTTTTCAGCAATTTTTGCCCACTTATTCTCTTTTTTTGTATATTTTTTTGCAACAAAACATAGTTTTTTTTCTTCTTCTAATGACCATCTAACTTTTTCAGAATATTTCTTGGTTTCTAATTCTCGATATGAATTAACACCATTAAAAAGGTTATTTAATCTTTGACTACTATTGGTTTGTTGCTCACTCTTATAATCTATATTAACGAAACTATTAAGTTCTTTATTATTTGTTCTTAAATAATCTTCTACTTCTTTATATTCTAAAAAATTAGGATCTAAGAAAGGATTATAATTATCGCTAAAAAAAAAGTGACCTGTATCCATTTTTACCTTTTGATTAAAATATAACTTGGCTGTTTTTCTCACTCATTTTATTAAACTGATAAATTTAGCCTATTTTGTCAATTTATTTAGAGACCTGCTTGAACAATATCATGCATTTTAATAAGACCGCATAATTTTTTATTTTCATCTAGCACTGGTAGAACCATAATGGGATGTTTTTGATCAGCTTCCATTAAATGCAATGCATCCCAAGCTAATTCATTATGAGAAATAAACTGTGGAGAACTATTCATTAAATTTTTGATGTCAAAATCGAGAGCTGTAGCTCCATGTTGCTGTAGAGCACGTCTTAAATCTCCATCTGTAAAAATTCCCTGCAAATCTAACTGCTCATTAGTGACTAAAATACAACCGCAACGCTTATTAGATAACTCAACTAAAATATTAAATAATTTATCCTCTCCTCGACAAAGAGGTAAAGCTGCTTCTTTAATCATCAAATCCTTGATACGGATAATTAGTCGTCTGCCAATGCGTCCTGCTGGATGATTTTTAGCATAATCATCTAATGAAAATTTTTTCAATTTCATCAACGCAATCGCAAGGATATCCCCTATCATCATCTGAATAACAGCTGAGGTAGTAGGTGCTATATCAAAGGGGCATAACTCTTTTTCATTGGGTAAAATAAGAGTAAAATCGGCAGCTTTAGCTAAGCGACTATGAGGATTAGTTAAAATAGCTCCAATTTTTATACCTCGATTGCGTATGAAGGGAACCAGCTGTAAGAGCTCTTCACTTTCTCCACTCTTGCTCAACATAATCACTATATCTTGTGCTGAAGTCATGCCAATATCTCCATGTAGAGCATTGGTAGGAGATAGGAAAAAGGCCTTTGATCCTGTAGAGGAAAGTGTCATTGCAATTTTTTCAGCTACAAGCGCACTTTTGCCCACTCCTGAAAAAACTAAAGTTCCTTGACAAAACTGTAAAGTATGAATAAAATTTTCTAATGCTGAAACTGCCATCGTTTTAAAAAAATGGTTAAGTGCTTCTTGCTGTCTTTCCAATAAAAACGCGATTTCATTTATCTTTGGCAACATCTTTTCTCACACTAGATAGAAAGTTTATAAAAAATTTTAGGCGCAGGTCCGATATATTTACAAGCTATTCGCTTTCTCTCTCTATTTATTTTCTTTTTTGCCCTCCTTTTAAGTTTTTAATCGTTGTTATTCATAGATTTAAAATGAAGAAAAATTTAATTTAAATTTTAAGTGACTAAAAGGGAGTTTTTTTAGAGATGTCTCTTCACCCTCTACCTAATGAAGTTGCAACTGTTGCTATTGCAAAAGGCGATGGTATCGGTCCAGAGATTATGGATGCTACTCTAGATATTTTGGCTCATTCAGGTGCTAATTTAATTATTCACCCCGTTGAAATTGGAGAGCAAGTTTACCTAAAAGGAGAAAAAAGCGGCATTAGCGCAGCTACTTGGGAAACGATTCGCCAGACACAAGCTTTTTTAAAAGCTCCTATTACAACTCCCCAAGGAGGAGGTTTTAAAAGTTTAAATGTAACAATTCGCACTTCCCTAGGGCTTTATGCCAACATTCGCCCTTGCATTGCCTATCATCCTTTTGTAGATTCTAAACATCCTGGCATGAATGTAGTCATCGTACGTGAGAATGAAGAGGATCTCTATACAGGTATCGAATATCGCCAGACGCCAAGTACCTATCACGCTTTAAAAATCATGACGGAAGAGGGATGTGAGAGAATCATCGACTATGCCTTTAAGTATGCTCTAGCTAATGGCCGTAAAAAAGTCACCTGTTTTACTAAAGATAATATCCTCAAATTATCCGATGGAATTTTTCATAAAACTTTTGACCGAATAGCTCCTCTTTATCCTTCTCTTCAACATGAGCACTGGATTGTCGATATCGGCGCTGCTAAACTAGCTGATACTCCCTCTGTTTTTGATGTGATTGTCATGCCTAATCTCTATGGCGATATTCTCTCTGATGTAGCAGCTCAAATTGCAGGTTCTGTCGGTCTAGCTGGTTCAGCTAATATTGGTCAAAAACATGCTATGTTTGAAGCTATTCATGGCTCTGCTCCTAGAAGAGCTGGACAAAACTTAGCTAACCCCTCAGGATTAATTTTAGCAGCTATTCTCATGCTGAATCATCTCAATCAACCGCAGGCAGCAGCTTTAATCCATAATGCCTGGCTAAAAACATTAGAAGAAGGCATTCATACTTACGATATCTTCAAAGCTAATCTTAGCAAGCAACAAGTAGGAACCAAAGAATTTGGAAAAGCCGTGATCAAAAGATTGGGTCAATTACCCCAAACATTAAAAGAGGTGAGCTATTCTTTGGCCAAAGAAAAAATAAGCGCTCCCGTATTTTCTAAAAAATCTGTCGTTTCTAAAAAATTAGTAGGAGCTGATATCTTTATTTATGGCTTGGAAGAGATAGAAGCTCTATATGAAAAAATTTGCCAAGTAGAAAATGAGACTCTTAAGCTAACTATGATTACGAATAGAGGCGTCAAAGTCTGGCCTCACAAATTGCCTGAAACAGTTTGCTCTGATACCTGGCGCTGTCGCTTTATGGTTAATCAAACAACTCAACTCTTAACTTATCAGGATTTGGATCAGCTTTTAAACCGTCTAGCTCAACAACAGTTAGAGTATACCCAACTAGAAAATCTCTATAAGTTTGATGGTGTGCCAGGTTATACCGTAGATCCAGATGAATAATAACTCTTCAAGTCAAGCATCTTTTAGCTATACCTATTACATAAAGGTTAAATTTTAAATGAAACTACACTTTTTAGTTATTCTTTCTGTCTCTCTTGCTTTATGTGCTCCTAACTTAAAAGTAGAGAGTTTAGAAATAACAGAAGATGAGCATTATATTTATACAAAAAAAGGCTGGCCAGATATTGCTGAAGATGCGCAGTATCAGCTCATATCCTATTTTAATCAGCTTTTATACAGGAAAATGACGAAATACCATGTCCCTCTTAGATGGAGCAAGGAGATTTCAACCTATTTATTAGGTAACCCCACACAATTCAAAACAGTGCTGGCTACGACGACTCAACAAGCACAGGATTATGCAACTTCCCATCATTCGATTGGTGTGCAAGACTTGATTCCTGTAGGAATTATTATGGGTTTAGGAATTAGCGGCAATGGAAACCACATTGTAGGTTTAGGAGGAGCTGCTTTAATAACTTTGATTTTAGTCCCTATAGAAATAGAACAGTTTGACAAACTAGCTAAAACTACTACTACTCACTATGAAATTTCTTGGGCTTTTGGAGGATTTGGCCAAGCAGGCATTGGCATAGGAGAAGGAGGAGGAGTAAGTGCCCGTGGAGCTATAGGCTTAATATGGGGGAAACTACCTAGTGCTGCTTCTTTGAATGGAGTGGCTATCGGCACAACTGCTAATTTAGGATTTATAGAGGGTCTAGGCTGTAAAATTGCCTTAGTTTTTAACTCGACGACGCAAGCTCACAATCTAGTAGCAATGGCTACCTTTGATATGGGATTATCAGTGGGAGGTACAGTTGAAGGGTCTCTGTTTTACTTTATGACTGCTGAGCAAGTGCTTGGTTTTCTTTCTAAAAGTCATATCGGTCAGTCAACTGCAGGTGTTTATCACATAGAGCAACAGAATCTTAAAAATTTATCTTTTTAAACTATTCTTTTTACTCTATCCATCGAACTTTTTACCATAAATTTAGCTGATTATACCCTTTTTTCTATTAACCATTTAACATCAATCCATTGATTTAAGATTAAGTAATTTGAACAATTGGAGCCTCGGTTGTAGAAACCACAGGAGGTAAGGGATCAAAAGGAGAAGGCGGCGGTATAATTGGAGCTTTTTTGTTTAATTCCGCTGCTTGTTTTAAACGCCCTTTTTTATCCTCAGAACTCCACTCTTTATTGATGATTTTTTTCACATCTTCAGCATCTAATGTCTCAAATTCAATTAACATCATAGCCATTGTTTCCACTTGTTCCCGTGCTTCAATGATGATTTTCTTAGCTAATTGATACGCTGTTTCTAAAATACTGCGCACTTCATCATCAATAGCAATAGCTGTTACTTCAGAATACTTCTTCTCGTGATAATTATTCATGCCCAAATAGCGACCCGAATCCGTACGCTCATCATAAGCCACCGTACCTAACCTATCACTCATGCCCCATTCACAAACCATTTGACGAGCAAGAGAAGTAGCATGTTCAATATCTTGCTGCGCGCCACTAGAAACATCATTGAGGAAAATTTCTTCTGCCACGCGTCCTCCCATTAGTACAGCTAAGCGATCATACAACTCTTTTCTCCAGTAGCTCACTCTATTTTTGATAGGTAAAAACATCGTAGAACCAAGAGACATTCCTCTCGGAATAATAGTAACCTTTTCAACTGGATCAGAATGAGTTACAATTAAACTAACGACAGTGTGACCCGCTTCATGATAAGCTGTCGTTTTTTTCTCATTATCATCCATTTCTAAACTACGTCTTTCTTTGCCAAACAAGACTTTATCTCTAGCTGCTACAATTTCACTCATCGTTACAGCTGATCGACCATTACGTGCCGCCAGTAAAGCAGCTTCATTCAACAGGTTAGCTAGATCAGCTCCAGCACACCCTGGAGTACCCCTAGCAATAGCCATTAAGTTAACTGAAGTATCCATTTTAATTTTACGAGCATGAACCTTTAAAATATCATAGCGACCTTTAATATCAGGCAAGGAAATAATGACTCTTCTATCAAAACGACCGGGACGCAATAGCGCTTTATCTAAAACATCAGGACGATTAGTAGCAGCAATTAGGATGACTCCTTCATTGGTATCAAATCCATCCATCTCAACGAGTAATTGATTCAGAGTTTGTTCTCTTTCATCGTGTCCTCCTCCAACACCTGCTCCACGATGGCGACCTACTGCATCAATTTCATCAATAAATACAATACAGGGTGCTTGTTTTTTAGCTTCATTGAATAGATCGCGAATACGACTAGCTCCTACGCCTACGAACATCTCGACAAAATCAGAACCGGAAATAGAAAAGAAAGGTCGATCTGCTTCACCAGCTACTGCTTTGGCAATTAATGTTTTGCCAGTTCCCGGAGAGCCAATGCACAATACACCTTTGGGAATGCGTCCACCTAAAGAAGTAAATTTTTGAGGACTTTTTAAAAATTCTACGATCTCTTGCAACTCTTCAATCGCTTCATCAGCTCCTGCTACATCCTTAAAGGTCACTTTATTATTTCCCTTAGCCATCATTTTAGCTGGGGACTTGCCAAAATTCATTGCATTATTACCCATACCCTTCATTTGGCGAGCAAAAATAAAATAGAGCACTAAAATAACAATGAGCACTGGCAATAAGGTCACTAAATAATTCATGTAATTAGGAGCTAATTCTTCACTCTTAAAAGTTTTCTCCATTACGGCATTGAGGGGCTGATCCGGTGCTTTGAAAAAACCGCCGCGATTGGTCGCAAAATTTTCCCATTCCTCTTTAGCATTCAAAAACCAGTGATTAAATTGCTCAACATCCTGTTTTTCTAATGAACGGGTCGACAGCTCTTTATTATTAAAAAACCAAATAACATGCTCTACATTTTGGCGCGCTTTCTCTAGCTGGATGCTATTATCTTCAAATTTGAGATTAAGTTGATTGAGTTCATCTAATATTTCTTTATAATTTCTTATACTACGCAGTTTAGCTAACCGGACATGATCTTCGACCTGATTTAACTCTTCTGTGACCGATTGTAATCCATTTAAAACAGTTTCATAAATCCCCATTTTTTGAGCTGCCGAGAAGTTTTTCTCATTGGCTACTACAATTGAATGATCTATTTCTTTTAATTGTTGTTTAATTTTTTCATTTCCAATTCCCAACAAAGGAGATCTAAAACCAGCGATGAGTTCTGTTAAAGCATGACTAAAAGAGGCCATAGACTTGGCAGAGGGATTTAAATTAGTCAGCTCTTGCTGTAGATCCGTGAGATTATAACTCATTTTCTTGACAGGTTCACTAATGATCAGACTGAGTTTTTTTCCATTCGTATCAAAACGCTCATCGTTAATTGCATAGCCCTCAGTAGGTAAAGGTAGGCCAGTTAAAGCTAAAAACCAATTAGCTGAGGCCATGACTTTTTCTTTTTGCGCAATGAGATCTTTTTGAAGTTTTTCTTGATTATTTACTACTTCATGGCTAGTTTGTAAAAGTTCTAGATATTTAAAACGATTCTTACCTTCATCTGTTAAACGATCGCGGAATTTTCCACTGAACGTAACTAGATTATCACTTGCTGTTTTATGACTATCTTCTGGCTGAATCAGCTGTAAGTTGACTAGATGCTCAAGCTGGTAACTAAATGAAACTTTAGCAGCTTTTGTATCAATGAAGTTTTGCATCATAAGAACAAATAAAAAGAAGGCCATCAATAGCCAGATGATGCCATTGGGGAAATTCTTTTTAAAATCTTGTTTTTTATCATCGTTCATACGTACCTTGGAATACAAAGTGCAGTTTTTAAAATCGTCTAATAACTATCTAACTTACAAAAGTTTAGATAATACCCTCTTTCTTTCAGCTACTTTCTAGTCATTCTAACATAATGACTTATTCAAGTTCAACTTGGAATTTAAAACTCTCTACTTGCTTGTACATACTCTCTATAAGTTAAAGACAAAAAATCTGAGCTTATTATATCTTTTACTTAACTACCTTTAAAATTCATCTTTGACTTAGATGAGATTAGACTACAAGAACTTTAATGAGATTTTTAACCAAAAACGGCTTTGATCTTTCCAATAGTAACTTCTACCTGTTAAAAACTCATGGATGACTTGCTGGTCTTGCCAAATCACAGGAAATTTTTGTCTTAAAAAAGCTGGTATCTTATGAGCTGTCCACCATTTTGATAAACTCGTTTTTCCCTGATAAGAAGCGGTAAGCTGGGGCTCTCCTATTTGCAAGTTATCAGCGTAAGGTTTATCTAAAGGTAAGAACGCCTCAACTTCTCCTCTTAGTATGGCTTGCCATCCCCTTTTTTCATTTATTGCTGGATGCTCAAGACTTGACTGTTCTATTACTATTAGCTGAGCTTGCCAATCTCCTCTAGCTAAACTTAAAGAGGAATTCAATGAGGAATTTAGAGAAAGAGGCAGCATTTGAGGGCTTGCTTTTAACTCTCTTAATGTTAAATTCTTAATATTTTTAACTAAGTCCATGGATATAAAAGGTAGAAAAAGGCGCTTCCTATCGATATAAAGGATGCGCTTTAAGCCTTCTACTTGACAATCTGCTCTACCTTCTATTAAAAATTTGGCAGCTAGCTCAATACAAACATGGGAAAGATACAGTTTATCTAACTGACAAAACTTGCGAATTAGGTACTTTGCTTCTAAAATAGCTAAATGGGGCTCTACCGTTAGATCTAACCAGTAACCTAACCAGCCCTTTTCTATTTTTTCGATCAAGGTAGCAAGGCGCTGGTTTAAATAACTTTGTAAATCAGCTGCTTCTTGACCTAGTTTTTTTATATTTTTTCCAATATTTTTACCAAATTGCTGCGTGAGAAAAGGAAGCAGCTCTGTGCGCAATCTGGCCCTTAAAAAACATGGATCGTTATTTGTATGATCTTCAAAAGCTGACAGTTTTTGGGCTGTCAACCAACTTAAAATTTGGCTTTTACTTAGCGTAAGAAGAGGACGCCAGAGAGTAAGACCCTCTAAATTAAGACCCTCTAGGATAGTCTCTTCTCTTAAACCCGTTAAGAAAGGCAGAGAAGTGCCTTCGAAAAGATGTTTGATGATCGTCTCTATTTGATCATCCGCATGATGGCCTAATAAAACGGCCTGATACTGATAGGTATCACATAGCTCTTTAAAAAAATGCAATCGTTCTAAACGACAGACTGCCTCCCAATTACCCTTAATCTGTAAAGGATCCAGCTTTTTAAGATGAAAGGCTACCCCTTCTTTTTGTACGCGTGCTTGCAAGTCGCTAGCTTCTCTTGCACTTTCGCTTCTCCAACCATGATCGATATGGGCTACTCCAAATTTTAGGCCCGCCTCTAAACGATACTTTAGCAAAAGATGGTAGAGCATTAAAGAATCAGGCCCACCAGATAGACCTAATAGCACGGGTCTTTGAGGATTGAGATGAATTTTCAGAAAATCAAAACAGATTTGCTGGATCATTAAACTGCGTAAAATAGACGATAAAAAGTATAAAGGGCAATAAGCAGTGCAATAAAGATCCAGAAGTAAAAGGTAGGTGGTTCATAAGGTAAAGTGACAATCTCATCTTCCCCTAATAAGGGTTTTTTGGGTAAACCCTGAATAATAGGTGTATCTATCGAATCCGTTTGTTGATCCTCAAAAATAGAATGAAGCTCTGTAATTTCACGTAAAGGAACCCATTGAGTAAATCCCTCTTTCCATACAAGTGTATCAGGTGTGACCTTAGGATGTGTTTTTACGTCGAAGATAGCATAAGGACCCTCTTTATGTTCTGGATTTTCTCTATTATTGTCAAACGTGATGTACCAGACTTTATCCACTTAAATCCTCCTTTTAATACCAAGCTTACAAGCTTGTAGTTAATAAATGTTGCGTTGCGTGAAATCTATTTTTTCTAAAAATCTAAAAAGAATGGATCTTTAATTTTTTGCTTTTACTAGTTGTCCAGAGTTGTAGCAAATTAACTATTTTTGTATCATTACTATTTAAGTATTTTGTATTGAGTAGAGTGTGCCCATTCTCTGGCGTTATTTATTAATTCATTATTTTCGCGTGCTTAGTTTAGCTATTTTAGCTTTTATAGCTGTGCTCATGACGACGCGTTTAGATGAGATTGCCAATTTTGCAACTTTAGGACCAAGTCCTCTCTTTATTATCTTTTTTGCACTTTATCAAATTCCCTATATCTTACCTATTGTGTTACCTATTTCTGCCCTGATTTCTACTATTCTCTTAATTCAACGTCTCTCAACTACCCATGAACTGACTGCTTTACGCGCATCGGGTATCTCGATCAGCCAAATTTTAACTCCTATTCTAATGGGAGCTGCTTTGATGGGTTTAGTCAATTTTTACATTATATCAGAACTAGCAACACATTCTCATTTAACCACGACTCTTTTAAAAGATGAATGGCGTTTAATTAGTCCTCTAGTCCTGTTGCAAAATAAACAAGTCTTAAAACTCAAAGGTCTTTTTTTTCATACATTAGGTTTGAATAAAATAGGAGAATCAGCTTCTGATGTAATCTTAGCTATTCCCAACCATACGCACAATCGCCTCCATGTTTTATTAGCTAAAAACTTAACTGCTTCGAGCAATCAATTTTCAGGAAAAGCTGTGACCCTATTCACCATCCTCAACCCTAGTTCTACTGAAATGCCTGATTCTATCTTAGTAGAAAATATGGACACCGTCGAAACAACCCTATCCGATTTTAATTCTCTTATTCAAAAAAAAATAATGACGATTCATAATGATCATCTCAGTTTAGCACAGTTAAATGTTAAATGGAAAAAAGAAAAGTTAGCTTTGCAAGCTGCTCAACAACCGATCTCTTCTCTATCTTCTAAAAATGATCAAAAATCTATTACTGATGCTATCAATGGCATTATTTCAGAAATTTTACGTCGAAGTTCAGTTGCTTTAGCAGTTTTTACTTTTTCCTTAATGGGAGCTGCTTTTGGCATGAGTATTAGTCGCTACTATTCTAATCATAGGCTTTTTATTGTCGTGAGTTTAACAGCTTTTTACCTTATTACTTTTTTTGCTGCTAAACAATTTAATCAGCAACTTTTTCTTTCCTCTTTATTTTATTTAGCTCCTCATTGCCTGATTTTTTTCAGTTCGCTAGTCGCTTTAAGACGAGTGGTAAATGGAATTGAATAGTATAAATCACAAACGTTTGGCAGCTTTTCCTCTATTTTTATTCCCTTTCAGTTGCCTTTGGGAAAGGTATTTTTTTAAAGAGTTTTTTAAAGTATTTATTTTCTTTTTATTTTGCTTTTATAGTTTATATATTCTAATCGATTTTTCTAATCATGCTAATCGTTTCTATTATGCTACCTCTTTTCAGTTAGATGAGTTTCTCCTCTACTATTTTTGCGATTTCATTAAGCAGCTAGAAGTTCTTCTTCCTTTTGCTCTCTTAATTTCTACGATTAAAACAGTCATTAATTTTCATATTCATCACGAACTTTTAGCCTTGATGGCAGCGGGTCTTAAAATTAAGCTACTTTTACGTCCTTTTTTATTGATAGGTCTTGCTTGTGTAGGTTTATTGTATGTGAATACTGAATGGCTGCTACCCGATGCCCTTAAAAATTTAAGAGCTTCTCATGAAAGACGTCATTTTAAAGAAGAGAGGAGCCTTGCCTCTTCTCAAACTTCTACTAGTGCTCAACATCTCATTTTAAAAGATGGCTCTATCTTTCTATTTTTATATTTTGATGCTCTCAAGTCTTACTTTTTTGATACTTATTGGATTCCCAATCTTCAAGAAGTGTATCACATTAAATACTTGCATTCTAGCTCTCAAATACCTTTAGGTACATGTGTAGATTACTTTGTTAGAGATAAAGAAGGCGCTTTAATTCTCAACTACTCAGCTCCTTCTCAAGAATTTCCTCAGCTAATTTTTGATTCTGCCATCTTAGTGAATACCTTAAATGCATCCGAAGAGTTTTCTTTGACCCTCCTTAAACAGAAAATAAAACAGACTTCTGGCCCGATAAATGAACGACAAGCTGAATTCCTCACTACTTTTTATTATAAGTTGCTTATTCCCTGGTTATGCTTAATAGCTATTGTAGGGCCAGCCTCTATTTGTATTAGTTATAAACGGCAACTGCCCATTTTTTTTATTTATGCTAGCTCTATCTTTGGGCTAGTCTTGGTCTATCTTTTGCTAGATGCTGCTTTGATTTTAGGCAAAAAGCAGCTCCTTTCTCCTGGGCTTGCTATTCTGCTTCCTTTTGGATTATTCTTTGGCTTCTTTAGTTGGCGATTTGCTAAGCTCTAATTAAAAAGTCGCGCGCAATGGACCCTTTTGATTTAAGAAAATGGCCAGGTTTTGCAGCAGCTGGAGGAGACCTCTCTCTACCTGCTTTAATTGACCAAGTCACAATTGATTCTCAAAGAATTGATTCTTTTCATGCCTTATTTGTCGCTCTAAAGGGTCAGAAAAGTGATGGACATCAATTTGTAGATCAAGCAGCTCAATTAGGCGCCCTTTATGCCCTTGTCCATCGCTCTTGGCAGCCTCAATACCAAATAGAGGGATTAAAACTTCTTCGCGTTACAGATCCGCTCAAAGCTTTTCAGGAAATAGCTAGCGCTTATCGCCAAACCTTAAAAGCTAAAATATTAGGGGTAGCTGGCTCTTATGGCAAGACTATGGTCAAAGATCTACTGACTAGCTTCTTAAGTGTGGATAAACAGGTAGCCGCTTCCCCTGAAAGCTTCAATAGTCAAATTGGCGTACCTCTTAGCCTCTTTACAATTAAAAGTTGGCATGAACTAGCTATCATTGAAGTTGGCATCTCGGAAAAAAATGAAATGGATCGCTTAGTAACTATCTGTGAACCAACGTATGGTATTTTAACGCCTATAGGCAGAAAACATCAAACGACTTTAGGCACTAAGCTTGAGATAGCTAAAGAGATGATGAAGTTTTTTTTAACCCCTTCTTTAACAGGCTGGGCTCTTTTTCCGGAAGAACCACTTTTACATACTCTCGTTAATCAAATGCAAGCACCCTACTTTAGTTGGGCAAAAGCTCTCCCCTCCCTGCCCCATGCCTATTTTTGTTCAACTGAACAGACTTCGGAGAGAAGTTACCAAATTGATTTTCCAAACAGTCCCTCCTATAAAAGCCAAATTACAGGTGGATTTTACTATTTCATGGATTTAGTCAATATGGCTATTAAAGCTGCCTGGTTGTTAGAGGTCTCAGCAGAGGCAATTGGTCAAACTTTAACACATTATTTCCCTGAACCAATGCGCACAGAGATTTGGAAATCGCCAGCTGGACCGACTTTTATCAATGATATTTATTGCTCCGATCCCCAATCGATTAGGCAAGCGCTTAACTACTTTAAACAGATGCCTTCTCCAGGAAGAAAAATATTTCTCTTTCAAGGCATGCGAGGCGATAAACAGCATATAGCCAAAGATTATCAGCGAATTGGCAAATCGATTGATCAAGCCGGGATTGATTGGCTACTTTTAGTAGGTCCTTACCCTTATAACCCTCTTATTCAAGAAATTCAACTAGCCAAACCTGAATTGGAAATTACAGCTTGCGTCAATTATCAAGAAGCGCTTGCTTGTCTTCAATTAAATATAAAAAAAGAGGATATAGTTTTAATTAAGGGCCCTAAAAAAGAAAAGCTCGATACTCTAATCAAAGCTTTTAATGATAGCCTTTGTAATACCTTCTGTTTTATCAATTTTCCAGCTATTCAATCCAATATAGCCACTATTCGCCAGCGCTTGCCGGATCAAACGCGTATCCTGGTTATGGTCAAGGCTTTAGCTTATGGAACAGATGAAGTGCGCATGGCCAATTTTTTAGCGACTTGTCAGATTGCCATTTTGGGTGTTTCCTATGTCGATGAAGCGGTCATTTTAAAAAGAGCTAGAGTTGCGCAAGCTATTTTCGTAATCAATGCCGCTCCCTATGAAGCTTTTAAAGTAGCTAAATGGGATTTAGAGGTAGGTGTCAGCGATATTAATCTTATTGAAGCTTTAGCTAGAGAGGGTTTGCGTCAAAATAAAACGATTAAAGTTCATTTACATATTAATACAGGCATGAGCCGCTTTGGCTGTCGACCAGAAGAAGCCCTTTCCTTAGCCCAGCTCATTGTAAGTTTTCCCTCATTACTATTAGAAGGGATCATGACGCATTTTGCTTGTGCAGACAATCCTGAAGAGGATACATTTACTCTTCAACAAGCTAAAACTTTTGATGCGATCATTGAAACATTCACTTATCATGGTATCACAGTACCTTGGAAACATGCAGCTAATTCTGCTGCCGTAGCCCGTTTTAATTTTCCTCAATACAACATGGTACGCGTAGGGTTAGCTATTTATGGCTTCTACTCTTCAGAACCCGTGCGTCAAAATTTAGAATTGCGCTTAGCTCTCTCCTTAATTTCACGGGTAGTAGGCATTAATCGGTGTCTACCTGGTGAAACGATCAGTTATGGCCGCAGTTATGAAGTCAAAGAGGGTCAACAGCAAATTGCCGTGCTGCCGATTGGTTACTTTGATGGCTTACATCGCACCTATAGTGGAAAAGGAGAAGTGATCATTCATGGTAAAAGAGCGCCCATGGTAGGTAAAATCTGCATGGATTTCATGATGGTCGATGTGACAAACATTCCAAAAGTAGGCATAGGCGATCCTGTGCTCATTTTTGGTGAAGATGAACATGGTCATTATCTGTCTCCCGAAGAGCTAGCTAGTTCCGGCAATTCTATTATTTATGAATTGATTACCTGTTTAGGACCCCGTATCCAGCGCATCTTTGTCTATGAAGAATCTCATACATTGCGTTGAAATTTTGATCTCTTTACTATGATAAGAAATTTTAAATTTAGAGGAAATTTTATGTCTCATTCTCATCAAGATTATCAAACACTGCATCAGCTCTCTTATCAAGTACGCTTGCTAACGGGTATTTCCTCTTTATTAGAATGGGATCAAGAGACTTATATGCCGGCAGCTGGCGCTGGCATTCGCGGTGAACAGCTAAAAGCTTTAGCTGGCCTCGCACATCAGCAAAAGACAAGTCAAGATTTTGCTAATGCACTAGCTAAATTAATTGATCTTAAAACTGGGGAGTTAATTGCTCATGACTTAAACTCAGCTCAAGTAGCTGCAGTTAAAGCCTGGCAGCGCGATTACATTAAAGATGTGGCGCTTCCCTCCTCTTTTGTAGAGGAGTTTGCATTGCTAGCCTCTCAAGCACAATTAGTCTGGCGCCAAGCTAAAAAAGATAATGCCTTTCAACAATTTGCGCCTTATTTAGATAAGCTAATTCAATTAGCACGTCAAAAAGCTGAGTATCTCGGTTATGAGGAGCATCCCTATGATGCCTTACTCGATCTCTATGAACCCTCCATTAAAACAAGTGAAATTCGCACAATTTTTTCTTCGTTGCGCGCAGCACTCATGGTCCTACTCAAAAAAATTAAGGGTGCTAAACAGCTCGATGATACTCTTTTACAGGGTCAATTTGATCAGGCTAAACAATTAGCTTTTGGCCAGCAGTTATTAGAAAAAATGGGTTATGATAAAAACAAAGGACGCTTAGATCTGTCGACTCATCCTTTTTCTTCCGCTTGTCATCCGACCGATAGCCGTATTACCACGCGTATCCACCCGACTTCGCTGATCAGCAATATCTCGGTGATTCTCCATGAAGCAGGCCATAGTTTATATGAAATGGGCTTACCGGTCGAACAGTATGGCTCTCCGCTGGGCGAAGCGATCTCTTTAGGTATCCACGAATCCCAATCGCGTTTTTGGGAAACGCGCATTGGTCAGAGTTTACCCTTTTGGCAATACTATCTACCGTTATTGAAAGAGACTTTTAAAGGTCAATTAGATGACCTTTCGCTATCTGACTTTTATCGAGCACTCAACAAAGTTGAACCCTCTTTTATTCGCGTAGAAGCCGATGAAGTGACTTATAGCCTGCATGTTATTTTGCGCTTTGAACTAGAAGTAGCTTTAATCGAGGGTACATTAGCTGTCAGAGATTTACCGGAAGCTTGGAATGCTAAAATGCAAGAGTTACTAGGCATTACGCCTGCTAGTCACACAGAAGGTTGCTTACAGGATATTCATTGGTCCATGGGCGCTTTTGGTTATTTTCCTACCTATACTTTAGGCAACCTCTATGCTTCGCATATTTTTACAGCTTTTGCTCAAGCTCATCCCGATTGGGAAACGCGTGTTTCTACCGGCGAGCTGCTATTTATCAAAGAGTGGTTGCAAAGGCAAGTCTATTGCCATGGGCGTCGCTATACTAGTCAAGAACTCCTCAAAAAAATTACAGGCCAACAATTTACAGTAGAGGCTTACATTCACTATTTAAACAATAAGTATCTAAATAAGCAATTATATTGAAATAAATAAATTAATTCTTTATTATTTTTTTATCTTACTAATTTTATAAAACAATAATAAAGGATTTTAATATGGATAGTTCCAATCGCATTTCTCATCATCCATCACCTGGTTTTTTCGAAAAAGCTATACCTGCTACACTAACTGCTATTTTGTCTCTACCAAAGGTTTATTTAAGAGGTAGTAATAGGATTGTCTCTTATCTACCTCCTACTTTACGTCCTGTTACTAGTACTATTTTAAAAATACTACCTTTGGCATTAATTGTATTTTCATTTCTTTTGCCTCTTTCTTTTCCCCTTTTATTATTAAAGCTTCCTATCATTGTTACAGGTGTATTTATTGCTAATCAATTGAAAACTAAAGAAATATATCAATCTTTAGCATTAGGTTATGCAGCTAGTACAGTATTTTCTGTAGCAACGGCTACCGCAGGTGTAGCGTTGACTGTATTGACTTATCCCGTTAGCCTTCCTTTGTATTTAGCGATCCACTCGCTTCCAGTAGCGGCGCTCCTTCTACACGCTAATCAAGTAAAAAATTAATTTTCCATTAAGTTTATTATATTATATCTTAATATAATAAACTTAATTAATTTAATACATTTAGTTTGATTTTAATTAATCAATAATTTATTATTTTATGAAAGTGATTAAAATCATCACTATGATAATAAATAAATTTAAATAAAGGATTAATTATATGACATCTCCTATCAATTTCTGTCAAAAGACCTTAACTAATTTAGATACTGAAATCAATAAACAAGCAAAAATAGCTGTTACTGTTGGTGGAAAACTCTTCACTAAAATTAGTAGTACCTACTCTAATTATTGTGATGTACTAGTAAAAAAACTTCCTAGATCTGTGCAACCTTATGCAGTAACTGCTTTAAAGCTTGCTCCTATTGCTTTAGCTATCTTTGCCATTATCAGTCCTCTACCAATGCTTGGTCTACACATGACCTGTTTAACTCTTAGTTTAATTACTTTAGCTGCTCTTAAAAATAAATTATCGGCTAAACAATTCCTCCAAGGTGGTGCCTTAGCTATTGCCGCTAAAACAGCTATCTTAGCAGGTAGTGCTTTATCATGTGGCTCAGCAGTCGTTATCTTGGCAAGTGGCGCGCTTCTTACAAGTGCTGCTTACTACATTTCTAAAAACGTTTAATCTCTTTCAAAAGAGCTTCTCTTTAAAAGTTAGAGAAGCTCTTGATTTTAATTTTATTTAATAAACTTCTTCTAATTATTGTCCTTGTGAAATAAAATTTGCTATGGCATAGTTTATTTTGATTCTTTAGGAAGAGTGGCAGAGTGGCCGATTGCGTCTGTCTTGAAAACAGAAGTCCCGCAAGGGTCCGTGGGTTCGAATCCTACCTCTTCCGTTCTTTTTTATGCCCTTCCAAGATATTCTCAACATAAGTCAATAAAATTGTCATTGTCCTGTAAGTCATGGCCTAAGGGCTGAAGAATGGAATCCTGTTTAAATAGTCACTGAGAATAACAACAGAAGCGGCTTCAATCGCTGTATCGCTTCCTAATTCGCTCATCGTAATACCAACTAGAAAGAAAGAGCTAGTGCTGGAGCATCATTAATCTCATCCCCTACCATGGCGAGAGATTTGTACTTGTCCAAGAGGGTTTGTATTTCTTTGGCTTTATCTTCGGGAAGAAGGCTAGACTTCACATCAGTAAGACCTATCATTTTAGCTATCGCTTGAGCAGATATTGGATTGTCTCCTGTCAACATCATAGGAACGATCCCAAGGCTTTTAATATTTAGGATTACTTGTTTACTTTCTGGACGGACTTCATCCAAGAGTCCTATTACCCCTTCTACTTCCTTGTGAGTGCAGATGAAGATGACAATTTTTCCTTCCTTTTTGTAATAAATCCATTTTTTCAATGTCCCTGCAAAAACGAAATCCCCTACCTACCATTTTGTCTTTTGCAATAGGCTCGCCTGTGATCGTCGCTTCATCAACCGCTGTAAATCCAAAAAGAACTTTGCCATCCAAAGGAATCATTTCTCCCGGCTTGACAACAACCACATCATCAATCTTTACTTGACTAACCGGAACAGGATAGTCCCTTCCCTTGATTAAGGCGGTTTTAGGCATTTTTTCTGCCAGGCTGCTAAGAGATGTTTTACTTTGTTGTATTCCAAAGTCTTCAAGTTTTTCGGCAAGGTTATACAGAACAATCACAATCGCGGCTTCTTCATATTTCTCTAGGTAGAAAGCTCCTATCACAGCAATTGTCATTAGAAAATTGATGCTTTTGAAATTCAGCTAAAATAAGGCTTGAAACCCTTCAAGCAATCGGTGATGGCCAATAAAAAGAATAATAGATAAAAATAAAGGAATAGCAATGATATGGGACAAGTCCCAGCCAGGTAAAGACAAAATCTCAAATACTGCCACTAAGACTAAAGAGAAGATAAGCCATCGAAACTTGGTATCTTGGAATAAATTCATGCTTATTTGCCATTCTCATTAGGAGGTAAGTATTTGCTTTTCTTATAGTGAGGAGGAGAGAATGTGTGATAAAGAGCGGGCAACAAAATTAGCGTGAGAAGGGTAGAGCTAATCAAGCCGCCAATAACGACTGTCGCCAAAGGTTTTTGAACCTCAGCTCCTGTTCCAGTCGCAAGTGCCATTGGCACAAATCCTAAGGAAGCTACTAAAGCTGTCATGAGAACTGGGCGTAGCCTTGTTAGTGATCCTTCTTTGATGGCTAGATTAAAGTCATCTTTTTCGCCGAGAAGCTGATTAATATATGTGATGAGAACGAGTCCATTGAGAACAGCTATTCCAGATAAGGCAATAAACCCGACAGCAGCAGAAATTGAGAAAGGCATACCTCTTATCCAAAGAGCAATGATTCCTCCTGTTAAAGCAAGAGGAACTCCACTAAAAACTAATAATGCATAGCGTACTGAGTTAAAGGCGGTATACAGTAAAAGAAAAATTAGTCCTAGGCAAATGGGAACAACAATATATAAACGTTGTCTAGCTGAAATCAAATTTTCAAACTGTCCACCCCAATTGAGCCAATATCCATCTGGTATCTTGACTTCATCTTGAATTTTTTTCTTAGCTTCTTCAACATAAGACCCTAAATCTCTTCCACGTACATTGGATTGAACAGCAATAAAACGCTTTCCATCCTCTCTACGAATTTCATTTAAACCATCAGAAACTTTGAGCTCAGCTATTTCACTTAAGGGAACATAAGGAAAGTGCGCCTGGGTCTTATTTCCAGAATTTTCTTTTACAGGGAGTGGAATTGGTAGGTTTCCTAATGCCTTAACATCTTGACGTTGTGTTTCTGAAAGTCGAACCAATATATCAAAGCGACGGTCACCGCTCAAAAAATATTACGAAAATATAAGCAAAGCCTATTAAGTAATAACGTCAGCAGAACAGCTCATCTGACGATTTGTGTACCGGACTCTCACCGATAACTTTTGGGGTTTTACATCACACAAGCCGTTTCATGAGGGCTCATGGATCGATTTCTTATCGTCCGAAAGTGTGCTGCAAGCACCACTGAGAGTTTTTTACTCAGCTTTCTCCAAAATGCCCATACGTGTTCAACCCGATTCCTTACAGGTACGAGTAAAGCGACATGGTCACCTCTGCCATCAGGAATATCCATCAAACGGGAGGGAAGCTTTTCAGAAAATCTTAAACTGCGGCGCGCAATAACAAGTGCTGCCGCATGATGGATGGATAATCCATAACGTTTGGAATACTTTACTTTTCCAATCATTGAGGTATAAGCGGGATTAACTTCTTTGATTTCAATTCCTAGCTTTTGCGCTCTTGATTTAATATGGGTTAAAATACTGTTATAGGCGAAAGAAGAAAGCATTCTGGCATAAGAAGCTCGTGTTTCTTTAAGTGCGCTTTTTTTCTGTTGGAAGTTGAGCTTTTCTAATACAAGGGGCTTTTGCACTTCTTGGGCTGTTTTGACAATTTTTTTACAGGCATCTCCAATGAGAGCTTTAGCTTGATGACTGCTTTTGCCGTAAAGATTGAGAGGGATGGTTTGTTTATTTATAGCATTGCCAAATCGATCAGTTTCTACAAGGCTTAAATGATTGCTATTAATGTCAATTCCGATAACGCCTAATTTTTCATCAGAGATAAGGGGAGCAGATGCTGTATTGACACTAATAAATAGGCGCCATCCTTTTTCATCCCTTTTAAACCGATAACAAAGAGCTTGTTTAGATTTAAGAGCGGTGACGATTTCTTTATGGCCATAGGTAAACCAAAAATTGTTGATCCATAAATAGTTACCCTCTTTTTTAATGCAAGAATTGGGCAATCTGAGACGTAAATTTAAGGAGCCATCTTCTTGTAAGAAAGCAGTGCACGATTGATTGCCTCCAATTTCATCTTTGGATCCAAGAACAAAAAATTCTGAACTTCTGCTTTTTTGCCACGCTTGTTTCCACTCTTCATGAGAAGCATAGCCATTTTCTGTGAGAAAAAATTGGGCACGAAAAAGTTGCTTAGATCCAAAACAAAGGCGAACAATATTTTGATCTTGATCTGCTTTGAGTTGTGTTAGTTTAGTTTTTAAGTGATTTAAATGGCGTTTCTTATGATGAATAGTAAATGGATTTTTTATCTTTTTTATTTTAGCATCTTGTTTTTTAATTTTTTCTTGAAGATCGATAATTTGCGTCTTTCTTTTTTCGTTTATAGAATCAATCTTTCCTTGAAGAATTGTTTTACAGGCGTTGTACTGTCTTCCTGTGATGCCAAATTGTTGAAGGAATTCCCGTTTACAGGCGTTAGGCTCTGCATTAGATAGGATTTTTTTAAAAAGCTGATGCTCGACTTGAGCAAAAAGTTCTGCATAAGAAGAAAGCATGTCTAAAGAGACGTTATCTAGACTAATTCGCGTTTCATAAGTGCGCATGGAGTCTTTCATAAAGCTTGCGCTGCCTCTTGAAGCCTTTCTATGAGTTTTTTATTTTTACGACTTCTGGCTCCATAAAGCCTTGCAGAAAAAACAGTGATCATCTCTAAAACATCAGAGACAAGATCCTCTTCAAAAGTTGCATCTTCTGATTTGTTAAGGATCACGACTTCTACACTAAACTGTTCGCAAAGAGAAAAGATAAGTTCCGCTCCAAATCTTAATAAACGATCTTTATGTGTTAAGACTAACCGCTCCATATTTCCTAAGCAAATACTTTGGATAAGTTTTCTAAGTCCTTTTTTAGAGTAATTTAGACCAGATCCTAAATCCTGAATCACTTCGAATGTCCATCCCTGTATTGCACAAAAAGAGGAAAGCAAATCCACTTGTCTTTTTAAATCATTTTTTTGATCACGACTTGAAACACGCGCATAAACCATTGTTTGTTTTTGACAAAAAACTTTTTGTGGAAATTTTCCAAGAACTTTATTAAGATCATATCTTCTGTGACCTCGCGGCGTTCTTTCAGAAGAAATTTTCCCGACAGCTTCCCAGCGTCTAAGAGTGTCTTTTGAAACACCGAGTTCTAATGCTAATTTTCCAATACTGACTTTCATACCTTAAATATATGCATTCCTCCATATATTTGTAAATATTTTCTTATATTTTATTTAGCAGTTAATAACCCTGCCAATTCTTATTCCCAAAAATATTTTCAACGCTATAACCAGCTACTGGATTTGGATAGAGCGAGCTTTGAATTTTAGCCCCAGCTTTTTCATTAATTTCGCTACTAGCGATACGAAGCCTGGGAGAAAGGGATAAAGTTTTGGATACTGCTTCGTCAAAAGAAAGAGTTATTTCGCAAAAAATCGTACAAGGAAAATATAGGAAGAAGGAAACACAAACGCAATAAAACAAACTTTTCCAATTCTTTCCACCCATGAATGTAAATCCTCTATAATTATGCTTTGTGTAAAATTTATGGACTTCAAGCTTCATCTTTTACACAATCAGCAAAAATAGTCTTCGGCTCGAGCTTGTTTGCTTTTGACTCTTTTGATTTTTCTTAAGATTTCTTTTCCTTAAGTTCTTGTATTCCTCTCAATACCAAATCATGCAAAAAATCTTTCATTGGTATCATAGCCTCAGCACACGCAGCTTTTAGCAATGCATGTTCATGTACAGATATGTCAAAACTCAGTCTCACTACATTATCTCTCATAAGGAATCCCTCCTAGGCTTTACTCATTCGCGAAACCTAATACATAATAATAAAAATGTTTACATACAAGTATATATGTATATATGCCTAAGAAATTAGCTTGGTCGGAAAGAAGAAAAAACCAAGCACCCTGGAAGAGATTATGTCCATACCCTGAGAACTACTGGACTATTGCATTCCTCGTTGAAGTCCCCTCTCATCATACTGTCCTCATCAATATCACACTCCCTGAGGATGTGCTTAGTATTGTAGATCAACGTGCAAGACGACTAAACCTTAGTCGTTCGGCATTTTTAGCAGAGGCAGCACTTCATTTTGGTAAACAATTTAGCAATAACATCCAGACTGAAAATTTTTTTTAGCCATCTTATTCCTTTTAAGGACTTACTTTAACTGATTAACTAGTCTAATGAGGAAAAATATTTTGAAACTACGATAGTTTAAAAAAATACTTGTTACTGTGAACTATCTAATCTATATTAACATGATAAAAAAAATGAAATAGAAATAATAAAGGAATTAAGCGATGAAATTGCCAAAAAAACTAGCCTGTAAACTGAAAATGGTGACTTTCTTATGCATTGCACTTGTTGCAACTTCTAACTATAGTCAGGCTGAAGAGGCTATTTGGACTCCAAAAACCACCCTAAAAGTAAAAGGTGTTAGTCATGTCGATGTTTCTCCCGATGGAACTGAAGTAGTCTATGCGGTAACAGAAGTAAAAATAGAAGATGAGTTGAATGAATACCGAACTCAAATTTGGAAAGCAAAAGTCGATGATCTACAATCTTCTACTCCTCTTACTTCTAAGCAATATGCGACCTTTCCTCGTTGATCGCCAAGTGGCCAATGGATTGCTTTTCTTGCTAAACAAGCCGGTATCAATAACCTTTATTTAATTTCAGCTGAGGGTGGAGAAGCTATTCAAGTCACAGATCTAATGGATAGCATTGAGACATTTCTTTGGTCGCCAGATAGTAGCAGGATAGCATTTGTAGCTAAAAAAGAGGAAACATCTCATTTTTCAAAAGATACAAATCTTGTTGACGAAGTGGATAGCTATGCTAAAAAGCATCCGATCTCTCATTTGTTTTTGATTAAAGCGCAACCTAGCCTACAAATTCCCGAAATACTTACCCCATCTGCTTACAATATAGTAGGAGAAATTGATTTTCATACCATATTAGAGGCGTATGACTGGTCTCCCGATAATAAAACCATCGCTTTTACTTATACACCAGAGGTTGGCCCAGATAGCCGCTGGAAAAATTCTCAAATTGCTTTAGTCGATATCCATTCAAAAAACATTCAACCTTTGCCAAAGGTAGCTCCACATCAATCCATCCCTAAGTTTTCGCCTGATGGAAAACACTTAGCATTTTTAAAGAGTGATGAGCATGCCTCTTACAGTCTCACACGCCATCTTACACTTTATTCTCTATCTGATGGACTATTTAAAGACCTGCCAAAAACACCGGATGAGTCTCCCTTCTTAGTTGGACCCTCTATTCTCGGTTGATCTAGTGAAGGTTTATCCATTTTATATTTAGAACCATTGCGTACTAAGTTTGCTATTTGGAATATTCCTATGGATGGAGGTACTATTACGCAGCTAGATGATGGCCAATGGACTTTCAATAACCCTCTATTGAGCCGAAATCGCAAATGGTTAGGCTTATCTTTAGAAACATTAGAACAAGCCGCAGAAGCTCATGTTACTACTTGCTCTATCTTTGAGCCAAAAAAAGTAAGTCAGGTCAATGCACAGTTAAAACAGTGGAAAATGGCTCAAACTCAGGTGGTTTGCTGGAAAAGTGAGGATGGGACCGAAATAGAAGGATTATTAACCTATCCCAAAGAGTATAGTCCAGGCACGCGTTATCCTTTTCTATTAGTTATTCATGGAGGCCCTATGGGAGTATTCTCAGAGAACTTTTTGGGAGACTACGGGATTTATCCTTTAGCTGCATTTGCGGATGCTGGTTTTGTTGTCCTGCGAGCCAATCCTAGAGGCTCTTGTGGCTATGGTCGTGAATTTCGTCAGGCTGTATGCGCTGATTGGGGTGGCCATGATTATCAAGATCTACTATCTGGCGTAAATACTTTAATTGATAAAGGCGTGATTGATCCTCATCGCATGGGCGTGATGGGCTGGAGCTATGGAGGGTACATGACAGCTTGGATTGTCAGCCAGACTAATCAATTTGCTGCTGCCTCGATGGGAGCTGGGATGAGTAACTTGTGGAGTTTTTCCGCTACGACTGATATTCATCATTACATGTCCGACTATTTAGGCGGCGAACCTTGGGATAAATCTACTCTTTATATTCAACGTTCCCCTATCTATTACACTCATCAAGTGACTACACCTTTACTGATTCAACATGGCGAGCAGGATGAAAGAGTGCCTTTTTCCCAAGGCTTAGAGTTTTATCAGTCTCTTCGCAAAGCAAAAAAACCCGTTGTCTTTGCGGCTTATCCAAGAAGTACACACCGCATTTTAGAGCCAAGACTTCAGTTGGATGCTCTACAACGCAATTTTGATTGGTTTATAGACAAAGTGAAAAATAAGCCTAGCGAATAATAAAAGGTTAGAAATTTTTTAAAATTAAAACTATTTCTCAATTAATCTTATAAACTATTAACCCTGTTTGTTAAATCTTCTAGCTAAAAACGTAGAAGAGAATTACTGATATAATTCTCTTCTACTCAATTATTTTATTCCTAATTTTCTCATTAATTATTGTGATATATTTTATTAATCTTTATAATACTTATATTATTATATTTAAATTAAGATATTTATGAATAACAGTCTTTTCAATTTATTATTTCATAGTAAAAGTAGTTTATACGTCAATAAAAGAAATGGAATTGATTGGCACTACCGTTTTAATTTAATAGGGAGAGTGATCTCTTGGATTAAAGATCGCAAAGGGACTAAGCTAAATACGGCTATTCAAAAGGTATTTGATAATTTTAAACAAAGTATTGAAGATAATAAACCAATAGAGTGGAAGTTTAAAGGAAAAATTTATACTAAAATTGATATCACTAATCAATTAAAGAATAATAAGCGTTTTTCTGACGGTCAGCATGCTCAATTAATCACACTATTAGAAGCTGAAACTAATAAACCTAAAGATAAAGAAAAACAAGAAGAACCAGAAATTGAAAACTCACCTCCTGCGAGCTTGCCTGTTTCTCCTGCTATTATTCTCAATAATGAACCTATTCCAGTTGAGCCGGTTATTATCCCTAAACCTTTAGTGATTCCCAGTATTGAAACTCCTGGTGTAAATCCACTACAGGCACAAACAGCGCAAACTGCGGTACGTGCGCAGACTTTAGCTAACGCAACACTTTTAAAAAGAAAACAAGTTCCTGCTGATTTTCTGACAGCCATTGATACAATAGTAAAAAATACAGACCCTTTTCAACCTAATCTAGCCATTTTGCAATTTTTTCTAACAGATTACGTCGGTGGCGGTGAAGGTAATCAGCTAATCAATGCCGTCACTTTCTTCCAACACTATCTGACTCTTTATTGCAAAGCCTGTCCAAGTGATCATCGCACGAACCAAATTCAGCAACAGTTACAAGCCTTTTATGTGCCTGCTTCTACATCAACTTTAACAGAGATAGAAGATGAGCTCTTAAGTCGCTTAAAAAAAGAGCGCTATGTCAGTTTTGCAGGCGGTTATGCACATCCCGATAGTGGTCATGCTCTTTTTTATGAACTCGCGCTCGATACCATGGATCAAGTCACTCTACAGATCACTAACTCAGGCGAAGGATTAGAGTATCATCCGCCTTATTTAGCTAATGAGCAAACAGCTGAGCGCCACTATTTTTACCGCACGCTTATCTTGCCCAAAACGACTCTATTGGAATTAAAAGATAGTCAATATTTACAACTGATCTTAAGTTTTAGAAGACCGCGTGCCCCTATCGAACAATTAAAAGAGCACCTTGTCTTAGCTACAGCTCAGCCTTCTATTGAGCATCTTTATCGCTTGCTGATGCAAAGTTGGCCTGGTAGAGGAATCATCCAAGCGACTAATCCAGGCGGACAGCAACGGGCCAATAGTTGCGCTGTGCAATCCCTCGTCAAATGGCTAAAAGGTCAATATAAGGAAGGTCCTGAAGATTATCTAACCCTCAATCTATGGATCAAAATCCAGTCTTTGCACGATGCTTTACATCGTTCTACTCCTCTACCCTCTAACTTTTTAAAAGATGCCATGCGCAAAATTGGCAATCATCTCTCCAAAATGGAACAGACTAAGCTTTTAACAGAGGAGCTATTTGCTAGCTGGCAAGAGATAGCAGCTTTAGCAGCTGAACGCATTCTAATAGAAAGCCAAAGAGAACAAGCAGAAATCAAGAGTATCTCTCTTTCTTTTAAAGAGGGCATTGATCTAACTAAAGCCCAGCCTCTAACTATTATAAAAAAAGAAAAAAAAGCTAAAGTTATAGATGATCAGCTTTTCATCTATGCTCATCATTTGCCAGGGGAATTAGTAGATTACTCACTAGCTGAACCCCTGTCTCAATTTTTTATTGCCAGTGATTTAGATGAAACGGTCTATCGCCTTAACTTCTTAAAGGGCTTACCTAACGCTGATCAGTTTAATTTTGAGCGCGATGTAGCTTCTTCTTTAGGTTTAACTCCCTTAGAAGCAGCTTCTATTGACAATCAAAAAAGACGGCAATTTTTTACTACCTTAGCACAACTCACTCAAAAGTTTTTCTATGCACCAAATAAAGGTCAATCTCTTCATTTACCGGATCTCTTTCTAGCTGATCTATTTAATGGCTGGCTAATCGTCTATCGAGAAGCACAACGCGATACTAAAATTAGCCAAGCTGTCTTTTTAGAATGGATGGAAGGACTAATAATACTACTAGAAGCTTATAAAGATGAATATCAATTTGCCACAGTAGAGTCAAAACGGCGTTTTAACCTTGTATTTGAAACTTGTCAACGTGAGAAAAATAGGCTTTCATCAGAGGTTAAAGAGGAAGATAAGGGCGCTAATCTTTGGCATCTCTACGACCCTAGAAAAAATATAGCTCATTGGAGTCTCTTTGGCTGTCAAGAAGGAGATACTATAAGACAATTAAGTCAACTACCTGCTATGGCTAAATTCGCTTACCAAGTCGCTTTGCAAAATCCTGAATACTATGATTTTCTTAAATATAAATACTCACCAGTAGCTGAAAATTGCCTTGCCTTTGGATTACGTTTAGATGGAATTCCCTATTATCAAGATTTGAGAACAGCCTTAGCTTATTTTTATATTTTGGGAGAACGCCATCTTTTTATTAGTTCTCCTCATAAGGTTTTACCTGAAGAAAGAATAGAAAATACAATAGTCATACCTGCAGCTGGCGTCCGCATCACTCATCATTTTGATTTAGTTTTGAATTCGAGTTATCCTATTAATATTAATCAAGACAAAGAACGGCATTACCCAGAGCACCATCTTCCTAAAGTTCAAGAACAGTACCAATTTTATAAAGATCCTAATCGTCGCACTTTGCAAGTCTATACTAAAAAAGAGAGAGTTTATCCTTTTTTTACATTAGTAGAGGAACAAGAATTTTTAACTTTTGTGCAATTAGAGCCTTATACAAAATTGACGGAAGGCTTAAAATTTTTTGAAAAAAGATTAGATCAATTGAATCATACTGCTTACCAAGCAGCTTTTGAACAGCTATTATGGGGTGGAGAGGATAATCTAATCGAATGGTTAGATAGAAAGACAGTAGCTTCCCAAGAAAGTTTGCCTCTACTCTTTAACTTTATCCAACAGAGTTTTTCTACTTTACTATCTTCTAGAAATTATTCTAAAAAAAGTGCCACTTTTCTTTTTCATGTGCAACTCAAACTTTATGTTTTAAGTGAACAATTTGCAGCTAATCAGCAACCGATACATTATCTTAATTTAGTTGAAAACTTTAATGTTTTAATTGATTTAGGCAAAAAGAATGCTTCCTTAGTACTAGCTTTGAGTCACGCAGTTTTTGGAGCCTTGCCTATCATAGAATCATCTCGGGAATTGAGCAAAAATAAACAATTTTTAGTTTTGGTAGCGGCTAGTTTATTGCTAGAGTGTCAGCAAGGAATCAAAGGAGTTTCTGGCAATTATGATAAAATTACTCTAAACTATGGCTATCAATCCTTCAAAAAAATGTTACAATGCTCAAATGCTACTTTCATTTGGGCAAAAGCCTTAGATCTCCTTGCTTTTTCTTATAAATCACCTTTAAAATGGGAGAAGGACCGGTTAGAAGTAGGCTCTTGCTCTTTTAACTTTTTAAATCGCGAAATTGAAAATTCTTTAGAAGAATCTTATCGCGATGATCAAGTCATTTTAATTCCTGAAAAAATTAAAAATTCGCTTGAATATAGCACTGTCTTTGGTAAGCAAGTTATTTTTGCTAAGTTTTCTAAAGAGGGCAAGCGAGAAAGTTACTTATTTAAAAATAAAAATCAAACTTATCAAATTGATTCTACCTCTTTTTCTATTAATTTATTCAAAATAAAAAATGACCAAACTTACCATCTTTTGTCTTCTGTTAAATTAGCTAGTTTTCCTTTACTTAAGCGTTTTGAGATGACTCATCATGTTTGGCAGCAAGGCGATATTCTCTACTTAGAAAATAAAAAAAGTGGGCTAATTGAGATGAAACTCATTGGACAAACGGTTCAACGTCTAAAAAAAGAGGAATGGACGGGCGAAATTCTAGGAAAATTAGAGCATGTAGCTAACCCTTTATATCAACTACTAATAGGCATTGCAAAAGAAGATGACATTGTCATCTGGCTTAATGCTAAGCAGCATATTAATTGCATCAATTTAACGAAATTAAATCTAACGTTACTGCCAGTAGAAAAACAAAATCTTTTAACTTTAGCTTGTAAAGAACATCCAGGCTTTTATATCGCTAAAAATCAATTTCTTGCTTATTTTCCCCATTTTCAGAATCTGTTTATTTTAGAAAATGAGCAAGGTCAACGCAAAGTCTGGATTCCCCTTGAACAAATCACTGCACAAAAACACTTACCTTATCAACAAACTGCTGTCAGCATAGAAGAACATTCTAACAGGACTAACTATCTAACTTTTGACTTAGCAGCAGGGCAGCTTTTTCCAGCTTATTCCAAACAAAACCTACTTCCTACTCTTTTCTTTTTTTATCTATCTTTGAAGACAAAACAGTATAGTCAAGCTTTAAAGATGATTAAAGAAAGCGAATTTATTTATACAAGAAGAGAACTTAATCAAGAAGAAGAGAGAGTTTTACAATGGATCTTTGATATGTATGAAAGTAATTCTAAAAATATCGATCAACATCCACATGCAGCTGCTTTGCGGATACAGCTCTTAGCTTGGATGGCTCATCAAGAAAGAAAAGGACAAAATATAATTGTAAGTCATTATTCACGCGATCACTTTAAAAAAGATTGGCAAGTTTATCATGATTTAAAAGATCATTTAGGAATTTATAGATTGTCTAAAAAGAAAGAAAAGACTTTAAGTTCTTTTTATAAACCTAATGCGTTTATTCAAAAATTTTTACCTGATGCTCATAATTTTAAATCCTATCCCTCTTTCAATTTTTTATGGAAGATACGGAAACAGATCTTAGATAATGTAATTAATCTGTTACCTTTAACTTCTTTTAGTGCTCCTAGTGAAGAGTTTATTCTCAATTTTTTAAACTATTATCGAATAGCTACACAAAAAGATGCTACTCAGTTGCCTCTTTTAAAGCGCTTATTAGCGACTGTAACTACTGATACTGATAGTTCTATTCAAGCCTGTGCTTGGTTATTAAATGTGGCAATACAGGCTGAACAAACCCCTACTTTAGCTAAGATGATAAGTTTATTCTCATTATCAGAAGAGAAGACATTTAATATAGAATTTGAAAACATTTATAGACCGATTAATGAACAATTACACTATATTAATTTTAATACACAAGAGTGGTGTTTGGGTATCCCTGAAATCTATGGAATTAATTCTAATCAACGTAAAATTCAAGCCTTAGAGTCTAAAAAAATTAGCCTCGTGCCAGCGCTTTTGACACATAACAAAGCTAAGCTGAATATCTCCTTACACTTAGAAGAGATAAAAGAGCAGTTAGTAGTCGATGACCATTCTATTATTGTAGAAAGTCAGCCCTTGTTAGCAGCTGAAAGACAAGCGGCTGAGGCGATTCAGAGCTGGACTAAAGGACAAATGCAAGTTGCTAAGCAGCAACAGGATCCATTGACCGCAGCTGAGTTTCAACGCTTGTCTAAAGGGACTGATCTTTACTTAAAAGAACTCGATAATAAAACGACAGCTTTTTTATTAAGACAAGATCAGCCACAGATTGCTGATGTCTTAAAACAGTATACTTTAGCGATTGCGCAACAGGAACAAGAGTTAAAAGTTTTAAAAAATAAGATTTTAACTTTAGCTAATGAGACCCATCAAGAACGCAGCTTTATTTTAGAACTGCAACAAGACTTGCGCTTTAAGTTTGAGATGGAGACGTTGCTGATTGCCTTAGGCCGTCAAGATTTCCAGGCCATTCGCCATAGTAATCCCACTTTAACGGACTCAGAGATTCAGCAGCTAATTAACTTAGTCGGTCAGTATGCCCTACTCAAGACACACGTGCAAAAAAAGCAGCGCTGCCGGCAAGCTTTGCAAACTTACCAAGATTTACTGCATGTTAACTCCGAGCCGGTGGCTTTGGAGCTAGCGGCCCAAAGTTATGTGGCGCAGAGCCAAGCCACTCGTGCCTATGCTATTAATGCCTTGCCTCAGTTACTCGTCTTCGAAGCGTTAAGCCATATTCTACTGCGCCAAGAGCAAGTAGAGGCTTTGCAGTTATTGAATCAAAAGGGTTGGATCCTGTTTGAAGCGCGCACCGGTTTTGGCAAGTCGACAGCCTTAGAGCGCTTATGGCTATTGCTAACGGCTAAAGAAGACACCTTAGCCATCATGATTGCCCCAGCTACTTTGTTTGAGCAACAAGAGGCTGGCTTACAACAATTCTTACAACAAGCCTATCGCTTATTTGGCTACCGCCTAGACTTTTCGAGAGAGTCGCCTAGTATGGCAGAGGATATCCAAACGATCTTGAAAGATCTCAAACGAGCCCAGCGCAAGCGCCAACCAGTCTTCATGAGCGACCAAACAGCGCATAATCTGTTGGTGTTAAAGCCCAAAGAGCTAGCCGCTCAAAAGAGTAACCCTAAGGCGTTAGCCGCTCTGTTAGAGTTAAAACAGTATGTCAAACAAAAGGCCGTGTTGTTCATCGATGAACCACACAAAGTGCTAGATGATAGCCAAGAATCCAACTACTCGATTGGCATGAATCAGTTCTTTAAGCCCGAGCGCTTAGTACTCAGTGCTCATCTCTATCAGGCCTTCTTCAAAGTAATCGACCAGCGCTACCGCGTCGAGTGCTGGCAAACAACTGCTTCTAAGCAACTCCCTCTATTGACGGAAAAGATCTACCAACAGCTGCTACCTGAGCTGGTCAAAGCGATCTTAAAACAGACGACTTTAGCGATCGATGACCAAGCTAAAGCCTATCTGCTTGGTCAACTGGACAGCCAGGATCAAATTCAGTATGAACAGCAACTCCAAACGCTCGAGCCTAAATTACTGGCTAATCAAATCCGCATCCTGCACGATCAGCTGCACCATTATCTGTTTCAAACCCTGAGTCAAAATGCCAATGAACACTATGGCACGCTTGATTTAGCCCAGCAGCGCATTGCCATTCCGCTTGAGGATGCGCGCCATCCGAAAGAGGGCAATGAGTACTGCTCACCTGATCAAATTCTGAACTTTACCATCCAGCTTAACATGCGCACGCCCTTTTCACTCGACTATGTCCAGCGCTTTTTTGAGCAGTTAGCTCAAGAAGCATCGACCGAGATGGAGAAGAAAGAAAGAGATCTCAAAGAAACCAGAGGCTATCAGCAGTTTCTCTTATTGACTAAACTCCTGGGACCTCAAGCGCCCAAAAGTTTACTCAACCTGAAACCTGCTGATTTAGAGCATTTCCTAGTCCATTTAGAACAGAATATCCCCTTGCGCTTGCAGTTTATTGCCTTGAGTGTCTTACCACATTTGCGTCGTTATGAAGAAAAGATCGTCAGCACGCCTCATCTGTTAGTTGCTTGTTTTAAAGAAGTGGTTGGTGCTTCCGGTACGCTTTCCCTCCAAAATTTGCCTAGCCAGTTTGAAATTGTGCAGGATGAATTAGCTATGGCTCGCACCGTGATCACCATGCAGCGCAAGTATGCGCAAGCTGAACCCATTTACGAATGTGCTACGGAAGAAAGTAGTGAGATTATCAAACTATTACCACAAGCAGCTAAAGCTAGTGGACTCACTCATCCTTCGGTCTTGATTGAGATTGGGGCGGTACTACGCGATTATCCGGCTCTGTTACAAGTAGCTAAAGAACTGTTGATTCAGTTTCCCCACTTTAAAGGGGTGGCTACCTTTGATCAACAGGGCTTGCCGATTGTATTAAAGCAAGGTATGAAGAAGTTTATCCCTTATGCCTTAGCGCATTTGCCAGAATCACAGCTCTTTTGGCTCTATGCCCAAAAAGATACCACCGGTACGGATCGCCAGTTAGCCCCAACCGCTCAAGCTCTAGTGTTTATCAATGAGCATAATGACCTCTCCGCATTAGTGCAAGGTATTGGGCGACTGCGTGGCATTCATTTAGGCCAAACAGCCCGTTTGCTGCTGACTAAAAATGCGGCTTTATCGATCAAACATTGTTTAGCTAAAGAGCCAGACACAGCTCTCTCCTATTTAGACCTCTTGGAATATGCTGTCAAAAAGCTGGCTTTGAATAAAGGACAACACAATTTCCCCTCATTAGATTTAAAGGGCCAAGCTATTTTGGAGAATCTCTTCTGGCAGGAGTCTTCAAAAGGCACGCCCCAAGAGTTTGCCCAAAACTTTAACCGTTTGAGACACCTCTTTGTCGAAGATACGTCTGATCAACCCTTACAACAAGCCAGCTTACAAGCGCATCTCTCTTCTATAGATCAAGGACTCGACAAGCTCAAAGGAAAATTTATGCAACGGCTGACTCAAATCCAAACCGCTTTAACAGGACAGCCTTTAGCCCAACACTATCAAGTGGAATCTTTACTAGCAGAATGGGAAAGGGCTAAAGAGCAGATGCTGTACCCCAAAGAGGTCAAGCTGAATGACACCACGCAGCACACCAGCATAGCCTCTGCTGAAACACAGACAACTGCCACTCAGCAGACAACTCAGCAGCAGCTACTCAATTTGCAAGCGGAAGAGCAAGAGGAGAAACAGGTCGAAACGCAAAGTACCCAATTAGCTTCGAGCCTGGCCAATCTGTCAGGTAAGCAGTTTCTGCCCCATAGTAATCAGATTACCTTTCATCCTTTGAAAGAGGCTTTTCAACACCCGAAATTGCAGAAATTTATCTCTCTTTTCTCTGACCAATTATCTATCTCAGAAAATGCCTTAGTAACTATTCACGGTGATTCCCTAAAAACGCCAGGTTGGATTAACGGCTACATGAAACCATTGCACTATGTACTCATTGAGTATCAAGGAGCTAAACTAACGCAGTTTAATATCTGCGACCAGCTAGAAGCAGCCCAACTGTGCCAGCAAAAAAGAACAAAGGGCACCCTTTGGTTAATCAATCAAGGTGTGATGGCTAGCTTTGATGGCAAAACTACAGACAAGCTCAAAGCAGATCCAAACTTAGCCCTATTAGAGCTGCAAGTGAAACTGCTCGATGGTGATTTAGACTTTACTGAACAGCAGGAAACTCTATTAAAGACTTGGCTAACGGCTGACAAAAAACCTTTGCTTAAACAGTTTATTCAGGATATTTTACTGCCTTTGCATCCTCAGTTGCTGACTTCGCTTGCTTATCAGAGTTTAATAGCCTGTTAAAAATGTTAGTGAAGTAAAGAGGAAAGTCGCTTAGCGAGACCCGATAGGCGATTGCTTTGACGCTCCACTGTTTTAATAAAAATAGAACGTGAAGTCCAGATGCTAAGCTGTTGCTTAGCACGCGTTACACCTGTATAGATAATTTCTCTACCAAAAATCTCAGTGCCTTCAGGAATGAGTAGCAGCACCTGTTCAAACTCACTGCCTTGACTTTTATGAATGGATAAGCAGTAAGCATAGTCAAAAGGAGGCAGTAAAATAGCTGGTAAGCTACGTAGCTGACCTGTTTCATCTAAAAATAAGGCATAGTCGCCCTGATGAAAAACAGAATCCTCCTCTTTATTTTTTCTAACCATTTTTACAAGGATACCCGTATCGCCATTGAATAAATTAAAAGAGGAATCATTCCGCGTAATCATGATAGGCGCTATAAAATAGTCGGTTGACTTAGCTTTACTTTTAAAATATTTGTAAAATAGTTCATTTAAGACAGTTGTTCCATAAGGACCCTGTTTAAGTGGGGTAAGAATGCGAAAACGATTAAAGATAGAAAAGAGCTCTTCAGGAGAAGCCTCTTCATAATCTTTTAGAAAAGTAGCAGCAGCTGTAATTAACCTATGATGAAACTGTTGCAAAACAGTAAATTGCGTTAAATCTACAAAATCCAGTTCCTGTTTAACTAATTGAAAAGCCTCTTCACTTTTGCCTGCATGGATGCACTTAGCTAAGTTGACAATTTTTTTCAAATCTGTGCGCATGCAATGGGATAGTTCTGTGTAGTATAAACTACCCTTTCTATAATTTTTAAGAAAATGAACTAAATCGGCAAAAATACTACCCGATCCTATAGAGGGCAATTGAGCCGGATCTCCCAATAAGACTAAGCGTCCATTGGGTTTAATGGATTTTAATAAAGCGCCCATCATCTCTAGATCAATCATCGAACATTCATCTACAATGATGAGATCGGCACTTAAAATTAGTCTCTCTTGTGTCCAGCTTTTAGAGGAGAAGTGGCCGAGTAAACTATGAAGTGTCTGCGCTTTGATCACTTTAAAATCTGTCACTTCTCCGATGACTTTAGCTAAACTCTTCTGCAAGTTGGCCGCAGCTTTTCCGGTAGGGGCTGCTAACACAATTTCATACTGCTCACTTTGTTCTTTAGACAGTAGATGCCATAATGTTTTAACTAGGCAACCCGCTGTATAGGTCTTACCTGTACCCGGTCCTCCGCAAATGACCATTAATTGTTGTTGCGTTGCTTTGATCAGGGCTTCTACTTGAGCTTCTAATAATTCTTGTTTATTGACAGCTTCTTCTATCTGTTGTTTCGTACTGTTAAAAGATAAAGAGATGGCAACAGGTTTGAAAAGAGGTAAAAGATATTGAATGAGCTCTGTCTCCTTAACCCAAAAACGTTGAAAATAAAGGGCATTATTTTGAATCAGCAAAGGAGTATGGTAAGCTAGCAAGGGAGAAGCAGTAAAAAAATTTCCTTTTTTTTCATTCACTTCTGTAAAGAGATTAGCCGGTAGTTGCTGAATAGCTTCATAAAGCGTATGGATGAGAAATTGCTTTTGCTTCTCATTATTTTCTTTAGATTCCTCTATTTCCAATTCTCCTATTTCTAAGTTAGCTTGAAGCTCTTCTACTTCTGTCGGTATACAAAGATGGCCTCTACGTACAGCTAAAGATAAATAACAACAGAGAAAAAATAGGGAGGAACTGGGGTTAACTAGCTTTTTCAATAAATGGTGTGTTAAAGCAAGATCGATTTGCTCTAATTGTTCTAAATCAATCAATTTTTCTATGATCTTTTCTAAACAAAAAAGATCATTAGAGGGTAGAAAGGACATGAGTCGCATTTTCCTGTAAAGGGTTGAAGTAAAAAACACCCTGTTGAGGGATTAAAGGATCTACTCCTCTTAAAAAAATGTAAAAAATACCTCCAAATAAATCTTCAAAAGGGCGCGGATCAAATAGGTTGAGATAACGCCGGCAGGCTTCCGTATAAATAGTAGCTTGTAGAAAGTAGTGATTATTTTCCATGGCAAGCTGCATGGCTTCCGCATGGTAATCCTCTTGTGAACTACCCAACCAATTGCTTTTCCAGTCCACTAAATAATAATAACCCTCATATTCAAAAATTAAATCGATTACTCCCTTCAAATAGCCGGGAAGATTTTCACATTCATCAAAATTAAAGGACCCCTTCCATGGATAAAGAAAGGAGGTTTCTTTATACATCTTTAGCGGATCTAATTGACTTAAACAAACTCGATGCTGTTTTAAGTTTAGAGGCAGCTGAAGCGCATTAAATAGCAGAAGAGCTAAGGTTGGTTGCCATTCTTTATAAACCGTATGGATCACATAAGGCGTTAGCATGTGCTGTAATTTCTCTAACGCAGAGGCAGCTGCAAACTGATGAAACTGCATCTCTTCTAAAATTTTATGGAGCAATAAGCCCGTTTCATTGCCCGCTGGCAAAGTATGACAATTTTTAACGGCTATTTCAAAATCTTGTGGAGCTTTTTGCCAAGATTCTACTAACAGAGGACTCTGTTGACCAAAAGTAGTAGAGGCAAAAGAGGTAGAGGCAAAAGAGGTAGAGGAGAGAGAAGTAAAAGAATAGGTATACTCTTTTTTCTCTTTAATGTGAATTATAGGAGGCGCTTGTAAAATAGGCATAGAGGCGGTATGTTCTAGCGTCATCACAACTCTGTCTTCTTGTAACTTGCAATAGCTAATGGCTTCTTTCTCTTTTAATTGCTCTAAACAGTGATAAAATTCTTCTCCTGTTTGATTTTTCAACCGCTCATACATTTCTTCTCTAGAAGACAGAGAGTGACCTAATTTTGCGCAATACAGTTCCATAGGTGAGGCTGACCCTAGAAGAGGACCTTTACCATCTGCACAAAATAAAACGGGTAAGTAAACGCGGTGTTTAGCACGCGTTAAGGCTACATAGAATTGGCGCATTTTCTCCGCTTCTAACTCTTCAGAGTGTAGTTGATAAGCTGGATCCTCTTCCGTAATAGCATGCCACTCTTGCTTACCTAAACAATTGCTTTTAGGGAAAAGGGCTTCTCTAGATTCATGTCTAGAAATTAAGCCTAAAGGAAAAACAACTTCAAATTCCAATCCTTTGCTATTGTGAATGGTTAGAATTTGAATCGCTTCTTTATCAGAATCAGGTCGCTGCTTTAAAGCCTCCTCTTCATCGATACACTGAAGAATCGCATCCAATTTTTTTAGCAAGAGAGGAGGCGAAAAATGGCTTGCATTTTCTTCTCTTGCTAACTGTTCCCCTAATAATAATAGAGCCTGATAAAATTCTAAACCCTGTTGCCGTGCTAATAAATGCTCTGTCAACGTGCGCTGATCTGGTGAAAAGGAGCTATTTAAAAGTTGTTGAAAGAAAACACTGAAACTGGTTTGCCAAAGAAGCTGATTGAGCTGAGAAAATTGGAGGACAACTTTTTCTAGTTCTTCCATTTGAGAGAGTTTTTTTATTTCTTGATGTGTCCAACCTATAATTGCTCCTCCTAATGCTATTTTGATTGTGCTAATTTGTCGAGGATTGAGAATAGCTTGTAATAACTCTTGAAATGCTAAAACGCTAGAACACTCTTTAACTAAAGCCTGACGTTGATTGCTAAGCGGTATCTGCCAGGCTTTTAAAAATTCTGTCAAGCGCGCTGCTTGCAAGCGATCGCTCACTAAAATGGCAATTTGCTGAGCTGTAAAACCCTCCTCTTTTCTCAACCGTTGAATCTCTTGCACGATAAAGGGGAAAAAATAGGTAGTTTCTGCTTTTTTTTGAGAATAGGTATCGAGTTGAGCGGTGAAAAAATGGATACTTTCTAAACTGTCTTTGAAAACATGCGGCTCTATTTTAGCACTAGCTTGCACAGCTTGATAAGGCAGCTCGCTCTTAAGCTGAGGAAGATAAATAAAGCTGGGAATTAGGGTAGGATTAAAAAGAGCATTTAAGGCGCTTACTAACCTTGGAGATGACCGGAAATTAGTTGTCAGCGAAGCAAGACTTGTCTGACCTAAAGCTTGAGATGCTTTTAAATAGGTGTAAATATCAGCCCGGCGAAAAGCATAAATAGATTGTTTAGGATCACCGACTAAATAGAGCGCATGCTCCTTAGTATCTTTTAAAAAAAGCGTGTAAAAAATATCCCACTGCGTTGGATCGGTATCTTGAAACTCATCGATAATGGCAGCTTTATAGCGTTTGCGCACCTCCTCTACAAAAAGAGGCTGTTGCAAGCCTAGTTGCATCTTTTTCAGTAAACCATCGTAATTGGACAGTTCTTCCCGATCGAGATATCTTTTTAAGTAACTTTGCACATCGTAAGCTAATTGAGCAAAAATTCGCTTGACCTCTCCTGCCTTTTTGATAATAGGCCATAGGTAATGAGTAAAATCAGCTAGGAAATGGGGTAAGTGGAGACAAGGATTAGCTAATCCTTTTTTAATTTTAGTCGGCCATTTTTTTATTAGAGTCTCCCCCAATCCCTCTACTAAGTGACCTAATCCTTCGCTTGCGTCCTGTTCTGCAAAAAGATTGGCAACCTGAGCTAGCATCACTTGATCTTTTTCTTTATTTTTTCCTCTCATGTTGCAGACTTCTTTTAATATAGCGTAGTCTGCTAAAATTTTTTGCGCGCAAAATCCTCTCTTTTTTAAGAGATCTCTAGCTTCTAAGAAATGCTGAACTAATTCCTGCCAGCTCGAACTCTTAGCTATCTGTTCTCCTTTGGTGGCACTAAGCACTAGGTCCTGCATCAATTTAGCGATATCTTGCCTGTAATGCTTGAGTAAAATTTTAATTTGTATGCGATGATAGCGCTCACAGGTTAACTCTGTTCTAAAAAAGTTGTGAATAATAGTAGAGAGATGCTCAAAAGAAAGCGTTGTCTCTTTTTGTAAATTTTGTTCTTTATAATCGCCTTCTAGTGGAAAATGACAGAGCATGCGATGGCAAAATCCATGAATCGTAAAGATTTGCGCTTGGTCAAAACAAAAGAGGGCTTGTTCTAGCAGCTTTTTAATCCTAACAGCATGATCCTCATTTTGCTCTAAAGCATGGATGAGATAATCGGGTAAATGCTCTTGCAAAGGATCATTTATCCAGTCTAGCGTTTTTAAGATCGTAGTGCGAATGCGCACTTTAAGTTCGCGGGTAGCTAACTTAGTAAAAGTCACAACTAAAATCTGATCGATTGTCAAAGGCTTGGGATCAATCAAAAGACGCGTCACGATATTTTCAATGCAAAATGTCTTACCTGTACCGGCAGAGGCTTCTAGTAAATAGTTTTGGTGCAAAGGAAGATGGCGATCTAATACATCAAAAATTAGGCTCATGTCTCCTCCTCTTTTTGACTGGGTACCCAACAACTATAGATCTCAGCAAATAAATTTTCAGCAATTTCTTGCCATGGCCTGCTTACTTTGGATGAACTATCGGGTGAATGACGCATTAACCAGTTGAGATAATCATTGTAACTAGAGGTGTACTCACCGCTAAATGCTTGCGCAGAACTATTTTGATTTTTTTCTCCTTTGAATAGTAGAGACGGAAGCCATTCTGGAATTAAAGGCGTGCCATTTTCTAAAGCTAACAGGTAAAAAGTTAGGTACTTTTCTAAATACTCCTCCGGTTTATCGGTAAAAGAGGGACGAATTTTTCCATCTTTTAAGAAAATAACGTGTGGTTTAAAAGGCAACTGATGCGCTTTGACTAAACAATGAAAGATGAGATAGGTAGGTAAAATTTTAGCAATGTCCTCTTTTTTAACAGAGCGATAAAAAATTAAGCCTTGGGAAGAGACATCGACCAACTTACCTTCTAGCTTTAGCCATTTTTTATTTCTATCCTGAATTTTCAAGGCGGGAACTTGCCATTTTCCATTAGGAGTACAATGCACTTTCTCATAGAGATTAGAAAATTCAACCTCTACACTATCTGATGCTTCTATGCCCACTTTAATATAATTTTTCCTTAAATCCTCTATATCCTCTTGTAAGCGGTCAATGGCAATTTCTTTAAATAGTCCACAGGGCAGCTTACCCTGTTTTTCAGCACATTTTAAAATAAAATCTAAAGGATTTTTTAAAGCTCTTTTCTTGATAAAATCATGATCTAAGGCAGTTAACTGGTAGCACTCTTGCTTTTTGATCTCCTGCTTTTCTTTATTTTCTAAGTAGATTCCAAGTGAGCGATTAAAATAAATTTTAAGGGGGTTAACCGCAAAAGAAGCTAACTCTTTTAACTTAAAATGCTCTTTGTCTAGTTGTTGACTAGGTAAAATGAGGTCAAATGAAGAGATAAAAGCATGAGCCGGCACTTTAGTTGTCTGATAAAAGGCTTTGGCATTTCTATAATTTTCTTGCGAAAAGCTCCGCGTTGGCGATTGACTAGTAAAGCAGCTTTTATCAAAGGCATTATAGGGATGATGAATCATGCAAGCTGCACTTAAATTTCCCTGAGCTAATTGATAAGATCTGTCCATATAATTGATTAATTCTGAGACGACTAACGAAGGGGCTTGCAGTTTGTAATCTTTTTCTCCTCTATTTAAATAGCTCATCAAAAAATAACGTCTAGCAGACAGCAGAGCTTCAATAAATAGATAACGATCAAAATCGATAGTAGAAGGATAGTAATCTGCTTGAGGATTGTTATTTAATAAATCTAAAGAAGAGGATAGAGCCTGACGGGGATAAGCGCCTTCTTGCATGCCCATTAGCACAACGACTTTAGCCGGGAGTGTGCGCAAAGGTAAGAGAGAGCAAAAACGAATAGCTGAAACATGATTTTCCCTAAATGTAGCTGTCCCATAGGCCAAACTATCTTTTATATACTTAAAAATGCTGTTAAAATTAAATAAAGCTGCTTCCAACTGCTGATGCATTGTTTGCAGCCCTTCAAAAATTTTAATTAAAGCATGGGCTTCTTCGCCTTCACTTTCCTGATCAAAATAGGTTTGGAAAAGCTTTTTTAAACGTTGAGACCAGTGAGCTAAGGTTAAATTTTCTTGCTGAATGCTTCTCGTCTCTTGATACAAGTGATGGACGAGATGAATGATTTTTCCAAATAAAACGCGTTCTGTTAAGTCAAGGCCTTCATAAGGCGCTTCTAGTTGAAGCGTTTCATCTATGGGTGCATAGATTAACCCATCTAACAAGCGTTCTACTCCTTCTTGCCACGTACCGCTTTGTTGTCCATCTACCATGCCCTTTGTGCAATGCTGCTGCTTTAAAATAGTATCGCGATGTGTGCTAGAATAACCCCAAGTCATTTTACAATCTCTAATCCATTTCTCGATGACTTGACTCTCTAAAGGCTTGATCTTCTGTTTAGCTTGAAAAGCAGGATGTTGAAATAGATCTAATAAAGCACTCATCTCCCAGCGACTGTCGACTAATTCTAAAAGTTGTAAGAAGCCTTGAATAATTTTATTTTGGGAAGCTTGATGCAAATCCATAATTTGGGCATCTAGCTGACTTGTAGCACTCAAAAAAACCATTTTAATAGAAGATTCATAATCTAAGATGGCTGGGGCCATGACCACAATATCTTGAGGATAAAGGGGTTCCTCCTCCTCTTTATGGCGATCGATAATTTTTAAGAGAGCATCATAAATAGCTTGTACTTCACGCAAATGTGTCGGTGCTGCATGGATAGCCACTGTTTCATCATATGTTTCAAAACAGAGGAGCTGCTCTTTTTTAGGCGTGCGCAATAGCTGCATATCAGCTTGAATAGCTTGTAACAAAGTAAGAGGTGCTGCTGTCTCTTCCCACTCTGTATCGGGATGGAGATACTCGCTATACAAGGGTTCCTCTTTTAAACAAGAGGGCAAAATGTAACTTTCATGCGTTTCAGCCAAACTCTCCTCTATTTTAATGACCATCTCTCTTCCCAAGCGACCATAATTAGCTAGCAGAGGGTTGCATTCTCTTAAATAATTTTCCAATTCCCTTTGTTGATTGAGTGAAATGCCCTTATCTATTAATTTTCGCAAAAAATAAGCACTCTCTTTATCTGAGCGCATATCGCTCCAAAAGTATTGACAAGGAGAGAGAAGGTACTGATTGACTCTTATTTTAGTCGCGCACTCTTTAAAGAAATCAAACAGTAAAGTAGATAGAAAGCTAATAGAAAATAGATGAATCGCTAAATTAGGTGTCTTAATTAAACTATTTCGTTCTCTTAGTTCCCGATAAAGGTAGGACCAACTGGTCGAAGACTGAAATAACTGCTCCCACAGATGAAATTGCCAATGTTTAGCACTTTTTGGCTTCTCTTTTTTGGTTTGAAGCTCCCACTCTTTCAACCAGGCTCCACCATAACTGCCATACTGCTGAAAATTTTTAGCTAATTGATCCGCTAATGTCAGCAGACGTCGCTCACTTTTCAATGAAAATGAGCAATGAGAAAAATCTAAACCTAAATAGTCTAATAATGGCCTCCACTTCTCCTCATTTTCTGTGTAGTCTATAAGTGAAACAATTTTTTTAATTTCTGCTTGAATAACTAAACTCAATTCAGCTAACTGAGGAAATTTTCCTTTAAAAGGGGTGCCAAATGCTTCTTTAATGATGGGAATAGCTTGATCTAACAATACAAATTCAATACCAGCTGCAATGCCCATTGCAGGATCTTGAGCTAATTTTAAACTCAACCACGATTTGATAGCTGAACCGGGCACAATTACGAGGCGCTTTGTAAAAGGAGTAGTAGGAGAAGCATAGAGAGTCTCTTTCAAATTTTGATAAAGTTCTTCTAGCCGATTACTAAAATAAACATGAAAATTGTAATCCATCGCTCTGCAAATTTTTGAATTAATCTTTTTTCTTTTCTTACTACTTTTTATTTTTACTAATTTTTATCAAAAATTAACATTTTAAATTAAAAATTAAATAGTTTCCTTAATTAAATCTTTAACATAAATTAACTGATGATTAATTAAATTTTAGTTTATAATTGAACTATATATTTAACTTAAGAGATACTTATTATGGAATTAGACTCTACTACACCTTATTTTTCTAAACCTTATTCAGGTAATCCCGCTAATGATGACTCAACTGCATCCTCTACTCTACCTACTAGCGCTAAGATTACTTTTTCTTTAAAGAATGTAGAATTCAACGAATATAGACGCATCAAATTAGCTTTTAAAGCAGTTCCAGCGCTTTTTTTAGGTTTAGGAATCTTAACTTATACCGCAAACCGTGCATTAATTACAGCTGTTTCTACTTTAGCTTTAAGCTTTTTTGCAAAGAAGCCTTCGGCAGAATTTATCCATAAACTGAACGAATTGAAGAGTCGATTAGAAGCTTATCCTTCGAAAGAAAAAGGCTTTTTTACCTCTGATGAATTAACATCATTTTATACTCCTCAATTGAGTGTAACTGAATTACACTCTCTCAAATCTCTCTATTGTTTATTGGATGCATTCGATACGTGTGCTAAATTAGACAAGTCAACAGAAGAATTAAATGCCAAAAAGCAACAAATAATCAATGAGTTAACTAAAGTCACAATCAATATTAAATCTGGTCAACGTGCTATTTCTACTATTCGTCAAATTTTAATCGAGTGTTTAATAGATCCTACATCTCTGGAAAATAAAAAAAATATCAAAGAAAATTTCAACAAACAATATTACTACTCTTTGGGCTTTTTTACTGGGTCCTATCAAAATTCTTTTGAAATCGATGGTCTTGCAATTACAGAGCAAACCGTTCCATTATCCAATGAAATTGGCTTAGAATACTCCAATCTAAGAAAAGATATTCACTCTAGTCTCAATGTAAATTGGGAAACTACACTGCGCATTAGTGCCCTTAAATCTGATCCTTCTGGACAAAATCTTTTAATTAATGGCCATCAACATACTATTTCTGTAGAAGATGCGCACTCTACTATTTTAAGATCCGGTGCCTTTGCAGTGCATAGTCGAAAAGCTCAAAGGTTAGCTTTGCTCAAGGATCAATTAAAAGCCTGTCCTACTGATCTAGCATTAAAAGCTAATCTTGAGACGCAATTGAAGCTTCTTAAAAATTCTAGGGTAGGTGGCATCCACACGCTTACAAACTTAGCCAATGCTCAGCCTACATTAGATAATAAAATTTTACATCGATGGGGTTTCGAGGATTTAGAAGCTCTTAAATTAGAATTGAGTGAGCGGCGCGATTTTACTTTAGCTCAAAGCTTACCAAAAATTGTACAATCTCTCGAGAATCTGGTTAAAGATCCTAGTGCTTTAGAGATGGCTGAAAAGACGCGTAAATTTCTCCATGTCGAAGAGGGCCTACTGAGTCATCTTCATCAAGCGGATCAATTAATCATCGATGATATGAAAGGGACAATGGATTACTTAAGAAATCATTGTAAAATTAAATTAACTGACGAAAAAACTTCTATTCAAGTTGATTCTACTGATCGTCTCAATCCTGAACTGATCCTCTTCATCCAAAAGCCTAAAAAATGTAAGATTGAAAATTCCCCTACATTTGGTTTAGAAGCCCTCTATTTTAATACAGGCGTCAATGAACTACAAACACTAGGTCAGCTTTTTAAACCTAATGATGATTTTCAAGCAAAAATTAATGCCGAAGGATTAACTCAATTAGAACTGTATTATGAAAGTGTCATTGAAAAATCGGAAGAGTTAAGTAAAGAGGATCCTCTTAAAACAAGTTGGCAAGCTATTCGACATCATTATAGTCCAGCTACGACGCGTCAAGCTAGAGATATAGCAGGACTTAAACTGCGCCATCGCTTAGTCAAAACTTTAAAAGGTGGCAGAGGAGTTGTGTGTAAAAGTGGTAAAGATCGCACCGGTATGGAGATCTCACGTGCCTTAGCTAGCGAGATAGCAGAAGAAAAGTGCCTGCCTGAAAGAAAGATTCGCATTGAGTTACAAAAAGGCATCTCTTATCATCTAACTAGTTTAAACACAGGTCAACCAGCAGCTTATGCCTTTTATCCTTTCTTTGTTCCTTTCCTACCCAACGAATTACAACCACCATTAAATCTTTGCGCTGCTTGTGAAACTTAATCTTCTTTTATAACTAGAGTCTTAGCTAAATCCTAGCTAAGACTTTATCAAATGAGATTTTAAATAATCTCTATCTTTTCGACTGGAATCTCGATTACCTGTTCCTGAATCTGTTCTGGAAAAGTTTGCTCATAGAGCTGGCGATAAACTAGGGCAAGGGCAATGAATGCTGTAGGCAGCGTAAATAAGAGTCCGATGCCAAGACATAGAGCTCCTACCATATTGATTAGTCCACAGGTACATAAAAATAAAAAAAGTTTACCAGTCTTCCCTTTAACAATAGTCCAGCTTGTCTCCATTGCACTAAGAGGGCCCTCTTTTTTCTCTAACAGGACAAATAAAGCGAAACTGAATCTCAAACCAATGATAATACCTGGAATAATTAGACAGATGAGCCCGATATAACTAGCAATCTGCGTACAAAATAAAATGACTAGATATTTAAGGGCTAAAGCCCGTTCAGCAAAAAAATCTTTTGAGGTTACCTGTTGATACTTAGCTAATTTTAAGTAAATATTAAAGCTGCCTATCATTAAGATAGCAAACCCACTGTAATAAATTAGTTGGCCCAATAAGCCTACTCCTAATCCCATTTGGAAATTGAGGTAAAATCTGCGCATAAATTCAAAAATTATGAGAATAATGAATTGCAAAAGATTCATCAATAAAAGTAAGCCTTTGTTTTTCCACATGATATGCCATGCCTCTCGAATCGCATGACCAATGGAAAAATCTTTCTTTCTAATTAATTGCATAAAAAAATCCTATCAGAACTTAGTTTGTTTTTATTATAGGAAGAATTCAATAAATTACAAATAAAATTTCATTAAGAAAATTCAACATAAATTATTCATTTATTAATCAAAATTAATAAATTATCTATTGAAAATATTAAGTCAATTAACTATTATATAACACAAATATGATCAATAATTTAAAAAGGAAGATCAATGATCGATGCTATGTTAAGCTCAATTTCTGGTGCAGCAGCAGGCGCACTTTATATCTCCAATCCTCTAGCAGGCGCTTTAGTAGGAGCTAGTATGTGTCTAACAACTCAAATTGCTACTAAAATATTTCAAGATTCTTATATATGTTTATTAGCTGGTTTAGCTGGAGGCTACATAGCAGGAGTTTACTTATTAAGCCATTTGAATATTGTCCACCTCTCTAGTTCTTCAGCTATGTTGTTAACAGGGAGTTGTCTTTTGACTAATTTAGCTATAGGTTTACCAATTGCAGCTATTATAGGAGTAGCTGCACTTGCTTTTGGTAAGTCTATAGTAAGAGGCCATCAGACATAAAAGAAAATTAAAATTCTAAATTTTATAGTTAAATAGAAAGAATGATTTTATCGATTATTCTTTCTATTTAAAATTTTAAAAAATACTTTGAATAAATTTTTAAATTAACAATCATAACTAAGAGAAATAAAATTGACGCTCACTTTCTTTTCTTTTATAGAAAAAACCTGTATGGCAGTTGCTGTTCCTAGTAATGCATTAATAGGGGCCTTATTAATTGGAAATCCCGTAGCAGGCGTAGCTATAGGTTTACTAATTTGTACGACAACTCTTGTAGCTCAAAGAGTCTTTGAAAAATTCTCTAGCTCCTTACTAGCTGGTACTACCATAGGTTATCTCACAAGTCTCTATGTCTTAACTTATTTTACTTCTACCTCAATGGCTGCTTTTTTGGCTGTGGGATTAACTGCTGCCTGTTTATCTCCTATGATCATTACACTCGGCATCATAGGATTTTTAGCTCAAAAATTTTTATGTACGATCAATGTTTTCTCATTAATAATAAAATCAAAAAGTAAATAAATTAACATTATATTTTTTATAATTTTAGTTAATTTAAAATCTATTAAGTTTTTAGAAGCCGCAATACTGATTATTTATTTAAATTAGTATTACTCCTCCTCTTGAACTCCATTAACTCCACAACACTTTTTATATTTTTTGCCACTGCCACAAGGACATGTTTCATTGCGCTTGAGTTTATTACCGACTAGTAGAGGCATGAGTTTTTCACTTTCCTCTTCTTGAATAGCCACTTGGCTCTGAAAATCATCTCTACCTAAACCCTCTTGTCTTCTCATCGCTTTTTCCTCTTCTAATTCAGGCACTAAGGAGCGATTAGTCTCCATTTTTAATTGCGATAAGAGTTGCTCTAAACTAGGAGACATTCTAACAACCATTTCAAAGCGGAACAGAGCTTGGGCTATCTCAATGCGCAAATTTTTACTAAACTCTTCAAACAGGGCAAAAGATTCATGTTTAAATTCTGTCAAAGGATCGCGCTGGCCGACTGTTCTCAAGTTAACATCCGAGCGTAAATGATCCATGATCAACAGATGCTCTTGCCACAGCTGATCTGTTTTGCGGATCATTAAATTCCGCATAGCTTCATTGACATGCTGCACAGGAGAGAGAGAGAATTGAGGGTCATCCGATACAGGAATTTTAGCTATTTCTCGCGCAAGCTTTTCTTTAAAGGCAGATACAATTTTGGTAGCAGCTAATTTCTCTAATTCTATTATATCGGCATATTCGCGATCAAAAAATCGCTCTTCAAAAGTAAGCGGAAAATGTTGCATGAGCCATTGCCTATACCCTTCAGGATCCCACCCATTCTCTTGGCTTTGGTTTTTAAAGAACTGCTCGGCGGCAAATTTGCATACAGTTTCTAAAAGTTCCGTAGCTAAGGGCTCTAATGATTCATCATGAAGAATATCATTGCGAAAAGCATAGAGTTCTTGGCGCTGTTTATTCATCACATCATCATATTCTAACGTATGCTTGCGAATCACATAATTTCTCTGTTCAATGCGCTTTTGAGCTGTTTCTATCGATTTATTTAACATGCCAGCTGAAATAGGCTCTCCTTCTGGCGGACGGAAGCGTTGCAAAATAGTCGTCATGCGCGGAGAAGCAAACAGGCGCAACAGAGAATCTTCAAAAGAGACGTAAAATTTAGCAGATCCTGGATCGCCTTGACGCGCACATCGCCCTCTTAACTGTCTATCGATGCGTCGCGATTGATGACGCGTCGTACCCATCACATACAGACCGCCAATTTCAGCTATCCCCTGTTCTAACTTAATATCTGTACCGCGACCAGCCATATTAGTCGCAATTGTAATGGCGCCTCTCTTGCCAGCAGCCGCTATAATTTCAGCTTCTCGATCATTCTGCTTAGCATTGAGCACCACGTGTTCTAACTTGTTTTGTTTAAAAATACGCGATAACTTCTCTGAAACTTCAACCGATTCCGTGCCTATTAAAACAGGGCGACCTAGAGCATGAATGGTGTTGACCTCTTTTAAGATAGCATTGTATTTTTCGCGCTCTGTCATGTAAATTTCATCATTATGCTCGATGCGTGCGCAACGGCGATGCGTCGGAATATCCAGTACATCCATTTTGTAAATTTGCTTAAACTCATTGGCTTCTGTCATCGCTGTGCCGGTCATACCCGCTAATTTATCGTACATCCGGAAATAGTTCTGTAGCGTAATAGTTGCATAGGTTTGTGTCTCTTTCTGAATCGCTACGCCCTCTTTGGCTTCAATTGCTTGATGGAGGCCATCGGAAAAGCGCCGGCCTGGTTGGGGCCTCCCTGTATTTTCATCGACAATGACAATTTTGTCCTCTTGGACCATGTAATCTACATCTTTCTCCATTAAGAGATGGGCACGCAAAAGTTGGCGCAAGTTATGCGCGCGTTCTTTGCGTTTGACATCCTCTTCTTTGACTTGTAATTTAGCTTGCATCTTGCCAGCTTCATCTAATTCTTCCTGTTCATCGACTTTTAAGTACTCATGACTGATATCCATCATTACAAAATCATCGAGATGTCCACCCGTCACATCTTGCCACGCATGAATACCCTTATCGGTCAATTCAAACTCGCTCGCTCGCTCATCTATAATCATGAACAATTCTGAGAGGACTTGGATCTTTTCTTCTTTATTGGCATCGGCATAAAAATAGAGGTCCATTCTATCCAATCCTGCACGGATAGCTGGGTCCTCTTTTAAGCGCTTGAGCACTTTATTATTGGGCGTGCCTTTGCTCACTAGCCATAATTTTCTCAAAGCTTCCTCTTCACTAGAAAGCTGTTGCTTATTCTTCTTTTTAACACTTTTTTCTTCTTTATTAGTTTCTTCTGCTGACGTCTCTTCCAACGCAACAATTTTCTCTACAAAAGGTTTTTCTGGTAAATTAGCTTGCTCTAAGATGCGGCGCCCTTCACTGGCTAGCTTGTTGCACAGATCGCGCTGTTTCATGACAAGGCTCGCTACGCCTCCTTTTAATTCATCGTACATCTGACGACTAACAGGTACCGGGCCTGAAATAATGAGCGGCGTACGCGCTTCATCGATTAAAATAGAATCGACTTCATCTACAATGGCAAAATGATAACCGCGTTGCACCTGCTCCTCTTTGCGTGAGGCCATCGAATTATCGCGCAGGTAATCAAAGCCAAATTCTGAAGCAGTTCCATAGACTACATCTGCTAAGTAAACTGTTTTGCGCTCTTCTTGAGGGGTTGAATTAGCTAAAGCACTCGTCGTCAGTCCTAACCAACGCAAGACACTCCCTCCCCACTGACAATCGCGTTGCACTAAGTAATCATTGACGGTCACGAGATGCACGGGCTTATTAGTTAAAGCATTTAAGTAGAGAGGCAGCACAGCCGTTAGGGTTTTGCCCTCACCTGTTTGCATCTCGGCAATGCAGCCATGATGGAGCGCTGCTGCACCTATTAATTGCACATCAAAGGGCACCATATCCCATTTTTGATTGTAGCCCGATACGTGAATCTCTATACCGCATAGGCGCCGGCATGCATTTTTAACGACTGCATAGGCTTCGGGAAGTAGTGCATCTACTCCCTCGCCTCCCTGAAAGCGCAAGCGAAACTCAACCGTCTTATGACGTAACTCTTCATCTGTTAGGGACTTAAACTTTTCATCCCACTTATTGACTTGTTCCACTATTTTGGCATAACGGCGTACTTGACGATCTTGAGCTGTACCAAAGATTTTTTTCAGAAATCCAAACATAATTTTACCGCTAGCTTAAAGTAATTAAAGGATCCATTTTAAAACCTTAAAAGATTGTGAAGCAAGAAAATTTTATTCAGTGAAGTTTATATTTACATTAAAAATTAATTTAACTATTTGTATAACTAGGTCACGTTAGTGAAACTCTTACGTTATTTTCTGCTCCTCTCTATCCTTATTCTTAAGTGACTTTCTGCCTTAACTAAAATTTTAAGTTTAATTAAAAATTTTCAAAAGGAGTTTTTATGAGAGCGGTAGTTTATAAAGATAGCCATCAAGTCGCTGTCGAGGATGTCTCTAATCCGCAAATTGAAGATTCTAGAGATGCTATATTGAGGATTACTTCGGCAGCTATCTGCGGAAGCGATTTGCACATGTATGATGGAAGAACAAATATCAAAGCGGGTACTGTGTTTGGCCATGAAAATATGGGTATCATTGAAGAAGTAGGCAAAGATGTCAAATTTATCAAAAAAGGCGATCGCGTCGTTTTGCCTTTTAATATCTCCTGCGGTACCTGTTTAAATTGCACGAGAGGCGAAACCAGTGCTTGTTTAACGGCCAACCCCGAAGGTGTCAGCGCAGCTTATGGTTATGCTGAGATGGGTCCCTATCGCGGTGGACAAGCAGATTTTTTGCGCATTCCCTTTGCCGATTTTAACTGCTTAAAATTGCCTGGCAAAGCGGGCGATGAATATGAGAATGATTTTCTCATGTTAGCCGATATCTTTCCGACGGGCTACCATGCGTGTGAACTGGCTAAAGTTGGTCCTGGTAGCACAGTAGCTATTTTTGGCGCAGGCCCTGTCGGCTTATTAGCTGTTCATAGCGCTTTTATTAGAGGCGCCTCTGAAGTTTACATTATCGATCATTCTGAAGCGCGCTTAAATTTAGCCGAAAAGTTTGGTGCAACGCCCATTAATTTTGAAAAAGGCGATCCTGCTGAACAGATTTTTGCCTTGAGAAAGCAAAATAGCTTAGCCCAAGAAACCTTGAGAGAAGGAGAAGATAAGATGCCAGGCGTCATGTGCGGCATCGATGCTGTCGGTTATCAAGCTCTTGATTTATCCGATCCGCTCAAAGAAAATCCATCCGGCATTATTAAGCAATTGATAAAAGTAGTCAATCCTACAGGCGCGATTGGCATCATCGGCGTTTTTGTATCAGAAGATAAGGAAGCTGAAGATCCTAAAGCTAAAGAGGGTGTGCTTGAAATTCCATGGGGTGAAATCTTTAAGAAAGGGTTAACGATTGGCATGGGTCAAACACCTGTTAAAAAATACAATATTTTGTTGAGGGATTTAATCATTGCCAACCGCGCTAAACCAGGACGCATTATTTCACATGAAATCAGTTTAGATCAAGCGTCAGAAGCCTATCAACTGTTTGATTTGAGGGGCATGAGAGAGGGCAAAGAGGTCATTAAAATTGTGTTAAAACCTCAGCGCCAAGCGGATTAATCATTTAATTTTAAGAATTAAGCTAAGAAATAGTGCCCATTCTCTATTTCTTAGCTTTCTTTTTTATTTCTGATCTAGACTTAAATAAATCTTAGAGCCGGAACTGAGGATCAAGCAATGCTGCTCAGCATCATATTTTCCTGCAGGATAGATGCCCTGCTCTATCAATTTTTTTAACCAAGTAGGGTGATTAGCAGGATTATTATTCTTATCTTTCCAAGAAAGTGAGACTATAACACCTTTATTTTTCAAAAATTCTGAAGCGTGCTCAACTTCACTTAAGTTTTGGTCCTGCAATACCTGATCTACTTCTCCTCCGCTTGTACTATAAACAATTAAAATTTTTGGTTCATTTCCATTTATCTGTTCTGTATAATCACAGGCTTCAGAATCGTGAGCAAATATTCCATTTGGACAATGAGTATACGATTTAAAGAAGATTATTTTATCAAATGCAGAAGAGGCTATAGAATCTATAAAAGAGCTCCAACTATTATCTCGATGTCTCTTAATATTAACCATAGTTGAATCATCCATAGGATAAGTTCCTTTAGATTGACTAAAGTTATCTCTTTTTATGGCAAAAATTAGTTCCTATTAAAGGAATAGCTAAAATAATGAGAGAACCTCTGCTTTCTTTTGTTAAACAGGAATAATAATGACTTTTGCCAATCGCGTTACTGTCTTTCATCGGCAAAATAACGATTTTTAAAAATAAGTCTATTAAATTTTTTACTGTGCTGACAATAGGTACATAATTGAAAATAGAACTATTAACTGTCTTTAAGCTTAAGTAACAAAAATTATTAATCATATATATTTATCCTTTTAATAATTCAAAAACTAAATATAATTATAGTTGATGATCATTAAAATTTGATAAAGTTATTATTTAATTAAGTAGAACGTCTAGTCGCTAACAGAGAAGTGATGATTCCCAATGCTAGGATAAAAATAATAATAGCTAGAGATAGAAGTGTAGGAATAGCCAAGAAGTGCATAATCAACATCTTGATACCGACAAAAGCTAATAAAACAGCTAAACTTATTTTTAAATAAACGAAACGTTTAAGGCCGGCTGCTAAGACGAAATAAAGGGAACGCAAACCCATAATGGCAAAAATATTAGAGGTGAACACGATGAAAGGCTCTTTGGTAATGGCAAAAATAGCCGGGATAGAGTCGATTGCAAACAATACATCCGTTCCCTCTACGACGACCAAAGCTAAGAATAGAGGCGTTGCATGCCATTTTTGTTGTAAGCGTATGAAAAAGTTCTCTTGATGAAAATCAGACGTCAGCGGAATGTACTGCTTGATGAAACGCACGAGAATTTGATCGGAAAAATGCTTGTTTTCCTCTTGAGTCATCAGCATTTTAAGTGCTGTATACAAAAGGATAGCGCCAAAAACATAAGTAACCCAAGCTAACCGTTCTAAGAGAAAAAGACCAGCTACAATCATGACAAGTCTTAAAATGAGCACGCCCAAAATGCCCCACGTCAATACGCGCTGTTGATAGAGCAATGGTACTTTAAAATAGGAAAAAATCAAAGCCATCACCAACACATTATCTAAACTCAACGATTCCTCTACAAGATAACCTGTCAAAAATTGCAAGGCAGCATTTTTACCATCTAAGGGTAGGCCCTGTGAAGAGAGCCCTTCGATCCATTTTTGTTCATAAATGTAATAAATAAATAAGCTCCAAATAAAAGCTAAGACGATCCATAAAGCTGTCCAATAAAGCGCTTCTTTAGTCTTAACTTCATGTGCTTGACGCCGCCATAAGCCTAAATCGAGAATGATCATCACTAAAATTAGTAAAACAAATCCTATCCATAAAAAGTGCTCTATTTCCATTTATCTATACCTGATTGATTTTAATACTAATTAAATTAAAAATTGATAAATTACAAGCTTTAGTTTAATTTTCATGCTTTATTTATATTTTACTTAAAAACATAAATCGTAGATTATTAGTCTAATAAGTTAATAATTAGAGGAAATTTTATGAAAGCTAAACTTGTAATAAGCTTGATTGCTCTAACAAGCTTTATAGTAAATCCCATTATCACGGCTAAAGAAAGTTCCTCTTGCGATCAAGTGATTTATGAAAATACCGAACAAAAGATTACCACTTCTTTTACTCAAGAAAGTGAAATTTCGATTAACTTAGTCGTTAAATCAGAAGATTCGGCTACCGGAGAAGAACTCTTTAGACAAGAGGTCAATACTGCACCGGAAAGTTTTGACCAAAAATTAGAGGACTGTTTAGAAGCCTGTGCCCGCTTTATTCTAGGACCTAAACTGTTTCGCATTTCTGGTTATCACCCTTCTAATGAAAAAGTAGGTGTCTTTGGCCAAGGAGAGGTTAGCGATAAAGTACGGATTACCCTGACTAATGGCATCCTCAACCATGTCGACGATCATCTGGAACATCTTTCTTTATTTTCAGAATTGCATGGAGGCACTAATATTCATTATGTCTTTCGACGCAATGAAGGATGGTCGCGCGATCTCATGCGCTCTTTAGCTGCTAAGTTTGGCTTTATCTCGCTTCATGCTGAGATGCTAGCTCAACTATGGCGGGAAATGATTGCTGAAATGGGCGGCATTGATCAAGGAGGAAAAATTATTCACTATACGCATAGCATTGGAGGAGCTGAAACTAAAAATGCTAAAAGTCTCATGCTGCCAGCAGAACTAAAAATGATTCGCGTTTATACAATTGCCTCTCCTGTTATTTTAATTGATGAAGGGTTTGAGAAAGTCATTAATTACGTTAGCAAACGCGATGGCATCTGCTATTTAGATCCTCTTAGCTACTTTGGGGGCTTAAGATCCTCTACCGATCACATTATTTACTTAGATCAGTTTTGGGGTATGCCCTTTGTCGATCATCTACTTTGGGGTGAGACCTACCATCGTCTAATTGAGCAATTAGGCCAAGAATTTCTCATGACCTTTGTGACAAAAAAAATTTAATTTTTCTTAATTTAATTTTTTATGTTGAAATAAACAGTTGTTTTCTGCAAGCTTGTTCTTCTGCACCGGTAGCTCAATCGGATAGAGTACCCGGCTACGAACCGGGCGGTTAGAGGTTCAAGTCCTCTCCGGTGCAACTCTTATTCTTTATTATTATTATTTTCACTATACTATTTATAAATAGAGTAGTTACAATGATCATTCAATCTTTTACGTCTGGGCCTTTTAGTACAAATTCTTATGTAATTAGCTGTACTATGACTAAACAAGCTGCTGTTATTGATCCTGCTCCTGGCAGTAGCCAATTACTTATCGCTTATTTAAATGAGAAAGGACTTAAGTTAGAAAAATTTTTAGTGACTCATTCTCATTGGGATCATATAGCTGATCTTGCCTCTTTAAAAAAAATTTATCCCGTGCCTATTTATATTCATCCTCTTGATAAGGGTAATTTAGAAAAACCAGGATCAGATGGATTATTCTCATTGATTTCATTTGAAGGAGTAGAAGCAGACCTCTTTTTAAACGAAGAAGAAGAGGTTACAGTAGGACAGCTTTCCTTTAAAGTAATTCATACTCCCGGGCATACGCCGGGCGGAGTATGCTTTTTTTACGAGGAGCAGAAAATCCTATTTTCTGGCGATACTCTTTTTGAAGGTACGATTGGCAATCTCTCTTTTCCTACCGCTCAACCCTCTTTAATGTGGCCTTCTTTAGCTAAATTAGCTAAACTTCCTGTTGAGACTAAAGTTTATTCGGGTCATGGCCTGACTACTACAATTGGTAGAGAACCCTGGCTATTAAATGCCCAGCAGCTTTTTGAGATTAATTTTAAAGGAGAATAGAGATGGCAACCCTAATTGGCCGACCGGCCCCTGATTTTAAAACTAAAGCTGTCAAAAATAATCTCATTATAGAAAATTTTTCTCTATCTTATTACAGGGGAAAATACATTGTATTATTCTTTTACCCTCTAGATTTTACCTTTGTTTGTCCTACAGAACTCCATGCCTTTCAAGATAGTTTAGCAGAATTTGAAAAGCGTCAAGCTCAAGTGCTCGCTTGTTCTGTTGATAGCTGCTATGCTCACCATGCTTGGCTTAATACGCCCAAAATTAAGGGCGGTATTGAAGGTATTACCTATCCGTTGATTTCTGATTTAAATAAAACAATTGCCAGTGATTATGGGGTTCTACATCCTTCCGAAGGCATTGCTTATAGGGGACTATTTTTGATAGATCGCGAAGGTTTAGTTCGTCATCAGCTCGTCAATGATCTTCCTTTAGGACGTTCCGTAGAAGAAACACTGCGCACATTAGATGCATTAATCTATTTTGAGACACATGGGGAAGTGTGTCCAGCTAATTGGAAAATAGGTAAAAGCACCCTCTTACCTACAGCTGAAGGAGTAGAAAAGTACTTTACCTATGAACTTCAGCAGGATAAAGTCACTTCTTTGCTTACCTGTTAAGCTTTCTGCTTCTATGTTAACTCCCAATTATCCCTTGCTCCCTACTCAAAAAAATGGCTGTCCCTTTCTCATTTTAGCTCCGATGGAAGGTGTAGGAGACCAAGCTTTTCGCAAAGCAATGGCTTCTATTGGAGGATTTGATGAAGCCGTGCGAGACTTTTTAAGGGTTCCTTCTAATGCTCACCTTCCTAGCTTAGCTGCTACTTATCAAGCAGAAGAAATCAGTCCCTTTCCTCTTGCAGCCCAACTTATGGGCTCTGATCTGCATTTAATGGCAGAAATGACTCATTTGATGGAACTTAAAGGATCAAAAAGAGTCGATTTAAATTGTGGATGCCCTTCTAATACAGTGACAGGTAAGGGAGCTGGCTCTAGTCTCTTAAAAGATCCCGAATTTCTCTATCAAGTAGCTAGCCATATGGTTAAAGCAACTTCGATTCCCGTTACAGCTAAATTGCGATCAGGATTTACTGACACCTCTTTATTTAAAGAGAATCTCTTAGCTGTACAAGCAAGTGGCATTCATTATCTTACACTTCATCCTCGCACTAAAGTAGAAGGTTATGGTCCTCCAGCTAACTGGAACTTAATCAAAGAAGCAACTGCCTTACTCTCTATTCCAGTCGTTGGCAATGGCGATATTCTAACTGTTAATGATGCTTTGACTATGTTAAATTTAACGGGTTGTAAAGCTTTAATGATTGGTCGCGGCAGTATCATTAATCCCTTTATCTTTCATGAAATCAAAGCACATTTTTCAGGAGAAAAATATCAACCGCAATGGGAAAATTTATTGACTTATTTTAATGTCTATCTCCAAGAACTTTCTAAAAATCTATCAGAAAAAGGACAAGTGAACAAGTTAAAGCAATTATTGGGATTTTTTTATAAAGGTCACCCCAATTTAACAATTAAGCGCCAAAAGATGCTTCAGCTTAATCCTGCTACTGCTCAAGAACTTTTGAGTTTTGCCTTGGCTGAGTTAAAAGAAACATGGCTCTTTTCCTAGATTACTTTTAGCTCATACTGTTTCATTCTCTTTAATAAACCAATTTCCAAAAAATTTTCTAATGCAGAAGATAATCAAATAGATCCGATTCTGTCGTCATCAAAATGCTATGATGAAGGCGACAAACAGGTAGCATCGCATCGATAATATGACTATCGCCAACACCTGGCAACGCAATAGCATTAATTTGGGTAGAATCTTTTAACTCTTTTAATACATCAACTCCTTTCAAATAATCCTCTTTACTAAATCCTTCCTCTTTTACGCGAAAAAATAAGATGTGCCGATGATAGAGTAAAGCTTGAATGGCAAATAGTAAACCATGACTATCTAAAGGAGGTTGACCCAAATAACTTTCTAACTGAGACAGAGTCTGACAAAGATAGGGGGTTTTATATTCACCTTTTTCTGCTTCACCAAATAGAGCCACAGTAAAAGATCCCATCTATCCTCTTTTTTAATTAAAACTCTCTTCTTATCCTCTATAGTTAGTATAAGAATTATTTACGATCTAAAAAAATCAGGATTATCCTCTTTGAACTTAACCTCTTTGACCTTCTTAAGAAAATAGTTTATCTGTCATCATTTAATTTTCAATTGTTTAAAGAAACAACTAAATTTTATAACGAATTCAATAAAAGCTGATTATTACGTTAAATTTAATCTTAATTTAAACTATAATAATTTATTAAAGACAAATTAATTCTATTAGCAATCTTAATTAATTATGTAATTTGACAGTTTATAATGCTATTAGTGATATCAACTAATAAACAGGAAATTAATAATGGTTAATCTTATTACGACAAATAATAATTATAAGCTATATTACTCTTATTTTTCTACAATCACTCAAATGATACCTATCATAGGAGAAATCATTAGCTTAGCTAAAACAATTTTATTAGAAAGAAGATTAACGGCTGTTATAAAAAACAATGACCCTAATAAGTACATACTCTTAAATGAAATAATTTCTGAGCGAGAAAAATGGAATACTAAAAACTGTGCACTTTTTTATTTTCGCAATAGTAGCCTACTAACTGCCTCTTTAGTACTATTTCCATATACAATACTTCTATGTATTTCTATAGGATTTATCTTTTTAAATTGTATGGTTACAAAAATAATGCAAAGAAGAAATAATAATTTATTAAAAAATTTTTCGATTGTAAAAATAAATGGAGCCGTTAAGAGGTAAAATCATTTAAAAAAGTTCACTAACTATAAAATAGTTTACTTCTATCAATCCCCAAATCTAAAAAATTTGCTCTTTTCATCAATTAATTAAAAATTTATTTACTGAGGATTTTTCTATTGTAAAGGTGAACAATAGTATAAGAAAAATGCAGGCCAAAAAAAAGACCTCTAGCAGAATCTGAAAAGACTAGTACTAGAGGTACAAGAAAACAAGCTTGGCAGCGACCTACTCTCCCACACTCTTGCGTGCAGTACCATTGGCGATGAAGGGCTTAACTTCTGAGTTCGGAATGGGGTCAGGTGTGTCCCCTTCTCCATTGCCACCAAGCAAAACTTTTAGCAGTTATTCAGTGATACAAAACGACGCTTAAGGACTTCTCTTCACTCATATATCTTACAACTTGTGAACTTATAAATATTTGCGACCATTACGATGAAATGAAGGGAATTGGTCTTCATCCTTCATCCTTTAAAAAAAAGGTGGTCAAGCCAATCGACCGATTAGTATTAGTCAGCTCAACATATCACTATGCTTACACTTCCAACCTATCAACCATGTAGTCTTCATGGGGTCTCATGGGATACCTTATCTTGAGGGAGGCTTGGCGTTTATATGCTTTCAACGCTTATCCTTTCCGAACGTAGCTACCCGGCTATGCTCTTGGCAGAACAACCGGTTCACCATTGGTTCGTCCACTTCGGTCCTCTCGTACTAGAAGCAGCTCCTCTCAAGTATCCTGCGCCCACAACAGATAGGGACCAAACTGTCTCACGACGTTTTGAACCCAACTCGCGTACCGCTTTAATTGGCGAACAGCCAAACCCTTGGGACCTTCTCCAGCCCCAGGATGCGATGAGTCGACATCGAGGTGCCAAACCGCCACGTCGATATGAACTCTTGGTGGCGATAAGCCTGTTATCCCCGGAGTACCTTTTATCCGTTGAGCGACGGCGATTCCACTTTCCACCGCCGGATCACTAAGCCCGACTTTCGTCTCTGCTCGACTTGTAGGTCTCACAGTCAACTTACCTTATACCTTTACGCTCTTCTCCTGATTGCCAACCAGGATGAGGTAAGCTTTGGACTCCTCCGTTACTCTTTAGGAGGATACCGCCCCAGCAAAACTGCCCGTCTGACACTGTCTGTTGCCCGGCTTCACGGGCTAACGTTAGATTCCCGACTTTTCAAGACTGGTATTTCAACGGTGACTCCACCTCGCCTGACGACGAAGCTTCACAGTCTCCCAGTTATCCTACACATGAAAAGTCAAGAGCCAATATCAGAGTACAGTAAAGGTTCACGGGGTCTTTCCGTCTTGTTGCGGGTAAACGGCATCTTCACCGCTACTACAAGTTCACCGAGTCTCTTGTTGAGACAGCGCCCAGATCGTTATACCATTCGTGCAGGTCGGAACTTACCCGACAAGGAATTTCGCTACCTTAGGACCGTTATAGTTACGGCCGCCATTCACCAGGGCTTAAATTCAAAGCTTTGCCTTGCGACTAACTTCTCCTCTTGACCTTTTGGCATTGGGCAGGCATCACTCCATATACTTCGACTTAAACGTCTTTGCATAGAGCTGTGTTTTTGTTAAACAGTCGCCTGGGCCATTTCGCTGCGGCTCCTCTTCGCTCCATACCGCTAGGGTATTCACGATGAAGAGCTCCTCTTCTCCCGAAGTTACGAGGATAATTTGCAGAGTTCCTTAACAAGAGTTCTCTCGCGCGCCTAAGAATATTCTTCCCACCCACCTGTGTCGGTTTTGGTACGGTCGCCATCAACGGCTAGGGTTTATTTCTTGAAAGTATTGCGCTACGCTATCGGTTCCTCTTGCGATTCCCCTTAGTTACTACCTGGTCTTCCGCTGACGGATTTGCCTATCAGCCAACCTCATAGTCCCACGGACACTTCCGATCGTCCGCGCGCTTAACGTCCTTTGTCAACCCATCGCATTTTATTTTAGGCGGCGCAGGAATATTTAACCTGCTTTCCATCACCTACGCTTTTCAGCCTCGGCTTAGGGACCGGCTAACCCAGGGAAGACGAGCTTTACCCTGGAAACCTTAGGTTTTCGGCGAAGAAGATTTTCACTTCTTTTATCGTTTACTCATGCCATGCATTATCACTAGTATGCGCTCCAGCACTCCTTACGGTATACCTTCGACGCACATACTACGCTCTCCTACCGCGCATCTCCTAAAAGATGCACCCGCGATTTCGGCTTTATGCTTTAGTCCCGGATATTATCGGCGCAGAGTTTCTCGATTGGTGAGCTGTTACGCACTCTTTAAATGATGGCTGCCTCTAAGCCAACATCCCAACTGTTTTAGAAACTCCACTTCCTTACTCACTTAGCATAAAATTAGGGGCCTTAATCGGCGATCTGGGCTGTTCCCCTTTTGACAATGAAGCTTATCCCCCACTGTCTATCTCCCGAACGAAACGATAGTATTCAGAGTTTGGTTCCCTTTGGTAGGCCGGTAGGCCCCCGCTGAGATCCAGTGCTTTACCCCTATCGTCTATTATGTTCGAGGCTAACCCGAAAGTTATTTCGGAGAGAACAAGATATCTCCAAGTTTGATTGGCCTTTCACCCCTATCCACAACTCATCCAAAACTTTTTCAACAGTTACTAGTTCGGTCCTCCACACAGTATTACCTGTGCTTCAACCTGGTCATGGATAGATCACTTGGTTTCGTGTCTACATCAGATGACTATATCGCGCTTTTAACACTCGCTTTCGCTTCGGCTTCGGAATGTCTATCCCTTAACCTCGCCATCTAACGTAACTCGCTGGCTCATCATGCAAAAGGCACGCCGTCAGCCATTCCCTTTAAAAGGGCATAGGCCTTCGACCGTTTGTAAGCTGCTGGTTTCAGGTTCTATTTCACTCCCCTAACAGGGGTTCTTTTCGCCTTTCCCTCGCGGTACTGGTTCACTATCGGTCATCAATGAGTATTTAGCCTTGGAGGGTGGTCCCTCCGGATTCAAACCGGGTTTCACGTGTCCGGCTCTACTCAGGTGCCAGTCTTGTCAGGAATCGCTTTTCGCTTACGGGGCTATCACCCTATATTGCCTAACTTTCCAGATATGTTCTGCTAAGCTATCCTGTCCTTATTAACTGGTCCTACAACCCCAAAGTCATAAAGACTCTGGTTTGGGCTCTTCCCCTTTCGCTCGCCGCTACTAAGGGAATCTCTATTTGATTTCTTTTCCTCTGCCTACTTAGATGTTTCAGTTCAGCAGGTCTCGCCTCCTTAACCTATGTATTCAGTATAAGGATAATAGAGGATTAACTCTATTGGGTTGCCCCATTCGGATTCCCCCGGGTCAAAGCTTTTGTCCAGCTCACCGAGGCTTTTCGCAGGTATACGCGTCCTTCTTCGCCTATTGATGCCAAGGCATCCACCAGCAGCCCTTACTAGCTTGACCAAATAATTTGGTTCTCTTAACCCTAAAGTTAAGAGATTTTACAAGCTGTAATGATTATGAGCTTACGTTGCACAGGCTCTCCCTGTGCTTGCTTACTTAACTACCTCAAGTCCTTGCATCAATTACAATGCAGCTTCTCAAAATAGCTTCTTTTGTGAAGATTATCCTTAAGCGTCGTTTTCTATCAGTGAATTCGTTTATTGAAATTCATCACATTGCATCTCTGCAACATAACTTTTACTTTCTAAACTTTTCCGCTTTATTCTTTTTCTTACTTGATTTCTTGTTTTTTGGTGCTTTCAAGATAACGATAAAACTTAAACTTAATTTTGACAGAATGAGGAGGATGATGATACGAGCTGGTTATACAATTAGCATTAGTAACTAACGCTAACCTACAACTCTACATAGAGCTTGCCCAACCATAAGTTGCAAGTCTAGCTTGCATACTTTGTCCTTTAAAGGAGGTGATCCAGCCCCACCTTCCGGTAGGGCTACCTTGTTACGACTTCATCCCAGTCATCAGCCTCACCTTAGACGCTTCCCTCCTTGCGGTTAGGCCAGCGGCTTCGGGTAAAACCAACTCCCATGATGTGACGGGCGGTGTGTACAAGACCCGGGAACGTATTCACGGCGATGTTGCTGACTCGCCATTACTAGCAATTCCGTCTTCATGTAGTCGAGTTGCAGACTACAATCTGAACTGAGGCCGGTTTTTTAGATTTGCTTCACCTCGCGGCTTCGCTGCTTTCTGTACCGACCATTGTAGCACGTGTGTAGCCCCAGACATAAGGGCCATGCGGACTTGACGTCATCCTCACCTTCCTCCTGGTTAACCCAGGCAGTCTCATTAGAGTTCCCACCTTCACGTGTTGGCAACTAATGATAAGGGTTGCGCTCGTTGCGGGACTTAACCCAACACCTCACGGCACGAGCTGACGACAGCCATGCAGCACCTGTGCACCAGCCCCGAGGGGAGATACTGTTTCCAGTACTGTCTAGTGCATGTCAAGCCTGGGTAAGGTTCTTCGCGTTGCATCGAATTAAACCACATGCTCCACTGCTTGTGCGGGTCCCCGTCAATTCTTTTGAGTTTCAGCCTTGCGACTGTACTCCCCAGGCGGTATACTTATCGCGTTAGCTTCGGCACAGCCAGGGTTGAGTCCGGCTACACCAAGTATACATCGTTTACGGCAAGGACTACCAGGGTATCTAATCCTGTTTGATCCCCTTGCTTTCGCGCTTCAGCGTCAGGTATAAGCTAGAAAACCGCTTTCGCCACTGGTGTTCTTCCACATATCTACGCATTTCACCGCTACTTGTGGAATTCCATTTTCTCCGCCTACCCTCGAGACTAGGAGTTTCATATGCAGTTCCGTGGTTGAGCCACGGGATTTCACATCTGACTTTCTAGTCCGCCTACGCGCCCTTTACGCCCAATAAATCCGATTAATGCTTGCACCCTACGTATTACCGCAGCTGCTGGCACGTAGTTAGCCGGTGCTTCTTTACCTGGTACGCTCAAGTCCTCCGGATATTAGCCGAATTCCCTTGTTCCCAGGCGAAAGTACTTTACGACCCGAAAGCCTTCATCATACACACGGCGTCGCTTCGTCAGGCTTTCGCCCATTGCGAAAGATTCTCGACTGCAGCCTCCCGTAGGAGTCTGGGCAGTTCTCAGTCCCAGTGTTGGCGGTCAATCTCTCAATCCGCCTAGACGTCTTTGCCTTGGTGAGCTCTTACCTCACCAACTAGCTGATATCCCATGGGCCTCTCTTTAACCGCGAGGTCTTGCGATCCCCCACTTTAATATAAACAAGATGCCATATCCTACCACATTGGGTATTAGCGATCGTTTCCAACCGTTATTCCCAAGTTAAAGGCAAGTTACCCATGTATTACTAACCCTTCCGCCACTAACTATATTGCTATAGTCCGTTCGACTTGCATGCCTCATCCACGCCGTCAGCATTCAATCTGAACCAAGATCAAATTCTCAATAATTATTATTTCTTTACGAAAATTTGGTTGTTGGAACTTTGCTATTCCTAATTTTATTCTATCGCGATTTATTTGAGCTTCTCTTGACTTTCATCTTCTTTTCAATTCTTACCTAAACTTCCGCTTAAGTCTTCCTCTATCTTCCGACTTCTCTCTTGACAAGTTCTATCGCACAAGCTCTATGTTGTCTTTTGCTTGTACATCATCCTTCTCTTCCTGTCAAAATAGCATTAAGTTAAGGTGCTCAAGAGGCACACTTTATTCGTTCGTTTTCACTCGTTTAAACTCGTCTACTCGTGAACGAAGCTAAAACATACAAAAAATGGCATTATTTACGCAATGACTTTTTATTAATTTTTTCCTTCTTTTTCTTAAAAACCCTTTTAAGCATAGCCTTAAATTTATTAATTTTTATTAAAAAAAATTAAAAATGGCATTAATTTTACTTAAAAGCCTAATAAGTAGATGCCAATTCCAGCAAAATAGCCAACTAAAGCAGGTAAAGAGATGCGTTTGATATACCAAATGAAATTGACTTTCTCCATGCCCATAAAAACGACGCCTGCTGCTGAGCCAATCAGTAAAATACTGCCGCCTGTCCCTGCACAATAAGCAATTAATTTCCAAAAAGTATGATCTGTTGGGTAACTAGCTAAATTGTACATTCCCATGGAAGCTGCTACTAAAGGAACATTATCGATGACAGCTGATACGAGTCCGATTGCTGTTGCAATGAGTGTGTTATTGCCAATATGATTATCTAAGTAATAAGCTAAATGACCTAAAATTTTTGCTGAATCCAATGCATCGATACAGAGTAAAATACCTAAAAAGAATAAGACACCAGATAGATCAATTTTTGTTAACACATCCGGTACGCGCAAATGGCTTCTTTCATCATATTTAAAATGTAAAACATCTGTAATTAGCCACATCACGCTAAGCCCCAATAGCATACCCATAAAAGGAGGCAAACCAGTCATAATTTTAAATGCAGGTACAAACATCAGTAAAATTAGGCCTAAACAAAAAATAAAACGACTATAAGGTAAAGATTTCTTTTCTTTTATCGATTCAATTTTTTTGTCAAACTGACCTTGCAAACTTAAAGAAAGAATAAAAATAGCTACTCCAAAACAGATTAAGCTCGGTAAAAATAGAGTTTTCATGATTTCTAATGAAGTCAGTTGACCGCCAATCCATAACATGGTTGTCGTCACATCTCCAATAGGTGTCCAGGCTCCTCCTGCATTAGCTGCTACGACAATTGCTCCTCCAATGATTAGTCTATCCTCTCCTTTATCTACAAATTTACTCAATAGGGATACCATGACAATTGTCGTCGTCAAGTTATCCAAGATGGCAGATAAACCAAAAGATAGAAGAGCTACGACCCATAAAACAGCTCGTTTAGAGCGAAAATCGATCAAATTAGAAATACTATCAAATCCCTGATGAACGCTAATGATTTCTACAATTGTCATAGCCCCTAACAGAAAAAAGATAACCTGGCTAATATCCGCTAAATGATGACTCAATAGATTTAGATTATTTTCATTTACTACCTGAGGATTTAAAAATTGCAAAACCCAACAAATGACTGCCATCAATAAGGCTACAGTAGCTTTATTGATATGGGTATAATGTTCTAATGTAATAAAAATATAGCCCACGATGAACACAGCAATCATCCAATGTGCATTAACATATAAAAGATCCATAAAATTACTATTTTCCTTTTTTAAAACTTGAATACTTCATCTAGCCTACCATTGTCAAGCATGTAAAAGGTAGTCTTATCAAAAGATAAAATAAATTTTACATTTCTGACAGCATTAAATTAAATTTTTTAATATATAAATATTAAAATTTTAATTAACTATAGAATAAATTTTTTAATTTAATTAAACTTACTATTTTATTTAGTTAAATTATTGTTAACTATATAGTTTTAATGTCTTATAAATTTTAAATTAAGGTAATAATTATGACTATACATTCAGCTCCTGTTACTCCTCAAAACAATCTCCATTATTTTAATACTCCGCTAAATCAGAAAGTGAGAATTTTACCTAATAGTGCGCCTGATAGACTAGAAAAATCTAAATGCAAACTAAATAATAATACGTCGTCAAAAACAAATAAACCCCTAATTGTTAGCTATAATCAACTTGTTCAACAAGCTTTGTTTGGTTCCTCAACAACTCCCTCTGAAAAAATTAATGAAAATTTAAAAGAAACTCCTTTTTCTTTTGACAATTCATGTAAGACAAAAATAACTATTTTTATTTTAAAAAGATTAAATTTAGCAGGTAATCTACCTTTTTCAATCGAGTTAACAGTTAGAGGCCAATCAAAAATAAGTTGGTGTCCAAGCCGTCCTTCTATTTTAGCGATAGGGTATAATTCAACTAGCTTTAGTCGGCTTAAATTGATTAACTCAGAAACAGGCCAAATGGCTACTACGCAGAAGATTTTCACTCCTCTAATTAATTTATTTTGGTCTAATACGGGTGATTTAATTTCAAATCATAGTTCTCCTATTGCTAATGCTAAACTAAAGCAATGGAATTTTAGCGTAATTAACAAAGCTTTATTAGAAGAATTAGAGCCCTCTTATTATATCACTCTAAATACTCAAGAGCTACATCTTGGTCTACCCTTTAATAAAAATTATTTAGTCATGATTAATACTATTCTCCCTAAACTCTTAAGTTTTCAAGAAGAGGATAAACAAACTAATCCTCATGTTAAAAAAGAGGTAATAAAAGAACCAATTTTCTCTCCTCTTCCTAATAAGTCAAAAATTAAACATTTACGCTAGATTTTTTTCCTTCCTACTTTTATCAGTTGATTTCAACTATACAAATAACTGATAAAAGCTTCTTTTAAGATTTGTAAAAAAATAATTTCTCCAAATTATTATAATTAATAATTAAATTTGATAATAAATACTTTTAATAAATTAACAATTTCTTTAATATTAATTTACTAAAATTAAATTATTTATAATTAAGGAGAAAAATGAATAATTCAAGTAATATATCTAATAGTCGATCTCATTATTTTGCTGACCGTTGTAGAAAACAACGAGAAGAACTACCTATTAATTCTTCCTCTATTTTCACCCAGAGTCAGGCCGCTTATTTGAAAAATTTAGCCGATGCTTGTTCAAACAGACCTGATAATAGAGAAGCTTATTTGTATAACAAACTCGTTAGCTTAAATGTAATTAGCTATATACCTATTAAAGCTTCCCACATACTTGGAGCACCAAATTTAGCTAATGATTTTAATTTCTCAACTATAGCTTGGGGAAATAACAATTTAATCACTATTATTACTGAGTACGTCCAAGATGCTGTATTTATAACTTCAAATCATACAGATGGAAAATTTTCTTCTAAAAAAATCTATCAAGATAAAGATAAATGCCTTTTTAATTGCTTAACTGTCAATCAAGAACCTAATTCTTTAATTGCAATAGGCAGAAATGATCATTCAGTTATTGTTGTCGATGCTGTTTCTCAATCTGTTATGGCTAATCTAAATTTAGATGCTACAAATAGTGAATACAATATTGATTGTCATAGTCTAACTTTTCTAAATAATGACCATCTCTTTTCAGGAGATAATATAGGCTGTATGCATCTATGGGATTTGCGTGCTTCCAATAAACCAAGTCAATCCATAAAGTCGCATGATAGCACAATCCTCAATATAAAGCTTTCTTCTAACGAATTTTATATAGCTACAGGAAGTAGTGATACTAAGGTAAGTATCCGAGATTTAAGAAAATCTAGTTCTGCTTTAAGTGAAATAAAAACAGAATCACCGGTTAGAGCATTAGACTGGTCTCCTACTCATTCTTCTCTTCTTGCTACAGGATCAGGTATTCATGATCGTAAAATTAGAGTTTATGATCTTTCCTCTAAATCTGTGATTGCATCGATTGATACTAAAGCTCAAGTAACTCATGTAGTTTGGCAAACAGCTAATCAATTAATTTCAGGTGGAGGAAGTAGTCTTATAGAAAGCTGTCAAAATACTATCAACTACTGGAACTTTTACGAAAATAAACTTTCATCAATTAGAACAAATACCTATCCAGAAAGAGTGATAGAAGTTGCTATAAATCCTAAAAGAGAATGGTGTGCCACATTATCTGACGTTTTACATCTTTGGAACCTTAAAACTAAAAGTATCTCTGTTAAAAAAGGCATCCATTCGCCTATCCAAAAAAGCAAATACCCTAACCTAGGAAAAATAGAAATGATTCGTTAACTCTCTATAGTTGATGACTTTTACTGGAAAATTAAAATTATTTGAAGTAAAAGTCATTAACTTTCTTACTATCAACTTCCCTAAAACACTTAAAAATTTTTGTGGTAAGCAGCTCTTTTAACTTTCTTTCTAAGTCTTTAATTTAGACTTTCTCTTGACTTTATCTCTTCAGGATGAAAATAATTTATCTTTAAAAAAGTAAATTTTTTTACTATTTTTCATTAATTTGTTGCTTAATAGTTTAACAATCAACCCTCTAACTTGGCTAATATGATAAAAAAATGGTTAGTACTGGTTAATTATACTCTAGCAGCTGTTATTGTATTATTTATCCTAGCTGCTTCAGGCCTCTCTTTCTTGCGAAAGCCAGATATCTTGGTCTCTAATTTACCTCCGCCAAAAACAGCCTTACCTCCACGCACTTTTGCTTTTGATCAAGCGTCTTATGATCAAATGGGCTCTTCCCTTTTATCTTTGCAATTTGCTCCACTTTCTCAACAATTACCCGATATCAAACGCTATTTAATCTATTATGGCAAAAATGGGCGCCCAGATGCAGCTATGGAAAAGCCTCTGCTCCATTTTGCCTTTACTGGCAATAAAACATTAGCTTCTGTCTTACCTGGCGAGCGTTTGTATATTCTGTATGATCCCAGTTTAAATCCTGCTCAATATATTTTTAGTCCAGCTAATCATCCAACGTCTCTTTGGATGGAAGCGACTGCTCAGGGAAATGAAGCTGTTGTCACGGTAGCTATGCAAGGAGATCAAGGAGAAATCATTAAAGAGCCTGAAACCCTAGCTAAATTTAACTTGCCAGAAAAAGAGTTCATGCGTTTTGGAGGAACAAGTGCCTGGGAAATAGGTAAAAATCGCGTGGATGCTACTTTGTTAGCTAGGCAACGTGCTAAATGGTATGGCCTAGATGTGTTTTTTGAGCGCCATGGGGGTCCTGAATATAGTGATTTTGTCGGTAAGCAACGTTTAGATTTTGGCGAAGGAGACACAGTTTATTCTGTCTTTGCTAACTTAAATGACGCACTAATTTGGGAAAATGAGCAATGGCACGTCGTTAAACCGGGCAGTGAGTCTCTTGGAAAACCGCTACTTCTGATCAAAAGAATCGATGAACGCTTGTTAAATTTAGAATTATGGGATCCTGAAGGCAAAGCCAAGGTCATTCTCAATCTCCTCAAGATAACAGAAGCAGCTATTCCCCTTAACCTTTTACAGCAATTTAAATTTGTCGGATCGCGGACGCGCAGTCAATTCATTTTTGAAATCAATAAAAAAAGATTTTTATTAAGTCCCCACGATTGGCTTTTACTGACTAAAGAGGGCTGGGTGAAGTTGATTACGCCAGAAGAGATCGATGATTATGTCAATAGAAAAGTAACTGGACCGCTGTTTGTATTTGATGCGATAGAATCCCAGGAGGGTAAACAGTATCTTAAAGGTACTTTATTTAATACCTCCCGTACAGAAATGCAACCCGTTGAAATTCCCTTGCAACAATTTAATTCTACTTCTCTTAAACCTATACCAAAAAAAACAACCTCTTCTTCTACTCCTCTTAATAAAATAGCTACAGGTTTGGGGGCTGGAGTCATTGCTCAAACTGAGCCTCCTAAAAAGGAAACTAAAAAAGAGGAGGAAGAGGATGACGACGATGAGGATGACAATGATGAGGATGAGGATGATTTAGAGGATGAAGATTTTTAACTTTTCTGTTAAACTAATTCATTTAAATCGACGATCAAAAAAAATTAACAGGATGCTTAGTACATACAATGATATACAGATCTATTAATTCACGATTAGCTAGTTTGATTCTCTCCTTCTTTCTCTTCTCCTCTTCTCTCAATGGACAAACTATTATTGAAAAAAAAACTTCTACCTATTCAGTAGGAGGAGATTTAACTAAAGATATGCAACTCATTTTGACTCAATTAAATAAAGAGTTAAAAGATAGACAAAATCTTTTGAAAAATCTGTATGCTGAAGTTTTAGATCTTTATCAGCATCAAGCCCCTGATTTAGCTTATCAAGAGTTGTTGGCAAAAATTAATACCATTCGCGATGAGATTCAAAGTTTAGAAATGAGTTGGCAAGATAAAGTCACTCATTCCGATCAAGAGATGGGCTATGCTTTATGGCATCAGCCTGAAAGTACTGTAGGCCAACTAATTATCGATTATGGCTCACAAAATTACGTCTACATTATGCCGCCAGAAATTAGCTCTATTAAGGTTAGCGTAGATTCTAATATTCCCATTCCACGTGCCTCATGGAATGAAATGTTAGAACTCATTCTCAATCAAAATGGCGTTGGCATTCGTCAGCTTAATCCCTATCTTAGACAGCTTTACTTAATTAAACAGGATAAATCCAGCATTAAACTGATTACAAATATACGGCGTGAATTGGATTACTTACCGCCCGATAGGCGTCTTTGTTTTATGCTTTCTCCAGAACCTGCTGAAGTGCGCAGGATTTGGGTTTTCCTCGATAAGTTTATCAATCCGCACAGCACTATTTTACAGGTAGTAGGGCGCGATATTTTAATCATAGGCACTGTTTCTGAAGTTTTAGATCTCTTAAAATTATATGATTTTGTCGCTTTAACAGGGGGTCATAGGGAATATAAAATTAAGTCTTTAAATAAAGTCAATGCCGATGAAATGGCTAAGATTTTAGGAGCCATCTTTGATCAACTTGAACCCTCCAAATCAATTGATAGACCCCCTGAACGTCCTAGTCCCTCTTTACCAGGAAGAGCACCATTAGATTTAGCTCGCTCCGATAAGCGCGAGACGGGTTTATCTGATTTCAATGGCCTGCGTATCATTCCTTTAACGCATATTACTCAAGCTATCTTTTTAGTCGGTACTAAAGATGAAATACGCAAAGCTGAAGAGATCATCGATCAAGTAGAGAGCCAAGTAGGAGAAGCGCGTGAAAAAACCATCTGGTGGTATACGACCAAACATTCCGATCCTGAAGAATTAGCCCAAATTCTAGAAAAAGTTTATAGCTTAATTGTACAAAATCCGATTAGTTTAAATCAGTCTGCTAGACAAGGATTAGGACCTCTTGGCAATGCAAGAGAAAATAATGGTAACCGCGCTTTTTTGGATGAACGGGGTCATACGCCTCCCCCTCCTCAACCGCCTGAAGTTTTTCCAAACCCTAATCCCTTTCAGCCAGCTAGACTCTATACAGGAGATTTCTATCAACAAGGAGGTCAAGTCGTTAATCCTAAGCCAGTTGAGCCAGGAGCTAATAAGCAAATAGAACCTAATAGAAATCGCCATAATTTTATTGTCGATTTGAAAACAGGGGCTATTGTGATGGTGGTAGAGGCCGATATTCTTCCTAAAATTAAAGAGGTCATTAAAAAACTCGATGTACCTAAAAAAATGGTTCAAATTGAAGTGCTGGTCTTTGAAAAAAGATTGAAACGCCAGGATAATTTTGGTTTGAACCTTTTGCGCCTGGGCGATTTAGCTTCTAATCAAAATGTGGCAAGTATTTTATGGAATACTGTTTCGTTTGGCTTATTGGGTAAAAATAATGCGCCTAATAATTTGGGAATTACCGATTTTATCCTGAGCCGTGAAGGCAGTCATGGCGTACCTGCTTTTGATTTAGTCTATAATTTTCTGATTCAACAAGAGGATATTCAAATCAATGCCAATCCGACTGTGGTAACGATGAATCAAACCGCGGCTACGATTGCGATTGTGGAAGAGATTTCCATTAACTCCGGTGTTTTTCTATTTAATACCGGTGGTGGCGTTACGCCTGAAAGGTCCTTTACGCGTGCCCAATATGGTACTACCATTGTCGTCACGCCTACTATTCACCTTAATGATCATAGCAATCCCCTTGAAAATCAATCCTCTTATGTCACCTTAGATACCGATATTACATTTGATACCTTAGCTGGCACAGGCTCTGTGCTTTTTAATAATGGGCAGCCTGATGTTACCCGACGCCACATTACCAACCAAGTCAGTATTCCCGATGGCCAAACAGTTGTCATTGGCGGTTTAAGACGAAAAAATACGGATGATCTCAAAAATTCTATTCCCTATTTAGGAGAGATTCCAGGATTTGGCAAGCTGTTTAGCACGACGAGCATGCAAGAGGATTCGTTAGAACTTTTCATCTTTATGACTCCCAAAATTATTTCCGATCCAGCTGATGATTTTTGCCGTTTGCGCAATGAAGAGATGCTAGGCAGACCCGGAGATATTCCCGAATTTCTGTATCGCGTAGTAGAAGCGGAAGAACGCGAAAAAAATCGGCTGTATGCTGGTACGATGAATGTACTCTTCGGTCGTCCTCCGGCGCGCTTTGTGATGGATAGTGATTATTCATCTAATGGCTCCTGTTATCCTGCTTGCTCCGGTGAATATGATGGCCGATGAGACTGACGAAAATATCACTCCTTTGACAACTGTTGCAAGTCCCGATCTGATGAGACAGAGTTTGTTTGGCGGAGAGGAAGCTAATCGAGCTTTAGCGATCCAATTTGGTTTGCCTATCTACCCTGATCTCACCTCTTTTTCTCTCTCGCGCGAACAGTATAAAAAAATACCTTATGCCTTTGTCAAAAGGCATCTAATTATGCCTTTTAAAGAGGAAAATAAAACTATCCTGTGTGCAGTAGCTGATCCTTTAAATTTAGAACCCTTAGAGGAGTTGCGTCTTTTATTAGAGAGCAACATTAAGGCAGTTTATAGTCCTAAGGAAGTTATCTTAAACGCCATCAATGAATGCTATCGCCAAGAAACAGGGGCGGCCTCTCAAATGATTGCTCATCTAGGTGAAAAAGATGAGGGTCGCGATGGAGAATTTGAAGCTTACGATCTATTAGATGATAGTACTCATCATGCGCCTATTATTAAACTGCTCAATTTAATTTTGATTGAAGCCATTCAACAAGGGGCTTCCGATATTCATTTTGAACCTCTTGAAGAAAACCTGCGCGTGCGTTATCGGATTGATGGCGTTTTACAAGCGCGTCATTCACCAGCTCAAGAATTTCAATCCCAATTGCTGACTCGCATCAAAGTAATGGCTAAAATGGATATTGCCGAGCATCGCTTACCTCAAGATGGACGGATCAAATTAAAAATGGGCCGGCGCGAAATAGATTTTAGGGTCAGTACAGTACCGGTCAGTGGTGGAGAGCGCATTGTGATGCGTATTCTCGATAAGGGCAATGTCATTTTGGGATTAGATCGAATGGGCATGCTGCCTCAAGTTTATACACAATTTCGCGAGTTAATTGATCTGCCGGAAGGAATTGTATTAGTTACAGGTCCTACGGGCAGCGGTAAAACTACCACTCTCTATAGTGCAATCTATGGCCTTTATAATGAACAAACTAACATCATGACGATTGAAGATCCCATCGAATACAATCTCAAAGGAATTGCACAGATTGGCGTCCAACCCAAAATAGCTTTAGATTTTGCTACAGGACTGCGCCATATTTTGCGTCAAGATCCCGATATCATCATGATCGGCGAGATCCGCGATTTAGAAACTGCAGAAATTGCGATTCAAGCTTCTCTCACAGGCCATCTTGTTTTAAGTACTTTACATACCAATGATGCCCCCTCATCCATTACGCGTTTAGTCGATATGGGCATTGAACCCTATCTGCTTTCCTCTTCGGTCGTAGGTGTCTTAGCGCAGCGGCTTGTACGCCGCATCTGTGTTAACTGTAAAGAACCTTATACTCCCTCTGAAAAGGAGCTGCAAAACTTAGGCTTAAAGAGAGACAACTTACAACATGGTCATCTGTTTAAGGGAAAAGGCTGCTCTTTCTGTTTTAATTCAGGTTATAAAGGCCGTCATGGTCTTTATGAATTAATGCCCATCAATAACATGATAAAAAAGCAGATTATTAAAAGCCCTGATGCAGTCGAACTGCGCCACATTGCTTTAGCTAATGGCATGATTAGCTTATTAGATCATGGAAGTGTTTTAATTCAAGAGGGCATCACGACGGTTAGCGAAGTGCTCAGAGTCTCAAAAGGATCCCCAGAAGGAGTCTAGTTCATGCCTCTTTATCATTATCTAGCGATTGATACGCATGGTAAAAAACGCAAAGGCTTAATCGATGCCCAAAGTGATAAAGAAGCTAAAGATAAATTGCGCGATCAAGGCTTGATGATTTCTAGCTTAAAGTTAAAAGTAGGAGGCACTTCTCGAGAAAATTTACGCGGCGATGGGCTGTTAAATTTCACCGTCCAGCTCTCTCAATTAGTAAGTGCCGGTATACCCGTATATGAAAGCTTATTGGCACTAGAAGAGCAATATCGAGGAGAAGCTGTTCATCGCATTATTTTAAGTCTATGTGAACAAATTAAAGCGGGTATCCCTATTTCACAGGCAATGGCTAGCTTTCCCCAGAGCTTTAATACACTCTACTGTTCTATGATGGCTGCGGGTGAATCGGCCGGTGCACTCAACATTGTTTTAGAACGCTTAAGTATTTTAATCGCTAAACAGCTCAAATTAAAGCGCGAAATTACCACATCTATGATTTATCCTGGAATTTTAGCTTCCTTTTCCTTAGTAGTGATTACCCTTTTGATGACTTTTGTCGTGCCTTCTATTGAAGGCATTTTTGAAGGCCGAAAACTCAATACCTTCACAGCTCTTGTCTTAAAAAGCAGCCATCTCTTTCGCGATTATTGGTGGTTATATCTGCCAATTGGCCTTGGCTCTCTTATTTTCTTAATCTATAAAATTCGTTCTCCTAGCGGCCAATTGTGGATGCAACGCCATTTTTTGCGGCTGCCCCTCTTGCGTACCTTGATGATTCAAACGGCAGTCGCGCGTTTTTGCCGTACGATGGGGACCTTGCAACAGGGAGGCCTACCTTTAATCGATTCTCTTCACATTGCAAGCGATGTGATGCGCAATGTCGTATTAGAAGAGGAGATGCAGCTAGCTCAAAAGAGAATCATCGAAGGAAGCTCATTAAGCATTGAAATAGCTAAATCTAAGTGGTTTCCTAAAATGGTATCGCGTATGCTAGCAGTAGGTGAAGATTCAGGTACTACAACACATATGTTGAATAAAATTGCCGATATTTATGAAGAGGATATTGAAAAGACACTTAATCGCCTGATGGCTTTAGCGCAACCGCTCATTTTAGTCTTTATGGGTTCCATTATCGGCTTAGTGCTGATGGCCATTTTATTGCCTTTAACAGATATTAGTTCTATTTCTATGTAGGGAGAAAAAATGATTAAAAATAACTATAAAAGAAGATACATTACTTTAATTGAAATCATGATCGTGATGTTTTTAATTGCCTTAATCACAGGGGTTATTGCTTACAATTATCGCGGGAGCTTAGATGAGGGAAAAGCATTTAAGACAGCAACCGCCATCCAAAAATTAGAGACTATTTTAAACTTGAGAGTAGCAGAGAATCCCAATCTCCTTAACGGAATTGGAAATGACTGGCAAACTATCGTCCGTCAATCCCCTCTTGTTTCCAATGCAGATGCTTTAATCAGAGATGGATGGGGTAGTGAATTTGAGGTCAATGTAGATGATAGTGGCGTGATTCACGTGCATTCACAAAAATATGATGCTTATAGCAGAACGCATCAAACATTATTTAACAGTAATCAAACTCAGTAAAAATTTAAAGAAAAAGAGGAGAGCTAATCTCCTCTTTTTTCATTGTCTTAGGACTCTTTTATAGTTCCTCATAGGCTTATCATGCAACGTCGCTTTGTCACTTTAATGGAATTGCTGATTGTCATTACGTTGATCTTTCTGATGGCTGGGGTGATTAGCATTAATATTCGCCAACTGATGAAAGAGCAGCGCTTTGAAACAGAGGTTAATCTAGTATTAGATGAATTGCGGTTAGCTCAAGATCTTTTATTAATGGTTCATCAAGATACTCATGTGCTCTTCTCGCGCGATAAACAGGGAAAAGGCCTTAATTTTTCTATTAAGCTAGATAAAAATTTTCCCGATGAGTGGGGTAAAGAGATTCTGCGTTCGCGCGATTCCCTCACAGCAATTAAAAAAATTACTTTTCAAAATAATACTGTGACAGCTGCTAATTCTACAGTGATTGATTTGTATTTCTTATCGCAAGGCAGTCACATGAGTCGAGGCAATTTAATTTTATCCTCTGCTGAATCAGCCCATGATGAGTCGGCACTCCAGCGCACGATTTGTCTCCCAGGTTACCCAAGTTTACTGTATAGTCTCAGTGATGAAGAGGCACTTTGCCCTCATTTGCCTAGTGATGAGGATTTAAATAAACTGACCTTTGCAATGCAGCGCGAGATTAATGAAAAAAGTCACAAAAACAACCCAGTACCTTAATTCTAGTGCTTTAATTGAGGTTGGCAAAATGAAACTATTAAGCAAAAAACCTTTTTCTTTATTAGAAGTGATCATTGCCTTAACGCTTGTTTCCTTTTGTGCTTTACCTCTTATTTATCCTCATGTAGCTATGTTGAAAGCTCAATATGTGTTTACGAGGAGAATGCAATTAGATCATGCAGTCAATCTTTTGTATGCAACCGTATTAGAAAAGCTGTATCTCAATAAAATTAGCTGGTCAGACTTGACGCAAACTAAGTTTGAGATCACCGATCAATTGATTCAAGAAGCACATCTAGAAGGCCTATTAACTTATCCCGGCAATTTCACCTTTACCGAAATTAATCGCCGACCTTTAAAACTAGGCGATCATAATTACTTTGATTTTTTATTGACCTTTACTTTTACTTCTCCTGAATTAAAACACCTCAATAAAAAACAGGTAGAAACGTCCTCTTTAGAGTATACCTACCATGTTTTTATCACGCGAGATTTAACAGGAACTAGTCTCTTAACGCCTGCGGCTGGCAATCCATCATGAAAAAAGTAAAGCGCTCTTTTACTCTATTAGAGACATTAATCGCCATGAGCTTAACGATTGCTATTTTGAGCGCTGTGCTCTTTTTTTATCGTCAAATCCAAGAACTAACGGCTAAATCAGAAGCCCTGCAACGCCAGGGATTTGAACAGCGCTACTTAGAAAATCGCTTATCGACTATTTTTCCTCTAACGGCTAATGCTAAACAAGCAAAGAAAAATTTTTACTTCTTTACTTTCTCCGATCCAGGAGGCATTTTTAAAGCTAATAGTGCTAAAAGTCTCTTTTTTTCTTTTGATAATCGCATTAACATCGATAAGCAGATCACCAATTTAGTCTTGGGTGAACTCTATTTAGATCCGCAAGAAAATTTATGTTTAGCTATTTGGCCAGCTCCTTCGCGTTGGCAAGAGGGCACTACTCCGACCGTTAAAAAAGAGGTGCTTTTAAGGCAAGTGGACAGTTTAACTTTCTCTTTTTTCGTTCCGCCGGAAAATAAAAAGCCTGTAGCTCCTATTTCTGCTAATGAAACGATTAGAGTAGCTACAACTGTAGTTAAGCCCCTGGCAGAGGGATCTTGGGTTACGGACTGGAGTCAGGATTATCAGTTTTTACCCGGCTTAGTCAAGCTAGAGATTAAGCGTAAAGGCAAAATAGAGACTTATATTTTCCCTCTTCCTCATACAGATAGACAAGTTGTTTATCGCCATTAATTTTAAAGGTCTTTCTCTATGAATGTTCTTTTATTTGTAACTAGTCTACTGATGGTGATGGCTACGCTGACTTATGCAAAATTGCAAACTTACCGCAGTTTTAGCCTAATTCAAACTAAATTTAATCATTACATGGAAGAGGAGGAGCGCACATTTATCAATCAAGTCACGCAAGATAATTATGAGCAAGCACCACGAGTAGCTAAAAAAAATAAAAATACATCCGATAATCGAGGCAAGCAATCGGATCCTGCTCCACAACCTTCTCCTTCTAAAAAAAAATCGACCGGTAAATTGAGTTTAGCGCTTTTTCTCGATGCCAAGAAAAAAAATAATTACTCCAAAGAGTTTGCGCTATTTAATGCATTAGCTCATAAGCTCATCTCTTTATTGTTCAAAGAGCATCCTTTTTATAAACAGATGGAAGAGAAGCATCCCGACCTGATCAATCAATTTTTAGCAAGCTTAGCTGTAGCTGACCAGCTACCGCCTGCTCAAAAGCCGCGTCAAGCTAAAGATTTAGCTAATTTAGAACTCGGCGATGAGGATTTAGATCGCTTAGCTTATTACCTCTTTCAAGATACGGCTAACCCTAAACAAACCTCCTTAGCGCAAATCTCTATTAATAAACCTTCTAGTAATAAACTTTCTAGCAGTCAGCTAAAAATAAATGCTAAAAATTTCTCGGCTAACTTCCCAACTCAGCTTACTTCTGCAGATACTTTAGAAGAGGAGGAGGAAGCCATCGATTCTGAAAATACGCCTGATCTCTATTCTCCTGAAGGTTATTACTCTTTATTAAATTATGTGACCTTAGCGGATGCGACCCATGTACGCGTATTTTTAGCTAATCGCTTATTATTATTAGCTATATTTGAAGATCCCGTCGTGGTAGAATCAATCCTCTCGACACGTCATGAGTTATATAGAAAACTCTTGAGTCATGTTCAACCTCTAACTAACCAAGAAGCATCGGAGATTTTTGAAAAAGCTTTTATCGATAGAAGTGATCCTACATTGAGAGAGCTACTCGATTTTTCTATAACTAAAACTAATCCTAAAAAATATGACTGATTTACCTTCTCTTCTACAAGAATCTCTAGCTCAGGAAGTAGCACACTGCTCGCTTCATCAGTTGCAAAAAGCAGCAGCAGAGCTAACAGAGCGCTACCGCCAGCCTGAAAAACGTCAAGTTGTGACAGCTAATCGCGACCTGTTTATCTCTTCTGTACCTCAAGCATTAGCTTATCTTACTACGCGCATGCCAGCAACCTATAGCGTAATCCGCCGAGTACTCGAAGAGGTCCAACAGCTTTTGCCAACTTTAACTGTCACTAGCTTATTAGATTTAGGTGCAGGCCCTGGTACGGCTACCTGGGCAGCTTTAGAACAGTTTCCCCATTTGCAAAAAGCTCTCTTAATCGAACAAGATGAAAAACTAATCGCGATCGGCAAAAACTTGATGAAAAATCACCCAGCACTGGCTCGAATAGAATGGCTTAAAGATAACATGTGTCAGACTCCTCTCACTCAAACTGAAATGATCATCCTATCTTACAGCCTAGGAGAAATTCCGCTTGACCAATTAGAAAAGCTAATTGAGCGCTGTTGGCTAGCTACTCAATTCCTACTCATTTGCATCGAACCTGGCACAACGCATGGCTTTAACCGTCTCTTGCAAGCACGCAATTATTTGATCGCCCAGGGAGCTCATATCTTAGCGCCTTGTCCTCATCATTTCACCTGTCCTTTAGCTAAACAGGGTGATTGGTGTCATTTTGCTAAACGCTTGCCCAGATCCTCTTTACATCGTTTGACCAAAGAAGCCGATAAAGGATTTGAAGATGAAAAATACAGTTACCTTATCTGTACGCGGCAGGCTATCCCCTCTTATGAAGCCAGAATTGTCAGGCATCCCCAAATACATAGCGGACATCTCAATTTGAAAGTGTGTAATAAACAAGGAGAAGCGCTAGAACTGACTTTGTCTCGTCGCCACGGAGCTCTTTATAAACAAGCGCGCAAGTTAGATTGGGGAGATAGATTAGACTAACTTTAAAAGAAAAACTAAAGAGATATCCTCCCTTTAGTTTTTTTTTTAATTTTATGGTTAGTTAGTCAATCCAATAGGATGAGGAGAGTAAAAGTCCTTTGGTCGTAGTTGTTTCGATCGGATGAATCTCTTGGATATGCAAGGCTTTCATAATAGCTAAAGTTAAAATGCAATTAGATACATCGACATGAGCAAACGGATTATTGAGCTCTTCATCCGATTTATTTAAAGAATTGTTGATGAATGTTCTTAGTCCATGACGCGTAATCACTCCCTCTTCCGCTGCTAAAGGACGAATACTATGATAAAAGAGTCGGCCAATGCCAATTACGGCACTTTTATCTTTAATTTTTTGTTTGATTAAGGGATAGGCTTTTCTAGCAAAGGCCCTAGCATACTTATCAGCTAATTTTAAGTCTTCTTCCTTGATTGGATTAGGAGAAGAGTTATCTGCTAAATCCTGTTCTTGAATGGTAGAAACGATGTAATTTTTAAAAGCTACCGAACCCATCTCTTCACCCATGTAAACCGTTAGCTCTTTTTGTTCATTAGCTGTGGTTATTTGGATACTTCCGGTACCAATGTCCCACACAACCGCTTGTTGCGGATCGACTCCCTCAGAGGCTAGCGCACTGTAATAAGCAATTTCACCCTCTTCTCGTTGAGGAATTACTTGTACTTTAATCCCTGTTTGTGCAGCCACTTCTGAAATAAAATTTTTGCTATTATTGGATTTGCGAAAAGCAGAGGTCGCAATTGCTACGATTTTTTGCACTTGATGCTCAGTAGCTAACTCTTTAATCTCTTTAAAAATTTTTAAGCCTAAAGCTTTTGTCTGGCTATCAAATGTGCCATCTGAAGATTGGTCTAACGCAGCTTGATAAGGCACCGAAAAAGATGTTTCTAAAATGACTTCTGTTATTTGATTTTTATCGGTATCGACATCGGCAATTAACAGTTTTGTACCACCAGAACCCGTATCAATGGCCGCTCGTCGTTCAACTGCTGCTTCCAAATTAAGAGAAGTTAAGATAATTAATAATAAAAGTGAATAAATATACTTCATAAAACTCCTTTTTTATGATTTATAATACATTAATTATATCAAAAATTAAATTCATAGTAAATTACATTATTAAAAATATAATAAAATAAATTTAATCATTAAAATCAAATTAAAATTTTAATTAACTATTTAAAATCTTTATAAAAAATTAATGCTATCTTAAAATGCTCTTTTTAATTAAGATCTGCGCTAAATTTGATAACTGTCTTCTTTTAATTTTAAACTATAGAGTTTTTGCATGCTTTATTTCTCTCTTCTCATAGCCCTTTGCTGTTCTTTAACTAGTTATGCCTCTGAACCTGTCATTCAATCTAACAAAGAGGTTAACGCAGATATTAATCCCTTCCAAGCGGCTAATCCGCTTAGTCATTTAGCCGGTGACCCACAGACTGTGATTGGCAATTGCGTTAGCATCGTGACGGGTGATTTTACAGAAATACAAGTGGACCTCAAAGTGGGTGGATTAGAAGAGCTAGCGATTCAGCGCTTTTATGCTAGTACGGATAAGGAAGCCGATGAGCCTTTTAAGGCATGGAAATCCAATCACGATATTACCGTCCATCATCCACAGCGCAGTACAAAAAGCGACCTCATTTTGCAGGATGCTTTTGGAGCTAATCTGCCCTTTAAGCGCAAGAAAAACAATGAGCAGTGTACCTGGTATGAAGTACATCCCGATATTTTTAAATACCGCGTGATGAGCTCTACTAGTCCCCATCAAGGACGCTATCAACTTAACAATCGCACGGCTCTGCGCTCTAAAAAAGATGCCATTCTGATTACAAAAGAGGGTACAGGTCAAACTTATTACTTTGAAAAACCAAGCGGCTTGCACCACCTGCCTATCAAACGACTAGTTAAGCCCAATGGCAATGCATTGCACTATGCTTATGATCAGCGTAAGAACTTAATCCAAGTCACCCAAATTAATCGCCAAGGTACTTACCTCAATCAATTAAATTTCAAGAAAACCTATACCGAGGTAGGAACTCAGTGTCAAATCCAAATAACGGATGATCAGCACAACCAGGTTACTTACCAGCTAGCTAAACTACCGAGTAAACCGCACAAGCGTTGGTTCCTTTCACAAGTAGAACGCACTCAAGGTATATCGGAAACTTATCAGTATGATGAGCAAGAGGGCAAGTTGATCTCTAAGCAAGGACCAGACGGCCGCTTTCTCAATATTGAATACTATGATTTAGGCAAGAAAGCTAAAAAATTTGCTCCCTATACGAAATTCAAAAGTGAGCAGGGTCGCGTTAAGAAGTTAAAAGCGCCTTTGGGAAAGGATGCCACGCCTCTTACGGCTTATCGCTTTAACTATATCTTTGCAGATTATGAAGGTAAAAAAGATACGAGTTATCTTGCCTTAACTTCCGTGTTAGATGCGCATCAAAATCTTACGCGTTACTATTTAAATCCCCATGAACGTCTAAAGGCAATCGAACGCTTTACAGGTCAAGGTAAGCAAAGTCAACTTTATAGTAGGGAGGAATTTTTCCGAGGTAAAAAGGGCACGCCAGCTGTAAGTCAGCTCCAAGCTAAAGTGTTGCGCGATGCCAAAGGACAAGCCCTCTGCTGCCATACTTATGCTTATGATGAAGCGGGCCGTATTAGTGCTCACTGCTTGCATGGCAACTTAACAGGCGCTAATACGAATTTAACAGTCGATCATAAGGGTCAACCGACGGGCGGCGATTCGCTCTATTTAGGCTATGAGTACACAGCTGATACGCGCCATCTGTTGCAATATGAAAACCACCCAACTCACAACCACGATTATCGCTATGTCTATCATGCCGATACCGACCTATTACAAGCCAAGTATACGATCGATGGTACGACTATCCGCCTACGCGAATTCTTTACCTACGATGATCAGGGTGCCCTACTGACTCACATAATCGATAATGGTCTGAGTTTTGAGTCACATGATTTAAATGGCGTTACGGAAAGAAAAATTGAACGGCGTCGCAACTGCGCTGCTTTTCCGCAACATTTACCTGAGGAGAAAGCTTTTTACTATGTAGATCAGCAAACAGGTGAAGAGCAGCTCTTAAAAAAGAGCTTTTATACGTATGATCAACAGGGACACTGCATCAAAGAGGCCGTTTACGATAGCCAACTCACCTTACGCTATCAACTAGAATGGGTCTACAATGCTCAGGGTAAGATCATACAGCAACGAGATGCTTTAGGTCATCTAACTACTTACTGCTACGATGCCAATCAAAATAGGATCGCCGAAGAGGATGCCACGGGTCGGATTTATAGTTATACCTATGACTTAATGAATCGCCTCATCCGAAAAAAACAAAAAGGCCCAGAAGGCTGCTGCTTAACAGAAAGTTTTCGTTATGATTTAGTAGGTAATAAAATAGCGAGTGTAGACTCTTATGGACAGGAAACACTTTATGCTTACGATGAGTTTAATCGGTTGATCCAAAAGATTGAGCCGGCTATTCAGCAAGCCGCAGGTCCTGCGCTTCACCCTATCATTACCTATACTTATGATACTTTAGGTCATCTGACCTCTATCACCGATGCCAATGGCAATCAAAAAAAGCTGTTGTGCAACTTGCGTGGCCAAACGTATGACACGCGTTATCCCGATGGTTCTAAAGAAAGCCAATTTTACAGTCTGAAAGGTCACTTACTTAAATCCATAGCCCGAGATGGCAGTTATACGACCTACACATATGATTACCTTTCGCGTCTACTAGAGAGCAAAACCTATGGTACAGACCATACTCTATTAAAAGAATCTAGCCGGCACTATGATGCTTTTCATCTCTTAGCTGAAACAGATGAGAATGGAATCCAGACGCGCTATCAATATGATGGTGCTGGTCGGGTGAGTTCTGTAGAAAAGGGACTCCAGCGTACAACCTATGTCTACGACACGTTGGGTTATTGCATCGAAACGCGCCAGCATCTAGAAAATGATCAGTATCTTAGTCAGCAGAGTGTCTATGATGTCAAAGGCCGCGTAATTGAAGAATCGCAACGGGATCAGCAGGGCACCCTCTATGCCCAATGCTGGATGACTTATGATGCGCACGATAGTTTACTGACTAAAACTAGCACTAGGCAAGCGGGTTTTGCTACCAAGAGTTATCAATACAATAGCCGAGGCGAACCTGTTTTGATAACAGATGCGTTAGGTCATCAGACACACTACCATTATCATCAACCGCATACTAATTGCATCGAAGAGATCAACTCTTTGGGAATTAGAAGTTTAACGACTAAAGATGGTCACAATCGAGTGATACTAGTAGAGCGCAAGAATTCTCTCGGCGATCTGTTAGCGCAAACGCAGCATTTTTACGATGGAAATGGCAATTTAGTTAAGCAACAGGAAACAGTCGTAGCCTTAGGTGCTATCCAGCGTTTGATCACGACCTGCTGGTCTTACGATAGCCTCAATCGCTTAATACAGCTAACGGAAGCTGCGGGTACGCCAGAGCAAAAAGTGACAACTTATCAGTACAATAGCCAGGGTCAAGTAACTGCTAAAACAAGAGCTGGCTTAACTTTAGCTTCTACCTATAATGAAGCTGGTTACTTAAAGGCAGTTACCGCTAGCGATGACTCTTTGCATGAGCAGTATAACTACGATGCGCGCCATAATCTAATTGCCGTGCAGGATTGCAAACTAAATCAAAGCACGCAACGCACTTATGATCCTTATAATCGCTTAATCACTGAGACTTTAGCGAATGGCCTATGTTGTCAGTTCACTTATGATCCTCTCAATCGCCTAAAAACTTTCACTTTACCCGATCAGTCGGCTATTCACTATTGTTATCAAGGACCAAACCTAACAAAAATCGAGCGTTATGCTCATGGTACTTGCCTCTATGCGCATCACTACACGAGCTATGATTTAGATGGACAGCTTACAGCTGAAACACTTAGCGGACAAGCAGGACAAGTGACTTATGCACATGATCTTTTAGGTCAGTGCCAAGCCCTCCAAGCCCCTCATTTTCAAGAACAAATTTTGCAACGCGATGGACTAGGTCAACTGCTCAAGCGCCAAATACAGGATGCAAAAGGTGTAGTAGATTATGTCTATACTTATGATAACTTAGCGCAGTTAACTACTGAATCGGGTCTTCTAGATCATACATTTGTCAATGACTCGATCTCCAATCACCTTAGTTGCAATGAACAGCCTCAGACAGTTAATAACTTAAATCAGCTGCTGACCCAACAAGATATTCAATTGACTTACGATGCGCAAGGCAATCGCCAACTTAAAGCCACGGCTCAACAAAATGTGCAGTATGGTTACAATAGCCGTCAGCAGCTAACAAGTGTCCAAACGGCTACTACTAAAACCTGTTACACATATGATGCTTTTGATAGGCGTCTGACTAAAACGGTCTATCTCTTAGAAGACAATCAGGCCGCCTCTACTACAGTGCGCTATCTCTACTGCAAGCAACAAGAGATCGGCTCTTGCGATGCTAATGGACAATTACTAGAGCTACGCGTGTTAGCACCTGGTCAGCGCGCTATAGCTATTGAATTGCAAGGCACGCCCTATGTGCCAACCTATGACCATTTAGGCCATACGACTAGCCTCTTACAGCTCGATGGATCGCTCTACGAAAGCTACCGCTATACAGGTTTTGGGACTGAACAGCTCTTTGATGCTACAGGCCAGGCTATTTCTACTTCACTCAACCCTTGGCGCTATGCTAGTCAGCATTTTGAAAATGAAACTAACCTGATTCACTTTGGTTTTCGTTATTACGACCCTACGACGAGAGTATGGCTGACGCCTGACCCAGCTGGCTTTGTCGATGGTATTAATCTCTATGCTTATGTGCATCACAATCCTTTGCGCTACCGGGATCCGGATGGCCGCTTTGCCTATGCTATTCCCCTTATAATGGTCAGTTTTGGTGTTTTTGAAGTTAGTATCTCGACCTTGACAGTTAGTGCAGTTTCTGCAGGTGTTTTAGCTTTAGGATATAATTGTGGAATGGAACTAGCTAATAACTACATTAGTAGTCGTACAGACCCCCATGTACCCCCTTCATTTGAACTACCCGGCTTCATGTATCCAGCCCTTGGCGCCGCTGGCTGGATCTGCACTAGCACTATCTCCATGTCCTCCTCCACTACAGGAGCAGATTCAATACCAGAACCTACAGCAAAGCCAGATACAGAAACAAAGAAGAAAAATCCACGCGCTAATATGGATCCAGATCCTGCAGCTGAAGGTGATCATACGACTATCAAACGCGATCCTGTAACGGGAAAAATAAAAAATTATGAAACATTTAGACCACAATCCAATCCTCGTAATCCTAATCCTTGGGAAACTGTTAAGAGATATGATAATATAGGAGAAGGTCATCATAATAAACATTTTGATCAAAAAATAAATAACCCTCACATACATGATAAAGGATGGCCAGGTGGTATTAGAGAGCCTCAGCCCTGGGAATTACCTCGTATATACTAAAGGAAATAAAGTATGCATGAAAATGAAAGAGAATTTTTATGGTTATTAAAGTGGTATAAAAATCAATGTGATATTCATACAAGAATTGTAGATATGATCAAAATTGATACTATAGATAATCCAGGCTGGGCTTTAGAAATTAATTTACAAAATACTTTATTAAAAGATCAAATTTTTAAAAAAGTTAAAATAGATAGAACAGAAGATAATTGGATATTTTGCTGTTTCAGAAATTATATATTTGAAGCAGCTTGTGGTTCTCTTAATTTAATAGAATGTTTAGCTAATTTTAGAGAATGGGCTACATCTTTTCAGGAAAAAGAATTAAAAATTGATCATCATCCAAAAATAATTCCTATAAATTTTGCCCAAGAATTAGAAAGGCTAAATAATAAGGAAGATGACTTTTCATGGTTAATAAGATGGCGTCATACTCAATGTAATGGAGATTGGGAACATTCTTATGGAGTTCATATCAGTACTCTTTACAGCCCTGGCTGGGCGGTTTTAATTAACTTACAAGATACAGTAGAAGAATTGCAAAATAAAGAGTTTGATGAAGTCGCTATCAAAAGAACAGATCAAAATTGGTTGTTTTGTCGCGTTAGAAAAAGCGAATTTGAAGCACGCTGCGGAGCGCTTAATCTACCTGAAGTTATCAATATTTTTAGAAAATGGGTTACCTCTTTTGAAGAGTAAATTTAAAGGTGAAGGCGGATTATACAATTTAATAAATATTTTATTGATTTTTACAGAATGGACAAAAAAATTGTAATCAATATTTTATCAAATTAATAAAATATTGATAATTTAATTAATTTATTATTTTTTAAAATTAATTTTATTAATACAAAATGAATATGAATTAATAGAAGGATTGCTTCTCAAAAAAAAGACTAAAATATGTATAAAGATGAGTATGAATTTTTATGGTTATTAAATTGGTATGAATATCAATGTCATATAAATAAGGAAGATTTAGATATTATAACTTTACATACTTTAGATAATCCAGGATGGCGTTTAACTATCAATTTAGAAAATAACTCATTAAAAGATAAAATTTTTAATGAAGTTAAAATAGATAGGACTGATACTAAATTGGTTATTTTGTCGTTTTAGAAATGAGAAGTTTGAAACAGCTTGCGGCTCTCTTAATTTAACAGAATGTTTAACCAATTTTAGAGAATGGACTATCTCTTTTACAGAAGAAAATGTAAATAAGGGTATTCATTTAAAAGTAGTCCACTCTATTTTTGAAAAAAAATTAGAATCATTATCTAATGATTTAGATGACTTTTCGTGGTTAATAAAATGGTATGAAAGTCAATGTAATGGAGATTGGGAACATTCCTATGGAGTTAAGTTTAGTACACTTTATAGCCCTGGCTGGGCTGTTTTAATTAATTTACAAGATACAGTAGAAGAGTTGCAAAATAAACAGTTTGATGAATTTGCTATCAAAAGAACAGATCAAGATTGGTTATTTTGTCGCGTTAGAAATCAAGAATTTGAAGCACGTTGCGGAGCACTTAATTTACCTGAAGTTATCAACATTTTCAGAAAATGGATTACCTCTTTTGAAGAATAAATTTATTTAAAAAAATTAATGGTTACATGAATAAAAATATTATTGCAGAGGATAAATGGACTTTAGTTACTATAGATGATCCTTTATCTTTATCAAATCAAAGTATTATTAGTATGGCAAAATACATAACCCAAGTTGCGTATAACTAAAGTAATAAAAGAGTTAGATTAGTATTAATAAAAAAGCTTCTCATCCTTAAGATGTTAGTTAACTACAACATACATTAAAGGAGAGAAGCTATGAATGAGCAGATTATTGCCATCTATTGTTTATGTGATGATTATATCAAATCGATTAAAGCTATAGGAAAAGAGTGGCCTAATCAGAAAATGAGTAATGCAGAAGTGATGACAACAGTAATTATTGCAAGTCGTTACTTTTATGGCAACATAGAAAGAGCAAGACAGATGCTTAAAGAAACAGGCTACATAAATAAAATGGTAAGTAAGAGCCGGTTAAATAGGCGGATGCACTTAATACCTGATACTGTTTGGCAAAACATGCTTGAGTTTTGTCATCTATATAGTTCTTACGGTTACATGGATAACGATTTTATTGTAGATAGTTTTCCTGTGTCAGTTTGTATGAACATTAGAATAAGTAGATGTCGCATTTTTAGCACAGAAAATTTCCGAGGTTATAATGCGAGCAAGAAAAGCTATTTTTATGGAGTAAAAGCCACCGTAATTACAAATTTATCGGGCCATCTTTTAAAAATGATCATTGCACCTGGAAGTGAGCATGACCTGCCGGCTCTCAAGGTTCTAGATCCAAGATGTCTTCCAAAAGGAAGTATAGTGTATGGAGATGCAGCTTATATAGATTATGACTAGGAAGATGCGTTACTTAATGAAGGAATAAAAATGGTCGTTGAACGCAAAAGCAATTCCAAAAGGTCTTATGAACTAGAAGATTACGTTAATTTAAAGACACATCGGAAGACTATCGAAGGTACTTTTAGTAGGATAACAAACTTGATGCCTAAAAAAATACATGCTGTCCTAGCTCATGGCTTTGAACTAAAAATTATTACTTTTATAATTGCTGCTTCAACTATTTTTTGTTTTGATTAGTTATACGCAACTTGCGTTACATATTAAAATTCATTAATATTAAATTTGTCATTATTGAATACATCTCAGGTTTTAGCAAGAATGGGTTAATGTCCTATTTACAAGAATCCGAAAATGAAATTAGGACGATTGAAGAATTTTTGACGATATTATCCAATATAAATCATTTAGAATGGGGTGATTTTTTTCTTTTTGAGAATTATCCGCACAATTGGAAAAGTACAAAAGAAATGAAGTATCCTCAGCTTATTAGTCAAACAGATACTACTTATAGAGTAGTAGATGATGAATACTTCTACATTTACACTAAAAAAAAAGATTTAATTGAAAATATTATAATTGAGTATGAAGTTGAAACTATTCAAGTAGATAACATACATAATTTGCCTTTTCCTAGTTAAATTTACTATTTTAAAGATTTTAAAATTATATAGGATAAGGGATTACAAGGAGATATTAGAAATTCTCATTCCTAGGAAATACCTTGTATCTTTTAAAACAAAGTAAAATATGTATAAAAAAGAGAATAATTTTTTATGGTTATTAAAATGGTATCAAAATCAATGCTACATAAATGAAAAAAATGCAGCTATTATTAAAATAGAAACTTTAGATAATCCAGGTTGGTATTTAACTATTAATTTAGAAAATAATTTATTAAAGGATAAAATTTTCAAAAAAATTGAAATAAATAGAACAGAAAACGATTGGTTATTTTGTTACATTAAAAACAATAAATTTGAAATCCCTAGTGGTCTTTTTAATATAATAGAAGGTTTAGCTATTTTTAAAAAATGGGTCCTCTCTTTTGAAGAAGAAAATTTGATTAATAGTATTAACTTAGAAAAAATTAGTTCTATTTCTGAAAATAAAATAGAACAGATTAATGATAATACAAATGATTTCTTATGGTTATTAAAATGGTATAATAATCAATGTAATGGATATTGGGAACATTCATATAGAATTGATATTAATACTGTTTATAAATCTGGTTGGCATATCAATATTAATCTAGGAGAAACAGTAGAAGAATTGCAAAATGAACAGTTTGATGAAGTAGTTATCAAAAGAACAGATCAAGATTGGTTATTTTGTCGCGTTAGAAATCAAGAATTTGAAGCACGCTGCGGAGCGCTTAATCTACCTGAAGTTATCAATATTTTTAGAAAATGGGTTACCTCTTTTGAAGAGTAAAATTTAATTTAAGGTAGCTTATTGATAATAGCAGGCAGCTCTTCTATTAACTGGGAGACTCTATTATCCCAGGTATGATTTTCCATCACTAATTCCCTGCCCCTTGCTACTATTTCTAAACGTTTAGGTTCATGAGCTAGTAGATTTTCTATTTTTTCATTCACTTCAGCGCGTTGGTCCATTTTATAATAAAGCAGCTCTTGACCCTCTCTGAAAAACTCTTCAAAATAGAGATTAGCCGTCGTAATAGGCAACGCTCCACAAGCTAATCCCGTTAACACCCGTTCATGAGAACCATTTTTAAAAAAAGGCATGCTATTGAGACAAAATTTACTCTGTTGTAAAATAGAAAAAGACTCTTCAAAACGCACGGCTGGATGAACGGTTACATTGGATTGGCTAGCTAGATAGGGAGACCAGCCCAAAATGCCAACGGCATTATCCGTTGATAGCTCTCCAAACACGTGGACAGGCACGTTTTTTATCGAACGGATCAATTCTACGCGATCTTTGCCACGTGTATAGTTATCTAAGTAATAAAATAACGTCGTAAAATCGACACCTGTAGGATCTAATTTAGAGGCTTGCCAAGCTTGAATTAAAGCTTCTGTTAAACTAACGGACTTATTATTAAAGACTAAGTCGATGGCATCATCGAGTACTTTATTTAAGCCTTCGGGATTGCGCTGCTGCCAAGACACCCTTAAACTCTCATAGTCGTAACAGCTGCCTAAAAAAACGACCTCATAGTGCCGCTCTTGCTGGCCTAGCTCTAATTCTCGTTCGATCGCATGCGGCCAGAAAAATACAGAATTAAAATTATAAGCCTTTACACTTTCTACATCCGAGCGATCTACACAGGATAGAATGGTCAAAGGACTCTTTGTCAAATGAATAGAGTAGAGAGCTGGATCGACTAAGATAGACCAATGGGGAATGCCCAATAAATCCCATAAGAATTTGTCATTTTCTAAAGGTAAAAGAGAATTGAAAGAGCAAGTTAGATCTGGTTTAAAGGCCTGAATAGCCTGTAAGGTATCCGCTCCTATCACTGTCTCTCTCACGTCAATAATCAGCGTCTCAATACCTTGACGTTGCATCGCCTGAGCCAGCTGTTGCGTGAAGTGTCTTTTTGATTCATAAAGATTATAATTCACGATTAAACAAATTTTATTGAGCATAAATTTTCTCTTTAAGGTATTTAAAACTTGATTACATCAACATAGCTTAAAGTGAAATAATGTCAAAAATTTTAAAAAAGCGCTCGCGCAAATCTGGCTTAGCTCCAGGTAGTTTAGTCCATCTTGGCAAATCCTCTAATGAAAAGATTGTCATCTCTCTTTTTGATTATAGTGCTACGCATGCGACTGAGAAGACCAATCTTTCTATTCAAGAGTGTCTTCCTTTTTTGAACTCCTCTTCTACGACTTGGATTGATATCCAAGGTATTCACGATATCCATACAATTGAAAAAATAGGGCATTATTTTGGCTTACATCCCCTGTTACTTGAAGATATTGTCAATAGCGGTCAGCGCTCTAAGTTAGATAATTACAAAGATAATGTTTTTATTGTGATGCGCCTTTTAAAATATAATTCTATTAAAAATGAAGTGGAGGATGAACAAGTTAGTCTTATTTTAGGAAAAAGTTACGTACTCTCTTTTATGGAAGGTCATCAAACTATATTTAAACTAGTGGCGGAACGTCTCAGAAATAAAAATAGTTTGATCACTCAACGCGGAGCCGATTATCTCTGCTATGCTTTAATCGACTGTCTAGTCGATCACTATTTTGTTATCTTAGAAAAAGTCGATGATAAACTAGAAGAGCTAGAAGAGGAACTCATTAGCTATCCTTCTGCTAAGAGTTTACATAAAATCCAGCACACTAAACGCGAAATCACCCTCTTGCGAAAGAGCATATGGCCTTTGCGCGAAGTGATTAACCATTTTAGAAGGCTGGAACTGCCCTTTATTCACGAGTCCACTAAATTGTACATGCAAGATGTCTACGATCATACTATTCAAGCAATTGACACCATTGAGAGCTTTCGCGATATCTCTTCAGGTTTACTGGATATTTATCTATCCAATATTAGTTTAAAAATGAATGAGATCATGAAAGTATTGACAGTAGTCTCTACTATCTTTGTACCCTTAACTTTTATTGCTAGCCTCTATGGGATGAACTTTTATGAAGTCCCTGAGCTGAAATGGCAATACGGCTATCATTTTATTGTTGGCTTAATGGGAGTAACGCTAATCTTTATGCTCTACTATTTCCGTCGTAAAGACTGGATTTAATAACCTATTAATATAAATAGTTTAAAGCTTGCATCTTGATATCAAAAATGATAGCATTTGATTATGAGCAAATTAGAAAAATTAATTCAAAAAATCTTAAATGGCCAATCAGTCTCCTATGAAGAAGCAGAAAAACTTCTTATTCGCCTCGGATTTGATTTGAATATTAGAGGATCTCATCATATTTTTCGAAAAAATGAGTATCAAAAAAATGTTTCGATTAAGCGTAGATCGGAGCTTTTACCTTATCAAATTGAAGATTTAAAAGAGGTATTAAAAGATCATGGCTACTAAGAAAGACTTGAATTATTATCTAAATTTAAATTGGACTTACACAATTGAGCGCGAGACCCATCAAGAACAGAGTTATTATATTATTCGCGTTAATGAACTTCCTGGAGCCTGCACCGATGCACCAACAATAGAAGAAGGGATGAGAGAAATTGAGGATGTCATTCAGGCTACTATTGAATTATATTTAAAAAACAGAGAGGAAATTCCAGAACCGATTAATAAAGAAAAATTTAAAGGAAATATTTCTTATAGAACAACTAGCAAAAGACATTATTATCTAGCTAAATTAGCTCAACAGCAGCACAAATCCTTAAGTAAAACATTAGATATGATCATTGACACAGGTTTGCAAAATTTTAAATCGCGTTTGATGTAATAAGTTTTATAGTTTGATTAAACTTTTTTGTATTTGATCATCGCTTTTAAAGTGCATGCTTTAGGCCAATGGAATGTTATTTTTTGAACTACTTCTCCAGCTTTGTCTATTCTGTTCTGTTCTATCAATTTATAAATAATTTTTTCAAAAAGATAACTTGTGCGCATCTCATTAGAAATCTTTTCTACGACTTCTATGGCTTCATCCAAGCGATTGAGTTGCATTAAGCAATCAAATATCTTCTCTAAAGCTGTATTTTTTGACAGGCTCTCTTTTATTCTATCAGCTATTTAAGGATCTTTTAGAATAAATAGAAGAAAACAGCGGGACTTGTTTTCGTCTTAAAACTTGTTTCTTAAAAAATTATTATCAATTTTTAATGCTCTTTTGAGGAATAAGGTCAAGCCATCCTCCACTAAAGCCTGCAAGACGCAAGCCATGGATGATATAGGGACATTTTTTAATCGTGTTCCAGATCAGTCCCGATTGAAAGTTTTCTATCATGATAATAATAGGTCCTTGGTTAAGGCCAAACTGCCAAGGAGAGATCCAGCCCTTGCAATTCTTAAGATTATTATTAGGCGTAGGAAAGGTAGGATTAAAGCTCGCATCGAATCCATAATCGCTATGTCTTTTCAAATCTAGCTTTTCTATGGCATGACGGATCGTTTCTAATACTTTGCCTGGCTCAAAAGGCAGAGAGGCTACGACAGCCCATGGAGATAAAGTGCCATCATCTGGTCCAAAAGGAGCACCGCGTGCAATGTAGTCATAAAAAGTGCGCTGTCTTCCATCAATATAAACTTGCATCGATCCTGGTCCATCACTAGCTGTTAAGCCCCATCCATGTTCCCCATAATGAGCAAATCCTTGTGGATTATCTATTGCATACCTTTGTTGTATACAAGTAGCGCGACGGCTATTTTCGAAATAATCGATTCCAATTTTTTTATTAAGTTCATCTCTAATTCCCTTAAAATCAAGCCAGATGTGTGACATTTGATGAATAAAAAGTGGTCCTCCGTAGAGACACTCAATATTGTACATCTTTTTCCACTCAAAGGTTGCCGTCCATTGTTTATAGCCAATAGGATCAATGGGAAAGGTAGGCGAACCGATTGCCAATATATAGAGAATGAGTGCCTCACTATAACCTTTATCCCAACGATAAGGAAGAAAGCCCGCTTCTGGATTCCATCCATGAGTGAGTGTTTGACCTCCATTCAAAGCCCATTGCCAATCCACTCGTAAATAAAGTTCTTCAGCTAAGCGACCTATTTCTTGTTCTTCTTGATTTGGCTGAGTGAAATACTGACTGACAGTGAGTATACCTGCTATTAAAATAGCTGTATCAATTGTCGATAATTCACTTTTTACGGCGCGTTTTCCTGTAGTCATGTCGAGAAAATGGTAGTAAAATCCTTTATAACCTGTAGCCTCACTTTCAGTGCCTTGTTTAGAAGTATAGAAAAACCTTAAAACAGTGAGGGTTCTCTTGACAGCTTCTTCTCGAGAAATTAAGCCCTGTTCTACAGCAGCAATGTAGCAAGTCAGCCCAATTCCTACTGCGGCTATACTAGAAAAGGAACCTGGTTCTGTTTTATCCGCTATTAAACCAGTCTTTAGATTGATCTCTTTGAGAAAATATTGGAAAGTTTCTGCTTGTAATAGCTTTAACATCTCCGTATCTGTGCCTTGGGGATTGACGATAGGTAATGACTCAGCGTTTATTACTGTTTTCATGTGATTTCCAAAGTGATACAAGCTGTTGCTTGTAGAGGCATTGTAATTGTAATAAAAGCAGCCTCTTGCTCGACAACAATTTGTAGGTGTTCTTTCACTAATAGAGAAGCTATTTCTAAAGCTTCTACCTGTTGAGAATTAAGAGAAGGAGGTTGTCCCATATCTACCCAAGCTTGCCTCACGTTTGCATGGTTATCATCAATTCTTTCTATAAAAGCTGATAAAATCTCTCCTACATCTTTAAGATGAATGCGAATGACCTCTGTTTTGATAGGATGTGTAGGTAAAGCCCAATTGGTCAGCAAGAGCTTAATGCAACCTGGCTTAGTTGTGATCCAAAGATCTGCTGTAGGATGAGTTCCATTAACTGGTAAAATATGTTCGCCAATCTCATTTAACAATTGATAAGCGCGATAAGAGGGTTTTGGAATTCCATAGATGGTTGATAAACCGAAGCCTCCGTGAAAAGGCAGCGAGCAAAAGTAATTCTCTTCAAAGATATCAGAAAAGGTCCAGTAACTATACCCTTTCACATATCCCTGCGCTTCCATGACAGTTTTTGTAATAAAGGCAGCAGCATAAGGCATATCGTGCAAATCGTCAAACGGGTTTGATGAGGTACTCCATTCAGTATAATAAACAGGTTTGTTACCCGCTTCACTTTTTGTCTTAGCTACTTCTTCTCTTAAAATACCGCGTTTAGAGCTAGCTAACTGAGCTATTGTATCATCACCTGGTTTGCCAAAATCATCGGTTGGATAATGATGGGTCGAAATAAAATCTACAGGTGCTTTATTTTGTTCACAGAATTGTAAAAACTCCTTAATCCAAGCATTGTCAGCCGTAGCTGGTCCCCCTACTTGTAGAGTTGGATCTACTTTTTTAATCGCTTGAGCAGCATGGGCATAAAGACGAAAATAGTCAGCTTGTGCACCCTTCCAAAAGGCAGATAAGTTAGGTTCATTCCAGATTTCAAAAAACCATTGACTTACTTCTATTAGGCCATAGCGCTCTACCCAATGGTGCACGAGTTGATAGATCAGAGTCTCCCATTCTTTATAATCTCTGGGTGGTGTGACATTACCTTTATAGTGAAACACAATGTCACTCCCCGATGAGAGTGCGAGTGGCATAAAAGATAATTCTACAAAAGGGCGCATGCCAATGGAAAGTAAAAAATCAATGATCTGATCCGCATTGAAAAAAGAGTAGATTAACTGATTATTCTCATTAACTAAAGTGCCCATGTCATCTGACAAAATGCCATGAAATCTAACGTAGTTAAATCCTAATTCCCGATGGCAACGGGTTAATTGTTTTTGCCAATCGGCGCGCAAGGCTAAAGTAGCATGGCCACTACCTACTGTATGTTTCCAAAAGTGAGGAAAGGGTTTGGCAGTCTCTTTAAGTGAACAACTAAAATCTATTTTTTCCATTATTTTATCCTTTCTAATAAGTGATCGCCAACCCTTAAGGCATTGGCCATAGCTGTCAATGAAGGATTGACAGCTCCAATACTAGGAAAAAAACTGGTATCCACTACATATAAATTATCGAGTTCATGAGCTTTACAATTGGTATCTAATACAGAAGTTTGAGGATCTTTGCCAAAGCGGCAAGTACCGGCTTGATGAGCCACCCCAGCAATTGGAATATCACTCTTTAAGTAAAGATGGCGTGGAATAAGATAATCTGTATGCATATCCATGTGATTGAGCATCGATTTTAGTTTTTCATATAGTTTTTGCGCAGGGACTTGATTATTTGGCGTATAACTCAAGGACACCTTACCTTCTTGATCAACTGTAATGCGGTTATTTTTATCGGGTAAGTCTTCTGTCGTTAACCAAAAATCGACAGAGTGATGCGCAATTTCATTTAAAAACAGCATGGGAGCAAGCGCTGTTTCAAGCGGTTTCTCTCCTCTGTACATCGCTCCAACAGATTTACCTAACATCTGAATATTTCCCATGGGATAGTTAAATCCCTCCATGCCGAAATAAAAGTCATTGATGGCAATTGTTTTTTGGAAAATCGTTAAGTTAGGCTCTAAAGATAAGGCTAAGACTCCTTGACTATTTTGAAACATGTAGTTGCGTCCCACTTGATCCGATCCATTAGCTAGCCCATGAGGATGTTTATCGTTAGCTGACATTAGGAGTAACTTGGCTGAATTAGTGGCGCCACAGGATATAACGACAATATGACTCTTGAATACCTCGGTTTTTCCATCTATTTCAACTAACACTTCCGTGACACTTGTACCAGCAGCATCTGTCTGCAATTTGATTACTTTAGCTGACGTGATCAAAGTAACAGTTGGAAATTCTAATGCCGGGCGAACGCCAACCATCTCAGCATCTGCTTTAGCTTGCACTAAACAGGGAAAACCATCACATGTTTGGCAACGGATGCATTTGCTAAAGGCTCTATCTTTTTCATTTAACATAATAGCTGTAGGTGAGGGAAAAGGATGGTAACCGGCTGCTTTTAACTGATCATTTAATTGTTGAATGCGCGGCTCATTTGACACAGGTGGATGAGAATAAGGTGCACTTGCAGGTGGTTCTGTTGGATCTTTCCCACGTTCTCCATGTACTTGGTATAAATGTTCAGCTTGCGTGTAGTAAGGTTCTAATTCTTCATAACTAATGGGCCAACCAGGAGAAAGGCCATCATAAGTTTGCAGTTCACCAAAATCTTCTTTGCGCAGTCTAAAAAGAGCAGCTCCATACATCTTTGTCGCTCCTCCGACAAAATAGTGCACTTGAGGCTGAAAAGCTTTTCCATTGTGATCAAACCACGTCTCTTTAGAAACATATCTATTCTCTACAAATACGGCTTTGGGATCCCAATTCTCCGCTTCTCTTTTTAACCAACTGCCACGTTCTAGTAATAAGATGCGCTTACCTGATGAAGCTAAATGACGAGCCAGTGTACCACCTCCAGCACCTGTTCCTATAATAATAACATCATAAAATGAATTCATTAGATGCCTCTTTTTATCCCTTCGTTTAATAGACCTCTTTCTAATCTTGCTCTACATCATGCCATTGGATGCAGGCAGCATCTTTATTATCTAAGATCTGCAATTCATTAGTCTGACCAAAATAATTCCAAGACCAGGCCATTAGGGCTGTCAAGCGTTGTCGAAAAGTGGGCAAAAGAGCTGCATGGACTACAAGCCAGGCTAAAAAAGCAAACATCCCCTTGAACTGTCGTCTTTTTTTACCTATCTCAGCGATTGCCGCATTTCTTCCTACCATGGCCATTATACCTTTATCCTTATACTCAAAATTTGTCTTCGATTTTCCTGCTACTTCAGCGATGATATTTTTAGCTGCCCAGTACCCACTTTGTTGGGCAACTGCAGCCAGCTGAGGAAGAGCTTTACCTTTAGCATCGGTTACATTGGCTAGATCCCCTAAAACATAAATTTGAGCAAAACCAGTCACAGTTAAATCGCGTTGCACATCGATGCGACCTGCATGTCCTTGAGGTAAGTGACTATGATCTGAAAGTAAATTAGCTTTTAAACCACCTGCCCAAATAATTGTACGCGTAAGAATTTTATCTCCATTAGATAATAGCACATGATCGTTAGCTACTTCCTTGACTGACACGCCTAATTCTATTTTAACTCCACGTTCTTTTAGAATTTTTGTACTGTAATCTTGAGACTTCTCAGAAAAGGAACTTAAGATCATCTGACCATGATCGACAATGTAAATAGAGGCTAATTTAATAGCTAAGTCAGAAAACTCAGTCGGTAAAGCTTTGTTAAACATGTCAGCTAGGGCACCCGCTATCTCTATACCGGTTGCACCCGCTCCTACTACTACAAAATTTAGTGCTCCTTGTTCAATCAGTTGAGGGTTGCGGTCTGCATCTTCGAATACAGCTATAATTCTAGAGCGCAACCGTTCAGCATCATACAGCGTATACAAAGGAAAAGTATTTTCTTCAGCTCCTTTAGTATCAAAAAAATTGACAACTGAACCTGTTGCCAATACAAGAAAATCTCCTTGATAGTGCTCTCCTTGTTTAGTTTTTACAATCTTAGTTACAGGATCAATCGCAGTCACTTCGGCCATTTTTATATCTACATTAGATTTTCCCTTAAAATAGGAGCGGAAAGTTGAAGCTACCTCTTCTGTAGGGAGAGCTGATGTAGCTACTTGATAAAGTAAAGGTTTAAATTCGTGATAATTATTTTTATCAATTAGTGTAACGTGAATAGTAGGTTCCGTTGCTAATTTTTTTGCACAACTCATGCCTGCAAATCCTCCACCTATGATGAGCACATGCTTTTTATTCATTTCATCTCTTGTGTCATTTAATTTTTTTAAAATTATCATTCTTTCTTTTGTGCTAATAATTGGCCTTGTCGATGAATCATATGTGCTACTAAACTCGTCCATCCCGTTTGATGATTAGCTCCTAAGCCTGCTCCATCATCCCCATTAAAATATTCGTGAAACAAAATGTAATCCTGCCAATGAGGATCATGTTGAAATTTTTCAATCTGACCATAAACAGGTCGTCGACCCTTTTCATCTTTAAGGAAAATAGAAATCATTCTATTGGTCAGTTCATGAGATATTTCATTAAGGGTCAGCATTTTGCCTGATCCTTGAGGGCATTCAACTTTAAAATCATTACCATAGTAATCATAAAATTTTTCTAAAGATTCAATTAAAAGATAATTTAAGGGAAACCAGATAGGCCCTCGCCAGTTAGAATTTCCACCAAATAAATTTGTTTTAGATTCAGCAGGTTCATAATCGAGTTTAAATTCTTTTTCTCCTAACTTTACAGTAAAAGGCTGTTGTTTATAACTTTTAGAAACAGAGCGAATGCCATAAGGACTCAAAAATTGCTCTTCATCAAGAACTAATTGTAAGATAGAAGAGAGTTTATGCCTGTCAGTAAAAGCTAGAAGACTCTCCTCTCTCTGATCATTTTTCTTTACCTCTACAATTGTATGGAGTTTATCTTTGCGATTCTTGATAAACCAATCAAAACGTCGCTGATAATCGCTTAATTTTGCAATTTTATCTGACTGAATAAGGCTGATAGCAAATAGAGGAACAATACCAGCCAGCGTATTTTGATCGAGTCTTATACGTTCACCCTCTGGAGTAACTAATACGCTATAATAAAACCCTTTTTGTTGATCCCATAAGCCATCTAATTTTCCCGTTACAGCATTGATAGCATCTCCAATCGCTACAAAATGCTCAAAAAATTTAGTAGCCATGTCTTCATAAACGCGATCTTCATGAGCTAATTCTAGTGCAATCTCCAAAAGTTTGAGGCAATATAGTCCCATCCATCCTGTACTATCTCTTTGTTCTAAAAGATATCCTTTGGGAAGGTCGCGCGTGCGATCAAAAGCTGCTATGTTATCTAAACCAAGAAAACCTCCTTCAAAAATGTTACGCCCTTTAGCATCTTTTCGATTGACCCACCAGGTAAAATTCAATACTAACTTTTGGAAGATCTGCTCTAAAAATCCTCGATCTTTTCGACCATAAATCTTATTTTCCAATTGATAGACATGCAAAGCAGCCCAGACCTGTAAAGGCGGATTGACATCGCCAAAATTCCATTCATAAGCAGGCAATTGTCCATCAGAACCCATGTACCATTCTCTAGTCAGTAAAAGAAGTTGGCTTTTGGCAAATTCAGGGTCAATTAAGGCTAAAGAAACAGCATGAAAACTTAAATCCCAGGCAGCTAACCAAGGAAATTCCCATTTATCGGGCATAGAAATGATGTCATGGGCATCAAAATGACTCCACTGTTGGTTGCGGTTACATTTCCTCTCTTTTATTGAGCAAGTTCCTGTAACATCTCCTTTTAGCCAGGTAGCTACATTATAGTGGTAGCACTGTTTGTTCCATAAAAGTCCAGCAAAAGCTTGGCGTTGTACTTGCCGTTGATCATCTGAAATAGGATAAGGTGTAATGCGTTGGTAAAAGGCATCTGCCTCTTGTTTCCTTTGGATAAAAATAGCATCAAATGCTTGATCAAAAGGAGCAACTAACTGCGCTTGTCTACTTAAACGCAATTTGACTATTTTTGTTTCGCCAGAATTAATTTGCAGATGATACTGAATAGCTGCTTTCGTTCCACTATTTTCTCGATTGATCGCCTGTTGCTGCTGATGGACTATGTAATCATTAATGCCATCTTTGACAAAGGGCGAGTCATTGAGGCTATTAAATAAGTGCTGCTTATTTGTTTCATTATTTGTAAATAAAACAGAGTCGGCACACTCACAGTAAAGCCAGAAATCTTCTCTATTGATCTGTGAAGCTTGCAATACTTGCCATCCATCTTTTCTTTCAGCTAATTTAATCAAAGGTTTTTGGCTATCTAATCCCCAGGACCAGGTATTTCTAAACCAGATTGTTGGCAAGAGATCAATAGTTGCTCTCTCCGGCCCGCGATTGGCAATCCTATATTGAATTACTATCTCTTCAGGCTCAGCTTTAGCATATTCAACCTCTATATCATAATAGCGATCTTCCTTAAAAATCCCCGTATCTAAAAGTTCATATTCGGGTTCTTCACGTCCTCTTTTGGCATTAGTAGTTACAAGATCATGATAAGGAAAAACTCCTTGAGGATACTTGTATAAGTATTTCATATAAGCATGACTTGGAACATTATCTAAGTAAAAATAGTATTCTTTAACGTCCTCGCCATGATTACCTTCTGTGTTTGTCAAACCAAATAAGCGTTCTTTTAAAATGGGGTCTTGGCCATTCCACAAGGCGAGTGCAAAGCAGAGCTCTTGTTTTTCATCTGATATTCCTGCAAGACCGTCCTCGCCCCAACGATAAGCTCGCGAACGCGCGTGATCATGAGGAAAATACTCCCAGGCTTGACCCAAAGGGCTATAATCTTCTCGTACTGTACCCCATTGCCGTTCACTTAAATAGGGTCCCCATAAACGCCAAGCTGCTTTTCCAGCATTAGCCTCGTCGAGTCTTTTTTCCTCCGCTGTTTTGATGGAATTATTCATAAGTATTAACTAGATGTTATAAACCAGGGCTTTGGTGCATGATTCCTCCATCTACAAAGAGAGTGGTAGCTGTAATATAACTAGCTGCGTCACTAGCCAAGAAAGCGACAACTCTAGCAATTTCTTCTGGCTTAGCCATTCTACCTAAAGGAATCGTGTCATCTAGTTTTTCCATGAGCTTAGCATCTTTCATAGTCGACAAATTAATTGGCGTGGCTACAGCTCCAGGTCCTACTGCTGCTACTAGAATATTGTACTTTGCAAGCTCAAGAGCGGCTGTACGCGTTAGCATGCGCATGCCTCCTTTTGACAAACAATAAGCTGTATTATTTGGCATAGGCCAATCTTCATGAACGGAGGTAATATTGATAATCCGCCCTCCACTTCCTTGCTTAATCATCTGCTTAGCTGCAATTTGAGTACCAAAGAAAGCACTTTTGAGATTAATGTTTAGAACTTTTTCATATTGTGCTTCCGTTGTATCGAGTATGGACGTTCTAGTTTCTACACCTGCATTATTGATCATGATATCCACATGACCAAAGGTTTTGACTGCCGTATCGATCAGATTCTGTAAGTCTGAAATTTTACTGACATCTGCTTCTATTCCAATCGCTTGATCCCCCAAGGCTACAACTTTTTTGACTATTTCTTCAGTGGCTGCAGGATTAAAAATATAATCGATCACAATCGTAGCACCCTGTTGAGCTAATTCGAGTACAATGCTAGCACCAATTCCACTATTCCCACCGGTGACAATAGCTACTTTTCCTTTTAAGTTCATATTTTTACTCCTCGCTTTTTATTTTTTGAGATTTGACAATCAGACAAGCGATCAGTCCCAAAATAAGTGCCAAAATGCTCCCTATCATATAAATTTCTTGTAGGCTTAAATGGGCTGTTTTGTGAAGAAGACTCACTCCAAAGGCTGCAATACCATACCCTATCAAATAGCAGGCAATGATGCCACCCGAGCTAGAGGGAATCACTGAATTAACAAAGCTAACTGTCAAAGGAAGCAGAGCTGAACAGCCAAAACCTACTAATCCAAAGGCAAAAATTCCTAAATATTCATTTTTAGTAGGTAAAAAAGCAATTAGCATTAAAGATAGAGCGGCAACAAAGGGCAAAATCTGATAAGTTTGCTGTTCTTTTAACTTTTTTTCAATTAAAGCAAAGAAAACTCGGCCAAAAGTAATCATGCCCCAAAAGATACTTAAAGCTACTGATTGCATGATAACACTGGCTTGCTCTTGTTGACGCATGTAAATCGAGATCCAATTTCCATTGAGTGTTTCGATAATTCCATAAAGAAGACCAAAAGCTGCAAAAATCCAAAAACGGTGGGAAATATGGATCGATTTGGATTGTTGGAAGGAGGTTTTAATATGACCTCCTGCTAATGTCAATGGATAGCTAACTAAAAGTAGTCCTAAAATTAAACTAGCTATAAAAGTAGGTAGTCCCCACCAGAAGCCTAAGCCAATGAAAATAGCAATTAAAACTGGCGCTAAAGTTGTTCCCAATCCTAATAGAGCATTGAGCATTAAAATAGTTTTATTCACTTTTTTAGGATAAATTAAAGCAGCCATCGTGCTCAATGTAGGTACAGTTAAACCAAAACCTAAGCCTAAACAGGCTGTAGCAACTAATAATATTCCATAGGCTAAAAGGTGATTATGCATAATCCATGCACTCAAGCTAAGCAAAATCATAGCCAAAAGATTAGCAGTAAGACCACAGAGAAAAATAGACTTTGAACTAAACTGTTTATTTAGTTTCATACTTGCAGCTGAAGCTATAATAGCTAACACCACTTGTGGAATAAACAAACTACCATAATCTGTATTAGAAAAATTGAAATCTTGGGGATTAGTTAGTAAGGTACTAGCGGCAGGAAAAGCTACTAATGCTAGTCCTTGAGCTAACCCAGCTGAATAGATAACAGCTATCTCTTTTTTCATAAAAAATTCCGCTTATTTTACAATTTCTGGAACAGGTTTAGCGCCTTTAGCATTTAGCTTGATAGCCCAAATAGAATTAGAGGAACAGATAAAAAGAATATTATTATCTTTGCCTCCAAAAGTTAAATTGGCCGTTTCTTTAGGCAACAAAATTTTGCCAATCAGTTTTGCTGCAGAGTTAAACACTTGAACGCCATCCAAGGCGCCTACATAAATATTTCCCGCTTGATCTAATCGCATCCCATCAGGAAAGCCTGGTGCTACAACTTTGAAAAGTCGCTGATTTGTTATCTGGTTTCCTGCTTGGTTTACATCAAAAGCATAGATAGCATGAGGTTTTTGCACATCGTATGTGCCAGGTGCTTGAATAGCACCGCTATCAATGATGTAAAGAATTTTTTCATCTGGAGAGAAGGCTAAACCATTGGGCATTTGCAAGTTAGTTACAAGTGCGTTTAATTCTTGATTCTTGGGATCAAAGCGATAGACATTAGGAGGTAAATAAGCTTCCTGCGGAAATTGAAGGGAACCATAAGGCGGATCTGTAAACCACACTGTCCCATCTGATTTGACAATGACGTCATTAGGGGAATTTAAAGGCTTGCCTTTATAAAATCCCACTAATGTTTTTACTTCACCTGTTAATTCTGTGATGGAAACTCGCCGACCCGTTGTTTCAGCTGTCAATAATCTTCCTGCTAAATCAGCAGTCTGACCATCGGCTACATTGGAAGGATGCCTAAAAACAACAGGCTTACTCCATGATAAGGGCGTAATTTGATTATAGGGAGTTAGACCATGCCAGGGAAGGATAAAAATAGTATCGTTAATTTGATCCGTAAATAATAAATAGCCCTCTTGACTATCTTTAATGGAAATATAGACCGGTCCCTCTGTAAAACCAAAACCATCTGCTAAATGCATCAGTTGTGGTTTAGTCCCTACTATATCAGCAAACTCTTCGGCATGTATTTCAATTGGCAGTTGGAGAGAGGTTAAATTTTTGTCAGGAGGCTGGTGTTGGCTTTGTAAATAACAAAAATTCCTAGAGATTAATAAAAAAAGAAATAGAATAAGGCAGGAGTTATTCATAAACTCTCTAATAAAAAATTTTAATTCTTATCCAATGACTCTTTGTCACCTTAGGCTATTTCTTTATTATGAGCTAACTAAATCACTAGGCCTTATCTCTTAAAATCAAAAAACATGAATTTTTTTTTAATTTTTATGTGAAAAATCTGTCTAAGTTGTAGATTTACATTAATTTAATTTTTATTTATAATTTTATTACAACTAACTTTATACATTTTCTTATGATTGATTCTTCTAATACTTATAAATCTCATTTAATTGACAGTAGATTAATTAATCTTATACAAAAATGTAAGCAAAATATTTTGCGTACGATTGCCCTTATAGCTTTGCCTATTATTTTTTGCTTAGCTACCCTTTATGCTACTTTGATTAAACTTCATGCTTTGCACTTAACAGCTATTCTCGTTGTTCCCATTTTGGGTATAGAAGCCCTTATTTTAGTCAGCGGTTGTCTTTTCATAGCGGCTATCATTAGTCAGATTATAGTTGTTAGAAAAGCTAAAAGTATAAGCCTGGATAAAGAGCAGTGGAAAAAGCAGATGCAAGCCGCCCATGTCGATCCTAAAATCATTGCTAGTTGTATTTTTCTTGCTAGTGAGGATCAATGTAATGGAAACTATGATTTTACTCATGCTACATACTTTGCTAAACAAAAGCGCTTAGAGCAAGAAAAAGAGATAGTCTATCAAGACAATTGTACGATTATAAACCACTTTTGTTCACATATCTTTAAATTTACTGATCCACGCCTTAATGCTCTTCTTAGAGAGTCTTGTAAACTAGAAGCGCATCAATGGAATGAAGTTCTTGCTAATTACTGGTCAAATGTATTTGAGCGCATTTTTTATGCTGATCCTAAAACTCCTGCCCTGGTGACAAAATTACAGATTAAATTGCAAAAACAACTCTACTTATCAAAAAGGATTAAACAATTATTAAAAGATAAAGTCGATCCTACTTTTATTGTTCAAGCTTTAAATTGGCTCTTTTATACTCCAAAACCTATTCCTTGGGATCAGCTTGATTTAAATAAAACTAAGCAATCTATTACTCTTACTCATCTACCTACTAACCTTATCCAAAATATTGAAATTAAAGATATAGAAGAGGCAATCCAGAAAATTATCTACTCTGTTAATCAGAAAAATTACCCTCAAGCAAAAGCCTATGCTCTATCTGAAATTAACAAAATTCAAGATCCTGACCTATTAGCTCATTTAAAGCCTAAGCTATTAGAAATAGAGCAAAAACTAAAAAAGTTATTCCAAAGCAATAGCACAATTGTAGACTTAGAAAAGCAGCGTGAAGTTTACGATTATATGATTAAATCAAGTAGAGAAATTTACTATGATCTTATTAGAATAAATAAAATAGGAAAATCTCTAGGAATGCATCCTATCTAAATTTCTAATTTTTATTATATACTTATCTTAAATTTTTATATAAATTTACATTAATTTATTTTTTATTTATAATAATATTATAAATATATTAAGTATCTTAATATGATTGATCCTTCTAATGCCTACAAAAATCATTTAATTGATAGTAGAGCAATTAATTTTATACAAAAGTGTAAACAGACTATTTTGCATACAATCGCATTCGTCGCTCTACCTATTATTTTTTGCTCAAGTTTCATCTATGTTAGCTTAATTAAACTTCAATCTTTGCATTTAGTAGCTGTTATCCTTACTCCTGTTTTGAGCCTAGGAGTTCTAGTTTTAGTAGAGGGTCGTCTTTTAATAGCCGGTATCATTAATCAGATTATAGTTATTAGAAAAGCTAAAAACATAGGTATTGATAGAAATAAATGGATAAAACAGATGCAAGAAGCGCAGGTTGACTCTAAAATCATGGCTAGTTGCGTTTCTCTTTCTCTTAAAGATCAAGCTAATGGAAAGTATGATTTTACTCATGCTACATACTTTGCTGAACAAAAGCGCTTAGAGGCAATAGAAGAAGAGCATTTAAAACAAGAGAAAGAGACAATTAATCCCCAAGAAGAAGCAGAAGAAGATAATCTCCGAAAAGAAAAAGAGGCAATTTATCAGGAAAACTGTAAGACAGTGACTCATTTTTGTGCGCATGTTTTTAAATTTGATGATCCACGCCTCAATGCTCTTCTAACAGAATTTTGTAAATTAGAAGCTCATCAATGGAAGGAAGTGATTTCTAATCAACATATAGATCTGTTTAATAGTTTTCCTTATTCTGACTCTAAAATTCCGTTTCTAGTCTATCAATTGCAGATTAGATTACATAACCAACTCTATTTATCAGAAAATATTGAAATTTTGTTAGAAGATAATATTGATTCAACTCTCATCGTTAGAGCTTTAAATTGGCTCCTTTACGCCCCCAAACCTATTCCTTGGGATCAGCTTGATTTAACTAAAGATATACAATCTATTACCCTTACTAGCTTACCTGCTAACTCCTCTATCCAAAAAATTGAAGGGAAAGATGTAAAACTTTTAATGAAAAAAATTATCTATTCTGTTAATCAGAAAAATTACCCTCAAGCAAAAGCGTATGCTCTGTCTCAAATAAGTAAAATTCAGGATCCCGATCTGTTAACTCATTTAAAGCCTGAATTATTAGAAATAGAGCAAAAATTAGAACAGTTATTTAATAGTCACAGTAGAATAGTAGATTTAGCTAAGGAATGCAAACACGCTGAGTATATTATTGAGTTAAGTCAAATAAGATACTCTTCGCTAAAATCTATAGAGAAAAACCAAAACCTAATAAATCACTATAATCAAAAATTAAGATTAATAAGAGAATAACTATTTTTTACTTTAGATTGAATTAATTTTATCTAAAAGCACGACAAAAAACTAGAGCATACTGATTTTTTAAACCTTGTTTGAATAGAGCTTCAGCACACTTATTTAACGTTGTGCCTGTGGTCATTACATCATCTACTAATAGAACTGTCTTATTCTCTAAAGAGATTTTAGAGTGAAAGTAGATTTGATGACCCTCAAAATCTAAGCGCTGCTGGCGACTTAATGCAGCTTGACTATATCCTCTATGATTGCGTTTCAACACATCGGCTACTTCTACTTTCAAGATCTTGGCCATCTCTAAGCAAATTAACAAACTTTGATTATACCCTCTTTCAAAACGCTTGAGGAAAGAGAGCGGCACGGGCACTAAGTAATCGGGTAAAGGCCATTCTAATAGTAAGTATTGCAAGGCCATGTAACTAGCAGCAGCTTTAGCTAAATAGGGTTGATTACTGTATTTTAACGCTCTAATTAAAGTAGCCGGCGGGCCGGCATAATCAAAAGCTGCTGCTAATCGATCAAACAAAAGTGGACTCTGGCGACAAGCTAAACACAGGCGCTCTTGTGGTTGAAAACGAGCAGAAAAACAGAGAGGGCATCTTTCAGCGGCTGGTATGAGTTCCATTAATCTTAAACAGAGACCACAAAAGATCTTTTCCTCTTTAGCTCTTACAGCTGTACAATGCAGACAGAGAGGCGGATAAATTAAATAGCTTAAGGCTGTTAAAAGCTGTTTAATCATCGATGTTTTCGGGGCGGAGGAATACTCGTTTCAAATGTAAAGGGACGCTCAAAAATAACCGATAGTTGATTCTCAATGTAAGCCATGATTTGCGCATGATAATTAGGATAATGATGTTTAAACCAAGTATGAAACTTCCAAGCTACATGTTCCAGGTCTTTTTGCCAAATAGCTGGCTCAGCTAATAGCTTTTCCTTCACTAATTTGCCTACATCTAAATGAATGGGCGCTAGCCCTATAAAGCCCGTGTTATGCATCACACCATGATCTTTATCGTAAATGCCCTTTTGATACTCAGCTAAATAAAGATCGATTATTTGACGAATGTAATACTCGACTTGCCCCACATTGTCTTGGGTCAACGCTTCTACGATTAACTGCCGCGTTGTTTTAGCTTTGTATTGCAAAATAAAAGGCATAGCATCGAGGTCAATTATACGTTTTAAACCAATCTTATCGATCACAGTGACATGTTGCTGTAGATCATGCGTAGAATTGAGGTGAATGTAGATAAGGCCACTCGCTTCCTGATGAGTTTCGTAAGCTAAATGATAGCCTTCAAATACACTGTATAGTTTTTTGCGTTTTCTGATTGCTTGATTCTCTCTATAAGTTGAGAAAGGAGGAAAAGGTGGAAATAACTCTACAAACCAATTTGGAGTTAGATGCTTAAATTTAAAAAATTTTAACACATAGAGATGATCTAAGCTTTGGAAAGCATAAGATTGCGCTCCTTTACCGATGTATTTGTAAGGCTGGCTCAAAATTTTTTTAATATCTTGTAACTGCTCTCTATCCTCTTTAATTTCCCAATTAGACTGATAAGGCATTTTATACTGAATATTACCCAAACGAAAATCATCGGTTAAATGAAAATAGAGACGCAAAGAGATAAATAGCAGAGAGGCGATGAGTAAACAAACAAACACTTTAAAGAGAATTTTAGATTTAAAAGCCATTAATTTTTCTTTTAGTTACGCTTTTAACGCTGTTTATATAAAGAATAGGAAGGCTTTTTTAAATTTCCTCCGATACTGACTGTAAATAGTTCAGCTAGTTTAAAAAATAGATTATACTGTTTCATGCGAATCTGCATACAGATATTTCCATCAAAATCGACATAACAGGGCTCTTTGCGATTATTTAAATTAAATTTTGATAATTTTCCTTCGCTGTAAACATCTTTAAATTTTGACAAGTAGATTTTTCCTCCTTGAATCGTGTAGAGCACTGTACCGGAAATAGGATTGAGCACAGTCAGATCTAATCCTATTAAGGTCAATATTTCAGCTGGAATAGCCAGGATAGTGTTATGGAGATTTTTTTTAGGTGGATTGATAAAAACTAATTTACCTTTGCCAGTGACGCTATTTTTATCTCCACAGTTTCCTTTTAACTGCTCGAACTCCATTTTTCTAATCAATAAGGGTTTGGGAATGAGTCTTTCTCTATTGTGCATCTCGCGCAGCAAACTCGGTCTAAAATTTGAAATTGATAGGAAAGGCATATCAAACTTCCAAGAATTTTGTTTATCTTGAAAAAGATTAAGTTTGGCAATTGTCAGATTACCGGCCGGATCTTCTACTTTTAAATCGCGCAGCTCTATCCTATTGGGCATATAACTCAATTGAGTCAACAATTTTTGAAAGCGGTAGCCTTGAAAGGTAAAATGCTGCGCTTCTAAATCACCTTGAAAGTAAATTTTTAACTCTTTTTCTGGACTCTCTTTTTCTTTACTCCACATGAAGCGGCCTGTTAACAGACAGTTGTGCCCTATCTTCCATTTTTTTATCATGTCTAGTAAGTCTTGAGAAAGTAAAGGCATAACTTTTTGGGGATAAACCATCACATGGCCATCTAAATAAAACGCTTTAGGTGTATTGGGTACTTTAGCCGATTGATTTAAGTTAACCTCTAAACCTGCAAAATACCCTTTAGCTTTTGAAATCTGCAAGCCTTGAGATAAATCTGTCTTCCAACTTACTAAGAGAGGAGCATTCTTTGACGTTTCTATTTCAGGATGGTGATCGGAAAATAGAAGAGTACCTGTATCAAATTGAGGACCTTGAACTTTAGCCAAAAGCCAAAATAAATGATTTTGATAATTGTACTGTGTTAAAATTTTTAACTCTTTAAGATCGTAACTCAAATTAAAATGACTAACCTGGTGGTCGGCATTAAAAAAACGGTAGGCACCCTCTTCTAATGTAAAGTGCAAAGAGGTAGTCAAAGGATTTTTTATCATACTAAAAGAACCCTCTACTTGACCCCCTCCTTTAATTTCGCTAATTACTGCAATCAAAGAATCTTGAATCGCTTCCGGAAATGTTTTTTGAAGTAATTCTGCAGTCAATCTTAAATTTTCTACGGGAATTTTAAAAAATAATTGATCAAAAATAAGCTCTTCTTGAGCCATTAGGTGTTCTATTTTTTCAAAACTTAAATAGCCTAAATTCTTTTTTGACAGTGGATCTTTAAAATGCGTCTTCATATTGCGCAAGATTAGGCCGCGATCAGAACTAAAGTGAAAAGAGATATTAGTAGCCTCATCAAAGGGTATGCCCCTCATCTCTAAATTTTTTAAATTTCCATTTACTAGCGCATCTAAATGCCAACCTTTAACTAAATCTGGATGAAATTTAAGCTTTAATTGCCCATTAGCTCTTAGTTGGCCTTTAGGTTGATGCATCACTACAACATTCTTTAAAGCTGGCCATTCCTGTAAATGAGGTAAACTAAGTTCAAGCAGATTGATTTTAGCCTCTAACATCTTGGTGTCATAAAGATACTCTCCTTCTAAGCCTGCTAAAAGAGATTCCCCATAGCGCAAGCCTAAGAAATCAAATTTAAGGCCTTGAGGCATAAAAGCTAGATCAGCTGCTAGTGTAAGGTCATCTAACACTAGTTGATCAATAGACCAAGTCACATCTTTTTTATTTCCATGGAGAGAGCATGTTTCAAAAAAATAATCGTTAATTTGTATCTTTTCGCCCGTTAGATGGTAATTTAATAAATCAGCATGAGCATCATAGTGAAGGTTGATCGCACATGTGCCGGCTGTTTGCTGCAAGTTTTGTGGAATAGATAGGGGCACACACAAAAACTCTATCAGGTTTATCTCATGTAAATTTTGCTTGAGGTTTTTGATATCTACCTGACAAGCCATCTCAAGAAATTCTAACTTTGTCCATTCTTTCAATGATAACTCTAAAATTGTAGGATAAAGAGTCCCGCAATGCGTTAAAGAACGATTAAATTTAAAACCTATTGTTTCTTGAGCAAAAGCATCTTCTTGATTAAACGTATGTCCTACAAAACGCAAGGTATTTTGATTTTTATCCTCTAATGCAAGATCAAAGGTAGCTTCATTATTCAATAGGTTAGTAAAATTAAAATGGTCTCCTCTTAGGTCATATTGATTGGTATGCTCCTCTTTACTTAGAAGTAAGTCTCCTTCAATGGCAGTAATAGCTAGAGTTTTGGCTGCCTGATCAAAATTAAATTTAAAGCTTAAGTTTTCTCCCTTTACCTGTTCTTGACAAAAAGAAAAATTTCCATTTTCTAAGTAACCATCGATCATAGAATTAAAAGTTATTTTGTCTTGAGCATGAATGAAACTGAGTTCTATACCCTGTTTTCCTAAACCTATCTCTCCTTCCAAGGGAAATTTTCTGAAAAAGGTTAGCTTGGGAAAGTGGCTAAGATACTCTTGTAGTTGTGAAAACTGACCTTGAACCTCCTTAATATGAATAAATGCTTGAAATTCATTTTCTCCCGGCAGATCTAAATCTAAATGCGCCTTTCCGCTAAAACTTAAGTCACAGCAACGAGTCTTTAACTCTTCAAATTGGATTTTTCTTCCTTTCAAACTGATTTCTGTACACAGTTCTGTGAATAATAACTCACTATTTTTATCTAGATAGGTCGCTTGATCTAAAGTTAACGCTCCGTTAGAAGCACCTGTCATAAAATTGAATAGGTGACTGCCCTTTAAATTTTTAGAAGAAGCAGCTATTTCTAGGGATAATGAAGGACTAGCTAAAATAAAATTGTCATTCTCCATCTGTAAATCTTGCAAAATGTAATTTAAATTTAACTTTTGCTGATCAAAATGCCCTTTAAAGTCTCCTGTTCCTTGCATTTTTATGGCTGTGCTCGTAAAGATAAAAGGCGCTAAATATTTATTTAAAGGCATCTCTTGAGCATTAAACCAACCTTGAGTTAATCTAATTCCCGGGATTTTAAAATCTTTTAAAAGCCATTGAGATTGAAAAAGCACAGGTTTTACATAATTGGGAAAATAAGTTAATGTTGTCTCTAAGGCTATCTCCTCTTCATAAGAGTCTAATAGAGGAGGAGAAGAAGTTAAAGATTCCATGACTTTTTCTAAATAAAAACCAAAAGCTATTTTTTGCTTATCTATTGTCTGTTTATCAACTTGATTGAGGTTATCTTCTGAGGTACCTAATGTCATGTCTCCTGTAACTTTTAAACCTTTTGCTTTCTTTTTCACAGTAGCTTGCAATTGAATTTGATGAGCTGCAAAATGCGTATCGAGTGCTTGAGCTATAGGATCAGGAGCAAATTTAGCTAACCCTTTTGTTTCTCCTACAAGAGAAAGATTAAATACTTGTTTATCGGAAAAATCTCCCTGACCTGTTAAATCTTTCAAATCTACTTGGCCTTTCAATCCAGCAAATTCACCTGTAATTAAAGATTTTAAAACCTTGCCTTGATGAATGACTACTTGAGCTTCTATTTCAGATAAAAGGTGAATTATTTGATCTTTTTTCTCTAAACGTATCGTGCCTTTGTGTAAAGTCAGCTGTGCACATACGCTCTCTAAATTTTTTCTTGCTTCTAAATCAAGATCTAAACTGCCTGTTAGCTCTTGAATAGTGAAGATTGCCTCCCATGGCTTGATTAAAAAAGAGAGCTGTTGACTCGCTATCTCTTTAATTTTTAGATGAGTCAAATTGCGCTCTTTTAAATCAAATCTAACTAACCCGTTAAGCTCCCCTTGTTTCATCTCTAATTGTTTGATTGCTGGAAAGTAGGGCGCTACAAGATGGGAGATAAGATCAAATTCATAGGAACCTACATGAGCCACTCTGATTTTGCCAACATTTAATTCACTTTTTTTACCCTTTGTTTGTAAATGAATAACTGTTTCTTTTTTATCTGGCAAACTGAGGCCTATAGTTAAATTTGCAGAGTTTTCCTCTTGCAAGTTAAAATCAATCGCACCCTTAGCTTTTAATCGAGATTCTAAATTACGGTATTTGCAATTAGCTAAGAGATTTAATTTAATTTGCTTAATCGCTTGTTGAGTGATAATAGAATGGAGATTAAAAAAGATCTGACCCTTTAGCTCACTCAAATTATAGCTTTGCTCTTTTTCTGATCTTAGCTGAATAGAAGAACCAGACAAAAATTCAATGGCACAGTTAATATTTTCTCTACTCTCTTGGCCCTTATTGATTTTTAGTTTAGCTTCTTTAATTCTACCCTTCAGCTCAGCTTGAGTAGTCATAAAGTCTAGATTAGAAATTCTTACAGTTCCCTCTATTTCTTGAACTTCATTGAAAGCTTGATGAAAGGCTTGATTGCATAACCTCAAATCTATCTTACCCGTTATCACACCCTCTTGAATGATTAATTGATCTCCCAAAGGATAAAATTTTTCTAGGCATTGTGTTAAAGAGGAGCATTTAACAGCATCAAAATTAAAATTAAGAACTAAAGGAGCTGAAGGATCTGTCAGAACAGTAGAGGGGGCAGCTTGAGAAAATAGAATCTTCATATAATTTTCTTTTAAAGTAGTATCTTCTAAGCTAATTGTTAAACTGCCCTCTGTATTTACGCCTTTTATCAGTTCTAACTGATAAAAAAAGGTTTGACAAGTAGGAGGAGAATAATCGTAGTTGCACAAATTAAGCTGACTTTGCTCCACTAATAAATGAAAATGGATGGTGAATAAAGTAGAGGACTGGAATTGATTTTTTAACTTTTGTTGCAATTGAGTGAGATCTTGATCAAGAGTCAGTTGGGAATTTAGTAGCTGAACGGCAATCGTTAACTCTCTTTTCCAAAAAGAGGGAGTAATCTTTACCAGAGCCCTTTTAGCTACTAAAACAATCGAGTCTCGATTAGAAGAGGGTTTAGAATGGAAAACAGGATTTTCTAAGATCCATTGTCCCTCTTTAAAAGAGATAGCATCATAAGAGAACTCTCCTTCTAAGCTCTTAGAAAAAAAGAAATTTAATCCTAATTCACTTCCTTTGATTAAGAGACTCTCCCAAAATATTAAGCCGCAGACCAGACTAAGTGTGATGAAAAAGAGAATAATTTTTTTGAAAGATAGATTGAGCATAACTGTCACACATTATAATCATGAATTTTGACCGATTGATCAATTAGATTAAAGAGAAAAGAAAATTTAAATAATTTTGTACTTTTGCAATTTAAAATAAGAGTATCTATACTACAGCACAACTCTAGCAGAAAGATGGTCAAAATTAAGTACAAATAAATATAACTATTAACTAAGGAAAATGAAATGAAAAAAGATACGTGGGTCGTTGTAGCTAATAGCTCTAGTGCGCATATTTATAAAGTGGAAGACAATCAATTAGTATCAGAGATTAGCCATGCAGAACACCCTGAAAGCAGACTACATGAGGGCGATTTAGTTACTTCAAAACCTGGTAGACAACAAGATAGTGTAGGCAGCAATCAACATTCTTATGAATCAGAAACTTCTCCTAAAAAACAGGAATTTAAGAATTTTGCGCAAGAATTAGCTAATTTGTTAGAGAGAGCTAGAGAAGATGGCAAAGTGGGTAAGCTTTATATTGCGGCAGGCCCTGCTTTCTTAGGCATGTTAAGACCAGCTCTCTCTTCTACTACTAGTCAACTAGTTGCAGCTGAAGTAGATAAAGACTTAACTCATGCAAAACTCGATGATATTCGCGCTCATTTCCCCGATATTTTATAATTAACTCAAACCATTCCTCTCATTTTCAGTAAAAAAGAAAATTGACGGAATGGTTTTTTTGCGCTATCTTTTTGATTAAATCAGCTTTAATGCCCTCTAAAGGAGAACCTATCATGACTCGTCTTTTGACTCTTACTGTTTATGCTTTGCTTGCTACTACCACTTGCCTGCAAGCAGCACCTATGCAACGTTTAGACACAGAAACTACTCCTAATCCTCAAAATTTACAAAAGGATGAAGTAGACCCTACAGATGTCTATACAATTCCCGAAGGTTTAAGTGAAGAAGAGGTTGATGAGCAACTCGATGAGATGCATGCGACTGAAGAGCGCATGCAGAAAAAACGCTCTCAAGAGTAAGTCTAATTAACTAGAAGAGCCTTTTAAAGAGGTTCTTCTAAAATCCTATTTCTTTAATTTTTTGGTTAACTTGTCCCATGATCGGTCTTTTAATAGGATTACTATTAGTCATCTCTTTAAGTAAATCTTTTATCTTGTCAATTTGCGCTACATCATTAGGATGCTTTTCTTTAAGTTTATTTGTAAGTGTATTAATGTAACTATGCATTTCTTTTTCTGCTGTTAAATATTTGTCTTTTTTTTCTGAAAAAATGGCTAACTTAAGCTGTCTGCCCATGAGGCTAATTTTATTTCGCAATCCTCTTGTTTCACGATGAGGAAAAGCTGTATTAAGCATCATAAAGCGCTCAATTCCCCTTCTTTCATCTTTAGGTTTAACAGTAGATAAAGAAGCTATATTTACTTCTTCAAGCATTAGATTATCTGCTTTCTTCTCTTTAGTTAAAAATTCCTCTTCGAGCATGCGAATAACGACTAAAGCCGCACTGTAAACCTCTCCTTTTTGACTTAACCTACCTTCAGGCGGAGCATAACGCGTATTTCCCGTATGAATAACACTCGTATGTGCATCGAGTTGCGTCGTTTTGCCAAAATCTGATAAACTGACATGTTCTCCTAAAATCAGTAAGTTGTCCGCTTTAAGATCGCCATGTACATACCCTGTGCGATGCATATTACCCAAACCCTTTAAAAAGTCACTAGCCATCTTAAAGCTGGTTGGAAAAGGAACTATTTTTTCATTAAATTGTTCTTCTACATTCCCTTCAGCTTTGGGAGTTTCATAGATTTTCTCTCCATCTATATCAAATTTAATTTCTTTATAATCTGTTGCTAAATGTCCATCTATTAAAAATTCTGTCTTTTTCTGTATGCTATTGATAATTTTTTCTGCAGTATGATCATTAAATTTTTGATCTTCTACTAAAAATTTTTTTACAGGGTCAGGAATTAAATAAGTTCTTTCTAATAGATCATTCATTGTACTAAATTTTTTTACCAAAGCACTTGCTTGAATTCCAGCATTAATTTCATTGAGATCAAGAGTTAAAATTTCAGTTAAATTGTCAATATCTAATTTTTGCTGAATCGTTTTTGCTATTTTGACTTCCCTTTCAATTTCATATTTTTTACTATGGTAGATAGAAGAGTAAAATGTTTTAACAGGAGTTAAGTAGACAACTTTTTCATCTACTTTTTCATTAGCTGTGCCTATTTTAACCCAAATATCTTTAGCACTTCCTTGAGCTACTCTTTTCATTTTTCCTAATTTTATTGTTACAATTTTTTCTACTTTTCCCGCAGTTTTGGCAACAGGAGGCTGATTATCAGGCAATATCTTACTGATAACTCTTTTAATCGTAAGACTTAGCTTAGTTTGATTAGCCTCTGGAGTCAAATTTGGCAATTTAGATGACTCTTTATTTTGACTAGTTTTATGTAGAGAAAAAGCTGCTACTCGACTAGTCTTTTGATCAACTTGACTAATCTTAGTTGAATCTTTTTTAATTGGATTAATTAGATAATTATCAAAAAAGCGATTAATAGCATTCATTTTTAATCCGTAATTAATTTAATAATTAAATTAATTAAAGCAAAAATCATGCCAAATTGAATAAATTATTAATTATTAGTTTTAAATTGAAATTTAATATTGCTTAAAAATTAAAAAAATGTTAAGATTGTTACTATGAAAGTAAAAAATTTAAATAAAAGATTCATTATTTTTGCAAAAAAGATCTCTTTATTGTCTTTTTCTGCTCTATTTTTACCTCTTTCTCCTGTTGTTTTTGTGGTGCGCAGCGCGCACTAACTCTACTTTGTCATTTTACTTCCTTTTTATATAAAATTTTTAAACTCTAACTTATAAGGTAGCAGTATGTCTTTAACAACTGGGAAATTAACCCTGAATAACTATTTTAAATCAGAAGCTGTAGCTGTAGGACTTGCCATGTTCTCCATGTTTTTCGGAGCAGGCAACATCATTTATCCGCTGGCTGTTGGCCAATATGCAGGTGATAAAAATTTATTTGCTATTTTAGGCTTAATTTTAACGGCAGCTATCATGCCTATGGCAGGCGTCATGGCTATGATTTTATATGAGGGCAATTACCGTCAGTTCTTTGGAAGATTAGGCCATTTTCCAGGATTTATATTGGCTTTAACTATTATTTCTCTGTTGGGACCCTTGGGTTCTACTCCCCGTTGCATCGCTTTATCCTATACGACTTTAAAGAATACCTTTCCTATGCTTTCTCTTGAACTATTTAGTGCTGGCTCTTGTATTCTTATCTTTTTAATGACTGTCAATAAAAAACATATTTTGTCGCTATTAGGTTGGATTCTAACGCCCTTCTTACTACTCTCTTTATGTAGCATCATTATCGTAGGTTTAGTTACTGAACCCTCTATTTCTATTCTAGAAGCTTCGCATTTTTCCCTCTTTTTACATGGCTTATATGAAGGGTATAATACGATGGACCTTTTAGCTGCTTTTTTCTTTTCTTCGACTATTCTCACTCTTTTAAAAATAAAGGCTGCAGAAAAAGGAGAACTTCATGGAGATCATTATTTAAAAACAGCTTTTCTAGCTAGTCTTATAGGAACAGGTTTATTGACGCTGATTTACATCGGATTTAGTTATATCTCCTCATTTCATGCTAGTTCATTGACCCATCATGCTAAAGATGAACTGCTAGCTGCTATTATGATGAAAATTGCCGGCCCTTATGCAGGTTTATTAGTTTGTATAGCCATTGCATTAGCTTGTCTGACTACAGCTATTGCTTTAATTTCTGCTTTTGCCGATTTCATACAACGCGAAGTTTTTAATAATAGAGCCGATTACCGGATTATTCTCCTGGGATCTTTAATCCTTACTTTTCTGATCTCTACCTTAGAATTTAATGGCATTTCGAGCTTTTTATGGCCTATCTTACAGATTTTTTATCCAGGGCTCATAGTTTTGACATTTTTAAATGTTGCTAACCGTTTATTCGGTGTTCAAACAGTTAAGGTGCCTGTATTTATCACATTTGGCCTCTCCACTGGGCTTTACTTTTTTTACTGATGATTTTATATGAAGCTCTACAGCACTAAAAATTTAGCCTGAAGTAACTGCTTAGCTAATTCAGTCACATGAAGGTGACTTATAATTAACAGTGCCGGAGCCTGTGGCAATTTTTGGATAGCACAGATAGTCTGTATTTGATCCTCAATTGATTGGATATCTAGATGAGCTAGCGGCTCATCTAGAATGAGTAATTTAACTTGATTAGTTACTTTAGCTCTTTCTAACGCTAGCGTACAGATCAGCCGACGTTTTTCACCAGAGGACAAAGTTAAAAATACGCGTTCTGGAAAAATCTGAGGAGTAACTAGATTTCCACCTGCCTGTTTGCAAAACTGATTGACAAGGGCAACTTGCTGAAGCCGCATCTGAATAAGTGCCAAAAGCATGTCTGGCGGAAAAACAGAGGGTTGACCCCGATTGATATGCTGAATCTCCTGCTCAATTAAGTTATCGGCAGCCTGCCAAGCTAAATTAGTCAGTAGCGGACCAAACTGTTCTCTCATTTCCATTTGCAGGGCAGCTAATCGGATAACTAGTACCTCTTTGAAGAGATCGATCAGACGCGTAGTTTTCCCACTGTTTTCCTCTTTAAAAAAGAGCACACTTGCTTCAAACTCCTCTCTAACTAACTGATGCACATTATGCCATGTATTACCTGAAATTAAATAAAGATCTCCCGTATGGGCAATTAAATGAAGAGTAGCTGCTAAAAAAGTTGATTTGCCAATACCAGAAGGCGCTTGTACAATGCAAGCGCCTTGACTTGGAATGATACAGTTGATAGCAGGTAAAAGCTTTAATTCCTGACTTTGCAAAGAAAGAGAAACGGAAAAATTTACAAAAGCGACTCCCTCATAGCAGCCTAGCTCCTTTTCTTTTAATAGTAAATTTTCGGGCTGAAGCTGATGTTCACGCCAGCGCTGAGGGGTAATTAAAAAGGCTTCACTATTTAAAATAGCCAATAGATGCTGAGCTGTTTTTGTACTCTGTAAAGCTAAAGCACGTGTCCGTTGAAAGGCAAGTGTCCCTGTCAATCCTGCTAAACCCTGTACTAATCCAAAAAAAGTGGCGAGCAATTGCCCTGAGCTATTCCACAAAAAACGTAGGCCAAATAAGATTAAAGGAGCTTGAGAAAGAGCATTGACTTGTAGAGTTAGAGAAAGGTGTTCATCATAAACCCGTTTTAAATAAGAAATGAGACTAGCTGAGCGACCCAAACGCAGTTCAGACTCATGGCGAAACGCGTGATTTCGAAAAAAATACTCGCCGATTGGAAAGGAGAGCAATCCCAAACTCATGACTAGCACGGCGGTGACAATTTCCTCATTTAAAAGGAGAGCCAAACCACAGGCTAAGGGATTAAAAACATGGAGTAAACTTGTTTGTTGATAGCTGTTCAGTTCAGAGTGATAAACTTCAGTAGGCAACTGATGAATTAAATGAATTTCAGCTTCAGAGCAACCCTTATCCGTTAATAAAGCTGTAATCTCTTGGGCATGCGTTTTTAAATGCTTTAACGAGTCTTGTATTTCGAGACTCCACAATACGCCTGACCTATTTTGAAAATAGGAACTCAACACTCCGCCAACCACTTTTAGTAAAATTCCCATTATTAATAATGCAGTTGGTTGCTGGGAAAATAGACCAAAGGTCATGAAAAAAGTGCCTAAAACCTGGAGAACTACGCAAAAAGCACTATAAAAGCGCAGTCGCGTTATTTGATAAGAGAGTAAAATATGATCAGAAAATTGCGTGATAAGAGAAGCTGGCAGCTGAGTTTTTCCACACCAAACTCGATCAAAGGCAGAGAAAAAATGGTTCATCGACTAGCTTCTCTTCAACTTTATTAATTTATGCTGATTATTGTGAGCATTTTTCGCTTTAGTATGTAAAATCTATCTAATTTTTAGATATTTGAAATTAGATAGGTTTATCTTTTTGATAGTTGGAAGCACAGGTTCTAGCTAATGACAAAGACCATTTAGGCGCAAAAATAGAACCACAAGGCAAAATGTTGACTAAGAAAAATAATGTTCCCAATGACAATCCATATAAGTTATGGAATTCAAAAATGAACAGCGTACTGGCTGAAATTAAAAAGGACCAACTGCGTACCACTGTATCGCCAGCAATAATAACAGGACCTAAGGCTGAAGGAGATGTGAAAGCTTGGCCCAATGTCATGCCCGATAAGCGAAAGCAATAAGTACCTACACCCAATAAGCAAGCAGTGACATATAACAAAGGAAGAAAGACAATAGCTGTACAAAGTACTAAGCAAGCCGCTAGGGCTAAAATTGAGGCTAAATAGACTAACATTACAACCATGTTGCTATTGCGAAAAACCGTCGTCCCTAATAAACCAGCACTAATAAAACCTGTAGATATGAGTGCATTAGTTATAGCCAATTGGAAAGTAAAAAACTCTTGATCTTTGTTTGCAATCCGTGCAATGACTAAGGGAATTCCCGTAGTACATGTTACATAAGCTAAATTATTTAACATTCTACTGATTGTCAAAGCACGCACCTGCGGATTATTATATAAAACTTGAAATCCTAAAAAATAATTGATTTTTGTAGGAAATTTATCCTTATTTACTTTTCCTATTTTATTTCTAATTATAAGCCAAGGAAGAACGCTGATTAAGTAGGTGCAACCATCAATGATAAAACAGGCTTTTAGACCTAAGCTTGCAATAATAATACCGGCAAGCAGGGGCGATAGAATCTGAAAGATAGCAGTAACACTTTCTGTAAAAGAAAAAAAAGATAATTTTTGACAAGTGGGAACAGCTTCGTTAAAAAAACGCACATTATTAGGATGGTCTACTCCATTTAATAAAAAAATTAAAAATATGGCTGGAAATCCTAAAACAAAGGGAATCATATCAAAGGTAGCTAAATAAAATACAATTAAAGAACTGATTAGAGGACCAAAAATTCCCAGCGTTACTGATGACCACTTTTGAAGGATGCCGCCCCCAAAAAATCCTATACATCCTATTCCAAGATAATACATCAGTTGAATGGCTGAAGAGGCTAATCCTTCTGGATTTTCAATAAAAAAACTTGAAGAAAGGGCCAGTAAGGTCATGGTAGCGCCAGCGCTCGAAAGAGAGCTCACAGAAGCTACAAAATAAAGAAATTTAGGATTCCATAAGTTTTTCTGCATATTTTAATGTTACATTTGAGTAAACATCATCCATTGGTTTTGTAATTCTAAAGGCAACTGTTGAACAACAGAAAAGCCTATTTTTTCATCAAAATATCCTTTATCTTTATTTTTGCTTGCTAGTTTCTTAAAACCATCCAGTAAGTCAAATTCTAATCCAGGAATTAGGGAATTTAACATTTGCGCTACATAATAAGCATTAGCTCTTCCTAACATTTTACTAGGAAAACGATCTTCGTAGTTTTCAAGAGAATATTTAGGGTAACAACCGTCTAGCATCTTCTTTGGTATATTATAAAGAGGATACCATAAAGGCATATCATCTATAATTCTTACAGGAAAAGCTAAAGGCAATTTTCCTTGCATAGTTGTTAATAAGCATTCTGCTAAAATGTCTTCCAAATTTAAACCTGTAACAATAGATTGAGCACCGATTGATTTAGCTACTTTAGTCAAAGATAGTCTCACTGCAAGCGTACCTAATACTTCTAAATCCGCATCTGGAAATATTTTTTCAAAATCTTCTAACCAATCACTTTCTCCATTACGACCTATTAGTTGATTCACAGTATGAGCGTCTACAAATCTTAATTCTACATTATGCTGAGCACATATTGCTTCAGCACGTGATCGACCTTTATCCCAGTCTGGAATTCCAAGCATCATTACAGCAATAATCTGATCATATTTAACTTTACCTGAATTTAAAAATGCTTCTATTAATGTATTAGAATCTCCTCCTCCGCTTATGCCTATAACTATTTTCGATGTATGGTCAATTATGACATCATTCTCAAAAAAACTAGATACCTTTTTAAGTACATATTCCTTACATTGCCTCTCTGAAAATTCAAAATGAAGAAGCTCTTGAGTATTTGTACTTGGAAATGTATATTCTGCTACAGCATTTATAGCAGGACGATGCTTAATACCTTTTTGACAAACACTCCAATAATCAACATTTCTATCAGGACGAATAAAAATAGACTGAAAAAGATCTTCAAACTTTTTTATAGGTTCATATTTTCCAACTATGACACAAGTATCCTCATCTGTCTGTCCATAAAAAGTAACATTTTGTATAGGTATTTTGTTAAACCAACAAATTTCTTGTAAAGATTGTTCTGAACTAAGAGGATTAATTCGATATTTGCCATGAGCTGTAACAAAGTATAGTTCCATAAAATAAAATAATTTTGTTATAGATGATTAAAAATAATTATAAAATTGAAATAATTTTTAGGCTAAACTTATACTAAGCCTAAAAATTTAACTAAGAATTTACGCATAGATAATCAATTTTGATTAACCTGAGCAAATTACAGATGAAAGTCTACATATTAGGTCCACTGTGCTTTCACAAAGACATTTGTCTTTGCTAAGAAAGATAGAGGGATTTAATGGAACTTCTAAATTAGCTACTATTTCTCTATTTATTTGATTCCAATTAATTTCTTTATTAAAAAGACTCAATTTAGCAATATTTTTTATTGTATTCTCCTTAATTTAGTTATTCATATCGATGTAAGTTATCATCATAAAAACATTCCCATAAATTTATGATTGTACGAAATGTATGGCTACTATAATGAGCTATATTAATTATTACTAGTATTTTTTGCTAAATACATAAAAAATTTTAAATGACCTCGTTAGTCATAGAATTTTATAGCAAAATAGCAAAGGACGTTGGACACAATACTATCTTCGTTTATAACCTAATCTTAACCCTTTACATAAGGATAATCACTCCGTATATAAGTAAAAAATTCTGCTGCTCAATGAGCTTCTCTTATTAGAATTGCGGAGATAGCTATGGTGAATAAGAGGTGATCTTCTAAGGAAATAGAATCTATTATACTTCAAGTATGTAAAGACGATTGGCTAGCAAGAAAACAAATAAGTAATTTATTACAACGACGTCCTGATAGCCTCCGCTCTCGATTTCTCACATCTATGGTAGAGCACGGCCTTCTTCAATTGTGTTATCGGAGCACACTAAATCATGCTGATCAAGCATATAAAACTGCCTTACCTCCATCTCATAACTTTTCTCTATAATCTTTAATATCTGAGCTAGTAACTCTAATAATACGATATTTATAGGGTCATTTATAAGGTCTTTTATAGGGTCATATTCCTCTAAAATCTCTTTTTTGCGAGGAGAGCTAATGATTGAGCGCTTAATAAGAGAAGTGAAAAGACAACCATCATAATTATTAATAAATTGAATTTGAGCTTAATCTTGCAAAGCATGTCTAACTTCTGTTTCCAGTTGTCGATAAGAAAGTAAGCCTTCAAAAACTAAGCCATTAAGTGTTAAACCTGTACTGTAATAGAGGCGATTTTTTTCACTTCGCGCTGCATGTCATCTACACATGCCATCAGTTCAAACTCTCCTGACACGTTATCAGTTACTAAGATTGCATGAAGACAAGACGCTTCTAATTTAGTAAAACTATAGAAACATAAAATAAAACAATACATTTATTATTGATACACAAATGATTAAAAAGCTAAATAAAACCAATTTGAATTATAAAGTATAAAATATATAACTAATAGATGTAAAACTTAAAATTAGAAAGAAGAAGAAGATTGAGATAATAAAGTAGCTTAAGCCTATAAAGACCTAAGCCCTTTAAAAAAGAAAGTAACTAAGTCTTGTTCAAGGACTCACTTTCTTGCGGTTTGGCATGCTCGGAGACGGACTCGAACCGTCACGGGATTGCTCCCAAGGGATTTTAAGTCCCTAGTGTCTACCATTTCACCATCCAAGCAGATAAAATTGAGAACCAGATCATAATCCCTATCAACATAATTTGTCAATAGGGTTAATTAAAGAAAATTAAATTTTATTTCAACTCTTCATTAGTTTCTATTGGAGGTTCGCCTATTTTTTTTAATTCGATCAGAGAATCTAACATCTCCAAGGAGGGTTCTACATGAGAATTCATTAGATTTTCATTGGGCAAAAAGGAGGAAGCTTGATGACGATAAATATCTTCTTCCTCTTTTTTACTAAAAGATGTTGGAGTTTCTATTTCATTACTCTCTTCTTTAGTCGTTTCAATAATAGAATCTTTATCTAGCTTATCCTCTAAAGGAACCTCTTTAACAGGCTCTATTGTTTGTTCTTTCTCTTTTACCTCTTTATTCCCCTCTTCTCTTAAGAAAAAAGCCCCTTTAAACATCGCATTATCCTTATAACGGGCCATTGTTTCAGAAATAAGATTAATAGGAGGAGGTAAAATCGAAGACAGAAGACTAGGAGCTGAGGGAAGAATATCTAAAATATCTTCTTCTGAACTTAAAGAATGCTCTGTTAAAGAATTTTTTTCTTTTTCACCCTCTCCTTCTGCTAAGCTACTTTCTTCTTCTTTTCCGCTCCCCTCTTCGCGATTGCGCTTTCTTCTATAACGGCCTCTGCGGTCTCTCTTCTTATCCAGACGAGCTTGCATTTCTATAGCCAAAGCAGCCGCCTCTTCTGAAGATTTTTCGATTACTTCTGGCTCCATTACTTCTGGCTTATCCATTTCTTTATGAGGTTTAAAGCTAGCATCTCGTCCTCCTCCAATCTTAATGGAACGATCTAAGCCTACATTTTTTAATACCATGCGGGCTTCTCTGACTTCAAGAATTTCATAATCACTAGCTGGAACTAAAAAAGCTTTAGGACGCTCTAAAGAGCGAAAAAAATGAGAATGTCCAAAAGAAATCATTTCCACTGCATCTACAAAATACTCCTCTTGCGTAGGGCTTTTGCTACTTCTTACAACTAACTTACAGCCCTCTTTAGGAGTAATGACTGTTTCTATTACAGGTTCTCGCGTAAAATCCACGTTTATTATTCCATCTTAAAAGTGTTTAAATCTTAAATTTCTGGTTTACTTTTATTTTTTCTCTTTGGAAGCCATGAAAATCAATAGATCAATCACACGATGTGCATAACCCATCTCATTATCATACCAAGCGATGAGTTTAAAGAATTTATCATTTAAAGCTATACCTGCTTGTTTATCAAAGATAGCAGAAAAAGGAGAACTAATAAAATCAGATGACACTAATTCTTGATCACAATAGTCTAGTATTCCTTTCATGCTATCTTCAGCGGCTTCCTTCATTACTTTACAAATTTGTTCATAGGTAGTTGATTGAGTCAAACGCACAGTTAAATCAACGACAGAAACAGTAGCCGTTGGCACTCTCAAAGCCATGCCTGTCAATTTGCCTTTAACTTGAGGTAAACATTGTGCTACAGCTTTAGCAGCTCCTGTAGAGGAGGGAATAATATTCTGCAAAGATCCTCTACCCCCTCTCCAATCTTTTTTAGAGGGTCCATCTACTGTAGGTTGCGTAGCAGTTACTGAATGAATAGTTGTCATTAAGCCTTCTTCTATCCCAAAATAATCTAGTAAAACTTTTATTAGTGGTGCTAAACAATTAGTCGTACAAGAAGCATTAGAGACAATATAATCTTTGTGAGGATCATAATTACATTCATTTACTCCCATCACTAAAGTTGTTATCTCTTCTTTAGCAGGAGCAGAAATAATGACACGTTTACAACCTGCTTTAAGATGTTTTCCAGCGGATTCAACTGTAGTAAAAAGGCCGGTTGATTCAATTACATAATCAATATTTAAGTCTGACCAGGGTAGCTGCTCAGGATTTCTTTCTAAAAGAACCCTAGTTTTTTTGCCATTAACACTAATGAAATCCCCATGGACTTCTACTTTTTCTTTAAAACGGCCATGTGTAGAATCGTATTGAAGTAAGTAAGCTAAATTATCGCAAGGTACGACATCATTAATAGCTACAATGTCTATATTTTGATCTAAACAAGCAATTCTAAAAGCTAAACGGCCAATTCTACCAAATCCATTAATAGCTAGTCGTATGGTCATTATTTCCCCTTTGAGTAACAGAGAGTAGCAGCAAGTAACAGTCTCAAATTAAGACGAGTATAGTGTACTTAATAGCTAAAGTAAAGAAAAAGGTAAAACTAATCATCTATTCGAAAAGAGGCTTGTGTATCAATCAAAAAAGAGGCAAAAGAGATAAATAAGCGCGGATCAATAGCATTAGAATCCATTAGTTCAATCACCCAGCGATCGACTTGCTCTTTAAGAATTTGGCGATCAAAAGTAGCTAAAATGTGGCGCTGGTTATTAGGGTTCACTACAGTAAAATTTGTGCGAGCCTTATCTAAATAACTAATACCGCAAAGTTTTTTTAAAGAATCATAAAAATAAAATTTAGCAGGACATTTTGTGAGTAAAGTGCCCTTAATTGTGCCAAGGCGCTGTCCTATAGAATCATAGATATCTAGTGCCGTAGCAGATTTCCATAAAGAACCCAATGAAAAAAGACGTACACTAGCAAAGAAAATAAGTTCTCCTTGATTACTATACAAAGAATAATTCTTGCGAAAACTAAAAAAGTTTTGCACTACATTGCCAATCTGCCCTTGATTGGAATCAACATCATAGTCAGATTCAAAACTATAATCTTTGCGACTAATAATTAAATGATTAAAATTCTGCCTATTTAACCATAAGTCAGCGGATTGAAGCGAAGCTATTTCTTCAGATGTTAAAGATGATGAAGTTAAAGAAGCTAAATCTTTAGAATTAATTTTTTCAGTGCAAACAGCATAACTGCTTGAGATTAAAAAGGTTACACAACTTAACAGCAAAAGAAAAAATTTTATATAGTTAGTGACTGTTTTAGCGAAGAAATTGCCAGAAAAAGAATGATTCACAAAGGGAACTCCTGCTAAAATAAAAATTAGTGCCAAAAATTTTTATTAAGATATGTCTCAAACAAAATTTTTGAGGAGTAAACTTCTTTTAAATTTTTATCCATCTATAAAAATAAATAAAAATTTAAAAGGAGTCTTAATTTTAAGGCTCATTACTCTTTAAGATATTCAATAATACAAAGTTGTGCATTATCGCCTACGCGATGTCTATTGCGAATAATACGCGTATAACCACCTTGACGTGTAGCAAAGCGACTGCCTAATTCATCAAAAAGTATATTAATCACTTTTCGATCATCGTTATAGCTACTTGTATCTCCTTGACGAACAGCTCTCTCCTCTTTATCAGTTAGAGGATTAAAGCGAATCATCATCTGTCCAATCGCATTACGGCGACTTGCTAAGGTGTTCTTTTTAGCAAAGGTAACCATACGCTCAGCATAACGACGTAGAGCTTTAGCTTTAGCAGTTGTAGTTTCAATACGTCCATTAATAATTAACGCTTTTAACATATTGGCAAACATACAACGTCTATGCGAAGTCGTACGATTTAATTTACATGTGTTTTTTCTATGTCTCATAACTATTTTACCTAATGCTATTCATCTTCGTTAAATTCATCTTTTTCTTTGAACTTCTCTTTTTTTCCTTTTTTCTCATCATGATAACGGCGAATTTTATCTTTCACATTATCTTGAGTAATTCCAAAATCAGAGAGATCCATTCCAAGATGCAAACTCATCTCAGATAGTTTGGCTTTAATTTCATTTAAAGATTTTTTTCCAAAATTGCGAAATTCTAACATTTTTCTTTCGGGAATAGAAACTAATTCTGCTATTGTTTCTATATTAGCTCCGCTCAGACAATTTGTCGATCTAACAGAAAGTTCAATTTCATCAATACGTAAGATTAACTTCTCCATCATTTCATCTTGATCAGTTTCTCCCTTACCCATCGTTTCATCGAAACTTAAAGCTAGCGTACGTAAATTATTAAAGACTTCAAAATGTTTAAGAGCAATTTGAGAAGCAAAACTAAGTGCTTCTGTAGGAGTCACTCTTCCATCTGTTGTTACTTCAAAAATCAACCGGTCAAAGTCTGTATCTTGTCCTACGCGTGTGTTTTCAACATAATAATTCACTAAGCGTACTGGAGAAAAAGCTGCATCGATTAATATTTCATTTGTAATCCTATCGCGTATCATATGCCGTTCTGAAGGAACATATCCCCTTCCAATCGCTATTCTAAAATCTATTTGACGGCGCATCGGTTTAGTTACAGTAAAAAGCTGTAATAAAGGATTAACAGCCTCAAAATTACTATCTTTGATAAGATCTCCTAATGTGACTTCATATTGTCCTTTATTTTTATCTATATCATCCTGAGTGATGTCTAATAAAGTAGTTAAAATGCGCGGCTCGTAATTAGCAGCAGTCTCCTCTAAAGGAAGTTTTCTTAAAAGAGCACCCTTAATATTTAATATAATATTTGTGATATCCTCAATTATCCCTTCTACTGACATGTATTCATGAGGAACCCCTTCAATGCAAACTGAAATAATAGCTGGTGATTCCAAGGATGACAACATCATACGACGCATAGAGTTGCCAATCGTATGACCAAATCCTCTTTCAAAAGGTTCAGCCACGAAACGCGCAAAATTTGGAGTAGCAGTCTCTTCATCGAGAGTAATTCTTTCAGGCATTTCAAATTTGCCGTATTTAACTGACATGACCTTTCTCCTGATATAAAATAATAAAACGTTGTTTGATATAGTGAGTCATCATTAGTTTAAACACGTCGACGTTTTCTAGGCCGGCAACCATTATGAGGTACTGGAGTTGTATCGCGTATAGCAGTGATTTGTAAACCAGCACTCTGTAAACCACGTACAGCAGATTCACGTCCTGCACCAGGACCATTTAAATCTACTTCTACTTCTAACATTCCAACTGCCATCGCACCTTTAGCTGCATCTTGAGCTGCTACTGTAGCAGCAAAAGCTGAAGATTTGCGAGAACCCACAAAGTTTACTTTTCCAGCTGATGCCCAAGCGACAATACGTCCTGCAGGATCAGTGATAGAAACAATTGTATTATTAAAAGTAGCTTTTACGTGAGCAATACCTGCAGGTACATTAATTGCTCCTCTTCTTTTTGGTTTAACAGTTTTTTTTGCTGTTTGTTGTGATTGCTTAGCCAAAATTATTCACTCCTCTTTATTTTTTCTTATTCGCAACAGTTTTACGCTTACCTTTTCTCGTCCTAGAATTAGTTCTAGTCCGTTGTCCACGAACAGGTAAACCTGAACGATGGCGCATACCGCGATAAGAGTGAATACTAACCAAGCGTTTAATATTATTTTGAATTTGTCGACGAAGATCTCCTTCGACAATATATTCAGCTTGTAAAAGATTGTTAATACGAGCAATGTCATCTTGCGATAATTTATGTGCACGCATATCGGGATCTAGTCTTAGTTTAGCGAGAATCTCATTTGACAAACGCTGTCCGATACCATAAATATATGTAAGACTGATTTCTAATCTCTTATTATCCGGTATATCTATACCGATAACTCTAGGCATTGAAAACTCCTGTCATTTTCCTAAAATCAACTTCAATAAAGTATCATGCTTTTAAATTAAAAGCAAATTAAAAAATTTGGCACTAACGGTCTTTTGTACGACCATTTTTCATAAAACCATCATATCTTTTCATCAATAGATGGGATTCTATTTGTTTCATCGTATCTAACACTACACCTACTAGGATTAAAAGAGCAGTACCACCAAAAAAATAGCTAATTGTTTGAGGTACTCCTAATACTTTACCTATTATATTGGGTAAAATAGCAATTAAGGCCAAAAAAGTAGCGCCCAATAGAGTAATGCGATTCATTGTAGATTCTAAATAATCTTGCGTCGGTTTCCCTTGTCTAATACCTGGAATAAAGGCACCATTCTTTTTCATATCCGAGGCAATTTGATCGGGTCTAAACTGAGTAGCTGTCCAAAAATAGGTAAAAAAGATAATAAAAGCGACAAATAGTACAAGATATAAAGTACTCCCTGGTGATAACCAACTAGCTACTTCGCCTATCCAATTACCTTTACCTATAAAAGTCCCTAAAGTTGCTGGAAACATTAACAAAGAAGAAGCAAAAATAACGGGAATAACTCCTGCATAGTTAACTTTAAGGGGAACATAAGAATTTCCTCCTTGGATCTCTTTTCTGCCTACTACGCGTCTTGCATATTGTAAAGGAATACGACGATGTCCTTGAATCACTAAAATTGTAGCAATTGTTACACAGATAAAAACCGCTATAATGACTAAGACAGTAGAAAAATTCATCTGTCCAGCATCTTGTGAATCAAGATTTAATTGTTGTAAAATAATACCTAAGGCAGTCGGAAGAGAGGACAAAATACCGATCATAATGATCAAACTCATCCCATTTCCAATGCCTTTCTCTGTGATCTGTTCTCCAATCCACATTAATAGTAGAGTACCGGTTGTCATCGTAAAAACAACGAGTAAATAAAATAAGATAGGAGCTCCAAATAGCTGAATATCTAATAATTCACCTGCTACAATACCTGGTCTACTAAAATTAAGCTGAACAGCATAACGAGCATACATCGCAGATTGTAAAATAGCTAAACCCAAAGTAAGTAATCGAGTTAAATTATTAATCTTGCGTTTACCTTGTTCGGGATTTTCCTTGACTTCGCGTTGTAAAGCAGGCCATAAGGCAACCAACAACTGCATAATAATAGAAGAGGAAATGTAGGGAATGACACCTAAGGCAATCACAGTCATTTGTGAAAAAGCACCGCCCGAAAAAATATCTACCATTTGGAAAAGATTTTGAGCTCCTCCGGTAGCATGTCTAAAAAATCCTACTGCTATTTCTCCATTTATTCCCGGTACGGGAATAAAGCTACCTATTCTGCAAGCAGCTAGAAGAATTAAAGTAAAAAGTATCTTTGCTCTCAACTCGGGTATCTGAAATACCCTTTTTAAACTATGCAGCATTTACCACCTGGAATATTTGATAAAAAACACTTTCTTAGAATTTTACAATAGAATTAATTAACAAATTAAAATAAAAGAACTCAATCTTTTACTTTAATTTATTATATAACTTTAATACCTGTTCAAAACAAGAATGTCATTAGATCTCTCTCAATACAACCTTTACAACATAACCTGTTCAATACAATCTTTACAGGTTACATTTTGTAAACATTCATTTACTTGCTAAAACTATTCTTTTTGATAGCTACAGAATTAAATTTCTCCTTTATGTGCAAACACATACGATCAAAATTTTCATCTAAACCTATCTAAAAATACTCAATTTTTTCAAACAAAACAAATTTCAAGAGAAGTCTATTTTATTCATCTACCATTTCTGTCAATTCAATAGATGGAAACTCACTAATCATCTTAATAGAAATATTAGCTTTAGTTAATTTCTCACGAGCACTATCAGAAATAGCATGAGCTTCTATCTTTATATTCTTTGTTAAATCGCCATTTCCTAAAATTTTAAGACCACGAGAAGGACCACTTATAAAGCCTCGCTCTTTTAAAGTATGTAAGCTAACAATCTCACCCTCTTCAAAAAATTGGCTGATCTGATCTAAATTAATAACATGTAATTTCTTTACTTGAAACATAGCATTGCTAAATCCACGAATAGGAATTTTCATAAAGGTACGAAATTGACCACCTTCATATCCCATAGGACGCTTATAACCAGAGCGAGAACCTGCTCCTTTTTCACCACGTCCACATGTTTTTCCTTTACCAGATCCAGGGCCTCTTCCTACGCGTTTTGAATTTTTCTTAGGACGGCTAGTATTTTGTAAAGTAGCTAATGTAATCATACTTGACCTCGCATCATCTTAATTTTTTCAAGTGTCAGTAATTTAGAAAGAGCTTTAAAAACTGCTTTCACTAAATTAATAGGATTACTAGCTCCTAAACTCTTGGCCATTACGTCTTTATAACCTGCCATTTCTAAAACAGCACGTATTTTAGAACCGGCGATTACACCTGCGCCTTTTGGCGCTGGCTTAAGCAATACATCAGCACCATCCCAACGCATTGTAACTTCATGAGGAATAGTTGTACCTTCCATAGGAAAGCTTCTCATGTTTTTTCGTGCAGCTTCACCGCCTTTACGAATCGCATCTGTTAATTCATTAGCTTTTGCAAATCCATATCCAATGCGACCTTTTCCATCGCCGACAAGAATGAGTGCAGAAAAGCTAAATTTACGTCCACCTTTTACGACTTTAGAGCAACGATTGATATACAATACTTTTTCAGTAATTTCGTTGCCGGATTTCTCTTTTTTATGAGAATCACTTTGTTTGGCCATGTGATTATCCTTTGCGATTCATTAAAATTTTAAACCTGCAGTGCGTGCTGCATCAGCTAGCTCTGCTAGAATTCCATGATATTTAGAGGGCCCACGATCAAATACCACTTCCTTAATATTTTTTTCTTGAGCGATTTGGGCAATCGTTTCGCCAAGTTTACGTGCTGAATTTTTGTTTTTCTTAGCAAATTCAGTATCGCGAAAATTTTTTCCAAAAGTTGCTGCATGACCTAATACATTACCATTTTCATCATCAATTAATTGCACTTGAATGTGTTTATTACTTTTAATAACAGTCAAGCGGGGTTTAATAGGAGATCCACGCAAATGTTTACGCACACGTAAAGCGCGTTTATGGCATTTAATGTGATTTTTTATAACTGTATTTCTCATAACTTAAACCAATTTGAGAGAATTATTATTCACTTATTACGCTTATTTTTAGTTAAATAAGCTGTAAGTTTATCATCTTAAATTTTATTAATTAAAATTAATAGAATTTAACTTAATCTTTTATTTTTTAGCAGCTGCTTTACCAGCTTTTTTACGTACATACTCACCTTTATGGCGTATCCCTTTACCTTGATAAGGTTCAGGAGGACGTTTAGCACGTACAATAGCTGCAAATTGACCCACACCCTGTTTATCAATGCCAGTAATCATAATAGTGGTATTTTTTTCAACTTTTACCTGTATTCCCTGTGGAATATCTAATTTAGTAGGATGAGAAAAACCAATTTGCAAATCTAATTGCTGTCCTGAAACAGCAGCACGATAACCTACCCCAATCATTTCAAGTTCTTTCTTATAGCCCTCAGTTGTTCCCATTACCATATTAGCAATTAACGAACGAAATAAACCGTGCAGATTACCACTATTTTCATAGCCTGCTGCTAATTCAACATGGATATGATTATCTTTTACTTTAATTTCTACGCCTTCTACCACTTGTCTTTCTAAGATACCTTTAGGCCCTTTAACAGAAATATGAGAAGGTGTTACCTTAACTTCTACTCCACTTGGCAAAGGTATAGGCAGCTTTCCTTTACGAGACATCTTGATTTCTCCTTTTATTCAAAAATCGCTATTACCATACTACACATAATAGTTCACCACCAATTTGGCGATTTTCTGCTTCTGAACCTGCCATTACACCTTGCGATGTAGATACAATAGAAAGGCCAAGTCCACCATAAAAACGAGGAATATCTTGATGTCCAACATATTTTCTCAATCCTGGTTTAGACACTCTCTTAATACCTTGAATAACAGGATTGCGTCCATCTGAATACTTTAAAAATATTCGTATGGTGCCGCGATTTTTGTTATCGTGCTTTACAAGATAGCTTTCAATAAACCCCTGACTCTTTAGGATTTCAGCAATATTTTGCTTTAGTTTATTCCAACTAATATCAACATATCGATGCTGAGCTTTAATCGCATTGCGAATCCGCGTAAGAAAATCAGCAATTGGATCGCTTATTGCCATATTCCTTCTCCCCTCTTAAGCTGCTACCGAGATCGGTAAATTTTTAAATGGTAAACCGAGCAGTCTTAATAGCTCGACACACTCTTCATCTGTTAACGCACTAGTTACAAAAGTAATATTCATTCCTTGTGCTCTTTTTACAGCATCCAAATTAATTTCAGGAAATACTTGTTGGTCGCTAATACCCAATGTAAAATTGCCTTTTCCATCACATTTAGAAGGAAAACCTCTAAAGTCAGGAATACGAGGACAAACTATATTAAAAAAGCGATCAATAAAATCATACATTCTTATTCCACGTAGAGTCACTTTGATACCAATTGGCTGACCTTCACGCAATTTAAAATTGGATATGGCTTTTTTAGCTTTAGTAATAATGGGTTTTTGACCCGTTAGCATCGTCATCTCATTAACACAATCTTGAATTGCATTTTTGTCTTTTGAAGCTTCAGCAATTCCCATATTGATGATTACTTTTTCAAGAAAAGGAACCATCATAGGATTTTTATAAGCAAATTTATTTTGCAATTCTTTTTGAATTTCTTCTTTAAATCGTTTCTTTAGCCTAGACATTGTTTTATCCATTTAACTAGTTTAGTTTTTTAATGATCTATAAAGCATTTCCTGGTCATCTACCTTATAAAATAGCTCTCTTTGACCTTGATCATTGAAACGGGTGCGCAGTTTTAAAGGTTTATTGTCATCTAAACATAAGCGAAGATTAGAAACATGAATAGGTCTTTCAATCGAGATAATATTTCCTTTTTGGTTAGCTTGGGTAGGCTTTACATGTTTCTTACATAAGTTTAAACCCTGTACAACTACCCGCTGACCATCAATTTTGAGAACAGTGCCTGTATAACCTCGACAATTTCCTGCTATTCCAATGACTTTATCACCCTTACGAATGTTTTTTATTGATTTTGGCTTATCTTTCATCTTGACTACCTTGCCCATTAAATTACTTCCGGCGCTAAAGAAGCTATTTTTAAAAAATCCTTATCACGTACTTCACGTGCTACTGGACCAAAAATGCGCGTACCGCGCGGGTTATTCTTATCATCAATTAAGACGCAACTATTAGTATCGAAGCGAAGTTTAGTCCCATCCTCACGTACAATGTAAGAAGTAGTTCTAACAATTACAGCTTTAACTACATCACCTTTCTTAACTTGTCCTTCAGGTTCTGCTTCTTGCACTGAGCAAACGATAATATCACTTACTTTTGCATAACGTTTTCTAGTGCCACCTAATACTTTAATACATTTTACCTGTTTAGCACCAGAATTGTCTGCAACTTTGAGCTTCGATTCTTGCTGAATCATAACTTGTCCACTCCGATTTCTTAATTCTTTAATAGTCTATTCGTTGGAAAGTACACGCCAACGTTTTAATTTTGACATAGGGCGTGTTTCCATAATCTGAACTTGAGCTCCTACCTCTAACGGCAATCCTTCATGATGAGCGTAAAATTTATTACGCCGAGTAACTACTTTGCCGTATTGAGCATGTCTAAAGGTACTATCAACAGATACAACCACTGTCTTTTGCATCTTATTGGAAATGACAACACCTTTTTTAATTTTGCGATTTCCTCTAGTAGCCTCTTCCATTTATCCCTCTAAATTAACTGATTTGCTTAGCATTTTGCTTTTCAGATATAACTGTTAATATACGTGCTATATCTTTTCTTTTTTGACGCAACAAGTGGGGTTTTTCCATCTTTTTTTGTTGCTTCATTTCGTTTTTAAGATGAAACAGCTCTTTACATGTATCACGGTAACTAGCTTCTATCTCTTCACTTGTCTGATCTCTAAGATTTTTAGCTTTTTGCATAATCTTCCTTAAACTTGTTGTACGCGTTCTACAAAGCGAGTCTTTAACCCTAATTTCGCTGCTGCTCTTCTTAAAGCATGTTGGGCTAGATCTCGTGGGACGTTAGCTACTTCAAAAAGAACTCTTCCAGGTCGCACAACGGCTACCCAATGATCAACAGCTCCTTTTCCTTTTCCCATACGTACTTCAGCAGGCTTTTGTGTAATAGGCTTATCAGGAAAAATACAAATCCATACTTTACCTTTTCTTTGAAAGTAACGATTAATGGATACTCTGCATGCTTCAATTTGTTGATTAGTTATCCAACCTCGCTCTAATACTTGGATTCCAAATTCACCAAAATGAACAAAATTTCCACCTTTGCTAATACCAGCAAATTGTCCTTTCTGCATTTTGCGATGTTTTGTACGTTTTGGCATTAAAGTCATAACATAGCTCCCTCTTTCTTAGCTGCAATAGCTTCACCGCGATAAATCCATACTTTGATGCCAATACTACCATACGTAGTTTCAGCACGACCATAAGCAAAATCAATATCTGCCCTGATAGTATGTAAAGGAGTACTTCCCTCTTTATACTGCTCAGTACGAGCAATCTCTGCTCCATTTAAGCGGCCACCCAGTTGTATTTTGATTCCTAAAGCACCTGCACCCATTGTGGCTTCAATTGCTTTTTTCATCGCTCTTCTGAATGGAATTCGTCGCTCTAATTGCTTGGCAATACCATCTGCTACAATTTTAGCATCGAGATCTGGGCGTTTGACTTCTTCTACTTCAACCCAAACTTCCTTACCTGTTAATTTAGCAAGTTCAGCTTTCAATGTATCGATTTCAGCACCCTTCTTCCCAATGACAACTCCAGGACGGGCAGTAACAATCGTCAACTCAATTTTTCCACTCATACGGCGAATTCTAATTGACGAAATTCCTATTAGGTTTGCTTTTTTCATCAGATAGGCACGAATCAGCTGATCTTCGATTAGCATCGTTCCAAATTCTTGTTTATTCGCATACCACTTGGAACGCCAATCGCGCGTGCGAATCAATCGGAAACCGATTGGATTAGCTTTTTGTCCCATTTACATTCTCCTTATTCTGTACTGACGACCACGGTAAAATGACTTGTTCGTTTTAGTATTGGATGACGACCCCCACGATTTTTCGGTTTTGCGCGTTTTAAGCGCGGGCCTTCATCAATACGTACCTCTTTTATAATTAAATCTTCACGTCTCAAGTGCACATTGGCTTCAGCATTAGCTACGGCACTATCTACTGTCTTCTGAAGAAGACGGCCCCCTTTTAATCCACAATGCGATAATTGCACTTTGGCTTGAGTAATAGATAATCCACGGATTAATCCAGCAGCTAATCTAGCTTTACGTGGGCTGATACGAATAAATTTACTTTTAGCTATTGCGCTATTCATATGGCTGCAACCTTTACTTCTTAATTGGATGTCCTTTAAATGTGCGGGTAGGGGAAAACTCTCCCAAACGGTGTCCTACCATATTCTCTGTAACAAATACCTGGATGTGTTTACGTCCATTGTGTACATCAAATGTATGACCTACCATTTCCGGTATAATCATTGAGCGACGGGACCACGTCTTAATCGCTTTTTTTGAATGATTTTTATTTTGATCTTCCACTTTTTTTGCTAAATGGTGATCAACAAAAGGGCCTTTCTTTAAAGATCTAGCCATATCTTACTTCTTCCTTCGATCTTTGACGATAAACTTATTAGATTTTTTAAGAGATCTCGTACGTAAACCTCTTGTACAAACAGCCCAAGGAGTCTGTGGAATATTTCCCTTATGTCTTCCCTCACCACCTCCATGAGGATGGTCAACAGGATTCATAGCAGTACCGCGTACAGTAGGACGTACTCCTTTCCAACGCATACGTCCTGCTTTACCTTCGACGCGCAAATTATTTTCAGGATTAGAGACACTACCAAATGTAGCACGGCAATTTTCACTTACCATACGCATTTCGCCTGATGGCATTCTCAAAGTAGCTAATCCTCCACTTCTTGCCATTAACTGAGCGGATAAACCAGCTGATCTAACCAATTTAGCTCCCTTACCTGCAATCAATTCAATATTGTGAACTTGAGAGCCTAGAGGCATAAATTTTAGCTTCATACAAGAGCCTAGGCTAAATGGTGGCTCATCACTTGTACGCACTTCATCCCCTACTTTAAGTCCATGAGGAGCAATAATATAGCGTTTTTCCCCATCTGCATAGTTTAAAAGAGCAATATAAGCTGAGCGATTAGGATCATACTCAATTGACGCTACGCGAGCAGGAATATTTTCTTTATCTCTTTTAAAATCGATGATGCGATACATTCTTTTATGACCACCACCCTTATGACGACAAGTGATATGTCCATTATTATTACGACCGCAAGTGCGCTTCTTAGGTAAAAGTAGCGACTTTTCCGGCGCTACAACTGTGCGTTTCCCTTTTTCCCGTGTCAAATTTTCATGCATAGGAAGCACTAACTGACGCGTACTAGGAGTAATAGGACGGTATTTTTTCAGGCTCATTGTCACATTTCCTTATTAAATATTGTCTAGGGTATCGCCCTTTTCAAAAGTTACAATCGCTTTTTTGAAAGCTGATTTTTCGCCAGAACGACCACGTACACGACGAGGTTTTGCTCTCACATTGATTGTATTGACAGCCACAACTTTAACATTTTTTTCTTGATAAATTTGTTCTAGAGCTTCAGCAATTTGAAACTTAGTAGCTCGCGTATCTACCACAAAAACATACTTTGACAATTCAAATTTAGTTACACAAGCATTGCTTTTTGAATTCTTAAGCTCTTGTAACATCGTTGTCTTTTCAGTCACATGCCTATGCTTAATAATCTGATAGGGATTTTTATTGGACATCATTTCATTTCCTTAATTTTACAAAAGCTAATATTTATAAAAGCCATTCACTTAATTCATTCAAAGCAGATTCTGTCAAGACAATATCATTAGCTAAAATGACATCATAACCCGATATGTTAGAAGCTAGAGAAAATTCTGTCTTGGGAATGTTGCGCAAACTTTTGACAAAATTATCATGCTGCTTACTGTGAATGCTGATTTTTTTTACAGCTTCTCCCAATTTTATCTCTTCAAAACTACTCTCTGCTAAAAACAACACGCGTTTTCCTAAATTGCAACTCTTGATAAATTGTGCAATGACTTTAGTTTTTGGAGTTTCAATTGCAAAATCTTGAATAATATGCAGTTTGTTTTCTTTGATCTTTTCACCAAGAAGAAAACGGATCACAGCTTGGCGTTCTTTTTTATTAATTTTCACGTGCTGATCAAATTTAGGCTTAGGACCAAATACGCGTCCTCCACCTTTATATTGAGGTGCTGCTAAGGAACCTTGACGCGAACGTCCTCCACCTTTTTGAGGATGGGGCTTTTTAGTCGAATGACTAACTTCAGATCGTCCTTTTGTATTAGCAGACCACTGTCTTGCATTAGCACGTAAAGCAATGATGTAGTCTTTAATCATTTGTCCATTAGCTTGTGCATTTTCAAAAGCTGCATCCACATCGACTGTGTTGAGCTCTTTTCCTTCAAGACTAAACTTTTTTACTATAGCCACAATTCTACTCCGCAATCTATAATCTATTTACTTATGAGTTTTTTCTTAGCATTTTGCATTTTAATGGCTGGAGCTATCATTACTAGACCATTTCGAGGTCCTGGTACAGCACCTTTTACTAAAATGACATTATCTTCTTTGAGAATGAGCATGACTTGTAAATTTTGAACTGTTTTGCGATCATAACCCATATGACTAGCTCTTTTACCACCCGGTAAACAACGACCAGGAGTAGAACGCATCCCCGTTGATCCCGCATGACGATGAAAACCAGAACCATGAGAAGCTGGTCCGCCAGCAAAATTATACAGTTTCATAACGCCTTGATAGCCTTTACCCTTAGACATAGCCGTCGCATCGATAAATTGAATCTCTTCAAATTGTTCTACACCTAACGCTTGTCCTAGTTGATAACTATCGACATCTTTTTGTCTAGATTCAAATAAATGACGTCTTGGTTCGCAACTAGATTTGGCAAAATGCCCTCTAAGAGGTTTTGTAACCCGTTTATCCATCGTTCTAGGATCTTTTGTCTTAATCTGTTCAAATCCTAACTGGATTGCTGTGTACCCATCTGATTCTTTAGTCTTAATTTGGGTAATGATGTTAGGTTCTGCTTCAATAATGGTGCAAACGATCGCATTGCCTTTTTCATCAAAAATCTGCGTCATTCCCCGCTTTTTGCCCATTATCTTAAATGGCTTAATTGACATATAATTAGTCCTTACTTCTGTAGTAACTCAATATAATTTACGTGTATGCAATATGTTATTTGCAGCAACCTTTTTTAACAAGTGAAAAGTTACATATGCAATATGTTCTTTTCAGTGTTATAAAGGGACAACAAGTCTAAAAGATACCTTAAGTTAAACGTAACTTTTAAAAATGCATTAAATAAAGAGACTAGCAAATTAATTGTTTTTTTCACAATACTTTTTTTAGGATAGATTCTTAAATCTTTTCAAATCTTATTTTAGAGTGATTGAAAACTAGTTAAGAGGTAATTAAAGCACCTACCTATTCATTTCACTGATTTTTTTTCAGAAAAATTAATTACCTAAAATTGCCGTTTGTCTATATGCTCAGTCCAACTTAAAGTGTATTTTCCTTTTTATCTTAAACTCTATCTATTATTTAAGGATGAGTGATGGTTTCTTTAATTTTTAAAATCTTTATTTTCTGTTCCTGTTTTTCTCTCTATCTTTCGGCTGCTAATGTAGGCTTATTAGTTATGGCTACGGGGAAATACATTAATTTTGTTCCACCTCTTGTTGAATCTGCTAAGACCTATTTTTGTAAGAATCATCAGGTGACCTATTTTATTCTGACGGATGGACACTTACCTCCTATGCAAAATGTGGTTACACTTTTTCAGTCCCGCTTAGGCTGGCCTTTTGACACGATGATGCGCTATCACTCTTATCTTAATTATAGTGATTTGCTTATGGCACAAGATTACCTATTTGCTTGTGATGCAGATATGCTTTTTTTAGATGAGGTAGGGGAAGAGATTTTGGGAGAGCGCGTAGCCACTCAACATCCAGGATTTGTCAATCGTCGAGGGACTTATGAAACTAATCCCGATTCTTCAGCTTGTGTTTATCCAGATGAGGGAGAACTCTACTTTGCTGGTGGATTTTATGGAGGAACAGCTGAAGAGATGTTAACGATATGCCGCCATAATGCAACTCTTATCGATCGAGATTTAGCTAATGGCCTTATTGCTGTATGGCATGATGAAAGCCATTGGAACCGTTATTGCATTGATTATCCGCCTACTGTTATTCTCGATCCCTCTTATTGCTATCCAGAAAATTGGAAGCTTCCTTTTAAGAGAAAATTGATTGCTTTGGATAAAAATCACATTGAAATGCGTCAGAATTAAATAGCAGCTTGAATAATAAAAAAGGACTCTTCTTCTCATGACTTTTCTTTCTCCTTTACTAAAATTTATAAGTTATTCTACCTATTTAATCGCTGTATGTTTTTTTATTATTTTTTCTACTTGCTGGCCTTTTCAATTAGTTTTTGCGACTAAGATTAAAAAAGAAAAAAATTTAGTTATTATTGTGCCATCTTACAATAACGCTCAATGGTATCAAAAAAATTTAACCTCTATTTTAAATCAAAACTACTCTAACTTTAGAGTCATTTACATCGATGATCATTCAGCAGATCATACGGCTAGTTTAGTTCATGATTTTATCAAAAATTATGATCATCAAGTGATTGACTTTGATTCTTCTCTATCCGATTCTATTGAGCAGGAGACACTCGCTTTTATTAACCAGATTACCTCTCCACCTCACTTTTTTACTTTTATCAGAAATAAACAACGCGATGGAGCTTTAGCTAATCTCTATCGCATGATTCAAAGCTGCAAAGATTGGGAAATTGTAGTCACAGTAGATGGGGATGATTGGCTAGCTGATTCTACAATTTTAAGCCAACTCAATGCTGTTTATGCCAATAAAAAAGTTTGGTATACCCATGGCACCTTAATGGAATATCCCTCAGGCTTAATCCAATGGTCAGAGCCCTTGCCAAAAGAGGCTATTCTTACCCATACTTATAGAAAATATAAATGTCCTTCCCATTTGAGAACCTGTTATGCATGGCTTTTTAAAAAGATTCGCCTCGAAGATCTATTGTACGAAGGAAAATTTTTTAAAATGACAGGTGATATGGCTATTATGTATCCTTTAGCTGAAATGGCTGCTGAAAGACATGCTTTTATGAAAAATGTGCTCTACATTTATAATATGTCTAACGCGATTAATGATAACAAAGTCGACCCTACTTTACAAAATAACCTCGATTACTGGATTCGCCACCAACCAACTTATCCTCGTTTACCTTAAAAACTCTCAACCAAGAACTTAACTTATGTTAAAATTAGCTTCTACTTTTTTACTCCTATTTTATGTGACCTTTTTGCCTGCTAAGCCCTTTGTAACGGCAGACCTAATGGGCCAGTTTGGCAATCAACTCTTTCAAATTGCAGCAGCGACGAGTTTAGCATTAGACAATCAGGCTAAGCCCCTTTTCCCTAATTTATTGGAACCCTCTGATCCTCTTCTTAAATTTAAAGAAAATTATGAGACAATTTTTTTCCGCTTAAGTACTAAACTACTACCTAAAGCCCTCAATTTTACCTATTACGAGCCAAAATTTTCTTATCAACCGATTAGTTATCAACCCAATATGAAAATTCATGGGTATTTTCAATCAGAAAAATATTTTGCTAAGCATCGCAATAAAATAGTAAAATTGTTTAAGCCTTCAAAAAAAATCAAACGCTATTTAAAGAAACATTATGGAGCTATTTTAGCACATCCCAAAACAGTTGCCGTTCATTATCGGTCTTATCTGCAGGAAGATCCGGAACAAAACCATCACAATACCTTACCTTTAGCCTATTTTGAAAAAGCAATCGCTCTTTTTCCAGCTGATTCTCTATTTGTGGTCTGCTCCAATAAGATTAATTGGTGTAAGGAAAATTTTGCTTCTATTCCCAGAAATTTTGTCTTCATTGAAGGAGAAAATCATTACCATGACTTCTTTTTAATGAGTGCTTGCAAAAAGCATATCATTAGCAACTCTAGCTTTTCCTGGTGGTCGGCCTATTTAAGTCCTTCTCGTAAAAAGAGTGTCGTAGCTCCTGCTCACTGGTTTAATCCTAGCTATATCTCCGATACGCAAGATCTTTACCCTAAAAAATGGACTATCTTATCACTCGATTAAAACTAGCTTTTAAAAATATTTTTCATTATCAATAGGAGAATTTATGCCTTACTGGACTCAAAAAATTTTTTATGGAACGTGTAGTTTGCTAACTTATTTTAATCTAAGTCTAGCTGAGCTTCCTCCGTATGAAAATTTAGAGGAATTTCCCTTTTTTGAATCTATTGAGCGCCCTTATGGAATAGGCAGTTACTTAAGTCATCATTTTCTACAACGGATCCCTCAAGAAAATATTCACTGTATTTTAGAAATAGGAAGCCGCGATGCAGTCGATGCAGCTGAATTAAGCGATTATTATAAAACGCATGTCTTTTGTTTTGAATGTAATCCTGAAGGCATTGCTCTCTGTCAGCAAACATTAAAAAATAACCCTAATGTAACGCTTATTCCCAAAGCTGTCTGGAATGAAAATGGCATGATCTCTTTTTATCCGATTATCAATTGTGGAAATATAGGCGCGTCTTCTTGTTATAAAATCTCTTCCAACGGTAGTCATGTAGGCATTAATCAAAAGAAAATTGAAGTAGAAGCCATTCGTTTAGATCATTGGCTTGAGCAAAATGGCATTGAAAAAGTCAATTTATTGTGTATCGATGCCCAAGGGGCAACCTTGCCGATTTTACAAGGCTTAGGAGATAAGATTAACAATGTAGACTATATTATCACGGAAGTGATCTACAAAAGAATTTATGAGGGCGAACAACTCTATCCCGATATTAAAGAGTATTTAACTTCTAAAGGCTTTACTGTTTTCTTTGATGATCCAACAGTAGAGTGGAATGATGTATTATTCATCCGCAATGACTTGTTAAACAACTAATAATCAATAACTTAAGCACTAACTTTTTTATTTATCTCTTACTTACTCTATTAGTCGTAAAGCATGATTAATTGCGGATTGATAAAAATTTTGCCTTTGCCTTTTAAGCGCATGTGAGCATGTAGAATAACATGTTCACAGCAAGCAGGATACTGAAAACAGCCACTATTATTGCAAAAGTTGATCTTTATGTCTGGTAAAAGACAATCTTGTTGGCCGCTAAAGCTAAGATAGTGCTTGACATGACTATTATCTAAAGATAACTGCTGCAGCAGCTGGTAGTAATCTAATTTTAAGAGTTCATCCACACGCCCTAAGTAAGTACCTGCTAACAGGCTAGACCTTTTGTAAATTGCTAAACCACCAAAAGCAGAAAACACAGGTATCCACTGTTTATCTTTAAATCTTAAGGGTTGACCGTAGACCTCTTGCCACCAAGCTTCATCTAATAATTCTGGTCCTAAAGGATAGGAGCTATCTCTAAATGCATACCGATCATAGTAGACTCCATTTTTTGAGGTGCCATTAGCACTAATGCAGTCCCACTCTGCTTGAGGATTTTCAATGCTGTTGATGATTTCAGCCAATGGCCATTTTCCTTTAAAGTCTAAGTCAGCCATGATGACATACTTAAAATCTTTATACTGCTCTTTTTTTAAGATCTCTAAGACTCGGTTGCGTGCTTTAGCAATAATTTCTGCGCGAAAGGGCTCTCCTTTACATGTCACTGCATAAGTATCTGCTTTCAACTCCTGCTCTGTTAAGTCTTCAGAAATTAGGGTAACCGCTTTATTATTTTGCTTCCACCTCTTTAAAATGTATTTTGTTTGATCAGTAGAGTTGTTTTCATAGATGATAACTGCATAGTCATCAAACTTTTTACCTAGTTTCTCTATGCTTTTAATTGTATTAAATAAAAAAGGTTCTACATTTTTACAAACACCGCAAATGAGTATTTTTTGTCTACTACATCTTTTGCTGCTATCTTCTCTTAATGCACCTTCTATACTACTAAGCGAGAAGAAAGTAATGAAGGGATAAATAAAAATCCATAAAAAATGCATGAGCTGAAATTGAGTTAACATTTTATTCTCTTATTAAAATAACTTGATAATCATTTGCTACTATTTTCCAATTCAAATTGAGCAAAAATTCAATGACGAGCTTTCCTTTGCCTCCATGCGCTAATCCACAATCATCAATCATGATAATCGTCTGATCAGTTAATTTAGGGTAAGCTGCTTGAATCTCTTTAAGGTGATGCTCTTGTGAAGGGATAGGGTTATGACTATCAAAGTCATAGCTATCGAGATAAAGTAGATCAATGGGTTGGTCAAAATTTTCTAGAAAAGCCACGGAGTCCATGCAAATACATGTTGTATGCTTTCTATAAGGTGCTAAAAATTCAGCTGCATTGGTAAAAGCTGTGGGACAAATGTCGACACTATAAAGATTAGCCTGTTGAGTTGCCGCCCATCTAGCAAAAATTAGCGTAGACCCTCCATCGCCTGCAAAAATATCTTTTAAATTAATTCCTCGGGTTGTTCCTGTTTCTACGATAATTTTAGCTCCCCTTTGATTCATCAACTTTAAAGCTTTTTTAAACGTCTGATACCTAAGATTATGAGCTGGTAAGCCTTCAAGAGAAAGCTCTACAACTCTATTGCCAGTCTTTTTTTCCTTTACAGATTGTTCCTGAGCATTGAGCATACATAAATTAACTAGCAAAAATAGTAAAAAGTTTAATTTAAAAAATTTTTTTATTGGCAAGAAAGAAGGGGCCATGTTTATTTCCTTTTTAAAATAAATAAGTAGAGGACGTGTTTAAATTAAGTTGATCAAGTAATTTTTTATAATCTTCATCTTTGTCTGTTTTTCTAATTCTATATTCTTTAATTCTTCTCATAGCTGGTAGTAAGGGCCAGTCAGCATCGGTATAATTGATAACAATTAAGTGAAAATTTAAGCTAGGAAATTTTTGTTGCAACACCTCTCGCAACTGCCGCGCTTGATGCGCTTTAATAAGATGGCAGTGATCTGTGACTGTATAGATAATTTTTAACGGATCACTAGCTAAATCAAAGGCTGCTCGGATAAAATAGATTTTTCCTTTAGCTTGTTGAAGCGCATTAAATCTTTCAATGCGCCTCTTATACTTAGCTTGCACAGAGGGCAACAATTGCTTAAAACGGCGCTCGGGCCAATCATGCCAGTCATGCCGAAAATCGATATGATAATAAGTATTGATGACATTGCCCGCTGGATAGGGTAAGGCAGGGCTTTTCAAAGGCAGGAGTACAGGCGGAGCTAAAAAGAGGGCAAAGTCCTCTTTTATACTTTTCAAAAAGCCTGGATGATCTAAAGTCAAAATCCAATCAAAAGGGTAAGCGGCTTCTCTTAAGTTATTTTTTCTCAATTGCTGAGCTACTTCACAATGTGAGCCTAGGCTTACAAATAAAGAGGGAGCTTGGGCTTGCAAACTAGTTGACACTAAAGGTAGGATTAAAGATAAAAGAATCAGTAAGAATGGCATCAATTTAATTTTTGCTAATTTTTAACGGCTAAGTAATTACTATAGTGATAATTTTCCAACTCATCTCTCCAGGCTGGAATTTCAATCAGTCCAATACCTGTGATTCTATAGATTTTATAATTAAAGCTAGTTAAATAGACATACACTTCTTTCAAACTACTCTTAGAATCTAGATAAGTGCCACCATACTCAAATTGTATAATTGAAATTTGCTGCTTTTTTAATAAATTTTCAGCTCCACGTAGCACGCTGTATTCATGACCTTCTGTATCGATTTTGAGAAAGTCGATCTGTTTAATGCGCTTAATCTGGCAATAATGATCTAATTTTTCCAGCTTTACTTGAATAAATTGCGGCTCTAAGTCTAGTAGTTTCTCAACTTCTACTCTTCTATGCAACGTACTCAAAGCCGTGTTCTTAGGATAATAACTAAAAGTTCCCCAGCCTATAGAATGAGATAGAGCTAAAGCATTGATGACTACATGATAACCTTTTAGCTTCTTGTTTAATTCTAACTGCAAAGCGCTAACAGGTTCAAAACAATGAAGATGAACTAAGGGTTGATGCTCTATAACCTGAAGCCTCCACTCACCTCTATTGGCACCTACATCAAAGACGATACCCTTAGCTGGAATAGCTGCTATAACGGCTGTTTCTCCATTACTAGTCATATCGCAGTTGCCATACCCACACGCATCCAAATCAGGCCCATCTTGCAAAATAGGCAAAGCTGACAAAAAGCTAGCAGTTGAAAAAATTTTTGCCTCAGCTTGACTATAAAATAGGGAAGAAGAGATAAAAAAAATCAAAAGAGGCAAAAAAAATTTAGCCATGTATCTTTCCCATGATTAATTAACTTTTCTATTAAACTTTTAAAGTTATTTAAAGAAAACAAATTTGACAATAAAAATTTTTTCCTATTATCTGATAGAGAATTTATAACAATCTTAAAGGTCTTATGCGTTATTTTTCCTCTCTCTTTTTTACTTGTCACTCTCTTCTTCTTCTCAATCCCATTTTTTTAAGTAGTGAACTACCACTAAAGAACTACCCTTATTTTAAATTTAGTCATCCTATAGAAGCGCTAGCTCTAGCCCAACCCTATCTACCCAATAATCCTATTATCATTGATGCCGGCTGTTTTGATGGTATCGATAGTTTAGCGATGGCTAAAAAATGGCCTCAAGGTCATATTCACGCTTTTGAGCCGCTTACCGATACTTTTCAGTTACTCCTATCCAATGTGAGCCATTGTGCTAATATTACGCCCTATCCTTATGCACTGAGTGATCAAAATGGAACAGCTTTAATGTATGTGTCAGAAATGGCTGCTCAGCAAGGCGTTTCTTCTCAATCCAGTTCCCTCTTAGCGCCTAAAGAACACATCACTTATGCTCCGCATGTCATCTTTCCCAAACAGATACAGGTGCCTACTTTTACGCTAGATCAATGGGCACAAGAGTATCATATTTCTCATGTCGATCTGCTCTGGTTAGATATGCAAGGGTTAGAGTTAACTGTTTTAAAAGCAGCGCCTCAACTATTAAAAACAGTTAAAGTTATTTTGACAGAGGTAGAATTTGTCGAAGCTTATGAAGGGCAGTCCCTGTATCCTGAGCTTAAACAGTGGTTAGAGGAACAAGGCTTTGAATTAATTGGCAGCAACTTTAATCTTGCTCATCCTACTAAACGTGGGATGTGGTTTGGAGATGCGCTGTTTGTCAAGCGCTCTCTGCTGCCTTAATTAGCATAGATTTTAGTCAATAACTGGATTAACTGCTTCTTTAAGGGATAAAGAATGGTAGGATCTTGGCCATTGATATGCACATTCCCATCGCTCAAGTGAGGATTTAAAAAACCTTCAGTCGTCGCATAATCGTCATAAACATTTAACAAGGCGATTCCCTGCTTTTGGGCTAAAGTTGTAAGTATATGATTGAGTCTTTTTGTCATATGCACTCTCTCTTTTAAAGAGCCATCGATGGGGAAATTAGGATTATGGATCTGATCGGTAGGCGGTAGCACAGCAAAAATAACGGGATGAATAGTTTTAAATAATTGTCTATTTTCTTGAATAGCTGCTAAATAGCTTTTAGCTAACCTATCGATGATTCGACTCCTTTTTTCCCCTAAACGTTTAGCTACTTTTTTAATGTGGCAGCGTATATCAATTTCTCCAAATACAAAAATAACTGTATCATTTTCTTTGACTCCATAATTTTTAATATTAAGTAAGCTTAGCTTCTCTTGGCCAAACCGGTGCATCGTATAAGGTCCTAACCAGTTTACTTTACAATCTGTGATAGGTCCAAAGCTAGCAAACGCGTGACTATCTCCAAACACGTGAATCTCTGCTTGGTTAGCTGTGGCTATTAATTCGCCAACTGAGCCTAAAAGAGGTACAAAACTACCTAAGACAGTACTCAATAATAATTTAAGGCCAATTTTTATAACTTTTTTCACTCCTTTTTTTCTCCAAGATAAAAAATAAAAGTAGCTGGGCCACAGGAATCTTTAAATTTGCCATATTTGACTGTCTTAACGCCAATTTTTTTATACGATCTAACATAGTCAATTCCCAATAAAAAAGAGCTGAGTTTTAGTCGTTTAATAATACTTCTCTAATTAATAAATTTTAAGGCAGTTGGAGTATCTATTGACAATCAAACAATTTTTTTTAAAATTACTAGAAATAACTTTTATCTGATAGGTTAATTTTTATGTCCAATTTTTATTTTAAATTCTTCTCGGGATGGTGGCTATTTTTCCTATCTATCACCTCTTTAAATGCCAGTGCAACTAGAGACTTGTTCTTAGCCTACCCTAACTTTTATTTTGTTGAGACAGGCTCTTATTTAGGAGAGGGCATTCAGATGGCCCTCGACGCCGGCTTTCCCGTGATTCACTCGATTGAATTATCTCCTATTTTACATGCTCAATGTTTGGAGAGATTTAAAGATTTTCCGCAAGTTCATTTATGGCAAGGCGATTCTGCTTTAATTTTGCCGCTCTTATTAAAGCAACTAAAACAGCCAGCTACTTTTTGGCTCGATGGCCACTATTCTCATGGCATGACTGCTAGAGGCAAGCATAATACGCCTCTTTTAGCTGAGCTTCAAGCAATTGAAAACCATTTTATCAAAACTCATACAATTTTAATTGATGATGTGCGCTGCTTTGATCAAGCTATTTTTGATTTTCTGCCTTTAAAAAAAGTATTGCAGAAATTGAAATCTATTAATCCTAGCTATTTTATAACTTATAAGCCCGGCAGTTGCCCTCAAGATATTCTCATTGCTACGCCTGCTCATTGAGATAAAAAAAACAAGCTAAAAGGGTTTATTGACTCTTTTTTATATTTTTACGTTCTCTTTATCAATGCTACTCCTGGCAAATCAACGCCATGAAAAGATTTTTACCGAGGAGTATTTAGAGTCTTTAAATACACCTATTGCTCTCTCTTCGGCAACTGATTGACTGTCTTAAAAAACTGAAAACTAATTTTTTCTATTCAGATTGTTTTAGAACTAGGTTTTGGCGAGTGCGAAGAACTAGCTAAGTTGCTTTCTCAGTTTAATTATCGAGGTGTAGACATTGTGTAGCAAGTGCTAAAAAAAAATAGGAAAAAAATATCCGAAGCAAGTTGCCCATTTTCTAAAGTTGGATATCACTCAGCATAACCTACCTCAAGAAGTTCTCATTGTATGTCTTAATTGCTTAGCTTACTTTTCTTTTGCAAGTGATTACAATTAGTCTCTCCTTTTTTACCAGCTAATCCAATTATCTTAGAAGCTAGCGCTCATTATAGAGAGGATACATTGCGCTTAATAACTAAATGGCCCTCTACTATGATTCATGCTTTTGAACCTGTACCTCTTAGCTTTCAGCTCCTAAAAACGAACGTTAAAAATATGAAGAGAGCTAGAGAGACGGGTTTCTATCCTTTCTATTTCAATCAAGCTAATGATGGCGCTTTCTCTTTACTCCCAAGTAATCATTTGCCCGAATGCCCTTATCAGGATACTGAAATAGAAGTTTTCTGTAAAAATCTCGATGAATGAGCGTTAGAACAGGATATTGCTCAAGTCGATTATTTATGGCTAGATATGGAAGGAGCTGAATTAGAAGTCCTAAAGGGAGGACTCACTCTTTTAAAAACTGTACGCACTATTTCAACTGAGGTCAATTTTCGCAAATTTAGAAAAGAGATGTGTCAATTTAATACCCTAAGAGCTTTTTTAGAGGAGCAAGGGTTTACTCTTTTTAAGCTAGGCGGCAATCCCCAATGGCAAGCAAATGCTTTATTTATTAGAAATTAAGACCACTATTTTTTAAGGTTAGAAGGAATAATAATCACATCATTATTCTTTAAGCGCTGTTTAAGACGCAATTTTTTCCTATTAGCTTCTGGTAAAAAAGCTATCTTATCTAATAAATCTTCTAGCTTAGCCCCTTTGGGCATTTGAAGAGTAAGGGGTTGAGCAACGGCTCCCTCCACTTTTATCGTGAGATAGGGTTTAAAGGGCAGCTTGATCGTTTGATTTTGTCTAAGCTTAGCCTTCAAATTTAACTTAGCTAAATTAGCTTCAGGCAAAAGAGTGAGTTGAGACAGAAGGTCTTTATAAGTTGCCTCTCTCTTTAATTTAAAACTTCCTGGATTAGCTAAGGCTCCTTCTACAAAGACGGTTATGTTCGGATCGAGCACAAAATGCGCTTGATCTCTAGCTAAAGTGGAAGGAGGAAAATCGCGCAAGGAGAGCAGCGTGAGCATAGCTAACAAACTAAATAGCACACTAAGCGCTAACCACTCATAAACTTTCAAATTGGGATCGCTATTAGACTTCGGAAAGAGTGCCATGATTGTTTTAGTGTAAAAGAGAAAGGGTAGGATAACATATTAAGCGGATCCTATCCCTTATCTCAACTAGTTTATTTATTTAAGCAACATAGACGGGAAAAGGTCTTGGCTTACTATGATAAGTTAGATTCCACGTTCTATAAATTCCATATAGACCCATACCGAGTCCTAAGAAACTAGACGTGACAGCTATAAATGGAATAGCAGCTGCAAAGGAGGTCAACGCTAAACCTGTCGTTAGCGACAGACTAAAAATTGTAGCCACAATTTTTGCTATATCCAAATTTCTAGCAATTTTATCTTTTTTAATTTCAATTTGGGCATTGGCTCTTTGTGCTACTTTTTTATCATATTTGTAAGCAATTACTTTTCTCATTCCAGCTTTATCATTATCATATGTAACAGCATAGATTACTTTAGTCGCTGCTTTATTTATTAAATTTAATTTTTCAGGCTCGATAGTAAGACTATAGCCTTTTATTAGTTTTTCTTTATCCACATTAGACAAATTTGTGTTATTCAAATAGTTTTGAATAATTAATCTTCTTACTAATTTACCTTTATTTCTTTCTATTTCAGTTAATAAATTGGTAAGGGGATTTTCATATTGTTTGAGTAAGCTTGAAATATATTGATTGAAAAGATCTTGAATAGGTTTTTTAGGTTTAGCTGGATAGTTAGGTCTATCTTGCCATGCTATATAATGTTCTTTTATTTTTTCATCATCCCACGCTTTACTATATTTAATTTTTGATAAGTTAGTAAGTAACTCAAGTTTTCTATTGCGAATATTTTCTTGTTTGGCAATATCTTTGATGTTATAAACTAAGCTTAAACTACTAGCGACTAAGCCAATGCTTTCTTTAGAAATAGTTAAGAATAAAGGCGTGATAAATTTTAAATTGGTGGCATTGCCAACTGTCGTGCAAAGCTTGCCCAGATCAATCAGATTCCATTTATTTGGAATAAGCAGAAAAGTATCCATCGATCTTTGAATGACTTGAAGAGCTGTACCTACTACTTTTAAGTAATGGTATTTCTCTTTTTCGCACTTTGCCCATAGTTTGGGATCACATAATTTGCCAATTGTCGTCGGTAATTCTACAATAGTTAAGACATTGACCATACTATCTAAAGCATTAGCCCAAGGTTTTAAAGCAATCAAAGAAGAGAAATTATCGGGATTAAAAAGTTGTCTTCTAGCAATTAGATTAATGTTAGCAACTGTTTTACCTGTTTCAAGTACAAAGACAACTACACTTTTTAGTCCACGAGCGACATTCAGATAGCCTTCTGGATTTGCTGTTATTCCTTTTACCTGTTCACAGTGTTGATAAATTTTTTGTCTAAAACTGATTGCTACACCCATTTTTCTTACCCTTTAATGATTTAAATAGCTTTTATTTGATTAGTGCAATTGCTAATTTAAGGCCTTTTTCCGTTGGAAAAAGGCCTTAAAAGAAAATAGATTTTATAGGATGATGGGATTAATGTGAAATAGGATTAGGAAGAAAATTTTTATGCTTCCACTCTAAATACATTTTTGTTCCTACAAAGCCCATCGCTACAAATCCTAAAGCAGCCATAACAGGTACACTGCTAGCAATAAAGGCAAAAGCTGCTACATGTGTTAAAGTGCCTAGAAAAATAATATTGATCGCTAATTTAGTGACATTAGCTGCAAAATCGATTTTTCTAATTGTATACTTATGCTGATGAGAGCTTAACTTTCTGTATAGCTCTCTTGACTCAGCAGGCAATTCTGCGAATTCTCGCTCTAATTCTTTTACTCTTAAATTTAAAGTTCTTACTTGTTTTTCTAAGTCAGCATATCCATCATCATCTTCGCCTGCTCCATCTAACTTCTCTTGTTCTTCTTCTAACTGTTGTATTAAACCCTTTGTACTTTCAATTCCTTTTAATAATTTACTTATTTCATCCCTTCTTGTTGGTATTCCTATGTTGATTGCTGTATTTACATCATCAATTTTTGTTTGATAGTAAGACCTTTTTGAAATCAAAAAGTCAAGACAAAAGAAACTGTAAGCTACACAGAGAGTAGCTACACAAGCTGGCAATACGGAAGTAGCTGCAACTAGACCAAAAGGTTTAGCAACAAAATTAGTAACACTAGGAACATAATGAACTAATGGCAATTTTTGTAATTGACTCGCTAGCCAAGGTGCTGCTCCAAAAAACTGAAAGCTGCCTACTGTACGGCTTGCTTGAGTCAAAAATTTAAAATTACTAAAGCCTACTTGACGAGAAAAATGCACGATTCCCAATAAATTACTAGGAGCTAATACAGCATGGGCAAGAATTGAAATATAAAAACTCTTAACCCAATCTTTTTGTAGGCCACCATTGGCTACATAATTAATATCATTAATAGGCTGTGTTAAATCAGCTATTTGTCCAGCACCCTCAACTAAATTGATTAAAGGAGCTAATTTTGCAGGTCCATTTCTATTAAAAAATGCTGCTAACGGAACAATGTGATGAAAATGTCTCAATAGAGAAGTAGGCTCATCAAAACGGCCGAAGAAATCAGCTACAAAATTAATAGGTCTTTTAATGACTTGTACAATAGTCCGCAAAATAGGTTGTGTATGGACTGTAAATGTTTCGCCAGTATCTTCTCCATTTTCATCTTCTACTTTCACAGTTACTTGTTTATGATATAATTTTCCAAGTTTATCGTTCTTCAGATTACTGAAGAAATTTCCAAGTAGACCGAATTTCATTTCACTCATATTTGTATTATATATTGATGACATAGTATCATTCCTTTTGTTTTGTTTTGTTTATTAAATTAACGAAATTACTAGTTAATATATATTATCAGTAATTAAATTGTAAATAAAAAAGAGCATCATAATGAAATTTTTATTGACAATTAGTAATACTATTAAACATTAATTTAATTTTAGATTTAGTTATTAAACTTAAAAACGATGCCAAAAAAGCCATCGCCCTTTTTTGCTTGAGGGAAAGTTTGAAAGCTTTCGCCTACAATCTGTAATGGATAAGAGCGCAAAAAATGAGCCACTTGCTCTTGATTTTCCTCTTTTAGCAAGCTACATGTGGCATAAATAAGATAGCCATCGGGTCTTAAAAAGCTCAAGGCTTTTTCAAAAATTGTCCGTTGCAAACCGCAGAGTCGCTCTAAAGTTTCAGTTGTAAACTTCCATTTCATGTCGGGGTTGCGGCGCATAGTTCCAGTACCACTGCAGGGCACATCGACTAAAACGCGATGCATCTTCTTTTTTAACTTTTTGAGTTTAGCCTCATCATCGGGTAAAACGACTTGAGAATTTTGAATACCAGCTCGACGCAGCCTTTTGCGCGCTTCTTGTAGGGCAAAAGGGCGACTGTCATGTAAAAAAATCTGACCTGTCTTTTGCATGAGAGGCGCAAAAGCTAACGTCTTACCACCAGAGCCCGCACAATAATCTAACACCCATTGACCCGGTTCTGGTTGTACGAGATCGGCGATCAATTGACTATTTTCATCTTGCACTTCGAACCAACCTTTTTTAAACTCTTCTAAGCCAAAAAAATTGATTTTTTTATGAAAGGTAATCCCATTAGGAGCTAGTTGACAGGCAGCTACATCATACTCTTGATTCCACTTAGCTAGCACATCGTCACGCGATAATTTCAATGTATTGACTCTAACAGTTGTCGGGGCGGCTTGATTGCTAATCGCACATAGTTGACTAGCATACTCAATGCCATGACTAGCTACTAACAGCTCGAATAGCACTTTAGGAAAGCTCAGTCTAATATGGAGCGGAATCTCTTGATGTTTAGACCACTCTTCCGGTACTAATTTTTTAAATACTTCTAAACGCCTTTCCCAAATAGATAGATCGAAAGTCGGTTGATCGAGTTGGTGATCAATTAAGCCTTGCCACCTAACCATGCTATAAATTGTTTCTGCAATGTAAGCGCGATCCTTAGGACCTAATGCTTTATGTTCTTTAAAATAACGACGCAGCAAAAGATCTAATGGCAGATCCTGTGCGGAGTAATCTTCTAAAAAAGTGAGTAAATGGCGATCGCGAAAAGAAATTTTTGTCATCATACAGAGTAGTCTATAGAGAAACAGCATTAAGATAAAGTCTAAACTTTTAAGCATCTCTTGCTTTAAAACAATTCTATGACTCGTTACTCTGTTTTTATATGCTCTCTTCCTTATCTTTATCCTACTTTTTTAAACTGGCAATTTTTTTTAGTTCTCTGCTGATTGTTGGGTGCGGTCAACCCGCTTTTAGCGCCCCTTTGTCTTTAGCAGCCTGTTTATTCGGCTATGCGCTCTTTTGGCAGCTCTTATTGAGTTATCCTTTAAAAAAGCACAGATTTTGGCTATCCACTGCTTGGTTCACGAGCATTCAACTCATTCAGCTCTCCTGGTTTCTGTCTCATCCCTATTACTACATTGTGCCGGTTTACTTGCTAATTTCTTTTTTAATGGGTTTGCAATTTGGCTGGATAGGGCTTTATATTCAGCCTCGGTTACTGACTAAAATCAGCAATTTAGTAGCGCTTGCTGGCCTTTGGACTTTGCTAGAATGGAGCCGTTTATTTTTAATATCGGGCTTTTCCTGGAATCCTAGCGGCTTAGCTCTAAGTAGTACGATCTATACGTTACAATTAGCTTCTTTAGCAGGAGTCTATGGATTAAGCTTTTGGGTTTTTTTAACTAATTTATTAGCCTTGCGTTATTGGTTGCTCAAAGGCAAGGCGTTGTATAGCTGGTTATTGGCAGCAGCTTTTCCTTTTATCTATGGAGCTGTTCATTTAGCAGTGCATGAGCCAGCTTTCATTAAACAACAGAGCCAAATGGAAAAGAATTTTACAGCTCTTTTAGTACAAACTGCTTTCCCCATCGAGGAGATTTTAGAATTTAAAACTTTGAAAGAGAGAATTGCCTATGTTTTAGCCGAATGGCGCCAAATTTTGCAGATTACCCAGCCTTTTCTGTCTCGATCGACTGATCTAGTTGCCCTTCCTGAATTTACCGTTCCTTATGGAACTTATGCACCCATTTTCCCCTATACTCAAGTAGAAAAAGCATTTAAAGAGATTTATGGCACAGCTAGTTTAGCTAAGTTACCGGCACTGCGCGAACCCTTAGCTAGCTTAGTCCCCTATCAACAGGGTCACGAATGGTTCGTCAGTAATGGTTATTGGCTGCAAGCATTAGCTAATATCTTCAAAGCAGAAGTCGTAGCTGGTTTAGAAGATGTCGAAGATCGAGAAGGAGAACGCTACTTTTATAGTGCAGCTCTCCACTTTGAGCCAGAAACAGCTCCATTGGCTGATTTTTTGGTCAATCGCTATGAAAAACGGGTATTAGTGCCCATGGGCGAATACATTCCTTTATCTTTTATTACGCCTCTCAAAACGTTAGCTTCCTCTTATGGAATCACAAATTCCTTTACGTGTGGAAAAGAAGCTAAGATCTTTGGCAAAAAAATACCGTTGGGGTTTTCCATTTGTTATGAAGAAACATTTGGCGATGTGATGCGCGAAAATCGTTTAAAAGGTGCTGAGTTGCTCGTCAATTTAACGAGTGATGTCTGGTATCCTTTTTCGCGTTTAAATCAGCAGCATTTTGATCATGCACGGCTGCGCACAGTCGAAAATGGCATTCCGTTGATTCGCGCTTGTAATACGGGAATTACCGCAGCTATCGATAGTTTAGGGCGCATTGTAGCCAAGCTAGGCAATAATCCTCAAGAAGCTGAATGGTTATCGGCAGCCTTAAGAGTAGAAGTGCCTACTTACCACTATCGCACGTTATATTCTTTAGTAGGAGACAAATTGATTGTCATCTTTAGTCTACTGGCTATTTTATTTAGCCTATGGAAGAGTGATGAGCCTTAATTTTTATAACTTGCTTAAAATCTTACGATTAGATTAGGATAGATCCATGCAATTTATGCCTTTTATTTAGTCTGGTTTTTTTAAAAGCGGCATAAAAAAGATGATCCGCTTTAAATCATCCGGTGAGCTTAAGCTATCCTGATAGGACGAGATACACGTGAGCGCAAGTTCTCCTTATAAAATAGACAGTCGGCCGCAAAAAACTCTAAAGAATGAGGTCTCTTTTTCTGGAATCGGCATCCACACAGGTGTGGGCGTTAAAATGCGCTTTTGTCCAGCTAAAGAAAAATCGGGGATCTCTTTTAAGCGAATTGACCTGCCCGGTATGCCTCTTATACCGGCTACTGTAGAGTACGTCTGCGATACGGCGCGTAGTACAACGCTTGGCATAGGCAATGTACGCATTCATACAGTTGAGCATGTGCTAGCTGCGCTAGCCGCTTTTCAAATAGACAATTTAGTGATTGAACTGGATAATATAGAACCTCCTGTAGGAAATGGCAGTTCCGATATTTTTGTTGAAATGATAGAAGAAGCGGGTGTGATAGATCAGGAAAGCACTGTACCGATTGTCCGACTCGATCAACCTGTTTATTGGTCCGATGGGCATATTCACTTAGCTGCTATTCCCCATGAGGGCTATCGCATTAGTTATACTTTAAATTACCCTGAATCGCCTGTTTTAAGAGCTCAGTTTCACTCCATTCAGATTACTAAAGAAACATTTAAAAAAGAAATTGCCCCTTGTCGAACATTTTCACTTTATGGAGAAGTGTCTCAATTGATGGATTTAGGGTTAATCAAAGGAGGGAGCTTAGATAATGCCGTTATTATTAAAGATGAAGCTGTATTTAGTAAAAATGGACTTTTTTTTCCCGATGAAATGGCGAGGCATAAAATTCTCGATATGATCGGCGATTTTAGTTTAGTAGGTTTTGATTTTCATGCACATATCATGGCTATTCGGTCCGGACACACCTCTAACTTTGCTTTTGCTAAAAAACTCTATAATTATATTACAATGGAGAAATTGTAATGCAAGATTCTTTGTCAAAACAGCGTACAACGCTTAATATCAAAGATATTCTTAAGATCTTACCCCATCGTTATCCTTTTTTATTAGTCGATCGCATCTTAGAGATCGATCTTGAAAAAGGCACTATTTTGGGTCAGAAAAATGTCACGATTAATGAAGGTTTCTTCCAAGGTCACTTTCCCGATGTTCCTTTAATGCCAGGTTTTTTAATCTTAGAGGCTTTAGCTCAAACAGGCGGCGTTCTGGTGCATTTAAAGGCTGAAACGACAAAAATTGCCGTATTGCTCAATGTCAATCATGCTAAATTTCGCAATCCCGTTCATCCAGGTGATATTCTATTATTAAAAGGGGAAGGTATTCATTTGAGCTCAAAAGGAGGGCGCGTGAAAGTCGAAGCTAGAGTTGGAGATAAAATAGCTGTAGAAGCAGAAATTGGCTTTGCCCTTGTAGATAAAGAACAAATATAGAAAATTTTATTAAGAGAAGAGTGAATTAAGAGAAAAGAGAAGAAAAATATAAATGCTATCCCTTACTATTAGAACTTTTCAAACAGGCGGTTACCCTCTTTCATGAACAAGCCATTTATCCATCCTTCAGCCGTTATTCATTCTTTAGCTTGCGTTGAACCAGGTGCTATCATCGGTGCTAACGTAGTCGTAGAACCTTTTGCCGTCATTAAAGGAACTGTCATAGTAGAAGAGAATGTCATCATCAAATCTCACGTTTATCTCGATGGCTACACGACAATTGGCGCAGGCACGGTCATCTATCCTTCTGCTAGCATCGGTACTAAAACACAAGCGCTCAAATATCGCGGAGAAAAAACATTTGTTAGGATTGGAAAAAATTGCGAAATTCGCGAATTTGTGACTATTAATTCCTCTTTTGAAGAAAATTCTACTGTCCATGTAGGCGATAACTGTTTGATTATGGCCTATTGTCACATTGCTCATCACTGTCATGTAGGCAACAAAGTTATTTTGAGTAATAATGTCAACTTAGGCGGTCATGTAACTGTGGAAGATTATGCCATTTTTGGAGGCATGACAGCTATTCATCAACATTGTCGCATTGGTGCTTATGCCTTAGTAGGCGGCATGAGTCGCATTACGCAAGATGTTCCTCCTTACACGATTGGGGGAGGAATTCCCTATAAATTCGGTGGCCTCAATATCATCGGACTAAAGCGGAATGGTTTTGCGCTCAAGACGCGTAAAGAATTGAGCAAAGCTTACAAATTGCTTTACCGCTCGGGATTAAGACTAGAAGAGGCCTTAAATTGCATCGAGAGACAAGTCGAACCTCTACTAGAAATTCAGCACTGGGTTAATTTTTGTAGGGATTCTAAACGCGGCTTAATGGGGCTTGGCAATGCTAACACCGATGAGGATTTTGAACAGATTGAAAAAGAGGAAGAAAAAGCCTACGCTTCTATTAACTAAATCTTATGAAAATTATTTATTTTGGCACGCCTCACTTTGCAGCAACTGTTTTACACTATTTATTAGATCATTCTATCTCTGTATCAGCAGTCATTACTAAACCCGATAAACCAAAAGGACGTTCAGGTGCCTTGCAACCGACGCCTGTCAAGTTAATTGCTGAACAGCACCAACTTCCCCTTTATCAACCCTCTGTTGTTTCAACTGCAGAAGTCGAGGCATTATTAACCTCATTTAAAGCTGACCTCTTTGTCGTCGTCGCTTATGGTGAAATTCTCAAGGCCTCTCTATTAGCTATTCCTCCTCTAGGTTGCATCAATCTTCATGCCAGTCTCTTGCCTCATTATCGCGGAGCAGCTCCCATTCAACGTTGCATCATGGCTGGGGAAAAAGAGAGTGGCCTGACAATCATGCACATGGTAAAAAAAATGGATGCTGGCGATATGATTAGGAAAGTTAAGGTTCCTCTTTCCGATGAGATGACTTTTGGAGAATTAGAGCAAGTTTTATGTACCAAAGGCAGTGAAGCACTTTTACAAACTTTAAGAGATTTTGAACGAGGTGTCGATCAGCGAGAGCCGCAAGATCATTCCCAAGCTACTTTTGCACCTAAAATTGAACTCGAAGAGTGCGAAATAGATTGGCAACTGCCCGCTAATCATTTGCATCATCTGATCCGTGGAGTTAATCCTCATCCTTTAGCTTGGTGCTGGGTTGAGTTGCGCCAGCAGAAGCTGCGTTTAAAAATTATCCAAGCTAAAGTAGAATCCTTAGCGGGCTTGCCAGGTCAGATCTTATCTTATGATTCCTCAGGTTTTATTGTAGGCTGTGGACAAGCATCGTTGAAATTACTCACTGTTCAGCTAGAGGGTAAAAAAGCAATGGAAGCATCTGTGTTTATGCAAGGCATAGCACAACACTCTTTGCGTTTCATCTCTTCTCCTACTTATTTGTCAAAGGAATTGCTATGACTTTGCCCTGTCTCTATACAACTCCTCTCTTTTGCTCCCATCAGATTATACCGACTACTTTGAAAGTGATCCGTTATTTTCCTTTGACTCAACGCGTCGCTAGTTATGGCATTCAATACTTTGATTACTTACAAAATGGTATTTTCTTAGGATTTGGCTTTAAAGAGGTCCTGCTTGACTGTAAGGAAAGTAGGCCTATTCCTCCTTTGACAGAAACTGAAAAGCTGGCTAATCAAGCAAAAAAGCGTTTTTATCTGATCCATGGCTCTCTCTTTATTTTGTCGGGCTTAGCAGGTTTTGGTTTTATTATTTATAAAGTGCATCTCCTTTTTGCCATTAGCCTAGGATTATTCAGTCTAGCTAATCTTTTGTCGTTGCGCTACAATTACAACCTTTACATGACCCATGCTGATCCCAAGATTCGACAAGCTGCTGCTTTAGAAATAGCTAGTAATGTCGCCTATCTCCTATCGGCTGTGTTCTTAATATATGGACCCGGCGCTACTTTATCTTTTGCTCTCGGCATTTTAGGTGCTTTATTGGGTAGCATAAAAATAGTGATCGATATTTTTATTGCTCTTAAACAGCAGCTTCTTTCAAAAAAAGTCTAATTTTTTAAAGCTAGATTGGATTCTTCGATTTTAAGGTTAATCCATTTTAGATTGTTTTGGGCTACTTCTCTAAAATTTTCCGGCAAATGGGGTTTACTCAATAGCAATTGGGTCGCTAATAAAGCTTCACTGTAATTTTCTGTCCAGTAAGCACAAACAGCAAACTCCATTAGGAGTCTATAATCGTAAACGCCTATCTGTACTAACAAAATATCCGTAGGTAAGGACAAAGCTAGCCCTCTTTTAGCTGTTTTATAACCAGCCTCATAATTGCCTTTTAAGCGATAATAATTAGCTAACTGATAGAGAGGTTCTACTCGAGTAGGACGATATCGATAAGCTGTTTCATAACTAGCCGCAATCGTAGACTCAGACTTTTCTAACATCTGTTCTAAGATGCCAATCTGGTAAAGTGACCAAAAAATCTCCTCATCCCAACCGCCCATTTTTACTCTTTGCTGATAATATTGAATCGCTAGAGCATATTCCCCTGCATCTTTATAACTTTGGGCCAAATAAAAAACATAGCGACTATTATAGGGTTCTTTAACTAACGCAGCTTCCAATATTTTGGCATCTTTGTGATATTTTAAAGGATCTTTAGAGCGAAAACCATCGGTATTGACTACATTTTTAAGCCCTTTTAGTATTTCGCGACTTTTAGCTTCCGGTGCATCGATTGCTTCATGCAAGACTCCCATCCACTTCCAATTGAGCTGATTCTTGACAAGTTGCACTCTAGCGTAGTTAGTCTCTCCATATTCCGTCATAATATAATAAAAATCTTTATTTAAATCGGGCATTTTAAATCCAGCATCAGCTCTTAGGATCTCATCGGCATCGATGATTAAAACATAATCTGCTTTACCTTTAGCTAAAGCTAAAGCTTCATTGCGGTTATGGGCAAAATCTACCCAAGGTCTTTCTTGTAATTCACCTGGAATTTCTTTTAAAAATTCGCGGATGATCTCTTGCGTTCCATCAGTTGATCCCGTATCGACAATCACCCAATAATCGATGAAGGGCTTAACTGTTGCTAAACAACGTTCAATCACTTGGCTTTCATTTTTTACGATCATATTGAGACAAATCGTCTGTGCTTGTTTAGCTTGAAGAGAGGTGCTTTGCAAAAATAGAAACACAATTAATAAAAAATAGTGCAAAGGCAGTTGCATCTTTTTTCCCAATCTATAAATTTTTTGACAAATTTGACTCTACAAAATAGTAAAATTTATTTCAATCCTGTTTTTTTATCTGAGTAGGCTAAGCAACTAGATGCATGAGCAGCTGATTCATCCTAATCCTGTAAGACACTAGGATGAGAGTTACGGTAGATTAATCGAGTTGGTTTTATGCTTGCTTCTTTAAAAAAAGATCAACATGGCACTTTACTTGCATATAATAAATGATTTTATTCAAAAATAGTTACATTTATTGATTCAACTTTATTGAAAATTTATATTTCTATTTTAATATTAATTAAAATCACATAAAAACTAGGGATAAAACATGGTTAATTACACAGAAAATAAGCCTAGCGACAAGTATTGGACTGAAACTACAGAAGGATTTGATACCAAAGATAGTATCATAATAAAAAACCATCAAACATATCAAATTACCTCTAAGTATAAACATCAAAAGTCTCTTTTTCAGAGAGTTTCAACAGTAGCTACAGCTATCTTAAAAAATATTCTTACACTTCCATTAATTATTTGTTCTCCTTCAAAGAATTGGTCTGTTTGCTCTACTAGAATGAAAGAAGCTTTAACATCTCATACTGAACTATTTTTGATTACATTATATACCGAACCTAAAAAAGAAGAACCTAAGCAGGAAGAGAAAAAAAAACCTGCTGAATTTGAAACTCCTACTGCTGGATTGAATAATGAAGAAGTAAAAACTGATTCTAAGTTAGAAGAAGTAAAAAAACCTGAACTAACTGCTGAACAGCAACAAGCATTCAAAGATTTTGGCGAAAATATGGTTGAAGCATTGGGAGGCATCGATCGAGTTATGGCAATCCCTGTATTAGAAAAGTGGGATACAGTTATGAGTATGGACCCTCATACAGTAGTTAATAATAATCCCAATCAACTTCATGATCATATGACTGCTCCTATTATGCGGTATTATAATGAAAAAGGACAAGCCTGTCTTATATTTTGTTATCTAAAATACAGACCTCCATTTATAAATGATAAAGGAATGTTTTATAAATCCATAGAAGTTCTATCAAGACGGGATAATAGCTGGACAGCTGATACACACAAAGAAAAAGAACTAAAGTTATCTATTGATGCGCCTATTGATGATAATAGTTTAAGTGAAAAATATATGTTGGATAGAGTCAAGCGCTTGTCAAATAAAGAGTGTATTGGTAAATTAGAAAAATATAAAGATGTTGCTTTCGTTAAACCTGAAAATCTTACACGTCCTGATAATGCTTATTTAAACGATGAGCAGTTTAAAGAATATAGTACATCAAATACGCTATTTTATGAATTAGATGCGACTAAAGACTTTAGTCATACGATTGTTCTGATTGATCCTAAGTTAAAGGAAGCAGAATTTGCTACATTTGTGAGAGAGTTACAGAAAGAAAGATTAGAAAAGTTTAGAGAAAAGACTTAATTTTAATTTTTTTTATATTAAAATTAAAAAAATAGTAAAAAAAGTCTATTCGCGATCGGGAAAGCTAAAGAGATCTTTTAAGGCTTGTAACGTGACATCTCGCCCGATAGCTGCAATAGAATCTGTTAATGGAATGTTTTTAGGACAGACTCTCACGCAATTTTGGGCATTGCCACAATCGGCAATGCCGCCCTCTTGCATGAGGAAATGCAAGCGTTCCGCTTTTTGCAAAGCTCCAACGGGATGTGCATTAAATAGGCGCACTTGAGAAATGATCTGAGGACCTACAAATTTAGAATGGCTATTGATTTGTGGGCAGGCTTCTACACAACAACCACAGGTCATGCACGTCGATAAGGCATACATGACCTCTTGCTTTTTAGGGCTAATTTTAGGGCCAACTCCCTTAGTCCAGGTGCCATCTACCTCTATCCACGCATTGGCCTTTTGTAAATTTTCAAACATCTGGCTGCGATCGACAATTAAATCTCTAACTAGAGGAAATTTGGACAGAGGGGCTAAAGTAATCGTCGAGCTGTTTGTCTCTTTCATGATATTAGCTAATAGAGCTGTACAGGCTTGACGCGGCCTGCCATTAATTAATAAAGAACAAGAACCACAAACCTCCTCTAGACAACCCTCTTCCCAGGCAATCGGCGTAACCGTTTGGCCTGCGCGATTGATAGGCCGACGCTGGATCTCTAAACAAGCCGAGATGACATTCATCATAGGTTCTAATACGAGTTCAAATTCTTCCCAATATTGTTTACCAGGACTGCCTCGATAAAACCTTAAAATGACTTTTTTTGGCTCATCCATTTGATCCCTCTGTTATTTTAGTCTAGTTAGATAGGCAATACAATATTAGTAGGCACATTTTTTAAAGTCGGTTGCACTTTTTTAGCAGTCGAGTAGTCGCGCTGAATGGGATCTAAGTGTCTTGTATCGACAGCTTCGTAAGAGATAATCGGACTATTTGTTTGCTGATCATACGTAGCTAGCGTCGTTTTTAACCACTCTTTATCATTGCGCTGAGGAAATTCAGGCTTAAAGTGCGCGCCTCTAAATTCATCTCTCATCAAGGCCCCTTGAGTGATAACCTCAGCAATATCGAGCATGTAGCCAAACTGATTGGCAAAGATATACGTGCGATTGGCAAATAGGGTATGATCTCCTAAGGTAATCTGCTGGTAGCGCTCTTTTAATTCGCCAATTTTTTGCAACGTACGCGCTAAATCGCCATTATTTCTCTTAACGGTCACATGGCTAACCAACCAGTCCGCTAATTCATCGTGCAGCAGATGCACATTTTCAGGACCCTGACGCTGCATGAGGTCCTGTTTTAACTTTTTCTCTTTTTCTATCTCTTGCTCATAGATAAGAGATGAGGTATCGAGATGAGATGTCGTGAGCTGCTCGAGATAACGCGGCACTTCTACTCCGGCTACTAAGCCACTAAAGATACAAGAGACTAGCGAATTTGCGCCTAAGCGATTGGCACCATGGTACTGGTAGTCCGATTCGCCAATATTAAAGCAACCCGGAAGATTAGTCATCTGGCGATAGCGACTCCAGCGATCGGCATCATCAGCGGCTGGCCAATCGACCCAGGCGCCTCCCATTGTGTAGTGTACAGCTGGAAAAATCTTCATCGGCACTTGACGCGGATTATCGCCAGTAAATTTTTGGTAGATTTCTAAAATGGAAGCTAACTTATGTTGCTTTTCGCTGCTCAATTGCGATACATCGAGATAAACTTGCATTTGGCCATCAATGCCTAGGCCTAGTTCGCAAATGCGCAAAATCTCGCGAGCAGCAATATCGCGTGGCACTAAATTCCCAAAAGCTGGATAGAGCTCCTCTAAAAAATACCAAGGTTCTCCTGTGATGCCACAGGCTATCTCTTGACCCTCAGGATTAGTGATTTTTTTAGAGGCATCGCCATAAACCCAAATGCGGCCGCCTTCTCCCCTAGCTGATTCAGACATTAAGCGCATCTTGTCTTTTCCCGGAATAGCTGTAGGATGGATCTGAATAAACTCGCCATTGGCATATTTCATCCCTTGGCGATAAAGGCGTCCATTGGCAGCTCCCGTACAGAAAGTAGAATTAGTCGATTTGCGAAAAATGAGGCCTAACCCACCGGTAGCTATCACCACTGCATCTGCTTTTAATACATCGAGTTTTAAGTTGAATAGGTCCATGATCACGATGCCTCTAGCAACCTGCTGCTCATCTAATACAAGCCGCATGAACTCGTAATTCTCAAACTTTTGCACGAGTCCTTGGACCTCATAACGACGGACCTGCTCATCTAGCGCATAGAGTAGCTGCTGACCAGTAGAAGCTCCACAAAAAGCTGTCCGGTTGTAAAGTGTCCCGCCAAAACGCCTAAAATCTAAATTACCCTCAGCTGTTCGGTTAAAGGGGCAGCCCAATCGATCCATCATGTAAATAATTTCAGGTGCGCAAAGACACATCTCTAGGACAGGCGGTTGATTAGCTAAGAAATCCCCTCCTTTGATCGTGTCGTAAGCGTGAATTAGTGGGGAGTCATTTTCTCCTTTAGCATTAACAGCCGCATTAATGCCTCCTTGGGCACAAACAGAATGAGAGCGTTTAACTTTAGTCACAGAAACGAGCTGAACTTGAATACCCTGTTCTGCTAATTTCATCGTAGCTGCAAGACCTGCTAGGCCACCGCCTACTACGATCACTTTTTTTAGCGCCTTTCTACTCATTTTTTTTTACTCATTGTCTTAAATTAATCCAGTAAGTGCCCCAAATAGCCATTAACCCTCCACTTGCAAGCAGTGCCATTAAGCTATAAGCTAGCCATAACATGTACCGCTGAGATTGAGCAGTTAAAGTGACTCCCCAAGTGATCATAAACGTCCATAGTCCATTGAAGCCGTGAAAACAGGCAGCTAACACAAACAGAGTATAAAGGGCAATCATCAGCGGCATTTTGAATGTTTCCCGCACCAATAGAAGTTCTGCTAATCCAAAGCTTGAGGTCACTGCCATCAATTGATTTTCTTTTAAAGGTTTCGTCAATAAGGCTAACCAAGCTTCCTCTTGCTGAGCTGTTTGCCTTAAAACTGCAGACTTCTCTCGTACTTGAGAAAAGAGGCTAAAAGAGGCATCTTTATTCTCTTTTTCTTTGTAGGCAATTACTTCTCGATCATATACTTCAAAGCCTAAGCGCTTGGATAGAGTAGCTAAGCCCTCATCTCGATTGAGAGGAAGCATGTAATAAGTCGTCTCTCCCTGTTTAACACTCCAAGGATACTCTACAAATCGCATCTGAATGACATGGCCCACGATCCCAAAAAGCAGAATCCATGAGGTCAAACGTTGCCAAGTGTAAGCTCTATTTCTTTTATACTCGGGTAATGAAACTTTTGTCTGATCTGTAGAAAAGGAGTTGATTGCACTCGTGCGCAAGGTTTGAATGCCCCACCAGCCATGTAATAGGATAGGGACCCCTAACAATGTAATTTCAATGAGCGGTAAATAGGGAAAACTATGAATGGCATCGACTGCTTTGACAAAACCTAGGCCATCCTCTCCTACAAAAAGAGCAGCTTGTGAATTGACAAAGAGGTGTTCGATTAAAAAGAGAACGAGAAATAAACCCGTGAGAGAATGCAAACGCTTCTTGATGAAAGATTTAAAATTAACATTCTCCTGTGTCATACATTTATCTACTAACTGCTTATTTAAAATTTAAATTAGCAACTTAGTAGATTAATGACAATAGAGGTGTAATTTCCGACTATTTTGAGATTCTCTTAATTTGATAGCGACTATTTCCTAGAGATTGGTACTCAAATTTAGAATCTTGAAAGAAGGGGGAAGTACAATCTTGTGCGCTTATTTCCAATAAGCAAAGCTGATTTAAAGTAATCCTGTAATTTTTATCCATTTCAATCGCTGATACAAATTCAGCCTGATTAGTTAAATGTTCTAAAGAGATGTCAGCAATGTACTGGAAAGTCTGTAAACTTTCTTTTATCAACTTAGTTAAATTCTCAAAATAATCTTTACGGTTGCAAACCTGTTTATTCAATTTTGATATTTCTTCTCTTTTTAAAAAATTAAGAGAGTTGCTTTCCCTTTCTTTAATCACAGGGTAACCTAAATTTTTGAGATCTTTACTGAGTTTTTCTTTATGCTCAGGTGCTATATAAATAAAGTTTTTATTGCCAGCAATAGCCTCACTTAAACTTTGATCCCCAGTTACAAGTATCTCTCTTTCTGTAGCTTTCATTAAAGTGAGCATAGCGCTATGAACAATTCGACCTCTAATGATCGTTATTTTTTTATCCGTAGTCTCTGTTTCTTCTGATTTTATAGAGTGTTGAGTGCTAGGCTGGTTTAGATCAATTACCTTTATCTTTCTAAAGTGTAATGCTTTCAAATTTAAATCTTTAATAGCAGTAGCTGATAAGTTCGGTAAAACAAAAATATTATTTTTATGTGAAGAATGATTTTTTTCTGATAGGACTTCTATAAATTTTAATAGAAATTTTTCTGGAGCATAGCTCATATAAAGAGCATGTTTATTATTTAATTCATCGAAACTCTTTTTTCCCATTATGGCAGCTTTTAAAGTAGGATCTAACTGTTCCAATTGTTGCATGCGATTGCGTGAACTTTTAGCTTCTTCGGAAAATCCCCATTCTTTTAAAGAAGGATCGATTAGGATGCCTATTTCTTCTTTTCCTATGCCTAAAGCTTTAGACATTACTCTATGAGATTTTAGAGGTGTAAATCCATATTCTAATAGAGCTAAGGCTGGAGCTTTTTCTACTGTACAATCTACACCTGAGAAGCCATCGGTCGGTGCAATGATTTGCAAATCAACTGCTTGCTGTTTATGTAGAGACTCTATTTCTTTTAAAGAGATACTTTTAAAGTTATGCTTGTTAAAATTATCTATGCCTTTTACTTTATTAGAACTGATAAGAATATTTTTAACTGGTATACCTAATCTTTCATGTAGATCGTTAGCGACTTTCATTCCACAGGATAAATCGCCTTGACCATTTATTTCATAGGTAATGATTAGATAGTTTTTATTAGTTAAATTATTATTTTGATTAGTTGAAATCATATTTCCCCTTAATTAACAAATAGTATTTAATACTATAAATTAATAACAAAATTATTATCAAGTTAATTAAATAAAATAAACTAGACAAAAACATCAGCTAAACTTATAGTAATACTCTAATCTTTTGGATACTGAGTCATGGAATTTGTTCATCGTCCCTATCAGCCTAACCAAACGATCGCAGCTATCGCTACGCCTCGGGGAGAAGGAGGCGTTGCTATGATTCGCGTTTCTGGTCAAGACGCTATAAAAAGCGTAGCTAAAATCTTTACAGGTCCTCTTTCTACCTATCAATCCCACACAGCCCATTATGGCACAATTGTCAATCTCGAAGGCAAGAGCATTGATCACGTCTTGATTTTAGTGATGCTGGGTAAACGTTCCTATACGGGAGAGTGCACCGTTGAAATTCATTGCCATGGTGGCATTCTGATTGCAAAGCGCGTATTGGAAACTGTATTAGAGACAGGGGTTAGAGCAGCCCAAGCAGGAGAATTCACCTTACGGGCCTATCTCAATGGTAAGATCGATCTCCTCCAAGCAGAAGCTGTTCAAGAACTAATCTGTGCTAAAAATGAGTATGCTTTAGATGTAGCTGAAAGTCAGCTTCAAGGACGGCTTTCTCAAAAAATCGATGAATTTCAAGGGTCTTTAACCGAGATAGCCGCTATTTTAGAGGCGTGGATCGATTTTCCCGAAGAGGGGCTAGAATTTTGCACTCTTCCAGAGCTTAGTCTACAGTTACAAGCAATTTTGACAAAAATGCAAGCTTTATCGCAAACCTTTCACGATGGTAAAATTTTACAGGAAGGCGTAACCCTTTGTTTAAGTGGCTGTCCCAATGTCGGCAAGTCATCGCTCATGAATGCCCTATTAGACAAAGAGCGGGCCATTGTTTCTGCTATCCCCGGGACGACGCGCGATCTCATTGATGACCAGTTGCGTCTCAATGGACTCAATTTTAGGCTAATCGATACAGCAGGCCTGCGTGCTTCTACAGATGTGATTGAACTAGAGGGCATGCGACGGTCTAAAGAGGCTCTAGAAAAAAGCGATATCGTGCTTTTAGTTTTAGATGCTTCCTTAGGTTTAACTAAAGAGGATCAAACCTTATTGCAACAAGTGCCACCGAATAAAACAATTGTCATCTGGAATAAATGCGATCTGCCTCATGCTTCCTTGCCTTCGCTGGATTTTAAAGCAATTGTGTGCGTCTCCGCTAAAAAACAGCAAGGACTAGAGCAACTCCATCAGCAGATTGACAAGCTCATTTGGAAAACAGGCCCACCAGCCCAAGATGAGATTTTATTGACTACGTTGCGCCATAAGGAGGCATTAGATCAGGCTATTTTAGCTTGCCAGCAAGTGATTAGCGGCTTAGAGAGTCATAGCTCTCCAGAGTTCCTATCGAGTGACATGCGTACTTGTCTAGCGGAACTTGGGACTATTCGCGGCTTTAATATCACAGAAAGCATCCTATCTTCTATTTTTTCTAAATTTTGCATCGGTAAATAAGATGGCTAACCTTGCTCTATCTAAACAGCAGATTGCCAACAAAATCCAAAAAATCCTCCAAGCTCTCTATCCTCAACCAGCTATTCCTCTAAAACATGAAAATCCCTATACTTTACTCATTGCTGTTCTACTGTCTGCTCAATGTACAGATGCATGCGTCAATTTAGTTACGCCTGCCCTTTTCTCTTTAGCAGATACAGCAGCTAAGATGTGCTTAGTCTCTGTATCTACCATTCAAGAGCTGATTCGCCCTTGCGGTTTATCAGCGCGCAAATCTCAAGCAATCGCGCAACTTTCCCAAATTTTAGTCGATCAATACAAAGGGTGTGTGCCGGCAAGTTTTGAAGAGTTAGAAGCCCTACCAGGAGTCGGTCATAAAACTGCCTCGGTTGTCATGGCCCAAGCATTTGAGCAACCTGCCTTTCCTGTTGATACACATATTCATCGCTGTGCACAGCGTTGGCATTTGAGTAGTGGAAAAAATGTTGTGCAAACAGAAAAGGATCTCAAAGCACTCTTTCCTAGAAAACGCTGGAATTTACTGCATTTACAGATTATTTATTTTGCTCGGCGCTATTGCCCAGCTAGAACTCACGATCCTTTGGCTTGTCCTATTTGCTCGTGGTGTGCTAATTGTAAACTAATTCTCTCTGATTTAAAAAATGGTTAATACGATGCTAAGAATGCTACTTTTATCTCTTATTTTTTTAGTTACAGTGCTGCCCTCAGCCTGTATTTCTAAAGAGCCTAGCATAAAAAAAAGTTTAACAGTCATTTGGCAAGTTCCCAAAGAGAGTTATTATGAAACGGATTGGATTAAAGAGCTTTTATCTAAACTCACTTACCGGGAATATCAAGATACGCATTATCAATACGTACAGAATCGCGCTTTAATTATTACTTCTGCTTATCAAAGTCATAGCCAGGAATATAAAGAGTACATTAAAAAGTTGACTCACTTAGGGTATCGCTTTGGCTTAATTTATCTCAATGATGAGTATTATGGAGGATCGGTCAGAAGCTATCAACCAGCTAAATTTATTTTGCGCAACTATTGGCATAAAAAATTTAAAAACCAGCCTAAAGTTGTGACTCTTCCTTTGGGCTACAAAACGGGATTTTGGCAAAATATGACTCATCCTAGCAAAGCTGCCAAAAAGAAAGCAGTTGAGCGTCGTTATACCTGGAGTTTTGCTGGCCAATTAGTCGATAAACCGACGCGCCAACAAATGGTAGCTCAGTTAGACATTTTTAAACCCTTCTTTATCCATGAGATATTTAAATGGTCTGATCCCAATTCTTTACCCGTTACCCGTTATCGCGATCTCTTGCTAGATTCTATATTTATACCCTGTCCTAGGGGTTGGTGGAATGTCGATTCTTATCGTTTATGCGAAGCATTAGAGTGCGGTTGCATTCCTATCGTAGAAAAAATTTCTTGTGATTACTTTAGAAATATGTATGGCCCTCACCCCTTTTTGGAAGTGAGCACTTGGGATGATGCGCCAGCTGTTATGCAAAATCTACTTTTACATCCTAAGCAATTAGAAAAAAAGCGTTTAGAGTGCTATCACTGGTGGCAAAAGTATAAGAAAAAATTACAGAGCAAAATAACAAAAACGATTAATAAGAAGCTGCTCGCTTGAATTTTATAGTTGACGTAAGGCTGCTATATCTATACAAAATCTTGTGCTATAAAATCCATACTTAATGCACCACTGCCTATAACAGAGAAGGATCTAATAGGATTTTTGTTTTTTTCCATAATCTCTTTTATCAATAGAACCTCCAAAAATATGAATGATAGGATGAGAAAGGGTTATTAACTGCTAAATAAAATATAAGAAAATATTTACAAATATATGGAGGAATGCATATATTTAAGGTATGAAAGTCAGTATTGGAAAATTAGCATTAGAACTCGGTGTTTCAAAAGACACTCTTAGACGCTGGGAAGCTGTCGGGAAAATTTCTTCTGAAAGAACGCCGCGAGGTCACAGAAGATATGATCTTAATAAAGTTCTTGGAAAATTTCCACAAAAAGTTTTTTGTCAAAAACAAACAATGGTTTATGCGCGTGTTTCAAGGCATGATCAAAAAAATGATTTAAAAAGACAAGTGGATTTGCTTTCCTCTTTTTGTGCAATACAGGGATGGACATTCGAAGTGATTCAGGATTTAGGATCTGGTCTAAATTACTCTAAAAAAGGACTTAGAAAACTTATCCAAAGTATTTGCTTAGGAAATATGGAGCGGTTAGTCTTAACACATAAAGATCGTTTATTAAGATTTGGAGCGGAACTTATCTTTTCTCTTTGCGAACAGTTTAGTGTAGAAGTCGTGATCCTTAACAAATCAGAAGATGCAACTTTTGAAGACGATCTTGTCTCTGATGTTTTAGAGATGATCACTGTTTTTTCTGCAAGGCTTTATGGAGCCAGAAGTCGTAAAAATAAAAAACTCATAGAAAGGCTTCAAGAGGCAGCGCAAGCTTTATGAAAGACTCCATGCGCACTTATGAAACGCGAATTAGTCTAGATAACGTCTCTTTAGACATGCTTTCTTCTCATGCAGAACTTTTTGCTCAAGCCGAGCATCAGCTTTTTAAAAAAATCCTATCTAATGCAGAGCCTAACGCCTGTAAACGGGAATTCCTTCAACAATTTGGCATCACAGGAAGACAGTACAACGCCTGTAAAACAATTCTTCAAGGAAAGATTGATTCTATAAACGAAAAAAGAAAGACGCAAATTATCGATCTTCAAGAAAAAATTAAAAAACAAGATGCTAAAATAAAAAAGATAAAAAATCCATTTACTATTCATCATAAGAAACGCCATTTAAATCACTTAAAAACTAAACTAACACAACTCAAAGCAGATCAAGATCAAAATATTGTTCGCCTTTGTTTTGGATCTAAGCAACTTTTTCGTGCCCAATTTTTTCTAACAGAAAATGGTTATGCTTCTCATGAAGAGTGGAAACAAGCGTGGCAAAAAAGCAGAAGTTCAGAATTTTTTGTTCTTGGATCCAAAGATGAAATTGGAGGCAATCAATCGTGCACTGCTTTCTTACAAGAAGATGGCTCCTTAAATTTACGTCTCAGATTGCCCAATTCTTGCATTAAAAAAGAGGGTAACTATTTATGGATCAACAATTTTCGGTTTGCATATGGCCATAAAGAAATCGTCGCCGCTCTTAAATCTAAACAAGCTCTTTGTTATCGGTTTAAAAGTGATGAAAAAGGATGGCGCCTATTTATTAGTGTCAATACAGCATCTGCTCCCCTTATCTCTGATGAAAAATTAGGCGTTATCGGAATTGACATTAATAGCAATCATTTAAGCCTTGTAGAAACTGATCGATTTGGCAATGCTATAAATAAACAAACCATCCCTCTCAATCTTTACGGCAAAAGCAGTCATCAAGCTAAAGCTCTCATTGGAGATGCCTGTAAAAAAATTGTCAAAACAGCCCAAGAAGTGCAAAAGCCCCTTGTATTAGAAAAACTCAACTTCCAACAGAAAAAAAGCGCACTTAAAGAAACACGAGCTTCTTATGCCAGAATGCTTTCTTCTTTCGCCTATAACAGTATTTTAGCCCATATTAAATCAAGAGCGCAAAAGCTAGGAATTGAAATCAAAGAAGTTAATCCCGCTTATACCTCAATGATTGGAAGAGTAAAGTATTCCAAACGTTATGGATTATCCATCCATCATGCGGCAGCACTTGTTATTGCGCGCCGCAGTTTAAGATTTTCTGAAAAGCTTCCCTCCCGTTTGATAGATATTCCTGATGGCAGAGGTGACCATGTCGCTTTACTCGTACCTGTAAGGAATCGGGTTGAACACGTATGGGCATTTTGGAGAAAGCTGAGTAAAAAACTCTCAGTGGTGCTTGCAGCACACTTTCGGGCGATAAGAAATCGATCCATGAGCCCTCATGAAACGGCTTGTGTGATGTAAAACCCCAAAAGTTATCGGTGAGAGTCCGGTACACAAATCGTCAGATGCGCTGTTCTACTGACGTTATTACTTAATAGGCTTTGCTTATATTTTCGTAATATTTTTTGAGCGGCTTTAACTCATTCTGCTCTTTCCCGTCCCTTAATGTAGATTTTTAACTCTTTTAATACAGAAACAAAAAATAGCTCGCTTGACCCACCTCTAAAAAAGTGGGATGGCGCGAGCAATCTATTCAAAAGCTTCGGCTAACTTTAAAGTAAAAGGGTTGAGTACCGCCCTACTGGCTATACGCAACCATCAAAACGTGCACCTTTTCTATTTTAGCCCTGGCTAACTCAATCCTCATTTAAAGAGTTGTTTGCATCTTCTTTAAAATGGGATCTAATTCTTTAAGTAAGGTGATGGCACGTTGATCCCAAGTGTGATGCTGAGCAACCTCATTTTTTCCAGCTTCAGCTATCTCTAGACGTACAGCTTCATTTTGCAAATAGTCATTAATTTTTTGATTAAGAGACGTTAAATCGTTATTTCTATAGAGACAGATATTTTTTCCATCTTGAAAATTTTCGCGGACATAAGGCGTGTCTTCAGCTAAAACTAAAGCTCCACACGCCATAGCGGCTAAAGTCCTTTCATGGATGCCATTTTTAATCCAAGCACAATTATTAAGCACAATTTTACTTTGATGCATGATTTCTAAGGCTTGATCATACGCTACACCTTCGTGAATAATGACATTATCCTGTTTTTTGCCTAGTTGCTTTTTCCAAGTGGTAGAGTCAGCAGCTGCACCAAAAATGTCAATGCGCGCATCTCTAATCGAACGAATTAAATCTACACGCGTACGTCCTCTTAGATACATTTCTAGTTGATCTAATAATTCTACGATCGAAAAACCTAGCGCCTCTATCATATTTTCTGAAAAATTGCGATTGAGGGTATTAACAAAGGCATTGACATAGGATAAATGAGGATCAGTTAAAGCTAGTTCAATGGAATCTTGCATCACTTTATACAATTGAGGAGGAAAAGTTTTTTTCCACTCCTTTTGAATTTTTTCATAATCAATGCAAGAGCTTAAGAACGTCACATCATACGTTCTTTCTTCATTTTTGGAATTGAAATGCAGATTTTTTTCTACTCCATGAGGCAGGAAAAAAACATTTTTTGCTTGAATGCCACGAAAAAAATCGCAAGCATCGCGATCTACAGAGGCGATAATGGTAGAGGGACTCTTGGCTAATTGAACAAAACCATTGGGAGAATCAACTACTAAGGCAACATGGGGAATTTGCACCATATCGCAAAAGAAGTGTCCCTCTCTATCTGGAAGCAGCCCATTGAAAGATAGAGTACAATCTGGCACATCTTTGAAAAGTTCTGTGAGAAAAGGTTTAGGGTTATCATGTTGCGCTTCTAAAATACGACTATTGACCCCACTGCGTTGAAGAGCTTCATGAAACTTTTTTGTAAAATGGTTTAATACTCCATATTGGCTGACAGTAGGAGGCATGAAAAGATCAATGCGTTTAATCATAACACTTCCTTAGTTTTTAATTAATAAAAAACAATTTTTAAAGGCAATTTAATAACTAGTTAGTCTTTAAATAATTAATATGTTACTTACTGCTATTTCTTTTAGTAAATATCTTAATAACTATTTTAGACCTATTTAAAAATTTCATTGACTTGCTGAAGAGGTCTATTTCATGGGGATCCATTTTTTTCTAGATCCAAGTGTTTTACCTAAGCGTTCACTTTGTAAATTAGTAGGCTTTGCCTTTTTTGGCTTTAATTCATTACCTAAAGCAGCCCAGATTTTACCTTCTAATACCTGTTCATTTTGTTGGTTACTGAGTAATTGCTTATTAGAGAGATGCTGAGGATTGTCTAAAATTTGTTGAATCTTTTCCTCACTCCATCCACTTTTTACTTTAATAGCCTCCATTTTATCTCTTAAATCCTGCTTCATTGTTTCAATTTTTTCTAACATCTCTACTACTTCCGGATCTTTCTTAGAAGATTGACCCTTTTTTATGTTTTTATAAGGTTTTTCGGATAGACTATTTTCTAACTTTTTAGAAGTCAATTTTTTTGTAGCCGTATCAAAAATATTCTTATCTTTTTTCATACTGAATCTCACTTTCTTAAACAATTGGTATTTTAACTTAAAATTTGCCAATTCAACTCTAATTGGACTTTACCTCTTTTTAAACTTCGATTGATATTAAATAAAAGAAAAGGCTATACTTATCCCAGTTCAAAGTGAGAATTTGGGCAAAGCAGAATTTCTCTAGCTTAAAAGGTCATATTAAGCAAAAGCTTAACTCTCAATAAAAGTTAACTATAGATAGAAGTTAAACCTATACAGAAACTAAACAAGGAATTTTTAGGCATGGGTTATCTTGAAGATCTTCAAATACAGATCAATAATCGCGATTTTTCCAAGTTCTGGCAACTCTGGGAAGAATATTGTACAAGTGATGTTGTCGATTTAGAAGAATTCAGCAGTATATTGAAAGCTATAAAAGATTCAGAATTTAATAAACAATTTGGACAACTCGTTGAGACCGCCCTTCCTTTATGGGAAACCATTACAGATTCTGATGGACGCTATGAAATTCTACGCCTTTTAATTGATCTACAGACAACTAATTCTATAAAACTAGCTTCTCTTGCTCTCGATGAATTAAAAAATCGCTATAGTACTCATCCTCAGTTTAATGATAGGCTGCGTTTAATAGGTTTGCGTACAGGGGAAAATTTTCAAGGAGCTTTATCTTATTACGATCTCTTAGCCCATATGGAGAAAGGCAATCATGTCTTTCATACAGGAGGATGGGGAACAGGAGAAATTATCGAACTTTCTCTTGTACGCGAACAGGTAGCCGTAGAATTTGAAAATATAGCGGGTCGCAAATATTTTACTTTTTCCAATGCTTTTAAAAATCTTGTTCCTCTAAATGAAAAAGGCTTTCTAGCCCGTCGTTTTGCCGATCCCGATGCTTTTGAAAAGGAAGCTAAAGAGGATCCTGTCACTCTGATCAAATTACTCTTGCGCGATCTTGGTCCTCTGTCTGCCTCTGAAATTAAAGAAGAGCTATGTGAACTGGTCATTCCCGAACAAGACTGGGTCAAATGGTGGCAAGGAGCCAGAGCTAAATTAAAAAAAGACACGATGATTGAGTGTCCTAAACTATTAAAAGATTCTTTCCGTTTAAGAAAATCAGAACTGACCCATGAAGAAAAATTCCAAAAAGATGTGATTCAGCATACAGGCATTGATGAGTTAATTCAAACTTCTTATAGTTTTGTAAGAGATAACCCAATCATGTTAAAGAAAGGTGAAATTAAAAATTCTGTTCAAGAAAAACTAGTAGAAGCTTTACAAGATCCTCAAATTAGTCAGGCTCAACAGATTCAAATCTACATTTTCTTAGAAACTTCATTTGGTCATACGATACCTGGCACGACAGTTGAAAAATTTATTTTAGAAACAGAACAGTTTCTTGAAATTATCAATGCCATTGAAATTGTAGCTTTTAAAAAGCGTTTGGCGAATTTCATCCGAGAATACCGCAAAGATTGGGCAGCTATTTTTCTCAATTTATTGTTTACTCCTCAACAAAGTACGCTGCGCGAGTATCTTTTTAAAGAGTTAAATCAACCAGAAACAGTTGACTTACTCCAAGCTAAATTAGCTCAATTGATTGCTTATCCCCTCATGGCTCCCGAATTTCTAGTATGGTATTTTCAAAAACTCATGAGTAAGGATAGCCAGGAATTTTTATATCACGATAAGACTGGTATCTGTTTATTCTTTGAATCTCTTCTCATTCTTTTTTCCTTGCTAGACTCTAAGCCTGAATTTAAAGAGCTGTCTAAAAAAATCTATATTATATTGACAAGTAAGAGGTTTACAGTTGTAAGAGCGGTCATTCAAGATACTTCTTTACAATTTATTCAAGAGTTTTTATTACTAATTGCTAAGTGCCAGCTCTTCACCGATCATGATCTTAAAATTTTGCGCTCTTTAGCCGAAGTGATTCATCCCGATCTCAATCCGGATAAGCAGCGCAAAGAAAAAGCTCAATTCGATCAAACGACTTTATGGGCTACAGAAGAGAGCTATCAACGGGCTAAAGAGCGCATTCAATCTATTAGTACGACGGAAATGGTAGGCAATGCAAGAGAAATTGAAGCTGCAAGAAGCCTTGGCGATCTACGTGAAAATTCTGAATATAAATTTGCTTTAGAGAGAAGATCGCGTCTACAATCAGAAATGCATCATCTAGCTTCTCAACTTAATCAGTCGCGTATCTTAACTAAAGAAGATATTTTGTTAGATGAAGTGAGTGTAGGGTGTGTAGTAGATTTGATTAATTCGCAAAATATTAGCCTAACTTATACTATTTTAGGTCCTTGGGATGCAGATATTGAAAAAGGGATCATCTCTTCCCAATCTCAATTAGGGCAAGCCTTATTAGGCTTAAAAAAACAGGATAAGCTTTTATTTAAAAATGAAGAGTATACTATTGTTGGACTTAGAAGTTTCCTTACAAATTAAGAAATTTTGGCGAGGGTTGTTGCTATGGTAATTGTCATCGCTAGTCATAATGTACATAAAATTCGCGAATTAAGAGAAATGTTTAAGCGCTTTCCGCATATAGATGTGCTGTCTTTACTTAATTTTCCTCACTATGTACCACTTGAAGAAACGGGAGCCACTTTTAAAGAAAATGCAATTTTGAAAGCTACTCACGCGGCAAAAACATTAAACCATCATGTCTTGGCCGATGATTCAGGATTAGTTGTACCCTGTTTGAATGGAGCTCCAGGAGTTTTTTCAAAGCGTTATGCTGGTGAAGAAGCAACAGAAGCTGAAAATAGACAAAAATTATTACATGAATTAAAAGATAAACAACAAGAGGCTTGTTCTGCTTATCTTGAATGTTGTTTAGCCTTAGCTTTGCCAAGTGGCTTATTAAAAAAGTGTTATGTAGGCACGTGTGATGGAATTATTCTAAAAGAGGAACGCGGCCGCAATGGTTTTGGCTATGACTCTTTATTCCTTAAACATGATTACGATAAGACATTTGCAGAAATTGATGATTCTACAAAAAATCGCATCTCTCACCGCCGAAAGGCTTTTGAGAAATTAACGAGTGTCTTAGAAAATTTAATGACTTAAACTGCTTAAAAGACTGTATAAGAATAGGATGCATTATTACATTGATGGTTATAATCTCCTTTTCCGCAGCTCACAGAGTCAAGAAGAGTTAGCTAATCAACGTCTCAAAATTATTCACTATCTCAATGAGGCTATCTCTTATCTAGGGCTGAGCATTACGCTTATTTTCGATGCTCATCATCAGCTTAATGAATTGCAGGTCATGCATTTTCAAAACTTGGAAATTATTTTTACTGCTACGACTGTATCAGCTGATGCCCATATCTTAGAGTTATTACAATATGGTTATTATCCTTTAAATCAAATAACAGTTGTCACCTCGGATAAAAGGTTAGCTCGGCTAGTCAAAGCTTGCCAAGCGCATACTCAAACAATCGAACTATTTTTAGGCTGGTTAACGAAACGCTTTCGCAATCAATCCAAATCTCGTTCCTCTCCTTCCTTTATTTTGGCTTCTCTTAATAAGACTCCTTCCTCTTCTCCTACCCTTGTAACTCCTGTAGCTCAGCTTTCTTCTAAAGAAGGCACACTCGATTACTATCTTAAAAATTTTGAAAATAACCTGCAGGTATTAGAACAGGAAAAGATAGATAAAAAGAGAGAAAAAAGACAGCTTCAATCTACTAAAAAAAGAGAAAAGTTAGCTTCGCTATTTCCTGCTCCTAAAAAAGAGAGTTCCCTTACAGAGATGGCACGTTGGTTGAAGGCATTTGAAAAAGAATTTTAAAAACTGCGCCTCCCTTAGAATTATTGCCCACTTCAATCTGTGCTTCATGTAATTCAATGATTGTTTTAGCTAAGGCTAATCCCAGACCTGCGCCTATAGAGGGATTAATTCCAGGAATCTGATAAAATTTTTCAAAAATTTTATCCTTTTCTTCATCAGGTATCCCTGGCCCTTGATCACTAACACTTAAGACTATTTTACCCTGTTCCAGCGTACCCTTGACCTCAACGGTTGAACCTTCAGGAGAATAGATAAAGGCATTATTTAATAATTGCGTCATGGCTATGCTCATTAACTCATAATCAAAGCATAATAAAGGCACTTCTTTTTTGATATTTAGACTAATCAGATGTCTCTCTTTTGCCTTCTGTAACCCATTGAGCACATCTTCTATAAAAACAGCCAATGCATAGGGCTTTTTATGCAGCCTCAATTGCTCAGCCTGTAAACCCGACATAAAATTAAAATTAGCTACTGTATGATGTAAGCTTTCTATAGCCATTTCAATCTCTTTTTTAATTTCACCTGCCGGCAATTGATAGGCTGCGTCTCTAATTATTTTTAGCGGTTCACCAAATCTATCGGAAATGATCGTAATAATTTTTTGATGAAGAGATTCTGTTTGATTGAGATAATGGTTTTTCTGCTGCTCTTGATCGTAAAGATAGCGTTCTAAGTAACTAGCAATGCGTTGCGATAGGGTAATTAATAAATTCATTTGCATCGGCAGCATAGGCGTTTGATTTTTAGGACGAAACACCATGACACCAACGACTTCCCTAATTCCTTTTAAAGGAAGAAATAAAGAGGGAATAGAGGGTAAGGTATCGGTAGACCAACCGGCTGGTTTACCCTTTTTCATCGACCATAAAGCGACGGCCATCTGTTTACTATCTAAATGAAAAAAGTGCGTAATTTGTAAATCCAGTGTATTGGCCTTTTTGCGCAAGGCAAAACCAAAATCTCCTTTAAAGACCTGTTCTAGATGCTTAGTAATCGTTTTGAAAAGATCTTGAGGAAGCGGAGCTGCTGCTATCTCTTTTTCTACACTATATAGCAGTTCTGTATACTGCTCTCTTTCGATCAACATCGTTTCACGGTGTTTGACCCGCGACACTAAAATACCGGTAATGAAAGCTGTAAAAATGTAAATAATGAAAAAGAAGAAATCCTGATTCTCTAGTCTATAAAGAGCCCGTGCTGGTACGATGAAGAATAATCCAAACGTAACTGTACTTAGTAAAGCCGCAAATAAAATAGGCCCTTTTCCGGTAAAAAGACTTAAAGAGAGAATGCCCAATAAATAGACAAAGCCTGCACTTTTCCATCCTATCAAAGGTAAAAATAGAAAATTAAAAAATGTGAGCAGGCCAATAAAGATGAGAGCTGCCCAGTAATACGTTAGCTTTTGAGGAAATTTAAAATAAGCATAGAAGGGAGAAGTGATTTTCTCTAGTTGAAAATCGAGCTGTTGATGGATGATATAGAGATCAATTCCCCTATTTTGGCGTGCAATGTGGTCTAATAAGGTTCCGCCTTCCCATACCTCCTTAAACGTCCATTTTCCGGGCCTACCCATCACAATTTGAGTCACTTGATACTGTTTAATTGCTTTTTGTATGGCTTCAAATAGATTGGGATGGCTACTGGCTACAACTTCAGCGCCGAGTTCTCTAGCCAATGAAAGATTCTTTGATAAAGATTGTTTCTCCACTTCATTCAACACAATGCCATTATCAATATAGAGAGCCATCCAAGGTATTCTCAAGGTGTAAGAAATACGTCTAGCTGCTCTGACTAAATACTCGGAATGAGGGCTAGAACTAACTGCTACCATTAAATGTTCTGAGATACTGCGATAATCCTTTACATCTTCTGACACGATAAAATTCTTTAAATCGTGATCGACTCGATCGGCTACATAACGCAGAGCAATCTCGCGCAAAGCGGTCAATCTTTCTAACCGAAAAAAGTGATTAACGGCAATTTCAGGTTTATCTCCTAAATAAACTTTGCCCTCTTTCATTCGTTTTAAGAGTTCTTCAGGTGTTAAATCGATGAGTGCGATCTCAGCTGCTCTCTCAAAGATGACATCGGGTACTGTTTCATAGACTTTAATTTCTGAAATCTCTTCGACTACCTGTTTAAGACTGCCGACATGCTGCACATTTAAAGTTGTATAGACATCAATGCCTGCATCTAAAATCTCAATCACATCTTGCCATCTTTTGGGATGGCGAGAGCCGAGGATATTACTATGCGCTAATTCATCGACAAGCACAAGATCGGGTTTGCGATTGAGAATTTCATCCAAATCCATCTCTTCAAAGCTAGCTTCTTTGTACTGAACTTTTTTTAAAGGAATAAAAGGAATATTTTCAATCAAAGCCGCTGTCTCTTTGCGGCCATGCGTCAGCACGACTCCACTGATTACATCTTTTCCCTCTTGTAAACGCTGACGAGCGGCTTGGAGCATGGCAAAAGTTTTACCGACGCCTGCAGCCATTCCGAAGAAAATTTTGAGACGTCCTCCTTTAATTTTGTCATCCTGCTTTTTGATCAAAGCTAGTAGGGTTTCAGGATTAGGGCGTTGGTCTTCATTCATAAGATTTAAAATAGGATAATAGGATTAATTGCGATTAAGAAGTTTAATTGAAATTTCAGCAAGAAAAAAAACAATAACTGAAAAAATAGGTAGTATTTAAATTAGTATGAAAATTAATTTTAGTTGAGTTTTTTATTTTAATATTTTATAATATAATATTAAATTAATAATTTATTAAACTAAATCATTTAAAAATTTAAATTTGAGGATATATGAATAATTTTTCAAACATTAATATCATTAATATTAGTAATATTAGTTACAATATTGCTGTAAATAATTCTACTACACCGGAAATACCTATCCAGACAGATAAAACCAGTACAAAGGTGAAAAATAGCACAGAGAAGCATTTTAAGAGCATTTCCTCTGCTGCGAAAAATAAACATAAAACTCCTTTGACAGAAGATTCTTCATCTCCGAAAAGGCGAGGACGCAAACCATTAGATAAATCTAATTTTAAATGTACTGAGTGTCAAAAAACTAAAACTCCAGAATGGCGTAAAGGACCTATGGGGAGAAACACCCTTTGTAATGCTTGTGGACTTGCATGGGCAAAGGCTGAGAAAGAACGCAAAAAAACAGCCCTTTCTAATCCTCAGTTAAATCAATGGTGCTTTATTCCTGAAATACCTATTCCTCCATATTCTAAATCTCCTGAAAATCGCATGGCTATTAGCTATCTTTTAAATTAATTAAATTAAAAATATTAATTTGCAAAATTTTAATATTAATCAAGAGGAAACATAATTTATGAATCCAATTTTTTATTGGAGTATTGCTACTAATTTAACTAATGATGTTAATAGCTTTACTTACACAGGGCTTGATCTAAACTCCAATAATAATCTTACTAATTTCCCCTCCCCTCTTGTTCTAAATAATCCTCCCTCATGCATCAACAATGAAGAAGCAACACAAGGAGTTAAAAGAAAAAGAGTCGCTGAAAAAACAGATGACTCATTAAGCAAAAAAATTTTCATAGACTTAACATCTAAAAATGATTCATTAGAAAAATATAAAGTCCCCAAGGGAGCCGAAAAAAGAAAAAGAGGACCTAAGCCAAAAAATAGATCTAATCTAAAATGTGAAAGATGTGCCACAACTACAACACTGGAATGGCGTAAAGGACCAAATGGAAATGCTACGCTTTGCAATCGTTGTGGGGTAGCTTTTAGCAAAGCTATGAAGAGATTAAATAAAAACTCTGATCGCACTGACTTAGATCGTTGGTACTTAAAAGTAATACCATTTTGTAGATCTAATTTTCCTAAAGGTAAAACTGATCAGATGGCAATAGGTTATATTTTAAATCAACCTCAAAGATTTTAATCAAAAAAAAATTTATCCCTATTGTTTAAATAAAACTCTTTTAAGACTCATTTTATTTGAAATAATTAACCATTTTTAGGTAAATTTAGAATAAAATTTTAATGTTTTAAATAGTATAAAATAGAATTTTAGTCTATAAATGCTGTTCAGATAGAAAATTATCCCCTGTATAATTTGTTACATTAAAATAATAAAAAATAAATTTAAGTTAAACTATTAAAAATTTAGAACTAAAATTGAGGAACTATGACTCTCCCCTCTATCCATCAACTCTACCCTTTTTATAATTTCACTAGTTGCAATCCCAATGAGCAAGATTCTCCTGTATCTGAAGAGAAAAAAAATTTAGATGATCAAAAAAGCTATGAGCAAAAATACAACTTAATAGATTTTTTTGCCTGTCTAAAATGTGGCATAGACCAAACTCCGCAAAGGCGTAACGGCCCTATGGGAAAACGCACTCTTTGTAATGCTTGCGGCCTTCAGTATGCAACTGCTCTAAAAGAAAACAAGCGAAATCCTGATTCAACTAGTTTAGCTAATTGGCTTTATGCCTATGCTAATTCTAAAAAAGGAGCTATTCTACAACAAAATTTTATACATAGTTGTAAACAATGTACAACTCCCATTGCTTCAGAGTGGCGTACAGGGCCTAATGGAAAAGATACTTTTTGTAAGGTTTGTGCTCTTCAGCAGGTAAAAGCTATGCAAGCTACAACTATTAATAACCTATCAAACCAGTCTTATAAGATGGCAATAGGTTATATTTTAAACTAATCTTAAATTTGTAGGTTAATCTATAAAATTATTTTTAACGTCTCACATGTTTTTGAAAAGTACTTTCTATTAAAGTAGCATAGGATTCGTAACGCAATAGAGAGAGTTCTCCTTTTTCTAAAGCCTGTTGAACTGCACAATCACTTTCATGTAAATGCGAGCAGTTAGGAAATTTACACTGCAATCCATAGTGGTGGATCTCAGAAAAGTAATTTTCAATCTCCTCTTTTTTGAGATCCCATACTCCAAAACTTTTAATGCCCGGTGTATCGATACACCAGCCTCCAAAAGATAAAGACAGCAGATTAGTGGTCGTCGTCGTATGACACCCTTTTTGTGTACGGCTGACTATTTCGCCTACTTGTAAACTTTTTTCAGCTACTGTATTAATCAGGGAGGACTTGCCTACCCCGGACTGGCCAGAAAAGACCGATGCTTTGTTCTGCATGATAGCTTTTAGCTCGGCTATGCCCTGCCCAGTTACACTACTCACAGCTAATAAAGGAATCCCAATTGTTTTATAAGCTTTAACCATTTCCTCTAATAAATAAAGTCCTTTAGCTAATAGATCCGCATCCAAATCAGCACTTTCCAACAGATCTATTTTATTGATGATAATAATAGGCACCATGTTGCCTTTGCGAGCTGCAATCACATAGCGGTCTATTAAAGAGGATTTGACTATAGGCTCAAATAGCGAAGCGGTGATCAAAACCTGATCGATATTAGCCGCTATCAATTGCTCCTTACGACGTGAAAGGTTATCAGCACGCGAAAGCACAGAGTAACGCGGTTGCACATGGGCAATCAGTCCTTCCTCTTGATTTTTTAATTCAAAAAGAACCGTATCTCCAACAGTGATCAAATTTTTATACAAGCTCTTATCTTTTTTTAATAATCCCCTCAATGTGCAAGTAAAAAGCTTTTGCTGCTGTTCGACGATTACGCCTTCAGGTACAATCGACAGGACGCGTCCTTCTAGTAGATCCTCTTTTCTCAACTTAATATTTTTATGCAGCTCTTCACTTTTTTTGAATTTTTGCCAATCCGTTTTTTTAAATTTAGAGCGATCTTTAGCCGAAATGAGTTTGCGTGCGATTTTAGCATCTTTACGGGTTTTGTTAAAAAAGTGTGCTTCTTGCTCCTCATCTTTACTTTGCAGAGAAGAGGACTCTTGATTATTTTCTTCTATCATCATTTTTTTTTAATAAGTTAAACATTAAGATACCACCTGCTACTGCTACATTGAGTGACTCAGTCAAAGAAGAGAGAGGAATAGCGACTTGCTGACACTGTTGTGCTAGCGCAGAAGATACACCTCTAGCTTCATTGCCCATAATCAGTAAAATTCCCGCATGACTTTCTAAATTATTTCTTATAATCTCTAGACTTTGTCCCTGCATGGTAGCGACTAAAGGTAGCAGCGCATTTTGATGAGCCAATTGTAAAATCTCTAGGGGAGAGCCAAAAAAAAGTGGCATGTGAAAAGTAGCCCCTCTGGCTGCTCTCAAAGCTTTTTCATTAAAAGGATCACAGCTATTAGCAGTCATAAAAATGCCTTCCCAACCAAGTCCTAAAGCTGTCCTAATTAAATTGCCCAAATTTCCCGGATCATTGATTCCATCCAACGCTAAAATGTAGCGTTTGCCTGTTAAAGAGGTCCTTAAAGGCATGGCTATTTCTACCATTAAACCTTCTGGTTGTTGCATACCTGAGATCTTCTGCATGACCTCTTCTGTAACAAGCGTCATTTGTTGGCAAGTAAAAGAGTGATCGATCAACTGCTGATCCGTTGCAATCACCTGAATAAATGCCTGACTCTGACTCAATTCCCTAACAGGCTTAATGCCCTCTACTATAACAGTTTGTTGTTGATAACGGTAGACTTTATTGAGGCGGATTTTAATTAAATGCTTAACTAAAGGATGTTGGAGGCTACTAATCTTTTTTAGCATCAGCATTTACCCATTTGTAGAGTTTTTCCATAGAGTCGATTGCTTTAAAAGTTCGATAACCGTTTGCTTGTCCTGCAAATCATGCACAATAGCTAAGCGCTCGGCCTCTTTCAACAAAATTCCCAGCTGTTTTCCTGGCTTCAAGCCTAGCTCAATTAAATCTGTTCCCGTTAGAAGGGGTTTATTTTGCTGAATTCTTTGAATAGGAAGAGCTAATTTCTGCTCTCTTTGCCGATAAATTTGCAAAAATTCTAACCGTTTTTGCGAGTCTAATTGGCGTGCTAGCATGACTTCAAAGCACATGGCAAAAGAGGGATGCGCTACTAAGTGCACAACTGTTTGGCCATCTAATTGCTCAAAGTCTTTTGGGGCGAGCATCTTTTTTCTCAGCTGATCTGTAAAAATCACCAATTCTCTATCTGCACAACTCAGGCATAAATCACCACAGATTTGTAGCTGATCTGCTAAAGATAAAGCGGGAAATAATTCCATTAAATAGAGGATAAAAGGAGTAGCTTGAGGAAAATAAGGGAAGGCAGCCACCTGCTCTTTAATTTCTGTCAAAGAAGAGGTTTGCAGAACAGGGAAAATAACTCGTAATAAACCTAGCTGCCATAAATCCAGTACAGCGCGATCAAAATGTGGATCACTCGCCATCTTACTAAATTCTTGGGCAATTCTCTCTTTGGCTACAGCTGGAAAGAGAGTAGAAGCATTTTCTTTGATCGCCAGGTGTGTCAGAGGATCTATATCAAAATCGAAGCGCGCCGCAAAGCGCACAGCACGCAGCATGCGCAAGCGATCCTCTTTAAAACGCGTAGCCGGATCTCCAATGGTGCGTATTACTTGCTGTTTAATATCTTGGCAACCCCCTACATAATCGATCAGTTTTTTGTTTAAAGGGTCGTAAAACATGCCATTAATGGTGAAATCGCGACGCTGTGCATCCTCATATTCTGTAGAAAAATTAATCGCACTAGGATGCCTACCTTCTAAATACTCTAGGTCTTGACGAAAAGTAGCCACTTCAAACTGCTCTTTTTCTAAGATGACAATGACAACTCCAAAGGCTAAGCCAACTAAAATAGTATGCGCAAAGAGAGTCCTAACTTCTTGAGGAGAAGCATTCGTAGCAATATCGATATCGAATGAAGGTTGTTGCATGACATAATCGCGGACCCAGCCGCCAGCAAAATAGGCTGTGTATCCTGACTGAACGAGTTTTTCCACAATTTGAGTAGCTTGATCAAGAGATTTCAAATCACTTACAGCTCTTCTGGTATTATAGCATTAACATGAGAAGCAGGGCGTTGACTCAAAGCTACCATCAATACAGAAATATCAGCTGGCGACACACCGGAAATACGCGCAGCCTGACCTAAATTTTGTGGATGATGCACTTCTAATTTTTGCAAGGCTTCTTTTCTCAAACCTTTAACTGCACTAAAATTAAATTGAGCGGGAATCTTAATCTTTTCCGTATGCGATAATTTTTCTACTTCCCCTACTTGACGCTCGATATAGCCTGCATATTTTAGATTAATTTCAATTTGAAAATTGATCTCTTCGCCATAATCTTGCATGACATCGGGATATTCGCGCAATAAACTCGCATAGGTTATTTCAGGGCGGCATAGGAGTTGCACGAGAGAAAATCCCTTTCCATTAACTTGTCGGTAGATTTTTGCTAAACGCGCTTGTTCTTGTTGAATGATTTGTTCTTTATGCTGCACTCTTGCATACTGCTCGGCATTAATTAGGCCCGCTTGATAGCCATACTGTCTTAAACGTCTATCTGCATTATCTTGGCGCAACAAAAGACGGTGTTCCGCTCGACTGGTAAACATGCGATAAGGCTCATCTAAGCCTTTTGTAATGAGGTCATCGATCATGACGCCAATGTAAGCTTCAGAGCGTTGCAAAATGAGAGGCGCATGGCCTTTGACTTTATTAGCCGCATTGATACCGGCTATAAGGCCTTGACCAGCTGCTTCTTCATAGCCTGAGGTCCCATTGATTTGGCCTGCCATGAATAATCCGCCAATTGTTTTACACTCTAAAGAGGGAAAAAGCTGGCCACATAAGACATAGTCATATTCGACAGCACAGGCAGGACGCATAATTTCAGCCTGGCGCAAAGCAGGAATGCTCTGGATAAAAGCTTGTTGTACATCAGGTGGTAAAGAGGAAGACATGCCATTGACATAGACCTCTTGAGTAAAATTGCCTTCTGGTTCTAGATAAATCTGATGGCGCTCTTTATCTTTGAAACGCACGATTTTATCTTCAATAGAGGGACAATAACGCGGGCCTACTCCCTGAATCTTACCTGAATAAAGTGGAGAGCGGTGAATATTAGCTAAAATAATATCGCGCGTTTTTTCATTTGTATAGGTAATGTGGCAAGAAACTTGAGGTAAACGCGGCTTTTCTTCGGCATCAAAAGAAAACTTAATGCCAAGATCACCAGGCTGCTCTTCGGTTAAACTATAATCAATCGAGCGCTTGCTAATGCGCGGCGGCGTACCTGTTTTTAAACGCCCGAGTTTTATGCCATGTTTTTCTAAACTAGCTGAAATCCCAGTTGCCGGTTGATCTCCTGGCCGACCGCCTGCATAATGACTCTCGCCAATATGCAATAGACCACGCATAAAAGTACCAGAAGAGATAACCAGTGTCTTAGTATAATAAATGACGCCCTCTTTAGTCGTAACACCGACTAACTGGTCCTTTTCAATAATTAACTCTTCAATTGTTCCCTGTTTAATTTGCAAATTAGGCGTATTTTCTAGACGGCATTTCATCTCATACTGGTAAGCCACGCGATCTGTTTGCGCACGCGGCGCCCAAACAGCAGGACCCTTTGTCGCATTGAGCATGCGAAATTGAATCCCTGTCGCATCGGTTACTTTACCCATTTCGCCACCCAATGCATCAATTTCGCGCACCATATGGCCTTTGGCAATTCCTCCGATCGCAGGATTGCAACTCATCTTGCCAATTGTATCGAGTGTCATCGTCAATAAAAGGGTTTGAGTCTGCATGCGTGCAGCCGCAAAAGCTGCCTCACAACCGGCATGGCCGCCGCCTAATACGATGACATCATAATGTTGGGGATATTTCCACACGCTAGAATCCAGAAATTTTAAGTCAATTTTGCCAGGCTTAAATTAAGGCCTGGCATAGTACTGCTAGGAAAATTTCCTAGACTGGAAAAATTTTTATTTGCGAAAAGATTGAGTAGCCAGAAAATGAATCTGCCCAACAATCTATTTAGTTTTGTGGCGGTCCCGTCGGCTACGTTTTTTGCGCTTGTGCTTAGCGATTTTGTATTTTCGCTTCTTTTTTACAGAAGACATGCTTTCTCCGTTATAAAATGCCTATTAGGCCAATAAAAAAAATTTCAAATTTTCCTTCATTTATTAAAATGAGTTTTGAAAGAAGTCTCAATGAACGATGATAAAAGGTTAGCTCAATTTATTTCCAGTAAAATTAACTGTTATATTAAAGAATCTAAACTTTACCCTCTAATTTTATGCTTTAGCTGACTTTTCAGCTTTTTTTACCTCTTGACCCAAACGTCCCAGTTCATACCCTTCAAAGTCGACAAATTTAAAAAACCGCTCAAACTCTGGAAATAGCTCAATGACTTTCTTTGCCATATCTTGAGCGATCAAACGATACGTGGGATGGCCGGCCGATTGAGAACGCAGCTCGCATAACCATTGCAAAGCCCGTAGGTTGATATGAAAATACCATCTCACGTGAAAAGCCATTGGCACGATGTATTGGGCTTCTTCAGGTAATTCAGCGGCAATCGTATCATAGGCTTCTTTAGCTTTTTTGATCGCTTCATGGTAATCTGATTCTAATGAAGTACCGACAATCTCAATCGGCGTATAGTACCCATAATGACAGGACAATAGCTGACGCTCTTGTGTAAGCAACCGATGGCGATGCAGATCGCGATAGACACCAAAATCAGCTGTTATTTCGAAGGTAAAGTTAGCATGCTCTAAAGCCCGTGGCGATTTATGACGCCGCGTCTCTCTAGCATTGCATCCTGCATCCAATAAACGCCCTAACTCCTCTTCTGATAGTTGTTTGCAGAAAGCATTTAATTCACGCAAACCTTGATTACCCTGTTCAAATAAAAGAGCTGCCGCTACTTTAGATACACTCTCTACATCACAGCTAATGAGTTCGACTAGTGGTTGTTTAGAATAAGCAGGCATGGAAGAAACAGGCTTAGTGACTCCTTTTAAATCATTGCGCATTGTCTCATAAAACTGAGCATAACTTTTATGCGTATGGTGGTTTAAATCAGCCCTTCTCACAAATGAAGGAATCACTTTAGATAGTTCTTCGAAGACCTCTTTGCCAATATCTTGCAACTCTGCCAAATTATTGCAATGCATCTTGTGAATTAATTGCTCAAAAAAGCGGCCATTTCCATGAATACCCATATTAGTCAATGTGCCAGCTGGTAGTAGACCGCGCAAGCAATCTAATACTTTAGCTCTTAAAGCCGCATTGTAAGCCGTTTTTGATAAATTGGAATCCTTTGGCATTTTTTCATCGAGTATAACAGTAAGAGGCCCTATTAATTTACCATATGTCTCAAACAGTAGATTAGAGGTGCTAATGAAGAGATCGCGATAGGCAGAAGTCATCAAAATCGGTTCGCGATAGAACAGGTAATCACCTTTAACTTTTTGATCAAAGTAAATGTAGCGCGTCGATTTTTCTAGAGGTGAACCCCCTATGCGGCAATCTTCCAATCCTTTAGCTGCTAACATCGAGATGTTTTCAAGAGCTAGGTGAGCCCCGCCTAATTCTCCGATTGAATCATCTCCATACCCATCTAAAATGCGATCATAAAAGCTTTGCGCTTTTTTAACTGCATTGATCTGATCTTGATGAGTGACATCTCCATTTAAATTCTCTGTGAATGCATCTCCCGATAGATGTCTAAAAGCTGTTTCCTCTTCATTAGAAATAAATTCTTTTAATAAGAGTGTTCTTAAACCCAAATTAGAGCGCGAATATTTGGAAAAAATAGCCCCTTTGATCACCTCTGGCAAATTGCGAAGAACAAAAATATGACTTCGCGTGTTGGTCACATATTTTTCTAAGATCTTATGTTGGGCATCGCTAAAATCTTCATAATCATTTGCTGACATAAATTTAACCTTTGTTATTCTCAAACTCTAACCTCACAAGAGGCGAGCACGATTTAGCGTGCCAGATCTTTTTTCAGCTTGCAAGAAAAATCCCAACATTTACTAGGCAAAATGAAATTTTTAAGCCATAATCCCAATTTAATTGCTCTCTATATATATAATAGCTAAATAAAATCTTTAGACGCGGAATTTTTGTATTTGGACTGTCTATCAGATGAGGATCTTCTTTCTCTCAATCATCAGGGCTTAATACCGGGCCCTAAAGAAACAGAAGGAGACTTTTTAGCACGTAGCCATTATTGCTTAAATCTTAAGGCTAACCTGTCTCTTAACACTAATCAGGACCTACTCTACAATCTACCCTTTGTTAAGTTTGATTCTCCGATAGAGAGCTTACCTACTGACTCGTTGGAAACTATAACATCCCTATTTGATATTCACCCTAGTTGGGTTCCCCTATTCTTTGATAATAAGGGCCTCAGTTTTTGGGAAGGAGGATGCACGTGGATTTTTCAACCTAAAATGAAAAAAGTAACCGGTGCCTTTTTACAACTTCAAGCTTCTTTTAGAAAGCACCCTTTTTATTTATATCTCTACTCTCGTCAAGAGTTAATTGCCCATGAATTAGCTCATGTAGGGCGCATGTCATTTGAAGAGCCCCGTTTTGAGGAGGCCTTAGCTTACCAAACATCTGCCTCTACCTTTAGAAAAAAAAGTGGAGCTCTGATCCAAAATCCTTGGGAAAGCAGATTATTGGTTTTTATCCTCATTTTGATTTTAATAGGAGATCTGATGACATCCACCCTATTTCCTTCCTATTTTTTCTCATTTCAATTTTTTAAAATACTTCCCCTTACTTTAATTGCTTCTGCTCTTTTTCGCTTGTATCAAGTTCAACTTGAATTATTCAACTGTTTAACTCAGCTCATTACAGTAACTAGCAGCCAAAAAATAGCGCATGCTATTCTCTATCGCTTAACAGATAATGAAATCATGGCTTTAGGAAAAATGAGTTCAGCCCAAATTCAAAACTATGCTACTAAAAATAGTAGGCAATCGTTAAGATGGCGCCTTATTCATTTAGCTTATTTTAAGAGAGCATTCTAATGCAAAAATATGGAGGAACATTAATTTTTAGTGAAGCTGATTCTTGCGGCCTAGTAGAAGTTGTCGATTATACTAATCTGAGAACTCTTCACTTTGGCAATGTAGTAGAGCAAAGCTCGATGTTTTTAGATCAACCCTATCGACTTAGAACGGAATACAATCGCGTCATGATGATGGCCCTTCTTTTTAATCCTTTTCCTTTCCAAGCTTTATTTTTAGGTTTAGGGGGTGGCTCTAAACAAAAATTTTTGTGGAACTATTTTCCAAACTGTCACATTCAGACTGTGGAATGGAGTCCAATCGTGATCAAAGCTTGTCAGCAGTTTTTTGCTATTCCTTCCGATGTGCGTTTACAAATCATTTGTCAAGAGGCACACCATTTTATTCGTTCCTTTAATCCCTTAAAGTATGATTTTATTTTTATCGATCTTTACACCACAGAAGGGATATCAGCTGTTTTTGATCAACCAGATTTTTTTGTCAAATGTCGCGATTTATTAGAGTCTAATGGCATTCTAATATGGAACATTTGGAGCAATGCAAGTCCAACTGTTTTTGCCCTTTTCTTTAAAGCAGTGGCTGAATTTTTTGGCAATCGTTACCTTATTTTACCTAATGAAGAATCTCCCAATCATGTGATTCTTGTATTTCCTGCCTCTTTTAATTCTTCTATCTTAGCTCATCTTTCGGATCATGCTCGGATATTAACTAGCCAAACTAACTTAGACTTTACAGCTATGCTAACTAAATACCAATCTCTCATAGATTGCTTACAAGATTAATCTGTTTTTCTCTTATGGATACTCTTGCTTTATTAAATTCTGATGAAATTCCATCATTTCATAATGATATTGAGAACAATAAAGCTTATTGTTAATATAGTGCCATTCACTACTACAATCTAAACCATATTGGATAAGAGTAGTAACTAAAGCAATTATTAACTTAGATTTTGATTTTCCTGGAGAACATAAAACTCCTATATTTGTAAAGCAATAACGTGCCTTATCTCTATCTGAAACATTAGGTAACCACCAGCACTTTTCTTTTGCATCGTTGTAACAGCTATCACCATTTTCTTTATGAAATTTTACTTTTTGTGCGTTACTCTTGCAATTTTTATAATTAAGAGCAAGCTGCTGATGGCTATTCTGATACATTTGTATATTCTTTATAGCAAGAGGATGCTCAAAAACATAAATATTTCCTTCACATTCATATATGTATGGTTCATAAGCATACGCTCTAGCATAGTAGAACATGCCTAAAACAAGTAAAATTAATGATAAGTATAAATTCCAATACTTTTTAAGAGATGCTTTCATTTTCCTTCTTCCTTTTTTATTTTAATTTTTATTCATAATTTCTTGTGTTTAATTCTCAAAATAAATTTGATTACATATTTAATTTAAGTATTTATCTTAAAAAAATTTAATCTATAAAATCTACCCTAATGTGCATTAATTGAATTTTAATATTAGTTCATAGGGATGAATAAATATTTTCAAAAGAAGTTGCCAAATGAATATTATAGCTTATCTTTCTGAGCATGCTAGGGCATTAACTAGCCAAACTAACTTAGATTTTACAGGTATGCTAACTAAATACCAATCTCTCATAGATTGCTTACAAGATTAATTTATTGGAAAGATTCTTGCAGATTGCTTTTAAAGAAGAAATTTTACTTATCTAAATTTTGATAAATTAGTTAGTCTGTTATTTGCTGCATAGGATGAGCTAACTTCTCATCGCGCAAAATTTTGAGCAGACAACTACTGGACAAAGCAGAAAAGAAGCACCAGACTGACAAAAAGGCATAATCATATAAATAATAAGCGATAGCTGCTGTGACCATGCTAAAAGCACCAAGCATCCACATGTTTTTGAAAGAGGAAAAGAAACAGGGTATTATGACAACTAAAGCATAGAGCCATCTTAAAGCTGGCGGAATAGCGCCCATGTAATGCAAGCTATGGCCTAAGGCAGTTACTTCTACCGGTTGCATCAAACCATTATAAAGATTGGCAAGAGAGACCCCAATGCCAATCAGAAGACACCCTAAAATTAATCTTTTTTTAGCAGGCATTGTCTCCAACATGTAAACCGCAAAGGGGATCCAGACAGGCCAAAAAAGGGTAGCAAAAAATAGATAGGTATAAAGCGCTATTTGTTTGAAAAGATCTTGAGAATCATACCCATAAAGCATCCATAAGACTCCTTCTGTCAACTGCTGCAGCGCAAAAAAACAAGGGATGAGCGCAATAAAAATTTGCGATCTATTCTGTACATATCTCAAAGTTGCTAATCCAATCGTACCAATCACGACAGCTCCGGCAAAACTAGCTTGCATGGAAAAACACATGACTTGACTCCTTCTTAAAATCTTTCTTATGTAAAAAAAAAGGTTACTTGTCAAATATTAGCTGTCTATTGATACAGATTGGTGATTAAATAAGATTTTTGGTAAAATCAATTAATTTACATAGGAGTTTAGTATGAAATCTGCTTTCATTTTATTTATTTTTACTGCAATCAACTTATCCCTTCAGGCAGAACCTGTTTGTAAGAGTTGTGAAAAAATAAGAGACTACAATCGCGATCATCCAGAAAACAATTACACCTTTTACGAAGATTATCTAAATGAACATCCCTCATCTGATAAGCAAAAATGTTCTCCACCCTCTTCATCAAAAGAGAAAGAATCAACCTCTACGCCAATAGATTTCGGAAAAGATTGATTTTAGGCAATAGTGATCTCAGGATTAAGATAAACGCTCTGGATAGCCTGAAAGAGCTCAATGCCCTCTTTCATCGGGCGCTGGAATGCTTTTCTTCCGCTAATTAAACCCATGCCACCGGCACGTTTATTGATCACTGCTGTTTTAATTGCCTCAGCAAAATCATTTTTGCCAGCTGCCCCACCTGAATTGATCAATCCTATCCTGCCACTGTAGCAATTTAGCACTTGATAACGGCACAGATCGATAGGATGATCGGAGCAGAGTTGGCTATACATGAGCTCATTGTATTTGCCATACTCTTGCTTATCTCGATTCAAAGCTTTATAACCGCCATTATTAGTAGGCAATTTCTGCTTAATGATATCTGCGCCTAATGTGACACCTAAATGATTAGCTTGTCCTGTTAAATCTGCACTTTCATGATAATCCTTATCTCCTACTTTGAATTTGGGATTTCTCAAATAACACCATAAAATAGTGGCCATGCCAAGTTCATGGGCTTTGCGAAAAGCATGACTAACCTCTTGTATCTGACGATCGCTCTCTTCCGAACCAAAATAAATAGTTGCTCCAACGGCTATAGCGCCCATATCATAAGCTTGTTCTATTTCCGCAAAAAAGATCTGATCATAATGGTTGGGATAAGTTAACAATTCATTGTGATTAATTTTTAGAATAAAAGGAATCTTATGGGCGTAACGCCTGGCTACAATGCCTAAAACACCTCGAGTGGAAGCCACGGCATTACAACCTCCTTCTATGGCGAGTTTAACGATATTTTCAGGATCAAAATAGAGAGGATTGGGAGCAAAAGAGGCCCCAGCTGAATGTTCTACTCCTTGGTCAACTGGCAAAATGGAAAGATAGCCTGTGCCAGCTAACTGACCATGATTGAATAAGGCGTGAAGATTGCGCAAGACGCGCAGGTTGCGATCACTTGCTCCTAGGGTTTGATCTAACCAGTTTGGACTCGGTAGGCAGAGACTTTCTTTTAAAACTGTTTTACAAGTATGATTGAGTAGATCATCGGCTTCACTTCCCAATTGTCTTTTAATTTCATCTAATGTTGTCATAATAAAGTTCCTCATCAATAAATTTATTGATTTGGAATGTAATTTAAAGTTATAATCTCTACAAGTAAATTAACTAATTGAAAGATAATTAATGTTTCGCGGTACTTTTTTTATTATAGTTGCTTGCTTTATATGGGGACTTATTTATGTCGTGCCCGAATTCATGCCAGCTTTTAACTCTTTAGAGGTTGCTTTAGGACGGTATGCTCTGTATGGCATTATCTCTCTTCTTTACATGCTAATTTTCCGCTTTAAAGCTTTATGCGACTTCCCCCTTGATTTATGGAAAAAAGCGATCTGGTTCGGCTTAATAGCTAATGTAGGATTTTATCCGGCTGCTGTTTTAAGTATGCGTTATGCTCATCCAGCTATTACTGTTCTTATTTCAGGTATTGGCCCTATTAGCATTGCTTTTTATGGTAACTGGAAACAGCAAGAGTGTAGTTTTAAACAATTACTCTGGCCTTGTATCGCCATGTTAGCAGGTCTTGTGTTAGCTAATTTGCCTGCTATTTCTCAAAGCTCGGTAGAAGGGTCTCTTTCTCTTTATCTCCTAGGTCTATTCTTTGGCATTATTGCCTTAGCTACTTGGACACTCTATGCAGTGGCCAATGGCCGTCTCTTTAAACAGCACCCTACTCTCAATCCATGTGACTGGTGTAGCATCATGGGTATTGCTACTTTAGGCTGGGTGCTTGTATTTATCGGGTTAGTTTTTCCTTTTTTAGATGAGAGTTACATCTACAAGTACACCGTATGGACCCCTGAACTGCAGGTGTTTCTATTGGGCAGTTTGGTCCTTGGCGTCTTATGCTCTTGGTTTGCTTTTTATCTATGGAATAAGGGAAGTTTAGTGCTACCTGTTTCTTTAGCTGGACAATTGACTATTTTTGAAACTCTCTTTGGTTTATTATTTGTCTACACTTTAGAGCAGCGTTTACCACAATCGATCGAATTTTTAGGAATATTAATGATGCTTGGCAGTATCTCACTAAGCCTTTACCTTTTTAAAGAGCAAGAGTCTCTACCTCTTCCTCAAACAAGTGAATCTTCTATTAATTATTATTAAAAATATTTTAAAATTAATGCGCACTCTATTAAAAATTGATTTAATTACACCTATTTCATTATTATTCATTAGTTGTTGTATTATTTTTTATTTAACTAATGAGGTATTTTCTATGACTATTGTGTTAGACCAAAAAACAGTCACTCCTGATTCTTTAACTATTACTATTTCAAAAGAGGAGTATTCTACAGACGAAGGCCAAAGTAATTTATTTGCTACTCAGAAAAAAATAGCCGATTATTTTCATTCTTTAGGACAACATTATCTTTTCTATTCTGAGCAATGTCCTAATCAAAATCCTATTACTATTACAGCCATTCCTTTTACACCCTCAAAAGGTTTTTTTGAGCCTATGAGTCGCTACTTTCAACAGCTTAAAGTTTTATTTAGAATTTGTTATGGTGGAGTAGAACCCAATCCTAAAGCTGCTCAAGCTTTTAAAGATTATGCGAAGAACACAAAAGTTGCTGCTCAAGCTGCTACTATTCATCATCTAATTAAATCTCCTAAGTGTCCTTTTTGCAATGAACAGCGTCAAGGGATTCAGCTCATTCACGAAGGCAAATATACACTTCTATTTTATAATATGCGCCAAGTGGGCAAAGAACAAACCGATCTTTTAATTATTCCTAAAAATCATGTAGAAAATTTTGATTCTATATCCGATAGAGAAGGTCAAGAGATGCAAGCGGTTGCTGCAAAAGTTTACACTATTTTTCAACAAACTCATGCTAACTCGTTGCGTTTTCACATCTTTAATAAATCAGGTTCTACGGCTGGCCAAACGGTTGGCCATTCTCATACTCATATGATGATTGAAAGTAATAAAACCCTACGCACTCAGACTTTTTGGGCTGTTCTCAAAAATATGGTCTGGAGCACTAAGTTATCCGATGCGATTATTCAACAGCGCGTTCAAACATTAAAGCAGCAGCTAAAAGACTTAGAAGGCAAACAGGATTAAAAAAGTAAAATTAATAATTGACACCAACACTCTAAAAATTTATCGTTTGCCTTTTATCAAACAAATTTTTGGAGTGTTTTATGATTGGCTCTCCTTGTAATTCTTTTTTCTCTCCTCAAGAGTTAGCTTTATTAGCTAATGAGGATGATCTCGATTACAATTATGTGGCTCCCCCTAAAAAAGATGAGACAACTCAAAAGCTCAATACGCTATTTCAACGCGGAATCAATGCTTTTGCTTTGGATCTCTATCAGACAATGCATCTTCAAAGAGAAGGAAAAAATAAAAATTTTTTCTTTTTCACGCCCAACTTGATCGCCTCTCTATCCTGCTTGTTTATAGGAGCTCCTAAAGAATTAAAAGAGGTCTTTAAAGAGACATTCTATCTTGAAGATTTAACGGAGGAGCAGTGGCATGACCATACTAAACAGTGGATAGAGCAGCTGCAAAATCGCAGTCAAAATAGCACCTCTTCTTTACTAAAAACAGCAGAGATAGGCTTTAAGTTTCAACAAATGCAATTTATTGCTTTAGCTAATCCCGCTTCTCTTACATTACAGGCTCAACAAGATCTCAAGCAATGGTATGCTCCTCAAACCTTTGCATTTAAAAAACCAAAAGAAGCTAAAGAGTTGATCAATCAGGCCGTTACTCAAATGACTGAAGGAAAAATTCAAAATCTGGTGGAAAATGTTTCTACTAGTTCAGCCTTGCTAATGGCTAATGCTGCTCTATTTAAAGGTTCCTGGAGTCATCCTTTTAAGTCGCAAGATAATTCTATCGAAACTTTTTATAATGCGGATGGGACAACTGTTAAAGTCGAGATGATGAATCAAAATCTCGATGATCTCAGATTAGCTTATGATTTTTTGTCTAAAATTGAGATTTTAGAATTACCCTTTCATGGTAGTTTAACTCTCTGGTTAGTAAAACCTTGTATGCAATTAGATACAAAAAAAGCTACAACGATCTTAACTACTTACATGACAGAAAAAAATATCTCGCAACTTATTGCTTATGGCGAATTATTTTTTGATAAAAGTAGGGGTTTATCGATCGGCATTCCCAAACTCAATTTTCAAGATAAAACCAATCTTTTAGAAGAGCTTAACCCTAAATTAAGAGAAGCTATCTTAAAAACTGATTTCAGTGGTAGTCTGGTTCAAACAGTTTCAGCTGTTCATATTCCCGAAATCATTTCAGCTGTAAATTTCCAAATGGATGAGCAAGGCACAGCTATTACTGCAGCTTCCTATGTACCCTCTTATAATAGTTCATGTGATCCTACCTTTAAACTCGACGGTCCTTTTGGGGTAATTTTAGTGGATTGTCAGACAAATACTATTTTAGGGATGGGTCAAGTCTTAAACATGGCAGATAAAAAAGAGTCTTAAGCATGACCCTCTCTTTTACTTGCCAGCAAGCTTTAGTTTTACCTTTAGAAATAGTGAAAGCATTTAAAGACTCGCTTGAGGATTTGTCAAACGAGTCTTATTTTGATGAAAAGAGCACTAAGCGCCGAGGGTTACTAAAAATACAGCCTCTCACTCATCGCTACATCAATCCCCATAATAGTTGGTTTCCAGTCACTTTTTCTAAAGAGGGAAAAGTAACTAACGAGGTCATCTCTCTTCCTTTTTCTATCTATCCAAACTACCATCTTCTTAAAAAGGTCGTAAAGATTGCTTTAAAATGGCTCTGTCAATCATTGGCTTTGGCTGGACAAACAGCAGAATTTTGCCTATCGATTATGCAACACCATCATTTAAACAGACAACAAGCTACTTCCCCTATCCCCTGGCATACAGATAACAGCTATAGGACTTTAGTGATCCTAATCGATGATGAACAAAAATTTTCCGGTGGCGATTTTTTATTTAAATTTCGTCAAGAAGAGATCTTGAGATTACAACCAAAGAGAGGCTATGGCATCCTATTTTCTAATTGCGAGTCGCTTCACAGTGTAGAATCTTTAACGGCTTATGAAGATAAAGTAGATCGTACTATTTTATCCATTCATCAAAAATACCTACCTATTACTCAACTATCAAAACAAGAGGAAAAATTAATGAGCACTCCTTTAACTAACATGACTATTGAAAATTTACAAATTGTCTCTCCTGCTCATCCTGTACTGTCGCAAGTAGCCGAAGAGCTTAGTACAACTGAAATTACAAGCCAACTTATCCAAAGTTTAATAGCAAAAATGAAAGAGATTGCCGGTCTAGAACGTGGAGATCCTACGAAAAAGGTCTTAGTAGGCCTAGCTGCTCCGCAAATTGGCGTTGCTAAGCGCATTATTTTAGTCGATCCAGGTGCGGATGGAAAAGGAAAAATTACTGACGTCCATGTTTACATCAATCCTGAAATTACTGAAAGATCTAAAGAAACCAATGAATGGTATGAAGCTTGTTATTCTACAGTGCCAATAGCAGGCATTGTCAGTCGAGCTAATCGCGTGACTATCACAGCTTTAAATGAAAAGGGCCAAACTGTAACTGAAACGCATGATGGTTATACGGCTAGAATCTTTCAGCATGAGATCGATCATTTACATGGTCAACGCTTTCCCTCTCTAATTGAAAATGAGCAAAATCTACATGTGGTCCAGTCCGAGGAATTTCCAGCTTATCGAAATCAAGAGGGCTGGCGCAATTGGCCAACCAAGTGCACGCAAGCAGAGTGGCAAGCTATTCAAAAAGGAGCAGCTAATTGAGTTTATCATTACTACTAAATAAAGATTCAATTGTTAACAGATTATCTTAAACTTAAACTAAAATGAGTTTAATAAGAGTAAATTAAATTAATAATTGACATCAACACTCTAAAAATTTATTTTGTATTTTCTAAGTAAATTTTTGGAGTATTTCTGATGATGACTGGCCTTATACAAACTTCAGCTTATACTCAAACTCCAGCTTGTACTCAGACAACAACAGATGAGCCAGACCTGCGTCATGATGTTTTTGCTATTTTAGATAGATTAAATCAGGAAGCTAAAAAGATCAATAGGCTATGTCAACAGGCTATCAATGCTTCGGCTATTAATTTTTATCAAAAAACACAGACTAAACAACAAATAGAAAAAAACAAAAATTTTCTCTTTTTTACCCCTACTTTAATTGCTTCTTTATCCTTATTATTGCTAAGTAGTCCTGAAAAATTAAAAGATGTTTTTAAAAAAATTCTCCATCTCAATCAGCTCTTTGAGCTAGACTGGCATGATCATACTAAAAACTGGTTGAGACAGTTTCAAAATCGCAGTCAAAATAGCACTTCTTCTTTATTAAAAACATCCAAAATAGGCTTTAATTTTCAACAGAGAAACTTTATTGCTTTATCTAAACAAAGTAAATCTATTACACAAGACCCATACATTCTCAATCATTACTATGATGCTACTGAAACTTTTTTATTTAATGACTTTGAAGAGGCTAAGGATGCTATCAATCAAGCAATAGCCAAAAATACCGAAAATAGTGAGGAAAAAATAGAAAATTTTGTGAAAGAGGTCAACCCTAACATCGACCTATTAGTAGCAGGTTTATCTATATTTAGATGCTCCTGGAGTTATCCTTTTGAACAGAAAAATACTTCAATTGAAAGTTTTTACAATGCAGATGGTACAAAGGTGCATGTCAGAATGATGAAGCAAGAGTGTGATTATCTCAGATTAGCCTCTGATTGTGAATTTAATATACAGATCTTAGAGTTGTCGTTGGATGGTGAAATGGCCTTCTGGTTAGTCAATCCTTTGGGATCCATTAAAGAATCTAAAGAAACTTTAAAAAGTTACATGACAGAACAAACGATTTCTCAACTTATTAACACTAGAGAATTGAGATTTTCTAAGATTAATAACTTATCTGTTCATATCCCCAAATTAGATTTCCATGACAAAGCCGCAGAAATTAATCCGCTGTTAAGGGAAGGGCTATCAGAAATGGGTTTTAGTGGTAGTTTTGCTCTATCCTTTCAAGTTGTTAGAACTCCAGAAACTATTTTATTACCAAAGACGACTTCAATTAATGAGAAAAAAATTGAACCTGCTTCTGATTCTTACTTTTCTTTTTGTCATTCCAACTTTAATCTTGACCATTCTTTTAGCTTGATTCTAGTAGATTATAAAACAAATACTATTTTAGGCATGGGTCAAGTATTAGATATGATAGAAAAAAAAGATGCTGAAAAGTGATCCTCTCTTTTAACCTGCAAGTCAATCCGCATCTTATTTTTAGAAATAGACTTTCTCAGCAGCGAAAATAATATTGTTTTTATCATTAATTCATTTATAGTTTAGCAAAAAATAAATTTAATTAAGGCTAGGTATAAAAAAATGATGATAACTAATCAAACTTCAGTCTACTGGACTCATTTAACGAAAGAAGAAAAAGAACAAGGGATTCATCCTACAAAGTTAGCCTTGCTAGCTTTTAGTACAAGCACAAATACTGCTCATCCAAAAGTACTTCGACAAATCGAACGTTTTCTTATAGGTTGTAGACTAGCTACTACCGATTCTGATTTTCTTGCAAAAACCATGGTCATTCTCCAATCTACCTTACTTTCCTTACAACCGATTAAGGCAGTAGTAGAACGCGTTTTATTCAGATCCATGCCTAAAGAGATAACGTTGCAAAAAGATAATCATAATTTCTATCCTCTTTCATTTAAAAATGAAGGATTTGGTCAGCCTTATCGCGATTATATGGACAAGTTTGCCACAATTTACAATGGACTAATCGAACAAAAAAAGAGTTATCTGATGCATCCTGCACACTATGCAGAACTCTCAAAGTATTTAGAAACAGAGTTTACAGATAATAAACTAGCAGCTGAGCGTTTGATGACTTATCACTGTTTTGGACGCCAAGCTCTTGAAATTTCAGAGTTAGAACGTCGTCTAAAGGAGGATAAAGAGGAAAGCCAACTGCTACAAACAAAAATGATAACTCTTACTCAAAATAACTATGATTCTATGCCAGATCATTTAGAGCTACGAGAGGAAGATTTAGATTGTATAGCAGATGAGCACTGTAGGAAATATGTTCATCTAATCTATCAAGCCTTAGCTTCTGAAGGCAAACTGGGTTGTCTCCAGCTAGCTCCAGATGTACTTTATGAGTATGAATGCGATGATAGAGGAAATGTACATCCTGCTCTAGCTAATTTTGCCAAACAATACTATCAAGATAAAAGGCCTCAGTACAATTTTGGAGTAGTCGTCAAATATTTAACTAAACTCAAAAATCATAATTTAGATGATTTAAAATACTATTGCCTTAAATCACAGTACTCTTCCTTAGACAGTATTATTGATATTGAAAATAGACAATTGGAAAGTATTAAAATCAATTATCGCAATCAACTAGCTCTCATGACAACTCAATCTAGTACTTATCAACCCGGTGATTTTACATTTTTGAGCGATCCCTTAAGTAGACGTGCCCTAACTCATTGTTATCAAGTTGTTAACGAGTTACAAGCATGGTCATTTTTTGATGAAGAGCCACCAAAAAAAACAGGCTATATGTTTTGGGATCATCCTACACTCTATAAAATCGGCCACAAGTTAGATTCTGAGGGACACACTGGAGCTAGTATGACCTGGGTAATGCGCTGGATGCAAACTATTCGTTCTAAGGGATGGCAGGTAGCTGTAAAGGAAAGTTTAGAAAATAGCCATAATGAGCTTGGCATCTTAAATAGAGCCTGGAGTTTAGTTGATAAAGTATAGTATAAAGGACAGAAAGACATATTTTTCATCTGATTGAGATAAATAAACTGTTATTTAGCTTTATTTAACTTCTCTCTAAGGCAAATAAATCTTGTTTTATCTGCATTATAACCAATTAATTAATGCAGATAAAATGCTGTTATAATGCTGATAAAATTTGAACAGCTTGCGCGAGCAATCTGTTCAACCACAATTTATCTCTCTACTAAAAGTATCCTGATCCCCACCCATATAATCAATTCACTTACCTCGAAATGAGAATATAAACTCATTACTAGAATTTATGAGGCAATTGAGGCAAAATTTGTCTTATTATTCTATTTTATTTGCCTTATTTGCCTCATTTGAAGCATAATTAAATTTAATGAGGCAAATTGAGGCAAAAATATGAGTTTATTTCTTTATCCAGAATCAGAATCTGTTTTATTAGAATTCAAAAGAGAAATTCCTAAGAATGAACAAATTATCAAAACTATTATCGGTTTCTGCAATCAAAAAGGAGGAAGACTAATAATAGGCATTGCAGATGATCGGACTATAGTAGGAGTTCCTGAAGCACAACTCAATCAACTTCTCGAATCATTAAATCATACTATTTATGAAACGTGTCATCCTCCTATTATTCCTTTAATTTCTACCCAAGTTTTTGGAGATAAAATAGTCATAATTATTGCGGTATCATCAGGCATGACTAAACCCTATTTTAAAAAACAGGAAGGAATAGAGAAAGGGACTTATATTCGTATAGGAAGAAGTACAGTAGTAGCTAATGCTACTATGATTGAAGAGCTAAAATGGCAATCCTGTGGTATAGATTTTGAAAAACTTCCCGCTTATAATGCTTCGCTTAATCATTTAGATAACCAATTAGTCCAAAATTTTCTTGATACTAGAAAGAATCAGGCAGCTGCAAAAGTCACAACCGATGTTTTAAAGGCTTACTCTCTAATTATTGAAGAGCATTCTAAGCTATTTCCTACCTATGCAGGCCTATTAAATTTTGGAAAATCTCCTCAATCTTTTCTTTCAGAAGCGATGATCATTGTCAGTCATTTTCGAGGTATAGAAGGTAGAGAGGCTATAGCTTCAATAGATTGTGAAGGAACTCTTTTAAATCAGTTTCAACAGGCTCATCATTTTGTTTTAAGTCGTCTCTCAAAATCATTTTCAATTAAAGGAATAGTGCGAGAGGAGCAGTTAGAAATACCAGAAGTAGCCTTTAGAGAAGCCTTAGTCAATTTAATCGTTCATCGCAATTATCATATTAAAGCGCCTTCAAAGATTTCTATCTATGATGATCGCATCGAATTATTTAGCCCAGGAGATTTTGCAGGTCCTATTCAACAGGATCAATTGCTAAAGGGGTTAACCTATTTACGTAATCCTGCCATTTGTAAGATTTTTAGAGAGAGAGGCCTCGTAGAGAAAATGGGTACGGGATTTATTACTATTTTTAAAAGCTATGAAGCTTGGGGACTTGTAAAACCTCAAATTATCGAAGGAGCCAATTTTATAAAGTGTATTTTACCTAGATGTTCTTCTCAATTAATCTCCATAAAACTACAAACGGAAGAGGAAGGAATTTTAGCCTTATTTTACTCTCAAAATGAAATTATTACACAAGATGTAGTCAGTAAATTTTCTATCTCGCGCGCTACAGCACAAAGATGGCTTAATGTACTCATTAAAAAACAAGTGATTGAACGAATTGGAAAAACGCGTAATCTAAGATACCGTCGAAGATTAAATATGTAAGCTGACCTCTCCTATAGAGTTAGAGCTAATTTAATCAAATTCTAAGAAGTGACCTCGATGAAAAAAATTGTCTAAGTTTCCAACTGAATTTCCTAAATTCTCATTTGAAAAAATAAATCCAAGTTGTGCTTGGTAAGTTACCCAGTTGAATGCTTCCTTAACTAATTCCTCGGGTTTTCCTCGATATCTTTTTATGATTTTCTGAATTTCTAACGAATATTTTATATTTTTTGCTTTAGAGGCTAGAGAGTCGTGAGATAGAAGATCTGCTGCCAATCTTAGATTAGTTGCTTTATTTTTTACTGTATCAAAATGTTGTTTCAACATCTTTAGATCGGAAGAAAAAAACCAAGGTCTTTGTCCAGCTAGTTGAATTTAAATCCTATTAATTAAACTAAATTTTTTATGGGTTTTTTAACTCTTCTGAGTTTTAATTTATAAGCAGTTACTCCATTGAATCCAATTTTCATTTGATCAAGAGTTGTAGCTATTAACCATCCGGAGATTCCAAATACTGATAAGTAAATACCATTAGTTAGATAAACTGCAAAATGCACAGGTTCTTGAACTTTATTGTGAATAACTATTGGCTCTCCTGAACTCAATAAACTTTCATCTAGTTCTTTTGCTTTCCACTTTCCTATCACATGATTAACAGTTCTATTAGAATAAAGTCCTACTGTATCCATCCAGAAGTCAACACAACAGTAGGTAGGAGAAGGCCTATCATTTAATAAAAACTTGAGAATAGCCTCATCACATTTTTTAGGCATTTTAAGAAAAATTTCTTCTTCATTTTCAATTTGAATTACTTGAAATTGGTCATAAAATTTTCGGATGGGTTGGTCTGTTTTACCATCACTAAAATTTATTTTTCTTATTTCAAAAATTACATTTGAGTCCATATTTTTAGCCTTTACTATCTCCTCAGAGATAATAAGCTTTAATACAGATAAAGCAGATTTTTCTGTGCGATTAACTAGTGCGGATTCTTTCATTGAAGGCTCTTTTACTATCAAATCAGAATTATTATAATCTCTAGTTGTTTCTGATGATTTTGTAATTTTGAATGACATAACTTTTCATAGCCTTTTATTTATAAATTCTGATAAATTTAGTTAATTATCAATGAAGCTATGATCCTAGATGACTCAAATCTTGTGATACTTATTTAGACTTACTCGAACAGGTAAAATTGCAATAAGTAAGTTCAAAGCTATAGTATGTATTAAGCATACAAGCCTAAGAACAGTTTTAATTAGCATCAGAAAAATTTTATTTTATAATATCTTTTAGATTAAATGTGAATTCATTTGGTCTAGTCCAATTACTTCCTACTTCTTTTGCTCCTACATACTCTAAACTCTGTATTTTATTTTTGATTTCTTCTATTTTGTCTTTATTTTTTTCAATTAAGGCTGGAGTAAGTTCATTAAATATATTTAAAATACTTTTAAGAAAGTCATAGTCATTTTTTTCTTTTATAGTTTTAGGTTTATCCATTTTTTCTTGTATCTTTTTCTTAAAATAGACTTTATCTTCTTCATTTATTAACGGTTCAAATCTTCCCATTTTCTCCCAACAGATAGATCCAGCAAATGACTTAAATTCGGTATCAATAAAATAGACTCCATCTTCTGCTACTACAATGTTTTCAGGCCATAAGTCAATAAAATTTGCTGCGGCGATAACCTTAATTAACTCATCGATCTCCTCCCTTGAAAGTTTCCGCTCTATACTTTTTATTTCCTCTGCATAGATTTTGACCTGATCAGAATAGATCTCATAAATGTTGTCTGAGTAGGCCCATCCCTTAACTTCTAATGCTTCTACATCTTCAATAACTGCTATTTTTAAGGGAGTTTTCATATATGTTAATTGGTTTTCTCTTATCTTTTTCATTAGATGATCACAACCAAGTAGTCGAGTTAGACTAGATTTTTTGAACCATTTTTTTGTAGATAAAGGTTGAAATTCTCGTTCAGTTAGTAACCTGTTTGTTTTTCTTAAATCTTTCAGAAATTTGAGGATTGCATCATATTTAGTAGCTATATCCATAAAACTTGATATAATTGTGGGCCCTGAAAAATTTGGTACTTCAGGTTTCATCTCTAAACTATTCAAGTGTCTAACTAAATCAACATTTTGCGATTCGTTAGCTTTTTGATAGATCTCTTTCTTATCCTTTATTTCAAGTAAGTTAAAATTTTGACTTGAGAAATTTGAATTTTTAATTTCATTCATTAATAAACCTTATCTTAATTAAATAATTATTATAATTAATCATGACAAAATTCATTTTAAAAATCAATAATAAAAACACTTAATTGTTTTAAACAAATATGAAAATTTATATTAATTAAAATATAATAGATATTTCAGCCTATATGATTTAATCATTATTAAAAAACATTAATTTATATGTGTCTATTTTAATAATCATATTAAATCATTAGATTGTTTTATTAAGAAATTGCTACCTTTTGCTGCTTAAGAGGTGAATACCTAGTATATAGGTACTGTATGTGATTAGAATACCTATTTAATAAAGATAGCTTATATAAAATTTTTTTAAAATATAGTGAATATTTTAAAAAAATTATACCTAAGCACTAGATATAGCAAAACTATCTCAAATTCTTATAGCTAATAGATAAGTCGTTTGCCCAACTTCTCAAGTTGCACTCTCTTAAATTTTTAAAGCCTTATTACATGGAGCTATCTTCAAACTTTTCCCTGGCGTAAGTTTGGCGTTCTTCTTGAAGAATTGATTCCTTTTGCCGCCTAGTTCCTTTTATTTTATGCCTTCAGAAGAGATACCAATTTTTCTATCTTTTTTGCCTTTGTCATGGTACTTTTAAGAGAAAGATTGAAGGATGGTTGATAGGCTATGTTATTAAAATCGGCTGCTAAAATTTTGAAAGAGCATCAGGAAGAATTGACAGAACAAGGGGTTCTTACACTTGCAATTTTTGGCTCAGTTGCACGAAATGAAAGTACAGCTAAGAGTGATCTAGACATCTTAATTGATTTTGACTCTAAAAGAGGATTATTTGCTTTTGTAGGCTTAAAAGGTTATTTGGAAAATCTTCTTGATTGTAACGTTGATTTAGTAACTAAAAATGCTTTACATCCTGCTTTGAAGTCCCAAATCTTACGTGAAGCAAAATATGTCTTCTAGAGATTGGCGTTTTCGAATTCAAGACATTTTGAAATCCATTCAAAAAATAGAGACTTATATTGAAAGCATAACAGCTACTCAATTTAAAAAAAATGAGCTTGTTATAGATGCTGTAGTGCGAAATTTTGAAATCACTGGTGAAGCCAGCAAAAATATCTTACCCTCTACAAGGCGCCTTTATCCAGATATTCCATGGGATCAAATGGGTGGAATGCGAAATATCCTAATCCATGAGTACTTTGGAGTTGATGTAACAACAGTGTGGCACACAGCAAAAACCCATCTACCGATTCTAAAAAAACAACTAGAATTAATTATAGTTAATTGATTGAAAGCGCTTGAAAGGATAAAAAAGCGATCGTAACACTGCTTAAGCCGTTTGATAAGCTAGTAGCAGTGTTAGATCATCACAAGTATTGGAAGAGGTGGGATTCGAACCCACGGTACGTATTAAGCGTACACACGCTTTCCAAGCGTGCTCCTTAAGCCACTCGGACACTCTTCCTAAGAGACTTTATTAATAATAAAAGTAAAAGCATAATTTTTTCTGTTTTAATGGACAAGAGTAAAATGGAAAGCACTTGCAAAATAATAGAGCTTCTCTCATGATCATTTTTTAAGCACCTTACTTTTCTTATAGGCATCAAGTGAAAATAAAAGAACTTTCTTCTTGGTTATCTTTTTTTTCTTTGATTTTTATGTTGACTCCCCTTTTTGTTTTTTTATGCGCTGCTTCTCCTAGTAATCAGGTAGCTTTAGCTGAACCTCCTACTCTTTTGGTCAGTGTAGCTCCTTATAAGTTTTTTTTAGAGCGGCTAGCTCAAAATACTGTTAAAGTTTTACTGATGGTTCCTACAGGGGCTAGTGCTCACACCTATGAACCTACTCCTAAAGAGATGCTAGCGGCAAGTCATGCTGCGATGTGGTTTACGATTGGAGAGGGATTTGAAGCGCGCAGCATTAAAGCAATTAAAAGTTATCAACCTCAGCTACTGCTTGTCGATCTTAGAAAAGAGGTCTCGCTCATCACAGATAATGAGAGTAAAGGTCATGTGCATGCTTGTTCTAATCCTCATTGCCAAGATTTGCATATTTGGTTAAGCCCTCGCCAAGCTCAGATCCAAGTCCAAACAATAGCTAATACATTGATCACTCATTACCCATCTAATCGGGCATTATATGAAGCTAATCTAGTTAATCTCTTAGCTGATTTACAAGTATTAGATCAAGAGATTAATCGTCTGTTGCAACCTTTAAAAAAACGCACGATCTTAGTCTCTCATCCTGCCTATGCTTACTTTTGCCGCGATTATAATCTAACCCAGGTTTCGATTGAATTTGAGGGTAAAGATCCTACCCCACGTCAACTGACTCGTTTATTTGATATTGCTAAAAAAGAGCAGATTAAAACTATTTTTGTGCAAAGTCAGTATAGCAATAAAGGCGCGCGTCTCATTGCTGCTGAACTAGGATGTAGAGTTATCAATTTAGAACCCTATGCTGAAAATTATTTTTCCACTATGCGTCAGATAGCGCAGCAAATTGCAGTACAATAAAAAATGAATGCCATTGTCAAAGTTGAAAATCTCTCTTTTATCTATGAAGAGGAGCCTGTTCTTCGTCAAGTATCCTTTGAAGTAGCCTCTAATGAATTTGTAGGACTGATTGGACCGAACGGAGGAGGAAAAACGACTCTGCTTAAGTTAATCCTAGGCTTTCTGCAACCAACTGAAGGATCGATTAAAATTTTTGATCAATCGCATTCTTGTCCTCATAAAAAAATTGCCTATGTCCCTCAAAGTCTGCGTTTCGATCGTCAATTTCCCATTTCAGTTATGGAACTAACCCTTTCCGGACGGCTTTCCTATTTACCCTGGTATGGCAAATACAGCAAGTTAGATTACTTAGCAGCAGAAGAGGCATTAGATAAGGTAGGCATGTTAGCTTTTCGCAAAGCATCCTTTGGCAATTTGTCAGGCGGTCAAGCGCAGCGTGTACTGATTGCGAGAGCTTTAGCTTCTCAACCCAGTTTACTGTTACTGGATGAACCGACTAATAGTGTAGACACCAAAGCCCAAGCTGATATCTATGCTATCCTACGAGATTTAAAAGGAAAATTAACGATTATGATGGTTACGCATGATCTAAAAATTGCGATTGATATTATCGAAAGAGTATTATGCGTACAAAAAAATGTAGTGAGTTTACTTCCTCAAGAAGTATGCGAGCACTTTGCTTTAGGTTTGTATGCGTTACCTTCATCAAAATAAATAGTTAGATTGAATTATAAAATATGACACTACCTTTTTTCTCTTTTTTCGAAGCCCTGGAAACCAATCCTCTTCTTCTGTCTGCAGTCATCGCAGGTCTTGCGTCTTCTATAGTTAGCGGAATTATAGGCTCTTACGTAGTTGTCAAGCGCATTGGTTTCATTAGCGGCAGTATTTCGCATTCTGTCCTAAGCGGCATTGGCATTTGCTTATGGTTAGAACGAGCTAAAGGCATTACCTGGATGGATCCTCTCTATGGGGCATTAATTGCAGCTATTTTGTCTGCGCTTATTTTAGGATGGATTCATCTTTATTACCGTCAACGGGAAGATTCCGTGATTGCCGCTCTATGGGCAGTAGGCATGGCCATCGGCGTTTTATTCATTTCTCAAACACCTGGATTTAATGTAGAGTTAACTAATTTTTTAGTGGGCAACATTTTATGGGTGACTCCGACTGACCTCTACATCTTATTTAGTTTAGATATTTTTATTCTCCTAACTGTTGCTTGTTTGCATAAGCGTTTTTTGGCAATCTGTTTTGATGAAGAGCAAGCCAGCTTGCAAGGTATTTCTGTTAGCTCTCTTTACCTAACTTTATTAGTCTTGACAGCTGTTTCGATTGTGCTACTTATCCAAGTAGTAGGCGTTCTTTTAGTCATGACTATGTTGACGATTCCAGCAGCGATTGCCAATATCTTTACTTGTCGCCTTTCCTCTATTATGTTTTTAGCCGTAATTTTAAGCTGCTTATTTTGCTTTATCGGCACAATGTGCGCTTATTATTTAGATTGGCCAGGAGGAGCTACGATTGCTCTAGTAGCAGGTTCTACTTATGTCATTAGCCTCTTTTATGGGCAAAAAAAAAGACTTTGAAGAAAAATCTTCAAAGTCTTCATGTGGAGAGAGAGGGATTCGAACCCTCGATACCCTTGAGAGGTATGCGTCCTTAGCAGGGACGTGCTTTCGGCCGCTCAGCCATCTCTCCTTATCTAATCAAACGTTCTTAACATATCTTAATATAAAGGAATATCCTACTAATATTACTCCATTTTCTGCAATGAAAATTAAAAATTTTCATTTTCTACTCTGTCTGTAACTAAATAAAAAGCTTTTATTTTTATTCTCCATCAGGTAAAAGTTTACAGACTAACACTAGGAAATAAGAGATGCGAGTCGTTTTAATTTTCTGTTTATGTCTCTGTTTAGCTGCCTGTTCTCCTCCTTGTCATGATTATGACATCATGGGGGCGGATGAATTTGTAATTGATTCTTATAAAATTCGCCAGGGTAAACTAGCTATTTTAGAGATGGAAGGCTATGAAGTGGATGAATTGCCTGCTGACTACATGCTAGAATATAAAGATGTCATCGCAGAAGATGATATTCTCAATATTGCTATCTACCACCCTTCTCGCAAAGATTTAATGGAATCTATTCAATTCATTAACCACACTGTAGGTGGATTTAAAGTCTATAAAGGTCGAGTCGATATTCCCGATATTCCATCTATCTACGTAGCAGGACTCACTCTAGATGAAGCAAGAGAGAGTTTAAAAGTAGAATTTAATAAACAGATCAAAGATGTTGAAGTTTTTGTAACCTATAAAGATCGTTTAACGCGCAAAGTGGAGCTTACAGGGCTTGTCCAAACATCTACTGTAGCCGTCGATGGTAAAATCCGTCTTTATGAAGTCATCTCCAAAGCTACGATTGCTCCTCATGCAAATCTCTTCATGAGTTATGTTTTAAGAGAGGGTAAGCCTTTGGCGATTGATTTTCATCAACTCCTCAATCAAGGAGACATGTCACAAAATATTGTAATGAGAGGCGGCGATAAAATTTTTATAGCTACAGCTTCTGATGCAACTGTCATGATGATGGGCGAGGTAGGCGAACCTAAAGCCGTTAATTTACCTTATGGTTACATCTCTTTGCGCGAAGCACTAGTAATGGCCCGTGGCATTCCTTTTACGGGGGATAGAGAGCATATACAAGTCATCCGAGGCAATCTCCTCTGCCCTAAAATTTACGTGCTATCCTGGCAGCATATCATCCATCTTCCAAACGATAGTTTATTACTGATGCCGGGCGATACTGTCTATGTTTCAGCTACGCCTATTACGGAATGGAACCATTTTATTAGCCAACTATTTCCCAGTATGAATGGACTGCAGACAGGTTTTAGCATTTATAGAGGTGCTATAGATTAGATTTTTTGTGAAAAAAATCTAGTAAAAGAAGATTTAAGGAGCAATAAATGAAAATTAGACAAGCAGATGACAATACGACTCTTTTAACTTTCTCCGATCTCTTTTTAATCTTAAAAAGATCAAAAACAAAATTATTAGTTTTTACTTTGGGTTTTGCTAGTTTAGCTGGTTTATTTGCTTTATCTACAACTCCTCTCTATAAATCGGAAGCCACTTTTCGCGAGAAAGCCCATGGTACTTCTCCTGAAGTCAATCGCACGATCAATTTAGTATTAGGAGGAGCAGACTCTAATGAAAATATAGCTGTGTCTGTGATGAAATCGCGTAAAATTAGAGAAGAAGCCATTCATTTACTAGCGATTCAAGCATCGATAAAAAAAGATAAAGTTAATTTTCCTCTTTTTCGCAATATTAGCAACAATCTAAAAATAGAATTAGCCTATTGGCGAAATAGTAAAGAACCTGTAATTAAAGACTTAGATGAGTCCTTAACTGTGTCTAGCGTGAATTACACGGGTGAAGTTCCACTTAATTTAAAAATTAAATTTACCTCTGATGAAAACTACGTAGCCTATGATAAAAAAGGAGAAGAGATAGGCATAGGAGAGTTAGATCATCCTTTTAGCACTCCATTTTATACTTTCACCATAACGCGATTACGCCATAAGAGTTTAAATTCAGAAAACCTAAAGCTAGATAGAGAGCAAGAGAGATTGGCAAGCAGCGAACCCTTGAAAAACAGTACTTTTAAGCTTTTGATCAATCCCCTCACGCTTGTAGCTAAAAATTTAACTTCCTGTTTTGCTTGCGATACAGATAGTAAAGATAAATCTTTGATAAAACTCAGTTTTAACTATCCCAAACGCCAGATTGCCAATGCTTATCTCGATTCCATTATGTCTCTTTATCAAGATTATCTAAAAACAGAACACCGCGTAGTCGCTAACCAGCATCTTGCCTATCTCAATCAACGCAGGGAAGAGACGACTGATAGACTCAAGTCTATGATGGAAGAGCATGCCCATGCTCTTTCTTCTAGCATGGCTACTATAGATTTTTTGTTTCAAACTCAGCAATCCCATACGCAAAAACTCATGCTATTGGATATGGAATTGCATAAATTAACCCAAGCTAAAGAAGCAGGACTAATTTTTAAGGATAGATATTTGATTGAGGGAGGAGATACCCTCTCTATCAATCAGATTTTAGCTGAGATTAGAAGTCATCGTCAGCAAAGCGACTCGATTGAAATTGCCCTACGCAATACTGAATTTAATCCTCAAACTTCTAAAAGAGCTTTTGCTGACCAAAGTACAGAATTAGAAGAGATTAAAGCGACGCGTGAAGAAGCAAAAAACCTACTCTTCTCTTTGCAAAATAATAAAACTTCAGCTCCTCTTACTTTACTTAGTCAAGATAAGTATCGAGTTAATGATTGGCAGCATAAAATAAAAGAAAAAGAGTTAGCATTTCAAGAAGCGCTTCCTGCGTTAAAGACTTATACCCAAACCTGTCTAACTGAATGCCACCGCAACTTTAATGCCTATCTCAATAATTTAATCCATATTTTAGCCGTTGAAGAAAAAGTAATAGAGGAAAGACTCACGCATCAGCAGGGGCCTTTACAAGAATTTCAAGGAATCGACCTGCCTACCGCCAATCAGCTTTATATTCATTATAGTCAGACTCTCAATGAGATTGAAGCTCAACATCTCCATTATGCTTTTATCCTAGATCAGCTAAAAGATCCACAATTTGAAATTAGTTCACTTAGTTCAGTTTTGGAAGATACAGTGAGTAAAGAAATTATTACAAGAGCTAGTAATTTAGTTTTAATGGTAAAAGATCAAGATAACAGGAGTCAACGCGAAATAGACCGGTTAAAAGTAGAGATTAGTCAACAAAAGAGATTTTTGTCTTTGCATTTAGCTCAAATGATGCAGCTGCTCAATTTGCGAAAAAACCTCTATTTAGATAAAATTTTAGCGATTCAAAATACTCAGCTTGAGCTCATTCAACAAAAAATTTCTGTTTTAGAACAGCATTTGCGCGACCTGATCGATACGCGCATTAGCACTATACAACAGGAAAAAACAGCAATTGCCTATCAACAACAAGTTATTCAGCAAGAGATGACTAAAATGCCTGCTAAATGGGCTTCAGAAAAACTTGTCGATCAACAATTAGAGATTAGTCGCAAAGTAATGGAAGAGATTACTAAATCAGTTGAACAGAAAAATATTTCTGCTCAATTAGATGTTTCCCGTTCAGCTCCTTTAGATTATGCCTTTTCTCCCATTCATCCGATTAGCTCTTATCCCTTATTCTTTGCCCTGCTGGGAGGTTTAAGTGGTTTGATGGGCTATTCTAGTTTTATCTTAGGACGTTCCATTATTAAAGGCATTCCTGCTACATTAGATAATCTAAAATTTTCTGATCAACATGTTAGCGGCACTTTGACAGATCAATCTGTCCCTCCTACTTTTAATCAGTTGCCTATCCAAGATTTAGATACTTTACGCCGTCTTAGTCATTACTTTTTTCCAAATGAAAATTTCTCTACATTAGGACAGCTTGTACTTTTGCTGATTGGCAATGGAAAGGATTACTCTACAAATCTTGCTACTTTATTGAGTAAACAGGGACAACGCGTTTTAATTATTCCTCTCTCTTTTGATTCTTTTAAAGATACGTCTACTGGTTTATTGCAATTTCTAGAAGGACAAATTGACATGCCTCATATTCAACAAGATAAATACTATGATTTTATTATTCCAGGTGGGCTCTCTAGTCAAGCAAATGAACTGCTTAGTTCTATACGTTTTCAAACCTATCTAAAAGAAGTCAGTCAAAAATACCATCACATTTTATTAGTTAGTAAAGCTAACTTATTGAGTGGAGAAGCAGAAGGACTAGCTAAACGTTTTAATCATGTAGCTATTAGTGTTACAGAAGAAAGATTACACGATTTAACTCCTTTTATAGAAATCATAACTACTAAACCGGAAGGAGCCAAACTAAGCTTTGTTTTTAGTCCTAAGCGCTTAAAGAGTTGACTTTTCTTTAACTTTTTATTAAAATAAAATTTTGATAAAAGGGGATTCTAACTAAATCCTCACTCAATTTTATAAGAGAGGAGCTCTAAATGTTATTGAATCCAAGATTTCTAACTTTTAACTTACTAGCTCTAGTTTTAGCTCTTTCTATTCCTGTCAGTGTGCGAGCAGTTGCTTATGCTCCTAATTGCTTAGACTCTTCTTTTTCTTGTCAGAAAGTTTTTCAAGGTCCGCTAGGACCTATGGGATTACCAGGTGATAGAGGTGCTCAAGGGATGATAGGCGCTACTGGCGCTCCGGGCATTACAGGCAAAAGAGGTTTGCCAGGTCCTAGCGGTGCAACTGGAGCTACTGGATCACAAGGCTTAGCTGGTCAAAATGGAGTAGCTAATTCCCTTTTTGTGCTTGGCTTAAATTCTTTATTTCCTCAAAATAGTTCTCTAACTTTCAATCCAGAATCAGTAGTAATGAAAGGCACGGCTATTATTCAGGTAGGTGTTGATCAATTTACTTTAGTTAATGCTGGTGTTTATCGTGCTAAACTTGTCCTTTATGTTACAAACCCTTTCTTCACAGGGCAAGAAGCAGTAGGTTTATCTTTAAATAGTATGGTTATTGCTAATCAATCTCTTTTAAATAGTAAGATTTGTTCGATTCAGGCTAATTTTGTAGTAGAAATGCCCATGAGTGTTTTAAGAGTAGTTAATACAGGATCCCACGCTATTCAACTTAAAAATAATCCTCCAGCTTCCATTGAGCTTACTTACTTAGGACCTAGTCATTAGTTGATCTATATGCTTATGATTTTAAATCACTTTAAATTGAGATGATAAGTTAATTAAACAGTGTTTTTAATTTAAAAAGAGTCAACTATGTCATTTTCTTTATCTCTGCATTTTTTAATTTTTCTCAGTTTTACTCTCTCTTCTGTTTATTTACAAGCCGATTACATCCCTGCTAAACCTTGTGTTTCTATAGAAAGAGGACCAAGAGGTCCTAAGGGGCCTGATGGTGATCTAGGTGTTACAGGTCAAACAGGACCCCGCGGTTTACCTGGAATTAGAGGAAGACAAGGTCCTATCGGAGCTACAGGCTTGACAGGATTACCAGGTATAGCCGGCCAGGATAATACAATCAGCTCTTTTTATACAGTTACCTTTAATAATACGCTTGTTCCAGGAGAAGCCTTAGATTTTGTGGCTACTCCAATTAGTACTGGTACAATTATTGGGCAAGTCGATACAGAAAATTTTGTATTAGTTAAGGCTGGTGTTTACAGCCTTAGATTATTAGCTAATATTACTTCTGATAATGGATCTTTTAATTTTGAAATTAATGGAATAACTTTAGCTACTAACAATAATAGCTTTTCTGCCGATGTTTGTCCTTATCCTATTCAACGCCATGTTAGGGTAGACGCTTATTCCAATTTAAAAGTCATCAATTCTAGCGAAGTGACTGTTCAAACTAGTTTTACTAATTTTACTTTATTTGAAATTAACTATTTAGGCCCTTAAATTACTAGGCAGGAATTATAGCTATGTCTTATCTTTCTCATTCTCTTTTACTTCAACTCATGCTTATTTTGACTTTGTTTTCTCCTAGTTTTACACAAGAATATGTTCTAGTTAATCTAGCTGATCAACAATTAAACTGTCAAAAGTTTGTAGAAGGTCCTCTCGGCATACAAGGTGCAAAAGGGCCACAGGGCTTACCAGGAGTAAGAGGCCTACAAGGTCCTAAAGGGAGGAGAGGAGATACAGGCATGGCAGGACCTATAGGAGCACAAGGCCATTCAGGAACAATAGGTCAAAATGGATTTGTAGATTCTTTATTTAACTTTACTACCGATGCTATAATTAGAAATTACTTTGATTTTAACTCTCTTCCTATAATAACTGGATCAGTCATTACGCAGCTTAATAACAACAACATCAGCACTTTTAACTTAGCTAGTATAGGCTTATACAGTATTCAGTTGATTACTTATGTTAATACTCTTTCTGCTCCAAATGCAGTTTTCGATTTTGAGATCAATGGCGCTAACCTTGGTAATCAGAATTTTGTAACTAGCGGATCCCCTTTTATCATTCAAAAAAACTTTAGGACAACAATACTTAATTCTACTCTACGCATAAGCAATTCTAGATCAGGTTCTGTTCAATTACAGAGACCTATAGGTGCTACTATTGAAATTCTCTATTTAGGTCTATAAAAACAAAAAAGATAACTATTTAACTAAAAAACTGCTTTAAGTAATTGCGTTTTTTGCTCTTTTTCTTTAATTTCGCGCCATTTGCGTACAATTTGAGCAGCTAAGGGCGCAGCTTCTTTTCCATAAGCTCCATATCTTAAATAAATGACGACTACGAGTTCGGGTTCACCAAAACGATCGTGAAAAGTTAGTTTTTTGACATTTTTTGTATGATCAAAAGCAATGCCTCCAAACCAGACATGCGTATATAAATTTGTGCCTGTCGTCAAATCTAAATTGAGGTTTTCTACAGTTTCAGCTGTACTCGTCTTACCCACTAACTCTTCTCTAAGTTCAAGATAGTCACTAATTGCTTCCGGATAATTTTTATAAAAATGGGATAAGGCAGCTAAACTTTCCTCTTGAGTTTTAATCACGACGCGATGCATGCCCTCTAATAAGATCTGACGAATGACAGGAGGAAGAAAAATCTCTCGTTGAATAGTCGTAGGATACTGATTAATCAAATGAGGTATGCTGTTTTCACTAACTACTAAAGGCGCTGTTTCTTGCTTATAAAATAATAAATTTTGGATATTTTTTCTTTTTGGTTTTCCTCCTAAAGTGAGTTTAACGATTTTAGGTTTTAAAATTTTACCTCCATTGCTAAGTGCTGCTAACATCACAGCTGTTTGCAAAGGAGTGACACCTAATGTATGCTGACCAATGGCTGTAGCATATAAGCCTGTCCGATTAGTTGTTAAATCTGTAGGAATATAACCTGGTAACTCGGCCGGTAATTCAATGCCTGTTTTTTGACCAAAAGAAAATTGACGCGCTGCTTCAGCTAAATCTTCCGGATTTTTTAGAATGTCTCCTGCTAATAGGGAAAAATAGGGATTACTGGAGGTTTCTAAAGCTTTATTTAGATCAATCTTACCAATAGAGCGCGTACTTTTAGGAAGCCGTCCTCCTTTATAAGCGCGCGGAAGAGGTTTACCATCTGCATGAAAACCCACATAAAGATCTTTAACTCTGCGATGAGTATGATCGATCATTTCTAAAGGATTTAATTGCACAGCCGTTAATTCGCCTTTCTCTTTAAAATCTAGATAAAGTTGTTTAAGAGCAGCATACGCTGTAATTACTTTAAAAATTGAACCTAGAGGTGACACTTGTCTATAGAGTTGAGAGCGAGAATAATTAAAGCCTTTTATGGGATAAAAGGCTGTTGCTAAACTCTTTTCTATTTGTACGCCTCCTTTTTTTCTTAGTTGCTTATAGGATCCTAAAAGAGGACGGTTAAGATCTTTAAAACCACGCATCGTATCTAAAAAATTAGAAGCTACCTCTTGATTTAGACTTTGTAAATTTTGTTGCAAATGCCTATAAGATGAAAACCAAGTTAATTGAGTATGCGCTCCTTGTTTGATCTCTTGATGCCATTGAAGGTAGTAAACAAAGTAGGGCTGAAGATCTACTTGTTCAGAAACAGTGCCACATAAAAAAGCTAACAGAAACTCTTTAGCATGCTGTTTCCAAAAATTTTGAAAATCCTCATTTTCTTGACTATCTAAATAATCTAGATAGGGCTTGGCATACTGATGGTTTAATTTTTCTAACGCTCTCTTTTCTTTTAAAAAAATTTTTTCATTTTTTGAACGCCAAATTTTAAACTGTTGATCGTGAAAAATCTCTTTAGCCATTTTTTTTGTCAGTTCGAGTATCTTCTCTTTATCGGCACTCATATCTCGATAAGTTGCTAACTTAATTTTACCTAATTTTTTTAAAATTTCTGTCGAAAAAGAGTTGGCTTGTACACTTAAACGATAGAGATCGACTAACAAAACTTTATCGTAATTAGAAGAAAGAGAAAGAAAAAAGTAATCGAGTTGTTTTTTTAAATGGGCTATAGTTTGAGGCTGCAGCTTAAATCTTTTATCAATTTTTTTTAGCTCTTCTTCATTTCTATTTCCATAAAATGTATGCCCCTGTTCCGTATATAAGCTATTAACCGCGTAATAACTATTTGTTTGTCCACTTAATAGAAGCAACCTTTCAAATACTAGCTGAATTTTAACAGCATCAGCTACTGTGTCTAGACGATTTAAAGTAGTCAAAATGGGGCTTTGTTGGGGTAGAATAAAAGAGAGATACCCTTCCCAATCTATTTTTTTCTGTTCTTCATAAAAGCGTTGCTGATTATCATCAAATAATTCTTTTTCTAAATCAGTTTTCTGATCCCATAATTCTGCTAAATAAGTTTCACTTTCAAACCAACGCCCAATATGACTCTGTTTTTGCCTATGTTTTTCTACTTGTCCAGAGGAAATAAAATCATTGGGATCTATACGTGGATAGGAAGCCATCGCTAAAATTTCACCTGTTTTAGGATCCATCGCTACAATTCCTCCTCCCTTAATCCATGGTTGACGCAAACCAAAAAGAGTTTGTTTAGTAGAATCGGGTCGAGCAGCCTTAGGTTCTCTAATTCTTTCATTTTGCGCTAAAAGCTTCTCGGCATATTCTTGTAATTCTACAGAAAGGGTCAACAATAGTCGATGGCCTGACAGAGCTTTGCGAAAACCTGGCAACTCTCTTAAAAAATTGCCGCGTGCATCCGATGAATAGATTTTTTGCCCCTGATAACCTCTTAAAATTTGTTCAAACCGCCCTTCTATGCCTGTTTTGCCTACATAATCATTTAGATTATAAGCATATTCCTGCAGATCTTGCAGGCGTTTAGCAGCTTCGATAGGAGTTAAGGCCCCTCCCAACCATTCAGGAGTGACTCCTTCATCACATTCTCTCAAATAAATTTCTAAAGTTTGCATCTCTTCTAGAATAGCTTCATATTCTTGCCGGTTGATAGCTCCCATATAACCGATGAGATCGCCTGCTACTTTGCCATACGGATAACACCGTTTTGAAGTCAGCTGCGTATGGATGCCTATCCACTCTTTTTCTAACATTTTTAAACGGTAGTACTCTTTTTCACTAATATCTTCTTTAATGACAAAAGGCAAATTGTAGTAGAGCGCAGCTTTAGAATAGATAAGATCCTCTAGCCGTTCGGGATCTAGAGCAAGTTCTTTACCTAATAACTGAGCAAGGGCTGCAACATAGGCTTTGCGTTTAAAATAGCGCTGCTTTTTTCCTTTGTCTATTGACCAACCTAAAGCCGGAATCTGCTTTAAAGGGGCATAGATAATAGCTGCATTATAATGCACTTGATTAAGGGCTAAAGGATAGTTAAATCGATCTCTGATTGTACCCCTTTTAGCAGATTTTACAATCGAACGTCTTTGAGGTTTGCGCGATTCTTCTACTCTTTGATCATACTGAATAACGGACAAATACCAAACTCGCAAAACAATAAAAAAGAGAGCAATCAGAAAGATATTTAAAACTTTATTGGCTTTAAAAGGGATGGTAAAATGCAGACGATCAAGAGTCATACTAGTTAAAATTAGTTTTTTAAACTATTTTAGAAGCCTTAAAAGGACTAAAAAGCAGTTAGTCTGTTAAAAATTATAGCCTAAGATAACAATATTTATCTATTAATAGGAAGGCACGTATACCTAAAAATCCTCCAAGCAAAGGCACAAAAAATTGAGGATGATGTTTCATATGTTCAAAAAAGAGGAAAGCTGTGATAGCGATAATCTCATAAGGAAATAACCCTCTACCCATGTAAAGCTCTCCATTCCCTTCTCCACAACCTGGACGACTTTTTCTAGCAATTTCACTCTCTACACTAAAAATCTTTAAAGTGAATTGGTAAAGAGCGCCTACTACTAAACCTGTTACAAATAATTTAGGTGCTAAAGTTACTCCAAATAGGGCCATAGCTACGCAGCAAACTGCTTCTAAAGGCTTATAATAACTAGGAAGAGGAGAAGGGGTACATGGATTATTAAGATGATTTATTCCAGAAGAGATAGGAGAAGGAGAACAGTAGCTCATAAATTTTTACTCACTTTAATTTAAATTTTTTACCTTTTTTGTTAATAGACATCTTTTACTTAAATTTTTTATTTTAATTTCCTCTCTATGATGGAAAAGCACGCCAAAAGCCGCTGATTAATAAAATAATACTGCTAATCCATACAATAAGTGCAAAGGTAGAAATGGAGTTGCAATTAGAATGGTGAGGATGATGACACATGAGTATTGATTAAATTTTTATTTTACAGCTTATCTTTACCTTTGCTAAAATAGCAATAGTTTAATTTCGAAGCATTAATCTATCATGTTATTTAAAGAAAAAGAGAGTGTTCACTGGCTAGAATTTGAACTGCTAGCTGATATTCCTTATTTAAAACACGCTATTTTTTTGAAACAAGGCGGTATAAGCGGTGGAGATAAAACCTCTCTTAATCTCTCTCCTTATGTAGGAGATAACCCAGCTTGTGTAGACGCTAACTTGGCAAAAGTAACTAAAATTCTATCCTTTACTCACTTAAAATGGGCGAAACAAATTCATGGAAAGTTATTAACTATCCTCACTGATGTTCAACAAGCAGTACCTCCTAGCGATGCTTTAGCCACAACTTTATCTTCTGTTGGGCTGCTCATTCATCATGCAGATTGCCAAGCAGCTATTATTTATGATCCCATGCATCATGCTTTGGCGATGGTCCATTGTGGATGGAGAGGTTCTGTACAAAATATTTATGCTTCTACGATTAACTCGATGCAAACTCTATTTGGCAGTCGAGCAGAAGATCTACTGATTGGTATCTCACCAAGTTTAGGACCTGAAAATGCAGAGTTCATTCATTATCGCCAAGAACTCCCTGAATCTTTTTGGCAATTTCAAGTTAAGCCTAACACCTTTGATTTTTGGGCTATTAGCGAGCAGCAGCTGTTAGAAGCCCATGTATTAAAACATCACATTCAGCTAGCTAAAATTGACACGTATGCTAATCCTAACGATTACTTTTCTAACCGTTATAATCCCTCCTGTGGGAGACATGGAACAATTGCTATGTTAACTCCTCAGGGCTAAAACTACTTTATCTTGCAAATCAGGCCATACGTGTGTTCTAGCCCCACTCTGTTGATAAAAATAAAGAATCTTCTCCTTAATTTTATTGCTTTGTGTTTCAGTCAGTTGAGTAGGCATGGTTAGAGCTAGTTGAAGATAACATCTCTCGTATAAGGCCTCTAAATCCTTTAATAATTTGATAAGCTCCTCTTTTAATACTCCTTCTACCTGATTGAGTTTAATCTCTTTGTCGTAATTAAAATCTTTGTCAAATAACTTCTTCACTATTTTTTCTATAATTACAGCTTGTTCATGCTCATAAAAGCCTGATTCTCTTAAAAAGGTTTGAAAAATATTAACTTCTCCTTCTGCTAGCTTAAAGACAAAAGTCTCAAATTCTGCAAGGCTATACTCTATTTTTTGTGTTACCCTTGTACAGTTTAACACACCCTCTTTATCAAACATAAAATAATGGGGTTCAAAGGGCGTAACGAGATAATTTTCTTTATTTAAATGCTTTAAGAATTCAATCAGAGGAGCTTGATACTCTTTTTCTTGCATTTTTTCTTTCCAATTAGTGCCTCCTACTGATTCTTTTAATTTTTCTATGACAGCAAATCTTCCTTGAGGGTCAATAAATTCTATATCGGGTAAAGGCAATTCTAAGGCTTGAGGATCATTTGCATCCTCATCATCTGAGGGTCTATATGTTTGTACAATTCCAATCGTAGAGGGATTACTACCTATCCATACTAACTGTTCCTCTGCTTGCTGTTTAACCATTGCTATTGAAAAGCTGCCTACAATATCTTCTAACTCAAATCCCTCTGTAATCTCTCTTCTAGCAGAAATATAATACTCTTTAATTTCAAAAAAGATGTGATTATCGCTAGACTGGGCTGTCTTCTTTATCTTTTTACCTACCTGTTCACCTAAACTAATTTTATGGCAGATGGCATATAATTTTGGCCCCTCTCTTACAATTTCTTGAGATGTGAGGACACTTCCCTCTTTTAAACTGCTTCTCCAGGCGGCATGGCAAGGAGTACTTTTTTCAAATAATCTTTTACGATCTAGTATAATATTTGCTTCAATTAATTTATAAACCGTCTCTACAATTCTTCTTTCCAATAAATATAGATCGGGTAGGCGATTGTCTTCTATTTCTGCTTGAGTCATATGGTACTCACTAGCATGATCGAGGATAGCTTTTAGACCTTGATGTAGAACTTCATCCGTAATCGAAGATTTAACTAATTGTTCGACAAATTTATCCCATTTGCTTAAATCTGATTCTTCTAACAGGCTATTTTTAGCTAATTGGATAATGAGCGAATAAGGAGGAGTTTCATTTAACTGTGCACGTAAGTTAATTTCATTGTAGTAACGCTCAATCAATAAGCTATTTTTAAAATCCTCTTTATGAAAAAATTTTTTTATAAAGGCTGCAATGCGAGGATACTGTCTAGCCTCTATAAAAAAAAACTTACGCGTAGCTAAATAATACTCCTTGATAGCTTCTGTAGCTTGATCAATTTTATTTTCCTTAGATGAACGTATGCCGCAAGCCTCTTTGAGATAGGCTTGATAAGTAACTAAATGGTTAGTAGTTAATTCCTTTAAGTAAGCTTTATTTAACTCTTGAATCTCACTAAAAATGCGTTCCACAGCTAAAGTTACCCGATCTTTTTTTCTACCTGATAAAAGGCAGACAAAACGATCTAACCAACGGACAACAGCATAGTAGACTTGATGAATGCCTTTATAATTTAATGTATGTCCTTTCCAAAGGATATTGGGATAAAGTCCTGTAGTCATCTCTTCTATAGAAAAATTTTCTTCTGTTTTAGTAGGAGGATCATTTTCGGCTGCTTGAAATAAGCAAGCCAGGTTATTTGCAAGTTGCCATATAGGAGGAAGAGCTGACATAATCGCCTTATTTATTAAGTAAGTATTTTAGTAATTAAGAAAAAATTTAGATCAATTTAAACGATCAATCTTTAAAAATATAGTGAGGTTTATGGGGAGAAAAATAGCGGGGAATCTCTTTATCAGGAGAAATATATTGCTCTTTTAAGGGAGAATGCTTTTGCATGTCCATGGTTTCTTTAAACATCTCTTCTGCTTCACGCTCGTAAATAGCTAATTCGCGCGTTTTAAAATAGGGTTCTTTGCGTTTACTCCAAGCTGTTTGGTTCGTATATTTAGTGTCAAAAGCATAATAAGTGACAATCCCCTCTTCTAATTGGATATAGCCTACAAAATAGGGATCTTGGATAAGCCCATAAAAACTGTCATAGCTAATATAAATTTCTAATTGGTCAGCTGTCAATGGATAGGTGATAAATTGGGGACCTAAGATGGGATTGCGATTGAGTTCTGCCAATAAACCCTCGACTAAATCGACTATCAAAAATCTAGCTTCTCGCAATTCGAGAATATCTTGGCTTGTGAATTCCATGCGGATGGTATTGATACTACTATTGTAGTAAATACGCGTATCTTCTAATCTCAAGTGCTTTTCGTGTCTTAGATAGGATAAATAATGCTGAATGGCATAAGTGAGCTCTGGACTATCAATTTTTTTTGTCCATTCTTGATCGATCTCATACTTTTTAGGGGAACAATTGCAAACTACTAGCAAGGTTAAAGCAAGAAAAAATAGATGATAAATGTGACGCATATCTCTTGCAACCTCTGACTACTGATGTTTAAAAAGCAAATTCTATTTTTTTGTTGAATATTTGAAAAGGATTAAGCTCGTTATGTCGATTAATTGTCTTATTTTTTAAGAATCGAATAAAGGAGAGGGTTAGCTTATTCTGATTTAAAGGCTAACCATGTATCATACTTTTTTTTTATAAGCGTAGCAATTTCTTTTTGTTGGTATCTAGAACTAATAAGACTAGCCGCTAATAATTCTTTTCTACTCTGCAGATCTAAATCCTGTTTCATATCTATTTTTTCTAAAATTTTTTTTGCAATTTTCTTATGTCCACACATACTGGCATTAGTTAGAGGCATAAATAAATCCTTATTATTAAGATTTTCCGATTCAATGATATATTTTACAAGATCATAACGTCCAGCGTAAGCTGCATTTTTTAAAATATTAAATTTATTATTTTCAATTTTAGCTAGATACTTTTTCCAATGGTCGATTCGATAAAGTTTGTCAAAAGATACTTGTAAAATTACAGAAATACTAATAACTAAAATAGTTTTAATAACTATAGCTATCTTTTTCAATAAATTTTGGTTATTTATTAAATATAAAGATTTTTTTATTGATTTATAGTGTTCAAAGTAAGGTGTAGCATAATGTCCACGCTCCCACTGTTTAAATTCTTTTTTACTTAAACTTTTATCTATTAATATTAATTTGTGTTGTTCAATTATTAAAGGAATCATTGTAATTTCTCTTAAATTAATTTAATTTATTCTAAAATTTTATAGGAAGGAGTTCTAAATTAGTGATTTTGATTGGTATAAAGCAGGTACCATTCGATAAACTGCTTTAAACCTACTTCTAAAGAAGTTTTGGGTAAAAAATTTAAGCGCAACTGACTCGTGCTGATGTCAGCATAAGTTGTCAATACATCTCCTGGCTGCATCGCTATTAACTTTTTATTAGCTTTTTTTCCCAAATAATTTTCTAAGATTTCTACTAGATGAAGTAATTTTTCTGGCTGCTGATTGCCTAAATTAAAAATTTCACAACTATTTTCTAATTCTAAAGCTGCACTAATGCCTCTAATAATATCATCGATATAAGTAAAATCCCTTTCCATATGACCGTAATTGAATAGTTCTAACGGTTTATCCTCGAGAATAGCTTTTGTAAAACTGTAATAAGCCATATCTGGCCTGCCCCAAGGCCCATAAACAGTAAAAAAGCGCAAACCGATGGCCGACAATTGATAGAGATGGTGATAAGTAGAGGCCATTAGCTCATTTGTTTTTTTAGTGACTCCATAAAAACTAGCCGGTTGATCCGTAGGATCTTTCACAGAGAATGGAATCTTGGTATTACGGCCATAAACTGAGGAGGAAGAAGCATACACTAAATTTAATTTTAAATGACGACAGATTTCCAATACATTGACAAAACCTTCTAAATTAGCTGACACATAAGCTTGAGGATTAATCAGAGAAAACCTTACGCCTGCTTGCGCAGCCAAATGCACGATATGGGTAATGGCTTGTTTCTTAACTACCTCTAATAGAAAGGAGTAATCACAGATATCTCCTTCTATAACAGTCATCCCTAGTTTCTCAAGTTGTTGGGCTCGATGTCTTTTTAACTCAGGTGCATAATAAGTGTTAAAATTATCATAGCCCCCTACTTGATGGCCTTGTAAGTGTAACTGCTGAGCTAGATGAAAACCGATAAACCCAGCAGCTCCTGTGATTAAAACATTTTTACTCATGAGTTCTATTGTTTAAACTTTAAACTATGTGAAGAATGCTATACTATAGCATTTAAAAATTAAAATCCTATGGATTATGTCAACTCACTTAAATTCTACTGATTCTCTTCCAATTGTAGCAGCGTTTGATTTTGATGGAACCTTGACTTATCGCGATACGCTAATCCCTTTCCTAATCTACACTTGCGGCTACTTAAAAACATGGAGTCAATTAATTTTATCTTTACCCATCTTTATAAAATACCTAGGCGGTTTAGTATCGCGTCAAACTGTTAAAGAAGAGTTATTAATAGGGCTTATCGCTACTCTTCCTTTAACAGAACTTAAGAAAAAAGGAGAAGAGTTTGCTAAACGCGTTATCTTTAAACTTTTAAAACCAGAGGCCATGAAAAAATTTCAATGGCATCGCCAGCAAGGCCATTGCTGTATTTTAATCAGTGCCAATCTTCACGTTTACCTTAGTCCATGGGCAGAAATGGAACAGTTTAATTATGTAATTTGTTCAGAATTGCAAGTAGATGAAAAAGGTCTGCTAACGGGAGTATTAGAGGGGGAAAATTGTCGTGGTCAAGTTAAAGTCGATAGACTATTAAAATTAATGGGAGCTCGACATCATTTTATCCTCTATGCTTATGGAGATAGCGAAGGTGACAGGCAACTGCTAGAGTTAGCTGACTATCCCTTTTACTGCAAATTTTACTGAGTTATACATGTGCAGTAGTCAATGGTGAATTTAAGAGAACTGATTAAACTGATGCGCCCGGCTCAATGGCTTAAAAATAGCTTTGTGTTTGCTGGCTTTTTATTCGGTAGAGACCAACGCAATCCCCTCTTATTAGCAAACATCTCGGTAGTCTTTTTAGCTTTTTGCTTAATATCCAGTGCTATCTACAGTCTAAATGATATCTATGACAAAAAATTAGATCAGTTGCACCCTAACAAAAAAAATCGTCCTTTGGCTACTGGTCAAGTTTCTATTTTGCAAGCTTTTTTGCTAGCTACCTTACTTTGTCTGACAAGCCTTATGTTAGGATACAGTATCTCTTGGAACGTATTTATCCTTCTTCTTATTTATTCAAGTATTAATATTTTTTATACTCTTTACTTAAAGAAAGTTGTCATCATCGATGTATTTTGTATCTCAGCAGGCTTCATGTTGCGCTTATTAAGTGGTACCCTAGGAGTAGGTATTTATCCTTCGAAATGGTTGCTACTTTGTGGATTATCCCTAACTCTTTTTTTAGGTTTTGGCAAAAGACGGGCTGAACTGTTAGATAAGTCACCGGACAGAAGAGAAGTACTAAAAAATTATACGCCACCTATTTTAGATAATCTGCTTTCTATTTGCGCTACTAGTACTATTATTTCTTATAGTCTTTATACGATGAGCAGTGAAACTATTGCGCTTCATCATACAGATACCCTGATTTATACTGTTCCTTTTGTTATCTATGCTTTGTTTCGTTACATTTATCTTCTACATGTTAAGGGCCGAGGAGAAAATCCTTCTTTAGATTTAGTTAAGGATATTCATATTATTTTATCAGTTGCAGGATGGGCATGCTTAACCTTTTTACTAATTAAAGGATTTAGCTTTTATTTATAGATAAGAGGAATAAAAAATTTAATAGTTGAAAAAGAAAAACTAAATTTTATTAGTATCATTAAAGTAATTTGTAACTTTCCAACCTACATATAAAAAACATAAACCCATTAGAAAATAAATAAACCAGTATTGACTACTCCAATGTAAAGTAAAAACACCTTGGTTATTGGCAAATAGTAAAAGAATGATACTAAAAACTAAAAAAACTCCTCCAAGCGTCAGAGTAGTTATAGTGAGAGCAATGAGAGGAAATTCTCCATTCATTTTTTTTTCTTCTTCTATCTCTACTCCATTTTCTTCTTTATTTTCTGGTAGGACCTCATTTTCAAACTGAGAGTAGAGAGCTAAGGGAATGCTAGGCTCCGGTACACTTGTCACTCTTTTATAAGGTGCAGGCGGCAATTCCTCTTGATTAATAACAAGCGCAGAAAGAGGAGCTATTAAGGCAATGCCACAGTAAGGACAATTTTGATCTTTAGTAGAAACATTGCCTTCACAATTTGAACAGAGTCTTCTATTTATTTTTTGAGCCATCATGTAACGGATTTTGCCATAATCTTCTATTTCCTAACAAATGTTTAATCTCCTAGCTTTTCTTCTTTTCACTATCTTGTTTCTCCATTAAACTAATAGTTATCTTAAACTAAGGAATAACTCAATGTCCCATCTCAATCAATACTTTGATGTTGCCATATTAGGCGGTGGTCCCGGTGGTTATCCCGCTGCTATTCGTGCTGCTCAATTAGGTCAATCTGTGGTGTTAATCGAAGCTAAAGAATTAGGCGGCACCTGTCTGAATCGCGGTTGTATTCCTTCCAAGACATTAATTGCCAATGCAGAAACATTGCAAAAAATTAGAAATGCTGAGGAGTATGGCATTACCGTTGGATCTCTTTCATTTGATTATCGCAAAATGGTCGAACGCAAAGATCAGATTGTCTCTAAGGTGCGTCATAGCTTAGAAAGTTTAATAGCTTCTAATAAAATTACTCTTTTAAGAGGATTTGGAAAATTAACTTCTCCTAAAACAATTAAAGTCACAGGTCCTGATCAAGCCCTTATTCAAGCAGGAAAAATTATTTTAGCCACCGGCTCTGAACCTCGTCCCATTGCCGCTTTTCCTTTTGACCATGAAAAAATTTACGATTCGACCTCTTTACTGGAGATGAAGCAGTTGCCAGCTTCTATTATTATTGTGGGTGGAGGAATCATTGGCTGTGAATTTGCTTCTCTATTTGCTATTTTAGGAGTAAAAGTGACCATCATTGAATCCATGGCTCATATTGTGCCGATGGAAGGAGCTAATATTTCTAAAGCCTTAACTAAAGCTTTTACCAAAAAAGGGATTAAAATCGAAACGGGAGCACAAGTAGAAGCAATCGATAAACTAGCTGATGGCGTATGCGTACGTTTAGCTTCGGGTCAAACTTTATCTGCTGAACGTGCACTCGTGGCGATTGGCAGAAAATTAAATACAAGCGGTATTGGTTTAGAATTAGCAGGTGTCAGTGTGGATGAAAAAGGCATTGTGTCTACTAATAGCAAGATGGAAACGAATGTGCCTGGTATCTATGCTGTCGGAGATATTGCCTCCAAGTGGTGGCTAGCCCACGTAGCATCTCATCAAGGTTTAGTAGCTGCTAGCAATGCAGCGGGGCATACTGCTCATATGAATTACAATGCTATTCCCAATGTCATTTTTACCGATCCTGAAATAGGGACAGTAGGATTAACTCTTGAAGAAGCAACTTTACAGGGTTATGATGCAACTCTTGGTGCTTTTCCCTTCCAAGCTTTGGGTAAATCTCAAGCTATCCATGAAACAGAAGGCTTTGCACAAGTAGTCATCGATCGCAAAACTAAACAAATTCTCGGCGCGCAAGTTGTCGGTTACGAGGCCTCGGCTTTAATTTCAGAGATGGCTATCGCTGTTGCCAATGAATTAACTGTAGAGAGCATCACAGAGACATTACACGCTCATCCTACCCTACCGGAAGCTTGGTTGGAAGCAGCTTTACTAGCTAATGAGACCCCGCTTCATTTTCCTCCTAAAAAGCTGCTTAAAAGTAAAGAGTACCAATGATTTATGTTAGATGAAAATTTATTCGATGCTAAACCTCGGGTCAAGAATCGTTTAAATGTATTGCCCTCTAACCCTGAAATTCAATCAGAGAGTCAAGCAGTGGGTCCTGGACGCTTTCCCTCTTGGTTACATCGTTCATTGCCAAAAGGAGAAGATCTGTGGCAAACAGAGAAAGTCATCATGAAGAAACGCTTACATACTGTCTGTGAAGAGGCTAAATGCCCTAACTTATTAGAGTGTTGGTCTAAAAAAACAGCTACTTTTTTGATTATGGGTAAAGAGTGTACGCGCAGTTGTGGATTTTGCAGCATCGACTTTTCTAAAACACCTCGACCTTTGGAAGTAGATGAGCCGCAAAGAGTCGCTCAGTCTGTAATTGAACTTGGATTAAAGCATGTCGTAATTACCATGGTCGCACGCGATGATTTAGCCGATGGGGGTGCAGCTCATCTCGTACGGACTGTTCAAGAGATTCGCTTATGCTCTCCTGAAACAACGATTGAACTGTTAACTTCTGATTTTCATGGTAATTTTAAAGCACTATTAGCTGTTTTAAGCTGTCATCCTGAGATTTTCAATCACAATATTGAAACTGTGCGCGCCTTAACTCCTCGCGTTAGACACCGGGCTACTTATGACCGCACGTTAGCCATCTTAAAACAGGCTAAAGACTACGCTAAGCAAGGTAATGATCCTTTACCTACTCTCATTAAATCGGGTTTAATGGTAGGACTTGGCGAAAGTGAAAATCAAGTCAAAGAGACCCTATGCGACTTACAAGAGATAGGCTGTGATATTGTGACTATTGGGCACTATCTACAAGCTGATCCTCAGAAACTGCGCGTCAAAACTTTTGTGACGCCTGCGCAATTTAAATTATATGAAGATTTTGGCTATGCTATTGGCCTTAAATACATTTATTCAGGCCCTTTTGTCAGGTCTAGTTACAATGCGCAAGCTGTGATTAAACAAGCACAAAATAAATAACAATCAATAAAAGTTTGGATTTTTATGAATGAAGAAGATTTACAAGATGAGGATTTAGCTTCTCTATTAAATTCAGAAGATGTGGCTATTCTCATGCATCGCGATGCTCATTTTGGCGGGCAGTTTGAGATTATGTTGGATTATTATGTAAAAGAGGGTAAGGGTGTTCAAGCGGATTTTACCTTAGAACGCCTTCACACTTTAGCTAAAATTGAAAAGCAACTCGGGCAAAATTTAGCGGGTTTATTGCTATCTGGCTCGGATGCTGAAAAGATTGCCAAAGTAAGAGAAAGTTATAAAACTTTAAAAGAGCTCTATGAAAGCGATCAACCTTTTAATCAAATTCCCCTTTTAATTGCAGACTTAATCTTAAGTGAAAGTGAAAATCCTGAAGAAGAAATTGCGGCCATTGTCAAGCAAAAAACCACAGTTGTCTCTGCTCTTTTACACCTCATGCGCTCCGAAGAGTTTAAAGATCCCCTCTTTCCGGGGTATGGTTATGGCCCAAGTTTGGCTCTGAGCTGCTTAAAACTCATCGGAGACAAGCGCGCTATCATCACTTTATTTGAAACATTAGGTACAGTAGAGTTACTAGATGAAGAGATGGCCATTGACGCTTTACATGCAATTGGCGAGCCAGCTAAAGAGTTCCTTCTGCGCGTAGTAAAAAGTCAGCCTTTTAATCAGGATAATGAAAAAGCAGCCATTGCTCTGATTGCTTTTAAAGATGAGCCGGAAGTCAGTCAGCTGAGCTTGCAACTCATTCAAAATCCAGAGGTGCAAAAACAGCTTTTTCTAGCTACCTATCTCATTCTCATTTGTGCCGGTTTGAAAGAGGGGGTAGATCGACAACTTTTTATCTCTTTATTCCAGGCCTCTTCCTTTCCAAAAGCTTTAAAACAAGAGATGCAAATTGTGATTAAAGAGTGGCAATCCCTAAGTTAGCACTCTTCTATCCTATCGAAAATATAAAGTTTTATGAAAAGAAACCAAAATTTAGCAGCCCTTCAGGGCAACTACCTTTTCCCAGAAATCAATCGTTATAAACAAGAGTTTTTGTCAAAAAATCCGACTGCCTCTCTGATTAATTTAGGCATTGGCGATACCACTCAACCATTGCCTTTTTGTGTAGTAGATGCGTTAGTCCATTTTTCTTTAGGCCTTGGCACAGTAGACCATTACACAGGATATGGCCCTGAACAGGGTCATTTACTTTTAAGAGAGAAAATTGCAAAGACTTTTTATACTAATCCCCTTACTACTCTCATTGAGGCAGATGAAATCTTTATTTCCGATGGAGCTAAATGCGATATAGGCAGATTACAACTGCTGTTTGGCGCCAATGTTTCCATTGCCATTCAAGATCCCACCTATCCCGTCTACTTAGAAGGTAGCCTCATCCAAGGCGTTAAGAAGATCGCGTTAATGCCCTGTTTACCTGAAAATGATTTTTTTCCCGATTTAACCTGTCTGCCTGACATCGATCTACTCTATTTTTGTTCTCCCAATAATCCTACAGGCGCTGTCACTACCCATGAACAGTTAACTCATTTAGTCAATTTTGCTAAAAATAGAGGCGCGCTGCTCATTTTTGATGCAGCTTATGCCCATTACATTCAAGATCCAAGCTTACCGCGTTCTATCTATGAGATAGTCGGCGCACAAGAGGTAGCAATCGAAATCAACTCCTTCTCTAAACTCATCGGTTTTACAGGCGTGCGCTTAGGATGGACGGTCGTACCAAAAGCCTTAGTAGATGAAGAGGGCCATTCTATTCATGCAGATTGGAAACGCTTAATTTCTACCCTATTTAATGGCGCTTCCAATTTAGCCCAAGCTGGAGGCTTAGCAGCCCTTGAACCCTCTGGTCTCCAAGCCATCTCTAATTTAACAAAATTTTATTTAGAAAATGCAGCTATTTTAAAAGAAGCTTTCAGAAATTTAGGCTATACTGTATTTGGCGGCGACCATGCCCCTTATCTATGGGTTAAGACTCAACAGTTTGATCTTCATGCTGACTCTTCCTGGGATACTTTCCACTACTTTCTACAAAAATTTCATCTAGTGACTGTACCCGGTTTAGGATTTGGCAAAAGTGGCGAAGGATTTATTAGGCTTTCCTCTTTTAACCAACGCTCTCAGATTTTAGAAAGTGCCACTCGATTAAATAAGTTGATCAATTAATCCTATTCTGTTTAATTTATTGATTTTAATTTAAATTTTTTGATTTAATTTAGATTTAATTTATTAATTTTATAAGAAAATAGTTAAAAAAATTTGATTAGGTTTTAATTATCCTATCTCATCAGAACAAAGGTTTTTTAGGATTAGAAGTGACTAAACCCTAGAAAAAATTGGCAACTGTTTGGATCGCATTTTTCAGCCTTTATTTAAAATCTGTACAGCTATTAACTTATTTTGTATGAAGAAAATAACTATTTTACACGAGCGTTTACTCAACATTTATGATTACCTCTTCCTCAGAAAAAAATACCTGGCTCCCTCTTAACCAGAAGTTTGATGGCTATTTACCAAAAGAGCTACTAACTCTCATTTTTTGCTTTCTTCCTTTTAAAGAGCTGCATAACACTGTCTGTATCAATCGGACATGGTATGAAGCTTCTATCAATGCTAGAAAAGTAAAATTACTAAAGCCCATTAATCTAGCTAGTCTTGCTTTTCCTCTAATAGATCGACAAATCTATCCAAACGAAGTACAAGCTTTAGCCATCATTGCTAATCATGCTCTCTCTCCTGAAGTTGAGCGAAATCAAAAAAAAATTAAATTTCATCTAAATCCTGTCAGCTTAGCTAAGGTAGAGGAAAAATTTTATACATTAGAAGAAGAGTTAATCCATATCTTAAAAAATTTATCTCTTGCCGACTTAACTAATTTGAGCAAACAGATAGAAAATCGCAGGTTTAGCTATTCTTATCTCTGCAAGATTTTTAATTTAGCTAAAATCTATCAGCAAAGAGATAACCTCAGCAAAATTTCCAATCTCAATGAGAGGATGTTAAAAATAGAGAAAATAGCTTTTAATTTGTTCAAATACAACCGTTTAGATAAATTAGTAGAAGTATGTCATATGATTCCCATTGGCTTTCGTCGAGATCAATGCTTTATTCAATATGCTCAGTTATTAGCCTGTTGTCGTTGTTTTAATGCTGCTTTAACGCTAATTTGTTTTGTCTCTTCTGAGCTTGATAAAAGTACAGCCTTGAAAAAAATTATAAAAAGAATGATTCAAACGGCTAATTTTGATAAAGCTTTAGAGATAATCCCTTATCTCGATGATCTAAAATATAAAAATAAAACTTATAACGGCATAGCTAAAAAATTAGCCATACGCGGTTTGGCTACTAGATCTATAGAAGTAGCTCTTCTTATTTACCCTTTTAAAGAGAGAGAAAAAGCTATTTACGAATTAGGCATTATTTTGATTAAAAATGGCACAATTCCCAATTTAGGTTTTCCTAGATCTTATTCTCTATGTAAAGTAAAAAATTATTTTAATCTTCCTTTGACTCAAACTCAAGAATTAAAAAAGATCATTTATCATTTTTTTTAATTTTTCTAATAACCTTTATCTTACTTTTTTTATGATACTTAATTCATTAAGTTGTAAGCCCCCTTTTTACAGGGATAAGTTTAAGATAGATTCCACACTTCCATAATCATTTGTGAAATCTATTTTTAAATTTTTAACTATTAAACAACTTTATTTAGCCTCTCTAGTTAACCTTAAATGTTATTATATAGCAACGCAGATAAAAATTTGATTTTTCTCAATGGATTATTGTTATTTAAAAGAACTAACTATATAATATTTAATATTATTAGATTATCATCATGAAATCTCTGTTTTAAAATTCGGCAGAATTAAACAGAATTAAATTACAAATAACTAATATTAATGACTACATTAATAATATTATTTTATTTCTATCTATAAGGAAAAATTATGCAATCTATCAATAATTCTTTAGGTTTAGTTAACTCTCCTATTCCAGCAGTAATTAAATCTAAAGAGGTAACAGAAAAAGATCTTCCTCTAGAATTATTTGTTCATTTTATTTTTAATGATATGAGTAATTCTGATCTAAGTATTACTGCATTAGTCAGTAAAAAATGGTATCAAGCTTCGATCAATTGCTTAAAACAAAATTTCGTGGGTATTAAAACATTTGCTGAATTTGCAATCAATTATTTGAATCCTTTAGATAAAAAACAGTGTGAACGCTCTATTCACTGTCTCAATGAAATTGCTCAGTCGATAATTTTACCTCATGTGGAACGCGATCATAAAAAGTACATAAATGTGTATCCTCCGGTACTTAATCCCATTACAATTAGACAAGCTAACTCTTTAAGACATAAACTATTTACCACCATTGCTATCAATTTAAAAAATACAAATGACTCTGTATTGAACAAGATAAAAGAGGATGTTTCTGAAACTGTAAATAAATGTTATATTCATACTGTTTTTTTTTCTGATCAATGCTTATCGTAAACTAGATGAAATTAATTTAATGCAAAATGAATATGATAAATTAGACGAGTTCAACAAACATATTTCAAATTTTATAGATAATGGACTCATAGAGGAAGGTTTGAGATTAACTTATGATTTTTATAATAATTTGCAAGATAAAGGTTTACTATTTAACATTAGGTCTATTGCTATAGGGGTAATAGTTGAACATCATCTCAAAGAAGCTATTACTTTAATAGGATATCATCTCGATGATCAACAAAAAGCACGGGCTCTTTCAGCTATATATAAGTATTTTCTTGAGATAGATGCAAGTAATAGCTTAGTTTTATCTAAGTTAAGTGAACATTTTTCCTCAACAAAACATCTTTTTATTTGCGCATTAATAAAAAAGAACCAGGTAGATAAAGCTTTAGAGGTAGCCCGCTCTATTCCATTAGCTGAAAGATTTGATCTAGTCAATGCCTCCTGTTATACTTTAGCTAAAACGGGTTATTTAGAAGAAGCGTGTAAAATTATGGTTATTCTTTGTGAGGAACAACTAGAACCACACTATTCTAGCAGATCAATACAGATCGATAAATGTCTGCATATTAATAACCTATTTAAGGCTTACCATCAACAGTGTGATAGCGAAGGCTTAATCAAACTATTGCCTTTAGTTAAAGAAAATCCTACAGAAAAGAGTTCTTTATCTTTGGCTGTTAATCTGTCAAATGTAGAAGAAGTTCTTGTTAAAAAATTAGCCCAGGAGGGCAAAACTCAGGAAGCTATATCCTTAGCTAAAACTGCAAAATCTAATGTTTGTAGAGAAATAAATTTAAGAGAGATTGCCAAAATTCTCATTTTAAAAAACAAGGATAACCTTGTCATCAACCATAAAACACCTCTATTTATAATAAAAGAATATTTAGGTATTGAGCTAACTCGTCGCGATAAAATAAACAAACTATTTTATCAACTATTCATCGAGCTACCTTCCTTTATTATGCAATCTTTGAAAAAAGGTTATTTTAAGTTTACTAATACGCTCTTTAGAAGAAAAATTTACTCCTTTATCGGCTAATTAAAAATTTTGTTAAGCAGAGAGTTCTAATAATTATAAAAATTAGAGCTCTAATTAATTAAAATTAAATGGGAATTAGCTAATAAATGTAGCTAAGTCAATTCTATCTTAAATTTAATTTTCTCCTTTTACTTGCAGCATTTACCTTCTGGCGGAGCAGAGGAAGACAAACAGTACGTTAATATTTGGCCTATTATCGTTGTTTTAATGCGGCTTTAACGCTGATTTTGTTTGTCTCTTCTGGTGGTTTGGCTAATAAATCTATAGAAGTAGCTCTTTATCTTTCCTCTTTTAAAAAGAGAGAGAAAGCTATTTACAAATTAGGTCTTATTTTAATTAAAAATGGTACAATCCTTAATCTAGGTTTTCCTAGATCTTACTCTCTATATAAAGTAAAAAATTATTTTGGTCTTCCTTTAAATCAAACTCAAAAACTAAAAAAGATCATTTTGATCCGTACAATGCTGTATCATTGAATCATAGATGGTATCAAGTTTCAATCAATTTCTCAAAAATAGAGCTTATACACTGTTTACTGAGATTAATTTTAATTTAAAGACACTAGAAACTCCATTTTTAAAAGAATTCTCAAAATAAAGTTTACAGTTTATGAGCAAGAGCTGAAAGAACCTTTTACACTAGCTATACAGACCATTTAATGTTCTTAAGTTACCATTATAAAATTTCTACTTTAAAATTTAAATTAATTTTTTATTAAATTTTAATGTTTAAATTGTAAATAATTGATAATATTGACATAGTAAATATTATTAATTTATTTATGTAAGGGAAATTAATGCAATCTACTGACGCTTCTTCAGGTTTAACTAACTCTCTTGTCTCAGCGTTAGTTAATTCTTCTGATAAGAAACCTAGACAAATGTAGGAAAAAAGCTAGCGACCAAAGTTGCTATTAATTTAAAAGCAATAGAAAGAGCCTGTAATAGAAAAGCTTAAAAACGAAAATTATGAAACTGTACCGAAAGTCTGCATTACAAATATTTTTTTATTAATCCGTGTTTATCGTAAAATAGATCAAGCTAATCTGATTCAAGATGAAGAAACTAAATTACACCTAATTCATCCATGTATTAAATTTTTAATACGTAATAACTTTATAGATGAAGCATTAAAATTAATTATTAGTACCTATAATAATTTACAAGATGAATTTTTAAAACCTTATATTGTTATTATTGCTGAAACTTTAATGGATAATAATTATATTAGTAAAGCTATCCATTTAATAGAAAATTACGTAAGTTATAACTAAAAAGATATTGCTTTTAATTTTTTATATAAATCTTATTAAAAAAGGGAAACTAAATAACTTATCTAAAATTAAGTAAGCATTTTCCCCCATCAAAACCCTTATTGATTTACGAATTAATAAAAAATAAACAGCTCGATAAAGCCCTAGAGATAGCTCAATCTATTCCCATTGCCGAAAGATTGAAGCTAGTCAAGGGAGTTTGTCATATGCTAGCAGAAAATTATTTAGAAGAAGCATGCAAATTAATGCTTATCCTCTTTGAGGCACAAACAGAAAATTACAAGAAACATTCTGAAATCAGTGGCCTTTTTCATAATTATACAAACCATTGTACTAGTGCAGACTTAATCAAATTGCTGCCTTTAGTTACAGAACCTTTGTCGGAAAAGAGTATTTTAAGCTCTGCTGTTAATAAGTCAGATGTAGAAGAAGTTCTAGTTAAAAAATTGACACAAGAGGGTAAATCTCAGGAAGCTATTCTGGTAGCTAGCAAGATGCAATCTGATTATAGAAAAGAAATAGCTTTTAGAAAGATTGCCAAAAATCTCATTGCAAAAAATAATGATAAGCTTGTCATAACTTATAAAACACCTTTATTCATTATCAAAGAGTATTTAGGAATAGAACTGACTCGTTTTGATAAAATAGAAAAAGTAGTTTATCAACTATTCGTTGGCTTGCCTTCTTTTCTTTTTCGATCTTTGAAAAAGGGGTCGCTTAGAGTTATTAATACGTTGCTTAGCAGGAAAGTTACGCCTTTGTCGACTAATTAAAGCTTTTGTTATCAGTATCAAAATTATAGGTCTATTTAATTAAAATTTAGTTGAGAATTAGCTAATAAGTGTGGCTAAGTCAATTCTATCTTAAATTTAATTTTCTCCTTTTACTTGCAGCATTTACCTTAGCCTGCTAGCATTTAAAAGTATTAGCAAGCATGAAATCAAGACTAACTTTTAAGAGTATCCTATGACCGCACCTATTTCCTTAGCTTATAAACAGTATCTCTATAAAATTTTAAAGAATTTTTTTCTATTAGCTTGTCTTAGCTGCTTAGCTAGCTGTGGCAGTCAAAGAAAGATCGTCAGTGCCTTAGATCAAAATGAAGCTAATGAGATTCTCGTCTTTTTATCGGGCAAAGGCATCGATGCTAATAAAGCCTTAGCAGTAGAAGCTGGAGGCGGAGGCGGCAATAAGATACAACTATACGATATTTTAGTAGATGATGATAAAGTGACAGAAGCTATGTCTCTACTTAATCAAGCCGGCTTACCGCGCCGACGAGGCCAGAATCTTCTCGGTATCTTTAGCAATGTCGGCTTAGTGCCTTCTGACTTAGAACAGAAGATTCGCTTTGAAGCAGGTCTTGGCGAACAAATTGCCAGTACGATTCGCAAAATCGATGGCGTTTTAGATGCCGATGTGCAGATCTCGTTTCCTCAAGAGGATCCGCTTAACCCAGGTCAGTATAAGGGCAAGATTACAGCATCGGTCTATGTCAAACATACGGGTGTATTAGATGATCCGAATAGCCATCTGACTAATAAAATTAAGCGCCTTGTCTCTTCCAGCGTTACAGGTCTAGAATATGATAATGTGACTGTGATCCCCGATCGGGCTCGCTATAGCGATGTTGCTTTTAGTCCAACTGGCAGAGCGGAGGAAGACAAACAGTACGTTAATATCTGGTCTATTATCGTGGCTAAAGATTCTGCTACGCGCTTCCGGATCTTTTTCTTTACTTTTGTCATTCTCTTTTTGATTTTGCTGACAGGATTTACTTGGATCGGTTGGAAAGTTTATCCTTTGTTAAAAAAATATGGAGGATTTAGAGAACTCTTGCATTTTCATCCTATTAAGTTAGATGAAAATAAAGCAGTTGTAGAAGAAACGGAAGAGGAATTAGCGGCTAAAGAGAAAAAAGATAATGAGGAAGACAATGATCGCGATGTCGATGTAACCTAATGGATAGCCCTCTTATGCAGCTAAAAAGTGCGATCATGATGCGTTTATTGATTAATCGCTTTTACAAAGGACCTATAGAATCTTTTGTCAAGTGTTTACCTAAAGATTATGCAAAGGCTGTTTGTGACTTGGAGTTAACAAGTAATAATCCAACTCTTCTATTTTCTTTACCTGTCAATAATCTCAAGGCCATTCACTATTCGTGGTTTACTCCTTTGATTGAAAAGCTACCGGCCTCTATTCAGCCTTTTTTTGTCTCTTTATTATCTAATAACCTAGAGGTTAGCTCTTCTAAAACTTTAGAACATTCCTCTCAATCCGTTACTATCTCTTCTATTCTATCATCAAGCTTAGTCCCTTCTGTTAAGAACTTTTTAATTAAAGAGCTGTATTACTCTATACCAAGAGCTACGAATGTCTTACCCAAAGAATACTTACCTGCTACGGAATTGCAAGAGCTACTGACCTTAAATAAACAGCAGTTGACCCTAGTTGCCTCTTTTCTTGGTTTGCACGATTTAGCAGAAGAGTTGCGCCATTTCGTCGATCAGAAGAGATTAAAAAATGTTTATGCTTGCTTAGATGTCAAGCAACAGTATTATCTCAAATATTGTATGCATCAAAAAGAGCGAGTGGCTACTAAAAGCTTAAGTTTAGATCAATGGGATGGCAGCAAACAAAAATTGGAATCGACTTTGCAAGGTAGAGGTTTATTGCGCTTAGCTAAGTCTTTATCACATGAACATCCCGATTTTGTTTGGTATCTGGCTCATACATTAGATCGTGGAAGAGGCCAACTTTTACTTAAATTTTATTCTAAAGAAACGGAGAAAAGTTTAACGCGTTTACTCATTCAACAGGTTTTAAATCTCATTAATATGCTTAAAAAGAAGACTATACTGTGAGCAATCATAAATTTTTTACTTTGATTCATGGCGACCAGATTCATTTGGCTCCTCAAAATAAAATTATCCCTAAAGAGGCTTTTTCACAAGTCATGGATGCTTATGAAATAACTGAACAGGTCAAAAAAGATGCTATTCAGTACCGTCTAGAAGTGACTAAAGAGTGCGAAAAATTAAAAGATGAAGCCCGAAAAATAGGATTTGAAGAGGGTTATAAAAAGTGGCTCGAACAACTTGCCCATTTAGAGACAGAAATTGTTCAAGTTAGGCAAGAGTTAGAAAAGTTTTTAGTTCCTGTAGCCTTAAAAGCAGCTAAGAAAATTGTCGGTCGCGAGATTGAATTAGCTGATACGACCATTGTAGATATTGTGTCCAATTCGCTAAAAACTGTAGCTCAACATAAAAAAATCACGATTTATGTAAATAAAAAAGATCTCGAGATATTAGACCGCTACCGGCCTCAATTAAAACAAATTTTTGAAGCTTTAGAAGTTTTATCTTTAAGAGAACGCACTGATGTGACACAAGGAGGATGTATTATTGAAACTGAACTTGGCATTATAGATGCCCGGTTAGAAAATCAATGGCGTGCCTTGGAAGGTGCTTTAGAACAAATTTTAAAGAAAAAATTAGCCACTAAACCTCAAGATGAAACTGTTCCAAAAGTTTCATAACAAAACCAAAAAAATAAAAGCTTATGAAAATTCATTCTTTATTTTCGCTTTCTAACTGGATGATTCTCTTAGTGCTCATAGGGACAGTATGGCTATCTCCTCACTGTCTCTTTGCCCAAGGCTTACCTAATAAGCCCACGCCTAGATCAACTACTAGTATTACTCCAGCAATTAAGCCTCCTTTGACCAAAGCACAAGCTGCGCTCAATGCTCCTTTTGACAACATCAAACGGCCGACCATTATGACTCAGGCGATAGCCTTGACTTTGATGTCACTATTGCCCTTTATTATCATGATTCTCACCTCTTTTTTAAAAATTGTGATTGTGCTCTCTTTATTGAGAAATGCCTTAGGTGTGCAGCAAGCTCCTCCTAATCAGATTCTCAATGGTGTAGCATTTATGTTAAGCCTCTTTATCATGTATCCTACTGTGCTAAAGATGTATGATGCAGCTGAACATGTAATTAATCAAACGCGCGTGCCTGATTCTGTGCTCTCACCTGAATCCTCTCAATATATCGTACAGATTGCAACAGAAGCAAGAGAGCCCTTGCGCGATTTTTTAAAGAAAAATTCTAATGTCAAACACCATGCCCTTTTCTATCGCATTGCTTACCGCATGCTGCCGGAGAATTACCGTCCTGAATTAAAGACTGACGACTTTATGATTTTAGTGCCTTCCTTTATTACGAGTCAGTTAAAAGAAGCTTTTGAGATTGGCGTGTTAATTTATATTCCCTTCTTTGTGATCGACCTTGTCACTTCCAATGTTCTGTTAGCGATGGGGATGATGATGTTATCGCCTGTTACTATCTCAATGCCTTTAAAATTATTTTTACTAGTGATGTTAGATGGCTGGACTCTTCTAATTGATGGTTTAGTGTCGACTTTTAGATAAAAATTTTAAGCTACAAAGAGGAAAAAGATGTTTCAAACGCAAGTCATTCAGCTAGCCTATCAAGGATTGCTGTTGATTCTCATTCTATCCGCTCCTCCTATTTTAATTAGCATGTTTTTTGGTATTCTCGTCGCTATCTTTCAAGCGGCTACGCAAATTCAAGAACAAACTCTTTCTTTTACGATTAAACTAGTGGCAGTAACTTTAACTTTAATGCTAATGGGTGGCTGGTTAGGTGCACAGATCATGCAGTTTGCCTCCAATATCTTTCTCCATTTTCCTCAATGGAGTTTTACTTCCGGCTAATAGATTTGTTTGGATATAATTAAAGAATAGCTAAGGTTTATGGGACAAGATTACGTTTCGCTTTTTATGAATTCTGCCTTCGCTACCGGCGAATTGACAGGTGTACTTACCCTATTGTTTCTATTTTTAGCCCGCATTTTGCCAATTATCTCTCTAGCTCCTTTTTTTGGCTCACGCATCCTGCCTCATCCTGTAAAAGTTACCTTTGCGCTCTCTTTATTTGTCATCTTTCTACCCCAGCTTCTATTAACGACGACGACCCCTTTAGATTTTAATCTAATGGCCCTTATTTACTTAATTAAAGAGTTATTTATAGGCTTTTCTTTGGGATTTATCATTAGTATGCCCTTTACGATTGCCCAAAATGCGGGTATTTTAATTGATCACCAGCGAGGGGGGGCAAGCTTAATGATCAATGACCCTACGGTGCAAAACCAATCTTCGCCTTTAGGTACCCTCTTTAATTTTGTGCTCATCTATATTTTTTATTCTCTGCAAGGTCCTTTTCTTTTTATTGAAGCGATTGTGAAGTCTTACGAGATTATTCCGGTAGATAAATTTTTTGGCTCCCATTTCTTTTTACCTAATTCCGGTTTTTGGGAATTGCAATTGAAACTTTTGAATAAAGTGATGATTATTTCTATTCAGTTAGCAACACCTGCACTTTTAGCTATTTTGATGACAGATACATTTTTAGGCATTGCTAATCGACTGGCTCCTCAAGTTCAAATTACCTTTTTAGGCATGCCATTAAAATCTTTACTAGCTTTAGCTGTAGTCTGCATAGGCTGGAAATTATTTTCTGAAGAGTTAACGCGTCAATGTTATGATTGGCTCAATTTGACTAAATACATGATCTCACTTTTTAAACCTCCTTAAATAGGCATTTAAGTGATCCTAGCTGCGCGCTGTAAACGCTCTCTGATGGTACTCCACAATCCCTGATAAGGCAGATCAAAATCGACCCAAATAACCTCTATCTTTTCCCGATCGAGTTGTCTTAAAACAGTATAGAGATTGGCACTAACTGTTTTAGCTTGAGATAAAGATCCCAATAAAATAACTTTTGCAGCTCCTGCATACTCTCTTTCCTCAAATCCTAGGATGACCTCATTTAATTCGTGCGGCATCTTCTCACATAAAATGAGCCTTGCTTGTGGAGCATAATGTTTAAAGCTTTGACCGGGACAGAGCGGCTTCTCTAGAGAATGCGGTAAAGTAATAGTAGGAGTATAACCCAATAGAGAGGCAAAATCCTCTCCACTCAAAATTCCTTGGCGAATGATGTGCCATTGAGCTGAGTGGTAGATTAAAATAGTAGATTCTAGACCTTGTTGACAATTCCCTCCTTCTAATAGAGGTAAACTTTCTCCAAAATCTTCCTCTACATGTCGACTTTGAGTAGCTGAAGGTTTACCTGACAGATTAGCAGATGGCATCACTAAAGGCCCTGTTAACTCTAGCAAAGCTAAAGCGGTAGGATGTGCAGGGATGCGAAAAGCAGCTGTAGGTAAATTAGCGCGCACTTTTTCAGGAATGAGTTGCTCATTAACCGATAAAACTAAGCTTAAGGGCCCTGGCCAAAATTTATGGGTCAAATCCTCAAAATGAGGCGGCTGTTCTTTCAAAAAATGCAGCATGTGTGCCAGATGAGCAATGTGAATGATTAGTGGATTTTGACTCGGTCTTTTTTTTAAAGAGAAAACTTTATCAATGGCTAGAGGATGAGCTAAAGAGGCCGCTAAGCCATAGACTGTTTCGGTTGGAACCGCTACGACCTCTCCTCTCAATAAAAGTTCAGCTGCTCGCTTAACATCAACCTTCATCGTCAATCTACCTGATTAAACTTCAACTTAACATTTTAATGCATTTTTTTAAGGCTGCTATAAAGTAATCCATCTCTTCTAAAGTATTATATAAAGCAAAAGAGAGTCTAACAGTAGCAGGAATATTAAAGTAACGCATGACAGGCTGAGCACAATGATGCCCTGTACGCACGGCAATGCCTTTTAAATCCAGTAACATCCCCAAATCTAAAGCATGCAAGCCTTCCACTACAAAGCTGATAATAGCTCCTTTTTCTGCCGCTGTGCCTATAATTGTCACCTCTGGCATCTCTATCAGTTTTTTAGTGGCATACTCTAATAAAGTATGCTCCCATAGTTGAATATGAGAAAGGCCAATAGTCGTCACATAATCTAAAGCTGCTCCTAAACCGATGACTTCGGCAATCATGGGAGTGCCTGCTTCAAATTTCAATGGAAGTATATTGTAGGTAGTTTTAGTAAAATTGACCTGCTCAATCATATCTCCACCGCCTTGATAAGGAGGCATCCTTTCTAACAACTCTTCTTTTCCATATAAAACTCCAACTCCTGTCGGACCATAGAGCTTATGACCGGAAAAGACTAAAAAATCGACATCTAAAGCTTGGACATCTAAAGCTAAGTGAGGCGCGCTCTGAGCTGCATCGATTAGGATTTTTGCACCTACCTCATGTGCCATAGAAATTAGCTGCCGAATGGGATTAAGAGTCCCAAGAGAATTAGAAATATGGCTAAAAGAGACTATTTTAGTTCTTTGGGACAATAGTTGAGCATAATGCTCGAGATTTAGCTCTCCTTTTGGATTACAACTGACAACTTTTAATGAGCAACCACGCTCTTCACAAACTAATTGCCAAGGTACAATATTGGAATGGTGTTCTATTTCTGAAATGACGATCTCATCGCCAGGTTGTAAGAAGGCTTTACCAAAGGAGGTAGCAATTAAATTAATTGACTCTGTTGTTCCGCGCGTAAAAATGATCTCCTCATTTTTAGCCGCATTTAAAAAGCGCTGCGCTTTATTTCTTACTTCATGGTACTGCTCGGTAGAATGAGCAGCTAGGCTGTAAACAGCTCTGTGCACGGTTGCATAGTGATTAGTATAGAAATCAGTTAGCGTATCGATTACAATTTGTGGTTTTTGAGCAGTGGCTGCAGAATCCAAGTAGATTAAGGGACAACCCTGCATCTGCTTACTTAGCATGGGAAAATCGCCGCGCAAAATAGAAAAATTGGGTAGGCTTTTAGGATCCATCGCTCAAATTCTCAATTTTTAAATTAATTAATTATCACTCTGCCAAATAATCCGCTAGTTGCCGATTCATCTCCTGTATTAAAGAAGGAAGAGTAACTTTATCTAGGATCTCTTTAGCAAATCCTGTGATTAAAAATCTTTGCGCTTCTCTAAGAGATAGTCCCCTTGTTTTTAAATAAAAAATTTGCTCTGCATCCAGCTGACCTATAGTAGCCCCATGGGAAGCTTTTACATCATCGGCAAAAATCTCTAAATTAGGTTTACTATCTACTTTAGCACTATCTTTTAATAGAAGATTATTGTTGAGTTGAAAAGCTTCCGTCTTTTGAGCTAACTGCCTCACTAAAATTTTACCTTCAAAGCTAGCCCGGCCCTGGTCATTGGCGATTCCCTTATAAAATTGCATCGAGCGGCAATGAGGCGCTTGATGATCCATCAAGACATGCACATGAGCTTCGCGCTGCTCTTTTAATAACCACAAACCATTGAGATCAGCTTCTGCATTTTCTCCCATTAGGGCCACGCGATAATCATATCTCACCGCTTGACTGCCGGCTGTCACACATAAAGTCGTCAGTTTGCTATCTCTTTTTAAGCTAGCACGCAACGCTTCAAAATGCCAGCTAGCTGCAGGTTCCTCACAAGCAAGCTGCGTATAACTTAAACGAGCCGCTTCCTCAATTACTAAATCACTAACAGCATTTACAAAAAAATGGGTACCCGATAAGGCTACGTGCCGGACATAAAAAGTAGACTCTGATTCAGCCCCAGCAAATAATTGCAAACGAGGATGCACGAGAATAGGCTCACTAATAGACTCATTGAGATTAACTGTTAAATAGAGCAATTGAATAGGAGATTTTACAATCGTTTTAGGAGGTAAGTATAAAAATAATCCCTGCTGATATAACGCCGCATTCAAGGCTACAAAAGGATCCTGTTCCTCTTTTAAAAACTTGATCTGCTGATTATTTAAAAAAGTATGATAGGTTTTAGTTGCAGCTTCAAGTGGTAAAATTACGACGCGATCAGCAATAGCTGTGCGACGCGATAGCTCAGGATAAAAGGACCCATTGACAAAGACTAGCACAGATTCTTGACACTCAGGATAGATAAAAGAGGAAAAATCAGCAGGAGAAAGGGTCACAGGTTGCGGATGGATCAATTTTTTGGCTAGCAAGTAGTTTAAACGCAGATAGTGAAAATTTTCATTTTGTCGAGTAGGTAAGCCTAATTTTAAAAAATGCTCCCAAGCTTTACTACGCAAGACAGAGGGTTCTATGTTCTGATAGGCTATTTTTAGATCAGCTAGAAAATTCTCATCCTGCTTTATTCTTGAGGTAGACATATCTTTATTAGAGAGGCCGTCTTTGGACAGGACTTCGCGAAGTATTTTAGGAGCCGTCATACTATGAGTTTCCTTTGCTCTACCTGCTCATCTCCTATTTTAGTTAACCAATCATATCCTTTTTCTTCTAATTCTTGCGCTAAAGTAGCATCGCCGGATTGCACGATCTTTCCATCTACCATTACATGGACAACATGCGGTTTTATATAATCCAGGAGTCGTTGATAATGCGTAATCAAAATCAAGCTCATCTCTTTAGTCATCAAACAGTTGACACTTTGCGCTACAATTCTCATCGCATCAATATCCAAACCGGAATCTGTTTCATCTAAGATAGCCAATTGAGGATTAAGTACAGCCATTTGCAGGATCTCATTGCGCTTTTTTTCTCCTCCTGAAAAGCCTTCATTCAAATTGCGCGATTTAAACTCGGGTTTAATCTCCATCAATTTCATTTTCTCATCTAAAAGTTTCTCAAAATCGGCTAGATCGAGAGGAGCTTCTCCTTTGGCTTTTAAAGTCGCATTTAAAGCTGTGCGCAAGAAATGGATATTGCTGACTCCAGGTATTTCTACAGGGTATTGAAAACTCATAAACAGACCTTGATGCGCCCTCTCTTCTGGTTCCATCTCTAACAGGTTTTGACCCTTAAACCAGATCTCTCCTGCTAGTACTTCGTAACTAGGATGCCCTGCTAAAACCTTAGCTAAAGTCGACTTACCGGCTCCATTAGGGCCCATAATAGCGTGGATCTCTCCTGTGTTAACATGCAGATTAACGCCTTTTAAAATCTCTTTACCTTCTGTTGCAACCCATAAGTTTTTGATGTCAATCATGTAAATTTTTCCTAATAATAATTAACCGACAGAATTTTCTAATTTAAGTGCCAATAGCTTTTGGGCTTCTGCTGCAAATTCTAAGGGCAACTCTTTAATGACCTCTTTACAAAAGCCATTGACGATCATATTGACTGCATCTTCCATCGAGATACCGCGCGCCCGAAAATAAAAGACTTGATCCTCATTAAGCTTAGATGTAGAAGCTTCATGTTCCACTTGACTTTGCGCATTAGCCACTTCAATATAAGGAAAGGTATTAGCCGAGCATTGATTGCCCACTAACATCGAATCACATTGCGTATAGTTGCGAGCGCCTAAGGCTTTAGGAAGAATTTGGACAAGCCCACGGTAACTGTTGCGAGAATGATCAGCTGAAATTCCTTTGGAAATAATAGTAGAAGTCGTATTTTTGCCGATATGAATCATTTTAGTTCCGGTATCGGCTTGCATATGTCCATTTGTTAAAGCGACAGAGTAAAATTCTCCGACAGAATTATCTCCTTGCAAAATACAGCTTGGATACTTCCATGTAATAGCAGCACCTACTTCTACCTGTGTCCAAGAGATTTTGGAATGCACGCCGGCGCATTTTCCTCTTTTAGTTACAAAATTGTAGATGCCGCCTTGACCTGTTTCAGGATTACCTGCATACCAATTTTGCACGGTAGAATATTTAATCTCTGCATGATCTAAGGCAATGAGTTCAACAACAGCTGCATGTAATTGATTCGTATCAAAAGCTGGCGCTGTACATCCCTCTAAATAACTAACAGAAGAGCCTTCCTCTGCAATAATCAATGTTCTTTCAAACTGCCCAGATTCTCGATCATTGATGCGAAAATAGGTAGACAGCTCTAAAGGACATTTAATCCCTTTTGGAATGTAGACAAAAGATCCATCCGTAAAGACAGCTGAATTTAAAGCAGCAAAGAAATTATCTCCAATCGGAATGACTGTCGCTAGATATTTTTGTACTAATTCAGGATAAAGATGCATCGCTTCTGATATAGAACAAAGTACAACGCCCGCTTCATCTAATTTTTTTTTAAAAGTTGTACCAATGGAAACAGAATCAAACACCATATCGACTGCTACATTTGTCAAGCGCTTTTGTTCATCTAAAGGAATGCCCAATCTTTCAAATGTTTTGAGGATTTCAGGATCCACTTCCTCTAAATTTGAAAGAGAAGCTTTTTTTTTTGGAGCAGAATAGTAACAAATATTTTGATAATCGATAGGAGGATAAGTAGCATTGACCCAATGAGGCTCGACCATGGTTTGCCATTTGCGATAGGCTTTTAGGCGAAAATCCAGCATAAATTGCGGCTCATTCTTCTTTTCCCAAATAGCCTGGATTGTTGCTTCGTTGAGTCCTTTAGGTAATTTATCGCTTTCTACTTCAGTAACAAAACCATATTTATATTCCGATCCGCTCTGAAAAAAAGTATCAGCCGACATAAATTTCTCCTTTTAGCGTAAATAGGATAATCTCCTAAATCTAGAAGTTAAGCTTAAATTCTACTTAAGAATAGAGGGCCTATATCCTTATCCTATAGAAAATAGGCAAAAATTATCAGAACTATTACACATTTAAGATAAAAGCTTAACAGGATTTATCTATATAGTCAAAGAGTGTTTTTAAGAGTAAAAAAAGCTTTCTCATGACAAATTATCCTCTAAACTAGCGGTAGATCTTGATCAATCCACTGCTGCATTCCCCCTTGTACGTTGTAAACAAGTGGAAAGCCTAATTTTTTTAGTAATGAAGCTCCGATAGAGGAACGGTAGCCCGATCGACAAATGACAGCAATAACATGCTCTTTAGGGAGTAAATCTAGCTGTTTATTTAATTCATCTACAGATTTATCATTGAGAGGCAGTGAGGTAGCTTGCTGAATATGACCCTCTTTCCATTCTTCTTTACTTCTTATGTCTAATAGAGTGAATGACTTACAATTTTCTTCTATTTTTTCTTTAACCTCTTTAATAGATATAAAAGGACAACAATTAGAAGGTAAAATTAAAAAACTCTCTTTATTTAAAAGAAGGGTATGAAGTGTTTCTGCTCCTCTTGCTAAATGCCATGCTTTAATGACTTTTTGCTCTATCTCTTTATCTTCTCCAACCAAAACAACTTTTAGCTTCTTAGTTACTAAAAGAGAAGCCCATTGCATGAAAGCAGGACCAAAGGGAATATTAAGGGCCCTCTGTACATGCTTTTTGGCAAATGCTTCCGAAGAGCGCCAGTCGATTAACAACCATTCCTCTTTTATATTTCCCTCTTTATTCAGTAAAATTTCTATTTTTCTCATAGGATCAGTATGAGAATAAATAAGCGAATGGATCATCTTTATTCCTTTTTTTCTTGGTAGTAGGAAGCAAAACATGCTATCTCTAAAAAAGTCTAATGATTATTTAAAATAGAGAGAGCTCAATCTAATTATGATGTTTTCTACTGCTCGATTTAAACTCAATGACTTTCTTGGCTCTTTTACTTTTAGACAAAAATTTGTATTTTCTAGTCTAGTTTTTTTTCTCTTTATGCCTATTCCTCTTTATCTCACCTTAAAAAATTTACATTTTTATATCCATAATGACAAAGTTCAGTTGCTTAATGTAGCTTATCAAGAAACAGCTAGTGCTTTATTAGATCTCTCTTGGCAATATAAAATTATGACTGAAAAGTCTGATTCTCTTTCTTCCCTTGTCTATCAAGCTAATCTTACTCATTTAGAAACTAGTTTTAATACTTATTTAAAACAGCTCGATCTTTTGGATAATTTAACTAGTTCAGAAAGTAATGTTAGAAAAATAGAAGAAAAATGGACAGAAGCCGATTTTGATTCTACGCATTTTCCCATAAAAAATTTTAAATTTTCTTTAGTTTCTTCTGTCTTTATTGACAAAATGCAGGTCAATTTGCAAGCGTATTTAGATAAAGTTAATTTTAATTTGATGATTTCCTCACCTTATAATTCCCTACTTTACTCCTTGCAATCCTCTTTGGCTAATTTACTTTATCAAAAGCAGTTAATAGGAAATTTAGTTTTTAAAAAAGAGAAAGATTTTCTAATTTCTAAACTCCAACTTCAAAATTCATTTGAAGAAACTCAGCAACAACTGCTACCTGTCATTATGATCCGGCATCCCTCTTTTCTGGTACAAAAACTAATTAATCAAATTCAAAATAGAGAAAAAACTTATTTAGAAGCCTACGAATTATTTTTAAGGCAGGTTAATTCTACAGAAAATAATCTCGATTATGCTATCTTTAAAGAACTTTTGAGGGCAAATGAGTCCTTGCGCCTCTCTTTAATCCATGCTATTAAAGAATTAATTTTACATCAAAAAGCACCTCTTCTTTTTTTATTTTGGACATTGATTCTACTACTAGTCATTGCAGTCATCAGTATTTTAATTTACATTTTTAATAAGATTCTAAGTTCACACTTAACCTCTTTAATCTCTTACTTAGAACAACCAGTTCAAGGGCATTTCAGTCCCTGTTTTTGCGCACCTCATAAAGATGAATTTGGTCAAGTAGGTAAAATTTTTAATAAGATTAATGGCGCTTTTGAAAAAATTAATCGCGAATTACAAGAGTTAGGAAAAAGTTTAGCTCATATTACTCTCAATGCTACCCAAACAACAAGAGAACAAGAATTTAGTGTCTATAATCAAGAAGTTCAAATTCGCGTAATTGAATTAGCGGCTTCCCATCTAGGTCAAAATCAAAATGCCTTAATGGAAAAAGCCGATAGGCATCGTCTTAATTCTGATCAAACGCCTTCTATTGAACGTGCTAAAACAGGGCTTGATTATTTAAAAACCAATCTCATGCTTTTAGTCGAATCCTCTTCTCATATTCTATTTATGTTAACTACAATGGAAGAAAGAGTGAGTAGCTTAAAACGTCTGATTGCTTTTATGACTAAAGTAAGCGAAAGTGCTAATCTTCTTTCTTTAAACGCTTCTATTGAAACAGAGAGTATTAAAAAAAACAAAGAAATTTTTAGTCATATTTCTTATAAAATTCAACTATTTGCGGTCAATACTGAAAAATCCACGCGAGATATCAAAAAAATTGTCAATGAAATTTCTAATTATATGACAAGCGTACGCCAAGAAGCTGAAGAGTGTTTAAAAGAGATCAATTCAGGAGCTCAACAATTAATAGAAGTAAGTTATCAACTGTCTGGCATCGCTAAACAGGGAGCTAAACAACTCGATAAATTTGAAAATGTTTCTCAAGTTATTCACAATGGCACTCTTTTAACTGAAAAGATGATTGAGTCGATTGTCAATCTTAGAAAAGAAGCGCAACAAAGTACTCAAATGATTCATCAACTTCATCACTCTTTAGCAGATTTAGGTATTACCACTAATAAACTCAAAGAGGTCGTTTCGCCTAGTCGTTATCCGGTTAGTCATAAAGAACCTTTTTTTTCTTTTTCTGAGGAAAAACAATGAACCAATTGAATACTTCAAAAAAGGAATCTTGGTTTTGGCGTTTTAGCTATGACTTTAAGTTAAAATTTATTTTACTTTTTGGTTATTGTCCGAATTTTATTATCTTTTATTTAATTTTCTCTCTGTTTTTTTTTCCTTACTTTGCAGTAAATAAACAATTAAAAGGATTTTATCTAGTTCATTCTCTTAATTCAGCTACAGATAAAATTTTTTATCCCTCTTTTTTTGGTCAAAAAGAAATACAACAAGATGAATTTTCTCAAAATATTTTGATGGCTAAGAAGGAAAATTTATTTAGAGACAGTTTTTCTCCTTTTTTTAAAGATCATTCCGATATTTTATCAGTTAATCAAGCTAAGCAAAAAATTAAACTACTGATAGAGCAGCTTGAGCATAAAGAGAAGCTACTAAAAGAAGAATTGATTAAAGAAAAGTCACACGTTCATTTTCTTGCTTTTTCTCTCAAGATACAAGAAGAGATAGCCTCTATCTTTAATACGCGTCAAACTCTTTTTTCTCACTTAATTGAACAGTTTAATCTTTTATCTAATGGAGATGCTACAGTTCATCAATACAGTAAAATCATCTTGCAGACTCTTCCTGCTTTACAAAATTTAATCCTAGAAATTAAAAAAAATTTTTATTCTCTATTTATAAATGAAAAAAATTATGTAGAACTTACGATCCAGCTACAAGCTCATCTTGCTACTTTTAACTATAAACAAACCTTACTTTATACGATTCTTTCTGCTGACCTCCTAACTAATTTAAATAATGAAAAATTAAATCAAAAATTTAATGAGCAATTAGTAGCGTTTAAAAATGATTTTATTCAGCTAGGTCAGCTAGTTGACCTAGGAAAAAGGAGACAAACTTTTGATCAATTAGACAAAAACCTAGTGGAAGAAAAATTAAATACCTTGATGACTTTAAGTTTTAATTTATCTCATACACTTGAATTAAAAATTTTAGAGCGTTTGAATCAGCAACAATCGGGTTTATGGCAAAATTTTTCTACTAGTTTTTTTATTCTAATGGTAGGCACTTTTCTCGTTATTTGTATTTACATCGCTCGTATTATCCGCAAGCCTTTAAACAATTTATTAGAATCAGCTCATCAATTTTCACAAGGCCATCTCTCTAGCCGAGCAGTCGTGAGCACGCAAGATGAAGTAGGAAGAATTGTCATAGCTTTTAATGCAATGGCCGACTATTTTGAAAAGAATTTCTTAGAATCTACTTCTATCTCTAATCATCTCTATGAAGCTTCTTCTCATGTAGTTTCTTCTGTTAAAGAAATTGATACTAACTTAAATAAGCAGGAAAAAACAATTAAAGAGATAGGCTTGCATTCTCGTCAAATATTGAGAACTGCCCAAGAGTTTGCAGAAAATATCAATAAGGTTACGCAGAGTGTTTCTTTAACTACCCTTTTAGCTAGTACAGGGCGTATTAATCTAGATAAAATGGGATTCGTTATGCAGTTGATGATTCATGCTTCTAGTAATATTGTAAAAACCTTGTCTTTGTTAAAAGAAAAAACTAATAGCATAGGACAAGTTATCGAATCCATTATCCGGATTGCCGATCAAAGTAACCTCTTGTCACTCAATACGATGATCCGAGCTAATCAGTCAGGTAAAGAGGGCAAAGGATTTGTCATTATCGCTGACAGAATTCATGAGATGGCTAATCAAATTGCCAAAACTACTTTGGATATTGAGAAAGTTGTGCAAGATATTATGGCTGACATGACAAATTCTGTAAGACAAGTTGATCTGTTTTCAGAAAAGATTAATACCCAAGTACATGAAACAATAGGAATTCAGGATGAGTTTAATAAACTTATCTCAGTCACTCAGATGCAATTTACTAATTTTGAAGATCTTAAAGAAAAAATTAAAAATCAAATCACAGAAATCATCGATATTGACAAAATTATTCAAGAACTAAAAAAAGGAGCTGAAAAAAATACTTACTCTATTAAAAAGCTTTCTCAAGAGATTTCTCATTTATCGGATTTCAGTCAGCATCTGCAAAAATTTATTAAGGCTCATAATTTTTTTAAATAAACTTTTTTTTGAATACACCCTTTTTCAAAACTTGCTTTGTTTCAATTTTATCTTCTATTATACTACTATGTTACCTTTTATAAATTTACTAGAGCTTTCCTCTTTTCCTATTTTCCAACAATTGCAGTTAGAGGAAGCGCTGTTGCGTGCTCATCATGAAAACTGGTGCATTATCAATTATGGTACGACGCCTGCTATCGTAATGGGTATCTCTGGACAAGTAGAAAAACAGGTGAACTCTTCTCTTTTAATGCACTCTCCTCTGCCCGTTATTCGTCGATTTAGTGGAGGAGGTACAGTGATAGTCGATCAACATACCCTTTTTGTTACTTTTATTTTTAATGCGATTAGCTTACCTACTCTTTGCTGCCCTCAAAAAATCATGCAATGGACGAGTGCTTTTTATGCTCCTTTATTTAAGGGATTGGATTTTGAATTAAGAGAAAATGATTATGTTTTAGGGAATAGAAAATTTGGCGGCAATGCCCAATATTTATGCAAAGGCCGTTGGCTGCATCATAGTTCTCTTTTATGGGATTTTTCTGTAGAAAAGATGGCTTACTTAAAAATGCCTACTAAAATTCCCTTGTATAGAGATAAAAGAGAGCATGCTAATTTTTTATGCAAGCTCAGCTCTGTTATTAAACATCCACAAGAATTGATAGAATCCATTAAAAAAGAACTGCAGCAGCATTTTCCCATTCAATTAGCTTCTTTATCCACTGCCTTAGAGATTATAAAAAAGCCTCATCGTCAAGCAACTCAACTCTTATCTAACCCTTTCTTCCTATAAAAAGATCGACTAATTAGTAAAGAGAAGTAGCTGAAGGCACAGTGCCATTGTACCTATCGCAAAATAGAATGAAAGCCAATTTAACGGGTTTTCCATTGTTCCAAAATAGAGGTTCTACTGTTCCTGGACCCACCTCATGAAAATAATTTTTTAACTGACGGCGGTATTTTTCTTGAAGGGCAAGCGGAAAATCAACCTGGTTTTCAGCTATCACAAAATACCCGCTCGATCCTTTTGCCATTCCTTGCCAAAAAGAAAATTGATTAAAGCGCATCCCTTGTAAATTTAGAAAATAGGCACGTTTTTGCTCTGTTCCATAAAAACTTAAAATACTACTCATTTGGTATCGATCGCTAAATAAAATGTGCTTTTGAGGATCATAACCCAGTTGAGCTAAAATAGGTTGAAGAGCTTGCCAACCAATGTTATGACGAAAGGGATTGAGCTTATAGGGAATCTCTAGTTTAGCATTTTTTTGACGAGCTTGCCATAAAGGAATAGCAAACAGCATCCCACAAATCAAAAGGGATAAACTTATGCCTATTAATAAGAGTAAGCGCCCTTTTTTGACTAGTTTTTCATTGACATACCAACTAACTAATACGATAGCAGGAGGATAGGCAAAATCACACCAATTACCCTGTATTTTTTTAAAAAGTGAGAGAAAAGAAAATAAGAGAATAATAGCTGTGAAAGAACTACCACAAAAATAAAGAGCTAAATTAGCTGAAGAGCTAGCAGAGCGCCATTCGTTAAATAGTTTAATCAAAGCACATAGCAATAAAACAAAGAGAATAGGAGATAAAAGAGCAACTTGTTCTCCTAAAAATGCCCAAAAATTACCGCCTGCATATCCGGTTGCCGATAACTTTTCTGGATAGTTATTTGTGATCGTGGCTGCTACATGGCGAAAAGTAACCCAATGATGCTGACTATTCCAGATAAGACTAGGGACTAATCCTACTAGTGAAAGAGCAAGACCTCGAAAAAGAGGCGCGCGCTGGCGAAAAAAAGGATAAATTCCATAAAGAGGAATAATCATGAGCCAAAGATAATAGATGGGCCATTTAAATAAAGCGCCTCCTCCGATTAGTAAGCCTAACAACAAATAAGAGGGTGGTTTTTTTTTTACTAAAGCTGTAGCCAGTAGGCTACAAGCTAAAGTCCAACATAAAACTTGGCCTCCATCTGTAATTGTCAAGAGAGAAGCTAAAATGCCCAAAGGAGACAGGGCCATTAGAGCACCTGCCCATAGAGCAGTCTGAGATTTTAAATTACAGGCTTTAGCTAAGCGATAAACACTAAAAGGAAGCAAAGCGCCAATTAACAAACTAACAGCACGCACGCTAAGCTCTGAGTTGCCAAATAAGTAACAACTCAAAGCTATTAACCAAGCAATCCCTGGTGGTTTACTATAATAACCCCAAGCTAATTGTTGACTCCAGGTCCAATATTGAGCCTCATCAGGACTAAGTCCAATGAGATGCGATGAAATGAGGAGAATCATGAAAATGAGTTTAATTGCTACAATTAAACAGAGAAATAAACTAGTTCTATCTAAAATTTTTATCATGAGGTCTATTTATAAGATTTAAAATTTGTTAATTTTTTAAACAAATTTGTGAATTAAATAGGAGATCTATTTATGTTTTTGCGCTTTTATTCCCCATTAGGTATGCTGATAAATAATTAAAACTTATGAGGCTCTTTATTTTATGAAAACGCGATTCCTTTTTCTATTAGTGGCTATTTTTCCCTTTTTTAATCTAGTAGAAGCCACTAAAGAAAATCTATTTTTGCCTTCTGAAGAGCATAAAACTATCACTCTCAATAATAAGATTCTAGCTAAAATTAACGGTAAAGCTATTTCTTTACTCGATGTAACGAAAAAAATGGATATGCTATTTTATCGCTCCTTTCCCGAATACACCTCTTCGACTACAGCCCGTTTTCAATTTTATCAGATGAACTGGAAGAAAATTTTGCAGGATTTAGTCGATAAAGAATTGATCATGGCCGATGCCGAAGAATCTAAAATGCAAGTTAGCAATGGCGATATACGCCAAGAGATGGAAACGCTTTTTGGCCCCAATATCATTGGCAATCTAGATAAAGTAGGATTGACATTTGACGAAGCTTGGAAAATGGTGTATAGCGATATTCTATTAAAACGCATGCTCTATGTTAGAGGCCATTCCAAAGCTATTAAAAAAATAACGCCCCAACTGGTGCGTTTAGCTTATGAAAATTATGCAAGTGAAAATAAACTTCCTGAAACATGGACTTATCAAGTGATCTCCATTCGCGAACAAGATCCAGTCAAAGGCGCAGAAGCAGCTTATCAAGTTTACCGCATTTTGGTCGAAGAGCACTTGCCTCTAGAGGAATTAGCTAAACAATTAGAAGGCTTAGCTTCTATAGCTAGTACGACTAAAATTACGACCTCTGAACTCTTTTGTCATTCTGAGCACGAAATTTCAACGACCTATAAAACTACTTTATCTTCTTTAAAACCTGGCGAATATAGTCAGCCTACTACGCAAAAGAGCCGCACCGATCGCTCGAATGTCTATCGCATCTTTTTCTTAAAAGATTATAGAGCAAGTGGTTATGTTCCTTTTAAAGAGGTAGCTAAACAACTCAAAGAAAAACTAACCGAAGAAGCAGCAGAAGAGGAAACAGCTAAATACTTGACAAGGTTGCGCAAGCATTTTGATGTCCAAGACAATCACTTAGAAGATTTACCCCATGGTGAATTTGAACCTTTTTACTTAAATTAAGAGAGACTATTTCCCTAAATGCCTATCTATAAACCGACGGAATTAATTAGTTTTTTAGAGGAGTTAGGCATCCATCCTAAAAAATCTCTTTCTCAAAATTTTCTAATCGATGGCAACATCGTGCGAAAGATTATTGAAACAGCTCAAGTTATAGCAACAGATGCAGTGCTAGAGATTGGTCCAGGACCTGGTTCCTTGACAGAAGCCTTATTAGAGACAGGCGCTGCTGTTTATGCAGTTGAAAAAGATAGAGTATTAGCAACAGCTTTAGCTCGATTGCATTCTCCAATTAAAAAACTAGAAATATTCTGTGAAGATATTTTAGATTTTCCGTTGGAAACCTGTTTAAAAGAGGGCAAAAAACTTAAAGTGATTGCCAATTTGCCTTATCATATTACAACTCCTATCATTACAGCCCTTGTAACTAAGAGAGAATCCATTAGTCATCTCATCATTATGGTTCAAGAAGAGGTAGCTAGACGGATGACAGCCGCGCCTGCTACGCGTGAATATAGCTCTCTTACTCTTTTTCTAGATTTTTATACCGATGCTAACTACGCTTTTAAGGTTAGTAAAAATTGTTTTTATCCGATTCCAACGGTTGACTCTGCTATTGTATGCTTAAAACTCAAAGAGCCTCCGTTAACTCACCATGACCAAGAATTTTTTGCTTTAACGCGTACGGCTTTTGGGCAGCGCCGTAAAATGCTGCGCAGTTCGCTGCAAAAGCTTTATCCTGCTAAATCGATAGAAAGCGCTTTAGAAAATTGCCAGCTCCCTGTCACTTGCCGCCCAGAAGAACTCTCTTTAACTAATTTTTTAGATCTTTTCAAAATTTTACAGAAAAATTAAATTAATACTATACTTATTATAATTAATGTTTTATAATAATATTTAATAATTTAATTTAAAATGTATTTAAAATGATTTGTTCTAAACCTTACTATTCTTTTAAGTTAACTGATCAAGATGATAAATTTAATTTATCTCTAAATTACCAAGTGAAAAAAGGCTATTTTTGGAAATTAACTCAGTTAGTTATTTTGTTTAAAGATCAAATAAAACATTTATATAGTAGATTAGGTAAATCTTCTGTTTCTTTGCCATTATTTAATGCAAGATGGGCATGGATTTGTAAAGGTCAAGCCTTAAAAACAGAAAATTATGCATTCGATAAAAGTAATGCTCAAAAAATGATAACTTCTCAAAAAATTGTTAACTTAAAACCGTTTTATGAGGAAGAGCAATTAACTAGCATCAAGCAGCATCTATTGATTAATCCTGATAAACCTCTTTTATGGAAAGGTTTTAATAATAGTTCTCATACATTATTTAGCGTTGATTCCGAGGTTTACCAAAATTCTGTCATTACTTCTCGTCAAGCTACAAGAGTTAATCATCAAACGCTTATTCAGTTTTCTGATGGTTCTTACTATCCAGCTAACTGTTTTCATTTATCCTCTCTTTTACCAACTGTATCCACTATTCAACCGGCTTATACTATTTCCTCTTCTCCAAAAAATAATGAAGTTTATTGCGATACAACAAAATTGGGAAATTACAATTCGCAGCAAGCATTTTATCAAATGTTAATTGATCAAGAAAGTCCTTTACACGTAGCTGTAGCTAAATTAACTGAATATGGAGGTGAAATTGATAAAACTAAATTCAATTATCTTTCAGCAGGAGAATCTCTCACTGTAATTAATAAAGGTAAAAGCTATAAAATTACTTGTGCAAAAGAGGAAAAAATAGCCTGTGAAGGATTAGAATCTTCTAATTTTAATGAATCTGCTCTTTTTATCAAACGTCAACTTGAGATTTCTACAGAAGGTCAACCTAATAAAATTATTTATCAATTTTTAGCTACTCAAGCTATTTTGCCTACTTTTGATGCACATCTTAAAGTCATTGAATTAATAGAAGATTTTATCAAACAGCAAAAACTAGTAGTTAATTTAACTCATCCTTTAACGGTCACTTGTGAAGCTGGGTTAGATAGAAGTGGAAGATTTATTGTATTGCATGCTTTAGAGAAACAATTAGAGACTGCACTTATTCCTTATTTATCTACTAATATGACAGAAGAAGAAATAACTAATCAACTATTAGATGGAGTTGTTATTCATAAAACTCTGATAGAATTAGCTAAGTTAGTTGAGAGTTTGACAGTTCTAACAGCTTCCATTCAAGGAATAGAAGGTCTCCTTCCTAATTTTGTTACCTATTCAGGTGAGAAAATAGAGGAGGAAAGAAAAAATTTAAAAAAACAACTTTATATTGAAAACCATCCAGCGCATAAAAATCCTACTAATGAAGAGATAGAGAACTATTTTCAAGAAATAAAAAAGAATAAAAAGTCCTATGCTGCTTATGAACAAGCTATAGAAAAATTAATAACTGAATTAAAAGTAATGGATGAAAAGGCCATCATGGCCCATTATCGCCTGCATGTTTTAGCAAAAGTCAAAAAAATGCGTACATTAGTCAACTAAAAAAATTTATTTATCAAATTTTATATTAGAAAAAATAGGACTTTTTCCTTAGACTAAATGTCATGTCTAATTCTTTCTTTTCTTTCTTATTTTAACACTCATAGGCTATTCATTTTATTTACTGATTTCATTTCTGTTTAAGTTAAACCAACAAATAGTTAAAAAATTGATTTAAATAGCAACATTCTCAAGGGTTTTTATGTCCTCTTTAGCTTCTACTTCTTCTCTTTCTACAAAAGGTAGTTTAACGGGCGGCATTTTTCTCGTAACTGGCTGCTGTATTGGTGCTGGCATGTTAGGACTACCGGTCTTGTCTGGCTTAACGGGCTTTATTCCCTCTGTCTGCCTCTTTGTATTGAGCTGGTTATTCATGGTATCGACAGGTCTCTTACTCTTAGAGGTCAACTTATGGTTTACCGATGAAGTCAGTCTCGTATCCATGGCTGACCGTACATTGGGCTCAATAGGAAAGGTCATCGCTTGGGGAGGCTTTCTCTTCCTCTTCTATGCTTTAATGGTCGCTTACATTAGCAGTAGCGGTGAACTCATTACAGAATTTGTTTATCAATTATGTAGGATCAATCTGCCAACTTGGATAGGGAGTTGTCTCATTGCTCTTCTCTTTGGCTGTCTAGCTTACCTTGGCACTTATGCTGTCGATTGGTTAAACCGCCTCTTTATGCTTGGCTTGATTATTTCTTATGTTTTATTGCTAAGCTGGGGCATGCCGCATATTAAAGGCTCTTTTTTACTTCATCGCGACTGGTCAACAGCCTATCTCGTCGTACCGGCTATGATTATTTCTTTTGGTTTTCACAATTTAGTCCCTACCCTAACAACTTACATGCACCGCGATGTAAAGGCCTTGCGGTTTATTATTTTAGTAGGCAGCGGCCTTCCCCTGCTTGTTTATCTTTTATGGGAGGGCTTAATTTTAGGCTTAATTCCAGTCGAAGGAGTAGGCGGTTTTCGCCAAGCTCTAGATGAAGGCAATATGGCTACGCAAGCTTTAAAAAATGCTGTCGGTAGTTTTTGGATTACCAACTTAGCACAGTATTTTGCTTTTTTTGCCATTGTAACTTCATTTTTAGGAGTGGCTTTGAGTTTTATAGACTTTTTAGCAGATGGGTTACATCTTAAAAAAGATGCTAAAGGCAAATTTTGGCTTTGTCTTTTAGTGGTTTTAATTCCTCTAGCTTTAGCCATCCTCTATCCTCATATCTTTTTAATTGCCTTAAGCTATGCAGGCAGTTTTGGAGCGATCATTTTATTTGGCTTATTACCAGCTGGTATGGTTTGGTCAGGACGTTATATCCAAAAAATTCAGGCGCCTCAGTTACTTCCCGGTGGACGGCTGAGTCTTATTTTGGTTATACTCATTTCTCTTGTTATTTTAGCTCTACAATTCATAAAAAGTACTTAATAAAAAGGCAAGTGATAGATCTAATGAAACAACAAAGCAAACTTTTAGGCGGTATCCTTTTAGTAGCCGGTACAACGATTGGAGCTGGAATGCTAGCTCTGCCTGTATGCACAGGTGCTGCAGGCTTTATGCCTTCTGTTTTTATGTTGATTAGCTATTGGCTTTACATGACATTTACAGCTTTTCTTTTATTAGAAGTTACGCTCTGGATGAAGCCGCATGCTAATCTCATTACAATGGCTTCCTTCACTCTAGGTCGAGCAGGCCGTATTTTGAGTTGGATTCTCTATCTTTTTCTGTTATACGCTTTAACTACAGCTTACATTGCGGGTAGCAGTCCTTTTATCGTCGCTTCTATTAACCTAGTTTTTGACATTTTAGTACCAGCTTGGGTAGGCACAATCCCTTTGCTAGCCATCTTTGGTTTTTTTGTTTATCGCGGATTAAGGGCGGTAGACTATGCCAATCGCTTACTAATGATAGGCTTAATTATCACCTACATTTTACTGATTATTTTTCTAACTCCCTCTGTAAAGATTCAACTTCTCTCCCATGTGGATTGGAAAATGTTAGCCTTAGGCACTTCTATTGTAGCCACCTCTTTCGGCTTTCATGTCATTATTCCAAGTTTAACTGTTTATCTCGATCAAGATATTAATTTGCTTAAAAAAGTCATTGGCCTAGGCAGTGCTATTCCTCTTTTTATCTATCTTATTTGGGAAGCAATTGCACTGGGCATTATTCCTTTAGATGGAGTGAATGGCATCCTAAACGGTTATCGCCAAGGAGCAAATGGCGCTTATTTGTTAGCTTCCACTTTAAATAACCCTAGCATCACGCTAATTGCTACTCTTTTCTCTTTTTGTGCTATCATCACCTCTTTTTTAGGCGTGTCTTTAAGCTTAAAAGATTTTTTAGCAGATGGGTTGAAAATCGACAAGAATGGCAAAGGCAATTTGCTGCTCTATCTACTCACTTTTTTACCTCCTGTGCTGATTAATTTTATCAAGCCTGCTATCTTTCTCAAAGCTTTAGAATATGCAGGCGTATTTGGAGTGGTTGTTTTATTAGGACTTTTTCCTACTTTGATGGTGTGGAGGGGGCGTTATCATCAGCATCTTTCTTCGCGTTTTACCGTACCGGGAGGAAAACTAAGTCTTATGCTTTCCCTTGCCTTTTCTTTATTGCTGATTATGATCGAACTCTTAAACAAAATTTATTAGGAAATCTTAGCTATGTCATCACAAAATGTATCCTCAAAAGATGAACACTCAAAGGGTGTATCCTCAAAAGGTGTATCTTCAGAGAAAAAAACTTTACTGACAGGCGATCGTCCTACAGGGAAACTGCATTTAGGACACTATGTCGGTTCTATTCACAATCGCGTAGCCTTGCAAGATACTTATCATTGCTATTTTATCATTGCCGATCTTCATACTCTAACAACTAGGCCTTCAAAAGAGGAAGTATTAGCAACGCGCGAACACATTCGCGAGATGGTATTGGATTATTTAGCTTGTGGGATAGATCCTACTAAATCTACCATCTATTTACAGTCAGCTATTCCGGCTGTTTATGAATTAAATCTCATTTTTGAAATGCTTGTCTCTCTCAACCGGTTGACAGGTTTACCTAGTTTAAAAGAGATGGCTCGTCATGCACAGCTAGATGAAGAGAGCGTGACTTTTGGGTTAGTCGGTTATCCTGTACTCCAATCCGCTGATATCTTAATGGCTAAAGCTCATTTGGTACCAGTCGGTAAAGATAATGAAGCGCATGTAGAATTGACACGGGATATTGCTAGACGCTTTAATAACTACTATGGAGAAGTATTTCCCCTACCTGAAGTTTTACTCAGTACTACGCCTTCTTTGATCGGTACAGATAATCGCAGCAAGATGAGTAAATCAGCTGGCAATGCTATCTTTTTAGCTGATGATGTTAAAACAGTTGAAAAAAAGGTTGCAGGCATGTTTACTGATCCTAAGCGAATCAGCGCTACTAGCTTAGGCACAATTGAAAATAACCCTGTCTTTACTTATCATGCGCGCTTCAATCCCAATCAAGATGAAGTCCAAGATTTGCAGAAACGCTATCAGCAAGGTAAAGTGGGCGATGTAGAGGTAAAACAGAAATTAGCCTTAGCCTTAAATAACTTTTTAGCCCCTTTTAGAGAGCGTCGTCAACAATTAGCAGAAGATAAGGGTTTAGTCGAACACATTATCTATGAAGGTACGCTCAAGATGATTGACCTTTCCAATCAAATTCTAGAGGAAGTACGCAGTGCGATCGGATTTCAAGGTGGTTGGAAAAAAATTTCGCGCTTAGCACGTGAGAGGCAAGCCCAAAATCGGTAGGTTATTAAAAAAGTCTGCTAAAGCCATTTTACCTTTATTGTAGTTTATAAATGAAAATAGAAAACTTTGATCAATCACCTGCTTATTTCCAAGAGATCCATCAAGTTATCTTTACTACTCTTGTTATTTTTGATCGGTTTATTAAATTGTATGTCCGGCTTAATTTTTTATTTTTTTTAGCTATTAGCTTAGAATTTATTTTTACTCTCTATTTTTTTTCTTATCTTACCCAATCTTTTATCTTAGCTTTCCATTTAGGCGTGATATTTTTAACAATTTTTGGTTATTTTATTTTTCGACTTTATTTCAATACCATCAAACCGGAAAAATTTCAGCTTATTAAAGAAGAGTTTGCAAAAAAGTGTAAAATTCTAATCGGTTATCAAGCAAATGTAGCTGAACATTGTTTAAGCTTAGCCAGTGCCTTTACCCAATTTTCTGAGTGTATGACAGCCAGAGAATACAGTTATTACTCTTTCTCTCATCCAATCCAACAATGGCTTCACCAACATCTGAATTTTATTCCGCTCTTTATCGAGTCTTTTAGCTACTGGTGTCATGAAAAAGATCTGATAGAAATGCGCGAGCTTCTTTTGAGTACAGCTATTGAAGAGCATATTAAACTCATCCGTTTTGAACCTACTAGTTTAGAAATTCATGCGGCCTTAGCTAACGCTTATGTGATGCTTTCTACACTTTATGGAAGTTTAATCAAAAAAAAGCCTCTTTCTCTTGAAACTTGGTTTTCCTCTACTACTTATTTAAAACAAATTGAAAAAAAGTTTTATAAGATTTCACAAAAAGCAATTGAAGAATTTAAAATTATTAGTGAATATGCACCTCATGATCCTTGGGTCCATCTTCAATTAGCTTATAGTTATCATGATCTCAATATGCCTATAGAGGAGATCAAACAGTATGAAACTATTTTAAGACTAAACCCAAGCGATAAGGAAGCTTTATTTAAACTCGGTTCTCTTTATTTTCAAGAAGGTATGAATGCTAAAGGACTTTGGATTTATGAAGTGTTAAAAAACCAGCATCCTAAAAAGGCTGCTAGTTTAATTACACTTTATGGCTGTTAGTTTCTTATCTATTTGCTAAATCTCTCTCATGTAGAACTTTTAGTCAATCTTCCAAAATTTTACCTGACTCTATCAGACTAAGTAACAGCTAGATTAGGAGAATCTTCATCTAAAGAATAGGGATATTCACTTTCCTCTTCTATCTCTTCTAGAGGAGGCAATAGAGAACCACAGATCATCGTACCAAAGGAGATACCAGCCGGTACGCGGAACTTTCTCAATAATCTCGTAAATAGACGAGAAGTAATGGGATTTTTTTCGCCTTTTTCAATAGCGACTGGAACCATAGGATAATGCGTCTGTTCTAAGATTTCTCTAAAAGAATAGGAATGTTTGAGTTTTTCTATTTCATCGCAGATATCTTTATTATTGGTAAAAATACAGACAGAGATATCATGGCGCAAGGTGTTTTTGATCGTATCTAAACAAAGGGGGTTATTTTCTAAAGGTTCAAAAGTAGGAATGAACACCACACGCAAAAGATGATATAAGCGTCGCATCCATTTAGAATGCTCCTGTTCTTCTACAATAAAAAAACGCATTCTTCTACGCTGGGCTCCCATAATTAAAAGGGCATCATTCCAAGCCGTATGTGTACAAACAAAAACTGCTGGCGAAGAGGGAATATTCTCTAAACCCGTGCATGTTGTTTGAAAATGGAGCTTAGAAAGAATAGAACACACAAAACGCGTTAGATAATCAAAATAGCGAAAGGTAATGAGGGCTACCATCCCAAGAGTAATAGAGCCAATAATTGTGAACCCTTTATCCGCTTTTACTTTAAAGACTTCAGCTGTCAAAAATATGAGGCCCGAAGAGAATAGTACCCCTAAGAAACTAAAAAAATTAGTCGTAGCTACAATTTGTCCCCGGTGTTTTTTTGGACTAGCTACTTGGATATAAGAGTCTAAGGGAATTTCATACATACCGCCAAAGAAACCAAGCAATGTCACTAATGGAATACAAAGTAAGAGAGTATTAGAACAAAGATCTAAAGCATAACAGGAGATTGCTACGCCAAGTCCTGCTAGAGGAGGCAGGCCAAGTTCTACCATTTTGCCCGATAACTTACCCGCTATAGCCGATCCTGTACCTATGCCAAGAGCGGTTAATAAAAAAAGATAACCGCCTTGTACGTCGGTAAGATGAAGATTTTCTACAGCGAAAGGAATCATATTGAGCTGTACAAAAGAGCCTAAAAAAAGAAAGAAAGAGGATCCACAAACAGCCATTAATAAGGGAGGATCTTTTTTTATCAATTTCAATGTGCTATAGATTTCTGCTAAAAAGAAGATATTAAAGCGTTTAGAAGAACCAGCCGGTGCAGTGTATTCAATACAAAAACTTGTAACGAGCCCAATAATAGCTAAGATAATACATAGCAAGCCAGCTAAAATAAAATGCCTGCCTGTCACATCTAAAATAAAAGAAGCTAAAAAGGTACCTAAGATAATAGCTAAGAAAGTAAAGGAAGTCATAATTCCATTAGCTTTAGAAATTTTATCCGTAGCTACTAATTCAGGTACAATTCCATATTTGGAAGGACCAAAAAGTGCACTTTGGGTAGCTAACATAAAGAGCACAAAATAGGAACCTAGCTTACTTTCTATGTAAAAAGCTACTAGTCCGCCTACCATGGTGACTAACTCTAATACTTTTGTGATGACAATGATATTGCGTTTGCTAAACCGGTCTGCCAATATGCCAGAAGAGGCAGAGAAAAGAAGAAAAGGTAAAACAAAAACAGCTCCTGTAGAAGCTAAAATCCAGTGACTATTTTCAATTCCCTCTAGTTGGATAAAAAAATAGACGATGAGAAGTTTATAGATATTATCATTTAAAGCACCCAAAAACTGCGTAATATTGAGATAGGTAAAGGAAGAGAGCTTGCGGATAATTTGAGAGATCATGCTAATCTAGTTATAATTAATTAATAAATATATAGGTAGATTATGCCAATTAAATTGATTAACTTACAATCACTTTTGCTCTAATAAATAGAAGTTTTACTTTTTCTTTTGAAAGTTAAAATGAAAATAGTAAGAAGCACAAAACCACTCAATTGCCACATAGGTATTTGTCGACGAGAAATAAGTTCCTGATTTTTTTTAGTTTCCTCGTTTTGCCGATAGATAGCCTGAGTGCTTTCATCTAAATTGACGGGTAATGCTTTAGAAAAATCCATTAATGGGGCACTTATCTTCTCTGGATAAGAGAAAAGCTCAGCTTGCTCTTCCACTTTAAGAGGATAAATGGGAGAAATTAGCTCTACTCTTTTATTTTTAGAAGGGTCAAGAGGGATAAATAAAAAGCTATAAAATGTCAAAAAATGGTGTCCTTTCTGGTTAGCTTCTAACGTATAACTAATCGTATCGATCACTCTATCCTGTGGGATAAAAGATCGACCTCTTTTTTGTGCTAACAAGTTAAAGGGAGCAATCGCTAGTCCATTGTAAAAAAGCAGTTTACTTTGTAAGGAATCCACTTCTAGTAAATAAGTCATAGGGTAACTAATTTTTAAAGTAACTTCTACTTGTTCTAACCACTTAATCAGAGAAGGATTAACTTTCATAGAAATGGAAAAAGCGCCTTCTGAAATAGTTTGCCATTCGAGAGGATCGGCCTTAGCTTTTTGATGAAAAAACCAGAAACTCCATAAAAAAAATAAAGAGAAAACGATGCGCCTCATAAATACTGCTATACTGTTTTTAAAATTTTAAAGTAAAGAGTGAAAAGGTAAATTTTAAAAAAATTTAAGCACTAATAATAAATTAAATCAAGATAATTGTAAATTATAATTAATTAATATTTAAATAGGTAAAATAATTTAAAATTAATATAATTAGATTATAACTATTGATCAATTTTAATTAAGTTAGAGGCTCATATGATTAATGCTCGTTTTTCTCTGCCTAATCTCAATGCAATCAATCATACCACTGCTAAGCCAACTCCTCAGAATACTAATCAAAAGATTGGCAGTCTTAACAGTCGGCCTACTCGTCAAATCTCCTTTTCAAATCGAACTCCTGAGCAGGAAAAATGCATGAGAGCCGGTAATCGTCGTTTTGCAGATACCTCCTCTCCTCCCAAAATGAGAATCAGCTTTAGTCTTCCCTTTAATCTTAATAAATTAAATAATAATTCACCCTCTGATGTTAAGAAACCTGCTGCTTTTAAAACACCAATTTTAAGTTCTTCAGGACCTAGAGTTGCTATATTTAAACCCATTAATAGTCAGCCATCTTCAGTCCCTTCTGCTGTTAAAACTAACCAATGGGTAAGTACTAATTTAGATAAAACTAGAGTAAAAGCTAATACTATTTCATTAGGAGGCTCCAATTCTAAAAATAATAGTTTAACTCCTGAAGAAAAAGAAATGGTTAAACAGTTGACTGCTGATGCTAAACGTTTGGGATCTATTTATCAAGAGCTTGATGAAGTTAAAACAAGTCAACGCAATTATCTTGATCACCATACAAAAGATAAAGATTTTGTTTCTAAATGTGAAGATTATAGCAATACAGTAGCTAGTAAAATGAAAGAGTTATTTTCTTGTGAAAAAAGTTTGGATAAGATAGATACATTGCAAAATCTGATTAAAAATCAAGGTAGTCATGATCAACCTGATTCAGTTAATACATTAAATCAATTACAAAAAGTAAAAGAAAGCAAAATAGACAGAGCAAATAATAATGTTTTTAATGAGTATTTTCGTAATGAAAAATTAGCTAATACTAATTTTAACCATATGTTAGATCTATATAGTAACTTAAAAGAATATCACAAAAGTACTATAAAAGGAAAAGAAGGAGATAAATATCAAATTCAAAATCAACAATTAGAGAAATTGGAAAAAATTACAATAGAGTTAAAGAATTTTACTGCTTCTCATCAAAATTATTTAACTCAATTAGAAGCTATTTCACATTTACCACATGAAAAACAAACAGAAGCACTGGCTAATAAATTCAATGAAAATGCTACTATGATTACTCAACATTTTACTCAATTAAATTCACAGATTGCTTCGTTAAAAGATATAGATCTTTCATCATTATTAAAAAAAGGATTAAAAAATAAAAAAATGAAATTTGATTCAGGCCTTAATTTAAATATAAAAAATTTAAATAATAATTCTATTTCTTCTTTTGATATTTTAGTTACCCAACGTACTGTACAATATAAAAGTCAGCTAGAGAGACTTCAACCTAAAACCGAAGAAGCTAAGAAAGCATTAGATTTAGCTTTAGAAAATGCTACAGCTATGGGAATAACTGTTAATAAAGCATCTTAAATCCTGTATTTTATAGATTTTAATCTATGGGGTCTTGATCTAGTAGTTCTACTTCTTTTAAGTTATCACTTAAAGGAAAATTTAAGATGAGATCTTCTATTGCTTCTAAATCATCCGAACGACTAATTAGCTCTCGAAATTTACGCGTACCAGCTGCTTTTTTTAAATACCAACAGCCTACTCTACGCATATCCAAAGCTGCCCTTCTTGCCGGATGATACTGGCGCGTAAAGATAAAATGATCGTAAAGAGCTTGGCGGCAAGCTTCTAAAGACCGGGCTTGTTTCTCTTGGCCATTGAGGTGACCGCGAATCTCTTCGGCAGCCCAAGGGTGACCAAGTGTACCCCGTGCGACTAATACGCCATCACATCCCGTTTGTTCAAAAGCTGCTTGAGCTGAAGCCCCATCTACAATATCCCCATTGGCAATCACTAAAATAGACTGAGCAGCTTGTTTACAACTTTTGATATAATCCCAGTTAGCTGGGCCTTTATAGGCTTGCTGACGCGTTCTTCCATGGATACAGATCGATTTAGCGCCAGCTCTTTCTGCAATAAGCGTAATTTCTGGCCCGACAATAGACTCTTCATCCCAGCCAGCTCTAATTTTAACCGTTACGGGAATCTTAACCGCAGCTACCATATTGCTGATGATTTCTCCAATCAGTTCAGGATTTTTGAGCATACCTGATCCACTGCCATCTTTAGTAACCTTATCAACAGGACAACCGCAATTAAAATCAATTACATCAAACCCTAAATCTTCTATTATTTTTGCCGATTGAGCAGCTAGCTGAGGTTTGCTTCCACACAGTTGCCCTCCAATGGGCCGCATAGCAGCTGTATACTCCAACATTTTAAAAGTCCCTACATCATAGCGCACTAGAGCATCCATTTTTACCATTTCACAGTACATAAGACCCGGATGATAAAGGGCAGACATTTGACGAAAAGGATAATCGGAACAGCCAGCTAAGGGAGCATAGAGAATATTACTAGTTAATGAGAGATTGCCTAACTGTAGCGGTTTGACAAAAGAGGGAAAGTTTTGTGCATTCATTGGATAAGAGTCACCACTAAGAATTTGACAAATTGTTCGATAAATCCCAAAGCTAAAAAAGCTAAAATAGCACTAATATCTACACTCCCTAAAGGAGGAATAAAACGGCGAAATAAATTTAAATAAGGCTCTGTATAAAAGGCAATAAAACGGATGACTTGTGTATTTTGAAACTCTGGAAACCAAGAGGAAAGAATGCGGACAAACAGACATAACATGTAAATCTGAAAAAAAATATCGATTAAATGGAGAATCATTTCTTTTACTTAGTCCTATTAGTAAAGAAGATCATACCTTAATAAACAGTTTGCTGTCTTTAGTTTTCTAATAAACAAACTAGTGTTAAGGCGTATCATGACAATCAAAATCAATAGGCTGGATGACAAACACTAAAGAAAGATCGTGAAGATTCTCAATGCAAGGTTTAGCTTCTATTTGATAATAATAATCTCCCTCTTTTAAAGGATAAATTTTAGTGACTGTAGCCACTTCTAAATCAGCTGGAAAAACGCCATCTAATCCTGAAGTAACCAGCAAATCATCGACTCTAATTAAAGGTATTTTGGCAGATTTATTAAGAGAATCTTTTATCTGTCCTGTTCTTAGATCGCGGGCAGGTCCCTCTTCATCTGGATAATCGTAATTAAAACCAACTCCTTTTAAACGGTATTCCCCTTTTCCTACTATCTTTAATGCTCCTCTTAATTCTCCTTTTGCTAAGCGTTGTACAATTTGACCCTGTTGACGCATGACGCGCACGGCCGGATTTAATTGAGAATCCGTAATCAATCGCACGCGTGCTTGCCTTTTACCTACATAGTCAATTAAACCAACGAGCCGCTTACCGATAACTACTGGGCTATTTTTAACAATTTTTTCTTTTACTGAATCTTTATTATTTTCTGCTCCTACATTGATCCATAGAGCTTCATCCCAAGTAGAAGGGGAACGAAAAATAACTTTGGCAGGAAGGGCTTGATAATCGAATGAGACTAACGCTTCTCTATTTTTACCTAGCAGCTTTTTTAACTGTTTGACTTGTGTTTTAAGAAGCTCATATTCTGTCGTTAAAAGCTGAATTTTTGTTTGATTTTCCTCCTCTTTTTTTGAATAACCCCATGTCAATAGATTTTGAGTAGAATCTTTTACACTGATAAACCCTTTCCAAAAAGGAGCTATTAAACTCGTCATTATACCGCGTATTCCATCTGTTTGATTGGTAGAAAGACTAAGTAAAAATAGAATCAGTCCTATTAAAGACAAAAAAACTAAACCACGACTTTTTTTATACATGCTAGATAGCTAAGTTAGAACAGAAATAATTGAGGCAATCACATAGTCCATATTTTTAAGATTTAAGCCTGCTACATTAATGCGACCATCTTTAATCATATAGATGCCTTTCTCTTTGCGTAGCTGTTCAACTTGTTGTAAGTTTAAGCCACTAAAAGAGAATAAGCCTTTTTGCTTGAGCAGAAACTGAAAATCTCGATGTAATCCTTTAGCTTCTAATCCAAAAGTAAACGCCTTACGCATCTCGTTTACACGGCTGCTCATATTTTTAAGTTCTTGATCCCATGATTCTCTTAAAGAAAGAGATTGCAAGATAGTAGCGACTAAAGAAGCTCCAAAACGCGGAGGATTAGAGTAACTAGCGCGAATAATCTGTTTGACTTGAGTCATCACTTTTTCGGCTGCCATTACTTGCTGAGTAATAACTGCTAATAAACCCACTCGTTCGCCATATAAACCAAAATTTTTTGAGAAAGAGTTAGCAATTAATAGTTCATGACCCTGATCGACAAAATAGCGAAGGGCTTTGACATCCTCTTCTATCCCTTCTCCAAATCCTTGATAAGCCAAATCAAAAAAGGGAAAGACGCGTTGTTTTTTAAGCAACTTAGCTACTTCTTGCCATTGGGCTAAGGATAGATCAAGACCTGTAGGATTGTGACAACAGGCTTGTAATAAAATGATACTACCAGCTGGCATGGTAGTTAGATCATCACATAATCCGCTAAAATCAATAGCATGCGTTTTCTCATCATAGTAACGGTACTCTTTGACTGTTAAGCCAGCTCTTGTGAAAATTTGAAAATGATTGGGCCAGGTGGGTTTAGAAAGATAGAGAGTCTGATAACCATTTTGCGCTAATAACTTACCCCCTAAATAGAGTGCTCCTGTGCCACCTAGAGCCTGAAAACCTCTATAGCTTTTTGCTGGCAACCTAGAAAGAGTTTCGCCTAGTATTAATTTTAACGTTTCTTGAATGAAGTCTGCATTTCCTTCAATTGGCAAATACTCTTTAGAGTTGACCTGTTGAAGCCTGAGCTTTTCTGCTTCAGTCACTGTATTTAGGATGTAGGGTTTACCTTCAGCGTCTTGGTAAGCGCCAATTCCTAAATTGACCTTCTGCGGACGAGAATCTGCCTGGAAAAGCTGTGGAAGTCCCATAATAGGATCTTCTGGAAGTAAGGCTAATGTGTCGAAATAAGACATGAGCTTCTCCACAGAATAGATAATGGAGCGTAACGGAATCGAACCGTTGACCTCAACAATGCCATTGTTGCGCTCTACCAATTGAGCTAACGCCCCTTTTTTGGAGGTGCTGTTATCTTAAATTTTTTTGCTCTTTTTGAGCAATATCAATAATTGAAACACTATAATTTTTATGAGAAATTACTAAATTCTAGCTTTTGCTTTTATGCAAACAATTAATTTTAAATATTTTTAAAAAATTTACTATTTAATTAACTAAATAATTTTTATAATAATCTTAAATAATCAAATCAAGAATTATTATATATCTCCTAATAGAGTTAATCTTATAAATGAAGTTATTCTGCTGAATTGGTTCACAAGAACTCTATCAAGTGCTATTTTATTGGCTTATTTTTTACATGATAAAGATACAGATCAAGCAAATGAGATTGAGCTATTTTTAGAGCAAGCTTGCAAACCAACAGATAGCTGGTTTAGTCAACTCTCATTAGAAATAAAAGCTATAAGAAATATAAGTATAGAAAAAGTATGAGTCGACTTTGGTTTGATTGACAAAAAAGAAAGTAATTGTTGCATTTTCTAATAAATTTTATTATATAAAGGTCTTTTTTAACTAAAAACTTATGATTACTTCTATCAATCCCATTCCGAAATACGCTATACCTCCTCAAGAGTTAAATCTCATCAATCAAATGATACCTCTTGAACTCATGCAAATAGCCTTATTTCATTTTCCATTAGATCAATTAGAAAGATGTCGTTTAGTCTGTAGATATTGGGATAAAAAAGTTATTACACTTGAGTTTATGCGAATAAAGGCAAAACAGGATAGCGCCCAATTTGTAAAAATTATAATGGAGAACAACTCTAAACTTGATGATCAAGTCAAACAAGACCTTACGCTAAATTTTGAAAAAGAGATTGAGCAGACTATCAATTTAGCCAATCGGCATTACTTTTTTAAAAAAATAGTATTTAGGATATTAAACGAGCTTATTTCTTTTAATGTAGTTAACTTACCTGAAATTTCTGAACTTTTAGGTCATTCACCGATGAAAGTTTACCTACCCTTATTAGATATAGCAAAAAAATTAGACTTTAAAGCTTCTCTAACTAGCAAGTTCCATTGCACACATGCTTATTTTAATTTATGTAAAACTTTGCTCAATTTAAGTGAAGTTTCTACTGATTTTAAACAACGCATTAAGACGATGGAAGATCTGTTAGTTTATTTGAATGTTATTCAGCAAAAAAAAGATATTTTTTCTGCTGAATATAAAGAGTATGAGTCTTGGCCAGAGCACTTTAGTGAAAAAATTTATCTTTTATTAAGTAATTATCAGCATATCAATGAATTTTTACCTTTGTATATGAAATTGACCGACTTAATGCAGCGCTTAGATGCTGAGGATACAAATTCCACTCGTTACATAGCGACCAGTAAAGCAATTTCAGATAGACTACTTGAAAAATTAACTAAAGAGGATCCTACTAAAATTCTTCTTGATGAATTTCCAACTCCCTTTGGTGTTTGTGAAAAACTGGTTTTAATAGCACTGCTTAAATTTCTACTTAAGCAAAAATTATATGATCAATTGATTGACGTATTATATCCATTTTTTCCTAAAACATTTTTAAATTTTTTATCGATTCTTTGTAAAAAAGAAGCTCTGGAGTTATATGATGAAAGCCTAGCTACTGAATTGATGCAGCTATTAATGGCAAAAAAGCTGTATATTCCATCATTTGAATTAGCTCATCGCCTAGCTCATGCTAGTTCACTAGCTAGCTTAGAAGCTACTAAACTTCTCAATAAAATCTATAAAAGCTCTTCCGTAGATTTTACTGAAAAATTAGATCAAATGAGTCATGAAAAACTATTTGGTACGACTTTAATTCGCACCTTAGTTGGGCTGGATTTACATCAACAAGCAGCTGAACTAGCCCATACATTAGTTAAACCCCGTTCATCTAATGAAAAAATTATTTTGCAAGCGATCGTAAAAATTTTTAGAGAAGTTTGCAAGGAGTTACATGATTCTAATTTTCAACAACTGATGGATGTAAAAATCTACGTGAATATCAATCCACATTTATATAAAAGATGGAAAAAAATTTATAAAGAAAGAGAGTTAAGGATTGAGAAGGGTATATCTATCAGGACGGCCCTATTACTTAGAGCTAATAGACAAGCTGAAGATAGCTGTTCTATTGCCTAACTTAAAAAAACAGGTTTTTTTAGATTAAAGAGCGTCAAGGCATTTTGTGTAGAAGCAGTGACTACTTCTTCCACTGTTACTTGCTTAACTTCAGCTATAACCTCAGCAACTTCTCCAACAAAAGCTGGTTCATTTTGTCGACCTCGTTTAGATTGCGGCGCTAAGTAAGGCGTATCGGTTTCGATTAGCAAGTGAGATAAAGGAACGGCTTTGACTACTTGGCGCAACGCTTCACTTTTCTTAAAGGTTACAATTCCACTAAATGAGAGATACCAGCCTTTGGCAATTAAATGCTGGGCTTCTGCTAGAGTGCCGGTGAAACAGTGAAGAACGCCTGGTGCATGAAGAGCCTCCATGCTATAACATTCATCTAAAATTTGAAACAGGTCTTGAAAAGCTTCTCGACAATGAATTACTACCGGAAGCTGACATTTTAAAGCTAACTCTAAATAAAGTTTTAAGTACTTTTTTTGTACTGCGCGACAAGACTTGGCATTGTAGTAATCGAGACCTGTTTCTCCTATAGCGACTAGAGAGCCCTGATGGGCCTGATAGGAGACAAAAGAAAATAAAGCTTCGCCTTCTTGCTCTACATCATGTGGCGTAGTAGCTGCTACATTGTAGATGAAAGGAAATTGCTGAGCTAACACTAACCCCTTTTCTAAAGACTCTCTATCTGTACAGATATTAATCAGGGTTCTAACATTTGCTACTTGCGCCCGCTGAACGATCTCTTGTACTTGATCGTAAACTTGACCTGTTAAGTGCGCATGAGAATCAGTAAGATAGAGCATGATTATTTTTAGTTGCTTTGATTTGCTGTTCTAATTTAGTCAGCTCTTCATAAATTAAGGAAGGCGTCAAAATCTGGGGCAAAATAAGTGGTGCTTCCTCTTTTATGCCATACAGTAAATACAAAGGCACACCATTGCGCCCAAATTTGGCTAAAGCTTGCGTAATAAGCATATCTTTCCTCGTCCAATCCGCTTTCATTTTTACAATTCCTAGCTTCTCAAAATTTTTACTGACTGCTTCACTTTCTAAAACTAGATGATTAGCTTGACAGATCAAGCACCATTTAGCTGTAAAATCTACAAAGACTGGCACGCCCTTTGATTGTAATTCCGTTAAACGGCTAAATGAGAAAGATTCCCAATCTAAAAGAGAAGAGGAAAGTGCAGAATCCGCCTGTTTGTCTGGTATAGGATTCGCAGTAGCTAGAAAAATAGGATAGCTGCCAACTATAAAACAAAGAGTTACAAGGACATAAACAACCCAACGTTTGCCTCTCGTTTGTTGAACTGTACCCCACTTACCTAGAATCCAGCAGCCACAGAAAAAGATAAATAAGCTAATTAATAAGAGAATTAAACTGCTAGCTCCTGTTTGGGCGCTAAACACCCATAAAAGCCAAATGACTGTAGCAAATAGACTCAAAGCCACAACTTCTCTAAAAACAATCATCCAGTTGCCAGCTTTAGGCATAAACCGCAGGAATTGAGGAAAAAAAGAGAGCAGTAAATAAGGAGCTGCCATGCCTAAAGCTAACGAAGTAAAGATCAATAGAGCTAACAAAGAAGGCAAAGTCACGGCAAAACCGATCGCCGTGCCTAAAAAAGGCCCAGTACAAGGAGTAGCAACTGCTGTTGCCATGATCCCACTAAAAAAAGAGGAAAGAAGACCTGTATGAGATTTGGCAGAAACTTGACCAGCTAAAGCCGTTACGCCATGACCAAACTCAAATAAACCAAATAAACTTAAGCCAAAGACAAATAAAAGAGTGGCTAAGACAGCTACAAAGAGCGGTTCTTGTAACTGAAACCCCCAACCTACACTATTTCCATAGGCTTGAAAAGTCAATAAAATGCCGGCTAAGATCCAGAAGGAGATGACAATACCAGCTGTAAAGGCTAGTCCATAATTAATTGTTACGCGGCGACTTTGATTAGCTAATTTGACAAAGCTCAATATTTTAAAAGAGATGACCGGTAAAACACAAGGCATGAGATTGAGTAAAATACCGCCTACAAAAGCTAAGATTAAAGCTAAGACTATTCCTCCTTGATAAGAAAAGGCATCACTACTACCCTCTTTAATATTTTCTACAATTGCGTCGGTAGGTTCAATTAATAGAGGTAAATCTCCTGCCATAGCTAAATTCTCAAAATGAGGAGCAGGCTTTAACTGGAGATCAATTTCTAACACTTCATCTGAGCTCGCTTCATCTGAGCTCGAGAGGAGATTAGAGCGCAAGAGAAGTACCCCCTTTAAAGAGTGACTATGAACTGTAGAAGAGAGAAAATTAAAGGGCTGTTCTTTAAGAATAACTGTATAAGCACCTGGTTTTTGTGGATCAGAAGTTAAAACAGCCGGTATCTTAGAATCAATACGGTTTTTATGCTCGGGAAAAAAACTGGCTTCTTTATATGAGTTTTTTGAATACTCCTCTTTTTTAGAAAAATCTATAGGATTGGGAGGAGCTTGCAACTGTAACTCAATTAAGCCCTCCTTGCGTTCAGCTTCGACATGCCAATGTGATTTAGGTAAGAGCTCTTTAGCTTTTTTAAAAGCTTCTATCCATTCTAAACGGGGTTTAGGTACATGAGGTGTTACAGGTAGAGAGAGAGTCGCTTGGCTTTCACCTGGCAAGCAGTCAGCATGAGAGCAAATGAGCCACTCAACTGTGACTTTAAAGTCAGCTAATTGTTGGATAAAAAAAGTTTCTGGAGGAGTGATCAGCGCTAGAATCCAAACTTCTCCTTCATAACCAAAGGAGATCGTAGAGTCTACATCCATCTGTTTAGGACAGGGCCATTGAATAGGACCTACTGTAAAACCTGCAGGAAGTTGCCATTCAATTAAGGCAGGTAAGCCTACATCTCCAGGATTTTTCCAATAAGTATGCCAGTCTTTGTCGATTAATAAACGCACCGCTACAAAAAAAGGATGTCCCTCTTGAATTGTCTCATCTTCACTCAATAACTCAATTCGAATGGGATCAGTCGATTGTAAAGGGGAGGTTTGATTAAATGCCTGAGCATCCACCTGAGAAGTTGCAGTTGCCAAATTAAACAGGGGAAAGAAAAAGACAAGAAAAGTAAAAATGTATCGATTCATTTTTTCTCTTTTAAGATTTCGTTAACTTATTATACTATTGCCTTGCAAGTTTTAGAAATTGTTAGGGCATGATGTTAAATAGCTAATCATTTAGATCTAGTGGTTTAATATATAGGAAGTAAAAATGATTGTAAATAACTTATTAATTTTTGGCGCCAACCCTTTTTTTGAAGCTTATGTTCATTCAGATTTCTTGGGAAAGTGCATTTTCATTGGCTTAATTCTCCTCTCTATGTTGACCTGGATTATCTTAATTTATAAAGGTTTGCTGATTTATCAAGTCCGTTACCACACTGCCCTATTTAATCGAGCACTTGCTCCTCAATTTGTCAATTCTTCTCTCAATCCTTTAACTCTTGAACTTCCCTCTTTTAAACCCTCTTATCTCACTAGACTTTTTTGGCAACATTTAAATCCTCTAGGAGAGCTGTATGTTACTTTAAAGAAAAATACAATTGAACTACTTAATAAAAATCTGGCATTCAAAATAGAAAAAGAGAAGGTCGCTTATTTATCAGCAGCTGATATGAAGAGTATGGAAGCGCGCTTATACTCGACTATCTCTCTACAAGTAAGTTATTTAGAAAAAAATTTATTTATGTTAGCAACGATTGTGAGTTTAGGACCTTTTTTGGGTTTACTGGGCACTGTTTGGGGAATTTTAACTACATTTTCAGAATTACAAGCAACTTCTAGCGGCAATACTAATCAAATGGTACTCAATGGACTTTCTCTAGCTTTAGCTACAACAGTCTTAGGTCTAATCGATGCGATTCCCGCTCTCATCGGTTATAATTATCTCAAAAATTCCATTCGCGATTTTGAAACAGAAATAGAAAATTTTTCTACGCATCTTTTGACCTCTATAGAGATGCATTATCGTCGAGTGGAAGCTACTTAATGAAAGAAGATGAATGAATAGAGTGTACCTCAAAAAGCAGCCTATTGAAGAACCTACTATTAATTTAACGCCCTTGATCGATGTCGTTTTTGTCATCCTCATTATGTTTATCTTAATTGCACCTCTTTTAGAAATCGATCGCATTGCCCTAGCTATGAGTGCTAATACAACACTTAATCACAAGCAAGAGGTTCATGAGACTAGTGCTATCAATATTCATGTACGCGATGATAATACCATTTGGCTCAATCAGATAAAAATCTTGCCGGCTCAGCTTCTTACTGCATTGACTGAAATGCGCAAAAAGCATCCTCAAGCTAGACCTCAATTATTTCACGATAAGAGCGCTCATTTTGGTACCTATTTAATTGTTAAAAATGCAGCAGAACAGGTAGGTTTTAGCGAGCTTGATCTCATCTTGAAACCTAACTAACCTTAAGATTTTTCTAATGTTAAACAGTTACATTGGCGAAAATAAACTCTTGCTATCTATTGCTTTTGGTGTAGTTTTAGCTCACTGCCTTTTATTTGGGAGCTTAAATTGGCTCCTCTTAAATCGACCTTCTCTATCCTCTTCCTCACCGCCTAAACTTGTGATCAAAACTCTTTTACTTAAACCTATGAATTCTCTTGATAGAGTGAATGAGCCCAATCTAACTCAATCTATCTCTTCTATTGATCCTCTACCTAAAAATAATGAAAAAGAGCTACCTGCTGAAGAGGCTACTATAGTAACAAAAGTAGAAGCTTCGTTAGTTTCTGAGGCGGTAGAGAAAGCACCTTTAACTCCTCCTATAAAAACTCCAGCTGTCAATTCTGCTAAGAAAAAGATTCCTAAACCTGTCGTCAAACCTAATAAAGTCGCATCAAAAGCAGCCAAGAAAGTGAGTACAAAAAGCGAACCGCCAAAAAAACCCGCTGAAAAGCCGCTAAAAGAATCGGCTAATCAAGCTCAGGCTAGTGCTCTTTTAGCTCAAGCTCAAGAAAGCATTGCAAAAATTCAGGCTAATCATGCTAAAATTAAAGATGAAAAAGCACTGGACTTACCTACAACCCTCTTTTCGCAAAAGGGTAAAGAGACCTCTGCTTTTAATTCAGGTAAAGGAAATACAGAGGAAGAATGTTATCAAGATGAATTGATTCAACGGCTGAAATTATTAATGCGTCTACCTGTAGTAGGCAGTGTCAAAATTCAATTAACTCTCAATCGCGAGGGGCAGTTGCTTAAATTACAGATTGTCGAAGCAGAGAGTAAGCTCAATCGCCAGTGTGTTGAACAAAAGGTTCCTCAGCTAAATTTTTCAAAATTTGGCTCCTATTTTCCAGGCGAACAGGAACATACCTTCTCTATTATTTTTAGTAATGATTTTTAAAAAGGTTTTATGAAGCTATTTATTTTTTTTCTGTTATCTGTTTTACACTTAATTCCTCTATCTCCTATTTATAGTGCTTCCATGACCCAGGAGGAGGATATTTTCATTAAATTAGAAAGTGAGAATCCGTTGCTTCCGCTTTATCTCAACTCTTTTTCTGCTACAGATTCAGGATTTGAACTAACTTATATCAACCAATTAGAAAAAATTCTACAATTTGACTTAAACCACAATGGCATGACCTATTTAGTTAAACCTAATTCAGCCCATCAGCTAGTACTTAATCAGCAAAATTTCAATCACTCTTTAACTACTCTTCAATGGAAAAAATTAGGTGTTTACTATGCAGCCTTTGTAGAAATTAAACATAAAAACCTCTCTTTGCATTTACACTCTTCTCAATCTGCTACTATAAAAACTCTAAACCAGCTTGCTCTAACAGGTCAGTTAGCTCAAGATAGAAAGATAATCCATTTGTTAGCTGATACCATTCACCAAGCCCTATTTAATGTAGAGGGCATTGCTAGTACAAGTCTTTTATTTACTGTTAAGAAAAAAGGTGAAGCTAGCTGGCTATCGGATGTATGGGAAGCAGATTACGATGGAGGAAATGCAAGACAAATAACGCATGCAGCGGGCTATTGCGTTTCGCCTGTTTATATTCCATCAAAAACAGGGTTTAAAAGTGGTAGTTTTCTCTATGTTTCTTACTTAAATGGCCAACCAAAAATTTTTTATGCGAGTTTGCAAAATGGCAGTAGTCAACGTTTATCCTATTTGCGCGGTAATCAACTCATGCCAGCTATTTCTAATCAACGCAATCAAATTGCTTTCATTAGCGATGTAGCGGGCAACCCCGACCTCTTTTTACAACAATTTGATAGTGAAAAAGGCGCACAAGACAAGCCATGGCAAATTTTTTCTAGCCACCGCGCTGTACAGGGTACTCCTACTTTTAGTCCGGATGGCAAACAGCTAGCTTTTGTGTCTAATAAGGATGGCTGCGCACGCATTTATACGATGACTATTCCCATTACTCAAGCTTCGCTTAAAACCACTTCAACTAAATTGATCTCTAAGCAATCAACAGAGAGCACAGCACCTGCTTGGGCACCTGATGGCACTAAGTTAGCTTATTGTGCCATGACTAAAGGAGTCCGACAGATTTGGATTTATGATTTTGCTAAAAATGAGGAGTATCAACTAACGCAAAGTTTAGGTCATAAAGAGAACCCTGCTTGGGCGCCTAACAGTCTCCATCTAGTTTTTAATTCAACCGATCATCGCGACAGTGAACTTTACCTCGTTAATTTGAATCAACCTAAACCGATTAAAATTCTCACTATCCCAGGTGAAAAACATTATCCCTCTTGGGAACGACGCTGACATCTCTTTTAAATCTTTTAAAAAAAGAAATTTTCCCATTTAGAACTAGGTACAGAAATCTCTTTTTATGTTAGCATGGGCTTCAAATTTGATGAATTTTCTTTTTGAGGATGAAATTGCTATGAAAAAAAAGTTAATCGTACTAGGTCAAAGTTTTTTATTAAGTCTGCTTTTAATAGGCTGCTGCCGGACCTCTGATGAAGTGTGGGAAGACACAAAATCTTGCTCTAGACATATGCATAGAGGATTGCGCTCTTTGGGCGGCAAAAACGGAGATTCACGCGCTGTCTGTTCAAGAGAGGAATTTTATTGTGTTGAACAAACGCCTTATGAAACTCAAGAGCCTGATTTTATTCCTTTAGCTGATACCATGCGAGGAGAGTCTTTTAGTTTTGCCGATAAAACTTCTCCGCCACCTTTTGAAACTCCAGGCGACCCGGGTAGTTCTATTCCCGGGATTCAACATTTCCAAGATCCTAGTACAGATCATCACTTAGCGGCTATTTTCCGCAATCTGCATTTTGATTATAACCAGTACTTAGTTAAAGGAGCTGTCAATTTAGCAATCATTCATCAAATTGCCAATTACATGCGACAACATCCCCGTGTTTCGCTCTTTATAGAGGGTCATTGCGATGAAAGAGGCCCTGAAGCCTATAACCTTTCTCTAGGCGCTAAACGAGCGAATGCTGTGAGAGAACTTTTAATTCAAGAGGGAGTCAATCCCAATGCGTTATTTACAATCTCTTATGGCAAAGAACGGCCTTTAGTTTGGGATCATCATGAGGAAGCATGGGCTCAGAATAGACGGGCTGAATTTAAAATTTATCATCAGTAGAGGATTTTAGGATGAAAAAGTTGTGTTGGGCTTTGCCAAATTTCTTACTCGAATTTTTCATCCTTTTTGTAATGATCCTTCCTGCTCTTTCTTTTTTTGGTCTTCCTTTGCAGGCTGCACGTCCCTATAATGCTTATCAAGAGGATAGAGGACCTTTATTACGCGAAATACTAGACTCGATGAGTGAGTTGAAAAATGAAGTCAACAATCACGAAACAGAAATTAGAATTTTTAGCGAAAAGTTTAAGAGTCAAGAGGAGATCTTCGAAAGTCAGCGTCAACAGTTAGCGGATTTTACTCAATCGATTAAAGAGCTACTGCGCGCTCAAACAAATACCATCGAATCTAAGAGTCATGCACATCAGCATACAGCACAAGAGATCACGCAGGAATTAAAGCAGCATGCTCAAGAATCGGCTCATCTTTTAGCTGATTATAAAAAACGGATCGAAGAAATAGAAAAAATGATTTTAAATCAAAATCAAACGATGGAGCATTTACAAACCGCACTCAGTGCACTCACCGAACTATTGCAACCCAAAACTGCCTTAACTAGTGAAGCTCATTCTGTTGATTCAGCTAAAATATACCGCGTTAAGTCAGGCGATAGTTTGGAAAAAATTGCCAAACAGTACAATACAACGGTTAAACTTCTCAAAGAGCTCAATAATTTGACAAAAGATCAAATCATCATTGGTCAAAAGCTCTCTCTTCCCGAATAATGCCTATGTCTATCTTAACCTCTCAGCAACCGATTGGCCTCTTTGATTCTGGTTTAGGAGGGCTCACTGTAATGAAAGAGGTGATGCGCGTCTTGCCTGATGAAGAGCTCATCTATTTTGCCGATACAGCCCGTATTCCCTATGGCGAAAAAAGTCGCGAAACAATTGTGCGGTTTTGCTTAGAAAATGCTTTGTTCCTGATGGAACAAAATATCAAAGTTTTGGTCGTGGCCTGCAATACAGCTTCAGCCTTTGCCATCGATAAATTGCGTCAATTTTTTAGTATTCCCATTATCGACGTGATTCAGCCAGGGATTAATGTAGCTATTGAGACGACTCGTTTAGGTAGAATTGGGATCTTGGGTACGCGTGGGACGATCCAATCACAAGTTTATCCTCAAGCAATTTTAAAGAGACTACCGACTGCTCACATTATCTCTATTGCTTGTCCTCTCTTTGTGCCTTTAGTAGAAGAGAAAATGATTCATCATCCGATCGCTCAATTGATGGTTAAAGAGTATCTAGCCCCTTTAAAAAAAGAAAATATCGATACTCTTTTATTAGGCTGTACTCATTATCCCCTCTTGCGCCATCTAATTGAAGAGGAAATGGGCCAAAAGGTCAAGGTCATCGACTCGGCTTCGAGCTGTGCTGAAGCTATTAAAGAGATTCTTATCCAACACAAGTTATGTAAGGAACCCTTATCTCCTTTAGCTCCGCGCTTTTTTGTATCCGATGATCCACAAAAATTTCAAAAAAATGGAACAGAATTTTTAGGCTCTCCCATTCTATCAGTCCTAGCAAAATCTTTTAATTGTCTTTAAGCTTAAGCTTGCTATATTGTTGGTTATTATCAAATTAATAAATTAAGAGAAAAAAATGGGTAGTTATACTGATTCTTCTTTTTATAAAAAATACCCCTTTGAAAACGTGACTTTTTCTTTGGGTCCTATAAATTCTGATCGATCTTCTTCTGTTAAAGAAAACTCTTTAATATTTTTACAAGAGACTGCTTTATTCCAAAAACATCCCAAATTTGCTCAACAGCTATTTGATTTTCCTCAATCAGTTGATAGGATTAATCAGCAACTAACCTGGACTAATCGCAAGATAAAGATAATTGATTGCAAGTTAGAAGTCCTATTTATGCGAGATCCAAATAATGTTGTAGTAGGAGTTGTTTTTGTTATCAATGATAAAGTGATAGACCATGATAAAATGCCTAAAGATGGACCTATTATAATTGATGGGGATACTATTAATGGGCAGAGCCTTGACAATTTTACTATTGCCGAAGAGATATAGTCCAAAAAGTCTCAAATTTTATTCTTTCTTTGTACCTTTATTAAAGAAGAGAAGGATTAATCACTATTCGACTAATGTATTAATGTTATCAAAATCTTTTAACTTTATTTAAAATTGAGATTTGTTCTATGATCAGAATTTCTGTCTTTTTTATGCTAGTAATCATAGAGTAAAAAATGTCTATACCTACTCAAATATCTTATAGTAATCCCTATGCAAATTGTACACTTTGTTTAGGACCTATTACTCTTAACTCACCTACTGCTTCATTTGCAGAAAAAGGTATATTATCAGATTCTTTCTGTATAAAATATCCTAAGTTTTTTGAAAAAATGTTTAATTCTTTTTTGTCAGTGGATGAAATTCAAAAGCAAATTAAATGGACTACTCTTTATATTAAGACTACCAATTGCTCTATGGATATTATTCCACTAACTTATCCTAATAATGTTTTAGCAGGAATAGTTGTTAGTATAAATAAGCAATTGATAGATCCTGATAAAATGCCTAAAGATGGACCTATTATAATTGATGGGGATACTATTAATGGTCAGAGCCTTGATAATTTTACTATTCCTGAAGAAACAGAGTGATAATAAATATAGGAATAGTAAAAAATTTAGCTATGTCTCTTCTATTAACTCTTCCTCTATTAGTTCTTGATTTTGATCCGTTAGTTCTTCCTCTTGATAGGTATAAAATTTAGCGCGGATAGCGCCTTCACTGGCATATACTTTATTAGAATTAGGAGCTTCGCCATCTGAATTTTTATAGAAATTCCCATCTTTTTCTTGGCCAAATTCTTTCTTGAATTCCTCTTCATTATAAGCTCTAAAATGACAATCTATCCAATTAGTCTCTGTATAAAAACGATTAGTATAAGGACCTATATTAAATTCTTGGTAATTATTGATTAAAGAGGTGAAGAGATTAGCAGTCCTAATTTTTTCATCTGTACTTGTATAGAAATCGCGCAATTTATAGACAATGTCAATTCCGGCTAATCTTTCTTCTACTGTCATATCATTCGCTTTTTCACGCTGGATGGCAGCTGCGTAAACTTTTCTCACTAATTCATCTAAACTAATCCTTCCTTCATAGTTAGGAAGATTAATTACTCGTGTGCCCCAAAAAGAGACAGTTGCTTCTGCTGAAGCTAATAAGTCTTTGACGTGTACTAGTTCTTTTGTAAAATCTAAGGTGTTGAGATAATGATTGAGTTGCATAATTTATCACCCCATTTTATTTTTTAAGAAAGTCAGGCCCTTTAATTTCACTATCTGCTTTTAATTTTATTTTCACACTTATTTCTTATTAGACCTCTCTTATTAGAGCTTTTTGAAACCTCTTCTATCTTAGACCTCTTTAACTACTTTATGATTATATTTCACAAGAAAGAGCAAAATCCTCATAATAGTACTCATTCTATCGATTTACAAAAGCTTAAGCTCATGAAATTTACCATAGACTCTAAGCATCGCGAATATTACAATTTGCAAGGCTCTGTCGAGTTTGAAGCTTTATTAGATGCGACTCAAACAGGGCAACTCTATTCAGCTATCTGTCAAACCTTAGCTAAACGTTTAAAACATCCTTTAGAAAAGGTAGAACATCATCCTGCCGAACTCCTCTTTATGCAAGGCTATGACCTGTGGCGGGAACATCCGTTCATACGCAAATTAGTCACTAGTTTACATTTCAGTCAAATCGCTGCCGATTTAGAAGCAAAAAAATCTTTGCGCTTGGGGTATACGCTTTATTTTCCCTCTCCTCCCCTATTAGTAGAAGCTGAACCTGTATTAAAGTCCTATCAGCAACTCTTGCAAAAACACACCTCTTTAATCTCTCTTTCTTGCTTACAAGGAATTGAAAGTGCGTTAATGCTATGCATTAAAAGTCCTCATGAGCTAAGTCCCTTGCCCTCCTCTCTATTTGCTTTAAAAGCAGGAGATGGCATCTATTTTAAACCGACTATTTCTTTTAATTTCCAAGATCTTCTTCCTAGACAAGGGTATGCTTATTTATTGATTGTGTATGTCAAACCGATGACTGTGTACACATTTCAAGCGCATGATCCTCATGGTCATTATTTAAAACAATGGGGCTATAATTATAACGATCGACTAACGGACAAGCTGAATCCCATTTTATTGAGATAAAATAAAGATAGCGGTTTTATGACTATAAAGTGGGAAGTTTTAATGACCGCCCCAGCTTCTGCTGAGACTAATATGGCGATGGATCGGGATTTACTAGCGAGTTTAGAAAAAAATCCTCGCTGCATCCTACATTTTTATCAGTGGGAAGAGAGGAGCGCTACATATGGCTACTTTATCAATCCTGCGCTCTACTTTTGTGAATCGGGATTAAAAAAAAATTCCATTCAGATCGCCAAAAGATCGACAGGAGGAGGCATTATTTTTCACCATTGCGATTTAGCTTTTGCCGTTTTAATTCCCTCTTGTCATCCTCTTTACACATTTAATACGCTATTAAGTTACGCTAATATCAATCAAATTGTCTCTTTAGCTTTTAGGCAATTGACCGATAACAAAATTCCTTTGAATTTATTAGAACAGCATTCACCTAGCTCCTCTCTCTATGCTCATTTTTGCATGGCTCAGCCTACTGTTTATGATATCATGCTAAATGGCCTTAAAATAGGAGGAGCTGCGCAACGTAAGAAAAGATGGGGCATACTGCATCAAGGTTCATTAGCACTAGCTTTACCCTCTAAAAATCTTTTACAAGAAATTTTGCCAACTCAACTAGGATTAGCTGAAGAGATGCAGCAACATAGCTATAATTTTTTAGGAGAGACTTACTCCAATCAATTATTTGAGGAGGTTCGACGCGAACTTCAATTTTTACTCCTCAAAGCTTTTTTATCCGAATGAAAATGAACTTAATTTGATTTTAATCGATTTAACTTAGTTATATTTTCTTGAGCTAAAGGGTGATTTTGTTGAGCTGCTCGTTCAAAATAATCTTTAGCTTGTGTTAAATCTGGTTTTACATACTCTCCTTCTAAATAAAGTTGGCCTAAAGCAACCATCGCATTGCTACTGCCTAATTGAACTGCTTTTTCCATATGCTTAATTGCTTGTGTCGTATCTTGAGGCAAATCCTTTCCTCCCAAATATATAATTCCTATTCTCAATTCCTCCTCTGCCATTTCAGGAGAAATGACTTCCTTTTTTTTTATTGTGACTCTTCCTATCAAAGAATTTGCATGATAAGTTGCTTCAACTGTTAAAGGAATAAAAATAGTAAAATAGGAGAGGACAATTAAACTCATAATTAATTTTTTATTAAAATTATTTGTATTCATTTGAGCTGATTTAACAAAAGGATGAAAATATATTTCATGTAATTTATTAATATCCATAAAACACCTAATCAATTTAATTAAAACTCAATTATATTATAACATAGTTAATGATAAAATGTAAAAAATTTAATTTATTTATATAATTTAAAAAATTTAGCAAATCTATAGAATTGCTCTTCTAGAGAAAATTGATAATCCTTTATACTGTTTTCATGTTTACTATTGAAACTCTTCTCACCCACTCCTTTGACTTAGAGAATAAACTAGGCTACAAATTTAAAGATTTTTCTTTATTGATTACAGCTTTTACTCATCGCTCTTATGCCAATGAATACCGTAGCCCTCTTGCTCATAATGAGCGTTTGGAATTTCTAGGCGATTCGATATTGGGTTTAATCATAGCTGAGCATCTTTATCGTACCATGCCCACTACGCCTGAGGGCACCCTTTCTCTGTTGCGCTCGCGTCTAGTCGAAGCGCCCTGCTGTGCCAATTTTAGCCAAAAGTTAGACTTAGATCGCTATATTCTTTTAGGTAAGGGCGAACGCATGAGTCCTGGCCGAGGACGCGAGACAATCCTAGCTGATCTTTTTGAAGCTATCATTGGCGCTATTTTTCTAGATGGCGGTTTAGAATCTGCTAAAAACTTTGTGCTCGATCTTTTCCAACAAGAGATTCAAACTATTTTACAAACACCTGAACGCAACTGGAAAGCGCTTTTACAGGATTTTTGCCAGAAGATCTATCAAAAAACACCTCTTTATATAGTCACTGATCAGGAAGGCCCTGATCATAGCAAAGTTTTTAAAATTATTGTCTCCATTAATGATCAACAACTCGGGTGCGGCGAGGGCAATTCAAAAAAAGAAGCGCAACAAGCCGCGGCAGCTGATGCCTTAACTCGTCTCAAACTATAGGCTAATGATATGGTTGCAAAAATAAAAAATGTTTGGTACTGCGCTGACTGTGGTCATAAGCAATCTAAATGGACAGGACAATGCCCTCAATGCGAAAAATGGAATACGCTACATGAAGAAGTAGAGATGCAGAATTCTGTTCAACGGTTTGAAGCACAAAAAACAGCTAGTTCGCGTCCGATGCGTCTGAAAGAGGTCGTCATTGGAAAAACACAACGTCTAGTCACTGCCATTCATGAATTTGATCGCTTGATTGGTGGAGGCGTCGTTCCAGGATCCTTAACACTTGTCGGAGGAGAGCCAGGCATTGGCAAATCTACTCTCCTTTTGCAGTTATCGCAAGCTTTTGCTAAACAAGGGCTCACTGTTTTATACATTTGCGGCGAAGAATCAGTGGAACAAACGTCGATGCGAGCCGCGCGTTTAAGTATCGACCACGATAACCTTTTGTTACTCAATGAGACTAACTTCTCTCTCCTTAAAGCGCAGATTGACCAGCTTAAGCCACAAGTTTTAATCGTCGATTCGATTCAAATCGTCTATAAACCCGATTTAAACTCTTCGCCAGGTTCTGTCTCTCAGGTACGCGAAACCACTACTGAATTCATGCATTTAGCTAAAGGTCATGGAATTTCTACCTTTTTAATCGGGCATGTTACGAAGTCTGGAGAGATTGCCGGTCCACGCGTGTTAGAGCATTTAGTGGATACGGTGCTCTATTTTGAAGGCGATAAGCAACATAACTATCGCATGATTCGCGTGGTCAAAAACCGATTTGGCCCAACGGATGAAATAGCGGTCTTTCAAATGAATTCTAAAGGCTTAACTGAAGTTCCCAATCCTTCACAGATTTTCCTAGAAGAGCGCATGAAAGATACAATAGGTTCAGTGATCATTCCAACCATTGAAGGTACCCGTCCTATTTTAATCGAAGCCCAGGCGTTAGTTACCGAGACTGTTTTTAGCACTCCTTCCAGACGTAGTACAGGTTTAGACCCAAACCGACTTGGTTTATTATTAGCTGTGTTAGAAAAGCGCATGGGTTATCAGCTGCATCGCTGCGATGTCTTTGTATCCGTAGCTGGCGGCATGCGCGTTTGTGAGACTGGAGCTGATTTAGGCATACTTTTAGCTGTCGCTTCCTCTATGCGCAATAAACCCATTAACTCTGAAACCATTGTAGTAGGAGAAGTAGGCTTGGGAGGAGAAGTTAGAAGTGTACCTCGCATGGAGAGCCGCATTAAAGAAGCGATCAATATGGGATTTAAGCATTGCATTATACCTAAGAGAAATATCAAGGGTGTGCCAGAGGAGTTGCGTCAAAAAATTACCGTCATCGGTGTAGAGTTTGTCGATGAAGCGGTCCGTTGCATTATTTCTTCTTAACAGCTTGAGGAGCTAGGCATGCAGACAACTTCTATCCTTTCTCTTTCTATAGCAGCACGCTCCTCACCTCTTTCTCAAATTCAGGTCCAAGAGGTTTTAGCAGAATTACAGCTGTATCATCCTGAGATTGTTTTTTCTGCCACCTATCTAGCTTCAAAAGGAGACAATGATCAACTCACTTCACTACGCCAATTAGAAAAGACGGATTTCTTTAGCTATGAGCTCGATCAATTAGTTTTAAAAGAAACCTGTCGTTTGGCTATTCACTCTGCTAAAGATCTACCCGATCCTTTACCCACTGGCTTAACTGTTGTCGCCTTGACTAAAGGGATAGATTCTAGTGATGCTTTGGTCTTAGCTGAAGGTCAGTTATTAAGTGATTTACCGTTAGGCGCTTGCATTGCTACTTCTTCTATTAGAAGAGAAGAGATTGTCAAAAAACTACGTCCCGATCTTACTTTTGTCGATATTCGCGGCTTAATCCATCAGCGTTTAGCTAAATTAGAGAGAGGCGAGGTAGCAGGCGTCGTGATTGCCGAAGCTGCTCTCATTCGATTAGGCTTAACTCATCTCAATCGCGTGCGCTTGCCGGGACCTGCTACGGATTATCAAGGTCAATTAGCGATTGTCGCGCGTTTCAAATGATCGAGAAATGCAAACCTTGTTTGCTTGTATAGATACGCGGCTTAAAGCCCTGTATTTGGGCTTAGACTGTCCCTCCTCTTACTTAGATAAAAGCTTAATCCCCTATCCTGTGATTAAAATTGAACCGGTACCTTATGAATCTCCTGCTATCCAGCAAGCTTTACAAGCAGTAGCCCTTTATACGCATTTTATTTTTACCAGTAAAACGGCAGTCCATTTATTTTTTACTTACTTTTTACATTTTGGCTATACTGTTGAATTATTAAGAGATAAAGAGATAGTAGTCGTGGGTAAAGCTACAGCTAAACAGTTAGAAAACTATCAACTTAAAGCGACAACTGTAGCAGAAGTAGAGCAAGCGGAAGGAATTATTCAAGAACTCCATCAACAAGATTTATCAAAAGCTCATTGCTTTTGGCCTCATTCTGCTCTATCGCGTCCTCTTATCTCTACTTATTTCCACAAACAACAGTATTTACTAACAGAAGTTATTTTTTACGATACAAAAACTTATTTTCCTGAAGAACTCATTGATCTAGCTGAGATTGATGAGCTGATTTTTACTAGTCCTTCTACAGTCAAAGGCTTTATAGAGCTATTTAAGAACATTCCTCTAGATAAAAAGCTGACTTGTTTAGGACCCATCACTCGAGAAAGTTTAAATCTCATTCTAAACTCCAACAAAATAAAATGAATAAGCCTTCTTTAGATCCTATTCCCTCAAGCCACTATATTTTGCTAGGCATTACACGCGGCCTCATCGGTTTTCCTCTTGAACATCCCTTTGTAGTGGCAAAATTAAAGAATCAAGGCTTACCCTATTTTAATTCGTTACAAGTAATAAAATCTATTTATCTAGCCCATGGTTTTACAGGATTTTATGCAGGATCTATTCCTAGTTTATTTAAACGTGCAGTTAAAGAGGGCTACCGCTGGCCTTCCTTAGCTTTTTTCCATACCTTTTGGCATAAAGTTTTGCCTGGTTACTATCCCTATAAAGACCTAGTTATTACTTTACTAACAGCTAGCTGTATTGCTAGCTTAGAGACAATTTTAATTTTACCTTTAGAACGGCTAACTCTCTCTAAAATTCATGAACAAGGTTATTGTAGATTTTTTAAGGAAAGATTTAAAAAAGAGGGTTTTGTTAGCCTTTATCATAGCTTTTCAGCGACATTTTTTCGGCATATTACAGTCTGGACGAGTTTTATGGTGACTAATCTCATCGTTAAAACTCAATTAAATAAAATAAATTATTTTAAAAATCACTCTTTACAAAAGCAAGTCTTAGCTAATGTCTTAATTGCTGCTAACTTAACTCTTTTTGGCATGCCTTTAGATTTTATTAGAATCCAGATTCAGTTAGACCCTACACTACAAAAACGCTCATTAAAAATTGTCATCCCGCTATTATTTCAAAGATATGGCTGGAAAGGATTTTACAAAGGAGCACTATTTGCTTTTCTCCATACCAATGTTCAGGCTTTATTGAGTGGAACACTACTCGATAAGATTACTCAGCAAAGTAAATAATGTTAAAAAATATTAATTATTTGTTAACAAATAATTAATATTGTTGTAACATAAATATTAATTAATTTAATTGGTTATTAAGATGATAATTAACTCAAAAAATTTACCTAGTGAATTATGGACAAAAATTATTTTTTATGCAGAAAATCCTTTAATCTCTCTAGTTTGTCGCTTATTTAAAGATATTGTCAATACTTCTCATTTTTGGTTAAATGTAAAAAATCAATGCGCTATAGAATTAGAAAAAAAAGATAGAAAACTGATACAAGAAGCACAAGCAGAAAAATTAGATTATGGTATTATAAGAGAAATAGTAGAGAATAAAATCAAGTTTACTATTAATCAATGTAGAGAATATGGGCCTTTTAAGCCTTTACTCTCTTTGTACAAGAATAATCCACTCAATGGCTCAAATTACAAAAACATTAGTTTTTTTATCAATTTATACATTCAAGCGATAAGGTTTGATAAAAAATTTTCTCTATCTTCTTCTAAAGATACTGGTGAAGCTTATTTAAATAAGCATCAAATTGAAATAGAGAACTTTATAAAAAAGAGTCAAACAGAAGTCTTTCATTTATTGTATGACAAATGTGTACAGTTTAATCCAAATTATAAAATAGATGGCAAGAACTTTTCTGATTTAGCAATAGAATCCAATTTAGATCATTACATCAATAAAATGAGCACTTATCTATTTACCGTTCAAGGGCTTAATAATATTGGCTCAATACAATCTCTCGAAAAATTAAAAGATTATTTAAGATAATCAATATAGCCTAATACTAATTCTAATTAAATATCTATAATTATTTTTAATAATTCTAATAATTTATATTTTGAAAAAAATTATCTAATGTATTATAATAAAATTATAATCAAATAATTGAGGTTTAATATGAGTATAAGTTTAAATAATACAAATGAAAAGTTATTATTAAGTTCAGTAGGTATTCAAATTAAATCTTTAACTAATGTTGAATCAGAAGCTATAAGTAAAAAAATACATAATCTAAAAAATAGAATAAACATAGAGAGTCCTATCAATGATTTTTCGAAAGATCATCAAGAAAATCCCAATAATGAAAGATTGACTCAATTATCTAAAAGAAGTGTAGAGTTATTTAAATGGATGACAAAAAAAGAAAAAAATCCTAAAAGTGCGACCTGGGAAAAAGTAACAGCAAAAGTGATTGCATTAGCTGACGAATTTTTTAAAATAAATAAAGAAATAAAAGAAAAAGATGATAATTTAGAAGTTATTCAGGAATCTTTAAATCAAGCTAAAGAGGAAGCTTTAGGTAATAAGTCGCCTCTTATGTTTGATCCTAGAAAACAAGTAACAACGAGTTTTAATTTAATCAAAAGTAGTTTTACAAAAGATAGCCCCTATTTAATCGAGCATCCGCAGTTTACTCCAAAACGATTTGAACTCCTATATGATAAAAATCAGCTACTGCCTGATTTAATGTTTCACAATACAAACAATGTAAGTCATCATCTAACTGATATAGTGACTAATCTTGTCACTAATGCTAGTAAATATGGATTGAGCCAAGTTAAATTAGAACTAGAATGGATTTCTAATCAGGACAATATAGGACAATACAGAGTTAGTATAAGTAATGATGGACAAGGAATTTTAGATTTAAATGATGTTAAATATCAAGGGTTAAATGAGAAAGCCTTAGCACAAGAAGCTAAAAATAAAATTATTAACTTTGGTACGCAATCAGAAAATGCTAACGCTTCGACAGGCAGTGGCATTGGTGGAGCTAGCATCTTTGAAATGATTAAAGAGTTAAAAGGAACATTAGATATTAAGACTAGAGGAGCTGGTTACCCTAAAGATCAAAATCCAAACTTATCTTATGATATTGCTACAAGAATTTCAGTTTCTATTCCATTAACTTTAGTTACTTCAAATAAGGAAGAGGATAGTTTAATAGATAAAGAAATTGAAGAAGCAGCAAAAGCAGTAGAAGCAGAAAATGAGAATTTACAGCCAAATGAAGAGCAGCTACTGGTTGACTCTTACTCTTCAGATTCTCTCACTTCTCAAAAATTAGAGCAGCTAAAAAAAAGCGAACTAAGCGTAATTTTCGTCGATGATAATCTTATTGCTAGAAAAGTAACTAACAGTTTTTTTCAAAGAATATTAAAAGGTATCCCTTGTACAATTTTAGGAGATCCTGTCTCAACAGAAGATAAAATTCATTTATCTACCCTTATTGCTAATCAAATCAAAAAATATGAGCTCTCCTCTTCTGTTGTTATCTTTATGGATAATAGTTTAATAGATAACAAAAATTCTGGAATTGATGGGAAAGAAGTGACTAAAATTATTAGAAAATGGTTAAATCATAAACAAATTGAAAATGTGAAAATTATTAGTTCCTCTTCTAGTCCTACAGAAGTTAGAAAAAGTGATGCTCATCTTTATGAAGGCGCTCTCTCTACTGAAGGTAAAACTAATAGTATTATGCACTGTTTGGCTTCATTCATAGATTAAAAATTATTAAAATTAAGATCAAAAACCTATCAAAGCTTTTAGCCTCTTACAATCTTTAAAGCTTCTTGATAGGTTTCTTCATGTGCATCCATGAATTTTTTTTTCTGATTATCGTAATAGTTGTAGTAGATCTTATTATTAACCAAAAAAACGAAAGCTATATAGGGAGGATCATAGTACTTTAAATTATTTTCAAAAGATAACCTAAAATCAATATTTTTTTCAGTAAAAGGATATTCGACTAAATAGGGTCTAAGAGCAGCATCCCCATTGATTTTATCTAAAAAACTCTGCGAATGATCAATGAATAATTTTCTTGCTTGCTCAACATTGACATGTATAGAAGAGACGTAATCTACATCTAATTCATGTATCTTATCAGGCATAGCACTTCCTATCCCCGATAGTAAAAATCCTTTTGGTTTCATGTAGTTTTGAGAAAAATCTGTCATTACCTTCATGGATTGACTTTCCCCAAGGCTAAGAGGAGTACCACAACTAATCAAAAAAATTCCCAAAATTAACTGCATTACTAAATTTATTGGTTTAATTTCACACCTCTTACAATTTTTAAAGCTTCTTGATAGGTTTCTTCATGAATATTTAATAACTTTTCTTGCTCAGCCAAATAGAAATGATAATAAATTTTACTATTAATAATGGATACATAGGCTATATAAGGTGGAGGATACATCTGAGCTCGTTCATTTTCAAAAGAAAGAGTGAAGGCTATATTTTTTTCAGTAAAAGGATATTCGACTAAATAGGGTCTAAGAATAGTATCTCCATTGATTTCATTTAAAAAAATCTGCGAATTATCAATAAATAATTTTCTTGCTTGCTCAACATTGACATATATAGAAGAAGTATAATCTACATCTAATTCATGTATTTTATCAGGCATAGCACTTCCTATCCCCGATAGTAAAAATCCTTGTGGTTTCATATAGTTTTGAGAAAAATCTGTCATTACCTTCATGGATTGACTTTCCCCAAGGCTAAGAGTAGTACCACAACTAATCAAAAAAATTCCCAGAATTAATTGCATGACTAAATTTATTGGTTTAATTTCGTACCTCTTACAATTTCTAGAGCCTCTTGATAGGTTTCTTCATGTGCATCCGTGAATTTTTTTTTCTGATTATCGTAATAGTTATAGTAGATTTTATTTTTAACTAAAAAGACGAAAGCTATATAAGGAGGGTCATAATACTTTGACTTGTTTTCAAACGCTAAACTCAATTTGATATTCTTCTCATTAAAAGGATAATATACTAAATAAGGTCTAATCTTTTTATTTTGATTAATTAAACAAATCAAATTTTGTACACTATTGATAAATATTTTTCTTACTTGATTAATAGTAATATGTTGTGGAGAGATATAATGTACAGATACTTGATGAATTTGATTAGGTATCGAACTCCCAATACCTGATAAAAAAAATCCTTGCGGTTTCATATAATTCTGCGAAAAATCTTGCATGATTTTTATAGCTTGCTGTTCTTTTATACCAGCAAAAGAAAAAGAAATTTTAAATAAAATTCCCAATAAACATTGTATTTTTAATTTAATCATTTTATAAACTTTCTATAATTATTTTATAATCCATATTCTTTTTTAAAAATTTCGCCATTTTTAACAATTTGATTTCTGTAATTTTCACTAGCCAATAAGCCATGATCTAAACAAAATTTATTTGATTTGAGAAAATGGACATTATATTTAGAGGAAAGAACAGCTTTAAGACAACCTACAGGGTCGGCAACCCAGGGAATGGGATCACAAGTATTTATATAATTTGTAGCTTCAGCTAAACCTTCTGAAGAGATGATTTTAGCTGAACCATAGGTATGTACTTCTAAACATGCTTTCTCTTCAGCTGTCAGATACTTTAAAGCACAATCCGTTGTTAACCCGCCTTGGCTAGAGGCGTGCACTATAATCCTTGGATTGTTGACTACACCGCCTAGCTCATTGATGCTCATCTTAATTTTATTGACTAATAGCATTACTGAACGCGTCCTAAAACCTAGTTTTTGAGCAATGCATTCCAATAAATCTAGAAAAAAACCATGAGAACTATTATATGCTCCATCGACTCGTATGCCTCCATATTGATCCGATATAAATTGGCACATCTCTTTATTGTCATCACATTCACATAAAATACCATTGACTGCGATCACGCGCACATTGTCAAAACCTGGTCTATTTAAATAGTGGTTCCTAGAGGGGCTGTGGATATTCATCGCGCGGTAATTTGCTGAAGTACCTCCGGCTAGCCAGTGACCGATGCGCGAGATGACGCGACGGACACCGGGAATGGGAATGCAATGATTGCCAATCATGCGGATTATCTCGCCTGCTTTTCTTACAATCCTCTCTACAATATTTCTTGGACCTGGATCAGCTTGTTGATTAGTGCTAGCATTAGCATCAGCTAATCCATAAAGATCGATATGGGTTAAGGGATTATTTAATAGATAGGCATAAAGATTAGCGCCTCCTTCAAAACCAATGGGATCAGGTGTAGTCCATCTACCCGTTGCCGCATCATAATACCTTCTACCAAAATAGGTCCAGTTAGTTTCTGGGTCATAGCGCTTACTAGAAAAACGCCATGGATTATCGATTCCGGCATCTAGTGTCACTTGGCAGGTCCCAAAAGCTGAGTAGCTATATCTTTCGACCGGTAAGCCTGTTTGATAATCTACTAAACAGACGACATTACCCTGAAGATCGTGAATTGGTGCATAGCATTGATCCCCTTTTTCAATTGCAATGGCTGCGCCTATTTCTGCTCCCTTACCTGAGCCTAGTACTCTCAACTCGATCAATTGATTATTCTGATCATAACAACCTATCTCATTTTGCCCTTGATAGAGATAGTTCCAGCTTTCTTGTAATTGCCACTCTTGGCCATTTTGTAAAAAATGCTGCTTGAGCAAGCGTCTGTTTTCAGCATCATAAGTATAACGAAATTGTTCTCTTCTATTAGCACTGTCCTGCTCCACACTAATTAAACGATCCAACGCATCGTAACTATAGAGCTTTTCTCCTGTTTCATCTTTTTGAACGATGAGACGGCCATTGCGATCGTAAGTGTAATGCGTATCTCCAGCAGTAATTAACTGGTCTAAACTATTGATTTGTAACTGAGTTTCATTTTTAGCAACGCGATTATAATGAGAATCATGCGCATAGGAATGAGTATAAGCCTCTCTTGCACTTTCTACCTGTTCGCTTTTTAGTTGGTAGAGATCATCATACAGATAATGACAAGTCGATTGTACTCCCTCATCTACTTGACGGTTTAATAGATTGCCACTCGGATCATAACTTAAATTGGTTTCTTTCCAAGCCTCTGCTTGATTATCGGTTAAGCGTCCTAAAAGATCATAAGTGCAATTAAGATAACCAGCTTGACCAATCAGTTTAGCTTGAGCCACCCTACCGGAATGATCATATCCTGTATAGTGATGGCTATACTTTAACTGTTGCTCTTGATCATAGCGTTCAATATGCTCTAAGCGATTACCTTGATATTGATAGTCGATTTTTCCTTGATCTGGTATTTGTAAACAAATAAGCTGATCTAGTCCATCATAGGTAAAATTGAGTTCTATTCCCGTAGCTAAGATCTCTTTTGCTAAACGCTTATTTCGATCATACTGTTTATGGGTGATTAACCCTCTTATCTTATCTTCTAAGCGAATGAGAGCATGAGAGAGGTCATAGCTGTAATGATCTTCAATTGTGCCATCACTGCTTTTAGCACAAGCTAAGCGACCCCAGCTATCGTAAGTGTAGTGAATGATTGTGCCATCTGGTTTAATAACAGCTGCTTTCTCACCAGTCTCATTAAATAAATAAGTTGTCTCTTTTTTAAGAGGAGTATTCTCAGCTTCTATCAACTGAATTAATCTCCCTACTTCATCATAACGCCAGCAGTTGACTAATTGACGCTCCGGCTCACCTGGTGTATAAATTGTCTCAATACTTTTGGTTAACCTTCCCATTAAGTCATAGCTATTTTTTGTATGCTGCATGAGTTGATTTAGCAAATTTCTGCGCTCGCTAACAATCAAACGCCCTAAGGGATCTTTTAGCGTAATGATGCGATTACCTTGAGGATCTGTTGTCTCTGTTTTGAGCGTTCTTTTATTTCCCTCCTCATGAGGAAAAACAAAGGTCGTGACGAGACTATGACCTAAAGCATCTGTAATTTCTATAGGCTGCTTCAGTGCATTATAACGGATATGGGTGATAGAAGAACCTGTAGAATGGGGGCTAGCTATCAGACAACGGTTGCCATCGCTATCATAAGCATAATTCAACTGCTTGATGAGCATACCATTTTCATCTTGCGTCTGTTCCTCTATCAATTGGTTGAGCACATCATAAAATTGGAAATGAGCCATGAAATGCGTTGCATCACTTGCTTCACGCGTTTCTTTTACTCTTCCCATTGCATCGTAAAAGTAGCTAGTCTGTTTGCATCCTTTGACAATTTTAGCTAACCTACCGGCACCATCATAACTATAGTTGGTAACCATGCCTTCCGCATCGACTTCAGTCAGTTGATGAAAAGCATTGTAAGTCACTCTATGGATGGCTAATAACTCACCATTGGCTGCATAACTTTCTGTTTTAACCGGACGGGCTAAGTAATCATAAGTATAGACAGTTAAAAGACCATTTTTGGCATAGTGTCTCTTAAGATGACCATCTAGTGTATAGTAAAACATCTCAATACTTTGATCAGCATAGCGAATAGAGGTCGGTTTCCCTCTCAAATTATAGTTAGTCACTGTCTTTTCTTTTTCAGCATTGATCGTCTCTATTTGATTACCCATTAAGTCATATTGATGAGACGTAATAGGACTCTCTAAATGATCCTCTTTAAAAACCTCAGGTTGAATGATTTTATTGACTAAACGCCGTGCATTGTATTCATATTTTGTTTGGAATCCATAGATATCTGTACTCGTTATTCTATTACCTAAATGATCATAGCTAAAATGTTCGGCTAATCTCTTACCATCAGCACAAACTCTCTCTTGACAGATCAGGCGATTCATAAAATCATAACGATAGTGAAAACAGTAATCTAAACAGGGTCCTTGTTCAAAAATCTTATTTTTATTGCTATCATAACTTCTAGTCGTCACGCGATTGAGTGCATCTACCTCTTTAATTAGATTGCCTTGATTATCATATTCCCAATAGAGGGTATAAACTAAGTTAGCTGTACTATCATAGTAACTTTGGCTTTGCAGTTGACCATGAACATTATAACTATTGATGACTTTATGAAGTAAAATCTCTTGCTGAGAAGCAAGATCTAGGTATTTTTCCTCTATGACTTTAGGTAAGCCTGCAGGTAGCTTATCTGTATTTTGCAAGTATTTAATTTTTCTTTGCGTCACACCTTGTAAACTGTTTTGATCTTCACTCGTGCCATCATCTTCTATCTCTTTACAAAGAGCACCATGATCATCATATGCATAAAAATAGCGCTGTTTAATCCCTTGATGACAAATAAATTTACTACTGAGGTTTTTTCTCTGATCATAGCGGTATTTAATCTGATGGCGCTGATTAGTTTCGCTTGTCATTAAATTGTAATCATCATTTGTATAGGTGTACTGTACAGTAGAATGATCACAAGTAGAAGCTTGGGGATTACCTGTTGCATCGACTATCAAAGAACCTGTAGCGTAGCCTTGCAAATTACCATAAAGGGAATCAGCTACAATATTGCCCTTTTGATCATATTTAAAATGGCGACAAAAGAGTAATCCACCATCTGCTGCTTCTAAAGTACGACTGATTAGATTAGTGTGATTAACTGTTTGTTTGCTTCCCCAGTAGAGACGCTCGCAAGAACGCAAGGCGTAAGAACCTGTCCCTTGAAATCTTTCAATAGCTGTTAAGCGCTCCTCTTCATTAAAATGGTAAATCGTTTGATGCTTAAGAGCATCGTAATAAAATGTTTTGCCAGCTAATTTTCTACCATAACTTTTTTTATCTAGTTCATAGATAAACTGAGCTGTTTTAATAGGCGCTTGGTCATGGCCCGCCGGTTCTTGAATGAAATTTACTCTTCCATGCCCCTGTTTGACTCTCTTTTTTGTATTGGGATAAGTGTCTTTATAATGGTAGTAATAGATCTGTTTAAACCGATCGTCAGGTAATTCCTTACGTGTAATTTTAGAATCGCTATCTTCACTAGAACTTCTTTGTTGATTTGTATAGATATAAGTTTGCAAAGGAGTGTGAGAGCTTTTAATAATTAGAGAATCTGGCTCAGCATATTTTGTCGAACGACTAATATATTCTATCTGCTGTCCATCTTCTGTAGTTAAGGAGTGTAGGCTCTTTCTTGATTTAAAACAGGGCTTAGCAAACTGAATGACGCCTGTTGTCCTACCAGCTGCACTCACTGCTTTTATACTAGAAAGACCATGATGTTTGTGATACTCATATAGAATGCGATTGCCATTGGGAAATTTAATGCGTTCAATTTTTTGTTCTAAGCCATGTTTTTTAGTGAACTTGTAATTAGTCTTAGCTCCATCTTCCACTTGAATTTCTTGTTTATGAAAAAATAATCTAAAATTTTTTAAATTGTTTTGAGCGCTAATTTTACCATTCGCACAATTAGTCACACCGCGACTAAATATCTCGGGATCAGGGTGCAGTTTAGCCCCTTTATTTTCACTAAGTGGAGTTTCTGAGCCTAGAAAGCGTATCTGAGAACCCTGCATGTCGCAAAAGAGATAATGACTAGAATCATATTCGCCATTTAAAAAGCCCTGATGATTTGACCTCCATCCTTTGGAGGGCGAAAAGGTCTCTTGGTCAGAGCTGACATAGCAACGCTGTAAAACTAATGGATCAACGCCTGGAATATAAATATCGACTGCGGATTCGACATAATCCCCTGTAATAGCATTGACACAACCATGAATAAAAGTGGAAGGCTCAGCTTCGATATTGGCCCATGTATCGGGCATTTTGGCTAGATTTTGTTCATTAGCATGAATTGAGTGACTAAAGCATAATATAGTTATTAGGAGAGAGGATACAAAACGCATATAACCTATTGGAAGTACTTAAAAAAGCGCTTGTTATAAAATAAATCTTATTAACAATCAATAAATTTTTTATTTGACTATATTATTAAAATTTAAAATATAATGATTATCTGTAAATTTAAATTTTTAATTAATTTATTTTCATAAAAAATTTAATTTATAATAATAATAATTAATTTATAATAATAATAATTAATTTATTAATTTATTTATTTTAATTCTAAATTATGATACTATTATTTTAATAGATTACTAATTGAATCAACAAACTGGAAAAAAATGATAAAAGTTACTAGAAATCCTAATGGTGTACCTGATACTATTCCTTATGGAGTTCGAATACCTCCATCAAAAATGCAATTTGTAGTAACAAAGATAGTAGTAGTTAGTTTGGCTGTTTTGTTCTTACTAGCTGTAGTTGCATTACCTGTGACTATTCCTTTAAAATGTCTGATTATCTGTTCAGCTGCTACACTACTGATTGGATTCTTAGCAATTAAAATTCTAACTAAAAGATCTACTATAATTAAAGAGCTTGTGAATGAATATCCAAAGTATGATGAAAAAGATCCCGATTTAATAAAAAAACCTGTTGAAGTAGATGAAGCTACTCAAATGCAGCAAAATAAAGATTTAGCTAAAGCTATAGTAGAGGGATGGCAAAAAAAATGTCTAAATGAAAATAATGCTGATTCCTACACCAATGGTCTTAATTATGTGAAATCTGTCGTTGAATGTGAAGAATTTTATCTTAATCCTACTCATCATATTATGAATTTAATCATTGAAGAACCAAGTGATCCTATTAAATATCCTAATGTTTATTTTATTGTCCGACAGATTCCCCATTTTATAGAAAAACTCAAACATATTGAATCCTTAAGAGTATTTGCTAACGAACGTTATGAGGAAGACTCTCTAGGAAAAGCTAATTTTGAAGCCTCTATAGCGTCGCAAAACCGTGTATTTTGGACAGATTACTTAGAGGCTATAGATGCTATTGAGAAATATATATATGATCCAGTCAATAAAGGAAATCCAGAAGCTAAAGAAAAAGAATGGAAGAATGCCTTATCTCACTGTTGTCATATATTATCTGTCTTTTCTCAAGCTGATCAGAATCTAGATTACATTTCTTTTGCAGAAAAAACTGCTGAATTATATCGAGAAGATAACTAAAAATTTAAAAAAATTAATTTTTAGCTTTTTTAATCTTTCAGGGAAGAAATAGTTTACTTACTAGCATTTCTTTCCTGATCTTGATTTATTAAATTTTTAAAAACCTTTTCTCCTATTAAGAGTAATTTCTATAAGAAATTTAAATACTCAATAAAATGGCGCGATTCTCCTAATTGCGCCATTTTATTGACTTTATTGGCGCGATTTGACGATAATTAGCCTTATTTAGCTATTAAATTGGCGCGATTCTAAGAATAGTGTCAATTTTTTGAAGAAAGGAAAATTTTAGTGACAAGTCAAGATACTAATAAAATATTGGATAACATTTTAGAAACAGTGAAGTTATTTCCAAATGGTGCTTCCTTAGAGGATATTTTACAAAATATAACTTTTTCTTTTTCTCGAAGAACTCTCCAACGCTACTTAGCTTTTTTGACAAAAAAAAATCGCTTAATGACATTAGGCAATGCACGTGCTAGGCGTTATTATTTGCCAGTTATAAAAGAGGATCAGCCTGTTTCTTTTTCTCTTTTACGAAATAATCTCATTCTAAAAAATAGTTTGCCAATTGAAAAAATAGAGGAATCTATTCCTTTATCTTCGGTAGCTTTATCCATTCAGTTAGCTGTGCGTCAGCCTCTCCAAGCACGCCATCCTATTGGATATAATCGTCAATTTCTCAATCAGTATCGGCCAAATGAAACCTTTTATCTTTCTAAGAAAATGCAAGACCATTTGTTAAAAATTGGTCAATCTTCTGAAAGTGAACGCCCTGCTGGAACCTATGCTAAGCAAATTTTGAATCGCTTATTGATTGATTTATCTTGGAATTCTAGTCGCTTGGAAGGCAATACTTATTCACTGCTTGAGACAGAACGCTTACTTGAGCTAGGAGAAATGGCAGAAGGTAAAGATAGTTTAGAGGCTCAGATGATATTAAATCATAAAGCAGCTATTGAATTTATGGTAGAATCAGCTGAGCATTTGAGATTTAATAGCTTTACTATTTTAAATTTACATGCTCTTCTATCAGATAATTTACTGCGCGATCAGCGAGCTTGTGGTTATTTGCGTTCTAAGCCGATAGGCATAGCTAAATCAGTTTATCAACCTCTAGCTATTCCACATCTCATCAGCGAATATTTTCAACAAATTTTAGATACAGCTAACGCTATCATTAATCCTTTCGAACAAGCTTTTTTTATGATGGTGCAACTGCCTTATCTACAACCTTTTTTAGACGTTAATAAACGCGTATCAAGGCTTGCAGCTAATATACCTTTAATCCGCGAAAATCTATGTCCTCTCTCTTTTGTAGATGTACTTAATCACGTCTATGTAAGTGGTCTTCTAGGCATATATGAACTCAATCGCATTGAATTACTATGCGAAGTATTTATCTGGGCTTATGAACGCTCTAGTTCTCTTTATTCAGCTACGCGTCAAGAACTAGGAGAACCAGACCTTTTTCGTTTGCGCTATCGAAATAGTATCATACTAGTAATAGGTATGATTGTCAGAGAGTGCCTAGATAAACAAGAGGCAGTAAAAATGATTAAAAATAGGGCTTTGGAATTAGTAGAAAGCAAAGATCAAGCAAAGTTTATGGAAGTCATTGAAATTGAGCTGATGAGTTTGCATCAGGGAAATATAGCTCGCTTTCGTCTAAAATTAGATGACTATGATAGATGGTTAAAAACCTGGCATTAAGTTTTAGTTAATTCTCTTTAAAATTAATCAAATTAATAAATTAATAACTAATTGCAATTAATTATAATTAATGCTAACATGTATTTTATTTAATATTGATTTAATCGATAATTTGGAGAAAGAAAATGGAAAAATCTGAACCTTATGGTAATCCTTATGGCTCGTCAAATGAATATCCTAGTATTAGTTCTAACAAAAGTTTTTTATCAGACAATAAAAGCTTAATCAAAAAAGTAGTCATAGTCAGTGTTGGCAGCTTTTTACTGTTAGCTGCTGTTGTGACTCTACCTATGGCTCTTTCCTTAAAATGCATTATCTGCTTAACAGCTGGATTTGGATTATTAGTCACATTCTTGTATAGCAAAACTTTAATCCATCATTACTCAAAATCTTGTAAAAATTCTTCTATTCCTAAAAATAATGCTAACGAAATACCTAAGAATGATAAAGAGATAACATTACCTCTAAAGAAAAAGGTAACATTTGGTCTTCCTGGATCAACGTCTATAGAGAAAAACAAAGAATTAGCCCAGTCTATTTTAGCTAAATGTAAAGAGGAAGAGGGATTTACAGATAAAGAGCTTAACTATGTTAAATCTGTAGTGGAATGTGAAGAATTTTATCTTGATCCTATCAAACATGCAGCTAATTTGATTATTAAGCGAGGATTAGATTACTGTTGTTCTACAGATTCAGCTGATCATTTTATTCTTAGTCAGATTCCTAACCTCATCGATACACTTACTTCTGGTAAGTTTTTATCAAATTTCGCAGACGAACGTTATGAAGATCTATCACAAAGAGAACTTTTTGCTAAATCTGCTAAAAATAGTTCATTCATCAAAAATTTAATGCAGGCAATTAAATATGATAATGCCTGTAACGGTAAAAAGGAAAATTCATGGAAAACAGCATTGGAATATTGTTATCGTTTTTTAGTGATTTTTGCTAAAACAGATGCAAACAAGCCTTATACAGTAGACCCTATAGCTGAAAGTTGCTTAGTAGACGAAGATCCATTATTTGGATAATTAGAATCACACATTAGCTCACATTCTTGAGAAATTAGCAGTTTCTCTATTTTAAAATAGAGAAACTGCTTGGTATTAACTTATAGCATGAATTAAATAATCCCTTAAATTTTGATTAATCCTATTTCTCGTTCTCATTTTAAGCTTCAGTCTCTCTTTGACTCTCCCTATTGTCAAAAATTGAGTCAAATGACTGTTATTGCTTTAGGGATAATCGGGCGATTAGCCCTATCTCTCTCCATTAACTTAGCCTTGCGCTACACGTTTGCAGCCTTCTTAGTGCCGATTTCTCAGCTTGTCTTAGTCATTAGTTGTGTCGCTCTGATGATTCTGATTAGTACAGAGATCGTGAAGAGAATCAAAAAGCTGCCCTCTTTTTACTTAATTGAGGCTATTGCTCGGCCTATTTTCATCAATACGGCTACCTTAAAGCTTAATTGCTTGATTCATGAGATGGGACATGCTTGTGCTGCCTCATTATTATTCGTCAAAGCTAATCCTGAAATTACGGCTACTTTTACTACAGGTAGAACAGCTTATGCGGTTTCTTATGGCTTGACAGCACTAGGTAAAGTTTTAAGTCGATCCAGTGCTTTATTAGCAATTACAGCAGCTGGTTTGCTAACTCCTTCATTATGTTGTATAGCTGAATTTGCCTTTGCCGAGCGCCTTATTACTTATCATCCTCAGTTAAGCGCCTTTTTAATCGATCATGGCTTGAGTCAATTGGCACAAACCTTACTGTATGGAATGACGACTTTTTTTGCTTCAAACAGCGATCTTCAGCACGATTTTATCAACTTATGGCAACTAGGTGGTTTACATCCTATGATTTTACTTTTGTTGATAGTAGGTTTACCACTTATGCAACTCTTTCTCTTAAACTATCGCCGACAAGCTAGGGATTCTGCAACAAAACTTGTCTGATCAGCACAGCTACTAAAGCACCGATTAATAAAAAGGGGCTAGCGATAAAGATGGCTAGCAAAGTACCGGCAAAGACTAAACTTCTCACTAATCCTTCTCTTTCAATGAGTAGTTGATAATCTCTAAAAAAAAGATGAATTTCAGTACCGAAATAAAGACCAAAGATGACACCGAGGATAGTGGCTCCATACCAAGCAGCTTCCGAAAAAAGTAGAATTAAGCCAATTAACATTAAGATGTAAGCGATCGTATCGCGCGTATTGAGATTAATGTTTTGCTGAAAATGGCGCATCTTTTCATTTCTGCGCACATCCTGAAAAGCTTTTTTTACTTTCTCTTTAAATTTATCTCGCTCCTCTCTATAGGGATCAAAAATCATACAATTCCTTCAATTTTATCTCTTATCCCTTTTATAGGCTGTTTTTAGAGTTTTAGCCAAGATAATCCTAGAGTCTCCTCACTCTATTTTTGAAAAACTGCTGAATGAGTGGTAGATAGGGCTGATCAGTGGTCAGCTCTAAAAAATCCGCTCCTATTTTATGAAAAAGATGACGTAGCTCGATTAGTTTTTTTTCCATTTTTTTTTGAAAAAATTGACTAGCAGTTTCTGTAGAGACAGTTTTAGTTTCTAATGTTTCTAAGTCTCTAAAATCCATGATCCCATTTTGAGGTAACCTTTTATCATAGGAATCTAAAATACTCAAACCAATGAGATCATGTTTTAAAGCGATGCGTTTAGCTTCCTCTTCAAACTCTTCACAAAGAAAGTCCGATAGAAGAAAACAGACAGTCGACTTTTTCTGAATTTTGCCTATAAATTTTAGCGCAACATTGATATTAGTACTAGCATGTTGGGGGTTGATTAGTAGTAGCTCGCGTATGACCTTTAGCACATGACGAGTCGTGTTAGCTGGTGGAATGTATTTTTCTATCTTATCTGAAAAAAGCAAAAGTCCTATTTTGTCATTATTCTTGATAGCAGAAAAAGCTAATAAAGCGGCAATCTCAGCCATCCACTCCTTTTTTGAAACCTCTCGACTGCCAAAGTAGCAAGAAGCGGAGACATCGACGATGAGCATCACCGTTAATTCGCGCTCCTCTTTAAACACTTTGACATAGGGTTGACCGCGACGTGCGGTCACTTTCCAATCGATACTGCGTATCTCATCGCCTGGTTCATAGCTGCGTACCTCTTCGAACTCAATGCCTTTACCTTTAAAAGCTGAACGGTAAGCACCCCCTAAAATATCTTGAGCTAGACGAGTTGTCTGAATCTGAATGCGACGAATGAGATGTGAAAGAGCTAATCCAGACATTTTATGATCTCAAATAATTTTATGGAGTGGGAATTTTATTTAAGATGCGTTCAATGATATCATCTGTCGTGATATTCTCAGCTTCTGCTTCATATGTGCGTCTCAAGCGATGTCTCAAAATGTCATGGACAATCTGTTTAATATCGCTTGGCGTTACGTAAGAGCGGCCAGCTAAAAAAGCGTGGGCTTTAGCTCCTATTTTTAAACTAAGGGTTGCACGTGGAGACGCTCCAAATAACAGAAGGCCCTCAATTGCTACTCCATACTCTTTAGGTTGGCGTGTGGCAAAAATGATATCGAGAATGTAAGAGATAATTTTTTCATCGCAGTAGATTTCATTGACAATTTTACGCGCTTCTAGGATCTCTTGAATCGATAAAAGGGGTGAAATTTGAGGTTTGGCCCCTAAAGTACCCATGCGTTCTAAAATGAGTTGCTCCTCTTGCCTAGTAGGATACTCAATTTTTAATTTCATCATGAAGCGATCCGTCTGGGCTTCAGGTAGGGCATAGGTTCCCTCTTGCTCAATCGGGTTTTGTGTAGCTAACACGAGATAAGGCGACCCTGTAGCAAAGGACTCTCCATTAATCGTAACCTGCCTTTCCTGCATAACTTCTAATAAAGCTGATTGGACTTTAGCAGGCGCGCGATTGATCTCATCTGCTAAGAGTATATTGGTAAAGATAGGTCCTTTACTGACTTGGAAGGTGGCTTCTTTGGGATTATAGATGGTCGTGCCAATTAAATCAGCTGGTAAAAGATCAGGTGTAAATTGAATGCGTTTGTAATCGCATTGAATTGTCTTGGCTAAAGTTGTGACAGCTAGTGTTTTAGCTAGACCAGGTAAGCCTTCTAATAAAACGTGACCATCGGCTAATAAAGCTAGCAGAAGATGGTTGATCATCTCCTCTTGTCCAACAATTATTTGCCCGATAGCGTTTTTAACTGTTTGAAATTTTTCACTCGCTATCTTCACTTGTTGGGTGAGTAGCTGTAGATCAGGAGCCATCTATTCCTCGCTGTATGTCAAAATGTAGATTTAAAATTTTACTATAAAAAATTTTATAATTATGTTGTTTATTTATTTTATATATTGATAATTCAATTATTTTATATTGAGGAAAGGATGAACACTTGTATTTATAGGGCTCTATTTTTTATTTTTCTATCTTTAGTTGGAAAAAGTTTTGGTCAACCTATAGAATTTTCTCAAGAGCCTATCCTAGCTAGCGAACCCGCTTTTGAAAAAGTTTACTTTTGTGCAGCTCAAATCGTCTCTTTCCCTGATGGGATCTATTATAAAGAGAGGGGTGAACTTAAAAAAATACGCACTGTTTTACATGATGAGCAGGGCATGTACACTCTCTCCATTCAACATCAATGTCCTCTATGTGGACGTTATTGGGCCAAAGGAGAGGTACCTGAAGAGTACAGCTGCCCTATTTACAAAAAACGTTTTCTTAGAACTGTTTGGCTAGATTAGCTTACTTATATGATCAAGATTGTCTTGTAAACCTACCTAATCCCATGCTAGACTAAACTCTCAAGTAGCCTTATTTTTAGGACAATAAAGATGGCAGAAACTCCCCATGTATCCCATAGTTTGGGAATTGATTGGAATGCGACAACTCTTAAGGCCGTCCAATTGACTTTAAAAAGAGGTCAGTTAATTTTTGATCATCTTTTTGAATTCCCCCTTCATTTAGAAACTAGTTCTAACGCATTAAAACGCGAAAATAATTCGAGTGAAAATCAGCTTTTCAATCGCTGTCTGCGACAAAATTTTGTCGTGACAGCTCTTCCCTCTAGTGCTATTTTAGTGCGTCAGTTAGAAGTAAAGTTAACTAAATTAAGTGATATCGATGCTGTTTTATCTTTTCAAGCAGAACCTTTGTTGCCCTATCCGATCGATCAAGCCATACTAGATCGCCAAGTCTTAACCATTCACAAAGAAAGTTCTTCTCTCACCCTTTTTTCAGCTAAAAAAGATTATTTAAAAGGCTATCTAGATGAGTGTCAATCATTAGCTATTCTTCCAGAATTAGTGAGTTGTGTCCCTTTTAATTTAGCGCTATTTGCCTCTATTTTTGCTCCTTCAAAGAGTGCGCAGTTTATCATTCATTTAAATCAACAGACGCTAACTGGCGTATTAGCTAAAGAGGGTCAAGTTTTAGCTTCTCAAACTCTCTTTCAAGGATATCAATCTTTAGTAGAAGCTTACCAGTTAGATCATCAACATTCAATAGATGCTCTTCCTTTCACTGCTTTAGATTTTGCTCATCTTTTAAAAGAGGCAGCTCCTAGTTTGAGTTTAGCAGTAGAGAACTTGAGACTTGAATTAACGCGCATGCTTTATAGCTTAGCCAAACAAGCAAAAGGACAAGAGATTGAACAGATTCTCTTTACTGGAGAGGGTGCGACGAGTCTCAATTTAGCTAGCACTCTTTGTCAATCTCTTAACAAACCCCTTATCTTGCCCCTACCTCCTAAAGGATTTAATCTAACAGTAGAGGAAGTACAGCGCTTAGCTCTTCCCATTGGAGCTGCCCTAACTGTTTTACCGCTAGCTAAAGAGAGCCTTAATTTCAGGCAGCAAGAGTTTGCCTATCCCTATCCTTGGAAGCGGTATAAAAAACCGCTGATGATTTATAGTCTCTTGTGTTTGAGTTTAGCACTAGCCTTTTACTTTTTTGGCCTGACTTATATTCAGTATCAGGAGGATGAATTGAGAGAGCAGTTTTCTACGCTCTTGCAATCTCTCGATCAGCCTTATGATGCGTTTGATCGCGCTTACATGGCTAAAGTTACCGGCAAATCAACAAATGAAGAAGACCCAGTGACGCCTCTTGCTCTTTTATCCCAAGAAGCCATTGCTAAGCGTTTAGATTATTTGGAACAACAATTGAAAGTCGTACCAACTAGTTATCCTTTATTACCCAATATTCCAGTTGTCAGCGATGTTTTGACCTGGCTATCGACTCATCCCAATGTGGCGATTCAAGATGCTGAAACTAAACAAATGACCTCTCTTTTGCAACTTGAAAATTTTTCTTATACGTTAGTTAAAAGACCAGAAATTACAAAAAAACAGGAAAAATATCAAGTGAAGGTCGAGCTTGAATTTAGTAGCTTAACTCCTAAGCTAGCTAGAGAATTTCATGATGCTCTCATTTCGCCCAATGCTTTTGTCGATCCTAAAACAGAGGTAAAATGGAGTACCAATCGCGGCCTTTATCGCGCTTCCTTTTTTTTAAAAGACAAAACCTCTTATCTCTCCTCTTAAGTAACTTTTAAAGGTCATCTATGTTTTCTACTATTCCCCAATTGCGCCTTGTTCTGTATGGCTCACTCCTAGGCTTGATTCCTTTTGGCTGTGCTATTTTATACTTTATGAATCAGCAAGCTAATTTTGATGCTACTCAAGAACGCCTTTTTACTGTTAGTACCTTGGCTGCCGTCCAGAAAAAGAAACAAACCGTCAATCTTGCAGTCAAAAATCATTTTAGAGAGGCTAATCATTTTTATATCGATAAATATCTAGAAACATTAGAATTTCTTGAGCCTGAAGTAGAAAGTTTGCAAAAAGTATTAAAAAATAAAAATTTTGCCGACGACGAAAATATCAAAAAACGATTAGACTTTTTGACAGGACAGACAAATCATTTAGTTTTTACAGAGGGTGTAGTCCAATCTACTCCTGTTTTTCAAGAAACAACTGAAACACTGGTCCATCCAGTTGAGATGAATATACAAGATATTAAAAAAGTATTGGCTAAGATTGAAGGGGTGCCTCTCATTGCCGAAGAATTAGCTCCGGATCGCCCGCAATTGCTCATCTTGGATTTTAAAATGGAAAAGAAAAAAATCAATGAACGCAATGAAGTTTTTTTAGTTAATCTTAAACTACTTAAAAGAGAATTTCTTTAAATGATGCTTGTTAGACAATTGTTCTATTTTTTTATCTTTTTAGGCTATTTATCTAGTTGTGCTCATCCTCTTTACAATCGAGAAAAAACGCCTACTTTAGCTAGTATCAATCTCGTCAATCAAGATGGCATGTCAGAAATTATTAGCAATCCCGAGCGCTTAAAACAGTATGAAGAGGTTAATTTTTTAGCTAATCAGCCCTATCAGAAAATTTTGCGCGTTTACCAGCGCGATAGGGAAGGACACATTGCTGCCTGTGTGACGAGTTATCATACGAATGGTCAGATTAAGCAGTATTTAGATGTTAGCAATGGTAGAGCCTGTGGAACCTATACGGAATGGTATCCTAACGGTACTATTAAGATTCGGGCTACAATCATCGGAGGCGATGCCGATATTACAATAGCTGCTAAACAGACCTGGTTATTCGATGGTTGTAGCCAAGCGTGGAATGAAAATGGAGGGTTGCAAGCCACTATTCTCTATGAAAAAGGATTATTACAAGGCAAGTCCCTTTATTACCATGCCAATGGTACAATTTGGAAAAAGATTCCCTTTAATAAAAATCAAATCGAAGGTCTCTATCAGGTCTACCAAGAAGAGGGCCCACTTCTTCTGTCAGCTAACTACCACAATGGCCAACAAGAGGGTTGTGCTATGCGCTACTGGGATGCAGAGCATGTAGCAGCTGAAGAGCATTTTAAGCAAGATAAACTCCTTCAAGGGACTTACTATAATTTTAATGGAGAGGTTATTTCTTCCATTAAAGAGGGCTATGGCTACCGTGCCCTTTTTAATAAAACGCATTTAGCCGAGTTACAAGAGTATAGACAAGGGATATTAGAGGGTGAAGTCAAGGTATTTTGTGCTAATCAAAACTTGAAGATTATTTATCATGTTAAAGATAGCTTAAAACATGGAGAAGAGATTGAATATTACGATCACCCCTCTTCTTCCTCTAATCGCTGTCCTAAGCTCTCTCTTACCTGGTTTAATGGAAAAATTCAGGGCTTAGTCAGAACATGGTATGATAATGGAAGACAAGAGAGCCAGCGTGAAATGAGTAATAATGTTAAAAATGGCGTTGCAACAGCTTGGTATCAGGATGGCAATCTCATGCTCATTGAAGAATATGATCATGGTAAACTAATTAAAGGAGAGTATTTTAAAAAAGGAGAAAAATCTACCTTAAGTCAAGTCAAAGCAGGTAAAGGAGTTGCTACCTTATTTGATGCAGAGGGCCATTTTCTCCGCAAAATTGATTATTTAAATGGCCTACCGGTTGATTAAGTCTTTTAATCATGTTTTTAAATCTCTTTTACTTTATTTTTTATCCTTTTTTTGGTCTATTCATGTTTTTTCTCCATGAATTAGCTGCTGAAACGATCAAGGAAGCTCTTAGCGAAGTTATTCCAAAAGTCAGCTATCACACTAAACTAATTAAAATTGACCATTTAGCAGCTATTCTACCGGAAGTCACGTGTAATACGCTTGTCTTGATCGATTTGGATGAAACCTTAATCACCTCTTCTCTTTTATTAGGTACTCCCGCTTGCTGGCAATATTTTAAAGATTATGCCAACCAAAAAAAGATTCCAATTGATCAAAATCTCATTTTTCCTTTGCCTATTATCCATCAAATCTGTCAGAGGGTTCCCATACAGGTGATAGAGAAAGAAGCGGCTGCTTTTATCACCTCTTTACAACAAAAAGGCATCACTGTTTGGGGATTGACAGCGCGCTACTATTCAGCTCCTTGGGATCCTAAATTTGCTCTTTTGACTCAGCAACAACTTAATACTTGGGGCATCGATTTTAATAAAAGTCCCTTGGTAGCTCCTTCTTTATCCACTAATCAAAATTTTCCTACAAATTATGCCAATGGGATCATTTTTACTAATCATCAATTGAAAGGCCCTATCTTAATAGATTTTTTGAAAAAGATTAACTTTTATCCTAAGAAAGTCATTGTGATCGATGATCAAGAAAATCAATTGCATTCTATTGCCGAAGCTCTCAAAAAAGAGGGAATTTCTTTTACCGGATTTCACTATACGCGCTTAACTTCAGCCTATCAAAATTTTGATCCGCTGATTGTCAATATACAGCTCTATTACCTACTGGATAAAGGGGTCATTTTAAATGACTGCGAAGCCCAAAATTTAAAAGAATTTTTTTTAAAAAAAGAGAACAATTCCCATTTTTTTATAGAGAAACTATTTAAGCAAATTCAGTAGCAATTGCTAGATTTTCAAATGATAATCGGGTATGATTATTATCTCATCGTCTTATAATCTTAAAGAAAAATTAAGGAGTCCTAATTATGTCTCAATCTGAACAAGAGCGAAAAAAAGCTTTAGAGATGGCAGTTAGCCAAATCAAAAAACAATTTGGCAACGGCTCGATTATGTCATTAGGCAAACACTCGACTGATCGCGAGATTAGCGTCATCAAGACAGGTGCACTTTCCTTAGATACGGCTTTAGGAATTGGTGGCTTACCACGCGGTCGAATTATTGAACTTTTTGGTCCTGAATCTTCGGGAAAGTCGACTTTAGCTCTACATGTTGTCGCTAATGCACAGCGCAATGGAGGCGTTGCTGTTTATATCGATGCAGAACATGCTTTAGATCCAGCGTATGCCACTAAAATTGGCGTTAAAATTGATGATCTTCTCATTTGTCAACCTGACTCTGGTGAAGAGGCCTTAAATATCGCTGAAGCTTTAGCTAGATCCAATGCAGTCGATGTAATTGTCATTGACTCAGTCGCTGCTTTAGTGCCCAAATCTGAACTAGAGGGAGAGATTGGCGATGCGTCTATTGGCTTACAAGCTAGAATGATGTCCCAAGCTCTACGCAAATTAACAGCTACTTTAGCTAAAAGCAATACAGCCGCTATATTCATTAACCAGATTCGCGAAAAAATTGGCGTGATGTATGGTAGTCCTGAAACGACTACCGGAGGACGCGCCTTAAAGTTTTACTCCTCTATTCGTCTTGAAATTCGCCGCATAGCGGGAATTAAAGGTCCTGATAATTCTGAAATTGGCAATCGCGTTAAAGTAACCGTTAAAAAAAATAAGATGGCCCCTCCTTTTCAGGTAGGTGAATTTGATATTCTGTTTAGTGAAGGGATTTCTCGTTCCGGTTCTGTAATCGATATGGCTACTGAATTTAATATTATCGATAAGAAAGGCGCTTGGTTTAGTTACAAAGGCCAGCGTTTTCAAGGAAGAGAGGCTGTACGTGAAGAATTAAAGAAAAATATGCCTTTACTAGAAGAGCTCGAACAACTCGTGATGGCTCATCATAAAGATAAAAAACCCAAAATATCAGCTAAAGCACAAGCTGAATTAGATGCAGCCGAACTCGTCGAAGCTTAATCTCCTATTTAAATAACCTTATTCTTCTTAGTTTTTATTTATCAATTAAAAACTAAGAAGAATAGTATTAATTTTATTATTCATTGATAATATTTCAATTATTATATATAATCAATATTAATTCATATTATAAATTAATAATAGGTAAATAAATGAGTATAAGTAATATCAATAATTTTGAACTAGAAATTAATATTAGTAATAATAATTCCCCTTTAAAAGAAAATAATATACAGATACTACCATCAGAATTATTACAACGAATATTTTCTTTTTTAAATAATTACTCTTTACAATCATCTGTTACTGTTTGTCAATTTTGGAAACAGAATGTAATAACATTCGTAAAATTCAAAGAATATGGTTCAATCAACAGATTTTTTAAAATTTCATTAGAAATTAATTTAGCTGAAAAATTAAATAATATCCCTAATGAATATAGAACTAATCAGCCTAGTGATAGTTTAGTAGCTATTAAAAGATCGATATTTCTTTTAAGAGAAAAGATTTTAAATATATTAAAAGATGAAAATATTGAAAAATTGAATCAACTAAAAAAGTTATTTTTTGAAGAAAAGTTTGAAGGATTTTCTGAAAATATGTTTGGATTAGCCAAAACTTATCAGACAATAGATTTTCTTATGTTTCTACCTGGAGTAGATTTAGAACAGTGGAATGAAATTTTAATTGACTTGAAAAAAAATAGTTGTCAAATGAAATTAAGGCAAATTAAAATGTTTATAGATCAAGTGAAGATAAAGGATATAGAAGAAGATATAGCTGATATAAATTCTTGTTCAGATAATGATTAACTTATATAAGAAATCAATTTTAGTTTATAAATTAAATTATTTTATTAGATTTTTTAAAAATGGACAATCTAATTGAAGCTCAGTCAGTAAAAGAGCATAGTTCTTTATTTCTTCTGCTAATAACTGCTGAGCTTTCTCTTTCCCTAATAAAAGGCCCATATTAAGGGGTCTTTTATTCTGCTCATCCTGAATCATATCATCTAAATCATCAGCAATTTGAAAGGCCATGCCAAAATGCGAAGCTAATTGTTTGACTTGAGAGATTTTTTGAATATCGCCTCCGCCAAATAACCAACCATAAACAAAGGCAATTTCGAAAAGAGAGACTGTCTTTTTGTGAAAAATCTCGCGTATAGTCGGTAAAGATAGATCGGGTGGAAAAATATCTAAAAATTGTCCGCCTGTGGCTCCATTTACTCCTGTATTGTAAGTAGCATTTCCTAAAGCTTGTATTCCAATTTCAGCTGCTTGAGAAGAGAAGGGTAAAGCACTATTTTTTAAAATAGTTACATTTTTTTCAATGCAGCTATAGCCTGCAGCAATTAAGGTATAGCTCACTAATAAAGCAGGCGATTCACCAAAAACGCGATGGAGAGAAGGCTGACTGCGGCGTTCATCATCATCATCCATACAAGGCAAATCATCCGCTATTAAAGAAGCTGTATGAAAATATTCAATCGATAAAGCCACTTGAGAAACATCTGCTTTAAATCCTAATGCTTCCGCTAGCATTAAAACAATCATAGGCCTCAGGCGTTTCCCTCCATTCATCAGCGCATATTCACAGGCTTTACGCAGTTTTGAAGATTCTCCAAAAATGCCATGATTAGCTTCTAGATAAGCATTGACAGTTTTTCGACAGTTTTCAGTATTGAGAGCAGAGGAGTCTAAAAAATCTATCATACGAGTAAAATCAGTTAAAATAATGTTTAGCTTAACCTGTTAGCTATAATTTGCAAAATAATAATTGGGATTTAATGGATGGAAGAAGCAGAAAAAGTGATTTCTAAGCGTTGTTTACTTTTTATAATGGCATTTGAATGCACAAAACCACCGACATTAAGGCTAGGATAACAGCGCACATTTTTTCCAAGGAGAGTACCGGGATTGGTCACAGTTTGGCAACCTGTCTGACTTCGATCCCCTATAACCGCTCCTAACTTACGTCTCCCCGTCTTAATGCATTGATCGGCAATTAGAATGGCAATCTCTTTATGATTGAGCCGTAAATTAGCACATTTTGTGCCTGCTCCTAAATTGACTTGATTACCTAGGATCGAATCTCCTAAATAGGCAAAGTGAGCTGCCTGTACGTCATTGAGAAAAATGGAATTTTTAATCTCCGTTGCGTGACCGATTACACACCTATCGCCACAAATGAAATTTCCGCGGATGTAAGCTCCATGGCGAATGGTGCACCCTTTGCCAATTACACAGGGTCCTTTAATATAGGCTCCAGCTTCGATTACTGTCCCCTCTCCAATAAAAATTTGCTCTTTATTCACCAAAAAAGCTCCTTGTGGAATATCCACTTTACTTTCTGTAAAGGAAAAAGCATGGAGATAGGAGGGTAGCTGAGCTAAGGCCTCCCATACATAAGAATTAGTGGAAAATAATTGAGGATGAGCATAGGCACTTAAATCAAAAAAATAGGGTACTTGTAATTCTGCTAACATCATTTTATTCTTTTATGTTTGTTTTGATTGCGTTAAAAATTTTTTCTTTAATTTTAGAGAATGTCTAACAGCCTCATCTAATCTTTTAGTAGAAATTTTTCCTTGCTTGACCGCTTTGACAAGAGCTTGATGCAAGCTTAAGATCTCTTTTAAAGAAAGTTCCACTCTATCTTGATGAGTTACAATCTGTTTTCCTCCCAAAATCAATAGATCACAGCCTGCATTAATCGCTTGGATAGCAATCTCTTCTAGCTTACCATTTTCTTTTATCAAACTCTGCATCACTAAAGAATCGGATAGGATTAAACCTTCAAATCCCATTTCTTTGCGGAGTATCTCTTGTAACATAATTTTAGATAAAGTAGCACAGTGCTGCTGATCGAGACAGGGTATTTTAATATGGGCAGTCATAATAGCCTGAGCCTGGTGAGCTAATGCTTTAAAGGGGGCTAGATCGATGCGTTGAATCTTCTCTAATGACTCATCTAGAATAGGTAAATCGCAATGAGGATCCAGCGTCACATTGCCATAGCCTGGAAAATGTTTTAAAACAGCTAAAATACCCGCTTGATGAAAACCTAATAAAGCTTGTTTACCGCAAAAAGTTACCTCTGACGGTGTATCGCCAAAGGTGCGTTTAGCCATATAAGAGGTCAGCGGATCACTGCTCACATCGATGACAGGTGCTAAATTCATGTTGATGCCCACTGATTTTAGCATCCGACCCAAGTCGTAAAAATTTTTTTGGATAGCTTGAGGATCTTTAAGAGCAGCAATCGCACGGTTACCTAGAAAAGAGGGAAATCCTTGATTGAGCCGGCTGACAGGCCCTCCCTCTTGATCGATGCAGATCCAGAGAGGAATAGAAGCAAGTGCTTGTAACTGCCTACTTAATTGAGTGACTTGCTTTGGACTCTCTAAGCCATTGGCCCAATTGTAATAAATAAAGCCGCCTACATGAGCTTCCGCGATCAACTGAAAGGCCTCTTCATTCATCTCGTGACCTTTAAAATGGACGATCAAGAGCTGCCCTACTTTTTGAGCTACTGTCAAGGATTGAACAGCGCCAGGAAAAAATAATATAAGAGTAAGAAAAAGAGATTTTAATATGTTCATGTATAAAACAAGGAATCCATTACTCTACATATTTTTTAAGGCATAGGTGATTAAGCTAGCTAAATCCACCTCTTCTGTATGATCTGTGAGTACTTTCTTAATGGCTTTTTGGGCAATTGCCTGCTGATAACCTAAATTGACTAACGCATTGATACCATCTCTCATTTTCTGATTGCTAATTTGTGAAGGAGAGAGAGGAGCAGCATTGGCAGAAGATACTGAATTGACCTCAGGCAGTTTATCGCGTAATTCAATTAACAGCCTCTCGGCTGTTTTTCGGCCTACTCCCGGTACACGCACTAAAGAAGCGATCTCCTCAGATTGGACAGCATGATGCAGATCCGCTAAAGAGAGATGGCCAATTAAACTTAAAGCTAATTTAGGTCCAATGCCCGTTACGCCAATCAATGTTTCAAATAGATCTCTTTCCTGCATAGTAAAAAATCCATACAGCGTTTGAGATAATTCTCTCACGACAAAAGAAAGATGCAGCTGCATCTCACTGCCAATTGGTGGCATTCTGACAAATAGACTAGCTGGAATAAAAATTTTATAGCCTATTCCTTGAATCTCTAAGATAAGAAAAGCAACTTCAGCATGCATCAGCTGACCGCGCATATAAGCAAACATACTCTATTCTCTATTTTAAGGTTAAATTTGCGCATCTAAAGGTAAAGCTAAGCGACAGGTATGTCCATGACACAGAGCTAAAGCCAAAGCATCCGCTGCATCTTCAGGTTCCGGTATATTTTTAAGTCCTAAATGCGTTTTCACTCTTTGTTGCACTTCTTGCTTAGTGGCTCTTCCATTGCCTGTCACAGCTTTTTTAGCTTTACAAGGCGAATATTCGTAGACAACGATGCCTTTGCGTTTGGCGGCAATAATCACAATTCCACGGGCCATGCCCAGTTTAATCGCACTTTGCGGATTTTTATCTACATATTGAGTCTCTACAGCTAGACTAACGGGCTTATGTTTATCTAGTAACATTTCGATATTTTCAAATATGATCAAGTACCGATCTGTTATTTTAAAACGAGCAGGGGGTTTAATGCAGCCAAAATCGATAACCTCAAAAGAGGAGTGCTGGCATTTGATGATTCCATAACCTGTGACAAGAGTACCTGGGTCAATACCGATAATAATCAAGCGAATACCTTATTCAAGAAAATTTGTTCTCAAAGATAAAGAGGTTTTAGGTAAATTAAATAAATTAGGAGCATTATCTTTAGCTTCTAAACTAGCTTTTTCTGCTTCTTCCTGGGCACTTTCTTTAAAAGAGCTTGTCCAAGCATTAACAGCTTGTTTATTTATACTGCTTATCTCCTCTTTTTTAGAAGCTATTTCTGAATTATTAAGAGAGGGCATGTATTCAAAGAAATTGCCTAAGTTAGCTAAAATGCTTTGGAGATGCTTTTGTTTCTCTTCAATCTTTTCTAGTTCTTTAACACGCGATTCTGCTTGCTGCCACTTCTCAAAGGTAATAAAATATTTTTCTTCCCATTTAGCTTCATGTGTTTCAGCTGTCTTAATCGTCTCTTGAAGATGTTCATTTAGCTGTTTTTTTTGCTGCTCTTGGCTATCGGTTAGAGTTTGCAATTCAGCAATACGCACTTTATTTTGCGTTAAAATTTGCTGTAATTCCTGAATCGTCTTTTTCTGTTCCTCTAATTGATCTTCAGATAGGGCAGCTTCTTTCACCTTTTTAGCACAATAATTTTCAGCTTGTTTTAGCTCGCTTTCTCTATCCTGAACCATATAACGCGCATTGGCAAGTTCAATTTGCAGAGATTCGAATTCATATCTCAATTTGGCTAACTGTTGACAAAGAGCCTCTAATTCCTCCTCTTTATCTTTTATTTCTAACTGATTTTGCTCTTTTTTATTCTCTTCAACTTCTAATTGCTCTTTTAAGGCTTGCAATTGATGGCAGGTTTCTTGATGCTCCAGGCACACTTGTTTTAAATGCACTTGACTCTGCTCTAAGTGCTGCTGCTGCTTATCTATTTGATTTTGAGCATGATGGTGTTTAGATAATAGACTTGTCTTTTCTTTGACAATTTCTATATATTTAGCTTCTATCTCTTTAGCTTCGCGTATGCCTCTCATTAAGGATTGTTTAATTAACACGATTTCTTTTTCAAATAATTCGATGATGTTATTTTTTTCACTTAAAACAGCAGTTAGCTGAATTGTCTGCTCATCTTTTGTCTTAACTTGTTCTTGTGCTAGAGTCAAGGTAGATTCTAATTTTTGTAGTGTTTGCTGTTTATGCTGGAGATTCTCTTTTAAATCAAAAAATTGACTTTGCAAATTTTGGATCTCCTCTTGCCCTTCCTCTTTTTCTAACTTTTCTGTTTGTAAATCTAGCTTAGTTTTGGCTAGCTCTTCTTGTGTCCTAATTAATTGTTGCGTCAGTCGCTCGCTTTCCTCTTGAGACTTCTCAAAAACATCTTCAAACTGTTTAGCTTCTAATCTAGCTTCCTCCGCCCTTTCCCTTAAAAAGTAGATGACTCGCTCGAGTTGTTTACTATGTTGTTGATTCTCTTTTAATTCTTCTTCAAACTTTTTATACAGGTTTTGGGCTTCTTCAAATTTATTTTCAATACCTTGCTTTTGTTCTTGAATCTTTTTTAAGCTACTTTCTAAGTGTTGCAAACCTGTGAGGCGTTGATCTTTCTCATTGATTTGATTAATTAATTTTTCTATTTTTTGCTTATCGCGACTCCTATTTTCTCTATCTTCTTCTATTATTCTTTCTAATTCTTGCAGTTGGATGAGCTTAGAAGTTAAACCAATCTGGACTTGCTCTTTTTGAGCGAGTTCTTGTCTTAGATTGTCCACTTGCTCTTCCCACTTATTCTGACGATGACTAAAGCTTTTGAGCTTATCTAAAGCACCATTGTGTTCCTTCATCGTTTCTGATAAGTGCTCTGTCAAATGATTGATACGCTGCTTTAATGATTCAAATTGTTCATTGAGTTTCCTTCTTTCCTCTTCAGCTTCTTTAATTTTTTTATCTGCTGTTAACATCTCTTTAGTCTGGAGGCTATTTAACTCTCTTAGCGCTTTAGCTTCCCTTTCTCTTTCTCCATCCGCTAAATTTTTTGATTCCAATTGCTGTTGAGTATTTAAAAATAACTCTTTCATTTTAATGAGCTGGTAGCTTAATCCCTCTGCATGTTGCTGCTCTGAAAGGTAAGCTAATTGAAGATTAGCTATTTCTTCTTTGAGTCTGGTATCCAGAGGTAAGCTAAGCTGATCAGTTGATAGGTTAGTTGGGCAGCTTGTCTCATCTTCTAAAGTCTGACTAGTCGTGAAGTTAGACTGTTTAAATAGGTCTAATAACTGTGTAAGCTTCTGTGTATCTTTAGCATTAACAGTGGTATTGACTTTGACTACTTGCTGCTGTAGTTGTTGACACTCTAAGGTCCGCTCTTCCAATTGTGTTTTTAAATCTTGCACTTGTCTTTTTTCGATAGCAAAATCTTGCAGAAACTGCTCAATTTCTTTATGAGAATAGCTAGTTTGCGTCACAATTCTTATCTCCTGGTAAATATCTTTAATCTACTTTAAGGCTAGAATAAAATCTACCTTCTAGAATAGATCTAATAAAAAACTAACTGTTTTTTCTTTTATCTTTACAGAAATCTACTTATGATAAAAGACAAGCTTTTAAGTTTTTGCTTTTTAAAATTAACTATTTTTAAAAATTTCAACTATTATTCTCCATATGGCGCTACCTTCTATCTCTCCTCCTCAACACCTCGTTTTGCGTTTTCCCAATTGGCTAGGCGATGCAGTTATGGCAACTCCCCTTTTGCAGGATGTTAAAGCTCACTGGCCTCAAGTTTCTATGACCGTTGTATGCCTGCCTAGTATAGCTGCTCTCTTAAAAGGCAATCCTCATTTAAATAAACTACTCATTTATGATCCCCATCAGCGTGACAAGATAGGTCATTTCTTGCAAAAAGAGCCCGAATCCTATGATTGGGGCATTTTATTAACCAATTCTTTCTCTTCAGCTTGGCAATTCTTTCATGGAAAAGTTCAACAGCGTATTGGATTTAAGGGCAATTGGCGCCGTTTAATGCTAACGCATGCTCTTCCTTTCCCAGTTAATCGTGCAAGTCAACACCTTGTCATTACTTATAAAAAGTTACTAGAACCTCTAGGTATTCCGCTTTCTTCTACTCCTCCTCAGCTCTATATAGAGAAAGCTGAAGAGGAACAAATTCAAACATTACTTAGTTCTCTACCATTTTTTTCTAAAGGGTGTCAATTAATTGGCATGAATCCAGGCGCAGCTTTTGGTACAGCTAAATGCTGGCTACCGGAACGTTTTCGAGCAGTTACCTTAAAGCTATTAGAAAATCCAAACAATGTGATTCTTTATTTTGGAGATCAAACAAGCTATTCATTAGTGAGTGATATCTGCAAAGATTTACCAGAACGAGTGGTCAATTTAGCTGGAAAAACTTCTTTACGCGAATTAATGGCTTTAATCAAAAGGTGTAAAGTTCTGTTGACAAATGATAGTGGCCCTATGCATATTGCAGCAGCCCTTGGTACGCCTTTACTCGCTTTATTTGGTTCTACGAGCGCGACTCAGACGGGTCCTTATCATACAGGTCGCATTATTCATAAGCATGTAGCCTGCTCTCCCTGCTATAAAAGAGTCTGTCCGATTGATTTTCGCTGCATGAAGCGCATTGAGGTAGATGAAGTCTATGAAACTTTAATGCAAATTTTAGCTCAACATTAGACCTCTTTCGAAAATCTGCTTTTTCCTTCTCTCCATACTTTCTTTTCGCTTCCTACTTTTCCTTCTACTGAAAAGCTAAACTTTGTTATACTTCCGAATCTAGTAAAAGAAATTTTTAAAGTTTTGTAGGGAGCACCTCTTATTATGTTAGAGTTTTTTCGTCAGTATCAACGCTACTTTTTTGCCATAGTAACTGTAGTGATTATTATTTCTTTCTCTTTTTTTGGGACGTATAGCTCTCTTCCTACCGATGCTTATCGCGATCAGGTCATCTTTACAACGGTAGACTCTACGACTGTCAAGCAATATGAGTTTGATCAATTTGTGACGTTCATTAGCACGGATATGGAGGATAAAGTACGTTTAGGAGGAGGATGGGGACCTAATTTTTTAAATGATGGCGTCATTAAAAAAGATTTTTTACAAACGGGCTTAGCTTCAATTTTAGCGACTAACTACGCAAGTGATCTCCATGTAGATTTAGAAAAAAAACAAGAAAAAGAAAAAGCTTATGTTCTCTATAGCCATCCACAAGCTCCTTTCTTAAATGTGGAGAACACGTGGAATTACATTGCGCCTGACATCAAAAAAAATTACGTTACTCTACGCTCCTCTCCTAATTTTGCTGAAGCTTTTAAAAGTAGAATAGCTTTATATCAAGCTGAGCATAAGCTTTCTCCTAGCTCTTTGCGCCAAATTCTCCTTTATCAACAAAAACAATACAGTTGGTTAACTCCAGATCCCAATTTAGAAAGAGCAGATCTTTCCCTTTTTGGGTACCATCTATTTGAAGACTGGTTTGGACCTCGTTTCTTACGGCTGATCGCTCAATTTATTATGAACAGCGCAACCATTGCTGAACAACGCGGTTATCAGGTATCCAAACAGGAAGCCTTAGCCGATTTAACCTATCAAGCTGAGCTAAGTTATCGACAAAACATTAATAATCCTCATTTAGGCGTAGCTAACAGTACAGATTATCTCAATGCTCAGCTTCATGCTATGCATTTAGATAAAAATCAAGCAGCGGCCCTATGGCGCAAAGTATTATTATTTCGCCGCCTTTTTTACGATATGGGTAACGCAGTCTTTGTAGATCCTCTCTCTTTTCAAGATTTTAATCGGTATACGACAGAAACCGCCGAGGGCGATCTTTACCATCTGCCAAAAGAGTTTCACTTTAAAAACTTTAGTGACATTCAAAAATTTGAACTTTACTTAAGCCTCATTGCTAAAAGACCTGATAAAGGCTTAGAATTACTCTCTTTGCCTACTCAATTTTTTAGTGTAGAAGAGGTTAAACGTCAAACTCCAGACCTCATTCAAAAAAGATATGCCTTAGCTATTTCTGCTGTTGATAAGAGTATTTTACAAGCTAAAGTCAGTTTAAAAGAAACATGGAATTGGGAAACAGATGAAAAAAATTGGAAAAAACTCATTCAAGAGTTTGCCGATCTAGGACCAAAAAAGGCAACTGATGTAGAAACGCGTTATGCAGCGTTAGATAGCTTGGATCCAACTTTACGCGAAAAAGTAGATGAATATGCGCGTTTAGCAATTTTAGACACTCATCCTGAATGGTTAGAGCAAGCGTTAGAAGAGGCTCCTATTGTACAGCAGTTAGTCGCTATTAATTTTAAAAAAGGTAAAACTCCTGTTGTCGGTTTAGAAGATCGCGCAGCTTTTATTACCTTGTTAGATCAAGCTAAATTAAAAGAACCAACTGCTAGTTTAAAAAAATTCACTGCCGACAAGCTCCATTACTACACAATTATTGTAGAAGATAGAGCACCTAAAGAGGAGATTTTAACTTTTGCAGAAGCGCAAGAGGAGGGCATTTTAGACAAGTTGCTCGATCAAAAACTAGAGGCATACTATCAAAAAATTAGGCCGCAACAGCTGCAGGATTTTCAGCAAGCTGATAAGAGTTGGAAATCGTTCAGTGAAGTTAAAAACCGCGTGGCTGAACTTTACTTTGCTAATTTGCAAAAAGCCATCTATCAAGAGTATGCGACTAGTTTATTGCCTAGTCAAGCACCAGCTTCTCTTATCCCTGAAATTAGTGCTTCTCTGCGCTTGAAATCTCCTGTGAAAGAACTGTTGACTACTTTTAAGAAATCTCCTGAATCCATTGAAAGTGTGACTAAACGAGAAGAGATAACTAGTCAAGAGCCTCTAAATGAAGAACAGCTAGAAGCACGCCATTCTATAGCAGACCAATGGCAACTTAAGAAGAGTACGTTTAAAATTAGCCGAGGTCATCAGGAAGCACTAGATTTAAAACCAGCTTTTACTATGCAAGTGGGTGAGTGGAGTGAACTCTATACCCCAGCTAGTGGAGATCTCTACTTTTTTCAGTTAAAGAAGCATGAAGTCCCCTCTTCTTTACAAATCTCGAGTAAAAAAGTAATAGAAGCGCGTAGATTATTGAGTCAAGATGCTCAACATGTTTTAATGGAACAATTGCTGTCTATCATGAAAGAGAAAAAAGCACTCTCTCTAGATTACCTCAATCGCGTCAACACACCGGTTGTGGAATAAAGGTAGAATAAAGATGGAAGATTTTGTTGCGTTAACTCCTATTAACTTTTTCCAAATGCATTTGGATTGTTTACATTGCGAACAGAGTTTGACTAACTGTACGAGTGCTGCGTTGAAAAAATATCTCCTACCAGATGTAGCCGCTTTATGCAGCGAATCTAAATTTGCTGCGGTGGCCTTAGGATGGCATTCAGACGGGATAGAAATTTTCGTTTCTATAGCTCAACCCTTTAAACGCAGTGTCTATCCCGATCTTAGAAAAGGAGACAGCGTTGAAATCTTTCTAGATACGCGGGATGTTAAAACATCGGGTTATAATACTAAATTTTGCCATCATTTCTTTTTTCTGCCTGAAGCGATTGAAGGTCAGCAAGCGGGAGAAATCACTCGTTTTCGGACAGAGGATAAGCATGAGTTGTGTGATCCTTTAGAACTTAAAGTTCAGACCCAGTTAAAAGATTACTCTTATACAATGGCCCTTTCTCTACCTCGGCAAGTCCTGTTTGGCTATGAACCAGCTCAATTTAGTCGATTAGGTTTTACTTATCGGCTTAATCGAGCTCAAGGGTTACCACAACATTTTTCTGCAACTACAGAGGATTATCAAATTGAGCAACAACCCTCTTTGTGGAGTAGTTTAAACTTAATACGATGAAAACCATTCTTTATAATACCCATCAGTCCTTAGCAGCTAAAATGATTACTTTTGCCGGTTGGGAACTGCCTCTCTTCTATAAAGGCACTCTTATAGAGCACCAAGCAGTTCGTCAAGCGGCAGGTATTTTTGATATTTCTCATATGGGTCGCATTAGCATTGAAGGAGAGGAAGCAGAACTCTTTCTAGATTACTTATCTACCAATGAAATAAGAGGTCAACCTAAGAGCAAGGCTATTTATACTGTCTGGGCTGATCAAGAGGGTGGTAGCGTTGATGATGTCATTATTTATAAAATAGATGAAACCCATTTTTTTGTCATTGTGAATGGCTGCAATCGCGCTAAAGATTTAGCTCATTTAAAAGAGCAAGGTTTAGCTTTTAAAGTTTCCATTCGAGATTTTTATCGAGAAGAGGGCATTTTAGCCCTTCAAGGTCCTTTGGCTTTACTTATCTGTGCAAAAATTTTTCCCGAGGTGCTGACTTTAAAACCCATGCACTTTCTGAAAACAACTTTTAAAGATTGCTCTCTCTTTATTTCAGCGACAGGTTATACAGGAGCTGGAGGAGTAGAGATTTATGCTCCTTTGGAGATCCTATTAGAGTTATGGACTCTATTGCTAAAAGAGGGTACACCTTTAGGCCTTCAAGCCTGTGGTTTAGGAGCTAGAGATAGTTTGCGTCTAGAGATGGGATTTGCCCTCTATGGTCATGAGCTTTCGAAACAGATTGCGGCTAATGAAAGTGTGTCTCATTGGACAATTAAGTGGCATAAAAAGAATTTTCTTGGCAAACAAGCTCTCCAAGCTTTGCAACAAAGTCCAAAAAAACGCACTCAATATGGTGTCAAGCTCATGGAACAGGGCATCATGCGCGAAGGATATGCCATTTTCAAAGAGGATCATTTAATTGGCCATTTGACTTCAGGCAGCTACTCTCCTACGCTTAATTGTTCCATTGGCATCCTATTAACTGCGATGAACTTAACGGAAAATGAACTAGTAGAAGTAGAGATTAGGCAAAAACGTCTTAAAGCTAAAATCTCTTCCCTACCTTTTATTAAAAAACAATCTTCACTTTAAGTAGGAGTAGCCATGAAATTTAGTGAAACGCATGAATGGGTAGCTATTAACGCAGGCATAGGTACAATTGGTATTTCTCATCATGCCCAAAAAGAGTTAGGCCAAGTCGTCTATGTAGAGCTGCCTACTATTGGCAAGCAGGTAAAGTGCAAGCAAGAGATTGCAGTATTAGAATCTACCAAAGCTGCGGCCGATGTGTATGCGCCTATTTCTGGAGAAATTATCGAAGTAAACCAACAACTTAAAGAGCAGCCTGATCTAATTAATACAGCTAGTGAAACAGAGGGTTGGATCTGTAAAGTAAAACTAAGTGATGAAACAGAATTGCAACAACTAATAGATGAAGCCATTTATCAAGCAAAATGGAAAGACTAGACTAATATGGACTTTATCTCTAATCAAGAGCCTCAAATCAAAGAGATGTTAGAATTTTTAGGTCTAACTAGCTTGGATCAACTCTTTTCAGCTATTCCAGCTAATTTAAAGCTAGCAGCTCCTCTAAAAGAGGATGGGTTAAGCGAATATGAAGGGATGGCTTTAATCAATCAATTGGCTAGCCGCAATACATTTTCCTCTTTTGATAACTATTTAGGGGCAGGGGCTTACGAACATCACGTACCAGCTTTAGTTTCAGCTATTTGCAGTAAGTCAGAGTTTTTGACAGCTTATACTCCTTACCAAGCTGAAGCTTCACAAGGTATGTTACAAGCTATCTTTGAATTTCAATCGGCTATTTGCGCTTTAACTGGCCTGGATGTAGCTAATGCTTCTGTTTACGATGGAGCTTCTGCTTGTGCCGAAGCTCTCCTAATGGCTTTAAGACATCACAAGGGCCGCAAAAAAGTGCTGATCGGCTCCTCTGTTCATCCCCATTATCGTCAAGTAGTTGAGCAATATCTCGCTAGTCAGGCTATCCAACTAGAGTTGATTCCTTTTTTAACAGATGGCTCCTTAGATATTAAACGATACAATCAGCTAATCGATGATCAAACAGCTGCTGTGCTCGTTCAATATCCCAATTTTTTTGGGGTGATCGATGATTTAAAGAGTGTTTTCCAAAAAGCAAAGAGCGTCGGCGCTCTTTCTATTATTTGTGCTAATCCTTTAGTTTATGGCCTCTATGCTTCGGCAGCTGAACTAGGCGCTGACATTGCGATAGGAGAAGGTCAGCCTTTTGGTCTTCCTTTACAATATGGGGGTCCTTATGTGGGCTATATGGCTTGCTCGACTGAACTGATTAGACAATTGCCGGGTCGCTTGGTAGGCGAAACGGTCGATACTCAAGGGAAAAGAGGCTTTGTGCTGACCCTTCAAGCAAGGGAGCAGCACATTCGCCGCGAAAAAGCTACCTCTAATATTTGTACGAATCAAGCTTTAGCAGCTCTGGCTAATCTGATCGCCATTTTATGGTATGGCAAAGAGGGGGTCAAAAAACTGGCTTTGACTAATTATCAACGTGCGGCTTACCTCAAAGAAAAGTTAAAAGAAGTAAAGAGTCTGACCGTTTGGACTCCGCTAGCCTCTTTTAATGAATTCGTCATCCATTGTCCTATTCCCCTTGCTAAAGTACAAGCTTACTTTAGAGAAAATAAAATTGAACCAGGGTTAGATTTAGGTCTCTATTATCCTGAATTGTCTAATCATCTCTTAATTGCCGTTACCGAAACTAAATCACTTCAGCAATTAGATCGTTATTGGCAGTTAGCTCAACAAATTTTACCCTCATCATGAAAGAAGTTTTAGGAAATTGGTATGAGTAAAACAATTTTTGAAAAGAGTCAGACAGCTCAACACGCTTATAGTTTACCTAAAAATGCGCCAGCTTTTGAAGCTTTTCAGCCTCCTTTAGAGTTAATGAGACAAACTTCTCTGCCCTTACCTGAAGTATCTGAACTAGATTTAACGCGCCATTTTAGTGGTTTAGCCAAGCGCAACATGGGCATTGATACAAATTTTTATCCTTTAGGCAGTTGTACGATGAAATTCAATCCGCGCGTCAATGAATGGTGTGCGGCGCACCCTAATTTTCTCCAGACTCATCCTTTAGCGCCTGAAGAAACAGTGCAAGGTAACTTGCAAATCATAAGGGAACTCATCCAAATGCTGTGCGAGGTATCGGGCATGACTGCTGGCACCTTATTGCCCAATGCCGGTGCCCAGGGAGAATTTGTCGGCATCTGCCTAATTGCAGCTTACCATAAAAAGCGTGGAGATTTAAAGCGTCAAGAGATCATTATCCCCGATAATGCGCATGGCACTAATCCAGCTACGGCTACCATGGCTGGCTTGACAACTGTCTCTATTCCGACTAATGCTCAAGGAGATATGGATTTAGCTTACCTGCGCAGCAAAGTGTCGGAAAAAACAGCTGGCTTAATGCTGACCAATCCCAACACATTAGGTCTCTTTAGCCCGCAAATTGTGGAAATTACTTCGATTGTCCATCAGCACGGCGGCTTACTTTATTATGATGGTGCCAACCTTAACCCCATATTAAACATTGTGCGACCGGGCGATATGGGTTTTGATGTCATGCATATCAATTTGCATAAAACATTTTCTACACCTCATGGAGGAGGAGGGCCAGGTTCTGGACCTGTATTATGCAATGATAAGCTTAAAGAGTTCTTACCAACTCCTTATGTCGAAAAAATGGTTGATCCCTCTGATCGCTATGCGATGCAATGGAACAATCCTACAAGTATCGGAAAAATTGCCTCTTTTCACGGTAATTTTGCCATCTACTTACGCGCTTACCTCTATGCCAAACTGCATGGTCATGCGGGCTTGAGAAGGTTAGCTGAAGTCGCTGTGTTAAATGCCAACTACCTGAAGAAAAAGTTAGAATCACTTTTTACGATCCCCTTTCCCCAATTTTGCATGCATGAGTTTGTCGTTCAAGCGGATAGCTATCTCCATCAAGGCGTGCGTGCACTGGATATTGCCAAAAGACTGCTCGATTATGGAGTCCATGCTCCTACTATTTATTTTCCTCTGATCATTAAAGAATGCTTACTCATTGAACCAACCGAAAGTGAATCTCAGGCTACTTTAGATGCATTCGTAGCTATTTTAAGTCAAATTGTCGAAGAGATTAAAACTAATCCAGAACTAGTGAAAACAGCCCCCCATACAACTTCTGTGTCGCGCTTAGATGAGGTATTAGCTGTTAAAAAACCCATCTTAAAACATCTTTGTTTATAATCCCTTTTTTATTATAGTTTAAACCCTAACTCATGGGAATTTATGCGCTACTCTTATCTTTTTTTGTCTCTCGTTATCTGTTGTTCTTGTGATGCGCTTGACTTAGAGAGTATAAAAGGAGGCAGTCTAACTTATTTTACTCAAGAGGAAGAGTTTAATGATGAAGGCTTTAGAATTTTATTAGAAGAGGCTAATCACTCCTATGAAAATAAGTTAGTTTTAAATGAATCTTTTAAAATTTATTCACCTATTAAACATAATAAAATGACTCAGTTAAGTTCTTTTTTACCTAAAAATTCTTTACTAAACTTAAGTCAAGCCAAAGAGGAAGATTTTCATCTTAAAAAATCGCTTTATTTATCCTCTAATCAAGCAACTCTTTCGGTTATTAAAGATGCGCCTAAATTAAAGGCTTATTTTGAGAAAGCTCCTATTAAAAATTCTATTTTACAAGAGGCTTTATCTCCTTCTTTCACTAGTGCAGTGGATTGTACCTCTAGTCAAAAACCTTTGCATCAACACTCTTGCGCGCGGCGCTTCTCAAATTTAGAGGATTAAATTTTAAATGATGCCTTCTATTTCTAACGGAGTAATCAAGCTAGTTAGTACTTCTGTGCATTTACTCAATCAGCCATTAGTTAAACAAGGGATAAAAAATGTGGCGGGTTCCGTTACGTTTGTTTTTGGATTAGTCGAAGTCTATGATGTTTATCAAATTTTGCGCGGACGTGAAATTTCGACAGAATCCTATGCAACTTATCCTAAATGGATTCAAATTGCCTATAAAGTGATCATTGTTTCGGCTAAAATTTCACTCATTTTGAGTGCAGGTATTTCCTCTCCTGGCGTCTTTATTATTTCTTCTCTTGTAGGAGGTATTTTTTCTACTCATCAACTGAATCGCGTGTTTGGGCCTAATACAATATTTGTTATTAATCCCTGGCATCCACGTCATATCATTAGCCTGGCCGCCGTCCTATTAGCTCTACCTTCTATCGCTCAATCAACCTATCTAGGTATTCATCAGATCTATAAAAAAGTTCATCTTACTCAAAGTTTGCAAAATTTACCTAGTCTGCCGAGAGATAGACCTGGCACTCATTATTGGCTGACTGATGCAAAAATACGTTTACTTACTTTATTTAATATTTTAACTAGTCGGCCTACTTTACATCTGGGAAATCAGTTAGGTCGCTTGATCTTGCGTCCAGTCTAATCAAGTAATTAAAAAGTGCAATTAACGCAAATAATTGTGCTTTTCTTTATATTTTAAATTTATTACGATAAGCGATTTAATTTTACATCTTTAGGTCTATTATGTTTGTTACTTTGAAAGACAATAAAAAATTTGAATTGCTTGAAGGTAGCACAGCTAAAGATCTAGCAGAACTTTTAAATCTCAAAGGTCCTGATCAAGCGTTGGGAGTGAATATCAATGGAAAAAATTGCGATTTAAGTCACACTCTACAAGAAAATGATACAGTTATCTTTTGGACCTTTGAAGATGCGCAAGGTAAAGAGATCTACTGGCATACATCAGCTCACGTCTTAGCCCAAGCGATTTTACGTCTTTTTCCCGAGGCTAAACCGACTATTGGTCCGCCTATTGAAAATGGTTTTTATTATGATTTTGCTAACTTGACTCTCTCTGATGCCGATTTTGAACGCATCGATGAGGAGATGCAAAAAATCACGGTGGAAAATCATCTATCTAAACGCGAATTATTTGCCGATAAAGAAGCTGCTCTCAAAGAATTTGCCGATAATCCCTATAAAGTCGATTTAATCAATAGTTTTGAAACAGGCTCCCCTTTAACCGGCTATCGTCAAGGAGAATTTTTTGATCTTTGTAGAGGGCCTCACTTGCCAAACTTAGGTAAAATTAAAGCCATCAAAGTGATGAAAACATCCGGTGCTTACTGGCGTGGTGATTCTACGCGCGAAATGCTAACCCGCGTTTACGCAATCTCTTTTCCCGATCGCAAATTGCTTAAAAGCTATCTCACGCAGTTAGAAGAAGCTAAAAAAAGAGATCACAAAATTTTAGGACCAAGGCTTGGGCTTTTTTCACTGCAAGAGGAAGCACCAGGTATGCCTTTTATTCATCCTAAGGGCATGATTGTATGGAACCAGCTTCTTCTTTATCTACGCGAGTTGTTAGATAGAAATGGCTATGTAGAAATTAAAACGCCGGCTTTAATGATCCGCAACTTGTGGGAGCAATCGGGTCATTGGGCCTACTATCGCCAAAATATGTTTACTTCACAAATAGAAGAGCGCGAGTATGCTCTTAAGCCCATGAATTGTCCAGGTTGCATGCTCTATTATAAAACGCAGACTCATAGCTACCGCGAACTACCTTTAAGAGTATCCGAAATTGGACATGTTCATCGTTATGAAGCTTCTGGTGCCTTATCAGGCTTATTTCGCGTACGCAGTTTTCATCAAGATGATGCACACATTTTTATGAAGCCCTCTGATATCAAACAGGAAATAGTAGCTATCTTAAATCTAGCTGCTGAAATGTATGCAACGTTTGGCCTTAGTTATCATTTAGAATTATCGACGCGTCCTGAAAAAAATACCATTGGCTCGGATCAAGATTGGGATATAGCTACCGCAGGCTTGAAAGCTGCTTTAGAAGAATCTCAATTAGCTTATAAAATCAATGAGGGTGATGGAGCCTTTTATGGTCCTAAAATCGACGTCCATATCCGCGATGCCATTAATCGCACCTGGCAATGTGCTACTATTCAATTAGACATGTCCTTGCCTGAGAGATTTGGCTTAGAATATACAGCTTCTGATGGCTCAAAACAACGGCCAATTATGCTACACCGCGTCATATGTGGATCGATTGAAAGATTTTTAGGTGTTTTGATTGAACACTTTGCCGGACGTTTTCCCTTGTGGTTAAGCCCCTCGCAAGTGCGCATATTAACAGTAGCTGATAGACATCAAGCTTATGCTGAAAAAATCATGGCTAAGCTAAAATTAGCAGGCCTTCAAGTAGAATTGGATATAAGTCAAGAATCGGTTAGTAAAAAAGTGCGTAATGCCCAATTAGCTCAGGTTAATTATATGTTAACTGTAGGTGATCAAGAGATGGAAACACAAACTGTTTCTTTGCGTACACGTGACAATAAGGTCGTAGGTACGACTAACTTAGAAGAATTCATTAAGCTAATTAAACAGGAGTGTCAAACGCGTAGCCTCGTTTCACCTTACAGTTAATCAATTTACCTTTTGATGGGAAGATGGATGAGATCATGTTTATCATGTTCATCTAAATAAAGACGCCATTCTTCCAATAACCAGCTGAATTCTTGCACAATAGCTGTAAAGGCTTCTTCATCTTTATAATCTAAATGTCCTAAATAATTTAAATAAATCTTAAATTGTGATTCCTCAATAGAAAAATTAGTTTTTATTTGTCGATCAATAAAAGAGGGATGAGAATGCAACGCTTTTCTAACACTCTTAGGAATAAAATTTTCTCCTATGTATACTGTAGCATTTAAAGAGAAAAGAGACGCATCCCGTACTATTTTAATCGCAATCTTAGTGTGATTAAAATCTACGTAAGCTAGGTGATCTTTAATTAGTTGATGAAATATTTTCTTTAATTCGCTATGAATTAACATATTAATATCTCCAAATTTGTAAAACTAATTATTACATCTATATTAATATTATAACTATTAATTATAAATATAATAAAGCCTAAATTAATATTTATTAATATGTAATTTTTGGAAATAAAAGATTAATATTTTATTGATAAGATTAATAGGAAATAAGTTAAAAAAAGCAGATTAAACTTTACGCTTGCATTTGCATGAGTTCTTGACAAGCTTGACGCAGTTGCTTACTGATCTCCATCATGGAATTAAAGGTACTTTCAGCTTCTTCCATAGCTGTTTTGACTGTTTCGCGCTCGCTTGTAATTCCCCCAGTTTGAGCAGCTGAGGAGTGGCCTATCTCTTGATAATAAGAGAGCAGCTTATTAAAAGCATGTGTATTTTCAAGATGAGCAGCTTCTTTGGTACTATGAGGTAGCTGAATTTGCAGATCACCATCTTTTACATAAGTACGCCCTTGTGCTTTTGTTTTATAGGGCATTAACTTGTCAATTTTGTAAAAATCATGATCACTCATAATAACCTCACTTTTGAAAATACACCTTAACTTTAGTATGCAAAAAGCATGCCACTTTTTCTCCCAGAGAGCTAGCTACTTGACTACTTAATTTTTGCCTTTTTCGGCATTTTCTACCTACTCTATAACAAAAAGAGGAAATTTTAGCCTAATCAATTGTCCAATCAATCGGTTCTTTCCCCCATTTAAGCAAACAGGCATTAACTTGAGAAAAATGGTGACAGCCAAAAAATCCTTGATGAGCAGCCAAAGGAGAAGGATGGGCGGACATCAATAAATGATGATTAGTCGTTTTAAATTCTTTAATTTTTTTACATTTATCTTGAGCGGATTTACCCCATAACACAAAAATGATAGGTGTTTCTCTTTTACATAACCTTTCGATGACGGCATCTGTGAACTGCTCCCATCCCTTTTTATGGTGCGATAGGGGTTCTCCTTGACGGACAGTCAAGGTAGCATTGAGGAGTAATACACCTTGTCTAGCCCACTTTAATAAACAGCCATGCGTAGGTTTAGGTATACCTACATCCGTAGCTAGTTCTTTATAGATGTTTTGCAAGGAAGGCGGAATGGGAATGCCTTGAGGTACGCTAAAGCTTAAACCATGTGCCTGCCCAGGTCCATGATAGGGATCTTGCCCGATGATGACCACTTTGACATCTGCATAGGGAGTTTGCCAGAAAGCATTAAAGACCAAATGCTTAGGAGGATAAATAGCTTTATTTCCCTGCCTTTCTTGTTCAACAAAAGAGGCTAACTGTACAATATAAGGCTTTTGCAATTCTTCCTGTAATTCTTGCTTCCAAGAGGGCTCTATTTCAAAAGGACAAAATTCTAACGCCATTTTTTTCTTCCTATTTTAATCCCTCTTGCTAAGAGATGGGATGATGGTTGAGACTAGCATGCCTCATTCATTTCAAAAACGTCAACTAGGAATATAATAGTTGACAGACGAGCCTTAAACGTTTTACAATTCATTCCTTTTGGAGGAGTTAATGGTCAATCTTGCTGAAAATAATCTGATCCGCTTTATCAATATTTCTAAAAAAAAAGAGGGCATCTTTGCCAACTTTAAAGTTAAAGGGATCAAAGGTGGAACAACTTTTAGTGCCTCAATCGCTATTGATATATCAGCTGCAGAGGTAGATCCAGGTGATCCTTTGGAAAAAATCATCGAAGCTTGCGCGCGCGTTGCCGTGCGTGATTTTAAAAAAGCTGAATTTCAATTTGAAGGCCTCCCCTCTATTTAATATCTTTTATCTGGGTGTAGCGCAGCCTGGCTAGCGCACTTGCATGGGGTGCAAGGGGTCGGAGGTTCAAATCCTCTCACTCAGATTCTTTTATTCCAAGGACTTATGAAGGCTTGACTGCTTTTCTTAAGTCCTTTTTTTTTAAGGTGGTGGATGAGTCTATCTAAAAACATGTAATTAGAATTGCTCTTGCCCTTGAGATTTTACCTCTTGCTTGTTTATCAAATACTGAATGTCAAAGCAACAATGCGTAAAAATATATTGAGCATCAAAGCGGTCCGCTGCATAACCTGCCTGCTTTGCATAATGTCGTCCATCAGAAATTTGCCCATTCTTTGAAGCTCGAGACCCAAGCTCAATGGCGGCTTTACTGTCGGGGAAACTTGATAGACAAACCGAGGATTCCATTGGATATTCCATTCAAACCCGAAAGAGCTTATAAAAACGAAGGATGGAAGGGATATCCTGATTGGTTAGGGAATCAAAAACGAACCTCACCAAAATTCATTGGCTACCTCTCTTTCGATGAAGCTAAGACATTTGTTCGTAGCCTCTCACTAAAAAACTATAAAGAGTGGGCTGCCTTTTGCAAGGGAGAATGTCGTGATTTAGGACTCAAGCCTCAAAATATTCCAACTCATCCCGAACGATTTTACGCTAATTTAGGCTGGAAAGGTTATGGTGATTGGCTAGGAACTCAAACGCCCTCTCCACGCTCAAGAAATTTCCTGTCTTATGAAGAAGCAAAGACTTTTGTTCATAAACTAAATTTAAGAAGTCGGGCCGAATGGAATCAATACTGTGCAGGAGAAATCCTACAAAAGCCAATGCTACCCCCCAATATTCCAAAAGATCCTAATACAGTCTACCGAGATAAAGGATGGATAAGTGTTAGAGATTGGCTTAGTACTAATTTAAAGGCTACTCGTCTTCGAGAATACTTACCTTTCAAACAAGCTCGACATTTTGCCATGGAATTAAAATTAAGAGGAAATGCTTGGAAAGCATGGAAATCCTATTGTAAAGGAGAAATTAATTCGATTTCAGTATTACCAGATAACATTCCCAAAGCTCCTTGGATTGTATATAAAGATCTTGGCTGGATAAGCATGACTGATTGGTTGGGATTGTAAAGAGTATTAACATAAATCTACAAAATCTACCCATTTGACTAAATTGGGTAGATTTTGTAGAATTTAGATATGGGACATTCAAAATATGCCAAACAGTTAGAGCCTTTTCGGCAAGTTCCTTTCTTCACAGCTGAAGACGCTGCTGATCGAAACGTGCCTAGGCATGCAATCGCTTATTTAGTCAAAAAAGGTACACTTGAAAGAGTTTACCCTGGAACTTATCGCTTTGCTGAATACGAGCCTAAAGTTGATTTTCAATGGGAGAACTTGGGGTTGGTAGCTGCAAGTATTCCTAAGGGAGTAATCTGCTTGATTTCCGCTCTCTGCTACTACGAGCTAACAGATCAAGTGATGAGAGAAATTTGGATCGCCGTTCCTCACGAATCTTATGCTCCTAAAAGACCAAATACAAAAATCATTAGAATGCGTAACATCTCTCTAGGAAAAACCGAAATTGTTTTTGGGGAATATAAGACTCAAATTTTTGATCAAGAGCGTTGCATTGTCGATGCCTTTCGCTATCTTAGCAAAGAAATCGCTATCAAGGCTCTTCAAAGGTATTTCAAAAATACTACCCATAAGACAGATCTAAAAAAATTAGGTGCCTACGCAAAAAAATTGCGAGTGAATATCACTCCTTACATCCTATCTTATACGACATGACAACAGATTTAGAAAAATCATTTAAAGCCAAACTTAGAGCTATTGCAAAAGAGAAAAATCGTGATCCTGCAGATCTTTGGCAAACTCTCACTTTAGAGCGCTTCCTTGTCCGGTTAGCTAGGTCGAAATATCGGGATCAATTTGTATTGAAAGGAGGCATCCTCCTGTCCAAATACCTAGAGATCGGAAGAGAAACAACTGATTTAGATTTTTTAGCTAAAAAAATCAGCAATCAAGTCTCATCTTTGCAAGTTGTTTTTGAAGAAATAGCGGGGATTGATCTCAACGATGGATTCATTTTTAAAGAAGTTAAGGCTAGCGAATTGACCCATCCTCATATGGGTTATCCTGGCGTAGAAATTTCTATGATGGCTTATTTTGGACGTACCCGATTTAAGGTAGCGATAGATATTGGCTTCGGAGATATTGTTGAGGCAGTTGCATATAAAATTAAACTCACAAGCTATTCAAAAGGAGATCTTTTTGAAGATAGTGTTGAGCTGGCTTGCTATCCAAAAGAATTCATTTTTGCTGAAAAGTTAGAGACCATCATTCATCGAGGGTCTTTTAATAGCCGTATGAAGGATTTTCATGATATCTATTCCATGCTATCATCATCTTCACTTCCTTCATTTAAAGACCTTGAGAATATCATTCGAATTGTATTCGAATATCGAGAAACAGAATTAACTATGCCCATTTCTTTTCAAGGTGATGAAATGGTCCGTATGCAAAGTTTTTGGAGCGAATATTTAAAGAATTTACGCGAAGAGAATGTAGATGTTCTTCCATCTTCATTTTTAGATCTTCTAACAAAAATCAATCAATGGATTCAAGTGAATACCAAGTTAATAAATTCTCAAAATCCCCCTCAAATAACTTAAGTACATAAAAAATTATTTTCTCAAAAAATTCATATTTTTAGGCATATACTTTAGATGCTCTAAACAAAAAGCACGGAAAGATCTTCGTTCAAGACATCTAATTCTCTCTAATTTTTTCCAATATGTTGTTTTTCACATTCTTCATGCATGTTCTACCTCTGAGCCATATTGAAGTATTAAAGCGGCGATTATTTTAGATTTCGTTTCTCTGAAACGATCACTTGCCTTTAATCGCTGGCTCCGATAACCCAAATTTAAACACCTCCTACATTCAAACTTTCTGTAAAAAAATAAACTTTTCTCATTCTTCTTAAACATGAAGAACAATTAAAAAAATATCTAAAGCCTCCATAATTACATTTTTGCTTCTCCACGCTGAGGAAAAAAGGATACCCCTCACATGTCCCAATAAAACCGTTAAGCTTAAGATGGGCGTAATTTTTCAGTGTGTGAATTGATAAAAATGTTGTTTTTTCTGAAAAAATCCCAAAAAAATCGAGACAAGGTAGTTTAGAACATAACTTTTTAGGAATGTGACCTTTCCGTTGCCAATAACCCTGCCAGTTAGACATGTTTACCTCACTTTCATATCGAAATACATAGCAAAAGAACATTTTTTTCAATTTGGCAGAAGTTTTGGCTTCGCATGAGAATAAATACTTTATAAATCGTGTGAATCACTACTTTTGCTTAAATCATAGAAATTTTTTAAATATTCTCGAAAATTTTCTGGAGGAAGATTGAAATAATAATCTTTCCCTGATGGTTCATGCCTTCAATATCGCTTTGTGATTGTCAGATCATTCCAATTATGTGATTTTTTAAACTCTTCAGAAAATTTACGATTAGCCTCTTTTCTAACCGCATTAACCGTTAGTCCTGCCGCAGCATCTCTCCCGATCTTAAATTGGCCAAGTCCCTTTTTTCGCTCTCGCTATTTGTTTTTAGGACAAGGAACTGAATAGCAGAAAATCCAAGACTTTGATCCTGTATGTTTAACACGAAGAACCAAGCCTTTAACCTGCGAATCGCGAATATAAATAGCCTTTTCTTGTAGTTTTAGCTTTTGGCAGTAGTTATCCCCGTTACTGCGTGGTATAGTATTGCTTATTAAAATCCTTAGGTGGTGAATAGGTGGTGGATGAGACCACATGAAATTCATGGCAATATGATAAGACAAGTAAAATTAGAAATTAACCTCTAAGATGTATTTTGAATTTGATTTTTATGCGACATAATGAGACTAATCCAGACTGTAAAAACATGAAAAAACTTGCATGGGGTGCAAGGGGTCGGAGGTTCAAATCCTCTCACTCAGATTCTTTTCCCTCAATGCTTTATGAATAACACTGCCATCATCGAATTAGAGTCAAAACAGAATTTGTGGCAGGTAATGCACAAGTGTAACAATACATTATCGGAGATTTCTATGGTTGCCTATTTGAGATATTCTTTAAAATTAAAAAATCTATTTCCAATCTTATTCTTATGTTTTCATATTTATTGTTATTCAGCAGAAAACCCCAAAATATTTTTGTATTTGGAAGATGAAGCTGCTATTAGTCATGCGAATGCTTTAGAAAATGTCCATGTAGAAGGTGCTCAAATTCGTTACTTTTGGAGAAATCTAGAACTCAAGCAAGGCAAATATGATTTTAGCAAAATTAAGGCAGACTTAGATTATTTATCCTCACTTCAAAAAAAGCTTTTTATTCAAATACAAGACAGGTCCTTTTATCCATATGATATTCCAGTTCCGGACTATATTTTAAAAGACCCGATTTATCAGAATGGCATTATAATACAGTTTGATTTTCCTGGAGAAAATAGGCAACCTGAATCAGGTTGGGTGACTAAACAATGGATTCTACCAGTTCAGCAACGTTTTCAAGCATTATTAGAAGAGTTGGCAAAAAATTTCGATGGCAAAATTTATGGTATTAATCTTCCAGAAACGTCAATAGATCTGGATCCTAAGGATACAAATCATCAATTCACCTGTGAAAAATATTTCAACACTATTTTAGAAAATATGGGAGCTTTGAGGAAAGCATTCAAGAAAAGTCATGTCGTACAGTATGTAAATTTTATTCCTGGTGAATGGAACAATGATCAAAATTATATGAGCAGAATTTTCGAATATGCAAGTCAAAATAATATAGGACTAGGAAATCCAGATATTGTCCCTTATCGAAAAGGACAAATGAAAAACAGCTACCCATTTTTTCATAAGTATAAAAATAAATTGTCGTTGATAGCGATTGCTGCTCAGGAAGGTGGTTATACGTATGTTAACCCAGAGACGAAAAAGTTATTTTCTATGCAGGAGATTGCAGGTTTTGCAAAAGAATATCTAGGGGCACACATTGTATTTTGGAATATACAAGAACCTCAGTTCACCAGCCAAGTATTACCTTTACTTAATGCCAATAAGCTATTTGTTGATTAACAGGAATTTCAAAAGATGTTATTTTGGGACTTCCTTTCCTTGCAAAAGTTTTGGAAAAACATAAACAATCTCTTTCGGAGATAAAAGCTGACCCAAAGGTTCCTTTTAATTTTAATAAGGCAGCAGGAGTCGCAAAAGAGAGACCATAGGTTCTTCTTAGAGTATTTGAAGTTTTTAGCATGGCAAGAAGCATTGGCTAGCTATAATGTTGATTTTTTCATTGAAGAGTACATGCCGCTTGTGGAAATAACTATAGGCTGCACTTAATACTAGCCTGAATCACTATGCCTGAACAAATGAAAACCTGGCCTAAAAACGTATGTGATAGCTCATAAAAATATGAACACACTCATATTTTGAAAGCATTGGTAGTTAACCTCATCAAATATAAAATATTTCAACTGTATTAAATAGCTAACATGTTAGTGCTCTTTATTTTATCCCGTGAATTTGTTTATTTTTTTTAAGTTTCATTAGCATGCAAACGGCCTTGATCGATACAATAGCTAGTAGCTTGCAGCTGTTCAGCAAAAAATAGATCCTGGGTAGAGACTATTAAGGTTTTACCTTGTGCAGCCAATTCTCTCATAATTTTGGCTAGCTGTGTACTATTATCGGGATCCAAGGCAGATGACGGTTCATCCAGCAATAAAATCTGTGGGTCGAGAGACAGCGCTCTAGCAATCGCAATGCGCTGTTGTTGCCCTCCAGACAATTCACTCGGATAAGCTGAGCCATACTCTGCCATCCCAAGAGAGGCCATCATAGCTAATGCCTTTCGTTTAGCTTGAGCTACTTCCATCTTAGCGACAATTTGAAGGGGCTGACTACAGTTTTCTAAAGCAGTCAGGTGAGGAAATAGAGCATATCCTTGGGCAATATACCCCAGAGTCTGTGCTCGTCTAGAAGCAGCTAAGCTTTGTAGAGATTGCCCATTAAAAAGCACTTCACCCTCATAACTTGTTTCCAATTGAGCTATACAGCGCATGAGCGAGCTTTTACCAGCACCGCTTTTTCCAATTAACAGGGAGATTTTAGATTGCGGAAAGCAAGCAGAAATTCCTTGTAGAATTTGTTTAGCAGGAGATCCTTTTTTTAAATAAATATTTTTAATTGTTAACATAACGCAACCTCTTTTCCAATCTTCTAGAAATAATATTAATAATGGCCGATATACCTACATAGAGTCCTGCTACAGCTAAGTAGATAGGCAAGGGATCCATCTCACGCGAAACGATATTCATGCCCATGCGCGTTAATTCCAGCAAACCAATGGAAGCCAATATTGCTGTGCTTTTGAGTAATGCATCGAATTCACCCGTCAGGGCAGGTAAGATGTTTCTCAATAATTGAGGAAAGATAATATAGCGCAGAGAATCGATTACCGAATACCCTAGTGTGTAAGCTGCTTCCCATTGTTCTTTTGGTATAGCATTAAGGCCGCCACGCACAATTTGGGCTGTATAGCCTGCCGAACATAAGCTCAAAGCAATAATCGCAGCTGTAAAAGCTTCAAGGTCAATGCCAAGCAGATCTGGCAGTACAAAGTAGGCAATCAGTAGCTGGACGTAAAAAGGCACCGCGCGCAAAACAAAGGTCATACCTTCGATAGCTGAGGCGATCCAACTATAACGCAAGCGCCTACAGATTAAAGATCCCATGATTAAACCTAAAACTAAGCTAAGCAGAGAGGCTATGGCAACGATTTGCAGCGAAAGCACAGCGCCCTTCAATAGGAGCGGTAGTGAGCGCAAAATCAGATCAAAAGAGGTGCTGCTCATGTTTTACTCCTTTAACTTCCATTTTGCTTCTAACTTAGCTATTGTCCCATCATTAAAAAGCTCATCTACGGCTTTTTGAATCGCACTAATTAGATCTTTATTGTTTAAATTTAAGCAGATTCCGTGGCCCATAGACTGCTTAGATTCCGGTAGGTTGACAATCAGACTTTTCAACTGTGGGAATTTTTCCATGTAAATTGGTTTGAGCGAGTAATCAATAAGAGTAGCTAGCGATTTGCCATATTTTAATTCGAGAATCGCATCACTCACCTTATCCACCTGTTTGAGCTTTAGGCCTGGCACGCTGAGAAGAATAGTTTCTTGAAATGATCCTGCTTCTACGCTGATCACAGCCTTTGGATTGTGGGCCATATCCTCTAAGCCTTTAATATTAGCGGGCACTTTCTCCCAAAAAAGTAACGGTAGAGAGGTCACTTTCTCTCCTTGGTAGTAAATCATAGCCATCTGTTTTTGCCGATCTTGGGTGATGGATATCGACCAAATCAAGATATCTACCTTATTTTGTTTGAGAGCTAAAAATAATGAGGGCATACTGCCAAAATCTTTGATGATTAACTTGCGACTAAGCTTATCTGCTAAAGCTTTTGCGATATCAATATCGAAGCCTTCATACTCCCCTTCAGCATTAATACTGACATAGGGAGCGTAGCCACTAGTGGTACCCACGACTAACTCTTCAGCTAGAGTAGTAGAAGCAAAAGAAATAATTGAAAGAAGGCAAAAAATAAAATAATACATATCGATCTCCAAATAATAAAATTGATGTGAGTTAATTAAAGTACAGCTTACCCTGATAGCCTATAAGCAAAATTGATATAGGAATATTTGCAAGTGTTATCTTAGGCAAACTGACTTGTAAAAATTAAATAAGGTCATTAGTGTTTATTCAGCATAGGATAAAAAAACCCTATCCTGATCAAATCAGGTCAAGCAATAGAAAGAAAATTAGCCATGATGATGGCAATGATGATGAGAAGAAGAAACAAAGAAGGAATTGGATAATGAAGATACATTACATGTTGTACTAAGTGGCATAAAAGCCCAACTAGTATTGATTGTTTTGCTCATAAATACCTTACAGCGTTTTTAATAGTGTAAATTGACAATATTTTATTCATTCTAACATTAAATAATTTTTCTTTGCAAGGGAATTCTCTAACTGTGTAACACCAAATTATCATAACATGGCATTTTTACAAGTTTTTTGGAAAAATTTTGAGGAAGATACTTCTATTGATAGCCTTTTCTTAATAAGGAAACAGAAAACCTATCTACAATGAAATCATTATCTATATAACAATAAGTACTATATAGATGAGAAAACTTAAGTAGGTTTTGCCAAACAGTATCAGGTATTAAGTGCATTCGCCTATTTAGACGGCTCTTGCTTACCATGTTATTTATGTAGCCTGTTTCTTTAAGCATTTGTTTTGCTCTTTCTATGTTGCCATAAAAGTAACAACTTGCAATAATTACTATTGTCATCACCTCTGCATTACTCATTTTCTGATTAGGCCACTCTTTTCCTATAGCTTTAATTGATTTGATATAATCATCATATAAACAATAGATGGTAATCATCTGCTCATTCATAGCTTCTCTCCTTTAATGTAGGTTGTAGTTAACTAACATTTTAAGGATGAGAAGTTTTTTTATTAATACTAATCTAATTTTTATTAATTTATTTATACCAAAATTTGGTTACTTTTTTTTAAAACAAGCTATAAAACTATTTTATAATATTAAAAGAGTATGTTTAACAATAATTTATTTATTTGCAAAAATCTTTAAGAAATCTTAAACATCAAAAAGGACAAACCATATTCTCGTATAACATAGAGAAAAAACCATTTAATTAATGATAATTAAAATAAATTATATTATCCGTTTTTAAAAAAACATTATAATATTTGTGAATTTTTTAATAAATCTTCTATTTTTTTATTTACTTTTAAAAAAGATGAAATTAGTGTTTCCATTCTTAACTTGGATAGAAAATTTATGAAGCGATATGTAACTATTTTCTTTACATTATGTATATATTTGTTTTTATTGCAGATAGAAGCATTAAATCGGGATTATTGTTCCGATTGTGAGGAAGATAATACATATCAGTATTATTACTATCCTTATTGTCTTTATCATGCTCCAGGCAATTCCCCCGAAGGACTCCCATCTAATCTCCTACATCTTATTCCTGCAACCGGATCTGAGTGTAAAGATTGTTATAATTCATCGATTTACTTAGGTTATTTAGATATTGATTTCAAAAAATATTTCCCTCATTTGAAACAACAGTTAGAATATTGCAATCAATATAAGAACTGTGGTTGCTTATGGCCAGAATATTCGCAAGAAGCAGCTCAAATTAGTGACACTGCCTACCTTCTTTTTCGAGATTTGATTTCTACAACAGCGTTGTCTTGTTTAATAGAAAATGAAAGCGAACAAAGGGAACTTATTAAAAATCCTTATTGGTTTTTGAACAAACATGGACTAACTATTTCATTTATAGCCCAGCAGTTTCGCTTTTCCGATTATTATTTCACCTGTCAAGATATCGAAAACTTTGCTATATCCAAATATGAAGAAAGAGAAACTGCGAAAATTAAAGATAGATTGCAAGATATTCTAGAAGCTTTATATCTAAAATTTTTCGAATTATACAATTCCTGCTATAAGAAACATCCAAATCCTGAAATTGATCAAGAAATTCGTTTTATGAAGCTTCTTATTAACGATATATCGGGTCTTGAAAAGACAGTTATTTCTTCAAAATCCATATTCAGTTTGGTACTTGCCAAAAAATCTTACGACTTAAGTGAATTTATTGTTGCTAATTTAAACACTGCTAATATTCCTATAGAGATAGGAAGTAAAGGAATATTTAATTACAATTCAAATCTTAAAAAAAATTATTTCAAATCATTATCGTTAAATATTATAGATTCGTCTATCGATGATTCAGTCAAAACTATCATATTTTCACCGCAATCAAATATTTTCTTAGAACAAGGTACTCTACTTAACGATCTTCTCCTTTACAAAGAAGCTATCCAAGTTTTGACTCAAGCTATTCAACTTAATTTATCTAACCGCGATGCCTATATTGAAAGAGCAATGGCTTATTTCGAAACAAATCAACTTCTATTGGCTCTTAAGGACTATGAATCAGCTAAAAAACTAACTATCATGCCTCCATTTGAGCTAGATAGATATAAAACAATAATAATGACAGCTGTTTATATTCCAGAAAATAAAACAGAATTTTCTAAAGGGTTAGTATCGGGAACTGTCGATGGAGCGAAAATTTCAGCTGTAGAATTTATTCCCTCAATTTTCAGTTCTTGTAGGGGAATTTTAAATGGATTATGGGCTTTTGCTTGCTCTCCAATTGAAGTTACTCAAGAAATGGTGAATAGTGCTTATGCAATTGGAGAATTCATTAGCAATCATAGCACAGAAGAGTGTTGTCAATATATTGTTCCAGAGTTAAAAGATCTTTCTCTCTCTTGGGATAAGCTTAACGATAATTCTAGAGGACAAAAACTTGGATTCATTATCGGAAAATATGGTGTAGATATTTTTATGCCAGTAACAGCTTTGAAAGGCGTGAAGAAAGTACGAGCTTTGAAAAGGGCCAATACAATGTGCACACTCGAAATGTGTGCTACTTCTCAAACTAAGCAAGCTAAGATTTTGGAAGAAAGTATTAAGAGAGGAACAGCAAGAGAAGGGATGATTGTTGATTCATTTAGGAAAGGAAACATTCTTATAAAATCTTCTAATGTTCAGTATCATGTTATGCAACCTAAACATGCCTGGGATAAAGTACTAAAACTTAGTACTAATGTCGAAGAAGATTTTAAAAAAGTTGTTTTTCTTCTTGAGAAGGAATCTATTTTCTCAAAGGAATGTTTTTTAAGATCTAAAAATTTTTCTCAAGGAAAAATTATAAGGTCTGATTATCAAAAAACAATAAATGGTCATAAAATTCAGGCAGTATTTGAAACCTATGTAGAAACAAATCAAACCTTCTTACAGGATGCTTGGGTAATAACTAAATGAATTCTTTAACATACATAGAGTTAAAACAAAAATCTGAAAAATATGCTCCGTCAGATTTAGCAACTGAATTTGGATTTGAAAAAGCTCTAAATATAGCCCGTTATATGGTTATTAATGAGGAGTGGGATGAATGTTTGCAGGATTATGCTACAAATCTGTTGGAAGAAATAAAAAAGAAATATATAGAGAAATGGACTTCAAATTGGAAGTACGATGCATTTCTTGGATATGCTTATGATATAGTTTCAAAATATGATAATAGATATGCTGCTTATAAAAGTGCGTTTGATAAAGTTTATCCACAACCTCCCCAATTGCTAGTGGCTTTAGCAGGTTGTTGTTGGGCTCCTGGAAAGCCGCTTATATCAGAAGAAGAAGCTATCTTACTTGTCAAAAAAGCTATAGTATCAGTAAAGTATATTGAAGCAGTTGAATTATTAAGAGGTTTGTACAAATCTACAGGCAATGTTAAAGAAGAGCTATACTGGGGGAAAGTCTTAGAAAGTATCAAAGACAAGGGATCCCATCTTCCTTCACTAGATCAGATTTTTGATAATTGATTAAATCTAAAAATTAGCAGAACAAAACATTGCTCTAATTTTTAACGATATAAATGAGGTGAGTCTTACAACAACAAAAGCCTTTTAAGAAAGAAAGGGGAAAGTAAAAATAGTTTATTACTACTATATTCTAAATAAATTAAAACGAATGAGAAAAAATTGTATAGTTAACTCTAACTCTTTTTTCTTCTAAAAAAATGCATTAATTTTTTATCCTACAGTGTATTTCATGATAAAAGAAGTTATTATAATTTCACATCGTAAAATGGCATTTTTATAAATTTTTTGGAAAATTACTTGAACTAAAAATATTCATTTAACGACAATCTAAAGATCTTTACTATAAGTTCAGGCTCAACATTTTATAAATTAATACAGCAAATTTACAGATCTAGATGATACTTAAATTACCACTTCAAACTCCTCGGTTAATTCTAAGAGATTTTATGTTAAAAGATATTGCACAAGTTACAGCTATCGCAAATCATTCCAATTTTTCTGGTTATCTTAGATTTCATCCTGAAAGAATAGTTTTTGATGTTAGAAAATATATCGAAGAAGCTATTGAAGCAATCCAGCCGGATTTAATAACAGGACATCGCGAAATTTATCGATTAGCTATCGGTTTAAAAGAGGATCCTACTCTTATTATAGGATGCTGCGTTTTTCATGGCTAGAATACATTATCCAAAGATCAAGATCAAATAGGCTATTTTATTCATCCCGATTATCAGAGAAAAGGCTATGCTACTGAGGCACTTAATCATTTAATCACGGCTTATTTTTCTAAGTATTTCGATAGAACAGTAAGAGCAATCGTTCATCCCAATAATATAGTCTCTCAAAAAGTATTAAAGAAAATCGGTTTCTCAAAATCAGGAAAAAAAATCATTGATGTACATGGTACACAAGAACCACGTTTAATCTATTCACTTTCTAATAAAATTTTCACAAGCCATCAAATTAATACTTAAAAAATTCTATTTACATTATGTTCTTTTAAAAATTATCTATAATGCTAACTAGTGAGAATTATCATATGAAACATTTTTTTAAATTACTCAGTTACCTTTTTGCTTTTTCATCGTTTGATTTACCTGCAGAGGTACATTTAAATCGCTTAGTAGAGTATGATAAAAAAACCTGTCAACAAGTGCTTGAGACTGCTAGCCTGACAGAATTATGGAACTACTTTTTAAAAGGTCAAGCGGAGCTTTTCTCAAGCCAGGAAGCAGAGTGGCTTGCCCAAAAGGAATGCTGGACTAAAGCAAAAACCGTTTTAGAAATTGGTAGCGGAAATGGAGCTTATCTGTCTCTTCTAGCGGATAAATTTAAAGACAAAACATTTTTGGGAATTGACAAACGAGAGTCGTTTGTCAATCAAGCCAATGATGAATTTAGTCGACTTGGGTTGAGTTTTGTTGAAGGAGACGCTGAGATAGTACAGGAGCATTATCATAATCAATTTGATGCTATTTTGTATCGATTGACTTTACAGCATCTCCAAAATCCTAAACATGCGCTAGAAATTGCTCATCAATATCTGAAAGAGGAAGGCTATATCGTTATCATTGATTCCTACGATCCTGCCAGGAGAAGTTCTCATCACTTTCCTTTAATGGAGGAAGCTTCTCGGCAACATAATGAACAGGCTCGCCTTTTACAGAAGGGCAATCGATACATTACCATCGAGATTTTAGCAGAGTTACAAAATAAAAATAGCAACTTAAGTGCTCTTTATGAAGTCGTGCATACGAGTCTAGATGCACAGGGTAACCGTTTAGAAAAGGGCATTCGATTTGAAAGTGAACAAGATCGCAAACGGTGCTTTAATCATACTTTATTATTTTTGACTATTATGAAAAAAGCCTATGAGGTATCTGTAGACCTGTCAAAGGCCTATGAGGAGTTGCAAATCTGCTTAGAAGAGGAAAATTACTGGAATTGTCCCGGTATGCATTTACTGATCCTGAAAAAGATTTAACACTCATTTTTGCGATAAAATAGAAGTTAAACGGACTATTTTTAATTTAAAGGAAAATTGATGACTATTTCATTTATTTCTATTCAAGAAAACATAGATGGAAGATGGCAGGTAGTACAAAAAACATTTCCTCAGATTTCTAGAGGCTATAAAATTTTGTCTGTTAATTCTATTGCTATAGGCTCTCATTATATAGATCGACAAACTGCAGAACTAGCAGCGAAAATAGTAGCTGTATCAAAAAAGATGCCTTATGTAACTAACTATGCTAACATTATCACTGTGACTTCTGTGGAAGAGCATTATTGGGCTGTTAAGCTAAAACCTAATGGTTCAGTAACTAGTCAAAAAATATGTGATTTTAGTTATCCCTATGTTGTTGAAAAGGCTAGAACTTTAGCTAACCACAAGAACTTGCAATTTATACCATGTAAAAGTGATTAAATAAAAAAATAAAATTTTATTATGTTTTATTAAATAGGTACGAGCAGCGTGCAGCTTTTTGGAATAATGGCTAAAGCTATATTAATGGGTTGAGGCGCACGCGAATCGATGTACCACCACTCCCCTTTCTCATCTTTGCGAAGGGCAATAAAATGCCCTTTAGCTAAAGGATAAGGAGCAGCTAGGGCTGAAGGCATTTCATAGATATCAGCGCCAATATTAGCTACAATTGTCCATTTTGCCTCTCCAATAAAATCTTCCATGGCCTTTTGTTTAGACACTTCAACCTGAACAAGTTCACGAATCGTTTGACATTTGACGGACTGCTTAACCTGATTTTCTAAAATATATTCTATTATACTATTATCTATTCCAAAATCTTCCTGATTCTCGACTAGCTGTCTTGCATCTTCATCAGAGCATGACAATTGATCTTTTAGGCATTGACATATGCATGCCTTAAAATCTGAAGTAGACAGTATTTCTTGTTGAAAAGCATTATTAATGGCATAACGCCCACAATGACCTAGTCCTACTTCCTGCTCATTCACAAGTTTTATCTCATGAGAAACTGTCGAACGCAGCATACCTTTAAGTTGTGTGGAAGTCAGTAAACTAGGAGCATTGATTTGACGTTTAGCATGATGATCTATTAAAAAACCTTGCTGATCGGGAGTCATCTTGCTAATAGCTGCTGCTGTTAAATTCTTGATCTCTACTTTAGTATCCTCTTTTTTTAGCTTTTTAGATGTAAATAGAGTTTTAAATTTTTCATTAATTTTTCTGATTAGATCGGAAGAAGTTATGCAAATAGAGTAATATAATTTTTTAGATTTATGATTGCCTAAAGAGATAAAATGTAGGCTACTTGCTTTGAAAACTTCTATTGTCCGAACAACAATTGACTTTTTTTTAGAAGGATCCTCAGACAGAGAAACTAAAAAACAATCTCCAAGATAGTTTTTAATAGACTGAATTAACATAATAGACCTTAATTTTTTTACATTAAATTCAATTATATTGGCTCAATCAATTTAATTAGATTAAGAAAAAAATAATTTGTTAGTTTGAGCATTATAAGATAGTTATGTTAGACAAAGATCTAACATAACTATCTACTCTTATTTAGAAAAATTCATTTATTCTTTTATAGTTTCTACATATTCGTGTACTGGAATAGCAAGAGAGTATTCCCCAGCAAATAGGAGTTTAGCATGCGCTGATACTTTTGCGGAATTATCAGTAAAAAAGTTAAAGATAAAATGGGCGGGTAAGGCTGAACTTGTCAAACCTTTAATGCCTACTTTGACTAGTATTTTTTTGATAATTTGCTTAGTGACTAAATCGATAGAAGCAGCCGGGATTTTAAGCAGATTGCCACCTGCTAAAGCACTTAACATTTTCATTTTTACAACTGGATCATGGATATCATGACCCTGTAAAGCTGCAATCAGCGCAATCTCTCTCAATTGATGCCACATAGCTAAAGAACAGCTAGTCGGTATGCCAATAAAAGGAATAACCCCAGATGCTGCTATTTTTAAACGTCTAACCATTCCATGATTGCGCTTAATAGAGGCTTCAGTAGCTAGTACTTGATCCCCTGCATACTCACGCAAGTAGCGATTTCTACGTGAGAGAGTCGACTCTACAGCTACTGTAGGAATCCAACCCGTTAGTGAATCGTGCAAATAGTGATCAGGCGAAATTTCTGTTCCATCGATGACGACATCCAACATTTTTTCTAAAATATTGGTCAATTTATCCTCTCCAATTAAATGACTATTTTGCATCAGGTAATCGACTTGGTCTGTCATGGATTGGGTCCAACTTTTGACCTCTTCTATTTCTGAATCATGCGTTGTAATCTGCTCTAACTCAAAATAATCAAAAATAGCTTGCCGTTGATAAACATTGAGATTGATTTCTGGGCGTAGCTTTTCCACATGATGAAAAGCTTCATCAAAAGAGAGACTTTGATAATGCATGAGATAAGCAATTGCAATAGTAGCACTTCGTCCTCTGCCTGCCTTACAATGGAGATAAACATTATCTCCTTGTTCTAATAGAGCAGCTAATGTTTCAATCCCCTGCTTAATCTCACTAGCCGTCAGAGGTGAAAAATCTTTAGCAGCGATCTGCGTGACTCCAATGCCCTTTTCTTGCCAATCTTGTAAGAGAACTGGGGTATTAATCCACCCTTCTTGTAATTCAAAATTTTCTACTATAGACATGACATGCGTTACACCTAAATGAGCAATGGCTTCTAAATGACCTTTGTTTTTTAAAGGTAAAGCTCCAAGATAAAAGTTATAGGGTTCAATTTTCGTCCACCAGCTCTCTTTCTGGGTGAATTTTGTATACTCTAAAGAGGTTTCATATTTAAATTTTTTATACCAATCGGAATAAGAAGAACTCTCTTTTTTGTTTTGTTTCTCTGTTACTCCTAGCACTTCTAAACTAACACTCAATAAAAAAATAGGTAAAATTACCCATCTAGGTAAACAATTCATAGATCCTCAATTATAAATTAATAAAAATTACTAAATTTAAATTGTAAAATAAATTTAGTTTTAAATCAAATTAAATGATTTATTTTTAAATTAATTTTTCTTAATAAACTATTACTAAGAAATTAATATTTTTTACTTTTCAGCTTAAATAGTTATGAATCATTTTGTCGATTTACAATAATGAATTATAGGCTTTATAATTTTATTTAATTTTACATGATGTCTTTTTATGAATGATAAAGTTGTTTTTTATATTGTAAGGCATGGGCAAACTGATTGGAATAAAGAGGGTAGAAGGCAGGGTCATGCCGATATTACACTCAATGAACAAGGGATTAGCGAAGCACAAGCTTTAGCTCAAACATTGAAACATATCTCTTTTGATTTAATCTACTCTTCTGATTTACAACGCGCTTACAAAACAGCTGCTCTAGTAATTAACCAAGATCATCTCGTAGTTGAAAAAGAGAGGGCTTTGCGAGAATGCCATTATGGGAGATTAGAAGGCAAAACTACAGAGGAATTAACACTACTTTCTATAGAAGAGAAGCAAGAGATAGAATCAGCTGAGTCTATCCAAAATCGCGTTTTTCACTTTTTAAATAAAGTAGCGCAGGAGAATACAGGTCAAACAATTTTGATCGTGACGCATGCGGGTGTGATGCGCAACATCATTGTAAAAATTTTAAACTTAGATTCTTTAGCAAAAGAGATCAAATTAGCAAACTGTGCTGTATTAAAAGTTAAATATAATCAAACTAAGTGGTCGATTAGACAGTTTCCTTTTGATTCTAATCTTTTCTTAAATGAAATTAAATAATTACTATAATTTAACTGAAAGTAATAGCTGATGTCAAAAAATTCAATCTGTTCCCCTGAATTTAGTGGATTTAAGGTAGCTTTATTTTTCGGAGAACAGCTAGTTGTCATTCAACGCGATGTGAAACCAGGCTTACCGTTTGCTGGTTTATGGGATTTTCCAGGTGGCGGTCGCGAAAATGAGGAGAGCATTTTAACCTGTGCTATCAGAGAGATTCATGAAGAATTGGGAATTTTATTAACTCCGCAACATTTTATTTGGCAGAAACAGTTTAATTCTGAATTAATTCCTACTGATTTTAGTTACTTTTTAGTTGCGCATATTGATGCTTTACTCCTTGCTTCTATTCATTTTGGTAAGGAGGGTCAAACCTAGAAACTGCTCTCTTATCGAGATTTTTTAAAAGATAGAGAAGGAATAAGAGCTCTACAAAAGAGATTAAGCATCTATCTCAACACCTTAAAAGACTCCTTATAATTTCTTCCCCTATATTATTGTGGGAATTTTGTTCATAACTGAAGATAACCTTATTACCTTTACTCAAGATTTTCACAACTCAATGTCAGCTAATCAGATTAATAGCAAAAATTAAAGTCCTAAAATTTTTGTCAATTTGGATCAAAAAAGTGCCTTTAATCTATCGATTTTAAAAAAAAGATTACTGTTCATAACTTGTTCATAACTTGTTCATAACTTCCACTTTTTGGGCAAATTGTTCATAACTTTTTGAGTTATGAACAAGTTATGAACAAGTTATGAACAAAAGAAATTTTTTTAATTTAGGAGGTAAAAAGGGGTCAAAAAAGGGTAGTTATGAACATTTCCACATAGACTGAAGAAGAAGAATATATATATATATAAGACTTCTTATTCAGGCTATGTGGAAAATGTTCATAACTTTAAAAAAAGGCAAATAAAAAGAAAAAAATATTTAAAATAATTTTTATACTTTAGCAAGCTAAGTGAAGAATCAAAAATCAGCGATTTGGTTAGACTTTTGTCTTTTTGCTGGTATACTCTCTAGCATGCACTCTGATTTTGATCATCTAGTTACTTGGTTTCAACGCTCTAAACGCCCTTTACCTTGGCGTGACAACCCTTCTCCCTATGCGGTTTGGGTGTCGGAAGTGATGTTGCAGCAAACACAAGTAGCAGTCGTCATCCCCTACTTTCAGCGTTGGATGAACAAATTTCCTACCATTCAAAAACTAGCAGAATCTCCCCTAGAAGAGGTAATTAAGTCATGGGAAGGGCTAGGGTACTACTCGCGTGCAAGAAGCTTGCATGAGGGCGCTAAACACGTAATTCAGCAGCATGGCGGTCAGCTCCCTGCTACTGCACATGAGCTAGCGCAAATCAAAGGCTTAGGAGATTACACAGTAGGCGCGATTTTAAGTTTTGCTTTTCATCAAAAAAGTGCAGCCGTCGATGGCAATGTACTGCGGGTTATCGCTAGGTATTTTGCGATCCAAGAGGACATTGCCAAAACCAAAACTAAGCGTTTAATTCAAAGCAAGACACTCTCTATTTTGCCTGATGAAGAGCCCTGGGTTATGATGGAGGCTTTGCTCGAACTTGGCGCTACGATTTGTCAAAAAAAACCCGCCTGTTTAGCCTGTCCTTTGCAAAATTCTTGCCAAGCGCATTTAAAGGGCCTAGAACGCGCTTTACCCATTAAGACGACTCAAGTCAAGGGCGAGAAGATTTATCGCGCTGTAGCTATCTTTCTGTGTCAGGAAGAGGCATTGGTGCAACAGGTTTCAAATGGAAAAATTATGGCAGGCTTGTATGAATTTCCCTATTTCGAGCTAAAAGCTCCTGCTATCGAAACAGAAGAGTTTAAAGAATGGCTAGAGGAAAAAGAGGGCTGGAAACTGCAAATTGTACGTACTTTGCCCACTTTAACTCACTCTTTTACGCGTTATCAAGCAACGCTATTTCCAGTTATTTTTAATTGTTTAGAAAAGAAAGAGATAGTAAATTATCAATGGCAAAAATTAAAAGAGTTAGATCGATTTCCTTTTTCTTCCGGTCATCGCCAAATTCTTCCATTTCTGCAAAAATAAGTTAGTTAATGAGATTTAGTTTTTTTATTTTCATTTATTAATGGAATAATTGAGTTGGTAAAACAAAAGTGAGATTTTTTTAGTTTACTAATCTTTGTCAAATTCTAACTAAGGATTTTTTTCTTTGTCGAGTTTTTGATTAGCTTCTTCGAGCTTTAGATATTTATAAAATGCCGTATTGGCATTATAAGTAGAAATGACAAATCCCTCATATCCACCAAAGATGCCTCTTTTTAGGATATAGGCTTTAAGAAAAGCGGCATAGCGATGCAGCATAGCTTTTAACAGGGAAGAGTGTTTAGTACCAGCATGCTGCTTGGCAAATAGATCGGAATAGAGTTGCATCTTCGTCAAAAAATCGCCATGCGTCTCATAAGAGTAGTGTTTAATAGGAGAATGGAGTTGAATGCAGGATTTGCCCTCTGTAATCAAGGCCTCATGCACTTGCGCGGTTGAAAACTGCGTGTATTCTTTATGGTAGAGACGCATTTGACAATCGGGATACCAGCCACACCAGCGGATCAGTTTGCCATTGTAATAATTGTGGCGCGGGAAAGAGTAGATTCTATCTTTTTGTAAGGAAAGAGCCTGAATTTCTTGAACTAATTCTGGAGAAATAACTTCATCGCTATCAAGAGATAAAATCCAATCTCCTTTAGCCAGGGCAGACGCCTGATTGTGCGTTGGACCAAATCCTAGAAAAGGACCCTGCTCAATGGTTACATTGGAGAATTGCGCCGCTATAGCTAAAGTTAGATCAGTAGAACCATTGTCATAGAGGAGCACCTCTTCAAAAGATTGAAGAGCGGTCAGCACTTCTAACAAATACTTTTGACTATTTTTAGTTAAAATCGTCACGCTAATCATTGAGAATTGACCCTATTGCTATTAGGTACCCTATTCGCGTTCTAGCCTAATCAAATTAAATAACCCAAGACCCGTGCTGCCAATCGCACCTACATCGCGCAGCCAAGCAGCCATGCCTTCGCCAAAACGATCTCTTTCGCTATGCGTGTAGAAAATATCTAAAGGCATGGAAAAGCTAATGCCCTTATCGTGATAAGTTTGGCCATTGATGCGATCATGGCCATTAGTTAAAGTGTACCAAATGCCCAAACGCAAACCACTTTCAAAGTAGCGGCTAATTTCAAATTGCGCGCCCCAATCATTTGCCAAAAATTTACCCACTTTGACTTTAAAGTCGAGTTCACAATTAGCTAAATTGTAATAAAAATTGAGGAAGTACTGCTTGCCTACAAATTTTTCATAATGAGCTTTAAAGCCATCGAGTTTTCTGACGCGATCAGAAAAGCCCAGGCCCTTATAAGATCTTTTTCTTAGATAAGCTGTTTCAAAACCCACTGCCCAACAGGATTTAACTGGATAATAGAGGCACTCGCCTGCTAAACCACCATAGGCATCTTCAAATAAACCAGTGGCCAGTTTAGCATACCAGCCTCGACCCATATTCCAATTTTTTTGAATAAATAGCGCATCGAACGAAATACCGCGCTGTTTATAGTAGCGGATTGTATCTGTGCGCACATTAATTAAAGTGGAGGGATTTAAGCGATCAATGCCCGATAAACCATGGAGGTTATTGACAGCGTTGAGACCGATTAAGGCTGAATAGTAAACATCGCCATAGATAAAACCATTGAGGCCTACTTGAACACCGAGTGCGTATTTAAATTTACCTTTAGAGCTGCCAAAGAGAGCATGCACTTTGGGAAAGAATTCAAAATTGTATAGATTGCGTCTGTCTTTGAATAATAAAGTTGAGCGCTCAGGATCGGGATAAGTCACCTCACGCAAGTTAGTCAATAGATTTAATTCTTGTACGCCCATCTCTTGTCGACTAAATCGTCGTACATACTCCATGAAATAACAGTACTCTTGCAGTGGAAATCCTTCGCTTTCAATCACAATAATGACTTGATCTATATCTGAAGGAATTAGAGCTGTGATAATGTGATTAAGCCGATCTCTCACGACTGTCTCTGTCCGACAGTTATTATTGAGTACGCGCAATCTTAAGATTTTTTGTGCTTGATCATCATGACTTAACCAAACCTGTAAAAGATCGAACCCTTGATCTTCTAGAGGATAAATTAGATCTTGCACCAGCGTATTTTCCGAACGCCAATCCCCGAGTGGTTGCGTATTGATCGGCGTCGTATAGGGCAAAGGATTATCTATTTTGGGAATAAAGCCATGGGTGTAGCCAAAGTTGTAAAAGCAAGCCGCTGAAAAAGCGAGTTTCTCCCCTCGCACATAACTCAAAGAGAAATCGAGAAAATCGTAAAGTCTGTATTTGATGCCAAAATTAAAAGGTGTTTTCTGCTTTCTGCCTTTGGGATGCAGCTCGATCTTCTTGCGTTTGTAAGGAGTTGCATCATATTCTGTGACTAAACTTAAACCTTGCAGATAGGACCCTTGCCATTGTCTAAAGGGCATCCAACTCATGCCTCCAAACCAGTGCCTAATGCGCTGCTGGCCATAACCAAGACTTATTTCCATATTGTAATTCAACAGCACTTGAGTCAGCACAATGTAGCGCGCTTTAAAACTTTGCGTGCCAATAAAATCTTCAAAACCAAGGGCAATACCCGGTAACTTATATTGGCTATCTTCCGGCGTAAAAATGGCAAACTTAACATTGGCTCCCTTATCGGATAGATCGCCAAAGCCATATTTAGACAGGTGAGGATCTTGAACACCTTGAAAAATGCGGTAATTGCCAGCTATTTCTAAGCGTTTAGTTAACTGCACGCGCAGATTGTAATTGATATAGGGAGGCACGCGCGAATAACCAAAGCCAATCTCCCCCTCTGCACCCATTCTAGCTGAGGGCATGTTGATGTAGCCCCCTTGCAGGAAATGATTGTAAGTAACGGGTAAGGTTTCATGGATTTTGTTATTCCAATAGTCGACAATAATCAAATCGCGCATGAGATCATTTTGGCAATTTTCTATCGCCGAGAAGTCTTGTGCTTGATTTTCAAAGAAGTAAGCAAAAATAAAAAATAGAGAAAAAACAAAAGGCATAAGAAAAAAGTAGGTTTAAAAGAGACTAGTATACGCACTTACCTGACAAAAGGCAAGCGCGTATCAAAAATAAACAGCGGAATAAGTTTTAGATCGTACTAATTTAAAAGTCTGCTGAGTCCATTCTACCCCTTGTCTTAGCAGCTTCTCTTTTATAATCGCGATCGACATCTGATTGGTCCTCTGGATCTATAATTTTAACTGTAATATGATCTACTGCAGTACTAGCTTTAAATTTTTCATTTTGAGCATCTGTTAAATGCAAGCTCAGTTTTTGTCCACTATAGTCATCCAGTATCTTTTTAACTGCTCCTGTTATCTGTAAAATTCTACTATAATTTGGTTTTTCTTTATCTAGTTCACCTTTGATTAGGCCAGCGCAAAAGTTTTTAATAAATGGATTAATGTACTTATTGTATGCACCATTATATCGATTAAAACTACGGAATGAGGTAAATACTTTTGTTGGTTCTAAAGATTTTAAGGTATTTTCATCTAGCAGTTGATACATAAAGGATAAAAGATCAATCACTTCATTATTTTGAGTTTGGCTACTTACCTTAAATAGATCGAATAGTTGTTCAGGCCAATCCTTTCTTTGAAATAGTTGCTGACTGAATAGTACTTTTTTGTCTTGATCTAACCATTTGAAGATAGATAATTTTACTTCTTTTGCTGTAGAACAATCTAAATTAGCTGGATTAAAAAAGTGTGTATTTAGAAATTTTTCAAAATTTTGCTCATTTAAGTTGTTAATATATTCAAGAACAGCCTGTAGATCTTCTGAATTTAATTCAGCCATATCTGAAACATTACTAGATAAAAGTAATTTGAATTTTTTTTCATAATCAGAAAAACCTAAACCAGTAGCTAAAGGAGTGGCTATAGCTAATCCTCTCTCTCCTAAGGTATAAAATCCTTGTCCTGTAAGAGCATTTAAGCATCTAAAGAAAAGATTGGTAATTTTAAACCTTTTTGCTTCTACGTTGTTAATGTGGGCTTGAGCTAAGTCTTTTAGTTTTGTTGAAACTGTTTTTTTCTGATCAATGTCTAATTTAGGACTCTCTTTCAATACTAAATTTAAATAAGACTTGTAATCTAGCAGATGGTTTTTTTCATAAGATTTTTTAAATTTTTTAAAAGCCTCAGTAGCTGCTTCACCTATTAATCGATTAGCAAGGTCCGGATTTGCGTTTGCATATAATTGTTCAGGTGTATACATATCAGAGGCGATAAGCAATTGGTTTTTATCATCAAAAATTTTTATGTTAAATTGATTTATAGTCATGATATATCCTTAGTTAACTATTCATTATTATATAAATAATATTATAGATAGTTTAATAATTATTAATCAATAATAATAAGAATAGTAATCTAATTTTTATAAATTAAATAGAAGATAAAGGAAATAATAGAGTAAAGGTCGTGCCTTTTTTAAGTTCTGAAGCGACTGAAATTTTACCTTGATGTTTTTCGATGATGGTCTTGACAATAGAAAGACCCAGACCTGAGCCACCCATTTTTTGAGAATGGGCCTTATCCACTGTATAGAACTTTTCAAAAATGAACTCAATATCCTGTTTGGGAATGCCAATACCGCAATCAGCAATAGTCACTTTTAATTGGGCACCATTTTTTTCTAAAGTGATGGTGATGCGCGCTGGCTTAGCAGAGTATTTAGCCGCATTTTCAATCAGATTGATTAAGGCTAAATCCATTAAACTGACATCGGCAATTAAATAATCCTCTTCAGCTGTCAAATCAGTGACTTGGATAATCGTATCGGGATAGATAGTTAGGACTGTCTCTACGCAATTATTAATGAGTTTAATCAGTTTGCATTTTTCTAAGCGCGATTCGGGAATGTTTTCTATATCGGATAGAATGAGCAGATCTTTAATCAGAGTCGTCATGCGCAGGCAGTTGCGCACAATTTTACCTGTAACTTCAACGCGGATCTCTTCTGACAAATCGGGATGATCGTGCAGAGTTTCGGCAAATCCGCGAATAATGGTAATCGGAGTTTTTAATTCATGCGAAGCATTGGCGACAAAATCTTTGCGCATTTCTAAAATGCGATAGTGCGATGTTTGATCTTGTAAAACGAGAATCGCACCCTTATTATCTTTTTTAGGAGCAGCCACGATGTTGAGATAAACAGAGGGTCCCTCAGATGATAGAATCAGCGTATCGACTAAGGGATGCTGTTCTGTTTGGCAGGTCATCAATAGGGCTAAACATTTATGGTGTTGAAGGCTATCAATGTGCTTGCCTATGATCTCTTCTGCTTCAAATTTTAACAATTTTAAGGCTGTTTGATTGGCATAGGTGATGATCATCTCTTGATCAGTTGCAATCACACCCTCTATTAGCGATTCCAAAATGGCTTTCTTCTCATTGCGCTCTTGCGTTAACGTCGTAATCTGTTTTTGCAATTTAGCCGATAGCGAGTTTAGCGTGAGAGCTAGTTTGGAAAACTCATCTTTAGCTGCCGCTCTGACTGTAATTTCTGGTAAAATCAGCTCCTCTCCTTTAGAATAAGGGGTGATCGCACTGATGATTTGAGCAATGGGCTGCGTCAAGTAATTGATGATAAACCAAGTAAATAAGCTAAATAAAAGTAAGATAAGTGAAACTAAGCTAATAAAACCTAATTCAAAATCATGTGTCAGTTCGACTACATATTTATAGGGAAAAGCTGTGCGCATGATGTAGGTTTTATCGTGAAAATCAAACGATTTGGCAAAATAGGAAAACTTTTGCCCCAGTAATTCTGAATAATCTTCACTATAACCTAGACCCGATTCAAACGCTTCTAACACTTCTGGATGATCGACTACATATTCCTGGCTAAAACGCGGTCCTAGCAACTGTTTAGTATGAGAATCATAGAGCACTTTGCGTTCATCTGTAATGACGCTAATGCGAAAGAAAATAAGAGACTTTTGTTCTTTGAGGCGTCTAATTAAGGCATCATTATTGGGCGCTGTTTGAATTTTTTCAATCAGCTCTTTTGTGCGATCTTGCATGGCTTTAGAAGCAATTTTTTTGACCGTGCTACTGGCAAAAGGAATGACCAAAGCAATAAAAATAATAAAGAAGAAAACGTAACTAATTAATATTTTTTGTCTAAAACTTAACATTTAACTATCTTTTTTCATTTAATTATAAATTAATTGATAATATAGATCAATTTTAATAGATAATTAATCGATAATAATTAGTTCTTTAGAACGTTTGATTAAGTTCTCATAACTCTTGTCAGTCACCACAATCGTATCTTCAATTCGCACGCCTCCTATTTGAGGTAAGTAGATACCGGGTTCAATCGTAATAACCATGCCTGACTGTAGGAGTAGATCTTTAGAAATATTTTTTTGACTGACGGAAGGTGCTTCATGGATTTCTAAGCCGACTCCATGGCCTAAACCATGCCCAAAATAGGCGCCATAACCTCGAGTGGTAATTAAATGGCGCGCTTCATGATCTATATCTTGGATTTTTATGCCAGGCCGACAAAGGGCTAAAGCGGCTAGTTGAGCCTCTTTGACTACTTCATAAATCGTGTGCATCTCTTGCGACGGTTCGCCAAAAAATACCGTACGGGTCATGTCGGAGTGATAGTGGTTGAGGTTGACTCCAATATCGATTAAAACAGGCATGCCTTTTTGCAAGCGTGTATGGCTCGCGCGGTAATGAGGCATCGAGCTATGCGCTCCAAAAGCAATAATAGAATCAAACGAAAGAGCTAAAGCTCCCTGTTTTTTCCAAAAAATCTCCAATTCTAAAGCTAATTCCCATTCGGAAATACCGGGTCGCAATAGAGAAAGGACATAGTCAAAACCTTGACAGCATAAATCAGCCGATTTTTTAAGTTGTTGAATCTCTTCGGGATCCTTAATCAAGCGCAACTGTTGCACTAGCGAATCTAAGGGAATTAAATCAAAAGAGGACAACTCTTGCGACCACTCATTAAATTTTTTATAGGAAGTAGTTTCAGCATCGATGCCTATTTTTTTTATGGCCCTCAACTCCGGTAGAGTTAATAGTTTTTTTAATGTGAATCCTACAGCTGACAAAACTGGAAAAACAGTTTGCTGCTGGGCAACTTCTGTATACCGGCTATCGAGAATGAGATAGCTGCCTTCGGCATGAATAAATAGTAAACCAGCGGATAGCACAAGCCCTGTCATATAATAGAGATCAATCGGATGATCGATCAGTAAGGCATCGCAGGATGTCTGTGTTAATAACTGTTGTAAGCGCTTTAAACGTGGCTGTTCATTCATCCCTTAAACCTTATATTTATATGACTACGTTTTTTGTTGAAAATGTTTCATCAGATCTTCTGGTGAGAAATGGAGAATCGTTAATTTACCTTGTGGGCAATGATAGGGAGATTCACAAGCAATGAGTTGCTCAACTAACTTTTGCGCTTCCTGATGACTTAAAGTTTGCGATTTTTTGACGGCTGTCCGGCTAGCGGATAGGGCAAATAAACGATTTTGCTCTTGTTGCACGATTTTTTGTTCTCTATCTTCTAGCACAGCTTTGAGAAAATCTTTCATTACCTCTTGTAAATCAGCCTGGCCAAAAATTTGAGGAATGGCATCGATGATAAAAGAAGTTGGACCTGCTTCTTTGATTGAGATGCCGAGTTGACATAAATTGGGTACTTGCTCTTTTAAAATAGCCGCTTCCATGAGAGTTGTCTCTAAAGTATAGGGTAAAAGTAACTGCTGGACTGCTAGGGGTTCTTTAGTTGCATTTTTTAATCGCTCATAAATGACTCTAGCATGAGCTGCTCTTTGATCTACAATACAAAATCCTAGCTGATTGGCAAATTTTTTTAAAGATTTAGCCTCTATTAGAATATAGCCGGGCAATGTAAAGAGTAAACGCGGCTTTAGCGTTGTTTCGGATGGGACTGCTTGAAATAACCAGGGTTCGCCCGACTGAGCAGCTAAAGGACGAGAACGGAGCGGTAAAGGATTGTAAATGTCGGAATCTTGAAATTCTTTTAAAGAAAAAAGTTGAGAACTAGAGTTAGCCTGAGAAGAAAGAGAAGAGGAGGAGATGGATTCGGGCATTAAGAAATCGACAGGAGAGGGAGTAGAGGAGGCTAAGGAAAAAGAGGGAGCTGAATGCGAAACAGTCGAAGAGTGGCTAATTTGGGTCAGTGCTTTTTCAGTGGCTTGAATCAGCAATGTTTTGATGTCCTGTTCATGACGCAAACGCACCTCTTTTTTCTGAGGATGGACATTGATGTCGACCAAGGAGCCTGGTAAAGTTAAATGTAAAATGTAGAGAGGATAGCGGTTGGCGGGTAAGCTAGGTCCATACCCTTCTCTAATAGCATAGGAAATGAGCGGTGATACAACAGCGCGTTTGTTGATAAAAAGATACTGCCCTGTTTTATTTTGGCGGTTAGTACTTGGAGAGCTAATAAAACCCTTTAGTTGAACTTGCTCTTCTCCACTATCGATAGCACAAAGAGTAGCTAAAAAATCAGCTCCTAATAGACTAGAAATGCGCTCTTTTAGTTGCTCCGTTAAGAGATCAGAGGAGGGAAAAGCAGAATCTAACAGGATTTGCTGATTGCTAACTAATTGAAATTTTATTTCTGGATAACCTAAAGCTAATAAAGTCATAACTTTCAAAATCTCTGTGGTATCATGAACAGGAGATTTCTGAAATTTAAGCCGGACAGGTACATTGAAAAATAGAGATTTAATCTCTATCACAGTACCTGGCGATGTGATGACAGGCGAACATTGCAGAATGGCTCCTCCTTCTACAATGACCATAGTCCCTCGATCCGTCGGATGCAAAGGATCATTTAAACAGGTCAATAACATGACTTTAGAAATAGAAGCAACAGACGGAAGGGCCTCTCCTCTAAAACCCATGGAGCTAATGTGGTCTAAATCTTCAACTTGAACAATTTTTGAGGTACCATGGCGTTCAAAACAGAGAAGAGCATCATCTGCTGACATACCGCAACCATTATCGATCACGCGAATTAAATGCCTGCCTCCCCCTTTAACCTCCACTCTAATTTCGGTAGCGCCCGCGTCAATGGAATTTTCAACTAATTCTTTGATCACAGAAGCGGGATTTTCGACAACTTCGCCGGCGGCAATTTTATTAATGGTATGATCAGAAAGAATGCGAATTTTTGATGACATATAAAAATCCCCTAACTAAAAGATGAGATTATTATACTCTTATCGACTTAATTTTTAAACACTTTGATCATTAATCTACTAGATTTCGCTTCTAATTTAACGAGTAGCGCACTGTTTAGTATCATTCATAGAAAAAGAGGAAAAATTAGCAGTTACTAGCGTGAGCTTTTGGGCAAATGCCAGTGACTCTTGGCGCAACTTTTCTAACTTGTAAATTACAGAAGAGGTGTCTGCGATGTAATAAGTAATCATCCCATCACTGAAATTGACATGATGGATCTGATTGACTAAAGGATAGGAATAGGTAGAATGGCTCGCAAAATTGAAGCTCATCGCCATATCTTTCAAGTCTAAATCTCGAGGGAGATAAGGTCTAAGACAAGCAGACTGATTGAGAGTTGTTAAAAAATCTGCCATAGTTTGTAAAACTAGGGCGCGGGCGGCACTTAAAGAGAGTTCTCGATGAAATTCTAATTGTAAGCTAATAAAATGAGGCGCTTCCTTGAATGACCCACTTTGATTAATTAAATGCAAACCCGCTCTACCCTCTAGCTGATCTGCCCAATCTGTCACTACTCTATTTAATTGAGTTAAATAGGTGCGATTAACTGTTGGTTCAGTCACGAGATTAGGGCTAGCTTCCTGTTCGGGATAATCAAGTGAGGGACTAACGGAATGATCGGTAAAAGAAGTTAAAGGACAAAAATCGATCAAATTATGCATGAGAATAAATAAAGGCAGACACAAACTCAAGACTTGCATGATGATACCTCACTCAATCACCATAACGCTCCGCTTGTTTTTTGTAAATTTTTTTAAGAAACTTGATAAATTAGCTAGAATGGGTCAAACTAACTGATGAGTTCAACTTAAAATTTTAATTTAAAAAAAGGAAAATAGCAATGTCACAATGCTGCATGGTAGGAAATCAAGACAATAAAAAGGGTCCAGAAAATAAAAATGGCAAAGAGTATCAACTGCCTACTCTTCCTTATGATTTTAATGCATTAGAACCTGTCATTAGTGCAGAGATCATGAGTCTTCATTACACTAAACATCATCAGACCTATGTAACTAATTTAAACAAAGCCTTAGAACAATACTGTCAAGCTGAAGAAAAAAAAGATCTAGCTAAAATGATCTCCTTACAAGCAGCTATCAAATTTAACGGAGGCGGCCATATCAATCACAGTATCTTTTGGACGAATTTAGCTCCCAAAAATAATGGAGGAGGAGAGGCGCCTACAGGTCCTTTAGCCGATATGATTAATCAGCAGTGGCACTCTTTGGAAAAATTTAAAGAGCAATTTAGCAGCAAAACAGTAGCTATACAGGGTTCAGGATGGGGTTGGTTAGGTTATTGCACAGAGCATAAACGCTTAGCTATCGCTACGTGTGACAATCAGGATCCTTTAGCGACTAAGAATTTAATTCCTCTTTTAGGTATTGATGTATGGGAACATGCTTACTATTTGCAATACAAGAATGTACGCGCCGATTACGTGAAGCAGATATGGGACATTGTAAATTGGAAAAATGTAGCTGAAAGATTTACAGCTGTTGCAGGTTAAAGTATCACCTTTAATTAAGAGCCTAGTGTTTAAATTTTATTGGACCTTGCTTAATCTAGCTAGACTCTTAATTAAATAGACTGTTGACCGCACTAAATTTTGCGCTTATCGTTAGAGCATTTTACTCTGCATTATTCTTGTTTATAATTAATAAATAGGCATAAAATAATATTTTATTTCAAAGATAGAGAATTAGTAATGGGATTATTTTCGCGCGATAAGCCCAAAATTAAAGTGCAGACAGCTAAAAAAGATGGATTTAGCGGCTGGTTAAAATGCACTTATTGTCATGAAATGATTCATGCGGATGAACTGCAGCGTCATAGCAATTGTTGCCCTAAGTGCAATTATCACTACAGATTAGCAGTTGATGAAAGAATTAAAAGTTTAACCGATGGCGATTCATTTCAAGAACTGTTTGCTACGTTGCATTCGATCGATACACTTAATTTTGTGGATACTGAACCCTATAGTCAGCGTTTGCAACTTGCCAAAGAGAAAACAGGTCAAGAGGATGCTATTTTAGTAGGCACTTGCTTAATTGATCAGTATAAAGTGGCTTTAGGTGTCATGGATTTCAATTTTATGGGCGGCTCGATGGGCTCTGTAGTCGGTGAAAAGGTCACGCGTTTAGGAGAACAAGCTCTTCATGAAAAAATTCCCCTCGTGATCATTTCTACGTCAGGAGGAGCAAGAATGCAAGAGTCGATTCTCTCTTTGATGCAGATGGCCAAAACTTCAGCTATGTTAGCTAAATTACAGGAAGCGCGTCTTCCTTTTATCTCCGTGCTGACTAATCCTACTACAGGAGGGGTAACTGCTTCTTTTGCTTCTCTTGGAGATATCATTATAGCAGAGCCCAATGCTTTAATCTGTTTTGCAGGACCGCGCGTGATAGAACAAACGATCGGTCGGCAGTTACCTGCAGGAGCGCAAAAATCGGAATTTCTGCTAGCCCATGGCATGATCGATTGCATCGTAAGCCGCCAGGAATTAAAAGGTAAATTAGCAGAATTTTTATATTTTTTTAGTTGTAAAGTAAAAGAATAGCCGTAGAGAAAGGAGTCAAATCATATGGAAAAGCCAGCCTCTATTGAAGTCCTCATGCGCTTAGAGGAGGGAATAGAAAGACCGACTTATGCTTCAGTTGGTTCCTCAGGAGCGGATGTTAAAGCATTTATCAAACAAGCTATCGTACTAGCACCCTCGGCCATTTGTTTAGTTCCTACTGGCATCTATTTAGCTATTCCGGAAGGTTATGAAATACAAGTTAGACCACGGAGCGGTTTAGCTTTAAAGCATGGCCTTACTATCTTAAATACTCCGGGAACAATCGATGCAGATTATAGAGGAGAAATCGGCATTATTCTGATCAATCATAGCAAAGAACCTTTTACTATTACGCCTCATATGAGAATTGCGCAACTTGTGCTAGCTCCTGTCGTTTATGCAAAATTTGTAGTTCAAGAGCAACTACCTGCAACTTTAAGGGGGATAGGAGGCTATGGTCATACTGGAACTCACTGATAAACTCATCGATAGTCAACTAGCAAACTCCCCTTTACTTCTTAAAATTTATCTTCACAGCTACTAAAAACCTCTAATTTTATGATAAAAATTTCTAAATATCTCGATCCTCGTCTGATTATTTTTTTAAAGACGGAAACGCGTGATGAAGCTTTGCAAGCTATGGTTCAGGTTTTGCAACAGCAAGGTAAGCTAGAGGATAGTTCTATCTTTTATAAAGCAATTATTGACCGCGAACGGTTAGTTTCCACAGGAATTGGAATGGGTGTAGCTATTCCCCATGCTAAGTTAGCTAATTATGATGACTTCTTTATTGCTATTGGAATTCTACAAAAGGGAATAGAATGGTCAGCCCTAGATGGTACCCCCGTACGCATTATTTTCATGATTGGCGGTCCCGATGATAAGCAAACAGAATATTTACAAATCCTTTCAAGACTAACTGTTGCACTTAAAGATGAAATTAGACGAAAAAAAATATTAACACTGAATTCACCAATAGCTATTATCGAACTTTTAAAACCATTTTAATTTGTTTTTGCTATAGGTAGTAGGATGGATCTAAAAATCAAAGATGTCGCAGAGCTCTTAAATGTATCTGAAAAGACAATTCGTCGTTGGTTAAGCGAAGAAAAAATCCCTGCTTATCGCATTAACAATCAATTTAGATTTAGCCGTATAGAGATTGAAGGATGGGTCATTAGTCAATGCTTAGAGACTAGTGGAGGCACGCCATTTCAAAAAATAAATACGATCTTATCTGAAGAGGTAACATTATCGGCCAAAAATGGCCTTAGACAATTCAGTCTCTATCGTGCTTTGCATAAGGGAGATGTTTTACATCAGGTAGTGGGAGAGACTAAAGAGCAGGTGATTAAAAATACCATGCATGCTGTGGCTGAAAAATTAGATTTAGATGTCGAGGCGTTGACTGCCTTATTAATGGATAGAGAAAATCTCCAGTCTACGGGAATTGGCAATGGCATTGCCATTCCTCATACTAGAGATTATTTATTGCGCAATTATCAAGATATTGTAGTCATTGCTTTTCCTAAAACACCTCTAGCTTATGATGCCATTGATGGCAAACCAGTCACTATTCTCTTCTTTCTCTTTGCCTGTGAAGATAAAAGACACTTGCACCTTTTATCAAAAATTGCCCATTTGAGTCATTTACCACAAATGATCTCCATCTTGCAAACTCAACCCGATAAAGAGACTTTGTTAGAGTATGTCAAAGAATGGGAGAGTAGTATTGAAAAAGCTCAGGATGTACCTTCTGTATCTTCTACTGTTATTTAAGCTAAGGTCCAAGCAAATGGAAGGACCTGACTGAGGTTAGAAGCATGATGCCTCAATAGCATTAAGCGATCAAAGCCTACAGCTACTCCGCAACAATCGGGCAAGCCCAATTCTAGTGCCTGCAAGAAGTTTTCATCTAAAGGCAATCTCTCTTTTCCTAAATCCTCACGCAGCTGATTTGCTTCCATCAAACGCTGGCGTTGTTCTGTAGCGTGAGTCAATTCATGGTAACCATTACATAGTTCTAGACCTTTAAAATAGATTTCAAATCGTTCTGCTACCTTCTCCTCTCGATGCCATTGAGTTTGTGCAAGTGCTGCTTGAGACGCGGGATAATAAGCTAAAACAGTTAGCTTATCTTGTCCTAGGTAGGGTTCTACCAAAATACCTAAAATAAGATTGAGCAGATTATCCTTAGTTTTTTCTAAAGAAGATAATGGACAATCGATTTTTTTATCAGCTAGGTAAGTTTCTAAATCTTGAGTAGAAACTTTGAGATAATCCAAACCAGTAAATTTTAGAAGAGCTTGCCGATAAGAGAGGATTTCATGAGGTAAGTTGCCAAGAAAGAGCACAATAAATTGGATAGTTTCTTGAATAAGGGCTTCAAAAGAGAAACCTAAGCGGTACCACTCGGCCATCATAAATTCAGGATTGTGTTTAGGACCATACTCTCCTTGACGAAAGACATGCGAGAGCTGGTAGATATCGCCTATACCTTGAGCCAGCAATCTTTTCATACCATACTCTGGAGAAGAGTGAAGATAGCGCACTGTATGATTGGCCTCTAGTACAGGGATGAGATCAATATGCGCATCCACTGAAGCAGCCGCACTAATGATAGGACAATCGACTTCTAGGATTTGTCTCATTGAAAAAAAAGAGCGTGCTTCCTGTAATAATCTCGCACGATCTTTTAAAATAGCTAAGTTTGGAGTAGAGAGCATAAAAGTCTAATTGACGCGTGAAACGTAATCCCCTGTGCGCGTATCAATTTTGATTTTTTCTCCTTGCTCGACAAAAATCGGCACTTGAACTTTAGCACCGCTCTCTACGATAGCTGGTTTTAAGACGCGTCCTGAAGCTGTATCTCCACGAACTCCCGGAGAAGTTTCGATGATGACCATTTCTACAAAGGTAGAGGGTTCTACCGTAATGGGATTACCTTTATAGAAAATAATATTGTAGACTTGATCATCCATTAACCATTGTAGTGTATCGCCAAGACTAGTGAGCGAAATTTTAACTTGCTCAAAAGAGATATCATCCATGAATACAATACCATCGACCTCTTTATACAACATGCGCATCTTAATCTCGACCACATCAGCTACATCTAATTTGTCGCCTGATTTGAGATTGCGATCAATTGTTCGTCCTGTAATCAAATGTTTTAAGCGCAACCGGTTAAGAGATTGTCCTTTGCCTGGTTTAAAAAATTCATTCGACACAATCGTATAGGGCTGCCCCTCTAATTCAACTTTCATACCGCTTCTAAATTCGTTTGTACTTTCTTGTGCCATTAAATTACCCTTTATACCTTTGCTGTTGATCTATAAACAGTTTACTAACCTAATAGATTAACAAAATAAAAGCCAGTTGTCTAGCTATAATGCAGTATAGGATCAAATGCCTAATAAAAATGGATTAGCGACTCGTGAGAATAGAATAAATCTTTATTGAGAAGATAATACTCTATCCAATAATTTAATAGATTTTAATTGATAAAATTAATATAATTAATTTTTTTAGATATAATAAAGTATAAGATAAATTAATTATATAAAAATATTTATAATAAATAGACTTTATTGATTTTACTATTTTAAAGGAATTTTAAGGATGAATATCTCTCTTGTTTCTAATTCTCAAACTTGGGAACTCCAGTATAAAGAATCTGAAAAAATTAAACTTGAACCTTGGATAAAAATTAGCTTTCTTGTGTTATCTATTCTAGCCTGGCCCGCTTTGGTTATAGTGACTCCTCTAATGATTGTTAATGGTATGGCGGACTCGATTAAATTAAGTATGAGACAAACTAAATTTGCAAAAATTCTTAAAAATGAAAATCAATTAAAAGAGTATGTAGCTCTTAGAGAGAAAACATATGAGAGAAAAGTAGCAAAATTAAAGAAGAAAGTAGCTGAGTCTATTGAAAGTCACTTGAGAAAAAATAATCAAGGACCCTTAGGTGGAAAAGCCAAGATAGAATTTCTTTTAAACTGTATAGACTTGCCTCCAGCTAATGAGCCAATAGGAAACGAGCTTCCCAAAAAATATTGGGAGAAAATGGATTGGGAGGCGTATCTTGATAAAGATTTTCACGCTATTTCAACAAAGGCTAGAGGAGTTGATCAAACTATATGCAAAATTCTCCATGTTTTTCAATTGAAGTATAAAATGCTTATCTATCAAAACGAGCAGTTAACTAACTGTACAGAAACAGAACAATTAGAAAGAGTGAGAAGAGTAGCTGAATTGAGTTTTGTTAAGTATGGGATTAAAAAACGAGACAAAGTACAGTTAAGCGATTGTTTGCTTTGGGCTCTCCCTACTGGTATTCTTTGGTATCTCCTTCAAGGTGATAATGATCGTATATATTTTGAGCACAAAAAGGAGCATTTAAAAGCAGTACCTACACTAGAAAAATATAAAGATCTGATAGAAGCCCATAATCAGCTCATCAAAACCTATGACTATTTGATTCCCTATCGCGCACACTACTCTACTCCTTATGAAAATGTTTTCACTGTCAAAAGTGGATAAAAACAGACCTTTTCTTAAAACGTTTATTTAATTTTTATGTCTTCCGGTAAACTGGAAGTTAAAGTCACAAAACCATAAGCGGGTACTGTAAAAGTGACGGCTCTTTGTTGTGGGCTTAGCCTAGTTGCTTGAATAGTGACTTGTTCAGTTTCTTCATTATCGGCAAAAATAGTATCTGCTTGAAGTGTTAATAAATAGGCAGGTAGCTGACGTCCATCCTCTGGAAAATTAAAAGTTAGTTCTCTATCCTCATTATTGGAAGAAGCAATAGCTGCCGACCATCGTTGAGCTGATTGAAAAGCTACCATTGTTAAATTGACATTTTCATTGGACTCACCCGGCTTTAAGCTGTGAATCGAATGCATAGTGGGAAGAATAGTAGAGTTGAGCATGCGCATGGTTAAGCCAGTAGGGCGAAAACGATTCGTAGGACTTAAATCGCGCATGATTCCCCATAGAGGAATCGTAGCATGACTTGTATCTGTAGTAGCTTCATACCCTGCCAGTACGTAAAGAATAATAGGATCTGCTCCTTGTAATAAAGAGTAGATTAAACGTTGAGCTAATGCTGTGCCAGCCACAGCCCCTCCTACATAGGGTCTAAGCTCACCTGTAGTAGCTGAACCCTCTGTGGTATGCAAATTAACTTCGTAAATCGCTAGTTTTTTGTGAGCTGCTCGAATCTGTTGTGCATTTAATTGGATCTGATTTTCAGAGTCTACTATAAATTCTACATCTAGAGATTGAGCTTCTGATAAACCTGTATCCAGTTTTTTAAAACAATAAGGAGCTAGATCGACTCCATCTGCACTAGGCGTCGCTTCTAAAAAAAGCCGCGTGTTATCGACACTATCGCTTTGGCCATTGGCAAAAGTAATCAAGTTAACAGTAGGACCTGCCGCTTGTTTAAGTGCAGGGATAGCTTTTTCAAAAACAGCCCCATAGCTCTTAGCATAGGGAATATCAATGGCTCTAAACATCCAATTCCAGCTTTCATTTCCCAATTCCACAATGACTGTGTCAAAGCGCTCTTTAGGAGCTTTTTCTGCTAAAAACGCACCGATCTGTTTATATTCAGCTTCTGTTAAAGTCACAGGCAGAATAATCCAAGGATTAGCTTTGACTTCTTGGCAAAGATCGAGAAATTGACTTAAGGAGTAGGTGTAGTTCTGATTAGTTGTGCTATAGATATGCGTAGTAAAAGATTTTCTGGCAAAATCTTCTGCTAGCCAGTTCTCTAAAGTATCCGCAGGCTCAGTCGAGCGAATATAAGAGGGCTGAATCTTTTTTAGAGCCGTTATGACTTCTGTCCGAAAAGTAGAGGGACCTGATTGGATAGCTCCAAGCCATAGATCATCTAGCCAAACTTGACTATCATTGCCATTAGCAACTAAAGAAAAATTTAACGCTTCGGCTCCGCCTTCATCCTGACCTATGAAGTTAAAAGTGTACTCTTGCCAATCAGATGTCAGTTCAACTATTTTTTTAAAAAAAGCTGGTAAGCCATTAGAACGACTGAATTCTATGGTTAAAGTAGAATCTTGCTGATCCGCTTTAGCCCAAAATTTGAGCTGCCACTCTCCTTCTACTAATAATAGTTTACCTGCTTTATTCAGCGTGTCAAAATAGGAGTTTAGGGCCGCACGCGTATCCCAATGAGGGCCTGCTAAAAGCACTAAAGACTGTTTGCCAGGACTTCCCGGCCTTTTAGTTGTTTGATCTATTTTTATTTTTGTAGGTGTCTCGCTGCGCCAAGTGCCATATAAAGGCTGATCAGTCACAGTTTTCGTTAACACAATCACATCCTGCTTTTCTAAAGGAGGTAGAGGGGTATCCGTAAAATATTGTGGTAACCCTTCCGCATTAGCTTGAACTGAGCGCGTAATCGTGCCTTTTACTCCAGCTGAATGACCGGTATTAATGGTAAAAGAAGCTTGATTCCAGTAGCCATCGACATAGCCCCAGCCCTTTTCATCCGTAAAACTTTGAGAATCATTTCCAGTAGTTAGCACTAAGATGCGATCGCAATACCCTTCAAAACTTGGATCCCATAAAATATTATTTAAAAGCTGACCCGCTCCCCAAAAGGTATTGACCCCTAAATTAATGCCTAAGCGTTGAGTTTGATGGTGATTGAGTGGTTGAGGCGCAATTTGAAAAGCTAAGCTATCGCTATTTTTATCTTTTATCCCTTGAGCATAGTCTAATAATTGAAAAGCAAAAATTCCCAAAAGAGCAAAGCAGAAGATGAGGCTGAATTTTTTCATTTTTTCCCCTTTTAAATGAGAATTTTTGCCATCTAAATGAGTTAATCACTCAGTTGCTTTAAAAATTAATCAATAGCACACCTCTTATTACAGTGAAATAAAAAATTTTTATATATAAATACTAAAGGAATCCAACAGAATATTATTTTAAGATAGAAAAGAACTAAAAAAGTTAGTATTAAAAATTTGAAAGATAAAGTTTTTGCTATTTTTTGGGGTATAAGAACGCTATGTGGCTTGTATGGTTAATTGCTACGCTTATAACGGCTCGTTATGCTCTTTTATTCACTCCACAAAGAGCGCTGTTCTCACTTTATCTCCCGCTGCTCATTTTTATCCCAGCTACTTTTAAAGCTAAAATTCCCGGTATCCCTCTGATGACCATTAGTCAAGTGATGATCATTCCCATTTTTCTAATCGCTTTGCCTAAGCTGATCCTTAGTAAATGGAGTATTGGTGATGGACTCATTATTCTTTACATCGGTTGTTGTGTCTACTCTCAGTTTCGAAGTGATCAAGATTACATAGGAGAAGACAGAGGTGACACTCTCAATTTACTCGCTATTCTTCTCACTGTTAATTTAGCGCCTTATTTGTTAGGGCGTTATTTTATATTTTCAAAATATTTGACGGTTAAGTTAGCCAAGCGGTTGGTATTTTTCATCTTTATAATCGTCTTAATTTCAGCTTATGAAGAGCGCTTTTATGATAATCCTTTTCTAAAATTTTTAGGTCCCTTTTTTCCAGCGGATCAATTAGAAGGCAGTAATAACCTACCCGCTTTGCGTTATGGCTTTATTCGCATTAAGGGCTCCTTTCCAGAAGCGATCTCTTTTGCTACCGTCATTGGGATCGTGCTATTCCTTAATTACTGGCTCATAAAAAATAAATTTTGGGAAAAGAAGTTTTTTATTCTTTCGGTAACTTATTTTTCTAAAGGTATTTGGCTAGCTATTGTATTAGTCATCGGGTTAATTTTTACTTTTTCTAGAGGACCTTTTATAGGTATTGCTCTGGGAAGTTTATTTATAGGCATCGGATTTTCAAAACACCGTTGGCTCAGTTTACTGTGGCGTAGCCTTCTTGTTTCCATGCTCATTTTATGTGCTATGCAATACATTAATCACTATGCAGGTGTGGATTCTTCCCTATCTTCCATAGAAGATGATACGATTGCCTATCGAAAAAAATTATTAGATAATTACATCATCCAAGGCTTAGAGTATCCCTATTGGGGTTGGAATTTCCGTTCTCTTCCCAAAGATCAGCCTCTGCCTTCTATTGATAACCATTACCTTTTGCTTTTCTTAACTAGAGGAATTGTAGTTGTCATTTTTTTTATCGCTATTATTATTTATTATAGTCTACGCCTTTTAGTGCGCGGCATCCAGTTATCCTCTAAACACATGCTCTATCGCTCATTAGCCTTTACTTTTTTTAGCATTTTACTCAGTGTAGGTTCAATTCTAGCGACAGTCGCCCTTTTAGGGCAGATGGAACCCTTACTTTTTCTATTGATTGGATGGATTGAGGGTTATTTGCGTACAACAGTAAATTACGATTTTTCACACCCCCCTTTATTGAAATAAGATGAAAATTGCCTATCTCATTAGCCGTTATCCTGCTTTTTCCCATACATTTATTTTGCGCGAAGTCATCGAATTGAGAAAAAGAGGCTTAACAATTGAAGTAGCTTCGATTAATTTCACCGATATTCCTCTAAATAGACGAGGAACAGTAGAACAAGCGGAAGTAGAACATACTTTTTATGTTAAGCAGCAAGGGTTAATGCAGGTCTTAAAAGCAGGCATGCGTTTGCTGCTTAGCCATCCTCTTTGCTTTTTAAAAGGCTTAATCTTTGCCTTTTATTTAGCTAAAACCGATCTAATAAAAATAGTCTATAGCCTTTTTTATTTTGTAGAAGCCCTGCTAATTGGATCTTGGATGAAAAGGCAAGGTATGACTCATGTACATGTGCATTTTGCCAATGCCGCTTCTACGGTAGCCTTAATTCTTTGTAAGCTCTATCCCTTTACCTTTTCGATGACAGTGCATGGACCGGATGAGTTTTACGATGTAACTTTATACCATCTTAAAGAAAAAATAGAACGAGCTAACTTCATCTGTTGTATCGGCTTTTATGCCAAAAGTCAACTGATGCGTCTTTCTTCCTCTACCTATTGGCATAAATTGGAAGTTAGTCCTTTAGGGGTAGATATAGAGCGCTATGTACCCTCTATTAAATGCTCTCGAACTGCTTATTCTCTTGTCTTACCTTGTCAACTCATTTGCGTAGGCCGACTAGTATCCACCAAAGGCCAATTTATTCTCCTTTCAGCTGTGAAAAAACTCTTAGAACAAGGCTATGCTATACACCTTAATTTAGTAGGCGATGGACCGGATAAAGAGAGTTTAAAAAAAGAGATCGATGAGCAACACTTACAAGCTTTTATTACATTGAGCGGGGCGCTGAATCAAGCGCAAGTGCTGGAATGTTACCAAAAAGCTGACATTTTTGTGTTAGCTAGTTTCGCTGAGGGGATTCCCATTTCATTAATGGAAGCTATGGCCATGGAAATACCCTGTATTGCCACTTCGATCAATGGCATTCCCGAGCTAATTGGCTCTTCTCAAGAGGGTTTACTCGTGATCCCAGCTGATGTCGAATCGTTAGCACAAGCAATTAAAGAATTGATTGATTCCCCTAAAAGATGTCAAGAGTTGGGAAAGGCTGGTCGTGCACGCATTAAAGAAAAGTACAATTTACAAAATAATAGTCAAAAATTAGTCGATATCTTTCAGATGTACTTAGATTTAAGGAACAAGAAATGAATTTTTTGATGATGACCTGCGGTTTGTTTCTTATTCTGTTAACTGTACTGGGTAACTTAGAATTGCTTTTTATTAGCTTAGGGGCTCTTTTTAAAACTAAAAAGAGTGCCTTTTTATCTCAATCAATTTTGACTCATCCTCTAAAAAAGTTAGCCTTGATCATTCCAGCTCACAACGAAGCGTATCACATTCAACAAACATTGCAGAGCATCAAAAAATGCGCAGGTCAGTTTGATACCATCGTGATAGCCGATAATTGTACAGATCAGACAGCTGCTTTAGCACTAGCTAATCAAGTACGCGTTTTATACCGCACGGATGAGCAGCATCGAGGTAAAAATTTTGCGCTAGATTACGCCTTTAACATTCTTTTAAAAGAGAATTACGATATCTTTGTCATCCTAGATGCCGATACGCTTGTTGAATCCAATTTAATTACTGTCATACAAGCAGCGTTTGAGCAGCCGTTGGAAGCTTTACAAGTGCATTATTCCTTAAGCTGCACGCAAAATACACCTAAAGAAAGATTGCTCTATCTAGCTTTTTTAGCCGTCAATTATTTGAGGCCGCTCAGTAAGCAAGCCTGGGGACTATCAACTGGTATTTTAGGTAATGGATTTGCCCTTAGTCGTCAACTTCTATTAAAGGTGCCTTATCAAGTCGATTCTATTGTCGAAGACATGGCTTATCACATTCGCTTGGTACGAGCTGGATACCGCGTCTTTTTTAGTGAAGAGACGGCGGTTCGTGCCGAAATGCCCCCTTCTCAACAAGGTGTAGCTATGCAACGTGCCCGTTGGGAAGGCGGTCGAATACGCCAACTAATAGACAGCGGACCTGACCTTATCAAAGAGATTTTCAAAGGTCAATGGAGGTTATTCGAACCCTTTTTAGACTTAGCTTTACTCCCTTTAACCTATCACATAGCTGGTTTATTATTACTAGTTGTCTTGCCCTTTCCTTTTTTAAGATACTATGGCCTTTTCGGGTTAAGCTGTGTCACTCTCTACCTAGCTTTAACTTTAAGCCTAGCTAAAGAATGGAGAAAAAATTTAGCGGCCATTGGCCTGGCGCCTTTTTATGTGCTGTGGAAAATCCTTATTTTACCCAAAATTTTTAAAGGAAGTAAAAAAAAGGGAGAGTGGACCCGCACAGAGCGGCGCGACATCACCAAGGAGTAATAGGTGTTGTTTGACCGCCTTGCGTTTCTTGCCAGGCTTGCTGCATGAGCTCCATTAGCCTAGCTGCTTCTTTAGCTTTATCTTGCTGACTTACACCCTGTTGCCAAAAGTTCTTGAGATAGCGCACTCGCTGCCAGCTCATTTCTAGCATTTTACTACTCCAAGCGCCTAAATAGCCATGGTGTTTGCGGTAATAATAAAGCTGACTGCGCATGCGCCAGAGAGTTAACTGAGCCCCGTTCTTAGAAAAAAATAATGAAGCATGGTGTTTAGCCGATTCTCCTCCCAAATGCACAATCGTTAAATCGCCCCAGCAAATCATTTGATAACCAGCTGCTTTGAAGCGCTTGCATAGGTCAACCTCTTCAAAATAGAGAAAGAAGCGTTCATCAAATGGTCCTATAGTTCTCAATAGATCACTGCGAATAATGGCAAAAGCCCCTGTGACCCAGTCGGTTTCAGTCGTTTCCACAGGATTAGCCCAAGTGCGATCCGCTTGACCAAAAAATTTAGAGTAGGCATAGCGACTCGCTAAACCAGAAAGACGCAAAAAATCGATTTTAAAAGAGGGAAAAAGACGGGCTGAGGGTTGAAAAGAGTGATCTTGACCAATTTGTCTGACGCCTCCCAAGCCAATTTGAGGATTAGCTTCCATACGCTTGACGACTTCGATTAAAGTCAAAGGTTCGAGGAAAGCATCGGAATTAACTAACACACAGTACTTGCCGCGCGCTTGCCTAAAACCTACATTGTTAGCTGCTGCAAAACCTAAATTAATCACACTTTTAATCAAAATTATATTGGGGAATTTTGCAGCTACCATATGGGTAGACTCATCTGTCGAAGCATTATCGATGACAAGCACTTCGCCTTCTAAGCCAGAAAGGGAACTATAAATAGCTTGTAGACAGCACTCTAAAAGTGCACAAGTATTGTAAGAAACAACGATAATTGAGATTAAAGGCAATGCACTCATCTAGCCATTTTCCTCTTCTATCTAAATTTTCAAGCTAACTAAATAGCTAAAAAAAAAGAAGAAAATTTATACAAAGCCTTGAACAATAGGGAAATGTCGACCTGTCGACAAAGATTTTTCTGATACTCTTAAACCTAGCGCACCTTGACGTCTCTTATATTCGTAGCGATGCAACCTGGCAATTAAGTCATTGACTAGGGATAAAGAAAGATGATACATAGTTGCAATTTTTTCAGGGGCTAATAGCTCTTGTTCATAAGCGTGCAAAACTTGATCAATTACAGAATAAGCGGGTAAAGAATCGCTATCTTTTTGATTAGCCCGCAATTCAGCTGAAGGCTCTTTAGTTAAAGTGCGTATGGGAATTCTCTCGTTGTGTCGGTTAAGCCAGGTAGCTAGTTGATAAACTTGACTTTTAGTCACATCGCTAAGCACACTTAAACCTCCACACATATCGCCATAAAGAGTCATATAGCCCATAGCTAACTCGCTTTTATTCCCTGTGCTGAGTAAAATCGAACCCTCTTTGTTGGAGATAGCCATTAAAAGCAACCCTCGAATGCGTGCTTGAATATTCTCTTCCGTTACATCGACTGCTTTGCCGGCAAACTCCACTTCTAAAGTCTGTAAATAATGACTGTAAAGGTCATCGATTGAAAGTTCTCGATAAGCAAGTCCTAAATGGCTAGTGAGCTGCTTAGCATCCTCTTGACTTTCGGTAGAAGAAAAGCGCGAGGGCAGATAAAAACAGTGCACTTGAGAGGCTCCTAAGGCATCCACTGCTAGACAAGCAACTAAAGCTGAATCGATGCCTCCGGATAAACCTAAACAAGCTGTTTTAAATCCCCCTTTATCAAAATAATCGCGGATGCCTAACAGTAAGGCTTGATAGAGCTGTGCTATTTGATCTACCTGATGAAAAGAGAAGCCTGAAGGAGCATAAACAGATTGCTCTAGATCGACTAATAGAAAATCCTCTTCAAATCCTTTAGCTAGTTGCACAATTTGACCATTCGCATCCATGTGATAACTGTGTCCATCAAAGATGAGCCCATCATTAGCGCCTACTTGGTTACAAAATAATAAAGGACAGTAGAGCGAAGAGACTACTTTTGTGCCTACTAGTTGCCGCGTAACAAATTTATTCAAACTGTAAGGCGAAGCGGAAAGATTGATCACGAGCAAAGGATAAAGAGGCGCTAATTCCTGAATGGGATTAGAGGTATAATGGCTAGATTTTAGTTGCTCGCTATGTTGCCATAAGTCCTCACAAATGGTAATCCCAACCTGTTGTCCTGCCAGATGCCATGTTTTCATGGTATAACCTGGTGCAAAGTAACGTCTTTCCGTAAAGACATCATATTCAGGTAAGAGCATTTTATCATAATACCCTAACAACTGCCTATCGTGAATCACAGCTGCACTGTTAAATAGTCCTTTATCTATGAAATCAGGATTGCAACGTGGTAAGCCTACAATCGCTGTGATGGCGGTCGTAGCCGCCACAATCTGTTGAAAATAAAAAGAGGTGGCTTCGATAAAATGAGGCAGTAAAAGAAGATCTTGTGGTGAGTAACCCGTTAGAGCAAGCTCTGGAAAAACGACTAACTGTGCTTGTTTTAAGCGCCCTTGATGAATCGCTGCTATAATTTTTTCGGTATTGCCTTTCAGATCGCCAATTTTGGGATTGAGTTGAGCTAATAAAATGCGCATGCTATTTACCCAATTTCTTTACAAGAGCAATGCCAATCGCAAGACTATCGCAATTATTAGGCCCTACATCAAAGCTACCAATCTGCCGGCGGCCCACGACTAAAGGATAGAGTTGATCTGTTCGGTAACAAGTAGGATGGCAGACCTTTTTTAGATAAACGGAATGTTGACAACGCGTATAAGTCAGCTCATGCTCCTGATTTCCAAATAATTTTTTAGAAGAGATAAAAAACTGGGCTAGCATACAGATAACAGCTTCTAGTACAGTAGGCATATCATAATCGGAAAATTGTTTTAGCTTAAGCTTAGCGATCAGCTCTTTTTGCTGTTCATAACTTTGATGTCTACTTTCTAAAAGGACATCGGTCGTCATAATTATCCAACTACTCTGCGTTAGCGTTTCATCTTTTAGTAAATCAATTATATCTCCCCAAAGATTAGTAAAGAGCTTATCTTCCTCTGAGAAGTATTTTTTCGCCCAATCTCTTAGTACTTCTAAAGTCAATTGGCCTACATAAAGCTTAGGCGTTTTGACCAGCACCAATGTTTCCTTAACACTTTTTTGCGAGATAGTGGCATGAAAATAATCATAAGTTTCAATAATTTTTTCAAGAGGTAAAGAGTTAATTTCCTCTTTTTCCTCTAGTTCTTGTATCTGTTCTTTTCCAAAATGCTCTATCCATTTAGCCTGGCTAAAAGCTAATTCGCGGTAAATAGCTTGTTTCCATAAAAGCTTTGTAGAGGCTATTATATGCCACCTTTTACTTGTAAGACAAACAGTTGTCAATTGACAAAGATTTAAATATGAGAAAATATGATATAGAATGTCAGTTACTAATACTTTAACAAAACAGGACTTCTTTTCTTTATCGCTTACAAAAGAATTAGTAGAAAAAGTAGGCTTGATTTCACTAGTCATTTTTTTAAGAATCTCTTTTTATGTTAATAGTAAAACAGATGATATCAATAGATAGTATAAAAATTTAGTGCAATTCTTACTAGAAAATGTGTGCTTTGTGTAGGTCGGTTGTCATGACAAAAATTAAACACCTCTTTTTTCTATCTTTTCTCTATTTAGCCTGCTTGTCATTTCCTTTAAAAGCTACAGGTTTTGATCCGCTGGCTCTTTATCTAACATGGCAACAACATCCCGATACGACGATGATGATTCATTGGATTACGCCTGCTAATCTGTTGAAAGATGAGCTTGAATATCAAAAAATAGGAGAACATAACTGGCACCGAGTAAAAGGTGCGTATGTGTCGATGCCGGAAAAGTATCCTTATCTCATTTACCATCTTGAACTGACTCAGCTTCTGCCCTATACAGAGTACCAGTTTCGTTTTGGGCTTGAAGGAAAGATCTATAAATTTCGTACCATGCCTACAAACTTGATCACTCCTTTTCGTTTTGTAGTAGGCGGAGATATTTATCACGATGGGTTAGATCTGCTCACTAAGATGAATCGTCAAGTGGCTAGCTTAGATCCTCTATTTGTGGTTTGCGGAGGAGATTTAGTTTACAATGAAGAAAAACCGAGCAACCTGTCTAAATCTATGCCGCGTTGGTTGGATTGGTTAATAGCCTGGAAAAATCAATTAGTCACAACAGATGGCCGGTTGATTCCGCTAATCCCAGTGATTGGCAATCACGAGGTCAAAGGCCATCGCAATCGCACGCCTGCTAAGGCTCAATTTTTTTATACTCTTTTTGCTAAAGCCCCTGCTCAAGGTTATCAAGCATTAGATTTTGGCAATTACCTCAGCTTAATTTTGTTAGATTCAGAACATACGCATAAAGTAGAGGGTTTACAGACTTTTTGGTTATACACGACTTTAAAAGCGCGTCTTTCCATCCCTTATAAATTTCCGATCTATCATGTGGCTGCTTTTCCTTCAGTAAGAAAATATGACAATAAAATTAACAAAAAAATTCGCAAATATTGGGTGCCTCTCTTTGAAAAATTTGGAGTTAAGCAGGTCTTTGAACATCACGATCACGCTTATAAACGCACGCGTCCTTTATTAAATGAAAAAATTCATCCTCAAGGAATTGTGTATTTAGGCGATGGAGGATGGGCTGTTGAAAAACCGCGAATTCCCAAAGATCCTTTTAGCACTTGGTATTTAGCTAAAACCTTAGCTTCTCGCAATGTAATTTTAGTTAACATTCAGGAAGATAATTGTCATTTCACGGCTATCAATGAGGAAGGGCAAACGATTGATCATTACTCTAGTCGTTAACTATTTTTTTGACTAATTAAAGGTCTGTTTAAAATAATGACTTTATTTCTTGCGTTTGTCAATCCTACAAGTTAAATAGAATAGCAGAGAGAATAGCTAAAAAATTTTTCTCCAAAATTAGTTTTATTCAAAATAAAAGTAGTATAGGACTTATGCAAATAGAATTTATGTTAATAGCTCCTTTAGTTTTGCTAACATTTGCCTACTTAATTTATACAATTGTTTATCCTGAGAAATTTTAGAAGGGAGCTCTCATGTCTTGGATCAGCCTAATTCAACTGGCTATTTTCTGGATCATTCTCATTAGCTTAATGCCTATTTTAGGCCGTTACATGGCAGCTGTTTTTTCAGGAAAAAAAACAAGGGCTCATGTCCTATTATTTCCTTTAGAGAGACTTTGTTATCGGTTAGGGGGAGTAGATGCGCAACAAGAGTTAACCTGGACAGCTTATGCTAAAGCTCTTTTCTACTTTAATTTTGTCGGCTTTATTTTTTTATGGCTCTTATTGTTGACCCAAAATTTGTGGCCTTTCAATCCTCAACATTTTCCTGCTCTTTCCCTATCTTTAGCTTTTAATATTGCCATCAGTTTTGTAACTAATACAAATTGGCAATCCTATGCTGGGGAGACAACATTAAGTTATGTAAGTCAATTAGTAGGTCTAACTGTTCAAAATTTTTTAAGTGCAGCGACTGGCATGACTGTATTACTCGTACTCATTAGAGGATTAACGGGTAAAATGCAGGAAACAGTCGGCAATTTTTGGGTCGATCTAGTTCGTTCCTTAGTCTACATTTTGCTACCCTTATCCTGCTTATTAGCTCTCTTATTGATTAGTCAAGGTGTGATTCAAACAGTGGATGCTCCTTTACAACTAGAGACGTTAGAAAAGCAGAGGCAAATGATTCCTTTAGGTCCTGTTGCTTCTCAATTAGCCATTAAACAAATCGGCACTAATGGAGGCGGATTTTTTAATGCCAATAGCAGTCATCCTTTTGAAAATCCGACCGCTTTAACTAATTTTTTACAAAATTTAGCCATTCTACTCATCCCAGCTGCTCTGCTCTATACCTACAGTTTGTTAATTAATTCTAAAAGACAGGGCTGGTTGCTCTTTGGCGTCATGTTTACCTTTTATTTAGGGGGTATGGCTTTAGCTTCGTATGCCGAACAGCGGCCCAATCCCATTCTCAAAGCTTATCCACTCTACGAAGGTAAAGAGCTAAGATTAGGCACTCCATCTAGTCTTTTATGGGCCGTTACTACAACAGATACGGGCAATGGGTCAGTCAATGTCATGCACTCGAGCCTCTCTCCCTTAGCTGGCGGAGTTACTCTCTTTAATATTCTGTTAGGTGGCGTTATCTTTGGAGGCATAGGAGTAGGACTTTGTAGTATGCTAATGATGGTTTTATTGACTGTTTTTTTAGCGGGGTTAATGGTAGGCAGAACTCCTGAATATTTGGGCAAGAAAATTGAAAAAAGAGAGATTCAATGGGTGATGGCAGCTGTTTTGATTCCCAGCCTATTAATCTTAATAGGTACAGGCATAAGCTGCGTTTTACCAGCCGGCTTAGCTAGTCTAGGCCATACAGGACCGCATGGTTTATCGGAAATTCTCTATGCGTTTGCTTCTTGTGCTAATAATAATGGGAGCTCTTTTGCTAGTTTAGAGGCCAACACTTTTTATTATAATAGCCTCTTAGGCTTTGTTATTTTAGTAGGTCGCGTAGCGATTGTGCTGCCAAGTTTAGCTTTAGGAGGCTTATTAGCTAAGAAAAAGATCTCACCTCCTTCTGCCGGAACGTTCTCTACAGATTCCCTACTCTTTGCCAGTTTACTTTTTTTTGTCATTTTAATTATGGGCGCGCTGACCTTTTTCCCAGCCTTAGCTTTAGGACCTATTATGGAACATTTACTCATGCTCGATAACCGCTCTTTTTAGGAGTTTATGAAAAATACACAATCGGGATTTTTAGATAAAAAAGTAATCTGCATTGCGATTAAAGAGTCTTTTTACGCACTCAATCCTAAAGTTCAAATTAAAAATCCCGTGATGGCTGTTACTTTTCTCGGTGCTTGTGTCACTACCCTTTACGTCTTGCATGGATTATTTAATAAAAGCTTAGTCGGATTTGATTTACAAATTACTCTTTGGTTATGGTTTACGGTTCTATTTGCCAACTTTGCCCAAGCACTGGCTGAAAGTAGAGGCAAAGCCCATGCAGCTAGTTTGCGCCAAACAAAAATTACAGCTTATGCTAGACAGATTCGCGATGGCATTGAAATCAAAACCCCTTCCAACGAAATTAAAAAGGGCGATGTGATTTTATGCGATATGGGCGATACCATTCCAGCTGATGGAGAGGTCATCGAGGGAGTAGCCACGGTCGATGAGTCGGCTATTACAGGAGAATCCGCACCGGTGATTCGCGAAAGCGGAGGCGATAGAAGTGCCGTGACAGCTGGGACAAAAGTGATTAGCGACCGTTTGACGATTAGAGTTACGTCTGAAATAGGCAAGAGTTTTCTAGACAGAATGATCAGTTTAATTGAGGGCTCTAAAAGACAGAAAACGCCCAATGAAATTGCATTGCACATTGTCTTAAGTAGTTTAACGATTATTTTTCTAGTGACCATCGTCTCGCTTAAGTTTTTTACTATCTATAGCAATTCTACAGCTAAAGATCCGGTGGCATCGATAGTGACAATTCCCATTTTGGTGGCTTTACTCGTTTGCCTCATTCCCACGACGATCAGTGCCCTATTAAGTGCAGTTGGCATTGCCGGCATGGATCGTTTAGTTTGCCGCAATGTAATTGCTAAAAGTGGGCGCTCGGTTGAAGCAGCTGGCGATATCGATCTACTTATTCTCGATAAAACAGGCACGATTACCATTGGCAATCGCATGGCTACAGCTTTTTTACCGGTCGAAGGCGTCACTGAAAAGGAGTGTGCAGTCATTGCGCAATTAGCTTCGCTCTCCGATGAAACCCCGGAAGGCCGCTCGATTGTAGTTTTAGCTAAAACTAAATTTGACTTAAGAGCTGAGTCACTCGATACAGCTAGCTCTATTTTTGTCCCCTTTTCTGCTAAAACGCGCATGAGTGGCGTCGATTTTAAAGATGAGGGAGGCAAGGTCATCCGTCGGATTCGCAAAGGGGCTCAAGATGCCATGCGCAAGTACATTGAGAGTGAAGGCGGCAGTTATCCCGATCAATTAAAAACAGCCATCGCTGAGATTGCTAAAAAAGGCGGCACTCCCCTGCTCGTCAGCGATAATCACAAAATTTTAGGCACTGTCTATTTAAAAGATATCATTAAAGGGGGCATTAAAGAGAGATTCATCGCCATGCGCAAAATGGGCATTCGGACTGTGATGATCACTGGAGATAATCCCCTTACGGCCGCCGCTATTGCCGCCGAAGCTGGAGTCGATGATTATGTAGCTGAAGCGACGCCTGAAATGAAATTAGACTTCATTAAAAGAGAACAAGCTAGCGGACGTTTAGTGGCTATGACAGGCGATGGGACCAATGATGCCCCAGCCCTAGCTCAATCGGATGTAGCTGTAGCCATGAATACCGGGACGCAAGCATCGCGTGAAGCGGGCAACATGGTAGACCTAGATAGTAATCCTACAAAACTGATTGAGATTGTAGAAATTGGCAAACAACTGCTGATGACGCGAGGCGCTTTGACGACTTTTAGCATTGCCAATGATGTAGCTAAATACTTTGCGATCATTCCGGCGGTATTTAGCACTCTTTATCTCAATGAGAAAACGGGAGTCGGTCCCCTCTCTATCCTCAACATCATGTCATTGCACTCGCCTCAAAGTGCTATTTTAAGTGCAGTGATTTTTAATGCACTCATCATCATGGCCCTGATTCCCTTAGCCTTGAAAGGGGTTAGTTATCAAGCCACTTCAGCTGAGAAGCTGTTGAGAAATAATGTGCTGATTTACGGCTTGGGCGGGCTGATTGTGCCTTTTATCGGCATTAAAGCAATTGATTTAATCATTAGTTTTTTTGGAATAGTCATTTAAGTTATTGAGGATTTCTATGAAAAGCTTACAAGTTGTCATCAGAGTTTTTATCTGTTTGACCCTTTTAACTGGTGTACTTTATCCCCTAGTAATTACCGTGTTAGCGCAAACCGTGATGAAATACCAAGCAGATGGCAGTTTTATCACTTATCAAAACCGGCTCGTTGGTTCGTACCTCATTGCCCAAAATTTTGAAAAAGAATCTTACTTTTGGTCCCGTCCCTCTTTTATTAACTACAATGCTTTAACCTCAGGCGGCAGCAATTTAGGACCTACTAGTCAGCTTTTAAAAGAAACAGTTGATCAAAGGAGTACTCTATTTGCCAAAGCTCATGGCTTAGAAAAGCAAGAGGTGCCAAGTGAAATGGTCTATGCTTCGGGCAGTGGCTTAGATCCCCATATCACCCCTCAAACAGCTCATTTACAAATTGCACGCATTTTAAAAGCTAGACAGCTCGATCCGCAAGTCCATCAACCTCAAGTTCAAAGTCTGATTAGCCAGTTAACCGAAAAGAGATATGCTGGCTTTTTAGGAGAGGAGTGTGTCAATGTCTTACTCCTCAATTTAGCTTTAGACTCAGCCTTTTCCAAAGCAGAAAAATAAATAAAATTAAACTTTTATTTTCAGAATTAATCAAAAATTATGAATTTAGTTTTATAATTATTTCGATATTTTTACTTTGATAATTTTTAAAACTTGGACTGACTATTTGTGAAGAAAATAAACTTTCTCTTAAAGATATTTTTAAAATGATAGATTACAGAAACAATAGAGATAAAGAATTAGTGTGTTCTACAGCTGATATTCAGATTTTATATTAACTTGGGTTTAAAATATAAATAATTAATAAGAATATTCATATTTAGTTATCTTTTTTAATTAAACCGAAGAACAAAATATGACTTCAAAATTAAATAAAGATAAATGTTTAGGACTACCTCTTTTTCAAGCATATCTTATTGCTGTCTACTAAGATCCCTGAGCTTTAATAGCTGTGTTGCTACACCACCCAATATACTATAAGAAAGACTAACAAACGCTTTCCTATCTTTAATTGAGCTTCTTCAATGTCTAAGAGGGGATATTGAACTCCAGTGTTCCACATTAAAATAACTTGAATCAAAAGCCTGACTAATCTATAAATTAACGGACCTTTCTACTTAAAGAAGTTATATTAAATTTTTAAAATTCAGGAGTTTTTATGGATATAAGAGTTCTGCAAGAAGAATCTCAAAATGATGATTTTGAGATCTTCGAATTAGATATAATTGATCGACCATGCCTGCAACATGATCAATAAACAAGAGGGCTGTAAGCAGCCCTTTAACATCCTAAAACAAGATGAATGTACGATCATGGTAAATAATAGAGATTATTTGCAAACTAATATAACCATAAAATTACGCTTTCCTTGCCCGATGACCAAGAATTATTGGGCTATAGAAGAGTTATCAGAGAAAAAGCTTTATGCTGTGCCTTTTATCGGAGCTTTGATGGTCGCAGCTTGTGCCAAGCCCATTACTAAATCAACTTTGTTTGAATTCCTTGCTTCTAAATTGAATATCCAAACTGAACAATTTGAAAATGCACTGAAAAGCCTGATTTCCAAAAATATCATCATCTTTAGCGAAAAACAAGAAGATTATCGTACCTTATTCGACAATTTTCTTAATTGGACAAAGTCAGGTTGGGAGGATGCCGCAAATTATCATTTCTTTACTTGGGATGCTCCTTTTCTTGATTATACAAAGGAAGGAGAGGGGCATGATATAGATCGTAAGAAAATGATTAAGTACCAAAGTCTAGAACCAGACACACAACGTTTAAAAAAATACAATACGTCTCTTAAAAATATCCCACTCCCATCCTTAAATTCCTCTATTGCTGAAGTACAAGATTATAAAATTTCTGAGAAAATTAAATATTTATTGGCATTTACATTTGGGAAAAAAGGAGAAAAATCGTGTCATTGGATTGATGATGTCCCACTCATTAGAAGAACAAGTCCTTCAGGAGGAAGTCGTCATCCTACCGAAGGTTATTTTTTATCTATTGGCCTTGCAGACATCCAAAAAGGGTTTTATCATATTCAAACTGATCCAATTTCGCTTTCCTTAATAGAAGACAAATCTAGCTATTTGAACGATTTAGTGGAAAAAGATTCCCTAGTAATTGGTGCAATTGTTCTGACTAGCGTTTTTGAAAGAAATATGTACCGTTATCGAGAACCAAGAACGTTTAGAACGATCCATATGGATATAGGGCATATTCTTGCGACTATAGAAATCCTTGCACAGGAATTTGGGATCAAGACTCGCATTCATTTGAATTTCAATGAAGATGCTTTACTAAAGAAAATGGGAGCTTCGATACTGGAGGAAGGAGTGATGGCTATTTTGACTTTGCATAAGGAGAACTGTTAATTATGGACTTATCCTATCTAACCTTTGCATCTTTTGAAGAGTTTTCAATAAAACTAAAAAGTCCCTTACATAACATCATGAGAATTTATAATATTACCTCCTGTTGTGATTATCTGATTGATTATCAAAATTCTCAACAAGTCCAATCGGCTGATCCTGATAAATCATCTAAAATCGAGCATTGGTGGGAGCGCAAGTGGCAAGTCTCATTGGACTACTATTTATCTTCTCCACCTGAACACCTAACAAAACAACAAATCGAGACAATTCCATCTCAGGCTCAGCAATGTGTCGACTTTGCTTTTTCTAATAAAGCAGAGAATGCTCAGCTCTCCCCTATTCAGGCTCTTTTAAATAGAAAAACTTATCGGAAATTTCAGGAGATCTCAATACCAGTGCACTTTTTATCTACATTGCTGAGAGAGCTCAAAGAAGAGATTTTTGCAGATATTTGGAAGTATTACATCGTGATTTTTAATATTGAAGGAATCCAACCAGGAATTTATCGTTACTGTTCCATCCAACACGGACTTTATTTAATCAAGCAAGGATTGTTTCGTACTGAAGCTGTGGATCTGCTATGTGGAATGGCTGCTTCATACACTGCATCATTTTTAGTTATTTTGGCAATCGACTTAGAAGAAGCGATGAGAAAATTCCCTTACAATCGAGCATTAAGGGAAATTTACATTGATTCTGGTAGATTAGCACAAAAAATTTTATTGAAAGGAATGCAAAATTCGATAGGTGGCCTGCCCTCCCCTGCAATGAAAGATAGTCAAATGTGCGTATTCTTAGAGATAGATCCAAGTAAGTGCATTCCCATCTATAGCATTACAATGGGGATTGTCTCAGAAAATTCTGTACATGCTAACTAAGGCTAATAAATGATTTTGCGCTTTCAATCCAGTTGGGAAATAAGAAAAAGAGGAGAGAAGGTTATCGAGATATATTCTTCTTTTAAAAAAAAGAAGTATGAAATCAAATCAGAAAATCCTTCCATTTTTTTATTCTTAAATTTACTAAGTGAAGGCATTCAGTTTCCTGAGGATTTAACTAAAGTTGCAGAAAAATTTGATCTAAAGGAAGGCTCTCTTCATTTATTGATTTCTAAATTCAAATCTTATGGAATCCTTATAGAGGATGATCAGGTTCGAAGTGCTACCTTGGAGACTCTTTATGATAGACAAATTCGTTTTTTTAGAACTTTTGAAAATCAAATTTATTCTGGCGAACAGATCAACGAAAATTTACAAAATAGCACCGTATTAATTATTGGTCTTGGAGGATATGGATCTTGGGTCGCACTTTTATGTGCACGCATGGGTATTCGCAATATTATTGGTATCGATTTTGATCATGTAGAAATTACAAACTTACATCGACAAGTTCTTTATGATCGGAATGACCTTGGCACTCTTAAAACAAAAGCCTGTGAGAGAAAAATTAAAGAATCCGATTCTGAAATCAAATTTATTGGCCATTGCTTAAAAGTAAGCAGTGCGGAAGATCTTTATCCTTTTATGGAGAATGTGGATCTCGTCTTTAATCCATTCAGTTATCTTCCATCTAAAAAAGCATCAGATCATCCAGCTGGTATGATTGCAAAAGCTGCCATGGTTAAAGGCAAACCTTGTTTAATCTTTGGCGGATCCTGGATAGGCCCATTAACTATTCCCAATAAAACTGCATGCTATTTTTGTGCGATTAAAACATTAGAATTAAGTGGCGATCTCGATCCTAAACTTCGAAATCAAAATATCCAAAAGCGGGCTTTTGCTCCTCCCATTGCAACATGTTGTTCAATAGCAGTTCATGAGGCATCTCGATTTCTTTCTGGTTGTGATGAGTCACAAGTATTAAATGGAATGATACAATTAGACATGTTTGCATTTTCTAATAGTCAATATCTTCCGCTACAACCTAGTTCTGAATGCTGCTTTTGCAGTGCATGCGAAACAAATAGTTTCAAGGCTACTTTATGAGTAAATACGCACTGAAAACCATCGACCTTTCCAAAAACTTTTGGAAGAAAGCATCCTGGTTTGCAAAAAAAGAACTCATTCCTGCTGTTAAATATTTAAATCTTGAAATAAAGGTAGGCGAGTCGGTAGCTTTTCTTGGACCTAATGGAGCAGGGAAAAGTACATCTATTAAATTGATATGCGGCATTTTAAAGCCTACAAAAGGCGAATCTTGGATTGAAAAGTATCCATCTGGAACCACAGAAGCTAATAAATGCTTAGGATTAGTTTTTGGAACAAGAAGTAATCTATGGATGTATATCACTGTGAAACAAAGCCTAGAGATGATTGGAGCCATCTACAATTTATCTAAAAAAGAGACGTTATTGAGAATTCACTTATTAGCTGAACTATTCGAAATTACCTATTTTCTTGATTCTCCTCCCAATACATTGTCATTGGGCGAACGCATGCGATGTGAAATTGTTGCTGGTTTGATCCATCGTCCCTCCATTTTGTTAGCAGATGAACCTACAATTGGCCTTGATATTGTAGGTAAAACAAAATTTAGGCTTTTGTTAAGGCAGTGGCAAGAAGAAGAAAAAACAACAGTTCTTCTTACAAGTCATGATCTTAGCGATGTTGAAGCTATTTGCAATCGAGCTATTCTCATAAACAAAGGACAAGTAGGTTATGACGGATCTCTTCAAGGGTTAAAAGGAGGATTAGCTTCAAAAAGAAACATTAAACTCCTGCTTTCATCTCCTATCTTGCAAAATTTGAGAGAAGTCAAAGAAGGAATTCAAGTGATTGAAGATAATAGTCTTATCAAAAAATTTCAGATTGATATCCAGCAAATTTCTACAATTTCTGCCATCGATTACTTCATGACAATTTTTAAGAATAATATCGTTGATATTTCAGTTGAAGAAATTAGTTTGGAGTCGATTATCGGTCAATGGTATTCCGGTGAGAAGAAATGAAAAATTCCATTAAATTTTATAGTAAATTAGCACTTTTCTCAGTACGAGAAGAACAATCAAGCTTAAGCGGAACGTTAGGTGGATTACTCCTATATCCCTGCTTTATCTGGATCTTTTCCAAGCTTTGGCTTGGATTGAATCATAATGCCACTAGTTTGGGGATAGAGCCATTATTTGCATACATAGGACTGACCGAAATTCTTTTTATGACCACTCTTCGAGAACCATTAATAGAGCGAGCAAGCTCTGACTTTTCACTTTCATTTGTTCGTCCTCGCTCATGGCCTATGTACACGACTATTTTAATCTATAGCCGAACATTAAGTCGTAGACTGCTTTATCTATTGATTTACATAAGCATTATGCCATTTTTTATCGATAACTTTTCTTTATCTTCTATAAGTGCGTTGAGGTTTTTAACTCTTATTCCCTTGATTACGATTTTGGATACTCTCTATTCCTTTTTATTGACCAGTCTTCAAATTCGTTTCTATTCAACCAAGAATTTTCGCATGCTTTTCGGAAAGTTATTCTTGATATTTGGTGGAGTACTCGCTCCCCTTTCAGATATTCCTGAACCATGGAGCAAGCTATTTTTGAATAATCCATTTTCAGATCTAGTTTTTCAGCCTTGTTATTTCTCTATTAAAGGCGATTTTTATCAAATCACTTTCTTTCAATGGTTTGCAAGAATTGTTCTTCAATTAACTTGTTTATTAGGTTTAAGCGCTTGGATGTATCGAACCTCTCGTCATCATTACCACAATTTTGGAGGCTAAGATGAATTCTCTCTTGATTTTAGCTTTTAAAAATCAATGGTCGGCGCAAATGAAAAAGCCGTTTGAATTCCTTATGGGTTTGCTAGCCCTTATTCTTAATAATAGCTTCTATTTATATGGAATTTATCTATTAGCTATTTTGAGTGGAGGTGATAATTCCTTAGCTGCTAAAGAATACTTAGTCTCAACAGGAATGGTTCTCACAAGCTGGGGCTTGCTCAATGTATTTGGAGGCGGTCTTTATCAATTGGGTAGTTTAATTGAAACAGGCGAATTGGAAGCTTATCTTGCAAAACCGCAGCCAATCTTATTGCTTGTAGCTATTTCAAAATCAAATCTGATGTCTTTTGGAGAAATCCTTCAAGGTGGGGTCACCATTTTGATTTCTTTGATTCTCTACGGTTCATTTTTAGGAATTAAAATCCTGGCTATCTCTATAATCATGGTATTTGCATTTACAAGCGTTATCATCATCATTGGAACTATTTCTTTTTTCAGTTCTCAGGGTAGCCAAATTTCTTATGTCATCTTGCAAGCGCTTCTTTCCCTATCTTTATTCCCTGTGAGTCGTGCATTAAAAGGAAAAGAAAAGTGGATTCTTTATATTACTCCCTTGCTTATAACAGCGACTTTACCGCGGTTTGTTGTTCTTGAGGGAGGACTATTTCCATTCTTTGCATTTATTGTTGCAACAATGGTTTTTTTATTTCTGGGAATATGGTTTTTTAAATTTGGCTTAAAATTCTATAAATCTAAAAATTACATATTCATTAATGAATAAAAATTTAGTTCTGATGGTTAATTTATTTAAACTTTTAACAATGGAATAGAGTTGTCAAACAGGGTTTCTCAGAAGTTCTAAATTGTATGAAAATGTGACTGTAATAAGATAATAGGGCACTGTTAACAAAAAATGGATAGTGTCGATTATTTATTCAAGATGCTTGAGTTTAAGGAAAAAGAAAGATTATACAACTTAATTTGTTAACAGTGCCCTATCTTATTTTAATAAGCAGCTAGATAGTTTCTTCTAAAAAAAAGAGAATCATAAAGAGTAAATAAACCTATATGCAAAACAGTCCACATCCTCTTACATGGTGAAGCAATAGTCCTATAGAGAGTCAAGAAAGGTCTAAAGATACAATCTAGACATTTCTCTATTTTTTCTAAAGTAGTTAATTTTAATCTTAAATACTCTTTGATTTTGTAAAAAGGAGGCTTAGGATTAAAGGTGAAAGGAGGAGCATCTGAAATAACTGCTTTGGCAATTTTATCAAACGCTTCATCTCTGTTAAAACGCTTGTAAAGAACAAGACTGAATGGAGAACAAATAGAATGAGCTACCTCTATAGCTTGCATATAATTCTTTTTTTCTATGAGTTGGTCAACAATCGCAGATTTAATCATTGCAAGACAATCATCATCTTTACAGATTTGATCAGCGATGCTTAAAGCTGCAGTTAATTGATCTTTTGCTGCTAATAAAGCGCAAAAATCTTTAAAAATAGAATATAGAGTGTAAAAATTTAGAAAAAGGTTTTAAAGATCGCGCTAAAGCTAAGGCTTCATCTCTATGATCATTTTCTAATAAAAGTGTAGCTACTATTATCTTGCCATCTCGATCTAAAGAATGCGCTAGTTTTATTACTCTTTTTAGAGAGATGTCTACCAATAATTTCTCGAAAATCAATTTTACTAAATGCGAATGGTATATCTCAGTGGTTGTTGAACAATTGATCAGTAGGAGAACTCTATCTACCTTTCCTGTATTAATTAAATCAATTACTACCTGTTTCAAAATCTGAAAATTAAAGAAAGAATTATGAATTTTAAGAACTTCTTTTAAAATTTGAAAATGACTTTCATTAATCAGGTATTTAATAATTTCTGTTCTTTCTATCTTCTTTTCATCCCGTATTTGTATTAAAAGATAATGATCTATTCGATAAAGAATGTTTGCTAAATTAAAAATAGATAGAGTAAAATTTTTTAATTCTTCCTGTTCTACTCTTTGTTCTGAATGACTCTCCTCTTTCCAACCTAAAAATAATTGCTTATTTATTTTCTCTTTTAAAGTCGCTGAATCTTCTAACTTTAATTCTCTAAATGAGCTAGCTATTCTTGCTTCTAACTCGCGTTGATAAGCATACGCTTGCTTACTAGTTAAAATATTGAACACTTCTGATTGACCTAACCCATTAAGAGAATTCTTTTGATCCCCTTGAGCAAAAACTGAATGAAGCGCTTTGTTGAGGTAAGATAAGGGTATTTTGGAAGCTTTTAAAGTAAACCGACCCCAAGAGCTTTGAGTAGAAGGTAATCTCTCTTTTAAATCTTTAGGATCATAGGGTTTGATTATGCTACTAGCTACTTTATGAAGATAATCGTCTGGCTTAGTATAAGGAAGCAGTAAATTAGCTAAGGCAATGAGACGATAGATGGGAACTTTAACCGCATCTAAAGTGAGCTGATGACAATAGCGATTGAGAGTAATCGTCGAAGTAGCTAATTGTTGGTTAGTTAGATAAGAGAATATTTTGAGATAGAGTTCTCTAGAAAACTCTTTTAAATGGTTTTTCTTCTGAAAACAAGGATGGAATAGAGGTCTGAGCTTTTCCAACAAATAAAGACATCAACTACCTTAATTAAAGTATTAATAATGTTAACTAATTTTCATTTCCTTAGAGAGCAATATAATGGCTTCTAAAGAAAAGAGAATGGTAAATATTAACTGAACCTGTATGTAAAACCATCCACAACCTCTTACAGGATGAAGCAGTACTCCTATAGAGAGTCAAGAAAGATCTAAAGATGCAATCTAGACATTTCTCTATTTTTTCTAAAGTAGTGAGTTTCAATCCTAAATACTCTTTGATTTTATAAAAAGGATGCTCAGGATTAAAGGTCAAAGGAGGAGCATCTGAAATAACTGAGTGAGCGATCTTATTGAAAGCTCTCTCTTTTTGACAACGATTATAAATAAGTAAGCTAAATGGAGAACAAATAGAATGAGCAACCTTTATAGCTTGTATGTAATTTTTCTTCAGAATGAGTTGGTTGACAATTGCAGAGCTAATATGTACAAAATAAAAATCCTCTTTACAAATTTGATTGAAGATCCTTAAGGCTGTAATTGATTGATCCTTTTCTACTAATAAAGTGCAAAATTTTTCAAAATTAGACATGAAACTAGAGTTGCGAGGGGGAACATATTTAAAAACAGGCTCTAAGGATTGAGCTAGGGCTAAAGCTTCATCTAGGTGATTATTTTTTAATAAAACAACTGCTACTACTATCTTGCTATCTTAATCTAAAGAATGTGCTAATTCTATTACTCTTTTTAGAGAGAGATTTATCAATAATTTCTCGAAAATTGCTTCTATTAAAAATTTATGATTATACTTGCAAACATACGATACAAGATGAATCAGTAAGAAAACCTTCTCTATCTTTCCTTGATCAATTAAACTAATTGCAATCTCATTTAAAATAAAAAAACTTTGAAAAGCATTATTAATGAGAAATTCTTTTAACTTTTGAAAATGACCTTTATCTAGTAAATAGTTAATAATTTCTTTTTGTTCTTTAGATCTTTCAAACCATGTTACTGAAGGATTAAGATCTATTCGATAAAGAATGTTTGCTAAATTAAAAATAGATAGAGTAAGATTTTTTAATTCTTCCTGTTCTATTCTTTGTTCTGAATGACTCTCCTCTTTCCCACCTAAAAATAATTGCTTATTTATTTTCTCTTTTAAAGCCACTGAATCTTCTAACTTTAGTTCTCTAAATGAGTTAGCTATTCTCGCTTCTAACTGGCGTTGATAAGCATACGCTTGCTTAATAGTTAAAATATTGAGCACTTCTGGTTGACCTAACTCATTAAGAGAATTCTTTTGATCTCCTTGAGCAAAAACTGAATGAAGCGCTTTATTGAGATAAGATAAGAGTAGTTTGGAAGCTTTTAAAGTAAGCTGACGCCAGTAGCGTTGAGTAGAGGGCAATCTCTCTTTTAAATCTTTAGGATCATAGGGTTTGATTATGCTACTAGCTACTTTATGAAGATAGTCATCTGGCTTAGCATAAGGAAATAGTAAATTAGCTAAGTTAATGAGACGATAGATGGGAGCTTTGACCGCATCTAAAGTGAGCTGATGACAATAGCGATTGAGAGTAATCGTTGAAGCAGTTAATTGTTGGTTAGTTAGATAAGAGAATATTTTGAGATAAAGTTCTCTGGGAAACTCTTTTAAATATTTTTCCTCTGAAAAGAAATGTTGAGTGGAAGGCTTAGCTCTTCCAATAGATAAAGACATCAGTACCCAAATAAAATTTTAAAAATTCCATTAAAACTATCAATTTCAATAATTATATTATAATAAAGATAAGATTAAAATCAAAAAAGAAATTAACTAATTAGTTAAAAGATTATAATAGCTTTATAGTAATTAAAATAGAATTTTTGCCGAAATCTTTATTAAATTAATTAATAAAGTAGTGAGTGGTCTTAAGCGTTCATGCTGCGCTCGACCATCGTAATCTGGCGTCTCAATAATTCATCATTAGTCAGGCGTTTCTCGATATTTTTGCAGGCATGAATTAGCGTAGAATGCGTTCTACCAAAATAGGAGCCTAATGTTTCTAGAGATTCTTTGATTAATTTTAGAGCTAAATACATGGCCACTTGACGAGGTAAGGCAATATCTTTAGTACGCCCCGATCCTTTTAAATCACTGACCCGTACTTCAAAGATCGTGGCTACGCTTTTTAAGATCTGTTCGACAGAGATCGTTTGCTGAGGAGCGTGTTGTAGCATTTCGCGCAAACTTTTCTCGACGATCTCCTCTGTGATGTTGAGATCTAATAGCCGGCATTGTGCACAGAGACGATTAACCGCGCCTTCTAACTGACGCACGTTATTATAAACATGCTCAGCAATGTAAAAAGCAATATTATTGGGGATATGTAATCCTCTTAACTCCGCTTTATGCTGTAAAATAGCGACCCTTGTTTCCAATTCGGGCACGCCTAAATGAGCTACTAAACCCCATTCCATACGAGCGATGATGCGCTCAGATAGTTTGAGATGAGAAGGTGGCTTATCACTAGTAATCACCAGTTGTTTATTTTGATTGATCAGCGTCTCAAATGTATTGCAAAACTCCTCTTCAAAATTTAAGCGATTTTGCAAAAATTGAATATCATCGACTAAGAGCACATCGACATCAGAGCGATAATATTTTTTCATCTTATCAACGGATTTATTGCGCAAACTATCCACTAGATCATTGATAAAGGCTTCCGTTGTGATGCATTGAATGCGAATTTTTTTATTATGTTCTACTAGATAATGGCCAATGCTATGCAAGATATGCGATTTACCAAGTCCTACTCCGCCATGAATAAAGAGAGGATTATAGGATTTACCTGGCCTTGTAGCTACACCCAAAGCAGCTGACTTAACAAACTGATTCGTAGGCCCTTCAATGAAATTTTCAAAGCGATAATTGGGATTTAACTTAAAGTCTTGCTCTTGTTGACCCTTATTTTGTTTTTTATCATTGACTAAAGGAATAAAAGAGGGAATGGGTTTAGTCGGGGAAGTAATCACAAAAGTAACGGCTGGTTCGCCATCTGCACCGATAGGCAGAAAAGAGCATAACTCTGTTTTATAATTAGAGAGTAAGTACTCTTTAACAAATATATTGGGAATCTCTAATACAATTTTTTCTGGAGTGCATTCCAATACTTTAATGGGAGAAAGCCAATTTCCAAAGGCAGTCGCTGAACAGCGCGTTTTGACAAAATCTAGAAATAACGTCCATACATCGTCACATGTCTCGCTAACTGACATATTTAAGGCCCTTTAAAAATTATGAACACTGTTTCTAAAATAGTGTGTGAAGGAGTTTTTAGAAGAATCTAACAGGATAATCGTTAGGCTGCAACAAAATTATAAAGCCTGTTTTTTAGTTTGTCGATAACTCATTGATAATCAGGAGAAGTGATAAATAATAAAATAATCTTGTGACTATTTGAGTAAAATGTTACATAAACTACTAACTGTTAAAATCTTATACTTAATTAAGAAAAGTATTTAAGAGTGTTTTGTATTTTGATTCTATTATTATGCACACGAATTAATAGTAGAATAAACAGTGTTGCTAAATTAAGTAATTATGACACTATTGCTTAACTTAGTAACTTTTTCGATAAGTTAAAAATTAATTATAGATAAGATTGAAATTTATTTATTTTTTATTATAATAACTATAATTGATTAATATTTAATTTAAAATATAAAAAAGCAATGTATTATGAGTAATATTTCTTAGTTAGTCATAAAAGAAGGAATCAGACTTCCTACATAACTATTTTTTGAAGGCTGCCTATTTTATCTTAGAGCCATATGCTCTACTATTTGGCAAGTATAGAGTTCAGCTTTTTACTGATCAATCTCCTCAAGTTACCAGAAAGAGTAACTCCTGTAGATGCTTACTACCCTTTTGATTTGAGATTATCTTTAACTAGTTAAAGTAGACTCCAATAAAAATGCTCAACAACAGCAGCTAGTAGAAAGGTAATGCAAGGGACCAAATGAGTGCGCTGTTTTGACAACTTTAGCTTCTTTAGCTTCGATCCATTCTTGACTAATCGGACATTTTAGCTGTAAATTCTTTAAATTGATCAGTAAGCCTCTACTAGCAGGTAAAATAACGGGCAAGTGCCGCGCATTTTTAATTAGATCGATAAATTCTGTGCGCATTTTTTGGATTACTTCTAAGCGAATATCTCCATCGCGGCTGCTAAATTCTCCGCAAAGTAAGAGACGGGGTAAAACTTCTTCAGCTAAAGTAAAAGTTCCATAATAACCCAAGCAGTCAGTAGAATAGGAAATTTTATTGTAATCATTAGCTACAGTATGTCCAAAGCCGGTAATCAAAATATCGCAACTACCTAAATAATGCGCTAGTAAAGGATGCCAAGGTGTATGAGTTAAATAACCTAAACGCATGTTCGTTTTCTCGTTAGCTTGTAAGTCAAGAGTACGCAAATCCAAGCGTATGCCAAAACCTACAGTCGTGCTCTTTTTTTCTCCATTAGCCTGGTTGTCAGCTTGACGCTCTCCACTAGCTGAGGCCAGAAAGTAATTGAGCGTAAAACCCTCTGCTAATTCAATTTTCTCTACATCGGGCGAATCGTCGAACAGTTCTAAATTATGTAGAGAATGCCTCTCTTGTCTAAAATGAGGTTTTAAGAAACGAGATAATTCTTGAAAAGCTTGATGATGAAAATAGTAAGTAATAATTTGAAGTTCTGTATTAACTTTATTCAGTTGGTAGTTTAAATCATAGATCTCTTTGACATTAGCATAACTTTCAGGATACGCATCGGTGACAATCACAAAGTCAATATCGCTAATGTGTAAACCTTTTTGATGAAACTGCTCTAAAAAATGAGTGCCTGGGTTAATAGCTAAACCTTTGCCATTCCAACGCAAGAAAATTCCCCCAGTTGTTTGCAGGGCATTCTCCATAAAAGTTAAATTGTGCAAATGTGGTAAAGAGGAAGATACCTGCCAACCATTGAGATAATAGAGGGCAAAATCGGGAAGTTGCACACGCGCTTTGCCTTGAGCTAAGTAGAGACACAGCTGTTCTTCTTGAATGAGATGAAAATTTTTAATGCATTTTTCCAATTTTTCATTGCCTAGCTGATTCGTACCCAGTTCTTGTGCAATAAAATGGTTAGTGGGTCCTATTTCATTAAAAGAAGATTTAAAGGAAAGTGCTTGCTTTTCCTGTATATGATTAAGGTTAGAAAAGGAGGTATAGGGATTTTTAATTAGATAGGGATCATTGAGTTGACTAGAAGAGTAAAGAGGATAAAGGCGTTCTGTCAACACTTGAGTTTGCGAAGAACCTAAACTTTTTGGTGAAGAAAAAATAGCAGATTCCGTATTCATAGAAAATTCTCTAGTTGTAGCGTAGGAAGACGCTGAGTTTAAAGGATTAGTTTTTTCTAATTCAGAATTTATAAGAAAACTGTTTTCATTAAAAGGTGTTAAAATTTGCTGATCAAATTCTTTACAATCTTTGTTTTTCGTTAAGTGTTCATCATTTAAAGAGAAGGTCGAAGAAGAGGCCTCCTCTTTTCCCAATTTATTTTGATCTTGCTCCAACTGATTGCATAAAATAAGTAAAGAGTGATCTTGAGGCGAAATTTTTAATGCTTTTTCTGTAAAATGCTGTGCTTTTTCTAATTGATTAAGTGTATAAAATAGATGAGCTGAGGCCCGAAAACAAAAAAATGTCTGATCGGGAATAGAGTTAGCTTGTAAATAATGTTTTAAGGCTAACTCATAATGACCTGCATAAAAGGCTTTTTCTGCGGTGAAAAATTCTTGATAAGCTGGATCGGTTAAAGCTTTTTGTCTAGTTTCTTCTATTAATTGGATTAGTTTATGCTTTTCTTGCCGTCCTTCATAGAGATCTAAAGAGAGATCATTAGCTTGATGTCTATAAGTTTCGATCAGGCCATTTTCCATTAACTCATTTTCCATTAAAATTCCTTTAACTTTCTAAGTACACTCTCTTTTATGAAAAAGAACAAAAAGAGGAAAGAAAAAAGAGAATTTTTTCTTTCTTTAATTTTTTCTTTTGCCTCTTTCTGCTCTTTTGACTATGCTCGCAAGGTATGACAGTTATACCTTTTCTTCCTTATGCTAAACAATCGCTAGATGCAGCTGATCTAGAGGCTGTAACTCAAGCTTTAAGTCAGCCCTGGATCACACGTGGTCCTCAAGTAGAAGCTTTTGAACAGGAGATGGCTCTTTATTGCGGAGCAAACTATGCTGTAGCTTTTAGTAGCGCCAGTGCTGCTCTGGCAGCTGCTTATTTTGCTGCTGAGATGGGTCCTCATGACCGCCTGATTACTACTCCCAATACCTTTATTTCTACTGTAGGCACGGGGATTCAGCAAGGTGCAATGCCTGTATTTATCGATATCGATCGAAAAAGTGGCAATAGTGATATCCAGCAGTTAGCCTGGACAGCTAACTTGTCTCACTCCCGTGGAAAGCCTTTTTTGGTTCCTGTTCATTTTTCGGGTATTCCAGTTGATATGGAAAGACTAAACCATCTATTGACTAATCCGCAAGCTATTATCATCGAAGATGCAGCTCACGCCTTAGGTTCTCATTATTATAAAGGCGGTCCTAAAATAGGCTCTTGTTATTGGAGTCAGATGACAATTTTTAGTTTTCATCCTGCTAAAACGATTACCACAGGAGAAGGAGGCTTAGCTACTACCAATGATAAAAAATTAATGCAACGCTTACGCCTTTATCGCAATAATGGCATTGAACGCGATCCTCTTTTTTTAGAGCAACCTCCTGCTCCTTGGTACTATGAAGTCGTCAATTTGTCTAATAATTACAATTTTACCGAATTTCAAGCGGCTTTAGGTCGAAGTCAATTGAAAAGATTGCCCTCTTTTGTCGCTAAAAGACAAAAACTCATGCAGACGTATTACCAGAAATTAAAAGATGTGCCGCATGTACGCTTTTTTGAAGCAGTGAATGAAGAGCATATCGGTTTTCATTTGTGTACGGTGCAGATCGATTTTCAAGCCTATGGCACGACGCGTACAAAAGTGATAGAGCAATTAAATGCAAAAGGCATTGGAACGCAGATGCACTACATTCCTCTTTACCACCATCCTTATTTAAAAAAAGCTTATGGGGATTTAACGGCATTTTTTCCTGAAACAGAAGCTTATTATGCGCAAGCTCTCTCTTTGCCGCTTTATTATGATCTTTCAATTAAAGATGTAGAAAGAGTAGTCAAAGAACTCAAAAGCTGTTTAAAATTAACTCCACGCTAAAAGTAGCGCTCTAGCTACATTGGAAATCATCACATCTTTTTCATTTTTTAAAATTCCCGCTAACTTAAGAGCTTCTTCTTTGCGTCCTAGCATAAATAGGGCTTTTGTCACATTGAGTAAAGTAGGTCCATGATCCGCTTCAATTTTTAAAGATTGATCAAATGCTTTTAAAGCTTTAATTGGATTATTTAGTTGTAAGTAAATCGCACCAACTGTCTGAGAGTCATAAGCACTATTGGGTTCTAGAATAACTAGAGCTTCAAAAAGCGGCAACGCAATATCATATTTTCCTTGGCGGATATAGGAATAACCTGTAAACCTAAGATCTTCTGTATGATCTTGCGACCATCCTAACTCTTGCATCCAATTTTTTCTGCTCATTTTTTTTATCCTTGAAGGAATTGTCCTACACGACCAATAATTAAGCCTAGCCAGCCATTGAGTTTGTCAATTGTTTTTAGACAACCTGTCAATACCGTTTTTTCTGCTTGCTCCTCTTCATCTTGACAAGCAATAGAGGCTAACTTAGCTTCATCTTCTGCCTGTTCTTTCAGCGATCCAAAGGCCGGAGCTACGCGATAAAAAGCAAAGGGAGAGCGCCGCTGTAAGCGGTAGTTTTTAGGAGGATAAAAATAAGCCCAAGGGGTAAAAAGAGGGACAATACCCAAAAGAATATCTAACTCTGTCAATCTGGGATAAGTATCGAATATAGCTGTATGGACCGGAATGCTGCCTGCCTTATCTAAGGGTAGCTGCTGCTGAATCTGCTCGATCATCTTGGTGCGGACAGCATACAAATTATAAACACTCATATCCAATTTATCAATTGTAGCCATATAAATCCTGCAAAGTTATCTACTTCTAATTTAATTTTATCATTTTTAGATAATTTGGTAAAGGCAGCATTATTTACTAGAATCAAACTAACAGATTCACTAATCTTTTAAAGGCACCTCTAATCCTATCATTAAGGAAGTGTTACATGCCTAGGCCTCACATTCCTGTATTAATGGATGAGATTTTACAGGGATTTGCTCCTGTTCATCTTTGCCAATTCATTGATTGTACTCTAGGAGCAGGAGGACATGCCGCTGCTATTTTAGCCGCTCATCAAGAGATTGAAAAATTTATAGGCATTGATCAAGATCCTTTAGCTTGTCGATTAGCTAAAGAAACTCTTCAACCTTGGCATACTAAAGTTTCAATTTTATCCGGAAATTTTAGTCATTTAAATCAATTAGTTGCTAGCCAAAATATAACGCAAGTCGATGGCATTTTAATGGATCTTGGCGTTTCTTCGATGCAATTAGATCAACCTGAAAAAGGATTCAGCTTTATGGCAGATGGCCCTTTAGATATGAGAATGAATCCTGAAAATTCTTTAACAGCGGCCGAAGTAGTCAACACTTTTTCAGAAGAAAAAATAGGTCTTATTTTGCGCGACTATGGAGAGGAAAAGCAATGGCGAACAGCCGCTCGGGCTATTGTAAAAGCGCGCCAGGCAAGAGTTTTTAGGACGACTAAGGAGCTAGTCAATCTGCTTTATCCCGTGTTAATGAATAAAACAAAAAAAACAATTCATCCCCTTACTTTGGTTTTTCAAGGGTTGCGCCTTTTTGTCAATAGAGAGTTAGAGAATTTGAGATTAGCTTTGCCGCAAGCGCTTAGTTGTTTAAAACCTCAAGGTCGGTTAGCAGTCATTAGTTTTCATAGTTTAGAAGATCGCATCGTTAAAAACTTTTTTAATTATGAAGCGGATGATAAAGAGAATACCACAGGCCTAGCTGGGTTATTTTTAGATAAACCGCCTAGGATTCGTCATGTAGTTAGAAAACCATTGGTAGCTATTGAAAAAGAGCTTTTGGATAATCCACGTAGTCGCAGTGCTAAATTGCGGATCATAGAAAAGAGATGATGCTAGCTAATAGAGGAACTGTAGCCAGAATTTTTTACTGCATTCTGTTTACTGGCTGGATTTTTTATGCTTACATCCATAAACAAAATGAGAAAGTAGAGCTGCAACTGCTAATACCTTTGTTAAGTAAGGAAGTTAATCTATTAAAAGAGGAGAATACGCGACTGAAATATGAAATAGACTGTTTTGAAAGTCCTCTTCATTTGATGGAATTGGCTAGGAAGCCAGAATTCAGTCACTTAAAGTATCCTTATACTAAAGATGTCCTGATTGTAACCCAACCTCACCTAACGGATTTTTAAAGTGCAAGTAGTTCGTAAGCGTTTGCTTTACTTAGCTCTTTTTCTCTCTATTTTATTTAGCTTATTAATTGCTCAATTTTTTATTATTCAGATTACAGAAGGAGAAAAATGGGCCCAAGAGGGAGCAAAGCAGCATTTTTTTACCGTCAAAGAACCTTTTCTACGTGGAACTTTTTACTCTAATACAAGTTTAAGAAAAGATCATCCTGAAACTGCGCAAAAACTGGTAGTCGATATTCTCAAATTTAATTTATACATTGATCCCTACTCTTTTCCGGACAAAATAAAAAAGGAAATAGCCCATAGTTTAGCTACCCTGCTCAAAATTTGTACCCAAGAAAGGCCTTCATTTGAATTAAATTTTTTTAAAAAGAGTCGCAACCGAAAAATAGCGACTTGGTTGGAGAAAGAGAGGCGCGATCAGATTGCCACTTGGTGGAATAGTTACGCTAAACTGCATCATTTGCCGCGCAATGCCCTTTACTTTGTGCATGATTATCAGCGTTCTTATCCTTTTGGAAAATTATTAGGACCTGTCTTGCATACGATTCAAGAGATAAAAGATGAAAAAACAGGTCAAGCTATTCCAACTGGTGGTATGGAACTTTATTTCAATAAATATTTAGAGGGAAAAGAGGGCAAAAGGCGCTTAATGCGTTCTCCTCGCAATGCTTTGGAAACAGGCGAAGTCATTGTAAAGCCTACTAATGGAGCAGATATTTATCTAACAATTAATACCTGCTTACAAGCAATTGTAGAAGAAGAACTAGCTAAAGGGGTACAAAAAAGTCAAGCAAAAGCTGGCTGGGCCGTCATGTTAGAACCTCAAACAGGCGAAATTCTTGCTTTAGCACACTATCCCTTTTTCTATCCCTCAGCTTATCAACAGTACTTTAATCAGCCTAAATTAATCGATCAAACGCGGGTAAAAGCGATCAGCGATGCTAATGAACCAGGTTCTGTTATGAAACCGATTACGATGGCTTTAGCTTTAAAAGCAAATCAAGAGTTAATAGCTAGAGGAGAACCTGCTCTTTTTAACCCGGAAGAGAAAATAGCTACTTCAGATAGTCGCTTTATGGGTCGGAAAAATTTAAAAGATACGCATTTACATCATTTTTTAAATATGAATATGGCTCTGCAAAAATCCTCTAATATCTATGTTGCTCGATTAGCGGATAAGATGGTCAAACGATTGGGCAAAGAATGGTATCAACGAGCTCTGCATCAAATTTTTGGATTTGGCGAAAAAACAGGAGTTGAGTTACCGTCTGAAACGAAAGGGTTAGTGCCAACGCCTGGTAAAAAACATCCCAATGGGACACTAGAATGGTCAGTGCCTACGCCCTATTCTTTGGCGATGGGACATAATATACAGGTGAGTACCTTGCAATTAGCTCGTGCTTTTGCTTTATTTGCCAATGGAGGCATTTTAGTTCAACCAACTTTGATTAAAAAAGTAATGAGACAAGAAGAATCTCACGCTTATCATTTACTGATCGATCATACTCAACCTGAAAGAGTAAAAAATTTTCCTCGGGTTTTAGATAAGGAGATTGCTAAACAGGTAGCACTTGCTTTAAAGTTTGCTACAAAACCTGGAGGAACAGCCAGACGGGCTGATGTTTATGGTTATACAGAAGCTGGTAAAACAGGAACAGCTCAAAAGGTTATTAATGGATCCTGTTCTCAATTTTTATATTGTCCAACTTTTGTAGGATTTGTGCCTTTTGTCCATCCAGCTTTTGTGTTAGCGATTACTTTAGATGAGCCGCTTTATGCTTTTATTCCAGGACTTGGTAAAAATCATCATGGTGGTACATGTGCAGCTCCTATATTTAAAGAGATTGCTAAACGCGCGTTAGATTATCTAGGTATAGCACCGGACGATCCTCATGGTTACCCAGTAGCAGATCCACGTTATGATGCTAAAAAGGCAGATTGGATCATCGAAACTAAGCAATTGCAAGACTTATATGAGAAATGGAATCCGATAGAACATAAAAAATAAAATAGCATGAAATTAAAAAAATTAATTAAAAATTTAGCTCCTATTCAGATTAGAGGCTCTAAAGAGATCGAAATTACAGGTGTTTGCGCTAATTCCAAATTAGTTGCACCAGGTAATTTATTTGTAGCGAGGCGAGGTGTAGCTAATGATGGTTCTCATTTTATTCCAGAAGCAATCGAGGCTGGGGCTATCGCTTTACTGACCGATATGTATAACCCTTTTTTAAAAAACATCACGCAACTCATTCATCCTCAAGTAGCTAATATTGAAGCACTTTTAGCTAATCGCTATTATCAAGATCCAAGTGATGAATTGTTTACTATTGGCATAACAGGCACAAATGGTAAAACAACTACGACTTTCTTAATTAAACATCTCTTAGACAGTTTAGGCCTATCTTGTGGATTAATTGGCACAATAGAATACATTATGGGACAGCATCGCTATGCGGCTACACGAACGACACCCGATGCGACCTCCAATCAAAAGATGTTGCGTGAAATGGTAAAAGAGGGATGTGCAGCCGCAGTCATGGAGGTCACTTCTCATGCGTTGCATCAAGGAAGAGTCGACTCGATTCATTTTGATGCAGCTATTTTTACTAATCTAACTCTAGATCACTTGGATTATCATTCTACATTAGAAGAGTATGCCCATACAAAACACCTGCTATTTTCTAGTTTAAATCCCCATAAAAAAAAGCGGGAACAGACTTTTGTTAAAACAGCTATTTTTAATCGAGATGATCCCTGGTGTGATAAAATGCAAGAGGGTTGTAAAGTAACTCAATTCACTTATGGTCTAGTTAATTCGGCTGATTTAATGGCTTCTGCTATTCAGTTATCGCCTATAGGATCTGCTTGTCAGCTGAGTTATCAAGGTGCAAATTATAAGGCCTTTTTTCCTTTAGTCGGCCGTTTCAATATTTATAATTGCATGGCAGCGATTAGCATAGGTCTAATGCGTAACTTACCTTTAAAAGATTTAATAGAAATCATGGCTCAAGCTCCATCTATTCCTGGAAGGCTTCAAGCTGTAGAGAATCCATTAGGCTTAAAAATTTACATCGACTTTGCCCATTCTGATGATGCTCTATTGAATGTTTTAACCTGTTTGAGAGAATTTACTAAAGGCCGTTTGATTACCCTCTTTGGATGTGGAGGAGATCGCGATGTAAGTAAACGTCCTCGCATGGCGCAAGTAAGTGAAGATTTTTCTGATTTCACTTTCGTGACTTCCGATAATCCTCGTTCTGAAGAGCCTCAAGAAATCATCCGTCAGATTATTAAGGGATTTAAACAAAAAGATAACTACAGCATAGAAGTAGAGCGTTATCAAGCCATTGAAAAAGCGATTCAAATGGCGACAGAAGAGGATATTATTTTAATTGCAGGTAGGGGTCATGAATCTTTTCAGATATTTGCTCATCAAACAATGGAATTTGATGATGCTAAAGTAGCACGTTGCATTTGTGAAAATGAAGCGCAAAAGCGTTTGCAATAAGGATGAAAGCTTCTATGTATACTTTTAGTTTATTCAACCACTTACCCCTTCTACTTTCTCTTTTTAATTTAATTTTATTAATGAGCACTGCGCCATTAAGTGCTGCTAATCGCACAAGTACTCAGGTTAACAAATGTCATAAAAAGTATGTAGAACTAAAACCCCTGATCTCTTTAAATGCAATTGCTTCTCCTCTACCGCCTATGCCGCTCAATATGCTAGGAGAATTAAAATCGCCTGCTATAAAAAAAAATTTAATTGTGATTGATGCAGGCCATGGAGGAGAGGATTTTGGTACTCACTCTAACTCTAAACCTATCTATCATGAAAAAAATCTAAACTTAGCTACAGCTTATATGTTAAATAATTTTCTCAATCAAATGGGTTATAAGACGATGATGGTGCGTCAAGGAGACATTTTTATCTCTCTTGAAAAAAGAGCAGAAATAGCTAATGAGAATAAAGCAGCTCTTTTTGTCAGTGTTCATTTTAATTCTGCGCCTAGTAAAGAAGCTAAAGGAATAGAAATTTTTTTCTATCCTTCTAATTTAAATGCAGAAAGAACAAGACAATCCTATTTACTAGCTGAGACCGTACTCAAGCAAATGACAAAGGACAATCAGATTAAATCACGCGGAATTAAGAAGGGAAATTTTGCTGTGACTCGCTTAACTGATATGACGGCTATTTTGATAGAAGGAGGCTTTATGACTAATGATGAGGAGATGGAAAACCTCAAAAATGCGGCTTATTTGAAACGCTTAGCCTGGAATATTTCTAAAGGCATTGACAACTATTGCCATAAATAACTTGATGAATTAATTTAAAAAAATTAAAGCTAAAATTTAAATAATAGGAGCTTAAATGAGTATTGGAAGTAGTCGTTATCACCCAAGCCCTTATCGCCCAACTTCCTATAAGGTACCTTCTAAAGTTTCTCAAAAACAATTACAGTTTAGTAAAAATCTAAAATATAATAAAAGTAGCTACCAGCCTGCTTTAAGCTCCACTGATCAAAAGTTAATCCACTTAGCTCTGATGGCTTTAATTGTATCTGGGTTAGTCGTGCCTCCTTTAGGAGCTTTAGCGCTCCCCTCTTTATCTTCTACTCCTTCTTCTGCTGCTTTATTGCCTTTTAATTCTACTAGAAATAATGCTACTAGAGGAGAAGATAGAGTCTCTGTAGCCATGAGTTATAGTACTTTTTTTCGTTCCACGGGTAGCTCTGCTTCAGCTACAGCTGTTGTCTCACCTATTTCACCCTGTGATAATTGGCAAGCTAGTCCTTCTCCCTCTGTCAATCCTTATAAGAAGAATCTTTTTTATGAGGGGAAAGAAATAGTAAAAAATTGTGGAGAGGATGTCTTAAAATTGCATCGCTATTTTGATCGAGAAATTCCTCTCGATCAACTCGTTGCTTTCTTATGCAAACCCTCTGATGAAGAATCGAGCAAGATAAGGAAGAATTTAATCGACAACTACCCTGAATTAATTAGAAAGGGTTTGGAAATTAAAGATAAAAATAAAAAACCTCTCTTTACTACTTATCTCTCTTTGTTAACTTTTGTAGCTGGAGGAAGAGAGTGTCAAAACAATCAAGTGGAATGCAAAACTTCACCTATCTGCCAAGAGAATTCTGATGGTTTCTATGATAGAAAAAACTGTGTAGATAAAGAAGTACTATTCAACATAAAGGCCTGGCTCCAATCGGCAGATCATGATCAAAAGATCGAGTTAGCTTTGAAAAATTTGACTATTTTAGCCAGTTATGCTAAAAATTTCTCGCCAAAAGAGCTCATCTCCTTGCGTTTACACTATTATCAAGCTAAGCTTTTAGCAGAAACCCCTCCTGCTTCTCCTTTAGCTTGTGTGCCTTGCTATCCTGAAGAGTATAAAAAAATTAGAGATGCTTTGAATCAAGCTCCTTTTAAAGGTGATTTTCATTACACTGTCTCCGATGATTACCTGTTGAGGTTTATCTGTTTAGATGGGTTATCACCTCAATGGCTAGAATTTAGACAAGAATTTTTGCAAAATTACACGTCGCTGATCGTTTATTCCTTGATGGTTAGAGATTATAATCAGCATCTTTTTTTTGAAGATTTCCGTCAGCTTTTAATCTATGTTAGCTTGAGTCAGATTAGCGACATGCAGTTTTTAATTAATTCTAAGCCTCAACCTACACAAGGTGCAATCCTAGATGAAATAAAAAAAGATAGCGTAGCAGAAGAAACAGTAGAAACTTTAGTGAAAAATTTTTTAGATAAAAAAGAGTTTAGTCAAAATTTTACAACTGAATTTGTCAATCTCAAAGAATATGTACAACTATTTCCCATAGAAAAACTCGTAGCCTTGCGGTTAGCTCATGCCAATTTTCCCAAAATAGAAATTCCTTTCTCCTGTGGCTCTTCACTAAAAGAAAATCTCATTCTCAATTTCATTTTTAATTGGCTAAAAGAGGGGCCAAAATAGAGTTTGAAAAATTATTCAATGTAGAAAAAGTTAGAAAATAGAGATTATTTTGATAAGTATTAGGTAAATAATGATAAAACAGCTAATCTCTTAATGAAGCCTTTCTATATAAAGAGCTTTTAAAAAACTGGTCAATAACACTATTTTATTACAGTTTAAGTATGTGGTCAAAATTGGTGCTTTCTAATCATGATGATAGAGAAAGTCACCACTAAGAAAAAATATTAAGGAGAGAGAAAGAATGAAATTCAAAGGTAAAGTTAAATTTTTTAATGCACAGAAAGGTTTTGGTTTTATTACACCTGAAAATGGCAATAAAGAGTTATTTGTTCACGTTAGCAATATCCAAAATAGTACACAAACATTGCAAGAAGGCCAATCTGTAGAATATAAAGAGGGTCAAGGCAGAAAAGGTCCTGAAGCAATAGAAGTAACTAACGTATAAGTTTAACTCCCCCTACTTTTGTAGATGGAGAAAAACTAAGATACTATCTTTTATAAAATACGTCCTCGGCGCGAATTGAACGCGCGACCTGTTGCTTAGGAGGCAACCGCTCTATCCCCTGAGCTACGAGAACAACTAAAGATCAGGTTAAAAATACCTCATCTATGAGTTTCACTCAAGATTTTAAATTGCTATGATTCGAGCTTGCTCGATCAATAGAAAAATTTAACTGAAAGGCAAATAGATGACACAACTAAATGATGCACAAGCTGACATAGGTCTCATTGGTTTAGCTGTTATGGGGCAGAATCTGGCTTTAAATATCAATGACCACGGCTTTACCGTAGCAGTATTTAATCGCACCCTAGCTAAGGTAGATGAATTCATCCAAGGACCAGCTCACGGAACAAAAATTATAGGGACGCATTCATTACAAGATTTTTTTGGGAAATTGAAGCGTCCCCGTAAAATTATTCTGATGGTCAAAGCAGGCGAACCTGTCGATGAGTTCATTGAGCATTGCCTTCCCTTTTTAGAAGCAGGCGATATTTTAATGGATGGTGGCAATAGTTTATTTACTGATACAACTAAGCGCTGTCAAAGATTAAAGGAAAAGGGGATTATTTTTATAGGAGCTGGTATCTCTGGCGGAGAAGAGGGTGCAAGACATGGCCCCTCTATTATGCCCGGCGGCAATAAAGAAGGCTGGCCTCTTATGAAAAGTATCTTACAAGATATTGCAGCTAAAGCCGATACAGGAGAGCCTTGTTGCGATTGGGTAGGAGAGGAAGGTGCAGGCCATTATGTCAAAATGATCCATAATGGAATCGAATATGGCGATATGCAGTTAATTTGTGAAGCTTATAATTTGTTGAAAAATGGTTTAGGGCTAGATAATAAGCAACTGCAAGCTGTTTTTACCGAGTGGAATAAGAGTGAACTAGATAGCTATCTCATTGAAATTACAAGTCACATTTTTTCTCTATTGGATGCAGATCAGACCCCATTAGTAGATAAAATTTTAGATGTAGCGGGTCAAAAAGGTACAGGTAAGTGGACAGTCATCAATGCTCTAGATACAGGCATTCCCCTAACTTTAATTAGCGAAGCAGTATTTGCTCGTTCTCTTTCAGCGCTTAAAGAGGAACGATTAGAAGCTAGTCAGTTTTTAAAAGGCCCTTCTCAGAAATCAAAAATAGATCAAAAAATTTTTATAGAAGCGATTAGACAAGCTCTTTATGCATCTAAAATCATTAGCTATGCTCAAGGCTTTATGTTGATGCGGCAAGCAGCTGAAGAGTATCAATGGCAACTCAATTATGGAAGTGTTGCTCTGATGTGGCGAGGAGGCTGTATCATTCGCAGCAAATTTCTTGGAAAAATTAAAGAAGCTTATACCAATCAACCTCAATTAAAAAATTTACTATTAGATGTTTTCTTTAGGGATGAATTGCAAAAGGTCCAACAAGGCTGGCGTCAAGCGATTTCCATTGCTGTAGAGTGTGGGATTCCGATCCCCTGTTTTAGTACAGCTTTAGCTTTTTACGATGGCTACCGCTCAGCGCGTTTGCCAGCTAATCTGCTACAAGCACAAAGAGATTTTTTTGGAGCACATACTTATGAGCGTATTGATCAACCGCGCGGGATCTATTTTCATACCAATTGGACAGGTACAGGTGGCAAGATCAGCTCCTCTTCTTACAATGCTTAACTTTTTTCATTTAAAGTAACATGTTCTATCTATCTTGTTACTATTCCAAAAAGGACAGAGAAAGATTCATTGAAAGTTTGATAGGCGATCAAATGGCTATGAAATCAAAAGATTTATGGCATGAATTAAAAAATGTCACTCTTTTTGCTAGTGCTTACTTTGCTAGCTACTTTTATATCTTGATTCCCACACCCATAAGTCGACAAAATCACCTAAAATTTCGGCTAAGTATTTATAAAAATTACTATTGTAACCCCTTTCAATCCTGCTGGTTAATCCTATCGACATATCAATAGGATTTTCGAAAGAGGAGGATGAAAGAAAGGTTTTAGCCCAATTTTTGCAGACGTTGGATGAGTGTTCTTATTTTTTGTTTTTCAAATCCCGTAAATGTAGAGTACTTTTCTAACTTGATCAGCAAAAGGTCGGCTTGATCTAAAAGAGAAGAGGGCATAGAAGCGCGTTTATCTTTTTCTAAGAGCGGAAAAACAGCGCGGATCGATGAGATGAGAGTTGCTTGTTTTTCGCCTTGATAACGTTGAATAATCTCTATCTTTTTATCTAATGATCCTTGACGAGAAGCTAAAATATAAGCAGCTTTTTTTGGAATGCGCTCTACTAGAGAGCGCAAAGCGACAGGAAGAGTATGATAAAATTCATAATAGTAAAGCATGCTATAAGGAGTTTGGCGGTTTCCGTAAGTATGGATTAACCACTGCGAAAAAGCACCCTCTTTATAGTAAAAAAGTAGCTCTTGCACTTTTTTAATTCTCTCGCCATGCAATAAGATAGATTGATTATTGATCGCCTTAATCTCAGCTGTTAGGAGCGATAACAAATGGAAATCGGTTAAAAGTTTATCTTTGAGGGTATCTTTTTCTGTATTGGGAGGCGCATAATCATTTAGAAGTGCTTGAATATGAAATTTTTCCTGATCAGATAGTTTCATATCGCCAAACATGCCCCGAAAACCACTCATCACAGCCGGCTTAGTTGTTTCAAAACTTTCCTTGAATTTAGTTTCCATAGGCGATTCTAATGCTTTTTGTAAGAATAGAGAAGCTGACTGTTTGAGATCTTTTTTTACCATAGTTAAACTCTATCTTTTTTAATTTAATTAATTGTCATTTAGGCCTTAACAACGCTTGAGAAATTCCGTTGCGAATGCTTGATAATCATCCGATACGCGTGAATGGAGAGCCGTCTCAAAAACGGGTTTACCTTGCAAAATAGCGCGTGAGACGGCAATATCGCGACGAATGTGCGTGCTAAATAATTTACCGGGAAATACAGATTCTACTCCCTCTAAAAAAGCTTTGTTAGTTGCTCCTCGTTCATCCCATAAAGAAAATAGGACACCTAATACGTCGATTGTATGATTCTCATTAATGGCTTGATGATACTTAGCCAAGCGGTTGAGAGCTAAAACGCTATAAGGTTCTGGTACAGCGCAAATGAGCGAAGCTTGAGAAGCAAAAAAGGCAGATTGACAGAGCCAACCAAGAGAAGGAGGAATGTCAATCAAACAAAAATCATATGTTAGAGAACGGAGAGATTTGCGCAATCTTTCATGAGCATAAGGGTCGCTGACTAAAGGAGCTGTGGATTCAATTTGATCTAAATAAGTATTAGCCGGAATTAAATATAGATTCTCGATGGAGGTTGATTGAATGACTTGTTCTATTTGCTTGGCTCCCTGTAATACAGGAACTAGCGTATCTAAACTATCCGTGCCAAATCCTAAACCTGTCGATAAATTAGCCTGAGGATCAAAGTCAATCAATAAAATTTTCTTTTTATGAAATTTTGCTAAGGCAGATCCTAAATGTAAAGCAGTAGAGCTGCGTGCTGTTCCTCCCTTAAATCCACATAGTACGATAGTTTTCATTAAAATTCCTTAAGTTTAGGTTTTCTATATAACATTGACTATTCTCTAAACTCAAGCTCTTTATCTATTTTTTCTAAGTTAAGCTGATCATGTAAGACTGTCTTACATTGAGTTCATTTAACTAAAAAATCCTAGTCTAAGTAGTTTAAATAGGACTCCCTTTTAGATTTGTTAAAAGCATCCTATGAAGTAGTAGAATTATATTTAAGTAGTTTCAAAATTAATAAAAGATTAAGGTATCTGCTAGTTTACTTAAAAGTGAAATATTAATTGCTCAACTGTTTAATTATAAGCGTATAGCCTTAAGTTAATCGTTATTTGCTGATTGATAAAAATTAAAATAGTAGGAGATCAACTAAAATGGGGAATTTTTTCTTTACTTCTGAATCAGTAGCAGCAGGTCATCCCGATAAAATAGCTGATCAAATATCGGATGCTATTTTAGATGCATGTTTAACTGAGGATCTCGATGCGCGCGTAGCCTGTGAAACTTTAGTCACGACGGGTCTTATTATTCTTTCAGGAGAAATTACGACTAAAGCTTCAGTTAATTATGCTGAAATAGCCAGGCAAGCAGTTAAAAAGATAGGCTATACAGATAGCACCTGGGGATTTGATTACAAATCTTGTGGAGTACTGCTTTCTTTTAATCAACAATCTTCTGATATTGCTCAAGGTGTAAATGAGAGAAATGTAAATGAGCAAGAAATAATCTATAAAGAACAGGGTGCAGGAGATCAAGGTTTGATGTTTGGCTATGCTTGCGATGAAACGCCTGAGCTGATGCCTTTACCTATTATGATGGCCCATAAAATTGTAAACGAATTAAAAAGATTACGCCTTTCAGAAGAATTATCCTATTTGAGACCCGATGGCAAAGCGCAAGTTACAGTTGAATATGATCACTTTCACTGTCCCAAACGGTTGCATACAATTGTCATTTCTACTCAACATGCACCGGAAGTCTCCCAGCTAATTATTGAGAAAGATATGAAAGCTTTAGTTCAAAGAGTAGCACCTTTAGGTTTATTGGATGATCAAACTCTTTTTTACATCAATCCAACAGGACGTTTTGTGATAGGAGGTCCTCAAGGAGATTGCGGTCTGACAGGACGTAAAATTATTGTCGATACTTATGGCGGCATGGGTAGACATGGAGGAGGTGCTTTTTCTGGTAAAGATCCAACTAAAGTAGACCGTTCGGCAAGTTATGCAGCCCGTTATGTAGCTAAAAATATTGTAGCTGCTAAATTAGCTACACGCTGTGAAGTACAGATCTCTTATGCAATTGGCCTACCCTATCCTATCTCTTTAAAGGTCGACACCTTTAATACAGGTCGAGTTTCAGAAACTAGATTAGCTGAAATCATTCCACAAGTTTTCAATCTCTCACCTAAAGGAATGATTGATATGCTAAATCTGCGAAGACCTATCTATTTCCAAACAGCTGCCGGAGGCCATTTTGGGAGAATTGAAAAGGAGATGACTTGGGAAAATATAGATAAAGTAGAGGCGTTAATCCAAGCTCTCTAAGTCTTTAATTTAAGAATAATCATTTTAATTTCAATAGGAAAATCTGTTAGTTATCGTATGTACAACTCTAATCTGTCATTGGGCTCTGTTCATTTAAACCCATCTGCTTCTACATTTGTACCTCGTTATGTTGAGTTAACTGACTCTCCGCAAGTAGAAGAAAATAACCAAGCAGAAGTGGAATCTTTTCATCTTTTAGATAGAGAACTAAAGAAGTTAGTTGAACAAGAGATCTTAGATAAGCAATTAAAAATAAAAATCAATCCTCCTTTTCCTCTACTACATCGAGCAACTTTAATAGATATTGTAAACCTTTTGACAGCCCCTTTTATAGTTAGAGGTAAAATACGTCAGATACTTGATAGTAAAAAGGAGGAAAATTATACATTTGAAAAAGAGATTATATTAGCCAAAATTTTAGCCGTTTTTGTTGATAAAAAGATTGAAATTGTAGGAAGTACAGTCTTTTGGTTATTGAGGCATCATCTAGAAAAGCTATTGAAAATAATGGGAGTAGAGAATTCCCAGGAAATATTAGATCTACCTAATCTAAAAAATTGGCATCAGGAACCTATTGATCTTGATATCAGACTAGAAGATCTTTTTGCTACTGAGCACGATCTATGGAACTATTGTAATGAGGTGAAAGATTTATTAGCAAAAGAGTGTAATCAACCGTTAGAAATCATTCACGATACAGGACTCATTAAACTGCATAGTGAGTTTGATCAAGATGTAGAGGGTAACCGTTTTACTATAATTACTATAGGCAATCAAAAAGGTAAAAATGCGGAATTTATTTTTACAAATCACCTAAGAAGAGAACATCTTTTTACTCTCGATGCTTTAAGATTGCCTATCAATTCATTAATTCAAGCTCTTAAGGAAAATAATTTTGAAGCTAAAAGCGCGATAGAAGCTATTGATCAAGGCAAATATGATCAAGAGATCGAGCTTCAAAGTGACTACCCTAACTTATGGCAGCCTTTAATAGATCGCATCTTTGGGCTGCTTAGAGCAGACAAACTAGAAACAATTAATGCCTCAGGATTTGTAGCTTTAATAACTCATCTTTCTAAAGGAAGACGCGGTTATCAAGAAGGATTAGAGCAAACTCTTTTTAATACATTTAAACAAGCTAGAGGACCTAAAAAACTCGTCGAATTTTTGGCTGAACAATTGCGTAAGTGTTTAATTAATCATCACTTTTCTCATCCCGTAGCTGCTTTTATTTTAACTTTTCAAACCTGTCTTTTACTTTATAAAGAAAATGAAGAAGCTGTGCTGCCTTTGTGGAAAGAATTAACGCCTCTCTTTAATGATTCTTCTCTAGAGTTAATTCAAGAAGTCAACGCTTTTATACTAAATAAAACTGCTTTTAAAGAAATAGGGGCTTTTCTTCATCTTAAGTACTTTATGTCTTTATTTGTTAGAAATTCTGTTTCTACTGTCAGTCTCATTAAGGACAAATCAAGCGAAAAATTAGGTTTGCAAATTGAAATAGAGGGTCAATACTTACTAATCCCTCATCAGTTATCTATTACATTAGAAGTTTTAGGCCATTGTAGAAATCGAGAGCTCTTAACAAAACTTAAAAACTTTTTAATTCAGCAAGAGTTTTGCACAGTAACTAAAAGCTTAGTAGAAAAAAGCATAGTTAGCCAGAGTCAAGCCCAAAAGATTCAAGAGTTAAGCACAAGTGAAACTAAAGAGCTACAAACAATAGGAATTTACCTTTCCTTGTTATATGGCATTCTTTGTCAAAATTCTATGACTTTTTCTACTCTATTAGATCCAATGCCCTCTATTTTAGAGCAGGATGTGCTAATCAAAAATATCCTGCTTTTACCTTTAACTAAAGAAGAGGAAAAATTAATTTGCAATTTTCAACAGCTTACTCATGAAAATAAGAAAATGAGATGGGCTCAAGCTTTAGCTGAGACAGGAAAAGAGGAGTGGGTTTATCGAGCTTATGCTCTTTGGGAAAAACTCAGGCATCGTAATATTGAAGAGAGCATAGAATTTGCAAAAGCGATGGCTTATACTAGACCCGATTTAAGCTTAAAAATAGTACAGATAGCCCCTATTCCTATTGATCAGCTTTATCCTGTCATTCATCAGATTTTAGAAATATGCAAAAATGGGAGAAAACTATTTCGGTTAAAAGATTTACCTTGTTTAAGTCAGGGGTTAAGTCCTTTTTTAGTAAAAGTACCCTCTTCTCAAGAGAATTTTTTAAATAGCTTGGACTGGTTAGCCTTAGAATTATTAGATAAAAACTTTTATGATCAATTTTTTAATTTTATCAATCAGTCTCTCTTTTTTACAAAAAGTCAAAATTTTTGGTTAAGGTGTATAGAAAAGCTCAATGATTTTCCTTCTGAAGCATTTCTTTTATGGCAATACTTCTACAATCATCAGATTTTTAAAAACAGTCAACTAGATGGCTACTTTGCTTTCTTAGTAAACATTATGAGAATAGAACTCACTCAATCCTCCTCCTTTTTCAAAACTATTTTGCAAGAGTATGTGAAACAGAATTCTTTGGTATCCAATAGGCTTTTTTGGCTAGAAAACTCTATTTTAGAAAAAATGAAAGCCTTGCCTTTAACACTGTTAAAAGAAAAAGTAGACAGTTTAACAGAAGAATTACTCAATCATCAGCCTACTAGCCAAGAGATCATTAGCTTAATAGAGGTTTATACACATTTAACTGCTCTTCCTCTCGATAGCTGGCAGACTTTATTCTCTAAAATTCCAAAATTGCAGTCTCTTTACTTAAAGGCAGAAACCTGGAAATTTTTACAACAGACTTATTTTGAAAATCAGATAGCACATAAAAAAGATAAATTGATGACTTTCTTCTTACAGCTTATCAAAGCAGTGGAAGTTAACAGTCAGCATTTACAGTTATTAAAAATGCGTCAACAGCTAGACCAAACTAAACCTTCTTTAGCTCTATTAGATAGTGAGTTGATACAAGTTTTTGTCAATACTAAGCAACCAAAACTACTTAACCTGGCTTGCGAACTAGCAAAAGATTTGTTAAAAGCGCCAATAAAGCAGGAAAAAAAGCAAAAAATACTTTCTTCAATAGTTACAGCTATTGCTCAAACTGTGACTTTTTCTCTTAATGCAGCTTTAGATGATTCTATTTTTACCTCTTTGCTAGAGTTAATAGAACAAGTAAAAGAGGACAAGGAGAGAGGAAAGATCATAAAAACTATGTTAATAGCTTTTAAAGCATGTTCTAACAGAGCTATGTTAAAAGAGATCACTTCAATCTTTAAGAGATTTTTAGAAGATAAAAAGACACCTCTTTCATTTCTGCAAGAAGTAGATAGTTTTCTAGAACAGTTAATGAAAATAGATCAAGACTATTTCTTCTTTGATATTAAAGAAATTTTAAAATTAATAGCGATTCATCATCCTTTAGAAACCTTAAATGTCTCTATTGCTCTATTGATTAAAAATATACAAAATGCCTTAGAATTGAGAGAAAATAGCGATTTCTTCCCTCTTTTTACCTTTATCTCGCATGATTTGAGCACTTTTAAAAAAGATTATCCTTTAATGACAGCTATCCAACAGCTACTGAGTCAGCTGCTATTAGAGATGGAAAAAAGAGGTCTATTAATAGCAGAAAATGCGCATGCTCTGCTGCTTACTCAATTGGAAAATAAGTTAACTAAACAAAAGGAAAGAGCCTGGAAAATCGCTATTTATCGCGATTTGATGAGTCAGTATGCTCTTAAAGCAAAAAGGCAATTAGTTCCAGAGCTCTACTCGTTTTTAACAGAATTAATAGAGGCAAAAGAAAAAAGCTTAGATTTTATTGAACTTTTAAATTTAGTTGTTTTTACCTCTTTTTCAACGGCTGAAGATTTTAAGTCTCATTTAGCCTTTATTAAAGAAAAGGTCCCTCGAGCTTTAGAAAATTGTGATTATCCACATAAAGGGCTTCTCTATTTAGCTTGTCTTTATGTCAATCACCCTGTTTCTCTAAGTTTAAGTAAATCAAAACAAGCTCCTTTAGATCAGATGTTTGATGAGTTATTAGCCCAAGGTTTAACAGGCATTAAAGAGGCTTTTCTATTTGTATATCAATCCGATCAGTTGCTTTTTGAGAAAAACCCTAAGTTATTAGAAAATTTGCATATAAAGGCATGGGATCATTTTCATAAAATTCCTCTACCTGCAGTTGAAAAGTTTGCCTATGCACAGCAACAAGTAGAAATAGTCAGTAACAAATTAAAAGATAAAAATAAAATTTGGATAAATAGTGCAGCTAGCAGTTGCTCGCTTGTCCTCACTAATTTATTAAATTATATTGATAATGTAGACTCTTTTAAAAAATTTAATGATTTATTATTAAATATAATACTTTATAAGTACTTTAAAAATGATGCCTCTAGTTATTTGAAAATAATAAATGTGTTAATAAAAAAAGCAAATGAATACTTTAAAATAAAGGAATTTTTAACACAGTGTGTAGATAAGCTAAGTTTGTTATTAATTCAAGATCCATTAGAACAACAGAATAAACTGCAGCTTTTAAATGATTGGATAAAAAAGTTAACAAGTTTAAGATTAGCTGAAGCCAATAGCCTAGCACAAAATAGTTTAGTTTTAGCTAAAGCAAACCCTAGCTTTTTTTCAAATCATAAAATAGTCCAACAGTTAGGAGATTATCTCTTAAAAAGTCACCTGCAGCTTTCAATAGATGAATTTAAGCTACTTAGCTTAAAAGCAGTTAGAGATCCCCTTAAGTTCTTTACTTTCTGCGGCTGGCAAAAAAATCCTCCATTAGAATTTAATACATACTTACAGAACTTTCTTAATCAAATTTTTAATAAGGTCGATGAGCTAAATAAATTTCAATTGATAGAAAAAGTATTAGAAGATTCATTTATTCTTGTAAAAGAGGAAAAATATCGAGCAGAATATAGTAATTTTTGGATAAAATGGGCCCAGTATTTAGTTACGCATCATGAGCTTACCTCTTGTCATCTAGGGAAATTAATAGAAAGAGAAATAGAAATACCTTATATTTCAATTAATCCAGAGCAAATAAACTTAATTATCAGTTTTATAACTAAAATTAGTGGTAAAAATTTTATTTCTTATTTTTATGATATTAAAACTATCATACAGAAGCTTAATATAAATTTAGAAATAAATGAGATATTAGAAAAAGACAAAAAACGTTTAGCAGAAGCTTTATATCTACGCTTAAACCAATTAATTGAAGAAAAATACTGGAATTTTTTTTATGAAGAACATTCTTACATAGAAAAAAATTGGCTCGATCAAGAAAAAAAGATCAGCTTAGAATTAAAAGTAATTAGCTGCAGTTTATCTTTAGAAAATTATTTAGAACATGCAGAACATTTGGTTAAAATGATTGAAAATTGGGGTCATCAACCTGATTTTCTAAATTCTTTTTTACAAGATACTCTTTTACAACTAGTACAATTTCTCAATCAAAATGCAAAAGCAGATACAGCTTTTATTTTGATGGAAATCTATAAATCGCATTTTCCTCATGATCAATCATATTCTCACCAATTATCTGTTGGGATAGTTACAGAGGAAGATGCTTTAATCAATGAAATTTTAGAAGGAGATCAAGCTACTACATTAGTGCAAGAAACAGAGATCATGCTAAAAATTCTAAGTCAATATAATCTGACAGCTACTTCTGAAGCTCAACAACAAAAAATCATTAAACTATTAAAATCTTGTCTGCCTCTATCAGAATTTAAAGAAGATTGTATGAAAATCTGGCATAAACTTGAGCTGGATCAAGTTAAAAATAGTAAAGACTTAGCTGATTTAATGCATATTGCTCTTGCTCATCAAAATAGATTAGAAATTGAGAAGATCTACTTATTTATTTCAACTAAATTAGATCATTTTTGTCTTAATAGCTTTAATTATTATTTTTTAGAACAATTAATTCAATTGCTAGAGTACATGATAGAACATTATTTTCTAGAATATTACTGCTCGATTGCAAAAGTATTAGCTGACTTGATTAGACCCTTAAATAAAAAGCCCGCATTAGGTTCGTTATGGTTTAGCTTTTTAAAAAGTTTAAGAAATCATCAATTTGCGCAAAGTTATATACAAAATATACGACTAGAAAAAACTGAACTAAATAAACAGAAAAGCAATTTATCTAATTGTAAACTATACAAATTAATAAATTTAACTCTGTGTATTATTCCTCATGTCTATACAGGAGATAAGGAATTATTAAAAGAATTAGATGATTTTTTATTCATTATTCTTGAAGATTTATTTATTTATAATTTTTATCTTTATAAAGAGAAAGAAAAAGAACTTTGGAATCAATTAAATCATCAACTTTTTATAAGAGTTTATAAAAATAAATCTTTAGAAGATCAAACAAAAGTTAATTATCAAAAGTTAAATGAGAATATTCAAGATTTACTAAGATTAGATCAGCCAGTTGATCGAAAAACAGTTTTTGGTTGTGAGTCTATATCCTATTCTAGAGAATTGTTTGAGTATAAGCTACCCTTTTACTTACATATGATAGAGCATTTAAATTCCTCAAAAATAAATGAACACAATATAGAGATTCAAAATGTAATTAAGCAACAGAAGTCTTTTTTAGTGACTGAAGGATGCTCAACTATTTTAACTTATATAATGAAATTAGCTAAAAGAGATAAAAATAATCCAAAAGATACTCAGAAAGTAGATCAATTTAGAGATATCATTGATGCCTTTATCTTTCAAAGTTTTCCTGTTTATTGTACCTCTTTAGTGGATCCTTATCTTAAAAATTGCTATGAAATCATTAAACAAGCTACTGCAGCAGCTATTTTAAATAGAGAACAGTGCAACGGCTATTTAAGTTTTTTATTGCCTTTAGCTCCTTTATCTATCCCTTTATTTGATAATTACTCTAGCTTATTCCAACAAGTAAACTCTAATTTTTCAAGAGATATTGGTATCAATAAAATAGAATTATTTGAACCTTCCCTTCACCACTTTTTGCAATTTGATTGCATCAACGGTTTTAAAAGTGCTCTGACTTTATTTCAGTTACCTATTATGGAGGAAATAGTAAAAAATAAAGCTATCTTTGAGCGTTGTGTCAATTTTATCATTGCGCGTTATGGGTCTACTTTAAACGAGTATGAGCCTGCTCTTAATCTTTTATTAAATTTAGCTTTTATTATTTTCAATTTAAAAATAGATTTCTCTTTAATTAAAACATTCTTTTTTAAAATTTTAACTACTATATTAAATGAAAACACTACGTTCCTTTCTTATGCAAATGCTAACGCATTTTTAACTTTATCTTATGGATCAATTAGTTTAAGTATGCATGAGGAATTGCTATTTGATTTAGCAGAAAAGATGATTGAAAAAATGGAATATTGTCATTTAGTAGAAAATAATAATACTTATTATCTCTTAATCTATACTAAGTATTTACCTTTACAACATCCTAAAAAAAATAGAAGCTTCCAATCTTTAGAAAAGAGTTTAGTTAAAGCAAAAGAGCTAAATAATGAAGAGTTGATAAAATTTTTTGAACAGTTTCTGCCAATGATCTAAACCACAGATTTTAAAAAAAGATTAGATCTCTTATTTTATACATTAAATTATCCTACTAAAATATGAATAAAGATAGCTACGATGGATCATTCTCATAGGTTACCTGCTCTACCATTTTTTCAACGAGATTTCACTCAGCCTCCTATTCAGCAGAATAGAGCAGAAGAGAATCAACTAAAAGAAAGAGTTGAGGTGGCTAAAGTACCTACTATTTTCTCACTAATCGATCAAAAGCTAAAGGAGCTTGTCCAACAGGGGACTTTAGATGATAATTTTCAACTAAAAAATTCCTCTAATTTTTCTTTTGTGTCAAGAGATGGGCTAATTTCTACTCTAGATTTGTTAACTAAACCTATAATAATCAGAGGAAAACCAGTCATTGATCAAGTAGAGGAATTAAATGAAGAGTTAAATGATAGTGATTCAGTACAACCCTATATTTTTGAACAAGAGATCGCATTGGGAAAGTTATTGAGCCTGTTTGTCAATAAGCCAATTGAACTCGTAGGCAGCACAGTTTTCTGGTTATTGGGCAGTTCAGATCAACCGGCAGATTTCGATCTTAGAATTGAAGTGCCCTTGGCCACCGAGCAAGAACTACGCAATTTTTGCAATGAAGTAAAAAACTTTTTAGCTAAAGAGTGTGGGCAAACGCTAGAAGTGATCCACCATAAAGGACTCATTAAACTCCATATAGAATTTAGTTTAGAAAGAGAAGGCAATCGCTTTTCTACAATTACTTTTGGAGATCAAAAGGGAAAAAATGTCGAGTTACTCTTTATCAATCACTTAAAAAGAAAACATCTTTTTACTCTTGATGCCCTACGTTTACCTATCAATTTAATGATCAAAATTCTCAAAGAAAAGGAGTTTAATCCCAAAGAGGTGCTGGAAGCTATTAATCAGGGTAAATATGACACTCTCTTTTCTTTTAAAAGCGATGGTGAAAATTGGTATCAATCCGTCATAGATCGCAAGTTTGGCTTGATTCGAGCTGACAGTCCTACAACAATCAATGAGGCAGGTTTTTTTGCTTTACTGACGCATTTGCTTAAAGGAAGACGTTGTTATCAAGCAGAGCTCGATACACTTCTTTTCAACATCTGTAAGCAAGCAAGAGGATCTAAAAAATTAAGTGAGTTTTTAGCTGAGCGGCTAGTTACATGTTGGATGAATCATCATCAATCTGATCCTCTAGCTGCTTTTATCTTAACCTTTCAGACTTGTCTTTATCTGGAAAAAGAAGAGGAAGCTGAGATTTTTCCTCTATGGGAGAAGATGCAACCTCTGTTCAAATCCTGTTCCCTTGTGCTGATTAAAGAGATAGATGCTCTAATAACCAATAAAACTCTTTTTAAAGAAGTATTAGCTTTTGTGCAAGTAAAGAAATTTTTTGCTTTATTTGTAGAAAATTACAATAAAGAAGAGGGCCTTATTCAACTTTCTTCTCAGCAATTGGCTCTGCGAATTAATCTAAAAGGCAAATTTATTTTACTTCCCTATGATCTTATCGCTGCTTTAAATGTATTGAAGACAAGTAAAAATAAGTGCATTTCAACTATTTTTTTTACTTTTTTTACTTCTATTAAATTAAGTGAAATTAAGAGAGGACAGCTAAAAAAAGAATGGGAGGAGGAAGCGCAAAAATTGAGAAAGAGGGATGAGACTCATCTTAAACTCCTAGGCCTTTATTTGACTCTTTTATGTGGATTTCTATCGGAAAATACGCGGACCTTTTCTCTTATTTTAGATGAATTACCTCTTATTTTAGATCATATTCACCTTATTCAAAATTTAAAATTGCTCTCTTTGAATCAACAAGAAAATAGATTACTAGAAAATTTTCAACAGATAGAGGGTAAAGAGAGTCGAGCAAGCGCGTCTCAGATGAGATGGTGCTATGCATTAGTTGAGTCAGCAAAAGAGGAGTGGGTTTACAAAGGGTATCACCTATGGCAGAAATTACCGAGTCCTTCCTTACTAGAATATTTAAAATTTGTTCAACTCCTAGCTGCTGTCCGACCTGATTTATCTCTTAAACTTTTGCAACAAAGGAACATCCCCGATAAAAAAATAGAGGAAGCTCTTCATCATCTATTAGAAGTATGTAAAAATGGGAGAAAACCCTATCGCTCAAAGGATTTACCTTGTTTAAGACAAGCTCTCATTCCCTTCTTAAAGCAAACTAGTCTAACAGATGAAAGATTTTTATCGAGCCTAAACTGGCTAGCTCTAGAAATGTTAACTGAAAAATTTTATGATGGATTTTTTGAGCTAATAGAGTGTAAAAATTTTTGGTCGAAACAAGCGGACTTTTGGCTTGATTGCTGGGATAAATTAAAATCCGATCCAGTCGCTAAATTAATTTTTCAGCAATACTTGCAAAAATACTCGACTCTTTCTCAGGGTTCATCCTTTTATCAATCATTACTCGTAGAATTATTACAATCAGAAATTATTCATCCATCCTCTAATTCATCTTTTACTAATCTTTTTAATCATTATATTGAACAAACTTTCCCTATCCATTCCCGCTTAAAATGGTTGACTCCTTCTCTTATCAACGAGATAAAAAAATTGCCAACTTTACTAGTACAAGAAAGATTAGATATTTTAGTTAAAGGAATTTTAAATCAGAAGCCTGCTCTTGAAGAAAAGGAAACCTTAACAGAAGTTTATTGCCAATTAGAGCTAGGAGGGGTAAATGAATGGCAAACTATTTTAGCTACAGGCTCTACGGGGCAATTAATGCATTTAAAACCTGCAGTCTGGAATTTCTTACAAACTAGCTGTTTCCAGTCTGAACAAAATAGTAATCTAGATAAACTATTCACTTTGTTTTTACAGTTGATAAAATCAGTGGAGATTACACTTCACTTACCCTCTATACTAGACATCAAGCGGAGTTTAACAGAAAAAAGACCCACTAGTCAGGTCCTAAATGAAGGTTTAATTGAGATCTTTTTAAAAGATAAAGGAGAAATACAGCTCACTCAAGCTTGTGAACTAATGAGTGACCTACTCAATTCTACTTTGACAGTGGAGAAAAAACAAAAAATTTTTCGGTCTTTAGTGCTAGCTATGGTTGAAAAAAGCGGTGATTTCGCTAAGATCTTCTTTGTAGCCTTTTTACCTCTTTTGACAAAAATAGAAGAAAATAAAGATAAGTACAAATTTTTAGAACTTGTTTTAATTAAGTTTAAACAGCATAAAAATCAGTCTATCTTAAAAAAATTAGTCCAGTTTTTGGAAAAATTTTTAAAAAGCCAAAATTATGCTGCTCTTCCTAAAGTCTTCATCGATTGTTTAGATAGTTTTTTAGCGACTAGTTTTCAAAGACTCGACCAAAAAATAGGTAAAATACAGGAAAATGTAATAAAAAAACTAGCTCTAAACAATGAAGTGACTCTATTCAAAGAGACCTTGATCATTTTTTTAGAACAGTTCCAAAAAGAGTTATCTAATAAAAATATAAAAGAACTTAGGGATACTTGGCATTTTATTCATTATCATTTATTGACCCCCCAGTTAGAATTAACTATAAAGAATAAAATTCAAATTTTTGTACAAAAATTATTAACAGAGTGGATGAAAAGAGAAAAAAGACAACAAAGCAATCTTCTCTATCAGTTCTTTTTTCAGTTTGACGAAAGTTTAGGCAAACAAGAAGCTCAAGTATGGAAAACTCAATTAGCTATTGAAGTGATAAAAGAGACAGCGCTAAAGAACAGAAATGAAATCATACGAGATTTTTATTCTTTGATAGAGGAGTTAATCTACTCTAAGCACACAGGACTCGATTTTATACACTTATTAAATTTAGTTGTATTTATACCCTTTGCAAAGTTAGAATTTTTTAAGCAACATTATACTTATTTAAAAAAAATCACGCCTCTTATTTTTAAAAATTTTGAACAAAGCCCCTATCAGGAAAAACTCAATGAAATTAGTTATTACGTCAATGTAGATCTAAAAATTCCATTAAATCAAAATAAATTAATCAGTTTTGAAGAGATGATTGTTAAGCTGTTGACAGATTCAGTAGAAGGAATGGATCAAGCTTTCTTTATGTTGCAAGTTGCTCATTTTCCTTTAGTCAAAGATTTTTCCATGCAGCTAAAAAAACTCTATGAAAAAGCTCTAGACAAGATTCTTAAATTATCTATGCCACAAAGTGAAAAATTTATTTACTTGGAAAAACAGAAAGACGTGTTGTTAGAAAAATTGAAATCTAAAGATAGTGTCTGGTTAGAAATCAGTGATTTTTTATGTTATAAATTTGTTCAAGCTTTATTGCAAACTACTCATGATAGCCAATCTTTAAAGAAAATTTGCGAAGTTTTAGGCGTACTATATCTATTTAATCATTTTAAAGAAAATTATTGTGATATCTTGAAAAATATCATTCACCACGCTAGCTTTTATATAAATGACAAGCTTTTTGCTATTTCAGATAGCGATAAAATAGGCTGGCTTTTGACTCGAGATCCTCTTAAAGTAAAACAGAAAAAAGAACTCACTTTAATATGGATAACTAAACTTTGTAAGAGTAAACATTTAGAGTATCTCACTAGTGTACGACATAGTATTACTTTTGCAAAAAATAGTGCTATAATAGATAGCCAACTGCATAGAGAAATAGAAACTATTCTATTAGATAAACTTGCTTCTCTACCATTAGAAACGCTAGATTCTTTCATTACAAAAAGTAGAAAAGGAATAAAAGAGTTTTTCCATTTTTGTGATTGGGAAGATCATTTTCATCGAGATTTCAGTAAAAAACTGGAAGATTTTCTTAATTCTTTCCTCTCTTTTTATAGTCGTAAAAATGATATTTTTGTAATTCATACTGTCTTAGAAGATTCTTTTGTATTAGCTAAAAAAGATCCAACTAAATCTTGCGCTCATTTTTGGCTAAAATGGGCTTGTTATTTAATGGATCATCCTCAGTTAAATCCCAATCAATTAATTTTTTTATCAATTAAAGGACAAGAATTAATTAAAGAAAATGTGAATTTTTCAGAGTTAGATTTTATTTTTAGATTGATAAAGAAAACAATTGAACCAGAGTTTATTTATTCTAATTATCAACTAGAAGGGTTAATACAGAAGTTAAATGAGTGGAAAAATAGTAGGAATTCTAAGATTGATTGTATTCAACTCGATAACATGCGTCAAATTTTAATGCTTAGATTAGATGAATTAATTAAAACAAAACAAATCCACGTTTTTTATAAAGAGTGTAGTCTACTTAATGTAGACTGGATCAATAAACAACAGGAAATATACTTTAAATTAAATGTAATTGAACTTGATATAAATTTAAGTAATTGCTTTGCAATAGCTCAAGATATAGCTGAAATGATCGATGATTGGCCTCAAGTATTAGCTATCCAAAAAATACCGCACAGTCTACTGAAAGAACAACTAAAAAAAGTGACGTATAACTTTTTAAATTTTTTAGATGAGCAAGAGCAACAAGAACTTTCAATTTATTTAGAAGAGAGTTATTTGGAAAAATTTTTTGAAGATTACTCTATTTTTAAAGAAAGAAGGGAAAACATAATAATAAAAGAGGAAAATAGAGAATTTTATAAAACTTTGAATCAGTGTCATACTTTTATTATAGATAATGAATTAGATAGTTGGATGCAAGCTTTAAATCTCATCAGTACAGTAAATTTTGAGCTGATTACCTCTCTGCAACAAAAGCAGCTCCTCTCTTTTTTACAATTAGCTTTTGAAAAGACCTCTTTGATAGGCCTTATTGTCTCTATTAGCCAAAAGTTTAGGTTAGAAATAGGTGTGTTAAAATGCGACCCGACAGATTTTATGCAAAGGGCTATTGTTTCTAAAAATCCTTGGCTTCTTCAAGAAGCTAGCCTTTTTGGGATGATGAAACTAGATCATTACTCTAAAAGATTTAAACCACTATTCTTCGAACAATTTATTGAATTAGTTTATACAATTATTGAAAATTATTTTGAATCTTCTCAAGAATCTATTATTAAATTACTTTTTTATGCGTTTAATTCTTTGGGAAGATCAAAAGAGTTAGCTGAGCTATGGCTTTTTTTTCTACATAAATTTGAAACTATGCTCATCAATAAAGCCCATTTAAATCTAGCAGACTTGAAAGGTAAGGTAGAAGTTGAAAAAGGTCTGCAACAACTAACTGTTAATGCGTGCAATAGAGATTATAAGTATCGATTATTAAAATTGCATCTTATAGCCTTACCCTGGATGTATGCAGGAGAAGAGAATCAGTTTTTTAACCATAAAAATCATGCTGATTATCTCAAGCATCTTTTGGAGGAAATTTTTGAATGGGACTTAAAATCTTATCAAGTCATTGTGAATTACTATTGGGATCAATGGCATTTACAATTATTTACCAAAGAGTATGGACAGGAAGTTTTATCTAAAATAAATAAAGGTTACTATGAAAAAATGTTACTAGAAATCCATGCTATTTTAGATTTAAACAAAGACTTAAATAGACAAATAGAATGCTCCAAAATCTCTTTTGCTTCTCCTAAAACTGAAAAGATATTGAGAGGATATAAAACTAGTTTTTATAAAAAATTATTATACAAATTATGTGAAGTTGGTATAAATGAACAAAATGAATTGAAAAGAGCGAGAATTATCGAAAGTAAAATTCTCATTTTGAAAAATGCTTATGAATTAATTATACAATCTGTTGAAGAAGATGGCATAGAAAATTGCTCAACTTTAAGTGATTTAAAAGAATTAATCGATGTTTTTATCTTTCAATCGATACCTGTGTATTGCACTCATTTAGAAAATCATCACGTTAAGTGCTGTTTAGAAATCATCATTAAATCAACTAAGCAAAAGATTCTAACCCAAGATGAATGTCAACTTTACTTTAACTTTTTATTACCTCTGACCAACTTAGAAAAAGAAAATGTAAAAAATCTAAATGAAACAGAAAAATGGCTAAAGAATAAGTTTGAACATCATTATATTTCAAAAGATGGCCAATCTTTTAAAAATGCTTTAAAAAAAATGACCTGTTTTCAGTCTGTTAGTGCTTGTATGAGTCTAACCTATTTAATAGAAAAAACTCTAATTAAAGGACAAGGATTAAATAGTGTCACTTTGCAAGAGGGAATTTATCAGGTTATGATCTACTATGCTTTTCTGTCAGAGAAAGATGATTTTATTGTATCTCATCTACAAAGGTTAGCTAATAGTGTCCTCTTATCTCATTTAGGAGATACTTACAAAGTTAATTTTATTAAAGAGACATTTAAATCTTTACTACAAACAAAAACAACGGAGAAATCCTATACTTGGGGTGCTGCCTTTATTAGTCATCTTTACCTTTCTTACCGCAATAGAATAGCAATCGATTTAGTTTATGAATTAGTGGAAAGTTTAATTGACAAAGTACAATGGTGTGATCAGAAGAGTAGCTCTATCTTCCATACCATTTCCTCTATTTTTAAGTTTATTAAACCTACAGCTGAAACTAAAAAAAAGCAAGTCCTGCTTTTTGAGCGTTGTATTAAAAAAGCTGTAGAAGTGAGAAACATAAAAGTCATCCATGATTTTAAACATAGAATCCAGAATAAAGAGCTCAATCCAGCTTTTAAAAATTGTCCTGAAAGTTTTGATAAAATTTGTAAATTGTTAGAGATCGATAAAAAATTAACTTAGTTAACTTTAAATTAAAATAATTTAGTTGATATTAAAAATAAAAATAGCTATGATTAATTTTTAAATTTTAATTTAGGAGTTTCTTAATGAATACATTTTTAGATAATTTAGGTAATGGCACAGCAAATAATTTAACTCAACCCTTTGCTTTTTTAGATAATTATCCTCAAGCTGATTTAACAGATGGTATTCCTCCAGTAGGTCTTGCCTTGGCTTCAGGTGGAGAAAAGTGTTACAGTGTAAAAATAGCTGATCCTGATGATCACACTATACAAATTTGTGCTGATATTTATGGTAAAATGTTTTTTAAACCTCTTAAAATCTTTGTGGGAGAGCCAACAACTGAATACAGAGTAGAAATTGTAGCTTGGAATAAACCTAATGAAATTATTACCGGTAGAGGATATACTGCTCAAGAAGCCTTAAATAAAGCTATTGCGAAAGTTTTTAAAGAAAATGTAGAAGAAGTATAGATGTCATTAGTTTAAAATTTTAAAAGGCTATTCTCATCTTATGGTAGGAATAGCCTTTCGTCAGCTACATATCAGAGCCTTCTAATTCGACTAGCTCTTCATTATTATACTGTCTTTCATCCAGTTCGCCCTCTTGTTTAGCTACAAAAACAGCTACAACTGAATCGCCCAATATATTGAGAATCGTAGAGACCATTTCGCGCATGCGATCAATACCTGCTAAGATAGCTAGACCTTCAATCGGCAAACCAACAGAAGTAAAGACTACAGAGAGCATAATAAACCCGGTTCCTGGGATGCCAGCTGCTCCTATAGAAGAGAGGGTAGCAGTTAGCACAATGGTAAGCAAGGCTTTCCAACTTAGATCAATGCCATAGGCTTGCGAGATAAAAAGAGCACTCATTCCTTGAAAAATAGCTGCTCCATTCATATTGATCGTCGAACCTAAGGGCAAGACAAAGCTACTAATATTCTTAGAAACACCTAGGTTTTTCTGGATACAGTGCATCGACACAGGTAAGGTAGCTGAGCTACTACAAGTTGAAAAGGCTACCATGATTGCATCCGTCATCCCTCTAAAAAAATGCCAAGGATTCAGTTTAGCAAAAACAGACAGCAAACCACAAAAAACGACTAAGACATGGACGCCACAAGCTGCATAGTAGACCATTAAGAACTTTAATAGGGGAATTAGCACAGCTATCCCAAAAGAACCTGTGACAGAAGCCATGATGGCAAACACCCCAATCGGTGAAAACTCCATAATGATAGAGGTCAAACGATACATCACATCGGATAGAGATTCTAATAAATCTAATAGAGGTTTACCTTTTTCACCGGCAAAATTGATCGAAATACCTAAAAAAAGAGCAAATACAATAATCTGGAGGGCATTGCCTTCTGCTAAAGAGAGAATTGGATTTTGAGGAATAATAGAAAGGATAATTTCGCTAATCGTCGGTGTTTCGGCTATTTTGATTTCGCCAGTCATGGTTAGACCCATGCCAGCTCCCGGTTCAAATACTTTACCAAAGAGGATACCGAGCGCAATGGCAATCATGGTGGTAATGATATAGAGGCCAATCGTTTTTAATCCAATCCGGCCTAACTTTTGCGGATCGTGAATACTTGTAATCCCAACTGTCATCGAGGATAAAACTAGCAAGACGATGATCATGCTAATTAAACTAAGAAAAATTGTGCCAACAGGTTTTAATATCTCAGCACGAGGGCCTAGAATGACACCTGTGAGTACACCCAATACAATCGCTATTAATATTTTAACCCATAGTTTCATTGATACCTCGAAATCAGCGTAGATTAGCTTTAATACAAGAATTACAAGCTAGTGAATTTTCAATTATTGTTTATAAGCGACGTGCTAAATCAGCTTTGGCACGTTTAATAAAAATATCCCACGCAACTCGACTTTCAACAAAAGTCAAGTGCATTTTTATCCATAAGATAGGGATAGCTAATAGTAAAGAATCGCTGAGCTTAACGCGATCTTTTTCTGTACAAATGAGAAATTTTACATTTTCTTTTAAGCAACGCTCAGCAAAATGGGCTAATTTATCTAGATCATATTCCATGTGATCGGCAATCACATAGGAAGCTACAACTTTAGCATTTAATTGTCCGACTGTTTTTTCAAAATATTCGGGATTAGCGATTCCACAAAATAAGCCAACGGGTACATGATCTAAAGAAGCTAAAGGATTGCCTTGAAAATCAAAAATACCCTCAATTTCTATCTGAGTTGCAACGACAGGCGCTGTAGAGTACCTAGCTATTTTTTGACACGTATTGACGTAGGACTCGTGATCAAAAACATGATTTAATATGATTAAATCAGCCCGAGCTAAGGATTTTAAACTTTCGCGCAAAAGGCCTCGAGGTAAAAAATAACCTTGGCCAAACGGATCGCTAGCATCCATGACGACGACTTCAAAATCTCTAGCTAACCGCCTGTGTTGCATGCCATCATCGAGAATAATGAGCTTAGCTCCAGCTTTTGCTGCCATGTTAGAAGTTTTATACCGGTCTTTACCGACAAACACAAAAGCCTTTGGGAGATTTTGAGCTAGCATAAAAGGTTCATCCCCACAAAAACTAGCAGGATGCATAGGGCCTTGTCCGCGACTTAGAACTAACGGAGTAGACATCGACTCAGCTTTAGAGCGATAACCTCTGGATAAAATAGCTAACGGCACTTCGTTGTAAAACTCTTTGGCAATCATTAAAGTGACAGGTGTTTTACCCGTCCCACCAGCTACGATATTGCCTACGCTAATCACCACCGGCACAGGAGGAGAATAACATCTGACCCAATCGTGATCAAAGACCCAATTGCGGCAAGTGACAATCAAGCTATAAAACCAACTTAAAACACGCAAAATGGCTTTAATGATAAGGATTAAAAAGCTTTGTCGCTTCCCTTTGATAATTGTTAAAAAGTAAAGTTCGAGGTGTTTAAGCATGCTAGTAAAATCTTTTCTATCATTAATGAGAAATTTAGCGAGTCAAAGAATGCAGGTTGGCTACCTGGGGGAAAAGCTGATATTCTACACATTCAATAATAATATGAATAGCTGCCATGTGCGCTTCTTGAATGCGATCGGATGTGTCAAAGTTTTCGATACATAATTCAAGATCAGCTACGCCTTTAAGCAAACCTCCATCTTTTCCTAGAAAAGAGACAGTATGCAGCTTCAACTTTTTAGCTGTTTCAAAAGCTTGGACAATATTAGCCGATTTTCCACTTGTAGTTAAACCTATAAAAATATCACCGGGTTTACCATAAGCTTCTACTCCTCTAGAAAAAATTTTCTCAAATCCCAAATCATTGCCTACACAAGTCAAATGACCCGGTTCGCAAAGGGCAATGGCAGGCAGGGCAGGACGATAGTGACGAAAAACTCCTGTTAGTTCCTCAGCAAAATGCATGGCATCGCACAAGCTGCCTCCATTTCCTGCAATAATGATCTTAGAGCCTTGAGCAAAAGCTGTGCTTACCATCTGAGCTGCTGTTTCAATAAAATTGAGGCAAGCAGGCTGCTTTAAAAAATGAATGACTTGACAGGCTTGATCTACAGAAGATAAAATTTCTTTTTGCATCTCTTTTATTTCCTTCTTCATTGAACTGTGCAGATTAGATCTGTTGTCTAGTTTCAGTGATTTAACTTTAACAAGCAAGTATTTGTTCCAAAAGAGGTCTAATTTACATTGATTATAAAAGTAAAAAATTTTAATAAAGACTTGGATCTAACATTTAACTAAAAATTATAGTATTTTCCTAACTCCTTAGCCGGTTGAGAAAAATGAATCAGACAATTTTAAAAAATAGTTTAATTTTAATTTGCAGCTTAAGTTTGCTCAGTTTTATTTGCCCTTATTTAGCAGAACTTCAGGCTTTCCCTGCTCCTAATTATAATTTCACCATCAGTGAAGGAGACACAGAGCAAAAGCAAACTAAATTTGTCTGGTTTAGAGTAGCGAAAGTAGGCACTCGTTCTATTCTGGCACTCTTGGATGAAGCTCATATCAAGACCACCCATGTTTCAGGTAAGAAATATGACGCTCAAAAATATAAAAACTACTATAAATTTGCCTTTGTAAGAAATCCTTGGGATCGAATTGTCTCTTGTTATTTTAATAAAATCGTCCCCTGTTGTCATCCTCCTTTTAAAGAATGCTATGGTAAAGATTTTAATTATTTTATTAACTTTATTGCGCGGCAAGATTTAAATAAAGCCGATATTCACATTCGCTTGCAAACAAAACTCTTTCCTGTAAAAGAGCTAGATTACCTTGGAAAGTTAGAAAATTTTTCTGACGATCTCAATCGAATTTTTAAAAAATTAGGCTTAGCATCGATAGATATTCCTCATTACAATAGTTCAGTACATGCTCATTATAGCTGTTACTATAATGATTACACCCAACGGATCATTGCTACTAAGTATAAAAAAGATATTAAAGCGTTAAGATACAAATTTCAAAAGCAGTTATTTAAACTCATGCCGTTTGCAGTTAGTTGTAGAGTAACTGGAAATAGATTGAATAGATTTTACTACAAATTGATTCAGCCGATTCTAATTTGATCAGGTTTATAAACAGCTAGGCCAAAAGCTAGGTAAAAACTTTAAACAGAGTACTTTATCTTCTGTTTCTAAATTTACAAATACAAGAGGAAAATCTCAGCGAGAAAGCATCAGGGGATCATCACGTAGAAAGATATAAAGCAGGAATTGGATCTTTTTTGTATCATGAGATGCGCCTTTTGGCACTTAAATAGGGTTATCAGCTTTAGATTACAAGCGAGGAAGAAATGTTAATAACTAGTCTATCTGTCATATTTGCTTTAGGGCTATTTTTCTATGCGCAAACGACTCCTTTTATACTTCATCATTTTTGGCTAATCGGAATGGTAGCTAGCAGTTTTACTCTTTTAGCTCTGCATGTTTTTTGTCAAAGTATCAGCCTCCTATCTCTGCAAAAAGCTGAAAAAATTTTTAGTGCTTCGATCCTTACTTTATACCGCAAAGATCGTAAAATAAAATTCATGAGCTACTCTGTTAGCTTATTTCCGCTTTTTTCACTTATTTTAGGCTTAAGCTTCTATCAGTTAGCTAAACCTTACAACACTCTTTTACTAGCTATCTGGATTATATTAGTAGGGATCAATCTAGATTTAATCAGAGGATTTTTTAGTCACTTATCAAATTATCTCGATGGAGTGACAGTAGCTAAGTTGCTGACTTTCTCAGTGACCAAGAATAGCACAAAGCACTCTTTAGAAGAGATAAGTGAGACAATCGATGCTTTAACGGATATGGCTATCAAAGCAATCGAGCATTCTCAAGCTTCCTTAGCCAGCAGCTGTTTAAATGAATTACAAGAATTAACGCAGTTTTTTTTAAGTATAGCTAAGAAAAAGGAGCATTCAGAGGTACAACTAAAAAAAACAGAAGAAGAGGTTAATTTTACTCTTTCTTATCTTTTTCAGCACATTGAAGCCATTCATGAAAAAGCTTTAAAGCACGCCTCCTTAGCTGTCTGTCATACTGTTATCACAACTTTAGGGAAAATTTCTTTGCAAGCAGCTAAACTTGAGATGGCTTTAGCAGCTTATCCGCTTTATTTTCTCGGTAACTGTACTAAAAAAGCGCAAGAGATAAACTTGAAGCAGGTAGAGGAGATGGCTATCCTTACTTTATTAGAGGTAGCCAAAGCCTTACCTAAAGAAAGGGACCTTACCTCTTCAAATTTGCAAGAGGTCTATTTTACGTTGATTACCCAATTGCATGAAATAAGCAAACAAAGTTTTAAACAGGATAAAAATAAGAGCATCGCTTTATTAATGCAGCCTTTTGAACAACTGAAAGAGTTATTTAAAGCAGCACCCCTTAACTTACATCGCGATACAGCCTTGATTAATGAAAGAATCGATCAAGTTCTAGCTGAATTTAAAACATTAGAATTAGTTTTAAAGACTCTTCCGCCTTTTCAGGCTATCATCCATCCTAGTAGTTCACCTGACATAAAAGAGAGCGAGGAGACAAAAAAATAAAAAAAGTTTAGTTTAAAATGAGAGAGGAAGAGGGGATTCAAAAAAAAGTAGATTTTGAGTAATGGGATGTAAAATCTGCATCTTTCCATAATGAAGGGCAATTGAGTCTTGAGAATGAGAAGCTAAGCCTCCATATTTAATATCTCCTAAAATAGGACAACCGCTAGCCGCTAGTTGGACGCGAATTTGATGGTAACGGCCGGTTTCTAATTCTATTTCTAATAAGCTCGTCTTTAGATTCTTATCTAGTACTTGATAGCGCAACCGGGCTATTTTGCTATTAGGATGATTAGGAGCTACTCGCGCATAATGCTCTTCATGCAGTAAAGCATGTTCAAGTAAGCCTTGGTCGTCAGGAAGAGTGCCTTGAACTCTAGCATAATAGATTTTCTTAACGACTTTATTGCGTACAAATGCTTGTAAACGTGCTAAAGCTTTACTAGTTTTTGCAAAAACGACAAGGCCGCTAACGGGTTTATCTAAGCGATGAATTACTTCTAAAAAAACATTTCCTGGCTTGTGGTATCTATTTTTAAGCCACACTTTGCACAATTGCTCAAGATTGGTTTGAGTCGTACCACTTGGTTGGGTTAAGATGCCGGCCGGTTTATTGACGACCAGCAGATGATTATCTTCATAAATGATCCAGGTTTCATCTAGTTCTAAGCCCATGTTTAACTCTGGCGTTGACGGAGGGTTTCATAGAGCATGAGTGTAGTAGCCATAGCCACATTTAAAGAATCAGCTGAGCCATGCATGGGAATGCGCACTTGCAAATGTGCATGGTTCATCCATTGCTTAGATAAGCCAAATTGCTCAGTACCCATGGCAATAGCTAAGGGCTTTGTCAAATCCGCTTCAGTAAAATTAACAGTGGCATGAGGGGTAGCAGCTAAGATAGAGATTGCATGGCACTTGAGCCAATCTAATGCTTTGTCACTTGTCGTTTGTACAATAGGAACGGTAAATAAAGTACCCACGCTTGCCCGAACGACATTGGGATTAAAGATATCTGTACAAGGATCAGCTACGATTAAACCATGTACGCCTGCTGCATCGGCTGAGCGCAGAATAGTACCTAAATTACCGGGCTTTTCTATGGATTCGGCAATGATAAATAAAGGGATAGTGGAAGCAAGAGAGAAGTCAAATTGTTCTAAGGTCCTCTGTTTTTGTTTGGCAATGGCTAGCAGACCATCGGGACGATCGCGGTAGGAAAGCTTGCGAAAGACACTCTCTGAGCAACTGATAATGGTCACTTTTTTAGCGCGTAGATTTTCGATGAGAGCAGGTTCATTCGTGCCTAAAAAAAGGGGAGGGCAGATAAAAAGGGTGTCAAGTGGCCAATGCGCTCCATAGGCGCGTTCTATTTCACGATATCCTTCGACTAAAAAAAGAGCTAGTGCATCGCGTTCTTTGCGCTCCCATAGCTTTAAGGCTTGCTTAATGCGCGTATTGTGTAAACTTGTGATCTCAGGTTGATAGGTCACGCTGCCACCTACAGTAAGTTCCGCTAGGTAACTCAAATACAGTTGGCTGACCTGTTAATGTCATCTCTCCCTGATCGATTTTACCTGGACAACCTGTCATCATCTGATGGATTAAATAGGACATGGCAATCGGAGTAAACCCAGGGGTATGACAGGAGAAAAGGATAAACAGGGGCTGATCCGATAAGAGCTCACGGCACTCTCTTAACAATTTTTCAATATCCTCTTCAATTTTAAAGAGTTCGCCTTGATTACCTCGCCCAAAGCTTGGCGGATCTAAGATAATGCCATCATAGCGATGACCGCGCTTTTTTTCACGCGCTAAAAATTTACCGACATCATCGACAATCCAGCGAATAGGCGCTTGCTCTAATTGATTGAGATGTGCATTTTCACGAGCCCAGGTGACCATGCCCTTAGAAGCATCTAAATGACACACTTGTGCTCCACCTTTAGCACAGGCAAAAGTAGAGCCACCTGAATAGGCAAAGAGATTGAGAACTTTAAGCGGCTGGGGGTAAAAAGGAGAAGCTGTTTGGATAAAAGAGGTTAGCCATTCCCAAAAGGGACGCTGTTCGGGAAAGATACCTAAATGACCAAAATCTGTTGGTGCTAATTTAAAAAAAAGATTAGCTGTTTGAATTGTCCAGGTAGTTGACCGTACAGTAGAGGGACTCCAACAATTATCGGGCTCTCTTGTAAAATGTAAATTAGCTGCCTGCCACTCTTTTCCAGTCAATTGAGGCGCCCAAACAGCTTGCGCTGCTGGGCGTGAAATGCGATAGGGACCAAATTGTTCTAATTTGCGTCCATGACCACTATCGACTAAAGCATAAGAGTTAGAAAAATAATTTTTTATCATCTAACTACTATAAGCTAAAACAATTAAATTTTAAAGCGATTAAGAGAATGGATCGTCTTTTTTTTCTTTTAAAACAGATTGTCTAGCTACAGTTACTAGATTAAGAGGGAAGAGCACAAAAAGTGTAGCATTAGAAGCGGCACTTTTAAAAAACCCTGAGACAATGGAATGAGGTAGTTGGCTATATTTTTCTTTTCTTATACTTTTGGAGCTTTGGTGATAGGCTCCATGAATACCACCGCCCACTGAAAAGAAAGCTAAGAAAAAACAATATCTTTTTGAGTATTTTATTAGTTTAGAAGGAGGAATAGGCGGAAGAAAAGTGGGTTTTGGTAAGTACCAATGTGAAATCTTGTTAGGTCCCATAAAGCTTATTCTTTAGATAATAGGTTAAAAGTTAACTAATTTTTTACTACATTGAGTAATATTAAAGCAAAGCTAAAATAGTTGTTAATACTCTAATGCTGATTAGACTCGTTATTATTTTTTGACTAACTTCAAGATGATCATTTTTAATGAAAAATTAATAAACAATTTTGCTCAAGTAGTATTTTTTTATAATGGGAAAGAAGGTAGTCCTAAACATGTAATGCTATAACATTTGAAACTCTTAGACATCTAGAGGGAAGAGTAAGCAAAAATTGAATTTATTAGCATTATACGTTTAGGACTACTGAAAAGAGCTAGCAAAAGAATTTTTATCAGTTCGTTAAATTTTATAGTTATAGTTTAAAATTTTTATAAATTTACTAATAAAAACTATTCTCTATCTTTAAAATTTTTTTTATTTTCTGAAAAAATATGCTTATGAGCAAATCCAGTAAAAATAAGAGGCGCCATAAAAAAGAGTGTAGCATTGACAAGAGCGCCCTCAATCGCTCCAGATACAATTGAAACAGGTAATTGCTTGTAATTTTTACTCTTAATATTTTCACAAATTTTATCAGTTGCTCTATATATACTACCACACCCAGCTGAAGATAGTAATAAGGTGAAACAATAGGTTTTCAGCCATCTCTTAAAATAATTAGAGTTAATATTGTACAATGTTTTATTAAAGATGGGTATATTTTTATTTGAATAAGAAAAATCATTTATAGGTCCCATATTCAGTATCCTTAAATTAAGAGTTGGCAATTTTCAAGTATAAATTTTTCTAACCTAAAAATTTATAAGCTAAACATTTTTTAATGCATATAATGATATTAAAGCAAATTAAAATTACTTATTGATAGGCTAGTGTTTATTAGAATCTTTGTTATTTTTGAGTAACTTCGAGATGATGAGTTTTTAATTGATGATGGCTGGCAATCCAGCTTAGGCACTGCTTGCCAATGCGAATGGAACTATTAAAGCGCTTACCATTTACTTTAAAAGGAGTAGGGATAGTGAAATGACGGAGCCATCTTTGCAACGTATGAAAAAGAGCGGTATTGGGAAAAGCAGCACTCTTATCAATCGTCATAATTTTTTTAGTTAAGGGATCTAAGAATAATTGAGGATAAGAAAACTGCAAACCCCAGGTGATACTGTTTAAGCCAAAAGCCATCGGCCGAAATTTTTCATCGTAAGGAGAGTAGTCTAGCGCATGCATCTGCAGTTGAACAACGGGTTTAAGGGCTCTAATTAATTGACGCTGTTCATCGATAGCTAGGGCATAAAGTATGACAGGAGTCGTAGTCAAAATAGAAGAAAAAAGTTGGCGTTTAGTGGTCATATTAGGCACTAAGCCAGCTTTTAAGTCATGAATGTAACTCGTATAACCTTGCATAAATTCAAGGATCGAGATGGCACCTGCTTGTCTAGCAGTGATAGAGCCTGCAGCATAAATTTCTACAGGTGCTAACGTTTTTAAAAGAGCTTCTATCTCTTCTATATCTAATAAGGCCTGAATTTCAGTCCATTTTGAGACTTCCATGGCAGGAAGAGAAGAAGTCAACAAAGGTAGATGAGTCATACTAAAGAGGCTTTGATTTTTTCTCAAAAAATGAAGCGGCTATTAGCCAAATAATCCCACAAAAGATAGCAGAGTCTGCTACATTAAAAACAGGGTAATCATAACCCCATAGGACAAAATGGAGCATGTCAATCACATGACCATATAAAAAATAATCGCTAATATTGCCTATAGCACCCGCTATGATAAGAGTAAGAGGTAAGCGCCAACGCGTATATTTAGGGTTGTTATACACATAGAAAATTAAGCCAAATACAAGAAAAAGACGCAATATAATGAGCCCTGTCTGGTAGTTAGCTAATACGCCCCAAGCAGCCCCCTTATTAGTCGCATGAATAATAGAAAACTCGATGCCAAGGAAAGATTTAAAAATCCCAATGCCTCCATAAGGATAGCTAGAGAAAAAAAAGTAATTATAGGGAAGATAGTGTTGTGTCCAATATTTTGTTCCTACATCACAAGCCAAGATAAGTAATCCTAGTAGAATAACTAGGGTAAATTTAACAGAAATCAAGGGTGATGAGGAACGAAAAAAAGAGGGAAAAACACTCAAATTAAACCTTTTTCCATTTGTTCTTGAGATTTCACAGTCATTGTAGCATAAGGTATAGCTTCTAAACGGGCTAGAGGAATATCTTCTCCTGAAATCTCGCAGATGCCATAAGTGCCATCTTCTATTTTTTCTAATGCTCGTTCAATGAGTCTTAGTAAATCATATTCTCTTGAAGTGACTTCAAGGCTAATTGTACGATCAAAATCATCTGTTCCTTGATCTGCTTGATGCTGAGAGTATCCGGTACCTTCATCTGCTGTTTTAACTTCAGCTGTCGAACCCTTTAATGAATGAGTTAATTGATTTCTTAAGTCCTCTAGACGTTTTTTGAATTTGGCTATCTCAGTTTTTTTAAGTACCATTGAGTTTTCCTTCCTATTTTACTAATTGGTTACGTTTATTATCATCTTTAGGTTGTATAGAGTGAAGCGCTTCCATCAGTTCTTCGATATTTTTAAATCTTCTATAAACACAAGCAAACCGGATATAAGCAATTCCATCTAATACTTGCAACTGTTTCATTACCATATCGCCTAATTCTGTCGTACTAATTTCTCTACCTTGTCTCTGTAATAAATCTGCAGTGATAGTAGAGGCAATGCCAATGACATGATCATAGCTCAATGTGGTATGCCTACAAGCTGCTTCTAATCCATTAATCAATTTTTGTCGTTGAAAATCTTCATAACGTCCATCGCGTTTATGTACTTGAAATGTTAATTCGATCGTTTCAAAAGTAGTGAAGCGTCGCAAACACTTTAAACATTCCCTTCTTCTTCTAATTGCATTAAAATCGCCTGCATCTCGAGAATCGGTAACCTTATGCTCGCTATGATAACAGTAAGGACATTTCATAATAAGCCTGATAGGAGAAAAACAAGTCTAATCAAATAGCAACTTAATGAATTAATAGCAATAAATAATCATTAAAATACAATAAAATCTAATTTTTAAAGTAACAATTAAAATTGATTACAATAATAATATAAGCTAATAAAATAAAACGATTAGGCAAATAACTAAGTTTGTTCAATAATTCTATTCCAAATTTTCTATTAAAAAATAAAAGTAAAATTTGGAATAGAATTTGTTTTAATTGATATTAAAAATCAAATACAAATGATTAAGATTAAATTATCTGAGTTTTAGTCATGTTCTCTGCTGACATTAGATTCTACACTACTATCTTGGTATTGACTTACATCCTGTTCTCTATCTTCTGAAAAGTTAACTGCTACCTCATCATTATTTTTTCTTAATAGAGAGGATGAATCTTGAGTTTTTTCCTCTACTTCTACTTCCAGTAGTGTTTCTTCCTCGTAGATTGTTTCTTCCTCTTGAGAAGTAGTTAACTTAGGATCTTCTTTTTCAATAATGATGGATTTACTATTATCAATAGTTAAACTTTCATCTGTGATCTCTGATTCTTCATTTGATTGTTGTTTATCTACATTTTCTGGAGATTGAATAACACTAAGATCAACTAGTTCCTCTTCTTCTTGTTGTTCATCCTGAGCAGACAAACTCTTATCTTCATCACTTTCTATCTCAGTTGAAGAATTTTCTTCTGATTCTTCTATTTTAGAACTAGTTTCAGAACCTGTTGAGCTACTATCAGAGCTAACTTCTTGAGTAGTAGATTGATCTGCACTTAGTTCTTGTTCTTTGCTTATGTCAGAATTTAGAGTAGATTCATCTTCAGATGAAGACTCTTCTTCACTGATTGTTGTTTCAATTGAATGACTTTCAACAATAGATTCTTGTTTTTCATACTGGACTTTATCTTTTTTATCCTCTTCAACTGGTTCTTCTTCACCAGCCTCTAAGTCAGCTAAAAGGTTATCTTGTCGAGTAGGGTTTTCTATAGATTGTTCTCGATTCAAATAAGTCAACTTTGATTGATCTTTAGATTGATTAAGAGTAGCTTCTTTCTGGTCTAATTTTTTCTTTTTTTCTTTTCTTTCTATAGATAAATTAAGTAGATGATCAGGTTTTGATTTTTCCTCAATAATTATTTCTTCTTCTTTTTTTTCTAATTTCGGAGTTTTATCCTCTTTTTCAGGAGTGCTTACCGAAGGAACTCCAGTAGGTGAAAGGCTTCTTTTATAAATTAAAATAATAGAGGCAATTAGTATGGTAGAAGAAACTGTTAGTATAATAGCTTTAATAGTAGATAAAACGAGGGAACTCGTGATGAAAATAGGTGTAGCTATAATAGCCAATGCTATTATACCTATTATAAGAGCTCTAGTTCCATTTTTTTTAGAGAGTTTTGAGCCTCGTTCTAAATAAGGAGAATATAAAGAACTTTTTTCAATAGGAGAAGAGGGAGATGGAAATTGCATTAATTTTTCCTTGTTATGTAATTATTAATAAATTTAATACAATAGTGTATTGCATAATAGACAATTAAATGCAATAAAAGGAAAATTTTAAAAATTTTAATTAAAAGAATTAATGTCATCAATCAATTGACGAATGGCTCCTAAATGAAAGCGATTGTGCTGAAAAGTTAGGCGAGGCAGATCGAGATGATCTTTCTCTTCAGGATAAGGTAAGCAAGCTGTAATGAGACCTGTATGAAATAAATGCACGTATTTAGCATTTAATTGAGCAATCTGCTCGGCGTTGAGTTGAGTTTTTAAACGAATTACCCAATGCTCTTTAACGTAACGCGACGAATGATAACGCGCATAAAATTGTTGAATATGGTCTACTGCATCTCGAGGGCCTTTAGCAATGTAATAAAAACTGCGATCTTCCGGGCTAATCCAACCTTTATCTAAAAATTGGCTTTGGATAAAATTTTCCCAATTTTCCCAATAATCTCTTTTCTCCCCTTCGATTAAAACCACGGGAATAATATTCGCTTTACCCGTTTGCATGAGAGTGAGCACTTCAAACAGTTCATCCATTGTGCCAAAACCTCCAGGAAAGGCAGCTATCGCTTGAGAGTGACTCAGAAACATCAGTTTGCGTGTAAAGAAATAATGAAAAGTAATGTGATTGGATTTTCCTTCAATCAGGGGATTAACAGTACTTTCAAAAGGCAATTTGATCGCTAAGCCAAAGCCTGGATCTTGTTCATGTCCTTCTAAGCCAGCTTTCATAATACCATGGGCAGCTCCTGTAATACAGATCCAATTAAGCTTAACCATAGCGATACTAAATGCTTTGGCCGCTAGGTAATCGGGATGATCTTCAGGTGTACGGGCCGAACCAAAGACACTGACGCGTTTAGCATGAGGAAAGCGATTAAAAATGCGATAAGCATAGCGCATCTCTTTCATCGTGCGCGTCATTAGCTTGAGCTGGCCCGTATCATGTTTTTCAAATAGCAGTTTTAAGCTATTTTGAATCAGTTGCGTGATCAGTTCTCCATCAAATGTTTTGATATTTCCTCCACAACTCGAAATTAAATCATGAATGGCTTGAGTTGTTTTTTCGCTGTGTACATCAGAGGAGCTCATCTTTTTTAATCCTTATAGCTTTTACAAATCACTCAACTACTCTAGCACTTTTGTCTTTCTATCGAATCTATTTTTTGGTAAAAACAAGTCTTAATCTTATCTATCCATCTCCTGTATGCCTGTATTTAGCGAGCTTAAAATTTTAGGAACTTTTTTTTTCCTTCTCCTCAGTTGTAGCTTGCTAGTCTCACTTTTAATAGATTCTTTGAAAAATGGCATTACGCCTATGCCTACTTCACCAAAAGTAAAAAAAGTGTTGCGTACGCTACTGCCTCCTCTTAAGAAAGATCAACTGATCTATGAATTAGGATCAGGTTGGGGTTCGCTTGCTTTCCTATTAGCTAGGCACTATCCACAGGCTACTATTTATGGTTACGAAGACTCTTTTATTCCCTATCTCTTCTCTAGTTGCCGTCTTTTGTTTTCTAAGCAGAGCAATTTAAAATTTTTTAAAAAGAACTTTTTTCAAATTAATTTAAAAGAAGCAGCTTTAATTACCTGTTATCTCTACCCAAAAGCGATGATGCGATTAAAAGAAAAATTTGAGCAAGAACTCTCTACTCCTACAGTTGTAATTAGCCATACATTTGCTATTCCCAAGCAAATTGCTCAACAGGTCTATACGGTTAATGATCTTTATTTAACTAAAATTTATGTCTACTTCTATTCCTTCTCTTAAAAGCTTTCAGATTGCCGAAATGCTGGTTTTAATTTAGAATAAACTTATGTCTTTAGATAAAATTCACTCTATTATCTCTAAGCTTAAGGCTAGTTTAGATGAACCGCGCTTCTTTCAGCAGGTTTTTACTTTGATTGCTAAAGAGCGCAAAAATAAACATAAAGAGCCTTTAGCAAAAGTGTGTTGTGAAGAATACGATAGTTTATCGCGGCGCTTAGATCGCGCAAGAATTCAAGATAGCTGTGCCGTTAGAAATGTGTTGCGGACTCGCAAACTAGCTACTCTTTTAATCGATGATAAAGGAGAAATCCATCTCTCTCTAATTTCCCAAGTTATTGAGAATTTAAAGGCTCATCTCTATTCTTGGGGACCTGACCGCCAACATGATTCGCGTCGTCAAGAACACATTTTAAAGGTTTTAACTTATTTAAAAGAAAACCCTCAAGCGCGCAAAATTTTAAAAAATATAAGTTGTCCTCTTCATTCTAGCTTAGCTGATCAAATCATTAGAGAAACCCTGCAGCTTCCCTCTCAAGAGTCATTAACAGATGCTCATGTACGGCGCGCTGTTCTCTCAGCTTGGCTCTGTTATTTACGTCAAAATGTAGGTTCTTGTTTTGCTACGGCACCAGCTATTATTGTGCATGATGAACAGCCTCTGCAATTTTTAAATGATATGAATGAAATTTTTAGTTCTGGTAGTTTAAAACGCGTAGTAAGAGGAGTACAATATACAGTTCCTTTAAGTATCAGTTGGGGAGCTGGGGATTTAAAAAAGAATTTCTTTTTATATGATCAAGAGCAAAAACAGTTAACGGAAATTAGCTACTCACCAGGTCTTCTATTAGCTTTGGAAGCTACTGGGGTAATTAACAAAGAAGAGCTGCTTTTACAAAAGCAAAAACAGATTGAAGAGAGCATTAAGCAAACGCATCCCATAAAAGAATCTGCTTCAATTATTACTACAATGCAGCATCTTTTGCAAAAAATTTTACTTGATCATCTTGACCTTACTGAAAAAGACCTACAACTCTATGAAAAAGCTGGAAGTGAACTGCCCTCTTCTTTTATTCATCTTTTAAGCTCTAGTGTCTCGCAGAGCATGAGTAAAATAGCAACAGTTAAGCGCTTTTATCAGCTTTTTAAACAAGCAAAAACAGCGTTTAAATCACTAGCTGATAATGCACTTTTAAAATCTTGGGAATTTACGCTTGCCTCTTTTGCTGAAACAAAAGCTGAGTTCACCCGTTGGAATCTCTATTCAAGCTTGGGAATTGGCTCTGAGGACAAAGGAGGAATTGGATTTTGCATCAGTGAAATTTTAAAGCAAAAACTCAGCGAAATTAATCAAAAAATTCGAGATTTACAACAAGAATATGAAGTTTTATATAGCCAGCTTAAATACTTAGAGACGAGACGACAAACTGTTTCATCGGAAAAAGAAGCAGACTGGCTAAAAAATGACTATAAAACTAAACGGTATGAGTTTGATGTAGTAGATGAGTTGAGGCAAAAAGAAAATAATAAGGGGCAACGTTTAGCTCAATTACATCAAACGTTAGCAGATAGTTACGATGAGCTTTTTCCTCAGTATTTTCAAGAGGTCTATGATGCCGATATGCAAGGCTTAATAGTAGGACCTTATGATGATAGCCCGGCAGGTTTTCGACTGCTTTATAAATATGGTAGAGCAAATACCTCCCAATGGACTTATATCCATCAAGCAGAGGAATTTATTGCAGCGCTTAATCACTTTTTCATCGGTACAGAGTCCGAGCTAGCTTCGCGCCTAGAATTTGAAGGTTTGCAAAATGAACTAACAGAAATCATCACTGCGATTGTGACCCATATCAAGACTACAGAATTCATTGAAACAGCTTTTTATCGCATAGCCGCCACACACCATAGTCCCTTAATAAAAGATCCGCTAGACAATTTAGATCGGATCGATAAGAAGCCCTGGTCTTATACATCAGGCGGAACTATGGGCGGATTAGTCAGCTGTTATTTTCGTTTAGATCAAAAACCGACAGAGGTGGGTCGTTGGGTAGAAAATCCGACGGAACTCTTAGTTTTTATTTTAGATGTATTAAAACAGATTCCCCATCCCATTATAAAAAACTTCTCAAAGGAAAAAAGAGAGTCGTTGCTGATTCACTCGCCAACGCATGCTTTTTTGCTAAAACCCTATTATACAACCTTTTTTAAGGGCTGGCAGAGAGAAGAATTTACCTATACTTGGGTGCGGGATCAGTGGATTAAGCCTATGGAAAAAGCAATCGAGATGATTACTTTAGATGAATCGATGATGCATTATTTGATCGATCAACTTCAGCTTTTGGTGCCAATTAATTATAGATATTATTTTAGAAATACATTTGAGCGCATGTTTGGAAATTTAACGCCTATAGAATTTCGCAACCATCTCATAGAAACAATGCAACGGGATAGGGGATTGCAAATTAGACAACAAACAGTCTTACCAGCGGATGAAATTGATAGTCTATTATTTAATCAGCTGCCTCTATTTCCTATTTATCAAATGGAGAATCGCTTAGAGCAATTATTTAAAGCTATTTCTTCTCTTAATGCTAATTTACGCGAAGAGCTACTACGGATTTACAGCCTGCTGCCTACAAGGCCTGGAGGCGTAGCTTATGGCCATGCAAAAATGCTGCAAGAGGTAGCTAAAGCACTTCTTTGTTTAGTAAAAATGGAGACGTCAGGAGTAGAGGATTTTCATCAAATTGTTGCCGAAGCTGCTCGTTATTGTGGATATGCTTTGCCTAAAGGAATTGCCTTTGCCGATACTAATTGGATGAAAGAGGACTTTAGTTTTGTCGTTAATCCAGGTTCTGGTCAATTAGAACTATGGCGAGTAGAAGCAACTGGAACAGCAGGTGCACCTATGAGTATTTGGAAAGAGTGGGTAGATGGCAGTAGACAAGATCGCACATGGGGTATTTATACAAGACCTTTTGAGTATAGCACTATTTAAAAGAGATGGATTAAAAGAGAGTGATTCTTAAAATTTTATACTTGACTTTAACAGGTCAAATCTATAGAAAATAGTGTCTAGAGATCACTAAGTTAAGTTTTTTTAAGCTAAATTTTTTATGCAAAATTAAAGATATAAGAACGCTATTCAACTTTTATCATCATAATTTACGACTTAGAGCTAAGATTATAAACTGGAGAGGTAAGATGAAAATGTATGTGTTGCCATTTGTATTGGCACTAGGATTACTGTCAAACGTGGCAATGGGCGATATAGATAATCGTCAGCAAGATCGTAACCGCTTTGAAGAGGAACTCAACGAAAGAGATTTTGATGCGTTGAGAGATTACCTTAAAACAAAGCGCGAAGTGGATCTCAATGATAAGTCTAAAGAAATTACAATTAGTGGCGACGTGAGGGCAGAATGGCGGCATTTAAAAGAGTTCTTACATGACAAATCTTTAAGACCCCGTCGCGATAAAATAGAAAACCAAAAAGGAAAAATTCCTACTTCTGATAATGATTTTGACGCCGAATTCAATTTGCGTATTGATTACGATCTCGAACGCACCTGGGCAACAGCGCATGTTCAGTTTGATAACTCCGGAGGTGTAGATGGAAGTGGCATTTCTTGTGATAAAGATAGAGGCGGTTTTCATGGAAGCGGTAGCTGCGATAATCTCTGTTTAAAGAAAGCTTTTTTTGGGTATGAAATCTATGAATGCGGCAATACAGAATTCTATGTCGAGTTAGGACGTCGCAATCTCTACAATATATTTGATTCGCGCATTCAATTTCTTAGTCGTTTTGATGGCGTTTATCTCCATTATGAAAGTGCTTATGAAGATCATTGCGGAAGAAATGTATGTGATTGGTACGGCTCGTTTGGGGGCTTTGTAGTAGATGAGAGAGTTAATCAAGGCGCTTGGGTCGCAGAAATTGGATTTTTAAATATCTATGACTCAGGTATAGATTTTAAATACTCTGTCATCGATTGGAGAAAAAGAGGTAAAAATAGATGTGGAAAACAGGATCCCGAAGGATTTAAATTTATCAACTCTCAGTTTACCATGGCTTATCGCTTTGAAGCTGAAATAATAGGCTCTCCTGCAACAGTCTATGGCGCTTTTCTAATTAATCATTTAGGCCATCGTCGTCATTATTATGATAGAAAAGAAGTAAAACAGTTGGCAAAAAATCAGAATACCGGTTGGTATTTAGGGTTTAAGTTAGGTGAAGTAGCAAAAGAGGGAGACTGGTCGTTTGAAATGTGTTATGAATATGTTAAAGCCTTTGCCGTTCCCGATGAAGATGCATCCGGTATTTGCAATGGCAATGTATTAAATAGCAGTATCACTCAAAAAGGTGATAAAGGCGCAGGTGGTAATACAAATTATAAAGGCTGGCGTTTTGAAACTCTCTATGCTTTAACTGACAATATTACAATTGATACACAATTAGAGTGGTCAGCTTCAGCTAATGAAAATATTGGGGGCAAACACTATTACTCTAAGTTTGAATTAGAAGCTATCTATGCTTTTTAATCTGAATTAGTTTTATAAAATAAATAGTGAGTTCAAAGGACAAATAAAAGATAAATGATTCTTTTATTTGTCCCTTTTTTTTAAAATTAAAGATCAATTTTTTTATATGCGCATTATCTCTGGAAAATTCAAAAATCGCTTGCTTATTGCCCCTAAAGGCAAAGATACGCGTCCTACTTCTACTATGTTGCGCGAATCGCTATTTAACATTTGTCAAAGTCTGATAGAAGACGCGCACTTTTTAGATCTATTTGCTGGTTCCGGCTCGATGGGAATTGAAGCGATGAGTAGAGGAGCTAAGTCAGTGACTTTTATCGAAAATAGTTATGAAGCGATAAAATGCATTCAAACTAATCTCCATGCACTGCAAATTCAATCACACTGTACAGTTATTCAAGGTGATGTATATCAAAAATTAAGACAGCTTATTAAAAAAGAGCAGCAGTTTGATCTTATTTATGTCGATCCACCTTATCATAAAGTGCAAAATAGCCTTAAAAATTTTTCGATTAAGCCCATTATTTTAAGTATTGAAGCCTTAAAGTTAATCGATCAATTAAAATTAGTGCAAAAGGGAGGCATGGTTTTTATTGAAGAAGCCAAGCAAACTGAAGAGTTGCCTTCGATACCGCTTAATAATTTAAAATTGATCAACTCTAGACGTATGGGTTCCTCTATTTTATATCAATTTTCTGCTTTTTATCCCAGTTAATAACTGTAACGTTTTTGGCCCTTGTTTTCTGGTTACTTATTATCTTTACCTTTTTCTTAGTCGGACTTTTAATAGTTGGTATAATGCCTGTTCTCAGATGGTTTTCCGGCTTACTTGGATTTGTAAGAGAAATAGAAGATGAAGAGGAAGAAAAGGATTTTAACTTTTTTGCTGAACAAAGAGTGATTTTATCCTGCGTTATAAAGCGTCTGACTTTATTTTCTTGTAAAGAGCTGTTCCACCAGGAATTGGTATTGAGTTGAAAATAAGATCGAGTAGAATCAGGTAGCCATCCTCTAATGGCCACTTTAGCAAAATCAATCGCTGCTTCACCGGTTGTTGTAGAAAGAGTCTGATATTTAGTTAAAGCCTGATCGAGTACCTTAAAGAAATGATGAATTCCATTAATAATTTTATCTGTAGAATCTTGACTAGAAAGATCAGTAGTTTCTAGACTAGAAGTTTGAAGTAAGGGTGAAGGTGGATGAGAGGAGGAAAGGAAAAAAGTAGAAAAGAAAGATTTTCCAAAAAAATTGAGGCTCCTATTGATATAGGGCTTACTTTTTTCTAAAGAGGAAAAAATAAAAGTTTTATGCTGAGAAAGAGTTTGTAAACAATGAACAGTATGAAAAACACTGCCTCGGACTGCCTCTCTACTTAACTCTTCAATTTTTTTACTTTCTAACGTAAATAATTCTAAAAAATCGACAATACGCATAATTAATTTAAAAATTTGCCATCCTAAGTGAAGAGTAGCTTGCATGACGCGTTGAATGCGAATCGCACTGCATTTTATTCTTCTATGATAATAGGTCAGTGAATAGCGAGAAAATAAAAAATTAATAGTTGATTTTTCTACTAATGAATAACAAGGATTGACAGGTTGGTGACAAAGAAGCGCTTTTTTCCATCTGTCAAAAGCTAAATTACACTCTTTTTGCTGCTCAAAAACAAATAAGATGCGCGAAGCAGCCAAAAAAGAGAGAGCAGGTAATCTGAAAAGTGGATTATCGAGGATAAAATCACAGGTGAGTCCTGCAGCAGTGGATAGCACATGATCAGGATTGAGATAGAGCTCTTTCCATAAGTATAATTTCCATACTTTGCGTATTTTTCCAAAAACGCTGGCTGCCGACCATAAACTCATAGTAGAGAATGAAGATAAAAAAGAGGGAACTGTCATAAGTATTTTTAAAAATTGAGTTTAAATTCTTAGGCTAAATTAAAGTTTTATACGTTATATATTATTTATTAATTTAATCAAGATAAAAGAGTAAAGGATTTTTAGCTAGTTAACTTTAATTTTAAAAATTTTTAAACAAAAAGCTTATCTATTATTTATTTTAATCTTAAAAAATTTCACTAGCTTTTAAAATTTTCTATTTTAGATTTTACTTGTGAACGTTTAAGTCTTAGGTTAAATTACGTCCAATTTAAACTTTTAAACAAGCGAGAAATAGATGGAAAATACCGATCAAACTTTTCAAAATTTAAAAAATGATTCTCAATCTAATAACGCGCGCGCGCTTACTCCTCTCTCTTCAGAAATTAAAACCCTATTGGGAAAGATAGCCAATACAATTAGAGGTTTAGCAATGGATGCTGTACAAAAAGCTGATTCAGGGCATCCAGGTTTACCAATGGGCTGTGCCGAGATAGGCGCTTATCTTTATGGGTATCATTTAAAACATAATCCGCAAAATCCCAAATGGCTTAATCGCGATCGTCTAATTCTCTCAGCAGGGCATGGTTCCATGTGGCTTTACTCTTGCTTGCATTTAGCAGGCTTTAAACTCTCCTTAGAAGAAATTAAAAGGTTTCGTCAATTAAATTCTCAGACTCCAGGCCATCCCGAATCGCATGAAGCTGTAGGTATAGAAGCGACAACTGGGCCCCTTGGCCAAGGAGTAGCTAATGCAGTTGGGCAAGCTTTAGCCTTGAAATTGTTAGCTGAGCGTTTTAATACGGCAGACTGTTCTTTAATTGACGCTAAAGTTTTTTTTCTCATGGGAGATGGCTGTGTGATGGAAGGCATCAGTGCAGAAGCTTCCTCTTTAGCCGGACACCTGCAAATTGATAATTTAATCGGCATCTATGACTCTAATCATATTTGCCTCGATGGTCCTTTAAGTGAATCCTGTTCAGAGCAAACGCGTCAAAGATATGAATCGTATGGCTGGGAAGTCTACGAAGTAGATGGACATGATTTAGAAGCACTTCATCAGACAATAGAACAAGCGCGGTCCAATCAAAAACGCCCATGCTTAATTATTGCCCACACAATTATTGGAAAGGGTTCTCCTAATAAAGCTGGTACGCATCAAGCACATGGTGCTCCACTTGGAGTAGAAGAGATAAAAGCGACTAAAATTGCTTTGGGAATAACGGAAGAACCTTTTTTTGTTGCGCCAGCTATTTACGATTTTTTTAAAGTAAAAATGATCCAAGAGGCAAAAAATGAAGAGCTCTGGCATCAAAAATTTAAAGTTTGGGGTCAAGCTAATCCTGAAAAACAGCAAGAATTTGAAAAAATGGAAAAACATGAAATTCCACCAGAATTAATCGATAAGCTAAGTGCTTTAACGATTAAAACACCAGTAGCAGGTAGAAAAGCTTCTCAAGAGGTCATTAATCTTTTAACAGAACAATTGCCTTATCTGTATGGAGGTTCAGCTGATCTATCGGGGTCTGATCTAACCATGATCAAAAAATATCCTATTGTTTCGCCTGGTGTCTTTAAAGGCCGAAATATTAAGTTTGGCGTGAGAGAATTTGCCATGTGTGCGATAGCTACCGGTATGTCTCATACCGGTATGATTGTGCCTTTTATAGGTACTTTTTTGACGTTTTCTGATTACATGCGCAATGCCATTCGCCTCTGTGCGCTATCTCAAGAGCAGGTTATTTATCAATTCACTCACGATTCCATATTTTTGGGCGAAGATGGTCCTACACATCAACCGATTGAACATTATGCTTCTCTTCGCACAATTCCGCGCCTGCATGTCATTCGGCCAGGTGATGAATATGAAGTAAAAATGGCTTGGCTTGCGGCTTTACACTATCAAGGGCCTACTGCCATTATTTTAAGCAGGCAAAATTTACCGAGTATTCCTGAGACGCATGTGTCTTTTGAAGAGGGCCTAGCTAGAGGAGCCTATATTATAAAAAAAGAGCAGCAAAAAGCCGAATATTTAATAGTAGCCACAGGCTCTGAACTGCATTTAGCTAAAGATGTATCCACAGAATTGGAAAAAAAAGGCAAAAGTGTGCGCGTTGTCTCAATGCCTTGTTGGGAATTATTTGAAAAACAATCTAAAGAGTATCAAGAAAGCATCTTCGGTGGCGATTTAGGTAAGCGCATCAGCATAGAATCAGGCGTAGATCAAGGATGGCACAAATACATTGGACGAAAAGGACTCGCTATTTGCTTGAAAGATTTTGGTAAATCGGCACCTTGTAAGGATTTAGAAAAAGATTTTGGCTTTACGGTAGAAGCGATCCTAGAAAAAATAGGAGCTATGTGAATACCCTATTAATCGATGCCCTGCATTGCCGCAATACCGGTAGACCGCCTGTTTGGCTAATGCGTCAAGCAGGACGCTACATGCCGGCCTATCGCAAAATAAGAGCCCAGCACTCTTTTTTAGAGATGTGCCATCATTCTGAGTTAGCGGCCGAAGTGACTTTGCTACCCATTAAACAATTCAATATGGATGCAGCTATCTTATTTTCCGATATTTTAGTGATACCGGAAGCGTTGAATGTAGGCTTGCGCTTTGAAGATAGCAAGGGCCCTATTATCGAACGGCCCCTGCAAACAGCTAACGATGTGCTGGCACTGCCAGCCATTAAAATTAGCGATTCTTTAGACTATGTTGCTCAAATAATTAAAAATTTAATTCCAGCCTTAAAAGTACCCTTAGTTGGCTTTTGCGGGGCTCCTTTTACATTAGCTAGTTACATGATTGAAGGAGGAAGCAGTCGCGATTTAAAAAAAACTAAACAATGGCTATTGCGCGATCCGGTCAGCTTTCACCATCTCTTGTCACTATTAGCAGATTATTGCATCGATTATTTAAAATTGCAGGCAAAGGCTGGCGTCAGTGCTTTGCAAATTTTTGATTCATGGGCTCATGTCTTAGCTTTTGCACAATTTCAAGAATTTTCTTTAGCTTATTTTAACAAAATTGTCCAAGGCTTAGCCCAAGAGAAGATTCCTTTAATTTTATTTTGCCGCGGCTCTTCAGTGTTTGCACCCGCTCTAGCGACACTACAGCCTGCAGCTATTAGCTTAGATTGGAATGCAGACATGGCTCACATGAGAAGCTGTATTCCTCGTCACATTGCATTACAGGGAAATTTAGATCCCCATTTTCTCTATGCTCCTCTTCCTTTATTACAACAAGAGGTAGGGAGGCATTTAAAAAGCATGCAACAGGAACAAGGGTACATTTTTAATTTAGGTCATGGGATCGCCCCTGATGTTTCGCCAGATGCAGTCAAAGCTTTAGTAGAAAAAGTACAAAATGGTTAATAGTTCTCTCAAGCATATCGTTATTTTAGGTGCTGGGATTAGTGGGTTGACGACTGCTTGGTTTTTAAAGAAAAAATATGGACCTAAGATACAAGTAACTATCCTAGAAAATACAGCTCGCACAGGCGGTAAAATCCAGACGATCCAGCATGAAGGGTATTTATTTGAATGGGGTCCTCATAGTTGTCGGACACAAGGTAAAGGAGTTGAAACACTGAAGTTATGCGAAGAGCTCAACTTACAGGATCAAGTCATTACAGCTAATCCAGCAGCCCATCAGCGCTTTCTCTATATGAATCGCAAGTTGACACCTTTGCCTACCTCTGTTTATCAACTCTTATCATCGAGTTGGTTATTTAAAATCCTGCCTGCTATTTGGAAAGATCTTTTCACTCCTCAAAGAATAGGAGAAGATGAATCAATTGCTGATTTTACGGCGCGTCGCTTGGGCAAAAAGATAGCGGATCAACTATTTGATCCTTTAGTCTCAGGAATTTATGCAGGGGATAGTCAACAGTTATCGATGCAAGCCTGTTTTCCTCATCTTTATCTCTTTGAACAAGAACAAGGCAGTTTAATTAAAGGAATGTTAAAAGCTAAATCCTCAAAAGAGAGCTGTTCGCCTTTTGTAGCTAATTGTTGTAAATCCTCTTTATTTTCTTTTAGAAAGGGTATGGAAACCTTACCTAAGGCGCTAACGCAACACTTAGCAGCTCAGCTTCTATTGGAAAAAGAAGTCCTCTCTCTGCAAAATAGGGAAAATAAAATAGAGATCCTTTTAAAAGACTCTACTTTAGTAAAAGCTGATTACGTCATCTCTACTTTACCCTCTTTTGCCTTGGCTAAACTGTTAGAAAAAAATTTAATAGAGGAGAGTAAAGAACTTCAATCGATCCCTCACGCACCAATTGCAGCTGTATACTTTGGATTTAATAAAAATGTATTGAGAAGAAAAGGATTTGGTTACTTGATTCCTTCTTCTGAAAAAGAAAAGATCTTAGGGATGGTATGGGACTCATGCATTTTCCCCGAGCAGAATAACCAGCTGGCTGAAACGCGCTTAGCTGTCATGATAGGCGGCACAAAAATGGCTAATTTTAAAGAGTTAACAGAGTCAGCTTTAATAGACTTAAGTAAACAGGCTTTACTAGAGCATTTAGGCATTAAAGAGGAACCGCAAGCTATTTATTTATATAAAGAGGTAAAAGCAATTCCTCAGTATACAATAGGTCATCTCACTAAGATAGAGCGCTTAACGCAAAGGATAAAATTAAAATTTCCCACTCTTTTTTTATCTGGACTCTCTTTTTCAGGCGTATCGGTAAATGATTGTGTTGCAAACTCTAAAGTCTTAGTCGATTCTTTTTCAATAGAGTAGGTATTAATTTATTTGCTAAGCTAAGCAACTTAGGCAAGAAGTCTATTCTTGTCACTATTCCTCATTGTGTATTAGAGTTAAAATAAGATTATTGAACAGTAGGTTATCGTATGTTTGACAAATTTACCAATCGTGCTAAGCAAGTGATAAAATTAGCTAAAAAAGAAGCACAAAGACTCAATCATAATTACTTAGGAACTGAACATGTTTTACTAGGACTTTTAAAATTAGGTCAGGGAGTAGCAGTCAATGTATTGCGCAATCTCAACATTGATTTTGAAACAGTGCGTTCAGAAGTAGAAAAGTTAGTAGGCTATGGACCAGAAATTCAAGTCTACGGTGATCCTGCTTTGACTGGTAAAGTAAAGAAAGTATTTGAATATGCCAATGAAGAAGCAGCTAATCTCAATCATAATTATGTAGGTACAGAGCATCTTTTGCTAGGTCTACTGCGTCAAACAGATGGGGTAGCAGCACAAGTACTAGAAAATCTCAATGTCAATCTCAAAGAGGTGCGCAAAGAGGTGCTCAAAGAATTAGAGACATTTAATCTACAACTGCCTCCTCTAGGAACATCTCAAAATCCATCGATTGGAGGAACGGCTAATCCGGCTGCCAATCCTACTAAGTCTTATGACAAATCCTCTCCAAGTTCAAGTGAGAAGACACCGGCTCTTAAAGCTTACGGACATGATTTGACAGAGATGTGTCGCGAAGGAAAGATGGATCCTGTCGTAGGACGCAAAGAGGAAGTGGAACGTTTAATTTTAATTCTTTGCAGGCGTCGCAAAAATAATCCCGTTTTAGTAGGGGAAGCTGGCGTTGGTAAAACAGCCATTGTCGAAGGACTAGCTCAAGCGATTGTAAGAGGAGAAGTACCAGATAATTTGCGCAAGAAGAAACTGATTACGCTGGATTTAGCCTTAATGATTGCTGGGACTAAATATAGAGGTCAATTTGAAGAGCGCATCAAAGCTGTGATGGATGAGATTAAAAAAAATGGCAATATTTTACTTTTCATCGATGAATTGCATACAATTGTAGGAGCTGGAGCTGCTGAAGGAGCAATTGATGCTTCTAATATTCTTAAACCTTCTCTCTCTCGCGGCGAATTACAGTGTATTGGAGCTACTACAGTAGATGAATACCGCAAGCACATTGAAAAAGATGCCGCTTTAGAACGACGTTTTCAAAAAATATTAGTAGCCCCTCCAAGCGTAGAGGAAACCATTGAAATATTAAATGGACTTAAAGCTAAATATGAAGAGCATCATAAGTGCATTTATACGCCAGCTTCTCTGTATGCAGCTGCTACTCTTTCTGAACGTTACATTCATGGTCGTTTCCTACCTGATAAAGCCCTCGATCTCATCGATGAAGCGGGCGCTAAAATGCGCATTTCTATGATGAATCAACCGCAAGATATTAGCGCTAACGAAGTAGAAATAGAAGAAACGCGTCTAGCTAAAGAGGAAGCAATCGGACGGCAAGAGTATGAAAATGCGGCTAAATTGCGCGATGAAGAGAAGAAGCTACGCGAGAAATTACAACAGAAAAGGGCGCAATGGGAAATTAATAAAGAAGAGCATGAAGTGATTGTTGAGGATGAAGATATCGCCAACGTCGTTGCTAAGCAGACGGGTATTCCGTTAAATCGCCTGACTGAAGGAGAAATTCAAAAAGTTTTAAAATTAGAAGAGATCTTGCGTGAAAACATTATTGGACAAGATGAAGCGTTAAAAACCGTAGGCCGTGCGATCCGTCGCAGCCGGGCCGATATTAAAGATCCCAATCGCCCAATTGGAGCTTTTCTTTTCTTAGGACCTACAGGCGTTGGTAAAACTTTATTGGCTCGTTTATTAGCTATTAACATGTTTGGCGGCGAAGATGCCCTCATTCAAGTCGATATGTCTGAGTACATGGAAAAATTTGCCGTTAGTCGGATGACGGGTTCTCCTCCAGGCTATGTAGGTCATGAAGAGGGCGGACAATTGACAGAACAGGTGCGTCAAAGACCCTACTCTGTCGTTTTGTTCGATGAAATTGAAAAAGCGCATCCCGATGTGATGGATCTGCTGCTCCAAATTTTAGAAGAGGGCCGTTTAACAGATTCTTTTGGTAGAAAAATAGATTTTAGAAATACGATTGTGATCATGACATCTAATCTTGGAGCTGATTTAATTAAGAAAAGCACGGAAATTGGTTTTGGAGCACAAGAAGGGTCATTAGACTATGAACACATTAAGGAAAAAATCTTAAGTTCTGTCAAAAAGCATTTTAAACCAGAATTTTTAAACCGATTAAATGATATTATTATCTTTAGACCTTTAAATCGCGAAGCATTACTCAAAGTAATTAATATAGAATTGGGTAAAGTACAAAAAAGACTCAATAGAAGAGAAGTCTACTTAACGATGGATGATAAGGCTAAAGAGTTCTTAGTCGATAAAGGCTTTCAGCCAGAAATGGGCGCGCGCCCGTTAAGACGCACAATTGAACAGTATCTAGAGGATCCTTTAGCAGAAAAATTACTTTTAAACCCCGATGAGGGACGACGTTGTACAGTGACTGTAGAAAATGATAATTTAGTCTTTAAAGATGAAGAAGTTTTTCCTCAGCATCGAAAGCAAATAGAGAAAAAAGCTGAAGTTAAGTAAGGCTTCCACTTCATACAGCTTAAAAATTTTTATGTTAAGCTGTATGAAGTAGTCTAAAATTAGATGGAAATTACATCAACTATCCAATTTTTCTTTTTTTACTCTTTTCTTCTGCTTTCTGTTCAATAGGTGAGTTATAGTTAAAAATAGGACAAAGAGCCTTAAAATCTACAATTTGATTCTTTTCAAAAATAGTGGAAATATGCTGATCAAGAGTAGCTCTATAAGTAGTTGCTTGTTCTAGTAGTTCTGCAGATACTTCCTCTCCCTTAAGAAGATTCAGTTGATTTTCAGCCCATTTTTGAGGAAAATCGAGAAAGTTGCTATAAAGAAATACATAAATTTCCTCCCAGTCAAATGATTCAGGTAGACTAGAAGAATAACTAGGTAGTTTTTCAACTGCTACGCGCATTCTATCGAATTTAACAGTATATTGGGGTCCAAGGCTCATAATTCCTTCTTGTTCCGTCCATTTTTCCGTAGGGTTTTTGGGCTTATAAATAGCATTGAGTTTTTGTTTAATCGTTAGCATTTGCTGATTGAGTTCGATTAAAATAGCAAACTTTTGCTGTAACTCTTCTTTTTGAGAAGTAACTAGTTCGGCATTGAGAAAGAAAAAAACTTGAGTAGTTTGAAAAAAAGAGGTAAGAGTAGAGTTTAATTCGTTAAATTTTTGTTGAATAGTCTCAGCTAAACGATTCATCCGTACAAATTCTTCTGTTTGAAATTGAGTACAAGAGGAGTAAATAGACATGAATTTAGTCCATAAGTTTTTATAATGCTCTTTCTCTCCATCAGCAGGTCTAGTCAAGCAGGTAGTAGGTTCCCCTAGTTCTTGCGCTAGATAATTGATTAACTCTAACAGTTGAAAAGCAGTATCTTTAAAACTATCTTGAGATGAAGTAGTATAAAGTTCAGCTATTTCTTCATAAAAATTTTTTTTATCTTTTATATAATTTAAAACAGTCAATTGCTGTTGCAGGGATAAGCTTTTTACAAATAAAACAAACTGTGCAGCAGTTAAAACTTTAGATAGTATCTGTATACAAGCAATCAATTTATTTCCTACTAAGAAATCTAATCTATTACTTAAAAGAGCCTCTCTATATTCTTCCAAATAAAATAAAATACAGAGATCTGTTGTGAGAATTTGAGAATAAGAGGTGCTAGAAAGAGTAGAAAAATCAATAACTAAATCAAAAAGAGTATCGTTATCAATTTCTTCTAAAACCTGATGAAAATCTCCTCCTTTTTGAATAAAATCATCTAGATAAGATACCTTTTCTTCATTAACTTGATTGAGATCTTGGCCTTCTTTTAAAAGAAGCGCTAAGTTTTGGAATAGATTATAGTTGTTGATGTAATTAAAAATTAAATGACGATAATTATCGATAATTAAACGAGTGATAGGTGCGCCCTCTTTTAAAAGAGCAACAGTTAAAAATTCCTGCTGATGATGTAAACTCCAATAAAGAGAAGAGTAATTTTCGGAAGTTTCATAGTTAAGCGCCTCTTCAAAATTTTGATTATTGCGATTAGCTGTGACTAAGCAGATAGCTGCTTCTACTCTATTATCTTGACAAGCTAAATAGAGTTGTTCGGTATAGTCGAGGTAAAATTCTTTATTTTGAATAGTAAAAGCTCTGGCATAGATTAAACCTATTTTAATGCTGTTTTTATCTTTTAGTGAAATAGTACCATGATTGCAAATATTGATTATACTCTGGGCTATTTCCTTATTAACAGTAGGAGGAGAATCACTAAATAAAGGAATAATGAGATTAGAGATAATTTGGGCAGGATGCTGTTTTACCATCTCTTTTAGTTTATTAGTAGGAATAGTAGAAATAAGCTCCCAATCTAAATCTGATGGAGACAAAGAAGATATTGACATAAGGAAACCCGATTAAATTAAGTAAAAGTAGTTGCTATTTGATAGTAAGGTAGAAAATAGCTATTTGTAAATGCCATTTTAATTTAAAAAATTAAATTTATAAAGATAGCTTACAATTTTATGATTGATTAAATCTCAAAAAAGTGTTATGAAAGGCAGATAAATAGAAAAAGCCTGACCCTGATGCTTAACGCTAATTTTGGGGAAAAAGGCAGATTAAAAGCTATAACAGTAAATTTCAAGGAGAAGAAAGAACATGCGAAAAATTTTAGGACTAGTCACTTTTTTAATTGCTATGATGGGATTAAATTTGCAGACTTTGAGCGCACAAAGTGGAGAAGAGGTCGATACGATTTGCAACCACAGCAAAAAAACACATCACGAATTTTTCCCAGTTGTAAGATTGAAAGCTGAACCTATTTTTATGGCAGACAATTACAATGCCAGTGCTTTCTCCTTAATGAGTGAAATTGGCCCAAAAAACCATCGAGTCAGTGGAACATATGGTTTCTTAACAAGTGATAACAGCCGTTTTAAAATCGGTGCGGAATGGTTAGGACAAAAATTCCATTACAATTTCTCAAGTGGAAAATCCTACCATTGGGTTAGACAATTAGCGATTGGAGGAAAATATCAACAATTATTTGATTGTCCACAATGGGTCGAGGGCTTTCAACTAGGCGTGAGTTATTCTCATGGTCTTGGTCATCATTTAGGTGTTATCGACTGTGTCACACGTGGCGAAACTTTACATAGAAGAATTAGCAACTCTGTATTTTGGAGTGCAGAAGCTGGAGTAATGGTTTCTCCTTGGGAAGAGAATAAGATGATTTTTAGCGTAACGTATGATAACATCTATTATCATCGCCATCATCAATCAACCCAACGTTTATCAGGTGCAGGTTTTTGTGTAGATTTTTATCAAAAATTGCCTTGGGAATTAGCCTTAGATATAAAATATCAGCTTAAAAGACCTTATGATTACATAGAAGCTATGGTCAATTGGAGCTATCCTTGTGAATATGGTGACTTGACAATAGGTATATTTGGCAATCATGTGCATGGCAGAAAAAAATTACCTTCTAGTAGCTCGGTTGGTGTAGAACTACGCTTAGTATTTGATTCCGTTAACATGGACTGGTTAAACTGGAACAGCTGCTGTCAACCTGCGCAGACACAAATTTGCTGCTATGATACAGCAGAAGTAGTTAAATGGGTTTCCGATCCTGCCGTCTATCGCCCTCAAGCTTTAGCCATTGCAGATCAAGGTTTTACTCGCTAGAAAAAATTTCAAGCCTCTAAAAAAACACTTTAAAAGTTAAAAATACTTTTAAAGTGTTTTTTTTTGCGTACAAATGAAGAATTATGCTATATAAATTTTTTTAATTTAAAAATAAAGTATTTGTTACATTTAGCTTAGCAAGTGAGAAGATAGTAAGCGTGAGAGTATAGTGAGCGTAGAAAATTTCTAAGTTTAAAAACTAATTTAAATAATCAAAGTAAAAAATTAGTAAGGAGAGAAAATCGCCAAGAAAAATCTTAAAAATTTAAGTTAAAAAGAAAAATCTAAGATTTTCCTTTCCATTATCTTTAATCTATTCAATTAACAAATTAAGGAATAAAAATGAGGAGCCTATCAAAATTTTTAATGTTTTTTGTTATCCTATTCAATGGAGGAATAGAAAATAGTTTTGCAAGTTCTAATTGTAACTATAATACTCATGGAACTACAGAAAACTTCTTACCTGTTCTACGTTTAGATGCTACTCCTATTTTTATATCCGATAATAGTGCAATTGGATTGTTAGGAGAAATTGGGCCGCGTAGCTATCGAATTAATGGTACTTATGGATTTCTTTCTTGTAATCACCATCGTTTCAAAATAGGAGGCGAGTTCTTAGGACAAAAACTCCATTATAAATTCTCTACTGGGAAAGTAAGACAGTGGGATCATCAATATGCGGTAGGAGGCCAATACCAGTATTTACTCTATTGGAATTCTATTGTTCAAGGTTTTCAACTTTCAGGCTCTTTTTCACGTGCCAATAGCCATTCTTTACCTGCCTTTTTTTGTAAAAATGAAAGAGTGTCTACTTCGCGTCGTCTAGCAGGAGGTGATAATTGGAATACAGAAGTTGGACTTATCTTAACACCCTGGGATTACGCTAATTTAATTTTAACACTAGGTTATGATAATACACGGTACCGCCGCATTTACTCTCATGACAAAAGAGTAGCGGGTGTCAGTGGAAGTATTTATCTCAATCAACGTTTTTTAGATTGTTTTGCAGTGGATATTACAGCTGAATTTCGCAGAGCCTATAACTACTTAGAAGGGATGTTATCCTGGAATACGCAATTCTGCGCAGGGGATGTCAATATCGGTATTTTTGGTGGATACACTTGGGGTAAAAGGCAATTGCCTAGTCATTCTGTTGCCGGTTTAGAGATGCGCTATGCTTGGAATGTCAATACAGATTGTTGCAGGAGTAATTGCGATGAGTCCTGCGAGCTAAGTTATTGCGATTGTGGCGATTTAGCTGATTGGGTCGCTTGTCCTGCTGTATATAGACCAGCTGTCTTAGCTATACCAGATGAATCTAAATGCAATAGCCCTACTTCTACAGCATTTACAGGTCCGCTCATTTTTGATTTAGGCAATACTGTCACTAATTTAACTACGCATTTTAGTGATCCTGAAGGAAATAATTTAGCTTATTATAGTGGACCTTTACCTCCTGGAGTACACTTAAATAAAAGTGGTTTGTTAGTAGTAGAAAATGCTGGATTTACTCCTATTAGACAAACGATTACAGTGACTGCTAAAAGTAAATGTGGAAGCACGAGTCAAAATATCACAATTGTTCTCGTAGGATCAGCTTAAGACTCTTGGCTTAAACCTATAGGATTTTGCGAATATATTTTTGACCTATAAAAGATCTATTCGCAGGATAGATGTGAGAAGAGATGCATTAGAAAGATCGATTAATTTAATAAAAAAATATTTTTCTTTAATTTTCACTTTTGATTAATTAAAAATTAGCCTATTTAGGAAGCACACTATGAATTTTTTAACTAATCTAAAGATGAAAAATAAGTTAGGCTTATTACTTTTTCTACCTCTTCTTACGCTGATTATTTTAAGCTTAAATTCTTTATATTACAATTATACAAATATTCAAGAAACTTATCATGAGGATCTATTAACTGACTTAATTAAAAAAGTTGAAAAAGTTTTAGAATCTTTAGGAGAGGAAGAAAATCTTTCTATTGATTTTTTAGAAGAGAAACAAGAATCCCTTTTAAAAAATTTAAAAGCTGTTCAGAGTTCAACTGATGATTTAATGGATAATTTAAAAGAATTTTTAGATGATTTTAAACCTTTTACTAGAGATAAAAATTTAGTTGCTATTTGGAAAAATTTAAGAATTAACCTAGAAGGTTTAAATGAAAAAAGAAGAATCATTGATCAAGCTAAGCTACCTAGAATAGAAATTCTCAACTATTACGATAAGTTAATCAATGAGGGATTTGAAATAATTAATACTATTGTTTTTACAGAAAATGACTCTTATCTTTTGCATCTTTTGCAAGCTCACTTTAATTTGTTCCATGAATTTTTTAATGCGAGCAGGGAAAGGGAAATTGTCAAACAAGGGATTAAAAATGGGCAATTTTCACAAGAGTTATACCAAGAACTTTTATTCTCTATTCAAGCTCAAGCTGATGATAGGCAAAACTTTGACCAAGTTGCAACGTTAGAGCAAAAAGAATTATTAAAAAATAAATTAAATCATACTCAAGCTAAAGAGGCTATTCAGACGCGGCTCTTAATTTTAAATAAGACACGAGAAGAGAAAATAGACATTCCTCTTAGAGAATGGTTAGAAAATAAAACAAGTTCCATCACTATTTTAAATGAAATAAAAGCTTCTTTGTTAGAAGAAGCGGATAAATTTGGCACTCACCTTATTTTCAATGCAGAATTTAATCTTTATATGGTTATAGCAGGATTGAGCTTACTCTTGCTAATTACCTGCTCTCTCTCCACTATTATCGTTAAAAGTATTACAAAACCCTTAAATGAAGCAGTTACTTTAGCAGAAAATGTAAGTCAAGGAAAGTTAGCTACCCATCGCGATAAAATAGAGAGACAAGATGAAATTGGAGACTTAGAACGTGCACTCTATCGCATGAACACTAACTTACAAGTAATGCTAGGTCATTTATTAGAAGAGATTGCTACTTTAGCTACTTCTTCTAATGAGATGATGTCCTCTATTTCTATGGCTTCTGCTGGTACTGTTGAAACAGCCACTGCTGTGACTGAAACCACGACTACGATGGAAGAGTTAAAACAAACAGGTCAATTAGCTTCAGAAAAAGCAAATGATGTGCTCCATCAATCTGAAAAAGCTTTAGTTATATTAAAGAATAGCGAGAAGTCTCTGAATATGACCATTCAAGATATGCATCAAATCGAAGAGAAGATGAGTACTGTGTCGCAAAGTATCATTAAGTTAACAGAGCATAGTCAAGTCATTGGAAATATTATCGATATAGTCAATGATTTAGCTGAACAATCTCATCTTTTAGCAGTTAATGCAGCGATTGAAGCGGCAAAAGCTGGTGATCAGGGTAAAGGATTTGCTGTGGTAGCCCAAGAAATAAGGAGCTTAGCTAATCAATCTAAACAAGCAGTCACTCAGGTGCATCATATTTTACATGACATTCAAAATGCGACAAGTGAAGCAGTGATGGCTTCTGAGCAAGGTTCTAAAGCTGTGCACAAAGGAGTGATACAATCTTCTGAAACAAATGATTCGATTGGTGAACTTTCTATTGGCATTAATACCGTTACTCAAGCTGCTTCGCAAATTGCTATCTCTAGTGGACAACAGTTAATAGGCGTAGAGCAGGTCGCTTTGGCAATGTCTAATATTAAAGAAGCAAGCAATCAGCATGTAGACCACATTAAACAGATAGAGATGGCGATTAAGAATCTCTATAATGTAGGCCAAAGCTTAAAGAATATCGTCGAGCAATATAAATTTTAACTTTTTAAAATAAAAAAACTAATGCCAGCCTATTTAGCTCTCTTTATCACTATTTTTATCGGTGTATTTGCGCAACTATTGTTAAAGCAAGGTGCATTAGCCCATCAACATAGCTCTTTCATTGAACTTTATTTTAATTTGCCCGTGATAGTGGGATTTACTGCTTATTTTATCTCAGCCTTACTCTACATTTACGCTTTAAAATACATTCCTCTATCCTTAGCTTATCCTACTCTTTCCCTTAGCTACTTTTTAGTGGTCTTCCTCTCTTATTTAATTTGGCAAGAACCCTTTGGAATCAGGCAGGTGATTGGGCTTATCTTTATCTCTTTAGGAGTCTACTTCATGTTTTAAACATGGTTCATTATAGAAATTAATTTACTTAAAATAAAGATCTCAATATAGTTGCTATTAATTTCATCTGCTTTTGCTTAAAAATTATATAGTAGTATTCATAAATTTATTTATTAATAAAATTAGTTGTTTTCATGTCTGTAAGTTCAATAAGTTTAGCTCTTATTCCCTATAGTCCACCAAAGGCTCCCATGGAGTTTATAAGATTAGAATTGGAAAGAGGTCTTAAAAATGGCACGATTAAGCCTGAAGAGTTATCTATGAGACTTTATATTCCATCCAATATTTTTAAATTAATGGACTCAAATGTGAATAGTATATGGGTGCGAATTTCAGAACAATCTTCAGAGGATAGAGAAAGTGATCTATTAAGTAGGAGAATTAATAGACCGATAGATAATCAAAATCGTAGATTTTTGTCTATATGGTCTAATTTGCTTCCCAATGGGTCAGTACAATTAGAAATTCCTATTGAGCATTTACCTTTTATTTCAATATCTCCCTCAGAGATTTCCGAAGATAGACAAAAGCTTTCGACTATCTATGATAACTTAGATAGTTCTAGTCGTATAACATCTTCTAAAAAGCTTAATGGGGATGAAATTGCAGAAGCTTTGCAATCAGAAGCATCTTTTACTATTGCTACCGATGAGAAACCCATAGTTGCTACTTATGGAGCTAGTTTCTGTATTGCCTTGGGTGGTTATGATGTAACAAATAAATTAGCTTTTATTGTTCATTTTTCAAATGTTAGAGAAGTAACAAAATCGAGTGGGATAATCCTTGACAGTATCTCTAAGCTAGCTGCGAAAAAAATCGAAAAACCCATTCAACTTCATTTGAGAGGAGGAGTAAAAGGTTATTCTGAGGCAATGATTGAAGCAATAAAATTGTGGATGAAGATAAGAAGTAATCTACCTATGGAAATAGCTTCAGAAGATGTCTTAAATAGTACATTGGGCTTATGTAGCCAAAGTCTTTCTATTGATTCTCGCAATGGCGAAGTAGCTGAATACAATCCTATGGATAACTCTAAGCATAGAGACATGAGTGAGCTAGATATTATGCATGCCAGGTTTAGTACTATTAATCCAAGTATTAAAATAGCTTATTATCCTAAATTATTTAAAGCTTAAGAAAGTAACCAGCGCAATGAATATAAAGATTGGCAGATCGAGTAGAGGAAGCCAAACACCATAACGGTAAATCATCAGAATTAAAATGGGGTAATTGAGTAATTCAGCAAGTGGAATAGCCCACATTACACCTAAAATGCCAAAAAAATAGCCCCCTAAAAAGATAGACATAAGCAGTAGAATACACCCTCCAAAGACAAAGACCATCTGCCTAAATGAGTTACCAACGGCTAATAAAATGGGATCAATAGAGACAGTCACACATTTTATACAGCCAGCTACCGCTAAAATTTTTAGCATCCACGCTGCTTCAACATAAGCTGGTGGATACAAAAATTTAATAATCTGCTGGCTAAATAGCATTAAAATAAAAAGCAGAGGAAGCGAAAGAGAAACCATAATTAAGCGCAGCTTAAATGTTTGAACTTTTAAATTGGCTGGAGAGTGGTTCCATAGATTAGCATACAGAGGAATAAAAACTTTCTGGATGAGAGCTTGCTGCAAATCTAGCATAATCATCGCTAGCGTAAAAGCAATTCCATAAAGACCCAATTGATTAAGCGATAAATAGAGACCCAGCACAATTCGATCTAAACGCATCGATAAAAAGCCAGCTAAGCTACTAAAAAAGATCCATTTTCCAAAATGAAATATTTCGCTAAGTTCCTGTTTATCCCAGTTAAGAGCCATGCGAGGCCCTGCAAAGGCGACATGACTAAATATATTTTTTAGGCTTCCACTGACAAACGTAAAAACGAGTAAACACCATACACTGCGAAAATACCAAGCACAACAGATCATGGCACAAATGCCTATCAATTGAGATAACATATCGAGCAGAGTTAATTTACCGATATTCATTTTCCGGTTGAGCATGATGATCGTAGTCGAGTTTAACCCATCTATAATAGAGGAAAGAGCGGCGACAGGGATTAAATAAGCTAGCATAGGAGCTTGATAAATGATAGAAAGGGGATAAGCGATTAAACAGAGAATCAAGGCAATTAATAACCCTCTTAATATTTGAACAGTCCAAGCCGTTCTTAAAAAACTGGGCTGATCACCTTTAGGATGTTGAATGATATTATAAGAGATACCAAGATCGGAAAACATGGCGATCGCTTGAATAAAGATGAAAGTCAGTTGCATCAAACCAAAATCGGCTGGCATGAGAAGACGCGTTAAAATTAAATTGCTGGCAAAACGCAAGCCTTGCTGCCAACAGTGTCCAAGAGCTACCCATGTAGAGGTCTTAAAGGTTAAATGGTGTATTTTATGATCAGAAGTTTTAATGTTATCAGCAGAGTTAAGCACAAGCTATGGACCTACTAAATAGTGTATCCATATCAAGTAGAAATATTTTGAGCAAGTTTATAATGATTTAAGAAGAGAGATACTATTGAAAATAGAGGAAGAGGTTTTTTATGCAATTACTTTTATTTACTCCCATGACTGTCACAGTTGCCGCTAGTGGAAAAATCATCCTCTCTCAAAAATTCATCGAAGGCGTTAAAAACTACCTCAAAAAATGGCCTGGCACTATTACAGTGATTGCTCAGCTCTCTCAAGAAATGAGCACAGGTTACATGGATAGCCGAGAAGTTTCCTTAGAAGAGCTTCCTTTCCAGCTGCATCTTTTAAATTTTGATCAGCCTGAAATAGAAAAAATCGTCAAGTTAGCGGATCTAGTTGTAGCTTCTTTAGAGTATAATTTAGTGCATTTAGCCTCTCTTTGTAAAAGATTGCTGAAACCCTTAATTTATGTGTCTGAGTATACATTTAAAACGCAGTGCGAAATTATGTGTTTAAGCACCTCTAATTATTTGTTGCGCTGGCGACGTTATTTATGGTTGAAGCTCTTAGCTAGATCAACTAAAAAGGCCATCAAAAATTCAGCCGGTTTGCAATGTAATGGCCTGCCTACATATGAAGCTTATTACTCCTTAACTAAAAATCCCTTGCTATTTTTTGATTCGCGCGTTTCTCAGTCTCAATTAGCTAGTGCGAATGATTTAGAAGAGCGTAAAAATTGGCTATTAACTCCTTCTGCTCCTTTACGTCTAGCTTTTTCAGGACGTTTAATTGCTATAAAAGGGGTAGAAGATTTAGTTTTAGTCGCGCAACATCTTAAGAAGTTAAAAGTAAAGTTTCAGTTAGAATTATTTGGTGCAGGAGAGTTAGAAGAGAAATTGAAAACTCAAGTTAAGGCTTTAAATCTAGAAGATTACATCCTGTTTAAAGGAAATTTAAATTTTGAAAAGGAGTTAATCCCTTATTTAAAAAAAAATTGCGATCTATTTGTTTGTTTGCATAAACAAGGAGATCCCTCCTGTACTTATCTAGAAACACTCTCTTGCGGCATTCCCATTATAGGATATGATAATGAAGCCTTCTTAGGTCTTGTGAACTATGCTAAGGTAGGTTGGGTTCAGCCTCTAAATAAGCCCAATGAAGTAGCTAAGAAAATTGCTGCGTTAGATAAAAATCGCCAGGAAATTTATACTGCTTCTTTAGCTTCGCTTCATTTTGCGGCTCAACATACGATGGAAAAAACATTTGAAAAGCGCGTCGAGCATTTTTTGGAAGTTTACTTGTATTCGATTAAATAACGCGATAAGCCCCTAAAATAATTTAACCAATAAGTGCATTGACCAAAAAAAAGAGGAAAATGTTGAAAATGGGTATGCAAGGCATATAAAAATCGACCTTTCCAACTCGTCGTTTTATCCGCTGCTTTAAAGGCTGTACGCACTAATAATAAGCTGATAAGAATAAATAAGAAAATAAGAGGAATAAAAGAGTAGGGCATAAGAATTAAGCTAATGATTAAAATAGAAAAGAAAGAAAAAATTTTAAAAAAATTATGGAGAGAAGCACGTTGCCATAAACTATTTTTTTGATAGTGATTGCAATGCGCGATTTCTGCATAGGCAAAGCCTGTGCGAAATGACCTCTTCCAATACTGGCTAAAAGTTGTGATATTTAAATCGTGCAGGGTGATTAAATGGTCTAGACGCCACACTTTATAGCCTTTTAGTCTCAAGCGCTGACATAATTCAGGCTCTTCACCGGCAATTAGATCTGCACGATAGCCTGCGACTTGTACTAAACTCGTCTGTCTAATTAAAGCATCTCCTCCACAAAAATCGACTAAACCAGTGGGATAAATCCAATCTAGATCACAGACATAATTATAAATTGAAAAAGAGGGATAGAGTTCGCGCCGTTGTCCACAAACGACTGCTACTTTAGGATCTGCAAATAAAGGAAGGGCTAAGGAAATAAAGTCAGCATCTAATACAGTATCTCCATCTAGAAACAAGATAAATTCACCATGGGCGGCTTGCCAACCTGTATTGCGAGCTAGAGCTGCTGATAGCTTAGGGGAGGAAACAGAAAGAACGGTAGCCCCCTCTTGATTAGCGCGCTGAATACTGTCATCAGTAGAAGCTGAATCGACATAAAATAGCTCGGTTAAAGGAAAAGCTTTGCGCAACGGTTGTAGGGAATTCAAACAAGTAGTAAGCCGAGCTCCTTCATTTCTACCAATCACCACAATGGAAAGCAAAGGAAGAGGATGAGAAGCTAACATTTATAAGGTTTGTAAAAAGTAAAGATGTTTCAAAATGAGCGGCCACTCTGTTTCAGTTGTATCGTAGAGAGGTTGGATCATGATAAGCACAGGTTCTGGTCCCGAAGAGCCAAGCGTTAAACGCCTTAAAGTTGTATCTTTCCAGTATTGCCACGGAGAGTTAAAAGCAGTTTTTCCATTAGAGAACCAAAATAGAGCAGATTTTCTTTTAAAATCCTTGGTAATTTCGACAATTGTCCCTTCTCCTTGTTTGAGTGCAAAAGGGTGTTCTTTGACAATATCCCAGCCTCCTCCTCTAAAGCAGTAATAGGGATCATGAACAACATGCCTATTATGGGTTCCATCTAAGACTGTCACAAAATAAAGCTTATTATCTACTTTATACAAGCGTTTTAAAACATTGACACTTTTAAAAAAATTAGCTTCTGCAGGGTTGAGAGGTATATCTTGACTATCAAATCCTTTGCCATGCATCAATACTTTATCTAAACGAGTTTGTGCATCTTGCAAAGGATAAAATTGCCAAAGCCCTCCTATGATGATAGCCAAAAAAAGAGCGAGGACTAAAGATAGTTGTGCAATAGGTTTCATAATTTTATGCTATATCATGAGACTGACTTATTTGTCTAATTTTTATAATAAGAAAAAAACTAGCAACACAAACAGGGAGTAACCGAAAGAATAAAACAGCCTGAGGAAAATAGTGACTGCCTAGCCATCCAATCGCTGGCATCCAAGCTGCTGCACACAAAAGCCAAAACAAAGATAAAAAGTTTAAAGGAATGGAACTAGCTAAGGCTATAGCAAGCGCTACATAATTTAAAGTATTTAGATCCCCTAATGTTCCTATTAAACTAAAGAAAAGAGCCACTCCTAGCAAAATAGAAGAGGGTGCTACTCTATTTCGAGCTTTATCTGTAAATAGATACCAATAAAAGAGAGGAAGGCACCATAGGAGTAAAATAACCCAGCCAAATCGCTCATAAGGAGCGACTAGCCAGGCATGAAACAGTTCATGAGAAGAAACTAGACAATAGAGCGTAATTAAAAAAGTCAGGAGGCTGGAGCGATTAAATAGCATAGTTAAGAGCCTGCTTTGTGTATGATAGAGCGATTAAATAGCATAGTTAAGAGCTTGCTTTTTTAGGTTGCTGCCAGGCAAAAAATAGCCAAGAAAGACAAAACATCAAGAGAAGAATAGCCCACCCTCCCCATTGGTGAAATTCTCCCGTAGCAAAGCGAGGGCTAATTTCTATAGCTGCTAAGGAAATTAAAATAATGCGAATGGTGTTGGAAAACCAAGACATAAAAACTAATACAGGTAGATTCCACCAGTAACGGTTAGTTTCACCTAGAGTAAGATAAACGACAACCGAACCAGCAATTAGCATCGATTGCAGCATATTAAGGCCAGCACAAGCAGCTTCTACAGAAATTTGAATGTGATTGACAAATAGTAACGTACCTTCATGTTGCACATCCATACCAAAAAAAGTAAGCAGTTTGGCTGTGAAAAAAGCACCCGATAGTCTAAACCACCAGCCAAGGCGATCAGCATCTAAAGCTATCCAGGGAAAAGCCATAATAGGCAAGATGAGTAGTTTTTTAACACTAGGCAAACTCACCTCTGTGACACGAGCAGCTAACCAAGTCCACAATAGACAGGTCCAACCTAAGGTGAGAATTAAAGTCACATTGGTGATAATGCCGATCAAAAATAAGAGAGCAGTAAAAAGTAAGCCCTTATAAGACAGAGGAAGTGGTTCTACTCGTAGATGCCAAGGGGATCCAATCCAGTAAAATAGAGGAATAGCCACTAAAATAGGCAACGTATCATCAGAGCTTGTAATCCAACTAATATCTCTTAGCCAAATAAAAAGAGCTAAGAAGAACAGAGCTAAAATGACACTGTAATCTTCTGTTTTTTTCATCTTCTAAATGAGCCTCTCTTAAATAAATCTCTCTTAGTTCACCTTTTTTAAGTTATCCTTTTTTTGCTCTTCCAAAATTTCTTTAAGATTTTGTTGTAATAAGGGATTAGTAGGGTAGATTAAAATTAGTTTTTCCGTTAACTCTTGAGCTCTTCTCCAATCTCTATTTAAGAAGGCTTGACGAGCAAAATAGGATTGAGCTTCAGGAGATTCTTTTTCAATTGAAATGTAGAGTCTTTCTGCTAGCTCTTTATTACCCTCTAATAAAGCCATGCGTGCTGTGGTTTCTTTGCCCAATACAGATTGGTTCAAAGAAGGTTGATCTTGAAGGATTTTTTTCGCCTCAGCATAGTGGCCTTTTTCGATGTAGATAAGACTCACTAACCAAGCTGCTCTATAACCACTTGCATCATCAAGTTTAACAAGCGGCAAAAGGCGTTCTAAAGCGGCTTCTTGATTGCCGCTACTAATGAGCAATTCTCCAACGATCAGATTAATAGCAGGAGAAACTGTTTGCAAAGTAGCAAATTCTAAAGCAGCAGCTACTCCTCTATTATTGCGCGTGACTTGAATTAAATTATCGACTAACCAAGTAGGATAAGAAGTAGGAATGACAGAAAGAGAATTGAGTTGTAAAGCAGCCTCATTCCAGCCTATGGCTAGGAAAGCTGCTGTAAAGGCATCAGGACCTTTAATGAGGGCTAGTAAATCATCAGGCAATTGGATCGTATTATCAGAAGATTTTTCATCGTAATAAGCTAATTGAGCAAAATAAAAGGGAAGAGTCCCTGTATAGTTTACCGGATCAGGTTTAACAAGTGATTGGTTCTTGTCTTCTGTTATAGAAAGGCTTTCTTCATCAGATGAGCTAAATTTTCCATGTTGACGGTAAAATAAAAGTCTTTGCAACGCTTCTTCCAAAGGTAAAGACCAGGAAGTATTATGGAAAGAATTATACTGAATAAGTTGATAGGCTTCAGGCTCTTTACCTTGTTTGAGTAAATCAAGTAATCTTAACCAAAAAATAGCTTGTTCTGTTTTTAAAAGTTCTTTAGAGGTCAGAATTTTCTCGAACTGCCCTTGATCCCAAAATTGATTTTTAGGCAGATGAATGAGGTAGTTAAGTAAAGGAGTTAAACTGCCCGAGGGCATGGAAATTAAAGTCCAATCTTGCATAACTGGAACAGCTACTTTACTCCAAAAAAGAGCTTTCAACCAGATTGTATCGGAAGAGGGAGGTTTTAAACTTTCCATCCAAATACTCAGGGCTGAAGCATACTGCTGATGTCTAACATAAAATTCAGCTAATTGATCGCGCAAGAGCAGATTAGCAGGATTAGTTTGAATAGCAGCAATGTATTCAGCTTGAGCTAAACTGACTTTGTTATAAGTTTCTAGCATTTTAGCGCGATAAGAGCGAATATCTGCATTATGGGGATCTTTCTCATAAGCTTCAGCCAGCTTATCCCAGGCTAGTTTAGGATTATCATAAAGATAAAGTAAAGCTAACCGAGTCAAACGCGGCACATCAGCTTGACCTATAAACGATTTAGAATTGAGAAGATTAAGGGCTTCTTGACGTTTTCCCTCTAACAATAATTTGTCTCCCTCTAAAATAAACCAAAGTTCCGGTTGTTTTTCATGATTTTGCCATCTATCGCGCACCGCTTGATAATCTTTATACCGACCTGCTTCTAGATAAGCATTAGCTACCAGCAGAGATGCTTTCTCATGATTTTCAAAAATTTTGGGGTAGTAGTCATACAGAATCACGAGCTGATTGGTATTCTGAAGGATTTCACTCGTTTGTATCAGCAGCTGGAGCCACTCTTTACCAAAAGGAGTTTTTTCATCAATCTCGTCAGAGTAGTGTTGTAAAAGCTCAAAAGCAGCTTCTGGTTTAGATTCTTTTAATAATTCTTTAGTGCGCTCAATATCTTTTTGCTCTTGTTCTTGATTAACTAGCATCTTTTTAAAATGCTTTTCAATTAAAAGGCCAGTACACATACCCAAAAGCTGTTATAGCTAATGTAGTTAGAATAATAAAAAGAATGATAATGCGGCGCATAGAGCAAGTCCTTAAAGATTTGAGAACAATTTTCATTCAAACAAAAAAATTAATTTAATGAAATAGTTCTTTATTTTATCTATCGCATAATTAGCTTTAACTTAAATACAGTGACTTGAAAATTTTTTAAAAGATTTTGTCAAATAAATGAAAGACTTTAGCTAATTTTAACTGCTTTTTCACAGTATAATTTATACCTTGTAGTTCTAAAAAATTACTTTGTTGAATCTGCAATTTTTGTAGTTTTAATAAAAAAGAGATGCCACTGCTATCTATATAAGTGCAATAGGTAAAATCAAGAATACAATTTTTATGACAAATGATAGGGTATATTTTATCAAGATAGTGTTCATGATCTTGTTGATTATCTAAACGTCCAAAGAATCTAATCACTACAGTATGGCCCTGTTGTTCGATAGAATCAAAAAAATTAGTGTTACTCTCTTTTGTAATGATTCTTATTAAAACTTCATCCAAATTTCTACAAATACAGGGAAAAATAAGATCAGCTAAACGATGAAAAAGGATTAAAGCTTTAATACGCCAGTGCATATTTAAAATTAACAATGGTTTATTTTCTTGACTTTCTCTTTTTTTTAACTGAAAAATGAGGGCTAAGCCTTCTAGAGTACAATGTCTCACATGACGAAAGTCTAAAACAATACTTCTCTCTATTCCTAAATTCTCCATCTTATCATAGAAATATTCATAAGTTGTTTGATTTAAACAAGAAGGAAAAACAAAAAGGCAGAAGGTCTGTTTATTAGAGAGAAAGAGGAAAGTAGAACAAGCAGAATAAGAAGAGTAAAAATGAGCTAAACGATAAACAAAATAATTGAAAAAATGGTAAAAAATAAGAGGAAGTGCAAGGAGAGGAAATTTAATTAAATCAAGTAGATAACGTCGACCTAATCTTTTGGGTTCTTGAAAAAGGCGATAAAGCCATTCAAAACCACAGCTTTGCATCCAAAGAGGAGCTCTTCGCAAATGACCTGCTAATAAAGTACCACTGGATGATAGATTGCTTGCTAATAGATTAAATGAGCCGCCAATCCCAATAGAAACAGGGACCATCAATTTGTGACGCACTCTTTCAAACCAGATCTCCTGTTTAGGATTACCTAAATTGATAAATAAAATGGCAGGCGCTGCTTGATTAATTTGCTCGATTAACAAATTATCTCTCTCTTCAGAACTTTCAAGTAAGGGCCCTTCAATGTAAATTTTAGGATAACAAGCTCCTGCAAATTTTAAGTCAGGGTAATGATTTTGTAAATGAATCAGACTATTTTTAATGATTCTTTCTTCTCCTCCCAGTAAGAAAAAAGAGCGCTTTTCTATTGCCAATTTTTCTATTAATTGAGGAAGTAAATCAGACCCTGTTACTCTTTCTATAATGGGACCGCCTAAGAGGCGATTTAGCCAAATAAGAGGCATGCCATCTAAAGTTACGAGGCTAGCCTGACGTAACATATAAAGAAGTTCTAAATGACGACCAGAAAATCCCCAAGCAGAGTAGGTATTGACAATGAAATCTACATTAAGAGTAGCCACATAATGCGAAGGAGTGCCTTTTTGATAAGTAGAGATAAGCGTATCAATTTGCTGGATAGTTTCTTGACTATCTCTTGCATTGATGGAGATGCCAAATAAGGTAATTAATGGAGAAAAATTAGGCATAAAATGGATAAACTCCTTTACAAATCTTTAGTCAATACACAGTAGTCTATTTCAAAAAAAATAGAGACAATAATTTTTGTCTAAGCCAGCGTAAAAAAAGAGTACTGTCTGTTTTAAATCCTTTGTGAGAAGTATAAAAGGCTTCGGCGGCGTAAATTTCATCACTTGTAGAGGCCAAAGGATTATTTAAAGCTGATAAAGTAATCAAGCCAACTTTTGATTTAAGATAAAAACGACGCCATTCCTCATTTAAAGAATCAATTTCTTCCTTACTACGAGGCATTACTCCAATAAAATGCGCATTACCTTGACAAATGGATAAAAAATGAGGAAGAGAACTAAAAAAATAGGGAAACCACTTTTTTTTATTTGGATTTTTTGGAACAAAACTAGACCATACAAAAATTTGCCATAACTCTTTATTTTCAGCTGCTGGTAATTTAATAACCAACTTTTCTTGAGTGGGATAAAAAATCCTCATCAAGAGATAAAAGGGTAGAAATAGTAGAAAAATAAGGGCTGCTAACCCTCTCTCAAACCAGGTTAAAATATAATTAAAAATTGAAGGTTGAGACAGTTCGCTCAAGATAAAATCATCTTGAATTGTCAAATTTGTACCATGAGCATGATTAATTAATAAATTGCGATCGACTAAACTATCTTGTAGATTAAGTCCCTCTCCTACATAACTATGTTGCAATACTACCGAGGTTGTAATAGTAGAATCTTTGTCAATGACGCAATTATTCTCTATGACAACGTCAGGTCCTAAATGAACGCCTGTTTTAATTTGGCAATTTTCGCCGATAAATAGAGGAGGTTCAAAGGTTACACCTGGTAAGATAGAGACTGCGCGTGAAAGCCAAATTCCCGGTTGAACCTGATAAGAGGTAGCAGGAAAAAAATTAACTATCTCTTCTTTAGTTAAAAATTTAAAATTTGCTGTACTGACTTCTTTAAAAGTTTGAGTAGAAAGAAAAGGATGCACGGATTCCTCTTGAAGATCAGAGCCAAATTGAGTGCGAAAATTTTCTTCGCTATTCTCTTTTTTAATAGAAAGGAAAGTAGATAAATTAAAGATCCCCCAACCAGACCATTTTTTATCTGGGTAGACAAAGAATTGAGAATGAGGAGAGTCTTGAAAAGAGAGAAAATCTTTTTCAAACAAGGGAAAGCAATCCCCTTGTCCTAATAGAACTTTTTTAGTTTTCCATTTTCTACAGATAGACTGAATAGTTAAAAAGGGGGAATCATACTCCTTAGCTAAGTGATAGGTAACTTTAATTCCCCATCGCTCTCCTTCTCCTACAGCTTCTTCAATTAGTAAAGGAAGATGGCTAAGAATCAAGTCAACTTGCTGAAATCCCTGTTTTACTAAGAATTCAATGATATGGATAATCAGCGGTTTATCGACAATTTTTAAGAGGGGAGAGGGGAGATAATAAATAAGAGGATGAAGGGCTAGCTTATAACCTGTAGCATCTAAAAGCACTCTCATAATCAGTAAGCTCCTTTACCAAAAATAACAGCTGGAATCGTTTGCAATAAGATCTTCATATCAAACCAAAAACTCTGACTTTCGATGTATTTAAGGTCTAATTGCATTTGCTCTTCAAAGGGAATCTCTGATCTTCCGCTAACTTGCCAAATACAAGTAATACCGGGAGTAATAGCTAGCCTGCGGCGCTCTTCGATCGTATATTTAGCTACTTCAATAGGTAGATGAGGTCTAGGTCCTACTAGCGACATTTCTCCTTTAATCACATTCCATAATTGAGGCAATTCATCTAAACTTGTTTTGCGCAAAATAGCTCCTAAATAAGTAATGCGAGGATCTTTTTTCATTTTAAAAGTCTTGCGATCTTTATACTCATTATAAATAAGTAAGTTCTCTTTTAATTTATCGGCATTCTGACACATTGTACGAAATTTATAGAACTGAAACTCTTTTCCCCATTTGCCTACCCGATTAGAACTGTACAAAATAGGACCGCGATCGGGAAATTTAATCAGAACAGAAAGCAGAAGAATAAGAGGGGATAAAAGAATGAGTAAGCTACCTGCTATAAAAAGATCCAGTGCTCTTTTAAATAATTTGGAACCCTCGACGATGATTAGCCAAGAGTATTTTTTGCGTAGATAAATGAAACGGTCCTTCCATCCCATTTTAATGCCATAACGCTTATGCAAAGCTTGAATAAGCTGCTCTCTTTCCCCTTGTGTTAATATTTTTGGTTGCTTCATTTTTTAGTCACTTTAATTTGATTTTAAAGAGCTCTTATTTAAAAGAGATCACGGCTTCCTCTAACGTATTGTAAATCTCAAAAATCTTATGCATGGAAACTAGCTCGAATAAGGTACGCACTGGTTTAGTCATTTGTGCTAATTTCAATTCTCTTTGCTGAGTATGAACAACGCGCAAAATCGATAAAAGGGCTCCTAACCCTGAACTATCGACAAATTTTAAATGGTGCATATCAAATAAAATAGAAGGGCTGGCCTGACTGGTAATTAAATTAATGGCTTCTTCCTTAAATTTAGGTGCAATCTTAGCATCTAAACTTTCAGATTCTAAGATAATAATCATTACCTGGTCTAAATTTGTATGAGTGATTTGCATATAGTTTTCCTCTTGAACAAATTTTTTATATAACTGTAAGTGATTCCAGCCTTGTAGTTGATTTTTTGGAGTATAAGCTACTCTATCACAAATTTCTCTAATGAGAAATAATCCAAAGCCATTATCCTCATTGCCTGCAAGACTAGGTTCTTTAATTTTTTTAGGATTAAAAGTTTCTCCTTGATCAGAGAGCTCAAAGGTTACGCCATCTAAAGAAAATTTATGATTGATATGAACAATTCCATTAAATTTACCTTTATAGCTATGATTGACAATATTGCAAAATGCTTCGTTGATTGCAAGCTGGAGCTGAGAAGAAAGCAGTTCATTATTTCCCGGTGCTTTCTGACAGACTCTATCGATGTAATCGCGCAAAGCTTGAAGTTGAGAAAAATCGGCAATAAATTGAGCATTCTGCTCTTGATCTATTTGTGGAGAGTCTAAATCATTGATTCTAATAATAATAAGAGTTAAATCATCATCAAAATTATTTTTCTTAGTGAAATTTTTTAATGAGCTTTTAATGAGATCAGTTAAGCAAGCAGGGGTTTGATGGGCATTTTTTTCAATGAGTAAAGTAAGAGCCTCTAAGCCATAGAGTTCGCCTTCAGGATTTTTTGTATCTGTAACGCCATCAGAAAAAAAGATAAAGAGATCATGTAAATTATAAGATACAGATTTAAGCTCAAAAATCTGATTTTCAATTGTTCCAAGAGGTAAGCCTTCTCCAAAAATAGGCCTGACTTTCTTTTTATGCGTTTGATAATGTAAGGGCTTAGTAGACCCGCAATCGACATAGGAAAAGGTTCTTTTAGGCAGATCGAACCGTCCATAAAAAAGGCTGACAAAAAAATCTAAATGAATGAGGGGAGCCGCTAATTCTTGTTGGATATTAGCTAAGATCGCATCAGGCGCTAATAAATCCTCTTGCCAATAGCCATTTTTATTAAAGACTTGAGATGGTGTAAAAGGTAAAGCAAAACGCATGACGCGCGTCTTAACAGCTGTGCCGACAAGGGCTGCTGGAATTCCTTTTCCCATGACATCTCCCATTAATAGATCTAAAACCTGAGGAGTAGGATGATAAAATTCGAAAAAATCTCCATCAATTTCATGAGAAGGAATAGTTGTAGCCACAATATCAAAGCCTGAAACATGTTCAGGTACTTTCCCTTCTAAAAGTGTTTCGTGAATGCGTGCTCCAATGTTGAGTTCATAACGCAAGGAGGCATGGTTACTAACTAATGCTTCATGTTGGCTTAAAATAAGTTCATGTAAGTTCTTATTTTCACTCTGTAATTTAAACTTTTTAACAGAGTTAGCAATTGTCTGTTTTAAAGACGCCTCTTCCCAAGGTTTTAAAATAAACTGACTCACCTGTCCAATATTAATAGCTTGTAAAATGGTTTCTATATCACTGTAACCTGTAAAAATAATGCGTTCTGTATCGGGTTGAATAATTTGAGCTTGTTTAAGGACTTCAATGCCTGTCATGTTGGGCATGCGCTGATCGCAAATGATTAGCGCAAGAGGCTGTTTTTTTAGGATGGCTAAAGCTTCCTGTCCATTCAACGCAGTTAAAATAGTATAACCCTCTCTTTTTAACATCTCCTCTAGGCTAAGAAGGATCATGTTATCGTCATCTACTAATAGAATGGTAAGAAGATCTACTTCATGTTTAGCCATAACTACCTTAAATATACATTTTTAGAAAAAACATTTTTTTCTTGTCAAAGGAGGGTGAAAGGTCTACAAATTAGAATAGGTATTCAACTAACTAAACCCTCAAGTCTAATATTTTTAGGCAGATTTAATGGATTAGAAAAAATTTAAATCTCATCCCTAGTAAATTGAATACATAACTTAAATCAAGAATAAAGAGGATATATTTTATGTCTTACCCCCTTTCTTTAGATTTACAGCATAAGCAAGCTACAAGCTTAAAACAGATGCAGCGTTTAATTATGTCACCACAAATGCAGCAAGCGTTGCATCTATTGCAAGCCCCAGTCATGGAACTAGCCAATCTAATTGAAATAGAACTACAGCAAAATCCTTGTTTAGAAATAGAGCAAGAGGAGGATAAAGAAGAGGCAGAGTATAGACAAAATGAGTTGGAAAATCGAGAAAACAGCGAAGAAATCAACGGAATTCAAGAAAAAGAGATCTCTTTTGATGAGCATGATTTTGCTATTTTACGTCAAATTGATGAAGATTTTAGAGATTACATTAAAGAAAGTGGTTCTTATCAACCACCTACAAAAGAGGATGATAAACTTCAAACTTATATAGAGAGCTCTATTCAAGCGCCCTCTAGCTTATTTGATTATCTTATGCAGCAAGCGCATGATACTTTTGTAAAAAGTGAAGACTTAGCGATGGCCGAAGCTCTGATCGGAAATTTAGATGAAAAGGGTTTTCTTAAGGTTACTCTAAAAGAAATCAGTCAGTTGAATCAGTTTAAAGAGGAGCAATTAAAACCTATTTTGAAAGAGATTCAAACTTTTGAACCTTATGGAATAGGTGCTACCTCTTTGCAAGAGTCTTTATTAATACAATTGACCTGTGTTGGAAAAGAAAAGAAAATGGCTTTTAAGATTATTCGGGATTATTATGATGATCTCATCCATAATCGCATTCCTCTCATTCAAAAAGGCCTGCATCTCAATGCTCAACAGATAAAAGAAGCGATTCATCAAGACATTGCCAAATTAGATCTTCATCCAGGTACATTACTATCGCATGAGCCCATTCAAACTATTATACCCGATATTACGTTAATGATTGAAGAGGGCAAAGCTATCATCACTGTCAATCACGATTATTTGCCCTCTTTTAGATTTAATCGCCGTTATCTAAAAATGCTAGAAGATGAGACACTTAATGTAGAGACTAAAAATTTTATTCGTCAAAAGATTTTATCCGCTAGATGGCTGATGAAAAATGTGCATCAACGCCATGACACTTTAGAAAAAATTGTGAAATTTTTATCGGAAAATCAACTGGATTTTTTTAGTCATTCAGAAGGTAAATTTATGCCGATGACGATGAAAATGGTAGCAGAAGAGCTCGATCTTCACGAATCGACAATTGCCCGTGCAGTAGCAGGAAAATACATCCACTGTCCTCGTGGATTGATTGCGCTACGCTCTTTCTTTACAAATGCTTATACGGATGCAGAAGGAAAAGATATCTCTTCACAGACAGTGAGAGATGTATTAAGAGAAATCATTCATCAGGAAGATAAAATTAAGCCTCTATCCGATGAATCCATCGCTGAGCAGCTTAAATTAAAAGGCATTTCTTGCGCTAGACGTACAATTGCTAAATACCGATCAGAGTTGCAAATCGGCAATGCGCATCAAAGACGTCAGTATTAACTCCTTCTACAGCCCTTTCTAATCTATCTTAATAAAACCATTTATTCATATTTTTTATTTTAATTAAGTAATAACTAATTATTTAAATAAAAAAATTACTAAATTTAATAATTAATCTTTATTTATCTTGAATCTCTTTAATTTCTACGATCTATAGAAATAGATACTATTTTAAGACACCTATTTTTAATGGATGCAGGACTAGAATTTGAATATAGTCAGCAAAAATTAGAGTTACTTGCAGAAAAAATTATTAATAACGAAGAAAATTGTATTATTAAAATTAATAATATGAAAAATTTTTAAAAGTCTAAATTTTGCAAAAATTAGATTATTTTAATTCCTCACCGATTTCATATAGAAAATCGGGTGAAATATCTGCTCCATTATCCCAAGCAATTGTGTCTAAGTCTTGATTAAGGCAAACTTTCTTAAAATAGTTAATGTCTTTTAAAGGAAAAAAATTTTACTATTAAGATGATCTTTTAAGTTAACTAACTTTATTTTATTATTATCAAATGTAAGTATTAGCTTATATTCTTCAAAGTATTTTATTTCTCTAATGTAGCGCATAAAATTTCCATACTTTATTTTACTAGAGGCTCTATTTTATTTAGTAGGAGAAGCTAAATTTTTCTTAATGACTCTTTTTTGAAAGTATTTAAGGATAAAGCTGGTACGGGGAGATAATAAGATGACTAGGGCATACAAAAGGGCAAGCGTGCAGACGACAATGCCGCCAGTAGAAAGGGCTAAATCATAACGCGTTAAAAAGTGGCGAGAAAGAGCTACGCCGATGACAGAAGCTAGGCAGCCTAGGCCAATAGCCAGTCCTATTAATGTTTTGAGTTTATGAGTCAATAATCTAGCTGCTAAAACAGGGGCAGTGATAAAGGCTAAGACCATTAACACACCAACGGCTCTAAAAGCTGCAATAGCTGTATAAGAAACTTGTGCCATCAATAAGTAATTAATTAAGTGAGGAGAAATGCCCAAAGCTTTAGCTAAACCCGGATCAAAAGTTGTAATGTGAAACTCTTTAAAAAAGAGTAAAATGAGTAAAATATTGAAAAATAAAATACTAAATACTAACTGACAATCAGCTAATTGCAGAGCATCTACATTGCCCATGACAACTTCAGTACCCAAATGAGAGTAACGCGTCAATAGAGAAGCTAGCGTAATGCCAAGTGCAAAAATAGTAGTAAAAACAAGTCCTGTACTAGCATCCTCTTGTAATCTTGTAACTTTTGTCAAAAATTCTGTCAGAAAAGTCGTTAAAAAACTGATAATTAAAGAAGCTGCTAATAAAATTTTTATATTAGTGTAGCTAACTTTCTCTTGATCGCCTAAAAAGCCATATTGAATCAAAATATAAGCGACTACAATGCCAAGTAAAATAGTATGAGAAAGAGAATTAGCTAACATAGTCATCCTTCTTAAAACAAGAAAACTTCCTACTAGAGCAGCTGAAGAAGCAATCCCTATTAAGACTAAGACCTGGATTTCATCGGATACAATTGCTTCCAGTCTTAGCTGACCTGTACAAAAAGCATAGCAACGCTGCCATAGTACCACAAAAAATCCAAAAAACTCTTGACCTGTATAAGGATTGTAATATGTTGTAGAATCATTCATGAGAAGGCCGGCCTTCTTTTGCAGGAATAGGTTGCTGATGGGGATCTAATAAAGGATCTTTTAAAAGCAAAGTCAATTCGCTTTCTAGCTGAGGAGTAAGGATATGCTCCATTTCTTCAGCGCTACGGTGAATTTTTTCTATTCCTATCCCTAAATAGTCAGCTAAATACACCTCCCATAAGCGATGGAGACGGACGATGCGTGCGCCCCATACAACTCCTTGCGGAGTTAATCCATATAATTTGTCGGGATTTTTGTAGATCCAACCTTTAAGCCTAAGAAGGCAAAGATTAAAAAATAACATTAAAGCATTAGTTTGCTGATCCATGCGCAATTCTTTAAAGGAAACGACCTGATCGTTCCCTTTTCTCCATAAATATTTTAATAGGTTCTCCTGTAAGCAACTTTGTCTAAAACTAGCCATTCGGCATAAACGCCAGAGTAAACCCCTTTTAGGTGCCCAAAATAGAGAAAGTAAACAAAGGGTAGAAGCTACTAAGACGATCATAGGCCCAGTTGGTAAAGCTAAACGCATACCGGGATAAGTTCTAAATAAAAAGTAAGTGCCTTCAACCGATAAGTAATTACCTATAAAGCCACTAAATACACCAAAAAATGCTGAAAGTATAAATAAAATAGATAAATGATTGGTAAATTGCCTGGCCGCAGCTGCAGGTGCAATCAGCATAGCTGACATTAAGACTACGCCTACTGAACGAATGCCAATGACTACAGCAAGAATAATTAAGAAAAAGAGGAGTGAATCGATCAAGCCTGTTTTAAGTCCTAGACTCTGTGCATACTCTTTATCAAAAGTAATGGCTTGCAACTCTTTATAGGAGAATACAATGAGAAGAATGACAGAAAAAGAGAGACAGCCATAAATTACAATATGCACATCTGTCATTGTAGCTGCTTGTCCATAAAAGTAAACTTGAACCTGCCGATAAAGAGAGGTGTAGGTAAATTGTATTTGACTAGCTAGAGTCAGTCCTATACCAAAAAAACAGGATAAAACAAAACAAAGGGCTGCATCAGCTGGAACTTTTATCTTTCTTATCAGAAAATTGATGAGTTTTAATCCTAAGACTGCACTTAAGATGCCTCCACAAGCAATTAAAAAAGCTAATATACTATCCGATTGTTCATCGATTCCCAAAATTCCTGCTAGCGTAACGCCACCTATCACGCCAGGATAAGCTGCATGGGACAAAGATTCTCCCAATAGAGATTGCTTGCGCAAAAAAACAATGACTCCAACTAAGGCAGCTGCTAAGCACATTAACATGCAGCCAATGGTTGGAGCTCGAAGAACAGGATCGATAAAGAATTTAAAAGGAGATGTAAAGAGCATAATTTAATGAGTAGTTAAGTTAAGCCAGAAAGTTTATGTTGCGAAAGGCGCAAAGCGTGATCAAATAAAGCATAACTCTTTCCAAAAGTTGCATGGAGAGTGTCAGCATTGAAACTAGAAGAAAGAGGCCCGCAAGCTATAAGACGCATGTTAAGCATGATTGCCCAATCAAAATAAGTCTCAATTGTATTTAAATCATGATGCACGACAAAAATAGTTTTACCCTCTTCTTGTAATTTGCGCAGTAAGTTGATCATGACTCTCTCAGAGGCTAAATCAATACCTGCAAAAGGTTCATCCATAAAATAAATGTCTGCTTCTTGTAAAAGGGCTCGAGCTAAAAAAACGCGCTGTTGTTGACCTCCTGAGAGTTCATTAATTTGGCGTTTAGCATAAGCCTGCATTCCTACAATTTCTAAATAATGCTCCACTGCCATTAATTCTTTTTTTTTAGGCCAATGGAATAACCCAAGTTTACCATAACATCCCATTAAAACTACATCGCGCACAGTGATCGGAAAGTCCCAATCCACTGTTTCACGCTGAGGGACATACCCAATTTTTGCTCTTTTTTCTTTCAGAGGCCTATCAAAGAAGGCTATCTTGCCAGAAAGAGGTTTAATCAGGCCTAATACAGCTTTAATAAAAGTACTCTTACCTGCTCCATTTGGACCGATAATGCTCACTAACTTGCCAGCAGGTACTTTTAAAGAAATATCCCACAAAATAGGGGTTTTATCATAATTGACGCTAAGTTGTGAAACATGTAAGGCTATAGTATCTAGAGAAAAATTCATAAAGCCTCTTTAAGGATAATTTTTCCAAAGATAGAGTAAAATAATGTCTGCATTATATTTAATCATCTTCATATAGGTATCGCCTTCAGAACCCGGTTTACCCATTGCATCGGCATAGAGGGAATGACTAGCCATTTTAAGATTTAATCCTTTAGCTTGACCTGCTTGAACAATTTTAAGAATAGAGTCTTTATTAACATTGGATTCTGGAAAAAGCATATGGATCTGATAGAGAGTTAAATGATCGATAATAAACTGAATTTCTGCTGTACTAAGTTGACTTTCCGGCGATAAACCTTCCGGAGCGGCAAAGCGCTTTTGCCAACCTCCTTGCCTTAGTTCCTCATCAGTTGCTAAATAGGCTCTTGTAAAGTAGTTAAACGCATCATGACTTGTGACTAAATAACGTTGTGGAGCAGGAATTTTCATCATCTCTTGGCGAATCTGTTGATGCAAATTCTCTAATTCGCTATTTAATTTTAAAGCATTTTGATTAAAAATAGTTGCATGCTCGGGATCTTTTTCAGATAAAGCCTTGACAATATAAGGAAGAGTTTGTTTCCATAAAGAGATATCCATCCAAATATGTGGATCTATTTGACCATTATAATAAAGTATTAAATCGGGAAATTGCTTTTTTAAACTATCTCCTAAGCCAATGCTTTTTGAACTGTATTGAAGAAACTGATGGAGACTTGGTCCATGTTCCAATCCCAATCCTGTAAAAAAGATAATATCGGCAAAAGCCAACTTTTCATCATCTCCTTTAACTAATTGATAAGAGTGAGGATCCATTTCTCCTTTAATTAAAGTTAAAGTATCGACAAACTCTCCTCCTATGGATTGGACTAGATCATTAATCATTGCTGTCGTAGATAAAACTTTGAGCTTATCATGAGAACTCATCCAATAGCTAGTAGGCAGATTTGTTCCACAGGAAACAGTTAAAAATAAACATAAAATCAAACTAAGAAATAAACTAGAGAAAAAATTGACTCTAAAAAAATTAATCATTTTTAATTCCATATCTTAATAACTCGAACCCATAAATACCCTTTGAACAACCCGTTGTAAATTGAATTTTTAAAGCATATCGCCCTACATTTTTTATAGAAATGGCATTAATTTTTTCTTTAGTTTCTACTGGAGTAGCAGCCTTGTCTTTTTTTTCTTTTACAGTACAAGCAGCGCAAGGACATCTTTGTTGTAAGTCAGCTAAGTAGTAAATATCTAGTGTATCATCACTCCATACAATAGAAAAAGAGTCCTGACTTTCTTGCTGAATTTTTTTTACAAATACAGGAGGATATCTCATTTTTTCTCCATCTCTTTCCAGTGTATCTCAAAATCAGATAGGTAACTAATAGCCTTCATTTTTAAAGCTGCAAGGTGAACAAGCAAATTTTTTGTCAATTCTAGAAATTGCCTAGAAGCTAAGGAAGATAAAAATTTAGGATCAAATAAAGACTGACCGGTATCACCTGTAAGGCCAATCAGAGGATCTAAAGGGACCTGACCTAAAAAAGGAATACCAGATTCCTTAGCTAAACGCTCTCCTCCACCTTGACCAAATAAATAAACCGGTTGATCTGCTTGATGTAAATAGTAGCTCATGTTTTCAACTAAACCTATGAGGGGAATATGAACTTGTTCAAATAGCTGCATCGTTTTACGTACATCAATTAGGGATATCTCTTGAGGTGTAGTAATAATTACCATACCTGTTAAGTTAGCTTGTTGACTTAACGTTAATTGAATATCTCCTGTGCCTGGAGGGAAGTCAATTAAAAGATAGTCCAAAGATCCCCATTTAACTTTCTTTAAAAATTGCGTAATAATAGAGTTAGCAATAGGTGCTCTTACTACAGCTGCTTCTTGCTCTTTTCGAAAATGGGCCATGGAAATCATTTTTAAATGATGACTAGGCGTAGAATTGGAAGTACAAGTTGGAGTATAGCTCGAGGTATAACCTTGAGTATGACAAAAGGCAGGAATAAAAAATTCTCCCTTTTGTTGGGGTAACTGCTGCTCAGGTAGCATTTTTCTTAAAGAAGGTCCATAGATGTCAGCATCTAAGATGCCTACAGTATAACCTAAATAACTTAAAGCCAATCCTAAATTGACCGTTAAAGTAGATTTACCAACGCCTCCTTTTCCAGCTGCTATTCCTATTATATGCTGGAAAGAAGAATGAGCAGAAGATTCTTTTTGAAAAACTTTTAAAGGCAAAATCTTTACTCCTAGGTGCTTTATTTTTTTCTTTTTGACATAATGTTACCGAGACAAGAGGGAATGCTGCAAGTTAAAAATAAAGATCTTCTTAATTCATGAATTCTAAATTAGCTTAATTTTATTTATTAAAATATAAAAGAATTTGAAAAAAAATATTATAATTTAAAATTAGGTAAATAATTTAATATTTAATAAATTAATAATATAAATAAATTTATAGAATTAAATAAATTAAATAAGAAAATTTGAATAAATTTACTTTTTATAAAAAATTACATTGAGATCGAGATAAATCAAAATAATTCACAGAAATTAATTTACAGATTAATAAGAAATTTGTATTGTTGTTAACAAGATAGTGATTTTATTTTACATATGTAATGTCTTAACAAAATCTATATCAGTCTAAAATTATAGATTAAATAAAAATAATGCAAATTTTAACTTGCAAGGAAATCATATAAATCTTTAAATTGCCATTAATAAAAGTTTTAAACAAATCATTCTTGCTCAAATTGCAATAGAAGCAAATTGTGACAGAAATGAATTGTGATAGAAATAAAATAAATAGAAGAAAATTGAGATAAAATTAGATTTTTTGACTATAAATAGTGAGAATTATTCATAAATAGATGCAAATGAATAGGACTTAACAAAATTTTTAGTCTTAAGAAGATTTCAGTAAAATCAAAATATAAGAAGTGAAAAAGGAAGGCAATAATGGCTGTTTTACAAGAAAAACAAGATTCTAAACAATTAGAATCTCTTATTAATAATGCAGTAAAAAAAATTGGTGGAAGCAAAGAAAATGATATTTGCCGTTTTTTACCTGCAGATACAGGTGGGTACATTCACCATTTTACAATGCGTAAAATGAAAACAGAAAGTCCTGAAGAGTTGCAGTCTTTAATTGAAGAGTTTATCATCAATACTGACAAGCCATTTTCAGTGGTACCTAAACAGCGCGCAGCTCGCGGTTCACGTAAACGTCGTGATCAATTACTCTTTTCAAAAAATGATATCGAGCGCATGTTATCTATGGCGCGTCAAGCAGGTGATAAAGATATGGTTCGAAAATTAACTCCACGTAAAGATTTGCGTACTATTAAAAGAGAATTGATTGCTTCAATTAGACATGGTAAAGTAGATCAAGATTTGTGGCAGTCTTATATAGAAGTAATTAATGCTTTAACAGCTGCTACAACATTAAATAATTTAAATTCTTAAACTTAATCCGTTTAGAACTATCGCAGTTTGAGCTAATTCATTTGAAAAAGTTTCTAAATTTAGTTTAGAACCTTATTTACTCAAACTGTGATGAAGGTTATCTCTTTCTTTTTTGATTTTCAGGCTTAATCCAACTAAATTTCTAAGAAAATTTCTGAAAAATTTGAATTAAGACCCTATACAGCTCTTGACTTAATTCTTCTTGCTTATTTAAGAAATTCTCATTATGCTAACTTAGTATTTAATTAAGAATTTCTACTAACTATTGGCAAAAAAGATTTTTTCACTCAAAAATGCCATTTTTGTGCATGACATCAATTAAACTTTAGAGTTTTTTATTGCAGGAGCCGTTAATTTTATGCAATTATTAGAAAAATCATCTTTTAAAAGATAGAAATAAAATTTATTAACACTTAGAACAATTTAAGGAATTAACTATGTCGCAAGAGACTAATCTTGAATTTAATATGTTGCGATCGTTTTTTTGGCCTGTGCATTCTTATGAGCTAAAAAAGATCCTGCCTATGTTTATCATGTTTCTTCTCATCTCTTTTAATTATACAATTTTAAGAGATACTAAAGATACCTTAGTCGTATCTTTTTCTGGAGCCGAAACAATTCCATTTCTAAAAGTCTATGGAGTTGTACCTTGTGCCATTATTTTTATGCTAATTTATGCTAAACTTAGCAATATTTTAAGCAAAGAAACTCTGTTTTATGCAGCAATTGCCCCTTTTATTGTCTTTTTTGGATTATTTGCTTGGGTTCTTTATCCCAATAAAGCGTTTCTGCACCCTGTTGAATCAGCTAATTATTTACAATCTATTTTACCTGTAGGTTTGGCAGGCCTTGTGTCTTGTTACCGCGATTGGACTCTTTCCCTTTTTTATATCTTATCAGAACTATGGGGAAGTGCAGTTTTATCCTTGATGTTTTGGGGCTTTGCTAACGAAATTATGCGTGTCAATGAAGCTAAACGCATTTACACTCTATTGGGAGTAGGCGCAAATATTGCTCTACTAATTTCTGGTAAAACAGTTAAATATTTGTCTTTAGTCACAAAAAATCTTCCAGAAGAATTAGCTTGGCAATATAGCTTAAACTATTTAATGGCTTTAGTAATTGGAGCTGGTTTGTTAATTGTAGCTATCTACTGGTGGATGAATCGTCAAGTTTTAACAGATCCTAAGTTTTACAATCCAATGGAAGAGAAGAAAGGAAAAAAATCAAAGCCTAAACTAGGCATATTTGAGAGTTTTGCTTATCTAGCTAAATCGCGCTATATTTTGTCAATTGCATTAATAGTTATCGCTTATGGCATTTGTATTAACTTAGTAGAAGTTACTTGGAAAAACCAGCTTAAACTCAATTTTCCCAATAAAAATGATTATAGTGCCTTTATGGGAGACTTTTCATTTGCTACGGGTTGCATTACGATTGTCATGATGTTAATTGGAGGCTGGTTGCTACGCAAAAAAGGCTGGCAATTTGCAGCTATGATCACACCTATTGTTTTATTAGTGACAGGCTGTGGTTTCTTTGCCTTTATCTTATTTAGAGGAAGCTTAGAAGAAACAATTAGCATGCTAGGAACAACGCCTTTAATTTTAGCTGTTTATTTTGGTATGGCTCAGAATATTATGAGTAAGTCAACTAAATACTCTTTATTTGATCCTACTAAAGAAATGACTTACATTCCTTTAGATCAAGAATCCAAAGTAAAAGGTAAAGCAGCAATTGACGTAGTAGGTGCTAGATTAGGTAAATCAGGAGGTTCCTTTATTCAACAAGGACTATTGCTTACTTTTGGTAGCATTGCCTTGATTACTCCTTATGTCGCAGCAGCTATGATATTTTTTATCGTGATTTGGATATTTGCTGTAAAATCTTTGAGTAAACAATTCTTAGATCTTACCGCAGAAAAAACTACTCCTCCTGCTGATTCTCAAACTGTTGTCTTATAAATAAGACTAAGTTTAATTAAGTAATTAAAAGTCTAAAGAGTGATCTCTTTAGACTTTTTTTTTCCTCTTTTTTGTCTCTCTTTATTTTTTGTCTCTCTTTTCTTCTTGGCACTTTTTCTAAGTGTCTGGTATGCTACCTGTTTATCCTAACTACCTTTTTAAATTCAAGGACGCCTGAACATGGAAAAACAAAAACGCTGGCAGTTTTATCTTATTTTAGCTGTCATTTTGTTAACCCTATATAATATCATGCCTACAGTTTTTTATTATACAAAGCCTCTGGGAGAGCCTATTAATGAAAAGCAAGCTTACACTATATCAGAATCCCTTATTAGGCGTGTCAATGATTTAGAAAATGAGTCAAAAGAGTGGCTAAGCTCTTTTTGTAAATTAATAGGAGTTAAACCTTTAAAGATAGAATTAAGAGAGCAAGATCCACGCTTGATTGATCTTACTTTTAACTCTTCTCAATCAGCAGATCTATTTAAACGGTTTTTGCCAAGAGCTGGAGAACTGATCTCTTTTGTACCGGCAAAATTACAATTAGATGGTTCCTCTTCAGATAATTCTAACAATAAAGTGACTGTGATCCGTCAAGTCGGTGTGCATTTAGATGCTAAGACCAATGAAAAATTATTTGAGTTTACTAATAAATATGATGCTCAAGGAGCTATTACTCCTTTTTATCGCGAGCTAGTCTATGATCGGCTCAATCATTTAGCGTTAGCCCTAGCAGGTACGAGTCAAACAGCTGCTTTAATCACTAGCTCTGTACAAAATCCACTAGATAAGCGTTATGATGATACACTGATTAAGCTAGCCAGAGACCTTAATAGTTTAACTAACAATTTTCAAATAACAGATCCCTTAGTCAAACGCTATCTTGCCAATTTTATTCAAAGTGACTTTAAGGAAGGAATAGCTACAGGAAATGAAACTCTCATTCAAAAATTTGTTGCACGACTTGAAAAACTAAAAACTACTTTAAATTCCCAAATTGAACCTTTGAAAATAGAACAAAAAAAATTAAAAGAAAATAATCAGTTTTTAGATACAGAGCAAACTCAGTCTCTTGCTTTATTGGAAAATCAGCAAGAAGCTATAAATAAAGCTACTATTTTGATTCGCGATCATACCGCTGCCTTTAAATCTTTAAAACCCTTTACCCGTTTATCTGTTCAAGCTCTTTTAGAAAAAAGTCAAATGATGATTAAGGATAATCTACAAAAGATAGAATTACAAGGTAGAAATCCTTTTGTAGAAGCGTTAGTAGTAGATTGGAATAACGATAAAATTTCTTTGCAATTTTATCAAGACATTGAAGCTATACGCCTAGGAGATAGCAATAATGAATCTAAAGCGTTAATAAAAGATACGCTCAATCAAATGATCATTAATGATATTGCTAGAGCGTCGCGCCTGACAGATGAAAATTTAATACCCGATGAAAATAGTTTTTCCATTCATCTGAATAATTTAAGCCAAGCTACTAGTTTCTTAGCGTTTAATTTAGGAGAACTAGCCGAAATACAAGGGAAACAGATTATTCAACAGCTTCAAACTGAGTGGATTCCTCAACATCCTGACTTAGTACGGGATGCCTATCCTATCTTTAGTTATCAAGCTTTTAAAGAATTAAAAGCTGAAAATCAAAAGCTAGGATTGGTCGTTTATATACCCTCTAATGATAGTATGTCAGTTCCTGAAGGTTTTCGTCCCGGTTCCCTTTATATTATTGCTAAAGGAATGGAACCAATTTTACAAAAATTCAAACAAACGCCTGATGCACCAGAGAGTCAAACTTTTATTCAAGATATTAACCGGTTAACTGCCTTACTGCAGCAGTTTGGGTTTATTGGTTATCCAGGTACAGCTTATGAGACGGCCCCTCAATTTGCCAAAGATTATATCTTTGAAATGAGTGATTTCTATGGCAATCTCATTAAAGCTACAAGGGAAAATTTTAATATTAAAGGAAGCAAAAAGTATGCAGTACTGGATTTTACAGACGTAGAACAAAGAATTTTAGTAGAAAATAAGATTCAAGATGAAATGCAAGAGAGCCTCTTGAGATGGAAAGAGGAGTATCATGCAGCTCAAGTTGATTTAAATATCACGAGTCGTTATCAAGTACCGGCTCCTACTAGAAATGTTTATTGGGAAAATTTAAAACTGAGTTTTATTAAATATTTTAGAGGCGATGATCGCAAAATCCTCAAGTGGGGCTTAGATCTATCAGGTGGTAAAACTGTGCGCATTGGACTGCGCGATCACAATGGACGAGCTGTTACAAATCCAGATGATTTAAAACAAGCAGTCAATGAGTTATACACGCGTATCAATAAAATGGGCGTATCTGAACGCACAATAAAAATTGAGGGAAATAACATCATTCTAGATTTTCCCGGTTCCCAAAATCTTTCAGCTTCTGATTTAATCAAAGCTTCTGCCATGTATTTTCATGTAGTCAATGAGAAATTTAGTCGTTCTAACCCTATTCTTCAGGAAGCTACTAGTCAATTTCTACAAAATGTTTGGAATGAAGCTGTAGTCACGAATAGAAAAGATAGCGATAGCATTAATGAAATCGCTTGGCAACAGTTAGGGGGGGAAGAGCAAGAGGGTTTTTCAAGGCCTCTTACTGACTATGCTAAAATTCTTTATGACAATGGTTTGAGATTACCCAATCCAAAAAACAAAGAGATGAACCATTCTTTTGATGATACGCTTTCAGCCATAGGCATTATGAGAGGAGAAAATTTTTCAGAGTGGGATAATCAAGCTAATCCTTTGTTAATCATTTTTCACAATTATGCTTTAGAAGGAGCCAGTTTAACTGGAGTTCAAGTAGGCTATGATACAAGTGAAGGCAATGTTTTAACGTTTAACGTCAAACGCTCTTATGAAGGTTCTCAAGAGCGTGAAGGCAATCCTCGCGATGACTTTTACAGTTGGACTTCGCAATTCTCTCAAGATAAAATTGTCGGTACGCCAAAAGAGAATTATTCGCAAGGTAGAGGCTGGAGAATGGCTGTTATTTTAAACGGCACAATCATTAGCAGTCCCTCTTTGAAAGCTGCTTTACGCGATGGAGCTACCATTAGTGGAAGATTCTCTCAAAGAGAGGTTAATCAATTGGCAGCTGATCTTAAAGCTGGCTCTTTAAGTTTTACGCCGCGTATTTTATCTGAGCAAAATGTAAGTCCAGAACTTGGTCAAGAAGAGAGGACAAGAGGAATTGTAGCGTCCTTAGTAGCCCTCATTGCCGTTGTAGCAGCTATGATAGGTTACTATCGTTTTGCAGGAGTTGTAGCCGCCTGTGCCGTATTATTTAATATTCTCATCATTTGGGGTGTATTGCAAAATCTCGATGCAGCTATTACTCTACCTGGTATTGCAGGGATTGTATTGACCATCGGTATGGCAGTAGATGCTAATGTATTAGTGTTTGAACGCGTAAGGGAAGAATTCAAATTGTCAGGTCGTCTAGCGTCTGCCATTCAAGCAGGTTATCGCAAAGCTTTTAGTGCGATTATCGATTCCAATATTACTACTATTATGGCAGCTTTAATTCTCATTCAGTTTGATTCAGGTCCTATTAAAGGATTTGCCATTACATTGATTATTGGAATTATCTCCTCTATGTTTACCGCTCTTTTCATGACGCGTTACTTTTTTGCCGGTTGGGTCCAAGACCCCAATCATAAATCTTTAACGATGAGCCAATTTATAGGAAAAACGGCGTTTGACTTCTTAGCTCAAACTAAGAAAGCGATGATTATTTCTGCTATTGTCATTGGGATTGGAATGGCTCTTTTTGCTATGCAGTTCAAGACCATGCTAGGTATGGATTTTACAGGAGGTTACTCTTTAATCGTAGATTTAGTAGAAAAACCCGATCATTCTAATTATAGACTTGAGACAGCGGAAGCCTTACTAGCTCAAGGAGCAACTAATAATGATTTTCAAATTAGAGAGCTAGGCTATCCCAATCAATTGCGCATTCAACTAGGAATGGGCATGGAACAAAAAGGCCATCCTTTTTATCAGTTGCCAGAAAATATTGTTCAAGAAAAACAGGTGCTAAGTTATGAGAGTAATCCGCGCTTGACATGGGTAGTTAATGCATTAAAAGATAAAGGTTTAGAGATCAAAAAAACCCAACTAGACCAACTAGATAGAGATTGGACTGCTATGAGTGGTCAGTTCTCTGATACGATGCGCTTTAATGCGATTATGGGTTTAGTGATTGCTTTAGTTAGCATTTTAATCTACATTACTTTCCGGTTTGAATTTAAATTTGCTATTGGAGCAGTCATTGGTTTGATTCACGATGTAGTCATCAGTTTAGGTATTCTAGCTTTTTTTCATTGGTTAGGATTAGCTGTCCAGATCGATTTACAAGTAGTAGGCGCGATTATGACAATCATCGGTTACTCTTTAAATGATACGATTATTGTTTTTGACAGAATTAGAGAAGATATGGTTGTAATGCGTAAAATGAAATTTACAGAGATTGTCAATCATGCTTTAAATGTAACTTTAAGCCGTACCATTATGACATGTGGTACAACTCTTCTCGTACTGTTAGCGCTTGTATTATTAGGAGGTAAATCCATTTTTGCCTTCTCACTCGTGATGACGATCGGCGTTGTAGTAGGAACGCTCTCTTCTTTATTCATAGCTGGTCCTGTATTAGTTTACTTTCATAATAGAGAACTAGAGGCTCAAGGATTAGCAGGATCACAAAGAGAAAAATTAAATTCTAAAAAATTTTTAAATTAGGAAATTTTTTTAATTTAATTAAATTGACCTTAAAAACTTCTTAAAATGGCTATTATTTAAAAATAAGGAAAGTTTTAAGAAGTTTAATTTTTGTTACTTGACAATCATCGCTGCACGATTGCAAGATGTACTTAACCTAACTCAATAATTTCTATTGTAGTTTTTGCCTTAAGTTCATGTGATTTGACTAGTATAGAGGGGTTATTATTATAATAATAGCTCCTCTAGACTAGTGAAACCGCAAGAGCATTCACATAGTGTCTAGTACTAGATGTCCAAATAAGATGAGATAGAAGATCTGTTTTATTCTGTTATTGACTGGCATTGAGTATAAATTCCAATTTTAGATTGGAATGCTTATAGAGACTAATCCCTGTGTTTGGAGTGGCTTGATGCTTCCTTGGCATTCATTTAATGATCCTTTGTGGGTCTATCCCCATCATGATAATGCTTTGAAAGAAAGTATTATCAAAGAATATAAATTTCATCCCGTTATTGCCCAGATTTTAGTGTCTCGTGGGTTTACCTCGTTGGAACAGATTCACGATTATCTATATGCTAAACTCCCTGATCTGCACGATCCTTTTTTAATGGCTGATATGCAAAAAGCTGTAGACCGGGTTTGTCGCGCGATTAAAGATTGTGAAAATATTTTAATCTATGGGGATAATGATGTAGATGGCATGACAGGTACCGCTCTTCTCACAGAATTTTTGCAATATGTGGGCGCTAATGTCTTCTATTATGTGTCTAATCGCGGTCCTCTTAGGCAGAGCTTAATTGTAGAGGCTTTAGAATATGCTTTAAAAAATGAATGTAAATTATTAATTACAGTCGATTGCGGCATTACAGCTGCTAGTGAAATAGCTAAAGTAGTGGAAAAAAATATTGATGTGATTGTCACTGATCACCATGAACCGACAGATAAAATTCCGCTTTGTATTGCTACGCTTAATCCTAAACTTTTTAATAATACTTATCCTAATCGAGAATTGACAGGCGTAGGAGTAGTCTTTAAATATGTGCATGCTATCACTAGGCAATTAGTTTTAAAAGGAGAGATTTCGGCAAAAAAAATAGATCTTAAGCGTTATCTGGATCTAGTAGCATTGGGCACGATTTCTGATATGGGCGTTTTATTGGATGAGAATCGCATTCTAGTCCGCTATGGATTAAAACAATTGAGAAAAACTAAAAGAATTGGCTTAGCAAAATTAGTTTCTATCTCAGAAGTAGATTTAGCCGATATCTCTACTTTGGATATTGCCTTCAAAATTGCGCCGCGCTTAAATAGTCTAGGACGGATTGCCGATCCCCAAAAGGGAGTACAAGTGCTTTTAATTCGCAATGTGCTGACAGCTGAAAAGATGGCTCATGAGTTAGATCTCAATAACATTGAAAGGCAGAAAATTGAAAGAACAATTTCAGCTGATGTTGAGAGTTCAATTAAAGAGCATCCAGAGCTTTTAAGTCATAAAGCAATCATTATGCAATCAGATAAATGGCATCCGGGTGTAATTGCCATTATCTCTACGCGCATTTCTAAACATTATAATCGTCCTACCGTCATGATTGCTTTAGATAATGGAATTGGCAAAGGATCCTTGCGTTCTATTTCAGAATTTCCTTTACTTTCCATTCTTAAGAGTTGTTCGGATATTTTATTGAATTTTGGAGGTCATGATTTTGCAGCGGGTTTAACGATTAAAGAGGAACACATTGAAGAGTTTAAAAGACGCTTCTTTGCCGCAGCGGATATTAAACTATCCGATCATGATGTCGTTAATAAACTCTATTTAGATAGTGAAGTTAAATTTCACGATCTAACCTTTGATTTTATGGAATCCATGCGTTTACTCGAACCTTTTGGCAATGAAAACCCTCAACCTATTCTTTATTGTGAAGCTAAACAAGCTTGGCCACCTAAAGTAATAGGTAAAACTCATCTTAAACTTTATTTAGAGCAAGAAGATCGCATTCTAGAAGGAGTTGCTTTTGGCAAAGCAGAATTTAGCTCTCTATTGCGCAAAAAAGATTTAACTCTCCGTTTAGCTTTTACTCCTCAAGTTAATAATTATCAAGGACAGAGTATTCAACTGCTCATTCGCCATTTTGAAATAGTAGATACTACTCAAGCTAATTTACCTCGCAGTCAGTCTAATTTGCTTCGTAGTTAGCCTCCACAAGAGAGCAAAAAATTTAAAAAACAACAAATCTCTTTTAGAATTTTTAACTAATTAAATTTTAAAAGAGATTTATTGATTAACTAGCTTTGCGCTTAGATACTTTCTTTTTTAAATGACTATCTTGATAAAGTTTTAAGTCATCTGAGTGAATAACCCAAGCAGCACCTTTGCGTTGTGCTTTTAATTGGCCAATGCGGGTTGCATAATAGATTTTTTGATTGGGAACTTTGAGTAAAGTAGCCACTTGATTAATAGAAAAGTAGCCCAGTTTATTATCAAACAACAATTCTCCATCATAAATAGATTTTGTACGTGAATATTTTTGTTTGCGATAAACTTCTAGATCATCTAAATGGATTGTCCATCTCGTCGTCTCTTTTCTAGCTTTTAATTTATTTAGTTTAATAGCAACATAGATTGCTTGCCGGGTCACTCTATTAATTTTAGCAGCTTCCGTAATGGAAACTAATTTATCTTCTACTTGTGCTTTTTGGCCATCCTTTTTAGACATTAAACCCTCCTTGTGCCTATATATATAACCTAATGAAAATTTCAATAACACTTATTTTATTTATAATAACATATTTAATTTAAGAAATATTTCTATATTAATTTAAATTTAAAATTTAATTCTAATTAAAAATCCAAATTTATCTGATTTGGAAAATTAATTTTTACATAATAAAGAATTTAAATCAAGAGTTTCTTATAAAATTAATATTTTTTTTATTTCTAATTTTTAGCACTTATTGTTGATAACATTTAAATAAAAATGTTGATTGGCAAAGGATTTGATTGGCACAAAACAGCAAGCCTTTATATAGTTGAATTTAATGATGCTAATAAAGGATTTGTTATGGTTCTAAAAGACCTATTTTTTATAGGAATGACTCTTTTTCTTTTTTCTACTGCTAGTTGCAAATTAGCCGATATTACCCCTCAGCAAGCTAGTGCTAAACTGCATGAGATTATGCAATCCCATGCAATTTATAAGCAGTTAACAACAGAACTTGTTAAAAGAGCGCTTCTTAATTATTTAGAAGAGCTAGATCCTACCAAAAGCTATTTTGTTACTTCAGATATTCAAATGTGGTTAGAGCCTTCCGATGCTGAACTTCAGCAGATACTCTATGAATACAATCACAATAATTTTTCTACTTTTTACAAAATCAATAAAGAGATGGAACAAGCCATAGAGAGACGTAGAAGATTAGAAAAAACATTAGACTTAACTCTTTTACCTAAAAAGATCAATCCAGAAGAATTTAAAAATATGAAATGGGCTGTAGATCAAAAGGGTCTAATCGATCGCATTACTAAGATTAAAGCTTTACAAGCAGAAGCTGCCGCTAAGTTAAATGATGGTTTAAAAGAAAAATCTTTACAGCGCATTGCTAAACGCCAACTTAAAATAGAAGAGGATATTTTAAACCACAATCCGTTATTTCAGCAAAAATTTATTTTAACTTATGTATTAAAGGCCACAGCTGCAGCACTGGATACACATACTGCTTATTTTACACCTGATGAAGCTGCCCAATTTATGATTGGCGTTCAGCAAAAGCTGCATGGAATCGGGGCTCAATTGCGCGACGATATCAATGGCTTTACAGTGGTTAAAATTATTGAGGGAAGTCCGGCTGCTAATGGCAAACAGTTAAAAGTAAAAGACCTAATTATTGCAGTGAATGGAGAACCCGTAGTAGGCATGGACATTATGGATGCTGTCGATCTCATTCGAGGGGAAGCTAATACGCCTGTCCAGTTGACAGTCATTAGAGAACTAGGAGATGAATCTCATAAAAAACAGGAAAAGATAGACATTACGATTCCACGTGGGGAAGTCGTTTTAAATGAATCGCGCTATGAAGTATCCTATGAATCCTTTGGCGATGGAGCCATTGCCTATATTAAGCTCTACTCTTTTTATCAAGATGAAGATAGCTCTTCAGCTGATGATATTGCTAAAGCTTTTGAAAAGTTAAAAAAAGAGCAAGTAATCAAAGGTGTAATCTTAGATTTGCGTTATAATACCGGTGGATTGCTCACGCAAGCTGTCAATGTAGCAGGCTTATTTATTACTAAAGGTATTATTGCGTCTATCAAAGATGATACAGGACAAATTCAAAATTTAAGAGACTTTGATAGTGCCTTAATCTGGAATGGTCCGCTCATTATCTTAGTCAATCGAGCTAGCGCCTCAGCCTCTGAAATTGTAGCGGAAGCTCTTCAAGATTATGGACGAGCGCTCATTGTAGGGGATGATCATACCTATGGGAAAGGCTCTTTTCAGACCTTTACGTTGAATACCACTAAGAATGGCCAGATCAATGCTCAAGGAGAATATAAGGTTACAAGGGGACGCTATTATACTGTCTCTGGTAAAACTCCGCAATTGATAGGTGTGCAATCCGATATTGTGGTCCCAGGTATTTTATCCGAAATGGAAGTAGGCGAAAAATATGCTAAATACCCATTGGAAACAGATAAGATTAAAGAAAATTTTAATGATGATCTTTCGGATATCTCTTTTTTCCAACGCGAAAAGGTCAAAACCCTTTATAAATTTGATCTGCAAAAGAAAGTCGAGACCTATGTGCCCTATTTAGATAAATTGAAAAAAAATTCTGAAGAAAGACTAGTGAATAATAAAAATTATAAGAAGTTTTTAGAGGAACTTAAAAAGAAAGATAAAGAAAAAGAAGCAGTGGAAGAGGAAAGCCCGGATCAGTGTAGCCAAGGAGATTTGCAACTCAATGAAGCTTACAACATTATAAAAGATTTAATTTATCTAGATTGCCTTCATAAAAATGATCTCTTAAAACAAGCAGCCTAGTAATAAGCTACTGACAACATTAATTTTTCCTAGTCAAAAAGGGTCTTATGGACCCTTTTTTTATTTAATAATTTCTAGTATCTTGTTCATCCTAAATAACTTGATTATTAATTCAATCTATTATAAACTTCTTTATAACTTTCTTTATAAGGAATCAGCACTTTATGCAATCTAGTCAGCCCATTCGCGTGCGCATTGCACCTTCTCCTACAGGAGATCCTCACGTAGGCACAGCTTACATGGCTCTCTTTAATCTCATCTTCGCTAGACACTTTCAAGGAAAATTTATTTTGCGGATTGAAGATACCGATCGCACGCGCAGTCGACTAGAGTATGAACAGAGCATTTATGAAGCGCTTAACTGGGCAGGTATTAGTTGGGATGAGGGTCCCGATAAAGGGGGACCCTATGGTCCTTATCGCCAGTCGGAAAGATTTGCTCTCTATCAAGAGCATGCGACGCTATTACTAGACAGAGCACAAGCTTATCCCTGTTTTTGCAACGCGACAGATCTAGCAGACATGCGCGCACAGGCTGCCCAAACGGGAGGACGCCAAGGATATGATCGTCGCTGTCGACATTTAACTCCTTTAGAAGTTCAGCAACGCAAAGAAAAAGGCCAACCTTTTGTAATCCGGCTAAAAGTGCCATTAGAAGGAGAATGCGTTTATGATGATCTCATCAAAGGTCATCTACGAACGCCTTGGGCTGATATTGATGATCAGATCTTATTAAAATCGGATGGTTTTCCTACCTATCATTTAGCTAATGTAGTTGATGATCACTTGATGCAGATTTCGCACGTGATTAGAGGCGATGAGTGGATGACTTCTACGCCTAAGCACATCCAACTTTATCAAGCGTTTGGCTGGCAACCTCCTTTTTTCTTGCATATGCCTCTTTTACTCGGCAAAGAGGGTAAAAAGCTCTCTAAGCGCAAAAATCCGACCTCTATTTTCTTTTACCGCGACAGTGGCTATCTACCTGAAGCCTTTATTAACTTTCTAACCCTCATGGGTTATAGCATGCCGGAAAATAAAGAGATCTATACAGTGGATGAGATCATTCAGGCTTTTGATTACAAGCGCATTGGGCTATCAGGTGCCATATTTGACGTGCAAAAACTCGACTGGCTCAATCAACAGTATCTCATCCATACGATCCCAATAGATCAGCTCTGGCCGCGTTTAAAAGAGTGGAGCTTTAATGATGCTTTCATGCAAAAACTGATGCCTTTAATTCATCCTCGGCTTAAGACCTTTGGCGATTTTATCCAGCTCTGTGATTTTATGTTTATCAACCAGCTCAAGTACATGCCTGAACTATTTACCATTAAAGGCCTTTCCTCTTTACAACTCTGTGGCATTTTACAAAGTCTCATTTGGCAACTGGATGAGCAGGAGAATTGGCAAGGAAGTGGTTTGCAAACAGCTACTTTATTAGTGGCTGAACGATATGAACTGCATTACAAGAAGATGCTCATGCCTCTCTTGTTTGCTAGTTTAATGGGTAAGTTACAAGGGCCGCCTTTATTTGATTCGGCAGACATTTTAGGTAAGGATCGCGTCAGAGCCCGCTTTTTAAATACCATTGAGTTTTTGGGAGGGCTTTCTCAGAAAAAAAGCGATCTACTTAAAAAGGGATGGGAAAATAAAACATCTCAACAGTTTAAGGAACTTTAATTTAATTAATAAATAATAAACTAAAAGGAAAATAATTATGAGTTTGATCAAAGATTTATCAGTGTTGGGAATCAATGGTATAGTAATAGGTAATGCTATCGGCTACGTAGCTAATACTATAGTAAAACCCTATATTGCGCCTCATGTGGCTTCCATCATACCAGGCATTAAGTTTTCTATTTTGCCTTTATTTAATCCTCTAGCTGCAGGATTAGGTGTAGCTTCTCATAGAGTTACATTTTATATACTTTATAAAGGTAGCACTAAATTAGGCATAAGTACTAATCCTCAATCATTAGAGCGAAGAATTGTTGATATTGCTCTTACAACTATTTCAGGATTGACTGGTTTCTTAGTTTATTTTGCGGCGGCAACTTTAACTTTTAAAGCCAATTTAATCATTACAGGGATAACTGTAGCTACAGGTTTAACTATCGTCATGTTAAATAAAGGTTAAGTCTGCTTAAAAATATTTATACTATCATAAAGGGATCGAGATGCATTTTGAAAAAGTAAAACAGTGTTGCGATTTTACATTGGCAGCAATGGATGGAGCCTATGGTTGGGGCACAGAGACAGTTTTTTTACTAGCTGTCGTCTTAGTCTTCAATTTTTTAGTTAATAAACTTCTCAAGCGCTTGCATTACTACTTTGATAAGCAAGGACAAATTTGGCATGATAGCTTTGTTAGAGCTCTCTACAAGCCCTTAAGCTATTACGTCTGGTTTTTTGCTTTTGTGCATGCAATCGATCTCATTGTCTCAAGAGTTACTTTAGAGGCAACTCTGGAAGATATGCACCGGCTGCTAGCAGTTGGTGCTGTCCTATCTTTAGCTTGGTTTTTCCTGCGCTGGAAGAAGAATATTTTGTTATTCATGTCTATTAGAAGTAAAAATCGCGAAATAGCTCTCGATATTTCTAAATTGGATATGATCGACAAGCTAACTTCAGCTTTCATTGTCTTTGTATCGATTTTAATGATTCTTGAAATCACAGATCGCAGTATCAATACGCTGATTGCTTTTAGTGGAATTGGCGGTTTAGCAATTGCTTTTGCCTCTCAAGATATCGTATCTAATTTTTTTGCTGGCATCATGATCTATGCCACCCATCCCTTTTCTAAAGGGGATTGGATTCAAGTGCCGGATCGCAATATAGAGGGCATTGTAGAGGATATTGGTTGGTACATGATCCGCCTTAAAAGCTTGGATAAGCGCCCTTTATATGTGCCTAATACGGTCTTTTCTAAAGCTGTAGTCGTCAATCCCTCTCGCATGATCCATCGGCAGTTTAAAGAGGTATTTGGCTTAAGATATGAGGATTTGCCAAGAGTTAAGGGCATTTTAACTCATATTAAAGAGATGCTGCAAAACCATCCCGATATCGATGGAAATCTTACAATCGGTACGCATTTTTCCTCTTTTGGCACAGCTGCTTTAGAATTGACTATCTTAGCTTTTACGCCAATTGTCAATAGCGAAGCATTTGCTACTTTAAAAGATGATCTGTTATTTAAGATTACAGATATTATTACTACCGAAGGGGCTGAGATGCCCTATCCAGCACCTTATGTCTATCTTTCTAATCTCCCTCCTGTGACAGCACCTAAGCCTGTGTCGGCTACTATTCCCAAAATATTTTAAAGGTAGTAAGAGGAGCTTTACGTAAATTCAAAAAAGATTTAGATTCTTTGTGAATGGCCCTTAAAAATAAAGAATAAAATTTAAATAAAGGAAATTTTTATGCAAACACTTTCTGGAAAATCTATTACTGCTTCTATTCCTGTTTACTCAACAGTTCATGAAATTGCTAGCTCATTAATTTGTGGCCAAATAGCAGGTACACTTGGAGGACATGCGATTCGCGTTCTCAATATTTTTGCTCCTATTAATCCCATCTCTGCAGGATTAGCTTTAGGAGTAGGAGGAGCCTTAGTTTGCACATCGCTCAATACACTAATTGACGAAAAATGGGAAATTGGAAAATTAGTGCATCCTCATTTAGCAACTGCTCTTAAAATAGGTGTATTAGCTCTAGCTTTTACTGCTTTTACCTATGTTTATACAAAGGTAGCAGTTTTAAGCTTTACAGCTAATGTCTGTCTATCTTTAGGTCTATTGGCAATTAGCTCTCTTTCTTGGCTTTTTTCAAATAAAGCTATTGCCTATAAAAAATATACACATACAGAAGTAGAAACTACAAATTTAAATAGCGGAAGAAAAAATAGACATGAATATAATTCAGAAGTTGAAGAGTCAAATACTTAAATAAAACAAGGCAGTTTTAAGTTAATCTATAAAATTTAAGACTGCCTATTAGAATATCAAAAATTTTTTTAATTGCTATGCTATCACATAAAGTCTAGTCAGAAAGGCTTAAAGCCTTTAAAATAAAGCCTAACTAAAATCCCAGTAGAGTAATGGAATCCCTTTATATTTTTGTCTGTGCACATGCTCAAGAAGCTTACTGGGTCTTTTTTATACTTCTACTCTTAGCAGGTTTTAACATACCGATCAGTGAAGATCTCATCTTATTGACAGGTGGGGCTTTAGCTAGTACCTGTTTAGCAGAGAATCAAACATGGAACCTTTATGTTTGGATATTTTTAGGTTGTCTGATTTCAGGCTGGGAAGCGTATTGGCTAGGTAGACTTTTAGGACCTAAATTGTATCACTATCGTTGGTTTAGCCATTTTATCACACCTCATCGCATTGACAAACTACATCACTATTATGAAAAATTTGGCATTTTTACCTTTATTGTCGGTAGGTTTATTCCAGGCGGTGTAAGAAATGCACTGTTTATCACTTCAGGGTTAGGCAAAATGCCCTTTAGTCGCTTTGTATTTAGAGATTCCATTGCTTGTTTAATTTCGAGCAGTACAATTTTTTATTTAGGCTATATTTTTGGAGAAAACTATAAAGAGATTGCTAATTACATTCACCGTTATGAGTTAGTGGTCATTAGTTTTATAGTAGTAGCTATCTTATCTGCTGCTATCATAGCTTATGTAAGGAGTCCTTCTTCTCATTCTGTTTCTTAAAATTTAATAGCTATTTCCTATAGGGATAACCTGTAGGAATTACTAGGAATTACATGTTTAATGTCCCTAATTTCTTATCTTTTTTGCGATGTCCGCTAGCTTTTGTCTTTCTACAGGTTAACCCCTTTTATCGTGCCTTAGCGATTGCCATTGCCTTGACTACCGATATTCTAGATGGCTTTATTGCTAGGCGTTATAATTTGACTAATCGGTTGGGTACTCTTTTAGATCCCATGACAGATAAATTTTTTGTCATTTTTGTCTTAATTGTGTTTGTCAATGAACAGAAATTAACTAATACGGAAGCGTGTTTGCTCATTTGCCGCGATTTTTCTGTCTTTTTCTATGGCATCTATTTAGCGATCAAAAAAAGATTATCGACGTATCAATTTAGAGCTATTTGGTGTGGAAAAGTAACGACTGCTTTGCAGTTTATAACTTTACTTGGCTTAACATTTGGCGTAAAATTTCCAAATTATCTTTATATTCTATTTCTCATTTTAAGCCTATTAGCTCTGGCTGAACTCTATCATACCGATAATACTAAACGCCAAAAGATAGAATAGAAAAAGATAGCTGACCTAAGCTATCTTTTTTTATTAGATAACTTAACGAACAGGGCAGGCGCCCATCGCACAGGATTCTGCTATCTCTTCGTCGCGTATCTCCATGCCGATATAATCGATCTCTTTCAATTTAGCTACATACGTATCATACACCTCTTTAGTTACGACCTCTTGAGGCAAATAAGCATAGCCTAAGTCTTCTGCATTCTTAGAAGGATCATTGCGGAATAGGAAAGATACGCCAACATAACACTCCCAATTTTCTAAAAACCAATCGATGATAGCTGGGATCTCCGATGGATCGTAAGAGATAGTATTGGACACGTTTTGTTCACACCAAGTCTCTTGTAAAAGGCGGTACCATTCTAACTGTTGAACAGCTGAATCTGCATTGATCTCAACCTCTTCTACTTTTCCATTCTTGCGCGTGACATTTTTGCGCGTAAAAGGCACCGTGTCATATTTGACCGGAAATTTAACGAGTACAGATTCAGCTTCATAGGGTTTTTCGATTGTTTCATAACCAGCTGTTATAAACCGTTGTACTAGGGGATCATGTTTAGAAAAGGTGATGTTATTAAAAATGTACTTACCAAGTGGCATATGCACACCTTCAGGTACCTCACCCCACTCTTGCGTACCCATCACTTTGCTGACCGTGCCACTTGGCTTAACGCAGGTCACATTTTTAGGTAGAGGTGCATTGAGTTCATTAGCCATGCTATAAGCTGCACTGACGGCAATATTGCGCATCCGTTTATAATCATAGCGCGTCAGATCGGGACGAGCGCGAATACCTGTTAAGCCAACGCCACATAGATGTAAAAATTGATTATTTAGGTGCCAGGCTTCTTGTAAAATTTCATCTCTTAAATCGACCATTGTTTGGCGGTAGTTCATCCGACCGGCTAAATAAAGGGCGCGTTCGAGTCCGATTTTATCTCCTTTGAAGGCTAACACATTGACTTCTGTCAAGTTACAAAAGCTTTTATTGCCAAGCAGAATTTCTACACAAGGATTGCATCCTTTAAACCAAGGCGCGCGTCTTTCAGCTTCTGAAGCATTGATAAAGCCAGGTTCCGAACCACCCGCTTCTAACATCATCTGAAAGATTTTTTCAAACTCTTGGCGGCTGGGCTTACTGCGGAAAAGGAGACTATTGTTAGATTGTTGACGATGGGAATTGCCTTTTAACCACCACTCTTTTTTGGCAAAAGCAAACTCCTCCCATTCGGGTTGAGCATATTCAAATAGGGCAATTTGAGCTGAGCGACGGCTCGATAAAATAGTGCCTAACCAATTAACTAGATCTAAAATATCCATGCGCGTCAACAGTTGATCGGCACGGTTCGATAAAATTTTAGCAATGGCTTTAAAAGCTAAAGAGATTTGCTCATCGCCTGAAGAGATCCATCCATAGCCCTTTAAACGCGTGCCAGCGGGCCGTATTTCAGAAAAATCGAGAATCAGGGTTTTAGCAGGAAATTTACCAGCTATGAGTTTACCTACAGCTTTAGCCCAAGCAATAGCTGAATCGCCTACTTTAATCGTCCAGATAGCTGAAACAGGGTCGAATGTTTCAATGTTATTCTGGATACCTCCTTTAACAGTTCTTAAAGAACGAATGATCTGAATTTCATGTAAAGGTCTGCGAAAACCATTTAAGGTTCCGGTAATTGGTCTAAATCCTACACCACACCCTTGAAGTAACAGCCACAAACAATCGACTACATCATAAACAGTTTCTACATGAGTAAAGGAGCAATTAAACATACAAGATTCGCGCGTGCGGCTTAATTCAGTACCGCCTAACCAAAGTGTACGGCCCGCAGGAGCAATGTAGCGCCCATAAACCATATTTTGCAGATCATCGAGTTCATCCTCCTCCCTTTCATTTAAAGTTCTTCCCAATGCTCTTTCCCACAGCCAGCGCTGATGACTAATGATTCTCTCAACCACTTGTTCCCAGCTTTCTAATTGCGTATCTCCTTCCTTTATAGGACGATGATAAGTACGTAAAGCTGTAGCCATGGCTCTAGCTGTCGGTTTAGGCATAAATTTCCCTTTTTTGGTAATACTTTTTTACAACTTGATTTTTTTAGCTAAGATACAATATCTTGTGCCACAATCTATAAATTGACACAATAGGTTGTGTTTTAAGCTAATGATATCGCGATTTTCAAGTTAAATGTCAATATGGAGATTAAATTTTAATGTGATTAATTGATTATCAGATAGTTAAAATTTTTTTAATGAAAAGGTAGTCATTAAGGAGTAGCTAGACTCAGTAAATGTCTAAATTCTTGCAAGCCTGTATCATTTAAATGGATAGCTTTATCTAAAGGGTAATGTGCTCTTTTTTTAATTATTTTTTGAAGAGCTAACTCTATAGTTTCTTTGTCTAAAAGATGATAAAAGTCTGTACTAATAGTTAGAAGATCTTGAAAATCTTCTTCATAGTGGATTAAGGGTAAAGACTTTCGAACTAAGAGTAAAAAATCTTTCTCTTTTCCTCTATCGATTAAAAAATTCAAAATTTCAAGGTTAAATTCTAAATCATGAGCAGAATTCACCTCTTCTAATAATTCGTGAATCACCTTGTCTAATTCTTCCTTCTCTGTAGAAATCAGCAGCTTAGAGCGCAAAAAATTAAACCATTTAGCATCGCTGCTATATTGTTGAAATCCTTCTACTAATTCTAATGCATAGGAATAGTGCTGCTCATCAATCTGTTCATCTATAAAATCATATAAAAAGTTTTCTAAATCATGAGCGCAACTAGCAGAAATTGTTTTGAAGATTTCCAAAGGATTAATGCCTTGGTCAGCATTTTCATCTAAGATAAGAATCAAATTAGCCAAAATATCTTGAAGCGATTCCAGATGATCTAATTGACCTGCATCATATAAAAAAATCTGATAATCTAATTCATCGCAAAGAATAGATAAGCAAGGTTTTTCAGGCTGAAATCTACGCCATAACTCAAAAATAAGCAGATAAACTTGATCTTGTGTAATAGGATCATTATGCGTATCCAGCAGCAGATTTTGAGTCATCTCTTCTGGTGTTTCAAAGGATTCAGCAAAGACCGTAAAACTCACCTTATCTAAGGCAATATCTTGCAATTCTAGTCGATCAAATAGAATTTTAGAAGAAAGGGTGCGGTAATCTTCGACTTGCCAAGGTTGAGCAGAAAAATCAGCATCATTTAACCAATTAATGCGAAGAGAATTATAAAGGGCGCGGCTCTCAAGATCCATAGGGGCCTCTATTAAAAGTTAAATCTAAAAATTAAATTTTTATCAGCTTAAGGATTAGAGAAAAGGGAGTAATTTCTTTTCTAAAGCAGTTACTTTTAAATAGGTCTCATCAAAAAGTAAATAAAGAGAAGCAAAACGCTGATTGAGCTCCATTAAAGCTTGAAATTGCAGGCTATAATCTTGAGGAGCTGCATAGGTCTGTAAAGGCTGTAATAGAGTATTAACTCTATGTCTACAACTTTCCATCTCTTCTATCGATAACTCTGTGATCATGATGACTCTTAAATTTGCTAATAAGCTTGAAATTGTATCTTTTTTTTTCCATTCAAGCAATCTTCTTTTTTAACTTAACGCATGAAGAAAAGAAGAGTTGTGCTAGTCTAACTCTTTCTTTGCATCAATTAAATTTTAAGGAAGCTGGCTAGCTAGTGTCATTAATCTTTTGATTTCTCTACCCTCTAAGAATGGTTTGCAGCTAATGGAATAAGCAGGATTTAAAGAGGTAAAAGCTGTGCTGCGAAATAATTTATTCCCTATGTAATAGGCTTTAAAGTGAGTTTTAGAAGTATTTTTAAGGTTATCTACATCTATGCATTTAAAAATGTAACCTATGGTTTGCTGTTGACTATCTACTAGTTTCTTAACTACCCACTCTCCTTCGCGATCCGATGAAGTTAAGTTTAGAGGGTAAAAAGGATGAGAAGTAAATTGGATAGCGGCTAAATTTTTCATTTTTTCTGTAGTAATTAGCATTTCTAAGGCTTTTTTTAGCTGATTGCCTTGACTATATTCATAAAGAGTAGCCGCAGTCAAAAAAGTAGTCAGTGTCATCACTGTATAACCGATTAAAACAAAGTGGCTGCTTAGTAAGAAACACCCTAGAGTGCCTATAATGCCTGCAATCAATAAAGTACGGCCAAGCTCCCATTGATTAGTAGAAGGATAAAAACTTTTTTCTCTTAAAAAATCTTGCCCCTCCTTTTCTTGATAGCGATAAGCAGGAGGCCCGATGTAAAGAGTGCTAATTAAAGCTATCGATTCAGCTTGTATTATTTGGATCTTAGTATCGATAAAAGAGGGGACAAAGATTCCATAACCTGTCTTTAATCCTATTTTTAATCCTTGCGAAAGCGTAGAGAAAGTAGTCTGCATTTTATAATACTCTTTTTAAATTTTATAATAAAAAGTTAATTATAAACATAATTAATTTAATATTCAATAAAATTATGTTTTACTAATTTAATTATTTCATTAATGAATTTATAATGATTAATAAGCATAAAAATGGTGAAAATTTATTTAAAAGCCTCAATTTAAAAATCTCAATTTTCTTTTGCTTAAAATAGTAAAACGCGTAATTTAGCAATCGATAAAAATAAATAACTAAAGAGCTGGCAGAAAATGAAAATAACTCATTTGTTTTTTATAGTAATAGTGTGTGTGTGTTAGCTACATTCTTCTTTAGTAGAAGATTATAGGAAAAGAACATTAAATCTTGTTGAGCCCTTAAAAGCAAAAAATGGACAAAGCGGAGGTCATGGAGGAGATGCTGATTAGTACTTAAAGACATCTTTTAAAAATCTATTTAGCTATTAAACTTAAATTTTTTTGACATAGAGCCAGGTACTAAAAAACTCAATTAAGCATTTTACAAGGCTTTAATCGTATCATGCGAAACAAAGCCCAGTTTACCATCTGGTGCTAACACTTTTAACCACTGACCTTGTTCTTTGATATCCAATATTTCTACTTTAAGTCCAGGTGCTAAAGGCTGGTTGCTTACTTTAGCATAATGAAAGCCTGCATCGCGATAAAGAGGAGCGGCATGAATTAAAACCCCTTCTAAAGGCAAAAGATAATGCGCATAAAAAAGATGGATTCCTAAGAAAATTAAGAGAGAACAGCTCAAAACTAGCAAAAAACTAAGGATCCTAAAGGGTTGCCATAAGAGAAGGGAAGCAAGCAGAAAACTAATCCCTAAAAATAGATAAAAAAGCTCAAACCTTTGAGGTAAAGAGAGCCAATGTTGAAAAAAGAAGATTTTTTCGGTAAAAGAAGCAGAGGGGTTTTCAAGAGAGAGATGTAATTGATTGAGGGTCTGTTTGAGATTCTGTTGGCTATCTCTATGACTAGGATTTAATTTTAAAGATTTATAATAGTAAAAAATAGCTTGTGCATATTCTCCGAGTTCATAATTGAGATTACCCAGATTATAATAGAGCAAGCCATTGCTATTTTCTAAGGGAAACTGCTCTTCTAAAATCAGATAAGCGTGAAGTGCTTGATTAAAGGCTACTTTTCTGTCTTGAATAGTCGTGGCTTGTTCTCCTTTTTTGTAATTTTCAAAAGCGTTGTTGAGTAAAGCAGTAGAAGCTAAAGAGGTAGGTTTCAGCGAAAAATGGTTAAACAGAAAATAAAACGACAAAATAGCTAGACAGCCCAGCGTTAAATAAATACTTAAAAGCTTCATAATCTAGTTTTTCCTTAAATCTGATTAAATAATGTGGTAGCTTCTTCTAATAACAAACTATCCAATTCTTTGCCTCTTCCGGTAAAACGCTTCTCTTCAATCCGACTTAGAAATTGTTTGACTTCTTGACTGATACCCTGTTCAGGCAGTTCTTCAATTAGAGTCATCGGCGCTGCAAGATGATTTTTTTCCAATAAACGCAATAGAAAAGCTTGATTTAAGAGAGAGTAAAATAGGTTGGAGTCTAAACCTTTCTGAAGAGCCTGAGTAAAAATTTCTAAACTATTCTTTTTTTTCACTAAGGGTTGTCTTTGCCAATAGCTTTTGAGATAAAATTGAAAAAGCAAGAGAACTAAGCTAGCGGGAATGAGCCATAGTTGATTTGCACGACTTAAAAAAAGTGGTTGTAAATCGCTGATAGTTAAAGGAATAGCTGCATTGATCTCTAAAGGTTTTGGTTTAGTAGAGATAAAACTAGCGGCTGGCTGTTTAGTTTTGGTCTGAGGTTTTTCAGGTTTAATCGGTTCTTTTTTAGCTAAAACAATCATGGAGATAGGGATAGGATTACTTTTTAATAGTTGATAGCTATGAGAATCTGGCATAAAAAAGGAAAATTCAATAGGTGGAATTGCCTGAATAGTAGCAATTAATGCACGTAATTCTAGCTTAAATTTTTTTGTATTCTCTTTGATCTCTTCTTGAGGAGGCAAATCGCTCAATTGAAAAATGCCACTCCAGCCAGGCTGACAGCAGAGCTGAGGTAAGGGTGTATTCTCTAATTGAGTCGTACCGGTCATCTCTACAATCAATGTAATAGTTTCTCCAAAATTAATTTTAGGACCAGAGGGCAAACTAACCTTAAATGCCGTAAAAGGACCAATTGCCCCATTAAAAGAAGCGGGCATGCCTTTTTTTGGAAAAGGTAAAACAGTCAGCACAGTAAATGGGGTAGAAGCCTGAAGGGCAGGTTTAATGTAGGTGCGTTTTTTAGAGCGATCTTCGCGATAAACTAAACCAGAGAGGTGAGCTGGCTCAAAATGGTACTCTCCTGGCTTAACTGCTTCTAAAATTTGAGTAATCGTGCGTGTACTCTCTTGATTATTTTGATCATCCGTAACCTCTTTAGCCCCTACTTTTAAAAAACCTTCCCCATCTAATAAGGGTAAAATCTCTTTAGTTAACTCTATATCATCATTAAAGAGGTAGCGGTAGCCCACTTTAAAACGAGAACCAGGATAAATAGACTGGATATCTAATAGAGGAGCTAAATGCAGATAACTTTTATTCGCTGTTTTTCCTACTGATAATTCACCCACCTTATAAGTAGATGCAGTAGAAGTGTAGTTTTTGCCTGCTATTTTTACGCTAATAATAGGTAGGATGTAAATGCCTTTAGGTTGACCCTCAAGCTTTAGGCGGTAGTAGGAAACCATTAGCTTAGAGCTATCGGCTATCTTGACATCTTTTACTTTCTCTATCTCTAGTACTTTGCTAGCTATCTTGAAACTTTTGTCGTCTATCTGATCTTTATCTTCATGTGTAATCGTGATTAAAATTTGGAAGGGTTGATCTTCCCAGATCGTATCTTGATCCACTTGGGCTTCTACTTTGACCTCTCCACTAGAGAGAGGAAAGGAAAAAAAGCCTATCCATAGAAAAAATAAGAGTTTAACTAAATGCTTAATTACCATGGCTTTTCTGCTCCTCCTTTAATAGGCTTAGCAATAACAGGTAGCGTATCATCTTGGTTCATATCGATTAGTTGACGTAAGACCTGATTAAAAGGAGCTTGAGGTTGAGTTTGTGAAGGAGGAGAAGAGTGAGATTGTGAGGGGACTTTCTGTTTGTTTGCTTGATCTTTTTGATCAGTAGCTTTTCGTTGATCTGTTTCTTGATTATCTAAACAGGAATGATTAAAAGAATTCAAAGGTTTTTTTAATAAATTCAATGCTTGTTTTAAGAAGCTTTTAGCCTCTTGTTGTTTGAGTAAAAGAACCTTGTCTTTTATTAGTGCCTCTTTTGCAGCTTGGAAACCTTTATCAAAAAGAGGAAAAACCTCATCCCAAGGGTGTTGTTGACAGGTAGATGCAGACGCTCCCATTGTTTGAAATTTTTCTAATTGCCATTGATAAGTATGCGTATAAAAATGAGGTAGGGCTTCGATTAGTTGCTGTTGAATAAGTAGAACTAAAGGATTAATTTCTTTTAAATTTTCTTGATCGTAAATTTTTAGATAAATTTTTTGCAGTCTAATGGCTTGTTGTTGATCTTCAATTAAATTTTGGAGCTCTTTTTTAGGAGTAAACTGAGAAGTCAGCGTTAACTCTTTTTGAGTTAGCCTCATGAAGTAATAAGCTAGCTCGCGGTAAAATAGAGCTAGGGCTACTTTATTTTTCTTAAAATGAGTCAACCCTTTTTCTAAATAAAATTGAGCATTTTTTATTGTTTTAGAAGGGGCTGCAAATTTCGAAAGTAAAGCTTGCTGGTTATAACTCAATAACAGCCAATTTAGCTCAGCAGAGGTTGTTTTTAAAGAGAGTTGTTGATAAAAATGCATGAGTCTTTGCACTAAGGCAGCAGCGGGTTGCTTTTCTATTAAAAATTTTAGTAAGGATTCGCTTTCTTGGCGACAAAGCTGTAAATGTTGACTAGCTTCGATCCAAGCAATTTTTTGCAAAGCGTGTAAACTTTCTTTAAACACTTGTTGAATGAGTAAAAGCTTAGAGTGGATCTCTTTATCTTTTTTATCTAAATTAAGAAACAGAACTTGACTCAGCTCTACAGAAGGGTGCATCAGTTGGCCAAAAAAATCTCTGTAAGGCTGTTGTAAATCGCTAGGCATGAAGTCATTTTTCAATAGATTTAAGTGCTCGATTAGAGGCGTTAGGCTAACTAAAAAATAGGAGAGCTGCTCTTCAAAACTCAAAGCTTGTCTCTCGCTGAGCTGCACCTGTTGAAGAGCAGTTAGAGACTGCTGTTGAATAAAAAGGTAAAGAGCAGACAACATAGGAGAAGGTACACAATTTTTAGCACCTGCTGCTTTTTGCAAGCGGCAATCAGCAGCTAACGTTATTTTTAAGGCAACTTTAGTCTCTTCAAATAATTTTAAGACTTTTTTAGGCAAGGTTTTTAAATCTTGCTGAGCTAATAAAGCTTCATTTAATAGAGCAGCTGTCTTATTTTGCGCGCTGTTTGCCTGTAATAGAGGCGAGAAAGAACCACTCAAACTAGGCTTCATCAGCTGGCTAAGACCTTCGGCATTTTTTCCTTGAGCAATTAAGACTGTAGCTAAATTATAAGTGACGACCTCTCTTTGCCAAGAGGAAAGCGTATCTTCTAATAATTGCTCCTCTATTTTTTGCGCTTGGCTGTACTCTTTTGCATCAAAAAAAAGAGCCGCTTGATCTAAATCTTTTTGGGGAGAGGCTTGAGTCGGCATCAGATAAACAAGAGAAAGCCCGCAAAAAGAAAAAAAGAAAGAGGGGAAGCGTCTATTCATTTTTTGCTCTTCCCTTTAGATTGATGAAAATTGTTTTTGACTACAGTATCGGGCCACAAAAAAGAAAAAGCTAAAAGAAGTAAAGCTAAACCTAGAGGAAGTTGATAGTAGAGATCAAAAATTTTCTTATTTGTAGCCTTGAGAACAGTTAAGCTAGCAGATTCCTCTACCTCACTTGTGCCTTGTTTAATCAGTTGAGCTAAGGTTTGACTTAAGTCTATCTGTGAATCATTATAAGCTGAAAAGTAATGTCCTTTACCCTCTTTAGCTAAGGCACGCATTAACTCCTCTTGTAAATGACTGACGACAGCTTTTCCTTGGTAGATGATTTGAGGGATCTCTCCTCCCATTGAAGAACCTATGCCAACAGTGAAAATTTGTGAATTGATCTTTTCTAAAGGTGCTAACAGAGTGACTAAGGAAGCGATCTTTTTAGTTTTATGGGCGGCTTCTAACGATTCAATCGAGGTATCGCCTCCATCGGAGAGAAGAATAAAAGTCTTGAGCGTACTTGGTACAGCTTGAGCAAACTTTTCTTGAAGCGCTGTCAATAAATTAAAGAAGTTAGTTCCACTTCTTTCTCCCTCATTAATTTTTATTTGCTTTAACAGTAGCCTGACAAAGAGATAATCCGTTGTAGCTGGGGAAAGAGAAACAATTCCAGAATTGAAGGCAATTAAGGAGACGCGTTCTCCTGTTAGATGACTAATGAGTTGATCCGCTAATTCTTGAGCAAACACTAGCCGGGATTTAGTTACTTCTCCATCCTGTACGTTCATAGAAGCAGATGTATCGATCAGTAAGATCACATCATGCGATTTTTTTCTCTGTTTGCCTAATATTTCTGATTTAGCAGCCACAGGATTTATAGTTTCTTTTGGGTAATGCGCATTACCTTGAGGCTGCATTAAGGCGATCAGACAAAAGATCCAAGCTAAAATAAAAGCTGCCATTTTGAGCCAATAAAGCAGAGAGGAGCGAGGATAGACCATTTGTTTTAAGAGAGAGATATTTGTAAAACTTGTTAAGAATTTTTGACGGTAATTAAATAGAGAAAGGGCTAACCAAAAAAAGAGAAAAGTAAAAAAAAAGGCGTAGGCAGCTTGAGGAAAGAGATAGTCTAGATCTTGAGGAATCATAGAAGCTAGGGTATCCTACGCAAAAATACTGTTTTCAAGATAAAAGAGCACAATAAACAGCTAACTCCTAAAAAGATTAGAAAAGGATAAAAAGATAAACGCGTATAAAGATGAGGTAGCTCTTTTTTTGGAAGAGAGGCTTGTACATCTTTTGGATGATTTAAATCTTGCGATAGCCCTGTTTTTTCTAGTTGATTGATAGCGGCATAAATCTCTGCTAGACTTTGCTCTTTTTGCATTAAGTAAAATTTTCCTCCCGTTAGTTCCGTTGCTACCTCCATTTGGCGCCGATGAGGAGCAAATTCGACGGCAGCTAGTTGAGGTTCAATATTGATGATATATAAGCGTACCTGCTGTTGCTTAGCATAAGCTGTAGCTTCAGGGATTTCTATAGTGCGCAACCGTTTGCCTTTATCTAAGGGATTAGATTCTTGAAGACCATCTGTCACTAAAATAATAATCGTATTTTTAATGGTATAAGCTGCCGCGGCTTCTCCTTTTAATTCTTGAGCATAATGACGCGTAGCGGAAATGAGATTAGCCGTTTTAAAAATGACATACCCAAGTGAAGTGCCCTCTTGATCTTTAGCCTTTTGAATTTTAAAATTTTTGAGCTCCTCTAGGATAGCTTGATGATCGAGTGTAAGAGGCGTTAAGACCTGAGCGCTTCTAGCAAATTCTACCAGGCCAATGAGATCATGAGGTCTTTGGGTGATAAAATCAGTGGTTATGTTGCGCAATAAATCGATCTTAGCAATCGATTGCTCATGGCCCTCTTTATCGGTTATAGAGACAGACTCAGCCATCGAACCCGACTGATCTAGCGCTAAATAGATGGCAATGCCCTCTGATGGTTCTACGCGTAGTTTTTCTGAATTTGAGGGCATAGGTATAAAAAGATGGGGATCAATAAAAGCTATCCATAAGAAGCAGAGAGCAGCTCCTTCTAGTAGACGCGGCAATAGAAATAACAAACGCTGTTTATAATTCGGCTCTTTTAAATATTGAATAGAGGAAAAATAGACAAATGGAGGAGAGAAGTTTTTAGAAAAGTAGTAAAGACAGCCACTTGATAAAAGAAAAAAAAGGGCAACTAGTAGAGCGATAAAATCGAGATGGAGCATATCATGAAGTGAGCTGATTAAATTTCAGAATATAGCTAGTTTAATGACATCTTGCAAACAAAGAAGTTTCAAATAAACTCTAATAGATAAATTTTAAAGTTGGAAGAGGAGGGATTTGAACCCCCGTTACCTTGCAGTAAATCTGTTTTCGAAACAGACGCAATCGGCCACTCTGCCACTCTTCCGGAAAGCTACATAAAAGTAAGATAGAGCAAAAAAGGATCCTAACTAAAATAAAACTAGAATAATTTTCAATCCTTATAACAAATGATCTTAAAATCCAATCTACTAGTGCATCATTATAGGAAGACGTAGAGATAAGTTCTAGAAAATTATGATTAGCAAGGTTAATCTTTGCAAGAGTAGTCAATAATTTATAATGATCTTAGTGTAACTGTAAAATAAATATATCAATTATCTTAAAAAAATTTAACAAGCTATCCTATACTTTAAAAATGAGCAAGAAAATCTATCTCAAAAAGAGAAAACAGAGTTAAAGCAATTAGCAAACGCTATAAAAAAGAAGGTAAGGAATGAGTAACTTATTTAAAGGGATTAAAAAAGGACTAGAAGAAGTATTAGCATTTTCAGAAGGAAAAATTACTCTTAAATCTGAGTTTATCAAAATTCCTGATCCTCCAAGCAATTATAATGCGGATGATATCAGAAGAATTAGAGAAGAAAGTCATTATTCTCAAGGGATCTTTGCAAGAGTATTAAATGTAAGCATAAAAATAGTCCAATCTTGGGAAGCAGGAACACGTGTTCCAAGTCATATAGCATTAAGACTCTTGGAAGTTGTGGATAAAGGTTTCTATAGACCTCAACTTTAAAATTAGGTTAGATAGACACTATTTAATCAAAAAATGTAGATAGGTACCTAAAGTGAGGTTATCATTATTAAAATTAAAGATAAGATGTTCCAAGGTATTTAATAGTTCGATAACTCTTGGAATTCTTTGATTGAGTCTAATTTTTTTTTCGCGTATGAGATAAGCAAAAGGAAAATAGCGATTCTCCTTTTCAATCCAACCTATAAACCAACCATACTCTAACACAGTAGCATCATTGCGACCAATGGAGCCACTCCAACCAGTCTTACCAAAAAGTTTCCAGCCTGATGCTAGTTCTTGTTTAAATAAAATTGCCTTAGTTTTAGCTACAGCCTGGTTTGTAATGGGAAGTTGATGATGAAGCATTTGGCTAATAAAATTAACTTGTTCTTTTAGAGAAATCTTTAGAGGAGAAGAGTGAAACCAAGCAGGATCAGCTTTGCCTGGCATGACAAGCTCTAAGGATAGATCTTGATTGCCATAGCTAAAGGCAGCTAAATAATCTTGCATTTTTTCTAGTCCTAAGCAGCAGGAGAGTAGTTTAGAATACCAAACGCAAGAGTGTAACATCCAAGATTGAGGAGATTGCGATTCTTTCCAAGAATCCAGAAAATCATCATAACCTGCTTGAAACTCCCAAACAGGTGTCTGTTCATCTATTAAAATTTCTGCATCATAGCCCATTAAGCTCAAAGGTATTTTAAATGTCGAACAAGGACTAAATTGTTCTTCAAATTCTGGTTTAAGCTTAGCTGAATTAGAGCTAAGTGGACCATTTATAACTAAAAAGCGTTCGTCAGCACTAGCCAAAGAAAAAAGAGATAATAAGCAGAGAATACAGGATAGAAAATTCATGATAAGATCTCATTCTATAGATTATAATTTTAAGAAAAATAGTGGTTTAGCAATTTATAAAGGTTAAAATTGTTCCAGAGTTAATGTAAATAGAAATAAATAGGGATAGCTTGACTTTTATGTTCACGTCATACCTTATAATCGACTTATTCTTTAAAATTAAAGGAATATTAAATAAGAGGCAAATCGATAGTTTATATCGTATACTCACAACAACTAATTGATATAGGATTTAGATCCGCATACTTAAATTTAAGCTTTTATAGAGAATGATGAATTAGATGTTATAAACATGTATAGATTGGCTTAATGCTGATGAGAAAATCATAAAATTTCTCTTAAAAAAAGGTAAATTAAAGGAGATGGAATATGAAAACAGAAACTAGCAGATTAACAAAAAACCTTATTGATATGGGAAAGAATTTGAGAGATGTCGGTCTTATTGATAAAGAATCATTTAGTAAAATCAAGATAAGACTGCTAAAGAAAGAAAAATTGCCAAAAGGAAAGCTTATAAAAAGAGAAAAGGCAAAGTGCCTTTTCTCTCAAGAGTGGCCAGAACTGGAATCGAACCAGCGACACAAGGATTTTCAGTCCTCTGCTCTACCGACTGAGCTATCTGGCCATCGGATGCTATGTAAGTTACACAAAGCAAGATAATTTAAATGCGAATTAGATGCAACTCATTTTATTATCATTTAGCTTTCCTTTGACTTAGATGAGGATAACTTACTTTCTGTACTAGAATGATGTAAAGTCGATTGCAAGTCGATCATATCTTTAATAATGTGGACAGCTTCTGTCATCTGCATGCTTTTGCCATCTAAATCTAAATGAGTTTCCTCTTCTTTGCGTTCTCCTTTAAGATGTCTTAAAAAGGTTTGGTAATTGCTATTGTGGGCTAAGCGCGCTGTACTATTTTCGCGTAGCTTAGGCAATAAGCCGCGCCAATCATTGAGCTGATGCTGTATAGTAGGAATGTAATAGCGCATGTACCAGGCTTTTAATCCCGTATCGACATCCTGTAAGTCATCTTGATACTCTGCAGTAATCGTATCGGCAGAAATAGCGTTTTCCAAATACTGTTCGCCAATGTGTTCCGCACTTAAAGGACCTGGAACTAAAATATCGGCTTTAACGCCATTAATTTGCGGTGTTTTGCCCGAGACCGTATAATACTTGCCAATGGTCACTTTAAAATAGCTCAAGGCTTTATTATCGGTAACTGTTTGACTTTGGATGGTGCCTTTTCCATATGTTCGTTCATCTCCTACGATGAGAGCTACGCCATAATCTTGTAAAGCTTGAGCGACAATTTCAGCAGCAGAAGCCGTAGCCTTAGAAGTTAAAATAATTAAAGGACCATGGTAAGCCATATTTCCATCCATATCGCGATAAAAATGCTCTGTTCCAGTCGAGTACTTAGAGATAACGACTACGCCATTTGTAATAAAGAGACCGGCTACTTTAACCGCTTGAGTTAGAAAGCCTCCGCTATTTTCGCGTAGATCTAAAATTAAACCTTCCAATCTGCCAATTTTAGATAGAGCTAAAATGGCCTCGCGTACATCATTTTCACTACTGACCCCATTTTCTCCCTGATAAAAGGAATGCAAGGTAATCTTGCCAATGATGCCTTCTCCAAATTTTTCATAACCTATATCGACGCGATCTTCATCGACTGCAATAGGTTCGCGCTTTAGAGTAAGAGTCACAGGATCTGCTTTAACTTGATTTTTCTCTTTTTTATGCTCAATAACTAAGGTAAGCATAGAGCCGCTTTCTCCTCTCATCATATCCATTATCTTTTCTAAAGGTTGATCCTGAACTGGCTGTTGATTAACAGAGAGCACGCGATCGCCTACTCTAAGTGTACCATTTTTATCAGCAGGTCCGCCCTTTAAAACTTGAGATATAATGACTGAACCTTCTCCATTTTGTTGTAAAATGACTCCAATGCCCTCAAAAGCTTTTTCCAAACGCACCTTCATATCATAGGCTTCTGCATTGTCATAAAAAGTCGTATGGGCATCTAAACTACTAGTTAAAGCTTTTAGCACATGCAAAATAAAAAGATTCTCTTGTTGAGCAGGATTGAGAGGTTTATTCTCCTCATCTTCATAAAGGTAGTGATTTTCTTGTCCACGTAAATAACGTTCGTAAATTTTTAAAGTTTTATCCTGATGTCTCATCACCACAGTCTTGCCAAAATGTTTCTTTTCAGCATCGATAAAAAATAAAAAGCGCTGTTTAATGCGTTCTTTCAGTTCATCTTGATCTTTAGCAAAAGGAGTTTTTAAATCAGGATCTTGCCATTCCTCTTTTTCAGAATCTAATTCGGGCCGATGAGAATCAAATAGAGCTTCTTTATTTTCCATTAGTTGTTGTCTTAAACGACGCTCTCGTCTAATCGCTTTCTGAATGACGTCATTGAGTTTGCTAAACATAGAAAAATCATTTTGACGATACTGTTGAATAATAGCCTCTAACTGTAAGGCAGGTAGATGAATAAAAGGATGAACCTCTTGCTTTAATAGATAGAGGCGATGGGGATCAAACTGATCGATGTAATTGCGCAGAGCATTGTTTAAAATAAGAGGTGTTATCCCTTTTTCAGCTACATGTTGAGCAAAAATTTGATCCATTACTTTACTCACATCACTAGGTTTTAAACTAGCTCCTTCAGTAGCAATTAAAGGAAAAGAAAAGTTAATTAAGAGATAGATTAAGAAATAGATTTTTTTTAAAACCATAAATTCTCCTAGCAAGTAAAGTAAGTTAATTAAATTTGTTTATAAAACGATCAAGGCATTTTTACTAGATTATTCAATTAGTTTTAGAAATTTGCTTTGTGAATAAGCTAAGATAAAGGCTATTATCTCCTCTATGCGCTATCAAAAAAGTAAAACTTTTCATTTAGAAAATTTTGCAGGTCCTCTTGAATTTCTTCTCTATCTCATTCAAAAAGAGGAAATTCTCAGTTATGAAATCTCACTCGAAAAAATTATGGCTCAATTTAAAGAACAGACTCATTTTTACCAAGAGATGGACCTCGATCAAGGGGCAGAATTTTTAGGGCAAGCAGCTTTCATCCTGTGGCATAAAAGTAAAATGCTATTGCCCTCTAATGAGATCCCCAAAGAGGAGAAGGAAGTAGGGGACCCCGATTTTGCAGTTATTCATCATCTATTAGATTACTACCGTTTTAAAGAAGTAGCCAAAAATTTGTCTAAAATGGAGATACGGCAGCTCAGCTGTCATCCGCGTGGACAAGAGTTAGCAATTAACAGGAAGAAGCCTTTGGGGATTGAGCATCTCTCAATCGAAGATCTAACGACTCTTTTTCACCAAGTATTAGACAAAGCACCGATGACTAGCCAGTCTATAGTAGAAGAGAAGTGGCAAGTAGCAGATAAAATAGCTTGGATTAAAGAATTATGTAAAAATAAAATGCCATTAAAATGGGATCAACTGTTTCCCTCTTTACTATCGCGTGCCGAACTAATTGTAACCTTTTTAGCTGTTTTAGAATTGATAAAACAGGGTGATTTAAAAATAACTAAAGAGTTAATGCCAAATGATTGAAGAAAATAAAGAATGTCAAAATAAACTATTAGAAGTTTGTACTCCCACTGTGTTAGATAAACAGCAGCAAGAGATTAAACAGATTGTAGAAGCCCTACTTTTTGCAAGTTCTGAAGCACTTCCTTTAACTAAGTTGCATGACATTGTATCTACTTATGCTCCTTTATCTCTCCACCTTCTCAAAAAATTGATTTTAGAACTACGAGAGGAGTATATCATCCAGCAACGTGCCTTTAGCTTAGAAGAAAATGCCCAAGGTTATCTTCTGCGTTCTCAGGAAAAATATAGTTCCTACATTGATCTGCTCTATCGCCATAAACGGCTAGAAAAATTATCACCTGCGGCCACCGAAGTGTTAGCGATTGTAGCTTATAAGCAACCGATAACTAAAATTCAACTAGAAGCTATTAGAGGAGTAGATTGCTCGGGTAGTCTCCAAAATTTAATCGAACGGCAGTTGATTGAATGTGTAGGTAAATTAGAAGTACCAGGAAGACCCCTACTTTATGGGACCACTAAAGAATTTTTAGGCTATTTTGGTTTGAAAGATATCACTCAGCTCCCTAAATTTTTACCTAATCGATGAACTTAGTTAGATAAAATTGGTAAGAATTTAATAAAACCCTCTCACTTTTATTTAAAAAATAAAAGTGAGAGGGTTGATCATAGGAACTGATTAAATTATGGAAGGTCCATACTTAGGCAGATAATTTCAAGAGAGGCAGCTAATGCATTTGCATTAGTGGTATTGTTAAAACTAATAATAGTATTATTGTTATTGATATTACCTGCAGTATCACCTATAAATTCTGCAGTAAAGGTACTAGTAGCTGTCACTATAAAATTTCTAGTCATTGTAAAAACGCCTACATCAGTAGAAGCAAGGCTGCTATAAGGTACTATGAGAGTGCCAATAGCAGGAGGGATAGGTGTACTAGAACTGGTGCTACCAGAAGGAACCGCAGTTGTATCATTTAAGCCAAATACAATGGAAACAAAACCGCTTGCATTTTGTATTGTTCTTACATCTAATGTCAGAGTAGCTGTATAAACGCCTGGTTGCAATATAAAGCTACCATTACCACTACGTGCAATTTGATTACCTGTAACAACATCGGGAATTGGACCACCCATTGAGACAGGATAGTTATTACTTGTAAAAGGAATAATAGCACGAGGACCATAGGGAAAAAGTTGTCCTGCAGTAAGATTAACTACGTTAACAGTTGTATTATCTGTGTTAACTGTAAAGAAAGAGGCGATTGAACCCGTAGCCCCCGTTGCACCAGTGGCTCCCGGTAAACCCGGTGTTCCAACTGCTCCAGCAGTTCCTGTGACTCCTTGAATTCCTTGTGCCCCTGTAGCTCCCGTTGCTCCTCTAGCTCCTACTGGTCCTCTAGCACCTGTGGCGCCAGTAGCTCCTGTGGCTCCGGTCGTACCAGTACTTGTGCCTGCTGCACCAGTTGCTCCTGTAGCTCCCGGTAAACCTTGAGGACCAGGAGGGCCTTGCACGACTTTTTGACAGCTGAGTTGAGCATCCATTGTTTGTGCTTCAACGAGTGAAGAACATAAAATAAAAGCAGTCAATCCTGCTAATACTATTTTTGGTAATCTAAACATACTAGGAGTTCCTTTGTTAAGTAAAACTTTTATAGATTTTTTCAATTTTATCTAAATTCGGATTTTGTAGAGAAATCAAATTTAATGAAATATTTATTTTAATTGGAAAATGAAAATTAACTTAAGTTTATGATATTGAGTAAGATAGATAAATCAAAAACTCTAGTAAATTTTTTGATAAGCTAATGGGCAAGTATAAAATGAGCCATTTATTAAAAAATAATTTAAAGTAGTCGACCTTCAGAAGTAGTTAAATACCACTGACGCAAATTTTCAATTGCTTCTTGAACAGCTATGGCAAACGCTTCTTGTGCTTCTTTTTTTGGTTTATGGAGAAAAGGTTGAATATAAAGAGGAGAGCCAAACACACAGATGGTTTGTCCTTTAAGTTTGGGCAAAGTATGCTCCTTATTCCAAATCGTGCAAGTGCCATGTAAATAGGTAGGAATGACGGGACAGTGTGTGCGCCAAGCTAACATGCCGATGCCTGATTTAAATGGCATTAATTGGCCATCAGCTGAGCGATAACCTTCTGGAAAAATGAGAACTTTTTTGCCCTCTTGGACTAGTTTACAGACTAGTTTAAGGGCAGCTAAATCTTGAATAGTGCCTGTCAAGGGATAAGCATTTAGATGGCTAATGATAAAACCTAACAAAGGGTGATTAAACAGAGATTTTTTTGCTAGATAAAAAATCTCTTCAGGGGCAGAAGCTGCAATTAAAGGAGGATCAAAAAAAGAGTTGTGATTAGAGGCAATGAAAGCGCCTCCTGGCATAAAATGGGTCTGACCATAAACGCGATGTTTATACAATAATTTAAATAATAGAGAAAGAGAGAATCGAGTGAAACGATAGAAGGCTTTCATAATAACTGCAATTTAGCTCAAAGTCACAAATATACGCTACTTAAAGCTCACCAAAAGGATTGCCAGCCTGGGCAAACTGATTGCCTTTTTTGCGTCTATTAATTTCATAGCGAATAGAAAAAAGAAGATCCTGATCAAAATCTTTACTAGCTGCCCATTGCAAATAGGGAAGAGGTACCTCTTTAAAGGGACGGCCTTTATGTTTACCAAGAGGAATATTTTTTAAAAGAACAGGACGTGAAAGGACGTCAAAAATATGGTCAAGTGTTTTATAATTTTTACATAAGTGCTTAAAAACTTCGCAATTGACAATCACGTCATTCATAGCGCGATGGGCCCCTTCAAATTGAACATTAAAATGCTGTCGGAGCTGCTCTAGAGAATTGGTAGGACTTTCTCCATAGAGACGCGCTAGCCTCAATGTATCGATGTAGCGGTTAAAGCGCAGTTGATGGGGAATAGTAGCCCGTTCCGCAGCAGTAGCAATTACTTCGATATCAAATTGTATCCCATGTCCTACAATGATGTGCTTACCTATAAAGCTTAGCAGCTCAGGCAAAATAGTTTCAATTAAAGGTTTCCCTTGTACCATCTCTTGCGAAATGTGATGAATGGCAATAGAAGACTTGGGAATGAGACAGCCAGGATCAATTAAAGTTTGAAATTCGGCAAAAATCTCTTCATGATTAAAAAGCATAGCGGCTACTTCGATGATGCGATCTTGTTTAGGATCAAGTCCTGTCGTTTCACAATCAATGCAGACAAAAAGCTGCTTATGGAGCCCTTTATGCTGAAGTAAGGTCATCGTTTATCCTCGATTTTAAGAGTTACCATTGGCATTCTCATTTTCTATCTCTTCCTCTTCTAATTCTTCACTTGTTAAATCTTGCTCTTCTTCCTCTTTTTGTAATGCATCTTTTAACATACCTACCAGCTCTTTATAACCTATTCTCTTGATAGAGGAGTAATGAACGTAATGCAAGTTGCCAAAATTGAAGGCCTTTAAAATGCGTTCAGTCTGACTTTTCTTTTCATTAATAGTGACCTTATCTACTTTAGTCAAAACTAAGATAACAGCCTTATGCGCTTGGATAGCCCACTCTAATAATTGCCTATCCTCTACATTGGGCATACGTCTAATATCAAATAGACAAAGTACAATGTGTAGAGTTTCTCGTTTGTTTAAATAAGTTTGGACCATAGGGCCCCATTGCTGACGCACTTTTTCTGGTACTTTTGCATAGCCATACCCTGGTAAATCGACAAAGCAAAGTTGTTGATCTAACGTAAAGAAATTAAGCATTTGGGTTTTACCGGGCACAGAAGAAGTTTTGACTAAATCCTTACTTTGAAAAAGAGAATTGAGTAGCGTAGACTTGCCGACATTAGAGCGGCCAGCTACGGCAATTTCTGGTAAAAAATCGCCATGAAGATTGCGTAAGATTGGATAGTCTTTTTCTTTAATAGCTGATTTAATGTAGAGAGCATTTTTAAAAGAAAACTTTTTCATGTTAAAATAAAATCTCCATCCACTAAAATTTGGCGTCTTTCATTAGTTTCATCTTTTTGCTCACCCTTCTCGTTAGTTAAATGCTGTAAAATAATTTTATGATAGTTAAGAGGGATGAGAATCTCTTCAATTTTTTCTGACCATTCTATACAACAGATGCCATCGGAAAAAAGATACTCTTCAAAACCCATTTTTAAAAATTCCTCACTATTTTGTAAGCGATAGAGATCAAAATGGTAAAAATTGGAGCTAGTCAGAGGATGAGAGTAAATATTGAGATAAGTAAAGGTAGGGCTATCCACAACATAATCTTGGCCAGTCACGCCTTTAACAAGACCTTGCGTGAAAGTCGTCTTACCTACGCCTAAATCACCGAAAAGACAGATAATACTGGTAGGAAGAAGCTGTTTTCCTAGTTGATAACCTAAATTTTGAGTCTGTTTGGCAGATTGACTAATAAAATAGTGCACTTTTTACTCAATCCAGTGCTCCACATAGGGGACAAAATCGGGAATCTCCGCCAGAGCTTCTACAAAAGCTGTAATTTTGTCTTCTATCAATTGTTTTTGAATAAAAGCTAAGAATGTTTCCTCTATTTCAAAACGGTTTTGATTTTGTACTTCAAATAGAGAAATAGCTTTTAGATAGTTTTTCTTAAAATCATCTAAGACAGCTTGTTTAGTATTGAACAATTTGCCGCTTAATACGGAAGAAAAAACAACTTTAGTGATCGGATCTTTGGGTTTAGTCTTAGCTAAAAAACTTTTGATGACTTCAGCATCATCAGAGATAAAAAATCTTTTAACGCGCAAGCCCCCCTTTCTCTCTGTATTTTGAGGACACTTTTCCACCCAATCGTAAATAGCATCTTGAGGATTAGGATGGGTATTATCGCCAAAGACTTTACCTGTAAAGGGACAGATGTATATTTTTTTTGTTTCTTCATTGACACTTTGATTGCTAAAGCCAATCTTTATCTCTGTTTCATGCCACAGTTTATCTGCTTTTTCTAGAGACTTAATCGCCGCCTCTACACTTTGGTAAATCTTCTTCTCTTTGAGAAAAAGCACCGGCTCAATATCAAATTTATTCTCAATAAAGCAAAGGTAAGTATGCACAAGGTCAGCTGGACTATGATCATTAAGAAATGATTTTAAAGCTTTTTGGTCATCTTCATTAATTATAATCTTTGTCATAGGAAACCTTTAGTGGATGGCAATTAGAGTATATGAATAACCCTATCTATCTTAAACTTATCTAAGATTGAGCTAGGTTGAACATACAATTCTTACTTTGAACTGGAATAAGTATAGGATCCAATTTAAAATTAATCAAGTAAATTTTCCTCATGAATGGGGGAATTTTATTTCCTACATTTTTAATTTTCTATAAACTAGCAGGTATGGAAACTATTCTCAAATTATTAACTCAAGTTTTTACAAAGGCTACAGTAGAAGCTTATCCAGCTTTAATTTCTCAAGCAGACCTATTTTGTGCTGAGGTTGTTCAAAGTAGCCATGAAAAATTTGGCCATTACCAATTTAATTCAGCACTGAAACTAGCAAAGCCTTTAAAACAGAGCCCTCGTCAAATAGCAGAAGAGATTATAAAGCAGTTCCAAGCCAATCATCAAGTGGATGAGCAAGCCTATCCATTGTTTGTCGATCAAATAGAGATTGCAGGGCCTGGATTTATCAATATTGTTCTTTCTCCTGTGTTCTTAGAAGCGCAGCTTAATCAAATGCAGAATGAGCCCCATTTTGGTCTAGCTTATCCTGTGAATCCTCGAAAAATTATCATTGATTTTTCCTCACCTAATATTGCTAAAGAGATGCATGTAGGCCATTTGCGCTCTACGATTATTGGCGATTGCTTAGCCCGGCTCTTTGAATTCTTAGGTCATCGCGTTTTGAGACTCAATCACATTGGAGATTGGGGTACAGCTTTTGGCATGCTCATTCATTACATGAAAGAGCATGTGCCTTTAGTCTTAGAGGGTCGCGAAACGACGGATCTTTCTCATTTAGTAACCTGGTATAGAGCAGCTAAAAAAGCTTTTGATGAAGAGGCGCATTTTAAAAAAGCTTCTCAGTTAGAGGTAGTTGCTTTGCAAACAGGAGAGACTGCGGCTCTAAAAGCATGGGAGTTAATTTGTACGATTTCTAGAAAAGCTTATCAAGAGATCTATGACCTTTTAAACATTAGAATAGAAGATAGAGGAGAGTCTTTTTACAATCCTTTTTTAGCAAACATTGTCCAGGCTTTGGAAGCAAAGGGCCTAATAGAACTTTCAGCAGGAGCTAAATGCATTTATCTCCCTGGATTCATCAATAGAGAGGGAGATCCTTTGCCCTTGATGGTCCAAAAATCTGATGGGGGTTATAACTATGCTACAACGGATATGGCAGCTATCTGGCATCGGATTGAGATCGAAAAAGGCGACAGGCTCATTTATGTCACAGATGCGGGTCAAACTACGCATTTTCAGATGATTTTTAAAGCGGCTAAGCAAGCTAGGTATTTAGAAAATAGGGAAGTACAGCTCGATCATGTGACTTTTGGCCTTGTTTTAGGTAGTGATGGCAAGAAATTTCGCACGCGTTCTGGCGAAACAGAAAAGTTGATTGACTTATTGCAGACAGCGATTCAACAAGCAGAAAAAATCCTAACTGAACGGTTACCGGAAATGAATGAGGAGGAGCGTCGTAAAATAGGCTGCACCTTGGGTTTAGCGGCGGTTAAATATGCCGATTTATCTTGTAACCGCATAGGAGATTACACCTTTAGTTATGAGCGCATGTTAAAATTCGAGGGTAATACGGCTACTTTTTTACTCTATGCTTATGTTAGAATTGCTGGCATTAAACGCAAGGTCTCCAATGAGTTAGCCTATAGTGAAATAGTTCTAGAGCATCCTGCTGAAATAGCCTTAGGTCTTCATCTTTTGCAATTTGCCGAAGCCTTAGAAGTAGTAGCAAAAGAGTTAATTCCCCATAAGTTAACTGAATATCTCTATGTTTTAGCAGAAAAATTTAATGCATTTTTTAGAGATTGCCGCGTAGAGGGGAGTGTTCAACAGTCCAGTCGACTTTCACTATGCAAGTTAACAGGTAGAGTTTTAAAACAGGGTCTAGCTCTTCTCGGCATTTCTACAGTCGATAGAATGTAACTAAGTAACCTCACTAAAGAAAAACTATCAATAAAGAGAAGCTGAAGGCAAATAAGCGGTTGTGAGAGCTGTTTTACTGGGTTCTTGACTGATTTCTTTCACATATTTAGGAACGGCATATCCTGATAAACGATGAGTTAACTGCTCGATGAGCTCTCTCCCGCGCTCCTCAGCTACTTCAAAATGTCTAGCACCTGTTACGCGATCTAATTGGTGTAAATAGTAGGGTAAAATGCCATGATCGACAAGTGTTTGACAAAGATCAACTAAAGATTCTAAACAATCATTGACTCCTTTTAGTAAGACCGATTGGCATAATAAAACAGCGCCTTGTCTTCTCAATTGCTGTAAGGCAGTCCAGATAGCTGAATCAAATTCTCTAGCGTGATTAGCATGAATGACAATCCAAACTTGTAAAGATAAGTCATGAAGTAATTCTAACAATTCACAATCGATTCGTTCGGGAATGCCCATGGGAAAGCGCGTATGCAAGCGCAATCGTTTAAGATGAGGAATGGAACTCAATTTTTTAAAAAGCTCTTTTAAATTTTTATTAGAAAGAGATAGAGGATCGCCGCCACTTAAAATAATCTCTTGGATGGTAGGATCTGCTCTAATGTACTCTATTTCTCGATCAAAGCCTTTAAGATCCACATCATAATCGAAATTTTTACGAAAGCAATAGCGGCAATGCATAGCGCAAGCACTAGTGAGCAAAAGTAACACGCGTCCTGCATATTTGTGCAATAATTTAGGAGTAGAACAGCTTAATCGATCGCCTACAGGATCAGTTAGGAACTCCTCATGAACGTGATTTTCTAATAAGAGAGGCACAAACTGTTTTAATAAAGGGTCTTCTAGCGTTCTTTTAGTAATCTTCTGCGCTAAGCGCAAGGGTAAGTTAAGTACAAAAGAGGAAGAAGGGTGAAGCTCCCTCCGTTGCTCAGCATTTAGCTCGAGGAAATCAGCTAGTTTAGTTAAATCAGTGAAATTAGTGCGCCATATTTGTTGCCAGGGTTGCACAAGGTAGCCTTAATATAAAATTTGATAAGAAAAGTGGTTTAAACTAACGCAAAATGGGAGTTGTTTCTAATTCTTCTCGACCACTGCGTTTGCGACCGCCGGTAATTGTCACATCCGGCTTATCATTGATCTTGATTCTTTCTATTTGAGCACCCAATAATTCCATTTTTTGCACGATTCTTTCATAACCGCGCTCTAGAAAAGGCAGGCCAGAGATAATGGAAACATCGGAGGCAATAAGCGCAGCTAAAACATAAGCAAAACCTGCTCGTAAATCGGGAATGCAAATCTCTTTGCCATGCAAAATAGTAGGTCCTTTGACAATTGCACTATGAGAAAAACTTTGTGAAGCAAAACGGCACTGTTTACCGCCTAAACATTGTCTAAATAAAGTAATATCAGCTCCCATTTCGACTAGTGTTTCCGTATAGCCAAAGCGATTTTCATAGACAGTTTCATGAATGACAGAGGTGCCAGAAGCTTGAGTTAATAACACCATAAAAGGCTGTTGCCAGTCTGTCATAAAGCCAGGGTGCACGTCTGTTTCTAGATGAATACCTCCTTGCAAGGGCCCATCATAATAAAATTCAATGCCATTACTCTTAATATCAAAGCCACCGCCTACTTCGCGAATCTTATTGAGAAACGTAACCATGTTAAGGTGTTGAGCTCCTTCGACAAAAATGCGTCCTTTAGAGCTCACGGCTGCCATAGCCCAGGAAGCAGCTTCAATGCGATCGGAGATTACTGTATGTTCGACCTCATGAAACCTGCGGGTGCCTTGAATGCGAATTGTGCGATCGACATCTAAGGTGATGATAGCTCCTAGTTTTTGTAAAAATAGGATCAGTTCGACAACTTCTGGTTCAGTGGCAGCATTCTTAATGATCGTCAACCCTCTAGCCGTAATACTAGCTAAAATCGTATTTTCCGTAGCACCAACCGAAGGATAAGGCAAGGTAATTTGAGTTCCTTTAAGCCCATTATGCGCATGAGCAAAGTAAGCTCCTTCCTTTTTCATTTCCCGGTACTCAATGACAGCACCTAATTTTTCTAGCGCTTTGATATGAAAATCGACAGGCCGCTCTCCTATTAGGCAGCCACCTACTGTCGGTACAATAATATCCTCTTCAGTACGGCCTAAAAGCGCTCCGATCATTAAAATGGGAATGCGATTAGCCCCTGAAAAACGTTGAGGAATATAGGAAGTTTTTAATTCGCGCGTAATTACTTCCATGATGCCGGCAGTACGGTCCCATTTGACTTCCATGCCAATTTCTTTACAAAGAGCTACGGTGACATCGACATCGCCGATATCAGGTACATTATAAAAGATACAGCGTTTGTCAGATAGAAGAGAAGCTACTAGCAGCTTCGTCATGGCATTCTTAGCACCGGCTGCTTTAATGTGTCCTTTAAGGGGGACTCCTCCCTTAACTTTTAAAGCTTCCATTTGATTACTAAATTATGAGATTTTGTAACAGTGAGAGTTGATCTTTTAAATTCGCTTCTTTTAGCAGAAATTTATTTTTTTTACAATGTAATTTTAAACCTCTTCTTTTTTGACTTTCATTTAAGCCTAAAAATAGGTACCATTTATAGCAAAATTTAATACTATATCCCATTTTAAGAGGCAGTTACATGATAGTTCGCACAGGTATAGGTCAAGATAGCCACCGTTTTTTAGCTACTGATTCGATTAAGCCCTGTATCATTGGAGGTTTAATTTTTGATCATGTGCCGGGTTTAATAGCTAATTCCGATGGCGATGTCATTTTTCACGCTATCTGTAATGCTATTTCTTCTTTGACAGGAGAATTAATTTTAGGAGCTCTAGCGGATGAACTCTGTTTAAAAGAGGGGATTGTAGATAGTGAAATTTATCTAAAAAAAGCTTTAGAGACATTAGGCAAACAGCAGATTACACATGTGGCGCTAACATTAGAAGCAAGAAAACCGCGCTTAAAAGAACGCTTGTTAGACATGCGTCATAACATCGCACGCGTGATGCAATTAGAGGTTGTGCAAGTTGGCATCACCGCTACTTCAGGGGAGGGTTTGACAGATTTTGGTCGTGGAGAGGGAATTCAGTGTTTTGCTATTGTCACAACGCAAGAAGAATTAAAAATCTCAATTTAAGTTTTTTTTAATTCATCTTTTGTTTAATAAATATCTCACTTAATAAATGTCTCGTAGATAGCGATTAGTGGCGCGCAAATTTTTGATATAGGCTTTAGCTTCAGTTTCACTTTGATCGCCCTGTTCCTGGATGATTTGATGCAAAGCCGCATCGACGTCTTTAGCCATATGGTGTGCATCTCCACAGACATAAAAATAAGCGCCTTTTTCAAGCCATTGAAAGACCTCTTGTGCATTTTCTAACAAGCGATCTTGAACATAAATTTTATGCTCTTGATCTCTAGAAAAAGCTAAAGATACTTTAAGTTTATCTAGCTTTTCTAATTCTACCCAAAAATCTTCATAAAAGTAATCATAAGCGCGATTCCACTCGCCAAAAAAAAGCCAGTTTTTACCTGTATCTCCCTTAAATAAGCGCTCTTGCATAAAGGCTCGATAGGGAGCTATACCAGTGCCTGCACCGACCATAATCATAGCTGCATCAGACTGAGGGGGCAAAGTGAAACCATGATGCGGCTGAATATAAAGAGGCACTAACGGCTGATAAAGTGGAATGAGATCGCAAAGATAATGGCTGCAGACTCCAAAACGTTGATGTTGATTAGAAATATACTTGACATAAGAGACTGTTAAGTGAATCTCTTCGCCGCTAGCTTGTTTAGATGAGGCAATAGAATAAAAACGCGGCAGCATCGGCTGTATAAAATTAATGATCTCTTCTGGCGTAAATCTAACTTCAGCATGCTCCAACAAAAAATCCCATAATTCGCGTTCCTTTAAATGCGCTTTTAATTCTACTTTATGTGTTTCTTGCAACAATAGATTAAGTTGAGCCTTTTTATCTAACTGTGGTTGACGCTCAGCTATCTCCATGACGATTTTGCGATTGATTTCTGTCAAATTGGCTTTTTTACTTAAAAATTCTCGCAACGAAACTTTATTGCCTGTATTTTTATCCAAAACCTCTTCTGAGCCTTGAGCTTGCAAGGCGTCTAAGGTCGCTTGAACTAGTGTAGCATCATGTGCAGGATAAATACCTACACTATCGCCTACTACATAATCGATCCCAGACCCCTTGATATCTAAAACCACATGATGCGTAAATTTTTCAGATCCCTCTTTACTTAAGGTATAACGCTCTTTAACTGAAGCTAGAAAAGGCTTAGTTCTAGAATAAACAGGTGACATGGCAAATACTTTTGATAATGACTAAAATAGAAATATAACCTAATTTGAAAATTTTTTCAAACTGTTCTAACCATTTTAGCAAAAATTAATATTAATTCAATTTTTCGATTTTAATTACCTATTAAAAGCTAATCAGATAAAAAATTAATTATAACAAAACCCCAAAATTAATAAAAATTAAGTTGAATCACTCTTATAAATTTTTTCCTTCTCAAATTTCAATTGCGAACAACTAAAGGCATGTCTATAATTTGATGCTTGCGGCCATGGCGGAATTGGTAGACGCGCTAGATTCAGGTTCTAGTCAAGGCAACTTGGTGGATGTTCAAGTCATCTTGGCCGCATATGAACAGTGTTGAAACTTGTTTAGGAAATCGTCATCCTAACACTACTTATCCTACAATTGCTATTGTAGCTAATGGGGCAATAGATGATTTTCAAGCGATCTCTACTTTAATTCAATCTTACTCTTATCTGATTGCAGCGGATGGAGGATTAAACTATTGCCACCAAATGGGTTTATCTCCTAATCTAATCATAGGAGATGGCGATTCCATCGATCAGGAAATTTATCAGTTTTATCAGCAAGTTCCTTATCAGCAGTTTCCTAAGGATAAAAATGAAAGTGATACAGAGCTAGCTATTAAATTAGCTTTGACGCTAGGTGCTAAAAAAATTGCTCTCTTTGGTGCGCTAGGAAAAAGAGTTGATCATCTCTTAGCTAATTTACATTTGCTTAGCCGTTATCCTCAGCTTTTAGTGATAGAGTCAGAGATAGAATTAATTTTTTGCATTCAACAAAGCCAAGAAATTAGTTGTATTAAAGGACAAACGATCTCTTTTTTACCTTTGGCCAAAGAGGCCAGAGGCGTCTCTTCTAAAGGATTAAAATGGAACTTACAAGAGAGTCATTTAAGTAAGGATTTCTTCAGTCTATCTAATAGCTGTTTAAGTGAATCCATTAGCATCACAATTGAAGAGGGTGATCTGATCTGCATTTTGCAAAAATTAGTACGATGAAAAGTTAATAAAATCAATTATAGTTTACTCATACACAAGATATTCTACTTATGTTTCACTATCAATTAAAAAATATTCGCAATTTTTCAATTATTGCCCATATCGACCATGGTAAATCGACACTTGCCGATCGTTTGCTAGAGTTGACGCATACAATTGAAGGGCGCGATATGCAAGCACAAATTTTAGATAATATGGATTTGGAACGGGAGCGGGGCATTACAATCAAAGCTCATCCTGTCACGATGATTTATAAAGCTAAAGATGGGCAAACATATGAGATCAACCTGATTGATACTCCAGGTCATGTTGATTTTACTTACGAGGTTTCCCGTTCTTTAGCTGCTTGCGAGGGCGCTATTCTGGTAGTAGATGCTGGTCAAGGCGTCCAGGCGCAGAGTTTAGCTAATGTGCATTTAGCCTTGGAAAGAAATTTAACTATTGTACCAGTTATTAATAAAATTGACTTGCCAACGGCTGATATAGAAGGAGTACGCCAGCAAATCGAGGATTTTATTGGATTGGATGCCTCCGATGCAATTGGCTGTTCGGCAAAATCAGGTATTGGCATTGAAGCTATTTTAGAGAGAATTTTAATTCAGATTCCTCCTCCTGCAGAACCCGCTGATACTCTATTGCGCGCGCTCGTTTTTGATTCGCATTACAATGCTTATCGCGGAGTGATGGTTTATATTCGCATCATGAGTGGAGAAATTAGAAAGGGCTCTCAAATTAGAATGATGGTAACCGGCAAGTATTTTGAAGTACTGGAAGTTGGTAAATTTATTCCTCATGAAATACCCGTTGATGTGCTCTTGCCAGGTGAAGTAGGCTACATGGTAGCTAATATCAAAATTACCTCTGATGTCAAAATAGGCGATACTATTACTTTGCATCGCTATCCTGCTCCTTTACCTCTACCGGGTTTTAAAAATATCAATCCCGTTGTATTTGCTGGAATCTATCCCATTGATTCTAATGACTTTGAAGCTTTAAGAGATGCGTTGTTGAAATTACAACTCAATGATTCAGCTCTTCACATGGAACAAGAGAGCAGCATGGCTTTAGGCTTTGGTTTTCGCTGCGGTTTTTTAGGCCTCTTGCATCTGGAAATCATTTTTGAAAGAATTCAACGGGAGTTTGATGTCGATATTATTTCTACCGCACCTAGTGTTATTTATAAATTTACTCTAAATGACGGTACAGTCGTTAGTATAGATAATCCTACTCATTATCCTGATCCCACCTACATTGAATGGGTGGAAGAGCCTTGGGTGAAATGCCATATTATCGTACCTTCTGATTATCTAGGGGCTGTCATGAGCTTGGGATTAGAAAAGCGCGGCCTGTGTATTAAAACAGAAACAATTGACGCTAAACGACTGATGGTCACTTATCGATTTCCTCTCAATGAAATTATCATCGATTTCAATGATAAATTAAAATCACTGACTAAAGGGTATGGCTCTTTTGATTATGAGTTTGATAATTATGAAGAGAGTGATATCATTAAGTTAGAGATCAAAGTCAATGAAGAACCAGTCGATGCTTTCTCTTGCCTAGTTCATCGTTCAAAAGCTGAATCAAAAGGAAGAGTTATTTGTGCTAAGCTGAGTCAAGTGATTCCCAAGCAGTTATTTAAAGTTCCTATTCAAGCTGCAATTGGAGGTAAAATCATTGCACGTGAAACTATCAGTGCGCTGACTAAGAATGTAACTGCTAAGTGTTATGGTGGTGATATTAGTCGCAAAAGAAAACTATGGGATAAGCAGAAGAAAGGTAAGAAGCGCATGAAAGAGATGGGTATTGGCAAAGTCAGCATTCCACAAAGCGCTTTTATGGAAGTTCTCAAAGCAGGAGATTAAGTGTGTTTACTTTTTCTGATCCTTCTTATTTCTCTGATAAACAGTTAGCTTTACTAGACAAAAAGCGTGTACCGCATCACGTTGTAATCATACCGGATGGCAATAGGCGTTGGGCTAGACAACAAGCAGCTCAAATTGATCAAGGTCATGCAGAGGGTGCTAATAATTTAATTACTATTGTAAAAGCTGCTAAAGAACTGGGTATTAAAGTCATTACTTTCTATTTATTTTCTACAGAGAATTGGGTTCGTGATCCTAGTGAAATACAAGCCTTAATGTGGTTACTAGAAAATTTTTTAACTGAGCAATGCCAAGAGATGATAGATAAAAGTATTCGCTTTCATACCATTGGCAATTTAGCTCCTTTCTCTCTATCCACTCGTACATTAATAGAAGAGACTAAAAAAGCGACAGCTCATTGCAAAGAAATAGAGATGATTGCCGCTTTAAATTATGGATCGCGCGATGAATTGAAACGCGCTATAGTAACTATTGTAGAGGATTGCGAGCAAAAAAAAATTAGAAAAGAGGAAATTACAGAAGAGTTAATCAGTCATTATCTCGATACAAAATTATGGGCTGATCCTGAACTTTTTATTCGTACAAGTGGAGAAAGTCGTCTTAGTAATTTTCTTTTATGGCAATTATCTTATAGTGAAATCTACATTGTCGATAAATTATGGCCTGCTTTTCAACCGGATGATTTATTGACAGCTGTCATTGATTATCAAAGCCGCAAACGTCGGCTAGGTGGCAACGGATGACTCATAAAATAAGCCAAAATTTACAACAGCGGTTAATTTTTAGTGCAGTAGCTATTTTTCTTTTTTTGACTTGTCTTTATTTTTCCTATGGATTCTATAAAATATTCTTTGTCATTTTAATCATGGGATTAGTAGGAGCAGGATTGACAGAATTCTATCGCCTGATTCAAAATAAAGGCTATCAGCCTCTAACTAAGCTCAGTATTAGTTGTTCTTGTCTCTATATTTTTGCTACTTTTTTACAGACGCAAGTTCTCTTTAATGAAACTCATTCTAAAAGCATGAGGTACTTGCACATTTTGCCAGAAGCTGTCTTATTTTTAGCACTTATCTTAGCCTTCAGCTATTTTTTTATAACAGGTAAAGAGCCCTTTGTCAATTTAGCAGCTACATTTTTTGGATTTGTTTATCTAACTGTACCGCTTACTTGTATCATTCCCATTCTCTACTTTTTCCCAGAAAAGCAAGGTCAACAAGGCAGTTGGTGGGTGCTTTATTTAGTGGCTGTTACAAAAATGACGGATACTGGTGCTTATTTTTGTGGAAAAGCGTATGGTTCAAAGAAACTAGCCTCTTTTATTAGCCCTGGGAAAACAATCGAAGGTGCCATAGGAGGAGCGGTTTTTTCCTTAATGATGAGCCTTTGCTTTTATCTAATAATAAACTATGGATTTGCTATGCCTCCTATTAGCTTGACACTGTGGCAAAGCATAGGACTTAGTCTTGTCCTCTCGTTATTAGCTCAATTTGGCGATCTTTGTGAATCTCTTTTGAAAAGAGATTGGCAAGTAAAAGATAGCAATCATCTACCTGGCATTGGGGGTATTTTAGATTTATTAGATTCGCTTATCTTTACGATCCCTTTTCTTTATTTATTTTTAAAAATGAATTCAAATTTAGCCTAGAACTTTAAGTTAATTATAGAGAGGAGTGTATGTGATTATTACGATCGATGGACCTGTCGCTACCGGTAAAAGCTCGATTGCTAAGGCTCTTGCACGTGAGCTTGGTTATATTTATTTTGATACAGGAGCAATGTATCGCTGTCTAACTTATGCTATGTTAAAACAACAGATTGATCTCAATGACTTATTAGCTGTGACTCAATTTTTGACGACTTTCAATTTTGATATAAAAATTAGGCAGGGTGAAAAGTACTATTATGTAGAAAATGAAAATGTAACGGAAAAAATCCGTGGTACAGCTGTTACAACGGCTGTATCGGCTATCTCTGCTATGAAGCCCGTACGCGATAAATTAGTCAATTTACAGCAAAAATTTGCTCTAGGTGTTAATGCTATATTTGAAGGACGCGATATGGGTACGGTTGTCTTTCCTCAAGCAGATATTAAAATCTTTTTAACGGGAAAAGCAGAAGTACGGGCAAAGAGGCGTTTTGAAGAATTATTAGCTAAGTTTCCCATCGATAAATTTCCTTTAGAAAATAAAAATTTAACATTAGAGCAAACCTTAGAAGAGATCAATAAACGCGATCACTATGATAGCCATCGTCAAATTTCACCTCTTTGCCAAGCAAAAGATGCATTGGTCATCGATACCTCTGCTCTTAGTTTAACAGATATTATTTTTCTTATTTTAGAATACAAAGACACTCTAAAAACTAAGGTAACTTAAAAAATAGTTATACATTTCATCAATGATGGCATTAAACCTGCTCATTTAGTCAAGTTCTCTAATTCTAATAGAGGTTATTATGAACAAAAAATATATTCTATTGGGCATTTTGACCAGTACTTTAAGTTTTTTTAACTTACAGGCTGATTTGAATACAGACCCTTCAGCTCTTAACGTTTATACAATCGGCAATATCGGCAGTTCAACAAATCCTTATAGTGGATCTGATTTCCAAGGGATGGCAGGTTCAGGTGGAAGTGATTATCTGCAAAATTTTAGTTTGAATGCTAATGGGTCAGCTTCTTCTGCAACTCCTTACTCTCTATATTCAGGAGGAACTGTCAGTTATACAGGTGCGACTAATAACGGTGGCATTCAAGCTGCTGGTACTGTAACTACTAATAATTCTACAATTAATGGCAATGTTTCTTCCGGTGGAAACTTAGCCGGTAGCTATGGAACAATTACGGGCAATGTTAGCGTGACTGGGACAAATCAGTCAACGGCTACAATTAATGGAACAATGACGACAGGAGTTAGTTATACTCCCTTTTTAAATCAAACAACTGTGTCTAATTATTTTAAAAATGCCAGTAGTTTTTGGGCAAATTCTACTGCATCCACAACTTATACTACTAGTTATGGCACTTTAACCAGTACTCTTACTACCGGCAGAAATATTATTAACATTACCTTAAGCAATTTTAATAGTTTAACAGGCATTACTTTATCGGGCTCTGCTAATTCTTATCTCATTTTTAATATCACCAATAGTGGAGCTATCTCTAGTTTAGCTGCGCCTACTTACAATTTTTCAGGTGGTTTGAACATGAATAATGTGTTGATTAATTTACCTAATGCCACTTCAATTTCAATGACTGGCGGTACTTTTGCTAGCTTACTAGCACCTAAAGCAGATGTAACTTTCACTAATGGCGTTTTACAAGGTAACTTAGTTGTCAACAATCTCTATGGATCAGGTCAAGTTAATAGCGGTTCTTTTATCGGTTATAATGCGGATAAAGGATCTTTTGTAGCGACACCAGAGCCTGCAACTTATGCTATGTTAGCTTCTATGATGCTATTAACTGCCCTCTTTTCCACTAAAAGAGTTCAAATTAGAGTTAGAAACTTAAGCTAATAGAGAAAAATTGGAGTTTCTTCTTTCCACATTTGATACAGATCGTCATAATTGTGTCGATAAGCAATTAAAGGGGTTTAAAAAATGCCTAAGAACAAAGATTACAGTTTACTTCCAGAGAAAGGATCGTGGGAAGTAAAGGTAGGATTGGCAGAAATGCTTAAAGGCGGAGTGATCATGGATGTGATCTCACCTGAACAAGCAAAAATTGCCGAGGCAGCAGGTGCTGTCGCTGTGATGGCATTGGAAAGGATTCCAGCTGATATCCGTGCTCAAGGTGGAGTAGCACGGATGTCTAACCCTGATCTCATTCAAAAGATTCAAGAAGCGGTGTCCATTCCCGTTATGGCTAAATGTCGGATTGGTCATTTTGTAGAAGCCCAAATTTTGGAAGCCTTATTTGTAGATTTTATCGATGAAAGTGAAGTGCTAACGCCAGCAGATGAAAGCTATCATATTGATAAACAAGTCTTTCGCATTCCCTTTGTCTGTGGTTGCAGAAATTTAGGTGAAGCTTTGAGACGCATTGGCGAAGGAGCTGCCATGATTCGCACTAAAGGAGAAGCAGGTACTGGAAATGTAGTCGATGCGGTCCGCCATATGAGGGCCCTAACTCAGGCTATTAAAAGATTGCAGTTAGCTGATCCTGCGGAGTTAATGACTTTATCTAAAGAAATGGGCGCTCCTTTTGAACTTGTACAACAAGTAGCTAAAACTGGAAAATTACCGGTCCCTAACTTTGCGGCTGGTGGCATTGCTACACCTGCTGATGCAGCTTTAATGATGCAGCTAGGAGCTGAAAGTGTGTTTGTTGGTTCTGGAATTTTCAAATCAGAAGATCCAATCCAAAGAGCTAAAGCCATTGTAGCGGCTGTTGCGCATTTTAATGATCCTACCATTTTAGCTGAAGTATCCATGGGTTTAATGGATGGCATGATGGGCATGACGACTCAACATCTGAAACCTGATGAACTAATGGCTTCTCGCGGATGGTAAAATGCGGATGGTAAAATTAGGAGGGTTAAGAGTTAGATGATAGGCTTGAAAAGTTTAACAATCGGTGTGTTAGCTTTACAGGGAGCCTTTGCTAAACATGCCCAGATTTTAAAATACTTAGGTGTACAAGTTTTAGAAGTGCGACGCGTTAAAGAGCTATCTAATTGCCAAGCCCTCATTATCCCCGGTGGTGAGTCGACGGCTATGATGAAATTAATTGAAACTAGTCATCTCATAGAACCCCTCCATCAGTTTGCCAAGCATCAACCTCTTTTTGGCACGTGTGCCGGTCTGATTATCATGGCAAAAAATGTGATAGAGAATTCTTTTATTCCTTGGGGTTGTCTCGATATTACAGTTGAACGCAATGCCTTTGGTCGTCAAGCTGATTCATTTAAAGCTGAAATAGAGTGTCAACTGGATCTTCACAAATCGCAACTATTAACGGGATTTTTTATTAGAGCGCCCCGCATTAAAAAATGGGGTGAAAAAGTAGAGATCTTGGGACTTTTTAATCAAGAACCTGTCTTAATTGCTCAAGGTCAGCATTTAGCTGCTACTTTTCATGCTGAATTGACTAATCAAACAGCGCTCCATACATTTTTTTTAAAACGCGTTCAAAATTTTTTATAATTATTTCTAGTGGGACTTTCTATGTCAAAGCTGTTGCTTAAAGATTTAGTCATAAAAAAAAAGAAAGTGTTAATGCGCGTCGATTTTAATGTACCGATAAGTGGAGAAAAAATCATAGATGATACGCGTATTCGGGCGGCTCTTCCCTCTATCTCTTATAGTTTAAATCAAGGGGCTAAACTGATTTTAATGAGTCATAGAGGTAGACCCCAAAGCAAACCAATAGGTACACAAAAAAGTGATCATTCTTTAGCCCTTTGTGCTAAAAAATTAGAAGAGCTACTTGGTCAATCTGTTTACTTAGCCCCTGATTGTATAGGGCCTGCTATTGAAAATTACATTGAGCAGTTACAGCCAGGCCAAGTTATTTTACTAGAAAATCTGCGCTTTCATCCGGCTGAAGAGGAACCCTTAACTGATTTTTCTTTTGTAAAAAATTTAGCAAAATTAGGGGATTGTTACGTTAATGATGCGTTTGGAACAGCTCATAGAAAGCACGCTTCAACTTTTTACCTAGCTGCCTGTTTTCCAGGCAAAGCTGCTATGGGATTTTTAATGCAAAAAGAGATAGAATTTTTAAATGCGATTCTGATTAAGCCTTCACAGCCATTTTATGCTGTGATGGGAGGCGCAAAAGTTTCATCAAAAATGAGTCTTTTAAAAACGTTAATACCTAAAGTACAGGGTTTTTTTATTGGAGGTGGCATGGCTTATACCTTTCTTAAAGCTCAAGGTCATGTGATTGGAGATTCTCTTTATGAAGAACCTTTACTAAAAGAAGCTAAAGAATTAATGCAGAGCTGTCAAGAACGCGCGATTGCTTGCTGGCTACCTATTGATCATCGAGTAGCTAAAAGTGCACCTTCTTTTTCTTTAAATTCCATTAAAATAACTAATGAGATTCCGAAAGGGTATTATGGGGGTGATATTGGTCCAAAAACCGTGAGCTTATTTGCACGAGAACTGCAAAAGGGATCAACTATTTTTTGGAATGGGCCGTTGGGAATCATAGAACAGCCTCCTTTTGACCAAGGAACAGTGGAAATAGCTAAAGTTTTATCGACGTTAGCGGCAACGACAGTTGTGGGAGGAGGAGAGTCTATTGCTGCTCTACAGGCTAATAATTTAGCTGATAAAATGACCTATTTATCGACTGGAGGCGGAGCTACTTTAGAATACATTGAATTAGGTCAGTTACCTTGTATTGAAGCTTTATCAGATAATTAAATAGATTAAAAAATAAAATTGGAATGATTAATAATAGTTACAACTAATTTAATTCTATTGTATAATAATTACTTATTAAAATATTTTTTTGTCAATTTCACAGATGCAAAGAATAAAAATCATTTGCAAAATATTGACTTAACTGTGTATAACTTTTAAAGTAGCATCCTAAAAGAGAAGCGTAAAGAAAGAAGTTTGGGGCTTATGTTGAGCTTATCTTCCTCCTTCCAACATGAATTTGATACTTCCTTTTTATCTATCCCTATTTCATTTCAAATCTGGACACAAGATGGGACTCTAACTAATACATTTTTGAGCTGTAGTGATTACGATACTCTATTAATCAAAGGGTTTTAGATGACAGGAAATGACTTAAATCAGTGTGAATTTAGTAAATGGCGCACTTATCTGTGGCCTGTTCATTATTATGAATTAAAAAAGCTTGTTCCTCTTCTCTTCATCTTTTTTTTCGTTACTTTTGGCTATAATGTTTTAAGGACGATGAAAGATACTTTAGTTCTCAATGGAGTTAATTCAGGAGCTGAAGCCCTACCCTTTATTAAAGTTTGGGCCATGTTTCCTACCTCGATCATCATGACCTACATTTTTACGCGGCTTTCTAATCGTTATCCGCGCGATATTGTCATCTATATCATGTTCTCTTTTTTTCTAGCTTTTTTCTTTTTATTCGCTTTTGTGATCTATCCTATACGCGATTATCTTCATCCTCAAGCGTCGGCTGATGCTTTGCAACTCATTCTCCCTCAAGGATTTAAAGGAATGATTGCCATGTATCGCAACTGGACTTTTACAGCTTTTTATGTCATGGCAGAATTATGGGGAAATATCGTTTTATTTGTCCTCTTTTGGGGATTTGCCAATCAAATTACACGTATCGGAGAAGCTAAAAGATTTTATGGAATTTTAGGAATTGCAGCTAACCTATCTGGCGTATTTGCTGGACAAGTCTCTGTTACTCTCTACCGCAAGGAAATAAGTCCCTATATTCCTTTTGGTTATACGGGCTGGGACCAAACCATGGGCATGCTCATCATTCTAGTCGTGGCAGCAGGCATAGCAGCTCTTGGCTTATTTTATTGGATGAATAAATACGTTTTAGATAATCCGCTAGCCTGTAACAAAGGAGATACTAAAAAAGAGCATAAGCCTAAAACTAAACTTTCTATGCGTGAAAGTTTCTCTTATCTACTTAATTCTAAGTATCTCATGTGCTTAGCTTTCATCGTAGTCTCTTATAATTTAGTCATTAATTTAGTAGAAGTCGTCTGGAAACATGAAGTCCATGAGCTTTATCCAGACCCCAGCGATTATAGTTTGTACATGAACCAAATCACTATTTTCATTGCTATTATTGCCACTTTAACAGCCCTTTTTGTATCGGGTAATGCCGTACGCAAATTCGGTTGGACTTTTACAGCTATGATTACGCCAATTATTTTATTTATTACAAGTATCGGCTTCTTTGGCTGTTTTTTGGCTAAAGAGGGTTATGGAGAGTTAATGATTGAATTTTTAGGAATGAGTCCTTTAGTATTAGCTGTTTTCTTTGGGACTTCTCAAAATATTATGAGCCGTGCGGCAAAGTATTCTGTTTTTGATGCAACTAAAGAGATGGCTTTCGTGCCTCTATCATCTGATATCAAGATCAAGGGAAAAGCTGCAATTGATGGAGTAGGCGCGCGTTTAGGCAAATCAGGAGGCGCTCTTATTCATCAAAGTTTACTTCTAACTTTAGCTTCTTTTACTGCTAGTGCGCCTTATGTAGCTGTATTTTTACTAATTGTCATTGCAGGCTGGGCTTTTGCTGTCAAGTTAATGGGTAAGCAATTTGTTCAACTTTCAACGGAACAAAAAGAGGAAGAAGAGGGCATGTTGCCGGTCTCATCTTCTACACACTCTTCACAAAAAGTAGGTCATTCTACTAATTTATTAACTGAGCAGCAAGCAGTTTAAAATCTTTTTTTAATTAAAATTTCAATAGATAGTAAATTAAAGAAGTGAATTTAATTTTTTAAAATTCATTAAAATGATATAATTGTAGTTTAAATCTAGGAAAAGTGACATGTTAACTATAGAAAAACAGTTTGGATCTTTAAGATCTATATTCTGGCCGATTCATTCGAGTGAAACAAAAAAACTTGTGCCTATGTTAATTATGATCTGCTTAATCGTTTTTTGTTATGACTTACTGAGAAATATGAAGGATGCAGTGGCCGTATCGGCAGCAGGAGCAGAAGTCATCCCTTTTATTAAAGTTTGGGCTTTACTCCCGGGCGCTATCTTGCTGACTTTTATTTTTACTGTCCTTTCTAATCGATTTAGTCAAGAAAGTGTATTTTATTTTATTATAACGGGCTTTTTGCTTTTCTTTGCTCTGTTTGCTTTTGTTTTATATCCTTTTAGAAATTTAATTCATGCTGATGCTTTAGCTGATTACCTCCAAGGTTTTTTACCTCAAGGATTTCAAGGGCTTACCTCGATGATTCGATACTGGAGTTTCACCCTCTTTTATGTCATGTCCGAGTTATGGGGTAGCATCGTCATGACAGTTCTCTTTTGGGGATTTGCTAATGAAGTCACGCGCATTGATGAGGCGCAACGCTTTTTTGGAGTTTTTTGCTTTGGAGCTAATTGTTGCGCTATATTTGCAGGTCAAGTGGCTAGGTTTTTACCACAACAAGAAAATGCTACGCCTCAGATGATCCAAGATGACTGGACTGCTTCCATTATGATCTTAACTTCTCTGATTTTAGTTAATGGCATTATTGTCATGGGTATCTTCCGTTGGATCAATCTAAGAGTTTTGAATCACGCAAGTTTTGATGAACTTCATAAAACAAAAAAAGCCTTAAAAGCTAAGGGTAAACTTTCAATGAAAGAGAGTTTTACTTATCTTTCTAATTCTAAATATCTTCTCTGCATTGCCACTTTAGTGCTTTCTTATAATTTAGTGATTAATTTAGTAGAAGTTGCGTGGAAAGATCAATTGCGTAGGCTCTACCCTTCTCCGGCTGACCTCTATAATTTTATGAGCAACTTAACATCTACTATCGGCATTGTATCTGCTATTGCTTCTCTCTTGATGGCGCGCACGATTTCCCGTTTTGGTTGGACGCGAACAGCTTTAATCACTCCTATTATTTTATTAGTAACCTCCGCTGGATTCTTTGGATTTTTATTTTATAAAAATTATAATGGCGGTCAAATGGTGAATATTTTAGGGGTTTCTCCTCTCTTTATTGCCGTCATGTTTGGCGCTGCCCAAAACTGTTTAAGTAAAGCGATGAAATATTCGGTTTTTGATGGCACAAAAGAGATGGCTTTTATTCCTTTGAGTCATGAATGTAAACTGAAAGGTAAGGCTGCTATTGATGGCGTAGGTTCACGGCTCGGCAAGTCAGGAGGTTCTCTCATTCATACGGGTTTATTGATGATTTTTGGCTCATTGACTTTAAGTGCTCCCTACATCGCTGCTATTTTAACGATAGTTATCATGTTTTGGATTTATGCTACGCGTTTATTGGGTTATCAGTTTGATGCTTTAATAGAGGAAACTAATCTTACACCTGAAAATAAAAAGGAAGATAAAAGCGATCAACGGGTTAAAATGTCTACGTTAGAACCTGCTAGTTTAACTTAAAATTTTTTCTAACAAGTGAGGCGTAGCGGAGTAAAATCTAGATAATCTGCTGAAACACAGTTGTAATGCACCCCATTTTTTTTTCCAAAAAGAGGTGCGTCTTTTTTAAGATTATGGAGATGGCCAAAAACACACTGTTCAACCTGATATTTTTCTAATAACAAAGAGACGCGAGAATCCTCAAGCGTAGCACTAATAGGAGGGTAATGGGTCATGATGATTCTTCGACCCGGCCTCTTTTCCATCTCTTTCAAACTTAAATGCAGTCTATTTAATTCTCTTATAAAAATCTTTTCAACTTCCTCTTTAGAAACTGGCAAAGCAGGAGCTTTCTTTTCCTTAATAGGAGGGACATAGTTAATTAAATGGTTAAATTTATATTCACTACTATCCCATAACCGCGTTCCGCCAATCACAAAATTTTTCCAAGTAAAACTATTATTTTGAACGATAGAGATAGAAGAGGGTAGGATAGCTTCAATCTGTTTAATTGAATTCCACCATAAATCGTGATTGCCGCGAATCATGACCTTAGTGCCGGGTAGGGCATGAATAAAATCGAAATCTGCTTTAGTGTCGACTAATTTAAGAGCCCAAGAGATATCGCCAGGTAATAGCACTAAATCTTCTGCCGTAACTAATTCTTCCCAATGTCTTTTGATTTTAGCTTGGTAATTAATCCATGGGTTGCCAAAAATCTCCATTGTTTTTTCAGGTACTCCATAGGCTAAATGTAGATCGGCGATGGCAAAAATAGCCATATTAAAGAGTAAAGCCATCGGGGAGAGATACCCCGCAAGGGACAATGATGATGCCATCGCGGATGTAAACATCTTCACCATTGTAATGGTTGAGATTATTTTTATTAGTTAGGGAGACATTGTTGCCAATATGAATATGTTTATCGAGAATAGCCTTTTGAATAATAGAATTTTTTCCGATATGCAAGGTTTTAGGGAGACGTCCTGTTAAAAGGGGAGGCGTATAAAAATCATTGCCCATGATATAGGAATCGCGAATGATAGTTCCTGAGTGAACGACAGTACGGGCTCCTAAAATGCTATGTGAAATCTCTTTAGCTTCAATTAAACTTCCTTCGCCAATAATAGAATGCGTACAATAGCTGTCAAAAAACTTAGGACCTTGTAGAAAGTAATCATTAGAGTAGATAGGCCAGTTTTCATCATAAAGATTAAAAGAGGCTTGAGCCTCTGTGAGGGCCATATTAGCTTGATAAAATGAGGAGACAGTCCCAATATCTTCCCAGTAACCTTGATGAATGTAAGCTGCTACCCCTCCTTGTTTGACTTTTGTTGGAATGAGATGTTTTCCAAAATCTTCCCTTAAATCCTGACTCAACAGCTTGCAAAGCGCCTCTCTCTTAAACAAATAGATGCCCATTGAGCCTAGGTAAGGCTTTTTATTAAGCGAGCCTAGGTAAGGCTTTTTATTAAGCGAGCCTAGGTAAGGCTTTTCATGAGATGAGCCTTTAAAAGGAAGCAGTTCACTCTCTTGTTGAGGTTTTTCACAAAAATCTGTCACAAAATTATCTTGATCAATCTTAAGGATACCCATTCGACTAGCTTCCAAAGCAGAAACTGGCAAACTCGCAATGACTACGTCTGCATTAGTCTGACGCGAAAAATGCAGCATATGCAAGTAATTCATTTTATAAAGCTGATCACCTGATAAAATTAGAAAATAATCGACAGGCGTTTCAATGAAATAATCTAAATTCTGTCTCACTGCATCAGCTGTCCCTTGAAACCATTCATGTGAAGAGGGACGCTGTTCTGCCGGGAGTAACTCTAAAAAACCCGATGGAAAAGTAGCATGGCGATAGGTTTGAAAAATATGTTGATGTAGAGAGGAAGATAAGAATTGTGTGATAATAAAAATTTTATGACAGCCTGAATTGATAGAATTAGAAATAGGCACGTCAATTAAACGGTAGCGTCCTCCAAAACTCATGGCTGGCTTACAGCGCGATTGCGTCAGTGGAAAAAGTCTTGTTCCTTTTCCTCCTCCTAAGATAATAACTCCTACGCGTTTCATGTCCGTTGGAAAAGAAACAGATTTTTCAAGGAGAGGAGTTTCTAAGCAGTTAGAGGGATTTTTCAATTTTGGCATTGCCATTCCCGGTTCTTTTTTTGCAGAGGCTATACCAAGTTAAATTTTTTTTAAAGTAAAAGTTAGAGGATAGACTTCTTTTGAAACCCAATATAAATTAATTCAGCTGTTTATTGATGTTCCAGTCGTCATATTTTTTTTTAATCACTTTGATCGTTTGAAAAGCGCTAAAAAATTGATGCCAGGCTACTTTTGTACATTTATAGGTACTATAAATAAATAAACCAGCAGTCACTAGAGGAATAAAAAATAAGGCTAGCCCTCCTTGGATAATAATGCTAATACTAAGTCCTAAAGATAGAAAACTTCCATAACATAAACCTAAAGAAGCTATAGTGCTCAATATACCTTTGGCAATATTTCCTATAGCATTAATTAATGATGATTTAGCATAGATAAAAACATGAAAAATTTTACTAACAGTAGGACAAGTATAGGAAAAATAATTAGAATAAGGGACACGAGACGTATTTTCTAAAAATTGCATTATTTTACATGTTCTATATTTATAATACTAAAATATATAATTTAAACATTAATTTAGTATTAAGAGATGAGAATTATTATTTCTAATTTTAAAATTAATAAAAAATTCATCTTCAATAATTTACTAAAAAGATTCATTTTAAAGAATAAGGAGAAATGACAGATGTTACATGAACTTTATGAATGGGATCCTAATTTGCAAGAAGCACAGATAGCAAGAGATACATTGGAGAGGTATTCAGGTTCTGAAGTAACAGCTTTTCAACCTTACCTACTGCTGACTAATTTTCCTAAGTATGTCCAATATTTTTCTGATTTTTGCTCAGTGCCTATTTTAGAAGGCTCGATGTTTAAAGTAGCTCATGCCCCTCAATATAAAATTAGCATTTTAGATTTTAAAATTGGATCGCCAGCAGCTGCCTTAGTGATTGATCTGTTAGCGCATCTTCCCATTAAAGCAGCGCTTTTACTGGGCATGTGTGGGGGCTTGCGCAAACACTATAAGGTAGGGGACTATTTTGTACCAGTCGCTAGCATTCGCGGAGAAGGAACTTCAGATTTTTATTTTCCGGCTGAAGTACCAGCTTTAGCTAATTTTTTAGTACAAAAAGAGGTGACTAACGTATTGGATCTAGATGAATCTATTTATCACATTGGCATCTGCCATACTACTAACAAAAGATTTTGGGAATTTAATAAAGAATTTAAACATCGCTTAGAAACGACTAGACCGCAAGCTATTGAAATGGAATCAGCTACGCTGTTTATGGCAAGTTATCGCTATAAGCTACCTTTAGGTGCTTTATTACTCATATCAGATCTACCTTTAGGACATGAAGGAATTAAAACAAAAATTAGTTCTAATTTAGTTTATACTAACTATACGGCAGATCACGTAGAAAAAGGAATAAGAATTATCCAATCTTTGGATAATTCTATCCACAAACAAGCTAAAGGAGTTTTTAGAGGAAAAAGACAGCATTTTCAAGAGCCTTTAATTTAGAGGATAGGGGCTGCCTGCTCTTTTATTTAGAGAAGGGCCAAAATTTTCTGTTCTAACTCTTGTGGAGTTTTAGGCAAAGAGAAGAGGATTTTGCGCACAATCGTTTGTTTGCCTTTTTGCTGTTCTGTATGCAAAGCTACTTTATCTAATTTAACTGAGAGATAGCCTTTGGCAGAACAGTAAACGCGCAAACGCGTCATGTAATAAAGCCAGATAGCTGGCAGCGGTGCAGTACCAAAGCGATCCTGCAGTTCAGCCCACAACCCCTCTAGTTCCTCTAAAGAAGTAGCCGATCCTAGTCTTTGATAGATTTCCATGCGCAAGCTAACGGCATCGATATACTCTTCTGGTAGTCTAGCATCGATTGGAAATTCTAACCGCGTATCGCAAAGGATAGTCGGCCCTTTTCCCTGCATAGCATCTAACGTGCGCTTGAGTAATTTACAATACAGAGTAAAGCCAATGTTAGCTACATGGCCGGATTGTTCTAAACCTAGAATATTACCAGCTCCTCTCAAAGCTAAATCGCGCATGGCAATTTTCATTCCTCCTCCATAACCAGAGGATTCTGCTAAAGCTTCTAACCTTTTTCTAGACAATTCAGGAAGTGAACGCAAGCGCGGCACTAAGAGATAAGCATAAGCACGCCTATTCCAGCGCCCTACGCGACCGCGCAGTTGATAGAGATCGGCTAAGCCAAAGGTATCGGCCCGATCGATCAAAATTGTATTGGCATTGGGAATATCAATTCCATTTTCTACTATAGTGGTAGCAACTAAAATATCAGCTGCTCCACTTTTAAAAGCGTGAAAAACAGCATCGATCTCCTCCGTACTCATTTGTCCATGGCCCACCACTACGCGTGCTTGAGGCAGAAGTTTTTTTATATGATTAGCTCGATCGTAAATAGATTCGACGCGGTTATGAATGATATAGGCTTGACCATCGCGTGCAAGTTCACGCAAAAGGGCGTTCTTTAATAACTGATCATGCGGTTCAACTACAAGCGTTGTAATGGGCAGACGCTCTTGAGGAGGAGTACTAATAACTGACATATCCCTTGCGCCTATGAGCGACATGTAAAGTGTACGAGGAATAGGCGTAGCTGATAAAGTTAGGCAATCGATCCCAGTTCTAATTTTCTTTAGATGTTCCTTTGCTTTGACACCAAAGCGTTGCTCTTCATCGATAATGATTAGGCCAAGATCTTTGAATACTACATCTTCACTGATCAACCGATGAGTTCCAATGACAATATCAACAGCTCCTTTAGCTATATTTTCCAATGTTTTTTTAATTTGCTTTGGGGTGCGAAAACGCGATAGAACTTCGACTGTAATGGGAAAATTGCTCATGCGTTCACAGAAATTTTCATAATGTTGCATGGCTAATACCGTAGTTGGTACTAAGACTGCTACCTGTTTATAGCCATCTACGACTACTTTGAAAGCAGCCCGCATAGCCACTTCTGTTTTGCCATAGCCTACATCGCCGCAAATTAAGCGCTCCATCGGTTTAGATGATAAAAGATCTGTTTTGATGCTAGCAATAGCTGACAATTGATCCTCTGTTTCATGATAGGGAAACGCTTCTTCAAAAGCCTTTAAATCCGCACTATCAAAGGGATAACTTACTCTAATTTGGACATCTCTTTTAGCATAGAGTTGTAAAAGATCAGCTGCATACTTTATAATGGCTTGCTCAGTTTGTTCCCGCGTTTTTTTCCAACGGCTACTGCCAATCGTATGTAAACGTGGGACCTCTTCACTTGCTCCAATGTATTTACTAATGAGATAGGATTGATTGAGAGGGACATAGAGTTTAATCTGATCGGCAAATTCTAAAACAAAAAATTCAGCAGCTATACCCATGTGATTGGGCTTTTTTTCAATGCCTAGGTACTTGCCAATGCCGTGATTAATATGAACGACTATTTCACCTGCTACCAGATCATAAACTTCAGAAGGTAGCGTGTGATAGGTACTGCGTTGCTTTTGGCGACGGATTTGATAACGTCTAGTCATTTCAGTTAAGGGAAAAAGGAAAATTCCCGTATCTAGAGACACTAAACCAGAAGAGAGATAACCTAAGGAATAAGTCGTTTTTTGAGGTAAAGAAAGCTTAGCTTCTTGAATTTTTTTTTGTAAATTGGTTTGTTCAGCTTCTGTAGGACAGATAAAATAGAGATGGAATTCTGTCTCCTTTAGTTTGTCCAAAGAGCTAAACAGTTCATAACCAGAACAGGTTTCTTCATCCGGTAAAAGATAGTCAGTTAACGTCATAAAAGAATGAAGCCAACGGTAAGCAGTTAAAGAGAGGTTAAACATGTTAAAAGAAATAGGATGCAATGGAAGAGAAGTTGAATAAAAATTTTTAGCAAGTTTTTTTGGCAATTTAATGGAACTCAGTTCTTCAATCGGTTGTTGCGTCCAAAATATTTTCTGCAACGGGATTAAGCGTTCCATAAAATTAGCGATCGTCTCAAAAGTAGAGAGTAGAGGCGTAATCATCGTCGTCAAAGAGGCGTAGCGATCCTCTAAAGCGAGGAGATCGTCAAAGATAACGAGTGTATTTTCTCCTAAATAATCTAAAATAGTCACTAAACTCTTGTTATCCTTAATGAGCTCTCTTTCTTGAGCAGGTATAAGAATCAGCTCCTCAGCCAATTTCACCGATTTTTGTCCAATGGGATCATATAAGCGTAGCGATTCTAACTCATTACCCCAAAATTCTAAGCGATAAGGATCAGGTGAAGAAACGGGAAAAATATCAATGATACCTCCTCGGATGGCAAATTCTCCTTTTTCAGTAGCGACTGTTTGACGCACATAGCCCATTTTAGTTAAGCGACCCGTCAATTCTTCAAAAGAAACTAGATCTCCTCGACGCAAAGAGAGGAAGAGATTAGTAAATTCCGTAGCAGGAATGAGCTTTTGTAAACAAGCTTGTAAGCTACTTAAGATAATCAACGGTTCTTTGCGCTGAACTAAATGATGCAGCACCTGATAACGCTCGCCTACAATATCGGGGCTAGGCGAAAGTTCCTCTGAAGGCAGCGTCTCCCAAGCTGGAAAATCCACTACTTTACACGTCGTAAAGTAGGAAAAATCCTGAAATAAGCGGATCTCTTCTTGACTTGCACCAGTTAAGATTAAAATATTTTTGCCCGTCGCTTGCTGGGCTAAAGCAGCCGTGAGAGCTTTAGGCGCATTCCATAACTGCTCGATTAAAATCGATTCATTATTTTTTAGAGCCCCTTGTAAAGCTGATAGCTTTTCACTAGCTAAAAAAGCAGTTAACATTTTTTTTCACTAGAATAGTTTAAGATAAAATGGTTTAAAAACAACTTAACTGTTTCTAAAATTTCAGCTAAATTAGCGCTTTGAGGACCACTAGCTTGTGCACTTTGGGCTTTACCTCCTCCACTGCCTGCAATTAAGGGCAAAAGAGGTTTAATGATTTCTTGAGCTTTAAGACCCTGATTAACTAAGCTTTCACCTACTCTCACTAAAATATGGCATTTTTTAGGATCTAAAGAGGTCATTAAAACAGCTACAAGATGAGGGTGTTGGCTGTGTAATTCCTCTGCACAAAGTCTTAATTCTTCTAAACTAAACGAAAGCTGAACGACTAACAGAGGAAATTGATTGATTAGGACGATTTGATTTAATAGAGAGGTAACTAAGGTAGCCAATTGCTGTTTTTTAAGCTGCTTGAGTTCACTTAATAACACTCTGTTTTCCTCTAGAAATTTTTCTAACCGCTCAGTCACTTTTAAAGGAGCTGTCTTGAGAAGCATAGCTGTTTGATTGAGCAACTCTTCTGTTTTTCGTCCTGTGAGTTCAGCTTCCTGTCCTGTGACTGCTTCGAGACGCCGTACACCTGCAGCAATGCTACTTTCTTTGATGATGCGAAATAGACCGATATTGCCTGTAAATGCCGTATGAGTTCCACCACAAAGCTCCTTAGAATAATCGATATCCACGACTCGTACGGTAGAGCCATATTTTTCTCCAAAAAACTGTTTAACGTCCGGCTGCTTTTGCGCCTCTTCAAAAGAAAGTTCATAGGTTTTTACCGCTTGATTAGCGCGTATTTTAGCATTAACTAAGTCTTCTAGCTGTTGGATCTCCTGATGGGTCAACGCTTTATGGTGGTTAAAATCAAAGCGCAAGCGTTGATCATCTAAGACTGAGCCTGCTTGTTTAACTTGAGCCCCCAATACGTGATGAAGAGCCCAATGCAACAGATGAGTTGCTGTATGATTATTGGCAATTTTTTGACGTCGAGCCTGGTCAACCACGGCTACTATAGAATCGCCTACTTTAAGTTTGCCTGCCTTTAAGATACCTTGATGAGCAATCAGACCTTTACAGGGCGCTACTGTCTCTGTAACATCAAATAAGGGTTCTTCCTCATCTAAATCACTTGTAATGTATCCTTTAATGTATCCTCGATCGCCTACTTGACCGCCCATTTCTGCATAGAAGGGAGTCTGATTAAGCAGGATAAGCCCTTCTTGACCGGCTAACATGTCTGACACTAACTCATCTTCAACTACTAATCCCTTAATAATAGCAGGGGATTTAGTCAAGTCATAACCTAAAAACTGACACGCTTCTTGAGTAAGAGAGAAGTCTTTAAAAATAGTTTGTTGGGCTAGCTGCTGATTAGCTTTTTGCGTTTGACGCGACCTCTCTTTAGCCTCTTGTTCTAATTTATGATAACGCGTTAAATCGACTGAGAGCTGCGCATCTTTAGCTAATAGCAAGACCTCTTCGAAAGGCAAACCGTAGGTATCCTTTAATTTAAAAGCAGCCTCTCCTGTAATCATTTGCCCCTCTTTTTGCGCTTGTTCAATCACTTGAGTGAGAAGAGTGCCCCCTCTTTTAAGGGTACGCATAAAAGATTCCTCTTCTAAAGTTAAAATCTCGGCAATCTTAGCGTGGCTTTTAATTAATTCAGGATAAGCTTCGCCCATTTCTTCGACTAATTTGGGTAAGATTTTAGCTAAAAAAGGTGCCTCTTGGCCTAAAATTTTCCCATAGCGCACAGCGCGTCTTAAAACTTTCCTCAAGACATAGCCGCGCTCGCTGTTACTAGGCTGTACACCATCGGCTATCGCAAAGGCTAAGCAGCGCAAGTGATCGGCAATCACGCGAAAAGCTGAGGCAGACTGTGTTTCTTGCTGATCATACCGGTATCCCGTAACTCCTTCAATTTGGGCAATTAAACAACACAACGTATCGGTTTCAAATACACTTTCCTTATGGGTCATTAAACTTAACACGCGTTCTAAACCAGCTCCTGTGTCAATCGAGGGTTTAGGTAAAGGATAAAGTACTCCTGTCACTTCGCGATTCAATTGCATAAAAACTAAATTCCAGTACTCTAAAAAACGCTCGCCGGTTGGATCTTCACTTGGCTTAGAACTGCTACCATAGTGAGCTCCACGATCGTAGAGAAGTTCAGAACAGGGACCACAAGGGCCCGTATCACCCATTGACCAAAAATTATCTTTTTCATCAAACCGCGTAATTTTATGAGCCGGCACATAGTGAGTCCATAACTCAAATGCTTCTTGATCTTCGCGAAAAACGGTAGGCCAAATTCTGTCAGGATCCAATTGAAAAACTTCGGTGCTCACTTCCCAGGCAAAGCGAATGGCTTCTTTTTTAAAGTAATCGCCAAAGGAAAAATTGCCTAACATCTCAAAAAAAGTGAGATGCCGACTCGTATGGCCTACATTTTCTAAGTCATTGTGTTTGCCACCGACGCGAATGCACTTTTGGCTAGTGGCAGCCCGCGTATAATCGCGCTGGCTTTGCCCTAAAAAAACATCTTTAAATTGATTCATGCCTGCATTGATAAACAATAAAGAGGGATCTTCATGGGGCACGACTGAAGAAGAAGGAATTAAAACATGCTGGTTTTTCTTAAAGTAATCTAAAAATTTTCTTCGCACTTCTTGTGTTTTTACCATGAGAGGAGATCCTTGATGTAAATTTATCTCCTAATTATACGGTGTTAGATCTATTATTTCTAATATTTTTCTAACTACCTCTTGCACCTCTTAATTTTAATTTAAACTAGATCACGTACTCAAAATAAATAAAAATTTTTTATAATAATGCGATGTGCGACTTTTAATTAATGTTTAAAAGAAAAGAATTTGAAATGATCTAAGGATTTTACTAAGAAAAATCTACTCCGTTGGAGTGCATGATATACGCGATGGGGTGAATCTTTCTTTGCAATCCAAGCAAGAGCCTTTGATTTCAGCTTCAGCCATTCAGTCTTTAAAAAGAATTGAGCTTATGTCAAGTTACCAGGTAATCTGCCAATTACAAAATTAAAGTTAAAATATAAATCTTAACTCTTAAATTAGGCTTAATCTACTAGGCGTACACGTTCTTTTAAAAAGTTGATTGTTTCAACAGGTAAGTTTTTTATTTGGTTCTTATCTAAAGTAAGATATTTTAATTTGTTAAGATTGCCTATTTCAGCAGGTAAGCTTGTTAATTTGTTATCATCGAGATTAAGTTCTTTTAGGTTACTAAGACTACCTATGTCACTAGGTAAGCTTGTTAATTGGTTATTGTTAAGGTAAAGATATTCTAGGTTACTAAGCTTGCCTATTTCGGCAGGTAACTCTATTAATTTTTGATGAGATAGATCAATAGACTTAAATCTAGCAAAATCAAGAGTTAAGAACTCTTTTCTTAAAAGCTGGACACTTTCAAGAAGGGATGTAGCTGTATCAAACTGGATGTGGACCGGCTCATCTATAGCTTTGTAAAAAAGGTAGAAATTATACTCTGTTATATAGTTGTCTAGTGTAATTATATTCTTTCTTAAATCTTTGGATAAGCTTTTCCACAAAACTTCTGTTTTTTCTCTACCCATGATGCTAATTAGCCATGCTCTTTGCTTTCTAACAATTGCTTTCACTTGTAACTCTGGAGTAGCTTCATTCTGAGAGAGGAAATGCTTGATAGGCAGATTAAATAGGATAGAAGGATAGTTATGTTGATCAAAAGTTTGTTTCCATTCTTTATTTATTTGGCGTAACTCTAAATGATTGAGATAAGAGAACACATGAGTTAGTAACTCTGTTGGCAAACGGTTAATCGGTTGCTCAATGACTGCTGAATAGAGAGAGGTCGTTTGATCTTTAAAAAAGTTAATATCAAAGAAAGAAGAAGAAAATTCATGAAAGATGTTTGGAATCTGATCAATCAAATATTTTTTACGAAGCGCTTGTCTAAACTTATTTTCAACAGAAGGAAAGTTGTTGTCTATATTTGATCTTGGATGATCTATCTTAAGGTGATAGTATTTTCTAACCACTGTTTGCAGTTGAGTCTCTTTATAAAAAAAAGTAGAAGAGCGCAACAAGCGTTGAATAAAATTAAGCTTAATTTCCTTTAATTGATCCTGCTCAATAAAGTAATAATTTTGACGATGAGTTAAAGAATGGATTAAAGGCTTAAACATAAAGTTTCTTATATAAAATTTATTAAATATTTTATTGTAAATTAATTAATTAATTAATTAACCCAAGTTACGTATAACTAAAGTGATAAAAGAGTTAGATTAGTATTAATAAAAAAGCTTCTCATCCTTAATATGTTAGTTAACTACAACATACATTAAAGGAGAGAAGCTATGAATGAGCAGATTATTGCCATCTATTGTTTATGTGATGATTATATCAAATCGATTAAAGCTATAGGAAAAGAGTGGCCTAATCAGAAAATGAGTAATGCAGAGGTGATAACAACAGTAATTATTGCAAGTCGTTACTTTTATGGCAACATAGAAAGAGCAAGACAGATGCTTAAAGAAACAGGCTACATAAATAAAATGGTAAGTAAGAGCCGGTTAAATAGGCGGATGCACTTAATACCTGATACTATTTGGCAAAACATGCTTGAGTTTTGTCATCTATATAGTTCTTACGGTTATATGGATAACGATTTTATTGTAGATAGTTTTCCTGTGTCAGTTTGTATGAACATTAGAATAAGTAGATGTCGCATTTTTAGCACAGAAAATTTCCGAGGTTATAATGCGAGCAAGAAAAGCTATTTTTATGGAGTAAAAGCCACCGTAATTATAAATTTATCGGGCCATCCTTTAAAAATGATCATTGCACCTGGAAGTGAGCATGACCTGCCGGCTCTCAAGGTTCTAGATCCAAGATGTCTTCCAAAAGGAAGTATAGTGTATGGAGATGCAGCTTATATAGATTATGACTAGGAAGATACATTACTTAATGAAGGAATAAAAATGGTCGTTGAACGCAAAAGCAATTCCAAAAGGTCTTATGAACTAGAAGATTACGTTAATTTAAAGACACATCGGAAGACTATCGAAGGTACTTTTAGTATGATAACCAACTTGATGCCTAAAAAAATACATGCTGTCCTAGCTCATGGCTTTGAACTAAAAATTATTACTTTTATAATTGCTGCTTCAACTATTTTTTGTTTTGGTTAGTTATACGCAACTTGCGTTAATTATTAAAATATAATAATTTTGTTAGAAAATATTGAATAAATGGACATCGATATTTAATTTACAAAAATCTTTAAATAATGGAATCAATGCTCTGTTATGTTGTTAGTTTTCAACGGCTGTCTACAGCCTAATGTATTTACCGTCTGAGCCAAAGTCTTTGATTTCAGCTTCACCCATTAGTCTTTAAAAATATTATAAAGAGTTGAGATCTATTTAGTTATTCCAAATCTGATTTAATTAATCTAATCTTAATTATAAAAATAACTAATTTAAATAATTAATTGTTATAATTAAATTAAATGATTTAATTGAGAGGTTATGTATTTATGACTAATACAATATATACTGATTATAAATCACCTGTCTCTTTACCTTATCCTATAGTAGTGGATCAGCCGTCTGTTGAAGAGGCTCCTTCTTTAAATCAACTCCTTTACTTAGGAGGTAAAAAGTTACTCAATAAGATAGAGTTTGTATGGAATTATGCATCAAAAGGCTTGAGCTTAACGCGTTCTACTTTAATGACTTCCGTCAAAACATTTTCTCGTTTAAAACCTACTGAAGGATCAGTAGGCCAGAAAATTAACAATCTCGTCTTAAAATCTAAGTTGCTGAATGTCATCGGTTTACCATTTGCACTTCTGAACTTAATCGGCAAAATAGAGGAGTTAATCAAAGTTAGTAAAGTCGAATTTTATGAAGGAATGGCTTTAGCAGCTGTAACTATTGTATTATTGACTGTTGATATCTTGGACTCTACAAATGCCTTAGTCGATACATTAGTTAGTTTAGAAGTTTTGCCTACTCAAATAATCAATGAAGTCGTTAGTAAACTATTAGAATTAGCTTCTTTAGAAAATTTTGGTGCGATGCTATCCAAAGCGCTTCCTTTTATCGGTTTTGGAACATTAGGGGTGAGCAGCGTCATGCGCATCATGCAGTTAATTAAGACTAAAAGTTTATATAACAAACTCAAAGCCTGTCAAAAAGATAACTATCAAACAAGGGATTTTGCTCAATTGGAAACTCTTTTAAATCAACTACTGCATGCCTCAGAAGAGGAGAAAAAACAGGTTAAGGGCATCCGCACTCTTTTATTTAAAGCTAAAAATTCCTCGCAATTTAAAAGTATGGAGAATAGTTTAAAAAAAATTAAATCTAAATTGGGGAGAAAACCTATTCCTTCTTTGATCCAGGAGCCTAAACTAGAAGATATAAAAGAAGAAATAGCGGAAGCGAGAAAAAAACTCGCTTTAAATTATGCAGCTTCCTCTAAGCTAGCAACTCAATTGCAAGAATTGGAAAATAATCTTAAAAAAGAGGGATTTTCTGAATTAGAAGCTCCCGAAGCGTTGGAAAAGATTATCCATGGTTTGGAAAAGAAAATGGCCATTGAGTGGCTTAACTTAGTAGTCAATGCTCTAACCTGCATAGGCCTAATTTTATTTTTGTTACCTGTTCCACCTGTTGCTCCTTTTATTTTCTTAAGTTTAGGCATCGTGCTGAAGATTGGCATTATGGTTTATCAAGAAAAAGAGACAACTGAATTTGATAACAAAGTAAGAAAAATTTTTAACTTTGCGATAGATGGGATTAAAACACTCTTTCCATTCGAAAATTTAGCAAGAGCAAGTATCTAGCTAACCAAACTTTAGTCTTTATTATAAAAGGACCTATTGCTTATTTAATAGGTTCTTTTTAGCTCATGCTTAGTCATCAGAGTAATCAAACTTTCCTTGGCGCTTACCCTCTTTATAGTTTCCTTCAAAAATAGGTAAGCCCTGTTCATTCCAAACTTTATAAGGCCCATCTAGTATTCCTCTTTTATAAGAGTACTCTTTAGCTAATAGACCATTTTCATGGTATACCTTCTCTAGACCCTCTTTCTGATCAGCTAAGAAAAACACGGTTTTTTTTAATTTTCCACTGGCAAAATACTCCTCTGTTTGTCCATTTTGTTGACCTTGAGTAAAATGAGCTAAAATGTGGAGCTTGCCCTCTGGTGTATAAATAGAAGTTTTTCCCTCTTTTAATCCACGATGATAAAAAGTACTGGCTATCTTGATGCCGGCTTCATTAAATTCACATGCTTCTCCCTCTAATAAGCCCTGTTCAAAATAGACTTCTAAACCTTTAATTTTTTTCATGGTTTGATCAGACGGATAAAAAATCTGGTGTAAGCCATCTAAAATATTATCTTTATAATGATAAATCATTTCAGTGCCGCTATCTGTATATTTTTTGTATAGACCCTGTAACTGACCTTGATGATAAGTCGCTTGTTCGACTATTTTTCCTTGTTCATTCCACTGCATTTTACCTCCTTCCAAAATACCTCGATCATAGTTCAGTTCAGCACGTAACTGTCCATTGGAAAAATAACTCAATTGGGGCCCCTGCAAAAGACCTTCGCTGTAGTAAAGCTTTTTTGCTAAAAGAGGTTCTTGATTGTCTGTTTTATAAAACTCTTGTTGTTGTCCTAAAGGCACACCTCGATGATAGAATCTGTCGTGATGAAGTTGGCCATTAGCATGCCAAATGCGATAATTTCCATCAAAAAGCCCTTGATTGTAAGTGATTTGCGAATAAAGAGATCCGTTGGGATAAAAGACTTGCTCTTGACCTTGTAAAATGCCCTGTTCATAAAATGCCGTTCTCTTTAGCTGGCCATTTTCAAACCACTCTTGCATGAGATCGATGGGAAGATCGCGTTGAAATTTAGCTTTAAAAATAGGTGTTTTTTCTTTCCATTCTTGATGTAAACCCTCTTTTAAGCCTTGATGATAGCGAATGGAGAGCAATAGGTTATGTTGATCATCCCAGCGTCGCACTAAACCCTCTAATTGGCCATTGACATAGAGAGCTGCAAAAGATTTGATGCGATTGGGATGGTAAGCTACAAAAAGACCATTTCTTAGATCCTGCTTGAAAAAGCCCTCAAAGGCTAGGTTACCTTTATCATCATACTCTTCATAGCTTCCATTTTTTAAACCTTGATGAAAATGGGCTTTCAATCTGATTTGACCCTCTTCATCATACTCTTCTTGCAAACCCTCCATTTTTCCTGCCAAGTAAGCATACTTTTTTTTAAGTTGGCCTGACGGATAAAACTCAGTATAAGGACCAGTAGTTTGTTGTTGTGCATCTAACTGATAACAACAGTGCAACTGACCTTGCAAGTCAAATTCGCGGATTGATCCAATTAATAGACCCTTCTCATCAAATGTAGCAGAATAGGCTAATCGACCATTTTCATGATTTTTGTACTGATAACCAATAGGTTGACCTGTTCGATAAGCACCGGTTGCTAAAATCTTGCCTTCTTCATTAAATTGCTGCTCTAAGCCTTCTTTAAGACCATTTTTGTAGGAAACTTTATATTTTATTCTTCCATTGGGATGGTAGAGAAGGTGCTCTCCTACAGGCATGCCAAAACGAAAATCTGCTATCTCTGCTATTTTTTTATCAGCAAAATAACGCGTTAAAGCAATTTGACTTTTGCTACCGCAGAGAAGGCCTTGAATATAGAGTTCATTTGATTTTAGACAACCATTCGCATGCCATTCTTTAGCTTCTCCTTGCAACCAACCCTCTTCATACGTACACCTTGCAGCTTCTGTATGATTGGGATAAAATTTTTGCCATAAGCCACTCTTTTTGCCCTTTGTATAGGATCCTTTTTGTAGGAGGTTACCCTGCTGATCATAGAATTCAGCTAAGCCGTCTAGCACATTTAAATGATAATATAGAGATTTTTGCAAAGTGCCGGTTTTATCATAAAATTTTGCTGTGCCCTCTAAAAGATCCTGTTGATAGAAAGCAATCGCTAAAATAGCTCCTTTTTCATCAAAGGTGATGCTAGGCCCATGTGAAAATAAATCATTATCTTTTTGAATAAGATCTTTTTCATTAAAGAGTAGTCCCGAAGGGTAATAGGTTAGCTTTTTAACAGCCTTTTCTGATTGAGAATAGATGGCTTCTGTTTTATTGGTTGGTTCGTAAAAAATGACTGTTTTAGCGTTTCCATTGGGATGTAAGTCTTTAATTTCCAGGCGCCAGTTAGGCTGTTTTAGCTTTAGACGCGTAACCAAAGAAGAGGAAACCTGTTTGTCTTGAGTAGATAGAGGCTCAGCCGCTAGATTTTGACTCATTAAAAAACAGTTAAAGATCAAGCCTGAGTAAATAAGACAAGATGAAAGTAAAGTAAAATAAGAGTGCACGTTTTTTTCTGCTCTTTAAATTTTTTTAATCTATTATTTTACTGGTAATTTGCATATTTATTAAACAATTAAAACTTAATAATAGTATTAAAAATTTAAAATTTAAGAGAGGCAAACAAAGAGTTAATAATAAAAATTTGTAAAAAATCAAAAAAATTGTTGCATTAGCTAGTGAAATGGTGCTACATAAATTTTATAAGACACAAAAAAATAGACAGCATTAAAGTTGTTAAACATGATTTTTAAGGTAGATGAATCCAAAATTTAGGAGTAGTTTATGAAGAAAATAGATTTAAAAACATTAGCTCTAATGGGGATCACTGGCGGTATAATGATGGCTCAAAACCCATTACAAGCTGATCAGCTCTCTACAACTAATTATAATACTCAACAATTATTAGCTTCTAATAGTTGTGGAGGCAAACAGGGATGTGGAGGCAGGTCTTCTACTGATAACAATTATAGTCAAGGAAGTTATTCTCAAGGTACATCCGCTGAATATAATGGCACTCAATATGATAGTGGTGCTAACCGCAATTCCTACTATAATGGATCAAATAATGATGGAATGGCCCGGACTACTAGCTACTCCAATGAAAATCAACAACGATTTAATGGCACTCAAGGTAATAGAGATAGCTCTAATCAATGGAATAATTACTCTAATCATGATCAAGATTACAACCGCTATCGCTCGAATGCAGCCTATGAAAATGGCCAAGCAGCTAATAGTGGAAGTCAAATGAATCGCACTAATCAAAATCAAGGATCTAATTCAGCTTCCTTACCCGCTATGCCTCAAAAAATGATGCCGCAATACCGTTATTCAGAACCTGAAGAGAATAATTACCAAGGTTATAGAGCCGTTGGAGGTTCTAATACAGCCCAAAATGAAGAGGATTCTTCTCAAATGGACAGAGGTTCTTCTAAGACAGACTCTGGAAAAGAGGATAATCAAGGAGAGGGTAATAGTTTTACAGCCCAAAATGATATGACGCCAAAATCAAGTGGCATGTCATCGACAGGAAGCAATTCTTCCGGTAATTCTACTGGTTCTACTAGCACATCTTCAGGAACTTCATCCTCAGGTAAAGCCAATGGTCAAGGCTATCGTTATAACAATAGCCGTGGGTTTACAGCTCAAAATGACATGACGCCAAAATCAAGTGGCATGTCTTCGACAGGAAGTAATTCTTCTAGTCAGACTACTGGTACTTCTTCATCTGATGATAGCCAAGGGTATCGTTATAACAACAGCAGTAGGTTTACAACGCAGAATGACATGACGCCAAAATCAAGTGGTATGTCATCGACAGGAAGTAATTCTTCTAGTGACTCTTCAGGAAAAGAGGATAATCAAGGTTATCGTTACAATAGATAAAAATTAAACTACTCTAGATTTTTGAACTTCATATTCAAAAGTTTAGACAAGAGTCGGCTGATGGCCGGCTCTTATTAGTCTGATTTAATAAGAGAGTTGAAACTGACATAGAGATTTTTTCTTTTATGTCAACTGATCTCATTTTGTTTTAGCCCTTTAAGCATTTAAATGGAATTTTATAATCCCATGCCATAAGGAGTTTTATGATGAAAAAATGTGATTTAAAAAGTTTAGCCCTATTAGGCTTAGCGAGTGGTCTTTGCATCACTAGCCCAGTCCTTGCCACAGAAAAAACCTCAGTAGCTATGGAACAAGCCTTAGCTAATAAGTGTGGAGGCCCGCATGGCTGCGGTGGTGCCTTAGCTACTAGAGAGATGTCCGTTTGGGAACGTAGTTGCAGAGGAAGCGGAGGATGTTCCGGTGTATTAGCCGAGCGCGAGACCTCTTCTAAAATGCCTTATGCTTCACCGGATACTAAAGAGGCTACTGAAAATTCAACTAAAAGTAATCCTTCTCAATCTTCTACTCAGGATTTCAATGATGGAAACTTAGGTTATCATTTGATGACCGAAGATGAATTGATGGTAGAGCTTAATAATGATGGAACGCACTTGTATAAGAGCTTAAATTCAAATGGAAAAAATTTAGCTTTACAAGTTGCTAGCTCCCGTTGTCAAGGTACTAATGAATGTAAAGGATTGAATGCTTGCAAAACAGAGGAACATGATTGTGCCGGTAAAGGCTCTTGTAAAGGCCAAGGTAAATGTGCAATGGCCGATAAAAATTTAGCAGTCCAATTAGTTTATCAAAAAATGGGCGCCCGTAGAGCCAGTGCTTTGAGAGAATAAATTTTAAAAAATTCTAATCAACTTTTTAGTAACTAGTTAATGAGTTGCTAAAAAGTTTATTTTATCCTCGACTTCATCCTTAAAATTAGAGCGGATATGACACAAAAAGCCAAAGATCTTCCTAATTTAGGAATTGGCATTGGACTACGCATTCCTCACTATGAAGAGATTTTTCGCGATCGTCCAGCGATCGATTGGTTTGAAATCATTAGTGAAAATTTTATGGTAGAAGGAGGCAAGCCTTTAGAAAACTTAGAGCGCATTCTCGATGCGTATACCATTGTGCAGCATGGCGTCTCTTTGGCAATCGGTAGTCCTGATCCGCTAGACTTTGACTATCTCAAGCGTTTAAAAGCACTCGCTAAAAAAACCAAAACCCCTTGGATTTCCGATCATCTCTGTTGGGGACGTCTACCAGGAGCTCATTTTCATGATTTATTACCTCTTCCCTATACGAAAGAAGTAGTCAATTACGTGGCAGAGCGCGCTAAGATCGTCCAAGATTTTTTGGAACTGCCCTTTGCTTTGGAAAATCTCTCCTCTTATGTCGCTTATCAAGCGGATGAAATGCCCGAATGGGACTTTTATGCTGCTATCGTCGAAAAAGCGGATATTTATATGATGTTAGATGTCAATAACATCTATGTGTCTAGTCGAAACCATGGCTTTGATCCTAAAGAGTATTATACGAATGTTCCACTGGAGCGCGTCTTGCAAATTCATTTAGCTGGACATAGCGATCAAGGTACGTATGTCCTCGATACCCATGATCATCCCGTTAGAAATGAAGTATGGGATATTTATGCAGCAGTTTATCCTTTAACAGGAGGCGTTTCTACTCTGTTAGAATGGGATGAAAATTTCTTAAGCTTTGAAAAAACATGGGAAGAGGCATTAAAGGCTAAAAAATTTCAACAAACGATTGAGAGTGCTAGCCAAAAATTGACTCGAGATGTTAACCAAAAAGTAACGCAACAGGTTGTTCTAGCTTAATGTTTGATACGCACTTACCCACTAGTTTAAAAGATATACAACTGTGGTTTGGCAGTATTATCGGTCGGCCAATTGATGAGAATAGCCAAATTAACCCTATTTCTCCTACTGGTCAGCGCATGGACCAAGAAGTAGCTAGGCTCATTAAGCCCAGTCACACCTTGCAGCCGTTAGAGAGAATTCAAATCTACAATCAACAGTATTGGTGGCGTCTGCTCAATACTTTACACGATACCTTTCCGCTAACGACCACTCTTTTTGGTTATTACGACTTTAATGCCACCATAGGAATGCCCTATTTAGTTAAATATCCCCCTTGTCACTGGTCGTTAGGCTATCTAGGGGAGCGCTTACCTTTATGGGTAGCAGAAGAGTATCAAGCAGAAGATAAATTATTGATTAGTTATGCCGCTCAACTAGACTGGGCTTATAATCAGAGCTTTGTCATAAAAGGCTATACCCCCATTACCTTAGCTAACTTACCGGTAGAGGGCAATCCTCATAGTCTTTTGGGTGAGCTTCTCTATTTACAACCCTCTGTTTGCTTATTTGATATGCCTTTTAATCTCTTTACTTTTCGCCAAGAGTTTATCCAACAAAAGCCCGATTATTGGCTTGAGCAAGAGTTTCCCTATTTAAAAAAAGAGAAACAGTATCACTTTATCCTTTATCGCCATCCTTTTAATCATGTTTGTTGGGAAGAAATTTCATTAGCTGAATCGAGTTTAATCAAGCAGTTTAAACAGGGCTCTACGATAGAAGGCGCGTGTGAGTGGTTAGAACAACAAGAGACAGCGTTAGTTGAAGAAGCAGCTAGCCAGCTAGCTTGCTGGTTTCGCGACTGGATCATTAAAGGTCTATTGACGTTAGAAAGAACGGAAGAGCAGGTTAATAGGAACTTTTAAATAGATTTCACAAAAAAAAACTACAAGAATCTGAGAGGATGCTTGTAGTCAATAACTAAAATTTTATTTTTAATTAATTTTTAAAGATAAGCGGCTTTATTAATTTACCGGCTGCGTAGAGTGTACCTAAAACAGGTATAGCTGTTGCTAGACCGTCTGCTACTACTAAAGAACCTCTCGTTATATTTTCACGATTGTTTGATAGAATACTAGTTAATAATTTGAAAATTTTTATTTGAGAATTAGTTTTGCGCATGCCTGTAACGTGGTTGACTCCTTCTTTTAAAACGGAAAAAGCTTGTTTTAGACCAATTACTTGCTGAGTTACAGGAAATAAACTAGCAATAATTAAAGCTTTCTTTTGCTGAGTAGGAGAAGCTCTATTGTAAGAGTAGATGCTACCAACAACTGGCAATAATCTTTTGAAGCCTACACCAATAAAAGCTTTATGTTCCTTAAATTTTGCTTTAGCATTTTCCAAACCTCCATCAGTAGGAGAAAATAGGGATTTTATAGGAGATACTATTACATTTTTAATATCATTGACAACTTTAGCTGAATTAGAAGCGATCGTGGCGACTCCAACTGCTTGTTGTACAAAAGGATAGATACTTAAATTGTTAGCTAACGAGTGGGTATTATGATTGACTGGCTGCATTTATTTACTCCTTTAATGGTTTAGTTTGTTGTTATAATTAAATAATAACATACTAATATTAATTAATTGTTAAATTAAAGTTAATTTTATGATTATTAATAAAATTAACTAAAAAATAGAAATTTACTATGATTAATTTAAATATTTAGTATGCTAAGAAAATAAATAAGACAGAAATGATAAAAGTTTTTATCATATAAAAATAATATAATTATATAAAAAAATTGATAATTACGTTTTCTATCTTTATATTTTTATTCATTAATTACAAATAAACATTTGTATAATGCTGCTTACAGGTTGTGAGATTGTAAGCAACATTTAGGTGAATAAATTAATTATTATTGAATTTTCTCGTTATCTATTTATTTTTTTGATAGCGATCCATATACCACATAAAAATAAAAATGCCGCTATAGGCAATAATCCTTGCTGGATTGCCATAAATTGCTTCCATAGTGGATATAATAAAAGCGATACCAATGATCAACCATGGAATGAATGTTCTCATCATCATAATCCTAAATTTAAAATGCCTTTTCATTTTTATTTATTTTTTAATAAATAAATTAGATGGCACTGCGTTAAATTTTACATACCAATCAAACAAAAAATAGTTAATTTTTCATAAATACCTATTTTTTAGATACTTAATCTATTAACATTTTAAAATAATTTCAAGATGAATAGTAATAAATAGTTTAATTATCTATTGAAAACTTGAAGAAATTAACTATTAAATGTTATATTAAATAAAAATTTAAGAAGAATGACCATGGCAAAAGAATTTGATCATACGCAGTATCGCTGGAAAAAATCGATCGATTATAGAAAAAATCCAGAAGCTTATTTTGTGGGGAAGGGAGAGCAAGGCGTGTTAATCTGCGAACCTTACCTCAGTGAAATTTTACCCTATTGGCGTTTTAAGACCCCAGAGATTGCTTTGCTAAGTAGCCAAGTCATTTTTTCTTTATTTCACGATTACTTAGAGCAACAGGATTTTGTAGGAGCTGATTTAGCTAGGAAATTTTTGCAAATGGGCTTTACGCGTTCGCGCCGTTATGCTAACTATAAGGGCGGAAACAAGTATAAGAATGAACAGGGAGACACTTTCATTAAAGGATCAGGCGATCCTCAAAAAAATGAGAGTGCGACTATTTTTTATCAAAAATGGCAAGAGGCTGAAGATAATCTTTATTATCAAAGTTTAAAAAAAGCCTGGAAAGAGAAGGATAAACACAAAATGAAAGAGGAAGAAGCCAAAAAAGGTCAGTCAGTTACCTGGCCAGCAAGTCACGGTCCTGTCAAAGGCAAAGTCGTTAAAAAAATAACAAAAGATGCGATAGTAGAGGTCGGTGATCATAAAAAGCGTAAGGTTAAAGCTTCGGCTCAAGATCCGCAAGTTGTAGTGAAAAGCGATCAAACAGGTAAGCAAGCGGTTCATCGTTTAAAAGCTGTCAAAACTAATTCCACTAAGAAAACTTAGGTCAAACTTATAAAAATAGTTGCTCAGAAAAAGGATTATGACACATAATAGCAGTGTTTTAGAGAAAAGAATAGCAAGTACCTCTTTTCTTATAAATAATCCTTAGCGCGCCTGTAGTTCAATGGTAGAACAATAGCCTTCCAAGCTATCTGTGTCAGTTCGATTCTGATCAGGCGCTTTTCCCCAAAACTTTTATAAACTAATATTAATAACCAAGACCGAAATTTTGCCATTTTAGGCAAAATGCCGTCGTCAACATAAAGGGACAAGGCTTGGCATCTCAACAATCACCTACAATTAAAGAATTGCTAGAGGCGGGTGCCCATTTTGGCCACCAAACCCGTCGCTGGAACCCAAAAATGAAACGCTTCATTTTTGAAGAGCGCAATGGTCTTTACATCATTGACTTAGCTAAAACTTTGCAACAGATCCGCAATGCGGTAGAAGTTGTCAAAGATGTTGTGTCTAAACATAAATCGATTTTATTTGTCGGCACGAAAAAACAAGCAAAAAGCGTATTGCGCGAGTTAGCCGAAGCGTGTGGTGAATTTTACGTGTGCGAGCGTTGGCCGGGCGGTATGTTGACTAATTTAACGACTATTCGCCAATCAATCAAAAAACTCGAAAAAATTGAGAAAAGAATTGCAACAGGCGGAGAGGGCTTAACTAAAAAAGAGCTATCTCTTTTGACTAAAGATCAGATTAAGCTAGATAAAACGCTATCGGGTGTTAGAGCCATGCGCAAACCTCCGGGCCTTGTAATTGTCGTCGATCCTAGCAAAGAGCACATTGCCGTAGCAGAAGCTAATAAACTCGGCATTCCAGTGATGGGTCTTGTGGATACAAACTGCGATCCTGATCCTATTCAACATGTAATCGCTTGTAATGATGATGCTTTAAAAAGTATTAAAGTTATTTTAAGTGCTTTAGCGCAAGCAGCAATTGACAAAAAGAATGAATTGCTAGTTTCAGCTTCTAAAGAAGAGGATGAAGAGGAAAGAGATCCTAGAAAACCAGCAGACAAAGAAAAAGAGTACTTAGCTGCAAAATTTGCCTCGGATGAAGGTAAAGATACAGGAGAGGAGGCTTAAACTATGGCTGATGGATCGATTACTCCTAAAATGATTAAAGAATTGCGCGATCGTACAGGCGTTGGCATGGGTAAGTGCAAAGAAGCTTTAGAAAATGCAAAGGGCGATAGTGAGCTAGCTATTGCTAATCTGCGCAAATCAGGTATTGCGACAGCCATAAAGAAAGAGGGACGAGCGACTAATGAAGGCGTCATTGTCTCTGCTGAAGGTCGAGAAGCTGTAGCTGTCGTAGAAATCAATGCCGAAACAGATTTTGTCATTAAGAACGATCTGTTTCAAAAATTTATTAAAGCGATAGCCGAAGAGGTAATAACTCATCAGTCTCAATCTGTAGAAGCCTTATTAGCTCAACCCTATTCTCAAGATCAATCCTTAACAATTGATCAATACCGTGCTACTGTCATGCAGTCGATAGGCGAGAATATTCAGGTGCGTCGTCTGAAAGTGATTTCAAAGAATGCTAATCAATCAGTTGGAGTCTATAGCCATTTAGGCGGCAAAATCTTGACTTTAGTTGAAATTACAGGCAGTGCGAATGAAGAGGAGTTAGCGCGAGATATAGCCATGCATATAGCCGCTGCCTCTCCCGATTTTCTCGATCCAACGCATGTACCAGCTGAAACAGTTGCGCAAGAAAAAGAGATTGCGCGCAGTCAAATGGCTGGTAAACCCGCTAATATTGTCGATAAGATTATAGAGGGTAAGATGAATGCTTTTTATGAAGCTAATTGCCTTTTAAAACAAAAATACATTAAAAATGATAGCTTTTCTATTGAGGAGCTCGTCAATCAACGCGCTAAAGAAGTAGGTAAAGAGCTGAAAGTTACAGACTTTTTGCGTTGGAATGTTGGTCAGTCCTAAAATTAAATTCTATCTTTTTTAGATTTAGCAGTTTTGATAAAAGCTGCTAAATCTTTCTCTTCTATTAAACCTCTCTTTTAATAAATTTAGTTAATAAATTTAATTTTGTGCTACAACACATTTTAATGAATCAATGGAATTTCGCAAGAAGGCTATTATTTAAAGAAAGTTTAGGTAGGCTATGTATAAACGCCTTTTGTTAAAATTATCCGGTGAACTGTTAGTTGGTTCTCATCAGTCTTTTGGCATCCATCTAGCTGCCTGTCACCAAGTTGCACAATCGATTAAAATTTTAAAAGATAAGGGATTTGAACTTGCCATTGTGATGGGAGGGGGCAATATTTTTCGCGGCATCAATCTTAAAGATTTAGGCATGCCCCGCACGCCAGCTGATCAGATGGGCATGTTAGCTACCCTAATCAATGGCATTGCTTTGCAGCAGGCTTTATTACAAGTGGAATGCCCAGCTATCTTAATGAGTGCATTAGATTGTCCACGCGTAGCAGAACCTTATAATTGGGTTAAAGCGATCGAGCAGCTGGCAGCCAATAAGATTGTGATTTTTGTAGGAGGCACAGGGAATCCTTACTTTACAACAGATACAGCCGCAGCTCTTAGAGCTAGTGAAATACAAGCGGATATCTTAATGAAAGCAACTAAAGTAGCCGGTGTTTACGATAAAGATCCCTTAAAATATACCGATGCTACTTTATACTCGACACTAACATATTCACAATTTCTTGCGCAAAAACTAGAAGTTATGGATGCTACTGCTGTAGCCATGTGCAGAAATAGCAAAATTCCCATTCTTGTATTCGATATGAGTTTATTAGAAAAAGGAAAAATTTTAGAAACCTGGCCTGCACATTCCCCAGGGACATTGATAAAAGGAGAATAATAATGAGTATATTAGAACAAACAAAAGTGAAAATGCAGGCAGCTATTGACCATCTGTTTGAAGAATTAAAGAGTATTCGGACAGGAAGAGCTAATCCTGCTATGTTAGATAATATCATGGTAGAGGTCTATGGCTCTCAAATGCGCATTAAAGATGTAGCTTCAGTCAATGCGGTAGATTCGCGTCAATTACTGATTGCTCCTTTTGATATGACTACCAAAGGGCTCATCTCTAAAGCAATTGAAAAAGCAAATCTTGGTTTTATGCCTATTGTCGATGGCAATGCAATTAGGATTAAAATCCCTCCGATGGATGAGAGTTTACGCAAAGAGATGATTAAGATCTGCTCAAAAAGAGGAGAAGATGGAAAAGTTAACATACGCAATATTAGACGTGAAGCCAATGAACTCGTGCGTAAATTAAAAACAGAGGGTAAGCTAGCCGAAGATGAAAAAAATAAGATGGAAAAACAGATTCAAGAGTTAACAGACAAATCTTGTAAAGAGATGGATGAGATTACAGCTAGGAAAGAAAAAGAGGTTTCTGTTATTTAATAGTAAACTTACCTATATTTTTTAATTTTTAATTAAGTAGCTAAAAATTAGTTAGTTGAGTAATTAAGTAAATTTAAATAAGAATTTATCGATTTAGTATTGCAAAAAAAAAAAAGATAATTTAAGATGAGTGCTCGTTAAATGAATTCTAAAGAACTATAGGAAAAGTTCTTGTAGTTCTTTAAATGTACTGTAGGCCCCATCGTCTAGTCTGGTCTAGGACATCGGATTTTCATTCCGGTAACAGGGGTTCGAATCCCCTTGGGGTCATGTGTTGAGACTTTAGCTCAGTTGGTAGAGCACCTCACTTTTAATGAGGGAGTCGATGGTTCGAGTCCATCAAGTCTCACATTTTTTTTCTCTTCTTTTGGTTAAATTCAATTTTTTCTTTACTAATTTTTGCTTGTCTCTTGTATCTTATTATAAAAATTATTTATAACTGAGTTTTTATTGACTACTCTATAAAAGCTTAAAAAGATGCATGAGAACTTTGAAGAAAACTTAGATAAGCTGGTGGAACGTCCGCTAGAGTGTGGGGAGTGTAAAAAACCGATCTCTGTGCATTACACAGAAATTGTAGGCAGGCACACCAGTCATACTTGCATGTGTTCGGACTGTCCTGAGCTTTGTAAAAGATTAAAAGGCATGCCTACTCAATTTTCTGATAAAAATCCTATCCTAACAGGTACAGGCCTTGCTTGTGGAAACTGTGGAACCACCTTAGAGGCTTTACGCGTAGGGGCCGATTTAGGTTGTAGTGAGTGTTATACTGTTTTTGAGGATGTCCTTTTAGCAGAGATGGCCGCAGCTGGTAAACTACCTCACCGTTTAGTGACAGCAAAAAAATCGATTCCCATTCACATTGGACGTAATCTTGGAGAAATTCAAGAAATAAAGCCTTCGATGCGTCTATTAGCTTTAAATGAAGCTTTAAATGAAACATTGAAAAAAGAAGATTATGAACAAGCGGCCTCTCTACGCGACCAAATCAAGGCTCTGACTAAAGAATCTGGAGAAAAGGATGAAAAATAAGGCTTCTGTTATGTCCTTGTATACCGATAACCCTTGGTCAAAAAATAGTACAATTGAATGGTTAGCTTCAACTTTATGCTTCTATCGCAATCTAGAAAAGTTTAAGTTTCCACATAAATTGGAGCCGGAAAGGGCTAAGCAACTCGTGGATAGTGTCAGCAAAGAGATCATGAAGATAGATCTCCTATCTGATCCTTTATTAATCAAAGCAGAGGAATTATCAGCTTTAGATAAAGAATTTCTAGTCGAACATTTTTTGGCCAATCAGAGTTTTCATCAGGCCTCTATAGGTGAAGCTTTTATCTTTGATAAGAGTAAATCTCTGTTGATTTCGCTCAATATTCACAATCATATCCAATTTGAATGTTTAGACACACATGGGGAATTAGAAAGTGCATGGAGCCATTTAGTCAAAATCGAATCAGCCGTAGGTAAGAGATTAAGCTACTCTTTCTCATCAAAATTTGGCTTTTTAACAGCTGATCCTACACAGTGCGGTACGGCTCTTATTGCTACAGTATTTTTGCAACTATCAGGCCTCATTCATACCAATAAAATCGATCAGGTGTTAGAAAAATTAGCCGATGAGAGTTTGCTAGTGACAGGCATTCAAGGCAGTCCAACTGAAATCATTGGCGATGTTTTAGCTATCCAAAATAATTACACTTTAGGGTTGACTGAAGAGAATATTATTACCTCGTTGCGCGCCTTTACGACTAAAATCTTAGTAGAAGAGCAGGCTTGCCGCAACCACATGCGCCAAGAGCAAACGCCAGATATCAAAGATAAGGTTAGTCGCGCGTATGGCATTTTGATTCACTCCTATCAAATTGAGGCCATAGAAGCACTCAATGCTTTGAGTTTAATTAAACTGGGAATGGACTTAAAATGGGTAACGGGCTTGTCTTTTGAGAAAATGAATGAAATTTTTTTCAATTGCCGTCGTGCCCATCTTTTTACTCAATTTAAGGAAAAAATCCCTCAAGAAGAGGTTTCCCATAGAAGAGCTGAATTCATTCATCAAGCTCTGGATCAAGTCAAGCTAACCTTCTAATTAAAGCCTCTCTTAAGCTCAGTAAAACATTCTAAAGGAGCAGGTCTATCGACAAAAAAAAGGGAATAGGAGTTAATCCTCAATCTCAAATTCACTACATCGATCATTTAGCTGTAATCTGTATTTTGATGGATATTCCCTTACTCTTCTTAGATGAAAAGGATAGTGAGCTTGGTAAAAAGTATTATCCCGGTTTACAAATAGCAACTCAAGACTATGCAAGCTTTAATCCCGAATACTTCATCCAACAGTACGATGTGCTTTTTCTATCCGATTTATGGGATAGGCATACTTTTCATCAGAAATTTGCACCCTTAGAAAAAAAATATAACAAAGTGTTGAGGCATGTACATGTGCCTCATGGTTATTCCGACAAAGCCTTTTATTTGAAAAAATGTGCCAATGAAGATATTACACTAATCTATGGGCAAAACATGCTCGATATGTTAAAAGAAAACAAAGTCTGGGATCAAGTGCATGAGTTTGTGTTAACGGGCAATTACCGGTACACTTTTTTTAAGCAGCATGCAGCTTTCTATCGCCAACTTGTGCAACAAGAGATTCTCAGCCAATTTGATCAACCGCGCCCTGTTATTCTCTATGCCCCGACTTGGATGGATTTAGAAGAATCCTCTACTTTTTTCACAGCTGATGAAGCAGTACTGGGAAAGCTGCCTAGCTATTACAATCTAATAGTTAAACTCCATCCGCGCTTAGAATTAGATGATCCGGCAGCTTACCATCGCATCATGGGCAAGTATGAGCATAAAAAAAATATTCTCTTTCTCACAGATTTTCCTTTAGTCTATCCCTTACTCGATTGTGCTACTCTCTACATTGGCGATATGTCTTCTATAGGTTATGATTTTTTAGCTTTTGATAAGCCTCTCTTTTTTCTCAACCAGCAAAAACGCGATAGCCGTACCGATCGAGGTCTTTATCTATTCCGATGTGGTCTGTCTGTGCTTCCTCATCATTATATCCATCTTTATGAGCTCCTAGCTGAAAATTTAGAGAAAGACTTAGAAGAATATAGCGCTATCCGGCAAGAGGTTTACACCTATACCTTTGGCAAAGAGCGCTCTTTTGCAACTATAAAAGCTGATATCTGTACAGCTTATGAAAAAGATTATTATCATTAATGGAGTATAATTATCTCAATTTCTTAAAATCATTTCTTTCTGTCAAAAATTATTGAAGTTATTATTTATTTGATTTACTCTGTCACAGCCAAATAAAAGAAAAAAGGAGTAGGGATCATGAATAATCTATCTTTAAATACATGCGCAGATTTCAATCAGTTAATGTACTTAGTTAATCAGCTATCAGTTAATCAAAATGGTAATTTCATCCATGAAAAGAAAAAATACTCTTATCATCAATTAAATGCTAAAGCTAATAATTTTAATCTTTCTTCTTCACAAAAAGAGTATTTTGATCGAAAAATTAATGAACTAAATCAAATAGCGCTTATTTTACAAAAGATGGCTAAAGCAACTTCTTCTTCTCAAGATATAAAAACAGATAATAATTATTTAGATCGTACAGCATGTAAAAATATGCAAAACTTTAACTTTCCCAACTAACTTTAAGTATTAATAAAGATAATAGAAAGACCTTATCTTATACATTTAAGAAGAATAGGATAACTTAGATTCATTTAATTGAAGTTAGTTAACTTAAGGCGTGTATTCAAAATCTAAACCAAATTAAAATAAAAGATAGCCTAACAAATAGACCAGTTGTATCGATGATGATTACCTTCTGGTTAGCTTGTCTTACTTAAGATAACAGGTCATGAAAACAGTTAGTCTTGCTACTACCGGTACCGCCAGTCACTAAAATGTGTTGCGTTCCGGTAGGCTTGACTAAAGGCAAGGAGCCAATCTCAATAGGGAAAGCTTGGCGCGTTAGCTTTAACTTTAGGATTAATCAAAAAAACAAGATTTGTTTGCGACCTAGCCTAATGTATTAGGGATCGTAGTCCATTGGTTCTAAGAGAGATTAAGCGACCCTAACTGAGTCAAATTGCTTAATGTAGCAGGGAGCGTAGTTAATTGGTTGTCAGAGAGATCAAGCCTCTCTAACTGAGTCAGATTGCCTAATGTATTAGGATCGTAGTCAATTGGTTCTGAGAAAGATTAAGCAACTGTAGTTGATTTAGATTATCTAATGCATCAGGGATACTAGTCAATTGATTATGATTGAGCCTAAGCACCTTTAATTGAGTCAAATTGCTTAATGTGTCAGGGATACGAGTCAATTGGTTCTGATGAAGATAAAGCTGCTCTAGTTGAGTCAGCTTGCCTAATGTATCAGGGATATAAGTCAATTGGTTTTGATCGAGATAAAGCTGGTCTAGTTGAGTCAGATCACCTAATGTATCAGGAATACGAGTCAATTGGTTCTGATGGAGATCAAGTCTCTGTAACTGAGTCAGCTTGCCTAATGTATCAGGGATACAAGTCAATTGGTTCTCAGAAAGATCAAGCCAGTATAATTGAGTTAGCTTGCCTAATGTATCAGGGATACAAGTCAATTGGTTCTCAGAAAGATCAAGCCAGTATAATTGAGTTAGCTTGCCTAATGTATCAGGGATACAAGTCAATTGGTTCTCAGAAAGATCAAGCCAGTATAATTGAGTTAGCTTGCCTAATGTAGCAGGGATCGTAGTCAATTTGTTCTGATTGAGGTCAAGCCTCTTTACAGAGGTGAAACAGCTGATTTCAGTAGGTAACTCAATTAAGTTTTTATTTGATAAATTAAGGTTTGTATACTTATTAAAAGGAAGTTTTAAAAAAGTTTGTCTTAATTGCTGCACTTGTTCAATTAGAGAGGAAGCTGTGTCAAACTGGATAGCTATAGTAGAGTTTATAGCTTGATAAAATAAATAAAAATTGTACTCTTTAATACAGCGTTCAGCTGTTAGCATCTTGTCATTCAATTCCTGAGGTAAGCTTTTCCATAAAACAGAGGCTTTCTCTTTGCCCATCATCTTAACTAGCAGTTGTTGTTGACTTGTGACTAATGCTTTGACCTTTTCTTGTGCATTAACGTAAGGCAACTCTTTGACAGGTAACTGAGTTAATAGAAAAGAAGTGGGTAGAAAAGAGTAGCTATTAGTATCAAAGATGTCCCTCCATAGAGAACTGACTTGGCATAAAGTTGGGTTTAAGCAATAAGAGAAAATATGTGTAATTACTTCACTTGGTAAAGCATTAAAGTGAGATATAGAAGATAGATTGCTTTTAATTAAACTTTGATCAACTTTCGTAGCTTCTTCGACGACTGGTTGGACAAGAGGATATGAACTTAAATTATTAGCTAATGAATGAGTATTATGATTAATAGGATCCATTTATTTATTCCTTTGATAGTTTAATTTATTTATTATTGTTAAATAACTCAAGTTGCGTATAACTAAAGTGATAAAAGAGTTAGATTAGTATTAATAAAAAAGCTTCTCATCCTTAAGATGTTAGTTAACTACAACATACATTAAAGGAGAGAAGCTATGAATGAGCAGATTATTGCCATCTATTGTTTATGTGATGATTATATCAAATCGATTAAAGCTATAGGAAAAGAGTGGCCTAATCAGAAAATGAGTAATGCAGAGGTGATGACAACAGTAATTATTGCAAGTCGTTACTTTTATGGCAATATAGAAAGAGCAAGACAGATGCTTAAAGAAACAGGCTACATAAATAAAATGGTAAGTAAGAGCCGGTTAAATAGGCGGATGCACTTAATACCTGATACTGTTTGGCAAAACATGCTTGAGTTTTGTCATCTATATAGTTCTTACGGTTACATGGATAACGATTTTATTGTAGATAGTTTTCCTGTGTCAGTTTGTATGAACATTAGAATAAGTAGATGTCGCATTTTTAGCACAGAAAATTTCCGAGGTTATAATGCGAGCAAGAAAAGCTATTTTTATGGAGTAAAAGCCACCGTAATTACAAATTTATCGGGCCATCCTTTAAAAATGATCATTGCACCTGGAAGTGAGCATGACCTGCCGGCTCTCAAGGTTCTAGATCCAAGATGTCTTCCAAAAGGAAGTATAGTGTATGGAGATGCAGCTTATATAGATTATGACTATGAAGATGCGTTACTTAATGAAGGAATAAAAATGGTCGTTGAACGCAAAAGTAATTCCAAAAGGTCTTATGAACTAGAAGATTACGTTAATTTAAAGACACATCGGAGGACTATCGAAGGTACTTTTAGTATGATAACAAACTTGATGCCTAAAAAAATACATGCTGTCCTAGCTCATGGCTTTGAACTAAAAATTATTACTTTTATAATTGCTGCTTCAACTATTTTTTGTTTTGGTTAGTTATACGCAACTTGCGTTAAATAATAAAAAGAATAATAGTAATAATTTGATTAATTAAATTAATTTTATAATTAGTAATAGAATTAACTAAGATACGTATTCAAAATCTAGATAGACATTCGATTAAGTAACGGCCATGCTAAAGTTCTCAATCAAAATCTCCATGATAAAAAGTCTGTTTTCAGAAAGGAATAACAGCTAGTTACTGCTATCTTTAATAAAAGATCTAAGAACAAGTGAATCATAAGCGCCATCCCTATGACTTAGCAGGATTCTTTTGATTACTTCCCATTCTTTATCTGTTAAAATTGTTTGCGACATAATAAACCTATTTAAGCATTTACTATTCTTTTATCTTAACATTTATTATTTATTTTAAATATAAGACCTAATTAAAGATAGTTAAGACCATGTGCTTAAAAGATGATTGGCTTTTTCAAGATCAGCGGGAAAGTCAACTTCTACACATAGGTGATAATCGACGACTAAGGGAGTGATAGAAACAGCTTGCTGAATACACATTTCTATCGCCCGTTCAAAATAATCCTCATTTTGACAAGCCTCTAAAGCTTTTTTTAAGAGTTTTAGATCGGAAGTCGTAAAAAAATTAAGACCCAGGGCTTCCCCTTGAGGATTGATAACCTGTTTAGAAACTTCTATAATCTTTCCTTTACTATTACAACTGTATTTGACCTCTTCCTCACTTAATTTCTCATCTGCTTTTTGTTGATTAACTATCATGGTACTTTGTTGACACTGAAAGAGGGGTTCTAAAATAGAGGGATGAAAGACCACATCTCCATTTAACCATAAGGTGTCTTGATCGATTTTTTTTAGGGCACGTAATAAGCTTTTACTCGTGTTCTCAGTAGCAAAATCAGGGTTATAAATGTAAGTCAATTCAGGGAATTGCTCCATGATTTTTTCTTTGTGGTAACCCACGACGATAAAAATATGATCGATAGAGATAAATTGAGTGAGGGCTTGGATTTGCCAAGCGAGAATAGAAAGTCCATTTTCTAATAAAGTCAGCGGTTTTGGTTGAGGACCCTTTTTTAAACGGCTCCCTTTACCAGCAGCTAGGATCACTACTTTCATTTAATCCCTCTCCTTAAAAGTTAAAGGAGAGAGAGTAAAAAAACTAAGGAAAAGCTGGAGGTAAGTGTTGAGTTGTGAGCCACTGATTGCCCTTGCGTACCACGGGTAAAATGAGATGAGAAGCATGAATTTTGCCTATATGCAAGTGATGAGTCACTTCATCCTTATCTTTACCTATTACACTATTTGTATTTTTTTCAAAACGAGGAAAATTAGAACCACTAATAGAAATGCGGATAGCATGCCCTTTAGCAAAGACTAGACTCGTCGACCATAAATCCACTAAGACCCCTTTGATAGCTGAGGTTTCTCCAGAAACTGTTTTTTGAAATTGCGTCCGCGTTAAAGCATCGGCAATTAGAATACTGCGACCATCGGGGTACACATCGGTTAACCGTACCGCTAAATCTGTATCGGCTGCATCCGTTGATAGAAAAATTTTGGCAAGAATATTTCCCGTTACTTCTAAATCTTCTGTCAAAGGCGCTGTCGTGAATACTTTGACATCTTTTCTACTTTCAATTGGGCGTTGATCCATAGGACCTGAAGGTAAAAAAAGATTGCGACCGCCGATAGTAGGCACAGGCTGGTAGATTTGATGGGTATAGGAGATAATAGCCGGGGCTAAGGGGATCTCTTTTTCTACTAGCTTCTGATCGCTAGTGAGATAAAAGGGGATGTCGACATGGGGAATCGGCCACTCTTCGCTTGTGCGCCATCGATTGCCGCTAGAAGGAGAGCCATCAAAAGGACCCATGACATAATAGACAACTGTTGGAAAATAGACGATCGGATAGGAATGTTCTTTTAGATGGTGATTAAACCAGCTTAAGGGAGTCATATCATAAGGAGAAACATAGCCATTTTTAGGAATTTCAAATTCTCCTAATTGAGGCATTAAAGGTCCCATGTGTGCCCAGGGTCCAATGTAAAGTTTTTGCTTTCCTTTAGCCCCTTCACCTCCAAAATCTTGACGTGTTTGAAAGGCTTCAATTGTGCCCTGAATGAAGATATCATACCAGCCTCCTTGATGAATAGCTGGCACAGTCACTTTTTGCGCTAACTTAATAGCATTAAAACTATCCCAGAAATCTTCATTATGTGCTTGATCCAATACAAATTTTAAGACAGAGGGGTCTTTAGCCACGAGATGGAGCCAGCCCTCTACTTGATTTTTAAGCAGTTGAGCACCAGGGAAAATGGCATGGTGGTAGAGGCTAGCTGCTGCTACGCCTATATACTGACATTTTAAAGCAGGAGGTGCCGTAGGAGCCATTAAAATCTGTGTGATGCCCATGTTGGAGAAACCTAAGGTGCCAATCTTGCCATTTGTAAGGGGATGATCAGCTAACCACTGGACCGTATCATAGCCATCTTGCTCTTTGCCCCAACCATCAGAGTAGAAGGGCAGGGTTTTGCCCTCTTTATCATTAGCAGCTCTCGTATCTTGAATAGCGACTACATAGCCAGCTTTGGCTAAGGCTGCAAAACAGGTCGCCGTAGGCACATGCCGGCCAGCTGGCCCTCTTTGCAAAATGCAAGGAAGATTTTTAGCTTCAGGATAGGGAAGATAGATATCAGTAGGCAGTTCTACGCCGTCTCGCATGGGAATGAATAGAGTTTGATCGGGTTTAACAGCTTCACTGGCTAAACTTAGAGAAAATAAGCTGATTAACAGAAAAAAGAGAGTAGAGCGCAGATAGATAGAGACGTTAAAGAGAAGATGCATGTTAATAGCCTCACAAGTAAATTAATGAAAGAAAATAATAACAAAATCAGAAATGTTATGCCAAATATAAAAAATTTAAGGCATTACAAAAATTAATTGAGCAAGAGATCTAATAGAGAAGAGAAATACCTAGGGAATTGAGAAACCCTAGGAGAAAAAGAAAAGTTAGTTAGAGGCGACAGTATAGGTTTTAGCCGTACGTGCAGTTAAGCGCGCTTTAGTGCGGCTAGCTTTATTGCTTTTAAAAACACCTCTTTTAACCGCCTTATCCATCAAGCTATACACTTCATTGAGTTGCTCTTTAGAATGAGATTCATCTTTTTTAGTTAATGATTCTTCAAACTTGCGAACAGCTGTACGCACAGTAGCTTTAAATGTTTTATTGACTAAACGTCTCTTTTCATTTTGAAGCACGCGTTTTTCAGCAGTCGGACGTTTAACTTTTTGTACTTTTTTTTCTTCTTTAGCCATGGTTCCCCTAAGGTGTTAACTGGTATGAATCTTTTAGTTTTAAAGATCAAAAATTGAATCTAGTAAAAATCTAAGAGCGCACTATAATCTGATTAAAAATCAAGGTAATCATAACGAAATAAACATATTTCGTCAAAGTGAATTGCCTTAAAGCAGCTTAATCTTTAAGATTTTAAAGTATGATAAAATTTATTGCGACTGAAAATAATTTACTTTTAACAGCTTTAGGGTTAGCAGCTCCTGAAAGCTCTAAGTCTACTTTGCGCTCCTGGCTTAAAGAGGGACGCGTTCAAGTAGATGGAGAGGTTTGTAAGCATCCACAGCAACAGTTAAATAAAGGGCAGGAGATTACAGTTGGAGGTCGTCCACGTTTTGCACAGGGAGGGGTACGCCTCTTGTATGAGGATAGGCATCTTGTGGTGATTGAAAAGCCGGCCGGTCTGTTGAGTGTAGCTACAGCTTTTGAAAAATTAGCGACCGTCCATGGATTTTTAAAAAGTCACTACTATCCCAATTTAGTTTATCCCGTGCATCGACTAGATCAAGATACGTCTGGCCTGTTGCTATTTGCCTTAACAGAAAAGAGTCGCGACGCTTTAAAAGAAATGTTTGAGAAACATACCATTAAGCGCGTCTATACAGCCATTGTAGAAGGGCTAGTTCAACCGTCAAAAGGGTCTTGGAAAAGTTATCAATATGAAGATTCCAATTATTATGTGCATAATTCAATCGATCCTCTGCAGGGCAAATTGGCGATCACCCATTATGAAGTAGTCAGAACAACTCCCCATTATAGTTGGCTAGAGCTGCATCTAGAAACCGGCCGAAAAAACCAAATTAGGGCGCATTGTCAACAAACGTGTGCTATTGTGGGCGATAAGAAATATGGAGCAGTGACGAATCCTTTGAAAAGAGTGGGGTTACATGCTCATCTCTTATCTTTTAATCATCCGCTGACTGATAAAAAAATGAGTTTTGATTCAGCTATTCCAGACAACTTTTATCGCCTTTTTCACATGTCTGCCGATCAAGCAAAAGGAAAAGGAGGATGAGAAGTCAGAATCCTTGGTATCTAGGTTTGTTAATAGGCCTATTCTGCATTGCAAGCAGCTATTCAGCTGTAGCTCTTTTTCACTATTATTCTTATAGCTGTTTAACTGCCCATACGCCTGCTAAGATCGAGCATTTTTCCGTAGAAGTAGCACCTCAATTTATTTTGCGGCGTCTCGTTAAACAATTTTCCGGAGAGGATTATGTCATAAGAGCTGCTTACTCTTTTTCCTTAAAAGAAAAAAAATATCATCAGGAAACACTCTTTAGTCAACAGCGTCATTATAACCCTTGGGCTGCAGCTGAAGCGATCAAAGTATTAGCTAAACAAGACTTTGAAAGCTGGTATGATCCCTATAATCCCGATCATTCTACTTTACAAAAATACTTCCCCTTCAAAGAATGCGTATCAGCACTCATCTTATGGGGATTGCTATTTTATTTTATATGGTTAGGCATTTATACTCGATCTAGCTCGATATAAGAGGGTTAGGTAGATTAACAACTGCTACTTTATTTAAAAGTAAAGGATAATAGAAAAGATGATAGAAAGGATCATAGAGATGAAACAGGAAAGTTTACAAGAAAAAAAGCTCTCCTCTTTTACTGTCTCTGCTATTATCTTTCTTTTCTATTTTTTGCCGATTCTCTCTTTAAGCCTGGGCGCGCGTTATTCAAATGATGGTTGGAGCATCATGAATGTAGGGCTTTTAGTTGCTTCTACTGGTTCCTTTCTCCTTTATTTCCTTTTTCAAAAATGGATGGAAACACTAGAAGGAGAGGCGGTCAAATTAGCCAGTTCTCTTGAAAAAAGTGTGACGCCTGCTGATCATACTAGCTGCTTTTCTCAAATGGCTGCTATTCAACAAAAGTTAGAGGAACAGTTAAAGAATTATACGCAGTTGCAACAAGACCATGAACAACTTTGCGAACAGCATTTAAGAACAATTAAAGAAAAGGAAGTAGGCGAAGATGAGGCAAAAAAGCTACAAAAAGAATTTAATTATTTTAAAGAAAAAACGCATGAGCAGAGTCATCATCAGCAAAACCTAGAACTAGAGCATCAGCAAATCATAGCAGAATTAAGAGATACCGTAGATAAAAAGCAGCAATATGTGTTGCAACTAGAAAATAAAACGAGAGATCTCAATTACGAATTAAAAACATTAATCAAATTAGCGGAAAAACCGATCGAAACGACGAACGAAGCTCTACCTAGTCTAAAACCGTCCTATTCTTCCAAACAGCTCGATAGAGATAATGATCCGCCTATTTTTGATTTTGCTGTTAAAACGCAGGAAGAAGCACATGTCCACTTGAAGAGAATCGTGGATGTAGCGCAGCGCATGACCGGCTTAAGTCCTTTTGGAATACAAAGTCGTTTTAAAAATCTACCTTTAGACAACTATGCTTTAGATTTAAGAAGATTATTCGACCGATTGCAAGAGATCAATAACACGGTTATTTTTGTTTTTTCTTTAAAAGAAAATAAAATTCTCTTTGTCAATGAGCCTATCAAGAAATTAATGGGAATCATACCGGAAAAATTTATTCAATCGTTTCCCGATTTGCTACAAGGCAATCAAAGCGAGTGGAATGAAGCCATTAGACAGTTAACTTTTAAGAATGAAGCCAAATTTAATTTTTTATTAAAGAATCGCCAAGGTGAGGATATAGCCATTGAAGGACTGCTAGGCGGAATAGCCATGGGCATTTTCAAACACACGTTAATCGCCATTTTATATAGCAAGCAAGGCTACTAACAGCTCTTTTAAATCGTCTACTTACATATGCGCTCTAACAAATGTTGGAAAATAATCCTGTAGCAATCTAGTAGATTGCCGATAGCAGTTTTTAGGGTCATTTTTTGATTAGAGTGCTTTAATTCACTAAAACTTAGCTCGGTCTGTAAAGAGAGAGCTGTGTGAAAGTAAGGCGTATCTAAATAAAATTGATCGGTTAAGTCTCCTCTAAAATAGATTAAAGATTTCTTTAACCGCTGATTGAGTGTTAGAAGAGGATACTGTTTATTTAATTCAGGATAAAAGCAAGGATACAGCAGATCTACAGCAAGAGGTCCTAACTTTTTTTGCCGCACGCCCTTTACACACTGATCAAATTGATCGTAAATTAGGCCCTGTCCCTCTTTATTGATATTGGTAAAATAAAAAAGTTGTCCTATTAAGGACCATTCTGCCAGACTCAAACGATACTGATTAAATAACTGATCGTGCAAAATCCAGATCACTTGATACCCTAAAGAGGCATAATCCCGTTGACGAGCTAGCACCTCTTCAGCCGAGATAGCCGAGCATTGCACTTCGAAAATAAGTTTTTGTGGTTCCCATACTACATCGGCAATGCGGTTAATAGCGGGGAATCTTCTTTCAAGCCAGCACTCTTTTAAAGGCAGGATAGACTGTAAATAAATTTGCACTTGCAAATGGATGAGACTTTTTCCACTGAGCTTACAGTCAGATGAAGCTCTAAAGTGGAAATAATGCACCTGGCGTTGATTGCCTGCTCTAACTCTTACTAAACCTTGACATTCTAAACAAACGTAGTTTTGGCTTTTTTTAGCTTTAATAGCTGGGGTGAGCTGCTGGTTAGAATCTAGTGCATAGAGTTGCATAGGCTAATCAAACTACTCTAACAAAATAAAATTTGATAGACTAAAAGTTTTAACATAAGCTTAAATTCTTGCTTATTAAATTTTTCTTCTTTAAATAGAGACATATTATTTGTTAATGTTGACAAAAAGCTATAAACTACGGGAGAATAGGCCCGTACATTTTTTCATTTATCTCTTTAGTGCAGGGAAATTTTATTTACTTTAAGCGATGAAGCCTAAATTTTCAACTTTAAACTGCGTTGAGTATAGCGCTAGCTTCAATGCTTCAGTTTCTTTCCCTAAACTTAATTATCAAAATAACGACTAGGAAAATTGATGAATAAAACGAATTCTAAAAATATTTTTTCTCAGCAGAATCAGCAGAAAATAGATGAATTGGTTAGTTTATCTAAAGAACAGGGTTATATTACTTATGAAGAGATCAATGATATTCTGCCCATGACTTTTGATTCTGCCGATCAGATCGATCAAGTCTTGATCTATCTGAGTGGCATGGATATTCAAATTCTCAATCAATCGGAAGTCGATCGCCAAAAAGAGCGCAAGAAAGAGGCTAAGGAATTAGAGGGATTGCCGAGACGAGCCGAAGGAACGCCTGATGATCCTGTGAGAATGTATTTAAAAGAGATGGGTTCAGTTCCTTTATTGAGTCGCGAAGAGGAAGTAGAGATCTCAAAAAGAATTGAAAAAGCTCAAATTCAGATTGAACGCATTATCATGCGTTTTCGCTATTCGACAAGAGAAGCTATTTCAATTGCGACCTATCTCATTCAAGGCAAAGATCGCTTTGACAAATCAATTGCTGAAAAAGAGGTGCCTAATAAACAAGAGTTTCTTCAGCTTTTGCCTAGGTTATGCAGCTTACTCAAAGATGAAGATCACAATTTAGAAAAGTTGTTGATTGAAGCTGAAAGTAACCAATCTAAAAAAAATGAAAAAGCTAAAATCAATGAAGAGATTGAAAAGTGCCGAATTCGCACGCAAGCTTACCTGCGCAGACTGCGTTGTCGCAATAACATCATTGAAGATTTTGTCGAAGTCATTTTAAGAGCTTATGATCGCTTTTTGGCGCTAGAAAAAGAGGTGATTGAGCTGATTCCACGGGCTGAACGCAATAAATTTGCCGGTCAAAAATTAGCTGCTGCTCGCAGAAAACTGCGTAAACGCGAATTAGCAGCTGGTCGATCTCTTGAGGATTTCAAGAAAGATGTGCGCATGCTACAGCGCTGGATGGATAAGAGCCAAGAAGCTAAGAGAGAAATGGTCGAATCCAATTTGCGTCTAGTGATCTCCATTGCTAAAAAATACACCAATCGAGGCCTCTCTTTCTTAGATTTAATTCAAGAAGGGAATATGGGCCTGATGAAGGCTGTAGAAAAGTTTGAATATAGACGCGGTTATAAATTTTCTACGTATGCTACTTGGTGGATTCGTCAAGCAGTGACCCGCGCCATCGCCGATCAAGCCCGTACGATTCGCATTCCCGTCCATATGATTGAGACAATCAATAAGGTGTTGAGAGGAGCTAAAAAATTGATGATGGAAACAGGGCGCGAGCCGACTCCAGAAGAGTTAGCTATAGAGCTTGGGATTACTTCAGAACGCGTCCGCGAAATTTATAAAATTGCTCAACATCCTATCTCTTTGCAAGCTGAGGTCGGCGATGGCGGGGAGAGCCAATTTGGCGATTTCTTAGAGGATACAGGAGCTGATTCACCTTCTGAAGCGACCGGCTATTCCATCTTAAAAGATAAGATGAATGAAGTACTGACTACCTTAACAGATCGCGAACGCAAGGTATTAGTTCAACGCTTTGGCCTCATGGATGGCAAGCCTAAGACTTTAGAAGAGGTCGGCATCGAATTTAATGTAACGCGCGAGCGCATTCGTCAAATTGAAGCAAAAGCATTGCGTAAAATGCGCCATCCTACGCGTTCTAGGCAGCTTAAAGCTTTTCTAGACTTACTTGAATCTGAGTAAATAGCGTTCTTACTATCCAGCTCATCCTCTCTTTGCCTATTTAAGGTCAGTGATGAAGCTATAATTTTTTACCAAGCTGAATTTTTCATCGAGCTAAACTTCTATTTTGAGTGACCATGAGTATAAATAAAGCCCAGCTAACCCAGCTTCTTTCGCAAACAGGTCCTATTAGTCAATTTTTGAAAGGGTATGAGGTACGTACAACGCAAGTGCAGATGATGCAAGATATCATTGAGGCTTACAACAAAGGAGAAATTGCGCTTATTGAAGCAGGGACTGGAATTGGCAAAAGTTTAGCTTACCTTCTACCTGCTATCTTTTGGTATCGCGAACATGGTGAACGTACAGTTATTTCCACTAATACGATTAATTTACAAGAGCAGCTTCTCTATAAAGATATTCCACTGATTACACAAGCGCTCAATATCCAATGCCATGCTGTTTTAGTAAAAGGCATGTCCAATTATCTTTGCTTGAGAAAGCATCAGGAGATGCGTTACGACTTGCAATTAATGTCAGAGAATGATCACCAAGAGTGGCAAAAAATTGAAGTCTGGAGTGAAAAAACACAAGAGGGTTCGCGTTCCTCTCTACCTTTCGTGCCCTCTGCTGGCATGTGGGAAAAGGTAGCAGCAGAACAGGATACCTGTAATCGAAGTGCGTGTCCTCATTATAAGGAGTGCTTTTATTTCAAAGCACGCCGTCAAGCTAGTGAAGCGCATATTTTAATTGTCAATCATCATCTTCTGTGTACCGATCTCATTTTCCAAGAGGAAAATCAGCGGCCCAATGAGGGAGGTATTTTACCTGTTTATACGCGCGTAATTTTAGATGAGGCTCATAACTTAGAGGAGATTGCCACAGATTTTTTTGGTTCGCGCTTTAATCAAATTAAACTATTAAAAACTCTCGCTAAACTATCAGCAGAAAAGGTGGGGAATGAGGGTGGGAAATTGCAAAATCTCAAACTGTCTATTCATGACTATTATCGTAAAGATCCGCCAGCAGAAGTGCTTTCTATTATCCAGCGCTTAAATCATGAACTGCTAACTTTAAAATGGGATGTAACGCATGCTTTGCAAAAAAGTTGTGATACATTTAGAGAATTTCTAAGTTTATTCCAAGTCAATAAAATGACAGGTGAGATTATCGAAGGCGATTTCAAATTGCGCTTACTTCCCTATCACCATCAGCATCCTTATTGGGAAAAATCTGTCCTTCCCTTAGCTACTGATCTCATTTTGACCATAGAAAAATATGGGCAGTCTTTAGAAAGTGTCATGAAAGATCTAGCTGAACTTAAAAATGATAAGCTGCTTGAATCTCTTAAAAATATCTTATTCGATATTAAAGCTTTAATGATGCGGCTCATCGAAGATAAAATCATTCTCAAAAATTTCTTATCTACAGAAGTAGCATCAGATAAGGTGCGTTGGATTGATATTCAACAGTCTAAAATAGTGCCTAGCACCAATTTATTTCATGCCAATCTAGATATCTCAAAAGATTTGGCAACTTATCTTTTTAAACGCTTTCAAACAGTTGTACTCGTTAGTGCGACCTTAACAACTAATCAACACTTTAAATTTATACGCCAAAGTTTGGGCTTAACTCCTAGTTTATTGGGCAATAAAGTGGTGACAGAAGCGCAGTATCTTTCGCCATTTGACTATCAAAACCAAGCGCTGCTAACTGTTCCCATTAATTTTCCTTCCCCTGATCAACCTAATTTTATGGAAGTCGCTTCTAAATTGATTTTAAAGACTCTAAAAGCAAGTAGAGGCAATGCCTTTATTTTATTTACCTCTTATAGTATGCTAAAAAATTGTTATCAGTTTTTAGAAGGGCCTTTAAGAACGCAAGGCTTTCATCCTATGAAACAGGGTGATACCAATCGCCAAAAACTCATTCTACAATTTAAAGAGAGTCAGCGAGGCGTTTTATTTGGTACGGATTCTTTTTGGGAAGGTGTGGATGTCGTAGGAGAAGCCCTGCGCTGCGTCATCATCGTTAAATTGCCCTTTAAAGTACCAACAGAGCCTATTCTGCAAGCAAGAGCAGAAGCAATCAAAGCGCAAGGGGGGGATGCTTTCTACGACTATTCCCTTCCTCGTGCGATTGTAAAATTTAAACAGGGCTTTGGACGCTTGATTCGCCACAAAAAAGACAGAGGCTGTATTCTTTGTCTCGATAGTCGGCTCTTGAATAAGAGTTATGGCAAATTTTTTCTAAAAAGCTTACCGCCTTGTTCTCAGTTCTTTGCTTCTGAAGAGGAAATTTTGCAGAAAATGCAGGATTTTTATAAGAAAACTCAAAATCTGACAAAAAGTTAAACATTAAAAAATAAGTTAAAAGGTAAGTATACAATGGTAAGTAATTGTATTCAGAACAGAATGGTAACTTTTAATCCTTACAACGAGGATCAGCCGCGCTTTCTTTTTCAAAGAGAACAAGAGTTGATAAAAGGAATTTTTGGAGAAGCTTATGGTCCATTTTCAGATCCCACTTCTGATCAAGAGATAGTTGCTTATTGTCAGCATAAAATATCCACAGCATTTGATGAACAGCGCAAAGCTGAAGTTAAAAATCTAAGAGTTTTTAAAAAAGAGCTAAAATTAGCTTTTAAAGAAATTGAAAGCCTGATAGCTAAAATTATTTTTCTCGAAGAAAAAGAGCAGATCCAACCTATCTATCCTAGTCTAATCAAACAAAAATCTAAGTTAAGCCTTAAAGAAATTGAGAAAGATAGTGATAAAGGGCAAGCCTGGTTGCATGTTTTGAGAGATATGCGAAGAAAAGATAAAATTGAACAAGCAGATGAGCTTTATGAGAATGAATTAGCATCAGAAATTGCTAAAAAGTTAATCACTATTGATGAGCAAAAAATAGCGAGTTTTATTAAAATTTCCCATCAGTGTAAAGAAAAATGGCAAAATAACCTCTGTTATCTCGATTGGCAACAGCTAGCATTAGATACATTGGATCATTTGAAGATAGAAGAAGATAATTATCAAAAGATTAAAGCACAATTAAACTCATCAAAAAATACGTGGCTTTCTCATAAGTCAATAACAGAAATAGTTGACTTACCGGTTAATTGTCCTCTTAATTCTTATCCTTTAGCTATTTTAAGTTTAAGTAGAATAGTAGCTGCCATTCTGATAGTTAAAGAGACTATTTTTCCCTTAAATTTAGAAACGATTGAAATAAAAGAGACTCTTCCATTGATCAATGAGCGCTTGACTCACTATTTTGATCTTAAGAAAACAAAGTTAAAAAATTTGCGAGCACAACAGATTAGTTTAGGTATTCATCATCCTGAGCATTTTTACAAGACAGCTTTACTATTAGAAATAGCTAAAATGTTAACGACTCCTCAAGGAAAAATTAATAAAGGAATGATCGATCCCATTTGTCAGATCTTTTTAAGAGAGGAACTAGATCAGGAATTACTTCAGACAGAAGATACAAAATGGTATCAGTATGTTGTTAATATTTTAACCTATTTAAATCGAGATGAATACTTTTGTAGACAGATAGAACACTCTTTTACTTTTTTAGTACCCTATAAAGCTTTAGAAGATAGGATCAGAATCATGCTAGATCTAGCTCCTTCTACTCTTTTAAAACCTTATCATTTTACAGTCGTACTGATTAATAGCCTGCTTGCCTCTCTCCATCAAAAATTTTTTATTCCTATTTTAGAGGGGGCTACGACAAAAGAATTTTACGCTATTTTTTCAGTTCAATTGGTTACGCATTTAAGAAAATGGATAGAAGATAGCCAATTAACTCTAGATAACTCAATAACAGATCATTCCGATCTAAATAAAAGAATTAACTGTACTAGTAAAGGGAAAATAGAGAATGGAGGCTATCTTTGGGAAAGTCCAGGATATTTGGCAGCCTGCCGACAGCTAGAAATCAAAAATCCAGCAGAAATGATCCAGCAAAGTATAGCTATTTTTTCGCTAGAGCAAAAAGAGAGTTTAGAGAGCTCAATCTCATGGTTAGCCCTATTAAAGCATTTAGCCAAATACAGTAAAAGAAAAGAAAAATTGGAGTATTTAGAAAGCTTAGCTTTTCATGCTTTTAAAGCTAAAACGCAAGTACTGTTAATTAACATTTATTTAGAAAGTATCACTAGATTAATATTAGCTAATCCAGAAACTGATCAAACAGAAATTGAAAGTCTTTATATTCAGCAGTTAAATCTTTTTTTATCAAAGACTGAAGAAAAAAGCCTGAATGAAAAAAAACCAATCCAGCTACTAGAAGAAACTGTACTTAAGTTAAGATGTTTAAAAAAAGAAAAGAGAAGTAAAGAGATCAATGATCTCGTTCTCTCTTCTTGGATTGAAAGTTCAAAACCTATAGAAAATATAGTCATAACAAAAATGCTTCATCCTTGCCAACAAATTTTACTGACTTCTTTAACCAAGGAAAGAGTAGAAAAGTTAAAAGCCTTAGGAAAAAGACTCTATTTTAAAGAACTTGCTTTCTTTTTTAAAGAAAAAGCAAATGAATTAGATGATAAAAGATATTCGACTCTTCAAAGCTATGCTCAAATGGTTTTTAGAACTTTAATGAATGTAAATCTCTATAAAGATCCTTTAGGAGAAGAAGCCCTATTTTTAAAATTCAAGAATGGCATTCTACATGAAGTATTGACAAAAGAGGAATTGAGCTCTTACGCAAAAACTCTGTTTATCATGCCAAGAGAGACGTGGCCTATAAAATATAGGGAAAGTAAAAATAGTTGTGGATTAACTATAGATCCTATCAATAACTGTATAACCTGGTTTGAGGTTAACCCAGAAAAAACTTCTCTGTTAGCTATCTAACGCGTTGTTTAAGATTTGGAAATGGAAAAAAGCGTATCGAGGTATCGACTGATCTTAATGAGTTCCGTAGAGATAGCTCTTAAAGAATAGAAGAAGACAAAGAGCCCTTCTACATTTTCAAAATCATACTGTCTCGTGATTTTTTTTGAACGAAAATGATTTTGGGCTAGTTCTAAGTTAATGATTGCCTGGGTTAAATCTGTTAAAGAATAAACAGCAGCCTGATTATTTAGCACATCGGCAAAGTTTTCCAACACAGTAGCTGTTTCTTGAACCATAGGCGATAAGGCTTGCTGTAACTCGCCATCGATCATTTTACCTAACTGCTCTTTATGTATTTTACTTAAACTGATAATCCTTTCATATAGGAGATCTAAATGCTCAAACAGGATCTTCCAATCATCTAAACTACTATAAAGACTTAAAATTTCTAATTTGGAATCCTCTAAATATTGCTGGCTTTTCCAAATGAGATCGATCGTTTGCCTAGCCTGTTTTTTAAAAGAGAGCAGCTCTTGCTCATTAAGGCTAGAAAAAGTAACAGCCTTTAAATAGAGTTCCTTAAAGTTGCAAAAGGCTTGAGTTAAACTTAGGCCAATCATTTTAGAGATGCTAGCAGGCCACAAAATATTAGCCACAGCAATCGCAATCAAAATACCTAGACAAGAGTCTAAAAATCTGAATGTACCAAAAACTAAGGGATGGATAGCTGGTCTAATGCTCCATAAAATCATGATAACGGCAACTGACAGGCAAGAGATGCGGACACTCTCTTTTAGTCCGCATGTTGAGCAGATCACAACAGTTAAAGTAATGCTAAGACAAAGAGAAAGGGGATTAGAACCCCATAACCAGGTAAAAAAAACACCCATCGAACAGCCGATTAGGACGCCTAAAAAACGCATCCAAGCAGATCTGTAAGTACTGCCTAAATGCGTTTGCTGAACGACAATGGCTGCTAAAGCTGACCATAAACCGCTGACTAAGGTATCGGGACGGTGAAAAATTTGGCTAAACGCTACGCCTAAAATCCAGCCTAAGCAACCGGAGATACCCGTTTTTATAGCAACTTTCCATTCACCCCGCTCTTTGACTCTTTTGAAAAATAAACAAGCAAAAATATTTAATTTTCTGATTAATATTTTCAATGTTATAACCTAATAGCCAATTAGTTATAAGAATTAGCCTAGTCTAGAGTATAATTAATCTTCTAACGAACTATCTACTAGATCTTTTTCCTCTTCTATTTTTGCTTCCCCCTCTTCTTTTACCTCTTTTTCTTCTATTTTTGCTTCCCCCTCTTCTTTTACCTCTTTTTCTTCTATTTTGGCTGCTTCTTCTTGTTTAATTAACTTATCTTTCAAGGGAGTAGTAGAAGTGGATACAGAAGAGGAAGGGGTTGATTCTGTACTCGTTTTATTGCTGCCCGCCTTAGAATTAGTAGGGATAGGAATAGAGGGAGAGTGAGGTAGTAAATTAACCATTTTAGCATGGGACTCTTTGGACTGATGATAATTTTTATATCTCTTTGCTAATTTTTCACCTTCACTCTCAGTTTGTTTAATGATATTTTTGGGATCAAAAATTTCACTTTGAGCAAAAATCCTATTGTATTTAGTAATAAGTTCAACACTCATTATTTTTTTCTTTTTTGCAGAATAGGATTTGCCTAAAAGAGTAGGCAACTGATCAGGATTGTAATGTTCCATGCGATCAATACTATTTATCCAAGTTTCAATTTGGCCTGCCATGGCTATATCTTTGTAAACACGCTGCATCGATTGTAATCCTTTGACGACATGAATTTTCAAAAATAAGCGTGCCTGTTCCCTCAAATTATCATCAGCATCAAAGCAATAAATTGTAATGAATTTATGTAATTTAGGAGTTAAAGATAAGAGATCATTATGACTAGCACCCTGACCACACCAACTCCGTACAGAACGCACAATACCTTGTGTCAATGAATGAGGCATAGATTCCCATAAACGATCTTTTACTACGAATTTTGTACCTTGTCCTGACTGTTGATGAGGATAATCGCGATAATAATGCGAGGCAATAGCCAACAATACAGGACCTACATCAATCGGAAGAAAAGCTCTAGTAGAAGCGCCTGTATTTAATGTAAGATTCATAAAATATCCATAATTAAATTTTTTATTTACTTTTTAAACTATCTAATCAAATTAATGGATTATTTTCAATCAACCTATTAATTAAAAATTAAATTACCATTTTGCTAAAGGTGGCATCGAACATAAAATGGCTTCAGGGTTACCACCAGAACTGAAGCCAAATTTTGTTCCTCGATCATAAAGTAAATTAAATTCTACATAATGCGCGCGCCATTCTAATTGACGTTCGCGTTCCTCTTTAGTAAAAGGTTGAGGGATGCGCCGCTCGTAAATAGGCAAAATCGTGCTGAGAAAAGAGTGTCCGATAGAGCTCCATAAATTAAAATCTTTTTCAAAGCAATCGGTATGGTAATGATCAAAGAAAATACCTCCTACTCCTCTCTCTTTTTGCCAATGAGGGATATAGAAATACTCTTTAGCATTTTGCGAAAATAAAGGATAGAGAGAAGGATCTGTTTGATCGAGTAGAGCTTTTGCCGTTTGATGAAAATGGGTCGTATCTTCTGCATAAAAAAAGCCCATAGGCGTTAAATCAAAGCCGCCTCCAAACCAGCTTTTTTCCTCTGTTTCGATATAGCGCAGATTTAGATGCACAGTAGGAGCATGGGGATTGGCTAAATGCGTAATCAAGCTAATGCCTGTGGCAAAAAAAGGGCCGGTGCTATCATTCATCGGAAAAGTAGGCCCTTCAATCGCAGACCAATTAACGGCTGCTTTTTCAAAAACTTGTCCGCGCAAAAGGGCAATTTCGCCTCCGCCCTGACCTTTCTGATAGAGCCAGGGTTTGCGTTGAAACGTGTGACAGGATTCAAACGCTTCAAAAGCTGACATAATCTGCTCGCGCAAATTTTTTAAAAAATTTTCTATTCTTTCTTTTCGCTGCATTTTAAAGGTCCTAAGTAGTAATTTAAATTTATTTTTAATTGAGGATTATAGACAAATCATGGTTTTTCAAGAAGGGTTAAGAGGAGAATTAAGAGGACTTTATTATTGCCAGCCTGTCTTTGGAGTAGGTCAACTAGTCCGCAGCTTAAACATTTGTAAAACCCTCATCAAAAATTTTGCGATCGATTATCTTTGGGGAGGCCCCGATCATTTTTTATTTCCTTCCTCTCTTTTAACGGTTCCTAATTTTCATTTACATTCCTTACCTCCTCTTTGGGTCCAAGCAGTCATTCAGCAGCTACACTTAATCGATCCTCATCATCAAAAAACTGTTGAGCAGGTATTTGAACAGCGTAAAGAGACATTAGCCCCTATTTTACAACAGACTTATCATTTTTTTATGATAGAGGTTTATCCTTTTGGGAAACGCCCATTTGGCAAAGAGATCGAGTGGGCTATTCAACAGGTCAAAAAGATTAATCCCCAGTGTCTCATTATTTGTTCATTGAAAGATATCACAGGTCGCCAAACGATTCAGCATGAATTGAAAATCATCGAGACGCTTACCGCTTTATACGATTATATTTTTGTACACGCTGATCCTATGATCCTTCATCTACAAACATCATTCTCGCAATTTGCTCTTATTGAGCATAAAACTATTTTTACAGGCTATGTAGCTGATCCCGATTCATTAATCCTGCCTAGTCGACGTAAAAAGCAGATTATCGTTAGCAATGGAGCAGGGGGTTACGGCAATGAACTATTAAGAGCTGTCCTCAATGCAACCTTATTACTAAAGGATTATAATTTTATTTTTGTTTTAGGAGCTTTTACGCCCTCTTTTATCAAACAGGATTTAATGACTATCCAGCAAAATTTAGGTTTAACACATGTTTCTATTGAAAATTTTGTCGCTCATTTTCCCGCTTTATTGAGTGAAAGCAGTTTGTCGATCAGTTTAGGCGGTTCTACGATGATCGATGCTGTCTTAACACAGACAACTGCATTAGTTTATGCCGACGCGCATGTCGAACATCAGCTGCGTGCGGAAAGATTTGCCCAAAAAGGAGCCATAACAATCCTAAAAAGGGAATACTTTGCTCCTCCTCTATTAGCTGCACTTATTAGAAAGACAATCGATAGCTCCTATAATTGCTCGGAAATTGATCTCAAAGGATCAATCAATACAGCTAAAGAAATATTAAATAAAATTATTAAAAATTAATTAATTTGATACTAAATAAATCATAGATAGTTTAAAATAGATAAGAACAACTGTTCAAACTTTGATTAATAATAAATTAAAAATTAAGGTTATTATCATGAAATTTACTTTATTTTATGCATTTTTATTTTTAGCTACTTGCTTTACAATAGGTCATAATACTTCTTTAGAAGCTAAGCACCATACGCGTTTTTCAATTAATTTTCATCCTCAAGTACATCATCCCGTTACACCTTACGTAGTGGAGCGCTATCCTGCTTATGTAGAGGAACGCGTCTACATTCAATCCTATGCTCAACCCTACGCACAGCCTTATGGTTATCCTGTTTACCAAGAAAGAGTTTATGTGCAACCAGCTCCTCGTGCTTATTATGTAGCGCCTCAGCGTCCTACTTTCTATAGTGGTTTTTCCTTTGGTTTCGGCAGATAATAAAACACTCGATTATTTAATTCAAAAAGAGCTCTTTCTCAATCGAAAGTAGCTCTTTTTGAATTTTTACAAAAAATTGTCAATGAATCATAATAGCAACAGTTTGCTATAATCACATGTATACCCAAAAGTAGGAATAGCCATGAGAAGAGAGACTCATCCAAAAAAAATCAAACTTCCACTTGATACAAGAAATCGAATTTGTCTAACTCAATTTTTACCTAAAGATTTAGAAATTAGTTCATATAGTACTTATCAAGAAGGAGATAAAATTATATTAGAACCTTTAACAGAAATTCCCGCTTCAACTATGGCTTCAGTGATAAGGGGTGTGAAAGATATCAAAGAAGGAAGATACAAAAAATTAGATAGAGATTTTTCAGAATTTGTGAATGATGATGAAATTTGAGATTTATTATTCTGAAAAAGCTGAAAGCCAATTTCTAAAATTAGAAACTAGTAAAGATAGAATTAAACAGTATAAAGCAGTTGCTAAAACTCTTGGTCTTATGAAAATTAATTTGCGTCATCCTTCTCTTCATATATATAAGTTTGGTGCTATTGTATCACCTTATGGTAAAGAATTTTTTGAATCGCATGCTGAAAATAAGACTCCAGGAGCTTATCGCGTTTTTTGGTGTTATGGACCAGCTCCTAGCGAGTTGTATATTATTGCGATTACTCCTCATCCTTAGTTCGCAAAGTTATAGTAGACTCATTAAAGATAGCTAAATTTTTTTAGTTTATTTGTTAAAAAATGAATGAGTTGCAAAAATAGGTCTCTTTTATTAAAAGATAGAGTAGTCCTTTAATCTTATCATCAAAGAGCGCAATTTTATGCCACGTTTACAACCTTTAGCTGCTGAAAATCAATCTAGCCAATCTAAAGAGCTCTTAGCAGCTATCCAAAAAAAGATGGGCAAAGTTCCTGTAGTCTTTCAAACGATGAGCCACTCATCGGCCATGTTAGAAGGTTACTTAAACTTAAATGCAGCTGTAGAGAAGACTTCTTTAAGTCCAAAACTACGCGAAAAAATTGCTTTAGTCGTAGGGGAAACTAATAATTGCAATTATTGTCTTGCGGCTCATACGGCTATAGGAGAAAAAAGCGGGTTAAGAAATGAAGAGATGCTACAAGCGCGTCAAGGACAGGCAGAGGATAGTAAAACGCAAGCTATTTTAAAATTTGCCAAAGCAGTTGTGCAAAAGCGTGGTCAGGTAGCTGATGCGGATGTAAATGAATTGAGAAAAGAGGGCGTGACTGATCAAGAGATAGTCGAGTGTGTATTAGTGATTTCTATTAATTTATTAACTAATTATTTTAACCATGTAGCTGATCCTACGGTAGATTTTCCATTAGCTCCTTCATTAAGCTAAGGTATTATCTTAAAAAATAGCTGTACAAGTTTTTTTTGATCTCTTAATCTTTTCAAGATGGCTATCAAACGAATCTTTTTCTTTCTCATTATCCCTCTTTTTTTATTGTTTAGTAGTCAGCAGTTTATACAAGCTGCTGCTTGCGTTAAAGTAGGCAGTGAACAGCTATTTGAAGTGCCCTACAAAAAAGTATTAGCCGGCAAAAAGATTGGTTTAGTGTCTAACCATACGGCTATTTCGAGTGAAGGACACTCAACTTATGAAATGCTAAAAAATCAAGCTATAGCGTATGACTATACGTTGAGCGCTTTATTTGCTCCCGAGCATGGATTTAATGGAGCAGCTTATGCAGGGGAATCGGTTTTAGAAGTATTTAAAGAGGGAATCCCCATTTATAGTCTGCATGGTAAAACACGGCGTCCGACTTCACACATGCTGCAAGATATCTCTCTTCTCATTTATGATATTCAAGATATAGGCTCGCGCTCTTATACCTACATTACCACTCTTTTTTATGTGATGGAGGAGGCAGCGCGTCACCATATTCCTCTAATCGTACTGGATCGCCCTAATCCTATCAATGGCTTAACGATCGATGGCCCTTTACTCAAAGAGCAATGGCGCTCTTTTTTAAGCTACATTAATGTACCTTATTGCCATGCCATGACTGCCGGAGAACTAGCCTACTTTTTTAATAGCGAATATAAAGTAGCCTGTGATCTAACTGTCATTCCAATGAAAGGGTGGAAGCGCTCGATGCAATTTTCCGATACAGGCTTAACCTGGATTCCTCCAAGTCCGCATATTCCCGAAGCCTCCACTGTCTTTTTCTATCCTACTACAGGTTTATTAGGAGAATTGGCATTAGTCAATATTGGAATTGGTTACACCTTACCCTTTAAACTGATTGGTGCGCCTTGGATTGAAGCTGAAAATTTTGCGGCAACGCTCAATAAGCAAAATTTTTTAGGCGTCCATTTTAAACCCTTTTACTACCGTCCTTTTTATGGCAAATTTGCTCAGCAAGAGTGTCAAGGTTGTCTAATTATTGTTACAGATCCGCTTAATTATAAGCCTGTTACGACACAGTACATGATTTTGGGTATTCTCAAAAGCCTTTATCCCATTCACTTTAAAAAAGCTCTAGTAGAAGCTGCTTCTAGACGAGAAATCTTTTGTAAAGTCAATGGCACAGAAGAGGTTTATGAGATCATGGCTAATCTGCCCCATATCGTTTGGCCCTTAATTTTACTTCATCAAAAACAACGAGAAGACTTTCAACGGATTAGAAAAAAATATCTGATTGGCGACTATGAAAAATCTGAATCGACTCATTAAATTAGCACTCAAAAGGTTAAATTGCTAAAAACCTAAATTCCCTCCTTGACACAAATTCTCGATCGGCATTAAAATTTCGTTTCGATAACAACTTTAAGGAGCGCAGACTATGGCTACTATAAAACCACTCGGTAATCGCGTATTAATTAAACGCTCAAAAGCACAAGCTTCCAAGGGTGGGATTCTTTTACCTGAAACAGCTAAAGAAAAACCCAAGGAAGGCGTAGTTACAGCAGCAGGTCCTGGTAAAGCAGATGAAAATGGAAAAATAGAGCCTCTTTGTGTTAAAGTAGGCGATCGCGTGCTATTTACCTCCTATTCCGGTACGGAAGTCAAGCATCTTTCTGATGAGGAAGAATTTTTAATTATGTCTGAAGATGATATCCTCTGCATCTTATCCTAAAAACTAGACTTAAAAAAACTTTTCTAGCCAGGAGCTTGATCAATGTCAAAAATGTTAAAATTTAATGAAGAATCTTTAAAAGCGATTCAAAAAGGCGTCAATATCTTAACTAAAGCTGTAAAAGTGACCTTAGGGCCCAAAGGCCGCAATGTAGTCATAGCTAAGAGTTTCGGCAGCCCTTTGTCTACCAAAGATGGGGTGACTGTTGCCCAAGAAATTACTCTAGCCGATAAATTTGAAAATATGGGTGCTCAGTTAGTCAAACAAGTGGCTTCTAAAACATCCGATGTAGCAGGCGATGGCACGACGACAGCTGTTGTTTTAACAGCGGCTATGCTGACAGCAGGCTTGAAGAATGTAGCAGCTGGTTCTAGTTCTATGAGCATCAAAAAAGGCATGGAAAAAGCAGTTGTACAAATTAATGAAGCGTTAACAAAAATGGCAGTTCCCATTAATACAGCAGCAGAGCTGATGCAAATTGCCACTATTTCTGCTAATAATGATCCAAAAATTGGCCAAATCATCGCAGATGCGATGGATAAAGTGGGCAAGGATGGAATCATTACCGTGACAGAAGCTAAATCGATCGATACAACTTTAGATGTCGTAGAAGGCATGCAATTTGATAAAGGCTATGTCTCCCCTTATTTTGTAACTAATCCAGAAAATATGACTGTAGAATTTGCGAATGCAGCTATCTTAATTGTAGATAAAAAGATTTCAACGGTAAAAGAGTTGGTGCCTATTCTAGAAAAAACGATGGAAAAAGGACCTCGTCCTCTTTTGATTATTGCCGAAGATATCGATAGTGAAGCCTTAGCTACTTTAGTCGTGAATAAATTAAAAGCTTCTCTGCCTGTTTGTGCGGTGAAATCCCCGGGATTTGGCGATCGGCGCAAAGCTATCTTGCAAGATATTGCTTGTCTGACAGGCGCGACCGTAATTTCAGAAGAAATCGGCTTAAAATTAGAAGATGTCGATTTATCCGTTCTAGGTAGAGCTAAGACAATTAAAGTGTCTAAAGATGAAACTACTCTGATTGATGGCGCAGGAGAAGAGGAAAAAATTAAAGAACGCGTAGGGCAAATCAAGGCAGAAATTAATCATAGTTCTACTTCCAATTACGATAGAGAAAAATTAGAAGAAAGATTAGCTAAATTAGTCGGTGGAGTAGCAGTTATCAATGTAGGAGCTGCTACAGAAACAGAATTAAAAGAGAAAAAAGCGCGCGTGGAAGATGCTTTGCATGCAACCCGTGCAGCTGTAGCCGAAGGGATTGTAGTAGGTGGGGGCGTAGCCCTTTTAAGAGCTGTAAAAAGCTTGAAACAGCTGCAATTAACAGGTGATGAAGCGATCGGTGTTTCCATTATAGAAAAAGCTTGTTTTGCTCCTGCGACTGAAATTGCTAACAACTGCGGAAAACAGGGCAATCTGATTGCTGAAAAGATCTACGAAGGTACTGGAAACTTTGGTTATAATGGTTTAACCGATCAGTTTACAGATCTTTTAAAAGATGGCGTCATCGATCCTGTTAAGGTGACTAAAGGAGCGATCACAAATGCAGCTTCTATTTGTGCTCTACTCTTGACAACTGCTGTGATGATTACAGACAAACCTAAACCTCAAGCAGCTTCTGCACATGCCGGTCAAGGTATGGGTGGCGGCATGGGAGGCATGGGCGGAATGGGTATGGGCGGAATGGGTGGAATGGGCGGCATGGATATGATGTAGCCTTTAGAAATCCAATCTAAAAAATATGTAAAAAGAGGCTTTTCTAGTAAAAAGCCTCTTTTTAGTTTAATAAAGGAGAGAAAAAATGCCTACTTATGATTATTGCTGTACAGCTTGTGGGTATCAAGCTGAAGTCATGCAGAAAATGCAAGAGACACCTTTAAAAGAGTGTCCGCAGTGCCATGCCTTAACTTTAAAAAGAGGAATTGGTGGAGGGATCGGCGTTTCTTTTATTGGAGAAAGTTGGTTTAAAAATGGTTACACTTCTGCCAAAAAAGAGGAAAATAATCCCAAAGAAAACTGTTGTCCTTGCGGCAAAAATCAGAACAGTTGCTCCTCTTAAATTAAAAATTTAATTTCTATTGATTTGACATAAAAGTAGGTAATTTGACATGATCTATTAAAATTAAAATTTATAGGTTGTTAAATGTCCAAATTGTTACAATTAAACTATTTTATATCGATTACTTTTTCTTGCTTACTTCTGTTTTTTACTTCCTTAACTGCAGATTTAACAAATCTAAAATTTAAAATAATTAAAGAGGATCAAATCTTAGTTTATCTTCCCAAGCTCAGTGAAATTTATCAGCTTAACTATTGCAAAGAACCCTATTTTCATCAGGCTACCGATAAGGAGTATACGACCTATCTCAAAAAATTAGCTTACGATCCTCAAGCTCTCATTTGCCTAGCTATTGAAGAGGACCAAGTAAAGGGCGTGCTGACAGGTAGACCCTTTACAACTGATAATATAAAAGAGAGAAAAGAGGAACTAGATCATGCGCAAGAAAGAGATCATTTTTATGATTCAGATCTCTATTATTTAGGAGAGTTAATTGTCCTAGCAGAGTTAGATAATGAAACAATAGCTAAGGCTCTTTACGCAAAAGGTGAAGCAGCTATCAAAGACTTAAATACTTATACCCACATCTGTTTTAATCAGCTGCTTCCTTTAAATGAAAAAGAGTTAGAAAACATCTCTTTAAATTCTTTAGCTGCTAATTTAGGTTTTACCTATTATCCCGAATGGCAAAATCCATTTTCTTTAAAAAATCAGTCGCATCACTCTAGTCAACAATTAATTTATTGGATGAAAAATTTGTATCCGATACTACAATAACTTTATTGATTCCCATTCTAGATAACTCCTTAATATAAAATTTCATTGAGATGAAGCAAAAAAGGTTTAGATTTTCTGAATTCTTATCCAATCATTCATTTGATCAGGTGTAATGCCTAAACCGGCAATGCGGCTTAAATCGATCTCCTTAAGATCTTCTAAGATATCGTCAAAAAACAAAAGCTGATCCTGTTTTTTTATAAGTTTTGCACTTTGATCAGAAATGTATTCTTTGATAGAGCCTCCTGACAATTGATTTAGAATAATATGGCGAATGATGTTACGTCTTTGCTGACGATAACGCACGCGGACTTCATCAAAACCTAGCGCCTTAACTGTAGAATCATACATCGCACAGGTACGTCTATATGAAAATAAATATAAATCTAGTAAGGGACCAATTTCTTGGAGTTCATAAATAGCAATCACTGCAGAAATGTAATCTTCTCTCCTAACATCATTAAAAGAGAGAGGAACGAGATTGGATTTAATCAATGAAATATTAGCACTTAGCCTAGCCGTACGTTTATTGACATCTGAAAAGGCTTGTAAATAGGTAACATGAACAAGTAGGAAAAAACTTTGTTCATAGGCGTTTTTAATTAGTGCAGCTTTGTCAATGAGGTAATTAAGTCGCTGTTGCAATTGTTTTTTTTCTTTGAACGGGATATAAGTTAATCCGCCAATACGTACTTCATGATCTCTAATTTTCCCTGCATAGCGTGCCTCAATCAAACCATCTGACAAAAGATAGTGTAAAGTACAAAGCGTCTGTTCAGATATAGTAAGTTGAGAAGCATGATCTACCATATAACGGATAGCTTCTTTATGATTAAGAATCATAATTTTTTCTTCATCTAACTTTCCTTCCGCACTAGAGCCTTCGAGAAGAAGGCGTTGGGTATCGAGTAAGGAATAGGTATTGCCTTCTAATCGCGAAGAGTTATAAGAAAGGTCGATGAGTAAGCGATTAAAGATTTGATGGGCATAGGTTCCAGCTGGATCTTCTTGTCTAGAACGTAAACCTACTTTTTCTAACTGAAGTTGGCTTTCAGGTGAAATATAGGAAGTAATATTGGGCTGATAAGCCTCAACCCAGTGATCTACATAAGCAACGGGAGTTCTTTCATAAATTGGGAGTCGTATCTGTTCCAAGATTTTTAGGCTTTCTAGTCCAAAACAACTAGAAATTTGATGAGTTTCCCGGTTCGCAAGCTTTATTACTTGGTATTTTGTAGCTTTTTTATATCCGATTTTTTCTACTAATCCTTCTATTATTATTTCGGATAACCATCTTCTAACGCTTCTTTCTGGATATTCATTTCCCAAATTATGAATAAGTGCAGATAAGCTAATCGGTTCAGATTCTTGACTTAGCTGATGCAAGACGGCCATTTTTTTATCTTTAGTATTCATATACTAACCTACTATTTTACGGAATACGGCCAATTTTCTATCTTTTTTGGCCGTATTCTTCTTAATTTATATAAAAAAAAACAAAATTGAGAGGAAGCTAACGAGATGAGCTTATTTCTTATTGACCATCCAGGCAGAAAAGCGCTCCAAGAAAGTCCAAAAATCTTCAAAATGTTCCATGGGGAAACAGTATTTCGTGTTAGCGTCTATCAATATCTTGCGAAAGCAAGCGAGCCAGGTTTGTCGCGCTGCTTCATCGATAGCAAAAGGCAAATGGCGCTGGCGCATGCGAGGCGCTCCATACTGCATTTGATACAGCGGCGGCCCTCCCAATAAAAAGACAAAAAAAGCCGCTGACTTTTTTGCTGCTTCTTTCCTATCCTCTGGAAAAAGAGAGGCAATAGAAGAGCGACTTAACTCTTCGTACAAGTCTTCTAACATTTTGAAGATGTTGCTTTCACCCATTTTGGCATAAATTTCAGCCGGTGGTCTGTTTTCAGGCGGACCTCCGGGCGGGATATAAAGAGGATGTGAGCTGTTCATACCTATTATTCCATGTGTTTGGTCACGACAGCTGTCATTTTAAACATATCTAAAGGCTCGGGAGAGCCAAAAAGAGCTGTCAACTTAGCATCGGGTTTGATTAAACGTTTATTTTTTTCATCCTGTAAACCATGTAGCTTGATGTACTCCCAAAGTTTCTTAGTCACTTCCGTACGCGGCATTTCTTGTTGACCGACTACAGCAGCTAATTGAGCTGAGAGTTTTACAGTAGGCATGTTTCGGGCTACTTTAGGCTTAGCTATTTTAGGTTTAGTCGCTTTAGAGGAAGCTACTTTAGATTGAGCTATCTTAGGTTTAGTCACTTTAGCAGTAAGAGGCGTCTTAGTCTGTTTACTATCAGTTGCTATAGTCTTAGAGGAAGCTGTTTTCTTAGTTGCTTTGGTCACTTTTTTAACACTACTCTCTTTTACTGTACTCTTTTTAGCTGCACCTTTTTTTCCTTTTTTAATGTAGGGCGTACGCGGATGATTGGGATATTTTTCTTTGAGATCCTCTAGATTATTGACGATTACATTGCATTCGGGAAACGTAGAGCAGGAATAAAAAGTTTTGCCAAAACGCGATTTGCGAGACACCATATGTCCAGGGCATTCATTAGCTGGACAGGGCGGCATATCTTTTAAATTAATGACCACCTCTCCTTTTTTGGGAATATTGACTATCCCTTTGCAATCAGGATAATTTAAGCAACCCAAAAAAGCGCCAAATTTTCCATGGCGCACTTTCATCTCACCTTGACAAATCGGACAGGGTTGAGCCCAATTAAAATCGGCAGCATACTCCTCTTTATTAAAAGATAACTCTTCTACTGGTGAAGAAAAGTTACAATCGGGATAACGCGAACAACCATAAAAATATTTAGATTTGAACCAAATTTTTTGCAGTTTAGCTTGGCAGTTGGGACAATCGAGATCAGTTAGAATCTTTGGAACAAAGCCCTCTTTTTCAGCTATTTCTAACACGGGGCTAAAGTCTTTCCAAAAGTCTCTAATCAATACTTTCCAATCTTTGCGATTTTCGGCGACGAGCTCTAAGTCATCCTCCATCGCAGCTGTAAAGCCAATATTCATGATCGATTGAAAGTTAGTTTCCAATAAAGCCAAGATGACGCGCCCAATCTCAGTTGGCTTAAGTCTTCCGCCCTCTTTAACTGTGTAATCGCGACTTTGGATTTTGTTCATAATAGCTGCATAAGTAGAGGGACGTCCAATGCCCGATTTCTCTAAATCTTTGACTAAAGAAGCTTCTGTATAACGCGGAGCAGGTCTTGTAAAAGCTTGATCAGAGGTGAGCTCTATTAATTGTAGAAGTTGATTCTCTTGTAAAGGAGGGAGCATGCGGCCCTCTTCATCGACTTGACTATCATCCTCTTTCTCCTCATAGACAATCAGAAAACCTTGAAATTTAATGACAGAACCCGTGGCTCGCATTAGAATGTCCGCACCTGCTGACAAATCGGCGCTGACTGTATCGTAAATCGCCGGCATCATTTGACAAGCTAAAAAACGGCGCCAAATGAGTTGGTAGAGCAGAAACTGCTCGCGCGTCAGAAAAGATTGAATCTTTTCAGGAGGATATAAGAGGCTAGTCGGTCTAATTGCTTCATGGGCATCTTGCGTGCTTTTTTGAGTGGCATAGACTTTAACTTGAGCGGGAATAAAATTGGGCCCATATATTGTTTTAATGTACTCTCTTGCCGCATCCAATGCTTCGGGTACGAGACGTACAGAATCGGTTCGCATGTAAGTAATTAAGCCCTCAGGTCCTCCTGTACCAATATCGATCCCTTCATAAAGACCTTGCGCAATGCTCATCGTTCTAGCTGAAGAGAAACCAAAATGGCGGCTAGCCTCTTGTTGCAAAGTAGAAGTGATAAAAGGAGGGACTGGATGGCGTTTTTTCTCTTTTTTTTCTACTTTTTCTACTTTAAATGTTTCTCCTTTGATGAGTTCTAAAACAGCATCCGCTGCTGCTTTATCACCAATCAAGTAGACCTCTTTACCTGCAATCGGTTCTTTTTCTACCTTTTTTTGATGAACAGAATAGAGATGAGCGCGAAAGTGTCGCTCCTCCTCTTTAGTTTTGAGGATAGCCCCTATATTCCAATACTCAACCGGTTTGAACACATCGATCTCTTTTTCGCGATCGACTACTAACTTTAAAGCAGCCGATTGAACGCGCCCGGCTGAGACCCAGCCCTCTTTGCCGCGCTGAATGCGTCGATTGAGATAGGGAGACAGTTTATAGCCGACGAGACGATCGAGTACGCGTCTAGCTTGATAAGCATCCACCAAAGGTAAATCGATATCGCGTGGAGTTTCTAATGCCTTTAAAACAGCATCTTTTGTAATAGAATTAAAAGAGACTCTTTTAATATTCGTATTAGGAGATAAAATTTGGGAAATATGCCAGGCAATTGCTTCTCCTTCGCGATCGGGATCGGATGAAAGATAAACGTAATCGCATTGCTTAGCCGCTTTCTTAAGTTTATTAATGGTTTCGCCTTTATCTTTCATCGTGGTATACGTAGGCTCAAAATCATTTTCAAGATCGATGCCAAATTCCTTTTCCGGTAGATCGCGTATGTGGCCCATTGAAGACTCAAAGAGATAATTAGGTCCTAAAAACTTGCGCAATGTTTTGATTTTAGCAGGAGACTCTACGATGATTAAAGATTTACCTGTAGATTTATGCACTCTTTTCTCTGTTTTTCTATCCATGGGTTTTCCTTCACCTAGTATAATTTTTTATAAGTTTTGCCGGGATATTCTTTGATAGCGCGTTTAATGATTAATCCCATTAATAGAACAGAAATTTTTTGAATAGGGAGTTGTATCATTAACTGAAGCTCTTCAATAGAAATCTCTTGAGTCGGCATCGCATGGAGAAATTTTTCTTCCTCTTCATCTAATAACACTCCCGGCTTTTTTTGCAAAATTGGATTAGTAAAACGATTTAAATGAGGAAGATGCAAGAGGATATCTTCCACAGTTTCTACTAATAGGGCTTCTTTTTTTTTGATTAAGGCATGATTACCCTTAAAATTTTCATGATCTATTCTGCCGGGAATAGCAAAGAGAGGACGTCCTTGCGTTAAACCACATGTCATCGTGATCATCGCTCCACTTTTTAGAGGAGCTTCTATCAATAATGTACCTGCAGTTAAACCACTTAGTAGACGGTTGCGTTGGGGAAAGTTCTTGCGATCAGGAGGTGTTTGCATGGCAAATTCACTGATGACAGCGCCTTTTTCACTGATAGCTTGTGCTAACTTAAAATTTTCTTGAGGATAGATCTGAGATAAACCAGAACCGATGACTGCTAGAGTACGCCCCGTACGCAAAGCACCGACATGCGCTGCTGTATCAGCTCCTCTAGCTAATCCACTAACTACAGTGATACCCTTATGCGCTAACTCTTCAGCTAATTTCTCCGCCATTTCTTTGCCATAGATACTCACTTGTCTTGAGCCCACAATCGCTAAACTATGCCGATCTTCTGGAAGGAGTTCGCCCCATACATATAATACAAGGGGAAAATTCGCAATTTCTAACAGGCGCTGAGGATAGTGCGGATCTTGATAAGAGATAATTTTAACTTTAAGGCGCTCTGCTAATCTAAAATTTTCTTCCCATTGGCCATCTAGACTTTTTTTCCATGTAGTCAGAATTTTCTGACCAAAACCTGGTAGTTCGCTAAGAGACTCTGCATCCGCTTGTAAAGCTTGCAGAGCTGATCCATATCTTTCTATGAGAAGACGAATTTTAACAGGTCCTAAATAGGGAATAGCAGCAAGTGCTACTAAGGCTTCAATTTCTTTCAATTTTTATTTCCTAATTACAGTCTCTATTTAAAAAGTCAGCAGTCAATAAGTTTAATACTTTAGAATAGATTTAGAAAGGAAAAAACGGCTAATAGTAAATTTTATTAGCCGTTTCTAAAATGTTATTCCTTTTTTTAGAAAGAAACTGTAACTCTTCCGATGATTTGAATCATCTCGGCAGAAGAGTTAATGACAGTTCGCGATTCGACTGAACTGTTCAATATGCGTTCAGAATAGAGACGACTATTTTGATTTGCTTCTTGGACCTGTCTTTCATCGAACGCAAGTGTACTAGGCTGTAAACTCACACTAATCTCCATCTACTTTATCTTTCAAAAGTAGCTTAAAAGAACAGCTGTTCTTTTTTAATTTTTATCTTCTAGAGCTGGTCAGTAAACCTACCTACTAGAAGTCCTGTTTCTAATTGATTTTTTTAAAAATTCCAAGGGGTTGTGGTTTCGAGCATGTTCACTGACTTCTGTCACCTCCTTTTGGGCTCTTGGTGTTCCACAGATTTTGGAATGTCACGCAACGCAGTCTAAATCTTTAATTTAGAGGTGTGTTAAGTGTAGACTCAACGTAATTTAAATCGAGAATTTAGGCAATGTGAAAGCTTTAATCAATTTTAAGGGAATTAATAGATTCATACTTTTGATTTTAAAGTCAGTTCTCGATTTTGAATGTAGTCTAATAGAGAAGAGCTGCCATCTTGTAATTGCTTAATAAAGTATTCAAAAGAGTCAGGTTGTAGAACATAAGCTTGATGGCTAGTTTGCACGGGAGCCTGTTTAAAAATTTGCCAGGCTTGGAGTTCTTCCCCATTATTTTGCATCTGCTGATAAACAAGAGCAATACGCATTAAATTAAATAAATAGAGATAATCGCCAAATTGTTTGCTTTCCTCCTTAACGGGAAAGTTAATCATCCGATCTCTCAATGATTTAGCTTCTTCTAAAGCTTGACTAAATTTTTCTTGACAGAGAGTGAGAGTTGTCTGAGCATAAGCTGCATAGAAAGAGAGATGATCCTGCTCGGTTCTTTTTAACGTCTGTTCGATGTAAGGCAAAGCTTGTGTTAAATGATGGCGATTCAATAAAATTTGTCCTATTAGACCTCCATATCTTGCTTGTAAATTAGGATAACTTTTTAAAATGGCGTTTAGCTTATCAAGCGCTACTTGCTGTAAATTTGCATCTGTTTCTTTTTGAAATTCTAAATAATTCTGCTCAGCTTGTCGATAATCTTTTTCTTGATTTTTGTGACCCAACAAACTAGCACCTAAAAAAGCTGCTAGAATACATCCAAAAATAGCGCCTACAAAAAGTTTCCCATTCTCAGAAACCCAGCGGATGGCTTGATTTTCTCCTAAAAAACTGGCTAAATTAGAGTTAATGTCTTGTTCGGGAGGAAGAGAGGGATTAACCATTAAGTGCCTTTAAAGTAGTAGTATAAAAATCGATAAGAAATAATCATAAAAGAATCAAAATTTTTGTAAAGAAAAATATAAGCAAGAAAAATTTTTAATGAGAGAAAAAATGCATGGTTAAGCAAAACTTAGTTGAAAAAAGTGCCGTTGAAAAACTTTCGGAAGAAATCCTAGAAGTTCCTTTGAGCTCAATTCAAATCGACCCTCTGCAACCTAGACGTCACTTTGCCGCCCTAGAATTAGAGGAGCTAGCTCAATCCATTCAAGCGGTAGGCTTGATTCAACCTCCCATTGTGCGTTTTTTAGCAGAAAGTAAAAAGTATGAAATTATAGCAGGAGAAAGACGGTTTAGAGCTGTACAGTCTTTAGGCCTCACGCAAATTTCAGTCATTCTGCGCTCTTCTACTAAAGAGCAGTCAGCTCAAGTTGCTTTAATTGAAAATATTCAAAGAGTCGATCTCAATCCATTGGAAATTGCCAAAGCTTTAAAAAGTTTAATCCATCAATTTGGTTATCAACAAGAGGAACTAGCTAAACGATTGGGCAAAAAGCGCTCGACTGTCGCTAATTACGTGCGTTTACTCAATTTACCGCTAAACATGCAAGAGAGTTTGCAAAAAGGTACGCTTTCTATGGGGCATGCTAAAGCTATCCTATCCTTGGAGAAGTTAGAAAAGCGCCAACTTTTACATGACCTAATTTTGCAAAAAGGTTTAACAGTTAGACAAACAGAAGAGGCCGCTTTAAATTTAGATCAAAAAAGAAAAAAAGGTTCCTCTTTAATTCAAGTCAATGCCCTCTATCTCCAACAGTTAGCCGAAAAAATACAACTTAAATTAGGCACTAAAGTCACCATGCAGGGTAAAGATCAAAAGGGTAAAATAACAATTGATTACTATAATCTTGACGATTTAGATCGTTTATTAAAATTATTTAAAATTGAAGATTAATAAATTTTAATTAAATCAATTCATATAAAAAATTAGTTAATTTAAAATAATAATTTAGTATAATATATTATAATTTAATATTTAAAATAACTAAGAGGTTTTAATATGAATATTTCTAGTAATGTTTGTTCTAATTCTAAAATAAAAATTGAGAATCTAAATAAAGAAAGATTATCTCAGTATAATCCAGCAATTACAAGAGTATTTAATGAAGTAATAGGTGATGCTGTTGTTCCCGAAATGAGTTTAACTGCTCATAAACAGTTAGTAGCTTCTATTGTACAATTTAATTCTCCGCTTTATCTTCCTATTTATCCTAATTTTAATAGAGCTAATCCATGTGAAGTCTATCTTAGTACTCAAAACTGGATTTTTGAATCAAGAAACTTGAAATTTCCTGGAGCAGAACAAGATATAGCAAAAAATTCTTTTAGCAAAGAATTTTTTGCATTTGGAAATATAAGTTTAGAAGAAGCGCCTATTATTTTTATAGGCGATTCTAATCATATAAATAAAACATTAACAAAAAAAATGATGGATCTAGTAACAACTATAGTCAAAGAAGGGGATATAGTTATGCTAGAAGGCCTATCTCAAGGCGTAGAGATAGAAGCTTCTTTTATGGACAAAAAATTTACTATAAGGGGATGGGAAGATAGAAAGGTCCTCAAACAACTAGCAAAAGATATAAAAGAGGGAATTATAAAAGATGAGATTATAACTGAGACAAGAAATAAAATACTCACTAGTTTTATTAATGATTTAGCTAATAAACATAAAAAAAGAATGATAGTCGTATGTGGAGAAGCGCATATCAGCAAAGATGTAATAGATAATCTAAACGACAAACACTATCTATCTCTATTAACGCGTTATGCTATCTTTAATAATGAAAGTAAGATAATAAAAAAAGCTCAAAAGTACTTAGTAGAGGGAATTAAAGAGGAAAACATTCATGTAAATGTAATGAAGTCTTTAGGAGTTAGCTTTACTAGCAGAGTCTTTCATTCTGAGGAGGATGTACAAGATTCAGTGAATAATTCCGGTTTTGCAACTAGATTAAAAAAAGAATTAGAAAAAGGTAATCCTGAGTTAATAAAAATGCTTGAACAAGTATTAACACAAAATCCTGAACTATTAAAAAAATGATAGAGAATAGTAAAAAAGTTTAGCAAAAGCTTAATTAATTTTAACCTTAATAAGATTTGTAGTGGGTTTAAATTTTGCCTACCTTTATCATGAATGGCTTAATTAATTTTAGGTTTTTTATGATAAAGGCTAGAAAAGCAGCTTATCTGGCTGTTGTAGTTTCGAGCCTGTTTATTGACTTCTATCCCCTTCTTTTAAGTTCTTGGTATGCTACAGATTTTAGAATGTAATGCAACGCAGTCTAAATCTTTAATTTAGAAGTGTGTTAAGTGTAAACTCAACTTAATTTAAATCGAGAATTTAGGCAATGTGAAAGCTCTAATCAATCTTAAGGGAATTAAGAGGTTCATACCTTTGATTTTAAAGTCAGTTCTCGATTTTGAATGTAATCTAACAAAGAAGAGCTGCCATCTTGTAATTGCTTAAGAAAGTACTCAATGTAACTTAAATTAGGTACTAAAGTCTCCATACAAGCGTTAGCTCAGATGCTAATTGGAGTAGGCGAGTGTACGCCATTATTAGGGTTAGGAATAGGATTTATCGATAGAAAAATACAGCATTCTACATTTGATAAGCAAATGCAACAGCGAGAATTATTTATTAAAAATAGAGTAGACTCGAGTAGTTTTAGTTTACAAGAGCTTTTTTTTGATGTTTATAGCTCTAAATTAACTGAAACTATCAAAGAAGAGGAAAAAAATCTTTACCAAATTTTAAATAATTCTACGCCTGATAGTCAACTATTTAGTTTAATAAATGATTTAGAAGATTATGAAGCTAATAATACGCATGATCTTTCCGATAATCAAAAAGTTATCTTACAAAAATGTATCAATAATCTAAAAAAAGCTAAAGATTTAAGTTTATTAATTGGCAGTATTGTTTGTGCTGCTACTATAAAAAAGAAAAATGAATTGAATGAAGAGTTGAAAAAGTTATTAAAAGAGCAAATAACAGGAATGAAAAATGGAGAAGAAATTCTTGTTCCTTGCGGGTACATGAATGGAAATATTTATAATCTACAAGGCATAGCAGATAAAACAGTGGTAGGTCATTCTATACTAATGAAAATAACCAAACATGATGAAAGTTATAGCTTATCAATTTACAATACAGGAGAAGGCATTTATTCTCATCAAAAAGATGGTTTTAGAGAAGATAGATACTATGCCTTGCACTATAAAATCGACAATCCAGCCATTTTTAATCAGGATGAGTTTTATCATAAGTTTACAGCTTTTGGCATTAATGAAGACCTCAATAAGCAATATGAATCTAAAGATGTCTATGCATTCTTTGATGAAAATTTTGGAAAGCCCCAAAAAATAGAAATTGAGCGAGACAAATCTTATAAAAAACAAATCAGTGTTGACAATTGTACTAAAAAATGTCTGCAGGTTTGGTTACATGATGAAATGAAAGGGATAACTTCTGTCTATAAAGATTTTCGCGTTTACCGCTTACAAAAAAAAATTGCTTCTGTCAATAAGATAGAAGCAAATAAAAAATTTACTTATATTCATCCTTTAGCTAGCTGGGGCAGTACAAAAAGTGCCTCTTTATTTAACAGGATTTTACAAGGTACATACGCTTTTTTTGTGACTCCTCAAGTTAAATTATCGCTTAGTATAGAGGATATCAAAGGGCTAAAAGAGTATGCTAATACCATTTTGCAAAAAAGATTAGATGAAAAAATTATAGAAAATAATACAATTAAACTAGTTACTAATACATTTAAAAGTATGAAACCTTCATCACAGCAATTAGAAAGAGCTAAAAAATTTGTAGAGCAATTGAAACACGATCCTCAACTGTTAGAAAAATTAAAAAAACAGTTTGCTTGGGAAGATTCTGATTTAATTGAAAAAATTCAAGCGTATGGTTAAGAAATCAGCATAAGAAGGATTTATCAAAACTTAATTAATTGATCTTAATGAGATTTGTAGTGGGTTTAAATTTTGACTAGCTTTATCATGAATGACTCAATTAATTTAAGGTTTTTCTATGATAAAGGCACGAGAAGCAGCTTATCTGGCTGTTTTGGATTCTTTGCGTCACAACTGTTTTGCTAGTCAATCGTTAAAAAGATGGCAACAACAAGTGCAACCCTCTGCTCAGGATTTTAATTTAGCACAAGAAATCGCCTATGGATCGATTCGTCTAGCGCTGACTTTGGATTTTTATGCAGCTGCCTGCTGTGACAAGACGAATCTAAAAATAGGCTTAAGAGAAAGAGCATTAATTCGCACAGCTCTTTATCAGCTCTATTATCTCGATCGCGTACCGGCCTATGCAGTGGTCAATGAAACAGTTAAGCTAGCCAATCGCTGCATGCATCGCTCTTTTGGCGCCTTTCTCAACTTTTTATTGCGTCAAGCAACTCTTAAGCGTCCAGCTCTTCCTTTAGACGATGGAAGTCTAGAAGCTTTGAGTTTAACCTATTCCTATCCGCCTTTTTTTATTGCCCAACTAAAAAAAGAGCAGGAGGAGAAGAAGATAAAAGAACTACTAGAAATGGGCAATCAGCCAGCTGTCTTAACGTATCGCATAAGACAAATGGCATTAGTTAATGACGCGCTACTTTTAAGCAACGATCCACCGGTTGCTATTTTACAAAACACTGAAAACTTAAAAGAGATAACCGACTCGCCAGCTTACTACGTGCAAAATACGACACCAATCCTCTTACTCGATGCGCTATGTAAGCAAAAAAAGGCATTACACGCACCGCCTTTAGCTAATCCTTTGGCTATTCTCGATCTTTGTGCTGCCCCTGGTGGTAAGTTATTAGGCGTATATGACTTTTTTCCCGAAGCTCAGTTACAGGCCAATGATATTTCGGAAGAAAAAATAAAAGTGCTGCAAGAAAATTGTCAGAAATATGCGATCCCAGCCCAATTAACTCAACTAAGGGGCGAAGAGTACCCGCTCACTCAACTGTTTGATATAGTCATTTTAGATGTGCCCTGTAGTAATACAGGTGTTTTAAATAAAAGACCAGAAGCGCGTTGGAGACTAACAGAGGAGAATCTAGCTAGTTTACTGGAAACACAAAAAAAGCTTTTAATGCAAGCTGTTAAACTATTAAAACCAGCAGGACAGCTCTGGTATTTGACATGTAGTATTCTCAAAGAAGAAAATGAAGAGAGAATGCAATGGGCAGCTGAACAGTTCTCTCTAACCCTTAGCTATCAGCAAACAATTTTACCGCAAAAAGAGGGCTGGGATGGCGGATATGCTTGTGCACTCATTCATCAATGAGTAGAGAACTAATCTTCTGTGCTATAACCATAGCGTTTAGCTAATAAATAGACTCGGCGATAGAGGGCAGGAGATAAAGCACCTTGTAATTCTTTCCAAGTATAAGTTGTCGTAGAATGCCAAGTGTTAGTATTTTTGGGGATACTCAGTAAGACTTGTGGATCTAAAGGAACGCCTAAACGTCGACTCATTTCCGGCAAAATTTTTTCCATATCCTCAATGCGATAGGTCAATTCTGCTTTTCGTTCAGCCATTAAGTTCCAGTAGTACCAATATTTAGCTGCTTTTACAATAGCTGGCTCATTTAAATGGATAGCAGGACATTGCTCGCAAATAAACTTCCAAGATTTTTTAAGCTCATGGCTAGCTGAAGCAATCGTTTTGAGTGGATGACGGACTTGGTGAAAAATATGGGCAAACTGATATTTTTTAAAACCTGGTCCCCAGGGAGCTAAGGTCGTATTAGCACACATAGGCCAAGAGACGATACCATAAGTTCCGTCTGCTTCATGGGTTACTTGCAAGCCATTAGCGATTAATACATGCGCAATGTAAGTTGTGCCGCTACGCGAACAACCTGTGATTAGTAGTTGGCGTGAAAGTTTAGATTCATCGGGACTAGCATGAGGATAGAGAATGAGAGGCTCTTGATTAAGCCCCTCTAATTTAGAGTAACTAGATAGAAAACTCACCATAAAAAGAATTGACAGCTGCCACATACCTTAGCCCTCATCCTCTCATTCTCTTTTAAAAAAAATTAAAGCAGATTAACTACCACTCTGTTTTTTTCTCATAACCTGTTATTTTCAGTAAAGGAGAAAAACGTTGCTTAAAAGCTGCCGTATGCTGTGGTTTAAAATATTTTTTCCATTCGCCTATTTGACCGGAGCGGAAAGTAGCCTCACCTGGCTTACCAAATAACTGGGCTGCCTGCTTTTCAATATCTGTCCTTTTTACTTTAAGATGAATGTGTTTACAGATGTTTTTTAACTCCCGGTATTGCGCTTTTTGAGTACCGCCCCCTTTTTCGCCTACTAAATTTTCAAATTTAGCTGTGTAGACAAAAGATTTTTTTTGCAAGAACCAAGGCAATCTTTTTTCCATAATGCCAGCTGTTCCACTCAATCCATAACGCTCGCCTGTAATGATCTCCATGAGTTGATCATCAAAAGCTAGTTGACCAAAGGGTCTTTGAATATTTAAAGGTCCATATTCCCAACCTTTTAGGATAAAAAAGAGTAGTGAGACAGCTTGATCGCGCGGATCGCGATACAGAAAAATTACTTTATAGCCCTTTTGTTTCAAAGTATTGACAATTTGCGGCTCAGGATAAGCATGAATATGGAGAAAGCTTTGTTCCTGTTTAGCTTTCTCTAAGGCAGCTGTCAACTGCTGTTTAGATAAAGAATGAGACCAGTTATTGATTGTTTTCTTTCCCGTTAAAAGACTCAAAGCTTTAGTTAAAAGATGCGTGCCTGTTTTTTCCGGCGTGATCACCACAAATTTGTCGCACTTTTCTTTAGCGCAAACAAAGGGTGAAAAGGCTAAGTAAAAAATAAAAGATAAGAGGTAAATGAAACGCTGCATTGAGTAGCTCCAAATTTGATTAAAAAATTGATGAGTTTATTTTGATTTGTTCATGCTAAATACCTCAAGATAGAATTTCAACTCTTTTTCAAGAGAATCGCATATAGTGGCGGGGTGTCTAAAACCATGCTCTTCTAAGGGATAGAGGATGAGTTCTGTTTTAATCCCGCGCTTTTTTAAGGCTTGATAGAGTGTTTTAGCTTGATTAGGTGGCACGATTTTATCCTGTTCTCCTTGAAAAAAGATGATAGGAGAGCAAAGTTTCTCTAGCTGAAAAAGAGGCGAACGCTGGTGGTAAAGCTCTTGTTGTGCTGGATAAGGACCAATGAGGGAATCGAGATAATGCGCTTCAAATTTATGTGTATCGTGCAATAGCCGTTCTAAATCTCCAACGCCATAGTAACTAGCACCTGCTGCAAATAAAGAGGATTGAGTCAATGCAGTCAAAGTAGTAAATCCTCCGGCGCTGCCACCGCGTATGACCATTCTTTGAGGATCGACTTGCTGCTGATTAGCTAAATAAGTAGCCCCAGCCAGACAATCTTCTACATCGACTAAGCCCCATTTTCCTTGAAGACGTTCGCGATAGGCACGGCCATAACCTGTACTGCCGCCATAATCGACATCTAATAGGGCAAAGCCGCGACTAGTCCAATACTGGATGCGCAAGTTAAAAACGGGATCAGCTGCAGCTGTAGGACCACCATGGCTCAGCACCATCAGAGGAGGAAGCGCGGAGACTTCTGCTTGAAAGTTTTGATTGCGAGGAGCATAAAGATAACCATAGGCTTCTCTACCGGCTGTTGAAGGAAAGCAAATTCTTTCAGCATAACTAATCGTCTCTTCATAGCCGACTAGTTTTTGCATAGAATCGATCTGTTTGCAGGCAAAAGAGTTTAAATCTAATTGCATCACACAGCGCGACTGAAAGGGGTTACCCATTAAACAGAGAGCGGTGCCTTCAGAAACAGTTAGTTGCCCATAATCAGTAAAGGGCAAAGAGAGAGGGGATAACGCACGAGAATTGGGATCGAGTAGAGCTAATTGACCTGTGCCTGCTTTTCGATAGGTGCATAGAATTTGCTCCTCTCGACCTGTAAAACGCCAACTAGAAGTGCCCAAGCGCCATAAAGGCTGGCCAAAATCTGCTTCTAAAGGGCAAACATTGATAAACTGCTCACCTTGCAAGCGATACAGGTTCCACCAGCCCTCTCGATCGGATAGGAAAAATAGCGAGCCTTTAGGAGACCATTGGGGTTGAAGAATTGCTTCTTGCTGGCCTTTATTCCATTCCTTCTTATGTTCTAAGTAATCTTCTACTAAGCAAGCCGTCCAAAGAGAGGTTCGATCCCAAGGCATATGAGGATGATCCCAGGTCAACCACGTTAAGTTGCGTTGATCGGCACTGAGGGCAGGTGAAGCGTAAAAATCATGACCCTCATCTAAAATTTTTACCTCTCCTGTTTGGTAGGAGATCAAGCATAGAAAATTAGTGACAGGATGAGTTTCATGATTTTCTCCAATAGCAATGATGCCTGTTCGATAGGGTTGTAAATCAGCAAAGCGCCAGCCCTTCTTTGTTAAAACTTTAGGCATAGAGGAAGGGCATGTAGCAGTAGGCAGGGCTTGTATGTAGAGCTGCTGATCTTGACTATTGGTAAAATAGAGATGGTCATCGTAGAGTGTGAAAGCTACTCCGCCATATTCATGCACTTTAGAACGCACATCAAATCCGACAGGCGTTAAATTAGTAAGCTTGCCATTAGTTTGGCGTTGCATCACAACAGTCCGACCCTTTTCTAAAGGGAGACCCTCTGTCCAGTAGCAAGCGCCTTTGTAAAGGATGATATCGCAATTGCGGGTGCTCTTTTCATAACGCGTGGTCATTTCAGGCGTAAAAGGAGAATCCCATGTGCCATAAGACGCTATTTTTTTTATTGCTTTGTCACCCATCAAGACCTTCTTTAATTAAATAAATCCCTAATTGAAAAGAGAATGCGCTTTCTGTTAAAATTGTTCAATTATTACTAAAATTAAAAGGTAGTTAACATGTCTCAACAGGAAATAGGAGCCCTACTAACCTCTATTTTTGTAAAAGAGGAATTAAAATTAGCTACCTTTAGCACGCCTCTCATTAAAGATAAGCAAGGTATCGTCAAAGTTACCATACGAGCTATTGAGTTAAAGGGTCCAAGAGTTAATCAACGAGTCTATCAACTTAGTCGCTTTTCGATATCTCAAGTCTTTCATCACAATTTTTCACTAGACGAGTGCTTAGAAATCGTCAAGCAGGAATTAATGCCTCATTACAAACAAGTTCTATTGCAAACGCGCCAAACGACTTATCAGTTGCTAACTAATAAAAAGGGATTTGTAAAAGTATTAAAAAAACCGGCTGTCTACTCCAATTTGCAACTAGAGCATAACCGGGTTAAAAAATACATCCTTAGCGAAGATCAACCACCCGCCTTTCTACAGCTGTTGGGTATCGCTAATTCTCTCGGAAAAGTGATTCCAGCAAAGCGAGATAAATTTTTACAAATCAACCATTTTTTAGACATTGTCGAGACTATTTTTCCTCTATTGCCTGATGACCAGCTCTTATCGATCGCCGATTTTGGCTGTGGTAAAGCTTACTTGACCTTTGCTCTATACTATTATCTAACAGAAATCAAAAAGCGAAACGTCTGTTTAACGGGCATTGATTTAAAAGAGGAGGTGATCATTTTTTGCCAACAGGTGGCTAAGCAATTAGCTTATGATCAGTTGCATTTTGTCGTTGGATACATTGATAAGCATCATTTTAGTCAGTCATTAGATTTAGTCATCTCCTTACACGCCTGTAATACAGCCACTGACCATGCGCTAGCTCGGGCTATTCATTATCAAGCTAAAGTCATTTTAGCGGCCCCTTGCTGCCAACATGAATTAGCGGATCAACTCGCTCAACCAGCGTTAAATAGCCTATTGCGACATGGTATTATCAAAGAGAAGCTAGCTGCTTTAGTAACAGATGCCGCCCGAGCCGAACTATTGACGATGCAAGGCTATAAGACGCAGGTGATTGAGTTCATTGACTCCTTGCATACGCCAAAAAATCTATTGATTAAAGCGATTAAAGGGTGCTCTTCTATTAAAAGAGAAAAAGCTCAAGTTCGCTATCAGTCTTTAGAAAGCCTATTGAGTATCAAGCCTTTATTAAAAAATTTATTATCCTGATTTAACTTCTTTAAAAATTTCATTTATGGCTTTTTCATCGATCTGCAAAACAATGTCTGAAGGTAAATCTTTTGAAATTTCTGTAACTTGTCGATAAAGGAAAGACAAAGCAAAGAAGTAAGTAAAAAAAAAATTTTTAGTTAAAGATTTTTTTTTCCTAGGAATAAGTTTAGCTTGATTCAACTGCGAATTGATCCGACTACGCTGCTGCTCATAATGAAATATTCTTTTGGTTAACTCTCTCACTTTTATAGCACCAGTTCTATGCTTTTCATCCTGTGCTTGTAACTCTTTTATTTTTTCTTCTTGCTGATTTAACTGCTTAAAATAATCTGTAGTTTCTTTTGAAAAAGGATTGTGAAGAGAAGCAGTAACAGTTTGATCTTTTAAATACTTTAACTCTTCTTGAGCTTGAATTAAGTCTGATGAAATGTATGTAGTGGGGTCAAATTGCTGAATGCGATTAATCAATTCATCTAATTTAGCTAGGGCCTTACGCGGTTGGCAATATTTTTCATCTTGATTACTTTTTTCAATAATTTTTTTCAAACTGCCTGGTAATGCAGTTATAGAGGGCGTACAGCTACATAGTTTCTCCTTTAAAATCATTTCTACCTGTTGATCAGTAGGAGAATCAAAGAAAAGAGGTTTAAAGCGCTCCGTCAATGCTTGGTCTTGTTGTTGTAAAGCTTTCCATTGTTCTGCCGTCATAGAAGCAACCAATTGAATTTCTTTGCGATTAAGCCAAGGCTTTAAAACCGAGACAAGATCGGCTGGATTATTTTTAAAGGCATCTCCTAATTCATCTAAACAAAAAACAACTTGATGTTCATAAGTGTACACCTCTTGGAAAGCTAAATCGATCTTTTCAGCGGCACTCATCACAGGTGAACCTGCTCCAAAGAGTACCCAATTTTTAAAAAAAAAGAAGCGAAGGTGAGGCATTTTATTAGCTAAACCATTCATCCAACTCGTTTTGCCAACCCCAGGTTTCCCTATAATCATTAAGCTAGTCGCTGTACGCTGCTTGCCGTTGGATAAGTAGTTCATGGCTTCTACGTATTCGCGCTCGCGACAAAGAACAGTCTCTAGTTTTCCTTGATTACTTTTTTTAGATAGATTTTCACAATAGACAACTTCATCAGGACACTTTTTTAGAAAACGAAGGTAAAGATAGAGCAGACTGGTGAGACTGGTGATAATCAGCGCAGTTATTAAGACAAGAGGCAGAGGAGCTAAAATGAATTTAGAGAGGACTTCAATGAGCCCAACCACAATCGCAAAAAAATTCATGTAAAGTGTGACTAAGACTCCATATTCATACAAGCTATCAGGGGGGCGAGCCGTATCAAAAAGATTGAAAGCGCGCAAGAAAATATAGACTAAATTGGGTAAAAAACGAGTGACTACATTGGATTTTCTCTCCTTCTTTTGCTCGTCAATCAAATTTTTCGCTGGCATAGTTTGTTGAGATAATAGAGTTTTTAGTTGCTCTATCCGACTACTTAGATCAAAAGTTTGATCCGAAAATTTATGTTCAATAGCTTTAGCTAATGTATCCAAATTAACTAGATCTAAAAAAGAATCCGATAATTTCTCAAATTCTGCATGATCGAGATTAGAAAAATCTTGAGATAGAAAGAGTTGAAAAAAACTAGTTAAATTTTCTGTAGATAATGTACTGAATAATTTTTGCCACTCTTGTCGAATAAGTTTTGAGGTAGGCTGTTGAAGAGTGTGTTGGAGTTCTTTTAAAAGTGACTGACTCGTTATTCGCCAGTCTGTAATTTCCTCCTTAGTTAATGAACTAATTTTCTTAGCTTTAAAAGTACTGGTAGAGGCCCTAATAAAAGAAGGAATAAGAACTGAAAAAAGAGAGAAAAGAGAGTTAGAAGTTGAAGAATTTTTCTTTAAAAAGGGACTATAACTAGAAGAGGTATAACTAAAAGAGACCTGAGAAACCATGAAATTTTCCTGTTTTTTGATTACTTAAGGATAGAGCAATTTTAAAGTTATTATGAAAAAAGCAACATTAATCTGAAATAATTAATCAATAAAGTCAAGCTTATAAAGATTGATAAATCATTAATTAATTGATTGACATAATTAAATTAAATAAGAATAATAAACAAACTATCTTAATCTAATTTGATAGGAAAAAATAAAAATAAATTTAATAACTTTGATAAAAAAGGAAAGAAGAATGTCATTTAATTCAGCTTCAATGAATCTTATCGACGGTATACATCATATGGCCCAGCAGCAGACTAATAATTTTTTGGAATATTCAACCAAAGAAAATAAAAAACTTGAAAAGAAATTGGAGTATAATTCTGATAAACAACCTAAAAAAAATGTTCTACATAAGTCAAAAACTCAAACTAATCAAGGCCATGTCTATACAAATGGTTATGGAGCTGGCTCCATATTAATGATATCTATAGCTGTATCAGCTTTAGCAATTTTAGGGGCTTTCCTAGTACATCCTGCTGCTGGTGTAAGCTTAGCCGTAGTTCTTGTACCTACTTTAGGAACTATTGCAATATTCTATTTATTTTTTACTATTTTTTTTCAAACAGTACAGCAATTAGACAATAATAATAATTTTTAATTTTATGATTTTTATTGGTAGTTGTAATTAATTAGATATTTAACTACATTTAAATAATGAGAATTTTTTTAATTGCCATTGAATTATTTATTCTTACTAATGAGAAACATGTATTTACTAATATAATCATAACTATCTTAATTTAAATATTAGATCAATCTCAATCATGTAGAAGAAAGGAAAAAAGTGTGAATCCTACTAATCAAAGTAACATGCAAAAGATGATTGAGCGACAGGCAGAAGCAGAAAGAAATTTCCGCAATAATTCTAAATTATATCAACAGCATAACCAACAGAAAGCTGCTCAAGCTTCCTTACCTTCTTTGAATGAAAAGAACAATGTAGCCGTTGCCAATTATACTAATCCCTTTACTAGCGGTTTTCGAACTGGAAAAGTTGAAGATGAAGAAGTTGCTTCTATTTTTACGTCTGTTCCTGCTTCTCCCACTAAAGTAGAAATTGATTCAAATCATCCTAAAGATCATGAACAGGAAGAAATTATAAAAATTGCTAAAGCAGCTTCTCCTATTATAAATGCTTCCTCTAAGGTAGAACTAAAAGAAAAGATTAGTGTAGAAAAAAAGGCAAAGAAAAAGATAGCCCCTAGGGTAATCAAAACAGATTTAAAAGAAGATACAGTTAGTTCTATCAATAATAATTTGAAAAAAGAAGTAGAGAATGATAAAAAGGGTAAACTTAAAAGATTAATTTTATCTATTTTGAGAATTTCTCTACCTTTATTTTTAGCTTATTCAGTCATCTTTTATCCGACTTCCCTTATTACGCTAAGCTTAGTCACTGTTTTTGTAATAATTAACATCCAAACTATAGTTGAATTTTTTAGCAGAAGAAATCTAATAAAAATTTAATTCGAAGAATTTAATCATATCTTAATCTATAAGGTGTATTAATTTAGTTATTAATAACAGATCAACTTAAAATTTAGGTAGGTATTTATGGTATATAATGGACATAATAGCAGCTTCTCAAATGAACAGATATATAGGGATACAGCTTTTAACAGAAGAGCAGACCTAAGTAGGGAAACGACTGCAAGATACTTTGCTCATTCTATTCCTACTTCTTATGGTAATAATTATTCTACTTCCTATTCATCATCTGATGAGCATCCAACTTATAGACGCAGTAGACCAAGGACTGTAGTAATTGAGCGAAATAATAATCATTTCGGTAGACCATTTAGGAGAACACCTAGTGTAACTGCTGATACGTTCGTATACATATTTTTTGCTATTATAGCTTCATTGTTTTTAGCAGTTGCAGTTCCTCCTCTAGCGCCCATAGCTGCTATATTTATCGTTGTTTTAGTTCCAACTGCCGGTATAATTTTAATATCTTCTCTATTTGCTAGTGCTATTTGCTAGTGACTTAAAGGTAAAAGGTCAATATTTAGATTTAGTTATTTACTTAAGCTAATTTTTTGGAAATTGACCTTTTACCTTTCCCCTATTTTCCTTTTGTTATATTTTGTTCTAAGTTTAACTAGTTCGATCTAAAAAACCCCCTTTATAAAATTTATGTCAGACCAAGTTTCTAAAGTACGCGTTGCCCCCAACTCAAAAGATTCTGAGATGATGGTCTTAGGGTGTATGCTCACTAGTATCAATGCGCTCAACATTGCAGCAGATGGCTTAGATGATGGTCATTTTTATTATACCGAACATAAAATTATCTTTCAAATTCTCAAAACAGCTTACAAAAATGATAAGCCAGCGGATGTACATCTCGTTTGTGAAGAGCTAAGACGTCAAGATAAGCTCAAAGCAGTGGGTGGCGCTATTTATGTCACGACTTTAGTGCAATATGCCGGTACCTCTGCTTACATTGAAGAGTATGTGACGATTGTAAAAGAAAAATCCGTCTTGCGCAGCATGATTAATGCCTCGCAAATTATCGAGAAAAAAGCGTTAAATGAACCGGATAATGTCCTTGAGACACTGGATGAAGCTCAGCAACTCTTCTTTCAAATTAGTCAAAGTACCAATAATACGAGTGCTAAATTAATTAGCGAGATCTTATCAGGGGTTAAAGCGGAGTCGACTAAACCCTATTTACAGGAATTACAGGAGCGGCAGGAAAAATTTCTATTACGCGGCGCTAATGAACCGGGCATAACCGGTATTCCTTCCCATTTTGTCGATTTAGACAAAATGTTAAATGGATTGAATAATTCTAACTTGATGATTTTAGCAGCACGTCCTGCCATGGGAAAAACAGCTTTTGCTATCAATATAGCGGAGAATGTCTGTTTTAAGAGTCGTATACCAGTCGGTATTTTTTCTCTAGAAATGAGTGCTGAACAGCTCGTGCACCGGCTGATCTGTTCGCGCTCTGAAGTAGAATCGGATAAGATCAATAAAGGTTCGCTCAATGGAGAGGAGTTTCAACGGATTGTAGCCAGCATTAGCGAGATGAAAGAGCATGTGATGGTAATCGATGATCAACCGGGCTTAAAAGTAACCGATATGCGCGCGCGGGCACGGCGGATGAAAGAGAGCTATGGCATTGGCTTTTTGGTGATCGACTACTTGCAATTGATTAGTGGTTCTGGCTCGCGTACGACGGAGAATCGCCAAAATGAGATTTCTGAAATCTCGCGCATGTTGAAAAACCTAGCCCGTGAGCTCAATATTCCCATTTTGTGTTTATCGCAGTTATCGCGCAAAGTAGAGGAAAGACAAGGGCATAGGCCCATGATGAGTGATTTGAGAGAGAGTGGGAGTATTGAACAAGATAGCGATATTGTCATGTTTTTATTGAGACGCGAATACTATGACCCTACCGATAAGCCTGGTACAGCCGAGTTAATTGTCTCTAAAAATCGCCATGGAGCAGTTGGCAGTATTAGTTTACATTTCCGCAAAGAATTAGCCCAATTTGCCAATTATACTCCTATTAAAGAGGAGGATTCTCCTATAAAAACCATTTATTCAGAACCTAGTCCTCCTCCATTTTAGTCATTAGACCGCTTTTAAATTTTCTTTTAAATGAAGGTGTGATAGTAACACAGTATCATGCCTTAAACTAGGAGAATGTCATGATTTTAGTGACGGGAGGAGCAGGCTTCATAGGCTCAAATTTTGTTTGGGATTGGATTAAAGTCCAAAAGAGTGCGCTAATCAATCTCGATCAATTGACGTATGCTGGTAATCGAAATAATTTAACGGGTTTATTAGATCATGATCAGCATCGCTTAGTACAAGGCAGTATTGGCGATCGCGAGTTAGTTAGAGAGATACTCCATCAGCATCAACCCCAAGCTATTATTAATTTTGCGGCTGAAACGCATGTCGATCGCTCTATCCATAGTCCTGCAGATTTTGTGCAGACCAACATTTTAGGTGGATTTTCTTTATTAGAAGAGAGTTATCTTTTTTGGAAAGGGCTTTCTGCTGAAAAAAAGGCAGCTTTTCGGTTTATCAATATTTCGACAGATGAAGTATTTGGCTCTTTAACGCCTCAAGATCCACTCACTAATGAAAAAAGTGCTTATCTACCGAGTAGTCCCTATGCAGCTTCCAAAGCTTCTTTTGATCACCTCGTGCGCTCATTTTATCACACTTATGGCTTTCCGGCGTTGACAACCTTTAGTTCCAATAATTTTGGGCCTTTTCAATTTCCCGAAAAGTTAATTCCTTTGATGATTGTCCATGCGCTTCAAGGCAAAGCCTTACCTATTTATGGAGATGGCAATCAGAGGCGTCAGTGGATTTACGTTAAAGATCATTGCGAAGCGATCAGAGTTGTGCTAGCAAAGGGTAAACCAGGTGAAACCTACAATATTGGCCATGAAACGGGCTTTACTAACTTAGAAGTTGTGACCATGCTCTGTGAGCTATTAGATGAATTGGCAACTGACTCGGATTACCGACCTCATAGTCAACTGATTCAACATGTAAAAGACCGTTTGGGACATGATAGGCGTTATGCCCTAGACTGCACCAAAATTCAGCAAGAGCTCGGATGGCATCCAAAAGAAACATTTAAAGAGCAACTGAGACAAACGGTAAAATGGTATTTAGAGAATGAGGCCTGGTTAGCCGATATTTTAAGTGGAGAGTACCGTTTGTGGATCGCTAAGCAGTATAGTTAAGGCAATTAGCATGGTACAATTACAAGAGACTCTTTTACCCGATGTTAAAATTCTAACACCTGCTGTTTATCGAGATGATCGAGGGTTTTTTTTTGAAAGCTATAATGAACGCCTTTTTTCAGCAGCGATTGGTCAGACCCTTAATTTTGTGCAGGATAACCACTCGCGTTCGATAAAAAATGTCTTGCGTGGACTTCACTATCAACTTCACCAGCCTCAAGGCAAACTGGTGCGCGTTATAGTCGGGGAAGTGTATGATGTCGTCGTAGATTTAAGGCAATCTTCAGCAAGTTTTGGTTGCTGGGTAGGGATTTATCTGTCTGCTGACAATAGAGCTTCTCTCTGGATACCGCAAGGTTTTGCCCATGGCTTCTTAGCACTGACCGATCACGTCGAGTTGCTATATAAAACAACAGACTATTACGATCCGGCATCAGAGCAGTGTCTAAAATGGGATGATGCTGAGCTTAATATCGATTGGCCTTATCGAGAGGGGATTTTAGTATCGCCAAAAGATAGCCAAGGTCAATCTTTTAAAAAAGCTGCGTACTTTAAATGAACAAAATTCTTTTAATCGGTAAAGATGGCCAGTTAGGTCAAGCCTTACAACGCACATTAATTTCACAGGGGGAGGTCATCGCTTGTGGAAGAGAGCAATTAGATTTACTAGAGCTTACGACTCTAAAAGCTAAAGTATTAGCCCTTAAACCAACCATCATCATCAATGCAGCTGCTTATACAGCTGTTGAGCAAGCGGAACAAGAAAAGAATAAACCTTTAACTATCAACAGCTTAGCTCCAGGGATTTTAGCTGAAGCAGCTAATGAATTAGGCGCACTATTCATTCACTACTCAACAGATTACGTGTTTGATGGAAAATTGCAACATCCTTACCGAGAAGAGGATCAGCCCCAGCCTTTAAATTACTATGGTTATACCAAATGGCAAGGGGAGCAAGCGATAGTCAAACAAGCAGGTCATTATCTGATTATTCGCACGAGCTGGCTCTATAGCAATCAGGGTAAAAATTTTTTTTTAACCATCTTAAAATTAGCGCAAGAAAAAAAAGAGTTAAAAATCGTCGTGGATCAAATGGGCGGACCTACCTGGAGTGACTTAATTGCTGTAGCTACAGCTCAGCTGCTCGCGCAAAACACTAAAGGCAAGACAGGAATCTATCATTTGAGCTGTGCTGGAGAAACCTCATGGTACCACTTTACTCAAGAAATACTGAGTCATTATCCCTCTCTTAAGCCGCATTTAATTCCAGTAACGACAGCAGAATATGGAGCTAAGTTGGCAAGGCCTGCCTATTCTGTGCTCTCTAATCAAAAAATTAACCGAGAATTTGGTATTTTTCTACCTAATTGGCAAAAAGCCTTAGTCGATTGTATAGCCTCAAGATAGGTAGTTTCACAAAATAGTTTCATTTAATTCATGCATTTTTGATATAATGAAGATAGGATGAGTAACTAAGTTATTGAACCTGTCTTTAAGTTTAGCGCCATTAAAATAGCCTTTTCTCCTTTTTTGTTAACACACTCTTTAATTAGTCATTTTTTAGTTTTTATTCTCTTTTGGCATGCTTCTTGAGTAAAGCTTAATTCTATTTTATGTAACTAATAAAACTAAGTAGGAAATAACCATGAATTTTAATCCTACGAATCGCGATCCATTAAATGCCTATACTCCTTCTATTCCTAGACAAGAGAATAATCAATATCCAGTAAATGACAGTAGAGAGTTAGAAAGATCTACTTCTTCTGCACTAAAAAGTAATGAAAAATCCCTACCTTTAGTAGAGGGATTAAAGTTACATGAGTCTTATACTCCTCCTCCTAGCTCAAAAGCATCTCCTACTATTTCTGAAGAATGGACAAATTTAATTTGTTGGCAGGAAGAACTAGGAGAAATGTCAGATCAAATAAATGGATTGGAAGAGGAGATTTCATTAGATGACATGCTTGATCTAGAAACTGACCAGATCGATTATTCTGTAGACGTAATGGAAGAATTAGCTGCTAATTTTCAAAATCTCTTATCTCCTGAAGTGAAAGATTTAGTTTCAGAAGCTGTGGCTAATTTTGCTCTTTTAATCGGTATGGAAGAGGTAGAAGGCACGCGCGCGGGAGTTGCGGCTATTGCTATTTCTAATTTAGATCCCTCTATTATGCAAAATGTATCCAATCAATTGACAGCTATCCAAGGCTTGACTCTTACAGCTTTGCTTACACAAAAAGCAATGGAGCTTCATCATTTTAATCAGAAGTTAAAAGGAAAGGAAGATAAACAAATTATTAATCAAGCTCTTCTTGAACAATTAAGAAAAAATCAATTAGAAGGCCCGCTAGAAAGTAGCAGCAATTTATCAGAAAAAATTAAAAATTTAGCACAGAAAATTAGCAAAGATAAAGCAGATATTGAGAAAATGCATGAAACTCAAAAAAAATTACAAGTTAACTTAGCTCTACTAACAGGTTATACAGCTATCGTAGATGGTAACGCAGCTTTAAAAGAATTTTTGAGTATTCCTCACATTGGCAATATCATTGGCGAATTGGCTACACATGGAGCGGCTGTTTCTTCTGTAGCTGGTGGATTAGCCGGTATATTTAGCGGAGTTACTGCGGTAGTGACAATTACGCGTACACTAGCAGATATTAAAGAGATATATAGAGAGAAAGAGGAATTGCAAACTACGATTGCAACCTTGAGAGAAAAGCGCAGGGATGAAGATGAAAAATTTTTACTAGACAAGCAGATAGATCCTAATTTTATTAACAGAATTAAGAAACAAGGTTATCTGAAAAACTCAGACCTTGATGAATTAAAAGAAAAACCTATTTTTAGTGAAGTGGAATTAGCTAAAATTGAACAAGATGGGTTGTTTGAAGATACCGATCTCATTATTGCTTTAGAGCTTAAGCTATCCTATCTTAAATATGGTGCTCTCTCTACTAAAATCTCTCAATTAGTTAAGGCTTCTCTATCTTTCCTCAATTCAGGAACAGGCGTAGCGAGTACTGTCTTAACTTTTGCAGGTTTAAAGTTGATGGCTACAGCTTTATTGGGACCTGCTGGGATTGCCCTTGCCTTTGGAGCGCTTGGTGTAGGTGGATTAGTCCTCTATCATACTAATAAAAATGAAATTTTAGGTTTCTTTGATAGTGTACCAGATCACATACGATTAAAATTATTAGATTATAGAATAGGAAATTTTACTGAAAAAGAGACTAAAGCTGTCAATGAAAATGCCAATCAAATGACAAAATCATATAAAGAATTTACTGGTCTTATAAAAAAGAAAAATAAAATAGAAGAGATTAAGTTAAAGAAAGAAAATATTGAACAGCAGCTAAAAAAAATGGAAGAAAATTATAATTTAAGTCCTAGGAAAAAAGTTGTTTTTGAGCTTTATGCTAAAGAAATTACTAATAAGATTAAACTAAAACTAATTGAAATAGAGAGTAGCTTAAGAAAACTTCCTTCTTTAGAAAATATTCAGGAACAGTTAACTGTAAAAAGTAGAGAAATTGAAAATTTAGTGGAAGATTTAAAGACAAATAAACAGGATCTATTATTAAAAGAAACTAAATTAAATGAAACACGTCAATATAAAGAATTAAAAGATAAAAAAGAGAGTATCATACAAAGACAAAGTGAAAAAAAGGTCAAGTGGCAAGAGAGAGCTAAAGCAGAAAAATGGGGTGGAAGTGCTAAAAAGATGGAAAGATTTCATAAAAATCATTCTATTGAGAATTTAGAAAGTGAGCTTAGCGAGCAAGCGCCCTATTTAAAAGATATTTTTAAAGAGAATCCTCAAGAAGCAGCCAAGCTTTATTATGCTGAACAAGCAGAAGATGGAGTGAGAACGATCAAAAAGCAGTTCTATCGCATTATAAATGATACTCAATCGCTAGAGGATTTTCAAAACTATTTTCAAGAGTATAAACCTGAATTAGTAGCAGCTTTTGAACAAGATCCCATTCAAGTTTTAGAAAAATACATCTTAGATAGTTAATTCTAGAGAAGGGTCAAGCTCTTGTTCCCGCCCTAGTCTTTTTAAACGCTTATAATGAGAGCATAGCGCTAACCATAAAGTTGCATTTTCATGATAGGGCAGCTGAAATTCTTGCGTTCTTTTTTTGACAAATTTTTGAATAGCTGGGTAATGCACATGGCTGACATGTGGAAAAAGGTGATGCTCGATTTGATAATTGAGTCCACCAATCAGATGAGTAAGCAAAGAGGAGCGCGTTGCAAAATTAGCGGTCGTATGGAGTTCATGAATAGCCCAGTGATAGGTCACCTGTCCTCGCTGATCGGGTTCAAAGTAAGCTACATTGTCGACAATGTGTGCTAGTTGAAAGATTAGTGAAACAGCTAGGCCCGCTACCAGATGCTTACATAGATAACCCAATAGGATGATGCCAATCGGCAAGTCGACTAGCCATAAGGGTAACCCCACAAGTAGAAAGAGATTCAAAAATTTAAAGCCAAAAAAAATGAACAGGTCTTTTAAAGTGGCTTTACTCGTTTGATACTCTCTAAAAAAAAAGAGATAATCGCCATATAAAACCCAGCTAAAAGAGACTAATGGATAGAGAAAAAAAGCATAAATATTTTGGTAATAATGAAAGAAAAGCAGCGGATCTTTGGGATTGAGTCGCAATAAAATAGCCTTATCGATATCCTGATCATGCCCGGGGATATTGGTAAAAGTATGATGTAGGACGTTATGCGTGTATTTCCAGATAAAAGAACTGGTCCCATTGAGATCAAAAAGATAACCAATGGCTTTATTTAAGCCTCTCTTAGCAGAAAAAGCTCCATGCAGGGCATCATGGCAAATGACTAAATTAGTCAAGGCCAGTGCCATGCCAAAAAAAATAAAAACTAAAATGAAACCTAAACTATTCAAGCGATTAGAAAGGAGCAATAAATAAAGACTAAGTTCTAACATTAAAATAGCACCTGTTTTAAGCCAAAGAAAAGGAGAAGCTTTAGGGGAGAGGTTTTTCTCCTTAAAATAGGTTTCGACATCTTTTTTTAGAGCTTGATGGAACTCAGCACCGCTATGATTTTGAAATATAACTTTCATGTTATGGTTAAATGCCTTATTTATTTTAATAAAATGCTACCCCAAAGAAAAAGCATGGGAATTAAAATGTAAACAGATTTTTTATTCTCCAACTTTAGCTTCTACATAGGCAGAATGAGGGGTTTGGCCTTGCCATTTAGCTCGTAAAGAGGTAGTAGGATAATAAAAATCTTGAGAGATTTCTACTACCTCTGCTGGCAAAGGACAACCAGTAATTTTTTCAAGAGCTAGACGATCTTGCTGACGTAAAGCCTGTTGTACAGCTAAAGGGCTATTTTCTCCAGTTGCATTTTTTAAAGGAGCAAAACAAAGTGCGCGCGGATAGATTAATGCAGCACTTTGATTGACATAAGCTAAACTATCAAAAATAAAGCGTTCACTCTTTAAAGCTAGTAACTGCTCACTTTGGCTAAGATCTTGCATCGTAGCATCTTTTACAATTTTTAAGCAATGAGCTGGCTTATGAGAAAAATGCAAAGGCATGTCGTGATAGTGAGCAGCTATTTTTTCCATCGCATTTAAAGTAAAGCCAAAAAGACTGAGATTAGCATAAGGATAAGCTGAAAGGTCATCTAAAGAAGGAGATGAGTTTTTAGCTTGGGTTACTTCTGTATATTCGACGACAGTTAAATGGCGATTAACTTTAGCTAGAATGCCGACTTGCTCTTGAATAGATAAACGCTTGCAAGCTTTTAAAGTAACGTCTATTTGACAGCGTGCTTGAAAACCGATGAGGTTAGAATCAAAGGGATCAGCTAGAGGATTATCGATCGGAATAGATAGGACATACTTTATACCAGCCCCTTTCCAACGCTCTAAAATAGAAGCTTTGACAAAATGATGAAAAATAGAGCCATTGCCATCTGGTGCTACAGCTACTCTATCCATTTTTTCTAAAAATAGGTTACCTTGACTAGTCAAATAAGGAAGAGTGCCTTGAGAGAAGAAAGAGACTTGCGTAGGATCTAACCCAAAAAAATGCCGGCTTGTAAAGTAATCTAACGTTGCCTGATGATTTTGAGCTGAGGTCATGATAGCTAAAGGCAGCGCTTTTCCCGCTTGGCTGCTAGCAGCTCTGGTTTTTTCCGCTACTAGTTGAAAGAGCGTTTTATGTTTAATTAGAGTCAAGGGATAAAGTCCTTTAGGACCTGCAAAGTCTAATCTTGTGCCTTGACCGCCTGCTGTGACAATACAACCTACCTTGCCCTCTTTGAGCAGTTTTTGGCCTGCTAGATGATCGTCTGTACAATTGAATTCTGCTGCTTCATTAAAAGGTTCTAGCATGGAAGAAGAGATAGAAGGAGAAAGCAGCTGGTTTTGCAACAGAGAAAAAGTGACTAAGTCTAACTGATCAATCTGTGTTAAAAGAACATGGCGTTCTGTTAAATTGAGGACATTCCAATAGAAAAGAAGATGTTCTTGCTCTATTTTAGAGAGCTTTTTCTTTGCTTGATCATAACTTAAATCCATAAATTAAATCCAATTTATCAAGAGTAGCGAATCGTAATCAATTCATCTTGAATGCGCTTTTCCTCTCGTTCGTTATTGACGACCCAAGCCTGATATTTTTTATCGCGTAAATTTTCAATAATCTGGCGTTTTTGCATCTTTTCAATCGTTAAGTATCTCTGTCTCTCTACAACTAACTGCTGTTGCTGAATGATCTGTTGCTGCTGCAGAATTTTTTTTTGAATAGTATCTCTATAATGATAGAGATAAGCAAGAGAAATAGTAAGCTTAGTATCAAGAATAGCGGAAGGAGTCTGTTGAATAGAGCGAATTGTTTTGATAATTTCATCTTGCTCTCGATAAAGAAATGAGAGTTTTTGATAGCTGTCTTTCAAAAGCAGTTGCGCAACTTGTAAATTTTTTTTAGCTATTATTTCTGCTTCTTGGCGTGTTTTCCATAAGGCCTTCAGATTAAATTCAAATTTTTTCATGAATGGATGTAGGAAAGAGGAGGTAAGTCAGCATTTCCCACTAAATTTCTCAATAAATAGAGAGTTTTTTCAATAGGCATTCGTTGAGAAGGTGCTTGGGTTAAAAACAAGCGAATGGGCTCAATTAGCGATAAAGCTTCATCAATTCTACTATTAGACCCTATAACATAAGCACCGATATTGATCAGATCTTCAGCCTCTTTATAAGTTTGCAAAATGTCTCGTAAGCGGCTGGCATCATGGTAGTGCTCAGCAGTTGTCACTACTTGCATTAAGCGCGAGAGACTAGCTAGCACATCGATTGCAGGATAATGGTTAGCTGAAGCTAGCTTGCGCGAAAGTTCAATGTGTCCATCTAATATAGCTCTTACAGTATCGGCAATAGGGTCATTGATATCATCAGCTTCTACTAAAACAGTGTAAATAGCTGTAATCGAACCCACCGCAGAATTACCCGTGCGTTCGATTAAACGCGCTAGATTGGCAAAAACAGAGGGTGTATAACCTTTGGTCGTAGGCGGCTCTCCTATGGCTAAACCGATTTCGCGCCAGGCCATCGCATAGCGCGTGACAGAATCCATAAGGAAAAGCACATTTTTTCCTAAATCGCGAAAATATTCAGTAATCGCTGTAGCAGTTTGAGCGCCTTTTGCTCGCAAAATAGCCGGTTGATCAGAAGTAACGGCAATAATAACAGATTTTTTTAAGCCCTCTACACCTAATTCTCTTTCGATAAAAGCGCGAATTTCTCTACCTCTTTCCCCAATGAGTGCAATCACAATAATATCAGCAGTAGACATTTTAGCGATCATACTAAGAAGCGTTGATTTACCCACGCCAGAGGCAGAAAAAATGCCAATGCGCTGCCCTGTGCCTATCGTACAGGTCGCATCGATTGCTTTAACTCCCGTAGCAAAAATAGTCGAAATTAATTTTCTAGTTAAAGGAGGGGGCGGCGCCGCATGGAGGGGATAATAACAAGCAGCTTTAATTGGGCCTTTATCATCAAGCGGCTGACCTAAGGCATCGATGACTCGACCACAGAGAGACTCTGACACGGCTACAGTCGGTAGATTGTAAGTAGGATAAACTTCAGATCCTGGAGCGATGTGGAGCATCTCTCCTAAAGGCAGCAATAAAACTCGATTTTCTTTAAAGCCTACGACTTCACAGGGAATCGCTTGCTGCTTTTGATTAAAAATATAACAAAGCTCACCTAGCTGAACAACAGGACCTACGGATTCGATGATTAAACCAATGATTTGGGTTACTCTACCACTTATTCTTATACCGGCCCATTTTTCTACTACTTGTTTTTCTAAGTCTAAAGAAAAAGTTGACATAGGACTCCGTTAAGAACTAGCTAGTTAAAGAGGTAAGAGAGCTAGGGTATTTAGTTCTAATTCTGTTAATAAGCGCGTCAAATCAAAATTGAGTAATCCTTTAGAGGTTTCAATTCGGCAATTACCTCGCATCAGCTTAGAATCGATTATAATTTTCATCGGATCGAGGTGACTGAGGCAAAGATAGCCTTTGTCGCATTGCTTCTGCAATAAATTGGCATCTTCAGGAGCTAACGCAAGTGTAATGGGGAAATCAGCTAGGCTAGATGCAACTTGATTAACCAATTCAGTTAGAAATTTTAGCAAATGCTTAGAGTTTTTTAAATGGGTTTTTAAAATTTTCTCACAAATGAGTAAGCACAATTTAATGATTTCAGGTTTAATAGACTCAGCTAATGTCTCTTTGGTTTCTTGAAGATTGAGCATGACCATTTTTAGTAATAGAGTCGCATTTTTAAACTCTTCGTTAGATAATTTTCTACTTTCCTGTAGGCCCTCCTCATAGCCTTCTAATTTACCAGTATTAAAACCCTGCTCTTGTCCACATTTTAAGCCGTTGAGATAAGCTTTCTGCTCTTTATTGTCTATCTGATTAAGAGGTAAGGAAGAAGAGAGTAGGAGAGGATCGTCTGAAGAAGAGCTGGCAACCTGTTGAACATCAGGAAAAAAGCAACGACCTTTTATTTTTGTTCCTCGAATGATTTTACTCGATAAAGGTTTATCCATGTATCTTCCTATAAATTTTTTAAACAAGTGAAGATTAGGTCAATTTCTCAGCCGTTAATTTTTCTAATAATTCAGGAGAAGTTAGAGCTAAACTTTCTTTGAGTGTTTGTTGTGCTGTCGTAGAAAGTGTATGAAATAAAAATAATAAGGTGGTAAACAGCTCAACTTTGTTAAAATTTTCTTTAGTAGAGGAGGAACCAAATAGTTTTGAAACAGCTAGCATTAAGCTATGAAACGTTTGAGCATTCGTCTCATAAAGAGTAGTCATTGCTAAAATAATCTCTATTTGCAGGGTTTGATTTAAAGTTTTAAATAGAGTTAAACTTCTTTCTCTTGGCAAATCATAGAGTAGTAAGGCTAAAGTTTGAGGAGATTCATGATTGAGAAATTGAATCAATTGGTTAGCGTCTGTTTGCAAAAGCAGTTGATAAGTAGAAAGCGGCTGATCTTCTGGGCGCGAGTCTGAGAAATGAGGCTCTGTCAAGCGATTTTTTAATTTATCCAATACCTCTTCTAAATCAGCTAATGTTCTCTTATGATGACCCTCTTGTATATGTTTTAACACAGTCAAACGTTTAGAATGAAAATGTATGCTAAACATTAATAAGAGAATACCGAGTACCCCAAGCGTAATGATACCGACAAAAATTGTAAGTGGAGCAGTTTCTTTCACCTGAACAGGGGGTTCTATTATTTTTACAGGAGCCACTGAATGATTGAACTTAACAAAATTAACGGTGGAATGTGTCTGAGCCCCATACCCTTTTAAAAGGTTGTCGAGCTGATTTTCGATATCTTTTTTCAAATTTTCTATAATAAGATTAGCACTAGAGGGATTAGAAGCATTAACTGTTCCAGAGTTGAGAAAAGCACGATCGACTAAGACACTTACAGACACAGAGATAATTTTACCTGGTAAAGTTGTAATCTTTAGTTGATCGGTAGGCACTGCCATTTGCTTAGAATTTAAGGAAGTAAACAAAGTTGACTCTTGACTAGGAGAAGGCAGAGAAGAACTAGCGCGATTTTTATCCTCATTATTTTTCATAGTAGGAGAAGATTGATTAGGAGATGAACTACTAGTAGAAGATTCAAAAGTTACCACAGGAGAGCCTAAATTTATGCCCTCTACGGTACCATTGAAGATTTTTCTCTCTTCTAACGTTTTATCGCGGCTCATAGAGATTTGAATAGAGGTAAAGAAGTGATCAAAACCGACAACTGTAGCTAGAAGCGCATTGATTTTAGCTTTAAGGTTATCTTCTGCTGCTAATTCAGCTTGACGGATCGAATCATAACTGCCTTCAGGATCTAAAGCTTGATAAAGCGTCCCTTGCGTATCGGAGATAGCGACCATATTGGGACTTAAACCTCTTACCGCACCTGAGATATGAAAAGTGATCGCTCTCAGCTCCTGACTATTTAAACGAGCTCCTGGCATTAAGTTTAAAATAACAGAAGCTTTAGTTTTATAGTTACTGCCTCCAAAAGGACGATTGGGAGGAATATCTAAGATGACATTAGCACTTCTTATATTTTCAAAATGGGAAAGGTCGTTTTCTAATTGTCCTTTCAGTGCGCGCAATTCTAAGATTTGCAACTCCTTTTCGCCTTTGATCCACGTATTGCTATCAAATAGCTCAAATCCTTTGCTATTTTGTGTTTTAGGCAGACCATAGGCAATTAAATCGGTGCGAATGCGTTGTTCTTCATACTGAGGTACCCAGAGCTTATCATCAGTCAATTTATAAGGAATATTACTTCTGTCTAAGTAGCCTTTGATATCTGTTAAATCATTGTTTTGTAGTCTCTCTTGCGGAAAGAGAACGACATAAGTGGTGGAAGTGGGAAAGAATAGAAAAGCTCCTAACAGACAAGAAAGAACGATAAGGACAGAGATTAATCCAATTTTTTGCAAGTACTTTAACTCTTGCCAAAATAGCTGGATCTGTACAAAAAAATGAGTGATCAAACTATTCATAAGTTTCCTGAGTACATAGACACGCAAATTTATAAGCTGCTTTACTTTCTATTTATAGAATAAAAAACTAGAAAGCAAATCAATTTTTTGTTAAGCTATTTTAGCATTCAAATGCAATCAAGATAGACATGAACGCTTTAACAAATTCAAAACATAATGCCGGTTGCTTAATTATAAAGGATGAAAAATTTCTAGCGGTTAAAGATGGTCAAGGCAAATGGGATGTTCCTAGTGGCAAAGGAGAAAAAGAGGAAACTCCTGAGCAGACAGCTAAGAGAGAGACGAGAGAAGAAACTGGCTTAGAAGTAGAAATTGTGAAACTATTAAAAGTCGTACCCGAAGAAGAGGATAAAAATTTTTATCTTTATCAGGCAAAAATTAAAGAGGAAAGATTTTTAGCTCAACTAGACTTTCCCATTCCAGAGAATGAACAAGAAAAAATTAAAGCAGTGGCTTTTTTAGCTATTGAAGATTTAACGGTAGAAAACGCCCGTTATCCCGATTTTGTAAAAGATATCAAAGAATTATTCCAGTCTAGCAAAATATAATTTTAATTCAGCTTAGTTGACTATTAGTGAATGGCATCATTTATAGAACAATTGTTGGTTTAATTTTATCATTGATTGTTTAATAAATAAAATTAAAACTTATTATGTTAAAATTATCTCAATGATTTATTTATTCTTAATAAAAATAGATTAAGATATAGCATTAAGCATTTATAGGATAATAATGAACTTTAACTGTGCAAAACGCTTAGTAGATTTAGTCAATAACTACTTAGATGTTCAATATCCATTAGAATCAATCATTATTTCTCCCTTTCAAGAAAATAAAATCTACGATCGCTACACATGGCAAGGCTATGCATTTTCTTGGCTCTATTTTCCTTGGGAAAAATCTAAGCAACTGAAAAAAGTAGAAAAGCTATTTGTAGAATCGATCGATACCCTTCATTGCTCCTCCCCTCAGAGTTTGAGTACCTACTCTTTTAAGTTGGCAGAAATTTACAAAACTTGTAAGCAAAAGATACCAGGAGAAGCTAACGCAGCAGCTTTTTCTCTGTTTCCTGCTACTAGTGAAGTAGCTGAATTCAAAAGACTTCAAACAGAACAGAATAACCAAGCTCAACAGCTGTTAACGCAAAATTCTCTTTTACAGGCAAAAAATGAGGAGTTGGTCCTTCAGACTTTAGATTTGACTACCTTTAATCGGTTATTGAATGGAGAGCAAGGAGAGAATTTATCTTTAGTGCTGGACTATTGGCAGCAATTTTTAGCGCGTCATCCCGATTATACAACTGTCAAGTGGGAAGAGCAGCTGACTCTTTTGCGACAAGCCATCCATGAAGATGAGCAGATTTGCAATAAGCTGCTTTCAAAAGAAGTAAATATAACGGAAGAACAACGCGAAATCGATAGGCAGCAAGTGAGCTGTCAGTTAGTAGAAGCTATCAAGGGTTTAGACCAGACTAAAAATGAAAAAAAACTTCTCTTTTTTAGTTATGGCAATCCTAATCCTTCTGTTAGCTCTCTATTGGCTCGATTAAAATTGCTACCAACAGAGCTGATGAATCAGTTGCCTCCACCACTTAAAAAAATGATAGAAGCGGGAACTTTACCCGATGTAGAGCAGTTAGCTAAGCAGCTCATCACTTTTTGCGAACAAAAAGTAGAACAGGAAATTGGTTCTTTAGATGATTCAATTGAAGAGAGTAGCCCTATCAAAGCCCTATTTAAAGATGAAGAGAGAAGATTGCCAGCTATCGTGACAGCTTGTTTGCCTACTATCATCGATAGTTATCTTCATCAAGTTTTACAAGCCGGCGTTATTGGGAATACAGAGCATTTTTTTGAAGATCCCTCGATAAAAGCTGGTATCCGCTGGCTAGCTGAACATGGTACTCATTTATTGACAGAGGCCGATAGACAACCCTTAGTTAAACTAGTAGAAAGCCAATTGACCGATTACATTCATCAAGTGTTGACCTCTCATCAAGCTGCTCTCCAAACCTCTTTTAGTCAACAGTTAAAAAAAATACAGACAGTGTTGCCCCATGAACTAGTTGAACTAGCAGGACTTAACTCTTTATTTAGCTCAGGCCCCTGTTGGACAGCCTTTGAAAAGCAGCAAGATGGGTTATATAGTTTAACAGTGTATACTTTGGGAGAGGGATTAACTTACCATCCTAAAAACAGTCAAACAGGTCAACCTTATTGTTGTCTGCGCCTTAAAGATATTGAAGAAAAAGAGTTAAATGAAAAATTCTTCTCAAATCTGCTTTTCCGCCGTTTTGAGCCTACTTTTAATTATAACTATGTGTCGTCTGCTCGAGATTTTTATCAAGGTCCCTTGCAGAGTTTAAATGCTAAAATAGAGGCTAATTTTGCAGATGATGTGCAGATTATAGATAAATTTCCCTCTTCCTCTTATGACCTCATGCAAAATCTACTTTTTCAGGCTAAAAGCAATACCATCGATCCCATTTTAGAGATGCGTTTAGAATGGTTACTAAGTTTTTGTCAGCCTTTTTTAAAGGGAGAAAAACGCACGCTCATCATTCCAAATCAAGCGACAGCTGATAGCCTAAGATCTGCTATCAATCAACTAAAAGAGAGACTAACTAAAAAGCAGTTTAACCATAATCAAGCGAAAATAGGGCAATTAAAAGCAACTTTTAAAGAGATCGAGCAAGCGCTAACAGGTTTTGAGCAGCAAGCAGAGAAGAAAGAAGAGTTAGAGATTAGCACTTTATTGACTGAAGAGGGGCAAAGGGCTTTTTTAAGACCAATTCTATCAAAGATGGGCCTCACCAAACAGACAATTGCTTCTTTAAGAGATACCATGAGTTGGCTATTAGGTCAGGAGGGTGAAGAGGTTTTTGATACTTTCGTTAGCTCTTATAGTACTCTTTTTGATTCATTGCCTGAGACAAATTCCCAATCTTTAATAACTAAGCAGGATCTAGCTAATAAGTCCTCTTTACAGGCTAACCAAGGCTATTTGAAGGATTACTACCTGGGTATTTATTGGCAGATTGCTGAAAAAGTGATTAAGCTCGTTCTCTTTGCTATGGGAATTTATGCAGGAGGTTTGTGGAATTTACTTTCTCTTCCTTTGATGATTGCGCTTTTACCCTATATTTTGCCTCCTTCGGTCTTAGATTTCTATCAGCGCGTGATGCAGGCCGTTAAATTTCAATTAGCCAAAGGAGCAATTAAATTATTAGAAAAGATAATCATTAAGGGAAGTGGTTCACCTCATTTAAAAGAAAAATGGGCCCGTATTCAGCAAAAGATAAAAGAAATTCCACAAAAACTGGTACAACCTACTCTTTTAACTTATCAACTAGTAGAACCTATGCCAGCTCATAATAGCCAAGCTACAACTTTAATGGATGAGAGGACACAATCGACTCCTTTATTCAGTCTAAGTAGAAATGAAGTACCTTCCTTCCAACATTTTTCTCAATATGCACCGGCTCCCTCCTCATTGAGTTTTTCTCATTATTCTTCTATTGACGCGCAACCTTTAGTAGAACCCAAAGAATCCCTTCTTGAACTGTTAGCCAATCCAAAATATCTAATGCCTCACGATTATTGTCTCCATATTGCCCAGCACATATTAACCCTAGCAACGCCTAAACTGCCAACACAAGGTAATACCATCTGGGATCACTTAGAAAAACCTGCTGAGTATGTGCCTTTATTAGCTGAAATCGGCTGGAAACTAACGGAAGCTTATATAAAATGTGATGAGTTAGGTCTGACAGATCAGAATCAATTAAATAGCAAATTGACTTGCCAGCATCATCAGTTTCAATACTTTTTAGCGATGCATCAACTGCAGGCTATCCTGTTTTGTTTAGCTAAACAATGTGAAGAGGTAGCCTTACCGGCAGATAGCAGAATCAATGCTCTGAACCTCATTAACCTCTATCAAAATGACTACATCATGATTGATGATCCCTTTTTAGTCGAATGTCTACGCTCTTTATGTGCCTATCTTTTACCAGGTTTAGATATAGAAAAAAGAATGAGTACTAAGGATTTAGAAAAAGAGGCTGAACAGACATTTTTTCACTATGCTATTAAACCTAATCTGATAAACAAACTCTCAAGTTTTCTTAAAAAACCAGAAAAAAAGTTAACTTTTTTGGATTATTTTGAACAGGGAAGAATAAAATTTTTAACGGATATAATGGCAGATGAAGATCCTCTCATGGAAAGTTTGCTAAATGTAGTTCCCGCTATCTCTGACCCAGAACTGCATTATTTAGAAAAGAGAATGCAAGATAAGAGAAGTGCCAGTTACTTTGAAGAATTGGGAATTTCTACTTCTTTTACTAACTATGATAAACAAGCGATTCTTTTTCAAGAATCTTTTATTAGCTCGCGTCCTAATCCTTTAATCTCTCCTATTTTTAGTTTTTTGAAATGGCATACTCTACTTTGCCAAACCCCCTTCTTGAGTGTCAAAGCAACTATACTATTAAAAAATCCTTATCAAATCATTGGCCCTGACTATCGAAAGCTAGCTCTCTTAGAAAAAGAGACTGATAGTTTAACAAGGAAGATAAAAAATAAGGTTCTTTTTAAAAATCAGACTGCTTCATTTAAATATTTAAGAGACATCATAGGAATTTTTAATAAAAGTTTACAACCTAATTTTTATGGTTTTTATTTTAGCTCACCTTTTGCAAGAAATTTAGGTTTCAAACGCACAGAAGCAAAAGCGCTAGCGGAACCTTACAAAACTGATTTTTTTCCCGATTACTTTAACTTAGAAATAGGGATGAAGGAAAAAAGTAGAAGAATTAATCATATAATTGCTTATCTAAGTCGAAATAAAAAAATTATTTACCAATCTAAAAATCCTTTTTATCTTGTCAATAGCTTAGATGTTGTTTTATTTACTCCCGGAGCTTTAACTGATTACTTAACTGACTCTCCGCAAGCAGCTAAGGCTTTAGGAGAAATAGTCAAAGAATTGATGACTTTTTATCAAAAACAACCAGAAGGAGAGAATCTTTACTTATGGAGTGTAGATTTAGGGATCCGTTTAAGACGTTATTGCACTTTCTATATGGCTACTACCCATTCATTTTTCCCCGATTTTACAAAAGAGTTACAAACCTGTCCTTTAGCTTTTGATGAAGAGCAGCGGATCCATATTGCTCAACTCTATGCCTTGAGTTTTGGTTTGCCGACAAGTTCTTCTCCATTAAATCGACAAGAAGCCATAGAGGCTTATTTAGCCGCTTCTTTTAATCAATGTAGAATAGAGGAGAAGTCAAAAAGAACTATTCAGCTTCAGGTATTAAAGGAAAAGTATAAGGATGAGCTAACATTTTTAAAGTCTTTCATTAGCCGGCTTGAGAAATTACAAGAAGTACAAAAACAATTAGGTGAGCATAATCGGATAGATTTTAGTAGTCAAATAGAAGATAAAAATAAAATAGAATTGAAAATAGCAGAGATCGACCATTGGCTCAATAAGAAACCTCAATTATTTATTGCCGAGCGTTTTTCTCAGGCTTACGCTCTTTGGCAAACTGTCCTACTTGAAATTCTCAAAGATCCCACTCAATGTCAGTCATTTTTAAATAATTTAGCACAAAAAAGAGGGGTTTTAATTGATTCTTCTACTGGAGAAGTATGGAGAGAAGAAAAGGAGAGCTACTTCACCCAGGGAAAAATTGCCATCTGTTTTAAAACCTCAACGATTAGTCAAATAGAAAAAATTGAAGATCGACAAAAACTGATTCCCATCGATAAAAGTTATTTAAAAAATTTTAAATTACCTTTAAAAATTTTTGGTCAAAATTTAGAAAAACTCTTTTTTTGTCAAGAGGGACTCTGGGAAACAGCAGATAAACGCTATGCTGTTTGTATTGAAGAGGAAGAGAAAGATATACTCATTTTTCAAACATTTAAAAATACTTTATATGGATTAGTCGCTCCTGATTCTTACAAACATAAAAAATTTAACAAAGAGATTTTAACTAAAATAGAAGTAGAGTCCATTAAAGAGAGTTATATATGGAAAAAAATGGACAACTCCTCTTCCATTGAACAATTACTACTGCAAAATCGCACCCATTTAGAAAAGGTCGTCGAAGTCAGTTTTGATTTTGAAAAACCAGACGCCCTATTTAGTCCAAATCTTGCTAAATCTTGCACTACTGATGTGAAATTTGTCAAAACAGTTCCTTATGCGCAACTACCTAAAGAATTAGCTAGTTTAGCCCGTTTTTGTCCTTTAAACCAACTAACTGCTACAGCACTTGCTGGTGAAAGTTTCTTAGATAGCTTTTGTTTAACGCCTAGAAAATTAAATTTTGATGTTAGAGTTTTGAAATCAAATAAAAGAGTTGCTTTATCCACTGAGTTTCCAAATTTTTATTTAGCTGAAAATCAGGAACATTCAGCTGTCAAGGGAATCGCATCTTACCTCATTTTAGAAAATGAAGCGGGTAGGAAAAAAATATTAATTTCAAAAGAGCAGTGGCTGACTACGCTATTTTCTCGATTTTTATGGCTAACAGGTCCTCTAGAAAGAAAAATACTAGATGAACTCGCTATCAATAACTCTAGCTTAAATGCTGAGTATCACATAATGACAGTTGGAGAAGAGGTCGAGTTGCCTAGTCATCTAGATAGTCAAGACCCGGAAGTCATTGCCTACTTATTATTGTTGTACATGACTCAAGGCAGAAGAGCCTTGGTAGAGAAATTTTGTCAACGGTTAGTGTGGTGCTGCGATAATCAAAAAATAGAGAATAAAGTTGAGAAGATCCTCTCTTTACTGATCTTTTTACCTTTAGAAATAGAGGGTATTAGTGCAGTACGCCGCCAACTATTTGCAGCTTTAGAAAAAAATTATCAACTGTATCCACAAGAGAATGAGATGGATGCAGTAGATGAATCAACTTATCAGCAAGGGATAAGTGCCGGTATTTTACTATATGATTTAACTCAACAGATTCAATCTCCCGATCCTCGCCAGACTTTATCAGCTAGCCAAGAATTTTTTCTTTTCAAACGCCTCTTTCGCTGTATTGGTTTACTTGTTTATCAACAAGTTGGTCGCGATTATGTAGCCTTAGATTTTATCCATGAATTAGGCTGGGATACAGTCATTGAGATGACGGGATTATTGCCTCAGTTAATCACTCGCTATAAAGAATTGAAAAAGAAAGCAGGTATTCAGGAAACGGGGACATCTCAGGTCATCAAACTGCTGACAGATATTGTGCATACGCCTTCTGGTATCACAACCTCTCCTTTAACTAAGACCTACTCGGGTTATGCGGATCAACAAGATAATAATGTCATCAATTTATGCATGCAGTTAGGTAAACTGTACCGTGAGAATAAATGTACAAATGAAAAAATGTTAAATTTGACTCGACTCTATCAGCAGATGAGAGGTAGAGTAGAAGAGTTATCTCTGGAGGATTTAAATCAAGGATCAGCTGAGAAGCTTTTTTTCTCTTTTGCAAGCTACTATGCTTTAGCTAGAGGCGATGTAATAAGTGATTCTGTCAATCATGCCACGCCTGAACAATTCAACCGGTTTTTAAAATTAAATAAGGGAGGATGGGAAGATCAGAGTCGTCTCCTGATGACTTACTTAGAAGCTATTGCTACTTATCCTTCTGCTTTTCCTGCAACTAATGAATTAGTAAAGTTATGCCAAACACTTAAAGATTTGCCGGAAAATAGCATCGAACAGATCAAGAGTTTTAAAGATTGGGAAGCTTTCTTTAAAAAAATTAATGACCAAATCTTTAAATCCTACTTTTTAAGCCAAATTATCGAACCGCTTTATCAGAAACTTTTCATGGAAATGGCTGTCAATCCGCTATTGACAGAATTTTGTCAGCATTTAATTCCTCCACAGTTATTAACTGATTATACAGTGATGCAGTTAGTCCAACCCATTGCTCAAGTAGGAGCGACAACTGTTGCACAAGTATTGAAAGAATCGATTAAACCACTAGGCCATTATTTACCTCAAGTCGGTGTTAATTTAATTGGCAAAAAGATCACGCCAGGCACTGTTGCAAAATGTGCCGGCACTGTAGCTTTAAGTTTTGCTGCTGTAGCCACTGTTCACTATGGTCTCTCTAATTTAACCGCAGACAGCGATCAAGCCGTTTGTCAGGTTACAGACTCTTTTTTACCAGCTGCTGTTTGCTTAGCAGCTCGGACATCGCAACTTTCAGCTAGCTTAGGTATAGGCATGATAGCAAAAACTGCGAGATACATGTGGAGAAAGCAACGAAATCAGCCAGCAGCCTGGCAACAGGTGATGCCTGTACCAGAGGTTACTATTCCTAGTTTGCAACTGATCAGTAAAAGCTATCAAGCGCTGATTAAAAATGTTTTTATCGAGCAGATCTTGGAAGTAGAGCAAAAAGTAAACAAGAGAGTAACCATTGATTTTACCTCTCTACAAGAGGATAACCAAAAAATAGATCAAATTTTAGATCAGCTATTTGAAAAAGCTTTTACAAAAGAGAGCATAACTCAAGAGCCAAATGAGATAAGAGTGCCTCTATTTGCCGCGCAAGAAAAAGATAAGGCTATTACTAAGGAGCGTTTTAAACGGGTCAATGAAAGCATTGAACAGTACTATCATTTAAGAGAAACACTCGTTCATTACCATTTAGAGAAACCCGAAAATTTTCTATCCATCTATGTCCATTTAAAACAGTTTTACCACTCTTTTAATCAGCATGTCATCACAGAAAAAGAGCAACTCACGGCAGTTTTTAACAGCACACCGCAAGGTAAAAGAATTGGCAGTCGAAAACTAACATTTGCAGAATTATACTCTTATGTAGAAAGAGGCACTTTGGGAGGCTTAGGTCAAGAGAGTGGGCTCCATGATTCCATTATACCTCAATTAGCCTTAGCTATTGCACGTCTCAACTTAAAAACAGCGCGTTTACAACAGGTCGAACGGCTCATTAAGTTAATGGAAGCCTTAGCGCCTTTAACTTTCCAAGGATCGCCTCAAAAATATCAGGAATTAGTCGAAAATTTAGCAATGGAATTGCAGACGCGTTTAGCTTTTAGTTTAGAGACTACACCGGATCGTTTAACTTGGCTTAATTTACAGTTTCAAGCTGTCTCTGGCAATTTGTTATGGAAAAGGCAAGCGGAGAATCGTCGAAAAATTCTCTATGATTATACAGGCGACCTCATTACGGAAGAACCACCGGGTGATGGTAAATCGCATTATGGCATCCCGCTGACTGCTATTCATGAGGCTGATGGCCAAAAATTGGCAATTACAATCGTACCGAAACAGTTAGCCGGAGATAACCAACCTAAAATTAGCCAGCAGCTACGCAAAATTTTTAATAAAAACTCTCATGTGCAATCTTTTCAGAGAGGTAAAAAATTAGATTATTCTAATTTAGAAACTCTTTTGGTCTTGATGAGTAGTGCTAGACGCGAAGGGGAAGTCATTCAAATGACTAAAGAGGATATTCAAACCTTAAAAGCTCTATTTGATGACCGTCTTTACCGCTATTTCAATCAAGCCGATTGGATAGACTTAGAAGAGAAGAAATGCTTAGGCCTTCTTCATAAAATATTGCAACTCATTCATACAGAGGGAGTCGGTATTATCGATGAGGTCCATGATATCAATCGACATGATCAGCAGCTTAACTTTACGATTGGCTCTTCTCATACGATCCAACCTGAATTCTATATGATTATGGAAGCAACAGCGCGTGCCCTGATAGAGGACCCAGATATTGCACCCTATGCTAAAGCTAATAAGTTATATAAAATCAATAAAGAATACTATGAAAGCAGCATCAAACCTCGTTTAGCACAGGTCATGAGCCACTATTGGCGTTTTAACATTACAGATGAATTTAAACGTCAAGAATTTATAGCATTTGTTTGCGATAAGGGTCCTATTCCTGCTTGGATCCAAGAAAATAATTTAATGTATCAGCAAACCTCTTTAGTTAAAGGCATTCTCTACATCCTCTTTCCGATGAATCTAAAAAATGTAGCAAATGTCAATTACATGGCTTCGCAAAAAGGCAATGGAAACTTTGCAAGGCCAAGTGATGGTAATAGCCATGTCATTGAGTCTAATTCAATTCAAAATCCTTATGAAACAGTGATCAAAACGTTTCTAATGCTGTTTACTCAAGGTTTAGATCAACGACAATTTAGTCAGTTGTTATCCATTTTAAAATCAAAAGCCCAAAGAGAAATGAGTCAACAAAATATCTCTTTTAAAAAAACTAAAATTTATCGCAAATTTGGCTCCTTTTTCTCTCAAAATCTCATTTTAGTTGGTCAAACCCATCCTAATTTCCAAACGGCTTATCAAGATTTTTGCTCAGATACTACAATCTGCTTATTTTACAGTCGATTTTTTGTTTGGAAGCAGATCCGCTATTGGAAAAAATCGATTCAGATTACAGCACAAGATTTTTCTACTTTTTTTCATCGGCAGCTCTCTTGCACCGGGACGCCTTATAATGATGGGACCTATCCTGCTTGGATGCAAATGCTGCGCGATCCGACAACTATTGGCGAGCTCTTACATATCATCCATCAAAAATGTCCGGCAGAGGGCATTCATCTTTTAGAAACAAAAGAGCCCTTAGCCATTTTAGCTGAGGTTTTAACGCGCTTTTTTATAACTGGAAAAAAATTCTCGGCAATTATTGATGGAGGCGCGCAATTTACCGGGTTAAGCAATGAGCAGGTAGCTCAAAAAATGATCGAGCACTGTACAGCTTACCGTCCGGATATTAAAGCTGTAAAGTTCTATAAAGAAGATGAAACTGGTAAAGAGCAGATCTATTGTTTAACAAAAAATAACCCTCAACCTATCTTAGCTGAGCATCTTTCTTTTGATCCATCCGAATGTTTGACTTATTACGATCAGCGGCATGGCTTTGGAGCTGATATTAAACAAACGGGAGATGGCTTAGAGTTGATGGGTCCTCACCATCCTCTTTATAGATGGCTCCAAGAAGTATTTCGCATTAGAGGGCTAAAAAAGCAGCAGCGTTTGTATAGAATAGAACAGCAGTTACTGGACATACCGCAACAGCATATTCACTTTTGTCTGACAAAAGATGTACAGAAAATGATTATGGGCATGAGTCAAGAGGAACAAGATGTCCCAGTGCCAAAATTAGCTGATTTGATCGATTATGCGATTCGTCAAGAAGCCGCGATTGCCGAAAGTGAAAATTACGATGCGATGCGTCGTAAAATTCTGATGGTCGTCAAAAAAGCAATCTATAAAAAGATAATGGAGAGGCCTTCAGAAAAATTCAGTGAATGGACAGCTATGTGGAAAGAATTTGAACATCTGTTTATTACAGAAGTAGAGGATGATCCAGCTAAACTATTTGGTTTGATAAAAAGTGAAGAGAGTCCCGAATTAGTCTTAAAAATAGCGGTAGAAAAAGCCTATGGATTAATTGCGAAGAGTCCAACCTTTACTTTAGAGGAAAAAGAGCAGATCAGGCAGGAACTAATAGAATTGCATCAGCCGGTTATGCCAGAGAAAGTAACTGCCTGGCACAATCCCGACCACTCCTTTAATCTAACAGCTCTAGATGGCATGGATCTTACGCAAACAGTAGAAGCAAGTCAGGAACAAACAGCTGAGATAGAGCAAGAACAGAAACAAGAGGTCGAAAATCAACAGGAGATGCAAAATCAACAACGACTGACACAGCAGCAGTTAAAAGAGAAATTTCACTATGAAGAATGGTCATGGCCCCAAATAGAGGATCTGGGGAGTTTAAACTGGTTACAATTTAGCGATCCGACTAAAAAAATAGTCAAACGCGCCTTCTGGAATATGTTTAGCAAAGAGGTCTCGCTTCCCTTTTTTAAAGTAACAGACATCTTGGCTAAAGATGAAAGAAAAATAATGAAAAAGGTAGCCAAACATTTTGATAACCGGCTTTGGTTTTCTAATAACTTCTTGCCGCGTTATGGAAAATCAGCTAAAAATAGTGCCATTGATATCGGTAGTCCATATCAGTTTAAGCTTGTAGAAGTCCTAGTGCATTTTAAAGAAGAGGCAACAGGAGAGAAGCAGATTTTAGCTATGGGTCCTGTATCCACAAGAGATGCAGCTTTTTGGCGTAAGAAGCTCAATCTAGCTCCAGAATTTTGGGTAGATCAAGAAGTCAAAACAGTCTTGTGGGATGTATCGACTAGAACGATACAAGCTGGCTATCCTTTTGATCAGACTCAATTGAGAGAGCAGGCAGACTTTAATCTTTTAATAGGGCAATTGAAGCTATTAGATGGAGAAGTGCAACTTAAAACAGAAAAGCCTCAGTTAAAATCTTGGTTTAACTCGCTCAATGCTCGAGAAATGAAGTTAGCTTGTGAAGAAATTTATAATCAAAGAGCCAAAGATCGCTATAAAGGTTCTAGTGCAGAAGATCTTTTTCTCACAGCTATTCCAGCTGAAATGTATGAAGAAGCTCTATAAGCTAAGGACTTGTAGAGGTAAAGGGAATAGTGGGAACAGTAGCACCTGTGCCGATAACTTGCACAGGTGAAGTGACACCGGCCCTTTTAGCTTTAGGGGTTATTTCAAGAAAAGTATTCGTACCAGCTACAGAAGCTAATGTACTAATGAAAGCTGAAACTCCTCCTTGGACCATCTCTTTAATTGTCGTAAATTTCATCGGAGGAACATAAATAATATCGCCAGGTTGTAACCAAAAATCGCAAGCATAGCCTTTAAAAATGCGGTTGATGTCAATTTCATAAGTCGTCGGAGCAGAAAGTGCTCCTCTAATCACAATGGCTCGCGAGCTTGCGCGTAGAGTGATGCCGCCCGCTTGGGAGAGAGCTTCCGCTAGACGAATGGTATTGATGTAATTAATCGTCACATTTCTATTGACCTCTCCTAATACATAAACTTTTGGCATGACAAAACTAGCAATGTAAATGTAGTCACCCGGTTGCAGTTTAACATTTTGGCTCATATCTCCTTGCAAAATGAGAGTAGAAAAATTTAAAGGAACATACTGACCTTGACGTGAGAGGAAAGAGTGGTCTAAGTCAGCTAGATCAATTGTTTGCTCTCGGTAAAGGCGGGTAGTAAATCCTCCCGCTGTGCAGATAGCTCCAAGCAGAGAAGCATCGCCAAAAAGTGACTTTTTACCTGGATTTTTTATCTCTCCTACCATCGTATAGTGTTCACCAATAAATTCAGCTCCGGTAATAATGAGCACAGGAAAGCGATAGAATTTCTTTAATTTTTCAGTGAGGGCTTTTTTTATCTCGGGAATCGTTTTAAATTGGGCAGCAATGGCATTTACAAATAAGTAACTAATCGTGCCTGTAGCACTGACTGTTACTTCGCGCTTAGTATTATGTTCACCATAGAGAGAAATAGTGAGTTTATCCCCTACTTTAAGATGATAGAATGACTCTTGATGACCTAAATTTTCTTCAGCTGCTAAAAAAGAGGAAAGAAATAAAAAAACTAAGAGGGAAAAGGATAAAATTTTAAATAAAGAGCTGTTAAGAGAAGCACTATTTAGTTGTCTAATCATTTTGTTTTAGGATCCGTTGTTTTAGGATCCGTACTAATATGAAACCAACTAAAGTCGCCAAAGAAACTACCTGCAGAGGTACCAAATGCTTGAATAAAAGTACTAAGGGCTAAACGCACGAGCTGCCGGCCAAAGCGCAGGGTTTTATTGTACACATAGATAATATCTCCTGGATGCAAAACAACATCGCGCATCTTTCCATTAATGAGATCCCTTAAGTCTACCTGGACATAGACAGGGCAGCGATCGAGACAGCCGCGTATAATGAGTACTTTTGAAATGTCAGCCGAGTAAGGATTGCCAATTGTCCAACCTCCAGTCGTCGCTAAGGCTTCAGTTAGACACATGCCTTTGAGATAGCGAATTTGACTAGGGGCTTGCACGCCTCCTAAAACATACACTTCTGCATAAGAGGTAGAAGCAATGTAAATGTAGTCGCCCGGTCTGACAAAAATGTCAAAGCGGGTAGAGGGATTGTAAAACAGATCGTGAAAGTCGATATCCAATTTTTTCCCGTCGCGAATGAGAAAAGAGTTAGCTAGATCAGCTAAAGATTCTTGAGGGGAGTTTTGACTTGTATCAGTATAATCTTCATTTAAAAGACCGCCTGCGACTCCAATGGCTTCACGTAGATGAATCGGTTCTAAAGTAGAATAAACACCGCAATTATTGACCCGTCCTAAAATTTTAAAACTTTCTGTAATCGTAGACTTAACTGTAAGCGTAATAGCAGGTTCTACATAATACTGCTTCATTTTTTCCTGCATTTCAGCGCGCAAATCTGTTACATTGCGTCCTTCTGCTTGGATGCCTTCTAAAAAAGTCCAATAAATTTTGCCATCAGGTGCTACAGAAACAGTATCGGCAAAGGTCTCTTTATCTTCATAAATGGCAATTTCTAATAAATCTCCAGTACTTAAATGAAACGTATCTTCGGTAGGTTTGTAGGGTTCAAACATAGTAGGATCAAGTAGAGTGCGTTTAGGAAGGCCCTCTTCACTTTGTAAAGCAAGTTCTGTCTTTCGATCGTAATCTTCTAAAATAGGGTTATAATCTAAGACGACAGCACTTTCTCCTGCTATCACTTGGGGACGGCGATACAATTCAAAATTTGGCAAAGGAGAGGAACAGGAAAAGAGTAAACTCAATAGAATAAGAAAAGTAGTTTTAGTGATGAAAGTGTGGATTAATGCCAAAATTTTAATCGATCCCAAAAAGAGAGTTTATTTTGGCTAATACCTTGTTTAATTTTTTCATCTTCAATGTAAATGGGTAAAACGCGATTGAGTAAAATGCCGGCCGGTTTTAAACCAAATTGTTGCATCTCTTTAAGGCTCTGATCAATTAGAGATTTATCTAGCACGGAAGAGCCAATAATGAATAGGCAAAGATCAGCTAAGAAAGCTAAATTTGTAGCAAAATCTTTAGTTAGAATGCCTGGACAATCGATCAGGATTAGATCATACTCTTTTTTTATACTGTCTAGCAGAAGGGTCATCTGTTTAGATTTAATCAGCTCTTTCATAAAGGGCTGATAATGATTAGCTTTAAGACAATCAGGCTTGCCTTTAGAAATTAAGTGTTGCCAATTAGCCTGAAAAAATTGTTCCAATGAGAGAGTTTTAGTTGCATCACTGTATTCATTAACTTCCTCATCGAGATCGAGCAGTAAAACTTTTTTGCCAACGCGCTGGTAGTAAAGAGCTAAATGATAAGCTAGGCAGCTTTTCCCCTCTCCTTTGGTAGAACTAGTTAAAGCTACAATTAAACCTTTATGGACTCCTTCAGAAGATAATGAGGACAGACCATCGGAAAGACGCTCTAGCTTATCTGCTAAGATGCGAATAAAGAAGAGAAGACGCGCTTTACTATTTTTAGGGTTTAAGCGCTGTAGTTCGGGAATGATCATTAAAGGAGGAATCGTATAATTTAATTTAATTTGTCTGAGAGTCCATAATTTTTTATCGCGCATTTCTAAGGCAGCTGCACAGGAGAGACCCATAAAAAGACCCACGACTAAGCCGAGGAGAGGAAGTAAAGGTACCCACCAGTTTTCTTTTAAATTTGTGCTCTTTTCTGCTAATTGATAAACTTCTAAGCTGCCTTGCGGCACATTTAACATCAATTGAAGTGTTTCTATAGACTTAGACAAAAATTGAACCTGTTCTTCCGTAATTTTTTGAGCGGAAAGCAATTTAGCAAAGGCAATCTGCTCTTGCGGTAGATTCTCTAATTTTTTTTCCTTTTCTGCTAACGCTATTGTTAAATCTTCTTTAATTTTTTGAGCTGAGCGCACTTTACCCTGCATGCGAATGAGTTCAAGAGATAAGCGATCTTTATTGAAATTCCGCGTATTATAAGCATCCGCTTCTTTATCTTTGGGATTTTTAATGCGCTCTTTAAGGTCTTTTAACTCTGACTCTAAAACTTTAACTTTGGGATTTTCAGCAGTGAGGCGCGTTTTAGCTTCGAGTAACGTTGCTTCAACAGTGTTAATGCGCGCGTGAAGAGGATTACCCAAAGGAGAATTAGAGGAAGTAGCCGTACTTTCTATCTCAGCTGGTAAAGAACTGATATTTCTCTTTAAATTTTCATACTCTACAACTAAGCTATTGTAGTGAAGATTAGCCGTTTCTAACTTAGAGCGAGCTTCTAATAATTCACTAATTAAGCTCACGTAATCGGCTGTCATCTCTAAATACTGATGCATCTTTTTAAAATCTTCAATTTCTTTCAATTTGGATGAAAGTATTTGAGTCGAATTACTTAATTGATTTTTAAAATTATCCAGTTCAGCATGCAATTGTCGCTGTGTAAAGTCGACGCTACTCTTAACAGCTACCTGAGCTAAAGTATTGGCAATATCGATAGAAAGATGGGGATTATTACTTTTGACGGTAATGCGCAGAAAATGGGAGTTATTGCGTGGTGTAGGAATATCGACTAAGCGTGCAATCTGTTTAGTTGTTAGATTAAGCCCTAAAATAGTTTTAATTGCTTGAAAATGAGTAGGGAGAGTGATGAGGTCCAAAGCTGTAGCTAAAGACATGTTGTTCATGGCAATATTGCCCGGCAAAGTTTTAGGCAAATCCTCTTGGTATAAGACAACTGACTCAGCCGTAAAATGAGTCATATAATACCAGGCGGCAAAAGTGCCAAGAGCCGCAGAAAGAATAATGCAACAACCAATTAAAAAAAGATGCCGTTGAATACCTAAATAGATTTTTCTCGTATCATAGCGTTTAGAGAAATCCTCTTCAGTTATTTCTTTAAATAAATTTTCTTCAGCTGAGTGGGGATTATCTTTAGTCGTATTTAAGCTTACGTAACTGGAAGAGGGAGGATGAAGACCCTCTTCAGCAAGAGAAGGCACTTCTTTCTTTAAATTTTTTTGCTGTATTTTTTCTTGTTGAAGTTCTTCTTTGGATTGAATGTCATTCATTTAGCTTGATTTCACTTTAAAAGGATTAAGGAAAAAGAAAAAAGGGAAAAAAGGCAAATCAAGAAAAGGAGAATAAAGTGTAAGCATAGCTAACTATATACATAATTTTTTATATTTATTTAATCGTCTATCTTGTTTATGTCAATAGACTTCTTGAAAATTTTACTTTTCTTGTCTAAAGAAAAAATGGATTGGAGAATAGTTTGATTAAAGTTTAAGGAGATTAGCATATTTAGCGACAATAGACTTTTCGCTGTTATTTTTAGAAAAGATAATTTTGTAAGTTAATCCAAGAGAGCCTTGATAGGCTTCTTGAATCAGGCCAATGCCAAACTCTTTATGAAAAATGGCATCGCCTTTACTGAAGCTATCTTGTACATTTTGCAGGGGAATGTCAGCTTCATAACTGTTCATTTTATTGGGTGTAAGATGTAATGTCTTAGAGTGAGATTGTTGGGAAGGCAGAGGATAAAGCCTCACCTTTTCTAGATACTCCCAAGGAATTTCAGAGAGAAAAATACTAGGCCTTTGCGTGCGTGAAGTGCCCCAAATAAAACGGCGCCGTGCATCGCTAAGGTAAAGATAGTGTTGAGCGCGCGTAATGCCTACATAAAAAAGTCTTCTTTCCTCTTCTAAGCCCTCCTCTTCTAAACGAGAGTTAACGTGTGGAAAAAGCTCTTGTTCTAACCCTACGAGGAAAGTAACTGGAAATTCTAAGCCTTTGCCATTGTGGATTGTCATCAAATTAAGGCGTTCTTTAGTTTGAGAGTGATCATCTAAAGTAGAATGCAAGGATAACTCTTCTAAAAAAGCTGCGAGAGAGGGCGTCGCGCTATTTTCTTCCCATTCCGCTGCTTTAGCAATCAACGCATCTAAGTTTTCTTTGCGATCTTCGTAAGATTCTTTATCCTCTTTTAGATAATTTAAATAACTTGTTTTCTCAATTGTTTCTCTCACTAAATCTTTGAGGGAACTGTGTTCTTTTAATTCTGTCAATTCTAAGATAAGTCTAATGTAATGGCTTAGGCTTTCTTTTTGTTTAGCCGATAACTTAAAAGAGACCTCTATTTTACCCTCTGTTAGCTGCTGACAGTAGTTTAAGATAGTCAAATTAGCATAAGAGGCAGCTTGTCTGAATCGTTCAATTGTAGCATCTCCAAGGCCTCTTTTAGGTAGATTGATTGTGCGATTAAAAGAGACATAATCAGCACCGGAATGCACGAGTCTTAAAAAAGCTAAAATATCCTTCACTTCGCGTCGTTGATAAAAAGAAAGACCGCCTACAATTAAATAGGGAATTCTTCGTTGAAGGCACACATCCTCAAAAGAGCGCGATTGAGCATTGGTGCGATAAAAAACGACGATTTTGCTTAAAGGTACTTGATGTTCTGTCTGATGATAGTGGATCCGGTTAGCTACAAAATCCGCTTCTTCTCTTTCTGTTTCACCTGTAAAGCGTTTAATTTTTTCGCCGGCTCCTAAGTGACTCCATAGCTTTTTTTCAAAACGACGGCGATTATTTTTAATGACCGCATTCGCAGCTTCTAAGATCGTGGTCGTACTGCGATAGTTTTGCTCGAGGCGCACCACTTTAGCTTTTGGGTAGTCTTTTTCAAAGTTTAATATGTTATTGATATTAGCTCCTCTCCAGGAGTAAATCGATTGATCTGGATCACCGACAACGCAAAGATTATGTCTTTTAGCAACTAATTGCTGAACCATTTCATATTGGGCAAAATTTGTATCTTGATACTCATCGATTAAGAGATAGTTCCATCTATTTTGATACCTTTCTAAAATGAGGGGATGGGCGCGAAATAGACGGACTGGTAGAAAGAGCAGGTCATCAAAATCGAGTGCATTGTACTCTTTTAATTTAGCTTGATAGCGCGCATAGACTTCAGGAAAAAATTTACATTGAGCATCATCGACTTGATCAGGACTCAGCAAACTATTTTTAGCTTTGGAAATTAGCTGGCGAAAGATTTTAATTTCAAGCTTGGCTCCCTCTAACACTTCTGCAATCGCTGTTTTAATGACTTTTTGAATATCATCTTCATCATAGATAATAAAAGAGGAGGTGTAACCTAAAGCTGAAATGGACTCCCTTAAAATGCGGGCGCCGAGGCTATGAAAAGTACAAATTAATACATTAGAATGGGTTAGCTTCTTAATTCTTTCTCTCATCTCACTAGAAGCTTTATTAGTGAAAGTTAAGCCCAAAATACTTTCTGGCGCAATTTGTCTTTGCAACATATTGACGATCCGAAAAGTAACCACGCGCGTCTTACCAGAACCTGCACCAGCTAGCACGAGTAAAGGTCCCTCTAGCGTTTCCACAGCTTCGCGTTGAGGTTGATTGAGAGAAGAAAAATCCATTAGCTTAATTAAATAGTTAATTTTGTGAATAATGATAATAGCTTAAAAAGAGATAAAGAGGAAAACATCTTTTAATAGACTTCTACCAAAAGATGTCTAGTGATTTAAAACTCTTTGTTGGGCTTCTTCATCCGATAAAAGATGGTCAAAAGAGGATTGCTGCCACTGAATAGCAGCAATTTCAGGATTAAATGAAGCGATCTCTGCATCTCGATAACTATAGCGTAATCCTGTAAAAGCAATCCCTTTGGCCAATACAGCTTCCTCTACATCTTGCAAATGGGTTTCTTTATCATTGATAAAAATAATGTGAGATGGGGTATAAGAAATGTGGTCTAAAAGTTTAAGTAATGCTTGTCCCTTACGCGTACCAGAAGTAAACAAGATACCCTGATAATAGAGAACGCCAACTTTATTGATGAAGTAGTAATCGTGAGGCCAGGGAGGATTTTTAGATAGATCTATATTAAGAGTTAGCAATTGATTGACAGTGCGCGAAGAGAGAGTCAGCGATTGAGTGGTTAAGCCCATCACATTATAGCTGCTCTGTAACTCTTCAATTACTTTTTCCGTGCCCTCTTCTACAATTTCAACCTCTGTCAAATGGCGAATCGCTTCCCATTCAGCTAAAGCTTTATCTAAGGCTAACTCATAAGAGCTTTCTTTCGTTTGGTGATAGCGGAGGCGATATTGAAACCAACTATCCCTGCCCAGTGTTTGCACAGGTAAGAGTAAGGTATCATCAATATCTAAAATAATTAAAGAGTTGGGTTCTAGATAGTTGAGAATCTCTTTAAAGTGCTTTACTTCGACAATTAAACTACAGAGAGGATTGACTAAATTTAGGGCTAAGATAACAAAGGAAAGGAGTAACTTGTTCAACATAAAGAAAATAAGAATGGAATTAATTATCTTTAAATTTATAACTCAACTCCCTGCAATAACTGCAAGGAGATGCTATTAGAGTAGCTTATTACAAAATAACTAAATTACTCAAAATAAAAATTTTATTTGTCATAAATCTCTAAGAGTGAATAGATTAAAATATTAATTTTAACTTATATTTGAACTTTAACTGGTCTTAACGAATTATCATCTTTTAAATGCTGATTTAACCAGCTCGTTTGTGTGAGGATAATACCTGAGGCTTTACCCATGGCTCCATCAAAAGAGGCATCTGCATCATTGCCATTGCCAGGAGCACTATGGGGATCCCACGCATTAATGATTAAGTCTCCTTCTTCCGCTGTTTCGATGATATCTCCTTCGATAACTTCAAGGAGTCGATCACCACCTGGATCTTTAAATTCGCTCATCACAATAGTTAGTTTTAAATCCTTAAGGCTATTGAGAAATTGAAGTAACTCTTGGTTGTATATATTTTTAGCCGTGGCTTGATCTGTTGGATTTAAAGCATTTAAAAAAGCACCCTGACCAAAACGAGAGAGTACAACTCTTTGAATGCCTTTGGATTCAAATGCACTATCCTTATTGTCTCGAACCGCTTGCTCAATGGATTTAAATAAGAAGTGCATTTCAGTTCTATATTTAGCCTGATCTAACTGTCCAGTTTTCATATAATAAGCATAGTGAGGCTGTTTAGGACTATCTAAGGCAGGCGCTGGTACAGATAGACAAGCTATCTCTATTTTGTTAGAACTACCTGGTAGCTTCCATAAATAAGTCTCGGCATAAACAGAGGCAGTGTTAGGCAGATCCTTGAAATAAGTCCCATCCTCTTTTTTGGTGTGAGGTGTGTTGTAAATACCTTTTTTGTAACCAAATAGGTTGTTTAGTTCATTTTCCTTATATTGGTTAGCACCCATGGCAATATTAGTTGGTTCCCGCTGAAAAATCACGCGTTGTGCATCTTTTTTGGAGAGTTGAGCAGCGTTGTAATAGATACGAGCAGATTTGGCATGTCTTTGATACTCTGCTGATTGACTATAAGTTGTTAAGTTATTGGCATTAGCTTGTTGCAAAAATTTAGGAGCATACGTTTTTTTAACCTCTGCAAAACTGATTGGACCTTTACAGACTTGGTAAGTGTTAGCTATTTTTTCAAGCTGCGCTAAATCAGGTGAAGAGAAGCAGTGTTTGATGCGCCCTTTTAGTAAGCAAGAGCTATAGAGTAAACTAACTCCTACCGGAATAAAAATCGTTAAATAACTGATTAGCTCAACGACAGCTAAGAGAGTCTCATTAAAACTCTGCTGTTTGTAATTGCAAATAGTGGGAATAGCTTTAAAGTAACTTTTGCAGAAATCTTCTATCTTCATATTAAAATCCCAATTAAATATAATAATAAACTCCGTTTATTATACTATAATTTCGATTAGATAGCAATTATAATAAGATAACTTGTGTATCGACAATGCCAAACAAGCGACAGCCTTTTTCCTTTTTGACAAAGGTGCCTCCTACAAAAGAGCTAAAAGCTGGTAAAATGGCAAGATTGGAAAAGAGTTGAAAGCAGCGCAAGACGAGCCTATCTTTGGCATTTTTTAGCTCTACTTTGGGATGAATATGTCCAGACCAAACGAACCAATCGGGATGTGGCTCGGGAAAATGGGAAAAATAGAATGGTTTAATCAGTAAAGGTTGGCAATGTAAATACAAAGGCCACTCTTTGGGCAAACTCTTAGCTAAAGCATAATCGTGATTACCCATGATTAAATGAATTTCACACGTTGTTTGATGAAGCCAGTTGCTAAATAAATGCCTAACAGCTGGCGATAATCCACTTTTAGCATGAATTAAATCGCCGACGATCAGACATTTTTTTGGCTTTAAGTCTACTAATAAACGACTAATATTGCATAAATCTTCCTGCATGGTTCCTTCGGGAACAGCAATGCCAGCTTTTCTGAATACAGTATCTTTGCCCAGATGGATATCAGCTAAAATGAGTGTTTCTTGCTCTTCCCAATAAACGGCTCTTGCCGGCAATAGGTGACAAGTTTGTTCTCTAATCCTGATTTTCATTGCTTCACTTTTCCTCAACCTGCCAACTAGCTTGAATATTTTGAATGCGTTCCAGCAGACTTTCCGTACTCAGGCGCTCGCTGACGCGCTCAATAAAGAGAGGTAAAGCCAAAGGACTCATCTTTTCTAAGGATCGAATCACTAATTTAGCAGAGTAAAGGCGTGCCAAAACAGATTCAAAGCGCTTATTGCCCACTTGTTTTTCCCAAACTTCGCGTTTAGCTTGTTCAAGCAGTAAATTAGTAGGATCGTACTTTTGAAAAACTTCAAAGAGCAGGCTTGTGCTGATGTGTACTTGGCGATGCGATTTATGTTTGCCGGGAAATCCTGGAAAACAGAGGCCGGCAATGCGCGCAATATCTCTAAAGCACCCTTTACTCGCTTCCTGTAAATTGGTAAGCCCTTGCATTTCTTGTTGCGCTTGATCTGCTGAAAAAAGGGCTGCTTTAATAAAGGTTAGATCAAACGGTTGATTAGACAAAATCTCAAACCCATAATCATTGCAACTTAAGGTTAAGGTAGCCCGTCTCATTTTGGATAAACGATGAGCAACTAAGAGGGCTAAACCCTCATGGATGGTTTTACCTTCAAAAGGGTAGATAAATAGATGCCAGCCTTCACGCGATTTTAATACTTCGATCAATAGTTCATTTTCTTGCGGAAGATGTGAGGTCATGTGTTGCAGATGGAGTAATTCTTTAAGTAACGCTTCTTCTGTTCCTTTAATGTCTTTTGTAGTTAAAGCTCTGCGCAGCACATGGCCTAAAGGAGCAGAAAAAGGCAAGCGATTGCCTTTCCAACTAGGGGTTTGTGTGTTCGTGCCTTCAGTTAGACGCACATAGGCTGTCAAATCGCGATACTGAACGAGTTTTAAACGTCTACCGGCAAATAAAAAAGTATCCCCTGTCTTAAGCTGTGTCAGGAAAGATTCTTCGACGAGTCCTAAGGTTTTACCTTTCATCAATTTAACAGTCACCGTAGGATCGGAGCTAATGGTTCCGCTATTCATTTTATGGCGTCTAATCACCAAAGGATCTTCCACACAGTATAACTGGTCTTTGAGGATTAACTTCTTATATTCGGGATAAGCTTGCAGCGCTTCTCCTCCTGAAACTAAAAATTGTAAACAACGGTCAAATTCAGCGCGAGAAAGCTCTGCATAGCTGACGGTTGTTTTAATTTCTGCAAACAGAGAAGCAGCTTCAAAACCGCCGCCAATCGCACAAGTCGTTAAATACTGGATTAAAACATCGTAACAGTTTTTAAAAGGTTGACGCTCTTCTATTAATCCTTCACTCAGCGCCAAACGGTAACTCTTTAATTCTAATAATTCTAAAGCATGCGTAGGCACAATGGCAATGTGGCAAGGAGTAAGGGGTTGATGAGAGGATCTACCAGCTCGTTGAATCAAGCGCGCAATGCTTTTGGGAGAACCTATTTGAATGACCTTTTCTACATGAGGTAAATCAATACCTAGATCAAGTGAAGAGGTGCAGATTACAAAACTCAAGCGACCCACTTTGAGTCCCTCTTCGATTAACTCTCTACTTTTTTTATCGATCGAACTATGATGCAGAGCCATGAGATGAGCCCAATCGGGCTTTTTTTCTAAAATAGCTTGAAACCACTTTTCTGCTTGAGCGCGTGTATTGGTAAAAATCAGCGTAGGGTGCAGGGGATCTAACTGTTTTAAGACTTCAGGTAATAAGCGTAGGCCAAGATAGCCGGACCAGGGGAGTTGATTAAACGATTCGGGTAAAATGGCATCTAAAATAACTTCTCTCGGCATTTTAGCTGTAACAATTACAGGCAAGCGATCGCAACCTACGCAAATTTGGGCTGCTTCCTGCAAATTGCCGATGGTAGCTGTTAAACCCCAAATTTGCACCTTGGGTTGAATGCTTTTTAGTTTGGATAAACAGAGTTCTAGTAGGACGCCTCGTTTAGAACTCAATAGTTCATGCCATTCATCGATGATAATGGTTTGCAATCGGCTAAATTTTGACGCAGCTTCTGGATCGGTAAGCAACAAGCTTAAACTTTCAGGTGTAGTCAATAGAATCTCAGGAGGAGATTTTTTCTGTTTGCTCTTAGCTGTGGCCGTCGTATCGCCGGTTCTTTTTTCTACGCGATAGGGTAAACCTAACTCTTCCAGCGGTTTTTTTAAGGCATACTCTAAATCTTTAGCTAAAGCACGCAAAGGTGTAATATAGAGGATATGGATGCCCTTTCCAGCTTGGCGATGCAGCCGCAGGAGAGCGGGTAGATAAGCGGCATACGTTTTGCCGGCCCCTGTAGGTACCGAGATGAGTCCGCTTTTACCTTGAGCATCCTGATCCCAGGCTTCTTGTTGAAAAGGCAGCAGCTTCCAATTTTTTAGCGTTAACCACTGCGTAATGAGATCAGGAGATACTTTAAGTTTTTTCATCAAAGAAAGTCTTTTTAATCGTCTCTAAAGAATCGCACTCCTCGCAGGGTTTATCTTTGCGCCAGCGGAGGATGCGTGGAAAACGCAAGGCTAAGCCCGATTTATGGCGCTTAGACAGTTGAATGCCTTCAAATGCAATTTCAAAAACATGTAAAGCAGTCACTTTTCTAACTGGACCAAATTTTTCCTCGGTATTTCTCCTAATCCAATTGTCCAGTGCATTGATCTCTTTTTGATCTAAACCGGAATAAGCCTTAGTGATGGGAATTAATTCTTTATCTTTCCATACGCCAAACGTGTAATCGGTAAACAAATTAGCGCGTCTTCCCGTACCTGCTTGCGCATAAAGTAAGACGGCATCGATGGTCATGGGATCGACTTTGTATTTCCACCAATAGCCTTTTTGCCGGCCGACTCCATAAGGAGAGTCGCTTTTTTTAAGCATTAAGCCTTCTGTCAATTTTTCTCTAGCTTGCCGACGCAAACTCAGCAAAGTTTCCCAATCTCGATACTCTATTACAGAAGAGAGAAGCAGTTTAGCAGAGGAGAAAATCATCTTTTCAAAAATAGCGCGCCGTTGAAAGAGAGGTTGAGTGCGCAAATCCTGTCCTTCATATTCGAGAAGGTCATAGATGATAAAGGCCACCGGCACTTTTTCCGTCATCGCTTTAGATACATTTTTGCGGCCTAGCCTTTTTTGCAATTCCCCAAAAGGGAGTGGCATTTGATCGTGATAGGCCACAATTTCGCCGTCTAACACCGTTCCATCAGGCAACGTTTTAAATGCCTCTAGTAGATCGGGGAACTGGTCAGAAATTAATTCATTTCCTCTAGACCATAAAGCACACTCGCCCTCGCGGATGACTGCTTGTCCTCTAATGCCATCCCATTTCCATTCGGCGATCCAATCCGCCGGTTCGCCTAGTTGAGCTAAGTCGCCTTCAAAAGGATAAGCTAGATAAAAGGGATAGGGATTGAGCTGTTTTTGATCATCGCCCTCTTGCTTAAGACTTGCAAAAAATGAGGCCGTCGGTTCCCAATTGCCCATGAGACGCTGACTCAAAATCTCCCTTGAGATAGATAAAGCTTGACTTAAGCCTTTTAAAGTCAACAAAGCTGAAATGCCGATGCGAAAAGAACCGGTTAAGATTTTATTGAGAATGAAGATCTCTTTCGTACTCAGCTCTCTCCAGAAATTCAGAATCTTAGCTTCCTGTTCTTCGGTAGTTAGTTTTTGCAAAGGCTTAATGATCTGTTCCATCCATTCAGCTAACGTGTGATCACTTTCAGTTGTAGTTGCTTTGCGAGGCAAGAGTAGGGAAATAGTTTCAGCTGTATCACCTACAGTTGCATAGGATTCCTCGATCAACCATAGAGGGAGAGAAATTAGCTGACGGCTCCATTGCAGCAGCATTTTGCCGGTGATTAAGCGTTTGAGGCGATGGCCGCATAGAAAAAAGAGAGCCCAGGCTCCATCTTCATCGCTACAGGTCGCAAAATAGTGTTGAATGTGTAAAACTTTTTCATTAGTCGATTGCGTTTGATCGATCTTTTCAAAAAGTGCCGCAAATTTTCTCATTCTTCTTCCTCAGCAATTATCTCTAGTCCCTTCAATTCTCTTGCATCGAGCCCTTTTTCTTCACATAAGTAGCGAGCTAAGCTAGCACAATTTCCATGTGTGGTCAGTACAATCTTAGCTTTTGTTTCATCAATTGTTTGAATGAGCGCATTCCAATCGACATGATCGGATAACACGAAACCGCGGTCGAGTGCTTTACGTCTCCTAGTCCCTCGAATTTCCATCCAACCTGAAGCAAAAGCTGTCCGGCATGAGGGAAAGCGCTTCATCCAAGGGGTACCAACTGCAGAAGGGGGTGCTAAGATTAGATCTCCAGCAAAAGAGGCGCCTTTAGCTGTTTCAGATACAGGTTTAAAAGGAATCATAGCAATGCCTAATTGGTCATATAGCTTAGCTAAGGGCACAACGGCGCCATGTAATTGGATGACTTTATCTTGTTGATCAGCTAACAGAGACATCAAGCGCTGCGCTTTGCCCAAAGCATAACAAAAGAGGACAGAAGGATGACCATTAGCTGCATTAGCCTGCCACCATTGTTTAATCTGCTCAGCTAACTCTTCATTGCTCGGCCATTGGTAAATGGGAAGGGCAAAGGTCGATTCTGTGACAAAAATATCGCATTCTACGACTTCAAAAGGCGTGCAGGTCGCATCAAATGCTCTTTTATAATCCCCAGAAATAACTGTAACGGATTCAGTCGTTTCAATTCTAACTTGCGCAGACCCCAAAATATGACCGGCAGGATGAAGGGATACAAAGCAATTGCCGAGCTTGATCTTTTCACCATAATTCAAAGGTCTAGCTGGGAGCTCCTTACTCATGCGCTGGCCCATAATTTTCAGGGAATCAGGTGTAGCCATGTAGAGATCATGACCCCAATAAGCGTGATCGCCATGAGCATGCGTGACCACACAACGGGGTACAGGCTTCCAGGCATCGATAAAGAAATCTCCAGGCGGACAATAGAGTCCTTGAGGCAAAACTTTTAAGGGAATGTCCATCTTAAACTCTCTACAGTGCTGAATAACAAATAGCTACAATCATAAACGATTTAGCCTTTTAAAGAAACATTACAAAAAATATTTAAAGTAATTAATTGTCAAAAATAGAAAGTAGGCTCTATCTGAAGATGAGACAATTGATAATCCGTATTGATTGGATTATTACTATCCTCTTATGTTAATATAATTGATAAACTAATGATTTAAGCAATTGAGATATTTTATAGTATGAGTATTAGCAAATTTTTAGATCCAAAAAATGATATCGCATTTAAAAGAATATTTGGCAGTGAAAAGAATAAAGATATTCTGATTCATTTTATCAATGATATACTAGAGCTGAAAGGCTCAAGTCAGATAAAAGAGGTCACCTTCTTATCGACGATTCAGGTGCCAGAGATTGCAGCTAAAAAGCAAAGCATTGTCGATGTACTGTGCAGAGATGAAAATGGCACGCAAATTATTGTAGAGATGCAAGTTTCACCTCAACAAGGTTTTGAAAAGAGAGCCCAGTACTATGCGGCTAAAGCCTATTCTAGCCAATTGAATAAGGGCAAAGAGGAGGGCTCAAGATATATCGACTTAAAAGCAGTCATTTTCATTGCGATTAGCGATACTATCATTTTTCCTGATAAAGTGTTTTATAAGTCTGATCATATCATTTTAGACAAAAATAGCTACGCTCATGATTTGAAAGATTTCTCTTTTACATTCCTTGAGCTACCTAAGTTTAAGATTACAGATATTAGCTTGCTAACTAACATCATAGAAAAGTGGTGTTACTTCTTTAAGCATGCGGATAGAACAAGTGAGGCTGACGTCCTTAAAGTCATAGGAACAGATCAAGTGATTCAACGAGCCTATGAAGAGCTCAATCAATTCAATTGGACGGAAATAGAACTTCGCACCTATGAGCAGGAAATAAAACGCATCAGAGACAACCAAGCCGCTGAAGATTACAAACTCGAACAAGTCAATAGACAACTGCAACAAGCTTTGCAAGAGGGCAAAGAAAAGGGATTAGCTGAAGGATTAGCTGAAGGATTAGCTGAAGGATTAGCTAAAGGTAAAGAGGAAATTGCAATTAAGATGATCTTGCAAGGACTTGATCTTAATTTAATTGCTCAGGTAACAGCCTTAGAAAAAGAAAAATTAAGTTTACTTAAGAAAAAAATGAGCAAAGAATCATCTAACTTATCCATATAAACTAGTTAATACAAAAATGTAAAATCACGACTTGATTCCAGTCATCTAGTTTAGACAACATTTGGCAAACAGGCCTCTGTTCAGATTACAAAAGTTAATCAAGCTCCTGTTTTAACACCTTAAGTTAACTAAACTAGGCTTTAATCGATTTAGAAGGAGCAAATAGAGTTTGGCTTCTTTCTGTAAAGAACTTTTCTACTTCATCGATAGTAGGTCTTTCGCTATCATTAAAAGCTAACATTTTCATGAGAAAACGTTGAGTTTTTGGGTCAATCGTACTGTCAGGTCCAAAAGCTGGAAAAGTTTTGGGATCTTTGCGCATATCTAAAAATTCTTCGCGATTGCTAGTTTGGGTAAAAGGCATATCATCCATACCTTGAGCTTGAAATAATTGGCAAAAACTTAAGCCTAATGTGTAGATATCACCTGCTTTAGAAAACTCTCCTCGACTGAAAGCTTCAGGAGGTGCAAAGAGTAGGGGAAGCTGCTCTTTAGCTTTAATTTTATGCCCTCCATTTTCAGCTAGCCTAGCGCAACCAAAATCTGCTACTTTGACTGTCTTGACTTGACCCTCTTTTGTTTTCTCAATTAAAAAGTTATCTAATTTAAGATCGCGATGAACAATTTCCTTCTTATGCAATTGCCCAACACCACGTAGGATATAAATAGCTGCTTTATATCTTTCTTTATCCTCTATGTCAGAATTTCGAGAGAAATTGTCAACAGTGCCTCCATTGCAATAATCGGTCATAATGCCCTCTTTCCCATTAGCATCTTTGCAGACCTTGCCTATAGCAACATGGGAGAAAGAAGATTTACCCTCTTCTTGAAGATCTTTAAGATGTTGATGAATGAGCAGTTCTTGTTTGAAAGCTTTTTGATCATTAGCCGATAGAGTTTGCTTATGGGGAATAGAATACACATTTTTTGTAATGACGCCATTGGCAATCGTTAACATTTTAAAAGATGTTTTAGAACCACCTGAGCCTAGTTTTTTGATACTAACTTGCGCAAACCCTTCATTTGAAAAATGAATCGTGTGATTGCTGTATTGAATGGAGGAACTTTTATTTTCTTGAACAGCTGTTAGCAGATGTTTTTGGCCCTCTTCAGATAACATGTAAGCTTTGCAATCTTTAATCTCTTTTTTTTGTTGTGCTTGATTAGCTATTTTCTCTTCTTTGATAGAAGAAGGGGAGGGATAGGATGAGCTAAGATCGTTTTGATTGACATTAGCATCATTTGTATCTGGTTCTGCTTGGTTAGAGTAAGTGGATTTAGTAGATGGAGATAAAAGAGTGGTATTCTGTGAATCAGCTGAATTTTGAAATAACTCATCGGGAAAAGCATCCTCTAAAGTCATGTATGGATTCTTAGATGTTTCTTGATCTAAAGAAGGAAGAGAAGCATAAAGAGTGTTTTCTGAATGATTTAAAGGAGGAAGAGAGGAGTAAGTCGTTTTTTCAGCATTCAGTTGAGAGTTTATAGGTTGTTTAGTTGAAGAAGGTTCATTTAAAGGTGAAGCATGATTCTTAATACTAAAAGAATGAGGTTTAACTGCATTTTTATCTTGATTTAGAGCAGGAAGAGAGGAATAAGTTGTCTTTTGATCAGGATTAGATAAAGATTTAGTCTTAGTAAAAGAGTTAATAGCGGTACCCTTAGCTCCTATGACCATCTTATTTAATCTTCCTTCTGTTTGTTTGGAATTACTTTGTTGACGAACAGCTGAAACCCATGTCGTTCGGACAGGAGTCATATTCGGTGCTGTTTTTTGCTCTAAAAAATTGAGAACTTTTGAAGCTATTTGATTGACTGAACGACTGATACTATTTTTTCTACTATCAGCTGTTTTAGATGAATCTTTAGGTAGGCTTGTATAAATAGTTGTTTGAGTGGATTGACGTATAGCGTTAGTAACCATAAACTTCCTTGTTTAAGAGCTATAAAGTTTATTATACTAAAATTTAGTTAAAATGTAATGACAAATTTTTTAAAAATTGGTTGACATCTCGTTTCTTTTTCTCTAGATTAAAAATTTTAGGGAGATTTAACGATGTTAACATGGTCACTCATTTTTTTAATTATTGCACTCGTAGCTGGAGTATTGGGATTTGGCGGAATTGCAGGCACAGCTACTCAAATAGCTAAAGTGCTTTTTCTCATTTTTATTGTTCTTTTTTTAGTTTCCATACTTTTTGGTTATCAAGCGGTTATTTAAATAAAATTAAGTAGAGCTACTCTTTTATCTATCTTTAAGGGAGAGTAGCTCAATTGCTAGTTAAGTTAGATTAATTTAAAATAATTTGCTTATTTTATTTGGGTAGCTTAAGTTATGATAATTGATCAACAAAAACTTGCTCTTCCTTTAACATCAGCTACTATTTCTACTTATCGCAATTATTTGAACTCCTCTTCGCCGACAGAATTAGCAGAATTAATGGAAAAAATCTCCGTTAAGGAGCGCCTGCTCATTTTTGAAGTGATTAGTCCTCAATTGGCGACCCATACTTTTGAGTATCTTCCTTTCTTGATTCAAAAAGAGTTAATTGCTCTCTTACCTTCTGATTTAGCTTTTACTGTGCTCAATGATCTTTCGCCCGATGATCGCACAGCTTTTTTAGAGGAACTACCGGCTGATATTCTCAATCCTTTATTAAAAGTCTTATCTCCTGAAGAACGCTCCAAAAGTTTAGCTCTACTAGGTTATCCAGCCAATAGTATTGGTCGTTTGATGACTCCTGATTACATTGCGATTCAAATGGATTGGAATGTACAACAGGTCCTAGATTTTGTGCGTTTACATGGTAAGAATAGCGAAACAATCAATGTCATTTATGGCATCGATGAGCAAGGAAAGCTAATCGATGATTTTAAAATCCGCGATTTTTTATTAGCGCCAACTTATACCTTAGTCAGACAATTAGGAGACAAAAAATTTATTGCTCTATCACCAGCTGATGATGAAGAAGCAGCTATCGCCGTTTTTAGAAAATACAATCGCACAGCTTTACCTGTAATCGATGCACATGGCTCTCTTTTAGGAATTGTGACAGTGGATGATATCTTACACTTAGCAGATCAGGAAACAACCGAAGATATTCAAAAGATTGGTGGTACAAGAGCTTTAGAGAAACCCTATATGACCATGCCATTTTTTGAGCTGATCCGCAAGCGCATTACGTGGCTCATCATTTTATTTGTTGGAGAGTTGTTTACAGCAACTGCCATGGGTTATTTTCAAGATGAAATTGCAAAAGCAGTCGTACTGTCTCTCTTCTTGCCATTAATTATTTCTAGTGGAGGCAATGCTGGTTCCCAAGCTTCGACCATTATCATTCGCGCTTTGGCTTTAGGCGAAGTGAAATTAAGAGATTACTGGCGCATCATGAAACGCGAATTGATGGCAGGTCTTTTGCTTGGTTGCATTTTAGGAGCAATCGGGTTTTTTCGCGTCGTTTTATGGAGTCTCTTTACACCACTCTATGGCCCTCATTGGGATCTTGTAGCTATGACGGTCGGTTGCGGTTTAGTAGGCGTTGTTTTATGGGGCAATCTAATGGGTTCTATGCTGCCCTTTATCTTAAAAAGAGCAGGAGCGGATCCAGCTACCTCTTCTGCTCCCTTTGTAGCAACCTTAGTCGACGTCACAGGACTGATCATTTATTTTAGCTTAGCGATCCTCATCTTACAAGGCACTTTACTTTAAAATTTTTTAATTTTTATTAGTTTAGTGATTCCATCTTATAGAGTTAAGCTGAGTGCGGTAGTGTTTTAATAAAGCATTAATAGATTCATTTAAATCTGCATCATCAGCTTCTATAAAAAATATTTTGTCAAGTTCCTGAGTATAAAAAGTTTCACTATTCTCTGGCCATGGCTTTATGCCTTGATTTCTTAAAAAATCCTGTAACTTATCTTTTTTGATTGCAAAAAATTGACTTAATTCTAATAAGGTCCAAGTATATTTCGGCTGTTTCTTGGATTGTTTTGTCTATAAATTATCTATTCCGGGTATAAAGCTGGTACGGTATTTATTTTCAATATTATTCTTAATTGCCGCGAAATAAAAGTCTAATACATCTTTACCACATGTATAGAAATTATCATTTGTATACGGAAATTGAAAAAGACTAAATAAGCTTATTAACTCATCTTTTTTAACATTTAACAAACCAGATAACTTATCAACTTTAATTCCAGAATTATCAATAGAATCTTTTATATTTTCATATGCATTAACTAAATTTTGCAAAACAGCTTTTTCTTCCTCGTCTAATTTACCTACCTCAAGTCCATCATCTATAGTTAACTTATCGAGAAGAGGTTGTAAACTCAACATAGCGACTGAGGTTCTTTTGTAGAAACAGGGGCAGTTTTTTTAATTTCTGAATGTAGTATAGTCTTAGCTGTTTCATCCGTTATTGCTGATTGTTTGGAAGATTGAGAATCTGAAAGAATAGTCACAACTTTTTTACCACTAAAGACAGTTGCCCATTGCGCACGCAGATCAGCAGAATAAAGCCCAATACCTAAAGAAAAAACCGTTTTTACTAAACAAGTTATCAGTAATGTCACGCGTTCTGTTTTTTTGAGGGGAACAAATGGTATAGTTGGAAAGTTACTTACTGCAGTTGTGTCAATTTTTGGATTAGTTATAGAAACTCCTTTTTTTATTTATTATAATGAATTAATATAATTTATTCAATACTACTCTATTAATTATTATAAAATTAATAAAATATTAATATTTTAATGACAATATAAATGATGTTTATAAAGTAGGAGATAAAAATGAATTTTTTAAAAAATGAAATTCCCTTCCTAAAAATAGATAACAAGATTGAAAATAGAGATTGTGTTATTACAGTTGTTTATAAAAGCCGTCTTTGGGTTTACTTTAAAAAATTAAATAATTGGATTTTTGCTAAATTTCCTTCCTATCAGCTAAATGCATACAGCTTAGAGCAAATGTGTCAAAAATTAGATGAGATTAAAATCTTTCCTTCTCTAGATAACACAGAGGCTACTGAAAAATTAAAAGGAAAAGTAAAAAAAGGCTTAATTTCAAATACTATGTTCTCTAATAAAAAAGACCAATTAGTCGAAAAGATTTTTTCTATTAATAAGCCTGATTTAACAAAAGATAAGATTACAGAAGAGTCAACAGTTTTAAATAAAGTAATGGCTATTTTCATAGATAAAGAAAGTAGGGATTCAAAAAGAATAGAGGACTTAATTAAAAAGGAAGTAAATAAAATTAGCGTTAAGGGAGAATTATCAGATTTTAGTCATTTTTTAGAGAAATTTTCAAACACTAACAATTTACATGATCGAGATGTAGAGGAAAAAGTAAAAAAACTATTTACTATGGCAAATCAACTTTCAAGTTTTATGAAGGAACCCTTTCAAAGAACTGTATTTTTAGAAGATTTAAGTACATTAATGGAAGAACTGAGTAAGGAAAGAGAATTTAATAGTTTAGAACAATTCCGTTGTTTAGAAAAATTAGTTAATTTTGTAATAGATGACTCTTTTTACTTACAGTCTTTAAAACTAGATAGGAGAAACTATACTTATAAAAAATTTAAAGAAACCTATGAATTTTCAAAGTTAATGGTCAATTTAATTAGAAATCCAAATAAATCTATTAACTATTCTGAAAAATACAATAGTTTAGAGTATTTATTTTTACATGTTCCTGTAGAAGAGCGTGAGCAATTATTTTACAATTTTTTCAGTTTAGATTCACAGGTGATTAATAAATTGGATATTATATTGTACATTATAGAGAAATTTAATGGAGAAGAAAAAATACAAATTAGTAATATATTAATAGATATTTTAACTAATTCAGTTATAAGCGATAATAAAATTATAAATAAAATAATAGTTCAATTTTTTGACGATAGTGAAAATTTTTTTAATGATAATATTAAATTAGAACTATTAAAGCAGATGCTAGTTCTGTATTTAGGAATAAAAGATAGAACTTTTGCAGACTATTTTATAGGCTTGTCTAGAAGTTGCAGGAGACTATTACTAATTTTAGATGAAATTTCTATTGAATTAATAGAAGAAAAAATTAAACAATTGATTGACACTCTAAATCAGAGCGACAAAAAGAATGAAGAGAAAAACAAGCTTATCTTTGAAACATTAAAAGTGCAGAGCATCTAAATGAGTTAGAACAATTAAAATTAGAGAAGCTTATTAGTAAAAGTATGGCGCTTCTATCTTAGCAACATAGTATTGGATTTTTACTTATGTTCTTGTTATCAGCTAAATGCTTACAATCAGCCTATATCCCCAAAAATTAGATGAAATTAAAAGCTTTCTCTTTTTAGAAAAAATAGAAGCTATTGAAAAATTAAAAGGAAGATTTAAAAAAAGAAATAGTTTCGCAAAATTTCGCCAGTTCTAATAAAGTCTAGCCAGTCATGGCTGTTAGGATGCGCCGCTTCCCAGTAAATGTATTGCGGCCATGCATAGTCAAGACATTATCTAAAGTTAAAACATCGCCTTTTTGCCAGGAAAAGGCAATCGTATTTTTGTCTAACACTTCTAAAATCTGATAAATGTCATGGCGGGCAATTTTAGAACCATCGGCAAAACAGACTTCATGTAAACGCGTATGAGGGCGGCAGTAAAAAAGCTTAGCGCCGATGTAACGCGACCAACCCAATAACCGTGGGTTGAAATCGAAGAGATGGACTTGATTAAACCACACTTTTTCTTTAGTAGAATAATGTTCAGTTGAAAAAGGGCGGATCTGGTGAATGCGCAGCCAGTCATGTTTATTCCATTTATAGCCAAAATCACTGGCTACGCATTTCTCTTCTACCTCTTTCTTATCTTTTGTCTCAAAGACCTGAATCCAAGATTTATGACTAGGCTGTAAGCGATTAAGCAGTTCCATCACTTTACTCTGATAGTAATAACAGGAGATGTACTTGAGTTTTTTTTCACTAAATCTTTTTTTGATCGGTTCATGCATCGTTTGATAGACTTTCCTCGAATCGGCAATGATCGTCTCGCCGCCTATGACAGAAGGAGTTTCACAAAAAAAATGAATGTGCTTGGGATAATTTTTTACAAACGAGAGTTCGTTATGGAGGGGAATCTTAATAGAAGGAGGTGCTTCAGTCGATGTATAAATACCTTCTGCTATTTTATTGCGTGGGCTATCGCCTCCAATGTAATCGAGAAAATCGCCTGTCCCTAACGCTTTGACAAATTGAGAAAAATCTTGATGGGTTTTAAGGGGAAAACCGCGAAAGAGCAAGCCCCCTTCTTTTAGCAAAGATTTTTTAAAAATAGCTTGATCGCGAGCCAGAAGTTTAAAAAAAGTCTCTTTTTCAATCGCTTTATCAGTCGGTTCAATGACATGGGGGAGTTTTTCAGCATTGATAAATTTGGAAGTAAACCAGTCCATGCCTTATCCTTAAATTACATAAGCGGTAAATTAAAAGAGATGTCTTAAAAAAAGCCTAATGCTTGACATTATTCCCGATCAGTGAAAATATTGTAAATAAATAAATAGAAAGAAAAGAAATTAAAGCTCTTCAGGTAAGAAACCATCTGTTTGCAGGCTCCATAGATTGGCATAATGTCCTTTAGCCTCTAGTAATTCCTGATGCGTGCCCTCTTCAATAATTTGGCCCTCATGAAAAATTAACAGGCGATCCATATCGCGTAAGGTAGACAAGCGATGAGCAATTACAATACACGTACGGCCTTTCATTAAGCCTTTTAAACCCTCTTGAATATGCCTTTCCGTATTATAATCTAAGGCAGAAGTTGCTTCATCTAATATCAAAATAGGCGCATTTTTTAAAATAGCGCGACCAATCGAGATGCGCTGTCTTTGACCGCCTGATAATTTAACCCCTCTTTCTCCTACGAGAGTATCGTAGCCTTCAGGCATGCGCTTCACAAATTCATCTACATTAGATTTCTGCAGGGCTATTTCAATCTCTTCTTTAGATGCTTCTTGACGTCCATAGACTAAATTTTCCAATAGGGTACGATGAAAAAGAGAGGCATCTTGCGGAATAAAGGCAATTTGTTCGCGTAAAGAGTCTTGCGTCACTTTAGAGATATCTTGTCCATCAATTAGAATACGGCCCTGTTCCACATCGTAATAACGCAAAATGAGGTGAACGAAAGTCGATTTACCCGAACCTGAAAAACCGACGAGGCCAACCTTTTCACCAGCATGAATGGTAATATTCTTATTTTCAAAAATATTATGATTGGGCAAGTAATGGAAACTGACATCTTCAAAGATGATTTCCCCCTTTTTTACTTTTAGGGGAATCGCTTGAGGTTCATCGATAATATCATGTTCATCTCTAATAATAGAAAGTGCTTGTTTACACACGCCAAGTTCGCGATAAAGGGTAGGTAACTCCAGGCTAGCCACCCAAGTCATCATACTCATATTCCAAGTCGTATTGAAGATGAAGACAACTTCACCCGCTGTAATAAAGCCTTGTTGCCAGCAGTAGATCATGTAAATATTCATGACTAACCCTGCACCTAAAAAGGTGACAATACCTGTCGCAAATTTTAATTGTTCCACATATCTTAGAGATTGAAGATGTTTCTTTTTCTCATCATCTTGAAAGACTTTAAGATAACGATACTCATAAGAATAGCGAGAAAAGATGCGTACATTGCTAATATTAGTTAAAGCATCAATCATTTTGCCGGCAAGTGCACTACGAGAAGTGGCATGAAGATCGGCATACTGTGCACATTTAGAGGATAAAAGAAAAGAGATACCCACTACAACGCTAATCCAAACAACTAAAATAAGAGTAAAATAGGGGTTGATTAGAAAAAAAAGTGTAGAAGAAATGAGGATAGCTAAAATGACTGGAATAAAAAGCTGCATGACTAACTGCAAAATATGAGTAAAACTTTGTGTCATGTCAGAAATTTTATTAGAAATATTACCGGCAAAATTATTGCCAAAGTAGTTGTAAGAGTGCCGTTGTACATAATTAAACATAGCTAAACGGATGTCAGCTTCTATACTAGGCACAACTTTAGCTAAGAGCAAGCCTCCTAAACGAAAGCTAATTTCTATGGAGATCCAAAGAGCAGCACCTAGCCATAGTGGTTTAGCTAAATAGCTCCATACTTCTGCTTTATCCCCTGTAAAATGAGTGATAAGGTCAACTAGCATCATGATAATGCCGGGCCAGAGGGTATGATCTAAAGCCCAGGCCAGTACAAAAATTTGAGCGCCTAAAAGAGGCTTCCACCGTTTTTTAATGAAATGCCAGAAAAAACTAGAAAGATTTTTGGGAATAAATTGAGAATCCATAACTTAAATATAGTCTAGAAATAGTATTAAAATCAACTTTTTGCAATCAAAATGGAGTTTAAAATAGAATTTAGCTAATTTTTTAGGCTCTTTTTTAGCTAGAGGAGCAACTTAAAGGTCACACTTGTTTTATTAAAGTGTGACCTAAATTAAGCAAATGAGGGAATTAGGCTTAAGCAAAGCGCGCTATGTAATTGAGTGTAGAAAGAGCAAAAGTAGCAAATACAGGTAATTTAGGTACCTTTGTTTCGTAAAGTTTATGAAAAATATTCAAAATACTTAGCATAATTAAGCCAGGACAAAGAATTTGTAAAATGGGAGACAAAAAGTTGGCAATACCCATAAAACCAATATTGGCAATTAAGCTAGACATCACCAGAGTAAATAAAAGAGGAATTAGATGGCTACCTCTCTTTTTTAATAAATCGATGTGAATGTAATCTGCACAGATGGAAACCATAGGTATAGCAGTAGTCAGACAAGCCATAGCAACTGAAAAACAGGAGATAAGAGCTCCTTTAGGACCTAATAGATAAAGCGAGATCGCCGATAAGCGCTCTTCTGGTAAATGAGCCGGATCTAAATAAGGCGTATAGTAAGAAGCTACATAAGTTAAGCCAATGTACATAATAGAGAGTAAGCCAGCTGCTATTAAACTAGCTTTGAGCATTTTTTTAAACGTTACAAGTTGAGTATCCTTACAAGCATTATCCTCATTGACTAAAAAATGAGACATGACAAAAGGAGCAAAAATAAAAGAAGCAATGAGATCCAAGGTATTATAGCCTACTTTAAGCCCACTAGAAAAAGCCTCGTGTGAGTTAAGGTCGACTATTAAAGGAGCAGGATGGTTATAGAGACCTAAAACTAAAATAGCACCAAGAGAAGCTAATAGCACAGGCGTTAAAATAAGGCCTAAAACGCCAATCACTTTTTGGGGTTTTAAGGTGAAAGCTAAGACGACTAAACAAGAGAGCAGACTAAATAAAGCCAAGCTGATATCAGCCGATAGATAGGGTTTTAAAGTAGCATGCGAAAGGGTAATCAGTCTTGGTATAGAACCAATAGGACCTAAAATAATTTGGATGATAAAAACGAGTAAGATGCCAGGTCCTTTGCCAATTCTTGCAAAAAAAGCGCGGTAATCTCCGCCAAAAAGCATCATAGCCATGAGACCTAGAAGAGGTAAACTAACGCCTGTAATTAAAAGGCCCAATAAAGCAAAAAAGTTTTTGTCACCTGCACTGCCTCCTAAAATGAGAGGCCAAAGAAGATCCCCTGCGCCAAAGAACATTGAAAAAAGAGCAAGGCCTGCTGTGACTACGCCTGCATTTTGTTTACCCATGATTAGTGACCTCCTAAACATAAAAATTTGATAAGAATTTCTTATATAGCATTTTATTAGTTAAACACAAAATAATTTAATCAAATTTCTACAATATTAAATTAATAATATAGATATATTTATAATAAATATTTTAAATTAATAGATAATTTAATTCAATGTAATTTAAACATATTTAAATTAATAGATTTTAAGTCTTTTTTAATTAATAAAATTAACATAGTTTAATTAATTCTCTAAAATAATTTTTTTTAAAGCTGTAATCCAGTAGTCACTATCATTTAAACTTTTGACAAGTTGTAACTTTTCACCGCCTGCTTCTTTAAATTCTAAAGCATATTCAACGCCGATCTCATAAATTGTCTCTAAGCAGTCACATACAAAAGAGGGAGAAAAAACTAAGACCCTTTTTTTGCCCTGTTCTGCTAATTTTTTTATGACCTGGCTAGCATAAGGTTGCAACCAAGGCTCTTTTCCCAAGCGCGATTGAAAACATAAGCTAACTTTAGTCGGTAATAGTCCTAACTGCTCAATTATTTTATTAGCAGTAAGATGGCACTGAGCAGCATAACAGTTAGCATTCATTGAAGTTATCTTTTGACAACAATCCGCTGTTTTTAAACAAAAATGACAAGGGTCAGCTTTTTTAAGCTGACGTTCTGGTAAACCATGAAAGCTAAACAGAAAATGATCATAGGAATTTAAATCATAAGAATGAGCTTGCTGACACCAGGCTTCAATAAAACTAGGATGCCCAGCAAAATTATTAATAAAAGTAAGCGCTGGAATCCTAATCTGTTTTTTTAAAAGAGACAGCACTTTTTCATAAATCGATCCCGTGGTAGCAGAAGCATACTGAGGAAAGAGAGGCATAATAATCAAGCGTTTAAGCGAAAGTTGTAATAAACGAGTGAGCGTTTTTTCAAGGGAAGGCTGTTGATAACGCATAGCTAGTTCGACGATGAAATTTTCACCCAAATTTTGCTGCAGTTTCTGCTGCATTTTTTTGCTATAAGTATAGAGAGGAGAGCCCTCTTCTGTCCAAATCGCTTGATAGCTTGCAGCTGATTGCTTATAACGGCGAGGGACAATGACACTGCGCACTAATAATTGTCGCCAAAGCCAAGGAATATCAATTACACGGCTATCTGTTAAAAATTCAATGAGGTATTTTTTTACAGCGGAGGGCTGAGCGGCTTGAGGAGTGCCTAAATTGACTAGTAAAATACCCGTTTGATCTGGCATCGTTCTATCCTTCTATTTGAGAAAACTTAAGAGAGTTAAGATAAAAAATGGCTTAGGTTGAGAAAGTATGCTATTTACTATATATTTACCTAATAGATTACTAACTATAAGGATTTAAAGAATGACGACTCCACTAGTAAACTCTTCTTCAGTCCAATGTCCGTGTGATCAGCAAAGGCTCTATGCAGCTTGTTGTCAACCCTATCATCTCAATCACGCAGAAGCTCCTGATGCTTTAGCCCTGATGCGTTCGCGCTATAGTGCTTATGTTTTTAAAGAGGCTGATTACATTATCAAGACCACACATTCTAAAAATGTAGCTTATCAAACAGATCAACTTGTGTGGAGAAGGGAAATTTTAAAACGCTGTGAAAGGTGTACATTTAATAAGCTAGAAATTATAGAATTTACTAAAGGGCCAAAAATAGCCTTTGTTACTTTTCATGCTCATTTTACTGAACAGGGTAAAGAGTATATTTTAAAAGAGAAGAGTCAGTTCGAAAATTTGCAAGGCTACTGGTTATACCTAAGCGGTACTTTTTATAATTAGATCGATTAAAGAATGCCTATATAAGGATAGTATTATGATGAGAGACTCAATTTTTTATGCAGTGTTAAGAACCTTCTTTTTAGCTGTATTCACTATAGTGGGTATTGGTTTTGGTTTTCTACTTTGCTCTTTTCTCTTAGGATTAGCATTAACTAGCACCGATACAGCGCCTAGTTCTAAGTTTGATTTAGAAATTATAGCGGACGCTCAAGGCCTACGCAAAAGTCAACCAAAAAACACCCCTATTATTTTGCAAATTAATATCAATGGGGTCATTGGTTTAGAGGACCTAACTCAAGAATCTTTTAGACAACTCTTAGTTGAATCGCGCGAAGATGTGTTAAAAAATGATAGAGTTAAAGCGATCTTACTCAATATCTCCTCTCCTGGTGGTACAGTGATTGATGCCGATGGAATTTATCAAGCGTTAAAAGCTTATAAAGCACAGTATAATATACCTATTTATGCCTATGTTGATGGACTTTGTGCTTCAGGGGGAGTTTATGTAGCGTGTGCTGCCGATAAAATTTATGCTAGCTCGATTAGTTTAATAGGCAGTGTGGGAGTGATCAGTCCCTCTTTCTTAAATTTTTCTACTTTAATGGATAAAGTAGGCATCAAATCTTTAACTCTCTATGCCGGTAAACATAAAGATGATCTCAATCCTTTACGTCCTTGGAAAGAACATGAACAAGATGATATGCAGAGTTTAATTGCCAACTACTATGCTAATTTTGTAGAAATTGTGACAAGTAGTAGGCCCGAAGTTACTAAACAAAAATTAGTAGAAGAGTATGGAGCTAAAGTTTTTACAGCTAAAGAAGCAGCTGAATATGGCTTTATCGATGGAGCTGATCATACGCGTCGCGCTGTCTTATTGCTTTTAGCTAAACAGTTAGGGCAGGAGGAAGCAACTTATCAAGTCGTTCAGTTAACGCATAAGACTTGGCTCAATAATTTTTTTAATAATCAGTCAACTTTGTTTTCCGGAGTAATGAAACATGAGCTAAAATTACCTCAAGAATACCAACCGGCTTTATCTGGCAAGTATTTATATTTGTATCGAGCTTGCGAATAAAGACTAGAGAAGCAAGGGATAAGTTTAGAAAATTCTCCCTTGCTTCTTAATTCGTTAAGTGAACACTTAGCTTAGAAAGTGTAACCAAATTCACTAGTTACAGCAATAGAGTGCCATGTGTTATGAGAAATATGGTTTTTTTGACTGGGATTACAACCTACTTCTGCAAAGGTGCCATTGCGAGGCTGTAATTTACCTTTTTTACTTTTCCAGCATTGATACTTTACTCCAATGCCAAGATCCCAACAATCATAGATAGTCCACCATAGATTTAAGCGGCCAACTTGTCCCCAAGCCTCATGAGAACGCCTATGATCGGAAAAAAGGAAACAAGGTTCGATATCTGCATTTTTTAGTCTAAAGCCTCCTTTCCAATCAGCCCAGTGATACTCATAGCCTCCATCCAATTTCATTTGCCAGCAATCACCGAGGCAAATGGAATAAAGAGCATCTAATCCGAGCCAAGGGCCTTTCCAAGTTGAATGGTAACTAGATCCATTGAAAGCTGGATCTGCCTGACCATTGTAACGAGCATCCTTACAAGAGGTTTTGATATGATCATACGCCCAGCCGCCAATGGGTCCAATCGTTAAATCTTCAGATAGAGGATAGCTAAACCCGAGTCCAATAGAAGCATTGATAGTGCGTCCTTTATGAATAGTAGCTGTCTCATGGCGATTCCTCGTACCAATGAGACGCGTGCTATTTTCTTGCAGATGTCCTTTGCTGATCCAGCCTCGGTAGGCTGACCCTCTGACATAGAAATGATCCATCCACCACCAATCTTCACAAAGAGGATTGTCAAATTGAGGCACAGATAGATAAATCTGACTTCCTATTTCCCATACATTGAGGCGTTTGATTTTAAGATCATCTAAAATAAAACCCGTTGATTCCGGGGTTACATCCACTTCATGATATTTTGTTTGAATCGTATCTCTACGCCATCCTGCCGATAAGCTAACTTCATTCCAAGGTTCAGTACAGGATAGATTGCAAAGGGGTTCGCAATCGCTAAACAGATTAACTGTTAAGCTGAGCAAACCCACAGCTAAGGCTTTTAAATAAAAGCTTCTTTTAAAATTTAACATTATCATTGTTCCTTTTGTTCTATTTGAATAAGAAAAAATAAGATTAATCGGATTAAAACTGCACTATAAATATTTTATTCTATTAGATTTTGTCAAAAAGAAAATTAGAGGGTGGAAAAAATGTCAAAAGGTCTATAATCAATCTCTTGTCTTAAGTTGCTTGATTGTTAAATTACTTTAATTTTTTTTGGTTTACACGATGCATAAACTCTATCTTATTGATGCTTCAGGTTATATTTATCGGAACTATTTTGCCATCCGTACGATGACAAATAGTAAAGGAGAATCGACTAATGCTCTTTATGGCTTTATTCGTTCTTTAATTAGAATGATTAAAGATTTTCACCCTGCTCATTTAGTTGCCGTGTTTGATGGTCCTCGCAATGCTGCTAAACGCTTAGCCCTCTACCCTGAATATAAAGCGAATCGATTAGCCATGCCTTTAGATTTACGCCATCAGATTGATTGGGCACGCGATTTTTGTCAGTTGATAGGCATACCTTTTTTAAATATTCCAGAAGTAGAAGCAGATGATGTAATGGGCAGTATTGCTGTATGGGCAGCTGAGCAGAAGAGCCTAGTTTATCTTTGTACAAGCGACAAAGATATGTGTCAGTTAGTCAATAGCCAAGTTTATATTTTAAATACCTCAAAAGATAACCAGATAATAGATGAAAAAGAGGTGCAGAAGATCCATGGCGTGCCTCCTGCTAAAATAGTCGACTATCTAGCTATGGTAGGCGATAGTTCAGATAATGTACCCGGTTTACCGGGCTTTGGGCCTAAAACAGCGGCTGAGCTTTTGATGAATTTTGGTTCTTTAGATTATCTTTTAGCTCATCCTCAAGAAGTACCGGGATTAAAAAAGCAAGAGATACTCGTTCAATTCAAAGAGCGTGCTTTAATGAGTAGACAGCTTGTCTCACTAGATCTCAAAGTAGATTTTCCTCAAGATGTGCATTTTTTTAAGCTTAAAGATCCGGACAAAGAAAAATTGAGAGAATTTTATCTTTCTATGAATTTTAATTCTCTGATTAAAGAGTTGGAAAGTTTTTCTTTTACGACTGTTCAGGCAGAAAATGGAACAGATCGCAGAATACAGGAAGGAATGCAAGAAAATAAGGCGGTTTTAGAAACTCTTACAGATTACAGGCTAGTCGATAGCGAAGAGCTAGTACGAGAAATGATTCGAGAATTGCGTCAAAGTGCTAAGATAGGTTGCGCTTTTCACGCTACACCTGACCATTTCTTACAGGCTAAAATACTCGGCATCAGCTTTTGTAGTAAACCGGGAAAAGCTTGGTATATACCATTCAACTACCATCTCGAAGAACAAAAAGTACTAAAAGAAATCAAAGCTTTATTTGAGGATATAAACTTAACTTTTTACATGCATGATAGTAAAATAGCTTATCATCTGCTGACTAATGCTGGAATTAAATTAAATCCGGTCTGTTTTGACACAGTTTTAGCTTCTTATATTCTTAGTTCCCATCATCGCAGGCATTCCTTGATCGCTTTATCTCTAGAACATTTTGGCAAAATTAAAAAAGAGATGCAAGATCTAATAGGTAAGGGCAAAAATCAGCTTAAACTAGCTGATGTGCCTATTGAAAAATTAAAAGAATTTTACTGTGAAGAGGTGGATTTAATTTGCCAGTTAGCAAAAAAGTTAGCCCAGCAAGTAGAAGAGCGCAAATTAGCTAAACTTTTTTATGAACTAGAACTGCCTCTTACGGCTGTATTAGCTAATATGGAGAGAAAAGGGATCTATGTATATAAAAATCATCTCATAGCTATGTCACAAGAGATTCAACAAGAAATTCAAACTCTTGTGCAGCAAATTCATGCGTTTGCAGGCGAAGAGTTTAACATTAATTCTTCTTTACAGTTAAAAAAGATCCTATTTAACAAGCTCCACATCCCTTATCCCAAACCGCGCTCAAAAGAGATCTCAACCGGTGAAGAAATTTTAGAACTTTTAATGGCTGAGTATCCTATTGCAGGCAAGATACTGGAATATCGCAAGTTAGAAAAACTTCGCTCTACTTATGCAGATGCTTTACCCCAAGTGATTGATTTACAAACTAATCGCATTCACTGTACTTTTAATCAGTCGGTGACAGCGACAGGCAGACTCTCTTGTCAAGATCCTAACTTGCAAAACATTCCCGTCAGGACAGCCATAGGACGCAAAATAAGAGAAGCTTTTCAACCAGAAAAGGAGAATTGGAGTTATCTAGCAGCTGATTATTCGCAGATAGAATTGAGAATTTTAGCTCATTTAAGCGAAGATCCTATTTTGGTTTCAGCTTTTCAAAATAATGAAGATATTCATCTTTTAACAGCTGCTGCTATCTATAATGTTCCTCTGACAGCTGTGACTAAAGATCAACGCTATGCAGCAAAAGCTGTAAATTTTGGCATCATTTATGGACAACAATCCTATGGACTTGCTAAAGAAATTGGCATTTCAGTAGAAGAAGCTGCTTATTTTATCGAAACTTACTTTAAACGTTTTAAAAAAGTAAAAGAGTATTTAGAAACATGTATAGAAGAGGCGCGCAGAACGGGAAAAGCTGTCACTCAGACAGGCAGAGAGCGTTTAATTCCTGAACTACACAATAAAAATAGTTCTTTGCGGAGTCAAGCTGAAAGATTAGCGCTTAACACGCCTTTTCAAGGCACAGCAGCAGATTTAATTAAAATAGCTATGTTGCATATTGATCAAGCTTTAAAAGAGCAGGGTAAGTTAGGTTACATGGTGCTTCAAGTGCATGATGAATTGATATTTGAAGTTCCAAATTTTGAACTAATCGATTTTAAGTTTATTGTTAAAGAGGCAATGGAGCAGGTCTTTAAATTAAAAGTACCATTAGTAGTCGATATTGCTATTGGCAAAAATTGGAAAGAATGTTAACTTTGAAAAAATTGGCCCTAACTGGTGGCCTTTCATGCGGTAAATCTTCGGTTTGTCGTATCTTTAAAGAACTTAGCGCCTATGTGGTCAGCGCAGATATCATTGTTCATCAACTTTTGACTCCTGAAACTTCTGTTGGTAGACAAGTTATTCAGTTTATAGGTACAGATAGTGTTAAACAAGGCCAGCTAGAGCGCTCAAACATCGCAAATAAGGTATTTAGCAATCCAGACTTACTAAAATCATTAGAACAAATCCTACATCCTGCTGTTTTTGAACAGATTGAATGGCATTATAAAATAGCTCAGCAGGATAAAGAAGCTACTTTATTTTTAGCTGAACTTCCCCTTTTATTTGAAAGTCATTTATTTGATAGTAAAAAAGGGTCATTTGATAGAATAATTGCAGTTGTAGCTAATTTAGAAACTTGTCAGAAACGTTTCACACAATCTGGTCAATACAACGCGCAACAATTTGAACAACGCATGAAAAGACAATTAGATAATCAAGAAAAGGCTAAAAGAGCGGATTTTGTTATTTATAATAACGGCAGCTTAGAAGAATTGCGACAAGCCGTTTTAGTCATTTATCATAAACTATTTCCATAAAGGCGATTTCCCATCAAACGCAACAATTTAGGAGTTAACTTTGAATGAATCCTGAGAATCCCCCCTATTCAGAAAATCCTGCAGTATTTGAAGAAGGCGTTATAGCGCCTGAGAAACAGCATGAAGAAATGGAGAATTACCCAAGTCAACAGGAACCTCATACAGAACGTGCTCCTGGAAAAATCATTAAAATTGCTGAAATCCAACGCATGAATATCGATCAGTTAAATGCGTATGGAAAAAAAATTGGCTTGCGTCATTTAGGTTCGTTGACAAAATCACAAATGGTATTCGAAATTGTCAAAGCTGTTTCAGAAAATCCCAATGAAATTCTCTATGGAGAAGGCGTGCTGGAGATTTTACCGGATGGCTTTGGATTTTTGCGTTCGCCTAACTACAATTATCTACCTTCAGCTGAAGATATTTATGTTTCTCCTGCACAGATTCGCCGTTTTGACTTAAAAAAAGGCGATACATTATGTGGAACGATCCGTCCTCCTAAAGAAAAAGAAAAATATTTTGCGCTACTGAAAGTAGATAAGATCAATGGCAAATCTCCTGAAAAAGCGCGTGAACGGATCTTATTTGAAAATCTCACGCCTCTTTATCCTAGTAAACGCCTTGTCATGGAAACGAGTAAAGAGTTGCTGATGACGCGCGTATTGGACCTAGCAGCCCCAATCGGTAAAGGTCAAAGGGGTTTAATCGTCGCTCCTCCACGTACTGGTAAAACTATTATTTTGCAAAGTATTGCCAATGCTATTGCCATCAATAACCCAGAAGTTGTGCTCATTGCATTGATGATTGGAGAGCGGCCAGAAGAAGTCACCGATATGCAGCGCAGCATTAGGGGAGAGGTCATCTCTTCTACCTTTGATGAACCACCGGAGCGCCATGTACAAGTAGCTGAGATGGTCATTGAAAAAGCGCGTCGTTTAGTCGAGCATGGCAATGATGTCGTTATTCTTTTAGATTCTATTACGCGCCTGGCACGTGCTTACAATACAATTGAACCTCATTCAGGTAAGATTCTAACGGGAGGCATCGATGCCAATGCCTTACACAAGCCCAAACGCTTCTTTGGAGCAGCGCGCAATATTGAACAGGGCGGTTCTCTAACGATCATTGCGACGGCCTTAATTGATACGGGCTCTCGCATGGATGAAGTCATTTTTGAAGAGTTTAAGGGCACAGGTAACATGGAGCTTGTCTTAGATCGCAGATTATCGGACCGGCGCATCTTTCCAGCAATTGATATTGTGAAGAGCGGCACGCGAAAAGAGGAGTTACTCTATCATCGCGATGAACTGGAAAAAGTGTATTTGATGCGTCAAGCCATGCCCGATCTAGCGCCTGTCGATGCCATGAATCTATTGCTAAGCCGACTCAAAAAGACAGGTAGTAATGCAGAATTTCTGTTATCGATGAAGGATTAAAATTAGCCTTCTCCATCTCTTCTTCCCTTCTCAACTTTTTTTATTCTTTCTCTCCTAATGATTGCACTAGATCATTGAGATGAGAAAGAATAAGCGAGCGATAAGTGTCTAAGTTAGGGACGGCTAAATCTTTTATTTTAGCTTGCTCATCCCATAAACGCATTTGGATTTTTTCTTTAAAAAGGGGATCCTTCTCAAAAATTAAAACTTCTAGAGGACTCATTTGGCCTCCTTGTCTAGCTAATGTTTGCTTACTAGCTTCAGACAACTGTTCGTAATAATCAGTATGTTTGGCTATCAAATAACGTTTAGCTTCTACATGTCCTAATACGAGCTGACAAATCTTGTTAGAAAAACCTTGTTTGCGTAAATACTGCGCGCCTATCTGCTCATGGCTCTCGATGCCATAGCCATCCATCTGTTTAGTATTCTCATCCGCACAAAGATGGCCAATATCGTGGAAGAGAGCTGCAATGATTGTTTCACGATCTGCTCCTGCTAATTGAGCTTGATTAGCACATTGTAAAGCATGCTCTAACTGAGACACAGGCTCGCCACTGTACTCTTGTAAGCCATCTGTAGCCAATAAATTCAATAAGTTAGCGCTTTTTTCTTGGTTTGACAAGGAGTAAGTATTTTTAGTATCGGCCATAACTAAAGTAAAACAAGAGCCTAAACATAAAGAGAAAGCTACTAGATGAGAAAATGAAAAATTTGACATGATATCTCCTTAAATAAAATTTGACTGAATCTAAGTTAAAGAAAATATTTTAGCAAGCTTAAAAATAATTTTTAATATCTAGACGTAGAGTAGCAATTAGATTACCTATTTTAGTTTTCATTTTATTTATATAAATTAGAAAGAATAATTAATATAACCTTAAATTTATTATTTTAATGTTTAAATATCGTTGATAATTATTAACTAAGTTATTATGATTAGTAATCAAAATTAATATTAGGTTACTATATGATAAAACAAGTAGAAATTAATAATAATTCATTTAAATTTAATAAAATGTGTTCAATAGAAAATAAAATAATGCCTGAATTAATTATTAATATTCTCAGTTATTTAGACAAAGAAGAGATATTGAAAATTAGTTTAATTAGTAAGCGGTGGTATAACTATTCTCTTAGTACTATGAATCTACCTATTCATGATATGCTACTCGTTTCAGAAATAGCTAAAGATCTATTAAATAATGAACAAGAAAATAATAGTAAGAGAAATAGATTTGTTAATATTTCTCTCAATGCAATTTTTGTGGAAACCCAGAGAACAATTTTTAATCAATCAGATAATAAAATAACATTTAAAAAAGTTAGATTATTAACAGAAAAACTAGAAAAAATGACTTTAAAAGCTCTTTTCCATTTAAATGAAAAGAAGCTAGAGCATATTAGGCAACAAGTGGCTACTCATTTACAGAAAAGATCTTATCCTATTTCGACAAGTGTGATCGATAGCTTTAATCTAATAGAAGCTAGCAAAAGCTTGGAAACTACTAAAAAAATTAAATTAGATTCTCTTTTTCAAACATTCGAAAATATTTTGCCTGTTTGTCAGCAACTTTTATTAAATGATAAAATTGATACTTTAAAAAGAATTTTAAATAGCCTAAAAGACAATAGCTTTAAATTAACTTTATTAGGAGAGCTAATTAAATTTTCAAGAGATAATAAACTTAATTTTCAACTATTAGATATAGTCTTAAAGCTTTCTCCAAAAGATTTAAATCATGGCTTTATGCCTTTTTATGCTGAGTACATCTGCGAATCACTAGTAAAAATTAATCAGATAGAAATAGCGATCAAACTAGTACGAAAAATTAATGAACAACTTATTAAAAATAAATGTCTTAGTACAATCTACAAGATGTTAGAGGAAAATCCCAAAAAAGAATATACTCCTCTTCTCATAGAGTTAGATAAAGAAATAGCAAGAAACAATAAACAAAAAGTCCCATCAAAAAGTGAATGCCTTGTATGTTAGAAAATCAAAGGTAGCAGTTGACAAAAACAAAAAAAATAGGCATTAAAGTACTTCTAGTAGATTAAATTTTGAGGGAAGATGCGCCTTGTTATCACTTGTCTAGTTGCTGGATGTGTCTTATTAAGCGGCTGGTATACCTGGAACTACAATTCCCAATTTCGCAACTTTATTGCCGAGTATGTCGATAATGGTGAGTTTCTAACTTTAGAAGCACGCTTTACTCCACAACAAATCATGGATACGCATCAACAGGAATTATTAGTCGATGAGCACCGTACCTTTCAAGAACCTGAACTAAAATTTCATCCCTATCTCCTATTGGAAGTTAAATACAGCTCTCCAGAAAAAAAGACCAAAGAGGGAGTCGTTCTCTGGAGTTTATTAGATGGCGAAATGGTCATCAATACGGAATCTTGGGAGAAGACGCATGGTTTTCAAGATGCTATTAGGGCTCAAGCCACCCGCAATGAATTCAAAATTTTAAATAGTTTAGCCAAAGCTAATGGCACTATGACTAAAGAACAGTTGCGCAAAGAGTTGCATTTAGAAACAGAAGTGTTTAATCCGTGGTTAGACAGTGCGCGTCAAAAGCATTTGATTACAGTCAAAGGCGATACGGTTCAGTTGCATTTTCAAAATCCTAAACTGTTAGTGACCCCTCATACAAAAATTAACCAATGGTTAGTATCTAAACCCTACAACCATGCTCAGCGCGTTAAGCCCAATTTTAGTCAATCTGATATAGAAGCTATTTCGCTAGCAGCGTTTGGCTCGGAATTTACCATTCGCAATGCAACGGAAGTATTTTTACCTATTTATAGTATAGAAGTGCTCAATCCAGATGGCTCTATTATGACGAGCTTTTGGAATGCGTTAAATGGCAAACGCATTCAGCCTAAATACTTTGCCGATAGTAAGTAGGAGAAGATTTAGTACATATTTTAGTTTTACTTAGGATCAAATGATTCGATTTAATAAACTCGTTAACTTTTTGAGATGTTAGACGATAAAAGAAATCTTTTAATTTTTCTCCTTCGATTGAAGGAACTTTCATTTTTAAAAGGAGAGTCGTCGTAACATAAGAGTTTTCAGCAGGACTATAGTAAAAATCAGTGGACCAGCTATTAAATTGTTCCACTTCACTTTCATTGCACTTTCCATAAAAAATACAAGATTCTTGCAATTCTTCTACTTTATGGTTTGTTTTGCATCCTATTTGCACTTCACATTCAAAGGCACTATTAGGAAAGTAACAGGTAAAAGTTTTTGCTTGATTGAGAGATAAGATGGAGAAAAATTTATCTGCTAACGCTTGAACTTCCTTTTCTGAAAATACTTCATGACAAGAGGTCACAGCTTGTAAGGGTAACACTTTTTGATTAGCAGTTCTAGTATCTAAAGGAGTTAAAGACATAGATCACCTCTCCTATTCATTTAAAAGCTTTTATTTTAACAAGTCTAAATAGTTTACATAACAGAAAGAATCAATTATAAATAGCAGATTTTAATCTTTGCAATAAAGCTGGAAGACCTTGACCATCTGCTGCAGAAATCTCTAAGATTTTCTCTTTTTCGTCAGAAAATTGTCTGTAGAATTGAGGTAAATGCTCTAGCGCTTCTTCTGTATCGACTTTATTTAAAGCAATCAGATAAGGACGGGTGAGTAGATCGACATTGTAAAGTTCTAATTCACGGCGCAATACGACATAATCATCGGAGGGATTGCGACCATCAATACCCGAAGCATCTAAAATAAAAATAAGGAGCTTAGTGCGCTCAATATGACGTAAAAATTCAAATCCAAGTCCTCTATTGTGATGAGCGCCTTCAATAATACCTGGAATATCTGCAATGAAGATGCGACGGTAATCATCACATTCGATGAAGCCAATATTAGGTTGAAGGGTCGTAAAAGGATAAGGAGCAATCTTGACTTTCACAGCAGCAACGGCTGAAATAAGGGTCGATTTACCAGCATTGGGGAAACCGACAAGTCCTATATCGGCAATCAATTTAAGCTCTAGTTCAAATTCACATTCTTGGCCTTCAGCGCCAGGCGTACAGATAACGGGCGCTCGATTAGTAGGCGTTTTAAAGCTATTATTTCCTCTACCTCCACGGCCTCCCTGACAAGGAACCCATTTTTCCTTGTCATAGGTAAAATCGTAAACTACCTCGCCAGTCTTTGTATCTTTAACTAGAGTTCCACAAGGTACTTTGAGAAGGAGATCCTCGCCATTTCGCCCTTGACGGTTATTAGAACCGCCTGATGCACCATTTTCAGCTTTTAATAAGCGTCGATTGCGAAAACTTTGAAGAGAATAGACTTGAGCATCGGCTTGGAATATAATAGAGCCGCCTTTTCCTCCATTACCTCCACAAGGACCGCCTTTGGGAATGTATTTTTCTCGACGCCAGGCAATGACTCCATTGCCTCCTTTACCTGCGACTAAATGAATGGTTGCTTTATCTTTGAACATAGGTAATTTTACACTTGGTGGATAGGAGGAAGGAGCTAAATAGTAGCTCTCTTCCTAATAAGAGATAAATAATTTAATTTTTTAGAGACTAATTGAGAATGGAGACATAAGTTTTATCAGTTTTTCGAAAACTAACGACCCCATCGCTAAGCGCAAAAAGGGTATCATCTTTGCCTCGGGATACATTTTTACCAGGCGTCCATTTAGTGCCGCGTTGTCTAATCAAAATGCTACCCGCTTTAACTACCTCACCAGAGCCTACTTTTACACCTAAACGCTGTGAATGAGAATCACGGCCATTGCGTGTCGATCCCTGTCCTTTCTTATGTGCCATGCTGCTCTCCTCTCTGTCTACTGCTTTGTTCTTTTAGGCTAATGCCAGTAATTTTAATGCGCGAATATTTTTGTCTGTGACCAAATTTTTTATAGTGATTACCGGGAATGTACTTGATACTAGTAATTTTTTCCCCTTTACTTTCTCCTAGCAGTTCAGCAGTCACACTAAAATCTAATAGAGTAGGGCTGCCTACATAGGTATCAGAACCATTAGAAACAAAAAGAATATCGGCAAATTCAATGATCGAGCCATCTTCTCCTTCTAGCAATTCAACGTCGATGACATCATCTTGTGCCACGCGGTATTGTTTGCCGCCAGTTTTAATAATGGCATATGTATTTTTCTCGGACATAGTATTCTCCAAATAACGAGTAACTAAAAATATAGGTAACTACAATTGTTAAATCAAGAAGATAGCTCATTCTTTCATTGAAATCAATTAAAAAGTCAAGATAGCAGACAAATTAGGACAAATAGATCGTTATAAAATAGCATTGGGCAGGCTATATTTTAACCAGCGACCTGTACTATAGCGGCGCCAGTAAAAAAGCACATTTAAAACAGCAATGAACACGATAATAGCCCAAGCCTGATCTGCTCCTCCTTTATTAACGCCTATAAACCAAAAAGTAAAAGGGATATAAGCTAACCAATTCACTAGCAGGCTAATCCAAAAAATGTACTGCGTATCTTTAGCAGCACTAAGAAAACCAATAAAAATCCAGGTCCAGCCATCAAATAAAAAGAAAAAGCTTACAAAAATTAAAGCTCTTTTGCAGATCTGTAACAACTCAGGATTGTTTAAAAAAGCTGGTAGAGCTTCTACATTGAACAATGAAATAATGCAAGTTGGGAAAAAGTAAACGATTAAAAATAGAATAAGAGAATAGCCAGTATGCAAAATCATACCTGATTTTAACACTTTAGGGATAGCAGCTAGCTGATTGGCACCTAATAAATTAGCTATAATGGCACTAGCTCCTTTGCCTTGTGCATCCACGATAAAAGAGGATAAAATGTAGATGCTTTGTGAAACAGCTAGAATCGTCATTTGTTCTGGCCCAACCGATGTAATAATGCGAAAAAAAATAAAATGTGCGACGATTTCAAAGCTGCGGCCAAATCCAGAAGGAATACCAATCCGCAATCCTTCTAACAAAAAAGGAAAATGAATTTTTAAAGAATGGGTTCGGTATTTAACTCTATTCTCTTTCTTCCAAAAAATGCTGAGTAAAAATAGGAATTGTAGAGATTGAGCAATGATAGTAGCAATAGCTGCTCCCTTAATACCCAGGTCTGGTGACCAGCTCGTGCCAAAAATAAGAAGGTAATCTAAAAAGATATTGATGATATTACTAACTATAGCTGAATAAGTGACAATTTTTACATTCCCTATACCAATAAAAAATCCCGATAGAGAAATGACGCTACAGTAAATAAAAGCGCCAGGCATTAAAGTTTGAAAATAAAGCGTTTCAGCTGCCATATTGCCTGTATCTTGGAAGAGCAAAGAAGGCGTAATAGCTGCAATCAATAAAAAGATCGGCAGCAAACAGACAGAAAATAGGACCATTTGCCAAACAGCTGTACCTATCTCTTGCAAACGCTTTTCCCCATGTAAACGTCCGACTACAACTTCGGCAATTTCTACAATTCCCAGAGGAATGACTAGAAACATGTAGTAAGCCATGCCTCCATTGACTGCTGCATTGAGCGCTAAAGGATCTAGATGAGCTAAAAATAGGCGGTCAATTGAAAACATGAGAGTAGAAGACAAAAGTCCAATCATTAAAGGCCAGGTAAGCGCCCAAAATTCTCTTTTTGATCCGATAGGATGAGAGGTCAGTTGATAGGAAAACATAGAAATAAAAGCAATAATGATTAATTACAGCATACTGTAAATAAGCACTTAAGTTACATCAAATAACAAGAAAGTAAAATATAAAAATTTTTTAAAAAATGATCTAATCTTTTGCTAAAATGCAGTCAGCATGCTACTGTACTGACAAAGAAAGGAGGGAAGAAAGATGGATAAAAAATCTGAGCACCCTAATCAAGGAAATACTGTCGATCAGCTTTTATCAGCTAATCAGCTAGAAAAAGAGAAAAACAAAACAGGCTTGCCTTTAAAAGATTCAGTCGATGATCTCTCTAAAGATCCATCAATAAAAATCAAAAATCCCTCTATAAAAAAGAAGAATTAAATTAATTAGGTAGGTGGCATGTCTCTTTCCTCTTCCAAGGCTGCAGCTAGTTTGTCTTCCAATTTACCTAGTTGGCAAGCCTTAAATTTGCATTATAAGAGTATTAAAGATAAACACTTGCGCGACCTATTTGCAGAGGATCCTCAGCGTGGCGTGCAGATGGTCATCCAACAAGGGAGTATCTATTTTGATTACTCTAAACAACGCATCACACGTGAAACTTTGCAACTGCTGTTAAAATTAGCCGAAGAATCGCATTTACAAGCAAAAATAGAGGCGATGTTTCAAGGTGAGAAGATCAATCGAACAGAAAATAGGGCCGTTTTGCATGTGGCTTTGCGCATGCCAAAAGATCGGGTATTAGTTGTCGATGGTCAAAATGTTATCCCCTTCGTGCATGCTGTACTGGAAAAGATGAGCCATTTTGCTGAGCAGATCAGACGAGGAGAGTGGAAGGGAAAAACAGGTAAAGCAATTCGCCATATCGTTAATATTGGCATTGGAGGCTCAGATTTAGGCCCTGTAATGGCTTATGAAGCCTTGCGTTATTATAGCCAACGCAACTTATCCTTTCATTTTATCTCGAATGTAGATGCTACAGATTTTGTAGAAACGACGAGAGATTTAAATCCGGAAGAGACGCTTTTTATTATCTCTTCCAAAACTTTTACGACTTTAGAGACGATGACCAATGCGCGCACGGCAAGAGAGTGGTTATTAGATCATTTAAAAGATCCGACTGCTGTCGCCAGCCATTTTGTGGCAGTTTCTACTAATCAGCAAGAAGTCATTCAATTTGGCATTGATCCTCAGCATATGTTTGAGTTTTGGGATTGGGTAGGCGGGCGTTATTCATTAGATTCTGCTATTGGACTTTCTTTGATGATTGCCATTGGACCTGAAAACTTTTACGCTTTATTAGAAGGTTTTCATGAAATGGACAATCATTTTAAAACAGCGCCTTTTGAGAAAAATATACCCGTTGTGATGGCTTTACTGGGCATCTGGTATAATAATTTTTTTGGCGCTCAGACAGTAGCTGTGTTACCTTATAGCCATTATCTCAAGCGCTTTTCTGCTTATCTTCAACAACTCACCATGGAAAGCAATGGCAAACAGACAACTGTAGATGGAGCAGCTGTAAACTATCAAACAGGTCCTATCTATTGGGGAGAGCCCGGCACGAATGGTCAACACTCTTTTTATCAATTGATTCATCAAGGAACCAAGTTAATTCCCTGTGATTTCATCGGGTTTACCAAAAATTTAAATTCTTTGGGCATTCATCAAGATCTGCTAATGGCTAATTTATTGGCCCAAGCCGAAGCGTTAGCTTTTGGTAAGACAGCTGAAGAAGTAAAAGCAGAAGGGGTAGATCAAACTCTAATTGCTCATCGCACGTTTAAAGGTAATCATCCCTCAACAATTATTTTATTTGATCAATTGACTCCACACGCTTTGGGGCAACTGATTGCTCTTTACGAACATACTGTTTTTACGCAAGGCGTGATTTGGCAAATTGATTCATTTGATCAGTGGGGAGTTGAGCTTGGTAAAGTTTTAGCGACGCGCATCAAACGAGAATTTAATGCTAAGCATAACCAATCAGGTCAACAGCTAGCAAAAGAACACGATAGTTCTACTACAGCCCTGATACACTATTATTTAAAATAAATGTGATTATACTTTTTTAATCCCTTTAACAGAAAGGTAAGCTCGATTATGGATATAGATACAAATCATCTGACTCAATTTTCTTCTCATTTTGAAGCTATTAAGACAAGTAGAGAAATGAATTCGAATAATAAATTTACTTTAGAACAAAAAGTATTCAAAGCAATGGATCAGTTAGAAGGTTGGTGCAGCCATTTTAAAGCTTCCGTTATCATGGATTTAATTTTATTGATTAAAGCGCAAACAGTTGTAGAAGTAGGCGTAGGAGGGGGTAAATCCTTAGTGCCCATGGGATTTGCGCTAAAAGCTCAACAAGGTGGCAAAGCTTTTGCAATTGATCCTTGGATTAATTTATTAGCCTCTTCATCAGATAATACCAGCGCAAATAAAACAGATAAAAAAGCGACTTCGACTAAAACGAATGGAAGTCAAGGAGATGTATTAAACTATGAAGTAGTTTATCGCGATTTACTCCAAAAAGTTTTTGATCTAGGTTTACAAAATCACATTGAATTAATGCGCTGCTCTTCAGATGAAGCACCTATTATTCAAAATATTGATTTTTTACATATTAATTGTTCAGAAACAGCAGCTATCGATGAAGTTAAAAAATGGGTTCCTCTAGTCAAAGCAGGAGGCTTTGTTATTTTTGATGGTATCCTCTTAGATATTACAGATGAAGCAATAGCGTGGTTAAATAGCCATTGTACTCACTTAAGAGAGTTTCATGAGAGTAGCGATTGGGGCATCTGGGTCAAAAATGCGTCTTAAGCTATCAGCTCTAAATTTTTGGGTTTTAGTAAGCTAAAACCCAAAAATTTTAACGTTCAAAGGCGAATAGTTTAAGATCTTCTGCCATATAGGTTTGGGGAAATACAGCTCTTGCTTCAGCTTCCATTTCGCGCAAGTTAAGGTAACGCGCTGAAAAATGGGTCAAGATGAGCTTTTTGACTTGGGCTTGTTTAGCAATTGTAGCCGCTTGTTTAGCCGTCAAATGATAATGCCTATAAGCTAAATCTTGATGCTCTTCCATATAAGTGCTTTCACATAATAATAGTTTAGCTCCTTGGGCTAATTTAAGAGCATTTTGACAATAACGCGTATCAATGACTACTGCTAAACTATCGCCTTGGCGTATCCAACTGACATCCTCTAAGTTAATGCGCCCTCCCTCTATCTCTATAAATCCTTTTTGCTGGAGTTCTCTAATGCAGGGTCCTTTAATATTTAACTGATCTAATTTAGCTTGATCAAATTTACGTCGATCAGGTTCAGTAATGCGCCAGCCGACATTTTCAATGCCATGTTCTAAAAATTCTGCCTCAATTAGAAACTTTCCATCATCATGGACAACGCCAGCCTGATAAACAGGGTGTTCAACGACGTGAATGGTTTCGTGATAAACTGTACCATAACGCAAACGGTCGAAATATTTTTTGCCCCCTGCCGGATAATAGCAATGGATAGGATGTTGAACTTTATCGAGATTGAGCCGCATGAGAAAAGAACCTAAACCTAGGCAATGATCGCCATGGAAATGAGAGATGAAAATACGCGTGACATAGGTAGGAGCAACATTAGCAAAAATAAATTGACGTTGTGTACCTTCTCCTGGATCGAATAAAAGACCCTCTTCATTCCATCTGACGAGATAAGCTCCATGGTTTCTGTAACGAGTCGGTTGTTGGCTAGAACACCCTAATATAACAATATCGCGTACGCTCATATAAGTTTTGTTACCTCTAAATAAAGTTATTTTTAATAGGTTTTTATCGTAAAGCTATTAAAGCGACCTAAACCGTAACCAATTAAACCACCTACTAGATGGGCTGTATTAGCAATAGGAAGATTGAACTTGATCTGCCACAGGATCTGACTGATAAAAATTCCAATTTGACAGCCTAGAACCACCATCAAAAAGAAAAAAATAAAAGAGAAAGTGCCTGGCATTAGATGGTAACCTTCCCAAGCTGCGACGCGTTGTCTAGCCCAAATAAATCCTAGCATCCCGCAAATAACCCCGGAAATTCCCATAAAATTAAAGCCGCTCATGAGATACTGCGCAGTATCGCAAAAAATGGCTATGAGAGTGATGAGCAAGAGGTAACGAACAGAACCTAGTTTTTGTTCAATCAATTTGCCAAGTACAGCTAACCATAATAAATTGAAAAATAGATGAAAAACATTTTGATGCAATAAACTAGGGGTGACTAAGCGCCACAATTCTCCTTGTCTAATTTTTTCAAACAACGGAGCTTGAAAAGTAAGAAGAGGTTGAGCTGCATTAAAATAGGAAACAAGTTTTGGATAGAATCCTTCCCAATAGGACATAGTTGCATAATGATCCAGTAAGATTCTGCCCTCAAAGGGTAATTCTGCACCATTTTGCAGTTGCTCTATCCCATAAACTCTAACGAGTTTATCTATAATTTCAAGGGCTTCAGGATAATCGTACAGAAGTAGTTTATTGAGTGGAGGGGTAGCAAAAGAAGGAGAAGCTAAAGAAAAAGAAAAAGGAGCCTGCATAGAAACAGTAAAAAAACTACAGATAAAAAGCAAAATGCAACTAATTAGTAAACAGAGGGTCACTGGGCTTACTGATTCCTTGATATCAAACAAAGGCAATCGCTTTTTTGCTGTTTTTTCTTTAGTTAAGGATTCGTCAATGAGAGGTGAACCTGATTTAACATCCAGCGCAGCCAAGAGAGTCGCTGCTAGTGAGGGATCTTCTAAAAACTCTTGTAAACTTTTTTTTACAAGGGGAAGATCATCTTCATCTTGGATCCAAATCCTACCTTGAATGTGACTATAATTTTCACTACCCCAGTCTGTATTAGAGATTACTTCACATTCATGTGTAATTTTTTTATTTTTTAGCAGTTGCGAAAAAAGAAGAGCCGATTTTTGTTCTTCAAATACATGAATTAATCTCATGTTAACCTCTTTCTTGCGGTAAAGAACGAATTTTAGTTATAATTTGTGTAGTCGATAAACCTGGTAATAAAGAGACCAAATGAATCTTTCCTCCATGAGATTTTACAGTTAAAGCTTCAATACAATTTTCTCCATAGTCAGCTCCATTAACATGCACATTAGGTTGGATGATCTCCAAAATTTTTCGTGGATCTACTTCATCAAACCAGGTAACATAAGCTACACAAGCTAGGGCCGCTATGAGTTGTAGGCGCCACTCCAAAGAAATAATAGGACGCAAAGGACTCTTATAGGTTTGAATTGAGCGATCCGTATTTAAAGCCACGATTAAAAAGTCTGCCATGAGAGAAGCTTCATGTAAAATATGGAGATGACCTGCATGGAGAAGATCAAAAGAACCATTTAAGGTAGCGATTGTTTTTTGTTGTAAGCGCCATTCTGCTCTTTTTGCCAGTAAGTCATTAGGATGAATCAATTTATTTTTATAATGGCTAGACCAATTAGTCGAGTTATCCTGCATTTTTTTCTATCATTACAGTTTCCTTTAGCATTAATTTACTCACCGTTTTAGGAAAAGCTAAGGCATAAATCTCATCATAATGTTCGACGAAATGAATCGTTAAGCCTTTTTTTATATTTTCCGGTAATTCATCATAGTCCCGACTGTTATCTTTTGGAAAGATTAGAATTTTAAGGCCAGAACGGCGTGCTGCGACAAGTTTTTCTTTTAAACCTCCTATAGCTAATACTTTACCTGTTAAGGTTAACTCGCCTGTCATGCCTAAATTATCGATGATAGGCGTATGAGTTAAAAGAGATAAAAGAGCTGTGACCATGGTCACGCCAGCAGAAGGCCCATCTTTAGGCGTAGCGCCTTCGGGTATATGAATATGCACTTCCGATTTTTCAAAAAACGTGCACTGAGGGGCATAGCGCTGAATAGCACTATGGAGATAACTCCAAGCTATTTCAGAAGATTCCTTCATCACTTGTCCCGCTTGTCCTGTTAACTTCATGACTGTCTTTTCAGCCGGTGTTTTAATGGTTTCAATGTAGAGGGTAGCTCCTCCTAAAGAGGTCCAAGCAAGGCCCATGCAAACACCAATAGGTGTACGATCATAAAAACGATCTGTTGTAAAAATGGGCTTACCTAAAAATTCCTGTAAATTAGTTAAAGAGATATGATGCGCAATAGGATTAGACACTTCTACAGACTTTTTCTTTTTGGATGTAGGTACCTTAGCCATTTCTCTTACAATTAAAATAGCTAGTTTCCGTAAAATCTTCTTTAGTTGTTTTTCTAAGTTGCGCACCCCAGCTTCCCTAGCATAACCATTAATAATAGCTCGCAAGGCTTCCATCGAAAAGCTGACCTGTTCTGACGTAATTCCCATTAACTTGCGATTGCGCGGAATGAGATATTTTTTAGCAATCTCGACCTTTTCTTGCATGATGTAGCCTGGAAGGCGCATGATATCCATGCGATCTTTTAGAGGATCCGGAATAGAATCGAGTACATTAGCTGTGACAATAAAAAGGATGTCGGATAAATTACAGCGCACATCTAGATAGTGATCTAAAAATTCCACATTTTGTTCGGGATCTAAGACCTCTAATAAAGCAGAAGCTGGATCCCCATGATAACTACTACCCATTTTATCTATTTCGTCGAGCATGATGACAGGATTCATCGTCTGGGTAAATTTTAAGGCTTGCAGCAATTTTCCAGGCATAGCTCCAATGTAGGTTCTGCGATGGCCTTTGATTTCAGCCTCATCGCGCATGCCACCAACTGAGAAACGGTAAAACTTGCGATTGAGTGCCCGAGCTACGCTTTTGCCAATACTTGTTTTGCCAACTCCTGGTGGACCTACTAAACAGATAATGCTGCCCCGTACGCCTCCTGATAATTTACCTACGCTGATAAACTCCAGCACGCGCTGTTTGATATCTTCTAAGCCATAATGATCTTGAGTCAATATTTTTTCAGCTTTATCCAAGTCATGGCACTCTTTGCTATAAATGCCCCAAGGAATAATCGTTAGCCAATCGAGATAATTGCGGCAAACGCTATATTCTGAAGAGTGAGCATCGAGCGTACTAAATTTTTCTAGTTCCTCTTGAATCACTTTTTGTACCTCAGCTGGGACCGTACGCTCTTTTAAACGCGCTTCATATTTCTCTTTTTCAATTGCTTTATCATCTTTTTCGATACCTAGCTCTTTTTTAATCGTTTTTAGCTGTTCGCGTAAAAAGAACTCTTTTTGACTCTTAGATAGAGTAGATTCAATTTTTTTGTTGATGCTATTTTGTAAAAGACTCAGATCGAGTTCTTTTTTTAAAAGCACAAGGGCTTTATCAATGCGCGCTTGCACATCGAAGGTCTCTAAAACAGCTTGCATATCTTCCCGAGTAGCTGTTGTCAAAGCTACGGCAAAATCTGCTAATTTACCCGGTTCTGTAAAATCAGAATGACCTAAAAAGATTTGCAACTCCTCTTTAAAGAGAGGATTGAGATTGAGTAACTCTTTAATCGTCGAAATAATGCTGATGGCATAGGCCTTTAACTCATCACTCATCGATAATTTGTCTTCGTAATACGTAACTTTAGCTTTTAAATAGCCCTCTTTATTAGATAAAGGCTTAGTGACTGTTATTCTTTTTTCCATATTTAAAATGACTTGAGCCCCGCCCTTATCTAGGGGAATAATGCGCAAAATGCGCGCCATGACGCCTATGGAATAAAAATCGCTAAATCCTTTTTTATATATTTCACCCTCTTCACTCTTAGTAAGCAAAAGTCCTAAAGATTTATGTTCTGATTTGGCAATGATTTTTAACTGTTCGTAAAAAAGGCCCGATTCAATAATGAGAGGAGCTGCCATGCCTGGAAAAAAAGGCCGTTTAGTCAGAGGGAAAAAATAGAGGGTATCAGTAGAAGAAGATTTTTTAGGATGAGAATTTTGAGCAACTTCTAAGGATTCATCCAAAGATTCTAACAGAGAATTTTCTAATTCTGCTTCAAAGGATAGCGCATTCGTTTCATCTTCCACTGGCAACCTCAAAATTATCTATGATTAAGCCTACTACCTTAACAGTTAGAGAGGAAAAGAGGAAGAGAAAATTAGCGTTTTTAATTATAAAGATTATTGACTAAATAGTATTTTAAAAATTAAGTAAAAGTAGGAATAATTAAGGCTATTAGAGCTCACACTCAACTCTCATCATTAAAAATTACCTTTTCATTATTTTTTATTTTCTATAAATTATTAACATGAACAAATTTAATTTATTTCAAAGTTATCGTCAAAAAGCTGAACAGAAAGAGGAACAAACCCTGCATGCCAAAGCTAGTTTTTCCAAACAGCATCAGCGCAATCAGGGCACAGAGGATGATCACCGGTTACCTTATAAAAGAGATGTAGATCGCATCCTTCATTCTAAAGCTTACGCGCGTTATATAGACAAAACGCAAGTTGTTTATTTAGTAGAAAATGACCATATCACGCATCGCAGTTTACATGTGCAGTTAGTCAGCAATTTTGCTAGAGGCATTGCAGAAATCTTATGTTTAAATTTAGACCTAGTAGAAGCGATTGCTTTGGGTCATGATGTGGGTCATCCTCCTTTTGGCCACGAAGGAGAAGTTTATTTATCTGCTCTAGCTAAAGAGTATGACCATCACTTTTTTGCTCATCCTTTTCAATCCTGCCGTCTGTTTACAGAAATTGAACCCTTAAATTTGGGATTAACAGTTTATGATGGGTTTTTATGCCATGATGGAGGTATCAAAGGGACTAAATTAGAGCCGCGTTATGGAAAAACATGGGAGGATCATACAAAGGACAAGCAGGCAAAATTGCAAGATCCCGATCGCAATCTATTACCTAGTACATTAGAAGGGTGCCTCGTAAAAATTTGCGATACAGTGAGCTACCTTGGCAAAGATATTGAAGATGCCATTCACTTAGGCATTATTTTAAGGCAGCAGGTACCTCAAACTCTCTTAGGTCAGAGTAATCGCCAAATTCTGACTACGATTGCTCAAGATATTATCACTCAAAGTTATGAACAGGATTTTATTGCCATCTCAGAAGAGGTGTATGAAGCTCTTTTAATTTTGAGAAAATTTAATTTTGAAAATATTTATATCAATCCCAAACTTAAAGTAGAGTCTACTAAAATTAGAAATAGTTACCGTTATCTATTTGAAGCTCTTTTAGAAGAGCAACAAGAGAGTTTAGAACAAAGTTACATTTGGAAAAATTTCCTCTGTAGTAAAAGACAAGCTTATTTAGAACATACCTCTCCTGTCGAACGCGTGATTGATTTTATGGCCGGTATGACCGATAGTTTCTTTGTGCGCACTCTTGAGAAAATTCTCGTTCCTAAGCGCATCGAATTATTAAGCTAGGCTGATGAAATGTTAGGCTTACTAATTGAAACGAGTACTGAAAGAGCTATCGCTGCTCTCTTCAATGGCACGACAACCCTATTTCAGATTGAAATGCCAAAAGGGTATGCCAATGCACAAAAAATTCTACCAGAAATTGCCAAGGGTCTTAAAGCCTTGCAACTAGACTTATCCCATTTAGCTTATCTAGCAGTTGGTATCGGGCCTGGATCCTATACAGGCATTAGAATAGGCGTGACGCTAGCCAAAACACTAGCTTTTGCTAAGGATTTGCCTTTAGTTGGCCTTTGTACTCTTCATACTTTCCTGCCTAGTCAACAGGGTAAATTTTGTATCCTAATCGATGCAAAGATAGGAGGCGCTTATTTTGTAACTGGCTATAAGCAGGGGGATCAACTTATTTACACTTGCGAGCCGCAAGTTAAAGAATTAGCTCATCTCTTTGAAAATTTAAAAGATGCAGCTACGCTTGTCACTCCTTGTGCTACTCAATTGAGACCCAAACTAGAAAAGCTGTATCCGCAAATTGAGTGGACATGGGAAGAGGCAGCGCCTCATCCTTTACAGATGGGCAGTTTAGCTCAAAAAGAGTGCATGACTGCAGAATTTGCAAAAAAGCAAAAAAGTGAAAATTACCACTTGCCCATCCTCTACTTGCGCAAAACCCAAGCCGAGCTAGAAAAAGAAAATAAGGAGATGAGGGAGCAATAATCTTTGTATTGATAAATATCTCTCATGTAGAGTACAATTTTAGCTAGTAAAAGTACGAAGACACGAGTACAAAGACATGAAACGATAAAATCTTCTTTTTCTGAAGATAGAGTTTCTCATTTTTAACGTTATAACTCAGGATTGAAAATTAAATGACTTTAGTTAAAGTTCGCATTGGCGATTCACTCGATAAAGCTCTTAGAGCTCTAAAAAAACGGTTAGATAAAGAAGGCGTTATGAAATCTGTTAAAGCCCACCGCTTCTATTCTAAGCCATCGATAAAAAAACGCGCTAAAGCAAAAGCTGCTTTGAAATACAAGAGAACACGTTAACTTTAGTTAATTTTTTGCATAACAATACTGAAGCTCACTAAAAAATTTAATTTTTAGAGAGATAGGCTTTAAAGTAGTAACCTTTTCAAGGTTACTTAAATTTTTTTATTTTAATTCATATAAAAATCTTATTCTACTAGTTAGAGAGCAAGAATTTTATCCAGAGCATTTCTTAGGTAAGTTACTATGTCAGATTATTATGAAATTTTGGAAGTTTCCAAAACAGCTACACCGGATGAAATTAAAAAAGCTTATCGCAAGCAAGCCCTTAAATATCATCCCGATCGAAATCCAGGTGATGCTGAAGCAGAAAAAAAATTTAAAGATGTAGCAGAATCCTATGAAATTCTAAGTGACGAGAAGAAACGTCAGCTTTACGATCGTCATGGAAAAGCTGCCTTTGCTGCTGGGAGCGGCGGTGGAGGACATCCTCAAGGATTTGAATCGATGGAAGAAGCTTTACGTACCTTTATGGGAGCGTTTGGCGGAATGGGAGCCGATTCTATTTTTGAAAATTTCTTCGGGGGTGGAGAATTTAATGGAGGACGAGGAAGCGGGCGTGTACAAGGTAGGCAAGGGGCTAGCAAGCGAGCTAATATCAGTGTTTCTTTTGAAGAAGCGGCTAAAGGCGTCGATAAAGAATTGGCAATTACTAACTACGTGACTTGTACAGATTGCCAAGGAAAAGGAGCCGCTAATGCTCAAGGCATAAAAAAATGTACAAAATGCAGTGGTGCAGGCCAAGTTTATGAACAACGCGGTTTCTTTAGCATGTCAATGCCTTGTCCACAATGCCATGGCGAAGGACAAATGATCGTCAATCCCTGTAAAAAATGTTCTGGCAATGGAGTAGTCAAAGAAAAGCAGCACGTTAAAGCACATATTCCGGCAGGGGTCGATAGTGGCATGCGTCTTAAGATGAGTGGTTATGGCGATGCGGGTCAAGGAGGAGGATCTCCAGGGGATCTCTATGTTTTTATTACTGTTGAACCGCATGAAGTATTTGAAAGAGAAGGAAACGACGTAATTTTAGATCTACCAGTGAGTTTTACGGAGGCTGCCCTCGGTTGTAAAAAAGATGTGCCCTCTCTTTTTTCTCATGCGTGTCGCATTACAATTCCTGAAGGTACCCAAAGTGGCAAAGTATTTCGAGTTAAAGGGGAAGGTTTCCCCAATGTGCATGGCCAAAATAAGGGCGATCTTTTAGTTAGAGTCGCGGTAGAAACACCGATGAAATTATCTGAAAAGCAGAAACAGCTGCTAACCGAATTTAGTAAACTAGAAGAACCTGCTAATTTACCTCAACGCAAAGGTTTTTTAGATAAAATTAAAGATCTATTCGTTTAATCGGTCTCTTTTAAAAACTGCTTTATTAAAAATGTATGGCTCTGCTGATTTTATCTTGGGGAGCTGTACATATTTCAACTCCCGTTTGACTTCCTATTCCTTTCTTTTCTAAAATTTCACTAATAATTTTAAGAGCTGTTTCTGGCGTATTGCATTCACTAGAAAGATGAGCTAAATAAATCTGTTTTAATTTAGCATGGTGAATCTGGCCCAATAACTGGCCACAAGCTTCATTAGATAGATGACCACTTCTACCTAATACGCGCTGTTTATATAGCATCGGACGGGCACAAGCATGGACCATTGAGATTTGATGATTGGCTTCGATATAGAGAAAGTCACACTCTTGGAGCTGATTTTGTACAAGGGTTGTTACAAAGCCAAGATCTGTGCAAATCCCCAATTTGTATCCATCTACTTTAATGGTGAAGGCGACAGGATCGGGCGTATCGTGCTGAATGCTAAAAGGATGGATTTCTAAATCGCCAAATTCAAATGTTTCACCCGTGCAAAAAATTTTAAATTTGGGGCAATCGTGAAACGCTTCGACAATGCCCTTAGCTGTTTCATGATTGGCTAGAATTGGAATGCCTAGTTTGTAGGCTAATACCTTCAATCCTTGAATGTGATCGCTGTGTTCATGACTAATTAGGATCGCATCGATTTCTGTTAGATCGACATCGATTTCTGCTAAACGGAGTTCAACGGATTTAGCACTAATACCGGCATCGATTAAGATTTTAGTATTGGAATTGCCAAGAAAAAGGCAATTGCCTTTTGATCCGGACGCCAAGGGACAAAATTTTCTCATAAAAACTAATAGGGATTAAAGTTAGCTTTTTCTACTAGATTTCAGCTCTAAGTTAAGCAGAGTCTATTTATAGACCAACTACCAGAAAAAGGAAAGCAGGATTTCTTTGAACCCCTAAAATTGCAGTTTAATCTATAATAATCATTTAATTTGCATTAAAAGAATAAATTAATTAATGATTTAAATAATCATATGGGATATACTATCTATATTTAAGTTAAAACAATTTAATATAGATAAAAAGTGAGATAGATTAATGACTACAGTAAATAATTTTATTCGTTCAATAGATAGCAAAGCTTGGCATACTGTAGAAGAAATAGCCTCTAAACATACGACTGCCGTAAGTCTTTTAACTATTCCAATTGCTTTAGCTACTCTTATAAGAGATACGATTGAGACACCTGCAAAATGTATAGAAGAGGTTATTTTAACGGGCAAAAGTATAAAAGATTATCTAGTAGAAAAAGATCCCCAGCAGTTTTTTGATAAAAGCAATGAAGTACAGATTCATTCTACCTATGCTTTTGTCTATCTCATTAAAACACCTTTTGCTCCTTTAATTGGCTTGATAGATGCCATTGTATCGTTTGTCAAAATGACTCTTTTTCCGCTTAAAACTGCTAAAATAAATGCAGCTAAGCAGGATTTTAGTCTTTTATTGCTAGAAGAAAAATACACGGCTAATGAAATAAAATATGCAGAGACAGCTTTTAATCGATTTAAGGACCAAATTATAAAAGCACAAGGCAATCGAGAAATAAATAAGATCCATTTCTTAGATATACTACAGTATAAACAAGAAATTGTTAATGAGATTAAAATAAAGAAATTGTTACTTGATAAGGCATACAATGATTATGATGTAAAATTAAAACAACTATTTAACAATACGCTTAATACTAGTGAAGTGAATGTTGCTAATATGAAAAAGCTAAATGAGGCATTTGAAGAATTTAAGATTAAATTAATTCATGCAACCCAAGCAGATGCCTGTAAAATGAGCTTTAATCCAACTTTTTCTAAATAGATCAATTAGATCTTTACTCTTCGTTTAAAGCTGCTAGTTCGCTCTCTTGCGCATTGGACGAACTACTGCCAGCTCTAGCTACTAATATTTTACGCGCTTTGCTACCTTCTGCAGGCCCGACAATGCCATTCTCTTCTAGCTGATCGATTAAGCTAGCAGCTCTAGCATAGCCAATCTTTAGCTTTCTCTGCAAAAAGGTAGTCGAGGCATTGCCAGTACCCAATACGACATCGACGGCATTTTGATAGAGACTATCTTTAGAGCTGCCGTTTTTATCCTCCTCCTCATCGCCTTTATACTCCAATTTATCAAAAGAGGAGATCACATAATTAGGAGGTGCTTGATCGCAAATGTATTTAACAACGGCATTGATATCCTCATCGCGAATAAAAGCCCCTTGAGCGCGAATGAGATGAGAGGAGCCAGGCGGTAAAAATAACATATCGCCATTCCCTAATAAGGTTTCTGCGCCTACTTCATCTAAAACAATTTGACTATTGATGCGGCTAGCTACTTTAAAGGAGATGCGCGTCGGAAAGTTTGCTTTAATCAAACCCGTAATTACTTCGCGCGAAGGGCGCTGAGTAGCTAGAATCAGGTGAATACCAACTGCCCGAGCCATCTGGGCAATCCGGGCAATCGGCGTTTCGATATCATGACTAGAGACCATCATCAAATCAGCGAGTTCATCGATAATCCCGATAATAAAGGGAAAGCGTTCGGGAATCGGTTTATCTAATGTTGCTTCCACCTCTTTATTCGGTTGACGATTATTAAAAGCTTCAATATTGCGCACGCCCGTTAGCTTTAAAATCTCATAACGGCTCTCCATCTCTTTAACTAACCACGTGAGCGCCGCATAGGCGCCTTGAGGTTCAGTAATGACAGGAGCCAACATATGAGGAAGACGCGTATAAGGCGTTAATTCCACTTTCTTAGGGTCTACCATGATGAGTTTAATCTCATCAGGCTTAGCGGTCATGAGAATCGTCATTACAATCGTGTTAATACAAACCGATTTTCCAGAGCCTGTCGCTCCGGCAATGATGCAATGAGGCATCTTGGTTAAGTCATTAATGACATTATCTCCATTGACAGCTTTGCCTAAAAAAACAGGCACATGCAGTTTTTTTGCTTGTAAATAACTTAATAATAGCTCTTTAAAAGAGACCTCTTGCGCTTGTGCATTGGGTACTTCAATCCCAACTGCTGCTTTGCCGGGAATAGGGGCAATAATCCGAATGGATTTAGCTTGCATGTTGAGAGCAATGTCATTTTCCAATGTTTTAATTTTTTGGACCTTGACTCCAATAGCTGGATGAACTTCAAAAGAGGTAATAGCAGGTCCACAGTTGATCTGACCTACTTTTGCTTCGATGCCAAAGCTTAGCAGGGTCTCTTCTAATACGGCTGCCTGGTTACTTAAATCCTTTTTAAGCAGACTCTGATCGACTTTTTTAGCATTAGTTAGAAGAGAGGGAGGAGGCAGCGTATAGTTAGTAAAATCTCCATTGTAAATGCGTTGCGCAGCGACTGCAGCCTCTCTTTTCTTTGGGGGCGTGAGCTTTTCCTCTTCTTTAACTAGAGGTAACTCTACTTTTGAAAGAGAAGCCTGCTTAGGGATAGGAAAACTAGACTCTACCTCTTCAAAAGAGGGAAAAGAGGGCTCTATTTCTTTGATTAAGGAAGGAGAGGTTAATTTAGTATTAAAACTGGGTTTAATATGAGCTAGCGGAGGAGCTAATAATTTAGTAGGAGCAGGTTTAGCTAAAAGAGTAGGCGGAATTTTCAAGCGACTAAAACGCGTTTCTTCAGTTTGGCTAAAATAAGGATCCGTCTCTATAAGAGTAGTCTCATGATGTAACTCCTCTTTGTCCTCCTGCTTTTTAAATTCTAGCTTAAAATTAGCCCACCAAGTCGATAGGTTTCTTAAAATAAGGAAAGGACTAATTTTAGCTAGATAGAGAAGGCTTGTGATGAATAGACTCAATGCTAAGAGGGAAACACCTAGAGTATTGAGAATATGATGAAGATTAAATGTGTCAATATCATAACAAAGGTAGTAGAGAGGAGCGCCTCCTAAATGATAGCGCATCTTTTTTTGCCATAGGTAGGGATAAAAAGTTTCGCGCATAAAAGCGCTTAAACGCGGGTCAGCATTTTCAATGACAGTTAAAAAAAGGCAGACAGAAAGAGTAAAGAGGCTAAAGAAAAAAGCTTTTAAAAAAGGATGACGAATGGGTTTGTCAAACAGCTTGCGCCAACCTAGCCAACTAATAAAGACAGGCACACTATAGCTTCCTAAACCCAAAAGAGCATGGAAAAACCAGCCGATGGTCGATCCGACAAGCCCTAGCCAATTATGGGATTGGCCATAAGCAAAACTCAAAAGACTAAGAAAAAGAGTCAAGGCTAAGATTAAGAGAAGTAAACCTTTTAAAGGGGTTGTATCAATTAAAATTTCAGGTTCGACAAGTTTGATTTTTGTTTTGATTGGACGTTTCTTAACCATAGGAGTATCAGGTATCTAAGAATAAATTTTGTTTGCGCATATTAAATGTAGAATACAAGAAAGGCTTGTTTTGTGGCTACTGTTAACAGGAGAGATAATTATTAAAAATAGATTAAGTAAAGATGGGCGATCAACGGGACTTGAACCCGCGACCTTTGGAATCACAATCCAACGCTCTAACCAACTGAGCTATGACCGCCATAATGAAAAATAGAGTGGAGAAATTTCCTTTTTTTGTCAACCTATAATTAATTATAAATAATCAAAATCCTTTAGAGTAGCTTTCTGCTGAACGAAATACGCTTGAAGAGCCATACCCAAATAAAATAATAAACTAAAATAAAGGAAAATAAGCCACTGAGGGCATTCTTCTACTCGCCATAGGATATCGACTTGAGGGGGAATAGCAGAGGTAAAATTGAGAATAAAAACAGTATAATAACTATTGATGTAATGGATAAAGTTGCCCAAAAGAGGCACTACAAGCGAGCCTATTCCTCCTAAAATTAATAATAGAAGAGAAAAACTGACAAAAAGAGGAAAAAAGAGATTGTAAATTAAGCTCAAAGCAGGAAATAGATGAAAGTAATAAAAAGTAAGCGGTAGGGCAACGCTATTAACGGCTAAACTAAGTGCTAGACTCTCTCTGAGCAAAGTGAGAGCAATATACCCATGTTGGTCACCTAAAGGCATGGAGATCGCTTGACTTAAAGAGCGCCTAGCAAATAGGCACTGACATAAACGTTGAGCTAAAGGAAAAAAGAGTAAAATAGCTGCTGTCGTAGCAAAACTAAACTGAAAGCCTATCGTATGGATCAGCAAGGGATCGAGTAAAGTTGTAAGTATTAAAGCAATGCCTAAAAAATTTAAACCGCTGCCCTTTTTATGGATTAAATAACCGATTAACATCAAAGTGATCGTGCAATAGGCACGCAAAACAGAAGGACTTTTACCTAAAAAAATAAGATAAATAGAGAGCAAACTGATTAAAATAACAAAAGATAGCTTTTGAGGAAAAAATAATTTTAATAAACTGCCTAATACAGCTGCTAATAGGGCAAAATGAAAGCCAGAAATAGCCATGATGTGTTGCACGCCAAACCGCGAAAATTCATAAATCATGAGAGATTCTTCAAAATTACCGGTAGCAATGCCAGCTAAAAATTGACCGCTTTCCTGATGTTTGAGATTTTTTTTTATGAAACTAGCTAACTGCTGTTTTAGTCTAAAACGCCATTCTACTAAATTAAATAAAGAAATAAGAGAAGAGGATTCTACAGGTAGCCAGGCGGCGTAACGCTGAGGAATAAAAATATAACCCTGAAGGCTTTTTTTTAAGGTACCCTGTAAGTAATAAGCACGGTTAACTAAAGGACGAGAAATCAAAGTGCTCACCGGTAAAGAAAAGGTGCATTTCAGACGTTTAATAGTTTCTTTTGAAGCGTTGGGATCTGTTGAAAAGTTTGTTAAAGTCCCTTGAAAAATCCAAAATTGACCAAAATGCAATTTAGTAGTCTGAAGAGAGTCAGGTGTGAAAATTCCCTGTCCTTTAACTCCTTCTAAAGGTAAATCTGGAAACTGATAAGCCTGAGAGGTATAGGTAAAAGCTAATAAAGCTAGGAGTAAAGCTAACATTAAACGCTTCCCTAAAGCTAAACTAAGGAAAGGAAAAAATAAAAGAGGTCCAAATAGAAATGTAAGTGGAATAAAGAGAGGCCAAGCAAAAGATAAGCCGATACTGCTGCCTAAAAAAATTGCTAAGCCATAAAGTAAAGCCGGATGATGGCACCAAAATTGATCCAAAAAGGATGGAGTTAGAAAGGAAATAAAGAAAAGCTTGACACTTTTTATAGTTGAACTTGGCAAAGTGATTTGTTAGCAGCTTTGAGTGAAATAGGCGGATTGACACAAGAAAAAATACACAATCTGACGATAGCTTGAATATTTTTTGGCTCTTCTATGACAGAAGAGGCAAAAATAGAGGATAAGAGGGGTAAAGAAAGGGTAAAAGTTTTAGAGGTAAAATTGTCAGTTAAATCAGGGGGAAAAGGAAATTCTACTTTGATTCCTCCTACACTTACCAATAGTGCATTCTTTAATACATGGAGAGCATTAGCTAAATCAGGCGGCGGCGTATGCGCATTAAAAGTTAACAGATACTGATAAGAAAGCAAGTTCTCATTCGTTAATTTGATGAGTTTTTTACTCGTATCTATCTCTATTAAATCTCCTACCTGCAAAAAAGCTGAAGCATCAAAGGTATGATCTAGATTAGGACGCGAAGGATCGATAAAAAGTTCAAAAATTTGAGGTTTTAACTGATAAACTTGAGGAACAGCATTAAAAGAGTAGTCGATTAGGGCTACTTCTGTAGACTGATAATTGGCAAAAGAGGGGCCTGTTTTGCAATCTTTAAATTCTATGCGAGAAGTAGGAAAAATAGGAGTCATAATTTGAAAGATAATCTTTAATAATTTCCGATGAGAATACAAAAATTTCCTTTGATAGTCAAGAACTTAAATTTTGTTAAAATAAGTTAAAGCTATAAAAAGTTTATAGATTTAATTTTTTAAATAAATTTTTTTTTGTTATTATTAAAATAACAGGAGGAAAAAAATGAATAAACATGTAAAAGAATTTTTTAAAAAATCTCCTGATCAAGCGACAGCTGACAATTTCCATCATGTAATTGCATTAGAAGAAGAGCAAAATTTAGAGTGGGGAACATTGAATAAATTAGTACCTGACCTTTGTAAGGGCTGGTATGAACTTTCTCATTTAACTGTCAAAGATCGCATCGAATTTACGCGAGATTTTTGGTTTAATAAACTTCCTTATCACTGTGGGTTTAGTCAATTTTTATTGAAATTTTTTGATTCAATGGATGATATCAATGTCTTTATCACTCAAAAGAATTGCAATGATCCCTTTGAAGCTACGATCGTTTACAGTATAAAGGATAATTCAGGTTTTTATCGAGGTGGGTCTCCAGCTCAGGAAGAGGAGATAGAAGCACTTCAGCAACAATTTTCCAATTATATTCTACCTGTCGATTACAAAGCTTTTCTACGCATTCACAATGGTTTTCGTAAAACGACAGATTGCACAGGCTTAACGCGCATCAATCACATGAAAGAAAAAAACGAGGCCTTTCAGCAGCTGCTCAGTACACAGGATCAAGTGCTGACAATTGGAGGGAAAGAAGTCAATCCCAAGAGCTTAATTGCCTTTTACGAATCTTTTGGCATGCCTTTTTTTCAATGTTTCTGGGGAGATTGGTATCCTGCAGAAGAGATGGGCAATGTCTACTATTCAGCTACTACTAAAAGAATTACACATTGCGAAGGAGCAGGTTTAAGCCCTGAGAACTTGGCTTTTCCTACTTTTTTGGATTGGCTAAAATTTTATTTAGAACAGATTAGCGATTAATAAACTACCCTGATTTAAATTTTTTCTTTTATATTTCTATTTTTTTCTTTAAGCTCGTTCTATGTATTTAGTCGAAGATTTATATAAACAACATGGCGAGCGTCTAGGCTTAGAATTAGTAGCTGGCAAAGAGGGCACTAAACGCCGCATTCAAGTGCCTGAAGCGCATCGTCCAGGTTTAAGCCTTTCTGGTTATCTTACAAGTCATGCGGGTAAACGCATTCTCATTTTTGGAAAAGTAGAAATAGAGTACTTGCGCCATCTTGAACCAGAGATCAGAATTCAACGGCTGACAGCTATCTTAGCTGCGCCAACCCCTGCTGTCATCGTAGCAAGACGCTATAGACCTCCTAAAGAATTAGCTCATCTTTGTGAGACTCATCAAATTCCCCTATTTCGCGCTAGCATGAGTACCATGAATTTACTCAGCAAATTAACTGTATTATTAGGGGAGGAGTTTGCGCCTACTATGAGTTGTCATGGCACTTTAGTCGAAGTATTTGGAGTCGGAGTTTTAATACAAGGTGACTCTTCTGTAGGCAAGAGCGAAGCGGCTTTAGGGCTAATCGAAAGAGGCCATCGCTTAATTTCAGATGATATTGTCAAAGTCAAAAGAAGAGAGGGCAATTACATTGAAGGCTGCGGAGCTGAACTAACCCGTCATCATATGGAAATTAGAGGTATTGGCATCATCAATGTAGCTAACTTGTATGGAGTTGTCTGTGTACGCGATAATAAAAGTATTGATCTCGTCGTAAAATTAGAGGTTTGGGATGATCAAAAATTTTACGATCGCGTCGGATTAGATGAAAAATCTTGCGATATTTTAGGTGTTAAATTGCCTTATCATATCTTACCTGTAAAACCCGGTAGAGATGTGGTTTTATTATTGGAAACAATTGCCTTAAACCACCGTCTAAAGGGCATGGGTTATAATTCTGCTAAAGAATTTAAAACTAAGTTATTAGATATGATTACTTTAAAACACACTAAAAAGGGAAGGAAACTTGAAATTCACTCATAAAGTACAAGTCAAAAACCCGATGGGCTTACATACTAGACCTGCTACTTGGATTGTTAAAGAATTGCAAAATGTGAAATGTGAAGTTCATTTTATGTATAAGAACATGACGATCAATGCTAAAAGTATTTTGAGTATTTTAATGTTAGCTGTTAGAAAAAATTCTAAAATTACCATTGTGACCGAGGGAGAAGAGGCAGAAGAAACGATGAAAAGGTTAATTATAGGTTTTGAACAGAAGTTTGGAGAGTAGCTATTTTGGTCCATCACAATTTTAAGGAAATGTATAAACAGGGTTTACCCGTTTGTCGCGGAATTGCCATCGGCAAGCCTTTTTTCTTTACTTTTGTAGAGGATAGCGTACCTGAATTTTTCATTGCGCTAGATGATATCGATCATGAGATTAAGCGTTATAGACAAGCGTTAGATAGAAGTAAACAAGATGTAGAAGTGCTTAAAAAGCAGCTCGAGCAGGAAAAAATTTTAGAAGGCGTCGCTATTTTAGATGCGCATCAGCAGATGATGCAAGACCCCTTACTGACCATAGAAATAGAAAAATCCATTAGAATCCAACGCAAAAATGCCGAGTTTATCTTTCAAAATACAATTAAAGTTTTTCAAAATACGTTCAACTCGATGACGGATCCCTTCTTCAGAGAACGCTTTAAAGATATTCAAGATATATCGAGACGCGTGATGAGTTATCTGCGTCAAAGTGTCCATTTTAATTTAGCTGATATTCCAGAAGGTTCGATTATCTTTGCTAGAGAATTTTCTCCTTCGGATATAGCAGAAGCTAAAAAAGGTTCTGCTAGTGCGCTGATTTCTGAAATAGGAGGCACAACGTCTCATGCTGCTATCGTAGCTAAAGCTAAAGGAATTCCCTACATTACCAATATAGAATTTGACCAAACAGAGGTTGATAGCCAGTTACCTGTGATTGTAGATGGGCGAATAGGCGATGTAATTTTTAATCCACTGCTTCAAACTATCAGTCATTATAAAAATTTATGTGAACAACTGCATTCCCATATCCATAAACTTTCAGCTGGCAGTGAGTTAAAATCGGAAACCTATGATGGGTATAGCATTAAGCTCTCGGCTAATATCGATATGTTGAGCGAAGCCGAAACGCTGCATCAGTATGGAGGAAATGGAGTTGGGCTTTTTCGTTCTGAGCATGTCTTCCTATCAAAAGGGAGTTTTCCCTCAGAAGAGGAGCAATTTCAAACCTATAAAGATATTGTCGAAAAGATGCAGGGCCTACCCATTGTAATTAGGACATTTGATATAGGCGGAGATAAAGTATTGCCCCACCATAAATTTTCGCCCGAAACTAATCCCTATCTAGGCTGCCGAGCTATTCGTTTTTTACTGCGCGAACATGATATTTTTAAGTCTCAATTGAGAGCTATTTTACGTGCAAGTGCTTATGGAGATGTCAGCTTAATGTTTCCAATGGTCTCTACTTTGTCAGAATTATTAGAAGCTAAAGCCCTAGTAGAGCAGACGCGCTTAGAGATTAAACAAGAGGGCTACTTATTAGCTGACAAGCTACGCATTGGCTGTATGATAGAGGTGCCTTCAGCTGCTATTATTTCCGACCTATTAGCTAAAGAGTGCGATTTTCTCTCGATTGGCACCAATGATTTAGTACAATACGCGCTAGCTGTGGATCGCGATAATAAAGCGATGAGTAAGCTTTATACGCCCACGCATCCGAGTGTCATTAGACTCATTAAACTCGTCGTCAGTGAGGCTAATCATCAGGGCATTCCGGTGACTGTCTGTGGTGAGGTAGCGGCTGACCCACGTTTTACTCCTTTATTACTAGGGCTAGGTATTCGCGAATTATCGGTTGCCGCCCGCTATATTCCGATTGTGAAACATGCGATTCGCAATACGAGCATTGTAGCAGCTAGCCATCTAGCTGAACAAGTTTTAAGGCTCACTACTGCCACTGAAATAGAAGAACTATTAGATCGCAAGTATAAGCAAAATGTACCTGAAGATTGCTTTTATAACTGGTAACTTACTGTAATTAATTTAAGTTGCGACCTATTAAGTAAAAATTTGCCACCAACTAAAGGCAGCAATAAAAAAGCACAATTTTCTTTTAATTTAATACCATTTAGTTTTGCTCTATCTGCTTCTTCTCTATAACTTAAACAATAATTTAAAATTAAAGATTTAAGCCACCTAAATTGGGCATTCCTTGAGGTAATGAAGGCATTCCTTTTAGTTGATTATCTTTAATTTTTTTCTGGGCATCCTGATGAGCTGCTTTAATGAGGTCTTCTAGACCTTCTATATCCTCTACATCGACACATTCAGGCTTAATCTTCAATTGTTTTAAATCGCCTTCTCCATTCATGATTACAGTCACTAGTCCATTGCCAGCAGTACCGGTAACTTCCACATCTTTCATCTCACTTTGCATTTTGCTGAGTTGCTCTTGCATTAGCTTAGCCTGCTTTTTCTGTTTTGAAAATCCTGTACCCATGTGTAATTTCTCCTTATTTAATAAAAAAATCTTTTAAAAGCTGGTTATCTATTTTTTTGAATGGTTCCTTCTAATTCAACCGCTGCAAATTGTAGAAAGGTATCATAACGGCTTTGTTCCTGAGAAGTTAATAGGCGTCTCTCTACTAGTGGCTGTTCTATTTTAGGTTGTTCTACAGTAGCTAAAGGAAGAGAGGGTAGCATAGAAGAATCTGACGTAGAAGGCTTAACTACTTGTTGAGCTGGTAGGGAAGTCTTAATAGCAGTTTTAAGACCTAAATCAGCAGCTGAAGGAGTTGGATCTTGAGTTAAAGCTTTATCTAGCGCCTCTACTTTTTTAAAAGCCAAACTAGGAGCTGAAGGAAATAAATCTGGAGAGGAAACAGAAGGAGGAGCTTCAACTGAAGAGGAGGTAGCTAAAGTCTGCTCGATTTCAGATAGGCGGCGAATGAGATAGTCGACTGGCACGCGTTGATGAATGCGCAAAATTTTGAGAAGCAGCGCTTCTAAAGAGATTTTGCCAAAATGAGTGAGGCGTACTTGCTGCTGAGCTTCTATCAAGAAGTCTAAAATTGTCAAACACTGCTCTTTTGTATAGAGTTTAGCAGAAGTATTATAGTTCTCTTTTTCTGTAGGTAAAAGCTCGAGAGAAGCTGTCTCTTTGCCTGAAATTTTAATTAAGAGAAGATGGCGAAAATGTTCGATTAGCGATTCTACAAAGTGAATCAAATCTTTTCCCTGTGAAAAAACTTGATCGGCTAGTTCAAATGCTAAACTTAGGTTGCCCTGTTTACCTGCTTGATCGAGCATAAAAAGGGATTCTTTTGGCATGATACCTAAAATAGCTGTCACCGAGGCATAGGTGATCGGTCCTTCATGAAAAGAGATCAGCTGATCGAGTAGGGATTCTGCATCGCGTAAGCCGCCTTCTGCGCGGTTAGCAATGAGTCTCAACGCTTCCTCTTCTATTTCGATAGAGAGATCCCTGCAAATCGTTTGCAGTTTTAACACAATTTTTGGCAAAGGAATGCGATTGAGGGTGAAGCGCTGACAACGGCTAAGAATGGTAGGCAAAACTTTATGAGGTTCAGTTGTAGCAAAGCAGAAAAGAACGCGCGCAGGTGGCTCCTCTAATGTCTTAAGTAGAGCATTAAAGGCTTCTTTGGTTAACATATGAACTTCATCGATGATATAAATTTTATAACCGCCACTAGCAGCAGCATAGCCGACTGTCTCATTGATTTTGCGGATGTCATCGATGCCGCGATGAGAAGCGCCATCAATCTCTAGTACATCGAGAGAATGACCTCCCGTAATTTCTTTACAAGAGAGACAGCTATTACAGGGTTCCGATTCTAGGGTCAAATTTAGACAATTCACGCCCTTAGCAAAAATCCGAGCTAGCGTCGTCTTACCTGTTCCACGGGAACCGCAAAATAAATAGGCATGCGCCAAACGTTTATTTTTAATGGCATTTTTAAGGGTAGTAACAATGGCTTCCTGTCCTACCACTTCCTGAAATCTTTGTGGTCTATATTTCCGTGCTAAAACTTGATAGGGAATCATGAACTTAAACCTAAATTTTGCTGCTAGCAAACTGAATGAGCTCTCTTGTCTAACAAAGCAAGTAGAATCAGCTAATCATTGTAGCAAATATAAATAAAGAGTTTAAGTAAAAAAATTCTATTCTCTCTTTAGAGCTTGCCAAGCGTGTAAAATCATCTCCTCTGGTAATGGATAAACAGGGTGCCAATTGAGTTGTTGCTGAGCTTTTGTAGCATCAGCTACGAGATAAGCAGGATCGCCTAATCGTCTCTTTCCCTCTTTAATAATCAATTGTTTACCAGTTACTTTTTCTACAGCTCGTAAGATTTCCCAGACACTATAACCTTGACCATTGCCTAGATTGTAGTCATTAGAGATTTGCGTAGAGCATAAAGAATCTAAAGCTTTGAGATGAGCTACTCCCAAATCGTGAATGTGAATGTAATCGCGTATGCAAGTGCCATCAGGCGTTTCATAATCCGTACCAAAAATAGTAATAGGCATCTGCTGTAAAGCTGCCTTCAAAACTAAAGGAATTAAATTAGATTCTTTACTTTTATAATTTTTTACCTCTCCTTCGGGATCTCCACCGGCTGCATTAAAATAACGCAAGCAACAGTGCTTCAAACCATAAGCTAGTTCAAAGTCTTTCAGAATAGATTCTACCATTAATTTAGAGCGGCCATAGGGATTAATAGGTAAACAGGGATCATTTTCAGTTATTTTTTTCTTTTGAGAAATACCGTAAATAGCGGCTGTTGAAGAAAAAATAAAGGCGTTAACTCGATAGCGTACCATAGCATTCAATAAATTTAAAGTATTAACTACATTATTGCCATAGTACTTAGCCGGCTGTATTAATGATTCGCCTACATCGATGCAAGCAGCAAAATGCATGACCGCTGCAATCTGATGTTGTTGGAAAATAGAGTCCAGTAGGACTGTATCAGCCATATCTCCTTGGTAAAATACGCCTCTAACCACAGCTTTTTGATGACCTGTACTCAAATTATCTAAGACAAGTGTTTCATAGCCGGCTAAATTCAATAATTTATTGACATAAGAGCCAATAAAGCCAGCTCCTCCTACGACCAATATTTTCTTCATGATTAAACCTATTAAGTGAACTACATTTAAATAAAAATCAGTTTAATTGAATTTGTTCAATTAATTTCTCATTTTTATACTAATAAAAATAACTAATTTAATATAATTAAATTAGGATAGTTTATCTTATGGAGATTGACATGAATAATATAAGCCACTTAGCTAGCCAAGCTGTTTCTTATGCCACTCATTTAAAATCTCAAGTGACTTCTAAAATCAAAGAGGGAGATCAAAAAATAGCGAGCATGGCTAAAAATCCATTAGCACAATCAGCTAGCAATGCAATCAATCTTATTCAAGCAAAAATGACCTCTTTTAAAGAGGGTAAATTAACTAGTCAACCTCCCGCTATTTCTAACCGCATTTCGCGTTTATATACAAAAGGAAAAGAAGTAGTTGCTAACTTTAATGCCAAATCTGAAATTCAACCAGAAAAAAAAACGCTCATTCCATCTCCCAATCTATTTTCAAAATTAGGTAATGTGGGCAAGAAATCTCTCTCTCCCCAAGCAGAACAAAATATCAACCGCATTGTCAATAGTTTTGACAAAGAAATAGCTAATTTTGATACAAACATGGCTAAGGAAAAAGGTTCACAGTTTAAAACTCTTCCTTTAACTCTTTTAAGTGTGCAATTAGATAAGTTTAAAGAGCTTCAGAAAGAATGGAAAGGAACATCACATGAAACTATATGTGCGCAAAAGCTAACTAATATGGAAGAAGAGTATGCAAAAGCAAAAGGAAAATTTGAGGCTACTGAACGAAAACCTTTTTTTACTCCTAAACCTGAAATTCAATCAAAAAAAGAAACGATCACTCAAACTAAATCGCGCGGCACTAGTCTCTTTTCAAAATTAGCTCCGAAAGAAGAAAAATCTCTTTCAACAGCAATAGAAGAGAAAATAAACAGGATTACTACGAGATTTGATGAGGATGTAGCTAGCTTTGATGTAAACATGGCTAAGGAAAAAAATTCTCAATTTAAAAGTCTTCCTTTAACTTCTTTAAGTATTAACTTAGGTAAGTTTAAAGAATTGCGAAGTGAATGGAAAGACACAGCAAACGAAACAGACTGTGAGCAAAGATTGGCTAAAATGGAAAAAGAGTATGGAGAAGCTGAGAGAAAATTTCAAGCTACTCAACCCAGACGTTTTTAATAAAATGAATGTTCTTATGCAGGAAAACTGAAAAAGTTAAGAAATTAAAGCTTTTGCAAAAGCACGATCTCTTATCATAGAATTTTTTTCTCGATTTTTTTCATTGAGGATCCTTGCTATATTTTTCTTTTTGAGTCAGAATGATTCTAAAGAGGCGAGGTTCAATGTACGACCGCTCAAGCGAGCTTGAAAATTACAATGAATTAAAATTTTCACGTGAACAGAGTTTTTTTGATAAGAGTTTAAGTATCCGCTGGCTATTGGGCTTCATCTTTACCGTTAGCTTATTTCTCATTTTGCATTTTCGCGAAGAGAGGGTAGAGATTTTAGAACTCAACAGCTTAGCACCAAGTTACATCGTAGCTCAGGTAGGCTTTGACTTTTTTGATGAAGAAGCAACTATTATTCTTAAACAGGAAGCCTTGCGCGAGGTAGGCAAAATTTACCGCATCTCTGAAAAAGAGATTCGTCAAGGACGCATTGAGTTTGAGAATCTTCTCATTTATAATCAAGAGGCACGTCAATCTATTGAGCGTAATGCGATCGATGAACTCTATTTAGCAGTCGAAAATTTTGAAAAAATTTTATTGAATTTGCGATTTACTGATTCGCGTACTTTAAATAAAATGAAAGAAAAAGAGGCTAAATTAGATAATTACTTAATTTTTGTACCTAATGAACTATTTTCTGCCGCTAAAATTCCCTTGAGTATTTGGGAGATTGTTAGTCAAAGAGTTAAAAGAGAAATGCCATCGCTGAATTCCTCATTAAATTTATTTCTACTGAGTTTTTTTCAAGATAAAGAGTGGATTTTCGAAGAAGATATTCCTGCTCAACGCGTATTGCGCCGTCGTCTGCAAGCAGAAGTACGCGATAAGTACACTCATGTCAGTGCCGGCAATCGCATTATCGATCAAGGAGATAAAGTTACAGCGCGCCATATTGCTATGCTACAAGCAATTAAGAAGGCATTAGGTGAAAAACGCAATTTATGGCATCCGCTGACTATAGTAGGAAGTGCGATGATGGCTTTATTATTGACAGGCATTTGTGCTTCTTATTTTAGAGTGAATTACCCTCTTATCTTAGCTTCTAATAGAAAACTATTTTTGATTATTACAGTGACTATCTTGACCATGAGCCTAGCTAAAGTCACTGAACTTCTACTACTTTCATCTAAAAATAATTTAATCGATCTCATGAATTATCCTTTATTTGCCCCTTTTGCAGCTATCTTGCTTTGTAGTTTGATGAATACGGGCGTAGCAGCTTTTGCCAGTGGTTTTATCACTCTTATTCTAACGCTTAGTCTAGCTTTTGATCGTCAAGGGTTTTTAATTCTCAACTTAACAGGCGCCATGGTCACAGTTTTGAGTACCCATTCGCTAAGAAAGAGGACAGAGATTTTTATCATCTGTGCTAAAACCTGGTCTTGTTGTGTCATAGCTATCTTAGCTATGCAGTTTTATCAGGATAGCATCTGGAGTAGGGGTGAGCTAATTGATATTTTGAGTACGGGAGGTTGTATGCTGTTAACAGCTATTCTTGCTGTCGGTTTATTGCCTCTCTTAGAATCTAGCTTTCGCATTATGACAGATGTGACCTTAATGGAATACATGGATCCTAATAATGATTTATTGAGGAAATTGACAATTGAAGCCCCAGGTACTTATCAACATTCAGTCGTAGTAGGTAACTTAACTGAAATTGCCGCTACAGCTATTGGAGCTAATGGGCTTTTTTGTCGCGTGGCTACTCTCTATCACGATATCGGCAAAATGGTTAACCCTCAGTATTTTACGGAAAATCAACAAGATGGCATGAATATCCATCAATTGTTGACACCTCAAGAATCTGCTCAAGTGATTATAGCGCATGTCAGTGAAGGGGTCGCTTTAGCTCGCAAAACAGGTTTGCCTGAACAATTCATCGATATTATTAAAGAGCATCACGGAACTACCCTAGCTTACTATTTCTATCGCAAACAGCTAGAGCTCAATCAGAATAAAAAAGAACAGGTCGATGAAAAAGATTTTCGTTATACAGGTCCCAAGCCGCGTAGTAAGGAATCGGCAATTATCATGATAGCGGATTCTATCGAAGCTGCTTCTCGTTCGCTCGATAAGTTGACAGAAGATAGTTTAATGGAATTAGCTACGCGTCTAATTAAGGAAAAAGCAGATGACAATCAATTGGATCAAGCGCTGCTTACCTTTGAAGAGTTGGCTATTGTTAAGCGCACATTAGTCAAAACTCTAATCGCTTCTAGTCACTCGAGAATAAAATATCCTACGCGTGAAGTTAAAAAAGAAACTGTTCTCTCTTCAGCTCCTCTACATGAAGCTTAAATAATTTAAGCCTCTTTCTAAATGATCTTTTATTCATTAAGTGAAGGAGCATTTTAAATAAAATAGTCCATTGATTTAAACAGCGTTGAGTATATTGCACATTTCTTATACTGTTTAAATTTATAGACTATTAAAGGTCTCACTATGGTTGAACAGCCTCCTTCACTTTATCATCTATCCAAAGAAGAGATGCTTTATCAATTACTCAGAAAAGAGCGCGGTTATTATAAAGCGATTCAGGAGATAGGTAAAGAAGAATATGAAAAGTTAACATCCCATGCTCCTTTAAGTGATTTAAAGCCTTTATTGAAAAAAAAGAAGATTATCCTTTCTTGTATTAGTGAAATAGAGGCTTCTATGCGACCTTTAAAAAATTATTGGCAGGCTAAAATAGACAAGAGCGATTCAATTTCTCAAAAAATTAAGGAGGAATTGGATATTTTGAATAAACTGCTAAGAGAAATTTTGCAACTGGATTTATTAAGTCAAAAAATGATGGAGAAGCATCTTATTTTCTTAAGACAAAAAAATAAAGCAATCGATGATCAAGGATCTCATGCTTCATCCGATAAGAGGTAACAATGGCTAAATCTCATTTAAAAGATCTCCAACAAGCTGCTTCTCAAGTCACTCATATGCCTGCAATGGAAAATAAAATTGAATCTTTGGGTAAAGCATTTGCCCTGTTTACTGCTGAAGCAGAAAAATTGCAAAGGGATCATGAAGCCCTGAAATATCAATATCAACTAAAAAATAGAGAACTTCAACTGGCTAATGAAGCGTTACAAAGTAAATTGATAGAATTTGACACAATTACTTATTACCTCAATAGTATTCTTAGCAATATCTCTCAAGGTCTTTTATTTATCGATTTCAATGGAGTAGTGACTACCTACAATAGTGCAGCAGAACTTATACTAGGCCATAAAAGTAAACAGGTACTCTTTTATCCTTTTTGGTCCAACTTTGAGGATGAAATTTTTAATTTTTCTATGCGTAAAGCTCTTACTATTCAGCAAGTGCCAAAAACTTCTTATGCTTTTATTAAAAATTTAAAAGAAGAAACAATTGAATTAGAAATTGAAGTCAGTTTTTTACAGCGTCTTGAGGAAAATTTTAGCTCCTCTGTTCGACAGGCTATGCAGGGTTTAATTGTACTCATCCGCGACATTACAGTGATGCGCCATTTACAAGCAGTAGCTAATCGAAATGACCGCTTAAAAGAACTGGGAGAAATGGCGGCGATGGTAGCTCATGAGATTCGCAATCCTCTAGGAGGCATTAAAGGCTTTGCTTCTCTTTTGCAGCGCGATCTGCAAGAACGCCCTGAATTACAAAAAATGGCTAGTTATATCGTAGAGGGGACTGATAATCTCAATCGCCTAGTGACCACGATTTTAAATTATGCTCGTCCTATTAAGCTAGAAAAAGAGTGGATCGATTTAGTTCATTTAGGTAGAGAGCTTATTTTGCATCTACAGGCTGATGCCAATGTACCTCAGACAATGAAGATGAAAGTAGTTAACACAGCAGAAGAGTTGTTAGTCTTAGCTGATCAGAGCTCTATCAAAGGTGCTTTACTCAACTTAATGGTTAACTCTATTCAAGCTATGCCAGATGGGGGAGAGTTAACGCTTAAATTTGAAGAAGAAAAAGGATATGGGATCATTATTGTAAAGGATACAGGGATAGGTATTTCTACTGAGAATCTAGAAAAACTTTATTCTCCCTTTTTTACGACAAGAGCTAATGGCAATGGGTTTGGCTTAGCCGAAGTATGGAAAATTGTGCAAGCGCATGAAGGAATTATCGAAGTAGATTCTATAGTAGGAAAAGAAACCTCTTTTACGATTAAAATTCCACTCAAAAAATAAAAGGATAACTATGTCTATTGATAAAGTTTTAGTTGTAGATGATGAGATGTTAGTGCGCAATTTTCTAGCAGAGACATTAAAAAGAAAGGGACTCGATGTTACAACTGCTGAAAATGGGACTAAAGCTTTTCAACAACTAAAAGACTCTGTTTTTGACATGGTGATTACCGATATGAAAATGCCAGATTATACAGGGATCGATGTCTTGCGAAAAGTTAAAGAGTTAAATCCAGCTACGCTTGTAATTGTGATTACAGCTTTTGGCAGCATCGAAAATGCAGTGGAAGCGATGCGCTTAGGAGCTTTCAATTATTTAATCAAACCCTTTTCGCCCGATACAATTGAAGCTGTCTTAGAAAAAGCTAAAGAGCACCTTTCATTAGTAGAGGAAAATAGTTACCTACGCCAACAATTATCCTCTAAAGGCAGTCATTCTCTTTATCAAGTCATTGGGGAAAGTCCAGCAATGAAACAGATTTTAGCAGCAGTAGAGACTGTAGCTAAAAGTAATGCCAGCATCTTTATCAATGGTGAATCGGGTACTGGAAAAGAGGTGATTGCCCATGCTATTCACTACAGTTCCCTGAGAGCTAATAAACCCTTTATTAAGGTCAATTGTGCAGCTATTCCAGAAACTCTCATCGAATCGGAATTTTTTGGGCATGAGAAAGGCGCCTTTACTGGAGCTAATGCCAAACGCCTTGGTCGATTTGAATTAGCGCATGGCGGTACGTTGCTGTTAGATGAAGTGACCGAAATTCCTCTAGCTTTACAAGCTAAACTCTTAAGGGTAATTCAGGAGCAAGAATTTGAAAGAGTAGGAGGCAGTAAGCCGGTCAAAGTAGATGTCAGGTTAGTGTCTACTTCTAATCGCGATATGAAAGAAGCGATTGCTCAAAAAGTATTAAGAGAAGATCTCTATTATCGCCTAAATGTCGTGCCTATTCATTTACCTCCTTTGCGTGAAAGAATAGAAGATATCATCCCCTTAGCTAACTATTTTTTGCAAAAAATGTGTGAAGAAAATCATAAAGAGATTAAAACTCTGTCTAAAGAAGCTATCAAAAAACTGCTAGAATACAATTGGCCTGGTAATACGCGGGAATTAGCTAATGTGATCGAACGAGCTGTCGTAATGGATGCCAATAAAGTAGTGGCATCTGAGCACCTCTACATTGATGGGAAGATAGCTCTACCAGGTGCTAGCACTCATATGCCGCAACTCATTCCTCCGCAAATAACGCCACCGGCTTTACCTGTGGGAATTACCCTGCAGGAATTAGAAAAACAGCTGATTATTGAAACTTTGCAAGCTTATCAAAATAATCGCACAAAAACAGCTGAAACACTAGGTATTAGCATCCGCACCTTGCGCAACAAGCTACATGAGTACAATTTAGTCAAAGACAAATTATAAGTAACATTAGAAACTAAGTAATTTAACCTGCAACTGATCAAATAAAATTAACATTTACAATCTCTCAATGCAAAGTTGAGTTAATAAGGTATAGAGTAAATCAGCAGCTATATTAATTTTCTATTGTTATTCTACTCATTTTGATTAGGTAAAGGTAAATTAAATTTAAATATGAGTTGACCTTGAAACATAATTTCATTTTCTCCAGGTTCAAGTAAGAGAGATTCTCCTTTCTCTAATAATCTAGTATTTACTGTTATGTTAGGTATATTTTCCCGGGTATTGCTCATTTGAAAATAGATTTGTTTAGAATGGATGTCTTTATAAATTTTAGCTACAGGATCTTCGTCCGATATTTGACCGCGAAAGGTAAAACCAATTGTGTTGCTAGCCAAAGTATTTGCCCCTTCTAATTCTACTAACCGCTTGTCAAATCTTTTATTCTGAAATTCAATTAAACCAGACACATTATATTTAGATTTTGGAACTATTTCTATTTCTCCTTCTTCATTAATAGTTGTTTCTATTTTTTTACTATCAGGATCTGATAGAGTAACTTTTTTTACTACTTGGTAAATAGCATGAGGAATTCCCAAAGTCATGACTCCAATAAGGATACTTGCGACAAGATAAACCTTCTTCTCGGTAGAGGATCTAAACTGTGTTGTGTCTGCAGTAGGTTCAAAAAATTTAGTGGCTAGAGTGGAATGAGATGAAATATGCATACTATCTCCTTTTTTACAAACTTAAATCTTATCATGGATTCTAAACTTCATCATAACATTTTAAAATTAACTTTTATATCATTTTTTAACTGGATTTGTGATTTATCCAATCTATAATAAATTAAATATACGCAATGGGTGACTTTTAAATAATGTTTACAAGAAGGAAATAGAGGGAAAATAAAAAAGGCATACTTAAGGTATAATTGATTTAGTTATAAAAACAATTTCAAGGTACAGTTGGCAATTTAAGTAATTGTTTATCAAAAATTGACTATAGTACTACTCTATATTTGCCTGCTGACAAACCAAGTCAAATAGACTGGGAATACTTAAAGCTATTGAGATAATATTAATGATAAAATCCCTATTTCCTATTTTCAAAAATAAATGGTTTAAAACGCTCATTATTGTAATTTTGCTACAACAGCTTTTAGTAGCTGCAGGAACTTATTTTCTAGGTGAAATGACACGTCAGTTTCCAATCGAAGGTTTTAAATTCAGTAGAGCTTTATCTCTATTTATTTGCATTTTTTTGCCTGGTACAGTTTTTCACTATGCCGTATCTTAGTGTACAACAAAAGCCTATAAATCTACTCAACTCAGTTATCTCAATCAATACATGCAATCCAATTATAATCAGCCTACACAATGGCGCGATCAAGAGGCTAAACAACAGCGACATGATATCATGTGTCGAGGAGGTCAAGAGACTATTCTATCGGCTGTTTATTTTTTTAGTGATCTAGCTGCAACGGGATTAAATATTCTCCTCAATACAATTTCTATTATTCTCGTTACAGATTTTACTCTTGGTTTAGTGATTATTATAGCAGGTCTTTTGGGTTACAGACAGACTGAATTATAATTCCGATAAACCTGTATCTTGTAATACTCTTACTTAACTTCATGTTTGGGACAGTTGAAAAGCTAGTGCGGTATTTACTCTTCTACAATTTTAAGGTAGGGTGCAAAAGCAAATCTTCTACTTCGCTTTTGCCCTGTCAGTTCTTCTAAAATATCTAATCCTAAAAAGAGCTTTGCTTGTTCGGAAGCTGCTTGAAATGAGATATCTAACTTCTTTGCAATGTCATTTATTGTGGTAAGAGGCGAAGTAAAAAGAATATCAAGTAATTGAATACTGCGGAGAGATGCTTTTTTCTCTTTTAAAATTTTCTGTTTTAATCTTTCTTGAAGCAATAAGATTTGTTTGATCTTTTCTATAGCATGCTCAGCAGACCAAAACATGCTCTTTAGAAAAAATTCTACCCATTGCTCGAAGTCTCCACTTGTTCGAATCATCATCAAACGATCAAAGTATTCTTGCCTATTTTGCTTAAAGAATAAACTTGTGTATATCAAAGGTTTATGCAAAAGACCTTTCCAGTGAATAAATAGGTCTATCAATAATCGACCTATGCGTCCATTCCCATCTAAAAATGGGTGGATTGTTTCAAATTGATAGTGAATCAAAGCACATTTTATCAAAAGAGGAAGGGGATCCTCTCGGTTAATAAACTTTTCTAAGTTACCTATCATTTCTAGAACTTGCGTATGAGGCAGAGGCACAAAAATAGCATGCTTTAGAGACTGTCCAATCCAGTTTTGAGATTTTCGAAATTCTCCAGGAGTTTTCTCATGTCCTCGCACAGAATTTAAAAGAATTTCATGGCATTCCTTAATGATCCTCATACATAAGGAAAGTTTATCAAGCCTAGCAATTCCATGATGAAGAGCTTTTATATAATTCACAACGTCCTGGACATCATCAAGATTATCTACCTCAGACCAAGTTTCATAAGTTAAAATATCTGTCATTGTTGCTTGTGTGCCTTCGATTTGTGAGCTTAACAAAGCTTCTTTTCTTATCGCCATCATGATGAATAAATCAGGATCGGGAAGAGAAAATCCAATACCGTTTAATTCTGATAGTTTTTGCTCTGTTGAAACTAATAATTTTTTTAAATTATCTCCTATCATTAAAGCAGGTTGAGGTGGTAAATTTTGAGGAATAAAGGCTTTATATCCTGTGGGTTGAAGTTGATAGCAGCCAGCTCTTTCATTCATTACTTTGAACCTATTTAGAGTTATTGTTATTAGCTTGAATAATACCGAAAATTCTAACTTTTATTCAAGTTTACTTGATTAAAGATTTTGTTTTTTTTAGGTATTTATATACATTTGAATAATAGACGTCATATTCTAGCTTTATTCATATGAAGTTGAATAATTAGAAGCTTTTTGCCTTAATGAGTTATGATTGCTTTTTTATCATTCATTTTTGATTTCAAAAATAAGAAATTCATAATCTGTCCTTTTTGATCTACTTTTAAACTTTCCTAGATTTTCTTAACTTGCTTAGCTAAATCAAGGACTATTTTAATAGTAATCAAGTAATCAACAACTTTTCCATTTTTAAAAAATGCATCTAATAGAAATTAATTAGTGAGATTTAGCTCTTTCTTTACTTCGCCATTCATAGAGAAGGTAGATGCCTTTTCTAGTTTGCCATGCTGATAAACTAAGGAAGTTTTTAAGGTCCCAGAGGGATAAAAGTACTCTTGCAAACCATGCCATTGACCTAATGCATAGCGTTGAATAGCATAAAGTTCTCCGGTAGAGTAGTACCAGTAAGCCTCTTTTTCCTGTTTTCCCTCCTCAAAAAAGCTATGTGCTAAAAGTTGACCCTCGGGACTGTAAAATTTAATGGGACCGTGCAATGCATCTTGTTTATAGAATAGTTCAGCTTTGAGAGTTTGATTAGGATAATAGAGCAAACATTGTCCATTGATGACTCCTCTTTTTTCTAAACGTGCCTCTTCGGGAGGTTGATTGTATTGGCGCAACAGCATCACAATGTGATCCTCTACAGCTTGCCCTTCGAAAGGATCAGCGGGAATTAAGAGCGTAGAAGAGCCTAAAAAGGGCATAGGAGAGGTCATAAATGGATGAGACAAGCTATTAGGAGCCCGCTGTTCATTTTCTTTAGGCTGGGGTAGCTTTAAAGCTTGATCGATTAATAAAAGATTGATCTGAGTTACCTCTTTCAAAAATTTTAAGCGTTGGCCATTGAGATGGCTCTTTGCTATTAAACTGTCAGGAAAAGAAAGCTGTTTTAAATCGTGGAGCTCTTTATAGTAGAGTCTTATTTGAACAAGATTAAAAATATCGAGAATATACTGATAAGCTGGTTCTTCAGCTAATTCAATCTCGCAAAGAGCTGCTGCTCCACTTTGTTGATCCCGATGAGTTATAGCTACCTGTTCTGCTTCTTGAATTAATACAGCTAAGTGTTCTAATACTCTTTGTAAACTAAGTTGAAGCTCTTCTAGGCTCGTTCTTACCGCCAGAGGTGTGACATGAGCCATCGTGCTATTTTGAATTTCCGTATGGAGCCTCTCGCGAATAGGATAAGCTCTTGTTAAATACTGTTCAATGAGAGAACCTAAAGATTCATTGGCAATGCCAGGACAACCTAGTCCACCTTGAGTCGCATTAATAATAGTCACTTCGGGATTTTCTTTAGCAAAGTCGCCAATCCATTCCGATTCAGCTATCCATTTCCATAGAGTATACAGCGGCTGGCCCTCGATATCTTTAAGTAGCAGCGGTTTTTCATCAAATTCTTCCACATGTTCAAACTGCTGAGGATCAAACAGAGTGTTTTTCTCGATGCCTGGCGCATAAGATTGCATACCGGTAAAAGCTAAATCCAAGCCGATTAAGATAATGGGATCACACCCTAGCTGTTTAGCAATCTGTAAACAAAAGTTAATCACATTATGGCCTTCATCTAAAAAATCTTGATGAGCAATGGCTAGTTTTTCTTCGAAATAATCGGCAATGTCATACCCTCCACAACCAGTTATATAGAGGCGCGGTCCATGAATGAGCTTAAAAGCATCATGATGGAGGCGATTACGATAGTAAAAAGGGGTTTCAAAAGCATGATTGGCATTTAATCGATCGAATTGAGCCGGATTAGGATCAATGCCTGCGCCTAAATGAGGTTGAATGCCCACTGCATTTAAAGCATTCATGGCAGAGCCACCGGCAAAGATCAGGGCCTTCTGATCTAATTGTGCTAAAAGCTCTAAATCCTTAGTCAAAGAGGGGCCTGCTCCACAGATAATAGCCGGAATTTTGCGAAAGCTGCCAAATGTCTTATTTCCTAGATAGGAGTGCGGTAAACTCATTAAATTGCGATAAAAGTTCACAAAAAAAGCGCCGCCATACCGCAAGTATTCATCTAATAGAGCATTTTTAATGGCAAAATCGTACGTAATTTTACGCTGAAGCTGTTCAAAAATCTTCTTTCTTTCTATTTGATAAGCATTTAAAGCGGTGATAGGCATCGTTAAACGAGCATAATCCCAATAAAGTTTTTCAAAAAATAGTTCATCCTTTTCGATATCTTTGAAATAAAGAAGCTGAACTTGACTATTGTGCAAGAGGTGAGTAGCTTCTTCTGTTTCTAAAAAGCGGTAAATCACCTCTAAATCATCTTCAAGAAAAAGCAGCCTTCTTTTTTTATCGCCTTCTAACCAGGCACGCATGACAGAATAGTAATAGCCAAGTCCAATGCCAAATACACAAAGGACAGGACTAGAAGAAAGAGTTAAAGTTTTAAACCATTCTTCCGCTTCATCTAAAGGATGTTTTGCATGGTAAAAGTAGGGAGTTGCTTTTTTATTAATTAAATTGAGCGCCTCTTCTGGCTCTTGATGGAAGTAGACAGTATGAGGAGGATGAAAAGGCAATAAAACCGCTTGTTTAGGATCAGTTTTAGCCCATAAGTCACAATTTTTGTAAAAAGTAAGTTCTTTATTAGCGGGCATAAGAGATCTACATCGTTATCTTAATTTAATGAGAAAAGCAAAAATTCAACAGATATTATTTTTTAAAAAGATTAGCTATTTTTGTCATCCGGGTTTTGATTTGCCTGGTAGTGGCTTGTTATCTTATCGATGGCTTGTTGAAGTTCAGAAGATTTTTTACTAAGCCTTTCTAAAGGATCTTCCGGTTTAGCTAATTTTTCATAAATTAATTGGCCCTCATTATTCCAAAAATAGATATCTTGTTCTACGGGATTTTCATAAAAAATGATTTCTTTAGCTAATTTTCCATTAGAGTGCCACATTCTCGTTTTACCGCTAGGCAGATTCATCGAAAATTCTAATTGACTAACCAATAATCCCTGTTCGTTCCAATTATATTCGTAACCCTGTAATTTTCCTTTAACGAACTGCTGTTGGCGCTTTTTTTGACCATGTGCATAGTAAAGAGTGAGCTCACCCTGCAAGTCGCCTGCTACATACTCCATTTTTGTTTTTAAACAACCATTTGCATAAAAATAGAGCTGAGTACCGCTCAATTCTCCCTGATTATTATATTTTTGCAAACTGTATAAGTTGCCGTTAGCATCATACTGGAAGCTTTTACCTACTCTCTTGCCCTTAAAAAACCAACTTTTGGCGACTACTCCTCCTTTCTCACTATAGAAAGTACTCGGTCCATGCAGTTCATTAGACAGATAAAAACATTCTGCTTTGAGTTGACCGGTTGGATAAAATAGAAGAGCTTGGCCCTCATAGGGAGAAGAGGCTGCATAGATGAAATGGGTCAATTTTTTTGCCTTAGTCTCTTGAATAACTGTTTCGGCAATAAGAGAGGGCGAGTAATTTTGTGCAATAGCAATAGTTAACTCTGGATCTTGGATAATCAGTTGACCCTCTTTTAATGCATAAAGCTCATTGGCAGCAGAAGGAATTAAAAGAGAAGAAGTAGTGATAGCAGAATCTACTAAAGTTAAAGGAGATAAAGAGAGATTTTTTAAAACGTCTAATCCTAAACTTAAACTTTTTAAATGGGTACTCATCATCTTTTGAAGCAATTGATAACGCCCTCTTTCCATCTTTAAAGTGATTTCAGCTTTTTGTGTATCGGTAAATTCATCGGGAAAATAGGTCAACTTATTGATATCAGGGGCAGCTAGCTGGTTATAAAGAATATTAAAAAAATTAAAAAAAGAGGAATAAGCGGTCTCTTTTTCTAATTCCTTGATTAAATCAGCCGTAGGCTCTGTCTCTTTAATTGCAATCGGGCTACTAGCATGAGTGAGCTCTAAGATAAACTGAGTCAACGCTTCATTAATTTTTTGGCATAAACTGTGGCATTTTTCTAAACTTTCTTCCCATTTTTTCATAGAGGTAGAGATTTTTTGAAGGGGAATGACCTCTTTAAAACTCTCTTGAATTTCACAATGCAACCAGTTTTGAATATCATAATCAGCTTGCAATTTTTCTTGAGCTACTTGTGCTAAATTTTGATGGGGAATATTGATGATATCAAGTCCTTGATCTGTCGCATTTAATAGAGTAAGGGCAGGGTGTTGAGTAGCAAAACGAGAGAAAAAAGAGGCTTCAAAAACCCATTCCCATTTTGTATTAGTAGGGGTATTGTGCAGACCTGTAATAGGAATCAGGTTAGCAAGCGTAGAGCCTTCCTCTTGAAGAGGAGTAAAGCCTAAAGCATATTTTTCAGCATTGGTATAAGATAAATCGACTCCCACTAAAATAAGGGGATTACAACCTAAGAAATCCGCTAATAAGCAGCATAAATTGGTGGTACTAACGCCTTCATTGGACAAGCAGTTTTTTCTTATGCCGAGTTCATCTTCAAACCATTCTCTCAATTGTCCCGAATTGCTAGACAAAAATAGTCGAAAACTGTGAATGAGTTGAAAAGCGCGATGATTAAAACGATTAGTGTAAATAAAAGGCACTTCATAGGCAAAGTTAGTCATAAAACGACTTTCTTGAACCTCATAAGGATCCACCAGTAAACTGAGATGAGGCATAATGCCCTGGCGTGTGAGTACATTGATCGCTGTGCCGGAAGCTAACAGTAGGGCTTTATTTCTCAATTTTTTTAATAAATCAAATTGATGATTTAAAGAAGGTCCAGCTCCACAGATCAGGACGGGAAGTTTAGCCAAACACTTCTGTAAAACTTCTCCTTGTCCAGCCGAATTTAAGTAGGGCAAATTGGCATAAAAATTATGACTCACTGTCTCTTGATTCAAAATGTGTTCATTATAAGCCCATTCAGCATTTAGATAATTGAGAGTCAACTGCTGTTTAAGTTTAATAAACTGAGTTGATTTCTGTTGTTCATAGAGTAGTAAGGCTTGATAACTAATAGGATAGATGCAGAAGCTTTTAGCAATCCAGTCGAGTTGTTGACGTAAATCTTCCGTGGAGCCTGTATCTTCAAAATGATGAAGTAGGACTTGCGTATTCTTTAAAAAGCGACCTGCTAGTTCTGTTTCTAAAAATTTTTTAATGACATGTAAATCATCTTCTAAAAAAATTAAAAATCGACCCGAATGGTTTTTTAGCCATTGTTCTAACACCTTATAATAATAGCCAAGTCCAATGCCATAAATGACAATGACTTTTATATTGATGGGAAACGTCTTTTCTAGCCATGCTTGCGCTTCTATTTCCGCTCCCTCTTGCGAGTGATAATACCAAGAAGAGCCTTCTTCGGAGATTCTGATAAGGTTAAGCTCTTGTTTGGCCGTTTGGCAAAAACTGTAAGGTCCCTCTGCTAATAGGGCAATGGATTCAGCTAATGGACTAGAAAATCTAGCCAAGCGTTTGAGATTGTCTAAAAAGAGCAAAGAGGAGGCTTTAGCATTCATTTTAAAACTCTTCTTTATCAGAAGGCTGTATTTTTTTTGTTAAAAGTCCTACGACAGTAATCAGAGAATTTTGAATATGAAACATCTCTTCGGTCATTTTCTCTGTTAATTTACTGACCTCTTTTTCTACTATTTTGCGTGAAGAGGGAGTTTTCCAAATGGCTTCTTCTTTATTAGCCGGATCTAAACCCGATTCAAAAGCTAATTTTTTATTGATTTCATCCAGGCGCAATAAATTTGTAGTCAATCTTTGCATATCAGTATAAAGAGAGCTTTCTTCCTCCACTAATTCATGGGGACTTCTATCGATTAAAGAGAGATCCTTTGGTAAAGGATTGTGCTGATCTAATCTCTTTGCTTGCTGATCCGCTTGATCTAATAGAGGTTTAATGTGATTAATTTGATTTAATACAACTTTTAGATTTTCTGTCAGTTTATCTGTTTGATTGACGACTTGATCAAAAAAATCTGTGGAACTGTATTTTTCATGTAAAATAGCTTGACCTACCGTATTCCACTCTTTCTTGATAAAGTTATCCGTCTCTTTCTCATAAGTTACTTCAACAGCTATATTTCCGGTAGGATACCATTTTTTAGCTACACCCACGGGTTTATCTCCATCAAATTCTGCTTCTACTAATAAAGTCCCTCTCTCATCCCAAATTCTTTCTAAGCCTTGGCGTTTATGATGATTAAAATAAAGTTCTCTTTTTAACTGTCCATTCGAGTGATAAATCTGGACTAATCCTTGCAGATAACCTTGTGAGTAATTTAAGGAAGATTTTAAAATACCATTGGGATAGTAATAGAGTTGGAGGCCCTCTTTCTTACCCTCTAGCCATTGCTCTACACTATGTAAAGAGTGCGCTTTATAATATTTTTTTACTTTTCCTTGCCTTAAACCTTTAATAAACCAACTCTCAGCTAGCAATTGACCCTGTTCATCATAATAAGTGGAGGGACCATGGAGACGGGATTGAAGCCAATAAGCACACTGTTGAATGGTGCCATTGGGATAGAAAGTCTTATGTTCTACCACTTGGTCTGCTATTAATTCTTCGCGATAAGCTAAATTTAATTCAGCATCCCGAATAATAAAGAGCTGTTGATCAAAAAAGTAGTGATCATTGATTGCAGTGGAATGAACAGTTAGGGAATTTTCTAAAGAGGGTAGCGACGCCACATGAAAATGATTGGATTCATTTTGATGATTTAAAATAGTTTCAACGATAGAAATAGTGCTAAGGGTTGTATTTTTTAGAAACTTATAACGAGAACTATTTAATTTTAATCTTTTTAAAGCTAATTCCTCGGGGCTTAAGAGTTGTTCATCATATTTAAGCCGCTGAAATTCACCTGTAAAGCGGTCTAAATAATTATCATTAAAAACTTTTAGCAGATGTACATAAGCGATCTCCTCTTCTATTTCGCTTAAAGCTTGAATCGCTTCATCCGATAAAGAATTAGCAGATAAAGTTTGTTTCTGTTTTAGCTTAAACTCTGTTTTTTCAAATTCGATACAAATAGAACTAAATAGCTTTTCTAACTTTTTTAAACTGACTAAGATCTCTTCTACTGTTTGACTGATTTTTTGAGAAGTGACTTCAGCTGGTAAATAGGCCTGTTGAATAGCTGCTGCTACCATGCCATTAAGATCATACTGCTTTGTTAGTAAACGTTCAGCTACCTCTTGTAGAGGTTCATTGTCAATTTCTTTAAAGCCGATACCGCCTTCTGTCGCATTAATTAATTTGATAGAAGTATTTGTTTTTGCAAACTGCGTATACCATAAAGACTCTGAGATCCATTTCCATAAAGTAAGCGTTGGCTCGCCATAAATATCGCGGTAATTGATTAACTCCTCTTCAGCAGTTTTAGTATGAAAATTTTGGCGCTTATCGTGTAAAGGGTGATTGACAATGCCAGAAACATAGGATTGATTTTGCGTATACGCTAAATCTATACCTACCAAAATAATGGGATTACAGCCCATAGCAGCTGCTAAAGAAACGCTAAAGTTGAGTACATTATGGCCCTCTTCTACCTGAGCTGTTTCAATGCCGAGTTTTTGTTCAATCCACTCTCCAATCGGATAACCTGAGCTACCAGTAACGTAAAGATGCTCGCCTTGAATAATTTCTAAAGCTTCATGTAAAAAGCGATTGCGGTAAAAAAAAGGAACTTGATACGCATTATTCATAATTAAACGCGTAAATTGAGTGGAATTGGGATCAATCCCCACGCCAAAATGAGGCATGATGCCTTTCACATTTAAGCCATTCATAGCTGTGCCGCCGGCAAAAATGAGAGCGCGATCCTCTAAATTTTTTAAGACCTCTTTATTTTTTTCTAAAGAGGGTCCTGCCCCACAAATAATAGCTGGAATTCCGCGAAAGCGATTAAATAGTCGATTAGCTAAATAAGAGGAGGGGAGTAAAAAGAGATTGCGAAAAAAATTGGCAAAAAATGCTCGTCCGTAATCGCTATATTCTAAACTAATGCCAGCCCGTAAATTGAGATAAAAAGCGTACTTTGTAGCTAATTGATCAAACTTTTCTTTTTTTCTCTGTTGGTAATAGGGAAGAGCAGTAAATAGATAGGGTTTTAAAACAAAATTGGCCGAGAGATTTTCTAGAGCAAAAGAGGTTTCTTCTACTGGTACTAGCCATACCTGTTTATCATGTAAAATGGCTGTACCCTGATCTGTCTGTAAGAGATAATAAATGACTTCTAGATCATCTTCTAAAAAAACGAGATGAAACTGATCGCTTTGATGCAACCAAGCTTTAGCGGCTTCATAAAAGTAACCAAGGCCTACCCCATACACAAAAAGGATCTGTTTACCTTTTAAATCTAATTTTTTAAAATCTTCTAATGCTTGTGTAGAGGGCGAATAGGCATAGAAACTTGTTTGATCTTGCCTATTTTCAAGATTATTTTCCTGATTTTCTAATGAAGTTAGGGTGAGTTGCTGATTGCTAAAAGAATGGAGTTGATGAGCTTGATGGGGATAAAAAAGAGACCACCGCTCTTTATTTTTTTGAAATACTGCTGAATCTGACATAAACTCCTTGCGCTGAAGTTAAAGAGGGGTCCAATTTTTATAGCCGCCTAGAGATTTAAATTTTCCTTTTCGAGTTTTCGGTTTTTTCTTTTTATCGCTCTCTTTAAGATGAGTGGTCAGCTCAACACCTTGATCTAAAAGTTCTTGAGCAGCTTTTTTAGGATTCTTGACTCCGCTTTCGGCTGCACTTTTTAAAAATTGAGCCCGTTTAAGCATTGCACTTACATCATTGGAATTATCTTTAGAGTTGCCTTTAGAGTCTTCTAATAAAGCTTGATAGTGATAATCAGTCATACCCTCTTTTTTGCATAAATCATCGCTGAGTATTTTTAAATCATGGATCTGCTTTTCTAAATTAGTTAAGTTTTTTTCAACTTCACTCATTTTTTCAGCATGCATGGGCTTATCGACATGGTCATAGGCAAACTGCATGATGTCTGCTATCTGATCTAATGCCTTTTCAAACGGATTTTTTTCCATATGACCTGCCTTTATCGCAAATTATGCTGTCTAAATAAACGTTAACATTAAAATTTTATATTTGCAAACCTAGCTCTTTTTAATTTAAAAAAATTATTTTAAAATCTGTTTAGAAAAAACTTAAGAAAGTGAGAAATAATGAGACTGAGCTAAAAATAAAAGTGCTTTTTTTAAATAAAATGAAAAATTCCCCATCTAAATTTTGCTAGCCATAAAAAGAAAATAAGACTATGTTAGTATTTAAATTTAAGTTAATGATAATGAGAGAGTTGAATGGAAAAGAGCAAAAAAATTAAGCGGGCAGAATTTAACACTGGACCCGGTATTTTTATGATTACTTATCATATTCTCCTCTTTATCACTTTACCTATTTATCTCTATTATGCTTTTCCCTCTTTTGGAATCTGGTTAACGGCATTTATTTTACTTTACGTTACAGGTATTAGCATTACGGGCGGCTATCATCGTTTTTATGCGCATCGCTCTTATAAGACTAATCGCTATGTAGAAGCTGTCATTCTGTTTTTTTCTTCGATGACGGCCCAAGGCAGTGCCTTGCGTTGGGCATTTGATCACCGTCGCCATCATGCTTTTGTCGATACCGATGAAGATCCCTATTCCATTAAAAAAGGAATCTGGTATGCCCATTTTTCTTGGATCTTAGAAAAGCCCATTCCCATCGACCCTAAAGTAGTGCCCGATCTCATGCGCAATCCCTTAGTTATTTTTCAACACCGTTGGTATGAACTGTGTTTACTCACTTCTAATCTGCTCGTTTTTTTTGCGGTTGGTGCAGCTTTTAATGATTATTGGGGCTCTTTCTTTATTGCTATTTGGTTAAGAGTATTTGCTTTGCACCATTTTACTTGGTTCATTAATTCCCTAGCTCATGTTTGGGGGGATAAACCCTTTTGTCAAGAGCAAACAGCTGTCGATAATTATTTTTTAGCTTTTTTAACTTTTGGCGAAGGTTATCATAATTATCATCACACGTTTGCCAATGATTACCGCAATGGCATCCGTTGGTTTCATTTTGATCCCACTAAATGGGTTATTTGGCTATTAAAGAGTGTTGGACTTGCTTACGGCTTAAAAAAAACGGACTACATGGCTATAAAAAAGCGCATGCTGACCGAACATAAAAATCTCTTACTAGAACAAATTAAAGAGAATTTTAGTGTTAAAAGAGAGGAGCTAGCTAAACAGATCAATGAATTAGCAGAACAGCTTTTAACACACTTAGCGCTTTTTACCCAATTAAAAGATCAGTATAGAGAACAGTGTCAAGTTAGAGAATATAAATTAATTAAAGAGTTAAAAGTAGAGATGCGCGCCATCCAGAAAAAGATGCGTCAGGATTGGCGTGAATGGTCTAAACTTTCGCGTTTGATTAGGCCTCTGTCCAGATAGGTCTATTAAATTACCTAAACTATTTTCTCTGTAAATTTTATCTCTATTCTGTCATGATCTTTTTCATGAAATATACGAGTCTCTCCTCCTTTGAAAAACATCTATTAGAAGCAGCGCCTGCTTTTTATTCTAATTTGTATGTTGTCCTGATTAAAGATAGCTTTTTACGGCAGACTGTAGCTCATAAAATTAAAAGATCTCTCTTGCCTGACAGCTTATCTGAAGCAGGCCATGTGATAAAAAGTGACAAAGAAAGTTATCAGCTATTCAATGGAACTGAGCAAGAGGCTCACGTTCTTTTACAAGAGTTATACACTTATTCTCTATTGACCAAAAAACGCGTGCTTTTAGTGCAAAATTTTGATCTTTTGCCCAAAGATATGGCAGATAAAATCGTAGCTTATAGTCTCAATCCCATGCCGCACACATTTTTAATTTTATGTGGAGCTGTCTTAAATTCTAATACAAATTTTTACAAGCAATTGGAAAAAATAGGTACCTGTCTAGTGTTGCCTGAAGAGAAACCTTGGGAAAAAGAGAAGTCGATGCAAGCCTGGGTGATGAATCATATCCAAGACAAGCATAAAAAGATGAGTGTAGAGACTTGCCAATTTTTAATCAAACAGGTAGGCACAGATACTGCTTGTCTTTATCAAGAGGTAGAAAAGCTATTGTGTTTTATTGACACAAGGCAAGAGATTACTAAAGAAGATATTATAGCTTTATGTCCTATAGAAAATTTAGAAACCATTTGGCAGCTAAGCGAAGCTATTTTTAATAAAGATACGCGTTCAGCTTTACGCATTAGTAAAAATCTAGCTGAGGAAGGCACCCATTTTTTAACTTTTTTGAGGCAATTGCGCAGTCAAATTTTTCAAGGTTTTCAAGTGGCGAGTATCTTAGCACAGGGAGGAAACGACTTAGAAATTGTGCAAGAGTTTCCTTATATGAAGGGCAGAATTTTGGAAAAAAATAAACAACAGGCCCTCCATTATGGCATGGAAAAATGCCGGCAAGCTTTACTTTATTTAGACAATACAGAAAGAAAAGCTAAAAATAGTCAAATCGATGCCGAAATACTCAATGAAATGCTAATCATTCACTTAACCTCTTAATTGTGATAAATTTATGACAGATCTTTCCCCAGCTTTACTCTTATTACCTAATCTCATTAGTGACCATCCTCACCATGCGCTTTTTCTACCAGTTAGTGTAGATAAAGCAGTCAGTACAATTGATGGCCTGATAGCAGAAAGTGAAACAGCTGGTCGGCGCTACTTAGGACGCTTTCAAACTAAAAAACCGGCGCGCGATTTACCGATTGCAACTTTTAATGTTCATTCAAAAGAGGAGGATTGCGATTTTTTATTAGAGCCTATCCGCAAAGGGGAGCGCTGGGGATTCGTGTCTGATAGCGGTTTACCCTGTATTGCCGATCCAGGTGCGCCTTTAGTCTTTCGGGCACGGCAACTTGGGTTGACTGTTCAAGGCTTTGTAGGGCCTTCCTCTTTGATGTTAGCCCTCATGCTATCGGGCCTGCCAGGTCAACAGTTTAGTTTTCATGGCTATTTAAAAAGAGAAAACGATCTGTTGAAAAAACAGTTAATGCTATTAGAGAAACGCTCAAGTGAAGAGAAAGCTACCCAAATCTTTATCGAAACGCCATACCGCCATGCTGTTCTATTAGAGACTTTACTGCAGACTCTTTCAGAAGACACTTTCCTTTGCATTGCCTCTGAATTGCTATTGCCAACTCAGCGCGTGTTAACTCAGTCGATTAAAGTATGGAAAAAAAGTCCTTTGCCTAATTTAGCTAAACGCCAAGCTACTTTTCTCATTCATAAAAAATAGATTTTATTAAATTTAATTAATAGTAACAATTAATAATTATTCCTGTTAAAATATAATTTAAAAATTAATTAAGAGTTATAATTATGAATCTATCTTTACCAACTACTTGTGTTTCTAGTTGCATCATGTCTTCATTAATGCAGTGGAGAAATCAAGAAGCTCCTAATTATTTATATTTTAAACCTGAAAATAAAAGCGAAGAGGTAATAGACAAATTTAAACTAAGAGTGATAAGTACAGAAATTGCTCTTGGATTATTAACTAGTGTCTCTATCATAGAAACAGTTGTTTATAGCCTTATTTTCATGCCACTTGCCTATTTGATAAATAACAAATCTGATTTGAAATTAATGAAGGAATTAGCCTCTAGTAGTAGCTTCACAACTATCTGGATTGTAAATAGTTTATTTTCTAATATTTTTTTCAAAACCCTTCCAACTTATGAAAGCTATGCAAGACTTGGATCAAAATTATCTAAACATTATTTAAAATTACATCAATTTAGAGTAGAAGACATCAATAACACGGCTTATCTCATCGCTAGTTTGATTATTAAAAATCAGCAGCATTATATTAAAATTAATAAGATTAATTGTGACTTAATCAATTTTTTTGAACAGTCTGAGCGCGCCTCATTTGCAAAGATTTGGGTAGTTCTCAGCGAAGCAGGAGAAAAGGCTATGAAACGCTAATTTATAAAAAATATTATCAAATATAAATATTTTTAAAATTGACCGTTTAACTTAAATTAATTTAACATTTATCATAAATTAATGTATTTATTTTATTATTAATTAATTTAATTTAAAAGATAAAGGATTTTATGCTTCCCATAAGGTGTATGTCTAGCCAAATGATGACTAAAGTATTAGTCTGGAGAGATGATGAAAAGTTGAGTCTACTCCATGCACACCCTCGTACTAAGATCCGACAAACAACAAGCCAAGATAAAATAAAATTAGTAGGAACTGAATTAGCTAGTGTCTTAATTGCAATCAGCTCTCTTATAGAAACAATAGCCTATGCTACTCTATTTATTCCTTTAACACTTCCTCTATGCTTAATTAATAAAAATAGTTTTAAACACAGTATAAAGTTACTATCAAGTAGTATTTTTACTATAAGATGGTCTATTAATAATTTAAAAGTTAATTTTATCTATCGCCATATTCCCATATATGAAACTAATGCTAGAGTTTGGTTAGAAAAGAAATGGAGAAAAGAAGATTACAGACATCAATTTATGACCTTAGGTCAGGTTTTATTAGGTCAGACTCTGATAGAGGGAGCAAATGGGGGTAATCAAACTATAACTGATAGACTAGCGCTTGCAGTATACAATAGCTTTTTAATGACTAGGCCTTCCTCCGTAGAAGAATCAAAAGCATGTTTATTAGCTATTACGCAAGTTTTAAATCAAATAAAAGAGGCTATAGAGGAAAGAAGAGAAGAATCAGAGACTATAGCAGAGGGAGCTAAATTCTATGAGAAATTATTAGCTGATTCCCCTCCACTTATTTTAGAACTTTTTAAAGAAATGGATATTGCACTCTACATACCTATCTTGACAAAAGCGATCTTTATGTATGCTTATGGAGAGGAAAAGCACTTAGCTTGTCCTGATTTTTTTAAAACTTCTACTAATGAAGCAATTATGCAATTGAGACAGCAGACAGTAACTGAAGATACAGCATTTGTTTCGGTATTAAGTACTAAGTTGGAAAATTTAGATTGTTTTGATGATGAAATTAAAGATGAAAGTATAAGGCAGCGATGGAATGAGCTTAGACGTATAGCTAATGGCGAATGTCAAGCTAGTTTATTCGTTACTTACTGCTGGTCAAAGGCAATTGATGAAATGAATAAAGCATCAAATGCAACTTAATTAGCCTTAATTTCTTTTAAGTATTGACCCTTTTTACGACAATCTTGTATAACTAGCTCTTAATTTAGGGTGGCATGGCCAAGTGGTAAGGCAGAAGCCTGCAAAGCTTCCATTCCCCAGTTCGAATCTGGGTGCCACCTTTTTTCTTTCTTCATAATTTCATCTGTTAATCTTTTTATGCTCTACCTCGTGGCTACTCCGATTGGCAATTTAGCTGATATGACTTATCGGGCTGTAGAGATACTTAAGCAGAGTCACTACATTCTCTGCGAAGACACGCGCCATAGCCGTTTACTTCTCAATCATTACCAGATTACAACTCCTTTACATAGTTATCATAAATTCAATGAAGCTGCTAAAGAGCAAGCTATTATTTTAGATTTGCAAGCTAATCAAACGATTGCCTTAATTTCTGATGCGGGCACTCCAGGCATAGCGGATCCTGGCCATCGCTTGGTCCAAAAATGCTTAATTGAAAAAATTCAAGTGAGTGCTATTCCAGGCGCTTGTGCAGCTATTACAGCTTTAACCTGTTCTGGATTAGCTACCGACCTATTCCAGTTTTTTGGATTTTTGCCAAAAGCACAAGTTGCTTTAAAAAAAGCGTTAGTGGAACAAATTCTTGACTATACAGGAACTACCATCTGCTATGAATCGCCTCATCGCGTGCTAGCTGTCTTAACTCTACTTCATGAACTAGTTCCGGAAAGAGAGATCGTTTTAGCGCGCGAATTGACTAAAAAGTTTGAAGAGGTAGTGAGAGGTACAGCTAACTTCTTATTGAATTATTATCAAACGCATCTTCTTAAAGGAGAGTGCATCTTACTCATTGCAGGTAAAGGAAATGAAGTAGCTACAGACTGGCAACTGCTTACACCCGAAGAGCATGTAAATTTACTAATGAGTACTTATCAGCTCTCTTCTACAGAAGCTGTTAAGTTAGCTGCCAAACAAAGAGGCGTACCGAAACGCATTCTCTATAAGCAAACCCAGTGTTAAAATTCCTCATTCTTTTGATTTGCAAAATTAATGCTTATCCTGTATCTAAATATTTTTGTTTTTAAATCAAAGCTATTTGTTTAACCGTATTCAAGGAGTTTAAAATGAAATTTAAAAGCTTCACATTGATAGCTTGTATAGGAGTATTAGCTTCTATATGTTCCTATTCAACACGTGCAGAAGCCCTTTTAGCTAGTATTAAATCAACAGGCATGGCTGGTACGGCAATTGCCTATCCACAAGATTCTATGGCGGCAGCTTACAACCCTGCAGGTGCTGCTTGGGTAGGGAACCGACTAGATGTTAGTGCTGCATGGTTAAGGGATAGAGGAAGTGCTCGCGTAACTGGAAATGGTCTGCCTGCCGCTTTAGGAGTCAATGGACACTACAATGGCATGCGCACAGCCAATTTTTATGATATTGAATTTGGCGCTACAAATACCTATTGTTTTGATTGTTTTGAATTTGCCATGGGTTTAGTTATTTATAACCGCAACTTTCAAAAAACCACTTATAAAACAAATCTTCCTCTCTTTGGCATTAGTCATGCAGGCTTAGAGTATCTTCATGAAACAGTAGCTCCTGTGTTTGCCTTTAGATTTTTTGATTCCCATTCTATAGGAATTACAATTGACTGGCAGATTCAACGCTTAAAAGTCAATGGCTTGCAAAATTTTGACAATGCGATGTTTAGCTCTAATCCTGGGCATGTAACAAATAGAGGGTATGCTTACTCTCATGGTGTAACAGCTACGATCGGTTACAGATGGCAAATAACAGATTGCCTAGCGGTAGGTGCTACCTACCAACCACGGACCAGAATGGGCCGTTTTCATCATTATTCAGGTTTTATAGCTAAGCGCGGAAGATTGGATATACCAGAAAAAATCGGTGCTGGAATTTCAATGAATTTCTGTTGTGATTGGACAGTTTGTTTTGATTGGGAGCATGTCCGTTGGAGCAAAGTTAAAGCCCTTCATAACTCCTTATTGCCAAATTTAAATACCTCTTTATTAGGATTTGATCAGGGTGCAGGCTTTGGTTTTAGAAATCAAAACTTTTATCGCTTAGGTTTAGAATACCGCATTAATGAAATGTTCACAGTAAGAGCTGGCTATCGCTATGCAAATACACCTGTTCGCAAGTCACAAGCTGGCGTTAACTTATTAACCCTAGATTTAGTAGAAAATGTGATCACGGTAGGTGGAACATGGAAAATCAACGAGGCTAATGAACTTTCTACGTTTTATGCTCATGGCTTCGAACATAAAGTAGATGGCAAAGGTGCTATTCCTACTAGTCGTGGTTTAGGTGGCGGCAATGTCGCTCTTAAAGAAAGTAAAAATGTATTAGGTGTTGCTTGGGGCCTATGTTTCTAAGCTGCCTTTTAGTCTGATCTAATTAAACAAAAAGCCAAACCTTACAAAGTAGAGGGTTTGGCTTTTTGTTTTTCCTATCTGGCAATTAACATGCCTATCTGCTAATTTTTAGATAATAATCTTGCTTATTTCTCTTTAGTTCTATTAGAATCGGGGTTTCTTCAAAGGGAAAAGAACAATGAGCTTAGATAAAAATCTTAACAATCCGCTAGATAGTCTTAATCTAGCTAAGAAAAATGTAGACAAAAAAAGTGTAGATGAAAAGCTAGAACAGTTTATAGACATGGCTTTAGCAGAGGATCTACGCAGTGGGGACATCACGTCTCAAGCTTGTATTTCTGATCAAGAGGTAGCTACTGCGCGCATTGTCTTAAAACAAGCAGGCGTGATTGCGGCTTTACCTTATCTCTATTGTTTATTTCAAAAGATTGATCCGCGCATTGAAGTTACTTTTTTAGTAGAGGAGGGTTCTTATCAAAAAGCCGGCGCTATCCTCGTTAAAATAGCTGGGCCTGCCCGCGGTATTCTCTCTGGAGAAAGAACAGCCTTGAATATTTTTCAGCATGCTTCCGGAATTGCTACCATTACAGCAGCTTATGTAAAAAAAGCAGCTCCCTATAAGTGTGCTATACTCGATACGAGGCGTACCTTGCCTGGCCTGCGCAGCTTGGAAAAATATGCAGTTAAAATGGGAGGCGGGGTTAATAACCGTTTTGGATTAGATGATCGCTTTATTATTAAGCGCAATCATTTAGCCTTTTTATCGCATAGTAAAACACATCCCATTCAAGTAGCTGTGGAAAAAGCTCTAGCTCATCGGCCCCATGTCGACATTGAAATAGAAATAGACAATATGGCTCTTCTATCAGAGACTCTTCAAACTCCTGCTACAGTCATTATTCTCTGCAAAATGAGCCCTTATGAAGTAGCACGCTGTGTCGAAAAGATTAGAAAAACAAATAAGAAAATTTATGTGGATTCATCGGGAACGATTACGCTTGATACGATCCGTTCTTATGCAGAACTAGGGGTCGATGCTATTTCAATAGGCGCACTGACTCATTCAGTGAAAGCCTTAGAAATGAGTTTAAAAATGTAAGTATATGACAACAAGGAGAAAATAGATGTCTGCTACAGCTAAGGAAATTATTTTTGAAGAACAAGCGCGCGAAATGTTGCTAAAAGGAATTAAAACTTTAGCCGATACTGTACGCGTGACTTTGGGGCCTAAAGGGCGCAATGTAGGCTTAGAAAAAAGCTGGGGCTCACCGACTATTACTAATGATGGAAGTAGTATTGTAAAAGATATTACCCTTAAAGATACCTATGAAAATATGGGCGTCTCAATGGGTAAAGAGGTTGTGCAAAAGATTAAAGAAATAAGTGGAGATGGAACGACAACAGGCATTCTTTTGCTTTGTACTCTAGTAGAAACAGGCTTGAAATACATCTCTGCAGGCGCTAGTCCTATTGGCATCAAACGAGGCATGGATAAAGCTGTTGAAGCTGTGATAAAAGAGATAGAAAGAATGGCGATTCCTGTCAAAGATAAACAGGAGATTCAAAATATTGCCAGCGTTTCAGCCTCTGGTAATCAAGAGATTGGTAAATTCATTGCAGAAGCGATGGAAAAAGTAGGCAGAGCAGGCGTCATTACCATCGAAGAGGGGAAAAGTACTGAAACAGGCATTGAGATTGTAGAGGGCATGCAATTTGATCGAGGGTATTTAAGTCCTTACTTTTGCACTAATAATGATCGGATGCTGATAGAACTATCTGATCCGCAGATTTTAATTATCGATCGCAAAGTATCCTCTATTCATGAACTCTTGCCTATTTTACAAAATGTAGCCACGACTGGTAAAGCTTTGCTGATTATTGCCGAAGATATAGAGGGAGATGCTCTATCTACCTTAGTCATCAATAAATTGCGCGGTACATTGAGAGTAGCAGCGGTTAAAGCTCCAGGATTCGGAGATCGTCGCAAAGCATTATTACAAGATATAGCCACTTTAACAGGGGGTTCTGTTGTATCAGAGGATACAGGCACCTCTCTTAAAGATATCGAGGTGGAAGCGCTAGGTAGTGCTGAAAAAATAACGATTACTAAAGAGAATACGATTATCGTCAATGGCAAAGGTAGTTCAGCTGCTATTCAATCGCGTGTGAAACAGATTGAAAATGAAATAACAATCTGTAAAAGCTCTTACGACAAAGAAAAGTTAGAAGAGCGCAAAGCTAAGCTAAGCGGCGGCGTAGCTGTCATTAGTGTGGGAGCTGCGACTGAAACAGAGCTCAAGCAGAAAAAGCAGATGTTTGAAGATAGCTTAAACTCTACCAAAGCTGCAGCTGAAGAGGGTGTAGTTTCAGGTGGAGGTGTAGCCCTTTTGCGCGCTGGAAAAGTAATCAATCAGCTCAAGCTCGAAGGAGATGAATTGATGGGCGCAAAAATTGTATTACAAGCTTGTGAAACACCTTTAAAACAGATCATCAATAATTCTGGTTTAGATGGCTCGGTGATTTTAAATGAATTAAAGTCAATGGAATCTAAAGACTTTAATTCCGGATTCAATGCATTAACTGGAAAAGTAGAAGATTTGTCCATTAGCGGCATTAAAGATCCAGCTAAAGTGGTCAAAAATTGCCTCATCTATGCAGCTTCAGTAGCTGGCATGGTTTTAATCACCGAAGCCTTAATTGCCGATGCACCGGAAAAAGAGGAAGATAAATAATTCTTCGACTAAATAAACAATCAATTCCTTTCGCCAAATTACTAATATGTATTAAATATTAGTAATTTGGTCAATTATCTTCTATCTAATATTCTTTTTCAATAATAGATTCTATTAGTATCTATTATCATTCAAATTTAATCTAATTTTATTTAAGATAATTAATTTATTAAATTTAATTCAATAAACTGATATAGTTAAAATTACTAATATTAATTTAATTAGTAAGGATGAATTAAATGATACAAGATTCAGTTAGAATAATACATTTAGGTCAAAGACACTCATCGGAATTTGATAAACATGATCTTAAAAATAAAGATTACGTAATAGAAAGCCAATTAAAAATAGCTAATTATATTAAGGAACATCCTAATGCGCTAGTTTTTGTAGAATGGCAAACTAAAAATTGCAATAAATCTAATAATTTTAAAAGCTCATGTTTTAGTTCTATATTTCCTAATGGCATACCAGAAAATTCAGCTGAATTAAATAAATTACAGAAAGGAATATTAGCTGATATATTAGCCCCTAATCTTATGAGATCGATAGGAAAATTGGACGATGTCTATAAAGTAATTTCAGCAAAGCAGTCAGCTATAATTCATACTGAAATACGCAAAAATAATTATACTTTTTTATTTAATGAGGTTAGAGAAAAAGCTGCAATGAAATCTATTAAAAAAATACTAAAAAAAATCCTGAGAAAAGAGAAGTAATTTTAATATTTGGCAATGAACATGATTTTTCTAGTTTAGTGCACAGTATGGATTCCAACATAAGAAGATTAGTTGCCTTTGTGGTGAAGATAACTCTAATATTGAACTATTTAAAAGTCAGAGAAAAGAGGAAGCTAAACCATTTAATTTATCATTTGAGGTATTTGGTTTATCTCAATTAGATAAAGATATAGGAAAAATGGCTAGAAACCTTAAAGATTAATATTAATTGATGACATTAATCTTAAAATTATTTAAAAGCTTATAATTATTTAAGTTAAAAAAGGAAAACATTTTTTATAAAATTAGATCTTTATAGAATTTGTCTTCCTTTCTAAAATTAAAGAAAAATAAAATTCTTTAGCTACCCTTTAATATCAAAAGTAGAAGGGGAGCTTTCTGAAATAAGGGAAGTCTTTAAGTAGGTAGCTACGCTAGCTAGAGGAACAGCCTCTTTTTCTTGTTGCACCTGTTGCAATGCTTCTAAATAATAATTGATCTATTTATTGTCTGTAAAAGTATGAGTTTGTGTTTGATTGAGAGCTTGAGACTCAATAGAAAGTTGGATGCGATCCGCTTGATTAAAAAAATCGACCTGTTCAGTTGATTGGGTCATATCTTTATAGATATAAATGAATTTAACCTTACCTGAAAGATCGGAGGGGCTGATAGACACTAAATTGCTAGATAGATCAGTCGTATCCGTTAACATCTATCTCCATCTAATATTGTTAACTATCCTAACCAGTTTTAGAAATAATCTAATTTAAAACTATTAATTATACTTATATTTAAAATAAAATTAATAATTGAATTTTAATTAATTAAATTATATAATATATTATGTTCCTAAATCATGTAATGCTATAAAATTTGAAGCTATTAAATATAGAAAAGAGTAATCAAAAATTGAATTTATTAGCATTGTTTATTTATAAATAAATATATTATTAATATTGAGTTAATTAATAAGGAGAAATTAAATGATAAATGATTCAGTTCAAGTATTGCACTTAGAGGTCATGTATAAACCCCCGATCCATGAATGTACTTCTAAAGAGATAGACTCATTCTTAGAAGGACAATTAAAAATTGCTAAATTTATTAAAGATCATCCTAAATCTTTAGTATTTTTAGAATCATTAGCTAAAAATTGTAAGGGTGTTAATGCACATATGGCAACAAGTGCTAAATCTGCTTTTCCTAATGGACTACCAGAAAAAGTAGCAAACCTAACTACTTTTCAAAAATCATATTTATATTCTAAGGGTATTGTTATGACTATGAATTACTTAGGAGATTTACCTAGTATATATAAAACAACTTCCATGAAGACATCGGCTAGTAATGATAATGAAATAAAAAAGAAATTTGCAATAGATTGTATTCAGAAAATAGTAGAAAAAACTCTTAATAAAGAAGTAATTTTAATATTTAATGATGATTGTGATTTTCGTGAGAGATGTACACAAAAAGGTTATGTATATGATAAAATAGACCCATTGTATTTAGAAGAGACAATCTACTCATCGCATACGCGTTTACAAAAAATATGTGAACAAATTGTAAAAAATTCAAATGACAGTATAAGTAAGATGGCTAGGAACATTAGAGGTTAAAGTTAATTAAAATATTAATCTTAAGAATAATAAAAAATTTGTAATTATTTAAGTTCAAAAAGGAAGACATTTTTTATAAGATTAGAGTTTTATAAAATTTGTCTTTCTTTTTAAAATTAACAAAAATGTAATTTTTTTTAACTAACCTTTAATATCAAAAGTAGAAGAGGAGGCTTCTGCAATAAAGGAGGTTTTTAAGTAGGTAGCTACGCCTGCTAGAGGAACAGCCTCTTTTTCTTGTTGCACCTGTTGCAATGCTTCTAAGTAGTAATTGATGTATTTATTGTCTGTAAAAGTATGAGTTTGTGCTTGATTAAGAGCCTGAGATTCAATAGAAAGTTGAATGCGATCCGCTTGATTAAAAAAATCGACCTGTTCAGTCGATTGGGTCATATCTTTATAGATATAGATGGATTTAACCTCACCCGAAAGACCGGAGCGGTTAATAGGCATTAGATTGCTAGATAGATCAGTCGTATCCATTAACTTCACCCTCTATAGTAGATTTTATCCTATTCAAGTAAAAATTACTACTTAATTCTTTCTATTTTCCAACAGCGGTGCAAAGCAGTGCGTTGAAAATCTAAAGGAATTGTCTTATGCGTTATTTCACAAATGAAACAGTGACTAAATGGGAAGATATCAAATGTAAACTTATTAGAATTTGTGCTAAATAGTATAATTCCTCCTAAATTTAAAAGATTTAAACATGCATTAATCAGAAAAACGTAATCGACTTGAATATCAAATAATTGATCCATTTTTTTAGAGCGCGAGATAGTCGGGGGATCGATGATGATGAGATCATATTTTTCATGCTTATAAAAGGGATTTGTGAGAAATTTTAAACAGTCCATCCGTAAGATTTCATTTTGTTTAGCACAAAGAGAGTTAGCATTAAAATTTCTTCTACCCCAGGCACAATAGGTATTCGATAGATCGACACTTCTAGTGAAAGTTGCTCCTGCCATAGCCGCATGGATGCTAAAAGAGCAAGTGTAAGCAAATAGATTTAAGACTTTTTTGTTAGTTGCTAGAGTGGCTACCTGCTGCCTTGTTTCTCGATGATCGAGAAAGAGGCCCGTATCTAGGTAATCCGTTAAATTAATAGTAAAGTAGATCCCATACTCTTGTACTAAGAAAAAGTGATTAGAGTGATCGCGTTTTTCATATTGCCTGGTCGATTTATTCTTCGACCGTTGGCGCCAATAAATTTGCTCTTCATCTACAGCAAAAAGAGTTGAGAGAGTCGCATTAATTTCCTCTACTAAGGTAACGTCTGCTTCTTCAGTATCGCGCGATTTGGCATAGTAGTGCACACAAAAATTGCCTGCATACAAATCGATGGCTAAAGGATAATTAGAAAGCTCTCGATCGTAGAGTCGAAAACAGTTAGTTTGCGTTCTTTTAGCCCATTTTTTTAGATGGCGGTAATTTGTTCTAAGAAAATTCTTAAAGGGGGAAGCTTTATCCTCGCCATCGTCGATCACTGGTAAAAAAAATGAACACATGAATTTTCTATGTTGGTTAGTTTTTGTTACGGTCTAGCATAACTACTTTTTCGATCCACTAACAGGTTATTTTTCAGATTGTCTCTATTTGATATTTAAACTAAGATAGATTTATTTTCGAAATGCATTAAAATGTAAACTCAATGGAAACTTTCTTATTAGATGCAGCTACTCAACATCAGATAGATTTATGGCTAACAGGGGATTATGATAGCCAAACTAAATTAGAGATAAGAGAGTTATTAAAATCTCATCCTCAACAGCTAAGCGATGCTTTTTACACCACCTTATCCTTTGGTACTGGAGGCTTACGCGGCATCATGGGCCTCGGCTGTAATCGGCTCAATGATTATACAATTCGAGCTACGACTCAAGGATTAGCCTATTATCTGCTCCAGCAAAAAAATGAAAGATCGCGATGGAGTGTATTCATTGGTTATGACTCGCGTCATCACTCACAAGCATTTGCCATCGAAGCAGCTAAAGTGCTAGCAGGCAATGGGATTTACGTGTATCTCTGCCAAGAGCTGCGGCCCACGCCTTTAGTGTCCTTTAGTTGCCGCTTAAAGGGTTGTCAAGCGGCTATCATGATTACAGCTTCTCATAACCCTCCGCAGTACAATGGTTATAAAATCTATGGAGCAGATGGAGCGCAAGTAGTTTCTCCTTGCGATCATCAGATCATGGCCGAAATAAAAAAGATTGTAGATCCAAGTCAAGTTAAACAGGTCCCTTCTGTCAATCATCCTTCCATTGAATGGGTAGGCAAAGAGATCGATGAAGCGTACATCAAAACAGCGTTGGAGATTCAAATTCAATCTAAGCAGAATCAGCAACAGGGTTCTCTTTTACAACTTGTTTATACGAGCTTACATGGCACAGGCATTACTTTATTACCTCAAACCTTACAAGCAGCTGGTTTTTCCGCTATTGACTTAGTTGAGCAACAGGTGATTATCGATGGAAATTTTTCTACAGTTTCTTCTCCTAATCCCGAAGAGCAAGCAGCTTTAGAGATGGGTATAGCACAGTTAAATGCGATTCAAGGAGATATCTTAATCGCAACGGATCCCGATGCCGATCGAATTGGCATTGCAGTTAGACATCAAGGTCAGATTATACGTCTCAATGGCAATCAGTTTGCTTGCCTTATCCTAGAGTATATTCTAACGCAGCGCCAATTACCTGAAAATGCGGCTTTTATCAAGACAATTGGCACGACAGAGCTTTTTAGGGCTATTTGTGAAGGACATCAAAAGCCCTGTTTTGATGTCTTGACCGGTTTTAAATATATTGCTGAAAAGATAGAAGAGTGGGAAAATAGCTCTAAAGAGTGGCAATTCATTTTTGGTGGAGAAGAATCCTATGGTTGTCTGATCGGCACAGCTGTAAGAGATAAAGATGCCATTACAGGGGCTTTAATGATTGCTGAGGTAGCCCTCGATGCTAAACTACAGGGTAAAACGCTGATTGATCTTTTAGAAACAATTTATCAAAAATATGGTTTCTACTGGGAATGTTTATCTACAGTGCAATTTGAGGATAGCAAAAAGGATAAGGAGAAAATACAAATTTTAATGAAAAATTTGCGTCTGGTGCCACCTTCTCATTTAAATGGAGTAGCTATTGTGAAAATAGAGGACTATTTAACCTCTACTCAGAAATTGACTCAAACAGTGGAAATAACGGCTCTTTCTTTGCCCTCTTCCGATGTGCTTTTACTTTGGCTAGAGGATGGGAGTAAAATTATGATCCGTCCTTCAGGCACAGAGCCTAAAATTAAAATTTACTGTGGAGTGAAAGAGAAAAGTGCGCATGCGTTAGCTGAAAAACAAAAGATAGCTTTAGCGAAAGCTGATTTGTTAATTTATGAATTAAGGCACTATTTAAAATTAAATCAAGAGATTAACTAACTGCGACTTTACTCAATCTACCTTTTAGCGACTGATAAATTGTAAAAGGAAAAGTTAAAAGTTTATACAACTGTTTTTTTATTCTTTCTTTGTGAGTTAACTTAATGCCTAGATGCTCTTTAATTTTAAATGAAAAGCTATTTTCATCAATTTGAGAATTATTTGGTTGTTGGGTATTGAATTTTTTTACAATAGCGGGTAAAAGTTTTTTTATTTCTTGTTGCGATTTTAATCTCGTCGTTCTTTCAATTGCTTCATCTAGTTGATTATTCTCAATTAGCTTTTTAATAATAATTTCTTCCAATTTATAAGATAGATTAATAAGATCTGTGCTACAATCTTCAATATTTATTAAAAAATTGAGAGAGGTAAAGCTCATTATTTCTATTAAATATTTTACATCAAAGCTATTGTTATGCTTGATTAAATGAGAAAAAATTTTTTTTATTAAGGATGAACAATTAAAATCTCTACTATAGGTATGTTTAAAATAATCACCATGTTCTAATTCTAACAGTATTTTTAATATTTTAAGGGCTTCTATCAGATAGCCTTCTTGTATTATTTGCTGATAAAATTGGTCTTTACTTGGCATAAGCTGATAAGCACTAAGATCTTTTTTCATATTACCTTTTACATTATTTAAAAAAACTGGATACAGCTCATTAAAAAAATTATTTCTTAATAAATTGATCATTAGATTCTGATCTAAATGTAAATGCTTACTAGATAAGATCTCAATAATCTTATTACGATTGAAATTCTTTAATCCTCCTTTATTCATAAAATTAAAAAATGATCTCTTATAAAAGAATTTATTAGAATCACTTCTATTCATTCTATCAATTTTAGTCAGTTTATCAGCTAATCTTGTAAAATTTTTAAAATCTCCTCTTATTAAAAAGTAGCTTCCCAATTTAATATAAATTTTTAATCGAACTTGTAAGTTAGTAGATTTAGTTGCAATTTTCTCAGTTAATTGAAAGTAATTATTTTTTAAAAGATAATCTATAAATGATAAAATTTTTTCTTTGCAATCATCTGTAGGAGTTTCAATTAAAACTGCTTTGCGTAAGTATTTTATACTATCTGCTAGTTCAAATAGCATAGAAGTGAATTTAGGTTCTTTAATAAATAAGCTAGGTTTCAGTTGATTGATTATACTAGAGGGTAAAAGATTAATTTTATTGGCCATCTGTTGCTTAAGATCTAATGAGAGTTCCTCAGCTTGAGCCAAAGTCTTAGGATTTAAAATCAAAGAATGATAGGCATAGTTAGGACTTAGACTGCGTTCTACTGTAGAGTTTAGCACATATTTATTTATTTTTTTGAACTTAAGGATCAAACCTCGATACCTCTCTTTATCTAAAGAATTGGCAATTAATCCAGCAAATTTAAGGACAGGACTAATGGTTAACTTTAGATGAGCTATAGAAGCTTGGTACCACTTGCGACTCACTAATACTGTAGTAGCAAGTTGTGATCGGCTTAAATTCTTAAAGACTAACTGACTTAATATCTCTATTGGTAGATCTTTTTCTCCCTTATTTAAGTGATGATCCAATTGGACACAATTGGAAGATAAGAGATGAGATGTGGCTTCCATATTTTAATCCTTAAATAATAAAAATTATAATCTAATTATACTATAATTTCTATTTTAATTGAATTAAACTAGTTATTATTTGATTTAATAATGAAATTTGTATTATATTGATTTTTCAAATAAAGTGAGCAATTGAATATGCATATTGATAAAAAAATAGATTATTTTAATCCTTTCTCAAATAAATTTGACGTTATAAAGGATTTTAGAAATTTAACGACTAAACAAAAAATAACGACTATTTTGCTAACATTTTTAGCCTTACCACTCATACAGTTCTCGGTATTAGACAGCGTTTAGGAAAGATTAAAAACTTAATAGCGCAACCTCTACTTACAGAAATAAAAGATAAACAAAATGATTTAAAAAATTTTCAAACGAAAGATTTAATCAGTAAATTTGATAAAATTTATACGAGTGAAAGAATAATAGACTATATCTATGTAGCTATCAATGGCTTAGCACCTTTCTCTAAAAAAGTAATCGACCATCATTTGATTATTGAAAGACTGATCAATTCTTCTCTTATAAATGAGGAAAAAGTAGAAGAGCAAAAGGCAAAAATGTATGGGGCTTCCTGTTTTAATGATTTATGTGAGCATCCTCAGCAATTTCCCTATTTGACAAAAACTGCAATAACAAATTTGCTCATTGAGTTAAAAATTTTAAAAGATGAGAGCAATCCTAGTTTGTTAACTAATCATTTAATTAATACACAAAGTACAAGAAAAAGAGGCAAGTAATTATGTTGTTCTTAGCGATAATTACGCTTATGTCTTGCAAGGCACAGATAAAGACTGGTTAGATAAAACATTTAAACAATCAGCAAATAATTGGAAAAGTCCCTATACAAATGAGATGTTTACTCAGCAAGACAAGAAATTATTTGATGATAAATTAAAAGATTTTAAATTAGCTTCTCCTCTGATTGAGAATATAGAAGAGGATTTAACAATAATAGAGAAGCAGGATGCTGAAACGCTTTTGAGGTTTGCCAAAGTACTGTGTGAAAGTCGAAATGATTTTTCCGACAGTGAATTATTGCTAATTGAAATTCAACAAATAATGGATCATTCTTTATTTTTTAAATCTGCAAGCAAAGTAGAAAATTACTCTTTTAATCAAATTAAAGATGCAATAGAAGCTTTAAATCAAGGAGCCAATGCCCATATCATAGACATTGTATTATGGAAAAATATTCTCCATCATTTTCCTAGTCAATTCATTAACAGGTCTGTGCCTGCCGCTATTAGAAATGCTGCTAGGCATCATTCTATTCACATGTAATGGGTTTAACTAGAAGAGCGTTTTTTATAAAAAGGCTTAGGTTGTGTCTTACTTTTTAAAGGAGGAGGAGAGCTTAACCAAATAGGTTCACGATCGAGCTGTTTTAAAATGCGTTCCAATACAGCGCGTTCGCGATCCGTTATCAAGGTAACTACAGTGCCTGGTTTATCAAATCTGCCTGTGCGACCTGAGCGGTGTACATACACATCGGGGTCTTCGCCCAAATGGTAAATAAAGATATGACTAATACCTGAAAAATCTAATCCTCTAGAAACAATATCGGTTGCAATTAAAATACGCAAGCGTTTAGCGCGGAATTTGCTAATCACAATGTTGCGAATATCCTGCGTTAAGCCTGCATGCAAAAAATCTATCCCATCTAGATCCTGTTTTAAGGCACGTGTGACCTCTTCACATTCATGGCGCGAACGGCAAAAAACAATGGCCTGTTCAGGAGAAGCCTCTCTAATCAGTTTTAAAAGAGCTGATTTGCGCTCATGAGGTTGACAGTAAAAAAATTGATGGGCAATTTGTTTAGGCGCAGAGGGTTCTAATAAAAGGGAAATTTCCAATGGATTTTGCATGTGCTGCTTGGCAATCATTCTAATTTGCTTAGGCATCGTAGCCGAAAAGAGTAACGTTTGATGAGGGTGAATTAAGCATTGGATAATAAATTCTAAATCCTCATAAAACCCCATACTTAACATTTCATCAGCTTCATCTAAGATTAATGTTTCCACATGGGAAAGATCAATCTGTCTAGAGTAAATGAAATCAATTAAACGGCCAGGGGTAGCTACAAGTACATGAACCCCATGATTGAGCTTCGATTGTTGTAAAGAAGCATCCTCTCCACCATAAATAGCAAAAGTTTTGACTCCTTTTTGAGAGCCAATTTTTTGCGTTTCCGTAGCATATTGACCTGCTAGTTCTCTAGTTGGTACAATAATTAAGGCTTGAATCGTTTTTTCTTCTGTTTTAACGCGGTGACAGATGGGAATAGCACACGTGGCCGTTTTGCCAGAACCGGTTTGTGCTGTCACAATCAGATCTTGTTGTTTCATAATGAGGGGAATAGCTAGAGCCTGAATATCAGATGGCTCTTTATAACCAATTTTTTCTAGCGCTGTTAAAATAAGGGGCGCAAGTCCTAAATCTTCAAATTTAAGCATGATCGTTCTTTATTCTCTTTTTATAATCTCTTTTGGATGAGTAAATGTTTGAATCGTTTGATAAACGCGTTTAGCGACCCATTTTTTTGGTAGCACGTAGCGCACACAAAAGATCATCAACTGGTAACGCCAACTAAAGATCTTAATTTTCTTTTTCTTAGCAATTTGCTGCCAAATTTGCTGAGCAGCATAGGAAGCTGTCATAGGCTGAATCGCATCCTCTTTCTCAGAGCGGTAAGCACCGGCATTTTTTCTAAAACCCGTAGCCACAACGCCTGGACAGGCACAGAGAATTCTAATGCCAAAGGGTTGCATCTCTTCATCAAAAGATTCCGAAAATTGATTGACAAATGCTTTAGAAGCACTATAAACGGCAAATCCAGGAAAAACGGGGAAAGCAGCTGCCGAAGATAAGTTGAGAATCATCCCTGTCTTTTGATGCGCAACAAGGACTCTTGCAGATTCTACCGTAATTTCTACTAGCGCTTTGACATTGACTTCTATCAGATCTAATGAAGTTTCGGCAGGGGTAGTCAATACATCACCATAAAATCCATAACCTGCACTATTAATCACTAAATCAGGACTTTGCTCTTTAATCAATTGAAGAAGAGTTTGCCGTTCCTCTGATTTGCTCAAATCAATCGCTTTAGTCTGTATAGGCACAAAACTAGACAGTTCTTGAGCTAAATGAGCTAAGATTTCACTTTTTCTACCCGTTAAAATAAGCGAAATGCCTTTACTAGCTAAAAGACGGGCTAAAGCTTCTCCGATTCCTGAAGTAGCACCCGTAATCAGTGCAAGTGAAAATGAGTAATTGACCATATGACCTACTTTAAGGATAGTAACAGAAAAAGGAATAGTTTAACAAGCGCGTAATAGCGACTCTTTTTTCTTGTTAGAAATCTAATGGTATGAAATAATCTCCATTTACTATTTTAGTTTTTAGGAGAACAAATGAGTCGTTTTATAGGCAATAAAAACCGTATTGCACGTCGCTTTGGGGTCAATATTTTTGGTCGTAAGCGCAACCCTTTACTACATAAGCCCAATCCTCCAGGTATGCATGGTGCTCGTCGTCGCAAAAAATCAGATTATGGTTTGATGTTAGAAGAAAAGCAAAAGCTCAAAGCTGTATATGGCATGCTAAGTGAAAAACAACTCGTTAATTACTTTAAAAAAGCCTTGAGAATGCAGGGTAATACAGCTGAAATCTTATCGCAATTACTAGAATGCCGCTTAGATAATGTTGTCTATCGCATGAAGCTAGCACCTACTATTTTTGGTGCTCATCAGTTAGTTTCTCATGGACATATTATGGTTAATGGTAAAAAGGTAGATCGTCGTTCTTTTCAAGTAGAACCTGGGATGGTTATATCTGTTAAAGAAAAATCGCGTAAGCTTAAGCAGATTGTCGATGCAATGGATAGCTCAATGCGCAGTATACCAGATTACCTAACAGTGGATCATAGTACGTTTTCTGGTCAACTGATGGCAAAACCGATAGAAGGACAGTTTAAATGGCCAATTGAAATTAATCTCCATGAGATTTGCGACTTCTTAGCCCATACTAATTAATTTATTACTCTTTTTATCTATTTTCAAGGCTCTTATCACTTTAGATAAGAGCTTTTTTATTTTCTGTCTATAATAAATTTTATATAAATTTAATTCGACTTTTGTTATTATGTATCTTTATTTCAAATAAAGACACATAATAACAATGTATAATTTGAATTTATTTAATTGTAGCAACATTAAAGAGCTAAACAAATATTTAAGTTCTTGTAAAATTAAAATGACTTTAAAAGGTAGTAGAATAGAGGAGCAAGCCAAGTTTTACTCAATTAATCAAGTGATTGCCAAAGCTAATCTCCTATTTAAAGTTAAAAGCTTGCAATCTGATGAAACAGAAGAGATAGAAAAGCTCAAACAGCATATTGTACTTTTAAGAGACTGTCCGCAAGCTAATCCCATTGCGCGTTTGTGGAATAAAATTTATCGCTATTTCTTTGTTAAAGAAGTAAAATTAGAGACAACTGCTATAGAAGTTTCAGAACCCTATTTTCCGACAATTTTAGCACCAAACCTGTTTAGATTTGCTGATAACAATGCGCGTATTGCTTTAGCACAAGTCAATCATGCTTTTAATAAAGCAAGTAGTCTACATACTTCCTTAGATCAGCATCATCTCTATGAGAAAATAGTCACATTTGAAGATCTAATCCATTACCTTAAGCTGTATAAAGGCGCACTTAAAAAGTTAGATTTAACAGATTTGAAGTTCTCTAATTTGTCACCTCAAGACTATGCTCAACTAGCTAAGCATTGTCCTAATTTAGAAGAATTGACTTTAATTAGAGGGAATTTGAAGGCCATTGCTGCCCATTTTCCCTTTCTAAAATCGCTCAATTTAAATAGATATAGATCAAAAATAGATGTAGCACACTTAAAAGATTTTAAAAATTTAAAAATATTAAGCTATGTGAAAGGTTTTTTTGAGTTTAATCTAGCTATAGAAAATTTAGATAAACTAAATGACTTGACTCAATTAGAAGAATTTCATTGGCAATCCTTGCGTACTAATAGTTTAAATTTAGAAAACATACAAAAGTTAACAAATCTCAAAACTATTTATATCAATAATACTCAAGTGATAAATCATGAGTGTATTAAACAATTGACTGCACTTCAAAAGATTACACTAGATAGTTTAGACTCTCTTAATGACTTAAAGTTTTTAGCCAATTTAGAAAATATTCAGTCACTAGAACTAAACGATGGTAATCGTGCAGATAAATGGTTAGAAAATTTAAGTGAGTTTAAAAATCTTTTTACCCTTCATATTAGCGGTTGGGATTTAAATGTAAATCTGGCAGTTTTAAGAGATAATAAGCTCAAACATCTCAAAATAGAAGAATTGGGAAAAGAGTATACTCAAATTCGTGGCATTAACTATTTTCCTTCTATTGAAGATTTAGAAATTATAACAGAACAGATAGATTTAGAAGATTATAATCTCTTAATCAATTTAAAGAAGTTCCAACTAAGCAGTTTAACTATACTTAATTTTGATCACATTAGAAGATTTTCTTTGTTAGAAGAGTTAAAATTGGATGGGCAGCATAGTGACTTGCCTTCTTTAGAAATAATAGGAGAATTAAAAAATCTGAAAAAATTGACGCTATATGATTTCAGCAATGTTATTAATTTAAATTTTATTAATGAATTAAAAAATTTAACGCATTTTGAAGCAAAAGGCTGTCAATTTTTAGAAATCACAGAGCTAGGCAATGTATCTTCTTTGAAAAGTTTAACTATAAAGTCCAATCAAACCTCTTTTGATTTAACTTGCTTATCTCAAACAACTAATTTAAATAGTCTTAAACTATCCTATCCTTCTCTATTAAATTTAGAACAGCTCAATTCTTTAAAAGAGCTTTCTTATCTTAAGTTAACTGTCCAAACAGGAAAAATTTCTATAGAAGATTTTAAGCACTGTCAGCAATTAGAAACTTTGAGTTTTTCAGGTTTTGAAGATATAAATGATATAGAAAAGTTGAAAAACTTTTCTCAGCTCAAAAACTTATCGTTTAATAAGTGTATTAATACAAACATCAATCTAGAATATATTGCAGAAGTTAAAAATCTTAATTTTTTACATTTAGAAAAGTGTCGAGATATTTTTGGATGGGCTAATATGAAAAAATTCAACAGATTAAGAAAGCTCAATATAGTGGGATATCAGCTGACAGATCAGTATCTTAAAGAGGTAGTAAAGATAGCTTCCATAAGATTTATTGAAATAGATAAGACTAATCTTATTTCAAAAGAGTTAATATTTAATATTTTTGAAAAAAATGTTAAACTAGTTATGTCTTAGTATTAATCAAGGTAAAAATAATGTTTTATGATGCGATTAGTTGTGTTCCTACAGTTAATTTTAGCACGGGTAAGATTAAATTAAAAGTAAGAGCGGAAACAATGCTGCTTCCACTTGATCTAGGTTTAATCCTGTTTAATACGCTTAATACTCATTTGGCTTTGATAGCTTTAGCGCTTTTGCCAGAACTCTATCTCGTAGCAGATTTTTCTTATCGCATGGGTAAAAGCTGGTTCATAGGAAAAAAGATCACCCATTTAAAGCAGTATGCTGCTGTGGAGATTGAAACGATTAAAAATAAGAGATTAGAAAAGTTAGCCCAAAGAAAAATTAAACAAACTGCAGAAAAAGTGAAAATTCTTGCTAAAGTCAAGCAAGACTATTATGTTAGAGCTCAAATTAGCGATCTAAAATTAGAAGAGAATATAACAAAAACTTATAAAGCAGCTAAAAATCAAAAACAGAAAGAGTATAAAGACAATAAGCAAGCTAAAAGCTACTTAAGAACATGGGAAAAAATTTATAAAACGATAAAAGAGTGTAAGTTAATAGATCAGGAAATACAAATTTATCAAAACAAAACAAGTGAAGAAACAAGAAAAATTTTGATTAACCGCTTCAAATTTAAACAACTCCATCAACAGATAGCTAAACGCATCGATCAACACTATCTTTATACCTTAGTGGTAGCTCAAATACCAATTATAGGTCTGCTCTTTGTCTTTCATTCAAAGTACACGACTAAAGATGCTCTAGAAAAGACAGCATGGATAGAAAAATACAATAAAAAGATCGCTAAATATGCGTGGCTAAGACCTTAAAATTAATTAACCTTGCGATTAGTTTTCCTATAGTTTAAGTAATAGGGATAAGCCAGCAGAGCAAAGCCAAGTAAAAAAGCTAAAGATTGACAGCTAAAATAGAAAATAGTTAGCGTAAAATCAGTCGGATAAGCTAAAGAGGGTAGACTCCACAAGATAGACCAAAAAGGGCAAAATCCCATAAGGAATCGACCAGTAGCTACACTTAGGACAGTACCTAAAAAAGAAGCCAGCATAATAATTCCCATATCTTTCCAGAATAAAAATGTCACAACGTGTCCAACCGCACGGGTTAAAAAAAAGGCTAGCAAAAAGTAATTGAGCCAAGCACTTGCACTTGTAGCCCAAGCAATACTAGAAGAGCCTTGATGAAAAACTAGCACGAGTAACGTATTGATAATCAAATCAAAGGCTACAGCTGTTAGAGAGATGAGCATCGGCAGCCGAAAGTTCTGCTGAGCATAAAAAGCAGCACTTAAAATGAGCAGAAGAGTCATTGGGATGAGGCCAGCCCCATAGGCCCATAGACAATAGGTTGTCCCAATCAGCGCTTCTAATTTAAATTCACCCCTTCCATATAAAAGATAGAGGGTCTGGTCACCTAGAATAAAAATTCCAAAAGTGATAGGGATCATTAAATAAAGGGCCCGTGAAAGAGTGAATTCTATGAACTGCTTATAATCGGTCAAATCCTGCTTAAAAGCACGCGCTAAAGGAGGCAATAGAGCACCCGATAAAGCAATGCCGAATAAGCCTAAAGGGAGTTGCTGCAGGCGAATCGCATACCATAAATAGGCTGGTCCCTCTAATTCTGCATAACGGGCAAAGATAGCATCAAAGGCATTGCTAATTTGAGAAGCAGATACGCCGATAATGCCCCACACTAGCGGTTTAAAGAGTCCTTTGAGATCTGTAGAAAAAAAGAAATACTCTCTCTTTAAAGAGAGAATTTTGAAAAAAGTTAAGCCGTGATTGTGCAAAACTTTTAGACAGCTAGGAAGCGTAACTAGCCACTGAAAAGCACAACCTAAGATAACGAAATAGGCTAAAACCTGCATGGCTACTAGGGGAATTATTTGACTTAAGCATAAAATGCCCAGGATCCAAGCTAGATTAAAAGCTACAGGAGCTACGCTTGTCACGAAGTAATATTTTTCACATTGTAAGAGAGAAGCATTTAAGCCATATAGACAAATGAAGAGTAAACTTGGCAACATCAGTAAGGTTAAATGGATAATCTCTTGATTTCCTGTACTCCACTCCTCTAGTTTTATAATTTTGGGCAAAACAAAAATAGTGAGTGTAATGAGAAGCGTGAGAAATAAAGTGAGTAACAGAGTTAAATCGCGAAAAAATAGAGCAGCTCTTAAAGAATTAACCTGCCTTAACTTTTCAAATTGTGGAATAAAAGCTGTTTGAAGCGCTCCTTCTCCTAAAATGCGCCGAAAAAGATGGGCAAACCGAAAAGCGACGAGAAAGGCTGCCGCAGATTCTTGGGTGCCAAAGGCACTAGCCATTAGGATATCGCGTAGCAATCCCGTTAACCGACTGAGCATTGTTCCTGAAAAGAAACGCTTAGCAGAATGAAAAATAGAAGAAACAGAATCAGGAGACATATCAAAAACTATAGGCTGTCAGTCACATAAAAATCAAAATTAATTTATAGAAAATTAACAATTAATCTGTTAATATATAAATCCATCTTAAAATTAATTAGGTTAATTAGTGAATAATTTGAAATTTAAAAATTGTAGTAACATTGCTGATTTAAACAAGTATTTAACTAGTTGTTCAGTTGAATTTAAGTGGAACGGTCCTAAGATTAAAGAAAAGAATAAAGTCTATTCTCTTAACCAACTGATTACTAAAGCCAACTTATTTTTTAAAGTAAAAGATAGAAAAACTTATCAAGCTGAAGATGTAGAGAAGCTTAAGCAACAGATTTCTATTTTAAAGGAGGATTCTACCACTCATCTAATCAGAAAAATATGGAATCGAGTCTACCATTATTTTTTTACTATCCGATTAGATACGGCTCCTAAATCCATTTCTGAACAGTATTTTTCCGAAGCACTGAGCGAAAACCTGATTAAGCATGCGGACAACAATACGCGCAGCGCCTTAGCCCAGGTCAGTCAGGCTTTTAATCAAGCAGCGACAAAACCTAACTTATTAGATCGTTACCAATTGCAAAAGAAGATAAGAAATATAGAAGAGCTAAGCCAATATGTTAAACTATATGGCGAAGATCTTAAGTACTTGGATTTATCACCCTATGCATTTTTTGACTTTTCCAATAGCACACACTGCAAAATTTTTGAAGAGTGTCCTAATTTAGAAGAGCTCGTTTTAAAAAAAGGCAATTTAAAGTTAGTAGCCGATCATGTGCCTTATATTAAATCTCTTCAACTTAAAGATTATTCACAAGAATTGGATCTCGAACAACTGACTAGATTTGAAAAATTGGAAAACTTTGATTATAAGTGTGATAATATATATTCAATAGTTACAAATGTAGAACAATTCAATAAATTAAAAAATCTTAAACATTTAAATTATTGTAGCTATTCTCAGAGTTTAGATTTAAAATACATTAGCCAATTAGCTCTACTTGAAAGCTTATATGTAAATTGCAATTATTCTACGGGAGTAGAGAACTTAAATAAATTAAACTCTCTTAAAAAGCTTACACTAGAGGGCTATAAAAATAATTTCTCTCTACACTTTCTTGCAGAATTAACTAAAATCAAAGAACTGCATTTTCTCAGGAATAGTACACCGATCGATCTAAACTATTTGGAAAAAAATCTTGACCTATGTTCTCTTACTTTAAGTAATAATGAAGATGTAGTCGACTTTATTCTCCTTCAACAACATAAAAAGTTAACTCAAATAAATATAGCTGCTAAATCGATTAAAGGTCTTTATCACCTCAATCATTTAACGTCTATGGAATCTTTTAAGTTATCTTGTGAGGAGATAGATCTAGCGGACATCATGAGTTTTAAACAGTTAAAAGTATTGGGTATTGCTAGCGAGAAAATAAGTAGTTTAGAAACTATCCATCACTTTAAGAATCTTGAAACTCTTTTATTGAGAGGATCTTCGCTAGTCGGGGGATTAAATAAGAGTCCAATCGATCTAACAAAGGTAGAGATAATACCCACCTTAAAAACTCTCGTTTTAAGCAAATTTAATGAAATAAAGGGAAGGGAAATAAGCAAAAAATTTCCCTCTTTAAAAGATATAAAGATTTTAGCTTGCGAAGGGAATTTGCCATTAAATTTGTTAGCTCAATTGCCTTATTTAGAATCTTGTACATTTTATGAGGTAGATTTCAATCAACAACACACTGAAATCAGCTATCCATCTTCTTTATGCTCTCTTAAAATAGAAAGGTGCAAAGGAGTAATCGATTTAAAAAGTTTAGCTTCGTTAAAGTACTGTACCTATCTCAATGTATCTGATTGTGAGTTTGTCAAAGGATTAGAGACAATTAGTTACCTAAGCCATCTTTGTTCCCTAGAATTAAGAAAATGTCTAGAAGAAATAGATATTGAGCATTTCATAGAATGCAAACAGCTAGAAGTATTAAATTTAATGAACTGTAAAAGGATAAAAGGTTGGAAACAATTAAAGAATTTTAAAAAGCTTCACAAAATAAGTATCTCAGGAGCTACTTTCACAAAAAATCAATTTTTAAAGTTAATGCAAATAAAAAGCCTGAGAAAAATAATTTTAAGTTTAAGGTGGACAGAACTACATGCTGATTTAGTCAATCAAATGAAAAAAAAGGGCATAACTATTACTACTAGCAGCTGTTTTTAATGAATACGGTGATGGGTCCCATCATCGTAAAAGAATTTCTCCTCTAATTTTTTCTTTTCTTCAAACTCTTTTTTTAAACCATTGAGCATCACTTGCACTCTGTCTTGCAGACTTTGATACTCAGGATTTTTTTTACAGCGCGCAAGTGCCATTTCTAAAGCAATAAAAGCACCGATAAAATTATTCATATGTAAGCAGCAATCAGCTAAATGGTACTGAGGAATGGGATTTTCTGGATCGATCATCGAGCAGATACTGTAGGATTGACCCGCTACAAGATACTCTTTTAACATGTGATAAGTGGCAGCTTTAGCAAAACTATAACGGGCTTCTTTGATATTAGCAGCTGTCAGTAGATTAAAATAGGGTAGAGCATCCTTATATTTACCCGATTTATAAAGTAGTAAGCCTTTATCGTAAAATTGCTCTAAAACGGCATCTGTAGCCCGTGCACGCCATTGTAGAGGAAAAACTTTTTTCATAATAGTGAGCGCATCATCTTCTATGACAGGAGCTGCTTTCCATCTAGCGGATGGCACTGGAGTAGCTTTAACTAAATCAGGTTTAATTGTAGGCGTAGTTTTATTTGACATATAGGGCATCCTCTGTAATCATTCTAGGCTAGTGAATTTTTAACTTTAGGCAGAGATGAAGCGGATATTGCTATTTTTCCAATATTGCGACTCCTGTTTGTTAATATCATTGATCCAGCTAGCTTCTTGAGTTACATTATCGAGTAGAGTGCTAGCTACTTTGCGCAAGATCTGCATATCAGTACCTAACATATCTAGGTCAGCTTGTAACTTTGCTAAAGTCATGGTCAAATCGGCTTGCTTTAGACTTTTAACACCTTGCAAGATTTGACCAACACCTTGCAAAGCTGAAGTTAGCACATCTTGAATCATGACAGCTTTGTCTAACCCTTTGCCCATCTTGGTCATCCATTCTCCTTTAGCTGTATTTTTGGCTGCAGCTTTTTTGGCAGCTTTCAGCATCTCTTTAGTCACTTCATCTCCATCATCTTTGCCAAGACGCAAGACCTCTTTTAATTTATTCAACGCTTTATCCTGCAGCTCCATCACTTTTTGTGCAGCGCCTTGAACCTCTCTTACTCCCGATTTAAATGTGCCTTTAATACCTGTCTCTTTGGCTACTTCTAAGCCATTTTCTTCAATCATTCTTTGGACGCCTTTTTGGGCTGTTTTATCAATTGTTTCTTTTACGCCTTTATCTATTCCTTTTCTAATCGCTAACTCATCAATTTTTTTACCCTCTTTAGCTGCTTCTTTCAATTGCTGCTGGATTATCTTTTCTACCTCTTCTTTCATCGTTTTCTGAAAAGTCTCTTTAAAGATTTTTTCGGCTGCTTCGCGTGTTATGGCTTTAGTGCCCTGTTCTGCTCCCTCTTTTAATCCCTCTCCAACTCCCTCTTTTAAACCCTGTTTAAGTGCTTGTTGGACAGCTTGTTCAGCTGCTTCTTTTATGGCTTCTTCAGCTGCTTTAAGGGCTACTTCTACTGCTACTTCACTAACGGCAGCAGTCATTTCTACAACTTCTGCTGCTACTAATTCAGGTTGAGCAAGTAAAGCTGAAATGACCATTTCAGCGACCATAACCACAATTTGACAAGCTAGATCTACCCATTGCGCTTGATCTTTTGAAATCCAACCTAACATTTCCAAAGGATTTTCTGAGATAGGCTGGATATTAGCTGCTTGAGTGATCATCGTAACCATGCCACCAGTCAAAATATCAACCATCCATAAATCTAACTTAACCCTATCAATGACTAAACTAGAGAGAGAAGGGATGGGAATAATAATTTCAATCGCTTTGAAGATGACACATTCTTTGGGTTTATCCTGTTTTTGCTTATCCATCATCTCTTTTTGTTTCAGTAATTGTAAATTGGTGTTTTCCTTTTGCATTTTAGAGGTTTTATCCAACATCTCCGTGTCAGCTATTTGACTTTTATAGACATTATCTCTAAGGCGATCCAGGGCTGAACTAACAGCTAACATACAATCACCCATCGGCATCCGTTCTTGTGAATTTAGATAGGTATTACCCCATTTAGTTAAATTTTTTTGATACTCGGTAAAGTGATTCAACACATTTTCAGCTAATTGATTATCGCGAGGAGTTACCTCTTGGGTTTCTCCTAAGTTAACTTTACCGCTATAAAAGCGACTACCAGGGATGCGTTTATCAGATGAAATGCCTGCAGTGTCTTCTGTTTCTTCAGATTTAGCTCCTTTGTCAGCTTTAGCATTTTCTTTGATAGAACTATTTTTTGTAGGCAAAGTACCTAGTTTAGCTTTGGGTTGCCACTCTTGCGGCAATCCATAGCGCTCTTTCATTTCGCTGATCGTTTCGCCTTTTAACTTATCGAGTATTTTCTTTAAATCAGGGGATAGGGTTGGACTACTTAAACTACTATTAGCTAACAAAGATGCTTTTTGATCGGGGGAAAGGGGAGGTTGTACTTTATCGATCTGCTCTTTAAATCCTTTATCAAACTGCTGATTGAGCATTTTTTCATGCTGCTTAGAAGAGGGTAAAAATTTAAAATTAGCAGGCAAATTAAACTCTTCTCTAGTATTTTGCTTGGATTGGGATGTCAGTTCTTTTAATAAGTTTAAAAGTTTAGCCCTATCGGGTACGTCAGCTTTGGGATTATAATGAAGAGTTTCTAGCTGAGCTTTCTCCTGCTTAGATAAACCTTTTTTCAAAGCCATTTCATCTAGATTTTTAGAAAAATGGTCATCATATTTTAAACTGATGGTTTTATCAAATTTTTTGGTATCGACTGGTGTCTTCCATCCATCGGGAAAACCCTCCTGATTTTGAGTTTCCATTTCAGCTGCAGCTTCTGTTGCTTCTAACAAGGCTTGTAAGTCAGGAGTTAAGTCCGCTTGTTCAGGATGGTAATGGGCAAACTCTAATGTTTTAGCAGTAGAATCATCAAGAGCTAATTCTTGAGCAATCATTTCAAAATTTTCGCTATAACTATCGGCTATCTCTTGATCCGCTTGATCTGTATTGGGTTGACTAGGTTCCCAAGCCTCACCTAAACTTAATTCTCCTTGTGTCTCTTTTTGTGCCTGATTAGCCATCTCTTCGATTAGTTCTCTAATTTCAGGCTCAACTGCTGCCTTCGGATGATTCCAAGCAAAAATGAGTTTATTTTGCGCCTGTTCTTTAGATAGAATAGTGGGATTACCCTTGACAAGTGCATTGAATTGTTTATCCGTTAAATCATGCATATTTTTAGTCAAGTTTTGAGCAAATGCTTTATCTGGCGAGTTCATTTTGGCATTCTGCGGTGTTGTGCTAGCATTAGCAAGTGAACTAGACAGTTGGGGAGCATTAGCTGGAGGCACGCGATCTTCTATATAGGTTTTATTAGTCGCTTGTTGAACCTCATCTTGTGCTTCTAAACGCGCAAGGTGCCGGTTATTGACTTTAACAGAGATATTACCTTGATTAGTGTAGATATCTTGTTGATTACCACTGCGTACATTGAGATCAACCATAAGGCCTCCTTGATACCCAAAAAAACACAATAACTGACGGTAAGGAATTGAATAATAAATAATACTATTGTCTAAACTTAATTATAACTATTATCAATTAATTTTTATATAATATAGTTTTGGATTAGCTTCAATTTTTTTTAAGAATTACTAAGCAGAGATTGCCAAGCTAGGTAAAATTCTGTGTACTTAGTGGCATAAGGTGCTAAGCGCTTCTTGACAAAATGCAACCATCTTACAGAGGAGAGTTGCACGAGATTAACTCTAAAGAGTGCTTGTTTAATCTTAGCTTGTTGCTGTAGACGCAAGGCATGAGCTAATAGAAAGATGATGGGACCTTTAAAATGCAGCTCATAATCTGCATAGAGCATACTATAGCACAGCGTATCAGAGGTTAAAGGATAAGTGATGACCCAGCCTACCACTTGACCGCGGTAACTTAAACCCAAGCTATTGAGTGGTTCAAAAGGAGGATTGTCTGCAAAAGGGTAGACCTCTTTGGGGATGCGCTGTGTCTTGTATTTGTATTCAATCTCCTGTTTTTGCTGGCTAGTCAAATCTTTCCAGAAAAATAGCGTGAAATCTTTGGGAAACCGAAATGTATGTTGAAGCCAGGGAGGTTGGAAAAGTTGACTATCGGCATAGAAACACTCGATGATAGCTAACTTGCGTCCTACCCATCTTAGATCGATAAAGTTTTGTTGCCATTGATTCAAATAGGGCGCTTCATTGGGATAGAGAGCTTCAATGATCTGACCTCCTTGCTGAATAAAGAGATCTTGTAAAAACTGGATCATTTTTAGCTCTATTTTTTCAGAACGATGCGCTTCTTTTACAGCTAACGATTTAATTTGCAGAAGAGGTAAATTTAGTTCTTTTTTAGCAATTAATAAACCAACAGGATGCAGCTGATCATAAGCTGCGATTAAAATGAGTTGGGGATTAGTGGGATCCAAAAGCAAAGGAGGATCTAAAAGAGGCGTATAGCCCGGTAGTAAAAGCTGCTGCCATTCTTTGAGATCGGATAGGTTTGTTAAGTTAGTTACTTGTTTAATTTGATACATAAAGTAAAATTTTTTACAGATTGAAGAGTCATTTTGCTATTTTTAGCTAGCTAGTTTTGTTATACTCTTTTATTAGATTTCTTTCAAAAATTGCTTTACATTGAGAAAAAAACGAGAGCTAAGCATGAGACAGGTGAGTCATCCCTTAATAGGCGCACATTTTTCGGCAACCGGTGGTGTGCATCAGGCTTTAGTAGAAGCTAAGCAAAGTGGCGCTACCACTCTTCAGCTATTTACGGCTAATCAACGCCGTTGGCATCATCGACCTCTAGAGAGTCAAGAAATAGAAAAATGGCAGTTATTAATAGCTGAGACACAATTGCAGGCGATCATGAGTCATGCTTCTTTTCTGATGAATCTAGCCGCACCCGATGCTGAAATTTTAAAGAAAAGTAGACACGCTCTCAAAGAGGAAATTAAGCGCTGTCTTGCGCTGTCGATCTCCTATCTCAATTTTCATCCTGGGGCTTCTCTTAAAGACAATGTGACTCTGTGCCTAGAACGCATTATAGCAAGTTTGCTTGAAATAAAACCCTTACTAGAAAAACAGAACCTGATCTTATTGTTAGAAACAACGGCTGGACAGGGAAGTTGTCTAGGCAGCTCTTTTGAAGAGTTAGCGTATATTATTAGCCGCTGTGAAAAAGAGATACCGATTGGCGTATGCTTAGATACGTGTCATGTTTTTGCTGCAGGCTACGATATTAGTTCTGAAAAAGCATGGAATGCAACTTTAAAAGAATTTGATAAAATAGTAGGCTTAAGATATCTCTATGCTTTTCATCTCAATGATTCTTTAAAACCTTTGGGTTCACGCGTTGACCGCCATCAGCCATTAGGGGAGGGCTGCATTGGTTTAGATTGCTTTAAATTTCTAATGCAAGATCAGCGCACTAAAGATCTGCCTAAATACTTGGAAACTCCCGGTGGTGTAGAGAAATGGAAAGAAGAGATGAATTTATTGAGAAAATGGCAGGCATCAGAAAAATAACATAGCAATAAAATTTTATTTTAAAATTAAAAATCTCCTATCTAAATTTAAAAGGAAAGCTCAAGATGCGTACAAAAATTAAAGAAATCAAACAGCCTTCATCTAAACCCTCTACTTTAATTGATACACAAGTGACAGTCAAAGGCTGGGTACGCACAGTCCGCAATCAAAAAACTTTTGCCTTTATCGAGCTCAATGATGGCTCTACGCTTTCCAATTTACAAGCAATAGTCGACGCTAAATTACCAGATTTTGATAAAATTATCAATCAAATTTCAACAGGTGCCTCTCTCTCTTTAAAAGGAAAAGTAGTGCAAAGTCCCGGTAAGAATCAAGAGTTAGAATTGCAAGTGAATGAAATTATCATCCTAGGGAAATGCGATCCAGAAGCTTATCCTCTACAAAAAAAAAGACACTCTTTTGAATTCTTACGCTCGATTGCCCATTTGCGTCCTCGCACTAATACAATTGGGGCTGTCACGCGCGTGAGAAATGCTTTATCTTTTGCTACCCATCTCTTTTTTCAAGAAAAAGGATTTTTGTACATTCATACTCCCTTGATTACAGCTTCTGATTGTGAGGGAGGAGGAAAAATGTTTCAAGTGACTACCTTAAATATGGAAAAACCTCCGCTGACTGCTGAAAAAAAAATAGACTATGCTCAGGATTTTTTTACTAAACAAGCCTTCTTAACGGTATCAGGTCAGCTCAATGCAGAAGCCTATGCTTGCGCTTTATCCGATGTTTATACTTTTGGCCCTACCTTTCGCGCTGAAAATTCTAATACCTCGCGGCATTTAGCGGAATTTTGGATGATTGAGCCAGAAATGGCATTTGCCGATATTCAGGATAATCAAGATATGGCAGAGAGTTATTTAAAGTATGTCTTAAAATATGTGCTAAACCACTGTGAAGAAGATGTTCAATTTTTTGATAAAAATGTTTCACCTGGCTTAATCAAACGCTTAGAGCTGATTGTCGATACGCCATTTGAGCGGGCTACTTATAGTTATGCCGTACGCGTCTTAGAAAAAGCTGATAAAAAATTTGAATTTCCCGTTAAATGGGGCTTAGATTTGCAGTCTGAACATGAGCGCTTTTTAGCTGAAGAGTATTTTGCTAAACCTGTTATTTTGACGGATTACCCAAAGCAGATTAAAGCTTTTTACATGCGCTCCAATGAAGATGATAAAACGGTAGCAGCCATGGATGTGCTCGTACCCAAAGTAGGGGAAATTATTGGCGGCAGTCAACGGGAGGAGCGCTTAGATTATCTTGAACAAAAGTTAAAAGAATTTAATTTACCGGTTAAAGAGTATTGGTGGTATCTCGAACTGAGAAAATATGGCTCAGTCCCTCATGCGGGTTTCGGTGCAGGATTTGAGCGTCTCGTGCAGTTTGCTACCGGCATGGAAAATATCCGCGATGTAATTGCTTATCCTCGTTATCCTGGCAATGCTGATTTTTGATCGGCATTTTCCTCAAGATAAGCGTAAACTTCTCCACAAGTCCAACGTTTAGTAGAATTAAATTCCAATAAAGCTCTGATGACTACTCTTAAAGGATCATCCGTTAATTCATCTAATCGTTTATAAACAGAGGTAAGATTCTTTTTGTACTCTTTAGCAATGTAGTTTTTCAAAAAGTGATTGGAAATAGTTATTCTGATAATATGATCTAATTGCTTATTTTTTCCATCTGAATTTAGTTTATTCTCAGGATTGTTTTTCATGAAAATCTCTTTTCTGATAGACAAATGTGTTGCAGTGTTATTGAAAGGATGATCCTCTTCTAATAGTTTTAACTTATCCCATTTCCTAAGTTGCTTTTTAGCTTTGGATAAATCATTTTTATACAGCTCTGTTAAAGAATTGACTAACCACTCAGGAAAAATTAAATTTTCATTTTCATCGCGTTTTTTTGATTGCATTTCTGCTAGTAAATCAGGATCAAAATACAGAGCAACTTGCATTTTGAGATACTCTATTTCAATTAAAGCTTTTTTTGTTGAAGAAAGCAGTAACTTATACTCTTTACTTTGTCCATATTTTAATTTAAAGAGAACAAGTCCTAAAGCCCAAGAATCAATCTTACTATCCTCTCTTGCCCCATTTAAAAAAATTTCCGGTGGAAGAAAAACTCGTACAGATTTTATCTGTTGTTGTTTTCCTATAGCTAACATTCCCCCTAAATCGGTTATTTTAGTAGTGATGTTTCCATTATGAATATCAAAGAGAATATTATTGAGTTTAAGGTCTCCATGAATATAGCCTATGCTTGCTTGTTCATGATGAGGAATATGGTGTAAATAGCTCAAAGTATAAGCTAATTGCAGGGCAATAGAATGAAGTTGATTAGCGACTAAAGAAGGATGGTCTTTAATTAAACTTTCTAAATCTCCTTCATAGAGCGGCATGACGAAGCCCTTAGTCCAAGAACAAGGGTTCTTATTGTAGTAGTCAATTACAGTATGAATTTTAGCTAAACCTTGGATAGTAAAATTTTGTATATAAAGATGTAGATCCTTTTCTTTCTCCCAACTTTTTACTTTATGAGGAAAAGCAAGTTGATTTTGTTTTAAAGAGCGTAAAACAACTAATCGTCCTTTACTTAAAGAGTAAGCTTTAAAAACTTGATTGAAAGTTCCTTGATCCAGGGGACTTTTATAAATAACTAAAGAGTGTGAAGGATGACGTCCAAATTTGAAAGCTAAGGTAGTAGGGCCAAATAATTTAACATAAGGAGCTAGTTTAGTTTTATTATTTTCTATAATTTGACTAGGAAGTTGACCAATAGGAGCCTGATCAAAAGAAAATAGGACTTTCTTAGCTAATTTCTCGATAATTTCGATCTTTTGCTGTTGAATAGGTGTAAAACCTTGTTTTGTTTCAAATTTATCTAAAAGAATGTCTATTTGTTCCTTAAAAATAGACTCTTTTTCAGGCTGTGCGAGTATAAATTGCATTAGAAGATTATATTTAACAAAATGCAGATTATCTTTTAAAGGTGGTAATGTATTATTATTAATAATTTTATTATCGATATTATTCAAATTATAACCTGATAATTTATTTTTAATTAATAAATAATAACATGATTAATTTAAAATATCAACTAACTTAATATTAAAAATATTTATTACATATATTAAATATTTTTATATAATTTAACTAAGTAGTTATAAGCTTGAACAGGAGTTAGACGTATGACAGGATCTATGTTTAGTAAGCCTAAAATAATTGAATCTATAGGATTTTGCTTATTACTGTTAATTGTATTAATAATGGAATCAAATTCTGATGCATATAAATGCTTTAAATAATGTTCTACATAAAAATTATGAATTTGATCTTTTATAAATTTTTTTAAACTAGCTGAAAGAGCAGAGGGATTATAAGGGGCTAAAAGATTGACAAAATTGTTCTCTTCATGCCAGCGAATGAGTTGATCACAGGCTAATTCTTGATCTTTTTGTCTAGCAAGTGATTGATAATAGTTTACAGCTTGTTCAGTGGGTAAAGACAGACAGGAGGATGCAGAAAAATTTTCTTTTTGGCCTAAATGCCAACGGAATTGATTTTCAATAGAGTAGCGAAGGGGAAGTGCATTTAGATAGTGATTAGCATTTAACAATCCAAGTTCAGTCCATCTTATTATAACTTGCTCAGCTTCTACTAAAGTTATTTTTTTATGTTTTTCTAAATAGTTAGCTAAAATTTGTTTATAATTAGCCTTTGTATAGATAAGATCTAAACAACCTCCATAAGATAAATAGAGATACTCTATCGTATCTTTTATTTTTTGTTGCAAAACAGTTAAATCGACAGAAGCATGTAAATTTCCATATTTCAATTGTAATAAAATTAAGCCAAGAGACCAGGCATCATTTTCTACTCCTTTTATATTGCCAATTTTAAATGTTTCAGGAGGTTGATAAGTTAGCGTTCCTCCTAGGCGTGTGTTTTCTCCTATTTTTTGACTAAATCCAAAATCTGCTAATTTAATTTTAATGCGCTTGTCTTTTAGAGCATAAAGAATATTATCAGGCTTGAGATCTGCATGGATAAAACCTTTGCCCTTGCCATCTTCATGCTTAAGACAATGGAGTTGACTTAACACTTTTGTTAGTTGTATTGCTAAGTCAATGAGTTGATACTCTGTTAATTTTTGGTTGTCGATAAAATTGCTTAAAGTTCCTTTACATAAAGGTAAAATAGTTCCAAATTTTGAAAGAACTATTTCTGAAGGCATATCGATGACTTGATGCAGCTTAATAATGCCTTTTATGTGTGCTTGAAAATAGTGATGTAAGGCATTTTCAGCTCTCCATTGACTAATAACTACAGGGTTTTTAATATGACAAAATTTTAAAGAACGGCACACTACGCGCTGACCTGTAGTAATCGAAAAAGCTGCAAAGACCTCATTAAAAGAGCCTATGCAACGTTTACTCCTATCTATTAATAAAGCGTGTGAAATCTTACCTTTAGGATTAAAAGCTAGTGTATGCATGCTAAAAAGTTTCTTATAGGGGGCTAATTTTTTATTTTTCTCATTTTCTTTATTTTTTAAATTAGAGTTTAAAGTAGTAGGTTGATCATTAAATAAAACTAATGTTTTAAAAAGAAGCTGACTGATCTTTTTTTCTAATTCCGGTAGAAGAGGAGCTCGATGCAATTTAATAAATAAATTTTCTTTGATAGTTCTAATGCTATTTATTACATGCTGATTGGACTGAAATTCTTCAAGAAAAAAACTTACTAAATTATTTAATTGAATAGAATCGATTTTTTTTAACTGTTCATCTGAAAGATAACTGACTATATTAGAATTTGTAAAATTATTTATTTGTTGTTTATTAATTATATTCATTAATTTAAATCCTCAATTTATAATAAATAAAAGATAACATTTAACTAATAAGATTTAATTAAATAAATAATAAAAATTAGTTAATTATCCTTTTTTATTTCACTATAAAATAGAATAAAAATTTTAATAACAGAAATGAACGTTTATTTTGTAAGCATGGAATAAGCTTTTGTGCAAGTTAAGCGCTTGAAGGAATTAAGTTCTAGCAAACCTTTGATAACTTGATTTAAAGGATCGAATCGATCAGCATCTACTACTTCAGCGATAGTTTTAAGATAGGAAGCATATTGAACAGAAATATAATTTTCTAAATGGTTTCTTCTCCTCATAGAAAACTAATAACCTTGACAAAATTTATTAAATATTCCTTGACCAATAGACTGTTTATCTACTAATAGAATTGAATCATGAACATGTTTCTATTGATTTGCTCTTCCTCTCTTTTAAAAAATGATAAGCAATCTTACAATTAGTACGTTTTGCTAAATCTAAGTCTAATAAACTAAAAATAACTTGATTGATAGGATCTTCAGGATTTTGTTTGAGTACAGTATAGAGAGGCTGAAACTCTTGCTTATAAAAATAATTTAAATAAACATCGATACAATAATTATGCAGGGATTTTTTCAAATAACAAAAAAAATCAGCAGTAAAATTACTTGAAGAATTGTGAGTAAAATAACTTTTAGCATGCCATTCTAGCAGTTTGTGGATAGCTACTTCTCTATTTTTTTGTTTTAAGACAAATTGATAGTGTTGAATAGCTGATTCACTCAGGACACTTTGATTTGCTGCATTGTTTTGCAAGACATGTAACTTTTGAAAGAACTCTACAAAAGTGCTTTTAGTATAAAAAGAGTTTAAATAATGATCAGAACTTAATAATCCTGCTTGTTGCCATCTTTCCAATAATTGAGAAGCTTCTAAAATAGTCATATTATTTGTTTGAGCTATATAGTCTGGTGCTCCTAGTAAAGAGGATGGAAAGCTATCTAGAAAACCGACAGGTAGAAGATAGAGGATATTAAGATACTTAATCTGATCTTCTAATTTCAAATATAAAAGAGATAAATCAAAATCATTAACAAGAAGACCATATTTTAATTCGAATAGAATTAAACCAGTTGACCAGGCATCAATTTCTATACCACATTTATTTCCAAATAAAAAAGTTTGAGGTGGTTGATAGCTATAGGTGCCAAGGGGTATATCTCTTTGGTTTATTTCCTCTACTGCTCCAAAATCGGCTAACTTAAGAATAAAACGCTCATCGTGTCGATAATAAAGCAGATTACCAGGCTTCAAATCCCCATGAGTATACCCTATCTGATTAGATGTCTTATTTTTTTCAAGATGAGGAAGAGTATGGAGTTGACTTAGAGTTTCTAAGAGTTGCAAGGCTAGATCATAAAGTTGTAACTTAGAAAGAGAATGGTGAGTAAGAAGATGATTTAAATCACCTTCGCAAGATTGTAAGACTAATCCTTTATAAGGATAAAACTGTTTAGTAGAAGAGGAAGAGAGTGTAAAGTCAATGATTTCTTTAATGCCAATAATACCAAGTAGTTTTTCTTGAAAATGATGATGTAAGGCAACCTCTTTATTGCCTATCGTCTGATGATAATTTTCATTTAGCACATAAGACTGCTTTAGAGCACGCAGGGCCACCCATTCCATAGTAGAAAGTAATAGTGTTGATGGATAAACAGTATTAAATGTACCAGATTTTACATTAGAGGTATTAATTAATAAAGATTGAGAGCCATCCTGCTTAAATTTAAGAGCCTGAATAGAAAGGCCAAATAATTTTTTATGAGGAGCTAATTTTGGAGTTTTAGTTTTTTTGTCAATAATATAATTAAGAGCTTCTCCTAAGTCCATTAAATGAAAAAACTTAATACATTTTAAAGCTAAGGAGTAGATCTTAGCTTCTAATTCTCTACTAGTGGGCTCTCTTGTCAACTTAAGACTTAAACTTACTTTTAGTTGAGGATTGATACTAAAATGATTACATTCATTTTCTTTTCCTTTAAGAATAATCTCAACAAGCAGAGTAGCTTTTTGTTCATCGGTAAGAGGATTATCATTAGATAGAAAGTAAGAATGCTGTTTATTAATTTGGGATTGTATAGGATACATAGAATATTATTATTTTAAATTTTATTAAAAAATGCAACTATAAAATAATAAGAAATAAAAGTAAACGAAGTTTATTGAGATTTAGTTAAATTAATAATATTAAAACCTTCTATTATACTAGAAAAATCAAAACCTTTGCGCAAAAGAGCAGCCATTGCTTTATCTTTTTCCTTTTTATTAAAATCACGTAAGCGGAAGCGTTTAGTTAACCAGTTGGAAATAGCAGTTAATTGATTTTCTAAAGGCGCTAGTAAAGTTAATTCAGTTTGAATTAAAGCCTCAGGCAAGCCTTTTAGTTTAAGCTTCATCAAGATAATTTTAGGCCCTATGCCTCGTCTTAAGTGTGAATTAATAAAATAATGAATCCAGGCTTGATCATTGAGATAGCCAAGACGCGTACACTCTTGCAGCACTGTTTGAATAGTAGGTGCAGAAAGAAAAGATTTTTCTAACCACTTTTTTAATTCACTCGTAGGGTAGCTGCGACTGCTAAGACGCTTTAGAGCATAAGCTAAGGCTTTCTTATTTTCTGTTTCTCGTAATAAAACCTCTAACTCTTTGATATAATCACAAGATTTTGGAAAGGAGCCTTGATTAAAAAAATTTCTATGAACTTGACGCCAGGGCTCTCCATCAATCAAAATGAGATAGATTGAAAAAGAGTGCTCGATTAAATGATAGGTCACTTGCATAGAATCTAATTTTTTGTTGGGATTACTTTTTTTACTTGCCGATTAGAGAGGCGTATGCCTTTAGCTACTACACCTTTTACGGCAATACTCGTATTGACAAAAGGAACTTTAGCTATTTTCTGATTAGGCTTAGGGGTTAGTTGGAGTTCTAATTTAAATTCAGGCAAAGTAGAAAAATAGAGGAGTTCTTGATCAGCCTCAATATAGGAATAAACTTTATCTAAGATAAAAGCTGAGATGATGAATCTTTTAGCACAACAGAGATGCGTTTTAGGATCTTTATAAACAGCTGTAAAAATGGTTTTTTTATCGGCAATACCCACATGGATTAGGGCATTTTTATCTTTGTGAATGTAAGTTTTTTCGGAAATTGGAGTGACTGTATAGGTTCCATCTTTATAAATGAGCAAGAGCTTGTCAAAATTTGTACACTCTAAAGATTGCGTGCCTACCACTTTAGTACCTACAAAGCCTTCAATCGGATCAAAGTTAACTTTGATATTTTTAGTGGCAATTTCGCGTTTATCTATCTGTTCAATAGCTTGAATTTGCGTTTTTCTAGGATAATCAGACCCATATTTATCAATTAATTTGCGCAAATAGGTAATCGTATACTTCTTAATATTTTTTAGCTCTTTTTCTATTTTTGATAATGACACGTGGGTCGCAGCTATCTCTTCTTCATTTTTCTTGCTATCAAACTTTGAAATACGGCGAATGGGAATATTGAGCAATTTTTCGCGATCCTCTTCTGTAGGAAGGCGCAAAAGCTGAGAATGATAGGGTTCTAAGCTCAACGCCACTGTCTCATGGATTTTATTTTGTAGAGAGATCTCCTCTATTTTTTTATACAAGCGGTTTTCGATAAAGATCTGTTCCAGTGATTTGTCAAATATTTTTTCCAATAAGCGCGTTTTTTCTAACTCTAATTCTAGTTGATGATATTTTTGTAATTGATCGACATGCTGTTCTAAGATGGCATGCACATCTGTTTCCCAAGGAAGATGATCTTTAATTACAATAATTTGCGAGTGCAAAGTCACTTCACATTCTGTATACGCATAAAGAGATTTAATGAATTCGCTGGCATAAGTGCCACGTGGCAATTTAATTTCAATTTCTACTTGATCAGCTGTGTAATCATTAATAGCATCGATTTTAATCTTGCCCCGTTTAGCTGCTTCATCAATGGAGCGGATGAGAGATTCAGTAGAAGTGCCATAACAGATCTCTTTGACTACAATTGTTTTGAGGTCGCGCTCTTCTAGTTTAGCTCTTAAGCGGATCTTGCCTTTACCTTTTTCATAGCCTGTCGCATCTAAAATGCCACCTGTAGGAAAATCGGGTAAGATAACGTACTCTTGGCCTTGAAGACTAGCTATCTCAGCCTTTAATAATTCGACAAAGTTATGGGGTAAAATATGAGTAGCCATCCCTACGGCAATGCCATCGATGCCTTGTAGCAGAACTAACGGAATTTTAGCAGGTAAATAGAGAGGTTCCTGTTTTCTACTGTCATAAGAGGGAATCGTAGGCGTTAGAGCAGGATTAAAAAGAGTCTCTTTAGCTAGGTCAGATAGCCTAGTTTCGATATAACGGGCAGCGGCGGCGGCATCACCGGTAAATAGATTGCCAAAATTGCCTTGGCGGTCTAATAGATACCCTTTATTAGCCATAGTCACTAAGGCATCGATAATAGCTGCATCGCCGTGAGGATGCAGGGCCATCGTTTGGCCCGCTACATTAGCGACTTTATGCAGTTTCCCATCATGCATATCCCATAGTGTTTGTAAGATGCGCCGTTGGACAGGTTTTAACCCATCCGTCACATGGGGAATGGCGCGATCTAAAATCACATAAGAAGCATATTTGAGATAATGACTCTTCATGAGCTGTTTAAAATCTTCACCATGCTTGGGTTTTTCAGCTCTTGTTTCTGCTAATTCCACCGTTAAGGGAGTTACATAGTCTTCCATATTAAAACTCCTTTAATTGCAACATCTCTAAATCTTCATTAATTAAATTTTGCATGATGAACTGCTTGCGGCGCGGCGTGTTTTTACCCATATAAAATTCTAAAGCAGGCTTTATTTCAGAAAAACTATGAATAGAAACAGGTAAAAGGCGCATCTGTGGCCCGATAAATTGTTTAAATTCTTGAGGAGAGATCTCACCCAGTCCTTTAAAACGAGTAATTTCTAGCCCTTTTTTTAATTTTTTAGCTGCCGTTTCTTTCTCTTCTTCAGAATAACAGTACAGCGTTTTTTCCTTATTGCGGACTTTAAAGAGCGGAGTTTCCAAGATATAAAGATGATTATTCATCACCAACCCTTCAAAATAGGTCAGAAAAAAAGTGATCAATAGATTGCGAATGTGCATGCCATCTACATCGGCATCGGTAGCTAGAATGACCTTATGATAGCGCAGCTGTTCGATATCATCTTCAATATTTAAGGCACTCATCAGGTTAAATAACTCTTCATTCTTATAGAGCTGATCTAATTTCATGCCATGGACATTGAGAGGCTTTCCGCGCAAGGAAAAGACCGCTTGAGTGAGAGGATTGCGCGAAGCGACAATAGAAGCACTAGCAGAATCACCTTCTGTTAGAAAAATCATCGTCTCTTGTTGATGCTTAGCATAATCGACTTGATGGTACTTACAGTCGCGCAACTTGGGGATTTTGAAGGAGATCTTTTTTTGTTTCTCTTTAGCTTCTTTTTTAACAGCCGCTAACTCTTTGCGCAGTTTTTCATTAAAGACTACGCGCTGAATGATGGCATTTGCTGTTGTAGGATTTTTGTAAAGCAAAGCGCTGACAGCATCTTTAACCTCTTGTACAAGAGAGGTACGCAGATCCGTATTGCCCAGTTTATTTTTAGTTTGCGATTCAAAGATGGGATCTTTTACTTTAACTAAAACAGTACCTACAATACCTTCTCTAACATCCATGCCTTGAAAGTTTTTCTTGGCAAACTCATTAATTCCTTTTAAAATGCCTTCGCGGAAAGCAGAAAGATGCGTTCCTCCATCAGATGTGTACTGGCCATTGACAAAAGAAAAATAGGTCTCGCCATAGCTTTGCGTATGGAGAAAAGCAAACTCTACCTGTTTACTGCAATAATGTAGAGGTTCATAGAGGCGATCTTCGGTTACTTCTTCATTTAATAAATCTAATAAACCATTCTTTGAGGCTATTTTTTCGCCATTAAAGACTAAAGTTAAACCCGTATTGAGATAAGCATAGTGCCAAATGCGCTTCAGTAAGTACTCTTTTTGATACTTGAATTTTTTAAAAATTTCTAGATCAGGCATGAATTCGATGAAAGTGCCATCTGCCTCTTGAGTGGGGCCGTTTTTTTCTTGCTGCAGAATGCCGCGGATAAATGTAGCTTCTTTATAAATTCCTTCGCGGTAGCTACGCACTAAAAAATGGCTAGATAGGGCATTGACAGCTTTAGTGCCTACACCATTTAAACCAACTGAAAATTGAAAAATCTCATCATTATATTTGGCGCCCGTATTGATTTGACTGACGCAGTCGATTACTTTACCCAAAGGAATGCCGCGGCCAAAATCGCGTACTGCTACAGATCCTGTCTCTTCATTAATTGCAATGATAATTTGTTTACCTTGTTTCATGATAAACTCATCAATGCTATTGTCAATGACCTCTTTCAGCATCACATAGACTCCATCATCGGGATGAGAACCATCTCCCAAACGGCCAATGTACATGCCAGGACGCAAGCGAATATGAGCTAAAGCATCGAGTGTTTGTACACTATTTTCGTCGTATTGTTTTGCCATACCTTTAAACTTCTGTTATTTTAGGTTACAGGGGACAGTAAATTGAGCAAATATCAGTCAAGATTATACATAAGGGAGTTTTAAATGTCTCTTACTCAGTTTAAAAATAAGGCAATTTTAATCACGGGCGGAACGGGCAGCTTTGGACGCAGCTTTGCTAAAAAATTATTGTTAGAATCAGATTGTAAAAAAGTGGTGATTTTTAGTCGCGATGAATGGAAACAGTGGGAAATGCAGCAAGAAGAGCCTATTTTTAATGATGCGCGCATCCGTTATTTTCTTGGCGATGTTAGAGATGTCAACCGCTTAACATTAGCTTTTAACGAAATTAACTTTGTGATTCATGCTGCTGCTTTAAAACAGGTCCCGGCAGCTGAATACAATCCGACAGAATTTGTCAAAACTAATGTGCAAGGGGCTATGAATGTCATCGATGCAGCTCTAACATGCGGAGTAGAAAAGGTGATTGCTCTGTCTACTGATAAAGCTGTTAATCCCATTAATCTCTATGGAGCCACTAAACTCTGTTCCGATAAGCTTTTTGTAGCCGCTAATTCTTATGTAGGTGCTAGAGGCTATCCTAAGTTCTCTGTCGTGCGCTATGGCAATGTATCGGGAAGTAGAGGTAGTATCATTCCTTTATGGAGTAAACTATTAAATGGAGGAGCTAAAACGTTGCCCTTAACCGATATTCGGATGACGCGTTTTTGGTTAACCCTTGATCAAGCGATTGCTTTTGTGATTCAATGCTTTGAAGAGATGCACTCTAGCGAAATTTTTGTACCCAAAATTCCCAGCATGCGCTTAGTAGATTTAGTCGACGCCATTGCACCTGGCATGCCTTATACGCTTTGCGGAATTAGGGATGGAGAAAAACTGCATGAGGTGATGGTCAGTTCCGATGATGCACGTCACACGATAGAAAGAGACAATCACTATATTATTATCCCTGAAATGTTTAGCCATGATACTTATCTTTTAACGAAATTTTTAAATGGAAGACGCGGTCATTTTTTAGAAGAGGGGTTTGCCTATGCTTCCAATACCAATAAACAGTGGCTAAATAGCCAAGAATTGCGTCTTTTAGCGCAGCCCTTTTTGCATAAACTTTGAGCTTATAAAAGCTAGCAGAAGAAATTTTAAAAAGAAATGACTTTTATCTTATCAATTTTTTTTTTATAAAAGATTGAAGATAGAAGGATTAACTGTATGCAAGTAGGAGTCATTGGAATTAATTATAAAGTAGCAGAGCTTAGTTGGCGTGAGAATTTAGCCCGGGCTTGCGACTGGCGATTTTCTGCTGATTGCTTAAGTCAGGAAAGCCTAAGTGAAGAAGGGCACCATTTTATTTTGCTTTCTACTTGTAATCGCACAGAGATCTATTTTTATTCAGAAGATTTGACTAAAACCCATTCCTATTTATTAAATAGTTTAAGAACCTCCCTTTCTCCAGAGTATGATCAAAGATTCTACTCTTTTTTTGGCTATGATTGCTTCCTCCATCTTTGTCGCGTGACCGCTGGTTTAGATAGTGCAGTCCTAGCGGAGACAGAAATTCAAGGACAAGTCAAAACAGCGTATGAAAAAGGTAAAGCACAGTGTACTCTACCCTATGATTTGCACTATCTTTTTCAAAAATCTTTGAAAGTAGGTAAAGAGGTTCGCTCGGCTTTTACTTTTAAAAAGCCAATGCCAGGCATTGAAGATGTTGTATTTCAGACAGGTTTAGCCTTTTTTAACTCTTGTCGAGATATAAAAATTCTTTGTATTGGTGCTTCTAGTATTAATTTGAAAATTCTCTCTTTTTTAAAAGCAAAAGAGTACCCCTCTCTTGCTATTTGTAATAGAACGACGACAATTGCCGATCAAATAGCTGAAAAGCAAGGCATTAAGGCACTCCATTGGGAAAAAAGTTTAGAGTGGCAAAGCTTTGATTGGCTTATTTTTGGTACAAAAGCATCTCATTACTTATTAAAACAGGAGCAGTTAGCTAACAATAGACAAACTAAGCTAATTATTGACTTAGGCGTCCCTCGCAATGTCGATCCTCTCGTAGGGAAAACACTCCACTTAATGAATATCGATCAGCTAAATCAAACTTTTGGGCAGCGCTCCTCTTCACTAGATGAGATGATTAGTCAAGCAGAATTTTTGGTTCAACAGGCTACTGCTCACCTGCTACAACTCTTTTCTTCTCGTTCTCTCTTTTCTTTAAAATTAGTTTCCTAAGTAGGTTAGCTATTTTGCGAAGGAATAAGAACAGAACCCGAACTCAAAGTTATAGTATTATCTTTAACTTCGCCTTCAGGATAAATACCTGATTCTATTAAAAGTTTCAGCCATTGAGGTAAATTATTTTTATTTATTTTGTTCTTATCCTTTTCAGAGAGACAAAGAATCGATCCACCCTTTTCTAAAAATTTTCCACTATCATCTTTAATTATGTCGATAGCGTTTTTTAGGCGATGAGAGGATTCTCCATCTAAACCATACAAAATAATTAAACTGTTTCGATAGTTTTGAGGCGGGTAATGAGTAAACCTACCATCACCAGAAAAAGTACGAAGACCCCCATTTTGACTGATCCCACTACAAAGAATAGCCTGAAAAGATGAATTAGTGAGTTGATTGCATAGGTTTTTCCACTTCCCAACAACTACTTTTTTATTAGTCATTGCTTCATTAATAGAATAAGCTCCTTTAGCATGAGAAAAATGCAAACTTCTGATGATGGCAAAAATAGTGCCAATTAAGGGAAGAGCTAGAATCACTAGATTTGGATAACTCTCTTTTTTTACACAATTATAACGATAACTTTTGTCTATTTGATCAGAGGTAAGCTGAGGTAAAGTAATGGCCTTTGTATAAATATTAATCATATTTTCTATGGTGTTCGCTATAGGAACATAATTCCATTTGCTATGTAACTTTTCTGTTTCTACTGACTTATAAGAAAACCGATGTTTTGATTCATTATTATTAATAGTTGCATTCATAATTTAACCATTTTAGTTGTTAATAATATAATAAACTATCTTATAATTAATTAATATTTTTAATTTTATCAGATAAAAGATTTAAGTTAGTGTATTTTCGTCTACGGATTAGAAAAATTAAAGCTAAGGTGCTGCCTAGTATCAGATAAGTAGAGGGTTCAGGCACTTCAACAGGTAATTTTACACGAGTTAACATAGCTTGAATCAAAGCCATATTTTTGTGATTTTCGCGTGTTAAAAAGCTAGTGACACTTTTACCTTTCATATTTAGCGCAGTAATAGATAAAGAGTATTGATAACCATTGAGTATAAAAGTATCAGCAATAGGTAGGTTATTGGCTAGACTGACGCGATCATCACAAGTAGAAAGAGAACCACCTAAACAGCGGCCTTTAAAATTAGGAGTTTCATTGTGATTAAAGTTAAAAGTAAAAGCTTTAGTGATTAGTTTACCATCAATATTAAGATTGACATGAGTTGTTAATGTTCCCTTTGTAATGCCGGAACCAATGGGAATCACGCCATTTTTATGAATAAATTTAGCTAACTCAAAAGTTTGACCCAGTTTAACATCATATAGGAAAGGTTTAGTGGGTTGAAAGACATAATTGCTGCGAAACTTAGTACCAACATTTCCTCCCCAACTAATCTTTGATGTTCCTACTCCTTTTACATTTTTTCCTCCTTGCGTGCTATTCCATCCACCTGAAACGCTATTAACTGAAATAGCAGCGTAGGAAAGAGTCGGAATTAACATCACACAGCTAAGGACTACAAGATTTTTTAAGAACTTGAGTGTATTCATGGTTACATCCTTACTGGTTAACTTAATTAAGCTGTTTAAAATAAGATAAAATAAGTAAGTGCAATTCATATGCCAAGATGCATAAGTGATATAAGTATAGAAGAAGATGACTAATTCGATTAACCTCAATAATTTAAGTGAAAATTAAATAAAGAATAGACTATAATAAGTAAAGAAGAGTCTTAAACGAGAGGTTTTTATGTCAGAAAATGAAAATATATCTAGTTCCAGTTCTTCTACTGCTAATTTTGTTAATAATACCATAACACCTACTGATAAACCTGTAGTTAATAATACAGCGAGTGGATCAGCAGGAGGAACTGCCTCGAGTGCTACCCCAGTTAAGTCTTTAAATGATTTAAAACAGAAAGCACCTAAACTTTATAAATATATGATGCTTAGTCTTGCTCAAAATATTTGCATTAGCATGGAACGTGGTCAAGCTAGATTGACTAAACTCTCAAAAGAGGGTCGTAGTCATGCCTAGAAAGAGTGAAGAACGCCTAAAGTGAGGAGTCCATATAGTGTATGAAGTAGAACTATTTCTTGGGTTACCTTTAGAAGCTGAACTTTTAGAAGCTTTGGAAAAAATAGAGCCAGACTTTAAAGATCTTTTTATCAAGTTAGATAGCGATATTTACTTAGAAAAAGTTACCTTTGAATCTGTAAACTATTTGGGAAAGAAAACAAAGCGTTTAGAAAATACGACTTCTTTGAAACAGTTAGAAATTAATATATATAGTTTACTAAAAAGACTTCTTCCTCATTTTTCTTTTCAGCAGGCCCCTCTTTATTTATTTCCTTTGATTAAGGAAATGAGTTAAATGAGTGAAGCAGTTCAGCAGATAAAGATAGATAAGATTAGCATCACTTCGCAAGAAGCGAATCAGCGCTTAGATAAAATCCTTGGGGATCGTTATCATCCTTCTTACTCGCGTACCTATTTTCAACAGTTAATTGAAAATCAACAGGTGCTATTAAATGGTATAGCTATAAAAAAAAAGGTATTGCCTATCCAAGGAGATCAAATTGAAATTAAATTTTCATTGATGCCTCCTGAAATAAAAGTACTACCGGAGGCTATACCCTTAGATCTGCTCTATGAAGATGAACATCTGCTGGCTATTAATAAACCTGTCGGTTTGATTACGCATCCTGCTAGTGGTCATTGGACTGGTACTTTTGTGAATGCTGTGTTACATCATTGCCAACAACTCAACATTGAAAATGAACAACGTCCAGGTATTGTTCATCGGTTAGATAAAGATACGACAGGAGTTTTACTAGCGGCTAAATACCCTGTAGCTCAACAGCGCTTAACAGCTTTATTTGCGCTCAGGCAGATACGCAAAGATTACTTAGCTATTTGCATTAACAATCCAGGTCATGGAGAAATAAAAGCTTCAATCGGAAGACATCCCGTGCACCGCAAACTGATGAGTGTCGTAGAAAAAGGCGGTAAAGATTCTTTCACAACTTATGAAACCTTAACTTATAATGGACAATTGAGCTTAGTCAATTTAAGGTTAATAACGGGAAGAACGCATCAAATTAGAGTGCATATGAAGCATTTAGGCTTTCCGGTATTAGGCGATCCTCTTTATGGAAATATCTCTATTAATAAAAAATTTAAAGAGTCCGATCAGATCGAACGGCAACTTTTACATGCGCACTGTTTACAGTTTATCCACCCTATGACACAAGAAAAATTGACGATTACAGCTCCTCTGCCACAAGATATGACAAAACTAATCAACAGAATAGATTCAACAGGCATCTTAAAATTATCTTCCTTTGACAGAAAATTTGATTGAGACAATTTAAGTATTTTTTTTATTTTTTGATTCGCTTAGTCAAGTTTTGCTATTAAATGGCTCACTATCTACGAGAGAGAAAAACTGTTTTTTCTAGATTAATAAGATACCTTAAGATAATCTCAATTTAAAGGGCGATGCAGCGGTATTGCGGGAACTCTCTAACAAACTTCACGTGTGGAAGAGGATCGATATATGAAAGAATTTGTGGCATACATTGTTAAAAACTTAGTGGACCATCCTGACAAAGTCAAAATTAATGAGATTGGTGGAACACAAACATTGATCATTGAACTTTCTGTAGAAAAATCAGATATTGGTAAGATTATTGGAAAAAAGGGTAAAACAATTAATGCTATCCGCACACTTTTGATGTCTGTGGCTAGCCGTAATGGCATTCGCGTCAATCTAGAAATTTTAGAAGAGAATGACTCTCAACCAACTTAAAGTTGATTGAGTCAAAATGGACTGAGCAGGATTCGAACCTGCGACCACCCGCTTAGAAGGCGGGTGCTCTATCCACTGAGCTATCAGTCCTTTGATTAAAGGTCGCTATAAAGAGTATCACTATAATCAGTGTAAATCTTAAAGACAAGCAAAATGTTAAGGCTTGCTTTAAATAGAGTCAATCATGACTCCTCATCCTTGTAAGCAGGATGAGGGGTTAAATTCTTTTTAACTCACAATTTTTATTGTTCAGTCGAATATTTTTTAGAATCTTTTAATAAAGGGTCTGGAAGTGAGACCGGAGCATGGGCATGGTGAGGATGAATGATGGCCGCTGATAATCTTTTTTTCAAAGAACGATGAGGTTTGTGTTTATGTTCTAGTGGAAGGATTTTTTGAGGAGTTGTACTAGCGGCCGTAGTTTCCAAAGGTTTAGAACTAGTGATAGTAGGAGAAAAATGCACGATCTTATCTTTATTCAAGGGATTTTTGACAGGTTTGTTTTCCGTTTGTTTGCTTTCTTGACTTGGTAGAGGAGTAGGAAAGGAAATTAAGGGTTTGTTTTCTACATGATCGATGACGCGAATAACCGAAGGAGATGGCGTGTTTTTACTATGAGAAGAAGAGAGTAATCCCGTTAAGTTCAAACTATGATGCTTGCTTTTTGTTTGTTCTTTACGCAACTCTTTGATCTCTTCATGCAATCTGGCTACTTGCTTTTCTGAAAACTGATTTTGTTTAGCTTTAACTTTTAATTCAAATTCTAAATTTTTAACCTGTTTTTTTAATTCTTCAGTGGGTAGATGGGCTATAGTTAGAGTAGGCACATTAGGCAGTACTTTTGGTAAAAGAGATAACTTGCGTTGGGCCCAAAAAGTAACACTTACCAGTGCAAAAGCTACTAATTGAGGTAGAATGAGAAAGGTCGAAGAAACAGCAAGTCCGCCTAGAATAATTAAAGCAACTTCTGTAATGACAGCTAACAAAGCAGCTCTCCTACTTAAACGATTGAAAAATTGTTCCTGTTGGGCACTTGCAAGGGGATGAGGAGAGGTAAGGATAGAAGGAGTAGGATTAATAGCAGCTTGATCAAAAAATAAATGGTGCTTCAAGTGACTTAAGGCTGATATCATATTAAATCTCCTAAATTTATATTTGATTTAAAACTATTTTTTCTCTCCGCTGTAGATAAGAAACTTAAGTTAAGTTTCTCAATAGACCCTTCTTTGTATTACACTATCTAGCTAAGAATAAACAATAAGAATTATTTTAAACTTGATTATTTAGAATGGAGAGCTATAAACTAAAACAGTGATAAAGCCAAAGGAATGCAAGCAGCTTGTCTATGTAGGACTTGGAGGTAATATAGGGCCTACGCGTCAAATTCATGAAGCAGCCCTTAGCTTGATTCTTCAGCTACCAATCGAGCAATTACAAGTCTCTAGTTTTTATCTGACTACACCCGTTAGCGACCTTCCCCAAAATTGTTACTTAAATGCTGTATGCAGCTTTTATACACAGCTTACTCCTGATCAACTTTTGACAAATTTACAGACTATTCAACAGCAATTAGGCCAACAGGAGAAACCTAAAAATGCTCCGCGTTTAATTGATCTCGATATTCTCTTCTTTGGGAATTTGGATCTTAATTTGAGTCACTTACAGATTCCCCATCCTTGTTGGAGAGAACGTCTGTTTGTTTTAATTCCTTTAGCTGAGCTAACTTCTTACATAACTTTGCCAAGTCAAGTCTTAGTTGATTTAAATGAAGAAATTAGAAAATTACAGCTGTTGAAAAAAGAGAGTGTGATAAGATTGAGGTAAAATCCTTTTAAAAAAGAGCATAAAGATGAAGAGCATTAGCGTTAAAAACTTCGCTATAGGTTTAAAAGAGCCTTTAGCTATTATGTCAGGTCCTTGTGTAATTGAAAGTGAATCCCATTGCCTCTTTGCGGCTAGTGCTCTTAAGAAAATGTTTGCTAAGCATAAAATTAATTTTATTTTCAAGTCTAGTTATGACAAAGCTAATCGCTCTTCTCTTCATTCTTTCCGTGGGCTTGGTATCGAAGAAGGATTGCGCATTTTAGAAAAAATTAAGCGCGAATTAGATTTACCTATTATGACAGATATTCATACGCCGGCCGAAGCTGTCGTCTGTGCAGAGGTATGCGATATTCTGCAAATCCCAGCTTTTCTTTGTCGCCAAACAGACCTATTAGTAGCAGCTGGCCGTACGGGAAAAGTAGTGAATGTAAAAAAAGGGCAGTTCATGGCCCCATGGGATATGGCAAATGTTGCGCATAAAATCTGCTCTACAGGTAATCAAAAAGTCATTTTAGTGGAAAGAGGCACAACTTTTGGTTATAATTATTTAGTCAATGATTTTAGAGGGCTGAGCATTATGCAAGATTTGGGTTTCCCGGTTTGCTTTGATGCAACTCATTCTGTGCAAAAACCTGGAGGTAAGGGAGAAAGTTCAGGCGGAGATAGAGAATTTATCCCTCTCCTTGCTCGAGCTGCAATTGCAGCCGGGGTAAACTGTTTATTTATAGAGGCTCATCCGGATCCCAAACATGCGTATAGCGATGCGGACTCTGTCTTAGATTTTGCAGATTTTCCTCGTTTACTTACTAAATTAGAGAAGCTGTATACCATCATGCTAGAAGATGAGTAGTCAATTTTATGCTAATGTCGTCTCAAATTTTTTTGCGTTATACTCTCTTTTTCTGTGCAATTTTAGTCTCTATTTTAATCTTAGGCAGTGTCTACATCTTTATTCCTTCTGCAAAAGATGAGCAATTTTATCAACAGCTGACTACTTCTAAACAGGTGATACCTCTTGAATCTAATCCCTCTTCTACCATCCGTCAATCGAGACAACAAAATTTAAAGAATTTTATTTTTGATAAAAATGGAGAGCGCTTGCAAATTATTTTAAAAAGTCAGCAAGCCACTTTAGAAATTGCACAGAGATTAAAAAATAAAACCTCTATCATGGAAAGAATGCAAGGCGTAACCTGTTTGATGCAAGAGGAGTTATTTTATCTTTTACCCAATAAACGAGAAATTTTCAAAGGAAGTGAGCAAACTTTAATTTTAAAAAATGGGAAAAAATTAGAAAAATTTTTTCTCAATGAATTAAAATCTAACCTCATACCTATGCAAAAGATACGTTATCTAAAAGCTGATCAGGCAACCTACTTTTATGATAAAGAGTACTTAACTGCTAATCAAGTGACTATTTATCACTTTACTGTGCCAGGTCATCGCGTAGTGAATTCAATAGAAAATCTTAAACCTTCTATGACCGGTCTAGCTCAGACAGTGCATCTTTTCTTTAATCAAAAAGAACAGCAATTTAAAGCCGAGGGATTTAAAGCCCTATTCTATCAAAATCAAGGTGAAAAGTGAAAAAAAGCTCTCTATTTGTTGCTTTTCTTTGTTTGGTGTTATGTCTAGTTAGGCAAGCTGGCCATAATCAAGAAGTCATGTTCATTGAATCTAAAGAAGCAACTTATGAAGCTCATCAAATAATTTTAACAGAAGAGGTCAAAATCACTCATCCTTTAGGCAAGCTATCTGCTGAAAAGATCGTGATGACTGCCCCTGAGAGTGAAAAAAAAGGTCCTTTAGGAGTGGTGGATCTCTATCGAGCAGTCAACTTTCAGTTTCAATCCGGGGCTAATTTAAGTTGTACAAGAGCGACCTTAAATTATCCTTTATTGGAAGGAACTTTCTGGACAGACGAGAAACAAGAGTTAGTTATTTACAAAGAACAGGAAAATTTACAGCTTGATAGCTCAAAAAAAGCGCTGATTATTAAAAGTAGGCGCATACAAGTTCAGCTCCAGCGTGAAGAAAACCTGCTAACTTGTAACAAAATAATACTCAAACAATTAACGGCTCATGAAGCTGTCCAAGTAGAGTACCAAAAAGATTTTTTTATAATAGCTGATGAAGCTATCTATGAGGGCGCAAAAGAGAGTCATTTAAATAGATTAGGCTCTACAGGTTATATCCAGTTAAAAGCTAAGCCAGAAAGAAACTGTAAGTTTTGTAACTTGCAAGGCGATCTCATTAGTGCTCCTTCTTTAGAAATAGATTTAGCTAAGCAGGAAATGACTTTTGATAAGCCCGAAGGAATCTTAAAAATAAAAGCTCAGCGCAAAGAAGGAGAAAAAATCTATTTTTGTGCCCAAAAAATGATATGGGATAGAAATAAGGATCAGTTGAAACTTCAAAAAGAGGTAGTTATCAATCAACAGGGTCTAGGACAGTTAAAGAATAGTCAAGAAGTTTTAGTCTCTTATTGTAAAATAGAGGGTAAAAAGCAGCTTAAAACAATAGAGAGTCAAGGAAAGACGCAATTGACCTATAATCAGGATGAGCAGTCTCATGAAATCACCTGTTATGGAAAAGTATTAGTCGATCAGACAAGTTTACAACTAATTTTAACAAGTCCTATTAATTCAGCTGGCAAAGTGAACCTAGAACAGCAAATCTGTTTTGAAAATTCTCAAGGAGAACTTTTTGCAGATAAGGCAGTCATTAGCTATGAAAAACTAGCTAATGAGCTCCTTTTAAAAAAAATAAAGTTGCAAGGAAATGTACGGCTGCATAACAGACAAACAGCTGATAAAGGAAAAAGCGCAGCTTTTGCTCAATATGCTCTTTCCGATCAATTAGACTATGATTCGACATCTAAAACAATCTTATTGACAGCTTTTAAGGGAAAACGCGTCCTATTTTACGATAAAGCGCATGATTTGCAAATTAGTGCAGCTGCTTTAAAGATGACGCGCGATCCTTTGACAGCCAAAGAGATCATTAAAGGGATAGGGGACGTGCGTTTTAGCTTTGTCGAACATGAGTTTGAGCACTTGCATCAACGATTTTTCCTAACTAATACTCCTTAATAATAAGAGGAGAGTAGCTACAATTTTCTTTTAAAGGATAGGGACTATATGATTCTAGAAAAGCCTTCACTTCCTCCTTTTTGCTTAGAGGTAAAGGGGTTAGTTAAAGGTTATAGCGGCTGTCTGGTTGTTAGAGATTTATCTCTACAGATAAAACCTGGTGAAATTGTAGGCTTATTAGGTCCTAATGGAGCGGGTAAGACTACAGCTTTTTATATGATTGTAGGATTAATAAGACCCGATGCGGGTCAAGTCATTTTTAATCAAATCGATGTGACTGCCTATCCTATGCACAAAAGAGCCTTAATGGGTTTAGGTTATTTAGCTCAAGAACCCTCTGTTTTTCGCAACTTAACTGTAGAAGAGAATATTCTCTGTATTCTAGAGTGTTTAAATTTAAAAAAAATAGAGCGCAAAACGCGTTTAGAAGAGCTTTTAAATGAATTGCATTTGGAGCCGCTAGCTAAGAAGAAAGCATTAACCCTATCAGGCGGCGAAAGAAGAAGGCTGGAAATTACAAGAGCTTTAGTCACAAATCCAAGTTTTTTATTACTAGATGAACCCTTTGCCAATATCGATCCTCTTTCTATCCACGAAGTTAAAGTATTAGTCGAGCATATTTGCAAGAAAAATATTAGCGTCCTAATCACAGATCACAATGCCCGTGAAATTTTTAGCTTTGTGCACCGCGGTTACATTGTAGTGGAAGGAAAAGTGATGTTTTCCGGTAGTGTACAAGAGTTAATTAATCATGAGGATGTGCGCCGCTATTATTTAGGGCAAGATTTTAAATTATAATAGATTTTTCTTAATTCATCTTGATATAAGAAAAATCTATTAGATAGATCTTTAACGGGATTTAAGTTCAGTAAGAGCAAAAAAGAAAGCAATCTCTTCTTTAGCTGTTTGCAAGCTATCGGATCCATGAACGGCATTCTTAGTCATAGAAGTAGCAAAAGAACTTCTAATTGTATCTTTAGCAGCCTTTGTTGGATCTGTTGCGCCCATCAGTTGACGGTTTTTAGCAACTGCATTCTCTCCTGCTAAAACTAAAGCTACAATAGGACCAGACGTCATAAATGTAATTAAATCTGAAAAAAAAGGCTGTTTTTGATGAATGGCATAAAATTTTGTTGCTTGATCTCTATCTAACTGCAAGAGTTTAATGCCCAATATTTGTAAGCCATGGTTTTCAAACTTAGAGATAATGGCGCCAATGTGATTAGCGGCAACCGCATCGGGTTTAATTAAAGATAGCGTTTGCTCAGCTTGAAGCATACTGATTAAAATCGTATAACTCGTTAACATTAGAAATATTTTTTTCCACATCGCTCTAGTTCCTCACTTAAATTTTTTTGATAAAATTAGTTAATAATTGTAAGCCGGCTTCTGTCAATAAAGATTCAGGATGAAATTGTACACTTTGAAGCAGCGGGAATTGACGGTGCCTTAAACCCATGATCTCTCCTAAAGTGGTTTCAGCAGAAATTGTCAAACAGGGAGGTAAACTCGAGCGCTCAACAATCAGAGAGTGGTATCTAATCGCTTGAAAACCCTGTTTTAATTCTGAAAATAATCCTTGACCATCGTGGAAAATAGCACTTGGTTTTCCATGCATAGGAGCAAAAGCTCGAACGACTTTTGCTCCATACTGTTGTGCTAAGCATTGATGACCTAAGCAAACACCTAAAACGGGAATTTTTTCCGCAAAATAGTGCAAAATCTCTAATGAATGACCTGCTTGATTAGGATTGCCGGGCCCGGGACTAATTACGAGATAAGCAGGATTTAATTCTCTGCAACTCTCTAAAGCTGTTCCATTGCGCACAACTTTGACTGCCTGATTTAAGATATAAAAGTATTGCACTAAATTATAAGTAAAAGAGTCAAAATTATCAATTAACAGTAACATGCTAATTAGCGCGTTCTAGGGCAAATCTCATGCGGTTTGAAAAAGTAATTGATTTCAACTTGAGCCGTTTCTGGCGCATCCGATCCATGAACGCAGTTCTCATCAATGCTTTTAGCTAGATCAGCTCTAATTGTACCGGCCACTGCTTTTTTAGGATCAGTTGCACCCATGATATCGCGATTGACTTGGATGGCATTTTCCCCTTCTAGTACTAATAGCATCACAGGACCTGTCATCATGAAACGGACTAAATCGGCGAAAAAAGGGCGTTCGCGGTGCACAGCGTAAAATCCTTCCGCTTCTTTTTGATTAAGCTGCACCATTCTAGCTGCTACAATACAAAGGCCAGCTTTTTCAAAGCGGCTAATAATAGAACCAAGATGATTATGGCCTACTGCATCGGGTTTAATAATGGATAGGGTTTGTTCGCGTGTCATAAAAAATAGTCCTCAACGTTTAATTTTATGTAATAAAGCTCATAATAGGAGATGATTAAGCGTAACAAAACTTAAACTAAAAGTCACTATTTTTACTTGAGATTAAATTTTTAGCTCTAACGTGACTTTTATCTTTTTATTAGCTAAACTTAGCATTAAATTTATTCAATACATCAAATTTTAAGAGGGAAAATGAAAATGAAAGCCTTGGTAAAAAAGCATCGCACTCCCGGATTATGGTTAGAAGAGATGGCTATTCCTGAAGTCAAAGAAGATGAAGTACTCATTAAAACGCGCTATACTTCTATTTGCGGAACAGATGTGCATATTTATAAATGGGATGAATGGGCGCAAAAAACTGTACCTACTCCGATGGTCATTGGACATGAATTTGTTGGAGATATTGCTAAATTAGGAAAAAATGTCAAAGATTTGTCAGTCGGTATGCGCGTTAGCGGAGAGGGCCATATCATTTGTGGTCAGTGTTCGCCTTGTCGTAAAGGACATAAACACCTGTGTTTGCATACAAAAGGTTTAGGTTATCACATTCCCGGCTGTTTTGCCGATTACTTTACTTTACCAGCCGAAAATGTAGTTGTTTTACCCGATTCTATTTCCGATCCCGTAGCGGCTATTTTAGATCCTTATGGCAATGCTACCCATACGGCTCTTTCTTTTGATTTAGTAGGAGAAGATGTATTGATTACAGGAGCTGGTCCTTTGGGAATCATGGCCGCAGCTATTGCCCGTCAAGTAGGCGCAAGGCATGTAGTTGTTACTGATTTCAATGAGTATAGGCTTGAATTAGCTAGACGCATGGGAGCTACAAGAGCCATTAATATCGGCAAAGAATCGCTAGCAAAGGTTAGACAAGAGTTAAAAATAGAAGAGGGATTTAATGTAGGATTGGAAATGTCAGGAAGCGGGGAAGCGTTGAATACTCTGATTGAATCTACCCAAAATGGCGCAAAAATTGCTTTGCTAGGACTTTTACCCTCTAATGCTGCTATTGATTGGCAAAAAGTTATTTTTAAAATGTTAACAATTAAGGGTATTTATGGCAGAGAGATTTTTTCAACCTGGTATAAAATGATTCATATGCTAGAGAGCGGCTTGGATCTACTGCCTTTAATTACGCATCAGTTTGCTGTTGACGATTATGAAGAGGGCTTTAAAGCGATGTTTTCAGGTCAGTCAGGCAAAGTTATTTTAAAATGGTCTTAAGACAGATTGCAAAGTAAATATAAAAATTAACATAAATGTTTAATTTAATAAATTGTGTATTAATAATAAATTTAATTTTTAACTTAACTAAAAATTAAATTTCCTTTTTTTTTACTTTTTTGTAAAATAAAATTAAAAGAATATTTAATCAGTAATTTTTTATGAAACTAAAAATGGCTTATTACGGGGAACCTGTTTTAAGGAAAAAAGCGAGACGCGTAGAGCATATAGATGCAGCTTTGCATGAATTAGTGCGCAATATGGTAGATACCATGCATGCTCATAATGGAATTGGATTAGCAGCTCCTCAAGTGCATCAGTCCATTACTTTATTTATTATGGCTGTACCTGCCGAAGAAAAAGAAGGAGAAAAACTGCCTGAGCCTTTATTGCAAGTTTTTATTAATCCCAAAATTTTATCGGTTAGTGAAGAGGGCTGGGAGCATCTAGAAGGCTGTCTTTCTATTCCAAAAGTTTACGGAAAAATCAGTCGTCCTTTACATGTAAAAGTAGAATATACAAATTTAGAAGGGCAGCGCTTAACCGGAAGTTTTTCCGGTTTGGAGGCTAGTGCTGTCCTGCATGAAAATGATCATCTAAATGGCGTCCTGTATATCGACAGAATGAAAATAAAGGAGCGTCAAACATTAGAACCCCTTTTAAAAGAGGTCAAAAAGAAATATTATAAAAAATAACAGAGTTAAAAAAAAATTATTTTTTATTCATGTGCTTTGTTCTATTCTATCCATAGTAAAGGGAGCAGATTCTGCTTGATTTGTACTACTATGGGCTAAATGAGAAGTCCAAAGAGATAAAAGGACACAAGTACATAAAAAAATAATCGCTAACCAAGCAGTGAATTTCTTTAAGACTTCAGCTGTTGATGTGCCAAATAGAGAGTCGCCTGCTTCTCCGCCAAAGGAGGCCCCAAGCCCTGTACTTTTGCTTTCTTGTAATAAGATAACTGTACAAAGTAACATGCAAAGCAACATAAATAGAGCAATAGTAGTAAAATATAACACAGTCATTGTAGTGTACCAGTTAAACTTGAGTTGAAATTTTTAAGTTTACAATTTGACTAAATAAAATAGGTTCTAAAGAAACAGAACCAATTAAAAAACCAGCAATCGATGGCTCTTTAAGTAGATCAGCTGCATTTTCTGGTTTGACAGAGCCACCATATAAAAGAGGAAGATGAGCGGCGTTTGTACCAAATTGCTGAACTAGGAAATGATGGCAAAAATCATGCACCTCTTTAATCAGTTCCACAGATGCTACCTGATTTGTCCCAATAGCCCAAACAGGTTCATAAGCCAGGATAACTTTCTTCATCTCTTCCTGATTAATCTCAGCTAAACATTCCTTTAATTGAGCGCTAAGCACAGACTCTGTCAAACCTTGCTCACGCTGTTGATCTGTTTCTCCAATGCAAAGTAAAGGTTGAAGATCGTGAGCTAAAGCTGCATGAATTTTTCTATTAATAAAAGAGTTAGTTTCACCAAAATAAAGGCGCCTTTCAGAATGTCCCAAAATGACAAAACTAGCGCCTGCTTCTTTTAACATCCGGCCAGCAATTTCTCCGGTAAAAGCGCCTTGACTTGCATCGTGCATATTTTGCGCGCCTATTTTAATAGGCGTTCCTTCACAAACAGAAGCTACAGCTGAGATAGCTGTAAAAGGCACCGCTAAATAGACGGGATTGACTGTTTGAGAAATTAGGGAGATGAGCTCTTTAATGTAGTCTAATGATTCTTCAATTGTTTTGTACATTTTCCAATTGCCCACAATTAAGCGATAAGGGCTATTTAAAATAGGATCGAAAGAAGTATTATTAGAAGAATTATTAAGAGCACTCATATTTAATCAACCTAATCATTCAAATGCCCTAAACCAGTAAAAATGCTATAACTGTAAAAAAATCTAAACTTTTTTATAGTGAAAGCATTAGCATAATTTAATGTCAGTTGAAATTCAATACAATTTTTAAGAGACTCAAATTCTCATTATTTTAAGGAAAAATGCATGGTTTCTACTACTACTTGCCTAACTTTAACTGTTTCACAATTAACTAATGCAATTAAACACTGTTTAGAATCTACTTTTCCTCTTTTTACAGTACAAGGAGAGATTAGCAATAGCAAGCTGCATACATCGGGTCACTTTTATTTCTCTTTAAAAGATCAACAGGCGCAGATAGCAGCTATCATGTATAGAAAAGAGGTGTCTAATCTTAGAAATTTGCCAAAAGAGGGAGAGCAGGTTGTCATCCGCGGGGCGATTAATCTTTATCCTTTGGGAGGAAAATATCAAATTATTGTTAAAGAACTCAAACCTATAGGCCTTGGTGCTTTATTATTGAAGTTAGAGGAGTTAAAGGTACAACTGCTACAGAAAGGATATTTCAAAAAAGAGTATAAAAAATCCTTGCCTAAATTACCGCTTAAAATTGGCGTTGTGACAAGTCCTACCGGGGCTGTCATTCAAGATATTATTCAGGTTTTAACACGGCGGTTTCCAGGTTTTCATCTGATCTTAAATCCCGTTAAAGTACAAGGTGAAGGTGCGGCAGAAGAAATTGTTCAAGCTATTCAACAGTTCAACCAGTATAGCTTAGTCGATGTGCTGATTGTAGGAAGAGGTGGAGGAAGCATAGAAGATTTATGGGCATTTAACGAAGAAAGCGTAGCTGAGGCTATTTTTAATAGCGCAATCCCTATCATTTCTGCTGTAGGCCATGAAACAGATCATTGTATAGCTGATTATGTGGCAGATGTACGAGCACCTACTCCTTCAGCAGCAGCTGAAATGGTAATCCTAGAAAAAGCCGAGCAGCTAGAGAAACTTAAGCGTCTACAGCAAAGGCTAAAACAAACTTTACAGCATGTGATACGCTATCAAAAAGAGCAATTAAAAGGAATCTGCCGCTCTTCCATTTTTCAAACCCCTTATGGCTTATTGGGGTTATGGATGCAAAAACTAGATGATTACCGTCAAAATTTGGATGATGGGCTAGACTATAGGATCCAGCAAAAGCGCATCAGCTTAGAGAGTGCTGCTCTTTTAACTTATTCACTTAAGCCAACTGTTCAGATACTTTTTTTTCAGCAGAAATTAATGAATTACATTAAAACTCTGCACTATTATTTAAATGATAGGCTAGCAAATTTAAAGTTACAGCTTAAGCAGATAAGGGACTCTTTAGAACAAATTTGGCAGTTACAACAGCAGAATCGCTACGCACTTGTGCCGATTGATCATAAAAGAAAAGGATTAGATCAGGCCGTGCATCGCTTATTAATGCTCAAGAAAGAGCGTTTGCAACAACTCATGAATGCTCTTCACTCTATTAACCCTAAAAATCTTTTAACTAAGGGCTACGCTATTGTATTTGCGGAAAAAAACCGAACAGTTATAACATCTATAAGCAATGTCGAAAAAAGGCAAGAAATTCGCTTACTTTTGACAGATGGTGAGATTTTATCAACTATTAAAGAAGTTTTTTCTGTATGAATGATCCCACGAAAAATGATTCCACTATGAATAATTCTACTAGTAATCATCCTGCAATTAAGTCGGATAGCAATTCTGATGCTAGTAAAATAGGAGGAACTGTTCAGGACATTAATTTTGAAGCAAATTTTCAAAGATTGGAAATTATTTTAGAAAAAATGAATGCAGGTAAGATAGGTTTAGATGAATCTTTAATCCTTTATGAAGAAGCAGATCAGTTGATAAATAGCTGCTTCAAACGTTTAAATGATGCAGAAAAAAAGGTAGAGATGTTAATTAAAAATCGTGCGACGGGAGAAATAATTCTAGGTACTGATCAAAAACCACTCATGCAAGATTTTTCCTCTTATGTACAAGGTTAAATTCAACCTATTTATTCAATTTTTATTTTACTTTCCTATCAAAAAATTTTTCTTTTCCTTTTCTCAAACTAGCATTTTTTTCAAGCTGTCACTTTGAATTGCCATCGTATAGTAAAAAGTACTAGTAAAAAAAAATTTAAAAAGCTGAAGTTTTTTAAAAAAAAAGTGAAAGCAGAAAGGATTCTACTTTTAATTTAATAGAATATAAAGGAAATCATTGTGATGGATGAGTACTTACTAGAGCAGATTCAAGGACCAGAAGATCTTAAAAAACTTCCTCTAGCAAAATTGCCGCAATTAGCTAGTGAAATTCGCCAACGCATTATTGAAGTCATGGCAGTTAATGGAGGTCATTTAGCTTCTAATTTAGGATCCATCGAATTGACAATTGCCCTTCATAAAGTTTTTAATTCTCCAAAAGATAAATTTATTTGGGATGTCAGTCATCAAACCTATGCGCATAAAATTTTAACAGGCCGTCAAAATCGCTTCCATCTCATGCGTCAGTATAAAGGCTTATGCGGATTTAGCCATCCTAAAGAATCTCCTCACGATCATTTTTATGCAGGACATGCAGGTACTGCTTTATCCCTAGCGCTTGGCTTAGTAAAAAATAGAGATCTTTCTAAAAGAGAAGAGTATGTCATTCCCATTATAGGAGATGCCACTTTAACTTGCGGCATGTCATTAGAAGCCCTCAATAACGTATCGCGCGATCTCAAGCGTTTTATCGTCATTCTCAATGATAACGCCATGTCGATTTCTAAAAATGTAGGGGCTATTACACATATTTTAAGCCGGATGGTTAGCAATCCTACTATTCATAAATTTTATCAAGAGATTGACTCGTTAGTCTCCAAAATTCCCAGTTTAGGCAGCATCTTATCTAAACAGGGCCAAAAAATTACCGAATCTATAAAAAATTTATTTAGTTCAGCCGCTTTTTTTGAGCAGTTCGGCCTCTCTTATATTGGTCCTATTGATGGCCATGATATTAAAAAATTGACAGAAGTTTTTGAAAGTTTAAAAGATTCGCAGTGGCCTGTTTTAGTGCATATTTATACCAATAAAGGTCAAGGCATGAATGAAGCGATTCTAAATCCCATCTCCTACCATGGAGCTAAACCTTTTAATCGCGATACGGGTAAGTTTTTACCTATTGCCATGACTAAACCTACCTTCCCAAAAATCTTTGGAGCGCATCTTCTAAAAATGGCCAAAAATGATTCTACCTTAGTAGCAGTCACGCCAGCTATGTCATGTGGATCTTGTTTAGATGAATTTATGAAGGAATTTCCGGATCGTTGCATCGATGTGGGCATTGCCGAAGGGCACTGTGTTACTTTATGCGGCGGTATTGCATATGGTAAAGAGATGAAGGTAGTAGCCTCTATTTATTCAACTTTTCTGCAACGGGCTTTTGATAACGTATTCCACGATGTCTGTTTACAAGAGTTACCTGTAGTATTTGCTATTGATAGGGCCGGAATTGCAGGACCTGATGGCTCAACACATAATGGCATTTATGACATTGCTTTTCTAAATGCTATGCCCAAGATGGTGATTGCTCAACCGCGCAATGGACAGTTATTAAAAGAGTTGTTAGAGTCCTGTTTTAGTTGGAAAAGGCCCACAGCTATCCGCTATCCTAACATGGCAACTGAGGAATCTTTAGAACCTCTTCAATACCGCCCTCTTGGTAAAGGAGAAGTTTTAATAGAGGGAAAACAACTCTTAATCGTAGGCCTAGGCCATATGGCCTTGATGGCTTTGCAAATCCGTGAGCTATTACTGGATAAAGGTATTCAGGCTACTGTTTTAGATCCTATTTTTGTTAAACCGCTAGATCAAGAGTTATTTAGTCAATTATTACTCGATCATCATCAAGTTGTGACAATTGAAGAGCATGCGCTCTCCTCAGGACTTGGAGCAATTCTAAATAATTTTCTGATGTCGCATGGCTATAACCATATTCAAGTGCTCAATTTTGGCATTCATGAAAATTTTGTGGAACATGGTTCTTATCAACAGCTCATGCAAGAATTGGAATTAACCCCTGAAAAAATTACAGAATCCATTATAAAAAAATTTAACAGTTCTTTAGAGCTTTCTCCTGAAAATTATCATTATGTAGATAGATAGCAGAAAATTTATGATGATTGCTTTATTCTATAATGATTCAAAACTGCATTCTAAAAAAATAGCTCTTGCAATAAGTGAATTTCTCATGCGTCAAGGGGTTGAAATAATCGCTGAGGATAATGTAGCAGAAGAGTTAAACGCTACACCCTTATCTAAGATCAATCCTTTAGAAGTGGATTTTATGATCTCTTTAGGAGGAGATGGAACGATTTTGCGCTTATTGCATCGCCATCCCGACTTACAATCTCCTTTATTGGGAATTAATTTAGGAAGTTTGGGATTTATGGCAGATATTCCAATTGATGATATTTATTCTAGTTTGCAAGATTTACTCAATAAAAATTATGAAATCTCTAAAAGATTGATCATGGATGGAGAAGCTTCCAGTGGAGAAACTTGCTTTGCCGTCAATGAAATTGTTTTTCATCGTGCTCAGAACCCTTGTTTAGTTGATTTAGCCATTTATGTCGATGAAACGTATCTAAACACGTTTTCAGCAGATGGCATTATTATTTCAACGCCCAGCGGTTCGACTGCTTATTCAATGGCAGCTGGTGGACCTATTTTAACACCGGAATTAGAAGCTTTTATCATCACTCCTATTTGTCCTCACACTGTTTCTAATCGTCCTATTGTTTTGATGCCCAAAAAAAAGATAGAAATCTATTATGAGGGTGAACAAGCTCCTATTGAAGTAACAAATGATGGCTTTCAGAGTTATAAAATTTATAGTGGACAAAAGTTTACTATCACGCGTTCTAAACGTCTATTTAATTTAGTTAATTTGCCCTATCACGATTATTTTTCTACCTTGCGGACTAAACTTGGTTGGGGGCGTTAGTTCTCCATCTTTCCTTTTTTCAATCGTCAATTAGTTGTTGAAAGTTGCCTTTTTGACCTCTCTAAAATCCAATTTTTTTGTTTAACTACTCTCAGCTCTTGCTAGCTACTCAACTTTTCTATTTAAAACTCATGATAAATAAATCGTTAAAGGAGAGGATCTTAAAAATTTTTTTAATAAAGTTTAGTAAAAAATTGAAAAATCTGCTGGTGAAATTAATGCACAACTCGTATGTAAAATGGTTAAATCCTTTTTTTATCAAGTGATGTTAGAGGCCATTTATCGATAGAGTCACTTAAATTGAATGAGAAAGGTAAGATTTAAGTAAAAGACATAAAAATTTAACAAATTACCAAAAAACACTAAAAATAGGAGTGTTGTTATGAAAAAATTTGGATTTTTGAGCTCAATGGTGGCCCTAGCAGCTACTTCATTTGCGCTTGTTGGTTGTAGCTGTTGGGATCGCGATCCTTGCTGTAACCCATGTCCAAGACCTTGTCCTCCAAAACCATGTGCTAAACCAATGTGTCCTCCAAAACCTTATTGTGCTCCATGTCCAAGACCCTGTCCAGCTCCTTGCGATAGCAATGGTTACTAAATTTTAATTGCAATTCATTTGCAAAAAAAATAATTGAGGAGGGAGGATTTTTTTCTTCCTTCCTTAATTCTAAAAAAGACAAGAGCACTGAGAAAATAAAGTTTAATTGGTAAAAGTTAATTAGCAAAACATCAAAATTGAGAATTTTAATAAATGAAGGTCTTAAGTCTAAAAAATTTGACAGAAAAATTTTCAGCTGTTTTGATGATGCTAATTCTAACAGGATGCTGTGCTTTTTCTTCTAACCAATCCTGTTGTTGTCATAACCCTCCTCCTTCTCCAGTTAGTTGTAAGCCAAAATTATGTCCAAAACCCCATTGGCAGTACACAACTGAATGCCATCAGTGTGGTTATTAAATAAAAAGGAAAAAAATTTAGCGAAAGATAGATCAAAAAATTTATCCTTGTACAAAATTTAAGTTATCAAATAAGATCCCGCATACAATGTCAGCGGAAAAATGATAGAAACCAATCTAGATAGATTGAAATAAAGATAACCAAGATGCTTAACTAAAAGGAGACTTTAATGAGAAAGCAACTGGGACTTCTAACCTCGTTAGTTTTTTTGTTAGCAACAGCTACCCTATGGGTAGGTTGCTCCAATAATTGGAACTATGATTCTATGGGTGGAGGCTATGAACAGATGGGCAATTACGAGCCTGTCTATGAAAGTCCTCGCCAATCTACTTGTTCTGAACCATGCGCGCCCCGTACACAAAATATGGAAGCTCGTAATACCTCTTGCCAAGAAACTTGCAAACCTGTGACGCGTTGTCACTATCCTTCATCAAACGAATTAAATTGTCGTGATGGTGTAACTGTAACTGCTAGAAATCCCAAGATGTGCATGCTGGGAGATCAATATCCTTTAGAGTTTGATATCAAAGCTTGCGAAGATGTCTGCGATGTTGTAGTTGTGACACATCTACCTGAAGGTGTAACTTACATCAGATCTCTACCCGAAGCTCGTATAGAAGGACGTAGAGTCTCTTGGAATGTAGGTCCTATGCGAAAAGGTGAATCACGTCCTGCTAAATTGTGGGTAAAATGTGAATCTGAAGGAGAGCTATGTGCTTGTTTCTGTGCGACAGCTGTCCCTGTTAAATTTTGTTCACTTTTGTGTGCTAAGCCTATTTTGACTTGTCATAAAACAGGACCCGAGGAAGCGTGCCCAGGTGATACTGTTCATTACACAATCACTGTAACTAACCGTGGAAGCTGTGCAGCTGAAGAAGTCGTTGTAACTGATCAAGTTCCAGATGGACTTGAGCATACAAGTTGCTTAAGAACATTGACCTACAAATTAGGTACATTAGAGCCTTGCCAAACAAAGACAATTAACCTCTGTTTTACAGCTGTTAAAAGAGGAAAAATTTGCAATACAGCAGTTGTCACTGCTTGCAATGCAGATTCCACTTCTTGCCAATGGTGTACAAATATCTGCAAACAATGTGTAGAAATTTATAAAGTAGGCACTAAAGAGCAAAATATTGGTAGAAATGCCGATTATCAAATCACAGTTGCTAATCCAGGTGATAAAGTATTGACAGATGTCGTTGTGACAGATGTTGCTCCTAATGCTACTTCGATTGTATCAGCTAATGGCGCTACGATTAACGGCAACCAAGCGATCTGGAGATTGAGAGAATTGAAACCTAATGAAAAAGTTTCTTTTAACTTAACTCTAACAACTTGCACACCGGGTTCTTTTACTAATCGCGTATCAGTCAATGATTGCCAAGGCTGTACGGCTGCTGCTGAATTTACAACACGTTGGAAAGGACGTCCTGCTTTACACGTTCAAATTTGCGATACAGAAGATCCAATTTGTATCAATGAAACGACAAGTTATTGCATAACAGTTGTTAACCAAGGTTCTGAAGCAGATAGCAATGTAGCTGTGACTGTAAACTTTCCAAAAGAGATTGTACCACTTAGTGCTACAGGCGATACTCCAGGAAATATTTCCGGTCAAACTGTTACATTTGCACCTGTTAATAATTTAGGTCCTCGTTCTGCTGTGAAGTTCCGTGTCGATGCACGAGCTGCAGCTTCAGGCGATGCACGCATTAATGTAAATGTAACTTCTGATTCAATTAAGACGCCAATCACGCAACAAGAAAGCACGATTGTCAACTAATTGAACTTAGACCTTATTAAAAAAGATAAAAAGGGACAACTGACTGAAGTTGTCCCTTTTTGTTTTATGAATGAGTCAGCCAAGTTAATCACTATCTTTACAGTCTAAATTGAAATGATTTAGGTTACTTCAAGCCGTGTAATAAGATCGGTTAAGAGTTGATCAATCATGTGTAAAGTATGAGGTAAAGGTTTAATCACATATTTATTTACAAATTTACCTGTAAGTTCTGTCAACTCTTCTTTAGATAAGGAATTTTCTTTAACAAAAGATTCAAATTGCTCATTCTGTTCCTGATCGGCTATTGCAAAGGAAAAACGCATCTGTTCTAACAAACGCAACTTAGTAACCATCTGATTAGCTTTAGACAAGGAGGTATCTCTATAACGGTAAAGGTTTTTTAAGATAGGTTCTAAAAAAGTTAAGCGTTCATTAAATTGGTGAATTAATTGAGCAGAGAGCGCGGAAGAAAGATAAGGTTTAAGAGCTTTAAAAAAATGGCTCAAATGATGAGAATAGTGAAAAGATTTATCATTTTTTTTAGAAAATAAAAGATGACAAGAGTCCTCTTCAGGGCCAAAAAGAGGCGAATAGGCCAACATAATATGTAAAATATTTTCTACTAAAGTAGCTTCTCTTAGTAACATATTTATACTCCACATCTGAGCATGAATCTCTTTTGAAAAAGAGGGTAGCTGTTGAAACATCTTCAGAGTAGCTTCACAGTTAATTAAAGAACGATTAACTAAAATAGTTAATCGAAATTTATTTCTATCTTGATTAAAACATTGGTAGAGATTAATGTTATTCAGCCGGCTTAATTTCTTTTCAATAGAGTTTAATAGAGCAGTTAAAGAAGTTGAATGCGATAGAGAAGAAAGATGCGCATTTTTCAATTCATTTTTAAGCTCTTTTAAAGAAAAAGAGGAATAGGAAAAAGGAAGGGCTTTAGAAGAATAAGATTCTAAACCTAACTTAATCATCTGCTCAGCATCAGAAGCTAGAATGATATTTTTCAGTATTTCAAGACCGGAATCAAAAAAACTGAAAATATTTTCTTGCAGTTCTTTTGTAACCAATTGCTTTTCCTGATTTTGCTCCTCTTTTGTAAGAGAACTATTTTCTAGCTGAGATAAGTAATTCAGCTCAGCCATCACGTAAGTAATCAAATCTTTTCCTTCTGTTCCATAGCGTCCTGTCAGATCAATCACGGCATCCAGCTGTTTTAGCCAATCTTTTTGATTGGATAAAAGAGGTAAAGGAAAAGGAAGATCAGGGAGTTTTTCGACTAAATCTTGATAAATAAGACTAGGTTGATGACTTTTTATTAGTTGATCAGCTTGTTTACTAAAAAGTTTAAGTGCTTGTTCTATTGCTATACTGAGTTTTAGCACTAAAAAAGAAAGTTGAAAGGCATGTAGCTGATCGGAATAAAGACAGTAAGAAGCAGTAATGAGATCTTCTATACTTATGCTGAGATTATCAACCGCATTCTGTTTGATTGAGAATAAGTGATTTTGCTTGTCAATAGAAGAAAGAGATTTAACCTCTTGAAATAAAACATGAGGCAATTTTTTGCATAAGTTATGCAGTAAAGATAATTTAGCCGGCAGATCTAAGGACTTCCATTGTGCTTGAAATTCCATGTAAACTTTCTCAATAGCTTGGGCTTGATGAGATGCTGCTGTAAATTCAAGATGCTGTAAATCACTAGTTAGTGTTAGTAGCGGTCTAAAATGTGTTCTTTGGGGCAAAGTGAAATTAGAAGAGCTTTTTGTTGCAATAATTTCTCTTTTTGCTTTAGCTCTATTTCTCTTTTTTAATCTCTTTTTTGGAGAGATTTTAGATAAGGCAAGAAGATCTTGTCTTTCTAAAAATTTTAGTAGTGATTTAGCATCTCCAATAAAACTATTATGTATTGAATTAATAATAAGTTCTTGAAATTTTAAAGTTTTTCCCTCTTCTATTTTTATACTTGAAAGAAATTGAAGATGTTCAAATACAAGTGTAAAGTAATGAGAAATGCTTACTTCTAAAAGAAAACTTTTATTTTGTAATAAATCTCTTCCTTTTTCTTGCCAATCGTTGAGAAAATCCTGATAAGATGCTGAAAAGAAGGTATCACAATTTTCCTTAATTTTAGTTAAGAAATCTGGATCAATAAAATTAATTAAATTACTCGTTAAAAGCTGATAATGTTCAGAAATCAAGTTTGCTTCTTTAGAAGTTAAATCAATACTTTGAGCTTGAGGACTAAATAAAGGATAGATAATTAAAGAATAAGCTTCAAAATAATTTTCTAAACAAGATCTTATATTGAGTAGAAAATTTACTCTTTTTATTAATAAGTTACTAACTTCTTTTAAACCTTTATTGATTTTTAATTTGTTTTTAAATAAGTTAACTTGTTTTAAATAATCTTGATTGATAGCTTTATTAGCTAAATAAAATTGCTGTTTGTGTTTGTTAGTCCAAGACTGATAATCGAACTGCTGATAATCGCAAAAAGTAACATCCGTTATTTTTTCAAGCAATTGAGTTAGTTTAAAACTGTTTGCTAATTGATGAGTTGAAATAAATTCATAAATATTCTTTGCATCTTTTATTAAGTATAGTTTGATTAAATCGCCAATAGAAAAAATACCTGATGTATAATCGCTTAATTTAATTTCCTGACCCTGACATTCCTTAATTAAATTTTTAATAACTTTTTCAATATTATTCATACAGTTATTTATATTTTTATACTGCCAATTAAAATATTGACTATAATTATTCACATTATTAAATAGTGCCTTTTCTTCTATAGAAAGAGTAATTTTTCGCAAAGAAGTATACTTTTTAAATGCGGATACCCATTTTATATAATTTTCAAAACAAGCTTCACATTTTTGCACTAGCAGCGCGTTATGTTCTGTTTGATTTAGAGTGAGTAAATTCTTTTGAGTTAAATTAATAATTATTTTTTCTTTTTGAATTTTAGTCTGAGTAAATAAATAATTTTGTTGCTCAGTAAACTCATTAAATGTTTTTTTTAAATCATTGGAGATTTTCAAATGTGAAAATCTTTTAGAAAGAGCAATGTTAAAATATTGGCTAATCAAATAAAGGTCTTTGATTAGATCATCTTGATAGGAAGGAAAATTTTCAACTGGCGGCCGATAAACTAATAGAAAAGGAAATAAAAATTGAGAATGATCTAAACATTTCTTGAGAATATCTAACAGATTAACAATTTCTTTGCTAATCTTAGGATTAAAATAACTTATAATAAAGGGTAAAAAGTCTGATTGAAAAAAAGGATGTTCTAATATTTTTGCTAAATTACTTTTCTCATTGATTTCTGCATAACTCCTAATAGACTCCAATAGATTTTGCAATTCTTGAAGAAGACCAAGATTTAAATCTTCTTTATTAAGAACAAGTGTAGATAAAGAAGAATTATCTGATATAGCGCATTTTATAGTCTGGTCTGGTATAGCTTTACTTGTAGTAAAAAGTACTGAAAGCCTAATTTCTAACCATCTTAAACGATTTAATCCTCTTGTTGCTATAGCAGGAATAAATTCTTTAATTTTTTTATAAGTAGAAAAAATAGCTTCAGGTGAAGGATAAGCTTGTATAAATTTTTTAAAACCATAAATCTCAATATAGAGTGCAGTTTTTTCTAATGTAGAAAATTTATTAAATAAAGATAGAACATCTATATTTAGTTTGTTATCTCTTAAGTAAGCTAGAGCTTCTAAAGGAATATAACCTACTTTTTTTAACTCAGCTTGATAACATAATAAATTAGTTAAATCTTTATTATCTTTAAAAATTTTATAATCAAGTAATGGAAAATTTTTATTATCTGAAACTTGCATAAAAACCTAATTTATTTCTAATTAATTCAATTATATTAAAATAATTAGAAAATTAAATCAATTAAATTAAGAAATACATTAATTTAATAATAATATTTTTAGCCAGTTAAAATAATTTTTCTAATTTATAAAGTAGATGATTAATCTAATCGAATAAAATTTAATTTAAGATTAACTATGGGTAATATCGCATACACAGGGGATTTGGCTTAGCTCTTCTTGAAATTGCTGAGTGAGATTAATACCCATTTGACTATCGATTAAAAGAGAAGCTAACGGGTTTTGATCTTCAAGACTAGAAATAAAAGTAATTTTAACAGGCATTGTGCCGCGATGATTTTCAAAAAGCTCTTTAATCTGTAAAATATGGCTAAGGCGCCCTTTGTCTAAATTAAATTTAAGTGAAAAACGTGCTTGTTCCATTTTTTGCGGCTTGGCTAATTCTTTTTTATTAGGTAAATTTTCTTTATTTTTAACAGATTTTTTGGCTCGCATCGCCATCATTTTAGCTTTATCTAAAGCTTGATCGCACTCTTCTACCATTTTTTCATCAGCTCTTGTCAAGTCGTTTAACCAACGACAAGTAAGCCTTGGGGTTTCCTCTCTTTTATCGAGCTGAAGTACTGCATAGAGTAACTGATTTTCTTTCAAAAGAGAATGTTTTTCTTCATAGATATCGGACCAAATGGGCAATTCATAACTCTCTATGCCATCATTAATCATTAGAATGGCAAATTTTTTCTGTGTTTTATTAGATAAGCGTACAACAGAAGATTCTACAATAAAAGCTAACCGAAAAACAGCATCGTGTTCGAGCTGGTCAATAGAATTTAGAGAGAGACAAGAGAGCCTTTTCAGTAAATTTTGATAAGCATCCATCGGATGACCGGTTAGAAAGAATCCTAGTAGTTCTTTTTCTTTTAACAGCATTTCTAATTTAGAACGGGTATTTTTAACTTCTAAAGGCATTTTAAAACGACTTTCTTCCTTATTTTCTATTTTTGCAAACAAAGAAAGGATGCCTTTAGCCTGTTCTGCTTGTTCCTTAGTCACTGCCTCAAACATCGGTTCTACCGCTTGACGTAGAGCATCGCGCGACCAATGGGTAAAGTCAAAACAGCCGGCATCAACTAAATTCTCAATGACTTTTTTACCCACTTTTTTTACATCCACGCGTTTAAAAAAATCATAGAGATTGGCAAAAGGGCCATTTTTGCTCCGTTCGCGCAAAATAGTCTCTACGACACCTGTGCCTACTCCTTTAATACCTGTCATTGCAAAACGAATACCAGCCGGAGCTGCTACAAAAACTTCTCTTGCTTCATTAATATCTGGAGGTAAAATCTTGATGCCCATCGCATGGCTTTCGCGAATGAATTTAGCTACTTTAGACAGGTCATCTTGGTCACAAGTCATCAAAGCAGACATCCACTCTCGAGGATAATTAGCTTTGAAAAAAGCTGTAACATAGGAAAGATAACCATAAGCTGCCGCATGAGATTTATTAAAACCATAGGCTGCAAATTTTTCCATCTTATCAAAAATTTGCATGGAAATTGTCTCTTGAATGCCATTGAGTAGAGCACCTAGGCGAAATTTTTCCCGTTGAGTGGCCATCTGTTCAGCATCTTTTTTGCCCATCGCGCGACGCAACACATCCCCTTCTCCTAAAGAGAACTTGCCGAGCTGATTAGCTATTTGCATCACTTGCTCTTGATAAACCATAATGCCATAGGTCTCAGCTAAAATCTCTTTCATCCAAGGATGATCATATTCAATCGGTTCTCTACCATGTTTGCGATTGATAAAGGAGGGAATCATATCCATAGGACCCGGGCGATAAAGCGCACCGACCGCAATAATCTCTTCAAATTTATCTAAATGAAGATTGCGGGCAAGATCTTGCATGCCACTAGATTCTAACTGAAAAATACCAAGGGTTTTGCCTTGATTGAGCAGACTAAAAGTGACTGTATCATCTAGCGGTAGATTGACCCAATCGATCAACTGACCACTGGAGTATTGAATGGCTTCTACGCATTTTTGAATAGCAGTCAAAGTTTTTAAGCCTAAAAAGTCTACTTTTAGCATACCGACTAGTTCAGCCGGTTTCATCGAATATTGGGTAACTGGCATATCGGAGTCTTTAGCATTGCAAATGGGAATGAGTTCCATCAAAGGTCGACCACTAATGATAATACCGGCTGCATGAATGCCAGTATTGCGAATCGATCCTTCTAACTTTCGTCCTAAATCGAGAATGCGTCTAGCATCCTCATCTTGTTCATAAAGTGCGCGCAATTCCTGATCTTTATCTAAAGCTTTATCTAAAGTAATATTGAGGTCTTCTGGAACGAGCTTGACAATGGCATTCACTTTAGTTAGAGGGATACTTAAGGCTCTACCTACATCTTTAATAGCCATTCTTGCTTTCATCGTACCGAAAGTAATAATCTGTGCAATATTTTCTCTACCATATTTATCTAATGTATAGCGAATAACATCCCCACGCCGCTCCATGCAGATATCAACATCGATATCGGGATAGGAAAGACGTTCAGGATTGATAAATCTTTCAAAAAAGAGATGAAAACGCAACGGTTCAATATCAGTGATACCAATGAGATAAAGTACGATAGAGCCTGCACCTGAACCTCTACCAGGACCCATGGGAATTGCTTTATTTTTTGCCCAATTGATAAAATCCCATACAATGAGGAGATAATCACCCATCTCTTTTGGAACAATCACGCTCATTTCATACTTCAGGCGCTCTTCTATCACTGTGAGAGGTTCCTGATTGGGATAAAGCTCTTGAATTTTATCTAAGCGCTCTTGAGTGTAGCGTTTAGCAATTCCTTCTCTACATAATTTCCATAGGTAATTTTCAACTGACTTAGCTTGCTCTTCCTTTGTATAAGTGCTATCTTTTAAGTCAGGCGGCAGATAAACAGGGTAATGTTTCGATTTAAAATCGATTTGCAGATGACATTTTTCAGCGATGGCAAGCGTAGAATGAAGCGCTTCTGGAAGGTCTTGAAATAACTTTTCCATTTGCTGAGGGGATTTAAAATAGAGTTCGTGAGTTGCATAAGTTAAACGTTTAGGATTAGGACGGCGATTCTTGGGATTGCCAAAAGAATCTTTGTCGACAAGTTCACAAGGCTCGCCTGATTGAACATTGAGCAATACTTCATGCGCGCGCCAATCTGCTCGTTCAATGTAATGACTATCATTAGTTGCTACTAAAGGAATAGCTAGCTCTTGAGCAAATAGAGAAAGAGTATAATTAATTTTCTCTTGTTTAGAGAGATAATCATTATAATACTGCAAGAGCCAGGATTCTTCATATAAACCATCTTGACGCAAATCATGCTCGCTCATTGGATGGCGCATGAGTTCAATGTAGTAATCTTCTTTAAAGACTTCGCGATACCAATTGAGTGTTTCTACTAAAGGATCTTTAATGCCTTTTAAAGCATAAAAAGCAGCTTCTCCACTTTGGCAACCCGAAAGGCAGATGAGTCCTTCTGAATACTGTTTTAAAATCTCTTTATCAATGCGCGGTTTATAATAAAATCCTTCTAAATAAGCCATCGAGGAAAGTTTACAAAGATTGCGGTAGCCAGTGCTATTTTTAGCTAAAAGGGTCAGGTGAAAACTAGCTGGAAAGCCGGCTTCTTTTTTTTTATCCTGTCTAGCTCCTGGTGCTACGTAGACTTCACAACCAATTAGAGGTTTAATACCTACCTCTTTACAAGATTTATAAAAGTCTACAGCACCAAATAAGTTTCCATGATCAGTCAGAGCACAAGCTGCCATTTTATGAAAAGCTGCTTGCTTAGCTAAAGCTTGAACTGTAGCTGTAGCATCTAAAATAGAATATTGAGAATGACAATGTAAAGGTATCCAACTCATGAAAATTTATTTTTTAGCTCTATTAATTTTTTTAATTATCCTACATTTTAGCTAGTGGCTTTAGCTAGTTTAGGTTGGCGCAATCGGCTATTTTCTTTAACATTCCATAAAGGTAAGAGGCAAACAATAGATAACACGCAACAGATAATGAGAGCCCAAAAAAAGCCCATCCAGCCCCATTCCTGCGCAATTTTCCCCAAAGGATAACCGGCAAAAGCTGCACCCATATAAGCTGAACAGCCTACAAAACCTGTTGCCGTAGCCGCAGCTTTCTTATGGGATAATTCAGCTGCACACATGCCAATCAACATTTGAGGGCCGAAGATAAAGAATCCAACTAGAAAGATACAAACTAAATGCAAATAGGGATGGCCATTGGGAATAAAACAGAACAGGGTAATAAAGAGTAACATGCCCGTTGCAAAAATAACATTAACAGGCCCTCTTTTTGCCTGGAAAAGATAATCCGATGACCAGCCTGCACAGAGGTTGCCTAAAAATCCTCCCATTTCCAATATAATTAAAAAAGTATTAGATTCTAAGTAAGTATAGCCTTTTGTTTCTAAAAGGTAAAGGGCTGTCCACTCATTCATGCCTGTACGAACAATGTAAACAAAAAAATAAGCAATCGCCAGCATCCAAATGTATTTATTTTTTAATACATAATCAAAAAAGATCTCTTTAGTCGATAACTCGCGTTCTTTTCCTAACTCGTCTTTATCAACGCCCGTATAGTCGTTGCGAAATTTTTCAATAGCAGGTAAGCCAATCGATTGAGGTGTATCGCGTAAGCGATTAATGAGAAAAAGACCTCCTAAAATGCAAATGACTCCCGGAACATAGAGAACATAGCGCCAACCAAAATGATGAAAGCAGTAAACAGACACAAGCCAACCCCCTAAAGCTCCTACATTGTGGGATACATTCCAAGTAGACCATTTAGATCCTCTTTCCGATTGAGAGTACCAATGGGTAAGAAAACGCGCACATGGAGGCCAACCACACCCTTGAAACCACCCATTTAAGCCCCAAAATAGAGCAAAAAGCAATACAGAAGAGGAAAGTCCAAAACAGATATTAAAAATTCCAGTCATCATCAGGCCAAAGGCCATAAAATAGCGCGGGTTAGAACGGTCAGACAAAATACCGCTCGTAAACTTGCTAATTCCATAAGAAATAGCAAAAATACTACCGAGTAAACCTAATTGGCTTTTATCAAACCCTAGATCTTCAATCAATCCAGGCATAGCAAAGGTATAACTTTTTCTTGTAAGGTAGTAAAAAGCATAGCCCATAAACATAGAATATAAAATGCGCAGACGCCAGTATTTATACTTCTCTTTTAATTCTTCTGGATCAGCTATCTCCTGAATATAAGGCGCTGGTCTAAAAATGTCAAAAATAGCACTCAATTCAGATCTCCTCTGTCTTATAGGAACAATAAAATAAAAATAGTCTACTACTCAAACCACTACATTCTTTGCTAAGTTTAGCCAAAGAAAAAATCATATAATGATAAAGCTGATCTAAGCTTTATCGTCACATGAGCACCTAACTTAAGTTCAAATGATAGATAATAACAATTTGATGGCGTGTCATATTAGAGAAAATTTAATATAATTTCAAAACCTCTTCAGGAAATAGAGTATGCCTGAAAAATTAAAAAAGAGGCAAGAAAACATCCAAAGCATCAAAATTTAAGTCATTCTCTTTTCAAACTAAGGTAGTCAGATTTCTTTTAAAAAATGCTCTTACATTAAAGCAAATTTCAAAAGAGGTCTATTGCCATAACAAAACTGTTCTATGAGAGTCAACAAATAATTTTTATAAGTATAATATTTACTTGATTTGATTTCTATTTTGTTGACGCTTGATATATGATATGCTAGAAAGTCAACAAGAAAAAAAGATGCTGGTTTTTTACATGATTAAATTGACATTTCATCCGGAAACACACCCTATTTCTTATGAATTTGCCAACACGCCTATTCTAATTACTAAAGAGGGGGAAGTGTATAGCGAACCCTTTTCTGCTCATCAAGACTATGTGAGAATTGTCGAAAATAGAGGAAAATATAGCATTATCAATCAAGCTAATGATCCTTTTGTAACTTTAAATGGTCTTCCTTTTGGAAAAAGGTCCCTGAGTCATAAAGATAGGATTCAAATAGGTACAATTAGTATACAGGTTGAAGAGTTCCAAAACGCAGTAGGGACTACGCCTCCTCTTCCTTGCTCGTCGAAGGAATTGCCAGAAATTAAATTAAATGAAGAGATGAATGAACTTTTAGAGAAAGTTTTAACTCCGACTTCTATAGATTTATCTAAAGAAGATGTATCTAAGTTTAAACTGCCTTTTGCTACTCCTCCCCTAGCAGAGAAAAAAACTAGTTATGAAAATAGTTCTTTGAGCTTGCCTTTAACTGTAGAACAGGAAAATGTTAAGAAACAGGAATTACAACAGTCAAAAGTCAATAAAGATCAGCTCTCTTCTTTTGAAAAGTTGCCTCTTTCAGATATCGAGAGTTTACTTCGACAAGTAGCCAATTTGGAAGCCCAAGAAAAAGCTCAAAAAAATGCCAAAGCTGTGCCTGCTTCTTCATCAAATACACTATCTTCGCAAGAAACAGATCTACAAAAAATAGAACTTAGTCAAAAAAATAAGCTAGAAGATCAGTTGGAAGCTTCTCCAACTTTTCAAGCAGATTTCCCAATAGATTCAGAAGTAGGAGAAGATAAAGAGAGCCAGGCTATTAAAGAAATCGCTCCTTTGCCTGAAAAAAATTTGACTAAAGCTTCTCTTAAAGATTACTACTTAAGTGAAGCAGAAGAGGAAGGAGAGTATCTCTTAAATAAGAAAAAAGAAGAGAAGCAGTCTAATTTACCTAAACTTAGCTGGAAAGTAATCAGTGCTATTGTAGTCGCTACACTTTTTCTTTTTTCTCTCATTATTTTTCTAGTTTTGATGAATATGAATGGCAAAAATAATGAAGAAGAAATCAAGGCAGCTGCAGGATTAGCAGATGTAGCCATGGCGCTTGCTAACGCGCAGATTAGGCATAGTAATCCTCCTAATCAGAATTGGTCAGATCCTGAATTTTTAAAAAATAACCTACTTTCTAGTTTAGCAATAGAGTATATGTCTATTGGAACGCTTAATGCCCATGGGCAATTAAATAATAGTCCTTATATGATTAGAATCTACACGAGTAAAGAACTTGCCCAATTTTTAATTATTGCTCATCCTACTCCAAGTTTAATGCAATGGTTTAGCCCGCGTGCTTCTTTTATTGTCGACTCTAAACAAATGGAAATGCGCAAAATTGACGATTTAAAAGCCTTAAATCGGCTTTTATTAGATCCCAATACATTAGATAAAAAAATAGCTTCTGAAGTTAGTGGTTTAGTTAAGCAAGGCGAACTCGTGTTATTAACAAGCCTTGCTGAAAAATTAGAAAAACAGGGATTTGAACCACCAAAATTATTAGCTCAATTGCGCCCAGGAGCCGAAAATTTAATTTATAATGCTCCTAGGTATTACCATTTCGGTGAATCATTTCTTAAAAAAATATCTTTATTAGCTAGTCAAGATAGTGAAGAGGAGCATGAAAGAGAGTGGCTTAAACAAGAGATTTATGCTTTTAATAAATACCCTAACCTCGTCTTATATACAGGTGAAGGAATACAGTGGGCGAGTCAAGCCCAGCAGTTTTTAAGTGAAGTAGCTCCTCAAAATAAATTTTTAGTAGCCTATATAAAATTCAATTCTAAAGGAACTCTTTCTAGTAGCCATTTGTTAGTAGACAGTGGTTTACAAAATAAAGAATTATCTACTAATTTAATAGCTAAAAATGAAAGTAATAAATTGACTGCAAATCATTTCCGCCCTCTTGCCGATCCTCTAGAAGAGAAAAAAGTAGAGGAAAAAAAAAGTGATTTTTTGCAAGATAATAGGGTAGATCCAAAATCTTATGGAAATGATAAAAACGCAGAGGATTCTTTAAAAGAAACGACTGTATTGCAGCAGCTCAAATCTTTAAGCGAAGAAAATAAGCAAAGAGTGTGTACAGCTAGTGAAATATTTTTCGCCTCTTTAAATGAAAGCAATCAACCAGATATTCTCGATTTTTTAAAGCGTACTGAAGGATTTTTAAAGAAAGGGCTTAAAACTTTTCCCAAAGAATCGGATAACTTTTATAAAACAGTGACAGTGTTAGAATTCTTAGATAACCTTCAGATTTTTTTAAATGTGCAACAAGCAGAAAAAGAGCAAAAGTTAAAAACGACAGCTAAAATTTTGCAACTCTATCAAGAACATCCTACCTTGCCTTTAGCAGAATTTTTAGATTACATAGAGATAGCTGGCTTACATTGTTTCATCCAAAAAGAGCAGTTAATTAAATTACCTGATTATAGATAATAGCCATACCATACTCAATAAATTCAAAAAAAAAGAAGCGTAGAATAGGAACTGTAGAGTATCTTACTAGAGATATGAATTGAGAAAATTTAGATTTAAAATAATGATGTGCTTTTTTTTAAAGTGCGTAACAAAATTAGTTAAACAATGAGAAAATTTTATGGGCATTCCCATTCCTCCCGGCGTATATGATATTCTACCTTATTCTAAAGAGTTATGGCGCACCTCTTCTCTTTGGCAATATGTTGAGTCTATGATGCGGGAGACGGCTAAGCATTTTAATTTTCATGAAATGCGTACGCCAGTCATTGAAAGAACAGAACTATTTAAGCGTGGAGTAGGAGAGACGACAGATGTCGTAGCTAAAGAGATGTATACGTTTGAAGATAAGGGCGGCAGATCTCTTTCCTTAAGACCTGAGGGCACAGCTCCTGCTATCCGTTCATTTATTGAAAATCAACTACATGTCAACTCTTCTTTCCATAAATTGTTTTACATAGGCCCAATGTTTCGTTACGAACGCGCGCAAGCAGGCAGATATAGGCAGCATCATCAATTCGGCATAGAGGCGATAGGGGTGGCTACGGCTGAGCAAGATATAGAGGTCATCGATCTGATTTATCTTCTTTTTTGCAAGTTAGGATTAAAGAATTTAAAAGTTAATATTAATTCTGTAGGAGATGCTGAGTGTAGGTTAAAGTACCGAACAGCTTTATTGAGTTATCTAGAAGGCTATTTTAATGCTTTATCTGAAGATAGTCAAATTAGGTTTAAAACTAATCCCTTGCGTATTTTAGATTCTAAGCATGAAAAAGATAGAGAAATTATCTCACAAGCCCCCTCTATTCTCGATTTTTTAAATAGCACCTGTAAGAGCCATTTTGAACGTTTACTCTATCTATTAGAGCAGTTAAGTATTCCTTATCAAGTCAATGATAAACTCGTACGGGGATTAGATTACTACACAAAGACTGTTTTTGAAATTACTACAAGCGAACTAGGCGCTCAAAATAGCCTAGTAGGCGGTGGCCGATATGATGGCCTTATTAAAACCTTAGGGGGTCCTGATTTGCCAGCTATGGGTTTTGGTTGTGGCATTGAAAGAGTCTTACAAACGATGCTCAAGCAAAACTGCTTTTTTCCTTCCTCTTCGGCTCCTCAACTTTTCTTAATTGCTTTAGGAGAGGTAGCTAAAGAAAATTGTTTTAAAATTCTGCATGAGTCAAGATTAAGAGGGATTAATGCGCAGATGGATTTTACTGAGAGAAAACTGGCTAAAATCATGCAAGAGGCTTCTGCTATGCAAGCAAAATATGTCAGTGTAATAGGAGATAATGAATTACAAACAGACCAAATTGAGCTTAAAGAGATGGCTTCAGGCCACAAACAGTTAATCTCTAAATCCCATTTGTGGAACTTTTTGTTAGAGGACCTCCACAAGAAATAAAATTTATCTTGGACTTAAAAACCAAATGACTTAAATTAGCCGTTTGCTCTGCTTTATTCAAATTGAGCGACTGTTAAGATATTAGGTTAAATCAAAAGGAGACGACTAAGAATGAGTAAAATTTATCGTATAATGGCAACATTAGGACTAGCAACTGCTCTGTTCAGCACTTTTGTGAAAGCTGATGAACTACCTTCAGCAGCTCCTTCAGAAAAAAGCCAAGAAACCAAAAGTCAAGAGATTTCTTCCGAAGATGTCCTAAAAATATCGGAGACTTTAGGTTATTTAATTCAAAAGCAACTCAATATGCCTGGATTCAAATTTGATCTCGATAGCATCATTAAGGGCATGCGCAATGGCGTAGAGGGCAAATCTGCACCGCTAACAGATAAAGAGTATGAGGAAAAAATAGCTATCATTCAAAAAATAGCTATGACTCAACTAGCAGAACAAAATTTAAAAGCAGCGGAAGATTTTCTAGCTAAAAATGCTAAAGAAGCTCATGTAGTTGAAATAGAACCTAATAGACTGCAATATCTGGTACTTAAAGAGGGCCAAGGCGCAACTGTTCAAGCAGGCGATACGCCATTAATTAATTATACGGGAAAGTTTATAGATGGCACAGTTTTTGGTAGCTCTGAGGAGTTGGGAAATCCCGTTCCTCTTCCGTTAGATCAGACGATTCCAGGTTTTAGTAAAGGCTTACAAGGTATGAAAGAGGGTGAAAAACGGCGCTTATTCATTCATCCTACGCTAGGTTATGGTACCATGGGACATCTTCCTCCAAATAGTCTTCTTATATTAGAAGTAGAAGTGGTTAAAGCCAACTCTCCAAAAGTTAGCGAAGCGGATGAAGAAACAGAGTTAATGCCACTTGCTTTAGAGGATGAGGAAAATTTTGATGACTTGGAAGATCATGATAGTGATGCAGAGGAAGAGGAAGAAAATTCTACCGAGCATTCTTCTTTAAAAAGCGAGATCAAAGCTCCTGTACAATCTACTCCTAATCATCCAAGAACTGATCAGAGACATCGAGGTTAAGTTTAAAATTAAGTTTAGAAATTAATGCAAATATTAATCTTAGAAACGTTTTACAAAAAGGTTCTTTTTATCATAAAAAGAACCTTTTTTACTATTTTATGAAAATTATTCTCTTTCAACCTCAAATTCCTCAAAATGCTGGAAATGTAGTGAGAACTTGTGCCGTAACAGGCCATGATTTAATTATGATTCAGCCTTTATTTAGTACGACAGATAGATGGCTAAAAAGGGCAGGCTTAGATTATTGGGAAGGGGTCAATGTCCAGATCTTTGATGATTTAGAAGCTTGGTTAAGCACACAAACCAATGCCTTTTATTTTTTTTCTAGTAAACGCGGTACTACTTATACACAGTTTTCTTATACTTATCGAGATAGTCTCATTTTTGGGTCGGAAACAACAGGCCTTCCTTTGACCCTACTCGAACGCTATCCTGAGAGATGTGCAACTATTCCCATGCGCAAAGGCGCTCGATGTCTAAATTTAGCTACCTCTGTTGGTCTTGTTGTCTATGAGGTAGAAAGACAGAATCATTACCAATTTCCTGCTTAATCTATGCTCTCTATTAGACTATCTTGTCTAAATTAAAACTTACAGAAAAATTAAAAAATCTCATTGAAAGTTTTTGTTTACTAACTTAGGTTAACTTTAGCTCTTTAATTTAAAGGTAAGGTAAACATGCAGGCTAATTTAGTCAATCCTATCTTGCCTCTAGCCGAACGAACTTTAATAAATGATCAAGATAATAAAAAATCTGCATCCGCTAAATTCTCTTTTGATCAATTTCCCCTAGAGATTTTTATAAAAGTTCTTAGCTTTTTGAATCATAAAGAGTTGAATCAAGTAGTCTTAGTGAATCACCATTGGAGACAGATCGTCATTCAGGAAGAGATTAGGAATTTGAAATTATTTGTCCATTTTATGATTAAATGTGTAGGTTCTTCTTTTAATATTTATTTAGAGAATAGCTTAAAAGAAATTGGACAAACTTTATCTAAAAAGAAAAATTATATCTATTTAGATAGGAATAGAGTAAAACAGAAAATTATAAATCAAATAAAACAATTCAGTTTTTTTCAAATTGAGCAAATTAATAGTAAGGTATTATCGCAAGATTTTATTCAATTCATTATTCAATTTTATAATATAAGCAAACTCTATCGCAAAGCTTATATAATAAATAAAGAAAATACGACGATTCGCGATATTAATATTATCAAAATAATGTTAGTTGATCTAGTAAAACAAGATTACTTACAGCTAGCCTTAAAGATAGTCAAACTAGTTGTTAGTCGATTGCCCTCTAATAGCTGTGAAAAGGATGCTATGCTTCAAGAAATTAGCGTAGAATTAGTAAAACAAGAAACTTTAGAAAAAGCTAATGAGGTTGAAGAGCAAATAAAAGATAGTAAATTAAAATCAGAGACAGTTTGCAAAATTTTTGTAGAGATCCTAGGAAAACAAACGAGTGATCATAAAAGCCAAATGATCGCTAAAATTTTAACGGCTCATAAAAAAGAGATAATTGAAGAAAGTAAACCACTATTTTTGGTAAAAGAGGAAGAGATTAAAGTAATAAATAGGATGAAGGCTGTATTATTGCAGACAAAAGATAAAAATAAAGTGTTTAAAATGCTTTCTCATCAACTCATGAAAAAAGATCAAGTTGATTTAGCTATACGAGTAGCTCACCAAATAACGCATTTAGGGACTGAGCAAGCGGCTTTGCAATTTATTGTCATAGAATTATCCAATAAAAATCGATTTGAGCAAGCGGGTCAAATCATAAAAGAGGAATTTTCTAAGAAAGAATCCTCAAATGAGTGGCAACAGGAATCGATTAGAGTAAATGCGCTCAATCTAGCAAAAGAGGGGCATTTTGACCAAGCATTAGAATGGATCAACTTTTTACCTGAAAAATGGAAAAAATTTATGGCTCTTCATTTCGTTGCCATTGAATTAGCTAAACAGGGATTAATCGATCGAGCTAAAGAAATAGCCAATAAGATAGGAGATCGTGAAAAGCGCAACTATACGCATAAGGGAATAGAGGTAGCTCAAGCTACCTCTATTAAAAAATCATTATAAAGCAGCATCAATGAGTGCTTGGTAACTCTTTTTATCTCTTACACCTACAACTGTTTTAGAGGGTTCTCCATCTACAAATAGCATCACAGTTGGAATAGAGGTTACATTGTATTTAGTCGCTGTTGCTTGAGCTTGATCGATATCGACCTTAGCTATCGTGATTTTTGCTCCATTATCTTTAGACAACTCTTCCATAATTGGACCTACCATGCGGCAAGGCCCGCACCAATCGGCATAAAAATCCACCAAGACAACGCCTGATGCGATTGCTTGATCAAAATCTTTATCACTTAAATGTTTTAATGAATCAGCCATTATATTTTCCCCTTTTGCAGTTTAATCTCATAGTAACTAATAAAAACCTCTAAAATCAAGTAGTTTCTGTTGAATAAAAATTGGCAAAAGTTTTATTTTTTATGCATAATTCTTTGAAATTAAATAACTTTAGATCAATTAACTATGTATTCCATTTTAGCTTATTATCGTTTTTGTGCTCTTGCTGATCCTCAGGCTGAAATTGCCGCTCACTTAGCTTTTTTTAGAGAACGCGCGGTTACAGCCCGGATTTATATTTCGGAACAGGGCATCAATGGGCAACTCTGTGCCAATCCAGAAGATGCAAAAGCTTACTGCGACTGGATAAATCAGCATCCTCTGTTTAAAGGCATGCATTTTAAAATGCATACTTGGCATGAGCCTGTTTTTCCTCGTCTGACAGTTAAATACCGTAAAAATCTGGTAGGCATGGATGGAGAGATTAATTTAAATCAAACAGGCATTGCTCTATCTCCTGCTCAATGGAAAGAAAAAATAGAGGAAAATAAGCATCTTTTATTAGATGTGCGCAATGAGTATGAATGGAAAGTTGGGCATTTTGAAGGAGCTGAATTGCCAGCCTGTGAAACATTTCGCGAGTTTGAAACTTACGCTGAGCAACTTAAAGAAAAACATGATCCTAAAACAACACCTATCATGATGTACTGTACAGGAGGCATTCGCTGTGAACTCTACTCCTCTTTGCTCATGGATAAGGGCTTCGAACAGGTTTATCAACTAGAGGGGGGTATTATCAATTATGGTCTTCAAGAGGGATCACACCGGTGGTTAGGTAAATTATTTGTCTTTGATGATCGGCTTGCTGTACCGATTAGCGACGAGGCAGCGCCTGTGATAGGTCAATGTCACCATTGCCAAACGAGTAGTGAAAACTATTACAATTGCGCTAATTGTGACTGCAATGAGCTATTTCTTTGTTGCCAAACCTGTCTTGAAAATTTTAAAGGTTGCTGTCAGTCAAGTTGTGCAGAAAGCTCACGCTTACGCCCCTTTTATCAACTTAATCCCCATAAACCCTTTAGACGGTTACACCATTACTTAAAAAATAAAGGAGAGGAAAATAAAGATTAATTACGATTTTTCTTTAAAAAGACGGATGATTTCCATGATTTTCTTTTGTGTTTGATCTAAGACAACAGTCAAGCCGGGCTTAATTCCTCTTTCCGATAATTTAAAAGCTTCTAGCGTATTACAGATGCGCCCATCCAAACGAACGCCAATTCCTTGAATACCCACCATATTACCCCAATCGCCAAACATCTCTAAGGTCATTTCGCAAGCTGTAATTAAAAATAACACTTTTTTATCTGGATAGCGATGCACAATCTCAAATATTTTGCCTCCAATGTAGTGAACAGTTGGAATAAAAAGGGGAATCGCTTTTTTTTCAGGTAAAGCATTGACTGCTTTGCCGATAAAACATTGCCGGCAGATAGGATTTAAAGGATCATGGATACACTGATCGGTGAATCTCCCTGAAGGGCATTCAAAAGGTTTGTGACAATAGGAAAATCCGACGACAAAAAGGGCTTGGGGCTGACTCAGTAAAGTCGTAAACTCTTCCACTGTTTGAATCCCATAGAGGAAAAAATCTCCTTGTCTGATAAAAGACTTCTTTTTAAAGACAGATTGGATGAAGGCCCAGCCGTATCTGATAGGATGGTGCAGAAAGCCTTTTACTATTTGTCGTTGATGATCTTGTGTGATCATCCACTTTAAACTCTTCCATTTTAAATGTTTAGCTGTATCAGGGGTCATACCTGCCATGATAGGTAATTTAGTTAAGCCTTTAATGGGTTTTTGTGCCGCACACTGTCTAGCTCCTTCATCCCAATTTTGACAAGCTTGTTCCCAGGGAATGGGATCCTTCCATAATTTCAGCTTTGACTCATTTTTTGACTCATCCATTGAGTAGCCTTTTAATAAAAAAAAAGAGATAAAGTTAAGAAAAAACTAAAGGTAGTTCTCTCTATTACTTTATCTCTTTTTTGTCTAAACTTAAAACCTAATCCTTATGATTCCTAGTAATCTCTAATTTTTAAGTTAAAGAAGTCTTTAAGCGGCTCTATTTTCTTCGCTTTCTTCTGAATGCTCATATAATTCCTGAGCTGTTAATTTAAGAGAAAGTAAGCCCTCTGTAAAACCCACTTGACGCATTAAACTATCCAAATGAGTCAGCTCAGCTAGTAATTGATCATTGGCAAATTCTAGTCTAGCTATCTTTTTGATTAAATCTGGCTTATTCATTTGGCTCTCCTTTTAGTTAGAAATTGACTTAAATTTTAATTAGATAATGCAGAAAATATGCCAGACTATCTAAAAACAAGCTTAATTCTTTAAAAATTTTCCAAAATAGCTAGCCAAGGTGTTCATTGTCTTAATAGTTGTGCAAATAAATTTTCATCTTGCTCTGTGTACGACTTTGTCGTATTATTAGTTAATGAAAAGAACTTTTATCAACTCTGCTAATTTTTACAGGTAAAGGAAAAAGCAGCGGCTTTCGTTTAGATTATTTGGATTTTCCTGAAAATGGAGTAACCTATTATATTGTGATTTATCCTAAGAATGTAAAAGCAGATTTAAGTTCTGAAGAGAAAAAAATCATTTTAAAGATGGTTCAAGAGATAAAAAAAAGGAGTTAAAAATGAGCGAAATGTTTGAACTTCTCAAAGAAGGGCTGGATGATATCATAAAATATCAAAAAGGGGAAAAAAAATTAAAAAAGCGAGTGGTAGATATTTTAGAACCAGCTGCAACTTATTCTGCTCAAGATGTAAAGAGAATTCGAGAATCTCTTCATTATCCCCAAAATCTTTTTGCTCAATTTCTAAATGTTAGTGTTCGGACTGTAGAAGCGTGGGAGACAGGGAGAAGAATTCCAAATCATGCTGCTTTAAGACTTCTTGAAATTGTAGATAAAGGAATTTATAGACCTGAAAATCTGAGAAAATCTATCTAAACTATAGGTAGATTCAGAAAAATTTTTAGTTTTTGTTAAACTAAAATGGCTCTGTAATTCTTGCTTATTCTTATCAGTTACTCTTCTTGTTTTTTATTTAAATTTATAAATAAAAATTAAAAAAGAGAGAAAAAATTAAGGCTGAATTTAACCTTTATCAGTTATATTCAGCCCTTACCGTAATTATAATTATTATTAATTTATTAGATTATTTATTAAGTTATATTCAAAATTAATCTTTAGTAACTATTGGCATTTGGTTCAACTAAGCCTTTTTGAATAATTTCTTCCGCAGTCGCTTTAATTGTTCCAATACCTCCTGCAAAACCTACAAGACGCATGAGATGATCGACATAGCTAATTTCAGTCGATAATTGATCATTAATCGATTCTAAAATAGCTACTTTTCTAAGTAATTGAGCCTTGGTCATATAACCTCCCTGTTTGCTGTTTAATAGATCTATGCGAGATCTATGCCACATATTTATTAAATGAATGAAGATGCTATTTAAGTCTAAATCTGTTAACAATTGATAAAGAAAATTTCAATATTATATAAATTTAATTTTTTATCGGCATGCGCTATATGAGCCCTCTCTCAATAGGTTATAAAGGGCTACAAGTGGATATAAATTTAATTAGAGGAGATATAGATGTCTAAATATTATAAAGATTATCTTTGGAAAGATGGGATTCCTTATGGCGTTGAAGCCATTGCTGAAATTACAAAAAATGATTCTTATAAGATTGTAGCAGATCCTCAAAATAAAAGAATCTCCATTGAAAAATATCTTCAAGGCAGTTTTTCAACAGTTATCTATGATTCATTACTCCTAGATTTTCGTCATCTTAAGCAACCTGAGCAATTAGCTTGGCAAAAAATTCCAATTAATGAAAGTCAAGATTTGATGGTTTGCCTCATTAGAAATGAGGAGGATCGCGTGCTTTTTATGGAAACCCATGTATTTGTCAGTTCCTTATGCCGCGAATGCCATGTTAGTTCTCCTCAGGGTATCTCCCTCTCCATTCATAAAATGTTTTATAAGAGTTTAGGCGATTCTTTTGATGGGATCATTTTATATGATCAAAATGAACACCCTGTCATGTGCAAGCACTATGCATTTGATGAAATTACTCAGCAGTATACGACTTTGCAAAAAGAGGAATGGCAAATGGAAGTGCTAAACCATCAGTTTTGATAAGTACTGTTTGACCTCTTGCATGACTCTCTCATGTTCTCGATCGATTGTAGATTGTTCGCATGTTTTATTTTTATCGCGATACATCAAATGAAAGGTCACATTTTTTTTATGTTGACCTAGCTGAGCACCTCTAAATAGATCGGCTATTTCAATTCTTTCTAATAAATGAGAGTTTAAAGAATGCATAAAATCTAAAATAGGAGCTACCGGGAGTTCTTCATCTAAAGTTAGAGTCCAATCTCTTGGTGAGCCGGGAAAAATAGGCAAGTCCTGCATTTTTTTCTCTCTTCCTGCTTGTAAATTGTATAGAGAGTGTAAATTGAGTTCTGCAAAAAATACAGGAGAAGAGAGATCAAAAGTGTGTTGAATAGTTGGATGCAATTGGCCCATTGAGCCCATTTCTATGTCATCTATAAAAATAGAAGCTCGACGTCCGGGATGAAAAGCTGAATGAAGAGCTGATAAAGAAGTATTTTTAAACTCTATTTTATGTCGATCTAAAGTTACTCCTAAAGAGATTAATATATTTTCTACAATTCCTTTGAGATCATAAAAATCAACTAGACTTGGTTTTTCAGCCCAGTGCGCAGGACGTTGTTTACCTGTTAAGATAATAGCTGCTACAGTGTGCTCGCTATAAACTGCCTCTTTTTTACTATGTACTTTTCCTATTTCAAAGCCGCTCAAATCAAAATTTTGATGATCGCTATTGTATTTAATGACCTGTAAGAGGCTAGGGAGTAGAGAAGCACGTAAGATAGATTGCTCAATAGAGTTGGGATTCAGCACTCTTATTTTAGTCTCTTCTAGGTTAGCCGAGGCAGAGTTTAATGGATAAACTTTGTTTAAAAGCGTAGGGCCAATTAAATCGCAGGTTAAAAATTCTTGTAACCCTTCTGCTAAAAGAAAATAGCGCATTTTTCTTTCAAATAAAAAAAGCTCAGCATGAGAAAGTAGAGAATTCTGATAAAACGTAGCTTGTAGAGGAATGCGGTCATAACCATAAAAGCGGGCTACTTCTTCAATCAGATCTATTTCACTTAAAAGATCGATGCGATAGGTTGGTATTTCTACATGAAAAGCATCGTTAGCATCCCATTGGTAAAGAAAGAAAAGCCGTTTAAAAATATCTTTAACTTCTTCTACGCTAATCTGTGTACCTAGTATTTTATTGATGCGAGTCAGCCGACACGAGATGAGCTTAGGCTCAAAAGAACGAGACTGATGAGCTAAAAAACTAACACTATGCTTTGTTAAATAGACTTGTGTCATTAACTCTATTGCTCTATTTAAGGCAGGAAGTACTTGACTTGGATCACATCCTCTTTCAAAGCGTTTAGAAGCTTCTGTTTGCAGCCCCAAGCGTTTGCTAGTACGTCTAACAGTTGTCGGTTGAAAATAGGCAGATTCAATTAAGATACTAGTAGTAGAGGTTTTAACCTCTGAATCTAAGCCTCCCATGACACCTGCTATAGCCAGCGGCTGGATCGCATCGCAAATCACAAGATCCTCTACGGAAAGCGCGCGTAACTTGCCATCTAAAGTCAATAGCGTTTCATTTTCTTTAGCCACTCTCACAATTAAAGTTTGATCTGTGATTGCCTTGTAATCAAATGCATGTAGAGGATGGCCTGTTTCCAATAAAATGTAATTAGTGATATCGACAATGCTATTAATAGAGCGCAAGCCGCACAAGTCCAATCTTTTTTTAAGCCATGCTGGAGATTCAGTTACTTTTAAGTCTTGAATACTAGCACAAGCATAGTGAGGACAACGCAAAGAGTCTTGAATAGAGAGGGAAAGAGAGGAATTTAGCAGCTCGTTTGTCGTTCTCTGCATTGTAGCTGTCTGGTAGCTATCAGGCAGTGTAAAAGGAAGATCGAGAGCAGTAGCCAATTCGCGCGCAATGCCTATGATGCTTTGGCAATGCGCTAAATTAGGCGTCAAAGACAGGTCAAAAATAGTATCTTCCGATAAAATATCCAGGCCAATTTTTTCTATAGAATCCACTTCTATACCAATGCAAGTCAGGCATTTAGCAATTTCTTCAGCAGAGAGTTCAATAGCGATAAATTCTTTTAACCAACTTAAAGGCACGCGCATAAAAAATACTTAATTGAAGGTTGATGTTAACTAGTTAGAGTTGCAATCGATTATAATAGAGCAGAAGTATATTATAAATAGGGAAAAATTGTACCTTTGCAATTCTCCTCTTTATTTTATAAGTAAAGATAGGGATCTAATCGATCTAATAAGAAATCTCCTACAAAATTTCTGTAGTTAGCATTTCCTTTACAACTAAAAACTTTAATTATATGACTAAATTAAAGTTTTATAAGAGGCATATCGATGGAACCTCAAAAAAATAGTACAGATGAGCCAAGTGTGATGGCTTCTTTTACCAAAAATGAGAAGACTAAGCAAGCGTTAGAGATTACGGAAGAAGCCCGCCAAAAAGATTACATCCATCCTAGTTTTGGTGCTCAATTGTTCATGGGTTCTTTTCAACCTCAGTTACTCTTTCCTTTTCCTGTACAGAGTGCAGAGGAAAAGAAAATAGGGGATGAGTATTGCGAAAAAATAAAAAAGTTTCTAGTTGAGAATCTGGATCCTGAAGAGGTCGATGCGACGCGCACGTTGCCTAAAACCGTGATTGCAGGATTAGCCGAAATGGGGGCTTTTGCGCTCAAAGTTCCTAAAGAGTATGATGGGCTAGGGTTTTCGCAAGTCAATTACAATCGCGTGATAGAGGCCGTTGGCTCTTATTGTGGAGCGACCGGAGTTTTATTATCCGCTCATCAATCCATTGGCGTGCCTCAGCCGTTAAAAATGTTTGGTACCGAAGAGCAGAAAAAAAAGTTCTTGCCTCGTTTTCGGAAAGGCGCTATTTCAGCTTTTGCCCTGACAGAACCCGATGTAGGCTCTGATCCTGCTGAAATGGCTTGTGAAGCTAAGCTTTCTGAAGATAGACAATTTTATATCTTAAATGGCACTAAATTGTGGTGTACCAATGGCGGTTTGGCAGAAATTATCATTGTGATTGCTAAGACAGCTCCCAAAATAATAAAGGGCAAAGAGCGCAAGCAGATTACAGCTTTTGTTGTAGAGATGGCAACACCTGGGATCGAAATTTTACACCGTTGCGAATTCATGGGATTGGGAGGCATCTACAATGTGTTAATGAAGTTTACCGATGTGAAGATTCCCGTAGAAAATCGATTAGCTGAAGAGGGCAGAGGCTTAGCCATGGCTTTATCGACGATTAATGTAGGCCGCTTAACTTTACCAGCTGGTAGCTTAGGCGTAGCTAAACAATTGCTCTCGATTGCCAGACGTTGGGGAGCTACGCGCATTCAATGGGGCCAGCCGATCGGTTTGCATGAAGCAGGGCGCAAAAAAATAGCCTACATTGCCGCTCATACACTGGCTATTGAAGCCGTGACCTGGTTGACGAGTAGCTGGCAAGATCAAGGAGATATTGACATTCGGATTGAAGCTGCGATGGCCAAACTGTTTTGTAGCGAAGCGTTATGGAAAATTACCGATGAGACCATGCAATTGCGCGGAGGGAGAGGGTATGAAAAAGCGCGCTCGCTGAAAGCACGCGGTGAAAAAGCCTATGCCGTCGAACGCGCTATGCGCGACTGCCGCATTAACCTCATCTTAGAGGGTTCTTCTGAGATCATGAAACTATTTTTAGCCAGAGAGGCCATGGATCCTCATTTAAAGAGAATGGGAGAATTGCTTTCCTCTCGGCTTTCGCTTTCGCAAAAAATAGTCTCCGGCTTTAAAACTCTAGGATTTTATAGTTTATGGTATCCCAAACAATGGTTTGCTGGCTGGAGAAGCAGCTATTATCCCGAACTTGGGCCGCTAGCTAAGCAGTTTAGTTACATTGAAGCGCAATCGCACCGGCTAGCGCGCACACTTTTTTATTACATGATGCGTTATCGCGAAAAATTAGAGCCAAGGCAACATCTTTTAGGCCGTTTAGTCGAGATAGGCACCGATTTATTTGTAATGAGTGCTACGTGTGCTTATGCTAAACAGGTTCAACAAAACCAAAATCAGCCCTCTGCTATCGATGTAGCCGAGTATTTTTGTGTGATGGCTCGTCATCGCATTGAAACTAATTTTAAAGCTTTAGCACAAAACTATGATCGCGAGGGCAATGCCTTAGCTAAACAAGTCATTGAGGGCAAAATGCAATGGCTAGAAGAGGGCATTATCGAATCATAAGTGCTTCTTAAATGACTTTTAATTCTCTACCAACCGCGGCAAAAGCTGCTAGCGCTTGATCTAATTCCGGTATCGTATGACTAGCTGAAAGTTGAATGCGAATCCGTGCTTTACCCAACGGGACAACCGGATAAAAGAAGCCAATCACATAAATGCCGCGTTCTAACATTTTAGCGGCAAATGTTTGAGCTAAAGTAGCCTCACCTAGCATCAGCGGCACAATGGGATGTGTGCCTTTAATGAGTTCAAAGCCCAATGCTTCCATTTTAGTGCGAAAATAATGACTATTATCGCGCAATTGTTGGCGTCTTTCCGGTTCAGCCTTGACTAACTCTACGGCAGTTAACGTAGCGGCTACAATAGAGGGAGCTAAGCTATTCGAGAACAGATAAGGACGCGAACGTTGTCTTAACCAATGAATGATCTCTTTACGGCCTGAAGTATAACCACCGGAAGCACCGCCTAAAGCTTTGCCAAAAGTGCCTGTATAAATGTCAATGCGCTGACTTACACCACAGTGAGCAGGCGTACCTTGCCCCTTTTCGCCTAAAAAACCGACCGCATGGCTATCATCTACCATGACCATCGCTTGATAGCGATCCGCTAAGCGACAGATCTCTGTTAAATTGGCTAGCGTCCCATCCATCGAAAAGACGCCATCGGTTACAATTAAGCGGAATCTAGCACTTGCTGCTTCCTGTAATTTTTTTTCTAAATCAGCCATATCATTATTAGCATAACGGAAGCGTTTAGCTTTGGCTAAACGAATGCCATCAATGATACTAGCATGGTTGAGGGCATCGCTAATGATGGCATCTTCAGCACTAAAGAGTGTTTCAAATAAGCCGCCATTGGCATCAAAACAGGAGGTATAGAGAATGGTCTCCTCTGTGCCTAAAAATTCAGACATTTTCTTTTCTAATTGGCGATGAATGGTTTGCGTGCCACAGATAAAACGGACAGAAGCTAAACCAAAACCATAGCTTTCTAAAGCTAACTGCGCACTTTTAATGATAGCAGGATGATTAGCTAAGCCTAAGTAATTATTAGCACAGAAATTGAGCACTTTTCTCTCATCTTTAAGCTGAATCGTTGCTTGTTGAGGTGAGCTAAAAGCGTATTCCGTTTTATAAAGTCCAGTCTCTTTTAAATGGGCTGTTTCTAATTTAAGAAAATCTAGAAAGGATTGAGTCATAATTTTTAGCTCTTTTTTGAGAATATTCCTTCTATTTAAAACGAAAATTAATAAATTTTGCAAGCAGTTAAATCAATTTATTTAAGATCTATCTTAATAAAATATAAATAAAATAACTTTATTATTTATAATAAAGGAGATTTATGATTCATCAAAGTTTAATTAATTACTTCAATTGTGTGAATAATTTTGCTTATAAATTAGTAAGTGGTACATATAATTTTATTGTTAGCCAAGTCGATCAATTAGCAAAAAAATGCTTTGGAGATAGAAAACTTGAAAAAGGTAAGGTAGGATTAGATCCTAAACGTATAACAAAAAAGGAGAAGGGGACTGTATTAGCAGAAAAGACATTGAATCCTATTATTCATTCTAATCCTCTTTCACAAGTAGAGGCTGCAACATTAGCAAAAAATACAGAGAGAATTTTTGAGCCTAGAAATATACCACCAAAAGATTTATTTTGGGAAGAGATCAAGAAAGGAAATTTCAATCACAAATCAAAAAATGGACTAGATACTATCGTTAAATTTTTTGCTAAATATAACGAAGAATTATGTCAGGATGAAGTATTGAAAGGTATCTTAAGTAGATGTGATATTAATACTAAGGGTAAATTAATTGAAAAAGATTTTTATGAAAATACAGCTATTTTATGGGCTATCGCTAATGCTAATTATGTAAGTGCCTTATATTTATTAAAGTACTGCATTAAGAAAGGTATTAAAATTGACTTAAGCGTTCAGGATAACTTGGATAAGAATACAGCTTTATTGCTCATCTTGAAGAAAGGTAATCGTTTAGAAAATAAGAATGATACAATAACTTGGTTTGAAATAGTCAAGTTATTGATTGAACAATCAGACGAAAAGACTTTAAAGTTAAAAGATAACAATGGCAATACAGCCCTCCATATTGCTTGCTTTCGTCGTGAAAAAGAGATTGTTCAGCTTTTAAAGGCTAAAAATACTAAACTTAAAGATGAACGTAATAATAAAGGTCAACTGCCTAAGGCATTGTGGGATTTAAAATTAGATTCTAATAAAAATAAAAGAGATCTAGATTTAAAAATTTTAAAATATAGTGATGGCACAGTCACCTTTGATGTGAAAGAACGTGAGCAGCAAAGAAAGTATGATGCCACATTTCCCTAATTAGCTTTTGTGATAACAGCTATTTATGAAAAGGGGACTATTCTGAAATAGCCCCTTCTCAAAAAATCACATTAAATTATAATTTAGTCACATTTTATTTTTTGTCTTGTTTATCATCTTCGATGATTTCAACTTCTGCCTCTTCAATATGCTCTTTATCATGTTGGCTATCTTGATGCGGCTGTTGTCCATTGCCATTAAATGAGGAACCATCAGCAGATCCCGATTCAGCTGAGCCTTGCGGCTGAGCAGCACTGGCTTTAGCCATGACTTCGCCAATCTGTTGCATATGTTTTTCTAGATCCTCTTTAGCCGTGCGAATCTTAGGAAGATCGCGACTCTCGATGGCCTTTTTCAGTTCATCTACTTTACCTTGAATGGTTTCGACGAGTTCTTTTGGCAACTTGTCTTTGTAGTCATTCAACGCTTTTTGCGCACGGAAAACTAAAGAATCCGCTTCATTGTTTAATTCTGCTTCCTCTTTGCGTTTTTTATCTTCATCCGCATGCAATTCGGCATCTTTAACCATTTTTTTGATATCTTCCTCTTTCAAGCCCGATTGCGCTTCGATGCGAATCTTTTGCTCTTTACCCGAAGCAATATCTTTAGCTGATACGTGCAAGATGCCATCTGCATCGATATCAAAAGCAACTTCAATCTGTGGCACTCCACGAGGAGCTGGCGGAATATCTGTTAAGTCAAAATGTCCAATGTCTTTATTGTCACTGGCCATTTTTCGCTCTCCTTGCAACACGCGAATCGTCACAGCAGGTTGATTATCGCTAGCTGTGGAGAAAATGGACTTTTTCTGAGTCGGAATTGTCGTATTGCGCTCGACTAAAGGCGTGACGACTCCTCCCATTGTCTCGATACCGAGTGTTAAAGGCGTTACATCCAATAAGAGTACATCTTTGACTGTGCCACTCAAAACGCCGCCTTGAATAGCCGCGCCAATCGCAACCACTTCATCGGGATTCACCCCTTTATGGCCCTCTTTGCCAAAAATAGTTTTGACCATCTCTTGTACGGAAGGCATGCGGGTCATACCACCGACTAAAATCACTTCGCCAATGTCATCTTTGCTAAGACCTGAGTCTTTTAGAGCTTTCATACAAGGCTCTCTCGTTCTTTCATTGAGATCATGTGTTAAACTCTCTAATTTAGAACGGGTGAGGACTAAGGAAAGATGTTTAGGACCACTTGCATCCATCGTAATAAAGGGTTGGTTGATCTCTGTTTGTTGAGTACCCGATAGTTCAATTTTTGCTTTTTCAGCAGCATCTCTCAAGCGTTGAAGAGCCATTTTGTCTTTGCTAAGATCGATGCCTTGCTCTTGTTTAAAGCTAGATAAGATCCATTTTAAAATCTCATTATCATAATCATCTCCACCTAAATGCGTGTCGCCATTAGTCGCTAATACTTCAAAAACGCCATCGCCAATTTCAAGAATCGAAATATCAAACGTTCCGCCACCAAGGTCAAAGACAGCGATTTTCTTATCGCTAGTCTCTTTATCTAGTCCATAAGCTAACGCTGCAGCTGTCGGTTCTGGAATGATGCGTTTGACATCTAAACCAGCAATTCTACCTGCATCTTTAGTCGATTGGCGTTGTGAATCATTAAAGTAAGCCGGTACTGTAATGACAGCTTCGGTTACAGGTTCACCTAGATAAGCTTCCGCTGTCTCTTTCATTTTAATTAAGATCTGAGCAGCAACCTCTTCAGGGGTAACTGTTTTACCTTGAATGTCAAACACCGCATTGCCATTGCTATCTGCTTTTACTTTGTAAGGCACATAGTGAGTTTCTGCATCCACTTCTGAATATTTGCGTCCGATAAACCTTTTGCTAGAAAATATGGTATTGTCAGCATTTGTAATTCCTTGACGTTTAGCTGGCGTACCAATGATGCGTTCATCTCCTTTAAAGGCCACTACAGAAGGTGTTGTACGTGTGCCTTCCGCATTTTGGATAACTTTAGGTTGTCCTCCCTCCATCACAGATACACAGGAGTTAGTCGTACCCAAATCTATCCCAATAATCTTTCCTTTCTTTTGAGTCATAATAGTAAGCTCCTCACTAAATTAGTTAAATTTTTCTTCATTTTTATGGTCTTCTTTTTTTTCAGGGGCTTTAGCCACTTTAACTTTGGCAGGACGGATGATACGCTCTCCCATTTTGTAACCGCGCAAACTTTCAGCTACCACTATGCCCGGTTCAAACTCTGTCGTTTCAACCATCTCTAAGGCTTCATGCTTGAGCGGATCAAAGCGCAAGCCTTGGGATGGAAAATAGGTAGCCCCATTGCTCTCTAAAGCTTCTTTGAATTGATTTAAAATCATTTCAAAACCAATGGCCCAATGTTTAACTTCAGCATTGGCACTTTGGGCAAATTTGAGCGCCTGTTCTAAGTTATCAATTGGAGTCAAAAAATCAATTGTCATATTCTGTAGAGCATATTGAATTAGCTCTTGACGTTCCTTATGCAATCTCTTGCGTGAGTTTTCAGCTTCGGCTAGAGAGCGTTGGTATTTATCTTTATAGTCACTTGCTTCTTCTCTTAATTTTTCTAATTCAATATCTGTAATCCTCACTTCTTGCGGCTCGCGCTCCTCTGGTTGAGAGGGGGCTAGATCAGGGTTATTGTTTTGCTCTTCAGCATTCACTTCTTCTTCTCCATTTAAATGATTATTTTCAGATTGTGTCATATGAGTTTCTCCTATCTTCTAATAGCATGAGTTGCGATTGGGCTAAAAGATGGCCCTGTTCGAGCCGGCATTCCTCTTTTTGTAGATAAGGAGTACTGGTGGCCGTTTGAGGCTGACGAAAGCTTATTTTATTTTTAAAAATATTCCGCGTTAAAGCTAAGCTAATATTTTTTGAAAATACGCGTAGAATTTCAAAAAGTTTGCGGTAAGGCATGCGAATCGTGCCCAAAAGACCGATCCCCCCGACGGGCTGTTGATTAATGTAAAAGGGAATAGTCAGTACACTACAACAAAGGGTATCGCTGTTAAAAGGAGCTAAATCCTCTCCGATCCAAAATCTTAGTCCATTAATAGCTTGGCACTCTTTTAATAAAAGGCGCATGCTTTGAGTACTTTCAAATAGCGCTAAACTACTCGATAGAGTAACGGGATTTTGAAATTCAGGATAAGCTAAAAGCTTAGAAAAGCCGGTGCGATGAATCTCATCATGCGTAAAATTAGAATAATTGACAATGTAGCGCACCATCAATTCATTGTAATACTTCTGTGCTAATTGCTCCTCTTCGCGACTTAAATTTTCCGGTTGATCATTCCCCGTTAGACGCCAATGAAAATAATTTTCCAAACGCTTAGTAGTAAAAGAGGTCAGTTTTTTTTCAGTAGGCAAAAGTTCGGTCTGAATGACTCCAAAATCTGTAATGATTACACATAAGCAGCGCATCGAGTCAATCGCAATTAATTTGATTTCACTGATAAAATCGTGATCAAAACGGGGAGCTGACAAAAAGATCGCACTTGTAGTCAAGCTACTTAAAAGATCAGCAGATTGTTGTAAAAAAGTGGCAATTTCACGAGTTTCTGTTTGAGAAATTTGATAAAGTAACGTTTCTTCATGAGGAGAGAGAGAAATTTGATCCTGACTACTGTATTCTTTGGCATATAAACGATACGCTAAAGCACTAGGTAAACGACCAGCAGAAGCGTGTTGCTGAATGAGATAACCCTCTTTTTCTAAATGGGCAAAATAATTGCGAATCGTAGCGGAACTCAAATTTTCAAAGCCAGCTTCTTTTAAAGCATTAGATCCTACTGGCTTACCTGTTTTGAGATAATATTCGATCAAACCCAGCAAAATGATCTTTTCGCGAGCTTGCTTATGAGATTTTTTTGATGGAAATAGATTAAACATCTGATGACTATCTTTATCTTTCATAATGCTAATCATCATAGATCAATGAAAGATTTCAGTCAAAACAAAATTAGCACTCTAATGATTTGAGTGCTAATTTAAAAAATCTCAAGCCATAAAATAGAGCTCTTCATCAGTCCACTCTATAATTTTAGTTGGCTTAATAGGATAATTTAAATAGAAACTTAAACTACCGGTCATCATACTGCTAACGGCTAAAGCAGTAGGAATAAGAGGATGAGATAAAAGTCCGATAGAGGCAGCTACTTTAGTCACTTCACTGCCTACTTCCATAGAAGTTTTTAATAAAGTAATTCTTTTAGTCGATAAATCTTTAGATTGACCCTCAAAATTTTTCCAATCGACAAAAGCTGTTTCCAAACAAGAGAGTTTATAAATTAGTTTTAAGGGATTGAGATTCGAAGTCAATAGTTGTATTGATTGGTTAACTAGAGAAGAACCCATAAGTGTGCGAATAGCAGGCTGATTTAAATAGTCAATTAGGGACAAAGTACTAGAAATAAGACCAGTTGTAATAAAATAAGAGGAAATAATCGATTTTCTTTTTTTTGAATTTTGTAGTAATTGACTTAGATTATAGTCTAATGTGCCATTATTGATTGCTTTTAAGCCTAAAATATATTCTATTGAGCTCTTAATCTGTTTAACGATCTTGCGCTCCTCTTTTAAATGGCAAACTTTTAAAATTCCAGCAATCACTTTTAAGCTACTAATTTGTAATTTAAGTTCATTCACCAAAGGACTTAATTTTTCGGCAAAATTTAGATTGATTGGCTGTTTATCGATTCTGTCCATTCCTTTAGTTGAAACTAACGGACTAGCGTAAAGTCCAGCTTCTAATAAAGATAAATCATAGTCTTCATAATGAATGGAATCTGGATGAGTAGGTAGGGAGGGAGTTTCATTAAAAATATCATGAGGAGAACGCTGCTTGACTAGTTCGGTTATTTCATTATCAGGCGTATTAAAGTACTCTGGTAACTTAATTATAGAGTAATCAGGCTTATAAATGAAATTGTGGTTGTTAAAATTGTTATTAATCATAAATTAAAACCTATTTAACTTATTAATTAATTATAACATAAATTTAACTAATTTTATTACTAAAATAAATAAGTTTAAATAGAAAGCAAGATCTGTTACACAGGAAATGATTGACAAAAGGTAAAGTATTATGGCTAAAATTCTCGTTACCGGATCCACAGGGTTTATTGGCAAGAGATTAGTTTACCGTTTGGTACAGGAAGGACATGAAGTCTATGCCCTTGTCAGAATTAAAGGCATTCCTTTTAAAATTCCGGAAGGTGGGCAACTGCATCTCCTTTATGGAGATTTGCGCGATCCGCAAAAGATGGAAGTTTTTCCTCAAGAGTTAGATGCAGCTTATTACCTCGTTCATGCGATGGGAAGTGTCGTCGATGATTTGACTAAAACTGAAGAAAGAATTGCTCAGAATTTTAAACTGGCTATAGAGAAGACAAATTGTCGGCAAGTCATCTATTTAGGCGGGATTATTGAAGATGAAAAAACTTTATCTCCTCACCTCCATTCGCGTTTAGTCGTCGAAAAAGTTCTTAAAGAAAGTCATGTGCCTTTCACAATTTTAAGATCGAGTATTATCATAGGATCAGGCAGTGCCTCATTTGAAATTATTCAAGATTTGGTAGAAAAACTTCCGCTGATGGTCGCTCCTAAATGGGTTAGAAATTATTGTCAACCAATTGCCATCAACGATGTCTTATTCTATTTAAACAAGGTGCTATTAAACCCATTGTGTTTGCATCAAACGTATGACATAGGAGGGCCAGAGGCCATTACATTTAGACAAATTTTGCTGCGTTATGCGGCTTTTAGAAAACTAAAACGTTTTATTATCAATGTGCCCTTTCTTTCCCCACGTCTCTCTAGTTATTGGCTTGTCTTCATTACGCCTGTGCGCTTTTCTATTTGCAAGTATTTGGTAGAAAGTATGAAACAAGATACACGTAAACTCAATTTGCAAATTGATGCTATTTTACCTCATTCCTGTATGACTTATGAAGAAAGTCTAAAAGTCTCTTTTCAAAAAATTGCTGAAAATGAGGTCATATCGACCTGGAATGATGATTGGGACTTAAAAAATCTCAGTCCTGATATTCAAGATTTTGTAGAAGTACCTCAACAAGGTTGCTTTAAAGATATTAAATCCATACCCATTACTATTCCTCTTGAAGATGTGCACAATAAAATATGGAGTATTGGGGGCTTGAAGGGGTGGTATTCAATGAATTGGGCTTGGCGTTTTAGGGGACTGATCGATCAATTTTTAGCAGGTCCTGGTTTAAGAAGAGGGCGCCGCGATCCGACTAAATTAGAAGTAGGCGATTCAGTCGATTTTTGGCGCGTGATTTTAGCTAATGAAAAGCAGCAGCATCTCATTTTTTATGCGGAAATGAAATTACCAGGTCAAGCTTGGTTAGAGTTTGAAATTGACAGCCAAAATAAAATCTTGAAACAAACGGCTACTTTTCGGGCTAAAGGTTTAGGAGGACGCCTTTATTGGTATCTTTGTTTGCCTTTTCATCTCATTATCTTTAGAAATATGGCTAAAGCTTTGGCTCAAGTACCGGAACCTAAAAATTAAAGTCATTTTTATCGATGAATGTTAAGTTATTTTTATTATTTTATTTTTTAAGTAAGTAATACGTTGGACTGTACGATCCAAAAGAAAAGAGACTGCTCTTTTAGTATGAAGAATTTTTTTCTCTGAAGAGTTAGTTTTAATATTTTTCTCAGAAAAAATCTCTTTTTGACAAAAATCTGGTTCATTTTTTAACTTATTCATCATCTTTTCAAGTTGATAAATTTGAAAAAAGATTAAAATAGTAGAAGTAGTGACTACACTTTTTTGAGAAAGTTTCATACACCCTTTTACACAATTTTTATGATGCAAACTATTACCAAGATTGAATTTATTTTTAAATTTTTTTTCATTTGATTTACATAATCGCTTTAATTCTTCTAAAACTTCTAAATTACTTAAATTATTTTTATCTAATGATGAAAAGTACTTTATTAAGTTATCGATAGAATAAATAGACGACTGTAATTTTTTTATTTGATGCTCTTTTTGAGAGGTCTCGTTTAAATTTGTTTCTTCTACTACATTAAATATAGGATGACCAGCTCTTACTTTGGCTACTGCTTCCTCTACTTTTTTAGAATAGATTGTTTTATAATCATCTTCTAATGGTTTTAATTTTGATTTTTCTCTATCTTTAGTCAAAATAAGACTTTTTTTGATGCATAATACTAAATCATTCTTTTTATAATCCTGTTTTGCTCTTTCTAAAATACTTTCTGAAAAACACAAAGAGGTGTATTCTATAGATTGCTCAATTTTTCTTCTGTCAAATAGAATAGATCCTTTTAATAAAGCATGAGAATTGCTCAATAAATAGTTAGTAATGTATTGATGAGCAAAATTCATAGATTCTTTTTGACGAGTATTAATCAATTCTAGTAAAAATTCTTTATTATAAAGACAATCTTTATTTTCTTTTTTGATTTCAATAATTACACTTTTCTGAGAATAGGTGTTAGATATGGTTTTTATTGTTGAATAAAAAGTTGAATTGCCATCCGTTGCTCCTGAATTGTGAATAATAAATTGATAAGAACCTTTAAAAGTTTTTTTAAATTCATAAATGACTGCATGGCCTTTACGGCCTCCTGGAAGATAAAAACTTTTAGATCCATCAGGCAAATGAATAATTAATTCACTTTTGACCTTTTCTAATTCATTTAAATATTTTAATATAAAATCTACATCAATTAGATTAAATTCTCTTTTTTCATAAAATTGGGAAAAATCATTAAAAACTCGGTAATATGTTACTAAAGATTCAATGTCGTTTTTTTCATCTGCTGATAAAAGACGATTTCCTATTTTTAGACTCTCTTTTTGATCGTTTAATTCTTTTACGTGTTTCTCACATAAGCTCATGTAGTAATAAGAATATATTCCACTCCATATTTGCTTTAATTCTAATTCTAGATTAGATGAATTTTTTTCATCTTTCCGAGGGCCTAAATTATAGATATTTTTTAATAGCCAATTTTTGTAAGAGTTTTTCTTAAATAGTTTGCACTTGATAGCATGAAAGATTTTCAATGAAAACAATTTAATCTTTTCAATAAAAGATTGAAAAAAATTATTTTTTTTACTGTCATTTATTATTATTTTTTCAAAAAAACTAGAAGAATTAAATTGAATATTAGACATATACTATTAACTTTTAATATAAATATATCTAAACTTTAATCTTAATCTAATTATTAATCAATAAATAAAATATATATTATTAATTTAATAAAAATACTTATTAAAATTAATAATGATTAATAGCTTATACTGCTATTTTTAATTTAAAAAAGATTTTTGAGTATTTTTTAAAAGTTATTCATAATCCGTATAAGTCACATTTTTAAGATGGCTTAAGTAATCTGCTTGGGTCAATATATTTTCCTGTAAGTTATCATAATAATAGCAACAGACTCTATGTTTGCCGTGCTTTTTTTGATGCAAATATAGATTGTAGATAATAAGGTAATTAAATGCTTTGTGATCTTTGATGATCCGCTCTTTGCCTTCTGACTAAAACTTTGTTTTAAAGATTAAAAAAAAGTAATGAAAAAAATAAGCCTACCTAAAAAATAGGATAGGCTAAAAATTTTCTAATTAAAATTTAGAAGAGTGGTAAGAGAGACTCTCTACCTGTTTTTCTACATTAAATTTGATGACAACCGTTAAGGTCTTTTGTGAGACCTCTTGTCTAGCTACGTGATCTGCTCCTGTTTGACAAAACAGAATTAAACCCTTAGAGCCTGATTGGCGTGCTTCGGTGGCAATTTTATCATAAATCCACGTCTCTTTTTTATTTTTATCTTGGGTAATGATGTTAGGAGAGCCTAAATTGAGAGCTACCTGATCCTGATACATGCCTTCGCAAATTGTTCTTTGCACAAGCCCAAGTTCCATTCTTTTAGATTCGCAATAAGTTTCATCATAAAAACGTCCTGCTTGGCAGGAAAAACTCGTAAGGGCTAATAAAAATAGACAAATAGAGGAGGAGGATTTGGCTAAATAATGGAGCATAAGTAAATACCTTCTTGTTAAGAAAAAGACATGAATGGAGTTTAATAAAAAAATTTGAATTTAATTATCCTCTTTTATTGCGCTGAATTATCAGGGAATATTTTTCAGATAACTCTCTAGAGTGCTCAAATTCTAGATAAGACAATAGCTGATCTATTTTTTTAATTCTATTAAATTTTTTAATTAAAAATTAATTTTCTTAAAAATAAATAATTTAAAATAATTATTAAATCAATAATTAAAATAGACAAACATATTGCAAATTTGTTATAATGTATTTAAAATTAATAAATTTTATAATCATAAGGTTAAAATTTAATGATTTCATCTATCACAAACTTATGTACTTTTTGGTTTAAGACTAGTGTAAATAGTTTAACTATTATTCCTCGTGCGATTATGAATGTGTGTTTTTTTCAACATACTGAAAACAGTAATGAATTAGAGCGTACTATCATCAAATGTTATAATTTAGTAAAAAAAAGAAGTTATTCCATTGGCTATGAGGCTAATCGTGCTGAGAGAGGTGGAAAAATTCTAGAGCAGCTAGGTGCTGAATTAAGTTATATTGGAACGCGCGATCAGGCGATCAGTGTGATGAAATGGGATCCTAAGGATCTAGCAGAAAAAATAGAAAATTTAGGGGGAGTTTGGGATAAGTTTACCTTAAATAATGGTCAACAAGTCTTAGCTATTCAACCGCCAGAAACCTGTTCTGAAGAGTGGCAATCTTTAAAACAAAATCTTCTCAAATTTTGGCCAGAACAAGAAGATAAAATTATCACCTGTACAACAGCTAATCAAGTAACTGATCAAAAAAAATTAATCATACAAGTTAATTCTGCAACGACCTCTTTTATCATGTTGCGCAAAAAGATGGCCTTCTACATAGGATGTAAGGCAAAATTAGTCTGTTTTGATCCGCCTGGCACGGGTCTTAGTAAAGGAATTGCGACGGAGAGTAGTTATTATCATGCCATTGAAACAGTATTTGATAAGTTTGCAAATAATTTCTCAGATGAACAAATCTGGATTGGTGGAACTTCTCTCGGGTGTTTTTCAGTCGCTTACTTAAGAGCGCAAAGCCCTAACATCAATTTAATTTTGGAAAATGGTTTTGTAGATCTTAAAGAAGACATGGTTAAGCCCAATGGACGCATCGTCTATTTGTTTGCTAAATGTTTTTGGCAGTTTCTTTTCAAAGGAGATAGCAGAGAATCACAGTTTGACATAGCTAAGATGTGGGATTCAGCTGAGTATTCTTCTATTGGCAAAATAGTTGTGATTAGCGTAGCTAATGATCAACGCGTTTCTCAAGAGGCAACCGCTAAATTAGTTGACAAAGCGCGTCAGATAAATGAAAAAGTAATTCATTTATCTTATTCTTCTGATGATAAACATTTTGCCCGTTTCGAAAAAAATCCTAAAATCAAAGAAAAGGTCATACACTATATTTTTCAAGAAGAGTAATCTATTCATAGAAGGATGGATAATTTAAATACCTTGTTGTTGTAAGAATAAACTTTTATTAACTTTATTAAAAAAATTCTGATAATATTGCGGATCTTTTAAAGTTTTGATATCTTTAGGACAGCCATAATTGTCACTTGTCTTTGTCTGAAAATTAACGCGTACGCGCGTTTTAGTACCAAATTCGCTAATATTAGCAGAAGCTTCCAGTATTTCTTGTTTAGCCCATCTAGCGTTACTGCCTTCTAATGCATATAGAACAAGCGCTGTTTTCTTATCTTCTACATCATATTGTTTCTCAGCACTCAATAAGCCTAGATCAACTACGGCATTTTTAATAATGAATCCTTCATCTTGAAGCACATTCATCATGGCTTTCATCACAAGTTTAGTATCAGGTGTATCAAATTCTCGGGATTGATTTTCTCTAATTTGCAGTTGAGTCAAAGGCTGTTCTGTAGGAAAATGAGACGTACATCCAGTAAAAATTGCCAAAGAAAGCAGTATTAAAGAGAGTAAATTTAATTTGGACTGAACAATAGATAGCTTCATTAATAACCTCAATCTAAGTGGAATATTTCATAATCTTTGATGAGAGTTTAACAAATTATCTCTTTAATTCTCCACTCATTTGTAAACTAGTAGAACCTCTTTTATCAAAAATTAGCAAAAACGACTCGTTCTATCTTCAGATAATTATTTACAAGAATTAGTAGACACTAAGCAAGAGCCAGCTCAATATATCCTAATATCCTAACTGGTTCTTCGAAAATTTTACGATTAGTGAGTGTTTTAAAAGGTTTTATAATCTGGGTGAACGATCTCCTCTCTATTTTTGGCAGGATTAATCAGGAACTGAAGTTGATTTGTTAATCCATAGTGAAATAAGTAGTTTTTCCATAGAATTTAAACTTTCTCAATCCTATCATTCCGATTTTAAAAAAGGGATTACGCGTTGGCTTGGACTTGATAAGAATACTGTAGAGACAGGCTGTGTCTTTTACTGTGGCCAAAACGCTAGTCAGCTACAGGATAAAGTGCTAACTGTACCTTGGTATACAATTTAAACCATTTCTTTTTTATAAATTTGCTAGCCTACTTGATCGATATGCTCTTTGAGATCTTGATTCATAATGAGATCGTAATCTAAGATATCAAAGAAATAGGGAAGAGCAGATTTCTCATTTAGAATGCCGGAAATCGTATTAGCAATTAATCCAATATTTTTTCCTTTTAAAGCAATATCTACATCTGATCCTTCTTTGTAAGTATTTAACGCTCGAGAGTCAAAGATAAAAGCTTTATCGATTTGTGGATAAAGCTTGAGCGTATCTAAGATGACTTGAAGGTCATTAAGTATTAGACCAAACATAAATTTTTCATTACATGATAAAGTTGTTCAATTGGCAATAGATAATGTTGGCAGATAGTCTCAATAGCTCTTTGAGCCTGTTGTTGATTATAGGTATGCGTGAGTTCGTTCCTTTTATCTGACATTTCGATCCACAATGTTCCATTTTCTATCAGTCTAGCAGCAAAAGCTTGCTTAATTACTTCCCGCAGAAACTGAACGTCCAAACCTTGCTCTTGAAGGTAATCTTTTAGTGTTTTCCAACCTAACTCAAATGTAAATTCAAAGAATTGCACAAGGCCAGCCCCTTGTAGTTCATCATAACTATCGAGTTTGCAAATTTTAATGAAAAAAATAAAAGAGCGTTCGAAATTTTCGAAGCGCTGTTTCCATCTTATTTGTTTTTTCATCTCTTCCTTCCTGATTAGCTCTACGTAGAGCAGGGTATTAACTATAAGATTACTATTTTATTATGAAAGTTACAATTGGGTTGCTATTTTTATGAAAATATTGAGAAAATCCTGCAGATTGGAGTTAATCTTTTTATTTTTTTCTAAAGGTATTTATGAAAAATTTATTCGTTAGTTTAGTCTTAGGTTTAATTTGTTTAGCTTCTACTAAGAGTTTTTGTTCCTCTCCTATGCAAGGATTGGAAGTTATGCATCAGGCTCCTACAGCTGAAGAGTTTGTCGCTTTAAGACAAGCAGCCGGTATGAAAGAGAGAAAAGTTGCTAGTGCTGAAAAAGGTCTGCCTCATTCTCTGTTTTGGGTAACTTTGCGTTATGATGATCAACTAATTGGCATGGGACGAGTGGTGGGAGATGGAGGAACAGTAGCGCAAATTACGGATATAGCAGTTCATCCAAGCCAGCAAAGAAAAGGCTATGGGAGGTTTATTTTTGATCAAATTCAGCAATTCATTCTGACGGAAATTCCAGATGATGCTTTTGTGTGCCTTTTTGCTGAGAAAGAAATTGTACCTTTTTATAAAGCAAAAGGATTTGAGCTGTTTCAGGATAAGTGGCCTGGAATGATTTGGCCTTGCGTAGATAGAATAGCCAGAAAAAATACACAGATAAGATAGTGAAATTTTCAAGTAAAAATAATTTTAAATCCAAGAGCAATGAGAACTGCCCCCATTACTCTATCGATATAAAAGCGAAAGTGATGGATTCTTGATACAATTTGCTGGTGTGTAACTAAATAAGAAACGAGCAAAAACCAAGCTAATGTGATAAACCAAATAATTAACCCATATTTTAGCCCTATACTATAGTGAGTATCTCCATCAATAAACTGGGAGAAAAGACTAATGAGAAAAATAGCAGCTTTAGGATTGAGAAAATTTGTCCAAAATCCTTGCATGAAGGCCGTATAATTAGCTAACACCTCTCTATTTTTATTTGGATCAACTACTATAGCAGAAGAGGCTTTAAATGAAGAGAGAAAGCTCTTTAAACCAATGTAAAATAGATAAGCTACTCCTAAGTATTTTAAGATAGCATAGGCTAAGGGGCTTTCGGCAATCAAAACACCAAGACCAATTAAAGTATAAGTAAGATGAATAATAAGGGCCATTGCTATGCCAAAAGCTGTTAGAAAGCCAGCTTTGCGCGAATAAACTAAACTATTTCTAAAAACGACAAAAAAATCAGGCCCTGGGCTAATGGCAGCTAGCAGAGAAATTAAAGCCACTGCTAAAAAACTAGTAGAAGATTCCATTTATGGGCAGAGCCTAAATTTTAGATTTTTTTGATATTATGTTAGTTAACAAAGGTAGATAAAGCAACAATTTCCAGTCGTTCCTTAATTATAACTTACATTGAAATTTGCCATTTCTTATCAATTATAGGAGTCAAGTATAGGAGAAAATAGCACGACAACCATTTAGCCATTTTTTTAAATCTTAAAGCATAAAAATTAATTAATCCAAGTTCTCCAGATTTTTCGCTCTCCAGTAAAAGGCTTTCTATTGTGTAGATTATAATAGTTATTAAAAAAATAAACATGATCTTTTTTCATTAAAAAACTTAATTTTTCTTTACATTGATTGATCCAATCATTCAATGAATTGATAGCTATAATAAGATCTTGTTTATGAGTTATTTCGTTTGATTCCTCAACGCCTTTTAACATCAAATCTATTCTAAATCTAATTTGATTGGCAGAGATAGGACTAGCTAAAATATAGGAGCTAGTATGAGGTAGATGATAAGATTCTTGAATATGAAAGGGTATATGTTTTGTCAATAAAGAGTTATTTTCTATTGTTGTAATATGTTGAAGTAAAGTCAAAACATTAACGAGAGTTGTTTCTCCTCCTTTAATAGGCTCTTGTTCAACCCATATGCCTACTAATCGAGGAGGATTATTTAAGAAGGCTCCATCTGTATAAAAAGGTATTATTTGATCATGATGAGCAAATGAATTGGTATCCTCTCTATTGTAAATACAGGTAATTAACTCATTTTTATTTGAATTTTGAATTATGATCTTACCTAGTAATTCACTCAAAATAAAAAAAACTTGCTGCTTCTTATGAGGTAGAAGAGTCTCTAATCCTGAAATTTCTATTGCAAATGTTTCAGGATCATTCAAAATCTTTTTTATTTGATCGATTTCTACGCCTACTAATTCTTGAAGAGTAGTTGTTAAAGTTTTTTGTGCTATTAAATGAGGAAAGTTTAGATAAGTAAGATCAAAATGATAATTGATTAATTTACATGAGATAATAGGAAAAATTAAAAATTGAAGAATGACTAACTATTGAATAATTCATTAATTACCTTTAGATAAAATCTATTTTTCTACAATTATAATACTTATATAAAATTTTCTAAATAATGTAAATTTTTTTTATTTTCTCTAGTTTTAATCAATATAGTTATGATCACTTCTAGCTTATAAATTTTTAGTGCTAATTAGTCCATCGAATGTTAATATTGTAAGAAAAATGGAAAATAGTGCCTTTTGTTTCTTTTTTGTTTTCCTTACTATTTTTGGATTTGTCGCATCAGATCAGTTTCTCGATTATTCTTTAGAAGTGCCTAGCCAAGATGTGGAGGATGAAGAAGTCTTTACTATGATCCATACGAATATACTCAATTTACGCAATGCCAATATTGTGAATGATTCGACGGAGGCATTGATTTTTCTTCTAGAAGAGGGCTATAAGATTGATGCTTATAACATGGCTCTATTGATTGATACACTGGATCAGGCGAATGCTTTATCTAGTGCTGCGCATCTCATTCAGCTTGCCATTCAGCATAACTCAAATTTAACTGCTACTCATCTAACAACTTTAATCGAAATGCTGCAACATGCCAATCCTACAGATAGGGTTAGAGAGATCTTAATAAAATCTATTACAAGTAAAATTCCTCTGATGATAGAGCATAGATTAGCTCTTATCAAAACTCTTGCTCATGCTAATGCTATGAATAACGCGACAAAGGTTTTGCTAATAGCCATTAAAAATGGATTACCTTTTGGACCAAAAGAACAAGCTACTCTTGCTGAGATCAACAATATTACCAATGCTCGCAGCAATGTGCAAAAAATCCGTCAAGCTCTGCATGAAAGAGTGCGTAAGAACTAGTGGTAGTAGAGTTTCTTATTTAGAAGAGAATTATTATCTGCTAATTTTTTCAAGTTTTTCAATACGACTATCTTTAAAATTAGCTAGCATCTGTGTTTGAAATTCAGTCTACTTTGTAATTGTTTGAGTCACTTTTATGTATAAGTGCAGCATCTTTAGCTTTTTAGAGCTAAAATTTTTCAATGAATACTAAGATTATTAATAGTTATAGCGGATTTTTGCTATAACTATCTATATCTTACTATAACTTGAAGACTGAAGATGGATCCACTCAAAAATCCTTATTCGCCAGGTGCCGGCGCTCCTCCTCATAAATTAGTCGGTAGAGAGGCTATTCTTATCCAAGTAGATATTCTTTTAGGGCGAATTAAAAATAATAAACCAGAAAAAAGTCTCTTAATGACTGGACTTCGCGGTGTTGGAAAGACAGTTTTATTGATTGAGATTCACCAGTTAGATAATAATTTCTTTCGCATTAGATTTGATCGATTAACTCCAAGCGAAAGAATTTTTTTAAGAACAATGGCAGATCTTGGCGAGGGTTCTTATAGATTGGGAGTATTGCTGACGCATGTGATGTAAATTATCAGCTTTAAGTTCTACAAGAGCTAATCTCATGAAAAAAGGAATGATTTACAGTCCTTCTTACGGATACATTGCTTTTACAGTCCCTTTGTTTGATCAATTTATGCGAAGAATCATGTCAAAGTAGCTTTAATTCCTTTTAAAGGATAAAATTTAATTTAAAAAATAGTTAGATGTTAGTTTAAATAGAAGGAATATCTAATAAGGAAAAAATGGCTAATTCCAAAATAGATATTTTTCAGGAATGGAGATTGCTTTTTGATGAGATACATTCTTTCCTTTAGCTGGTCTAAATACAAGAAGGGGATCAACAATTAGATCTCCGTTCTTGTCTAATACAGCAGTTCCATCCCTGTTTTTTCGATAAACGCCCCAATTAAAAGGTTTAATTTCAACAAGTAGGCCAGAAAGTAGAGCAGCCATGCGAGATAAACTAGAGTCAGGATGAACTAAACAATCAAATTTTGTCATCATAAACAGATCCTCCAACACATTTTGAGAATGATGATTATTCTGTTCACGTATGCTAAGAATGAGATCGGTAGTAATATCCCATAAGCCTATCTCCTTTTCTACTTGTTTTTTGAGTAAAACAGTATCAGGATGATTTGATGCAGCAGCAGCAGCACTTAAAGAGGATGCTTTTCAAGTCGATATTATTTTAAGAAGACAAAAACTTCCATACATCAACAAGGCAGCTAGCTTGACTTACTCAGGTTTTTTTGAAGGTTATCATCACTTAAGTAATGAAAAACGTTGGAAATTAATGGAACTTTGCAATCGCAAAGGAGTTCCTCCTTCTTATGAATCAGTGGAAAAGATTATCCATCATCCAAAATTCTCTTTTGTCAGAGATATACAGATTAAGGAGGCAAAATGGATCTCTTCAACTGTCTGGCTCGAAACATCTAAAGGTGCTTTGTTTTATGATTACTTAATTCTTGCTACAGGGTTTGAAATTGATGTTTCCAACCAACCGGAATTAAAATCTTTTTCCGATAAAATACAGTTATGGTCGGATAGAAAATCTACACAAAATCTTCAAGGGCCGAAGCGTTTTTATCGATCGCCCTATTTAGGTGCTCATTTTCAGTTTTTAGAAAAAAATCCTGGTGAGGCTCCCTATCTAAAGGATATCTATTGTTTCAATCATGCAGCCACTTTAAGTCATGGACTAGTCAGCAGCGATATTCCAGGAATCAGTGTAGGAGCCTCTAGGCTTGCACGCGGTATAACGGCGGATCTTTTTGGAGAGAATTGGGATGCTTATTATCGACGTTTAGATGCATACCAAACTCCAGAATTACTCCCTCATTTGCGCTAAATAGTTTTACTGGTCGCGATTTATCTACTGTTTAAATCTGATCCAATTAAAGTTGGAAAAAACAGACTCAGAACCTCCGATAAAAAAATTTAAACACTTTCAAAATAGGTCAACGTATGTTATTATCCTATGCAATTTAGGAAAAACCATAGAATTATTATGAAAATCTTTTTTTATTCTTTTTTTATTTTTATTGCCAATATGGGACATGCTTATTCGTCAACTATGTCCTGGGATACTAGTTCTGATTGGCAAATTGACGTTTGTTTAGAGTCTGATACATTTCAAAATATGTCGCTTCTCTATCTCTATGAAAATCAAAATTGGGAGTTACGGATTATTTTTAATCCCTATTACGAACAAATAGCATTGAGTAATGGGCAGTCTTCCCTGTTTCAGTTTTACTATGGAGTCTTTTCAAAGGATAGAATTCCTCAAAGCCTAGAGAATCATTTAAAAGAGATCATTGATAGCAAACTAAAGAGTGTATCGGGCGGATTTTGGAGTATTTCTTCCACAATAAATGAAAGATTATCGATTGATTATTTTGCTAATGCAACAGCAGTTCCAGAAATAGGATTAGCTCAAACTACTACAAAAAATGAAATTTTTCAAGAAGCGAGACAGATTTATGAAGAAAATACGGATAGTAATCAAGAGATCTGTGATTTATTTAGAGAGCAAACTTTTAAAAAGCTATCTCTGAATTATGAGTGGGAAGGAAAATTTTATTCCGTGCATTTTGTATATAATCCTATGAAAGAAGCTCTGTTTTGTGAAAAGCTCTCAAAGCCTGTACGATGGCCTTTTGGTATGACAATTGCAGATTCTACATACCCCTTATCTTTAGCCAATTACATAAAAAGTTTAGTTCCTCATGAACTCTTAACAGATTCTGATAGTATAATTGATGTGGCAAACGGAGTATCTTATTTTAGGAAAAATCCGGTTTCTCTTTATACAACTTTGCAGCCTTTTACATTACTCAATAAAATTGAAAATCCCGATATGGATGCTGAAATTGTAACCTTTTTTACTTCAAATCAATTAGCTAAAAAATTCATAAGCTATGAATTAGATGGGAATTTTTACAGAGTTTTTTTGATTAACAATCTAGAAAAATTGCCTATTAAATCAACATTTAGTTTTGATACGTGGGAAAACGGACATGTAAGCTATACAGGTACTTGGAACTCAAAAATTGGCATTTTTGTCGATAAAGAGGCTCCAAAAGAGCTCATAGATCACATTTCTCAATTATATGATCTTTCATGGTGGGATGGTTATTGGAATCTTTCAATCCATAATGGAGATAAAATAGTGATTAGCTGTTTTCGAGAATCTTGGCAGTATAAATATACTCCATGCTCTTGGTACACATTTATGCTAAATGCCAAGTTATAGTATAAGACATATAGATGTACAAAGGTTTATTTGGAAAATGTTGAGACAAACAAAAGGCTTTAGTTTAAAACTAAAGCCTTTTGTTTGATTGAAGGTAGAAAAATGTCTCCAAAGCAATTAAGTGACATTGTTCTTGTGAAACAGCTAGGAAACCTTTCTATCAATTGACCAATCACTGTTTCAATTAACCAGTAATCCATTTTTTTCAAGAAGAAAGTAGTAACGCATTCTGAAGAAAGCATATAAAGACATGCAATGAAGGAAAGACCAAAAGAAAAAATTAGGAACTAATAAGAATAATAAATAAAAGGATCGAAATTCAAATAGATTAAAATAATATGCAATGATTTTTACCGAAAGAAGATAATACAAACAAAAGGAAGTTGCATGAAATATATATATTCCTAGCATAGCTGAGATTAAAGTCATCCAACGATCTAATCGGTCTTGCCATTCTATATTTTTATAATGTCCTTCTTTCCAAAATTCTATTAGTTTTGGAAGAATTAAGGTCGTTAAAAATGATAGGACTAAAGGATAAACAATCCATTGAATTAGCCAAAGCATTAATTCAGCTTGGGATTGGTCAAATAAGGACCACGTAAGAAAATAGGATAATCCTAAAGATAATATGCAATTTCTTTTGTCAAAAAAGCTCCAATAAGTTTGGATTTTTTGATACCACTGTTTCATTTTATTTTTCTTAAGAATATTTATCATATGAGTCGTAGATGTTATAATCGTTGCAAACATATAGCAAATAAAAAGAAACAAAACAACTTTTTTAAATCGCTTCTGTTTAGTAAGTCGCATCTAAAAGAATCTAACCTTTTAAATCCTAAAAGCATGGATAGCTTCTATGACTCGCAAAGTGGACTAGCTTAATTTCGGGCTGCTTAAGAAAAATTTCAAAAAACCAGCACAAACGGATGCTGTCTACTATGATATAAAAAAATATTTCAGTTCCCAATCTAATCCCAGACCCTTTGTAGGGCAATAATTTTATCTATCTAAAAAAGATTGAGATTGTTTACGAAAGCCTATCTATGCATAACCTAGATATCGGATTTGTGATGGGAAAGGCGAGCTGTGGTCTGTTGAATACAATGAAATATGGGATTATAACCATTAGAAGGTAAACGTTGGATATCAGTCTTAATAGGACTTAGAGCACTTTGTCCTTGATGTCATCGAGTCAACTGCTTGAGAAAAGTAAATATGGATGGCAAGTATAATGAGACAATTTGACATATAGCCTATATAATATGAGGTTATTTAAGCTCACATGATTTTATGACCATTACCTTAGAAAAAGCTATACCTAAAGACGCTAAAGCACTATATGCTTTGCAAATTAAATGTTTTTTACCTCTTTTGGTGAAATACAAAGATCATGGTACTAATCCTGCCTGTGAGCCTATAGATAAAACTCTCACAAGAATAACGGATCCGTTAAAAGGTTTTTATAAGATTTTAAAGGATAACATTTTGGTTGGGGGTATTGCTATCAAGCATATAGCCCCTGGAATTCTATTTTTAGGACCCATTTTTATTGATTCTGAATTTCAAAATCAAAAGATTGCTCAAAAAGCTTTAAAGCTTATCGAAGATATATTTCCAAGAATAGATTTCTTTGAATTAGCTACAATAGCTCAAGAAAAAGGCAATATTCATCTTTATGAGAAAATGGGCTATATAGCCACAGGAGAAAATAAAAAAATAAGCGATTCGATAATCATTCACTTTTTTTCTAAAAAAGTAATGCGGTTTTAGAGTCGAAGGAAATAAAATTTCATTTAGATCGATAAAGAGGTAGGTCCAGGTGATGAAGTGGAATATCTAAGATTTTACTAAGCTTAGAGATGAATGTAGACTTTTCACTTCCTATAAAGACAATCAGTGCAAACTTTTTTTAGTCAATATTCTTCATAGATAAGTTGGGCTTAATTTCTTTTTCTTTTTCACAATAGTATAGCATAAAATCTCAAAAATTAAGAGAGTTTTACGGCGATTTCATTCAGTCTAGTGCGTAAATACAGCATTAAGCTTTACGCAGTAGGAATTTTCGATAAGATTTTTGATGTGTAAGTTACTAAAAACAAAAGAATTCAGTCATGAGACTGAAGCCTTTTGTTTAATTGGAGGTGGAGAGATCATTCTAGATTATTAAACTCATTTTCGAACTGTTCGATTGTATTTAGGATAAATTCCCAATTGGGGATTTCTCTAAAAAACATGGCTTTCATCAAAGTGTAATCTCTCTTAAGTTCTTTCGAGATCCGAACGCAGGGAAGAAGCTTTAAAGTTTTTTTTCTAGCTGTTCCGTAGCTTGCCCAACTTGATGCAAAATAAATGCTTTTATGAGTGGCAACGCGCTCAAGTAGAGTTATGTCAATAAGAGCTTTTTTCTTAATTTCAGAACTAAGCAAGCGAAAGAAATCATAGTAGTGTCTTGAGATGCGCGGAGGAAGCTTTTTATCTTCAGGCAAATGAGCATATTGATGAAGGATAGTCGCCTTTTCCCAGAAAGTTCGTTCAGCGTTTAGTACGCGAATAACCATTTTAGATTCATGAATTTTTTCCTTTAATGCTTCTTTAACATAGCTCTGTATTTGGTGTTCGCTGACAGGCCAATGTTCAGACCTAGCTCCAATTTCGATTTTCACAAGAGGACGAATATACCCTGTTTTTGAGGTGTTACTTGGATATTCAAATAATAATGATTGGCCATTAGGGTCTTCTAGATCAGAAAAAATTTGCCATCCATCGGTTGTTCCAAGTTTTGTGGTAAAATTTTCTTTAAGGCTTGTTAACATTTCAGTTTGTATATAATTTGAGCAAGCTTTTGAAAGGTTATCGATAATAGCGTTTTGCTTTTTCTTTGAAAGAGCATTTTCAGGATTATGAGGTTCACCAAAGCCAAAAAATTCTCTTTCGATTGAAAGATCAATATCTTCTGAAAAACGATCAATCAAGCCATATACTTTTGAAAGAGATGTACCTCCTTTAAAGGTGAGATATGGTTTTATCTTGTCTAGCGAAAACAATCCTTTCAAAACCCATACGACCCAATAGTCTTTTTCAATGATTTCAAAAGGCATATCCTTGATATCAATGGCAGCTCTGAAAAAAAGTTCTCGTTCTTCTTGAGATAAAAGATGAATCTCACTCATGGTTTGAACTCCATAATTTCAAAAACAAGAACTCTTATCCAGGCAGGAGCGAATTTCATGTTTTTTCTAATTTCTGCTTTAGTCGAATTTTTGAGTAATTTCGAAATTTGCACATGCATTTTTTTGTCGATATGATCTTTTCCCAGATTTTTTAAAGCTTGTATTAGAAGGCCTTCTCTAGTATCAGCAGAAAGCATATTTTTTCTTGTAGTTTTTTTGAAAATGATTTCTTGATTGCCAACTTTCACCTTCTTAGATGCCCCTTCGGTAAGAAATATAACTTGACCTGGAACTTGCGTGGAAAAGCCTACTAAATTTGCCGCATGAGCACCTGCAGGTTGAATTAGTACACTATCTTTTTCTGCAATTGCTTTAGCTACCTCGTTGACATCTGGAGGGATAATTCCTAGTAGATCATGCTTTTTTGGATAGTCATACAGCCCCTGAGCAAGCCTTCTAATAAAGCTTTGCTTCTTAAGTTGAGAAAGGGCTTTTCTAATAGAAGTATCGCTACCCAAATCTGCAAAATGCATAGAAGTAAAACACCAGCCGCTGCCATGCTCGACAATCCTATTTTTAATTTTGTTTTTCATACTTTCGCGCATGCTAACCACACTCAATTTTTCACAAAAATTAACATGTTTTTGTGAAAAAAACAACATGAAAAACAGAAACTTCACAAAAACATGATGCTTTTTGTGAAGTTTAAATAAGATTATTCAAAAAGTACAGCTTTGGAATGGTAATCAAAAGCTAGAGTATGGGGTAAAGATATGGCTATAGTTAAAGCAATGATTTTCTTTGAAAAGTGCTTTTAGGTAGGCACTTTTGAGCGCACAGATAAAGAAAGATATGCAGTTGCACGTCATATTTTTGGTACAGAACGCTCTAATCCTAAAGTTCATGAATTTTTTCTAAATCATTATGTAGAGCTAAAGTTTGGAGGAGCTATGAATTAGATAGGAATTTTTACAGAGTTTTTTTGATTAACAATCTAGAAAAATTGCCTATTAAATCAACTCTTAGTTTTGACACGTGGGAAAACGGATATGTAACCTATAAAGGTACTTAGAAATCAAAAATTGGCATTTTTGTCGATAAAGAAGCTCCAAAAGAGCTCATAGATCACATTTCGCAGTTATATAATCTTTCATGGTGGGATGGTTATTGGAACCTTTCAATCCATAATGGAGATAAAATAGTAATCACCTGTTTTTGAGAATCTTGGCAGTATAAATATACTCCATGCTCTTGGTACACATTTATGTTAAATGCCAATTTATAGTGCAAGAGAGTAATTCTAAGACACACTATCTTCTTTTATTTGGAAATAACAACTGTTTAATAATTAGTAGATATAGAGAGATTCATGTAGAAAAATTTGATGCTAACAAATTATTTCTTTTTAGGTCATATCTTCAAGCAAACATCTCTGGCAAGGTTACAAGAATAGTTTGATCAATTTCTTTTTCAATTTTTCCAAGCAGTTTTACTAGTTGCGATTTGTCTACTGTTCGAATTTGATCTAAAACAATATAGCCTTCTTTTCTCTCAAAGGATACAGAAATATGGATGGGGTGTATCTTACATGTTGAAGCTAGGGGCGCTATGATAATAGTATTTAATCCATGCATTTCATTTAGAAAAATAATAACGGAGGGACGTGTTTTTTTGATTTCGGTTCCAATGGTTGGATCCAAGTTTATTAAGTAGACTTTGAATTGCTTTACCATTGCCACTCATCTTTGTCAAATTCATTGGAAAACTCTCCTAATAGAGAAGTTGTTTTAATCTCTTTCTTAGATAATTTAAATTTTTGTTCCCATTCTTTCCTGACTTGTCTCTCAGGTGAGATTACCAATCTATCTTCGGTAACTTTGAAAACAAGATCCATATGTCCTTTGAACTCTACTTGTTGAATGATTGTTTTGGGAATTATTACATCAAATGAGTTTCCAATTTGAAAAACCTTCAGAAATAGACCAGTTGGGAAAAGTGGAACTATATTAGAACGTTAGCTTTAGCAAATCTCATTTCAAAAGTCTAAAATCAACATCCTTCTACCATCCCGGCTTTTTCTTCCAGCATAGCTTTTTATTTCTATGAATTCTTGCTTATCCCTTTTCTTCCCATCAGGCTCCTAAGTTGGACTTAATTCCTTTTTCTTTTTCACAATATTATAGCATAAAATCTCAAAAATTAAGAGAGTTTTACGGCGATTTCATTCAGTCTAGTGCTTAAATGAGCTTTATGCACTAAAATTTTCGATAAGGATCTTGATACATAAGTCGCTAAAAACAAAAGGATTCAGTTTTAAAACTGAAGCCTTTTATTTGATTGGAGGTGGAGAGACGCATTCAGAACTTTTGATGCTAACAAATTACTCCTTTTCAAGCCTTGGCAAGATCTGTTATTATCTTAAGCCAAATAATAGAAATGAATTAAGGCAGTTGTAACCAAAGGTACATTATGTCTGTCATTAAAAAGAGGAATCAATATGAAAGAACAAGTTGAAATAAACCTAACTAAAGAAGAAATCCCTTTGGAGACGCTTCTAGCTCTGATAGATAATCGATTTATTAAAGATGAAATTCCATTTGACGTTATTGCAAATGAGTATCCTGAGTTATTAGAAAAATGGTACTCAGGATTCCCAGGAGTTCCACGAACAATAAATGAAGACGATCCATTTTGCGTAGATGGAAATGTGAAAGGGGAATTTGTGATTATTAAAGACATGCCAGACCTTGGCAAATTACATGTTCCAGGAATTGTAGAAAGAGGGTTTAAAACAGGAGAATGTAAAGTTTGGCTGAAAAAGGAAAGTGGTGAATGGACGATTACCCTTCAAAAAAAAGAGGGGCAGAAGTAGCTATAATCAAAGCGAACATTTTCTTTGATAAACGATTCTGATTGTTTTTCCAAAAACTGTACTCTGCGAAAAAGGAATCATATCATCGAGTGAAAAGGAAGGTAAAAGGGCTATGCGAATCTATCCCCCTTGGGATAAGGCGGATAATGCTCAGGCCAAAAGAACGCAAGCTTGGCAGGTACAGTATTTCATTATATTCACTAAGCATAACTTTGATTCTGCACGCATAAGATATTTATTTGATACTGCTTAGCGCTATGGAGAACCCCTTATTTTACTAATTTTTATGTGATACTATGTCAAATTGTGACACACTTTCTCAGTGAGTCACAAATATCACAAACGTCACACCAAAATACGAAAACAGAACAGGTTTTACTGCGGTTTTGCTCAGTATAATGCGTAAATACAGCGTAATTAGGCTTTATACAATGAAATTTTCGATAAGGATTTTGATGTGTAAGTTATTAAAAACAAAAGGCTTCAGTTTTACAACTGAAGCCTTTTGTTTAATTGGAGGTGGAGAGAATTGAACTCTCGTCCTTAGCAAACTACATAATGACCACTACATGCTTAGTGTTCTTATAATAGCCGATCCCGATGTAGAACACACCACTAGGACAAGCTTGCTTTATTTATCTCGGTGTCAACATCCTAAAAGCGTCGAATGCTAAACCTTACCAAGTAAATTACGGTAGACTCCAAATTCCTTGGTCCAAACTTGGACTACCGCGCTAAATAAAACTGTTAGGTTCTAAAAAGCTTAAGCAACAGCTCTCTTATCTTGTGAGAAATCAAAAGCTATTACTTTGTCAACGTTAGTGTTGGCATTTAATTGTTTTTCCGGTTTTTTTAAGAGGCCAACCAGAATCCTCTGCATGCAATCAATACTTTGTTTCCAAGTCGAAACCGTGACACCCCCGAAAGGTCATGCCTTATCTTTAGGTTAACAGGATTCTATAAAAAAATCAAGCAGAGTGTAATAAAATAAAATTTTAATGATTTGAATTAAATAAAATTTTTGATAGAAGGAAAAAATAAGAGGTTTCACAAAAGGTCGTTTATATTTCATTATCTTCAATTAAATTAAGGAGCAAGTTATGACAGCTAAAAATCAACAGAATCAACCTGGTTATCAAGGTCATCAAGGTCAAGGTAATAAAGAGCATAATAAAGCGCCTCAACAAGGTAATCAACAACATACACAAGGGCATGAAGAAGCGCAAAGTCAACAGCATTCACAACAAAATCAAAAGGGTCAACAACAGACTCAGCAACACACTCAAACAGGCCAGAAAGATCAAAATCAAAAAACTTCTCAACAACAGAATTCTCAACAACAACATTCCCAAGGTAATCAACAACAAACACAAAAAAATCAACAACACAATCAAACTAACCAAACTCAACAGCACGCTCATCAAAATGAAGCGCAAGGACAACAGCAAGGCCAGCAGAATCAAAAGCAACAAACACAAAAAAATCAGGGCTCTAAAAATCACTCACAAGATTCAGCTTCACATGAGGCTTGTCAAGCACTCTATGATTGCATAGGTAAGTGTCGTGCAAATGGAAAGGCTCATTTAGAAGAGGGTAATCAAAAATTAGCGGCTTTATGCATTCAATGCGCTGAAATTTGTGACTTAGCTGCTAAATTTCAATGCTGGGAATCAGAATTTACCGATCAAATTTTTGAAGTCTGCCAACAAATCTGTAAAAGATGTGCAGAAGAGTGTGCCAAATCCAAAAGCCAACAGTGTCAAGAATGTGCTGAGAGCTGCAGAAAATGCTGCGAATCCTATGCTTTTGCTTAATAGTTTTAGTTAGTAACTTTAACTAAAAAAGAGCTTTATTTAAGGATAAAGCTCTTTTTAAAAATTATTTCTCAGCTGTGATCAGTTGGGTAATTTGAATACCATAATGATCATGTATAACTACAACTTCTCCACGAGCAATGAGCTGCCCATTTGCTTCTATCTCTACTGGTTCCCCAGCTAGTTTATCTAATGTCAACACACTGCCATTTTGTAATTCTAATAACTGTTTTATTGGTAACTTAGTACGCCCTAGAATCACTTCTATCAAAACTTTGATCTCTTTTAAAGAATCGGCAAAAGAGTTAGTTGGCACAATTTTTTCTTGAAGTTGCGTCAGTTGAATCTTAGGTACATAAGGATTACTAAAAGCCATCGTAGCAGGCTGAATAGCTTCAAACCCTTCTAGCCTACTTTCATCACTGGAAAAAGAATGGTCTAAATTAGGACCTAAATTTCTAGCAATAGCTTCCATCTCTTGAGAGGTTAAATCTGGCATAAAAGCTCCTTAAAGCGGGTTATTCTTTGAGTGATTTGAGCAGAATAGCTTTTGAGGACCCTTGCAAACCGGGTATACCTCTAAAAACTGGTTCTCTTGCATACGTTACGATAAGGGGTTCAAAAACGTGCACAGAAAAGTCTAGGATATCCCCTACTTCTAAAAGAGAGAGTTCTTCAAAAGATAAAGTTAACTGACCAAAAGAAGCAGTTAATTCTATGTTTATCTCTTCAAAATGATTAACACCCTGTTGAAACTCTATTTTATTTTCTATTAAGTAATAATCAAGAGGGGGTTTTAAAATTTTTATAGAAGAATGAGGAAAAATAATCAGGAGATAAAGAATGCCAGTAGCATGCTGCATTTTGAAATGACTAACTAAGTGAGCGCCATAGGGAGCTAATGGTAAGTGAGTCTCTGGTTTATTTTCTAATTTATCTAGTCTAAAAGATAAGAGATTTAAAGGCTCCAGCGTTTTCTCCAATTCTCGGAGACAGGTTGTGATAAACTTGCGCGTCATCGCTAGCTCTATTGGACTAAGAGAAGCTGGCTGATGAGCTAACTGGCCTTCACCTCCTAATAGCTTACTGCTAATCCTATAAGCAAAGATTTCTTCTAATAGAAAAATACCACACTCAGCATAAGAAGGCAGCATTTCAAATTGAGCTCTGATAGTTTCCTGAGGTAAAAGATGAGAAATAATAGTTAAAGGAGATTGTTTGAGAGAGGATAAAGTAAAAGTTAGCTCTTCTTGAAAAATATAAGATAAGTGCTTTTCTATCTTCTTAGCAAATTGTTGCAATAAAAGGCTTAGCGCATGCAATTGACTTGGCACTAAAAAGTGCTGATCAAAAAGATAAAGAGGAAGAGCAGAGGATGGAATAACCATGAGGCCTTAGTTTAATTGACTTTAATTAATGCTTACTTCTCTCTACATATAGTAGACATTATTAGGCAAGTCTACTAAAATTATTGCTCAGCAAAAAAGAAATTGAGGTTTATATGTTTGACGAAATTCAAAATGAAACAGGCGACCAGCGCGAAAAGCGCATTTTGAATTTTTGGCAGCAGCGAAAAATATTTGAAAAATCTGTCGAAGAGCGTCAACATCAACCGCACTTCTCTTTTTATGATGGTCCGCCTTTTGCGACAGGTCTTCCTCATTACGGCCATCATTTAGCCGGGACAATCAAAGATGTAGTATTGCGTTATAAAACGATGAAAGGGTTTTATGTTCCACGTCGTTTTGGTTGGGATTGTCATGGTTTGCCGATTGAAAATGAGATTGAAAAAGCATTTAATCTCAATGGAGCGCCAGCTATTGAAGCCTTTGGTATTGCCAATTTTAATGAAGAGTGCCGTAAAATTGTTTTGCGTTATACAGAGGAGTGGAAAGAACTAGTCACGCGCATGGGACGTTGGGTAGATTTTTCTAAAACCTATCGCACGATGGATAAAGATTTCATGGAATCTGTTTGGTGGGTTTTTAAGCAGCTCTATGATAAAGGCCTGGTGTATGAGGGATTTAAAGTTATGCCCTATTCAGCTAAATTAGGCACTCCTTTATCTAATTTTGAAGCAGGCGAGAATTATAAAGAGGTGGATGACCCTTCTTTAACAGTAGCCTTTCAGTTAATCGATGAACCTGATACGGCTCTTTTAGTTTGGACGACGACTCCTTGGACCCTAATTTCTAATTTGGCCGTCATGGTTGGTCCGGAAATCGATTATGTTAAAATCTGCGATAAGCTTCAACATAAGAAGTATCTTCTAGCTAAAGGCTGTTTAGAAACTTATTACACTCAAGCTAATGATTTTGAAATTTTAGAGACTTATAAAGGAAAAGAGCTAGTAGGTAAGCGCTATCATCCCCCTTTACCCTATTTTAGAGAACAAGCAGATGCGGGAGCCTTTCGCCTTATTTTAGAAGAGTCTGTTGTGTTAAGTGAAGGGACGGGTTTTGTCCATGCAGCTCCAGCTTTTGGCGAAGTAGACTTTTATGCGTGTCGACGCGAAGGAATTGAGGTCGTTTGTCCAGTGGATAGCAACGGACAGTTTACGGCTCTCATTCCTGAATATGCTGGTCAATTTGTCAAAGATGCAGATAAAGCTATTATTAAGCGCTTAAAAACAGAGGGAAAAGTGATTCGGCAAACGACGATTCATCACCGTTATCCTTTCTGCTGGCGCTCGGATACACCGCTGATTTACAAAGCGGTAGCTACTTGGTTTGTGGCAGTAGAAAAGATCAAGCCCTCTCTAATAGAAACCAATAAAACAATCCATTGGACACCCAATCATCTAAAGTTTGGTCGATTTGGCAAATGGCTCGAAAATGCTAGAGACTGGGCTATTAGCCGCAACCGCTACTGGGGTACACCTATTCCTATCTGGCGTGCTGAAGATGGACAAATTTTAGTAATGGGTAGTATCAAAGAGTTAGAGAATCTAACGCATACTACAATTGAGGATCTGCATCGCCATCACATCGATGATTTAACCTTTACTTATCAAGGTAAGTTATTTAAGCGCATTCCCGAAGTATTTGATTGTTGGTTTGAGTCCGGTTCTATGCCCTATGCGCAAAATCATTACCCTTTTGAAAATAAAGAGTTATTTGCTAAAGGATTTCCAGCTGATTTTATTGGTGAGGGACTCGATCAAACGCGCGGCTGGTTTTATACCTTGCATATCTTAGCTAATGCCCTATTTCAAAAGCCTGCTTTTAAAAATAGCATCGTCAATGGCATTATTTTAGCAGCGGATGGTACAAAAATGTCCAAGCGGTTGCGCAATTATCCCGATCCAAGTTTAGTCATCAATCAATATGGAGCAGATGCCGTTCGTCTTTACCTAATGCATAGTCCAGCTGTGCATGCAGATGATCTTTGCTTTTCAGAGCAAGGTGTCGAGCTCATTTTAAGACAAATTCTCCTTCCCTTTTGGAATGCTTACAGCTTTTTTATAACCTATGCTAGAATTTATCACTGGCAACCTGTAGAGGAAAATAAGCAAGAAGGACAGCACAGTCTGAGCCTTCCTGCTGCAGTCATCGATCGTTGGATTCTATCTGCTCTCCAAAAACTAATTCAGCAAGTCGAGCAGAGTATGGCTGTTTACGATCTAAGTCAAACTGTAGAGCCTTTTATTGGTTTTATCGATCAGTTGACAAACTGGTACATCAGAAGATCGCGTCGCCGTTTTTGGAGTGAACAGGCATCAACTGATCGCGATCAAGCCTTTAATACACTTTATCAAGTGCTTTTAAGTTTAACTAAAATTGCCGCTCCTTTCATTCCCTTTATTAGCGAAGCGATTTACGCTAATCTCCATACTAGATCCATGCCAGAATCGGTGCACCTAACCTTACAGCCTGTTTATCAGCCAGAACTAAGAGATGAAAATTTAGAAAATGAGATGGAAGCTGTTCAAATAGCTGTTAGTCTTGGTCATAGCTTGCGCAAAGAGAGTAAGCTCAAAGTGCGCCAACCTTTAGCAGCTGTCCACATTGTTTCAGCCGATAGGCGTCTCATGAAGTTCTTACAAGAGCAGCAGCATCTAATTGCCGATGAGCTCAATGTAAAGGAAATTATTTTTGGTAGTCATGAAGAAAAATTTGTTCAGCTAGTTGCCAAGCCCAATTTCCGCATTTTAGGTAAAAAGGTAGGCAAATGGATGAAACCTGTCCAAGCAGCTATTGAAAATTTAGATATGACTCATTTAGAGATGCTTTTAGAGGGTCAACTTATCTCATTAAAAATTGAGGGTGAACAATTTTTGTTAACCCCAGAAGAGGTTCAGGTTGAAAGAAAGGTACGCGAGGGACTGGTAGCAGCTAATCAAGGTGCCTTAACCTTAGTACTCGATACAGTCTTGACAGAAGAATTACTAGTAGAGGGACTTGCCCGTGAAATAGTCAATAAGGTAAATACGATGCGTCGTGAGGCTAATTTTGCAGTCATCGATCGCATTCATCTTTATCTAAGAGGATCTGATCGATTACAGCACTGTTTTAAAATTCATGAAGAGTACATTAAAAATGAGACATTGACAATCAGTTGCTATTTTAATTGTACAGATAGTACAGAAAAGGATTTTACTGAATGGGATCTCAATGGTGAGCAGGCTAAAATTAAAATAGAACGCGTTTGATTGATCTTATTTTAAGAATCTATCAGAAAGTAGATAGTACTTGTAATTGATTTTTAGTTAATTTTTGATAATTAATCATAATTAAAAACTGAGATTTTTTAGTGAATTTTCAACTATTAAAATAGTCTAAATTTAATTAAAAAAGAAAAATTTATGACAGCGGCTATACTGAGTCAAGAGAAACGCAAAGGCACTTTTTGGTTTGCTACTTTTCTACTTTCGGGAACGTGTATAGGAGGGGGAATGTTAGCTATGCCTGTTCAAACGGCAGAAGCTGGCTTTTTCTTAACGACTATTGCTCTGTTTATCGGATGGCTACTAATGACTTATACAGGACTTTGTTTAGTTGAGGTTACCCTATGGTTTAAAAATGACGCGCATTTTCCCTCTATGGCAGGAAACTTATTAGGCTCAACAGGTCGAATAGTAGCTTCTTTTATTTATCTCATGATGAATTATTTGTCTCTGGTTGCCTATACGTCAGGGGCTGCTAAATTAATGAGTACATGGGCTCATGAGTATCTCAATCTAGCTATTAATCATGAAATTAGCTGTGTTTTATTTGTATTAGTTTTTGGTTCTGTCGTCGTATTAGGTACTCATTTAGTTGGAGGGATTAATTCTTTCTTAACAGTTTTTATGGTAGCTGCCTATGCGATTTTAGTCAGCATAGGATTTTCTTTTATCAATTTAGATAATCTTTATGCTTATACTTCACTTAATCAAGGATTTAGCATCCTATCGATTATTTTAGCTACATTTAGTTATCAAATGATTGTGCCTACTGTTTGTTCCTATTTGGCTTATGATGCTAAACAATTAAAATCAGCTGTCATTCTAGGTACGACTATTCCCTTTATCGTTTATCTAACTTGGATTATTGTTGTACATGGAGTTGTTCCGCTTGAAGGCATCAATGGCCTTAGAGAGGCTTTTAAATTAGCTGTACCAGCTACGACTCCTCTTAGCTTCTATTTAAATCATTCTTTATTAAAAGTATTAGCTGATCTCTTTGCCTTTTTTGCTATGACTACCTCATTCTTTGGCCTATCATTAGCTCTTTTTACTTTTTTAGAAGATTTTTTTCGTAGTTTTCGCTATGAACTCTCTAAAGGAAGTATTGTCTTTTTTACCTTTATTCCTACAATGCTGTTAGCCATTGCTTTTCCTCAAGCACTGACCAAATTTTTAGATTTAAGCGGAGGATTTGGGGATAGCATTCTTTCCTGTTCTATTCCTGTATTGCTGTTATTTGTAGGACGTTACTATCGCCATTTAAAAGGAGAATATCGCGTTTCAGGTAATAAAACAGGCCTAATTTTCGCTATGGCTTGTTCTGTTTTTATTTTAATATTAGAATGTTTAAAATTAATTCCTTAACTATTAGGTATTTCTATGATTCCATTTGTTGGCTTAGCCTCTAGCTTAGGAGGAAGGGACTCTAGTGCTGCCAAAGGTCCTCTTGTTATTCAAGAAACATTCAAAATAGCTGCTGAATGGAAGGAGATGATAGTAAATGATACAACTTCTTCTAATAAACTCGATTGTATTTCTCTTTTAAATAAAAAATTAGCTAATCGTACGTATCAATGTGTTAAAAATTATCCCTTTACTGTCATCATAGGAGGAGATCATTCTTGTGCAATTGGCACTTGGTCAGGTGTAGCAACAGCTGTTCAAGAAACAGGCGAAGAGTTAGCTTTATTATGGTTTGATGCCCATATGGATGCTCATACTATGGAATCTAGCCCTTCGGGCAACATCCATGGTATGCCTATTGCTGCTCTTTTAGGCTATGGATCGGAAAAATTAACCCATATTTTATCGAAAAATAGCAAAATCAAACCAGAAAATCTCTTTCTAATAGGCATAAGAAGTTATGAAGAACCAGAAAAAATACTTCTAACCCAATTAAATGTTAAAATTTATTACATGGAAGAGGTTAAAGAGAGAGGTTTAAGAGCTATTTTAAATGAAATTTTAGAGATAATTTCCAATAAAAAATTAAAATATGGTCTTTCAGTAGATATCGATTTTTTTGATCCTAGTTTCATGAGTGCAACAGGTACACCAAGTGAAGAGGGCTTAAATCCCGCAGAATTCATTGAGAGTTGCAATTTATTACCGAATTATCCACCTTTAGCTTTTGAATTTGTTGAATTTAATCCAACTTATGATCGGGATCATCAATCGTTAGAGTGGGTGCATCAAATTTTAAAATGTGTAGTAGATACTATCGCGTTGCCCGTTTTATCTTCTACTCTTGATAGTAAGAGTCATAGTACTTAATAGGATCAAAGATGTTTAAAGGATGCCTGTATGCTTTAGGAGCCTGTTTCATTTGGGGTTTAGTCTTTATCATTCCCGTATTCATGAAAGATTTTTCCTCCTTAGAAATTACGTTGGGGCGTTATGTATTTTATGGACTCCTTTCTTGCCTTATTTTTGGTAAATTATATAGTCAAAATAAGTGTCGCTATCCTAAATCGATCTGGATCAATGCCTTCTTTTTTTCTTTCTTAACCTCACTTGCCTATTATCCTTTTGTCGTTTTATCTCTACGTTGTTGTACGCCGGCCATTTGTGCACTGATCTCAGGTATTACACCGCTTACCATTGCGCTCTATTACAATCTAAAATCTGAGGAATCTAATTTAAAAAATTTAATTCCCTCTTTTTTATTAATCTCTTCGGGACTTGTAATCATTAATGCTCCCTATATTTTTATCGAGAAATTAAATTTTTTTCACTTCATCGGTATTCTGTTTGCCTTTATTTCTGTTGCTTCTTGGAGTTTTTATGCTGTGAAGAATGCCAATTTTTTAAAAATGCATCCTGAAATTCAATCCGATGATTGGTCTACTTTAATAGGAGTCTGTACACTCATTTGGAGCTTTTTAGCTACTATCTTACTTAGTTTAGTCTATCGAGAAGAGCTGCATTTGGAGAGATTTACCACGTGGAATACAGCACTCATTAATTTTTTAATAGGCAGTGCTATTCTAGGGATTATCTGTTCTTGGTTAGGCAATGTCTGGTGGAACTTAGCCAGTAATAAAGTTCCTATGTTATTATTGAGTCAGCTGCTCATTTTTGAAACGATTTTTGGAATGCTGTTTGCTTACTTAGTCGAGTACCGCTTTCCTTCTCTTATGGAATTTGCAGGTATTAGCTTGTTATTAATCGCTATTATCTATGCTTCTTATGTCTTTTCAAAAACGACTCAAGAGAGCCTGCATTAAATTTTTTCTCTATTATATTTTCTTTAAAATAAAAAGTATGAGGAAGGGGAAACTTAAGTAAAAAAAATTTAGGTCAAAAGAGTTTAAGCTAAGAGAGTATTGATGAAAGATTCAGCATCAAATGCTTCTAAATCATCAATGCCTTCGCCAGTCCCAATGAATTTGACTGGAATGCCTAGGTGTTTCTGAATGCTAATTACAATCCCTCCCTTAGCTGTGCCATCTAATTTGGTCAACACAAGACCCGTTAGAGGCGTATGGTGATGAAAAATTTTAGCTTGGTCAATGGCATTTTGACCAGTGGTTGCATCTAAGACGAGCCAAGTTTCATGAGGAGCAAGCTCCATGACTTTCTTACAGGAGCGTTTGATTTTTTCTAGTTCTTGCATCAAATGGCTTTTTGTCTGTAACCTACCTGCCGTATCAATTAATAGAATGTCCACACCTCGCGCTTTAGCAGCGGTCACTGCATCAAAAGCTACTGCTGCAGGATCGCTCTTATTAGTACCTTTAACTAAAGGTATAGCTAAGCGCTGAGCCCATAGATCGAGTTGTTCGGTAGCAGCTGCGCGGAAGGTGTCAGCGGCCGCTAACAACACAGATTTCTGCTCGTTTTGATAACGCTTAGCTAATTTAGCTACAGTCGTTGTTTTGCCATTGCCATTGACGCCTACGATTAAAATAATTAAAGGAGAGGGAGTAGAAGTGGAGGGTGAAGAAGGCAAGGAAGGAGGGAGCAGAGAAAGTAGATACTGTCGAATCACTAGGATTAGCTCTTCACTGCTTATTTTTGGATGAAGCCGATGCTCTTGGCGCACTTTATCGACTAAGTCTTTAGTGGTTTGAATTCCTAAATCCGCTTCATAAAATAATTTTTCCAATTTGTTTAGGGTGTCTTCATTGATGTCAGTTCCCCATAGAGCGCGGATTTTATTGCCTAGTAAAGCCCCGGCTTTGGAAAGAGAATCTTTAACTTTTTGATATCCTGATTTGAGAAAATTGAGCACCATGCTATGACTAACTTTTGATAGAGGTTTAGAATTAAGAGAAGGATCTAAAACTAACAGGGGTTAAAATTTAATACAAACTCTAATATTAGCTAGGTAAAAAATCATGAACTTACATGAATACCAGACCAAGATACTTTTGCGAGAATATGGTCTGTCTATACCCGATTTTGCAGTTGTCTCTAATGAAAAAGAGTTAACAGAAAGCTTAGCTTCTATGCAGTTAGAGCAAGCTGTGTTAAAAATTCAAGTGCATGCCGGTGGCCGAGGTAAAGGAGGAGGCGTCAAGTTAGCCAAAAATAAAGAGGAGATAGTTAGCTATGCTAAACAATTGTTTGGCATGAAACTAATTAATGACCAAACAGGGCCTGAAGGAGTAATAGCTCATCAACTGCTGATAACTCCTCTGATCGCTTTTAAAAAAGAGTATTATGTGGCTGCTGTCATCGATCGCAAAACGGCACGCGCGATTTTAATCGCATCGGCTGAAGGAGGCATGGAGATCGAAGAGTTAGCCCTAAACCATCCAGAAAAAATATTAACAGTGCCGATCGAATTAAATGGAGCGCTAAGAAGTTATCATCTACTAGCTCTCAATAAATGGATGGGTTGGACAGGACAGCTGGCGGTACAGGGAAAATTAATATTTAAAGGACTAGCTAAAGCTTTTATCGAGCTAGATGCCTCGCTATTAGAAGTTAATCCTTTAGTAGAAACAGTGAATGGAGAGCTGATCGCTTTAGATGCTAAATTGAGCATCGATGAAAATGCGCTATTTCGTCAACAGCGATTAGCTGCTTTAGCCGATCTTACTCAATTGGGTACTCAAGAGGCACAAGCCAAAAAACAGGACTTAGCTTATGTCTCTTTGCAAGGCGAAATAGGCTGCATGGTCAATGGGGCAGGTCTTGCAATGGCTACTATGGATATTATTCATCATTTTGGAGGAAAACCCGCTAATTTCTTAGATGTAGGCGGTAGTGCAACTCAAGAGAGAATAGCCGAAGGTTTTAAAATTATTCTATCGGATACCCATGTAAAAGCGATTCTCGTCAATATATTTGGAGGCATCATGAATTGCGCCACCTTAGCTGCTGGCATCATTGCGGCAGCGGCTAAACTAGAATTGACCTTGCCTCTAATTGTTAGAATGGAAGGCACTAATGTAGAACAGGGCAAAAAGATGTTAGCAGAGTCCACTGTTCAAGCTATTTTTGCCTCTGATTTAGCCCAAGCTGCTCAGTTAGCGGTGCAAGCTGCTCATAATCGATAGAAAAGGAAAAAAGATGGCTATTTTGATCAATCAAGCAACTAAAGTGATCACACAAGGGATCACTGGTAAAGCAGGACAGTTTCATACCGAGCAGTGCCTAGAGTATGGCAGTCAGTTTGTCGCAGGAGTTACGCCTGGCAAGGGAGGTCAAACCTGTCTAAAGCTGCCTATCTTTGATACTGTAAAAGAAGCCTACCAGGCTACGCAATGCGATGCAACTCTTATATTTGTGCCCCCGCCTTTTGCGGCAGAAGCAATTATAGAAGCAGAAGAAGCTGGGATTGCGCTGATCGTATGTATCACCGAAGGCATTCCAATTAGAGATATGCTAGAAGTTAGCCAGTGTTTGCGTACGAGTCAAACCAGTCGTCTTATAGGACCTAACTGTCCTGGTCTGATTACTCCTGGAGAATGCAAGATTGGCATCATGCCAGGTTACATTCACCAAAAGGGTCAAATAGGCATTGTGTCGCGTTCCGGTACATTGACCTATGAAGCAGTATGGCAAACTACCCGACTAGGACTTGGTCAATCGACTTGTGTAGGCATAGGCGGTGATCCTTTAAATGGCACCAATTTTGTGGATATTTTGCAACTTTTTGAAGCTGATCCTGAAACTAAGGGTATTTTAATGATCGGTGAAATTGGAGGAGAAGCTGAGGAGCAAGCGGCTCACTGGATTAAACATTACTGTACTAAACCTGTGGCTGCTTTTATTGCCGGTCTAACTGCTCCAGCCGGTAAACGCATGGGTCATGCAGGGGCTATTATTTCAGGTGGTAAGGGGAGTGCTAATGATAAAATAACTGTGTTGCGGCAAGCTGGTGTCCATGTTACGGAAAATCCGGCTGATATGGGTCAAACGATGTGGAAAGCTCTGATAGCTAAAAAATCCAAGAGTAGTTAACATCTATATCCGTCTAAATAATAGGTAGGTGATACCTTTATAGTTAATACTTCTGTAGTAATAAAAGAGAGAGTGGATTAGGATAAATAGTAATTTAATCTTTTCACACTTTTAAACTGATGATTGTCATTCCCGGAATTATACCCATTCGCATTCAGCCCATTTTTTGGGCTTTAATCTTATTATTGGGCTTTTCTTATTCAGGTGATCTAGCCATTACTCTTTGGTTTGGGTTAATTGCTACAGTGTCTATTTTAGTTCATGAATATGGTCATGCGTTAACAGCCCTAGCTTTCGGACAGCAAGCCGATATTGAGCTAGTAGCTTTAGGGGGATTAACGCACTATAGAGGCCCTCGCTTAAAGATGTGGCAAGAATTTTTAATTACTTTAAATGGGCCTTTAGCAGGCTTGAGTTTAGCACTAGTAGCTTATCTCATTTTGATCTATGTAGTTATACCCTATCGCGCTCCTTTACCCTACATGATTTTATCGATGACAGTTAACATCAACATTTTTTGGACCCTATTTAACCTATTACCGATCCATCCTTTAGATGGAGGAAAACTCTGTAGTTTTTTATTGCAAAGAATAGCCGGATTAAAAGGATTAAAAGCTTCCTATTTTATCAGTATGCTGTTAGCTGGCTTATTGGGAGCTTACTGTCTTTATCTCAATCAGCTTTATTCCGGTGCTATCTTGCTCATGTTTATGTTTGAAAATTATCGTAGCTGGAATAGTAGTCTCCAATTGTCTGTCTATGATACGAGTCATACTTTACAGCACTCTTTTCAAGAAGCAGAGAGATGCCTACAGTTAGGTAATCAGGCCGAAGCGTGGCAGCAGTTCTCACAGATCAGAAAGGTTTCAAATAAGGGCGTACTCTATAGAGAGTCAACCCAGTATCTAGCACAAATTCTAGTGCAGCGCGGTCAGTATGAAGAAGCTAATCAATTATTAGCTCCCTTGGAAAAAAAGTTAAATTTTAAGGGTTTAGAGGTTTTGCAGCAAAGCTACTTTCGACAAAAAAACTATGCCAAAGCGCTGGAATTAGGTATGAGAGCGCATCAGATGCAGCCTCATTGGCAAATGGCTTTAAATAATGCTTTTTGCCATGCCTTGCTAAGAGAGGTTAAACCTACCGTAGGTTGGCTACAATGTGCTATTAGAGAGGGCCTGCCGGCAAAGACCACAGTTATGAAAAGAGTAGAATTTGATTTAATTCGCCATGAAGTTACATTCAGGAAATTAGCAGAGAGAGATTAAATAATTTTTTAATTTAGAGATCGATTAGTTGATCTCTTGAGTCAATGGCAATCAACTTTTATGTTTTAGCATGTAAAGAGTATTGCCATGATAAATCTTTTGCATTGTTAAAAGAGTCGCTACTCGGAGTTCTCTAGTAGTTCCCCAGATGGAAAGATATAAACCAGACCCTAGATAAATAGCTAAATGAAGGATTTGTTTTTCATTTTTTTTAATGTAACTAATTGAAATAACATCACCTGCTTTAAGTTTATTTTGATCAAGAAGTTTCTCAAAAATCCATGAATTAGTATTAAAAACATTAGGCTCCTTATACTCTCCAAAGAGATAAGTAATAAAATCAATGCAACAAAAGTAAGTAGGATCGGGTCGCCCTTTTTCTAAAAAATCTAATAAGTTTAAACTAAGAGTTTCTGGTAAATGAACGATCAAATTCGATGAACCTGATTTGATGACGATTGCAAAACTCTTTTTTTGAGCAGAAATTTGGTAAAATTCATAAGACTTTGTATAAATGTATTGAGCAGAAGGAAAGTAAAAATTGAAAAGGTTCTTATTTTTAAAAATAACTAAACAGGATTTAGTAAACAGCTTAAGCTTATCTCCAAACAATTTATCTCGATAAAAAGGGGAGATCAGTTGCCTGACAACTTTGCCTTCCCATTTTTTTTCTTTGTGTTTTTTAGAGTGCGAATATAAATTGAGAAGAGTTGGATTATGAGATAAAATTGGATAAGCTTGAGTAGTAAAGATATTGGTATAGTGCATCAAATCACTGGATAGAATTTTCTAGCTGCTGATTTAGTTTATTATCTAAATTGCCCTCTTTTGTTAAATCATACAGTTCTTTATGTGAATAAAGATTGAGAGGTAAGCGCTGATCCCATGGAGTGATAGGATTAGGACTTAGATCGCGATAAAGTTTAATTTTCTGATTATTAAAAATTAAATCCGCTCTAACTGTAAGAGGTGATAAAGCGAGCAATTCTCCTTCTTGTACTTGATAAATCAAGCTATTTTCAGCCGAGATAGCTTCTAATTGAGAGTTAATGACAATGCAATTCTTTAAATGAGCTTTTTTTGCATTCACATTGATTAAAACAGAATCCTGGCAATCAGCCTCCTCAATTGTACAATTGATCCTACAACAGCCTTTTTCATCCAAGGAAAGACCAAAAAAATCGCGCATTCTGGCTCCCTCGGCATCTCTATTTTTTAACTTAAGGACATTTTCAAAGTAGTTAGTCAGCGTTCCATAATCCCACCAGTCACTTTGACTGCCAATATCGACCACACCAAAATAGGAGAGTTCGGGAAAATTTTGACAAAAATTTTCTTTAAAATTATGAAGACGTTGATAATGATCCTGTATCTGTTGAACAGGATAATTTTTAGCCCTCATAAATGTTAGATAAGTTGGATAGTCAAGCGTAGTTGGCATCCAAAAGAAGGGATCGCTATCCCACTTATTTTGTTTAGATTCAAGTTCTAATTGACACAGTTCTAAAAGAGCTACTGTTAGAGGATAAGAAAGACTAAAACAGCCTAAACTTTGCGCAAAGTTAGCATAAAGCTGTTTAGTCTGATTAAAAATTTGCGTTATGAGGGGATAAGAGCATTTATCAATCAGAAGCGCATTTCTATGCTGATCATAAACAGTAAAGCCATAGTGGTGTAATCCTTGAGCTGACCAACTTTCAACCGAGGGAAAAGGCAAACTTTTAACTAAGATATCGACATGGTGCGTAGGAGTATAAGCATACCCATTAGAAGGGAGAAAGATTTGATCTCCCCAAAAAACTGCCAAACGTCCCGGACGGCTTTTGTTGTAATTAGCTGTTTGTTTAATCACAGCCTCCAACAAACTATAAACAGCTTGTGGACCATTGCTACCAGGTAACTTAACCGCAGATTTATTTTGATGCTCGCTCGCTGTTAAAGGGAAAAGACGCGTCCCTAATCCTGCGGTATGGTAGAGGGTAATTGCAGCGCCTGCTTGTTGCTCTTTGATCAAGTCAATTCCCTGCTGGGCTAATAGCTTGAGATGGGCTTTTTGATAGGCATAAAGAGAGCCTAAACCATTGCCTGCACCTCCTTCCCAATCCTCGTGGAGGATGACCATGATTGGAGAAGAAGGTGTAGCATAGGTTCTGAGATGATCAAAATAGGATTGCCAATAGTGTTCCTGAGATTGTGTACCAGTAGTTATGATAACAATATCCATTAGAATCCATTAGCCTATTTTAATTGAAATAAAACGCGTTGCATTTCCCTGTTTTATTAACATTAAAACAGGCATATCTTTGTCTGTTAGTTGCAGTGCTTGATTAAAATCTTCTACACTGCTGATTTTCTTCTTATTTAACTCTAAAATCAGCGTGCCTTTCTTAATACCAAGCAACTGAGCTGCCCCTTGTGGATCTACCTTTGTAATGATCACACCGGTATCTTGATTAATACCTAATTGACTAGCTATTTCTGCGTCAACATTTTTTACCTCAATGCCTAAGTTATTAGAAGTGACACTTGCTAAGGAGGAAGTGTTAGGATAAATTCCTATTTCTACAGTTAGCTCTACCTGTTTTCCATTGCGCAAAACAATTAAATGAATGAGAGAGCCAGGTTTCATCATAGAGACAGCATTGCGGAAAGCGCCTACATTACTAATAGTGTGCTTATTATACTGTTGAATGATATCGCCACGCTTAATGCCTCCTTTTTCAGCAGGAGAGTTAGCACTTACTTCGGCAATTAAAACACCGCTTACTTGCTCTAAACCAAACGCTTGTGCTAAATCGCGATCGACAGGTTGCAAAGTGACGCCTAAAAAGCCTCTTTTGAAAGAGCCTTCCTGTTTTAGATCCTCCATAACCGTTTTAAGTAAATTGCTGGGAATAGCAAAGCCAATACCTAAGTAACCACCAGTTGCCATGTTAGTGACAATTGCTGTATTCATGCCGATCACTTCTGCTTTAAGATTAAGCAGAGGGCCGCCTGAATTGCCTCGATTAATAGCTGCATCTGTTTGAATGTAATCTTCAATATGAGATAGATCGAGATTATTGCGACCTGTTGCACTGACCACACCGACCGTAAAGGAGGCTTGCAACCCCAAAGGATTGCCAATCGCTGCCACCCATTCGCCAATTTGTAACTCTTCAGGATCAGCTAAAGAAAGAAAAGGAAGGGTGTGAGCTTCAATTTTGATCAGGGCAATATCTGTATTAGCATCTTCTCCTATTACTTTAGCAGGAAATTCATGTCCATCATGCAATGTGACTAAAATTTCACTCATCTCTTTAACAACATGGCTATTAGTTAGAATGTAACCATCAGCCGACACTAAAAACCCTGAACCCTGTCCAGAGACAGGTTGTTGATTTTGCTTACCTTTGCGTTGAAAACCAAAGAAACGTTGCCAAAGTTCACTATTTAGCATCTCCTGATCTTCATCTTGTTCCCCAAAATTAAAGAAAGAATTAGTTTGTTTAGCTTGGCCTTTAACCTTAATCGATACAACCGCTGGAATCGCTATTTTAGCTACTTTGCGAAAATCGATTGGCTGCTCATGGGTTTTCTCATGTGAAACAGGGTGAGCCGATAGGGAGCTGATAGGAAGAAGGCTAAGAGTAGAAGCGCAAAATACAGTAAGTAAAAAGTGATGAAAAAAATAGTTATGATGAAAGCGAGTCATTTTATTTCTCCTATTTAGATGCTAATGAGTATTGATAGTTCCTAAAATTTCTAAAGCACGATACATGACTAAAAATCCTTTTTCTAAGCGGTCGATCCCAAAATGCTCATTGGGAGCATGAATCTGATCATTGGGTAAACCTAAACCCAGTAAAATGACTTCACTTTGACTAACTTCAGCTAATTGCGTGACGATGGGAATCGAACCTCCATCAAAGATGTATTCACAAGGCTTTTGAAATAATTCTTCATACGCTTGAGCAAAAGCTTTGACGAGTATAGAGTGAGGATTAGCGCGAATAGCTTTTCCGCCTCCTTTTAATAATTCGACTTCGCATTCAATGCCTTGAGGGGTCAATTCTTTAATGTAAGCTATCACGCGTTCGCTAATTTTTAAAGGATCTTGATTGGAAATTAAACGGCAAGAAATTTTAGCTAGTGCTTTAGCAGGAATGACAGTTTTAAAACCAGGGCCTGTATAACCACCAGCTAAACCATTAATTTCTAAAGTAGGTCGATTCCAAGCGCGTTCCCAAGGGGAATAATTTTTTTCGCCTCCTAAAGGTTTTGCTCCAAACATCAATTCATAAGCGTGAGGATCAAAGTTCCAGGCAATCAGCTCTTTGGCTTCAGGATCTAGTTCGATAAGATCCTCATAAAAGCCGGGCACAGTCACATGGCCTTCTTTATCGTGTAGTTTAGCTAGTATTTCGACTAAAGCATGCAGGGGGTTATAAGCAATGCCACCATGGGAGCCCGAGTGCAAATCTGTCTTAGAGCCTTGCAATCTCACTTCAAACGTAATCAAGCCACGCACGCCTAATGTAATAGCAGGCACGTCAGGAGTGCGAATGCCCATATCGACAATTGCTAAATAATCGGCTTTTAATTGTTTTTGCATGACCTCTTTTTTGAGAAGGCTAGATAAGTTAGTGCTTCCACACTCCTCTTCTCCTTCGATACAGAGTTTAATATTGAGAGGAAAGCCATTTTGGCTTTTGAATAGCGCTCTTAAAGCTTGAATGACATAAAAACATTGTCCTTTGTTATCTTGCGCGCCTCTAGCATAAATCTCTCCATTTTTAATGGTAGGCTCAAAAGGAGGCGTAGTCCATAAATTTAATGGATCAATTGGTTGCACATCATAGTGATTATAGATCAATAAAGTAGGTTTATCAGGGCCTGCACTTAGATTAGAAGCAAAAATAACGGGATGACCAGCTGTTGGCCACACTTCTACTTGAAAACCACTTGCTTTGATGTAATCGACTAACCAATTAGCACACTCTTTAACAGGAGTGTTGTAAGCAGGATCCGTACTAATACTTTCAAATTTTAAAAAAGTAAAAAATTCTTTTAAAATCTGTTCTTTATTTTTAGCGTAATCTTCTTTGAGTTTTTCCATAATTTGCTCCTTTGAGAATTAAAGATCATGTAGAGCAGCACAAAAATAGTCAAGTACCAGAGCAGAGAAAAGACTAAATTTTTAGCAAAAAGATTAAAAAGCAAATAAAGTACCGGCTGCTATAAACCAAGCAACCGCATAGATTAACAACCAGCGCTTGACGCGTTTGTCATGATGAGAAATGAGCTGAGGATTTTTGTTGACAGCTGCTAGAAAAGAGAGGCGTTGTTGAATGGAATGATGCTGGCGATCAGGCATAAGAGAGCTACCCGTATAGGAGCCAATGGTAGCTAAAGCTGCGCTCATACTATCTAGCGTCAAACCCAGATGTAAACCATAAAGATCAGCTTGTCTTTCAAAAAGACGGGAGAAAAAATTGACGATGATCTGAAAGTAGAACCAAATGATAAAGCTATACAGAATAAATGTAAAAAACAGAGCAATCAGATGAGGATGCTCGATTAGTAAAAAATAGGATGGTAAAAAATAGATAAATAGATCTAGTAAATAGAGGAAAATAGGTAACAAGTAAGTCGAGACCATCATTAAAAAGAGAGGTAAACCTGATAAAATCAGTGGATACAAGAGAAGATGGCGGCGCTGACTATGCCCAATCTCATGGGCTAAAACTGCTTTAATAGCCTCCGTTGAAAGCGTTTGTTGAAGAGCTCTAGTAAAGAGAATGTAGCGGACAGAGGGTATAACGCCCATAATAGCAGCAGTTAACGACCTGTTTAAAACAGGCCAATCTAATAAACCGCGATGCCTAAACTTAACTTTTTTACAAAGGGCTTCTAATTCCTGTTTTAAGACTAGATTCTCAATAGGCTGGCAATCCCATAGCCAAATGGCTAAAAGAGGCAAGAGGATAACCATACTGATCATAAAAATTAATAAGAGAGACAGGAACATAAATTCTGCCAAATAAGGCGGAAATTGAAAAACTAAATCAGCGTAAAAATGCATAACATAGTCTAACGAGAGTAGATCGGAAAGAAGAGTAAAAAGGACAAAAGGAATAAAGTTAGGAACCAAGAGAAACAGTTCACGTTTAGTGCTTTGAAAAGGAAAAGAGTCTTGTTTAAACTTATAATGAGATAAATGAAAAATAAAGAGACTAAAAAAGTACAAAATTAAAACATAAAGATGGCAAATAATATAAACAGACTCAATCAAGAAAAGATTTTTCAAATTTAAAGTAAAAAAAGAAAGGATGAAAAAAAGGCAAATTTCTAAATGAGCTACCAAATAAAGCCTCTTTTTAGAAACTCTATTTTTTTTAATCAAAAAATTATTTTGAATAATAAGACAACTATTTAATAGAAAATAAAGAAAGAGATGAATAAGAAAACTAATAGAAAGAGAAACAGACCATAAATTAAAACTAAGTTCTTTAGAAAAATCAACTAGCAGTAAAATTACAATAATAAATAGAGAATAAGGCTGAATCATGATGAGTTTAAGCTTTTTATTTAAATGATAGGTAAGTTTAGTTAAAAATGCTTAATAAAAATAGGCAAGTCCGGCATACTCATTATGGCTTGCCTGCTCCTAAAATTAAAATAGAATAATGCTGTGATTAAGAGAATATGATGTTAGTTAAAGTACTCATTGCGATTAGCTTAGCTATAGTTGCAGGATGGGCTAGCGGCCCGACTAAACAGCTCTATGGGGTGACCTTTTTGCAAATATATAGCTTAATAGGTCAATTTTTTCTCAATGGGTTGAATTTAGTCGTTGTACCTTTGGTAGCTGCTTCTATCATTACAGGAACAGCGCGGATAGGAAAAGATCGCTCTTTTTACTCATTGGGTAAGAAAACGGGCGGTTATTTTTTTTTAACTAGTCTAGCTGCTATTTTAATAGGCTTATTAGTGGCTAGTGTTATTCAACCAGGCAATTACTATAAAACAGTCTCCCCATTAACCTCTGAAACAGTCACTCAAGAAGTAGAAGAAATTGAGCAACAAACAAAAGGAAAAGCATTTGATAAAATTGCTCAGATTATGTTAAGTTTTGTGCCTTCTAATATTGTGTCAGCAGCAGCCCAAGGGCAGCTCCTAGGCTTAATTATCTTTTGCATGCTCTTTGGCTTTTTCATCTCTAAAATTAATCCCGATAGTCAAACTAGTTTAATCAATTTTTGGCAAGGTGTCTTAGAAATTATGATGCAGATCACGCATCTCATCATCAAAGCGTTGCCTTTTGGCGTATTTGGACTTGTAGCTAAATCGATTGCGACTACAGGCTTAGAGGCTATCGGCTCAGTTCTTTTCTTTTTTATGACAGTTTTAGTTGGGTTTGCCTTTTATTTATTTATCTTTTTGCCTTTATTGTTAAAATTCGTAGCTAAAGTTAATCCCTTAAGCCATTTCCGCCTAATGCTACCTGCTATGATCACTGGTTTTTCAACGACTTCTTCGGCAGCTACTTTACCTGTGACGCTAGAGTGCGTAGAAAAAAAAGCAGGTGTTTCTAATCGCCTAAGCAGTTTCATTTTGCCCTTAGGTGCTTCTGTCAATCTATCGGGTTCAGCTCTTTATGTCTGTATAGCTGTTTTGTTTATTGCTCAGTCCTATGGCATTGAATTGGGCTTTTCCTCTCTTTTTATCGTTGTGCTGATGACATTTATCTCTTCACTTGGCACAGCGGGTATTCCCTCAGCTAGTCTATTTTCAGTAATTGTCATTTTACATGCGCTAGACTTACCAGCAGATGGCATTGGCTTAATTATGACAGTAGAACGGTTGTTAGATATGTTTCGCACACCTGTCAACATTTTTGGCACCTCTTGCTGTGCTATCTTAGTGGCTTCTTCTGAAGGAGAAGCTGTTTTAAGAGAGCCCATTCATCCCATCACTCATCTAAAATAATCAAACCCCTTAAAGTCACAATGGCTCACAATGGCTAATGAATCCAATTTTTCCAAAACTGTAGTCTTAGGTATGTCTGGAGGCGTAGACTCTTCAGTAGCGGCTCTGTTATTAAAGCAGCAGGGCTATCATGTAATTGGAATGTTTATGAAAAATTGGGAGGAAAAAGATGAAAATGGGATCTGTAAAGCTTCTAAAGAATATGAAGATGTCATCAAAGTCTGTCAACAGCTAGCTATTCCTTATTATACAGTAAATTTTGTAAAAGAGTACAAAGAGCGCGTTTTTACGCAATTCTTAGCAGAGTTAGCCCAAGGTTTTACGCCTAATCCCGATATTTTATGCAATCGCGAGATAAAATTTAAAGTACTATATGAGAAAGCCTTAGAACTAGGAGCGGATTATTTAGCTACAGGCCATTATTGTCAGATTGGCACAGCAGATGAAAAGCTCACTTTATTAAAAGGTCAAGACGGCAGTAAAGATCAAAGCTACTTTCTCTATCCTATGACCTCTTCTATTTTAAATCATGTTCTTTTTCCCATTGGACATTTATTGAAAAAAGAGGTTAGAGAAATAGCCATGCAGCATCAGTTAGCCACTGCCGAAAAAAAAGATAGCACCGGTATCTGTTTTATCGGCGAGCGCAATTTTAAAAATTTCTTGAGCCAGTACTTAGCTATTACTCCTGGAGACTTTAAAAATCTAGCGGGAGAAACTGTAGGTCAACATAGTGGGGTAGCTTATTACACGATAGGCCAACGAAAAGGGCTGGGTATTGGCGGAGCTGGCGAAGCCTGGTTTGTAGTAGGAAAAGATAAGAGCCAAAATATTGTATGGGTTGAGCAAGGGGCCACCCATCCAGCTCTTTATTGCGATGAATTAATAGCCACAGAGATTCACTGGATAAAAGGTAGCGCTCCTAGTCTGCCTTTAACTTGTCAGTCAAAAATCCGCTACCGTCAGCCCGATCAAAGATGTAAAGTAGAACAGTTAGAAGAAGGAAGAGTGCGCGTTTTGTTTGCTATCCCTCAACGTGCTGTTACGCTGCGGCAAGCTATTGTCTTTTATCAAGATAACTGTTGTTTGGGCGGGGGCATAATTGAGAGTGCAGGTCCCTCTTATTATGCACGTCAGCTCTGTTTACCTCAAGAAATCTCACCTTAAGACTTGCTATTTTGCTGTTTCTCTTAGAGACAAACTCTTCTAATGAACTATCATCTAAAAGTTTTTAAGCTTTTAGATGACAAGTCAATGTAATAAGTTAAGATAGGTCAATTAGTACCAATAACCTAAACCTAATTTAAATCCATAGCCACGTAGACCATGCTTTTCTTTAGATAAACTCGTATTATAAGCTCCGCCTAAATTAATAGACCATTGAGAGTTCAAATCGTATTCAATGATACCAGAATAACTAGAACCTTTAGAATTCTCTTTAAAATGGTTATGAGGCAGATGTTTAAATGTCGTATGTGTACGGCTCCAGGAATACTGGTAGCTACCTACAATACGCCAACTCGGGTAAAATGTCCACGATGCTTCCAAGCCAATATAAGGAGATGCAGAGCGGAATTTTTCTTTAATTTTTGAAGGAATGGGAGTCAGAGCGTTTGTATTAGGATCTAGTGTAAAGGGAACCTTAATACGAGATCTTAAATCACCCCAATTGCAACCGACAACAGGTGTAATGTAGAGACACTCTTTACAAGGAAGCGTAAAGCCAATGCCAATGCCGCCAGTCAATACATGCTGATGTCTGTCTTCACGAGCATATAAGAAAGCTGGTTTAATAACTAAACCACTCCATATTCTGTAGTAAAGATCACCTTTAATACCTGATAAATCCATTTTATGCTGTGTGACACCTGATTTTAAAAGATCGATATGCACATAAGCTGGGGCTAAGTCGATTTTTCCACTAATTCCTTTATAATCATCGATGGGATCGCAAATAGGTAAACAGGGAAGTAAACACTCTTCTTCATAGATAGCGCACGCCTCTTTTGCATGAGAGGTTGAAACTTGTAAACTAAAAACAGTTAGCAAAGCGATAAGACATTTATACATAAGCAACTCCTTTTTAATGAGGAGAGGTTAGTAAATAAAAAGATAAAAAGCTAGCAATTAAGTTGTAAGAATAATTTTTAAGTAATTTTTTTGTACAATTTGCCAGATATGTTCGGCTCTGGCTAATCTTTTTTGTTTTTTGTCTTTAAAGCTAAGGGGTAAGAACTGTTCCATGTTGATTTCTGCATCGAATGCCATGTGCAGAGGAGTACACTGCGCATGGCGATTCTCGCCAAGTTCTCTCTTAATGCTATGAGGAGGAGGTAAAAGATGATAAGTAGCAAGAGTTAAGGGATAAAAATGTGTAAGAGAATCTACTTGTTTTGACATTAAATAAAAGAGCTCAATACTCTGAGGATCAAACTTAGCTATTTCTATTTGACCCTTCAGATTAGGCCGATCTCTACCTCCGCTAGGAGCTACGTAGATGCATTTGCCTCCTTCACTAAGCAGCTGGGTCATCTGTTTCATCGTACGTTGATTATACAACAGTTTTTCCTGTTTTAACTCAAGGGGATGTGAGATATACTTTTTTGAATGAATACAGAGCAGATTCCTTCCTAAGCTTAACGGAATAGCTAATGGATCGCTAATGACACGGTGGCCGGCTACAAAAATCATCTCTTCAGCTAATTTAGCATAACTATTTTCTAACAAGAGACTAATCGCTTGAGGATCGGGCTCTGTTTGGTGATTGGCAAACAAAATAACATTAGCACCGCTTTGCAATTGCTGCTGAATACTTGCTAAATGGTCTAATCCTAGCACATGCGATTTTTCAAAAATAATAAGAGGTCTTAGTAAATCATTACCTAACTTATAATAATCTATAGGAGAGCGTACGCTTTTATGATAAGGTTCAAAAATGATAGGAGAAGCAAGCTGATGCACAACAGCATCTAAAAATTGGTTTAAGATAGGTTCATACTCTGCTAATGACCTCTTATTTTGAGCAAGAGCTATGCCATAAGTATGGTAAAATTTTTTTAAGATGTAGCCTAACTTAAGAGGTAATAAACCCTTTTTTTTATACTCTTTAAGAGCCGTCAAAAAATTCATTTTCTAGCTCCTATCTCTTTTCAGAGCTCAATTTTTTTATTGGTAATGCTAGAGACAAAATAGAAATCATTAATATGCAGATTGTCATCTACTAAAAAATCGAGTTGCGCATTGAGCTCTTCGGCTACTTTATATAGATAATCTCTATCAATGTGCTTTAAATAGTGATCTACTTCAGGATGAACGACAATTTTTAACCCAAATTGCTGATGATGAGAAATCATTTTTTTTAGCGCTCTCTCTATTTCAATAGATAGGCTTTCATGCGTTTTCACAAGGCCGCTTCCTAGACAATAAGGACAACTCGTAAAGATGGTTTGAATTAAAGTGCCGCGATTGCGCTGACGCGTCATTTCCACTAAACCAAATTCACTCATGCCAAGAATCGTACATTTGGCTGAGTCATCTTTCATGCAATCTTTTAGTTTTTCTAAAACACGTCGCTGATTTTTGCGCAGACGCATATCGATAAAGTCGCAAATAATTAATCCGCCAATATTGCGCAGCTTTAATTGGCGTGAGATCTCTTCAGCAGCTTCCAAATTGATGCGCACAAGCGACTCTTCAACATCCGCTTTATTAGTCATACTACGGCCGGAATTAACATCAATTGTATGCATGGCTTCTGTACGATCAAAAAATAGATAACCGCCACTTGGTAACCAGATTTTGCGTCTCAGCGTTTTTTCAATTTCTCGTTCGACATTAAAACGCTCAAAAATAGGCACTTTATCGCGGTAGTATTCAATGTGGAGGGCATGCTCATTTGCATAGCGGGTATACATCTTTTTACAATTTTGATAAATTGTATAGTCATCGATCAATAAGCGATCGTAGCGCTTATCAATTGCTGTAATAAGAGCTAGCTTGATCATATCTGACTCAGCAAATAACAGAGTAGGCTCTGTCGATTTTTGAAAATTATCCATAATGGTTTGCCAAGTCTTAAATAGATCATTAGCTTCTTCGATTAATTGTTCAGAAGTAGCTGTACTACTAGCAGTACGGCAAATTAAACCCATATCTTTTGGCATTTCAAAAGAGCGAATGAGTTTTTTTAACTTTTCTCTAGCACTTCTATCCTCTATTTTTCGCGAAACACCGCGATGGGAAGAATTAGGTAGTAAAACAAGGTAGCGTCCGGCAATGGAAACATTAGAAGTAAGCCTAGCTCCTTTAGAGCCAATAGGTTCTTTAACTACTTGGACAAGTACAGGTTGATCAATTTTCATGACCTGTTGTATGTTCTGACTAAGTTGTTGTTGAGGTGTAAGCATAGCATGATTTTCTAGATCAAAATCCATATCAAATACTTGCTCGAATTTTTTAGTATTCTCGACAATATCTGATATATGGATAAATCCATTCTCTCCTTCATTGATATTGATAAAGGCAGATTGAATATTATCCAGGATATTCGTAACGCGGCCCCGGTAGATGTTACCTGTCAGTTTGCGCTCTTTTTTTCTTTCAACGGTTAAATCGCATAATTGTCCATTTCGCAGATGAGCATAGCGGATCTCTTTTGATTCAATATTAAGCAATATTTCATCCATTTCAGTACCTTACATAAGAGGAAAAGTAAGTGTTAGTAGCAAAAAGAAGAGGAGAGACGACTAGAACGCGTAACTATTCACACTGAAAACTCATACTAAAAACGGATAATGTAGAGTTTAACTAACATGGCATGTCTTTTAGAGTAATAGGATAGCACAATTTATTGTTTTAGCCGCCATCATTCCTTCATGCAAACACTTGCCTTTCAGGTTGGCTTTAAATTTACTATTAAAAAGTTTTTGCAGAAAAGCAGAGCAGGGTATTCAATTTAATAAATCTAGCTCTATTCACTCTTTCTTAAAGTAGAGGACTCTTAAATTTTAAGTCCCATTAGTCTTTAAAATAGGAATTTTAGCATCATCAAATCAAATAGGCATGCTATCCAATCTACTTGACGCATCATAACTCAAGAGAAAAGATCTTGGCTAGGAAAAAAATAGCTGACTGCCTCGATCCACTCTTAAAAGATATCTCAAGATAAGAAGACAAATTTTGTAGAAAAAAAATAAGCGATCATTTAAGCTAATAGGTATGGATGACTGTTTTAAAATTTACATTGAGCAATTACGCGATGGGCAGAGTGAAAAGATTTGCGAAACTTTTTCTGCTGAGCTTTTAGATGTCGATGAAGTAGAATTAACTTTTGATACAGAGGTTAAGGTAGAAGGAGAAGCTTATTTAACAGAAGAAATGCTTCTTTTGCATTTGACTATCCATACCTCTTTTTTGATGCCTTGTGCTATTTGTAATGCCAATGTGAGAAGAAAAATAGAAATTAAAGGTCTATACCATCCTCAACCTCTTGCAGAAATCAAAAGTAGTGTCTTTAATTTTAAGTCTCTTTTAAGAGAGCTGATTTTGTTAGAGGTGCCTCAATTTGCTGAGTGTGAAGGAAAGTGTCCAAAGCGTGAGGAGATTGCTCATTATTTTAAAGTGAAACAAGAGATGGGTACTGCTGAGCTGGAAGATGATGGTTATCAGCCTTTTGCAAATCTCAATTGGGACAGTAGTAAAAAAATCCATAAAATTTAGAATCTTAAAAGAATTTAAAAAATCAATCCTATTTAAAATTTATCTGTGAGGAGTTAGTTTCATGGCAGTTCCACGTAATAGACTTTCTAATGCGCGCAAGAATTCAAGACGTGCTCATCATGCTAAAAAACCTGTTAATTCTACTAAATGTCAATGTGGAGCTATTCGCTTGCCTCATACCATCTGTGCTTCTTGTGGAATGTATGGCAATCGTCAAGTTATTCTAAAGCAGAAAACCTAGATTTTAGATCAAATGATCGACTTAAAAATTTAAAGATTTTTATAATACTTAAATTTTTAAGTGATCTATTAATAAAATTCCAAACATAAATAAAGGGTTATTATTGCGTATTGGCATCGATCTGATGGGAAGCGATACCCTGCCTGCTTTTCTTTTTGAAGCTGTTTTAAAAGCAGCTAAGCAGTTGGATCACACTTTTACATTAGTTGCTCTAGTTACTCAACAGGTTGCTAATGAACTAGCAGCTCTTCATCCTGCTATTAGTCCTTTAAGTCTTACTGCGCAAATTGAATTCTACATTGTTCATGAAGTCATCTTAATGAGTGAAGAACCTTTAATAGCTATCAGACGAAAAAAAGGCTCCTCTTTAGCGATAGGCATTCGCCTCTTAAAAAAAAAATTGCTAGATGGCTTTATTTCTGCAGGGAATACGGGAGCTTTAGTTGCTTTAGCTAGATTATCTTTGCCTCTTTTGCCTCATATTAAAAGATTAGCTTTATTGGCGATTCTACCAACAGAAAAAGGACCTGTTGCTGTGGTAGATGTAGGAGGACACCTTTCTTGTCATGCTTCCCATCTCATCCAAATAGCTAAGATAGGCATAGCTTATCAAAGACAAACTTTAAAAATAGCTTTACCGCGCGTAGGATTACTCAATATTGGCAGTGAATCTAAGAAAGGAACGCGTGAATTGAGACAAACTTATCAAGTGCTAGAAGAAAATCAAACTCAAATGGCTATCTCTTTTCAAGGAAATATTGAAGCAAGAGAAGTTTTTCAAGCTAAGGTAGATGTATTAGTAACAGATGGTTTTACAGGAAATATTTTATTAAAATCAATAGAGGGCACTTCTCTTTTTATGTTAGATTACATGATTAAACATGAGCAGTCTTCTTGCTTAACTTTTATCAAGGATTTAAAGAAGAAATTTAATTATGCTGAATATCCAGGGGCACTTGTATGTGGCGTAGAAGGCTTAATTATAAAATGTCATGGAAATACTTCTCCTTTAGCTTTATTTCATAGTATTATGAGGTCTATTAGTCTCTTACGCCGCAATGTAATTTTCCATATGAAAAAAGAATTAGAAAAATAAACATTTTCATTCATTTAAGAGAGTTGGCAGCTTTTTTAACTAGACGTAAAATCGCAAGTGAAATATACAAAGATACAAAAGAATGTTTAAATTAAGTGAAAGAGGCATTCTAGAAAAGATAGGATGGGCTAGATAATTAAGGTGTGTGTCTCAATTATTAATTGAAGTGATTAATGATTGAAATACACACCTTAAGCACAACTAATTACTACCTCATTTAAGAGCAAGCTAAAATTTCCAAATCATAGGGAGTCTATATGAAAAATATTTTTGTACTATTGGCATTAGGAACCTCATCATTAGTGCTAGCTGATTATCAAGCTTCTGATTATCGCAATTCCTGCCAAGGTAATGCAGATGGCAAATGTTATTACCAAGAGCAATCTTATGACAATAATCAACGCAATTCTAATCAAGGTTATTACAATGACCAAGGCAATTGGGAGCGCAATAATCAAAATAGAAATCAATGGAATCGCGACAATCAACAGAATCGCCAAAATGATCAATGGACTAATCAAGATAGAATGAATGGCAATAATTCTACTAATAATAACCAAGGGATGATGAACAATCAATCTCAGTGGGAACGCGATAATCAAGGAAAAAGTCAGTGGGACACTAACAGAGATAACAATCAAGTCCAGCGTCAAACGATGTGGAATTCTCAAGATCAAAACTCTTCTATGAATAAATCTTCTATGAATTCTATGAACAATTCTAGCATGAATAACTCGGCTATGAATAATAGCGATCAAGAGATTAGCAGAAATATTCGCGATAATTTAAAGCCAGGCTGGTTATCTAAAGGGTATGAAACTGTTAACTTTGATGTAAATAATGGCAATGTCATGCTTAGAGGAACTGTTCAGTCATTAGATGATAAAAATAAAATTGAAGAGAATATTAGAAAAATTGATGGCGTGAAAAGTGTTGATAACAAGATCGTAATCAATACGCAAAAAGTTGCTCAAAACGATAGACAAAGCCGTTCAATGAATGATGATAGTACGACATATGCAACAACTAGAGATCAAAAATATCCTCAAGACTATGCAGTTAATGATATGGATCGCAAATTAAATGAAAAAATTCGCGATAAAGTAGGCAGTGGCTGGTTTAGTAGAGGGTATGATAATATTACTCTAAAAACTGAAAATGGCATGGTTACACTTTCAGGTACAGTAGATAAATTAGAAGATATTCAAAAAGTATCGGATGAATTAAAAAAAGTAGATGGAGTTAAGAGTGTTAACAATCAATTAGTTGTTAAAACACGTTCTCCTTAATCGTTATTTTATTTAAATAGACGTCCCATTCTATTTTTATTATCTTTTTCTGTTTATGTCTCAAAGGGCCTATCATAGATAGGCCCTTTTGTTTGAAGCATGAAGTGAGCCTATCAATCGATAAATTATTTATCGATAAGCTATCTATCCTAGTTGCCTTTGTAAGAGCAGCTATTACTCCCTAGATGAATAAATTTCGTAGATAATAGTAAAAGCTACTCCACAAATCACTAAACAGAGAGCTATACTGATGACTGAAGCTCCTAAACAGCAACAAGCCGTAATTTTCACAACCTTATTGCGTTTTCTAGAATTATTTTTTTTAACAGCTGTCTCTTCTAACGTCTTGAGAGTTTTATTTAATTGGATATCATCAATTGAAAGAGCAGGAGTAACAGGCTGAGAATCCTGCTCAGAAGGGGGATTATCTGCTTTTCTAGTAACAGTAGTATAGGCATTAGGAGTGAAAGATAAGATAGTAGGTGCAGGAGGATAGAATTGCTCAAGAGGACGAGAAGGCGGAGTAGTCTCTGCAGGTTCTCTATCGGAGGGATGAGCTGTTGAACTAGACTCTTCAGCTTCATCAGAGATGGTCAATCTTCTGTTTTGATTCTCTTTTATAATAGGAGAAGCCTTAGCTACTGCTTCTACTGCAGAGGTAGTTGAGTTAGGAAGAGAAAAATGTTCCATTGTATCTAACTTTTCAAGTGATTGAATCACTTGAGGAGATGAAGGATCAAATTTGACAGAAGCACTCTGGAGAGAAGACGTCATATTTTATACCTACCAATATAATTTTAATGATTAAATTTATAATGATTACTATCTTGATACACTCCTGTTGAACCTAATTCAGCTTCAATAGCTAATAAGCGGTTGTATTTAACTAAACGATCAGTCCGAGAAAGAGAGCCACTTTTAATTTGACCCGAGTTAGTAGCAACGCATAAATCAGCAATGAAACTATCTTCTGTCTCTCCGGAGCGATGGGAAATAATAGTTGTATAGCCATATGTCTGCGCTAATCTAATAGTTTCTAATGTTTCAGTTAAAGTTCCTATTTGATTGAGTTTGATTAAGATGGAGTTACCTACTTGTAAGCTAAAACCTTTTTTCAAAAAGTTAGGGTGAGTGACAAAAAGATCATCACCGACAATTTGGATCTTTTTACCTAGTATCTCGGTCAACTGTTGCCAGCCTGGCCAATCATTTTCATCTAAGCCGTCTTCAATCGAATCGATGGGGTAAATTTCGCATAATTTTTTTAGATAAGCCACTTGCTCTTCAGCTGATCTTTCAGTAGCTATTAATTGTTTTTGTTTCCTCTTTTTTTCTACATAGGATTTTGAAGTAGATTCATAAAAAGAGGAAGCAGCGCAGTCGAGCGCTAGAGAGATCTGTTGACCTACCTGATAACCAGCTTTTTTTATCGCCTGTATAATTAAGTCTAAAGCAAGTTCATTAGATTCTAAATAAGGAGCAAATCCGCCCTCATCTCCTACAGCTGTCACATGGCCTTTACTATGCAATAAATTTTTTAAAGTATGAAAAATCTCTGCGCTCCAACGTAAGGATTCGCGAAAAGTAGGTGCACCGATCGGGCGAATCATAAATTCTTGAAAATCTAATAAGTTATCAGCATGTAGGCCACCATTGATAATATTGATCATAGGACAAGGCAACATGTAAGCTCCTGTTCCTCCAATGTAGCGAAAAAGAGAAAGATGAGTAGCTAGAGCTGCTGTTCTTGCTAGTGCTAAGGACACACCTAAAATAGCATTAGCTCCAAATTTAGCTTTATTAGGCGTTCCATCAGCTTCTATCATCCATTTGTCTAACTTAGCTTGATCAAAGATAGATTGGCCCTGTAATAATTCGGCAAGTGGGCCATTGACATGTTCTACAGCTTTTAAGACTCCTTTGCCAAAGTAACGCCGAGGATCCTGATCGCGCAATTCTAATGCTTCATGTTCGCCTGTAGAAGCACCCGAGGGTACAGAAGCTTTTGCACTAAAATGATCGGTTGATAAAGTAACTTCTAAAGTGGGATTTCCACGTGAATCTAAAATCTCAAGGGCCTTTATAGAGCGGATATAGGTCATATAACTCTTAATTCTGATAAAAAATAGCAATTTAATAAGTCGTTCTATCTAATCATTCTTTCTAAAATTGACTTTGTTTGATAAAATCAAAAGATGTTAGTTAAACTAATTTTCAATTTATCAGAGAAAAAAGCGATGTTCAACATCTTTTATTATTTAATGCTCCCTGCTTTCTTACTTTTATCTCCTATCTTCTGCCTTTTTGCTGAAGAGAAAAGAGAATATGATGAATCCTCAAATCATAGGATTTTAAATGAAATTCAAATGATGCAAGAATTGAGTGAACTAACTCGTCAAAACTTAGAAAAACAGCTTAAATTAAAAATATTGATGCAAGAATACTATGAAAAGCAACAACTTTTTTTGCAAGATAGTAGGGATAATACTTTACTTTATCAACTTGCACAAGCGGCACAGGCCACTCTGAAAATGATTACAGATAACCATTATACCTCTCTTTTTGAACCGGAATTTCTCAGCGAATTAACAGTGATGGCTAAGCCTGCTAGTAAAAAAATAATTCCACGCTCCTCTAAATGAAGCCTATTAAATATATCGATCGCGTCACAAAAGAGGAGTGTGAAGAAGTAGTCTTTGGGGGAACTTCTTTAAAATTATTATATGAAGCAGGTCAGTGGGGGAAATTTTTACGTCAGCCTTTTTTATATGCTATTGCCAAAAGTAGCTTATTCTCTAGATTGTATGGTTTTTTGCAAAAGAGTCGTAGAAGTAAAAAAAAGATCAATAATTTCATTAAAAAATTTCAAGTTGATGCAACTGAATTTGTTTTAGAAGTCAAAGATTTTCATTCTTTTAATGATTTCTTTACACGTCAATTGAAGAAGAGTAGTAGACCGCTAGCAGAAGGAATAGATACTGCTATCATACCGGCAGATGGACGCTATCTCTTTTATCCTCAACTAGACCAAGCAGAAGGGTTTATAGTTAAAGGAGAAAAATTTGATTTAGCAGAATTACTGCAAAATGCAAGCCTAGCTGCTGAGTATGCTAAGGGAAGTATGGTTATAGCTAGATTGTGTCCAGCTGATTATCATCGCTTTCATTTTCCTTGTAATTGTATACCAGGTAAAACGCGCTTAATTAATGGTTTTCTCTACTCTGTCAACCCTTTAGCTATCAAAAAGAATATCCACATTTTTACGCAAAATAAGCGCACGGTTTGTGAATTGCAAACAGAAAGATTTGGTAAAGTATTATTTTTAGAAATAGGCGCAACGAATGTAGGTACGATTCATCAAACTTACGCTCCCTTTTGTCCCCATTTTAAAGGAGATGAGAAAGGGTTTTTCTCTTTTGGAGGCTCTTCTTTAATCTTACTCTTTCTTCCCCAAACAATTACTTTTGATCGCGATTTAACACTCTATCCTTATCGAGAAATACGCTGTTTAATGGGTCAATCTTTAGGTACATCTCTCAATTAACCTTTCAGTCAATCTTTTGATAAATCTAATGAGTTAGCTTAAAATTTTTCTAACCCAAAACTGGTACATACCTGAAAATGATTGTGGGTATTGGGATTCAAATAGATCCCAATTAGCTAAAGATAGACAGTCAGGATCAGATGGAAAATAGGTTAGATAGCGTTCTTTAATGTTTGAATCGCGCCAGTCGAACCCTAAAAACTCTAATTGAAATTGCGTTAGTAAAGTAGCAATTTCAGGTAAAGTAAATAACTGTTCTTGGACATGAAAAAGAAGATCTCTACAACCTGAGGCACTATAAAAATCACAAGTCAAAGTGACCTGTTTAGCTAACTCTTCATCTGTTAGCTTGAATAACAGTTGCCTACACTTTTGAATGCTAAGTAAATCTGACTGAAATTTTTTACTTTTGATCAAAGCTTGAGCCGCTGTAACATCTTGTCTGCCCCATTTGCTATATAAGCCAAGATGCAAAAATCCCGTTGGTTTTAGGAGCTTTATTAAGTTTTCTAGGCCTTTTGTTGGTAAAAGTAAGTGATGAAGAACACCACTGCATTCAATTAGATCAAAAAGTTTTTGATTTTTTAGAGCTAAAATGTCTTCCTGATGAAAGGTTACAGTTTGAATCGCTAGTTTTTTGGCTTGGTAGCTAGCATAAGCTAAACTAGTTAAACTAAGATCTAAGGCGGTAATAGTAGCCGCTGGCAATTGATTAGCTAGACTTAAAGCATGTTGACCTGTGCCGCAACCAGCGATCAGCACCGTAGGTCTTTCTATAGTAGCAGTCAGGGGTTCAGAAAGTGAGGGAATATGTTGCCGGAGATAGTCTTGTAGCAAAAGAGGTTGGCAATAGTTTAAGCTAGTCCAGCGTGGATAGGGATGGGTCTCATATTGAGCTTGAACCTTTAAGGAAGTAGGATCTTGAATCGCCTGTTGGCTTTTAAGCTGCTCTTTCTCTTTTTCAAGTATACAAGGGAGAGAAAAATGTAAAAAAAAGAGTTCGTTCATCTCTAAATCATCCGCGCTTACTTTTTTCTCCAATTTAAAGCAACGATTCAGAGGACGGTAACAACTAATGAGCAGCAGCAAAATTTTTTGATCGGATGTAAGTGGATCGGAAAACTTAATTGAAGTTATGAATTTTTGAAGATACATAACCTCTTCTTTTGTTTCTAAGTAAATATATTCAGTGTGGAAACACTGATGAGCTAAGGCATACAGAAAAGGCACTAAATTTTGTATTAAAAAATTTGGACTTGTTTCATACAAAATTAAGCAGGAATAGCGCAGATAAGTCAGTAATTTTTCTATCTCTGCATCCGCTAAAAGTGTTTTTTTCATTAATCCTAATAATAAAGGATCCTGCAAAATTGAGAAAAACTCTTCTAAATTAATAAAATGATTGGCACTTATAAGATTAGTGCTAGCTATGTTTAATAATTCTTTAAAATTTGGTAAAAGTTTAAGCAAACTTAGGCTAGCTATTACAATATCTTGATGATTAGCTAACGGTTTAGTTAAAACTAATGTTAAGGCTTTTTTTAAACGGTGATCAAAATGAACAAATTGGATTTCACAAAAAAGATGAGCAAAAGTAGACCACAAACCTAAATCATCGGGAGAATTTTTTAATAGAGTGTACTGATTTTGTATAGATTGAACTAAAATTCTATCTTGATTCATTCTATTTTTCTCTCTCATTATAAATTTAAATTTTAAATTACATGTAAATTAAGTTTACAATATAATTTATTAATTTATTAATCCTATTTTTTAAGCAATCTTTATCTTATCTTTATTTTTGTTTCTTATCTTGCGCTCTACATCTATTACTGTACCTCACTAATGTATTTTTAAGGAAAATCAATGCAGGCGTTATCTTTTTGTCACTCTATAAAAAATAAATATACTAATTCAAAAATAATAGATAATATTAAATACAATAGTATTGAAAATGTTAAACAAATCGCTAAAAAATTTTTCGATGTTGCTTCTTTTTTAATCAGTTCTAGTAAAGAGATAGGAGAATTTTTTAATCTTTATTTATTTAAAGAAGATGAACTTGCTTCTCCTCAGTTAAAAAAAATACCTCCTTTCAATTTAAATAAGCGATTTAGTACTCCTAAATCTAGTCCTTACAAGCCTAAACCTATTACAAAAGTAGAGCCTAATCAAACTATTAATCTATCTTTGGAAACGCATACTGTCTCTTCTAGTCGTTGTAAGAGCCCTTGTAAAATTAGACAAGAAAATAACATACCAGTTCCTTCTAAATACATCTCTTGTTCTGAGATTATAGGTTCTTCTCCAATAGCCATGCATCAGTATCCCATGCATTTATCCCATCTCTTTTTAAATAATAAAGAGGTCATTAACATTTTAGATGAAAATAAAGTTCCCAGTAATCCTAGCGCAGCTTATGCAATGATTAAACAAGGTATTTTCCCTATTAAAACACTAGGCGCAGGGTGCTATAACACAACTTTTTTAGTTAAGACACCCCTAAAAAATAAAAAATGTGTCTACCGAAAAAATGAACCCAATACATTAGAAGTAAAAGATCTATTGAATTTTGAGATAGGAAGAAACATTCATCAAAAATTAGTCGAGGCTAAGATTAAGTATATTGCTAAGATTTATCAAGTGATTCCTTTTAAAGATGGAACAGAGGGATTATTGATGGAGTATGCAGAAAAAGGAGCCCTATCAGACTGTGTATCACAATTAGAGAATAGTCAAAAAATGACTATTCTCAAACAATTATTTAAAGCTGTGCATCAGATGCATCGAGCAGGCTATATTCATAGAGACTTAAAACTAGAGAATATCGTTCTAAAAGAAAAAAAAGTGAAGGGTCAAAAGAAATTAGAGATGCGTCTCATCGATTTTGATTTTGCTCAGCCTGTCAATCAAAAATCAGTTGTCGCAGGAACTTATGCTTACTTTGCCCCTGAACTCATTGAAAATCAGAGAAATCCTCACTTTCAGCAAGATAAAAGTATAGATAGATGGGCTTTAGGAATCATTGCTTATCATTTAAAGTATCCTGATAATCAAAATCATTTAATTAATCACTTTCGTCGTCCTTATCCTAGGACTGTAGATGAGCTTTATAAAGATATAAATGGCCATCCTGCTAGTAGACAAGTAGTTCAACAGCACACAACCCCAGTTCTACAGTTTAAAAGATGGTTTAAAAAACTTAAGCTCAGTAAAGAAAATCCCTATGATAACTTAATTATCTCTTTACTCACAAGGGATCCTAAGAAAAGGCTGGATCTAAAAAACGCGCTGTCTTTATTAAAAAAGTGCTGTGAAAAAGACTTAGTAATAATTAAATAAATTATTTTAATAGGAGGTATTAGATTTAGAGTTGTTAATAAAAATATTTAAATATTTATAATATAATGTTAGAAGAAAAAATCAGGGCATTGACAGGTGAATCGACAATTCGCTAGGATAAAGCTAAATTAAAATTTTTCTTTATCAATTTTTAGCTTTGTTTTAAGTTTAAGGTCTAGATTCTATGTATTGTTCACTCTTAATCATTTTTTTTAGTTTGATAAATTTCTTTGATTCTCAAAAACTCCAAGCTACTTCCTCTTTTATTATTTCTAGTGTGATGGCTAAGGACATAGAGCATAAAACTTTAAAACCCCTTCAGATTACTTCGACCTTTACCAATGATCAAACAGCCTTTCATAGTATCATTGAAGTGAGAGAAGCACCTAAAGATACGGTGATCAAGACAGATTGGTCTACAGTCGATGTACCAGGCTTACCTTCAGATGAGATTATTAGTTCATTTGATACAGTGATCGAAGGAACTCGACTTGTTCATTTTATGCTAAAACCTGAGCAGGGTAAGCTATTACCTGGCAGTTATAAAGTGGATATTTATATCAATCATAGTTACGATCACAGCCTGTATTTTATGATTGAAAGTCCACAGATTCACTCCCTATCAAAAGCTAGGATCCAAAACTCTCATCCTGTATCTACTTCTCCTTATATCAGTAAGGTAGAACTAAAAGGTTTCGATCAAAAAAATGCCTCTTTTCCCTTTTCCTCAGTTCATCTATTTGATGTAGATACTGTTTTGCATGCTTTAATTTATACAGAGAATTTGCCAGAAGGTAGCAAAATAGCCGTAAACTGGCATGCAGTCAAGCTCCAAGAAAAAGGGTATGCTATAGGTTTAATTGCGCAAAATAAAAAGATCAGTAAAGGATCAAGCACACTAGATTTTTCTTTATTGCCGGTGACGCAATGGCCGATAGGGACTTACAAAGTCGAAATTCTTTTAAATGAAAAATCCTATGCTACTCTAAATTACGAAATTAGATAAAAATCCAAAGCTGTAAATTTAAATCACTACAGGCTTTTATACTCTAACTAATTAAGTCAGGAGAACTAACATCTTTATTTGACGTCAAGAGAGTGATAAGATGAATGAGAATAAAGCCGCTAATAAAGCCCGGTACCAAGGCATTGATCTCAATAGAAATAAAAGGCTGGAGCATTGGCCAAATAGCTGCAATGAGCCCTCCTGATAGAATACCTGCATAAGCAGCATAGCGACTAAAACGTTTAGAAAATAGAGAATAAATGACTAAAGGACCAAAAGAAGCGCCAAGACCAGACCAAGCATATAAGACTAAATCGTAGATTGTACTATTATTAAAGTAAGCGACGACAAAAGCAATTAAAGCCGAAGCGATCACTCCCCATCGTGAAACTTTTAATAATTCATCAGAAGAGGGTGATTTTTTTACTAAGCGTTTGTAAATATCTTCAGAAAGAGTCGAACTTAAGACTAAAATTTGAGAGCAGATCACATTAATAGTTGCTGCAATAATAGCACAAAGAATTAAGCCTACAAAAAAGGGATGAAAAGCGTGTTGCACGAGGAGAATAAAAACCATCTGAGGATCTTTAAGAGGCAAAGCTAATAAAACAGTGCCAATTAAGCCTATACAGGTCGCTCCTATTAATGCTAAGCACATCCAGAGCATACCGACTGTTTTAGATTTACTAATTTCTGAAACATGTTTAATACCCATGAATTTTGTAATGATATGGGGTTGTCCAAAGTAACCAAGTCCCCAGCCCAAGACCATCGAGATAATCGAAATTAAAGTAGCACGACTCCAATTGGGAATTAAAGATAGACTAGCAGGATGAGCGATTAAGTTTGTATAAATCTGCTCACTTCCATGCTGTAGAGTCAGATAAATGGGAACAAAGAGAATGACGCCCAGTAAAAAGATACCTTGGATGAGATCGAGCCAAGCAATGGCAAAATAGCCGCCTAAATAAACGTAAAAAACGACAATGATAGTGCCTAAGGTTAGACCAAATACATAAGGCAGATTAAATAAATTTTCAAATAAAAGGCCTAGACTGACTAAGCCAGCACAGATATAGACAGAATAAAAAATAAGACAAAAGAGGGCAGAGAGAATGCCAACCATCCCACTATTATCGCCAAAACGTTTTTCAAAGAAAGAGGACATAGTTGAGCAGTTTAAGGCTTCTGTCTGCACGCGAATTCTAGGAGCAATCAGTTCCCAGTTGAGCCACATGCAAATAATTAAGCCTACAGCTGTCCACATATTAAAGAGGCCACCCAGAAGAATAATAGAGGGATAACCCATAAATAGCCAACTACTCATATCACTAGCATGAGCTGACATAGCTGTTAGCCAATAATTGAGACCTCGACTACCTAGAATAAAATCAGAGGAAGATTTTACTTTTTGAGAAGTTAAAGTAGCACAAGTAACTACAAAAATGAGATAGCAAAAAAGTGCTAAGTAGATAGCCATAGAGTAAAAATAAAAATGAAATTATTTCACTAAATTGTAGAGAAATATTCAATTTTTTGCAAGTTATTTAAAGAGAGCTCATTTTAACTTATAGTTATAGATTTTTAGAAGCTATATTTTATAAAGTTTCTAGCCGAGTGCATAGCGTGAAGACATTCATCATAAATGCGAGAAATTTTCCTTGAGATTTTTTTCATGCATTTTATAAATTTTTCAGCCTTATTTTTTTTAATTGATCTTATATTAATAGGTCTTATTTTTTTTATTATTTCTTTGGCTTCATTCTGTTCACCATTTTTAATTAATAATTTTGCTGCTTCACAATAAGCATAAGGTTTAAATACACAATCTTCTTTAAGATGATCAGCTAATTGCAATAACTTTTCTGTTTTTTCCTGTCTTATTAATTCATCAAAATTAGGGAAAAGAAACATACTACTCAATACTAAATTAAGAGGAGAAGTATGTAATTTTGCATAATGTTCTTGTAGGTTTTTTTTTAAAGAATTTGAATAGTGGTTAAATTGGTCTAGGCTAGGTAATTCAGTATGAGAGTTTACGGTTAGATTTCGCCATAAATGACATACATTGTAAGCCTGTTGCAGGTTTTCTAAATTTAAAAAAGAAAAGATGTGAAAAAGAAGTTCATTAGGAAGAGTATTAATAGTAGAAGTTAATATAGGATCATTTGTTTGCTGTAGAGTAGAAAAATGATTAGTAGCAGAACTAAATAATTTTAAAATTGATGACATCATTAACTCCTAAATCTTCATAATTTAATTATATAGCATCAAAAAAATTTTTTAAAACATTTAGTTTAATTTTTTATAAATAATTTAATATTATAGAGTAAATATAGTAAACTATCTCTTTATAGATAAAAATAGAGCAATTAAAAAATTACGATTATAGTTAAATTTATTGGAATTTATTGACTAATTACTTTATTTTCTCCCTCTTTCTCTAGTAGAAAATTAATGATTTCTTGAAAACGAGTAGGATTTTTTGATAACTATAACATGATCTACTTAGTAATAAACTGTCTAAGCAGTGAGGAGAGCAGTAAAAGCATGTAAAAGATTAAATTATTTTTCAAATTCTTCAAAAGCTAAAAATCCATCCGGCAATTTTTCAAAATAATTAGAGATATTTGTGAGCTATAAGCAGCTAGGTTTAGCTTACAATAAAAATTTAACATCTTATTGGAAAGTAATCTGGCAGAATCTGGCAGAATCTGGCAGAATCTGGCAAACACTAGTCTAAAAGGAAATGAGCAATGGGAGATAACAGAGAGATAATTTCTAGGGCAGAAGGCAAGACTATGGAATTTAAACGGGATTTGTCTTCTATGAAGCCTATTCTTAAAACGCTGATTGCGTTTGCCAATACTGCAGGAGGAATGCTAGTAATAGGAAAGGATGATGAGGGGACTATCGTTGGAGTAAATGATATTTTCGAAGCAGAAGAAAAATTAGCCAATGCCATCGCAGATAGTATTTATCCTACTTTAATGCCAGAAATTGAAACGACCTCTTTTGAAGGAAAATCTTTAATTGTTATTCGTGTAGCTCATTGGAGAGGTCCCTTTTATCTAAAAGTACAAGGTCCTGAAGGAGGAGTTTATGTTAGATTGGGTTCTACGAATCGAGTTGCTGGACCAGAGTTAATAGCCGAATTAAAGCGTTCGATATCTAATATTTCATTTGATCAATTACCCTGTCCTGAAGCTAACATAAACGGTTTAGATAGTAAGCGCATTCAACAAGCTTTTTCAAGCGTTGGTCGAAGAATCAATCAAAAAGAATTGGAAACTTTAGGTATCTTAGTGCCTTATGCAGACAAGTTAGTCTGTTCTAATGGAGGTTTAATTCTGTTTGGTCAAGATGAGTTACGAGAAAGATACTTTCCAAATGCTAAAGTGAGATGTGCTAGATTTCAAGGTACAGATCGAGTCGATTTTATTGATCAATATGATTGTGAGGGAACCATTGTAGAGGTGATGAAAGATATTATTAATTTTATCAGGCGCAATACGAGATTAGCTGCGAAAATTGACCAAATTCAACGGAAAGATATTCCAGAATACGCGTTAATAGCGATTCGAGAAGTCTTGACTAATGCCTTAGTCCATGCGGATTATTCGATTAAAGGAATGAATCCTAGAATAGCAATTTTTTCCGATAGACTAGAGATAGAAAATCCTGGAATGTTACCTTTTGGATATACATTAGATGAATTAGTAGCGGGAGTTAGTCATATTCGCAATAAGGTTATTGCTCGCGTATTTCGTGAGCTTCATCTTATGGAGGAGTGGGGAACAGGTTATAGACGCATTAATGAGGCTTGTCAAGCAGGCGATTATCAAACCCCTATTTGGCAAGAACTAGGAACAGCTATTCGCGTCATTTTCAAACCCCATCGCATAGCTCAAGAAAAAATAGATTCAGTTATGGATCAAGAAACAAAAGAACTAACCCTACGTCAACAGAAAATCCTTCATATCCTTTATAAAGAACCTCTTAGTGCAAAAAAAATTCATAAAAATTTACAAGAGCAAATATCGGAACGCTCTCTTAGAAGCGATTTATTAGAATTAAAATCACAAGGTTTGCTGACAATGATGGGGAATGGTCCAAGCACTTTATGGATGTCAAAAATAAAATTAAAATAGGCTTTATTTTATATTTAAGGAAATTAAGAATTTTGCGTATTTGAACATTTTAGAAACTCTAATTAAAATAATTTTTATATTTCAGAAGACTTTTTTTAAACTAATACGTAAAGTTAATTTTTAAATTCTGGTAGCTATAAATATATGAAAATTTTTTTAAAAATAACAGTTTTTTTTCTTATTGGCTTGTTTTCAACTATTCCTACATTAATCTTTTCTCAACTAGAGAAATCAGAATCTCTAGAGAGTTCTACCTACTTAGAAAATTTCTATAAAAATTTTCCTGAGATAAAACAAAGTGGATGTAAACGTATCAAACAAGGTCCGCCCGGGCCAAAAGGTGATCCAGGAGCGAGAGGTCCTGCTGGTGCTAAAGGTATTGGCTTAAGAGGAGCAAGAGGTTTTATTGGCGCTACGGGAGCTATTGGCCTTACAGGAGACACGGGACCCACAGGTGCTACAGGAGCTATAGGACTTACAGGAGCAACAGGGGCTACGGGAGCTATAGGACTTACAGGAGATACCGGACCTACAGGAGCAACAGGTGCTACAGGAGCTATAGGACTTACAGGAGATACCGGACCTACAGGAGCAACAGGGGCTACGGGAGCTATAGGACTTACAGGAGATACCGGACCTACAGGAGCAACAGGGGCTACGGGAGCTATAGGACTTACAGGAGATACCGGACCTACAGGAGCAACAGGGGCTACGGGAGCTATAGGACTTACAGGAGATACCGGACCTACAGGAGCAACAGGTGCTACAGGAGCAACAGGGGCTACGGGAGCTATAGGACTTACAGGAGATACGGGACCTACAGGAGCAACAGGTGCTACAGGAGCTATAGGACTTACAGGTGCTACGGGACCTACAGGAGCAACAGGAGCTATAGGACTTACAGGTGCTACGGGACCTACAGGAGCAACAGGTGCTACGGGAGCTATGGGAGCAACAGGTGCTACAGGAGCTATAGGAGCAACAGGTGCTACAGGAGCTATAGGACTTACAGGAGATACGGGACCTACAGGAGCAACAGGTGCTACGGGAGCTATGGGAGCAACAGGTGCTACGGGAGGCGTATTAGGTACTTTTCTTTCACTTTATCAAACGGCTAATCAAACGGTAGGAAATGGTGCTAACTCAGGAATTAGTTGGTCATTTGTATCGACAAGCAATGTATTTGCATTTACTCCTCCTAGTACGACTATTATTATTCCTATAACTGGAACTTATAGAATTCATTATGGAATATCGACTGTAACGACTAATTCTTACTGGGGCTTGTCAAGAAATGGAATCATTATTCCAGGCGGAAGAATTAGCATTTTGAGTTCAGGGATATTTTCAGCAAGTATTGAGGTTGATTTAACTGCAGGTGACCTCATTCGTCTATGTAATTTAGGAGGTGTCTCTGTAACAATTAGTCCAGGAGCTAGTGCTCCTACAGGGACTATCACAGCTTATTTAGTCATTGATCGAATTCTTTAACCTTAGGGGAATTATGAGTATAACTAAAATAAAAATACTAAAATTTTGGCTCCTGATCCTAATTTTTGGTAGTTTCAATATAGAAGCTGCTTATGAGAATCAAGAAATTGTATTATTGAGTGATTCTACTTTTAACTCTCATTTTTTTGGGGCTACCTGGCTAAATAATAATATGCAATTATTTCAAAAAATAAAGCCTTTTGGAGCTTCAACTTGGGATCCTGCAGAAATTATTTCAGATCCTTTAGTAAGTTTGAACTCTTATAAAGTAAAGAAAGATGCGAATGATAATTTTATGATTGCTTGGATTGGAGTAAATACTAATTTACAAATTTATAGTCTCTATATAAGATATTATGTAGCTTTATTAGGAACTTGGTCTCCTATTACTATGGTATCGGGAAATACCGAAAATCTGACAGGAAATTATTCGATATCGATCAATACCCAGGAAGCTGAAATTATTTGGAGTTCTTACGATAATAACTTTGATATAGAATATCAATCGGCTACATTTATTTTATAATAGATGTAGGCTAATAAATAATAGTAAACCCTAGTTATTTACGGATTTTCTAACTTAGTATAGAGATAGATTTAGCTTTATTTATTATTAAAATGTGATAAAAAATTTAACCTTAACTCTATTAAAAATTCATTAGTTTTTGATAGAGTTAAAATTTAAATATATTTTAGAAATAGTAAGAGGGTAGTCCTAAACAGGTAATGCTCGGATAAGATTATAATCACAAATAAAATATTTTATTATTCCAACGTGATTAGCTAATTTCTTGGAAAAAGAAAGAGTTTTTCCTACAAGTCTTGAACATCTTTGTCTATGGGTATTCTAAAACCTTTCAAGTTAGTTTGTCTTTCCTAATTCCTTTCTGACAGGCCAATGCTGTATCCAAGGAATGACTTCATCATACACTGAAAATTTATCTGTATAAAAGATGGCTTTTTTTTAAGTCTTGCGGCAGTTTTTCCAATAAACATTCAGCAGCTTCTTTTGTGCACTTACCCACATGTATGGCTAAAATCTGTCTTGTTACAGAATGAAAAAAAAGCTAATAGTTAATTTTCTCCTAAAAAGCAATATTTCTTCCTTAAATAATTAATAATCAGAATAGTGACTTTCGGGTAGTGTTTGGCCTCCATCGCTAATGAGGCTTTGTCCTGTGATATAATTGGCCTCTTGAGAAGCTAGAAACAGGACGACATAGGCAACATCTTCTGGAGTACCTAATCTTCCTAAAGGAATTGCACGGATCATATTATTAATGTGTTCAGTCCCTACAGCCTCTAAGCCTTCTGTCAGAATATTACCAGGTTCGACAGCATTGATATTAATATTATACTTAGCCAGCTCCACAGCTGCTGTTCGAATAAAACCAGTTATGCCACTTTTTGATGCTGTGTAATGCGAATAGCCTGGCAGAGCAGTTTCTGGGCCGGAAATAGAAGAAATAATCACAATTTTTCCAAAACCTTGACCTTTCATCGTTGGAATACAGGATTTAACAGCTAAAAAAGTTCCCGTCAAATTAACGTCAATCACTTTTTGCCATTCTTGGAGAGTCATATTTTCAAGTCTTGCATAGGGATAAATTCCTGCATTGTGACAAAGGATATCGACTTTTCCAAATGCTGCTAAAGCTTCTACAACCATTCTCTCCATATCTATTAGCTGACTGACATCAGCTTGCATATAAATAGCTTTTCCACCTTTATCTTCAATTGTTGCTTTCACGGCTTTTAATTGCACTTCATCTCTGCCTACTAGAAAGACTTTTGCGCCTTCTTCAGCAAAAAGGTAGGCAATTCCACGGCCAATACCGCGAGAAGCACCGGTTACAATGACCACTTGATCTTTAAATCTTTTCATTACATGCTTAGACGTCTTAAACTTAATGTCAGTGTTTTCATGTGCACAAATAGATGAGTTAATTGTGACAGCTATAACTAAAAAAAAGAAAAATAATTTATTCATAGAGATCCTATTATAATCAAGAGAATTTAACTTAATTAACTTAAGAAAATCAAGCTGAATGAGTCGTATCTTTTCTTTAATTAATGCTTTTAGCATTAGCAAATGCATTAGTTATGTCTAAAGATACATTAAATTTCTTTGAACAGATAGCTCGCGCAATCCCACTTGTTTAGAGGTGGTTCAAGCGAGCCATTTTTTCATTGAGTCTCGTTTTCTACCTATATAGTTTTGAGATAATTGGATTTGCTTACTTTCTAGAGGCTGTCTTTGATTTTGTATGTATTGCTTAATGATTTCTAAAGGGGCGCCTCCACAAGATACGACACAATAACTCGGAGACCAAAAATGATCTGCCCATAGCTTATCTTTGAGTTCTTCCCAAAATTCCTTGCGGATAAAATAAGAAGATTTTCCTTTTAATTTACCAACCAAATTGGCTATAGCTAGCTTCGGAGGACAGCACACCATCAAATGAACATGATCGTCTTCTCCTGAAAATTCAATTAAGTCTACTTCCATTTGTTGGCATGTTTCAAAAAATATTTTTTTAATCCTGTCTAGCATCTCTTGTGTAAAGACATTTCTACGATATTTTGTTACAAAGACAAGATGAATGAAATTTTTAAAAATACAGCTTCTGCCAGTTCTCCACAAAAATTCTTTTTCCATAGTCTTGACCTAAATTTAAAATTAATGTATACCTACTGTTTTTAAAATACAAGTTATTATGTTAACCGGCATTATACTACAAGCGCATCCAACAGAGTATCAAAAGCTGATCTTAAGTCAATGGATGGGATGCGCGCGTTTTATCTGGAATGCCAAATGCGATGAAGCACGCTACTTGCAGGGATTTGCCAAACGCTACCTGCCGACCAAGACCTATCCCACAATCGATCAGACATTTTCCCAGTATAAGGATCAGACTTTATCTCCTTGGCTGTTTAATTGCCCTAGCCAAATCTTAAGAAACTCCACGGTCAACTACTATCAAACCCACCGCCATTTTCTCAAAGGCCTATGTGGCAAGCCCAAAAGAAAGAAGAAAACGGATACAGCTAGCATCCATTTAACTAATGAGCTCTTTCGATTTGAGATAGGCGAAGATGGAGTGAGGCGTTTATTTATTGGCTCTAAGACAAATAACATCGGATTTTTAGCGCTTAAAAATCACCGATCTTATGGAGAGCCAAAGTCGCTCCGCATCAAAAAGAGGAATGGAAGCTATTTCGTCTCTTTCTGCTATGAGGACAACTTAGAGGATTTACAGGATCAAAACGCACATTTAGAGTACTTGAAAGGCTTAGCTAAAGAAGAGCTAGAAAAAGTCGTGATTGGAGTTGATCGAGGCGTTAAGCGACCTGTGCAAGCAGGTCCTACTGTTTATGATTTTTCAGCCGAGCAAAAGAGAAAGAAGTTAGCCAAAGAGCATTACATCAAGCGCTGTCAAAGGAAACTAGCTAGACAGCAAAAAACCTCTAAGCGAAGAGAGAAGCAAAAACGCAAGCTAGCTAGGGCCTATGAAAAAGTCGCCCATATTCGTCAGGACTTTTGCCATCAGACTAGTCGGTTACTAGTCGATCAGACCTCAACTCAAGTGATCGTCTTTGAGGATCTAAAAACTAAACAAATGACTAAAAAGCCCAAAGCTAAAAAAATAGCCGGACAATGGGCACCTAATCGTAGAAAAAGTAAAGCTGGGCTGAATAGGTCTATCTTAGACAAAGGCTGGCACATCCTAGAGACCTTTGTCCAATATAAAGCGACCAAAGCCGGCAAAGCCTTTTTCAAGATACCAGCCTACTATACCTCTCAGGAATGTGCAGATTGCGGACACATTCATCCCAACAATCGGCAAACGCAAGCGCGTTTTTGCTGCCAAAGTTGCGGCCACACTGATCAGGCAGACCATAATGCTGCCAAGGTAATTAAAAAAAGAGCCATCAATTTGTTATTAAACTCTGGAACGGAGTTGTCTAGTCGAGGTGTTCTACTAGATAGTGGACGTGGAGCTGCAGGTCAGACACGAGGAGCTAGGCAAATCGCGCAGGCAGCTGGGAATCAAGAAGCGTCAAAAAAGAAAGAGCTAACTGCATTAACCAATGTAGCCTAGCAATGGAAGCCTGCTCCTTTAGGGACAGGTAGTTCACTCCTCTAGATGGCGAAGTGCAAGAGATCATCAAAAAGCACCATGTCTTCGCAGAACAAACCCATTATGCAACACAAGAAGTGTACAAAGCGATGGCTCAATTGTATGCAGAACATCCTGAGTTCAGAAAGCAGCTAGATCTCTTTCATTCAAAATTAGCTGTCTTTATGGCAGAAGCGATGAAGATATTCGCTGATCGAGAGCTGTCTTAATTTAAGGATCCTCCCTCAAAAATAAGGGAGGATTTTTATTTTTTAACGTATTCAAATAAAATGACAAAATCAGCATTACTTACTTTGATCATAGTATAAGGCTTTTAGTTGTGAAAACTTCCTTATGACCCTTTCTTCCAATTTTGGTTAGAAAGTATTTTCTTTTCGTTGGTCATGATTAATTCTCCTGCTAAATCGCTCTCGAAAGTGCTTATAAAGATTGCCTAAAGCCGGAGTCGAACCGACGACCTTCGCATTACGAATGCGCTGCTCTACCCACTGAGCTATTTAGGCATAAACTTAACTTCTGATCGGCTCTAACTTTTGTTTGTTGATCAGATCAGAGGAAAGGTAAAAGAGAGTATACAGGATGCCGCTTGTTAAGGAGATGAGAAAAGGATTAGTAAAACCCGATAAGACCCAAATGAGGAAAACTCCCAAAAAAGCGAGGTTTTTACGCGATAAAGGCATTTTGAAATACTTTAAGCTAATCGTCACTAGAGGCAGGATCAAAATGTAAAGGCCAATTAAGCCAAATTGCATGGCAAACGCTACCCATTGGACTTCGTAAAGGTGTAAGACAGAAGACTCTCGGATGTATTGAGGCGCATAGCCGCCTAGTCCTGTGCCAAAATAGGGATAAATTTTCATCTGTTCAATCATTGCATCGATCTGTTTTATACGCGTCAAATCAGAAATATAATTATCTTGGCTAAAAATACGTCTTTCGACTACGGCGCTCACATTCTCATGACCAATTGTTACATAGCCTGCTAGGCCAATGCCTATAAGTGCTAGGCAAAGGAATAATAATTTATTAATGTGGAGCGTAGCTAAATAGAGGAAGCAACTCAATAAATACACAGCCATTAGATAGCGAGAAAAACTGAGAAAAGTAGAAAAAAGACTGAGCAAAACATAGAAAAAGGTAAAATTTTTACTTAAATTTAGGTGGAGGCGCTTAGCCTGAAGTACAAAAAAGATGATAAAGGGAGCAGCAATATCGACAGACGTTTGTACCCTTTCTAAATTGCCATGGATGCTCATCCGCATGTAACGGATTCCTAAACCCTCCATAATACTCCACAAATCAATCACATGAAGAATATGCAAGGTAATCAGCGCAATCTTGATTAAGATATAGGTAAAGCTAGCATAAATAACCGTCAGGAAAACTTGTGGAGCCGTTATTTTTTTTTCATCGATGAGATAAAGAGTCATAATGGGAAATAAAATCGTAATTAAAAATAACTTGAATTGGTCTATTCGTGCGATAGAAGTCGTTTCATTATAATACAAACTAAGTGCAAAGGAGCAAAATAGAAAGGTCAGTACGACACTTAGAAAAATAAATAATTTACATTGATAAAGTGTTAAAGTAGGCTTTAATACAATGTAGCCGCTAATGAAAAGAAAGGTCGAAAGAAAAGAAAGACTCTTAATGTTTAAAAATCCATGCTCTCCATCGGACGGCACAGCCAGGCCGGCAAAGATCATTAAAAAATAGGGAAAAATCAGAAACAGTTTTTTGGTAAACACTTAATCTAGCCTCTAATTTTATGGCTTTTAGTCTAAGACCATAAACTAAAAGAAGATATGTTGTCAAAACCTGCCATGACTCTAACTTGACTTTTGTATAAATTAGGGCGTATAGTAGCCACTTTTAATCGAGTAACCATGCGTATTTTAATTATTACTGTTTTCTTTCCTCCGCTTAATTCTATTGCCTCTCATCGTCCCTATTCATGGGCTAAATACTGGACACTTGCCGGTCATGAGGTAACCGTAGCAACGACGCCTAAAGTAGCTTCTGCTGATTGCAATCTTAACTTAACTAATCCAGGATTTCAGTTAATAGAGATTCCTACATTAAACTTTATCTCGAGAATGCAGGCTAATTATCACCAAAAAACCACGCCTAACAAGACCTCTTTTTCATTTAAAGCTTTGATTAAAAAGGGCCTAACAAAGATCTATCATTACTTGCGTTATCAAAAAGGTATTTTTAATGCTTCGCGTCTTCCCGATTTCACCGATCTATGGATAAGACCTGCTCTACGCGTGTTAGAAAAAGAGAAGCCTTGGGATCTGATTGTGACAACAGCTGGACCCTATGCGGTCCATATCATCGGCTCTCAATTAAAAAAAAAAGGCTTAACTAAAAAATGGGTCGCTGATTTTCGCGATTTGTGGGCAGATAATCACATTTATCCTGGGCTCTTTCCTTTCAATCAGTTAGAAGGGTGGCTAGAAAAAAAAACTCTCAAGAGGGCTGATTTACTGACAGTTGTCACAGAACCTTGGGCTGAAAAATTGCGGGCGCGTCATACAAATTTACCGGTAAAAGTGATTGAAAATGGCTTTGAGCCTGCAGATTTAGAGCTATTACCTAAAGAAAGTATTTTTTCAGCTGATTCTAAGCTACGCATCGTACATACGGGCATGGTCTATCGAGAAAAACAAGCACTTCCTCTTTTTTTTGAAGCGATCCAACAGTTAAAACAGCAGGCTCAAACAGCACAGTTAGTTAATAAACTAGAAGTGCTCTTTGTAGGTCCTCATTTAGCTTTTGTAAAAGAGTTAAGCCTCCTCTATGGGATAGAAGAGCTAGTTAAAGAGCTTGGATTTGTCAAAAGAGAACAGGCTCTTGCTATGCAGCGCGATGCAGCTCTCTTGCTTTTTTTACCCTGGAGTGAAGCTAAAGGCACAGGCACGGGATTGATGAGTGGTAAGATTTATGAATATCTGTATGCTCAAACACCAGTACTTGCCATTAGCCAGCAAACAAAACAGGTAGCACAAGAATGGATCAAGGAACAGCAGATCGGCGTAGTCTGTCATACAGTCAAAGAGGTCAAAGAGTACTTAGAGACTTTTTTAAAGCAAGAAGCGTCCCAAAAAAATAGAATCAATCCCTTAACTCTAGAAAAATTTAGTCGTAAAACCCTAGCGCTTAAATTATTAAGTTATCTTACTTAGCAACTGAAACAGAAAATAGTTTCATCCACGTGCTAAAGGAGATTAAACGCCAAATTAAGAAATTAAAAGCTCGTTTTCCTTGAATCATCTCCTCTACTGCAATTAAGACAGAGGGCTTGATAATACCTTGTGAGTTTTCTAAGGCTTCTTTAACTGCTTTTCTAAATAGATCGGGAGCTGTTTTTTTGACCCACTCCTCTTCAGCTGTCACAAATCCTAGTTTATCTTTGCGCAGGCGAATCGATTCAGGTAAAATTCCCTTCATACTCTCTCTAAGCACGCGTTTAGTCCAGCCATTGGAAATTTTAAAAGCATTGGGAAGACCAAGGGTAAATTCTACCAGACGGTAATCTAAAAAAGGCGTGCGCGATTCAATTGAATGAGCCATAGAGCTACGATCTTCATAATGTAAGAGCATTGGTAAGCTACTGCGATAGAGCTGTTGCAGACTTTGAGCATAGAGTGTGCGATGGGGATCGTTCGCTAAAGGATCATGACTCGTCGCTTTTAATAGTTTTAAATCAAACCAACCGGAATAAGCCGTCGTTTTACCGCATAATTTGCGAATATATTGTTTAGCTAACGAGGGGGTGAGTTTATTAAATAAAAGAGCGATAGGTTGTAGAGAAGGATGAAAGCTTTTAGCGGCTTGCATCTCTTTAATTAACGTAATCCAGTTTAAGTTAGCTAATAGATCAAAGAAGTGATTGCCAAAAAAGCCTAAGTAGCCTGCTAACTGCTCATCTGCACCTTGACCATCTAAGACGACTTTGATGCCTTGTTGTTGGACTAATTTAAAAACTGCCCATTGCGCATATTGACTTGTTGAAATAATAGGTTCATCTTGATGCCAGACTAAATGAGGATGGATAGTAAATAGATCCGTTAGAGAGGGAGTCGTATAAAAACTTTCTGCAGCTGTTTGATTAACGACAAAGACAGCATGCTCTTTTTCATCAAAGCGTTTGACATCGGAACAAGCAGTAAAAGTAACTTGTTTTTCTAATGCTTGCGTTTGTTTCCTCAAGCAATCGATTAGACAGACGATGGAGGAGGAATCAAGCCCACCTGATAAACAGGAACCCACAGGTACATCGGCTCTGAGCCGCAGACGGACAGCATCGGTCAATAAAGCATGAAAATGGTGCGCTGCTTCCTGTTCAGTACCTTTAAAAGAGACAGGTGAGAGCGTATACCAGCATACAGGTATAAGAGATAAATCGAGCTGATCGATAGCAAGAAAAAGATAGTGGCCGCCTGGAATTTGTTTGACTCCTGAAAAGAAAGTATCGGCTGTATGATTTTTGACGCCCCAGTTGAGAAAATCGTGGGCCATTTGACCCTCTAAATTAGCTTTCCAGGCTCTTAAGGGGGTAAACTGTTTAATTTCAGAAGCTAAAGCTAAGTAACCTAAAGGAGAGAGCCAATAGTAAAGGGGCTTAACTCCAAAACGATCGCGCGCTGCAAAAAGGGTGTGATTGACTGTATCGTAGATGACAAAGGCAAACATGCCATTAAAGTGGGGAAGACAGTTAACGCCCCATTGGACATACGCCTGTAAAATGACCTCTGTATCTGTTTGCGTAGTAAAGGCATGGCCTAATAGTTCTAATTGGTGACGAATCTCGAGATAATTATAAACCTCTCCATTATAGGTAATCCAATAACGCCGATCAGGAGTACAAAAGGGTTGATGTCCGGCAGGTGAGAGATCTAAAATAGAAAGGCGTCTATGTCCTAAAGCAGCTAGCGCTTGATTCGGCATACAAGGAGTAGGTAAGCAATTACCTGATTGAGGAGAGTAAGCAAAATGAGCTGTGTAGTTACTGTGTGCTGTATCAGGACCGCCCATGACGGCAATTTTAGCAGGAGAAGAGCCTAGAATAACAAAGCCCTCATCATCGGGACCGCGATGCTTGATGATAGAGGTCATCGCTAAGAGCGTATCGAGATCAGCTTTAACCAAAGTTTTTCCAAAAAGAGCGGCAATCCCACACATGATCGTTGTCAGCTTTAAATTATATTGCTTAGATAATTTAACAAAGTAAACAGAGTAAAGCAAGATTAGATTGATGGGAATGAGGAATGCTTGTTAAAATAATACCTCTATAGACAGCTTAAAATTAAGTAGGCTAGCCCTTTGACCTATTCCTCAACCTGTTCTCCTTTTATTTCTGTGATTATCGTGACCTATAACAGTCAACCTTTTTTAGCTAAAGCTTTAGCTTGTTTAGCGGAACAGACGCAACTAGCCAATGAAATTATCATCGTGGATACAGGTTCACAAGATCTTAGCTATCTAGTAGCTTATCAAACTCAAGAGAATGTAAAAATTTTCTTTGCCGAAAAAGAGGCAGGATTTTGTAAAGGAAATAATTTAGGTTTTGCTCACGTACATAAAAATAGCGACTATGTCTTATTGCTCAATCCCGATGCTTACTTAACGGCTCACTTCCTGAAAGAGGCTACTATTTTTATGCAAAAACCAGATAATAGGCAATGCGGAGCCTTAACCGGTCTAGTAATAGGCTATGATAATGTCAACGATCAGCCGCGTGCTTATTATGATACGACGGGCATTTTTTCTCACTGGTATGGAAAATGGTATGATCGCGCACAAGGCCAACCGGTAGGAGAGTACTGTTTTAGAGCTGTCGAGAAGTTACCAGCGATCTGCGGGGCTTTATTTTTTTGTCGCAAGGCAGCTCTCGATCAGGTCTTGCTACGTGAAACAGAAATCTTAGATGCTACTTTTTACATGTACAAAGAGGATATCGACCTCTCTTTAAGATTGAGAAAAAAGGGATGGACGTTGTCTCTTGTACCTTATTTACTCGCTTATCACTGCCGAGGATGGAATCCGAATCGCTCTTTAATGCCGAAAAAATTGCGTTTATGTTCTGCGCGCAATGAGCTATTTATTAATTTTTACAATTATTCTTTTTTTGGTACTTTTTATTCTATTATTAAATATAGTTTAGTTAAGTTTTTAAATATTTAGTTTGATTTTTAATAAAAAATCCCATATTATCATATATACATAGTTTAATAGGTGGTTATTATGAATAGTGGTCTTTCTTATAATCGTTTAGATTTAGTAACACACTATGCTAAAGAAGCCTCGCGCACTATAAGCCCTTATGCAGTAAAAGCTAAACACTTTGTCTTCAAAGCTAACGAGGTTTTAGGGCCTATCCAACGCGTAGTTCCTGCCGCTTATCTTTGTTCATCTGTAGTCGAATTAGGCTATCAATTTGTGCCATTAGCGGCTACTTCTATCTTGCAAGGGGGCATTTTTGGTTTTGCAGTCGCTAAATTGGCTCATACGATCGAGAATACATTATTTAGACTTAAACCTTTTGCTAATTTTTTTGACCGACATCCTTATATTAAATTTACGGCTAAATATCTAATCGCTGCGCCTTTAGCTTTAGGAGCCACGATTGCCATTTCTGCTGGCTTAGCCTATTTTGGCATACCTTTAGGTGGGGTCTCTATTGCTGGGGCTCTCATCATGACAGGTCTTGTTGCTTTTTCAGAAATCATTATCAATGTCATTAGTGCAGTTAGACAATTCTTTGCCGAGCGCAAAGCTAAAAAAGAGGCCGCTCAAAAGTTAATTGAGGATCAAGTAGCTCAAAATAAAGCACAGGAAAATTTAGCTAACCAAAAATCAAAAATAGAAGATCCTACTCCTCCAGATTTGCCAAGTACTACATAGGCTTTAGGGAATCGGATCATATTTGATGGACTGGCCTGCTCCATCTAGGGTCAGGCGATAAACCCAAGGCTCATTATTTTCACGCATCAAGCGATCACAGCCCATAGCCATTCCCGTCAAAAAACCATATTTGCGCATTGCTTCCAGTGTATATTGTGAACTGCTAGGTTTATAATGGCTACGAGGGCCATCACAAGGTGAGATGATCTCTTGATGAAAACGAATGAGCTGCTCCCCAATAGGACCTAAAATAGGAGTTTGACAGGTGCTTTCTTTGTAGTCAGGACCAGGATGATCCCATAAGACAAGATCGGCATCTTTACCCCATGGCGCATTCATCAAAGAGGTAGCGGCTAAAGATGTACTAAATAGAGTAGACAAAAGTAAACAAAAAGAAAATCTCAACATATATTAGAAAGAAGTTCCAAACATCAAAATGGGAAATAATCGATTTTGGATCATGGTTTCCTTAGCATTAACTTCATATAAGCGTTCATTATACTCTTTAGCTGCAAGGCCTGCTCCATTAATGCCGCCTATGTACCAGCCCGATTCTAAACTAGCCGTAATAATCCCTGCCGGATAGTTGCCATTTTTAATGAATAGATAAGTAGCCCCTAAAAATAGGGCATTAATTACAAAAGAAACAGTCGCTGTTTTCTTTTGACCTACATAATAATAGCCTACACCTGGTAATAAACCATTCAATAAACGGGCTATCGAAACAGATTTTTTATGAGCCTGATAGAAATCCACAAAATGCTCTAACTGTGCTTGATTGCTATGATTAGCTGACAAAGTGCGGATAGCCTCTAGATTAGCTTCTTGAAAAGCAGTAGAAATGAGTAAATTCTGTCCGATGTCTGCATCGTATTGATCGATGAGCTGATAGACTTTTTCCGCTTTTTCCGGTTGATTTGTCTGATGGTAGCAGTCAAATAACATCATCATGAGATCTTTAAATCCCTTAAAGGTTTCGGCTAGCGTAATTAGTTGGCTATGGTCAAAAATTTCGAGGGCTTCGCTATATTTTTGTCCTAAGTAATAACATTCAAATAAAGAATACTGAATTTGCAGCTGCCGGCTAGATTGACTAGCAGGTAAAAGGATTAAAGCGCGTTTTAAAGCGGTAATCGCGCGATAAAGATCGAGTTCTCTAGCAAAACATAACCCAATATACAGCTCTTTACCCCATGGAGTATTGAGCTCTTCAGTAGTCAGTTTCTCAAAAGGAGAGGGCAATGAACTAATTAAGCGCGGGGAAGTAGCATACTGAATCGTCGGTTCAAGACTAACATAGGGTGTTTGGCAGCTCAATAAACTAGTCAACACTAAAATACAAAAAGGGTAACGGTACCCTCTTTGTAGAATAGCCTTTATACGCTGGCTATAGTTCATCATTTGACCTAATGCCTAAATTGTGAACAGGAGATATCATCGGCTTCATCGGTTTTTGATGTTCGGCGCACATTTAAAAAGTCTAAGGCTTGGTCTGTTTCTTGGATCCACATTTTTGGCAATTCCTCTTTAAACATCCAGACATCTTGCTGATGACGCGTCAGATTTTGGATCTCTTCATCCGTATCGATAATGCGCGTATGGATAAAAATCATTAAGTTGCGCTTATGATCTTCTGTAGATTTATCGGAGAAAAGACTGCCTATTAAAGGTACCCCTCCTAAACAGGGTACTTGTGTGCGTGTCCGCGTGGTATCATCTTCCATTAAGCCGCTGATAATTAAAAAATAGTTATTGGGAATGTGCACAGTTGTTTTAGTCGTATTTTTATTAGTCGTAGGGCCGACATTGAGATTAGCTTGGCCTGAGACAGTTGTAACAGCGGCAATAGAACTCACTTCTTGGACGATATCAAGCACCACAATATTGGAATTGATGAGATGAGGGGTTACTTGCAAGCTTGTGCCTACATCTCTATAATCAAAGTTATTGGTGATGAGTAAACTAGCTGTACTAGAGACGGACTGCGTAGCAACCGATTGAGTTTGAAAAGGAGCATTGACACCCACAAAAACGTAAGCTGGCACATTATCTTCGGTAATGATGCGCGGACTCATGATGACGCGAGATTCATTGCGTGTATGAAGTGCTCTGACGAGTGCGCCTATCGAGTCAAATTGTAAACCTAGCCCTTTATGGACGATTTTTTGTCCTAGTACTCCTAAGCTAAAGGTAGAGGAGGGAGCAAGGGCTGTAGGATCGGGGATTAAAACATTGCCATAAGCACCAGTAGTTGGTACTGATTGACCTAACGTATTGACGCCAGTTGTTGCTAGAGCTGCTTGTAAAGGGGAAGAACCGCTAGAAAAACCTTGAATACCAGCTTGATTGCCTCCACCAAATTCACTACCCCAGTTAACAGAATAGTTTAAAGAATCATCTACACTCGCACTTAAAATGAGCATTTCGATGTAAACTTGTCTTAAAGGCAAGTCAATCTGTTCTATTAAGCTTCTGACGCGTTCGATATAATCAGGCGTACCTGTCAAAACGAGAGATTTTGTATCTTGGAGCCATTGGATAGAAGCAATGACTGCTAATAATTCCTCATTGCCTTTAGTATTAGATAAGCTTTGTGCAATCTGCTGCAATTGAGTCTGGACAAGGTCGCCTTTGCGATATTGCAGTTTATGAATATAAAATTTTGTTTTATTGATAGGTAAAGGAACATACTCTTCATTAGTTTCTACCTTGCGCAATAACTTTTCAGGTAACAGAGCATTAGCGGCGTTTCTCGCTGAGTTTTGTGCGGAAGATAAACCATTAGGACCTCCATTTTTTAACTGATTGAGCTCAGCATTTCTGAGAGTTTGTTGAAAAACTTGATCTTGGAATTGCCTATTTTGAGTAAAAACTCCTTTACCTTCACTATTGCCAGGACCATATTCCCAACCTGGTTCCACCGGAAAAGAGGAATCGTTTAAGTCAGGAAATTGGTTAGAAGAATTGAGTTCACCATTTGGTAGAAGGAAAGAATTGCCTTGATTGAGTTCAATGATGCGAGTCATGCCATTTTCTTGATCTAGATATTGTAAGATCGACATACTCTGTTCGACTAAGAAAGGCGTAGAGACAATAAAGATGCTTCTAGATTGATCATAAGGAATAAAAGAGAGAGGTTGATCTAAAGAAATAGGAGCCATTATCTTTTGCACAAGTGGCAAAAGAACATCGACAGGACTAAGTTTTGTGACATATTGACCAATTACAAGACCGCTTGTAGGCGCATCGATACTGCGCAATAATTGGCTAATTTGTTGAATATTGGAAAAAATATCAGTGACAATTAAATGGTTAGTCTCTTTGATAAATTCTACTAACGCACTACTAGATACAAGAGGGCGAATGATAGCCGCAGCTTTTTCTGGTTCTAATGTATTGAGACGAAATACCTGTGTGACAATTTCAGCTTCTACTTTACGATAATTAACAGCATTGCCAATAACTTTTGACACATTATTGACTTTAGGATTTTTGTGAATGATGAGGTTATTGCCCTGCTCAATTAAAATAAGATCGTGAATGCGCAGTACTTGAATTAAAGCTGCCATGATATTTTCAATAGAGGTAAGTTCTTCTGAGATAATTGTAACGTTAAATTGCAGGTCAGCTTCATCAAATACAAAATTCTTATTGGAAATACGACTAATAAAACGAATATACTCAATAATTGCCAAATTATTAAAATTAATTAAACTAGATTTGGGGTTATTTTTTTGCTGAAGCTCCTCTGTAGAGGAAGAATTAGCAGCAGAAGCTGATTCATTGCGATCAATTTTGTTATTAGGCAAGACATTAGGTAAAGTGGTAGGAGAAGAGGGATTGGAGGGATTGTTATTCTCTTGGCCATTGTTAGAAAATAAAGGGATGAGAGAGAGACGATCAATTTCTTCACTACTTTGCAATCGCTCTTGTGGTGTCTTAAAATTATCCTCATCTGAATGAAAAGAGGAAGTAAGTACCTCTTTTTCTAAAAGATGATCTTCTTGAGAAGATAAAGAAAATAGAGAAATTAGACTAAGAACACCACTTAGAATCAGGGTGTTAGTTAAGGAGTCAAAGAAATTATTTTTCATGGTAATAGTTGCACATTTATTTAATTAAGAAAGATACTTATTCCAGACAGGCTTTTTTTTTCCAAGTGAAAAAGAAATTATAAGAGTTTATCAATAAATAGCCAAGTAAACAATAGGGAGCTTTTTTTCCGAAATTTAAGCGCTAGAGTGATTTCAGGAATTTAATACATAGTTTAAGAGGATCTAATTATGCAAGATATCGATGAGAATCACCGTATGATCGCGATTTTCTTGCGCTAAAGAAAATTTAATTTTGCGCATTAAAGATTCGACAAGTTTTTGAGGAGGTTGATTGGAACTATCGATTAGCATTTGCCTAAAGATGCGCTCCATTGCTTCTTTATCCTCTTTTAACTCGGCAAAGATAGAAGAGGTAGAACTGATAAGCAAAGAATCGCCTGTTTTCCAAAGATGCGTAGTAGATGAGAATTTAGCTTTTAGATCAATGCCTAAAGCATGATTAGTCGTCATGATTTTAACTGGCATATCTAATCCCGATGGAGTTAACCAAAGCACACCATAACCACAGCTAATGAAACAAAGTTTTTGCAGATGAGGGGAGAGGACGAGATAACTCAAGTTAAACACTTGTTTCATCCGGTCTTTAATGAGCAGTTCATTGAGATAACTTACAAATTCATGAGGTTCTTGATACTGCTGACAAAGTGTGGAAACCATGCCTCTTAAAATAGAAGTATAAATAATGCTATCGGAATTTTTGGAAGCACACTCGACTAGAATAATACCATAAGAATGGCTAGGCAATTTGAGGAAGTCATAATAAATACCTGAAAAACCAAGTCCTTTGTGATGAATGATGCCGACATCGACTTGCGGCCAAAACGGAGGTTCAGTAGGACATAAAATAAGCTGCGCATTCAATAGATTTTCTGATAGTTCACTTAACTGATCGCCTACTTTTCTTTCTTTTTGCAGAGTAGAAGAGTGTAAATAAGCTGTAATGTCCGTAATGAAATCGACAATATCGCGGTAGCGATCTGCTGGATTAAGCTGGAGAGCTTTACTGATAATTTTTTGCAAACCCTTTGGCATTAAACCAATGTGAATTTTACCATGACTAAGTTTACTTAAAATTAATTCATAACTAATAATACCAAGAGAATAGATATCAGAAGGATAAGACACATTTTCTGGGTTTTCGCATTGCTCAGGACTAATGTAAATAGGAGTGCCTATTAAACGCTGTTTCTCTTCAGGATGGGTCAACTGTTTATCCGTTAGAAATTGAGCAATGCCAAAATCAATCACTTTGATCATACCAGATTCAGTGACTAAGACATTTTCTGGTTTTAAATCGCGGTGAATCACACCATGGGTATGGAGATGGCATAGAGCATAGGCAATATCTAAAATAATTTCTAACGCGCGTTTTAAAGATAAGGGAGTTTGCAGCAAATATTGTCTAAGAGAAATACCTTGAATGAATTCCATAGCAATGTAGAGACCGCCTGCCCATTTTCCATGACCATATCTTTTAATAATATTGGGATGATCTGTCATGCCGATGATTTCAGCTTCATTGAGAAAACGCATGGTCATTTCAGGATTGGAAAGAAATTTTTGAGAAAGGACTTTAATAGTGACAGGTTCTTTAGTTTCAGGATGAGTCCCTAAATATAAGAGATTCATGCCGCCTTTTTGGAGGAGAGCTTCAATTTTATAAGGACCTATCATTTTAGGAATTAAAAAATCATCAGGGCTTCTTGGAAGATCCAAGGGAGAGGTAGGCTGTTGAAATGTGCGATCGTCAACCATGATAAAGTATATCCATCACGCTTAAAGCCCATAGTAGCTTATCTTAATGAAAATAGAAGTCAGACAAAAGCTGACTAATGTTTAAAACTATTAATAACTGACTATCAATAAAAAATTAGTTACTCTGTTCTTTAAAAATGACCGCTCCTTTTAAACTTTAAAATCAAGTCAAAATAAGCTTTTTCTTTAATAGGCAAGAAGAGATCAATCAATTCTTAAAAAATTTATTGTTTAACCTATATCTAGCAAACGAATTCCTAAAGTTTCACCTAATTTAATGAGTTCTCCTTTACCAATACGCCGCCCATTGACTACTAAATCGACTCCGTTTTCAGGGTGAATATTAAGGTCTAGAGTATTACCAGGCTGTAATTCCATTAACTTTTGAATGCTCATTTGTATTCTACCTATTTCTACTACTAGCGTAATAGGTAAATCTGTAGCCACCTCTATTTTTTTAGCAGAGGATGAAAATGTTTCTAGAGTTAAATTATTTTTTAATTCACTATTTTTATCAACTTCTTCAACTAATGAATGTTGAGTTTTATCTTGTGGACTGCTATTTTCTTGGACTGTCTTTTCTATTTCCGTGTCCTCTTCTTCTGAAAAATCCTCCTCTTCTGTTAAATCCTCTGAAAAATCAGAAGGATCTTCCAGTTCAGATTCTTCAGTCAAATCATCAAAATCATCGTCATCAGTTTGATCTTTATTCATGTGAGAGAGTGCCTCGTGATAAAAGGGAAATTCTAATATTTTAAGGGAACCTTGTTTAAGACGTGCGCGAAATAAAGGAGTACCATCAACTGTCATCATGAGTCGTCCTTTATCAGGATCAGCTTCAAATGAACAGCTATCTAATAAAAAAAAGTCTCCTGGCTGAAGTGCCGCTAGCTGTTTAGAAAATAAGACGACTTTACCGACTTCTAACTGGACGACAACTTGAATTTTCTGTGCTAAACTAGAATTCAATAAGGTAGTTAATTTGCGATCAGCATAGCGCTCTTTCCATGATTGACGCAAATCAGAAGGAATAATCAGGCGTCCTATTAAGCTTGATTCCTTAATTTTTATTGTAACATCGATGCAAAAAATAGGGCCTGTTGGCAATTCAAAATGGTCATGTAAACTAGGAGAAAGATTTTTATCAAAATCTAATTTTTCAATTAGATGAATAATTTGAGCCCCTATAAATTTGTAAAATCCCTGTTCAAACTCCGGGTTTAAAAAATGAAAATCTTCAATCGGTTGATTGAGTAAAAGCTGCATCATTCTTTCTATCGAGCTTTTAGGCATAACCCAGCCTAAAGCACCCTCTAAAGGAGCAAAAGAGCTATACAAAAATACGGGATCTGCTCCTAACCCTTTTAGTAAATCTTCGGTGGTGCGCCATTGGCTATTACTGGGCTCTAAAACAATATTTTCGATTTGGAAGAGCTGACTTAATTGAGTAGCTAATTGCTCCCAAGGAAAAGAGGGCGATTTGCCAAATAGAGGGATCTCATCTGCTTGAATAATCGATAAAGGTAATTGTTTTAACCATTCATAAGGTAAAGAGGGGGCTAAAGAAGGGTTTTGAGATGTCACGCTGTCCTACCGATGATTGAGCTAGATAAAGTAAATATCAAATTATCAAATTAATAGCTTAAAAGCAATCAAGATGAATCAGTACCCTATGAAAAGTTGGTTTGTCTGATTCATCCTGATTATAGATTTCTATTGTAATTGCAACTGAGTATTTAAATTTAGTTAATAAAAATTTTATATGTCATTTGATTAATTTCATTTTACAAATTTAATATAATATAATATATTATTGTTGTATTTATAATTAAATAATTTTAAGGGATATAATATGTCAATTAATTCAATCAGCTCAATTTTAAGTTTTAATAGTCCGGTACCGCTGCCATTTATTAGCTTATTTGCTATCACAGCTGTCAGTGAACTAGTAGCTTTTCGTAGCCTAACACCTGAAAATAATTCTTCAAAGTTAATTCTATTTAGCTTTGTAGCAAGTGCCTCCTATGGTGCCAATCTAGCTTTATGTAAGCTCTGCACAAAAGTCAAAGAGTATGCTACCCAAAAATTGGTGGAACATGTGGTGAAACACGCTCTCCGTAATTCAGAGCCTCTTATAGGAGAAGAGAAAGCAGAATTGCACAATTTTTTAAGCGGGTTTACCTCAACATTACCTCCTATTGAGGAAGAGAATAATAACGATGTATAGAAAAATGCTTTAAGAAAGATTTATCTAATGAGTTTGAATCTTTTCAATTCTTTGAGTGAGATAGTGATTGTATTTTTCTTTCTACTAAGACTAAGCTAAAGAAATCTTTAGCTTAGTCTTAAAGAATAAAAGAAATTAGTTTCTTAATTAATAGCTAAAATTTCGCCTCTTTATTACCTCTTCAAAGTAAGCTCCCCTTTAGTCTTAAAAAGATAAGTTATAAGGTCCTATTAGTTTAATAATCTAACAAAGGATCTGTTTTAGTCGCGATATTTTCTACTTTTCTCTCATCTAATAAGGGATCTAACGCGTTTTCACTAGCAAAAGAGTGATAGGATCTTTCTAATTGATCATAGTCGGTAAAATTACTTGTTTTCATCTCTTTGGTAACTTCCATTAAATTGTTATGGTGCTCTAATCGATCCAATTTTTCTAAAAATTTCTGATGAAGATGAGCATGTTTTTGTTGGAAAATTTCCATTTCTTTTTCAACCGAGAGGATAAATACCTTAGGATTAAGCCCGATATAGCCTTCTACTATTTTTTCAGAAAAAAAATTTTCCTCTTTGGGATTGATTAATTCTTTTATAACTTCCTGTTGTAAACGCAATAAAGCACCAATGCGCGCTTCTGCAGGATTAGTTTTGAGTAACTTTTTTTCTTTACGTTTGTAATGCTGCTTACGTCCCACATCAAAGGCAATTTTTGTGGTGAACATACCTAATACTAAACCGGTGCTCAATCCAATCGAAACAGGAATAGAGATTCCAAAACTTGTTCCTGAAGCTAACATGCCAATGGAAACTCCACCTATCATAATACCCCCTGCACAAATGCCTAATCCAATTAAATTACTGCCGATTTTTGAATTGAGCCGATATTTTTCAAACTTGGCAAAATGTTGGACTACTAACAGCTGTTCATCAGATAACAATAAGGGGTCTTGTTGATTGAGATGTTTAGCTTGATTGACTAATTTAGAGATTTGATAGCGTTTAGCTCCTCCTTTGATCACATTTCTAGTAGCTAGTGTACCTGCTATTAAGCTAGCACCCATGCCAATCCCAATACCGACAAAAACGAAGCCATTAGATAAATGAGCTAAATTAGCAAAATGAAGCGCTCCACTTGCTATCATATTGAGATTTGCTGCTCCCGATAAAGAACCTGAAAGCACTTTAGTTAGCCCCTGTTTTCTCAATTTAGTCGCTTGTTGATGATTGAATTTATACTCCTCTTTATCGCCGTTTTTATTGAGCAAAGCTTGAGCTTTACTATCCTCTTCATCCGCTCTACTGAGCGAAATGAGTCCTTTAGTTATTTCAATAGCAGAGGTGATGAGTAAAACACTATTGACTAAATCAACTCCTGACGTGACCGCATGATCCTCTCCAAGCGTATAGAAAGCTCCACTAGCTCCTGCTAAAAATTCAATCGTTTTCTGTCCTTTTTCATGGAAATGTTCAGCAATGATTGTAGAAGTGCCTTCTCTGCGAGAAGTGTGCAAGATATTTTCTATTTTTTCTTTTAATTCTTTTAAAATGAGGAGAACTATCTCAAATTGTGCTAGTTTTTTGTATAGATCTAGATGATTCTCATCATCTAGATCTCCTTTAATTGACTTATCAAAGATTTTTATATTGCCATTAATATCTCGATAACTTGCTTTGATCTGTCCTGTTTCTCGATCAAATTTCATCTCTTTAAATGTATTTGATTGAGTCTGAACATTGTTTAGATCTTTTAAGGTTTGTGTCGGTTGCTCTTCTTCAAAAATATCTTTTCCTTTATCTATTCTTGGCTTTTTAACAATAGGTGCTTTCTCACCTGCTAGACTAGGCTTGTTTTCTAAATCCTTAAGATCAGTCTGACTCTTTCTATTTTGATTAGAAAAAGCTTTAGCTAAAATAGTGATAGTTTCATCTTTTGAAGGCTTTCGACCTAAGGGAATAGCTAAATTCTTCCTCGTTTTCTTTAAAATTTTATTAGACTCTTTACTTTGTTCTTTTTCTTTTTTCTCTAACGATTTTTTTACCACTCGATTTGATTTGTCGATAGCTGTTGATTGTATACCTTTTTCTATCTCTTTGGGAAATGGTAAAGAAGTTGTTAAATTGAGATCATTAATTTCATTAGAAAGAGTATTGCTTTTGTTAGTTTCTATATAATTAACTCAAGTTGCGTATAACTAAAGTGATAAAAGAGTTAGATTAGTATTAATAAAAAAGCTTCTCATCCTTAAGATGTTAGTTAACTACAACATACATTAAAGGAGAGAAGCTATGAATGAGCAGATTATTGCCATCTATTGTTTATGTGATGATTATATCAAATCGATTAAAGCTATAGGAAAAGAGTGGCCTAATCAGAAAATGAGTAATGCAGAGGTGATGACAACAGTAATTATTGCAAGTCGTTACTTTTATGGCAATATAGAAAGAGCAAGACAGATGCTTAAAGAAACAGGCTACATAAATAAAATGGTAAGTAAGAGCCGGTTAAATAGGCGGATGCACTTAATACCTGATACTGTTTGGCAAAACATGCTTGAGTTTTGTCATCTATATAGTTCTTACGGTTATATGGATAACGATTTTATTGTAGATAGTTTTCCTGTGTCAGTTTGTATGAACATTAGAATAAGTAGATGTCGCATTTTTAGCACAGAAAATTTCCGAGGTTATAATGCGAGCAAGAAAAGCTATTTTTATGGAGTAAAAGCCACCGTAATTACAAATTTATCGGGCCATCCTTTAAAAATGATCATTGCACCTGGAAGTGAGCATGACCTGCCGGCTCTCAAGGTTCTAGATCCAAGATGTCTTCCAAAAGGAAGTATAGTGTATGGAGATGCAGCTTATATAGATTATGACTATGAAGATGCGTTACTTAATGAAGGAATAAAAATGGTCGTTGAACGCAAAAGTAATTCCAAAAGGTCTTATGAACTAGAAGATTACGTTAATTTAAAGACACATCGGAGGACTATCGAAGGTACTTTTAGTATGATAACAAACTTGATGCCTAAAAAAATACATGCTGTCCTAGCTCATGGCTTTGAACTAAAAATTATTACTTTTATAATTGCTGCTTCAACTATTTTTTGTTTTGGTTAGTTATACGCAACTTGCGTTAATTAGATGGAGTAAAAGAAATACTACTCATATTAGACCTCCCTGTCTAAAAAATTTATAGAACTATAAATTATACTATCACTATAACAAATATTTTAATTTTACTTAAAATATTTATTAATAAATTTAAAATAGCAATTTAAAATTGCCTATAATTTTCTTGAAAAAATTAACAAAATTTTCAATAAGGGAAATAAAGATTATAAAAGAGAGGATGAGGAGAAAATCATGCAGGGAAAAATTATGCCACTAGAAAATCACCTGGATTATTGTCACCATTTTCTCGATCTTTTTAAACACATTCGCTCTAACTATGCTAATCCTAAAAATCTAAACTATTATGCTAACGGAGAGTGGCATGCTTTATCTACCGTAGAGATGTTGACTGAGATTAAATGGATGACTTATGGCTTAGTATCTTTAGGATTGCAAGGATTGCAGATAGGCTGGCAAGCTGGACAAAAAGTAGGACTAATCGCTCATCCTTCTCCTAGATGGACAATTATTAATTTCTCTATTATTTTAGCTAGGGGCATCATCGTACCCTTATTTCCCAATCTTTCAAAAGAAAATTTTTTGCATGAAGTTACAGAAACAGATATGAAAATTATTTTTGTAGAAAAAAGGGAATTGTTGCCTATCTGTGATCTAGCTTCTACTTTATGTTCTCTAATCATAGAGATTAATCCTCAACTAAACTCGACTCTTCAGGAAAAAGAGTTGCATAGGGAGATTATTTCTTATGAGGCTCTTTTAGCAAAGGGAAAAGCCTATGAGATTCATCATCCTTCTCTATTTGATGAATTGGAAAAAACTAAAAGAGAAGAGGATGTAGCCGCTATTATTTATACGAGTGCGACGACTGGCGTGCCTAAAGGAGTACAATTGACGCATAAAAATCTATTGCATCAGTTACCTTTTGCTCCTCTGCTAATTGAAAAAGAAGCCACCCGTTATTTAAGTTTATTGCCGCTCGCGCATATTTTTGGCCATGCTCTTAATTTAATCATGCTTTATAGAGGAGCCTCTATTTATTACAGCAATGATATCAAAAATTTAGGCGCTATCTGTCGCGAAATTCATCCTACTATCACAGTAGTCGTACCCCGTATTTTAGAAAAAATTTATGCTAAAATGCAAACAGCTGTTCAAGCAGCTGGATTTATGAAAAGACATTTAGCCCAATGGGCTTTTGAGTTAGCTAATCAAGAGGAAAGTTCGCTAGTAAAATATTTAGCGCATCCGGTAGTCGATGCAATTGTCTATGCACAGCTGCGCGATTCGATGGGAGGGGCTATTCAAGCTGTCGTATCGGGAGGAGCTAGTCTAGATCCCCATCTTAACCACTTTTTTCGCGAAATAGGGGTACCTATTTATGAAGGTTGGGGTATGACTGAAGCGTGTCCTATTACAGTCAATACGATAGAAAACAATAAAATTGGTACAGTCGGTCTTCCTTTAAAAGACTATGAGCTAAAAATTGGGTTAGATGACGAGATCTGTGTAAAGGGCGTCAATGTCATGCAAGGCTATTATCAGCATCCTGAATGGACAAACAAAGTAATCGATGAGGCAGGTTGGTTCCATACAGGAGATAAAGGAAAAATTGATGTGGAGGGATTTTTAACTATACAAGGTCGCTTAAAAGAACTATATAAAACTTCAACAGGAGAATGGGTAGCACCAGTACCTATTGAACAAGCTATCTGTCAGGCACCCTTAATTGACATGGCCATGGTGATTGCAGAGGGAAGAAAATATGTTTCTTGTCTTTTATTTCCCGATCATGACGTTTTAAAAAGTCTTAAAGCAGCGCAGCATTTAGGAGATTTATCGGATCGAGAATTTTTAGATGCGCCTTTTGTAAAAGGGGAAATGGTTAACTTATTCCATTCTTTAAATCAGCATTTAAATCATTGGGAGCAGGTTCATGCTTATCGTTTTATTTTAGAGATACCCAGTATTGAAGGAGGAGAAATCACGCCTTCTTTAAAACTTAGACGAGAAGAGATTATGAAAAAATATCGCGATTTAGTTGAGAATTTATACTCTGAGGAAAACACTATATGAAAGAGAGAATTGCAATTATTGATGGCATCAGAACTCCTTTTTGTAAAGCAGGCGGCGCTTTTAAAGAGATAGAAGCGGATGATTTAGGGGCTTACGCTGTCAAAGAGCTCTTAGCACGAACGGAGTTTCCAGCAGATGAGATCGATGAGCTGATCTTTGGCAATGTTTTACAACCGGTTCATTTAGCTAATATTGCACGCCTCGTAGCAATTAAAGCTGGTTTACCTTTTAAAACGCCAGCCTTTACAGTCAATCGCAATTGTGCTTCAGGTCTAGAAGCTATTACCACGGCCGCTAATAAATTATGGTTGGGAGAAGCTAAAGTGATTATTGCTGGTGGCACAGAATCCATGAGCAATTTTCCCATTTTATTTAATAAAAAAATGAGAAATTTTTTGCAGAATATGAGCAAAGCTAAAACTCTCATGCAAAAGCTAAAATCTTTAACTCAATTGAGACCCTCTTTTTTCAAACCTGAAATTCCCGAACTGTCTGATCCTTTATGCAGTTTAAATATGGGTCAAACAGCTGAAGTGCTTTCGCGTGAATTTAAAATCACGCGAGAAGAGCAGGACCTTTTTGCTCTTCAAAGTCAGCAAAGGGCAGAAAAAGCCTATCAGGCTGGCTTTTTTAAAGAGGAGATCGTTCCTATTCCTCTTCATAAAAATATGCAAGTGCAAGATGAAGGCCCGCGTCCACAAACAACGCTAGATATATTAAAAAATTTAAAACCCGCTTTTGAAAGATTAACTGGCTCTGTGACAGCTGGTAACTCTAGCCAAGTGACAGATGGCGCTGCAGCTATTTTACTCATGCTCGAATCAACAGCTAAAGAAAAAGGGTTAGTTCCTTTAGGTTATCTCATCGATTACTCTTATGCAGCGCTAGATCCCAAACGCATGGGTCTTGGACCTTGCTATGCTTTAGCTAAATTGATAACCCAAACAAATAAAAAGCTAACCGATTTAGATTTGATCGAAATAAACGAGGCCTTTGCCGCCCAAGTCCTAGCAGTTATTAAAGCATGTGCTTCTGATTCTTTTTGTCAGCAACAGTTAGGCCTTAGTGCAGCTTTGGGTCAACTAGAGCAGGAAAAATTAAATGTAAATGGTGGAGCAATTGCTTTAGGGCATCCTTTAGGCAGTTCAGGTGTGCGCTTAGTGCTTACATTACTCAAAGAGTTAAAGAGAAGACATAAAAACTTAGGTGCCGCCTCTTTATGTGTAGGAGGAGGGCAAGGAGGAGCTGTTTTAATTGAAATAAACTAAACTAGACTTTCTCCATATAGAGATTTTTTGTAAAAAAGAGCGCTTATCAAACAAATTTCGCATTAAAGAAATCTAGTATTAAATTGAGGTTTTTATGACCGCATCTTTTGAATTAAAGTTAAATGAGCAAGGCATAGCACAACTGATTTTTGATTTACTTCAAGAAAAAGTTAATAAGTTTTCTCCTGCAGTTTTAGATGAGCTAGAAAAGATAGTAGATGGGCTAAAAGATAGAGGAGAAATTAAATTATTAGTGATTGAAAGTGGCAAAGAGGATAGTTTTATTGCAGGTGCGGATCTTCGTAGTTTTGAATCTCTATTTAATGATGCGCCATTAGCTAAGAAAATTATTTATACCGGTCATCGTCTCTTTAGCAAAATAGCTGCTTTACCTTTTCCAACGCTAGCTTACATTCATGGTGCCTGCCTGGGCGGTGGCCTAGAGTTAGCTCTTAGTTGTACTTATCGCGTAGTCAGCGATGCGTCAAAAACAGTATTAGGTTTGCCAGAGGTCTCATTAGGCATTATTCCAGGTTGGGGCGGAACACAACGTTTACCGCGTCTCATCGGTCTTTTAGCAGCGTCTGATCTTATTTTGACAGGGAAACCTGTTAAGGCTCCAAAAGCCCTAAAAATTGGCCTAGCCGATGCGCTGATTGCCCATGAATTTAAAGAGGAAAAGTTAGCTCAATTCATCGCTTTAGTGTTGACTAAACAAGGCGGGCAAAAAATCGTTGAGCAGCGCAAAAAGGGGGGAATTAAAAAGCTTTTACTAGAAACTAATCCTTTGGGAAGAGCGTTTGTTTTTACTCAATCTAAAAAAATGGTTTTGCAAAAGACAAAAGGCCACTATCCAGCCCCTCTCTTAGCTCTAGAAGTTCTAAAAAATACAGCTAACTTACCTTTAGAAAAAGGGTTAGAGATTGAAGCTGATACAATTTTAAATCATCTTAATACCGCAGGGCCGCTAGCTAAAAATCTCATTAGCTTATTCTTTACCCAAGAGGCTTTAAAAAAAGATAAAGGTCTACTAGAAGTTAATGAATTAAAAACTAATGAAATTAAAGGTAGAGAAGTTAAGACTACAAGCGTGATCGGAGCTGGGATAATGGGTAGCGGCATTAGCTGGTTACTCACGCGCTATGATCATGCTGTGCGCTTAAAAGACATCGATTTAACAGCTATAGGCAAAGGTTATAGTGCGATTGAAATTCTCTATAATGAAGCTGTTAAACGCAAGCAATTAAAGCCAAATGAAGCTAATCTCAAACTTCAAAAACTCAGTACGACAACAGATTATACGGGTTTTCACCATTTAGATCTTGTGATTGAAGCGGCTACAGAAAACTTAGGACTAAAACAAAAAATTTATGCCGATTTAGAAGCGGTCTTACCTGAAAAAGCAGTGATAGCTTCTAATACTTCCTCTCTTAGCATTACTGAGATGGCCAAATCTCTAAAATATCCTGAGCGCTTCATTGGTATGCATTTTTTTAATCCCGTCCATCGCATGCCTTTAATAGAAGTGATCAGGGGTCGACAAACATCAGTTGAAACGATTGTGACTGTCGTAGAATTATGCAAAAAGTTAGGTAAAACGCCTATTGTAGTAGAGGACTGTGCAGGTTTCTTAGTCAATCGAATCTTTGCGCTAGGGGCAAATGAAGTGATGTATCTATTTGAAGAGGGGATTAGCGCTAAACGGTTAGATCAGATGATGCTAAATTTTGGTTTTCCCATGGCTCCTTTTGTATTAGCCGATGAGATTGGCAATGATGTGCTTTACAAAGTAAATAAAGTATTAGAGGAAGCCTACGGGGCACGCATGAAAGGGCCTCAAATTTTTGAAAAATTGTATGAACAAAAATTGTGGGGAAAAAAGGTCAATCGAGGTTTTTATATTTATACAGGTAAACAGAAAGAATTTAATCCTGAAATTTTAAAATTAGTGGAGCAAAAAGAGCCTCTTGCTCTGTCGGAAATAGAAATGAGTGATCGCGTCCTCCTGCCTATGATTAATGAAGGAGCGCGTTGCTTACAAGAAAATATCGTTAGCCGTCCCGATTATCTCGATATGGCTCTTATCCTAGGGGTGGGATTTCCTCCCTTTAGAGGTGGATTAATGCGTTATGCCGATAGCTTAGGGATTAATTATATCATCGATCATTTAAGGCTATTTGAGCAAAAGTACCACATGCCGCGGTTTACTCCTTGTGACTATTTACTCACTATGCAGAAAGAAAATAAAAAATTTTATGCTAAGTGAGCTTTCTTAATCTCATACTGCTTTAAATTTTAAATTTAAATCTTTAATACTTTAGATTTTTTAAATTTAATCTTTTATTACTTTAAATTTTTTAAATTTAATCTTTGATTAAGAGAGGCAAGATGTCAACTACAGTAGGCAGCCAATTAAGTCCTTTAAGGTAAACTAGTTGAGAAGCAATATGACAAGCGATAATGGCTTTTTTATGGTGTTCGGGGATCTGTTCGATCAAATCAGTTGTAAAGTGATGCTGTAAGATAGGCAGGCAATAATCCAAAAACTTCTTGACCATGGGATTTTGTGGGTCATGAGGAAGGGGCAATGAGTCAAAATAATCTAGTAGCTGATAGGTAAATTGATTGATGCGTTCAGATATTTTGTCAGAAATAAGGGACATCGGCTCGCTTGTTTCTTTGTATGTTTGCAAAAGCAGATGCACTTCATGACTAGCACAAGCACGTAAGCGCTCTAAGATCTCTTGGACTAATACCGGCTTATACTTTAAGAAATTAGCATCTCCTAAGCTCAAGCCGCATAAAACTTCAAATGAAGAGCAGATCACACCTGTTTTATTAGCTGAACTATCTTTGATAATTAAAACACCTAACTGTTCTAGTTTAAGCCGGGCGGAAGAGGTCAAATAAAGATTAGCTCCCTCAATAATAGCTTTAGCGGTCGGCTGACCTTTATCATCTAGAAATTCGCTAAAATTCAAATCGTGCAAGGTCCGGGGTCTACCTCCACCTGGAATAAACACATCCGCTACTGTCTTAAAAATGTTGTGTCTATAGAGTTGATTCATATCATTACCCGATAGCCAATCCTCTATTAAACGGCCCTCTTTTTTACGCCAACATAGAGTTTGTTGACTATAGCCTGTTGTATTCCTCTTTTTATCTTTATCTAATAAAAAGCCCTCTTCATGTAGATAATGAGGAGGATAATGACGAATAGAGTAGCCCTGTTTAAACAGTTTTACAAGTTCTGCTAATTGCAGGCCTTCAGGATCATAAATTGTACCCGAAACATCTGTTAAAGCAATCAGCTTTGCCGTTAGAGGATAATACTTGTAGAGATTACAGATTTGATTGCCAGCTACATCTCCATCGGGACCACCTGACATTTTAATTGTAAAAGGCTGAGTCGACGGATCTATTTCCAAATACTTTAAGACAGCTTCCAAGCAAACATTAATGCCCAGCGAAGTCACTCCATACTCTTTATGATTAATGCCTAGATTAGGTTTACCTGAGATAAAAGAGCTGCCGGGTTTATAGCCATATTTCCGACTAAAATCAGCAATCCATTGAATCATCTCATCATGCATATTTTCATCGGGACCCATGTAAATGTATTCGGGCTGCTTCCAGTAATCGATGATGTATTTAGCGCGAATTTTGCCATCGGGTTCGCAATTGACAATTGTAATCAAACTTTCAATGTAGGAACGTTGGGCTTGATGGAGATATTCTACGATCTGTTCTTGACGAAATGTTTCGAGTTGCTGCTCTCTTTCTTTTTTAGATAGCTTAGCTGCTTCTAATTCATTCTTTAAGATAAGCGCTTCTGATTCTAAGCGATCAAAGGGTCGTAAGAAGATGATGCCTTTAGCTCCTCCTTCTGGAATATCTTTATTTTTTTTATGTTGGGTGTAAGCTAAATTATAGCATTCAGTAAAGATATGGTTGCGTTCCTGGATAAAGTGGTCAGGATCGGGAAATACAGTACGTAATCCTCCTCTAGCTAGATCCTTAAAACGAATATGAAAGCCAAAAAAGTGCATGCCTTTGATGAAAAAGATGGCATAAGGTAATTCCGGAAACTTTTTGATGCGATCAAAGGGAATGTGATCTAAATAGGCAGGATCTAACCGAAAACTAAGAGCCGTGTAATTTGTACGATAAAAATTTGTCTTCAATGTATAGTGGATGAAGTTCATTCCTTGACTTAAAATAGTTTTGCGTCGATTATCGACCTCTTCTTGTCCCGTATCCAATTGGCTGACAGCAAGTAAGAATTTTTGACGCAGAGTTAAATAGCTAGCATAATCGACATAATCGGGATCAAATTTACACTTAAAAGCAGCAGCTAATTGAGCTGTCAATTCACCATGTTTGCAAATTCCCTCCTCTACATTTTCCAGCGTATATAGATTGGCATCAATGTGCACGAGTGCTTGATGGATAAAATGAACCATAGCGCGCAAAATATTACCCATGTTGCCGGAAATAATTTTTTTGCTAATGAGTTGTTGTTCAATGGCATCAAATCCTGCAAAATATTTGACCGTTACTAATTCGCGTAAAAAATCTGGAATATCAGCTACTTCCCAAGCTGCTTCTCCTTTACTACCATGAAGACCTAAAGACATGATGAGAATATTTTGTTTAGCATAAGGATTAATGTAAGTTGCATTGACCCTTTTCATTACCAAACCATGACGATGGATTGTCCTAGCTAAGCGATAGAGAAAATTATGTTTGGGCGTATTGCGCCAAGCTAACACAATCTCCATCGAAGCTGTCCCTTTTGTTTCCCACTCTTCTGGATAACGGACTTCATATTGACAGTTATCATGCGTTTTAGCTCGAAAAAATAGATCTAACGCTAAAATTAAGCGATCAAGAGGCAGTGAACGCAAGAATTTAGTCTGAATACCAGTTAGGAGTTTTTCAAACTCTTCAGTATTTAAATCGGGATTGCGTTGCTTAATGAGTAGACGCAACCTTTCTTTATCCTCTCCAGCATAAGGGCTCTCATTGGTATCTATAGTTTCTGTAAAATAGATAATGGCAATGCGCAAATTAGCTGCAATGCCAGGTAAAGGAGGCGGAGTATGAGAAATATAAGCTTGGTAATGCTTAATGCCATAAAAAGCATAATTAGCCAAAATTCTCAAGTCAGCATCTGCACTATCTAAACATAAAATAATAGCCATGCGTTTTAAATGAATCGTGGAAAAATATTCTTGAAGATGAAAACCCATTAAATTATGCGTGACTAACATCCTATTTTCTTGACTGATATCATCAAAAAAAGAGGGAGGCATCGTTTGCTCTAGCCAAAGATAGTAATCTTCAAACTTACAACTTTCTTGCTGAATAGCTGTGGCTAGTTGTGCTGCTCTAATACTCATCCTGTCATCTTGATCCGGCATACAGAAACCCCTCTTACCCTCATCCTCTTTTCTTAAATTAGTTATACACAAATAGAATTATTTATAGCTTGGGTAAATTTGAAAAAAATCAAATAAAATAGAGATAAGAATTTTTAAATAAAAGTAATATTAAAATTTTTAATTGTATTATCTTTTTGCAATCCTGTATAATCAAAAATAAGAGAACAAAAGAGGAGAAAGGGATGAAAAATTTTTTTTCTTTACTAGGACTTTTTTTATTTACTAGCTCTTTATTACTTGCCGATACACTGGTGACACCTACTTACTATACGGGTACGCGTTCCACTACTTCCGGTTTGATAGGAGCTGGAACATATGCTTCATCCTCAGCTGGTATGCAACTCACCTGGACGATTACATCTCCTGGACAAAATGGGAGCGCCTATTATCATTATGTCTATAATTTTAAAAATGCCAATGGGACAGCTCTTAGTACTAGCATTCAGGATTTTTATGTTCAAGTTAGTACAGCTTACTATACGGCTTATAATTCTGGAAAAAATTATATTATCAATTCTAGTGCTAGCCTATCTGCCCCTCAAACGATTAATGGTCAATATTATGTCGATTTTTCGAATGTAGGCTCTACTCTCTCTTTCAATACTATCTTAGCTCCTTCCTGGCAAAGTATAGCAGCTTATAATAGTAACACAGCTAACAATGTGAATAATGCAAGCTCTGGACAAGCAGTCATAGGCACGAATTATACCAATTGGGTCCCAACACCTGGCAATACTTTTGCTGTACCAGAACCCTCTATGTTATTGTTGCTTAGTACATGTTGCAGCTTAATACTAGGTCTACATTTTACAAAACAGTTGGGATTATTTGTAAAAAAGGCGTAAGGCATTTAAGCCTACGAGGACTGTACCTCCTTCATGTAGAATAACGGCTAGCCACAAAGGGATCAAGCCAGCTAAGGCCGGAAAAGCTGCAATAAAAATAGCACTAATAGCGATGATTAAATTCTGTCTAACAATTGTTTGAGTTTGATGAGCTTTACTAATTAACCAATCGAGTAACTCAATATTATCGTTTAATAGTATGACATCTGAAGCATCAATAGCTGCAGCACTGCCGACTTGTCCCATGCTAATACCTACAGTAGCTCTGGCTAAAGCAGGTGCATCATTAATGCCATCGCCAACCATGGCTAATCCTTTATGATCAGCTAATTTTGTCACATGAGAAAGCTTATCTTCCGGTCTTAAATTAGCATAGTACTCATCAATTCCAGCTTTTTGAGCAATTTCCTGCGCAACGCTTTCATGATCGCCCGTTAACATAATCGAGTGCCAGCCCCATTTGTTTTTTATAGTTGCAATAGTCTCTTTAATTTTAGGACGCAAGGTATCGCGAAAACGAAAGATAAAAATCTGCTGATTAAAGAGCATAATCGATAAAAGTTCTCCTTTTGCTTGAATTAAAGCTATTTTTTTTTGCAGTTTTTGTTGCACTTCTAAAGATAATTGATGAGAAATATACTCTAGATGACCAATATAAGCATGCTGTTCACCTTCATTGAGCTGAATGGTTGCTTCTAAGCCATAGCCTGCAATCGAGCGATAATTTTTCAAATTTGTAGGTGTTAAACCTTTAGCTTGCGCATAATCTAAAATAGCTTGAGCAATAGGATGGACTACATTGCTTTCCATGCCTTGAGCAATAGAGAGAGCTTGAGCAATAGTTTGAGGTGTAACTGGTTCTAAGGATTCAAATCCTTGACAGCTCAATTTTCCTGTAGTTAGGGTCCCTGTTTTATCAAAAGCAATGGTTTGACACTGAGCCAGAGCATCGAGGGTAATGCCGCCTTTTAACAAAATTCCATGACGAGCACAGTTGCTAATTGCACTTAAATAAGCAATCGGAATAGCTAAAATAAGGGCACAGGGAGAAGCTGCAATTAGAAAAGCTAAACTGCGATAAATAGACCCTTCTATTCCTAAAAAAGGAAGTTTAAGGAAAAAAGGAAGGGTTAAGGCAAACAATCCTGCTAGTAAAATAATCGCAATCGCATAGCCTTTGCTGAGCTTATCAAACCAACGCTGAAGTTTTGGTTTAGCTTCTTGAGCTTGGGTGACAAGTTGAATGATGCGCATGAGAGTCGAGTCATTGCTCGTTTGCTCCACTATTAGAATCAAAGCACCCTCTAAATTGCGCGCGCCTGCAGCAACCATATCTCCTAATTTTTTGGTAATAGGCATGTTTTCGCCTGTCAAATGGACTAAGTTAACCGAAGAGATGCCCTCAATGACTTTGCCATCTAACGGCACTATCTCTCCTGATTTGACGAGAATTTTTGAGCCAATGCCAATATCTTTAATTGATTTTTCAATCAACAAGCCATTTGGATAAACTACACATCCTTTAGTAGGAGAAAGTTTATGTAAACTGCTAATTGCACTTTTAGCTTTATTTTCTACTGTTTCTTCGATCGATCCTGAAAGAGAGAAAAGAACTAGCAGTAAACCTCCTTCCATCCCACTGCCAATTAAAACAGAAGAAAAAGCGGCTAAAGTCATTAAAACATCGATATTGACTTCAAAATGCAGTAAATCTTCAATCGATTCAATTAATGAGGGAATACCTGCCAAAAAATAGACTAAAATTAATAAAAAACTCGCTAAAGGTTGTTGTTGAGGATAAAAAGAGAGAATAAAAGCTAGTAATAACAAAAAAGCGCCGAGTAAAGCAGCTTTAAGAGCTAAAGAGCTACCCCATTTTCTAGAGCTAGGTGTCAGGAAGGGACTGCCCCCTTCAGGTAAGCCCATTTCAAAAAATTCTTCAAAAATAGTTTGAGATTGGACTGAGTTAGAAGGATTTATCATTTAAATGCCTAGGGTAAAGGAAGTAGATAGATGAGCATTAAATAAACAAAACTAAAAGCTAAACAAGCTAAAGCTAGGTTCCAAACAACGGCATGAATAATTTTATTGTGTTCTCTAAAAGCGGCTAAAGAGGTTGCGCAGCTGATCACTATAAAACTTCCGAGCCAAAAAAGAACAGGCCAGAAAAAATAAAAACCCAGGCAGAGACTAGCGCTTGCTAAACTTCCTATCGCTGCGCCCAGGCCTTGTTTTAGAGGATGTTCATAATTAGCTAAAGAAAGCCCTAATTCTTCTTGTACCATAATGCGCAACAGGCGATCGCCATCAGCCATTAAAACATCCATGACATCTTCTAATAAAGGACCTTCAAAACCTTTAGCGGCATATAAAATCTTTAATTCTTCTCTTTCTTGAGAGCGATTATGTTCAATTTCCCATTTTTCTTGAGCTACAATGCGATGCAATCTTTCTAAACGGGCCCATCCTAACCAGGCACTGCGCCCAGCTTTCCATAAGATCCAGCCACCTAAACTAATAGCTAATAAATAAAAAGTAAAAGAGTAAGAAAAGTGAAGATGCTGGCAGATAAGCCATAAGAAAGTCATAAAAATAGCTGTCTCTTTAGCAGCATCGCATCCTGCAGACAGATGGCCAGGAATTTCTGCACCATGCATCTCTACTGAAGAAACAATTCCTTGGGCTTGAGCTTCAACTACATGTTCAATTGCTTCTTTTCCTTTAAAATGAGCAGGAAGAGGCTGCGGGGAAACCATAAAAACACTCGTTTAATTTGCTAAAATGAGAATACCTAACAAGTCATAGGAGGAGCAAGGTAAAAATACTCATTAAAAAACAACTATCCATTTTGGTAAATTAAAATTTAATTTCAAATCATTATTTAAAAATGTAATTAAATAAACTAAAAAATAGGATATAATTCATTATTAAAAAATGATTATCTAAAAATCACTAGCAAAATTAAAAATAACTTCATAATTAACTAATAAAAAGATAAATTTAAGATTAATTAAATTATCATAGTTTAATTTTAAATGAAAATTTATTTTTTAAAAATAATAATATAACAATATTTATTTCATTTGCAAGTATTCTAATAATAGCATAAGATTAACGTGAATTTAGATAAATTACACTCTGTACTATGCAAATCAAAAATTTTACATTTTTTTCCAATAAAGAAGAGACTACTTCGACTTCTTATAGTAGAAAGGAGAAAAATGCTTTTAGATTTTCCTCTTCTTCTTCTTCTTCTTCTTTTCAGGATCAGGATATTTTCGAACGTTTTCGTGGATTAGTCAAAATCATTTTAGCGATTACGATTCCCATCGGAGGTAACGAAGTTACAACTATTCAAGGATTGATAGACAATCGTGCGTTGAGAGATCGTCTTCAACAACGCATTAAAAGAAAGCTAAAAAAAAGAGTCAATCAATTACCTCAAAATTTAAAAGATCAGTACCATGAGGTAATGAGTCATGAAGCTGTTCAAGAAGCTCTAAGGATTCAACAAAAACATTTTTCTTTAAAAATTATCTCTTATATCCTTAAAATTATCAATGCCCTTGCTAAAACTTCTCTTGTTCCTTATGGCAATCAACTTAAAGATACGTACAAATTATTTAATCTTTTATTAAAAGCAACTAATATTAAAGATTCGGTCGATCTTTTTAATCGCTTAAGAGAAGTCAGAAACAACCCAAAACATCTTTACTATGGTTTAAAGTCTGTTTACAGTTGTTTGAGCATTTTTCAAGGCACTATTTACGTTCTGAGTGAAAATGAACTAACTAAATTAGCTTATGAAGCGGCTGGTTGGGGGAGTCACTTTAATCCTATTCCTATGGTCTGCTTTACTGTTTGCGATACACTGAATACACCTCTTACACTTGTTAAGGTATGTATAAAAATTCATGCAGTAGCTCATGCCTTAAAAGCTTGGAGAAAACAGGATAATCAGACTATTGCCTATAAAAAGCGGAAGAAAAAATACCGCTTAATCAAATCTTCTCTAGAACTGACGGGTGAAACAGCTAAATTAGCAGCAAAAGTTGCTATTATAGCAACGGGAGGAACCTTAGCTTCTCCTATATTAAGTAGTGTGGTTATCTTTTGTATCATTTGTTCTGCCAGCCTAGGCTGGTATCAAACTTATCATAAACGGCCTCCATCCGATGATCCCAATTAGCCAACTTAAGATAGACTTTTAGTAATTCACCTTTCTTAAAATTTTGTCTTAAAATTAAGCTGCTCAATTTTTTTATAAATTAAGCAGCTTTGGAAGAGTGCTATGGTTAATGCGTCACGTTAATGCGTCACTAAGTTAAGTAGTTTGTTAGGAACAAATATCACTTTGTCTATGGTTACTCCTTCTAAATATTTGGCAATGATAGGGTACTGTTTAGCTTTTTCTAATACAACTTGCTGCTCTTGATCTTTAGGCAGTTCAAACTTCCCCCGCACTTTTCCATTGATTTGCACGACATAAGTCAAAATTTCATCTTCTAAATAGCAAACTTTAACAGCAGGATAAGGCTCAAAGGATAAGGAGCCTGAATGTCCTAATAGTTCGCCTACTTCTTCAGCTAAATGAGGAGCAAAAGGGAGAAGCAATTGCGCTACTAGTTTCACAATGCTACGTGGATAAGTAGATAATTTAGTAAAATCATTGATAAATTCCATCATCTTGGCAATAGCTGTATTAAATTGGAGAGCTTCTATATCTTTAATGACCCCATTTAACAAGCGATGGCCTAATTTTAAGGCTTCAGGAGTTTCTACTTCAGTTAACTTTTCTGATTGGGCCAGCTCATGAACGCGATTAAGAAATCTACGGCATCCGCTAACCGCATCTGTATTCCAAACTTTTTCCTTTTCTAAAGGACCCATAAACATTTCGTAAAGACGCAAAGAATCCGCACCAAATTCTTCGATAATTTCATCGGGCGTGACCCCATTTAATTTGGACTTAGACATTTTCTCCACTTGGCTACGTAGTATCTCTCCTGTTTTAACATGAGTGTAGTTGCCATTTTTTTCTTTAACTTCTGTCGGATTAATGTAAACTCCTAAACTATTTTGAAAAGAACGCGCTAAGATCATCCCTTGATTGCGCAAAGTTTTAAAAGGTTCTATCGTAGAAACTAAACCACAATCATACAAGACCTTGTGCCAAAAGCGTGCATAGAGTAGATGTAACACTGCATGTTCTACACCGCCAATATACATATCTACAGACATCCAATATTTTTCCTGTAAAGGATCCCAGGCACGTTCCCTATTTTGAGGATCGCAGAAACGCAAATAGTACCAGCAAGACCCTGCCCATTGAGGCATTGTATGTGTTTCGCGACGCGCTTTTTTTCCTGTTTTACTATCTACAATATGGACCCAGTCTTCCGCTTGTACTAGCGGACTGCGTCCATCGCCAGTCGGTTTGTAGTTAGTGATCTCAGGAGGAATTAAGGGCAGTTCATTTTCTTCTAATAAACGAATAGTCCCATCCTCTAAATGCAATAAAGGAAAAGGCTCACCCCAATAACGTTGACGTGAAAATAACCAATCGCGCAATTTGTAGTGTGTCATGGCTTTTCCATAACCTGTACTTTCTAACCATTGAATAATAATAGGTCTCGTTTCTTTAGCACTTAATCCTTCTAATGCCAAAGCAGAAGGAGTTTTTTTAATATAAGAGCCTTCTCCTAACCAGCAGCATTGACCTGTTAAAACTTCTTCACATAACTGCTCAGCAGATTTATTTTTAAGTAAGGCCGGATAATTTTCTACTGCTGGATGATAAACAGGAAGGACGGCTAAGTGGTAGCGCTTGGCAAATTCAAAATCTCGCTCATCATGGGCAGGTACAGCCATGATAGCGCCTGTACCATAGCCCATCATCACATAATCGGCAATCCAGATTGGAATAGGATGACTATTGAGCGGATTGATAGCATAGGCTCCTGTAAAAACTCCGGTTTTATTTTTGTTAAGATCTGTTCTTTCTAAATCGCTTTTACTGAGTGTTTCTATTCTATAACGGCTGACAGCTTCTTGCTGAGAAAAAGTTGTAATAGAGTCAACTAATGGATGCTCCGGTGCTAAAACCATGAATGTCACGCCGGATAATGTATCAGGACAAGTGGTGAAAATAGTCAATTGTTCTTGAAAGCCTTGGATGTTAAAACAAATAGAAGCGCCTTCGCTTTTGCCAATCCAATTAATTTGCAATTTTTTCAAACTTTCAGGCCAATCTAGTTCCTCTAAATCTTTTAATAATCTTTCTGCATAGGCTGTAATTTTTAAGACCCACTGTCTCAAAGGACGTCTTTCAATTGCATAGCCTCCCTCTTTAGAACAGCCATTTTCGATCTCTTCATTAGCTAAGACAGTGCCAAGAGCTGGACAGTAGTTGACAGATAGATCAGCTTCATAGGCTAAGCCTTTTTCATAGAGCTTAGTAAAAATCCATTGAGTCCATTTATAATAGGTTGCCTCACTTGTAGCAAATTCGCGATCCCAATCATAACTAAAACCAAGTGAGCGCAACTGACGGCGAAAATTTGCAATGTTTTGTTCCGTTGTAATGCTAGGGTGTGTCCCTGTGCGAATCGCATACTGTTCAGCCGGCAAGCCAAAACTATCCCAGCCCATGGGATGCAAAACATTAAACCCGCATTGACGCTTATAGCGTGCTAAAATATCTGTAGCCGTATAGCCTTCAACATGGCCTACGTGTAATCCGGAACCGGATGGATAGGGAAACATATCCAGCACATAATACTTTGGCTTCGTATGATCATCAGAAGATTTAAAGGTTTTTTGCGTTAACCAGTACTTTTGCCATTTAGCTTCTACCTTTTTATGATCATATTTGTTGCTCATTTTTTTTTTTTTCCTTTTATCTTTTATTTTTTCTTTTTGGCCTTTTTCTTTCCAAAAATGCATAATCATCTTAACAGAATAGGATGCAACTATCCAAGCAAATAGGATAGACCTTATGGCTATCCAAGCTGAAATAAACTTTAATACTAAGGATAATAGTCTCTAAACATGCCAAAAAAACCAAAGCACTCGATCCCTACTTCCTCTTTAAAGCCTGCTTCTTCACCCAAAGAAGAAAAATTATTTCGCAATCTACTGCGTATGACTACTCAGTATATGAATGGTAGAGGCTATCATCCTTTATCCATCGATCAATTGATGCAGCGTTTGAATATCCCACCTCAGCATCTTCTCCTTTTTCAAGAAGTACTGGAAACTATAATAAAAGAGGGAAAGGTAGAGATGATTGATCATCATTACACATGGAAGCAAAAGAGTGACAATAGAGTGACAGGTACTTTAAGCGTGCATGTCCGCGGATTTGCCTTTCTTAGACCCGATCCAGCCTTAAACTATCCAGAAGATGTATTCATTCCTAAACAATTCACAAGCAATGCAGTAGATGGAGACGTAGTAGAAGTAGTAGTCAATACCGACAGTATTTCAGAAAAAGGTCCCGAAGGAAAAGTGATAGCTATCCTATCGAGAGGACGCACACATGTAGCTGGGACAGTTACTACGATTGGACATTCAGGAGAAATAGAAGTGTATGCACCTTTATTGGGTGGAGACCACTTTGCTATTTTACAAGCTCCTGCTAATTTTGAGCTAGCAATAGGGGATCGTGTAGTAATGGAAGTCATAGAATGGGGGCATAAAGAGGATAAAACAGTCTGTCGCTTTTCTCATTGCATTGGTTCCATCTCCGATCCTTCGTGCGATATAACAGCTGCGATTGAAGAATTCAATTTGCGCCATCATTTTACAAGTCAAGTGTTAGATGAAGCCTCTGATTTAGGGAATAAAGTAGCTAATAAAGATTTAGGATCAAGAGAGGATTTACGCGCGACTGAATGCTTTACAATTGATCCCGATACAGCTAAAGACTACGATGATGCACTTAGTTTAACTAAAGATCAAGCAGGCAATTATTTCTTGGGCGTCCACATTGCCGATGTCTCTCACTATGTACGGCCTGGGACTGCTTTAGATACAGAAGCGCGTTTGCGTTGCAATTCTACCTATTTTCCCGGTGTCTGTATTCCCATGTTGCCAAGCGCTCTTTCTAATAATCTTTGTAGTTTAAAAGCAGACGTCAATCGCTTGACAGCGTCTGTTCTGATGGAATTTGATGCGGATGGCAATTTAACTTCTTATCGGATGACGCGTTCCGTTATTAAAAGTGCCAAAAGATTAACTTACCGAGAAGCTAAAGCGATCTTAGAAGAAAAAAAGAAAAGTAAACACTTACCTACTTTAAACTTGATGGTAGAATTGTGTGGCCTGCTTAAAAAGAAAAGATATGAAAGAGGCAGCATTGAGTTTGCTATTCCGGAACTCGTCGTCCTAGTCGATGAGCAAGGGGTACCAGAGAAAATGGATTATATAGCCTATGATATTACCCATCAATTAGTAGAAGAATTTATGTTGAAAGCTAATGAAATAGTCGCTTTAGAAATCACTAAACGCGGTAAACCCCTAGCATTTCGCGTGCATGGAGAACCAGCTGAAGAAAATTTAAAAGACTTTGCTTTATTAGCCGCAGCCTTTGGCTTTAACTTAAAAGATAAACCGACCTCTTATGAATTGCAAAAAATGTTTGAAGAGGCTGCGGATTCGCCCTATGGTCAGTATTTAGCGTCTAGTTATATCCGCCGCATGCGCATGGCTGTTTACTCTTCAGAAAATATTGGGCATTATGGACTAGGTCTTTCTCATTACTGTCACTTTACAAGCCCTATTCGTCGTTACATTGACTTAGTTGTCCATCGCATCCTCTTTGGCGAAAGTGAAGATCTGCAAGCCCTTGAAAAAATAGCCTTGCAGTGTTCAGAACAGGAACGGATCAGTGCTAAAGCTGAGCAAAGCGTCGTCTTATTAAAAAAGCTAAGATTACTAGCTAGGTTTTATCAACAAGATGCCAATCGAGGTTATCAAGCAGTCGTCACGCGCGTTAAACCTTTTGGTATTACGTTTGAAGTTATGGAAATTATGTTAGAAGGTTTTCTGCATGTATCAGAACTATATGATGATTACTTTGAATATTATGAGAAGAGCGGCAGTTTAATTGGCAATCATACCGGCTATACTTACTGTAGTGGAGATAAGATAACAGTCCAGCTCGTAGCAGTAGATCTTATCACTAAAGAGAGCAAATGGCGCCTTTGTGCTGATCAAGAGCCAATCACAACAAAAAAATTAGGCTCAAAAAAAGCAGACTCGAGAAAAGCAGACTCGAGAAAAGTTGCAATAAAAGAGGAATTTAAGAAGAAAAGCAAGTCTTTAAAAAAGCTGGCCGAAACTAGCGATAAAAAGAAAACTTCTCTTAAAAGTTCAAAGCAATCTAAAAAATGGAAGTAGCTGCCATTTTTTTGCTAAAATTTAGGATAGCTTTTGAACAGCCCCCAAATTTTTTGATTACTTTGATCCTGACAAGTAGAAGGATTGAGAAGTTGGCCTGATTTCGAATTAAGAGGTTGATTCAGTAAGCTATGATGGATCAGATGATTGCATAAACAGATCAAGGCTAATTTGACAACTAAAGAGGGCGTAAAAGAAATTAGACCTAGAGCTAAAAGAGCAACTGTTGAAATGAGAGTGATCACTCCTAAATTATACAAAGTAATTTTAATGATTTTAGTACTCAGGACCTTAATAGACTGATATGGATTGGCATCCACTGAAACAAGGGAATTGGAAGAATTTTGGATAAAAAGAGCAAGGACATTGCCTAATTTATCTAAACTTGTATTTAAAAAAATAACGCAATCGTTTCTTATCTCAGCTAAACTATTGATGATCATTTTATTACCTTTTTATCTTATTACTATTTTAATTTTTATTAAACTTTAACAATTCTCAAATTAGTGAAAAAATTAATTCAAAAACTAATTAAAAGCAATTAAAATTTTTATAATGAAGTTATTTTAAAAGAGAGTTCTAATAAAAACCCCTTCTGAATTAAATTATAATAGGTTATCTTTTTTGTCAAAAAGGAGAAATAAGGTGGATGCTCCTATCAACCAAGCGATAAAGTCAAAAATCTTTATAGGCTGTTTAGTTACTTCCGAGCTTAAAATGTATCTACGCGAGAGTCTAGCTTGGAAACAAGCTAACATTGGCAAAAGGGAATTAATTGAAGTGCATTGTCAAGGAAAAGATTTCATTGGTCATTTTATCGAAAAAAAAATGCTAACTTTAAGTGAACTAAAGCCGCTAGAACAGCAAATCAGAGAAGCTTTACAGCTTTACTGCCCCGAAATAAATGGAGAAATGCTCATGATTAATCTTTTTGCTCAAGTTTTTATCTTATAGGAATGATGCGATGACACCTCTTATTTTAGGATCTCAATCTCCTCGTCGGATCGAGATTATGAGTCAATTTAAATTACCTTTCAAACAAGTCACTTCGCAATTTATAGAAGAAGAGGTACTCTATAGCGGTAATCCTCAAGAGTATGCTTTAACTTTGTCAATAGGCAAATCGCGCGCTTTAGTGAAAAATTATGCTAAAGATATCATTCTCACAGCTGACACAGTCGTGTATTGCAAAGGTAAAATCTACAATAAACCCCAGACAGTAGCAGAAGCTAAAGAATTTTTAACAACTTTCTCTCAGTCTTGGCAGTCTGTGTTAACAGGTGTTACTGTGAGGAGAGGACAAGAGGAGTACTCAGCTTGTGAAGAGACGCGCGTCCTCTTTAATTCCTTAACTAGCTCACAGATCGCCCGTTTTTTAGAGGTTATCTCTTGGCAAGATAAAGGAGGCGGTTATACTATTCAAGGGATAGGCTCTTTGTTAATCAACAAAATAGAAGGATGCTACTATAATGTAACCGGCTTACCGGTCAATACGGTAAGAAAGCTTTTATTAAAGCTAAATGTTGACCTTTGGAACTTTTTATGAACTATTTAATGGCTCTACTCATCAGTCTATGCTCTCCTTTTGCACTTTCTTATTTAATAAGTGAAGAAACCTGCTCTGTTCAACCTATTCTATATGCGATGCATTCAGGCAATCTGAGACGAGCAATCGAACTTTATGAAAAGCTATATGATGAAAAAGGGGTACATGATATCGATCTTGTTCAACAAATAGGTCTCATCCTATTAGACAAAGGTTTTAGGAGTGCTGACAATCAAATCCAGCTGATGACTTTATTTGGAGCAGGCATTTCTCAGCATGAACGTTGCCTTTATATTGTAGAAGAGGGCTTGAATCATTCCAATCCAGAAATGCAATTAATTGCCATTAACTTTTTAGCTAATAGTCATTACGATAGAGCAGATGAATCTTTAAGTAGAGCTCTAAGAGATAATCATCTGCTTATTCGTTTAGAAGCCCTCCATCATTTAGCAGAAAAAAAACATAGCCAGTCTGTAGGACAAATTGAAGCTTTAATGAGTAAGGTCGATTCAAAACTTTTGCCTCTTTTTCCCGAGTTTTTTGCTCTAGTAGGGAATGATGCAGCTATAAAAGCGCTCAAGCGCTTGTTAACTTATCCCAATGAAGCTGTCCGCGTAGCTGCCATTCTCAGCGTAGCTAAATATGAACGCGATGACCTACTGCCGCAAATTAGAAAATTAGCGCTGCAGCATGATAAGATTCAACAGGAAGCCTGTGTCATTGCTTTAGGCCTGTTGCACGATGATAAATCGTTCCATCGCATTAGAAATTTGACCCATTTTGGCGTACTTAATACGCAGATTGCTGCTTGGCAAGCTCTCTATAGATTAGGAGACAAACAAGCGCGCCTGGCCTTAGAAAAATATGCTAAAGAGGGCAATTTATTTGCTATTGGGGCTTTAGGAGAAATGACAGGCAGTGAAGATACACTGTTTGCTCTGACACAACAGGCTCATTTGCACGTGCGCTTTAATGCAAGCTTAGCTCTCTTAGAAAGGCAAGACCCGCGCTGTTTAACTCCTTTATTAGCCCTATTAATTGCCGATTCGCGCGATTTAAGCTTTACTAAGATTCATTCGTTGAGCGGAGGTTTAACTGCCTGGAAGGTTATTCCTTCGGCTAGCCACAATCTAAAAGATAATCCGTTAGCCTTTGAATTAGCTTTAAACTTGCGTGAAGCTACCTTGAAAAAGATGCTAAATTTTCCACAAAAAGTCTTTTTAGATATAGCTGAAAAACTCTTTCAGACGCATCAAAATGATTTAGTGCCTATCTTAGTTAAACAGTTGGAAAATTTAGGCTCTACAGAAGCGATTCAGTTGCTAAAGAGATATGCTGAAAAAGCCGGCGCTCCTCTGATTCGCAATTACTGTAATTTAGCTCTTTTTAATTTAAAAGAGGAGGGTCCTTATCGAGCTAATCTTTGTCAATGGATAGCTAATCAACAAGAAGAGGATTTTATTAGATTAAGACCCTCTGTTCCTTGGAGTATAGCGTGTGAAGGACGCGATTTAGAAGTCCACTATGCTCTTTCTCCTGATGAGACCTCTAAATTACTGATTGAAACATTTGAAGCTTTTGCAAGAACACAAGAGGATCAGGGGATTACCCTTTTGCTCACTAGTTTATTAAACGGCAATAGTAAAAATCGATATGCCTTAGCTGGTTTACTCATTCGCGCTACCTTATAAACCGATAAAAAATGAATCTATTTTGCTCAAAAGACTCTTTTTTTCTCAAACAATTGACCCTCTTTAAACTCCTTTGTTGTTTTTTAATTTTCTTTTTAATAAGCCAAAAAGACTTAGTAAAAGCGCTCTCTCCCAAAGGGTTAGAAAATTTTTTTGCTCAAGGAATTGTAGTTGATCTGCGCGATCCAGAATTTAGCGATGGCATCCTGACGACTCATAGAGGAGGCTTGATTACAGGAAATGGCCTGCGCTTACAAGCAAGCAAGATTACCTATACGCGTCAAATGAGAGAGAATTCACCTGTTTGTAAAGTAGCTGCCGAAGGCAACCTCTTGCTAGAATTTGACAAGTACTCCTTTGTAGGCGCACGGTTGGAATATGATTTTCAAACAAAAACCGGCATTTTATATGAAGGGCGTACGGCCATTGAACCCTGGTATAGCGGCGGTCAAGTCATTTATATTTTGCCCAATAAAAATTATAAAATTGAGCAAGGTTTTGTAACAACTTCAGAAAATTGTCGAAATGATTGGCAAATTGAAGCAGAAGAGGTCTTACTTACAGCCGATTATCTTTTTCAAGCTAAGCAAGTTAAGTTCCGATTTCTCAAATTGCCTGTTTTTTATTTGCCGTGCTTTTCTATTAATCTAAATGTCATTTTGGATACCCCTTTGCGTTATTGGATACGTTGGGGAGGAAGACAAGGCACGCGCTTTGGGCTCATTTACGAAGTCTTCTCTTGGAAAAGATTGGAGATTTTTTTGCGCTTGGATTATCGATTAAAAAGAGGATTAGGAGCAGGTTTAGAAACCTATTACCGTTCGGACGATCATTTAGAAGAATTTCAAACGATTAATTATGTGGCTAGGGATTCTTCGCTTGTACATCCTCACCAACGCCTACGTTACCGCTTTCAAGGTTTATATAACAATCTATTAGATCATGAGAGGTTAAGTGTCAATTTATCATGGGATAAATTAAGTGATAAAGATATGCCGACGGATTATGAAGATCGAGGGCTTGAACTGGATACGGCTGGTAGAACACAATTGCATGTTTGCTACCGCGATCAAGCCTGGATCACCAACTTTTATACCCGTGTGCGACTCAACTCTTTTCAAACAGTAAAACAGGAACTGCCTACTTTACAAACTCAGTGGCTGCCACTTAATTTAGGAAAGAGCGGTGTGATTTCAGATAGTAAAGCAGCAGCTGCTTATTTAGATTTTAAGTACTCTCATGGCCTTGAAGCTGTCCAAGATTATCATGCGGGACGTTTGACATTAGTCCAAAAGTTTTATAGACCTTATAAACTGGCTATATTTACGGTTACTCCTCAATTAGAGGGTAGGGCTATCTTTTATAGTAACAGTCCTAGCAGACAAGAGCAATGGTTAGCGCTAGGTAAAATAGGATGTGATGTCAATACGCGTTTTTATCTGCAGGAAGGCAATCAAAAACATGTAATCATTCCCTACTTAAATTATGCTTACTACACCTATCCCACTAGCTCTCCTTATGAGCATTATATATTTGACATCCAAGATGGCTGGTACCGGCTTAATCTCTTGCGTTTTGGTGTCCAGCAAAATTTTTACTATAAAGCTGCTAATAATCGCATCACACGGCTGCTCTATGCTAATGTCTATGCTAATGCTTTTTTTGATACTAAAACAATCCATGCAACGATTCCCAAACTCTATGGCTTATTCATTGTCAAGACCCATCCCAATCTTCACTCTAGTTTAGATATGGCCTGGGATCTACAGCGCAATAAAATCGACTATGCTAATCTACGCCTAGGATGGACTTTAAGTCAGGATATGGCTATCACAGCTGAATACCGGCACCGGGATGCGTATGACTGGCGTAAAGTTGATCGCGATAATTTCATGCTCGATTCTTTTCGGCCGGTTCATCAGCTCTTGCACTCCTCTTTATCGGATAGACGCGATACGCTCTTGTTGCATTTCTTTTACCGTTTTCATCCCAATTGGGCGATTGAATTTGAATCGAGACAGGGATGGAATCGGCTGACAGAACCCAAGTATACGGAGTTTGAAATCGATATTCTAGCTACTTTGCGTTCAGCTTGGCATTTAAAACTCTACTACCGCCATCGCATCGATGATGATCGGTTTGCTATTAATCTGACAATCGGCTTTTCTAAGCCCTCTTGCCCAGAGGAAAAGCCAACTATTTATTCGCTAGACTTTTAGCTACATCGATCACTTTTTCAGGAAATAAAGCAGCGTTTTGTTTTTTGATGAGGATCTTTTCGGATAAATGATTAACTTGCAAAATTCTTTCTTCCCACGCAGAGGAGAATTTTTTTAAGAAGCTGTACTTGATGCTTGAATTTTTTTCCAAATTATTTTTTATGTAGTCTTGACCTAAATTTAAAATTAATGTATACCTACTGTTTTTAAAATACAAGTTGTTATGTTAACCGGCATTAAACTTCAAGCCCATCCGACAGAGCATCAAAAGCTGATCTTAAGTCAATGGATGGGATGTGCGCGTTTTATCTGGAATGCCAAATGCGATGAAGCACGCTACTTGCAGGGATTTGCCAAACGCTACCTGCCGACAAAGACCTATCCCATAATCGATCAGACATTTTCCCAATATAAGGATCAGACTTTATCTCCTTGGCTGTTTAATTGCCCTAGCCAAATCTTAAGAAACTCCACAGTCAACTACTATCAAACCCACCGCCATTTTCTCAAAGGCCTATGTGGCAAGCCCAAAAGAAAGAAGAAAACGGATACAGCTAGCATCCATTTGACTAATGAGCTCTTTCGATTTGAGACAGGCGAAGATGGAGTGAGGCGTTTATTGATTGGCTCTAAGACAAATAACATCGGATTTCTATCGCTTAAAAATCATAGCTCTTACGGAGAGCCGAAGTTGCTCCGCATCAAAAAGAGGAATGGACGCTATTTTGTCTCTTTTTGCTACGAAGACAACTTAGAGGATTTACAGGATCAAAACACACATTTAGAGTACCTGAAAGGCTTAGCTAAAGAAGAGCTAGAAAAAATCGTGATCGGAGTTGATCGAGGCGTTAAGCGACCTGTGCAAGCAGGGCCTCATGTTTATGATTTTTCACCCGAGCAAAAAAGAAAGAAATTAGCTAAAGAGCGTTACATTAAGCGCTGTCAAAGGAAACTAGCTAAGCAGCAAAAGACCTCTAAGCGAAGAGAGAAGCAAAAACGCAAGCTAGCTAGGGCCTATGAAAAAGTCGCCCATATTCGTCAGGACTTTTGCCATCAGACTAGTCGGTTACTAGTCAATCAGACATCGACTCAAGTGATTGTCTTTGAGGATCTAAAAACTAAACAAATGACCAAAAAGCCCAAAGCTAAAAAAATAGCTGGACAATGGGCGCCTAATCGTAGAAAAAGTAAAGCTGGCCTGAATCGGTCTATCTTAGACAAAGGCTGGCACATCCTAGAGACCTTTGTCCAATATAAAGCAACAAAAGCTGGCAAAGCCTTTTTCAAGATACCAGCCTATTATACCTCTCAGGAATGTGCAGATTGCGGACACATTCATCCCAACAATCGGCAAACGCAAGCGCGTTTTTGCTGCCAAAGTTGCGGCCACACTGATCAGGCAGACCACAATGCTGCCAAGGTAATCAAAAAAAGAGCCATCAATTTGTTATTAAACTCTGGAACGGAGTTGTCTAGTCGAGGTGTTTTACTAGATAGTGGACGTGGAGCTGCAGGTCAGACGCGAGGAGCTAGGCAAATCGTGCAGGCAGCTGAGAATCAAGAAGCGTCAAAAAAGAAAGAGCTAACTGCATTAACTCATGTAGCCTAGCAATGGAAGCCTGCTCCTTTAGGGGCAGGTAGTTCACAAAAGAGTACGAGCTCGCTAAATAGGATAAAACTTACCTTGACCAACTTTAGTTACACAGCCCCATTTTTCTCCTAAAGGATGAACTATTTTCTGATGAGTATAGCTTTTTCCTATACGTAGAAATTCTCGATGAAAATGCTATTCATAGCGCGTACTCTCAATCAGGTTTATCTCAAAATTAGATTTATTTGCTAAACGATAAAAACTACTCTTTTGATCACTAGATAGATTAGTCGGACAAGCTAGAATCGGGTAAGGAACTACTTCTAAATTATCCCTAAAATAAACTGTTTGCCAACGCCAAGGCAAAAGGTATTTTCTTAAAAAACCTGTAACTTGCGTCCACTTATTATGGGTAATATGAAGATATAAACAAGGTTTAAGCTGAGTCTTATAAGAAGAAGCTCCACAGTAAGTGTACTTAGTTCCCGTTACGGTTTCTTCTGGGCCTTTTAAAACAGTATGGTGACCAAAAAAATGTCCTGTCTCTTGACTGAACTTAAATGTAGAAAAATCTGACGTACCAAAAATAGTCATATTAAGCTCTCGTTAAATAGTTAATTATCGATTAAAAAATAATAAAATTAAATTAAATATTAAAGTTTAGATTGAATTAATCGGATGAATCAATTACTATACACTATGTTTTCTTATTTAAATAGAGTATCAATATAAATTATATTCATGGCATTTGCCAGCCTCAAACGAGTTTTTTTTCTTTACAAAATCGGTTGACTTTCAAAGGAGTAGAAGAGATAAAACATAAAAAAACAGGTATTCGCTATCACTCTTTTCTCATAGCTTACATTTTAAAGTGTTTTAATCCTGAGAAAATACATGAAATTAAAGATGTACAGGGAAAACTTTATTACCTCAATAAGGGAAGTTTAGCCGATTGGTTAATGAGAAATAATCGAGAATTAATACATCAGCCTTTGTCTAAACAAGATGTTTTATTCCAGCTAAAAGATAATTTTTTGCTTAATAAAGCGCTGGAAGATAACATAGTAGAGCATTTTAAGTCTATTCCTATAATAGGAAGGCTAAAAAATAATCTTCAAGAAAAAAATTTAACTGTAGAAATGAAAGACTATTATACAGCTTCATTAAAAGAAGCTGAAACGCACTATGCAGATGCAAAAACAACTAATAAAATAGAATAGAATTAGGATGAAGCTTATGAGTCAAAGATTGACTCATAAGCTTCAAATAAATTATCAATACTAGATTTTGGCTCTACTGAGCGTCCTCTTCATTATTTCTGCGACGTTTCTGCTGTTTGGTATCTTGCTGATCCTCTTGATTTTTGTCTTGCGGTTGGGCAGGATTATCGACATTTAGATTATCTGTGATAGTCGTAGTGGCTGTCAATAGTTGCACATTATACCCTTGTTTATTTAAAGCATCAGTTAAGGATTTGCGATTGACATCTAAGTCTAAAATCTTTTGAGCAGCTTGAGTTAAGTTTTCAAAAGCAATGTTGAGTTGTCCTTTAGCAGTATCAAAAGAGCTGACAATCACTTTCGCATCTTTAAAGAGGGGAGGATAATCTAAAATAAGCACCGTATCGGTTTGACCCGATTTTTCTACTGTGTAAAGCTGTTTGACAAGTTCTGTATAGAGATCTTGCAGATCGTTATGAACGGCAGCTGTTTTTTCAATGCTATAGTTAAAATTGTCTGCCACTTGAAGAGTCGTAGTAGCTGCATTATGAGCTAGCGAACTCAAGTTAATATCCGCATTGACTTCATCATCTCTTAGCCTTTTTTTGAGGGCTATGCCAGAAGCAACAGTATCTTTATCTGCTTCACCCTCTTTAGATTGCGATAAACTACTAAAGAGATGAGCAGGAGAATCTGTCTTCTTTTGACCTAGTAATTGACTTGGAGAGGAAGCGATAGCCTCTTTCGTTGGTTGCTTGAAGAGTGAAAAAAGCGAATTTTTAGAGCCATTTTCATCCTCATCTTTATCAGGTTGCACCTCTGACGTGCCATCAGCTGTAGATAAATGAGGGGATTCCTCTTTACTTGGCTTAGTCCCTAGTTTCTTCTTGCCCGCTATTTTTTCCTCCTCGTTTTTTCCCTCTCTACCTGTATTGCTATAAACATTTTTAAAATTTCTGGCAGATTTTGGCGCTTGAACGGGTTTTACATGATCAGATGAGGTGTATTCATTTTCATCACTAGGATCTAACTTAACGCTATCGCGATTGGGATTAACCATAATCTAAACTCCTTATCTCTAAATATTTATGTTACAGCTTGTGCAGTCTTTGTTGACCACTAAAAATGATAGTACCTAGTTCATCCTGTTCGCGGCCTTCTAGGATCTCCTCTTCTTTGCGCATCTCTTTAAGCCAATCCTTACGGTGTGTTTCTAGCTTATCTACCTCTTGTCGGCGCATTTTTAGATCATTTTCTGCTTGTTCCAAATTTTTGGTCGCGACATGGACTTGCTCTTGCTGATCTTTAACTTTTTTTTCCTCTATTCTCACTTTTTCCTTGGCTATTTTTAAGTAAGCTTTCATTTGAAGAATTTTATCCGTCGTAGTCACAGCATCTAAAACTTCTCTTAACTGCCTCAATTTGTCATCGTGATGCTGAATCGCTTTGTCTCTTTCTTTTTCTCTTTCAAGTAATTTATCCTTCTCTTTTTGCAATAACTCTTTTCTCTCTTTTACCACTTTTTCAGCTTCATCTACGCGGCGCTGTTTGACCTCCATCACTTGCTTTAAAGGATAAATTTTTTGTGCCATTGAGATTCACAAAGGTATAATTAAAAATTTTATTTGAATAAGGTGCGCAAGAGCTGCATGGTTTCTTGATAGGTGCATTTTTCCTCAACCCCTTGCTTTAAAAATTTATTGACCTTATCGATATGATCAATTGCAAAGTCACCCGCTTTATCTTGTCCTCGTTTATATTCGCCAATTTTAATCAGCAGCTCATTTTTACGGTAATTAGCTAATACTTCGCGCAATTTACCGACTAATTGCAGGTGATCTTTTGGCACAATATCCGGCATCACGCGGCTAGCGGATGGTAAGACATCAATAGCAGGATAGTGAAACTGACGGGCTAAATCACTGGATAAAATAATATGGCCATCTAAGATAGACCGGACTTCATCAGCGACTGGCTCATTCATATCGTCACCAGCAACTAAAATTGTATAAAAAGCTGTAATAGAGCCTTTATCCGAATTACCCGATCGTTCTAAAAGTTTTGGTAAAGTAGAAAACACAGAGGGCGTATAACCCGCTCTTGCAGGCGGCTCGCCGGCAGCTAAGCCTACTTCGCGCAGAGCTCTGGCAAAACGAGTCACTGAGTCCATCATGAGAATGACTGATTTACCTTGATCGCGAAAATATTCGGCAATCGCTGTGCCGACATAAGCCGCATTCAGGCGCAATTGAGAAGCTTGATCAGAAGTAGAAATCACCAGGACAGATTTTTTTAACCCCTCAGGGCCTAAATCGCGCTCGATGAAATCGCGCAGCTCGCGTCCTCTCTCTCCAATGAGACTGATGACATTGACATCAGCTGAAGCATAGCGCGCAATCATGCCAAGGGTAGTCGATTTACCACCGCCTGCGGCTGCAAAAATGCCGACGCGTTGGCCTTTACCGGTCGTTAAAACTGCATCGATAGCGCGTACACCAGTCGATAAGGGCTCTGTTATTCTATTGCGTTTTAAAGGATCGGGCGGGGCTTGAATGACGGGATAAATTTCATGCACATCTAAAGGCCCTTTAGTCGCTACATCCAGCGGCTCGCCAATGCCATTTAGGACTCTACCCAATAAATTGGGTCCAACCTTAATATGTAAAGGCAAATGTGTAGGGATTACTTCAGAAGAGGGCCCTACTCCAGTCATCTCTCCCAAAGGAGATAACAACACTTCATCCCGCGTAAAGCCTACAACTTCACAGCGCAAGGGTTCTCCTTCGCGTTTGACAAGACAGAGTTCCCCAATTTTTACCTGAGGAACAATTGCTTTGATTAACATCCCGACAGTTTCCGTGATGCGGCCATTAATCGTTGTCAGCTGCAACTCATCCAAACTGCCAATCAGCTTATCAAACTCATCGTCTATATCATCCATAAGGTATCCATTGTATTAAATAGCTCTAAACTTGAACGTTCATAATAGTTTTTGTCGATTCTAAAGCTTTATTTAATAAACTAGAGAAAAACTCGAGCTCTTGCGTAATGAAATTTACTTTTAATTGAACAGCTAGCATTTTAGCAGGACTAATATCTGTTTTATTAGACCATCCCTCTACCTCTGTCGATAGGGATTGTAGCTTGGATTGACCATCTGTTAATAAGCCTAAGAAGCGAAAAATAGGGTTATCATTAGAAAGAGCAGGAAGAGGGGGAACAGCTTCTTTAATCTCACCACCAGCTTTTGAAAGAGCAATGCGAATGCTATCATTGATATGAGAAAGTTTATTATGCACAAGCGGTGTATAAGATTCCTTTATTTTAGCTTGAGGCGCTTCCAATTGATGTGCATAAGCTGTAATGTGATTAGAAGCTTTTTCAGTTTGTGCAATGATCTCTGCCGGATCTACTTTTAAACTTTCTGTTTTAGTGCCCATCTCATGGGCTGTATCTAATAGCGAATTTTTTTTATCAGAAGGATCAATCTTCTGATCAGTGATGACCTTGTCCAGTTTTTCTACCTTTTCAGGTACCATCAAGGTGTCAAAGTGCTCTTTATTAGGCGACATTCTTTTTAAATCATTTTCGACAAGTTCAGTTGGGCCTTTGCTAAGAGCTTTTTCAACTTTTGCTATTTTTTCAATTTTGTCAGCTAATGCCATGGTTTTTAACTTCCTTTAGTTAAAGGATTTTAATCATCAGTATTTTCTACTCAATACAATCAAATAGTTAGATTCAGCTAAAACTTGAGTAGTTAGTCATTTTTTTAACAGAAGGAATAAAGTAATTTTACTTTAAGTTCCTGCTGCTGCAGTAAAAAAGGGAGCTTTTTCTTTCTTTAAATCCTTTTCAGCCCATTCGAGTGAAATCTGGCCTAGGTTTTTAACAGTAGGATCTGTTGTTTTTTCGATAGCTTCGCGAATGAGTTGTTCACCCTTTTTCTGTTTAGGTTTTGATAATAAATGGCAAATACCTAAAAAAGTTTGCGCTAAATAGTTAGTTGGTTCTTTTAATAAAATACCTTCAAATAGGGTCGTTGCTTCTTTTGTTTCTAGTTTATTTAAAGCAATATAGCCAAGGCCTAACTGTGGAGCAGTAGAGGAGGGATTAATAACTTGAGCAGCATGAAAAATGCGACTAGCACTTACTTCATCTAATTGCTTAACAGCAATAAAGCCAGCTTCTATTAAAAGAGAAAAATCTCCTTTGAAACTATCAAGTTTTTCTTCCATAAAGGCATTTCCTTTGATAATAGAATGATTTAAATGATTAATTATAAAGGTGTAAAAGTTTTAAACTTTTACACCTTATAGTAAAAAGGGTCGTTTAAGATTTTTTCAATTTTAAACGTTATCCTTTAATATTACGAGCCATTGATGAGATCGCTGTATTAGAAGCTGACACAACATTGGATGACATTTCAGATAATTGAGCTAAATGGTTCATTAACATTTGCATCTCAAACATATCACCAATACTGATTGCGCTGCGACGATTTTTAATTTGCATTAATTTTGCTTTTGCGCTAGCAGTAGCGTCAGAAACTAATGTAAATAGCGCTTTAATACCAAAGCCTGATTGAACATTTTCCCCATCAAAGTGGGTAAGATTTTGAGCCATAACATCCTCCAAAAAAAATTATATTTATTGCGGAGTATAAGTTTGGCGGGGATTCATACTGGAAATTACAGTTCCTGAGATTAAACATTTAATCTCTTTCTGAATCACTTCATCCTTAAACTTTTTAAAATTACTAATTAGATAAACTCCTTAGTTTACCTACTGAATTCTTTAAATAAGTATTCAGTAGGATGGCTCTTTTAAAAAAGCTTGCTATCAAAAAGAAATTTTTCAATCTCTTAACGTTTAATCATGTTTTAACAAAAGCAGCCACCCTGCTGAATACTCATTCACAGCTTCAAAACTTTTACTTACTTTTAAAGCGTGAGATGACTTTTAATAAAGAGGTATAACCATGTAATAAAATGCCAAATTGGTCAAATTCCTCTTTATTTTCTCCATTTCTTAAATTATTTTTAACTCTGCTAATAGAGACTTCTATTTGCTTTTTCAAGGCATTTTGGCCTGTTAGGGAACGCAACTTTGTTTCCAGTTCAAAAACAAAATCTTCATTTTTCTTTTTCTTTTGATCTTCTAAACCAAACATAAGATGACCTCTTGACTCTATACTGTTTCCTAATCTTTATTTTACCATATAGGTATTATTTATGCAAATTTTAGTAAAGTTAATTCTACTTGTTATAATTAATTTGGTATTTTATTCCATCTTTCTCGAGTAATATAGTATTAGAATTAATAGAAGTAATAATCATACCATCTAACACATCATGTTGCGAAAGAATGCGTCCATTAATAACGACATTTAAATTGTGATTAGCAGTATGAGAGTAGCCCGTCACAGTGTATTTATCGCTGATATTAATTAAAGAAGCTTCAGGAGGAAGTTCGGTAATGTAGTTGCGCAAGATGCGAACACCTGGAATAGAGCGCACTTCTGTCAATAATTTGGCAAGATCAGCTAATTGATTAGCCGTCACCCCTCCAGATAGAACCAGTTCTCCATTAGACAATTGCATGGCAAAATTCCTGATATCTAAACTTTGCAAGTCAGCCGATACTTGAGCTAAAACATCTTCATCCACAACGACTTTTTTTTCTAATAAGTCAAGGTAGCGAAAATTTTCGCTCATGAATTGCGAGAGTTGTTCTGCTTGCTTACGCGTTTGCAGATAGCCTGCCAAAATAAAATGGCCTGGTGAAGGAGCTTGAACAGTAATACCGCGCCATATAGGATTATTAGACAAAAGCTGATTGATGTCTTGCCAGACATATTCATCGATCACAACGCCATTATCATCGTAGCTTTTGACAAATTTGACGCCTTGCAAATTATTGACTAGCTGACTTTTATCTGTGGCTGATAGAAGGTGGCCGACTAAAAATAACCGACCATTAGTTTTATTATAACTCCATTTAATAGAATTAAAATTAGTCATCACTTTAGTTAATACTTTATCGTAGTCTACCTGCTCAGTTATAACTACGGGATCGCTTTTGAATAAAGTCGTCACGCTAATGCCTATAATAGCAACTAAAGCAAAGAGAATAGAGATAAACACAAAGCGTCCTACATTGCCTGAATGAGTAGGTGGCAGCACATCCAAGGGTTTTTTTTCTGGAGGTAGCATTACTTGAGGGATAGGTGCTTCACTCACCGCGACTTCATTATTCTGGAGTACTTTGACAATCGAGGGGAGGAAAGGAGAGATAATCGTTTGCATTTCACTTTCTCTATCATATACAATAAAAGAAGTAGTGCCCATGGTCACTACATTATTAGGAGGCAAAGATTGCTTTTGTTTAAGCGGCTCTCCATCTAATAAAGTCCCATTGCGGCTGTTAAGATCTTCAATAGAGAGCGTATCTTCCGGGGACACAAAAATTCTAGAGTGTTGTCTCGATACACTCGTATCGTGAAAAACGATATCACAACTATTAGGGTCTGTACCGATCAGATAGCTAGTGGAGGCGTGCATGGCAAATTCTGCTCCCTTATTGGGTCCTCCTATAACTTTTAATAGCCAACGTCCTGTTTCAATAATTTCAAAGTTGATATCAGCTAAATTGTCTTTTTCATCCAGATTATTTTCATCAAAAATGGTATCTTCTTCTGGTTCCATTAGCTCCCCATGACTATATTTATTATAAAATTAATCTTTAATTAACTTAGTTATTTATAATTTTTTGATTCATCTTTCCAGTATTCAACTGTATTAATAAAATCTTCTAAAATATCTTTAAATTCTTTATAGTCTATAGTGTAATCGATAGTTTGAGTAAGCGTCAATAAGTTCCCCTCTTCATTTAGTCCTAAAACCGCGCCTTCTGTACCTTGTCCAAACAAATTGCCAAGCATGACCTGTGTAAAAAATAGTTCCTCTTCTTTCCTTTGATTAGTATCGATAGGACAACTTAAAGAAAAACCAAAGGGATAACTCGTTAAAGTCACGTTAACTTGCTCATTGATTGGCCAACTATAGACTCCAGGATTAGCTGTAGCTAAATCGGTATCGATCTCTAATTCCTTGATGAGCAAAGGCAAGTATTTTTCCAACATGGGGTCATCCTTTACGTTGAGTCTTAAGACTATGCAATTTGTATGCCAACTATTCAAATTTTTTACTAAAAAAGTGATTAATTTCCTAAAAATGTAAAATTTTGAGGAGATTAATCACTTATTAAATTTAGGCTGTGCGCCAACCCATGCCAGATTGCTCTTGATCTGACATTTTTTGTAGAGCTTTCATTAACTCATCCGCTTGTGTATAGGCATCTTGCTCATTTTGTACAGCACTATTTCCTGCAGTTTCTATCATTTTTTCAAAAGCAGCAGCTTGTTGAGCTTGAGCATTATAATAAGCCGCATCTCCTTCTCCTTTAGCTTTGGCCAGCCCTTGTAAACCTTGAATGAGTTGTTGCATACCTCCTCCCTGACCGATAATAGCTTGCATAACCATCATAGAAGGCGCATTTTGAATCCTTTGTCCACTACTTCTCAATCTTTCAGCATTGAGTTGAGCATCGCGGATGCCTTTTTCTTTTGGGAGTTTGTCATTTTTAGCTTTTAATTTGTCTAATTTTGTCTGGTCTTGTTTGAGGCTATCTGCTAAATCAATTTCTTTTTCCTCTTTGTTCTTTTTTGTGGCCTTTTCATTTTTTATGGCGGTATCAATGCCTACTTCTTCGTTTGTGTTTGTTAATTTTTCTTTACCTTTTGACTCTCTATTGCCAATTTTTTCCATCTCTTGAGTTTCACTCTCAATTTGTTCTACTTTGATAGACTTAGGATTTAACATCTTTTCTTTATTAGCTATTTGAGTTTCTAATTCTTTTATTTGCTTAGTATTGCTCTGTTGCTCCACTTCTCCTAATTTATCTGCCTCTTGATTGCCTTTGGCAGTGGCTGCTTCCTCAGCTGACTTCTCTCTAGCCGATTTAGCCCAAAGACCAGCTGTAGCACCGGCCATACCAAAAGAAACGCCAGCTGACGCAAAGGACATGTAAGCCTGTTTGGTATCCGCTTCTGCTTGTGCTTTTCCGGCCTCAATTGTAGCAGCAGCTTGGTCTTTAGCTAGTGCTTTAACCATCAATATATCATTGTAAGCCATTTTACTCGAAACGGCTGTAATCTCCTTCTGTACTTGCAGCATCTTTAAATAAGAGGTAAAAAAAGCAACCATCGGATTGGGATTGAGAAAGGGATTTTGAGTTCCCGTAGGCCCTGTTGGAGGATTAGCAGCTAGCTGACCTTTTTGACTCAATAGTTTTGGATGATTGGGTTCACTTCTATCTAATTCAGGTTGACTTAAAGTAGCATATTGCAAACCCCCTGCTTTTCTGGCTTCCTCTTTATCTTTTAGAGTGCCCTCTTCTAAATTGTTAGCGGAAGTAATAGAATCTTGCTCTAGTACTTTTTTAGGCGATGCTTCGCCTTTTTTTGCTACAGGCTCTGTAGCCACACTGCCGCTTTTTTGTGCTTTATCCATTTTGCCATGGTGGCTAGCAGCAGCCCATTGTTGCGAAGAATCGCCTAAATTTTGTTGAGGGGTACCCCCTTGAATATCTGACATAGTATGCTCCTTTTTAAGCTGCTCGAATTAAAGTATTCGATTGAGATTTTTTTTCTGGAATACAGTAGGTTTGCAGTAATTTAGTTAAATAATGGGTGATTTCTAACTCTTTTAATAGAAGAGAGGGATTTAGACCTTTTTCAGTTAGAGTATCGAGATAAAGTTTAATCACCACTTCCCACTTATCTTGCTCAATAGCTAATAGGATCTGAGTGAAAACAGGAGGTAATAGCTTATTTTTTACGCTAGTAATTTTTGCTAAGCAGCTAGTTAATTGTTGGAAACCTGCCTTCACATGCTCTTTTAAATTAGCTAAGGCTGTAGCCGCCTCTTGAATCTTACCTTGATGGCTAATCAAGGCCATATGAATTAGCGTTACCCATTCCAGGAGGATAGCTAAAATAACTTGTTCCTCTTTATTTCCTCCACAAGAAGCCACGATAAACTCATAAATAGTTTGAATGAGTGCAGATTGACCAAAAAAACTAAAAAGAAGTTGAATAGTAAAATTAGGATCAGCTTGAACTGCATTTTGATTAGTTTCTAAGGAAGATTCACTCTTTTTTTCTGCGAGATAAGCAGCTAGAATTCCACTGCTCAAAAAAGTTAGGATTAAAGATAATACTAGCATCATCTGTTTGCCAGTGCCCGCTGTTAACATAAAAGAATCGAGTAAAGTCATACTGAGCATTTGACTCCATTTTTCTAACTCTTTACCAATGAGCCCTAACTGACTATCTGATTTAAAAATAGCGAGCGAAGCCATTTTTAAGCCTAAAAAGAGAGAGGGTGAACAGGGAATCGTAGAAAGAGCTGAAGCAATCGCTGACATATTTTGGATCAGCGGATAGAGAATCTGCATCTCATGGCCATGATAGGTCTGGTGTAATTGTTGTTCTAAGAGATGAAGCTGGCTGGCAATGCGGTTTAACTCTATTTTTTGCTGCAAGTTTTGCATCTGTAAAGAAAAAGTAGCTAACTGAGATAAAGAGGTATTGAGTAATCGTAGTTCATTTAAAAAGTGAGACAGGTCATCATAATGTGTGTAATTAGCTCCTCTAAATTTTAAAAAACTGGCTAAACTACTTAAAATAGTCACATTTTGCTCAATGACAGCTTGCAAAATCGCAAAAGGCAATTCTCTATTCTCTTGAAAACGCTCGCCTTGAGGAGAATGGGAGCTAAATGCCACTTGTCTTTTGCGCAACCAGGCTAATCCTTTAGCTACCGAAGTTAACATCTTTTCAAGACTCACATATAGCGTATCGCGCAAAGGAGAGGGTTGATGCCTATCTATTGTCAACCCCTCCTTGATAGGAGGATCTAGTTTAGCGACTAATTGTTTAAAAAAGATTTTCCATGTGTCATCTAGCGTATCATCATCGGGATGGGAAGTGCGGTTATGACTAAGAGATTTTAGGGAAGGACGATTGGAATCAGCTTCATACTGCCAGATGTTGCCTCCTAATTGAGAAAAGGGAATTTCTAAGGTATCTTTAACGAGACTTAGAGCTGCTTTATTGACAGTTGTCCAAGCACTAGTCTCAATCTCGCGTGGAGAGGGTTGCGTTGGGCCGCCTATACTTCCTCCAATACCCGAACCTGAACTAGACATAAAAGCTATCCTCTATTAATGACTAATTAAGCAAGCTGTCAATCAACTCCTGTTTTTTAAAAGACTTCCTACTAATTTAACTAAAGGGTCTAGCTTAGACTACAGCTCCCTCTTTCTTTAATTGTTGCTTCTCTTTTTGCAAATTTTCCAATAAAAGTTTGGTGCGCTCTTTAATCTTAGCATACATTTTTTGATTTCCACAGCGCTGAATCGCCTCTAATAAACAGATTTCGGCATCGCTAATTTGGCCTACTTGATAGTAACAATCATACATGTAATAAAAGGGTAGAGGATTGTGAGTATCGAGAAGGGAGTACCTATAATAGGATTCTACAGCTTGTCCATATTTTTTTAGGCGCTGGTAACTAGCAGCTAAAGCTAAATGAAAACGCGGATCTGCTGGTGTAAAAATAGTAATGCCTAAAAAGACATGGCTAGCTTGTTCATATTTGCCTAAGTTATATAAGCGATAGCCATAGCTATACATGTGTTCAATCATCTCATCGCTAATACCCAAGACCTCTTGAGGTTTCATGCCAGAGATAAAAATTTTACTTAAGACTTCATTATACTTGAGCTTATCCTCAGCCGAGAGATCTAATTGTAGATTTTCCACAATGTGTTCAATTAATTCATTTAGCATTTCCATAGCTTACTCCTTAAGCACACCGCTGGTTTTTTGTTTTTCTATTTCTTTTTTGAGGCTTTCAATTGTCAATAAAGCTCGATCTTTAAGGATTTGATACTCTGGCTTGTCAGCCGATCTTTTGACTGCCATTTGCAAAGAAATAATAGCTGACATGGGATCTTTTAGATGGATATAGCAGTCAGAGGCATGATAATGAGGAACCGGATTATAAGGATCGATCACTCCGCAAATAGCATAAGTTGAAAGTGCATTTTTATACTCTTTCAACATATGAAAACAGGCTGCAAGTCCCATCGCATACTTTGATTCTGTTGAATTGAGCATAATCAGCAAGCGAAATAATTGACTGGCATCCTTATATTTACCGGTATTGTATAAACGATAGGCTTGACCATAAATGCCCTCTATCATCGCCTCGCTTAAACCCATGATATCTTTTGGCATCACTCCACTTGTCACTTGGTTGGTTACATTTTGAAACTCTTGCCTTTTTTCTTGACCTACTAAGTGGCTTAATTCGTTAGCCGCTTTTTTTATTTGATTTTGTTTTCCCTTCATAACTTGGCCTCCTACTAACCAAAGTGCTTTGATGAAGCTAGCTATCTTTAGGGTTCTCAGTTTATGAGCTTAAGAAATTAGCTAGCACGCTAGAAGAGTTAAAGCAACTAGCGTGCCAAGTCTTTTTAACTTTGAAAAATGGAAGTTAAAATAGTACTCAACTGCTGTAAGATAGAAGTAGCGATATCGGTTTGCGATTGAACGGCATCATTAGATTGATTGACACTTGTTTGCAAAGATTTAGCATCATCGCTAATCACCTGTCTATCTCCTTGCATTAACTGAGTAAAAGAGGTGTTTTGAGTATTTAAATCTGTGCGGATCGTAGAAGATTCACTATCACTACTAGAGTCTAGCCAATGATTATAGCCTACATTTTGCGTTGTCTGTGTACCTGTAGTAGTAGAACCATAGGGAAGAGCAGCAGCTACACCTCGAGTACCAGCCGGATGAGCATCTCCATTATTTGAAATAAAAGCATGAACCTGATTCATTTCATCCGTATAAGCGGCTTGCCAGTTCGATAAGACATTTAAGCGGTTAGCTTGAGCTGCTGCTGTCTTTTGTAAAATATCGACCATCTTAACTAATAGGGCAAAGACGCGGCTAAGGGCTAAAGGTTGATAGAAATGCCCTGAACTATTATTAGAAGTATCTATATAGTAAGAGGGGGCAAGTGGCGTAGTAGAAGTAGTAGGATCTGAACTAGACATAAGTTTCTCCTTTAAATTTAACGCATTAAATTTAACAAATTAGATTCTAGGAAAGTAAAATTTTTGCCGATCTATCCTCCAACTTTTTTAGCCATATCTTGAATAATTTGGGAAATTGAAGTTAGCACAGCACTAGCTGATGTATAGTACTCTTGAAAGACAAACAAGAAACTGCGCACTTTTTCTTTTTGCGTATCATTTAAACTTTGAGAAGCTGTAATAGCTGCAGTTAAATCATTTTGAATATTGCCTGCCGTAGCGGTAGCACTAGAACCAGTAGCTGTATAATTATCTAAAGCCCATTTCTCGACGGCTGAAAATGTATAAGTAGTAGGTAAGTTATTGTAAACTTTTTTGACAGTATTTAATAAGTTAGTAGGATCAGCACGAGTAGAGAGAGGCGTTTGATTAGTTAGAGTAGCAATTTCTGCCGATAAATGGCTTTTAATTGCTTTAATGGAAGATAAAAATGCAGGATAGCCAGAAGAGGAGGAGTTGAGATAAACAAAAGTAGGCGTAATTTTACTAAAGTAAGCACTGGCAGCACTGAGATAAGCTGCTTGGTAATCGGTTAAATAATTGTCATAATGAACTGTATTGCGCGTGTACATTGTCACACCTGTAGATGTTGTACTCGTATCTAAAACTTTACCTAAGGTAATCGTTTGAGTAAAGCCTGGAAAGCCTGGGAAGGGGCTAATATTTGTTATTTTGAGCGGAGGCGTATTAGGTCCTACCGTCTGAACTGTAGTAGGATTTTTGTTAATTGAACTAGGGCCTGTCATATAATTAAAAAGAAAAGCACTTTTACTCGTGACATTAATACCATTATGCAATGTTTGCAGTTGTTGTAAAATGTTAAGCACACTAGCAGTCGTACCTAGCGCACTTTCTAAGTTAGCTAAGGCTGAGCCTAAAAGATCATTGGCAGAACCTACATAAGCTAATTCGATCAAGGCTTGTTCCGTATGGGCATTGAGGGCTGATTGAGTAACGGCAAAAGCAGATTTCACATTTACGGTTGAACCTACAGAAGAAGATGATGATATCGGTGAAGACATATTTCCTCCCTTTAATAAGAGCTATTTTCTACATTTTTGTAAAAAAAAATTATCTAAAATTATCTAAGGTTTTTTAGTTAGAATCTATTTCCCTACTTAATTTAATTATATATAAAAACAATTTTAATTAGTACTACTAATCAATTTTAAACTTTAAGGTCGATATCTTTTTCAAAATTAGCAGGAGAGGGGAGTCCTGTGTATAGGACACGGGTAAAAGCTGAAAAGAAAAAAGTGTAAGCTAGATCTGTCAGTTTTCTAGCAAACACAAATAGATTGAGGGTTAGGTAGATCGAGGGTAGCAGTTACAAAATTGCGGAGATTGGATTGGAAATAACGTGATCTTTTCCTTTTTATCCACTCTTTTCTAGAAGCAAAGAGAGAAGCAAAAATGCAAGCTGACTAAGGCTTTGCGAAAAAGTCACAACTCAACTATATGCCAGGTATACGCTAGAACTTTTGCCATCAAGCCTTTGTCTTCCTAAGCTTCTCTTCACCTATTTTTATACAGTAGACTTTTTTCGAAACTCTACTTAACCTGCTAAGCTTGTCTTTTTTGGTATCTTTATAACCTCTGCTAAATCAAATTTTTAATTTGAATTAACATGAGGTTCATTTTCTACTAGCCGCTTAATGATAGGAAATGTTTTATCTAAAACAGTCTCTTTTTCGATAAATATTTCTTGAACAGTAGGATCGGAAGGCACTTCAAACATCAGCTCGCGCATCGTATTTTCTAAAATCATACGTAAAGCTCTAGCACCAGTACCTGCATCTTTAGCTTTTTGAGCAATCGCATGAAAAGCTTCAGTCGTAAAATGCAATTTAACTTTATCCATCTCAAACATAGCAATGTATTGTTTGATAATGGCATTTTTTGGTTCAGTTAGAATAGAGATCAAATCCTCTAAAGTCAGCTCATTACAATTGGCAATGCTATTAAAACGACCGATAAATTCTGGAATCATACCAAAAGCAATTAGATCTTCCGGTTCAACTTTAGATAGTAAAATTTCTTTGTGAGTGGAATCAATAATCTCTTTTTCACCTGATGAAAAACCAATCGTACTTTTTCCCAAGCGCTTTGCAATAATCTTGTCTAAGTTGACAAAAGCACCGCCCACGATAAATAAGATATTTTCTGTATTGATTTTAATGTATTCCTGATTGGGATGTTTTCGGCCTCCTTTAGGAGGTACATTGGCAATCGTGCCCTCTACAATTTTTAATAAAGCCTGTTGGACACCTTCACCTGATACGTCACGCGTAATCGAGACATTGGATGTCGTGCGGTTAATTTTGTCAATCTCATCGATGTAGACAATCCCAAGTTCTGCTTTAGCTACATCGTAATCGGCTGCTTGTAAAAGACGCAAAATAATGTTTTCTACATCCTCTCCTACGTAACCTGCTTCAGTTAAGGTCGTAGCGTCCGCAATCGTGAAAGGCACATCTAATATTGTAGCGAGCGTTTTAGCAATTAAAGTTTTACCTGAGCCCGTAGGTCCAAATAAAAGAACATTGGATTTACTAAACTCTACTTCACCCTCTTTATTTTGCAGAGCTAAAATGCGTTTATAATGATTGTAAACAGCGACAGAAATGGTGCGCTTGGCCGATTCTTGGCCAATGATATAATCATCGAGTTTAGCTTTAATCTCTTTTGGTTTTAAAACTTTGAACTCTAAAGGCCCTGAAGGTGTCTTCTTTTTTTCGAGTATTCCAGAACAGAGAGCAACACACTTATCGCAGATGTAAACATGAGGCCCTGAAATTAATTTTTCAACTGCGTCCTCTGTACGTCCGCAGAAAGAACAGGAGATGATATCTTTACTTTGCATTTTACTCATAAAAATTAGGAGGGTTTGGCCATTTTTAGTTTATATTACATTTTTTACAACTAATACTAGATCAGTCAAAGATTAAAAAAATCCATTAAGTTTTAGCTACGACCGGTTTTTTTTTAGCTATGACAATTTCATCGATTAAACCATACGCTTTAGCTTCTTCAGCGCTCATGTGATAATCCCGTTCAGAATCAGCTGCGATTCTCTCTTTTGTTTGCCCGGTGCATTCCGCAATGATACTATTGACTAAGCGCTTTAATTCTAAGATCTCTTTAGCTTGCAACAGCATATCGGAAGCTGTTCCTCCTAGGCCGCCTATCGGTTGATGAATCATGATACGGCTGTTAGGTAATGCAAAGCGTTTTCCTTTAGTTCCGGCCGCTAACAAAAGAGCGCCCATAGAAGATGCTTGACCAATGCAATAAGTATTGACATCGCATTGAATCCACTTGAGCACATCGTAGATGGCTAAACCAGCTGCAATGTAGCCACCCATCGAATTAATGTAGATATGGATATCTTTTTTCGGATCCTCCGTTCGCAAGAAGAGTAACTGGGCTACGACGACATTAGCTACTTGATCAGAAATATCTTGCCCAATAAAAATAATGCGATCTTTAAGTAAACGAGAAAAAATATCCATCGAACGCTCACCGCGACCCGTATCTTCAATAATGTAAGGCGTAATAGACAAGGCAGGACGAGGGTGTTTAGGCATGGATTCTCCTAGAGGTTGAAAATCAAACGAGGTTAAAAATCAAACTTAAACTAAATTTGAACTAATTTTAGGTCTATAGTTTTAAATCTGTCAGCTTTAAATTCATCGTAATTCAAAGCATCAAATTTGAGCAATGCGAAAATTTTTATAAAAATCTTTAAAATTTAGATTTTTTTATTAGGAGTCATTATTTTCTTGTATGAGATAATCTAAGACCTTTTTAGTCCTTAACTCATCTTTAATCTTAATGAACTCTTCCTCTGAAGGATTAAAGGCTGGCTGCTTACTTTGAGAACTAGCTAAACTAGCTTTGCGAATGAGTTCCCTAATCACTTCATCTTGCGTAGCTTCGATGTGATGCAGTTGAGCAATAGAGTAAATGATAAATTGAAACTGGTAAGCTGCTATGATGTCTTCTTTAATTTTGTTTTTGCGCTCCTCGTCAGATAGAGCAGATTCAGAAGAGGACGTGTCTGCACTCTTTGATTTAAGGGCTGCCTTCAAACTCTTGTCATAAACTGAAAGAGGAATATCAAATTTGTAATTGGATTTTAAAAGCTGTATGACTTGTTCACGCATGCCTTGCTGCTGTTCCTCTTTGGCATTTCTTTCTAAATCTGCTTCTACTCGAGTGCGCAGCTCTTCTATAGCAGTAAGCCCTACTTTAGTAGCTAATTCTTGATTTAAAGGATGTCTAGTAGGAACCTTAATTTTTTTGATCGCAATGCGGCAAAGTGTGGGTTTGAAATCAGCCGGAGGGGTGCTGTTTTCCCACTCGCTTAGACCTTCTACTTGATCGTGAAGATGATGACCTAACAAAAGATGATACATCCAGTTACCCATTTTTTGCTTAGAGACTTCAAATAAAGTATCTTCACAAATGGTTTGATGAGGTGCTTCTACTGCATCAATCGTGAGATGGACAAAATCGCCCTCTTGGATTCCGCGATCCTCTATTTCATGCCAAGTTGCATGATAAAGTTGAATCTCATCAATTACTTGATCGATTTTATCGGCTGTAATAGACTCTTGATCAATTTTTTTAAGTTTCAATGAAGCAGGAGTAATAGTGGGTATAGTAGGATAAGTCTCATACTGGATAAAGAGATGAGAGCCTTTTTCTAAATCTACGCTCTTAATTTCTACCTTTTTAAAGCTTTTATTGTCTTCAGAATAGGGATAGAGAGGTTTAGACTTGATGTACTCTTGAAAAGAGGCATTTAAAAGGGTATCATGCCACTCTTGATTCACCTGTTTCTGAAATTGAGTTAAGATAAGGGCAGTCGGCGCTTTTCCTTTGCGAAATCCTGGAATAGAAACCTCTTTGCTAACCGCTTTTACAGCTTTTGCCTGGGCAGCAAGGGTAGCTTTAGGATTGACTTTAATATCCAGTTCAATCAGGCAATCGGGTTTACTCACTAATTGAATTGTCAAGTTATCCGTGTTAATTTCTTGCGTGTTTGATGTAGACTGTGTCAAAAAAACCTCTCTTAACTAATAAAATCTCTGCTTAACTAAATAAAATATTTTCTTCACTAAATAAAACCAGTGACTAATAAAACAAGACTTAAATAAAGCGGGCGATGAGATTCGAACTCACGACCCTCACGTTGGCAACGTGATGCTCTACCACTGAGCTACGCCCGCATTGATGATTTAAAAATTTAAAGCGGGCGATGAGATTCGAACTCACGACCCTCACGTTGGCAACGTGATGCTCTACCACTGAGCTACGCCCGCATTAAGACGACTTGATTTTTCAAGACGAAATAGCAGTATAGAAATCTACTCAATTTCGATCAAGTCAAAACGATTGAAAAGCTTAATTTGGCTCATCTAAAATTAAAAAGTAGGCCTTAAACTCAGTTTAAAATTCTCTGTGTCATTTTTCTTACAGAAAAGAAATATTTTAATCTAAACCAAAATCTTTTTTTAAAGATTTTTTTTGATAGATTTATATTGTTCTAGAATGGTGAAATGGCGAAAAGTTGATGACAATTTATAAGAGTGAGCAGTATACTCATCCCACCTTAAAACTGGAATAGGGTAATAAACATTTAAAAAAGGAGCAGCGTTTCTTCTAGCGATTAAATTCGTAGATTTCTAAAGGCGCTGTTAGATTTATGATAAATTTCCGCAAGCTTAAACAAGATTACTCTTCTACCATTTTAAAAGATGGCAAACAGCTCCATGAAAAAAAAATGGTAGAGGTAGCAAAAATTGTTAAAATTAATCCCCATGCTGTGCGCTTGAGTTGTCAGATAGCAGGAAGTTTTAATAATAGCTACCACTGTGAATTTGAAATTGATCGTCGCCAATCCTCTATTGTCGATTCTAACTGTGATTGCCCTCATAAATATGACTGTCATCATTTGGCTGCGCTATTATTTTATTTAGAAGATAATTTTGATTCATTAGTTGTGGATTTTTCAAAAGAGAATGATTTAGATAAGACGACTACAATTGATGAAAAAGAAAAAGCGCATTTATTAGAGACTTTCAAAGAAGCTGAAACTAAAGAGGTCGTTAGAAAAGGAAAAAAATTTCAAAAAGAACTTTTACAAGAGTATATAGGTGCAGCTCACGTTTTAGGCCAATCGCCTTTTTTTCTGCCAGAAGAAAAAATTGCCGAAGATAAAGCTGAATTATCGGTTATAGTTAATTCTTCTCAAGCTAATTCTACTGTCTATCCTAACTATTTTGAATTGCAATTAGCTTTGCGTCTTCCCTACCGTTCCAAGCCCCTTTTAATGCCCTATGTAAAAGAATTTATAGAAGCGATACGTTATCAAGAACCTCTCTACATTGCCAGTAAGCGTTACTCATTTAGCATCAACTCCTTTGATCCAACTAGTGCACGTATTTTAAAGATGATTATGGATTATGGACGTTACCAAGAGAGTAAAGATGAGCGCATTCAGCGCACAGTGCAGATAGATTTAGAAGCTTTTGGTACTATTTTAGCAGAAACTTACGAAATTGCTCTAGCTAAACCTCATAATTCTAAAATAGGGATCGACAATGAATTAGAACAGCTACCCTTGCCCTGTTTTTATGCAGGTTCCTTTGAAGAACCTTTAAGGTTTTCATCTAATCCACTTTCTTTGAGATTCGAGCTAGATTATTTAGAATCTCCTGCTCCTAAGCTATTTCTAAAGCCTACCTTAGTGTTGGATCATCACGATAGCATTGCCATAGAAGAGGCTACATTATTTGAATGTTCTAAACCCGGTATGATTTACAATCGCACTTACTACCGATTTCAAGCTCACATCAGGCGACGCCATTTGCGCAATTTAGCTATTTTGCGCAATGTAACTATTCCAGAACCCTTATTCGGCACATTTGTAGAAAATTCTATCCCTGAGTTTTTACAGTACGCTGAGATATCTAATCGCGAAGTTTTGGATCGTTTTGTGACTTTGCCCTTTGTAGGTAAACAAGAAGCAGAATGCGATATTAGTTATTTAAATGGTGAATTAGAAGCTGCTTTATATTTTATCTACGATGGCATTAAAGTACCTGCCGCCTCTTCTCGCCTATCTCCGGAAGATATTTTATCTTTCATTACCGATCAAGGCATTTTAGCTAGAAATTTGACCGAAGAGCAAAAAGTTATCAATGATCTTTTTCAAGATTTTTTCTTTGATCCCATTCAAGGACATTATGTTTCAAAAAGTGATAAGAAAATTGTCGAATTCATGACAGAGATTATTCCTGCCAATCAAGAGCGCATTAAATTCAATTGTCCAGAAAATTTACTTAATCAATTCGTGTATGATGAAACCCATTTTAAGCTTTCATTGAAAGAAACAGATAGAATAGATCTATATGAAGTAGATTTACAAGTAGAGGGGCATCTCAATGGCGTAACGATTAGTCAATTATGGGAATGTTTAACTGCAAAACGGGCTTTTATTGAACTTTCGCGTAAAAAAACAGGTAAAAGAAAAGCGGATACGGAAGAAGTAGGCAATAAAAATCATAAAATATTGGTTTTAGATTTAGAAAAATTAGCGCCTGTCGTCCAAGTATTTGATGAAATAGGCATTAAAATCTTAGATAATCATACAGAAATGAGACCTTTGTGGAGTTTAGCTAATATTGCGGCTGAACAGTTCAAAGGATTGCCTATCAAATTCTCGATGACTCCGCGATTGAAAGAAATTCAACAGCAGATGCTGGGTCAGTTGCCTATGGTAGCCGGACCTATTCCAGAAGTCATTCATGCTACTTTGAGGCCTTATCAAAATGAGGGTGTAGCCTGGCTTGAGCGCTTGCGCAGAATGCATCTCAATGGCGTATTGGCAGATGACATGGGCCTTGGTAAAACTTTGCAAGCTATTATTGCCATTACGCAGAATAAACGACAGCATCCCAATTCTTTATCTATTGTCATTTGTCCAACTTCTTTAGTTTACAATTGGAAAGAGGAGATTAATAAATTTAATGCTGAATTGAGCGTATTGCCCGTAGATGGCACTCCGACACAGCGCAAAAAAATGCAAACAGAAATTAAAAAATATGATGTGATCATTACTTCTTATAGCCTATTGCAAAAAGACATTGAATTTTATAAAACAATTCCCTTTAGCTATGCTATCTTAGATGAAGCCCAACACATTAAAAACCGCACGACGCGCAATGCTAAATCCGTCAAACTCATCCAAGCAGATCATCGATTAATCCTAACCGGTACGCCTATCGAAAATTCTTTAGATGAATTGTGGAGCTTATTTGATTTTCTGATGCCTGGCTTATTGAGTACTTACGATCGTTTTGTAGAAAAATACATTCGCTATCCCAATCAAAAGATTGGTTCGAATATGGAGGCTCTGAGAAATAAAGTTGCGCCTTTCATTTTGCGTAGAATGAAAAAAGATGTATTAGCAGACTTGCCGCCTATATCGGAGATCATTTATCATTGCCATCTCTCAGCTATTCAGCGCGAACTTTACCACTCTTATGCCGAAACAGCCCGGGAAGAGTTAGCTCAGTTAGTCAAAAAAGAGGGTTTTGATAAAGTCCAAATCCATGTGTTAGCTACGTTGACTCGTTTAAAACAAATTTGTTGCCATCCAGCTATTTTTGCTAAAGAAAAAGCTGAGATAGGGGATTCCTCCAAGTACGATATGTTGCTGGAATTATTGCAAAATCTGATCGAAGGAGGACATAAAACTGTTATATTTAGCCAATATACGCGTATGCTAGGAATCATTAGGGCGGATCTACAAAAAATGGGCATTCGTTTTGAATATTTAGATGGATCTAGCAAAAATAGACTAGACATTGTGAAATCATTTAACCAAGATGCGACTATTTCTGTTTTTCTAGTTTCTCTTAAAGCAGGGGGTACAGGCTTAAATTTAACAGGAGCTGATACGGTTATTCATTACGATATGTGGTGGAATCCAGCAGTAGAGGATCAAGCGACAGATCGCGTTTACCGCATGGGTCAGAAAAAACATGTGTCTACTTATAAGTTGATTACGGTCGATACAATTGAAGAAAAAATCCTTCAATTGCAAAATCGCAAAAAGGGTCTTGTTAAAAATGTGATTGCCTGTGATGAGGAAGCTATCTCCAAACTGACATGGGAAGAAGTATTGGAACTATTACAAACATAGAATAAGGACAAGGATGACAAAAAAAAAAGCTAATGACTTAAAAGCTACTCTCAATCACTTCTATCAAGCAGCCTTTGGACAAATGACTCGTTTTCGCGGAGTTTTTTCTAATGATATCGGTATCGATCTCGGTACGGCCAATACACTTATTTTTGTCCGTGGAAAAGGAATTGTTTTAGCTGAACCTTCTGTAGTAGCCGTAGACTCTAGAACAAATGAGGTGATTGCAGTTGGCCAAAGAGCTAAAGATATGTTAGGTAAAACACCACAGAAAATTCATGCCGTCAGGCCGATGAAAGATGGGGTTATCGCAGATTTTGAGATAGCGGAGGGCATGTTAAAAGCCCTAATTAAAAGTGTGTCTCCTTCTCGCAGTCTGTTTCGTCCCAAGATTCTGATTGCTGTACCCTCCGGTATCACAGGCGTAGAAAAGAGAGCTGTTGAGGATTCGGCTTTGCATGCAGGTGCTCAAGAAGTTTTTTTAATCGAAGAACCGATGGCAGCAGCGATTGGAGTAGGCTTACCTGTAGAGGAATCTTCGGCTAGCATGATCATCGATATTGGAGGAGGTACAACCGAAATTGCTATTATTTCTTTGGGCGGTATTGTAGAATCGCGTTCATTGCGCATTGCAGGGGATGAATTTGATGAATGCATTATTAACTACATGAGGCGCACCTATAATTTAATGGTAGGTCCTAGGACCGCAGAAGAGATTAAAATGACCATTGGTTCCGCTTACTCTCTAGGAAGTAATGAGCTGGAAATGGAAGTGCGCGGGAGGGACCAGGTCGCTGGCTTACCTGTGACTAAGCGCATCAATTCAGTAGAAATTAGAGAATGTCTAGCGGAGCCTATTCAACAAATCGTAGAAAGCGTCAAATTAACCTTAGAGAGATGCCCTCCTGAGTTAGCGGCAGACCTCGTCGAAAGAGGCATGGTATTAGCTGGCGGAGGAGCTCTAATTAAAGGTTTAGATAAAGCCCTGAGTAAAGAAACAGGCCTATCAGTGATTGTAGCGCCTAATCCTCTCTCAGCTGTCTGCTTAGGTACAGGTAAAGCCTTAGATCACATCGACAAGTTTAAAAATTCTAGAGCGAGTAATTTTTCTTTTTTTAGGAAATAAAGAGGATGGAGAGTAAAGAGTTAGCAGAGTGGATAGCAAAAATTAAAGATCTATGTCAACCCTCTCATGTCCATATCTGCGATGGCTCTAAAGAAGAGTATGAGCTTCTTTGCAAGCAGATGTTAGCTACCGGTATGCTTACAAAACTCAATGAAAAGAAACGGCCCGGCAGTTTTTTAGCTCGTTCAACACCTGATGACGTAGCCAGAGTAGAGGATCGCACCTTCATCTGTTCAGAAAAAAAAGAGGAGGCGGGTCCGACTAATAATTGGAAAGCGCCTCAAGAGATGCAGCAAATTTTAAATAAATTATTTAAAGGCTGCATGAGAGGCCGTACCCTATATGTCATTCCCTATAGCATGGGTCCTTTGCACTCTCCGCTTGCTCAAATTGGGATCGAATTAACCGATTCTCCCTATGTCGTTTGCAATATGAGAATCATGACGCGAATGGGCAAAGAGGTGCTAGCTAGTTTAAGCGCAACGACTAAGTTTGTCATAGGCATTCATTCGGTCGGCATGCCTCTAGAGAAAGGGCAAAAAGATAGAGCTTGGCCTTGTCATCCCCAAGAAAAATACATCGTTCATTTTCCGAAAGAACGCACGATTTGGTCTTTTGGCAGCGGTTATGGAGGCAATGCTTTACTAGGAAAAAAATGTTTTGCCTTGCGCATAGCTTCAGTCATGGCACGCGAGGAGGGTTGGTTAGCTGAACATATGTTAATCTTGGGCATTACTAATCCTCAAGGCGAGAAGAAATACTTTGCGGCAGCTTTCCCCAGTGCCTGTGGTAAAACTAATTTAGCTATGTTAACGCCTAGTTTACCGGGTTGGAAAATAGAGACAGTAGGAGATGATATTGCTTGGATGAGGTTTAGTCAGGATGGATGTCTCTATGCCATTAATCCAGAAGCTGGATTTTTTGGCGTAGCCACTGGTACGTCGATGAAATCGAATCCTCATGCCTTAGCTATGTTGAAAAGCCAAGCTATTTTTACTAATGTAGCGTTGACTAAAGAGCAAGACATTTGGTGGGAAGGATTAACCGATACTCCTCCTTCAGAAGCGACCGATTGGCAAGGAAATCCCTGGACGCCAGATGCGGGTCGATTAGCCGCTCATCCCAATGCACGCTTTACAGTCGCTGCTAACCGGTGTCCTGTCATCGATCCCGCTTGGCAAGATCCTAAGGGTGTACCGATCTCTGCCATCATTTTTGGTGGAAGGCGCTCTCAAGTGACGCCTTTAGTGACAGAAGCTTTTAATTGGCAGCATGGCATATTTTTGGGAGCTGCCCTATGCTCTGAAACAACGGCGGCTGCTAGTGGAGAATTAGGTAAATTGCGCCATGATCCTTTTGCGATGCTGCCTTTTTGCGGTTATCATATGGGAGACTATTTTGCTCATTGGCTTAAAATGGGTAAAGATCTTACGTCTCCTTTATCAGCTCACTCTTTACCTCGTTTTTATTACGTCAATTGGTTTCGTAGGGATGAACAGGGGAAATTCTTATGGCCAGGTTTTGGAGACAATATAAGGGTCCTTAAATGGATCTTTGAGCGCACTTCAGGGGCAAATCAGGCAACAACTACCTCGCTTGGCTATCTGCCTAAGCCGGAATTTTTAGATTTAACTGGCCTCTCTGTTTCGGCTGAGAATTTAGCTGATCTTTTAAAAGTCGATCAAGCGCAACAGTTGAAAGAGGTATTAGAATTAAGAGAGTATTTTAAAATTTTTGGCAAGCGTTTGCCTCCAGAAATGTCAATGGAATTAGATTCCTTAGAAAGACGTCTGCAGCAAAACGAGTTGTGCAGGAACTAGATTGAGTAATAGGCATGAAAAACCCCAATTTTAAAAGAATGCAGCGTTTAACTCAGCTTCTTTTTATCAGTGGGACTCTTAATATTATTCTATTAGGAGGCTTAATACAGAATTTTTTGCGCGAAAAGCCGCCTATTCCCTATTTTGAATCTAAACCTGCCCTCTCTAATCAACAACAGCGGCCCTTTGCTAGCCATTTGAACAATGCTCAGCTTATTTATTATTACCGCCAACTATCCCAAGAACAACTGATTGCTAAATTATCGGAAAAGCAGCTGAGCGAAAATGGCTATGCTAAAAAAGATATGGCTCTAGCTTGTCTTGTCGCTTTTCACTATTTTGATCTAGAACGCGCGTTAGCTAAAGTTGGTCAACCTCAAGAACAGCGCCCGCTCATTTATGGAACATTAAAAAATGGACAGCCTGCAAAACTTATTCTTTACCCCGGTCTAAAAGAGGAGCAATATGCTGCCATTTTAAATTTTATTCAAACAGAAAAATGGCTAGTCACACCAGAGGGCTTGCATTATTTTCTCCATGCCCATCTAAAAAAAGAAAAAAGTTTAAATCAGGTTGATTCTACTTTAGTCGATGCTTTTAGCATGACTTCTGAATTTCTGATGGTCGATAGACTGTTTAAACGTTCCCCTTATCCTATCGAAAAAGAGGTGATTCTAGACTTAGTTAGTCAAGGCCCTTGGATTTTGCTGCACCAGTTTGTGCAACAGCAAAGAGTATTGCAAGATTTTTCAGCAGCTTGTCGTCAAGCTTTTCTGCTAACTTACATTGAACATAATTGTCCGATGGCAGCTGCGCTTATCCTAAAAACAGATCGCGCCTTTGCAACCTACAAGTTAACAGATGCGCATGTTTTACAGATCCTCACTCTATTAACGGATCAGGTAAAAGAGGAAGAGGTTTTTGTTAAGGCTCTGCTAGCTAGTCCTCGCAGTAGTGCTGTGTGGAAATTAGCTGAGCAGAAACTAAAACCCCCTAAGATAGAATCCAATCGCAACGATCAACTGCTGTTGACCTTAGCAAAACCGACCGAGTTAAAGAGTCTATCTTTAATGACTTCTCTTCATCATTCTGCTATTAAAAAACCTGCTATTCTTTCTTCTTATGTAGTAAAAGAGGGCGATTCTCTCTGGAAAATAGCTAGATCTCATCGCGTAGACCTCGATCAACTTCGTCAGCTTAATCAGTTGCAATCCGATTTTCTTAAACCCGGGCTTAGTTTAAAGATACCTAAAAATTAATCTTTTGATTAATAATAGTTATTAGATTATAATAAGATTGTGATTGTTTTATTATAGGTAGATCATGTCAGTTAATAATTATTATTATCCTCTTTTACAAAAAGATAATTCTATTGAATCTGATAAACAGACTCAAAAAATAGATCATATTCATATTCAAGCTGTAACAAAGAGTATAGCAGACTTAATTATATCTACAAAATTAAGTCTAAATTTACCTACTAGAGAAGAGAATCTAAAAAAATTGCAGACTACTGTTACTAAGATTAGTGGTAATTTGCAAAACAAAATTGAGCAAGAGAAAAATAAGGGTACTTTGAGTAAAATTTTAAGGATAATACCTAACCTTTTTATGCGTCTCACTCAAAATTATTCATCTAAACAGGATTATTACGAAAAAGCCCTGCAGTATTATAAAAATTATGAAATTTATCTCCAGCCAGAACATAGTGCTCAAGATTTTATTGAACAAGTGATCCAAAATAAAGATGACTATTTATTTAATAGCTTAAAAAATTGGCCTCAACTGAGTGAAGAGGCTAAGAAAAAATTAATCAAATACTATGGGAATGACATAGGAGATATAATAAGTAAGAAGGATGAAAAAATAATGAGTGCTCTTGTTGAAAATCCTCAAATGATAAGTGTAGAAGATAAAAGAGAATTAGTAAAACATTATATCGATGCAAATAATTTTCCTCATGCTTGCAAGCTACTCAAGACGAAAGATTTAGAAGAGGTTGTCTTAAATTATCTAGTGCAAGGCAGCGAACAAGGGATAGTCAATGTAGAGCTGTTTGAATTGTTGATAGAAAAAGTCGATATGAAAGTCATTGATGCCTACCAACCCTTTAGAAAAATTTTATCTAATAAGCGCATGACTAATGAAGATGCGATTAAACGGATCCTTAATAAATTAATAGACTGCGGAGCTGATCCTACTAAATACAAAAAAATAATGCACGATGTAATTCATAAGTTAAGAGATGCTGATATTTTAGAAAAGTTATGCGAAAATGAGGAGCTTAAAAAAACGATCAATGCAAAAAATAGTTTAGGAGTGACTCTCATACATGACTTAGCTCGTACTGATAAAATAGACATGATACAAGTGCTGATAGACAATGGAGCAGATGTAAATGTGCAGGATAAACTAGGTTATACACCTTTACATCTAGCTATTCTCACTAAAAATTACCCTACTATTCAAAAACTCGTGGAACAAGGCGCTGAAGTTGAAATAAATCATGAGATAGCGGGCAAACCATTAGATACAGTGCAACATCAAATAGATAGACTAATTGAAAATATAAATTACTTGAATAATTTAAAAGCATCAGAAATTAATAGTAATAAATATCCAGCTCTTTATAAAGAAGAGGAGATAAAGGAAAAAATCAAGTCAAATCAAGCTGATTTAGCTGTTTATGGAGAAATAAAGCAATACTTGCAAAATTCATTAGAAAATAAATAAACTTAAGGGACTTCATCGACGCCTCCTGGATGCCAGGGATGGCATTTGAGGAGTCTTTTAAGAGCTAAATAGCTGCCTTTAAAAAAGCCATGACGCTGATAGGCTTCACTGGCATAATGGGAACAAGAGGGGTAAAAACGACAATTTTGGCCTAATAAAGGGGAAAGAAATAGTTGATAGAGGTAAATTAAAAAAATAGCGATCTGCTTCATATCACTCTAAATACATCGCGCAATAAAGATAAGATGACTTCAATGATAATCAGACAAATAATTGTCCATTCCAGACGACTAGAGTGTTGATGATTGAGTTCACTGCCTAGTACATCGAATAACTCATGCACAATCTTTAAGCGTTGATTTAACACTTCGACGCGTGACTTGATGTCGAGGTAGTTAGCCATCATCGTATAAAATGTTTCTAACTCAGGATAATCCCAAAAAAATTCTGGCGTATCTAACACATCTAAATGCAAGTTAATCGAATTTCTCTCGATAAATAGCTCACCCATTTTGCGCCGGATCTCTCGTCGCGAGAGCGAAATTTTGCCCTGTTTAGCTAAGTCTTCGGGAATTTTGCGCGTTAAAATAAAAGTCTTTTGCAAAGCACTTTCAAAGGTACCAAGCTTAACCGATTGGGCAATACCTTGAGAAAGAGCTAGCTTAGTTAAGATATCCATGTTAGGCAGTAGGATCTCATCATCGATGATTTTAGAAGTTTCACTTTGAATGTAGGTAAATTCATCGGTCTCTATCTCCTCTAATGGTTGCAAGAGGAAGGGCTTAGCTAGCTCGACAAACTGCAAACTATTCTCTTTATTAGCTCCCCAGCAAACTGTCACACCATAAGGAAAATAAAAAAGGTCGCATACTTTATTCTCAAAAGGGATTTCGATGTGCGCGACATCGCGATAAAGAGTTGTTTTATAACGGGTGCGCAACTCTTCTACGAGGGATTTAATTTTATAGGAAGAGGCATTGCAAAAGGCACAGCAGTCCATACTATTTTTCCAATAGAGTTTAATTTTAAGAGTATAATAAAAAAAAGATTTAAAGAGAAGAGATTGCGAAAGAGGGGACTTGAACCCCTACGAGAAAAATCTCACTACCACCTCAAAGTAGCGCGTATACCATTCCGCCACTTTCGCAAATTTAGAATATGAATTGAGAGTCTAGCATTTTTTGACTCTTTAAGGCAAGCATGAATTTACTTACTCCCTAAATTTTTTAAAGAGTAAGGAACTTCATAGTTCTAGCTGAAATTTCTAAATTTAATCAAATTCAGCAGTTGTTGAGAAAGCGTGATTAAATAGCTGATAATGCCATTGAACTTTTTCATTAATATCATAAGCTTTAATTTTTGAGGCATGTTGATGAATAGTTGATAAAGCTATTTTAAAATTATTAACTGTATTGGGATGAGGATCAAGTTCTGTTGGAGCAGAAAAAATTTTAGACAACTCAAAGTTAGTATTATCTTTATGTTCATTAGCGACAGTCATCTTTGCAACGGCGATACTATTGGAAAATAGTTTTTCTATTTTAGAAGCTAAAATTTCATACTCTTCCTGTTCTGTTTTACTTCTACCTACAATTCTGCGCCATACGCGCTGAAAGATAGTTAATTTTTTGGAGTAACGCTTGCCTAACTCAAGTGTATCTCCTTTAACAATTAAGTCAGCATGACTTTCGGTTCTAATTAAACCAAAATAGGTGGTAGTAGTAGTAGAATCTCTAAGTCCTTGACCTAAAAGCGTCACTTCTGAGATAAATTTTGCTATTTTAGTCAGCTCATTCTCTTCTTTCCACGAATCAGCATGAAAATTACTAGAAAGATCTAATGAATTAAATTTAGGACTAGTTGCATTTGTTATCATAGTGCCTCTCGTTAAATATAATCATTTATAGTTTATATTTATTATAAAACCCAAGTTGCGTATAACTAAAGTGATAAAAGAGTTAGATTAGTATTAATAAAAAAGCTTCTCATCCTTAAGATGTTAGTTAACTACACCATACATTAAAGGAGAGAAGCTATGAATGAGCAGATTATTGCCATCTATTGTTTATGTGATGATTATATCAAATCGATTAAAGCTATAGGAAAAGAATGGCCTAATCAGAAAATGAGTAATGCAGAGGTGATGACAACAGTAATTATTGCAAGTCGTTACTTTTATGGCAACATAGAAAGAGCAAGACAGATGCTTAAAGAAACAGGCTACATAAATAACATGGTAAGTAAGAGCCGGTTAAATAGGCGGATGCACTTAATACCTGATACTGTTTGGCAAAACATGCTTGAGTTTTCTCATCTATATAGTTCTTACCGTTACATGGATAACGATTTTATTGTAGATAGTTTTCCTGTGTCAGTTTGTATGAACATTAGAATAAGTAGATGCCGCATTTTTAGCACAGAAAATTTCCGGGGTTATAATGCGAGCAAGAAAAGCTATTTTTATGGAGTAAAAGCCACCGTAATTACAAATTTATCAGGCCATCCTTTAAAAATGATCATTGCACCTGGAAGTGAGCATGACCTGCCGGCTCTCAAGGTTCTAGATCCAAGATATCTTCCAAAAGGAAGTATAGTGTATGGAGATGCAGCTTATATAGATTATGACTATGAAGATGCATTACTTAATGAAGGAATAAAAATGATCGTTGAACGCAAAAGCAATTCCAAAAGGTCTTATGAACTAGAAGATTACGTTAATTTAAAGACACATCGGAAGACTATCGAAGGTACTTTTAGTATGATAACAAACTTGATGCCTAAAAAAATACATGCTGTCCTAGCTCATGGCTTTGAACTAAAAATTATTACTTTTATAATTGCTGCTTCAACTATTTTTTGTTTTGGTTAGTTATACGCAACTTGCGTTATAAATAACAAATATTAAGATAAGATAAATGATAATAAAATATTTAAATTGACAAAATATAAGATAATATTTAATAATGGTATAGTAATTAAACTATTTTATTAACAAATAAACTAAATGAGGTTTTAATGAATAATTATACTATTGATCCTAATTATAAAACTGCAGTAGACAATTTTGCTTGGCCAACAACCGCTAATACAACTGCTGATGCTAACCATGTCACTCAAGTAGTAACAGAAGTAACTAACAAAATTATCGCTGCTTCAGGTATAAGGCCCATGTTGCAAACAATGGCTAATCAAACATTTTCTTTAGCTATAGTCTCTTACTTAGTCGTTCAAGATCAGGATAAAAAATCACTTGCACCTACAGTCGAACGCATTAATCAGGCTTCTCCAGTCGAAAAAACAGTTTTAGCTCATTCGCTTGAAAAATTAGCTTCAGATTTTGAACTAGTACAACGCGATGATGTAAAAGCGATGACTCTGCTATTTGGCATTCACAAAGTGCATGCACTAGCTACGGCAATCATTGCGCCCACTCAAGACAATAGTAGTCAAGTTCAACAACTAGAAGCAACTATAGCTAAGTTTGAAGCTATCAGAAATAAATATGATTCAGCTAATTTACCACCTGAACAGAAAGCGTTTGTAGGAGGATTAGATGATAAGCTTGGAGAGTATAGAACTACATTAGCTGTTCTTAAGAAATCACAAACAGAAACCTAGTATATACTAGAGTACTGTAAAGTAGTCTTTCTTTCAAAGAGAGACTACTTCAAAATCTCATCAAATAGCAATTTTATCTTTTGGTAAAAAGTAGGCGTCAGTAATACGAGTTGTAACTCGGTAAAACTTTTGCCAAAAGCTAAAACTTGCACACTTTGCCACTCCTCTTGATCAAAATAAAGGTCACATGAGGCGGGTCTATGTTGGCTACAATAACAGATACCCTGATTAAAATAGACTGTTTCTGCTTGTGTACCACATTGACTACAATAAACCTGCAAATTCCAAAGTCCTTCATGGCGCAATAGTTTTAAGCGATAACTAGCAGCTAACAGAAAAGGATCTGTTAACAGAGGTATTTTTTTTAGATAGGTTAACAAAAGGCTATAAAGTTGCGGCGCAGCTTTTTGCGGCACTTGTGTAGCAAGAGTAACTTGCAGAAGATCAGCAGCTACTTCTAAATTTTCTAACTTCTCGCGTAATTTAATATTTTGATTGAGAAGGGAGATTTCATAGCAGGTAGCTAAATCGCTTTTTCCCAGGCGATAAACGACCTGTATTTCAGATAGGGGAGAAGTAGCCGCTGCTTGCCCTTTTTTTGCTTGAAGAGCTCGTTTGACGACTAACTTAATTATTCCCTGGTGAGCCGTAAAAAGAGTTACAATTTGATCGTAATCTCCAAAAGACATCACCTTGAGAATTAAACCTTCATTTTTTGATAAAGTCATTGCTTTCTACTTTTAAAGGGGAGTTTTAAGATAGATTCTACTAAAAAATAGGATTCTAGTCGCTGCATAAAATCTTTTAGCTAAATTAAATCTTACTTGATAGATATTTAGAATCGTTGTAAGCTAGCTGCTGTGTTGACTACGCATCGATAGCTCAATGGATAGAGTACCCGGCTTCGAACCGGGTGGTTGGAGGTTCGAGCCCTCTTCGGTGCAATAAACTTCTCTGCCTCTTGCTCTTTAGAAACAATTAGATGTATAATAAAAAGTATCAGCTAAAAATAAGGAGAAGAGCGCGAAAAATGAGGCTATTCATTTCAGATTAATGAAAAATTGCTGCTAATCAAAATCTATTATTTAAAATCTATCATACGAGAGGCTTATTATGACTCATAAATCTAAAGCTGCTGAATTTGAACAAGATGTCTATGATATTACAATTACTGGTCGTCATCTCGATGTCACAGAAGCCATGAAAAGTTACGCGATAGATAAAATTTCAAAGATTGATCGTTTTAATAATAGATTACTCGAAATTAATGTGATTATGGATATTCAAAAACTGACGCATCACGTAGAAATTATTTTAAAAATTGACAATCATAAAATGGCAGTCTCCGGGGAATCGAGTGATATGTATAGCTCGATAGATAAAGCCGTCAGCCGTTTAAAAGAGAAGATGCGGCGTTACAAAGAACGCGTACGCGATCACCATGCAGCAGGTCATGCGCAGATCGCCATGGGCATTCAAGTTTATCCAGTTAATGAAGAGTTAGAGCAAGTCAATCGAGAAATTGAAGCGGAAAATAATCAACAGTTTGGCAAAAATTTTTCTCGCCAAATCGTCAAAGAGGAAAGCATCTCTCTTAGAACCTTTTCAACTGATGAAGCCATTAGCAAAATGGAGCTATTTGATGAGAATTTCATCATTTTCCGCAGTGAAGAGGATCGAAAATTAAAAGTGATCTACAGGCGTGAGGATGGCAACCTCGGTATCATGGCGCCTGAATAAGCGTGAGCCAAGTAGACCGAATTTTTTGTCTTGTCAGAAGAGGATGGGTCAAAGCTACGCCTGAAGAACGTGTAAGACAACAGCTCTTGTCTTACATGATTCATCAACAGGCCTATCCCTTTTCTAGTTTAGCCGTAGAAAAAACCTTAAGTCATTTACCTCATCTAAGTCGCGCTCAGCCAATTCCCAATCGACGCGCCGATATCATCTGTTTTGCTGATTGTGTCAATAGCTTAACGTCTACTCTTTACCCTCTGTTACTAATCGAATGCAAAGCAATCAAACTTTCCAATAAAGTGCTGAATCAAGTTATTAGTTATAACTATTTTGTCCAAGCCCATTTTGTGATGGTCGTCAATGAAACGGAAATCAAAATGGGTTGGTATGATAAAACGAGTCAAGTTTATAAATTTGTCAATTACTTGCCCTCTTTTGCTGTTCTGCGCCACTCTTTAACAATCCCTTTAGTTTAAAAACCATGATCGCCGCCGACAATACCCGATGCATTTTCATTAAAATAATAGGTAGTCGTATAGGGATTGGGCGTAGCAACGGTAAACCAGCCAACTGTCTGGTTGAAGAAATCCACTAACTCTTGATCGAGGTGAGGATAAATAATCTCAAAACCGTGAGGAGCTAATGAATACTCTCTTTTAAGCACATGTGCATCCTGTTCGCGATAAAAGTGTAAAGTGATCACAATGGCTTGGGTATAGATAATCGAGGGATGGGAATTCATGATCCAAATAGAGCAGTGAGGCTGATCCTGGATGATAGGAGCCCAACGGAAAGATATGGGTTTTTTATCAAAGGCAGGATTATAGGGTTGTAAATTAGTGCAGATATTACAAGGCAACTCAAAAGGATGGAAGCCGATGTCTAATCCCAATTTAATTCTAGCTGGCAGACGAGAATCCTCGACAGTCCTAGCTATCAGGCGAGCACTTAGCAAAGCAGGATGAGTTAAATTTTCCGATTTTAGTAAATCTTTAAGCTTGAGCTGTTTAATCTCTTTTAAAGGTGGATTCAAGTAGAGTGCATTTTTTTTAGCAAGCAAGCATTCTCCAGTAGCCGAATAAAATTCTAGATCAATCGCAAACTGAGAGGGAGAGTAAATAGGATAAAAATAGATGTTAGTAAAATGGGTATCTTGCGTGCAAACGGGGATCATCAAAGAAGCGGCATAGTAATCTACAGGCACAGCGGGCCAGTAATTGCTAGCGGCTAGCGCATTGGAGGTATCATAATAGGTATGCGTAATCGATAGGGCGGGCAGATGAGCTGAAAAATTGCCTACTAATAAGCGCGGAAAGATCCAGTCCACATGAAAAGTCGCTTTAGCTGCTCCTACTTGGCCTTTCAAAAACTTTTGCAGTTCTAACTCTTTGCCAAAATAGATTAAGCGCGTTTCATAGGCTTCTAATTTTCCCAAAGAGAGTGTTTGGTGCATAGATTCTCCCTCTAAATTATAGCACTCCAAATAAAGATCGCTCTCTTTAACTGCTTGAGGACCATTAATAAGGCCAATAAAGGGCTCATGTTGCTCATCCGCATAGATGTTAAAGCCCGATTCAGCTACCTGTGTTTGAGAATTGCGTTGCCGGTCTTCAAAATCATTGTAAACGCGTTGCGCTGTATGAACAACACTACTAAACGCGGGTCCATAATAGTTAATGACAACTGCTGGATAGGGGAAAGCTAAGTGAACAGTTGAATAAAACTCTATTTCGAGACTGCCAGTAAAAGACTCTGTTGGAGATAACCCTGCTAGGGATAGCTGCTCTTGCAGTTCGATTCTGTAAGTTTTGGGTTCTGTAATAGAGAAAGAGGAGCGGTTGAGAACCTGACCTAAGAGAGCGCGCAGCGTGACAACCGCTAGAATTTCTTTAATGTTGCGCTTGAGAATCCAATAACCCATAAAGAGGATGCGCGAGCTGATGCCCAATGAGTTAAAAACAGGAAAAATAGCGGAAGAGCGCAGAATGGGATGAAATAGGTTCGCTGCTTTATCAGTTCCTTTAGCTGATTCTAAGTGTTCATAGTAACTTCTCATCTTGTCTGCTCCTCATTAATCCAGCTAATCTCTATTTTAATTTGACTTGACTTATAATTTGATTGAACTATTGTCGATGGTTTTTTTAAACTAGAAAAAAAACCTCTCTTAAAGATAAATAGAGGTTATAAAGAGGTCTAATTAAGCCTCAGTAAGGATTATTGTGCTCATGCCTGCCTATTCTCTGCGTTATTTAGCTACGTTAATCGATCAGTTTCCCCAGCATATCGACTTTCCCATTACAGGCGTATCTGTCGATAGTCGCACGACAAAATTTGGAGAACTTTTTTTTGCACTCTCTGGTGCCAAAGTAGAGGGTCATCATTTTGTAAGTCAAGCTTTTTCAAAAGGCGCCTGTGCAGCTGTCGTGAAAAAAAATTATCAGGGGCCTACTCATCATAAACCGCTAATTTTTGTCGAGGATGTCTTAAAAACTTTACAAGATTTAGCTAAAAATTTATTGAGAGAGCGGCAGACTAAAATTATTGCCATTACAGGTTCTCTTGGTAAAACGACGACTAAAGATTTTATTGCTAGTCTACTGTTACCTCATTACTGCTTAGCTTTTTCACCAGCTAGTTATAATTCACAAATAGGTGTCCCTTTAACTATTTTGAATCATACCAATGGGAATGAGGAAATTTTAGTATTGGAGATGGGCATGTCTCAGCGCGATGAACTCTCTAGATTAGTCGACATAGCACCTCCAACCATAGCGCTGATTACGACTGTAGCCTTAATCCATGCTGGTAATTTTGAGAATCTAGCAGAGATCAGTCATATAAAAGGAGAGATCTTTGGCCATCCTAAAACACAGCTTGGCATTTTAGACAGGGAAATAGCAAATTTTGAAGAGATAGCTGCCTTGGGATCCTGTGCTAAGCTCTCTTTTGCTTTGGATCATCCTCAAGCAAACTACAATCTAAAAACCGATTGTAACAGACTTGTCATTAAAGAAAGAGGAGAGACGGTTATCTTAGATTCCTTTCCCTTACCAGGTAAACATAATTTACATAATTTTTTAGCGGCTGTAGCTGTTGTTAGGCACATCGGACTTACCTGGGAGCAAATTAGCCTAGCTTTACCTGCATTAAAGCTGCCGGAAAGACGGCTGCAATTTATTGAAAAAAAGGGCATTCTATTTGTCAATGACTCCTATAATGCAGGACCCCAATCGATGAAGGCTGCTTTAGAGAGTTTACCTTTGCCTAAAGAGGGTGGAAAAAAAATCGCTATCCTAAGTGAGATGTTAGAACTTGGCAAGTTTTCAGAAGAGATGCATCGGGAAGTGGGCAGATTAGCTTTGAATCCTATCGATTATCTTTTTTGTTATGGCAAAGAGTGTCTTTTTATGCAAGAGGAGTGGTTAGCAGCCGATAAACCCATCTTTTGGCATGCAGAACGCGCAGGTATTTTGGCAGCTTTTAAAGAGATCGTTAAGCCTGGGGATGTCGTGTTATTAAAAGGCTCAAAAGCTAAAGAAGTTTGGAAAGTGCTGGATGAAATATGATCTATTTTTTAGCTGAATACTTACAAGAATACTATCGATTTAATTTTCCGCTAGTCTTTTCCTATTACTCTACGCGCATGATGTTAGCTGCGATTAGTTCTCTACTTTTTTGTATTTTTCTCGGTCCTTTTTTTATTAAGAAATTATATGAGATGAAGATAGGCCAGACGATAAGAATGGAAGAGTGTCCTCTTTTAGGACAGTTGCATCAAAAGAAAAAAGATACACCTACAATGGGAGGTATTTTAATTTTAGCTTCCATGCTTTTCTCTATGCTATTGTGGATGGATTTGCGACACGTATTTACACTTATTATGTTAGTCACAACCCTATTTTTAGGTTTAATAGGAGGATATGATGATTATTTAAAATTAAAGTACAAAAATGCCAAAGGTTTATCGGCTCGCAAGAAGTTTATTGGTCAAATAGCCTTAGCTCTTTTATTAGCTATTTATCTCTTTAGTCCATCTGTCAATCAAGCCATCAATTTTGGTCATTGGTTTCATCCTCCAGTAGTCAAAGAACAAATAGTCAAGAAGCCAATAGAGATTAAGAATGATCCGATGATTAATCCTACTTTAATGAGTAAAACATTGACGACTAAAGAATATAGTTCGAGGATTTATCTACCCTTTTATAAGGAACCGCTCTTTATTTTATCGGGATGGTCTATTTTTATGATGATTCCCTTCATCATTTTTGTCGTAGCTGGCTCTTCCAATGCCGTCAATTTAACCGATGGCTTAGATGGTCTAGCGACAGGTTGTTTAATTATGGTCGCTGCTTGTTTAGCTTTTATTGCTTTTATTTCTAATCACATTGTTTTAGCTAACTATCTCAACGTTTTATATATCGAAGGAAGTGGGGAGTTAGCCATCTACTTATGTGCGTTTACCGGCGCTTGTTTGGGTTTTTTATGGTATAATAGTTACCCAGCGCAAGTTTTTATGGGAGATACGGGTTCTTTAGCTTTAGGAGGTATTTTAGGTGTAGCTGCCGTTTTACTACGTCGCGAGTTGCTATTAGGTTTAATTGGCGGGGTCTTTGTAGCTGAGACGCTTTCTGTCATCTTACAGGTCAGTAGTTTTAGATGGCGCAGTAAGAAACGCATTTTTTTGTGTACACCGCTTCATCATCATTTTGAATATAAAGGCTGGCCTGAAACTAAGATTGTGATCCGTTTTTGGATCATAGGCTTGCTATTAGCGATCATCGGTATGGCTTCCTTAAAATTTCAATAGAGGAAGCTCAAAAATTAGGTCTAACAATAAAATGATGCAAAAAAAAGTAGCCGTACTAGGATTAGGTATAACGGGTAAATCAGCGGTTAGCTATCTGCTAAAGCGGGGATTTGAGGTCATCGGAATTGATCAAAATGAGAAAATTGGCGAACAACCAGCTATTCAAACATTAAAGAAAAGAGGTTTGCAGCTAGCTGATTCACAGATTGCTAGCTTGCCTAATATCTGTGAATTAAACTTTTGTGAATTAAACTTTTGTGAATTAGATTTTTTAGTCGTCTCACCCGGTATTTCGCCTTTGCATCCCATTTATCGAGCTGCAAAACAAGCAGGCATAGAAATTTTGGGAGAAATAGAGTTGGCTTGTCGCACTTTAAAGCATCCTTGTGTAGCTATCACGGGTTCAAATGGAAAAACGACGACCACACTGCTCATCCAGCATATTTTAAAACAGGCTGGGATTTTTGCCTTAGCTGTAGGCAATATTGGGGTGCCTTTGACGCAAGTAGTCGATGACTATGATGAAAAACCTATCAAACCCTTGCTGATTTTAGAACTCAGTTCTTGGCAGTTAGAAACCATGGAAGCTAAATGCTTAGATGCAGCTATGATTCTAAACATTACCCCTAATCATCTCGATAGACATGGCACCTTAGAAAATTATGCCAAAGCTAAGCTAAATATCATCCATTGTTTAAAAGAAAAGGCACCTCTTTTTATTAACGACTCTTGCTTACCTTTAGTTAGCTTTTTAATGAAACCCTATGATTATTTTACTTTCGGGACTCATCGTAACTGTCATCTAGCGACTGATTACCAAAACATTTACGAAGAAAAAACAGTAGCTTTTCAAATACCCTCATTTTATCAAACGGCTTCCAAGCATGATCTAGAGAATTTATTGGCCGCCTATAGCTTATGCAAGCACTTGAAAATTTCTATAGACCTATTTATAGAGGGACTAAAGACATTTATTAAACCTCCACACCGCATTGAATTTGTGTCTAATCATTTAGGTGTGGCATACTACAATGATAGTAAAGCAACTAGTACCGATGCGGTTATTAAAGCAGTCGAGTCATTGAGCGGCAGAATTATCTTAATTGTAGGTGGCGTTCACAAGGGTAGCTCTTACCATTGCTGGATAACCGCTTTTCTACCTAAAGTTTCTCTGATCTGTGCGATTGGACAAGCAGCAGCTTACATCGATCGCGAGCTTGGTCCCTTTCTAACTATAAAAATATTTGCCACATTAGAAAGTGCTTTTGCTCATGCAGTCAATTGTGCTAAAACAGGAGAGACTGTTTTATTATCTCCTGGCTGCGCTAGCTATGATATGTTTAAAGATTATGAGGAGAGAGGAGATAAGTTTAAAAGCCTCGTCCATAGGCTCCCATTAAAAGAAGGAAAAAGAGAATGACACGAAGAGATATCATTATTATTGCCGTCTTAGCTAACATTGGCGTGTTATCTATTCTATTCATGTTAGCTTTTCGCACGGAAGAAACTCTCAGCGATCCTAGCGAGCTAACTTATACGATGGTCGAAGAAAGAACAGTAGACAATGAATTATCCTTAGCTGATCTGGATTTAGCAAAAGAGCCATCGGATGAAATGGATCGCGTTTTAGAAGAGGTTACACCTTTACAAATGGCGGCCCAATTTTTTGACGATGAATCAAAAGATTCGTTAAATACAGCAGGTACCTTAGCCCTTTCAGCTCACTCTTTACCAGATGAAACCTATCCGTTAGTAGAAGTTACCGTTAAAAAAGGAGATGCGTTAGACAAAATAGCGCGCGCGAATGGGACGACAAGTGAGGCGATTATCAAAGCTAACCATTTAAGAAATGATAAACTAAAGATCGGCCAAGTTTTAAAAGTGCCTATTAACACAGTCAAACCAGTAGCTCCTGCACCTACTACGCCTAATGAAAGAAATAATCCCTCTTCAAGCCTGCAAGATAAGCAATACCATACGATGAATAGTGGGGATAATTTATGGAAAATCGCTAAGCAATTTCATACACAAGTCGATGATCTGCTTCGCTTGAATGAGTTAGATGAAGAGAGTGCTCGTAAGTTGAAAAGTGGAGATAGGATTCGCGTGAGATAAGATCCTAGTTTGAAGATGCGTGCTTTGCTGATACTAAATACTCTTATTTTATTTACTTTAGGTCTTGTAATGATCTTTAGTACGACATCAGCCGAGATTTTAGATCATGATTTAAATAAAAACATGCATTATGCGCTGATTAAACAGACGATTTCAGCTGGTGTAGGCCTAATACTCTCTTTTCTAGTATGGAGGTTAGGCTACCGCCGTTTGATTACTTATAGCCCCTATCTCCTAGCTTTTTTTACTTTTCTATTAGTGTTAGTGCTCATCCCAGGTATTGGACATACAGTCAATGGTTCAAAACGGTGGTTTAGTGTCGCTGGCTTTTCCTTTCAACCTTCAGAATTTGTCAAATTTCTGCTGCCTATTTATTTTATCTACTACCTGATGAAGATAAATTATAAAATGACGTTTAACCATTTTCTAAAGTTAATCGGCTTTCTAGCTCTTCCTCTTTTATTGATTATGGTAGAACCCAATAATGGGACAGCCTTTGCCATCGGCATTACGCTAGCTATTCTATGCTTTCTAACTGCCATTCCCTTTAACTATTGGGCTTGGCCTTTGCTTATCCTCATTTCCATTGGAGGCATCTTTGCCACGCAATTGCCTTATGTCTCGGGTCGGTTAAAGACTTATATGCATCCCGAACTCGATCGCAAAGGGCGCGGCCATCAACCTTATCAAGCTAAGATTGCAGCGGGTTCTGGGCAATTATTTGGTAGAGGACCTGGCAATAGCTTGCAAAAACTGAGTTATTTGCCCGAAGCACAAAATGATTACATTGCGGCTATCTATGCGGAGGAATTTGGCTTTATAGGCATGCTTATTTTGATCACTCTCTATGCTAGTTTAGGCTTAATTGGTTTTTCTATTGCCATGCAATTTAAAGAACAGGAAGGCTTTTACTTAGCGACCATGACTACATTTGTCATCTGTTTTCAAGCTTTTCTCAATCTAGCGGTCGTTTCCGGGCTATTACCTAGTACTGGTTTAAATCTTCCGCTCTTTAGTCAAGGAGGTAGCTCGCTCATGGCTAACAGTTGCGCCATTGCTCTACTATTAAACTTAGCTAGTATTAAACAGGACAAGCTTCTTTGTAAAAATAGAGCTTGTCCTAGCTAAAAAGATTAATCCTTAACTACATAAACGCATTTACGTTTATTAGAAGTTACATTATTTTCAATATTCTGTATGGAGAACTTTACCTTTTTTAACTAATTCATCATGTAAAGAAGAGGATAGATCATTATAAGTACGAGTGATTTTTGCTCCTACTAAAATAACCTTATCAGGATTTAGAGGAATGATGCCGGGATCTCGATCGATACTAGTGTTTTCTTCAGCATAAATGGTTAATTTATTTACAGGTTGATCAAGCTGATTGGCTTCTTTGGCCTGCTTTAAACTTTTTTGGATTTCTTCAAAACTCAATCTTTCGTCTGACTGACCTATTTTTAAATCTATTGGAGTGAAATGTAGTAGAGCTAGCTTATGCTTTTCGCGAATAGGAGCAGAAAGATAGCCGATTCCTTTAAAGATAGTACCTACAATAAGACTAGGAGCTAAAAGAATAATACAAGCCACAACATGTAAAAAAGGCATTTTTTGTCTTTCTTCTTTTGTGTATGCCGGGTCATGTCTGACACTACTAAACTTTGTAGAAACTATAACTAAATTGCCCTCACATAGATAGCGAATAGGCGTTAAGCACCAATTGCCAAAATCAACTGATTGGGCTAAGAACTTACTTGTCTTATCAGGAATAATTGAGTTATTGATGATCTGATTATTAAAAAATAAACTGATGTGATTCATATATAATTTCCCTTTTTTAATTATTTATTTTGATCAATAATATTTTATTATATCAGATAAATTATTAATTTTAAATTAATTTTTGCTTAAAATTATCATTCATAAATACTATTTTTTTAATCTTATTTATTTTATAATAAAAAAATTATTAATCTAATTAGGAAGAATTTAGAGATGAATAAGCCCCATAAAATTATCAATTTTCGCTTAATTAGCTTATTAAAAATTATTTTAATTAATCTCTTATTATTAGTGGGAGTAGGAACTATTTTCATAGCTCTTACCTATGCCGGTTGTCCTTTCCCCGAAGTAGAGGTAGATCAATTTTTTGAACTAGGTCTATTTGCCATCTCTATTTTTGGCACGGTCATGTTTTTAACGATTCTCTCTTTTCAAACAGTTGAAGCTAAATTATCGCCTGGTTTTTATCACCAAACTTACAATACGCCATCTGTACATTTTTGCATTAGTGCTTTGGTAACCTGTACATTCCTATGTTTTGGAGCAATTCTCTTTCAAGAAAATAGGTTAGTTCAAGCCCACTTTAGTCAATTATTTATGGCTAATATATTGATTATTATTTTCGCAGTCCTTTATCACCGCTTTTTTGTCTTGCGCGGTCTCTATCAGCCCTACACAGTTTACAAATTCATCAATAAGCTTAAAAAAGAGAGAGACAGGGAAGAGATTTGGCTAGAGTTATTCGAATGTTCCTACAAAGCTATAAAGGAGGCTAGACTTAGCGATGCCATTAATTTTATCACAGTGATGCGTCATGTTTACCAAGAATTCTCAGAAGAAAAGGGCAGTCCTATTTTTCAAGAGGATGTAACCAATCTGTACC
>CBDAUP010000001.1:0-230168 GCA_965200675.1 Parachlamydiaceae bacterium | reverse complement strand
CCCAAATTAAATAGATAGGCTTTTAGAAAATAATCAAAGGCTTCTTTTGGATGATTTTCATAAAAATGGTAATAGCCCATTAAGAGTTGAAAGTGAATATTTCTCGATGCTTCTTCTTTGAATACGGCTTGATGCTGATTGACAAAATTTACTAAGTCAAAAAAGTCTTATCTATCTAAAGCATCTTGTTGATAAAGCGCAGCCTGAGCTAAATCGCGATAGGGATTTTTTTCTTCAGTACATAGCTGACTAAGTGCTAAAATATTTTTTGCTTTTCTTTGTTTAACAGTTTGATCACAGAGTAATTGATAATAATGAGGTCCATCTGCTTCTAAAATAGACTGGATACAAAAATGATCACTTTTGCCTTGCATGATTCGGTGAAGGCAATAATATGAGGAGGTATGTTGGATCGCTAGATACTGAGCAATCTGTGGCAATGAGAGATTCTTAATAGCTCGATCATAGCCTACGATTTCCTCTTCCTTAGAATTATCTGGCTTAGAAACGCATGACTTCAAAAAGTAGAATTGATAATCTATGAGTTGGTACTTGTCAATGTAGTACTTTGCATCTTTATCCTCTCCTTGGCGAGAGACTTTTTTAGAGCCAAACTTATAAGCTAATCGGAACCACTCATAGGCTTGTTCTAAATCCTTACTGTGGAAATAATAAGAACCCAGGAAGAATTGCATGTCTGAATTGAGTTTAGCAGCTGATTGAAAGAGAATTAAGTACTGTTCTACGCAATTAAAAAGTTGCATTTAATTCCATTTGTTAAAAAGAGCCATCTTTTTAATTCGTAGATTTTCAAAAACTTCTTTAATTTGTTCCTTTTTAAGCTGAGACCCCTGCTCTTTTGCTAGTCGATAGGCTTCTTGAGCTTTTTTAGGATCTCTCACTATCCAAATCCCTGTTTCATAGCAATAACCTAGTAAAGCCTGACCGTCTGCTAATTCCTTCTTAGCAGCTAATTGATAATGCAGGAAAGCTTGATTTTCATCCCTTTTGACAAATAAGCCTATGTGATAAAAATGTCCAAGCATTAAGATAGCTTCAGCATCCTCTTGTCTAGCTGCTTCTTCTAAATAGTTAAAAGCTATTTCTAGCTCTTTTATGTCATTGTATAAGTAATAGATTCCTAGCCAATAGGACCCTTGAGCATCACCTGCTTGGATAGCCCTTGTCAGTAAATTAACAATCTTATCTGCATGCTTCTCTTGATCAATTTTCATGAATGTTCGGGCTAAGTAGATTATACCTTTCATATGACCTTGTTCAGCTAGGTGTTTAAAACAGCCTAAGGCATGTTTTAACGAGTAGGGATTATTTTCTTTAAAAGATAGCTGACCTAAGGCTAATGTACCTCCTTGGTGACCTTCATAACTAAGTGTTGCATAGTATCCTATACAGGATACAAAACTTTCCTGAATGGTTAATTCATGAAAAGAGCTACCATTGTAATAATTGATCTTAATATGATTAAAGTAGCCTTCTATCGTGCATAAGTAAGTCTCAGCTTGGATAACTTCTTTTTTGTCTCTCTGATGATCTCTAATATGTTGTAATTTTTTGTATCCTTGGTTATCTTCTAATTCTTGATAGTAGAAGATTTGATTGATCTCTGAGTCGTATTTACTTTTAATATCATCATAAAAAGTTCGCTGTTTTGTATGTTCACAGATTAATCCCTCTGTATCTTGATAAAATTGGATTTGACCCTTCTCATTGTGATTTAAATACGCCTTTAAAAAGGCTTGATGAGCCTCTTTGGGACGCTGTCTATAAAAATAATAATAACCAAGCAAAATTTGAAAACTAGAAAAAACTTGAGCTAGCTTTTCAAAAGCAGCATGATGCTGATCGATAAAATTCAGTAAATCGAAAAAATTGTTCATTTGTTTAGCTTCATCGCTATAAAACTTAGATTTATCTAAATCACGGTAAGGATTGGCTGATTCAGCACATAAATCACTTAATAGAGCAACTAGGTTGCCCTCTGTCTGATTAAAAAGTTGCAAGTAATAGGTTTCTTCTTTCTCCATTTGATGACAGATCATCAATCTATCTATTCTGCCCTCTAACTGGCGATAGATTTCCAAAGAAGATTGGCTCTTTCTTGCTATTGAAATATAGCTCATCCTTTGAGGCAATGGTATAGACTCATGCGCATAAGTAGCATAAGAAATTAACTCTTTGTCAGCATTTTCTTTAAGAAAATAGGATTGGTGGCCCAATAGAAAATAGGGATCAGCAGGTGTTTCTGATTTTCCATACAAATGGAGTTTAATTTTGGATGAATGCTTACTATAAGCTCTGATAAACCAAGTGTAGGCATTTGCTAGATCTTTCTGATAGAAATAATGCCATCCTAGAAAAAATGCCATCTCTGCATTATCTCTAGCAATAGTTGTAAACAAAGATAAGTATTTGTCTACAAATTTAAATAACTTCATCATAACGAATTCTTACATTTATTAAAGACTGGATCTTTTGTAGAAGAGAAAGTTCAGCTAATCGATTAGGCTCTATAGCTTCAATGATTGAGCGCACTGTTTGTGAACTGACAGGTGTAGCTGTCTGCTTGATAAACTCAATGACAGCTTGAATATCTTCATCTGAAATAGCTAATTGATCCCATTCTATCTTAAGTTCTTCTAACTTGATTCTTAGAGCATTGAGATCTTTAACGTTATGGTCAAGGAATCTTAACCAGTATTTATCATTGCGGGATTCATAAATCTTTCGCATATCGATGGATCTTATTTCTTGTTTTAATTTTTTAACTTCTCGACTATGTCTATCTTGTTGATGAAGACGTTGACTATTGAGAATACTGTCTTGAATTTGATTTCTCTTCTTTAATTCCTTCTGATTGTCTTCAAGAGTCGATTTTTTTTTTGATAATTTTTTATTAGAAGGATACTTGGGATTTTCAAGTAGAATATTTTGGCTGGATAGCTCTGATTTCTTATCTGTTTGAAAATCAGTTACCTGATTGAGAGGATGATCCAGGATATAGAGTTGCTTAGAGTGCGTAAAAAAGTTTTTCAATAACTTTTTGTTTTTAACTACTTCTTCTGAGGTAATGGTTCGGACCTCATAAAAAGTAATACGTAGTGATGGATCAGAAAAATCGATCTTTTTTAAGTCTTTTGCTTTCAAATCATTTGATAGATCATTGTAGATAATGGCTTTTTTTCCAAGTTTCTTGATATCTTCTTCCGATACTCCAATCTTACCATCCTTACCAACAACTGCTAATTGCTGTTCAAAAGATTGCCAAGTCAGTTCATCTACTTCTGACGTTTTAGTTTGGTTGAATTGACTTTGGATCGCTTGAATGGATTGATGATTAGTTGCATCAATGCGTTCAAATACTGTAATATCGTCAATTTTTTCTTTGATAACTAAACGTTTCTCTAACTTTTTTCGATACTTAGATAATTCATTTTGAAGCTGTTTAATAGGTATATCTATTTTATGTTCAATAGTTGTGATTATTATATCTTTTGAAATATCAACTTTATCTTGTTTAATTTTCTTATTTTTTGAAGGAATCAATGCTTCTTTACAGATTAATGAATATTTATCATCTTTTTTTATTTCTTTTGAGCTACTAGTCTCTTCTTCATTAAGTGGAATGTCTTCTTCTACTTCATTTATAAAACAATCTGATTCCTCTGCTTCACTTTCATTGATTTGTGTGACATTAGGTTCTATCAATTTTGTTGAGAAACCGGCTTGTGCTTGGCTAATAGATTTTTGAGATTGATTAAGATTCAGTTGATAATTAGTTTCAATAGAACTATCTGTTAAAACCTGCTGGACTACTTTAGATGCTTTGGAAAATTCTGGTTTTTGGTTTTTAGATGGTTTGTAAGGATTAATTAAAAGATCAATGGATTGATTTGAGTTATTATTAATCATTCTCATACTCCATATTAATCACATAATACTATTATATTTAAATTATCATTATTAATAAAATAAATTATTGTAATAATTAATTTAACTTTTGATATTTATGAGCAATTTCATTAAGATCTTGTAATGAAATCAATAAAATTCATTAAAGGAGATCAATATGACTTCGTCAATATCACATTCTAGCTATAAAGTATATGAAATACGTCCAATGACGCCTGATGAAAAAGAGAAAACAAAGCAAATTTTAACTAATTATGTTAATAAGAAGAATGAATTAGAAAAATTATTTAAACAAAAGGATGAACTGAGCCAACAGAAAGAAGAAATTGATTTAAGACGTCAAAAACGAGCAAAGAAGATAGAAGTAATAGACAATGAGTTAGCAAATATTGACAAACAGAGGGCAATTTTTGCTCAACATCAATTAGAAATACAAAGAAATACTGTGAATCGAAATATCCCTATTATTTTAAAAGATAGTTTGGAGCAAATTAAACAAGTTTTAAACCAGTCTGATTTAGACCAAATTGGTTTTGATGCTGAAAATGAACGCTTAATAGCTGATCAACAAGCAATAGAAAGTACATTAATTAAGTATCTAAAGCAGTATCCTAATCATGAAAGAGTCAATCTAGTCCCTTTTAAAGATGGTATAACAGCAGAAGGCTTTATGGCTCTTTATAACTCTCTTTCTAATACAAAAGTCCAAAAAGTATTCATTGTTAAAGAATTAAAACCAAATATAATAAAACATTTTAAACCAATTTTTAATCAATCGGGAAATAAAGTTTTAATTAGCATTCAATAAAATTTTATTTTTTTAGAAAAAATAATAAGATAAAAATTTTTCATTTAACTTTTTATCTTATTATTTTCTATTTATGCTAAGAATTTTTTATTAATTTATAAAGAGCTAAATACGGAGTGGCTAGTCAGCTAAAAAACTATAAATAGAGGAAATTTTAACTAATTATCTCATTTAGAAAAAAATGAGCCTATAAATTAAAATAGTTCAGAATGAGAGCCAATATGAACAAGATGGACATGTTTATCATCTATCCAATAGATAAGCAAAGTATCTGATTTAACATAGTATTCTCTGAATTTCAATCTAAGTCATTTGTGGATGGATAAAAAAGGAAGAGATTAAAAAACCCTATGACAAATGCTAATATCGAATGCACTTTATTGAGACTGTGTCTCTTAATAAAATGAATTTCTTTGTTCAAAGATATGATACCGTAAATGCAGATGACAGGTCTAAAAATATCTTCAAAACCTACGATTATCTATGTCATTTATAATAATGGAAGCTTTAATAAAAATAAGAAAATTGAAGAGTATCTCAAAATTTCAAGAATCAAAATATATTATTTACTTCCTTATTTAACCACTTTGAATCCTATTGAACTTATATAGAAGGTTTTAAGAGAAAAGAAAACCTATACTAATTGTTATAAAAATTTTACAGATTTTAAAGAAGAGATCAGACGATTTGTCTATGAGGATCTTCAGACAATCAAAAATAAATTAATGATAAGAATAAATGACAGTTTTCAACATATTCAGCTAAACATGAATAAGCCCTCCTCTATTTGAAATTCTCAGATTCAGCTTAGATAAGTATATATTTAAGACTACATTAAGTTGGCAATTAAGACATCTTAATCAAAAGACTATATGTATTCATAATTGGATAAATTTTTGATAATAAATAGTCTATAAAAAATTTTTATTGCATTAAAATTTCTCTCAAGAGTATCTTGAATTTAAGATCTTAAGAAGTTAAATGGTTTTTTTAGGAGTAATGAATCTAATCATTAAGACACTGAAATATAAATCAGCTAAAACCAAAAAATATTAAATATAATTAACATATATAAGGCTTAAAAAATGGAACAACGAAAAGAAAAAGCTGAATTTAAAGATAAGTTTAAGGTTAGTTATTATATTGATCCAAAAACTGAGGAAAGACTGATAGAAATATCTTTAAAAAGAACTAAAGCTGGTAAACGAACACGAAAGTCACAAATTGTTGATGAAGCAGTAGAATTGCTTTATAAACAGGAAAATACCAACACTACAAAAATAGAATAAAAATTAGAAGAGGCATTAAATCAAGGCTAAATAATGACTAATCTAAATCAAATTCATGCTATTCCAAGTTCAAAAGATGCTGAGATGATGGTTTTGGGTTGCATGTTAACAAACGTAAATTTTCTAAATATTTCTTGCAAAGTACTTACTGAAGTAGATTTTCATTTTTTAGAACATAATCTAATTTTTAATACACTTAAGTTAATATGGAAAACAAATGGAGTTTGTGATGTCCATTTAGTCTGTGAAGAATTAAAAAGACAAGATAAGTTAGAGAAGATAGGAGGATTAACTTATATTATAAGTCTCGCACAATTTGCAGGAACATCTGTCTATATAGAAGAATATATTAATCAACTTAAAAATTATTCAAATAAAAGAAAACTCTTAGATTTATCTCTTTATTTAAAAAATAAAGTATTAGTAGAAGAAGAACCTTATAAAATTATCTTAGCAGCTCAAGAAAGACTAAAGTCAATAGAGAGGAATAAAGGAGCAAAAGATAAGTTTCCTATCAGATTTTTAGATCAATTTGAAGACAATTTTTTTCTTGTAGAGCCATTAAAGAAAGCGATGCTATTAGATTACTTAACAGTTAATGGAAAAAAAACTGGATTTCTTCCTAAAGGTATTGTAGCAATGTTAGTGGGTGCTGGAGGTGTTGGTAAAACTCATCTTCTTTCACAACTTGCAATATCTATTGCTAATGGCACCTCTTTCTTGGATACATATAACCCGACAGAACATTGTGGAAAAGATAATCGAGGCAACGTATTTTTTGGACTTGGTGAAAATCAATACGATGATATTCATAGACTACTATATAAAGCCACTAAACAACTAAGAATGAAAGAAAAAACACTACTAGATAATGATCAAGCTCTATTTGCAGCAAGCAAACGAATAGCACCTTTTTCCTTTTGTGGACAGCAATCTTCTTTTCTTGAAAATGGAAAACCTAGTATGTACTTTCGCGAATTCAAAATGAGATTAGAGGAGACTGCACCAAAAGAGGGCTGGGCATTAATTATTTTAGATCCAGTATCTAGGCTTATGGGAGCAGATGCTGAAACAGATAATGCTGCTGCTACACAATTTATTACTTTATTAGAAGAATTGACTATCGACCTTCCAGGAAATCCAACAGTTTTATTTGCTCACCATACTAATAAAGCTGCCTTACAAACAATAAGCCAAAATCAAACTGCTGCTAGAGGATCATCAGCATTAACAGATGGGGTTAGATGGCAATGCAACTATACAAAAGATAATTCAAGCGAAAATATTAATAGATCTGTCTTAAAAATGACAAAATCTAATTTTACATTGATTGCTGAAGAAATTAGAACAACTAAAGACATTGATGGTTTTATAGAAAAATGTTCAAATTTATCTGCTTATAATAAAAATAACATTAAAGAACCATTAGGCCACAAATATTAGGATCTACCATGTTAACTTCAGATTATAATTATTATGGATTAGAAATATCTTATACAGACTTGAAAAATTGGGTTGATGCAAAGCTAATACCTAAAGAATTTTGTGATCTAAATAAACAAGTTAAACAAAAAACACATAATGAACTACAAAATCAAGACGAAATTTATGATTTAGAAGCATCAAAACATTCTCCTCTCACTCAATATATTCTACTAAACAAAGCAAAACTATATGGAGAAAATGTTCTCAAAAAAATATTCTCAAAATTAAGCTGTTCGGATTCTGATTTAATTTGGTTATCTTTTGTTAAGGAAGCTATTCTGAGCTTAAACTCATCTGAAATTCAGCCAATTCACTTTTATACCGCTAGCAAAATTTTAAAAGAAAAATATAATATAGAAGATTTTAAAGCTGTAAATATATTAGCTAAAGAATTACTTAAACATTGTAAGAATATATCTAATTTTAAATCTTTTCAATATCCCATTAAAAAAAACTTAATAGATATTGAAGATTTAAATAATCATCTTAAATGTGAAAAAAAGAGGATGCTTCAAACTGATGCAGAATTTATCGATTATTTGAAAACAATTGGAAAAAAAGGAGAAAGATTAGCTATTGAAGTTGAACAAATCAGTAAAGAATTATTTAAATTTTATGAAGATGAACAGTATTCACATGTATATAGACGCAAAGTGTGGGGTTTATGGATCTGCAATAATGAACCAATTAATGGAATTCTTATTCTTTTAACTCAAGCTCTATGGGAAGATGAATGTATTCGTCTCTGGGAAAGAGACATAAAAGGATCTCCTTCTCTTGTAAAACCAATTCTTGAAAGAATAATACCTATATTAAATCCTAAGAAATCAAATGATCAACTTGAAGAAAAATTCATTGAAAAAGATGGTACAGTGATCTTCTTTGATCAATTTGGAGAGCCTTTACTTACTGCTCCTGCTGTTGATATAAATATGATTTCAGCTTTTAAAAAAGGGGTTAAACAATTAGGTACATTAACAGGACACAAAATACTGCGCTGGCAAGTTAATACAGGATTTGAACAATGGTCAAAAGGCGAAAATGACCCGCGATTAATAGAAATAGATGGTGGTTATTCCAAAATTGCTGAATTGACAAAGTGTGCTTCAAAAACAGATATAGCAAAAATAAAAGAGATTTTACATGTTCAAGCTTACGGTCGTTTTATTTTTCCAGATGGAAGTCAAGGAAATATGATTTCTTTTCGTATAGATGAAAAATACAGAAACAATGAGCCTTCAAAAATTCGTATTGTTTTAGGCGATATGCTATTGCCTACTTATGTTTGCCAGTTTGAAAGGAGTGATAGAAGACTTATTCCAATTGGTGCCCTTCCTCCATTGTATGGATCTCCTAACAGTCATGCAAATCAAGCTCAACTTCAACTATTAATTTTTGCAGAGTTTTCAAATCAATCTGATAGATTGGCTCAATCTGGATCTGTATTAATTCCTATTGAGAAATGGCGAAAATTAGCATCTGAAGCTGGACTAAATCCAGATAAAATTGAGACTATAATTTCTTATTGGTGTAATCAAGATCTTTTTAATTGCTTTTTGGATCGACAAGGCAATGAATATCGTCTAGCTAGCCATTATAAAAGAGAACAAAAATTTTTAGAAATCCAAGGACGTGGAAGAATTATCAATTCAGAAAGAGGAAAAAAGTCTATAAAATTAAAAAATCAAAGAATTAAAAAAATTTAAAGGTTACAGAACCCCCATTTTTGAATGTTTCAGAATTATTGATTTATCTCAAAAATAAAAAAACTGAATAGTAGATATATTGCTTTTAATACTTTTATTAGAAAAAAATAGCTATTATCTAGTTAATTTTTATAAAAATTAATTTTTGAGGAAAATATCTTTTAATTAAATAAATTAAAGGTTACAGAACTTTTATTATAATTAATACTACAGATGACAATAAAAAATTAACTAAAAACAATAACAACGCTGTTATTTAGTATTTTCACTATTTCTATTTTGATGCAAATTAGCTAATTACTTCCTAAGAAAAAATTAAAGGTTACAGAACCCATACTCCTGAAGGTTACAGAACCCATACTCCTGAAGGTTACAGAACTTTTATTCTATTTAGGAGTATAAATAACAATAAAAAATTGAACGATAACGATAACGATATCGTTATTTAGCGTCTTCGCCGCCTTCGCTTTGAGGCGAAGCGGCTAGCCTCTAAAAATTATAAAGTTTAAAAAATTATTTTCATTTTTTGTCTTGTAAAAAATTACTTAAGATATTGATATTTTAATATCAGGCTTTGCTTTTACGCTTAAAAGGCTAAGCAAATCCTTCTAGCTAAAAAACCTTAACAAAAATGCAAATGTGTTTTTTCATCAAAAGATAAGTTAAAGATAGACGACCTCTTTAAGCCTGAAAATTGTTGAGGAATACCATACCCTTAGTCAAAGCATGATTCGACCTTGTATAGCCCTTTTTGTTTAAATTTTGCCTATATCCAACTAGTTTAACTATTAATTAAATTGTATATCTAAATATAAAATTGAGTATAGAGGCTAAATTAAATAAATTTTCAATTCAATGTCTTAGCAAAATTGGTTAAATGACTAAATCAAGTTAGGAGATCTTTTAAATTCTTCTTCTTCTCGCTCCAATTTTTCGGCTAACGCTTCCATAATAAACTTTTTTTTCGAATAATTATTACGAAATTTTTTGATGTATTCTATTTTTATTTCTAAGTTCTTGCGCAAATTAGCATCAATCTTAAGAGATATTTGCTTTCTTCTAGGAACTTCAGTAGGACTTAAGTTTTGAGATAATTTTTCATTTAAAGCTTCCATTATCCATCTGTTTTTAGAGTAGTCTCTTTTATGAATATGTCTCAAAAGATAAACATGATTATTAATTTTTTTATAAAAATTCTCTCCAATTTCGATTGTATATCCAGATGAAGAAACTGTTTCTTTTTGTTTTTCACTAGATTTTTCAGCATTTTCCATTATCTTCGACACGTTGTTAAAATTCTAAAATTAATTTTTATAATAAATATTTTTTAGGAAAAATTAATTTAAACTACAACAACATTAAAATTTAGAAAATTATCTTGATAAAGCACGAATTTTTTAGATGATTCATTGATTTCTTACTAATTTTCTTTTATTCAATTAATAAAGTTATTTATATACATGTAAATAGTCATTGACATATTTATCTACTTTTCATTAAGTTTTCTTAAAAATAACATAAAGATTTCATTAACTATTCTTAAAAAAGGTTTCAGATATGTCTCAGAAAGTATTAATCAGTGGAATTTGTTTAGCAGCTTTATTTTTGGTGATCATGCCAACTGATCTTTTAGCAGGTACAACAAGTAAGGATTTTGGAGCTGCTGATATAGAAGTACATACGAATTCGCTACAATCTTTTTTATTTGGGACTTTAATAAAGATGGTAGCTGTATTTACAGGTGCTCTTGGGATTGGTAAATCATTGATGAGTTCGAGCGTGCAGCCTATAGTGACTTTTGGCACAATTGCTTTAATAACACTGATCATGCCTAAGTTTATTTATGCTGTCTTTAGTGCCACGTTAACTTAAAGGATCAGTCTGATGTCATTGCATCGAAATACTTATCTCTTCAAAACATTGGATAATCCTTCAAGACTTCTTTTTTGGGAGATTGATGATTTTCTCTGCTTTGTAGTGCCCATTTTTCTAGGATTAAGCTTTGACTCTCTTTACCTAATCTTAACCGCTTTGCCTTTAAAGCTCATGTATAGCCGTCTAAAGAAAAAATTTCCGTATGGACAATACAAACATCAACTGTACTGGCATCTACCCACTCATACGATCAAGTATTTAAAGCACTTACCACCCTCTCATCAGCGCGAGTATCTGTTATGAAATCTAGAATCATGCGTTTCAACTTGCAAACGCTCTCTTTTCAACGGAACATCTTCGCAGCTACGACTCTATTATTAGCTAGCTCTGTTGCTATTTTGAGTTGCTTTCTATTTATCAAAGAGGAACGCATTGTCATTACCCCAGCTGTGATTGAAAAAAGCTTTTGGGTAGAAAATGGAGCTGTTTCAGCCACTTACCTCGAACAGTTTGGCGTTTTTTTAGGTCAGTTGTTACTTAATAAGTCGGCTCAGTCAGCAGCTGAACAACGGACAATCATCTTAAGACACACGGAAACCAGCTTCTATACTAAACTGCGTCAGCGATTAATCGAAGAAGAGCAATTGCTTAAGAATCAAAGTGCAGCTTATGTTTTTTATCCTACTCAAGTCAAAGTCGATAATCACAAGCTTACAGTCAAATTGACAGGGGATAGACAGTCTTTTACTGGCGATAAGACGCTCTCTTCCAAAACCGAAAGCTATCTCCTAAGCTTTACTTATCAAAATAGCCGACTCTTTTTAACTAGCCTGGAAGCGTTGGAGAAAGAAAGTACATGATCAAACAAACCCTCATTTTAGGTGGTCTTTATCTAGCTAGCCTAACTACTCAGTTGAATGGACTTATTCTTCAAGAAATCGATACTTTCCATCCCTTGCGCTGTACCTTTTCTACTTATCAGCAGAATCGGGTCGCAGTGGAAAAAGGACGCTTAGAAAAAGCGATCTTTTTAGAAGAAAGTTTAATAGTCAAATTAGAGGAAGAGAGTGGACAAGCTTTTATTCATGCGATAGCTCCCCTTAGTCAGCCTATTTTAATCTCTTTGATTACCGAAAAAGGCAAAGTCCAAGATCTGGAAATTACTTTTGCCGATCAGCCTGGTGAAGTGATCGTCTTAACTGAAAAGAAAAAGCTTTCTGAGTCAACATATCATCCCATTGCTGACCTAATTGATAGCATTTTAACAGGGCAATGTCCTAAAGGTTATGCCTGTTTTGATAGCAAAGAAGAAACTAAGCAACTGTCCAAAGTCCTGACTTTAAATCTGATCTCCCAATTTGAAAATGAAGAGCAGGTGATCTACTTCATGCGCTTGACTAACACTAGCAAGCAGGCCCAACGACTCTATGAGCAAAAATTTAGCACACCTTGTACGCAATGGATCTATTTGGTGAAGAATAGATTAGCTCCCTACGAGGAAACAGTGGCCTTGCAAGCAGTTAAAAAGGGGTCAAGATGAGTGATAATCAAACGGTGCTCAAGAATCAAAAGCTGCTCTACGGCTCCATCCTAGGCGCAGCTTTATTACTAACAGGCCTCTTTTTTTACACTTCTATCGATCATCAGCCCGTCGCTATAGCCCATGAGTCTGTCTTGCAATTACCAGGTGATAAGATTAATCCGCAAGATATCTGGATGAACCGCATGGAGCAAGACACTAAATTACTACAGAATCAAATGAACTACCTGAGTAGAACCCTGATTGAAATCAAAAAAGAGGATCAACAAAAAGAAAAGGACAAGGAAAAGCTTAATTTAGAAGTGATCCGCTTAAAGCAAGAGTTAAAAGATTCTCTAACTGCCAAACCGCAAGTGATTGAAGTTCCTCAAAAAGTGGAACTACCTTACAAACAGGTAGCTGATAAAAATACATTAGCTGACAAGATGACTCCTTATTTTCCTAATTTTCCTACATTCAATCAAAATCAATTCAATCCTACCGATGATCCCTTTCTCCCTACGCAGCACAACAAAATAGAACAGGCTAAACCAGCTTTTAAAGAAGTGCTGATGACTAAAAGTAAACGACAGGTCTTTCACATAGATCAAACGATCCCAGCGGGTACTAGTGTCAAAGCTTTGCTCGTTTCTAGTATCGATGCGCCTTGTAACATTTACAATAAGAGCGACCCTCAGCCAGTCAAATTACGCCTGTTAGATAACGCGCATCTGCCCAAAAAAGTACAAGCTCAGCTCAAAGATGCTTATATCATTGCCAGTGCTTATGGAGACATCTCAACAGAACGGGTTTACATGCGCTTAGAGCGCTTAACTAAAATAGAAGCCAATGGCGAATTTATCGAAACAGCTGCTGTTGGTTTTGTATCGGGTGAAGATGGCAAGTTTGGCGTTAGAGGCGATGTGATCGATAAATCTGAAAAGATCGTAGCTAATGCCGCGCGCAGCGGTTTCTTATCGGGCATCAGTGGCATCTTGCAATCAGCTGTTAGCCGCCATGAAGTTAATCAAGTCTCTTTGGATGTTCTTAAGCAGGGCTGCGCGAGTGGTGCTTCTAGTGCCTTTGACATGCTATCTGACTATTATATTCGTCGGGCAGAACAAGTGATGCCAGTTATTCAAGTGACGGCTGGCCGTTTAGTCGATATTACTTTTACCCATCAAGCAGCCTTAGGTGATCTTTACGTTAAAGAAAAAATAAAAGAAGTCAGAGAAAAATATAAGGACAGACCATGATCAAATGCCATTTTATGACCTATGTAGCAGCAACTTTGCTTTTAACAGCTTATCATCCTCTACAAGCTGGATTTTTTCAAGAGTTAGGAAAGCCGCTAACAGATATGCCTAAGACTTATCAGTGGAAAAAAGAGATGACTGCTAAATTAAGCAGTATCTACAACACTATTATGCCTAAAGATGAACAAAGAATGTGGAAGTCTACCGGAGAAGAAGATTTTTTCTTTGGCGATGTAGATGAAATTGCAGGGGGAGCTTGGATTCCTAGAGGCGATAAAAAGTTTTATTGGAGTGAAAAAGTAAAAATACTAATTGAAAATACAAGATATAATAAAAAACCTTCAGACAAAGTTCCTGCCTCTATTAATGAAGTATTAGAAAATTATAAATATGAACTGAATAAGGCTGAAGATTATATCTATAGTATAAAATTAATTAACTCAACCCAAACTGAAGTTCTAATAGTACTAACTGCTAATAAAAAAGGCACTAGTGGATTAGTAAAAAAAGATAAAGAAGTTATAAGTATCGAAAAAATAGTTTTTTTAGAAGGTTGGACTTTTCATTTAATGTATGAATTCGCAGCTTTCGTAGATAAAGATAAAGCTACCTCTTGGGATCAACTGAAAGAAACATGGATCAAACGTTTTAATCAGGTTAAATTTCAATAAAACTTCATAATAGATAACTACCCTAAATAGGTGATCGTGCTTTTAAGATATTTTCTTCTGTTGAGTATTAGTATTTGTCCTCTGATTAAAGCTGATCTCAAAGAAGATATGAGAAAATTATTAGATGAAGTGGCTGAAGCATACAATGCGACAGGTCCTACTGTTTATCAGAGTCAAAAGGCAGGTTATGCTACTGGTGGAGGATTGACTATTCGCAATAAATCTGTAAATGTCAGACCTTTAACTTTTACAATGCCTAAGATCGATGCAGGTTGTGGAGGGATTGATATCTATACAGGAGGTCTATCTTTTGTCAAAGAAGAAGAGATTGTACAAACTTTAAGAAGCATTTTGAGTTCAGCTGGAGGTTATTCTTTTCTATTATCTCTTCAATCAGTCTCTCCTCAGATAGCTAATACTGTACAACAGCTGCAAAGCTGGGCTAATCAAATCAATAATCTCAATATTAATAGCTGTGAAGTCGCCGCTGGACTAGTTGGTTCTGTATGGCCGAAAAATGAGATGACGAGCCAGCATATCTGTCAAACAGTCGGTACCAATTTAGGCTTTATAACAGATCGTGTGAATAGTAGACATGAGTGTGGAACTAAAGAAAGCAGGAAAATACACCAAGAAGATATCAAAAAGAGCCATCCAGAATACAATTATGACTATAATGTTGCTTGGAAAGCCTTGCAGTATCAGAGTAGTTTAGCTAAAGAAAATGCTGAACTATTCATGACTTTGATGGGTACAATTACTGTCCATGACGAAAAGGTAGAGGTCTATCCACCAAAAGCCTTAGAAGAGGGATTTTTAAGAAAGTTAATGGATGGGGGCGAACTCAAGCTCTACAAATGTGAAAATGATAAGATTAAGCAGTGCTTAATTATTAAAGAGGAGAGCAAGACATTCGATTCTAAGGAAGCCTGGGTCAGTAAAATTGCTAAGCATCTCAATGATATCCAATTGAAAATTTTAAAAGATGAAGAACTAGACGATAAAGAAATAGAGCTCATGATGGAAACACGCATTCCTCTGTGGCGTTATATTTGCATGATGACAGCTTACAAGAAGAGTGTCTGCCCGATTGATACTCAACAGATAGCAGAAGTTGTAGCTCTTGATCTTTTAGCTAAATTTCTAAGAGATACATTGGATAGCATTCGCATCTCCTGTTTGAAATTAAAACAAGAAGTACCTTTTGCTGAAAAGATTGATGACTATCTGGCAAGTTTAGAATTTGTAGAAAGGAGTATTTCACAACATGAACTCCGCTCTACGCGTTTAATGGAACAGGAGAACTCTATTTTTAAAAAGATGGATTTAATAGAGAAGTACATTGCTCAAGAGCTGCATTTATGAATAACTTAAGAGCTTTATTTTTTTCTATAGTATGGATGAATATTTCATCTTTAGCTGGAATAGAGAAGTTACCTGAAAAGTACTTAGTCACTTATGGCAATCTTCAAGCTATTAACCAGGTCACTCAGTACTACTCTTTCATGTGTCCTTACTGTTTAGAACTTTATAAGAAAGATTTTGAAAACTTAAAAAAGAATCATATTGATGGTCAAACAGTTTGTTATACCTTTCATCCGGTACCTAAAGATCTATTAACTGTTTACGCCATGGAGTGTCTAGCTCAGCTCAATCCTATGCAGAAAAAAGCATTTTTAGAAGTTATGTTAGAAGAGATTAACTTAGAGGATACAACCTATTCTCTCAATCTCATGCTCAAGGCGATGGAGTTATTAGGACATCCTCTGCCCCAGTTAACTCAAAATGAACATTTCGAAAAGACCGACACTTTTAAAGCGGCCTATGTCTTTTTAGCTCAAGAAGAAGGTATTATGGCTGTGCCTATTGCCGAAATTAACGGTCAGCTCTTTGCCAAAGAAGCACCGGATCTAAATTTTATAGAAAAACATCTCAAGAAAGGAAGTGCTAGTGTTCAATAAAAAGATCTTTTTCAAAAGTAGCTTTTTAAGTTGCTTCATATTTTTTCTTTCTTCTTGCCAGATGTACAAGAGTCAATTTGATTGTCCTCCTAGCCCTGGCATTCCTTGTACCTCTGTAACCGATTTAGAAAGCATGATAGTAGAGATGCATAGAGGACCTAATTTAATAGCAGGCAGTCAGACAGGTTCCTGGAATCATTTAGTGCCCGTCTTACAAGAAGGCCAAGCGCGTAAAGTCTGGATGGCTGGAGAAGAAGGATGTCAACCAGGACACTATATTTATCTGACCCCTGATGAAGATGAATAGTTGCCTTTAAATTATTGAGAAGACATTTTCACTAGTTTTTCTAGTAATTATTAATAAGTTAAAGGAAACTATAGGAAAATTTAGGTCATAATCCTACTCAACTTAGCTGCTTGTTAGAGAGATAAGTTATTAAAAGTTTAGTTCCTCAATTATCCAAGCTAAAGATGAACACTTATGTTAGATACCCTTCATACAATTGGCTCTAAGATCACCCAGTTTTTTGGCGATCCAGATATTGGCTACCGAACAAGCTATAAACGGGGAGAGGAAATTAGACAGAGTGTGTTTGGAGGTGCACCCTTTGCTGATCTGTTACCTTATGTGACCTATGATGAAGAGACAGAACTGTTCATCAATCAGCAAAGCGTTGGCTTTACCTTAGAAGCTGTGCCTTTAGTTGGCGGAGATGAGAGCATTGAAAAAGTGCTTCAAACTTTATTTAACGAACTCCTAGATGAAAAGGGTTCGATTCAGTGTCTATTAGTCGCTGATCATCGCACAGGCTCTTTTTTAGACAAGTGGCAATCTGCTAAAGCATCTTCACAGGATATTCTTAAGAAGTTAGCACAGCAACGAGTCAATCATATTAAGCAAGATTCAAGCTATCGGCACTTTCGCTTTATTTTGTCTTATAGTGTCTTCTGTGAAGACCCTAGCCTTCACATTTTGTCGCAGTTAAAGGCTAAAAAAGAAAAGTTTTTGAGCATTTTAAAGACTTTAACCTATGCTATCGTTTGGCAAGCCAGCCATTTGTTAGAATTTGTCGGCAGCTTAGTCAATTTTGATCCAGCCCCTACAGTGTATCAACCAAGATGGAATCCCTATGAGAATTTAAGCAATCAGCTGACTAGAGGAGGCAGGCTCACGGTTGAACAGGATCATTTAGCCTGGCATAAGGAACAGACTACCCTGTTTAAAAGCTATCGGCCCATTGAATACCCAACTCATTGGACTTTATTTGAGATGCAAAAGCTGATTGGCGATGTCTTTCGCGAAAGCGCGAGAATTCATACGCCTTTCTATCTGCACTTTGGAGTGCACTGTCCTAGACAAAAGAAAGCCGAAAATAGCTTTTGGAAAAGAGGGCATTTAGTTGAAAAACAGGGTCAATCGGGTCATTTATTGCGCTGGATTCCAGAACTGAGACAAGAGTTACAAGAGTGTCAGGAGGTACGCAGTCAATTAAAAGAGAGTGCGCGCTTTGTATGGACCCAGTTATCAGTCGGCTTATGGTCGGAAGAAAAGCAGTTAGCTCATCACGAACAGAGTCTAAAAACTCTGTTTCGCATGAATCAATTTAGTTTAGTAGCTAATACCTGCGTGCACTTGCCCCAATTCATTGCCACTTTGCCTATGACCTGGGCTACCTATGCCACCCATCTTAAGAATCTCAATCTGATGCGCACAACCTTAAGTACAGAGTGCGTCAATCTGATGCCCATTCAGGCAGATTGGTTAGGGACGCCGACAGCTTGCATGCTACTCACTAGTCGCAGAGGACAACTGCTCAATTGGAATCCTTTTGATAACCAAACGGGCAATTACAATGTAGTCGTTTCCGGACGCAGTGGTTCCGGTAAGTCCGTCTTCATGCAGGATCTGTTAGTTAGTACATTAAGTGCTGGCGCTAAAGTGTTCATTATCGATGTAGGTCGCAGTTATGAAAAAGTCAACGAGCTATTAGATGGGCAACAAATCGAATTCTCTAAAGAATCCACTCTTTGTTTAAATCCATTCAGCAATATTTCACTAACTGATAGTGAAGCACGTAATCTGTCAATTACTGTGCTCAAATCGGTGATTGGTTGCATGGCAGCTCCTACAGCTGGTACAAATGATATCGAAAACTCACTGATAGAGAAGGCCATTCAAACAGTTTGGAAGCAGAAGCAGCAGGCAGGTACGATTACCGATGTAGCCGATTGGCTTATCCAACAGGAAGATAATAGAGCTAAATCGCTTGGGATCATGCTGACTCCTTATACCAAAGAAGGCATATACGGTAGACATTTTGAAGGTCAAAATAACGTCAATTTCAAAAACCAGATGGTTTTAATTGAATTAGAAGAACTCAAAAATAAGAAAGACTTACAAGTGGTTGTTCTTCAGCTCTTTATTATGACCATTACAAACCAAGCTTTCCTTGGAGATCGCAAGACACCCTTTATGATCTGCATCGATGAAGCGTGGGATCTTTTGAGAGGCAATCAATCTGGCCTCTTTATTGAAACCTTAGCTCGACGCTTGAGAAAATACAATGGATCACTGGTCATCGGAACTCAAGGGTTAGAAGATTTCTTTGCTACTCCTGGGGCGAAAGCAGCTTTTGAGAATAGCGACTGGATGTGCTTACTTAGCCAGAAGAAGAGTTCGATCCATGGCTTGATAGAAGCAGGCAAACTTACTCTAACTGAGTCCCAAAAGGTAGCTTTAGAAAGTGTACATACAAGACAAGGTCAGTATAGCGAAATCATGATTTGCGATGCTGAGAGTAATTACTCGATTACAAGACTGATACTCGATTCCTTTTCGCAACTGCTTTATACGACCAAAGCTGATGAGTTTAGTGCTATCCAGCAGCTAAGGAGACAAGGATATTCCTTAACAGCTGCTATTGAAATCCTTTTGGAGGGAAAAAAAGATAATAAATTTAAAAAATCAAAAAGAGAAAAAAACAATGATTATTTATAAGTTATTTACATTCGTTATAATTGCTATTTTATTATATATTGTACTAGAAATCTGTAAAATGATTATTCATAAAGCTATATACAGAATAGAACAATCTCTAAAAATAAAATTAGATAAAAAACAGATCAAAAGAATTGAAGATGGTTTTTATATTGGTACTTACATACTATTTATTTTTTTATATTTCACAAACTCACTATATTTTCTTCATTAATAAATTTTTGCTAGTCCTAAACATGTAATACTATAACACGTTTAAGACTACCAAATTTTTAAAAATATCTAGTAAATAGATTTTAAATAAAAATTTTTATTAAATTTATCAATTTTAATAAAATAATCTAATTTATTTTATCAATTGTATTATAAAGTTTATACAAAAATTAATAGTGATGCAGATTTTATCTATCGTTTAGAAAGGAATATAGACAAGTTAATTAAAATTAAAAATAAAGGATCTATTCAATCAATCTCATTTTTGGTTTAACTATCAAATTAGAGGTAGAAAAATAATTTAAAACTAAAAATTAGTCTGTACAACTGCTCCAAGTCGAATAGATGAAAATAAGAAAAAAAAGCAAGAATGAATGCACTTGTAATTATTTAAATTAAAAGAAATTCAATGAAAAAATTTTTAATTAGCATAGTTTCCATTTTATTAGTCTGTATTTTGTCTATATTACTAGACCAGTCTTTCGAATTACCTTTTGGCTTGCGCATTAATTTATCTAGTAGTCTACCCTATACTGTGCTTTGGAGTCAGAAAATACAGTCTGCTCCTTGTTACGGTCAGCTTGTAGCATTTACTCATCCTCTATCCAAACATTTATTTTTGAAAGAAATTGTAGGTTTGCCAAAGGATGAAATTAGTATTTGTGATCAGCAGATCTATATTAATCAAAAGCAGATAACTTTAGACAAAAATAATCTCTATTTTAAACAAGTGTTAGTCGGTTCTTTTCAAAAATCGAGTCCTTCAGGTTTTCGTCTATCTCCTGTCAAAGCTACAATTATTCCGGCTAATACTGTTTTTGTAAGAGGTACACATCTTGATAGTTTTGATTCGCGTTATGAAGAGTTTGGTTTAATTCCTATAGATCAGATCAAAGAGGAGTTAAAAGCTTTATTTTGAAAATCCTTAGCTTATCTTTTTGCTTTATTGCTTTCTTTTTAACAGTTCAAGCTAAGGACTTAGGGGTGCATGGCCATACTTTTCCAATAGCCGAAGAGGATCTACTCTGTTATCTAAAGAATAAATTGGGGCAACTCAATCCTAATGAACAAGTAGCTTTAGAAGAGAAATTGCACCAGCAGTATGTCAAAAGTATAGAAAATCCTGTGGCTCATCCTTTACCAGCAGCTACTAGCTATCGTAGTTATGAATTTGATCCAACGATTACTCTTTCAAAGGATATCTATAATCAGCAAGGAAAGATACTAGGAGCTAAGGGTAGTCAATTCAATCCTTTAAAAATGCTGCCTTTACAGCAGGAATTACTATTCTTTGATAGCACTCAAGAAAAACAGCTTAAATGGGCTAAGCAGCATCCCTTAGCTAAATGGATCTTGGTAAAAGGTAATCCACTAGAACTCGAACAACAAGAAAAAAGAGCGGTCTACTTTGATCAAAGTGCCTATCTAGTCCATAAACTAGGGATTCAAGCTATACCCGCTACAGTTTCTCAAAAAGTTGGAGAGTGGAAGCTAAAGGTAGAGGAGATTGCTCTATGAAGTTTATCTCTGTACTTAGTTACTTTTTATTGAGTTGTTCTTTTGGGTATAGTCAACAAGATCAAGAACTTGCTCAATGGTTAAAAAAGGAACTAGAACATTCTCAGCAGCTAGTCAAAAAAGAGTTAAAAAAAGCTATTCCTTCTCTAGGCACTTGCAACTACGCTAATGCAGCAGACCAACAACAAGATTTAATCATTTGCGTTTCTTTTTCGATGACAGACCAAGCTCTTCTATCTTTAGCTGAAGAGTTAGAGTCATTAGGCGGAGTCTTAATATTAAGAGGATTGCCTGACAATAGTTTCAAAGAGTTAGCTAAACGCTTAACTAGTCTCAAAAACAAAGGTTTACAAGCAGCTATTCAGATCAACCCTCAACTCTTCCAAGATTACAATATTACTCAAGTGCCTACCTTTATTTTAAGAGAAGAAAAAGAATGGTATAAGCTTAGTGGTCATGTATCTCTTGATTATGCATTAGAGCAATTTGAGAAAGAAAAATCCAGCAAAGCTAAAGAGTTAAGGAAGAAGATACGTCAGAGGCAAGCTTATGAATAAGTTGCTCTTAAATCTGACTAGCCTATGCGATCTAAATGCTTTCTTTATTCGTATGTTCTTATTGCTTTATTGCTTTATTTTTTTACCTTTTTATTCTTTAGTTAATGCCCATGAAGGCAAGTTCATCAATCCTTTAACAGATGTCTGTTGGGAGTGTCTTTTCCCAATTACAGTCGGTGGAATCAATGTCACACCTCAATCTGCCGATCTAACAGATTACAACACTCCTTTCTGTTTTTGTGAGGGTACCCCTCCTAAAGCTGGCTTGCCTTTAACCTTTTGGGAACCGCGCTATCTAATCGATGTGACGCGCCATGCTTACAAACTGATGGGCTTAGGAGGCATTTCCTTAGCTAAAGAAACAGTCAAAAATAGAGGCGGTGTGCATGTTTTAGGAGAAGGTCCTATTAAGAGTAGTTTTTATCAAGTCCATTTCTATCGCTATCCACTGTTAGCCTTACTTGATATATTGACAGATTTTAGCTGTGTTACTCAAGAAAAGATGGATATTCCCTACATGAGTGAATTTGATCTTCTGTGGAATGACGATAACCTAGCTCTACTTTTCAATGCCGAAAGTGCCCTATTTAGTTTACCGGAAGCGCATTTAGCCTGTATTGCCGACTGTGCTGCTTCAACCTTTCACAAACCCCTCGATGCCCTTTTTTGGTGTGCTGGTTGTCAAGGCTCACTTTATCCTTTAGTAGGGACAGTGGCTCATCACATTGGGGCTATCCAAGCTAGTTCGCTTTTAGTGCATCGTACCTTAGCTAAAATGCACCGGCTTTTACAACAAAAAGGCTATGAAGAAACGGAATTCTGTCAGCCTAAACTGATGCCACTCATTAAAAAAAGCCTTTACAAAACACAACTTGTCTATCCTATTCCTCAGACTAAAGGGCCCTGTCATCCCTTAGGTGAAAGTGATCTTTTATGGGGCTCAGGCCAAAGTTATCCTAAGGAAGGGGAAGATTTTGTCTATCTCATCTGGATGAAGAAGCACTGTTGCCTCGATGCGATTAAGCCCGCTATAGCAGGTAGTTTATGAATCGTTCTTTATGGCCAATCCTTTTTCTTATCTTACCTTTAACTATTAATGCTGGTGATCAAGATAAAATGAACAGATACCAAAAAGAAGCGGAAGAGGTTGGTCATCTTCAGTTAAAAGGTCATTTTCAAGCTATTAAGCAAAATTTAAAAAATGATCCTTTGTTTAATGGTAAACAGCAGACATTTGATCCTTTAGCTGCTAAGGAAAAGGTTGAAAGTGCACAGCGCTATGATACTGAGCTCACTCAATTTTTGATAAGTCCAGCTGTTCAGCAAAACTTGGCTAAGCAAGCTAATCTCAATCCCGATGATTACATCTTCAAGCATGCTGAAGAAATTACAAGTGGAAAAGAAGAGGAAACATTTCTATCAGAACAATATCATTTAGAGACCTGTCAACAAGCAAATTCAGCTTTTCCTGTTCATTTCATTAAGACTCTCCAAGTTAAACCTGCTATGAAAGAGATCACTTCGATTAAGAAGTGCCAGGGTCATCATAAAAAGAAGACATTTTTCTGGAAAACAGAAGCTAAAGAATGGAGTAATAAGAAGGAACAGCAGTTAGCCAAAGATCCTACTATCAAAAAGTATGATATTCACTACCAAGGAGGCTTAACTGCCAAATACGTAGTTAAAGCGGAATGGACACATCAACATAATACCGAAACCTGCGATCATTTTGTTTTAGAAGAAAAAGAAACACATATACAGGAAATTGAAACCTGGTTAATTGATCAACCAGACAAATTTGCTAGTGTCTCTCAAGATATTAACTCTACGTTCATAGGAAAAACATGCATCGATTCAGCTCCTCGAGTCATAGATGGCTTAAAATTAAATAAACCCTGTTGGAAAGAGAAATGGAGTTTTCTCTGTCAGCTGACCTCTTCTTCGCAGTGTGCTTTTTTGAAGGAAAAGAATTGCCTAGAGGTCAAAAGGGTCTGTTTACAGCCAACGGAACAGGGCTGTGCAGTATGGCAACTAACTTATAAATGCTTTGATCGCTTAAAAAGAGAGCGAAAAGCAACAGGGGAACCTGATGCATTTTTCGATTTAGAAAAAGATACAAGTTATACTCCCAATACCTCTTTTTCTTCAGTCATCACTAAATTAAAAGTCTTTGAAGAGATTAATACCCAGTTAAAAGAAGCGCCTGACTTAGATATTAAAGAGATCAAACTCTTTGATGGCAAGCAGTTCACCTGTAGCAAAAACATTGCCGATCAGTTGCTTTACGACTGCTGCTTTTCTTTCAAGGGGTTAGCTCAGAAGTTAAAGTTAAGCCAGTGTTCGGCTGAAGAGATAGAATTGAGTACCTTAAGGGATAAACATCTTTGTCATTATGTCGGTCACTATGAAGAAAAATTCTTAGAGTTGTGGAAAAGCCGTCATAATCACGTCTTTTGCTGCTTTCCTTCTAAGCTAGCCCGATTGTTTCAAGAACAAGCCCGTCAGCAGTTGGGACAAGATTGGGGTACAGCGGAACAGCCCACTTGCCAAGGCTTATTAGTCGATCAGATCCATCAAATCGATTTTACAGCGCTTGATTTAACGGAAGCTATTGAGCTCAATCTGCCAGATATTGAATCCAAGTTAAAACAAAAGCTAAAGGGTATCCAACAAGATTTGCAGAATCAGCCCGATCAGCCTATTAATAGGTACCCGCATGAAAGCTAAAACAATTTTCTTCTCAGTCAGTATTTTTCTTTCTTCTTTTTGCTTTCTAGAAGCCGGTTGGTTAGAGAGAAAAGCAGAAGGTTTCTGGTGGTATGAAGAGAAGGAAAAACCTTTGCCTGAATTAAGCCAAGTTGAAATACCTATGACTCTTTCAGCTACCGAACAGTTAGCTCAAGAAAAAAAGAAATTAGAATTGCTGTTAGCTACGGCTCTATTAGATCCTAACCAACAAAACGTAGCTCAGTACATGGTAGCTCAGAAACGATGGACAGATCAAAGTGCTGAGTTTTCTAAATCTTGGGCTAAAGTTCTGTTAACTCAACCTAGTTTAGATCCAACCCTTGATTTTGCGACGACTCACTATGGTCGACAAGTACAAAAAAGAGTCAATCATGAACAGAAAATAGCTTTAATCAATAAGATTGCTCAAGAGTATGGTTTGTTTTTATTTTATGAGGGCAAACAGCCGCATTCTCAAGCTTTTATCCCTATAGTCAAAGCTTTTGCCAATAAATATCACTGGTCTTTAATGAGCATTTCTCAGGATGGCACTCTTTTAGCCGATTTACCAGACTCAGAATCTTCTCCTTTAGCTAACCTGATGGGCATCCAACACTTTCCTGCCTTGGTTGCCATTCATCCTATGACTAAGAAAGTCATTCCGCTAGCTTTCGGTCTAAAATCATTAGATCAAATCGAACAAGCGCTCCTGTTACAGTTTAAAGACTTACCGAAGGAAGATTAGATGGAAGAGATGAATTATTTAAGAAAGAGGGTTTTATCATGATTAATTTAGAAAAAGCTACCTCAAAAGATGCTAGCACACTTCATGCTATGCAAGTTAAAGCTTTTTTACCTCTTTTGGAAAAATACCAAGATCGAGAAACTAATCCAGCCTGTGAAGCATTAGCTAAAACTCTAAATAAAATTAAGGATCCTTTGAAAGGCTACTATAAGATTTTAAAAGATCATCAATTGGTAGGAGGGATTGCGATAAAATATAGAGCTCCAGCTAATCTATTTTTAGGACCTATTTTTATTGATCCTGCTTTCCAAAATCAAAAGATTACGCAAATAGCTTTAAAGCTTATGGAAGATCTTTTTCTAACTATAAATTCTTTTGAACTTGCTGTTCTATCTCAAGAAGCAATCACTATTCATCTCTATGAAAAAATGGGCTACAAAGCAACTGGAGAAAGTAAAAAATTAAATGAGTTCTTAATAGTTCTATTTTTTAGGAAAAATCTCAATAGAGATGTGCTTACTCATGCAACAGGAAAGGAACATTAACATGGATTCAACCATAATCTTCTTAACACAAAGGAGTAATAGATGGACCTGATGATTCATACTTATGGAGGTGGAGAAATTTTACGGCATGTATTTGATTCCATTGCCATCTTAACTAAAGGCAATTTATTTAAGTGTTTGATGATTATAGGAGCTTCTTTTGGATGCTTTTGGACTTTAGCTAAATGCTTATTCTCTCATCAAATAGAGAGCTTTCTCTTGCAATTCTTATTCCCTGTGCTAGCAGTTAGTATCCTATTATGTCTACCTAAAGCGACTGTCAAGATTGCAGATGTGTATGTTGAAAAACCTTATGCAGTTGACAATGTACCTTGGTTGATCGCTTTTCCAGCACAATGGATTAGTACAATTGGTTATCTACTCACAGAAGGGATAGAAAACGCCCTGGTAGTACCCAATGATACGCGTTATAATAAAACAGGCATGATCTTTGGTTCAGAGACAGCCTTAGATATAAGAAATTACCGTCTATCTAATGCTTCTTTAGAGCAAAACTTAGAAAGATTCAGCAAGCAATGTGTTTTTTACGATTTAGCGCTCAATAAATATAGCTTGAATGAATTCAAAAAGACAACGGATCTTTGGAAATTCTTGGAAGAAAATACTTCTAAAGTGCGCATGATTCCCTTTACAGATCCTAAAGATCTGAAAAAAGGAACGGTCTATCTCAGTTGTGTTAAAGCTGTAGAAGCCATGAAACCTTTTTTTACAGAAGAGAAAGATTACATGGCTAAACAAGAAATAGGTAAACACCTGCCCTTTACTTTTCAAGCCCTGACTAAACTGACTAAAGATCAAGGCGACCTCATTAGCCAACAGCTGATGATGAATTTTTTTAAAGGAGAGCTGGGACAAACTGAGATGGCTAAACAGCGTGTACAAGCGCAACAAAAGATCGCCAGCCAATCAGTAGGAGAAATGGGGAGCTATTTGCTAGTTATAATACGTGCTATATTGGAAGCGCTGCTCTATTTATCAGTTATTTTTGTATTGCCTTTACTCGTATCGCCTACAGGTTTTAGCTTGATATGGAACTGGTTACAGATGCTGATCTGGATCCAACTATGGCCCCCTATGTATGCGGTCGTTAATTATTTAATGCAAATCATTGCTCAATCCCTCTCCCAAAAGGTCTTTTCTGGTTTGAGTGAAAGTGAGTTAGGTTTAAGTTTTTTCACCAATGAAGGCCTATTCAATCTTTATAATTATATGTCAACACTTAGTAGTTACCTGGGTCTACTAGTCCCATTACTCTCTTATGCATTGTTGAAAGGAGGGGTAGCTTCTTTTATGCAACTCACTAATTCCTTAACGCAACCTATTCAGTCCATGACAGCAAGTGTAGCAGCAGAAGCAGCAAGTGGCAATTACAGCTTTGCCAATGCGACCATGGGTCAACAATCCTATGGCAATGCCTCGACTTTACAACAAAACTATGCACCGAGTTTATCGACTGGTTTTATGACCATGCAGCAGGGTAACCTCTCTGAAACATTCACCCCTCAAGAGACTTTATTGCGCCATGGCTCTTCAGAATTGCGCTGGGGCATTTCCTCCGATAGTGCGATCACCGAGAGCTTTCAGAAAGCACAAGCGAGTTCCGACTCTTTTACCTCTAGTCAACAGCAAAATTACATGGAAAGCGTGTCAACCCAATCGCGCTGGTTATCCGACCTAACCTCGCATTTGAGTGACGGAAAGAATTACAATGAGAGCTTCTCGGAAAGGCAAGCGGCTGACTTACAAGAAAGCGCCCGTTCTGTGCAGAGTCATGTCAGCAATTTATCGCAACAGTATGGCATCTCCGAACAGGAGAGCTTGAGTTTAGTTTTAGGAGGGAATATCCCTATAATTGGCGGAGCTAACTATAGTAGTCAATCTGCTAATCAGGAAGCTACTCAAGAAGCTTTTTCAATTGCCAACAATGCGGACTTTCAGAAAAACCTACAAACGGTCACCGATTTTGCCCAATCTTCAGCTTATACCAAGCTAAATGATGAAGGCCAGCGTCTCTCACAAGGAACAGCTCAATCAGTTGATGAAACTAAGCAAGCGCAGCAACATTATCAAGCGGCGCTGACTCACTCCGATCAGCTGTCTGAAACATCTTCATGGGCTAGTCAAAATACGCAGTACATTAGGAAAGCCCTTAATCAAGACTTAGTCAATTGGGCCAGTGAAGAAAAAGGTTATGAGGAAGCCAAACGAGTCATTACGGCAGGATCAGATCAAGAAAGATCGCAGTTAGTCAGTGAATTTGTGCAGGATCTCTATGGACAATCCTCTTTTAATTACACTAAAGATCCTAGCCAGTTATATCAGTCAGCAAAGGTATCTACAATCGATAAACAAGACTCAATTGCTCAGTTACAAAGCCACTCTTTTAAACAAATTCAGCAACACTTTAATCGCGAAGAGATGATAGAAAAAGGGGAAAATCTCCAAACAAAGGTCTTAAATTCCAGTGAAGCCATTAGCCAAGATGTTGACCGGACAGCTCGTTATTTGAATGATCCCTCTCATGGAAGTGAATCGCGAGCACGTTTGAAAACAGAAAGCTCGGGCTCAATGATACAAGATCGCATGACTCGTCCTTTAACGCTGGGCCTTAGATTAGCTAAAGCACCCACTAATCAAGTCCAGACAAGCCAAGCTTATCATGCGCAAAATTTGCCCTTAGGTTGGCAGGGAAAGAAAGGAAGATAAGTGACTAAAATTAAATCAAAGACGATCTGTTATCATAAAAAGCCCGCTAATCTGCCATAAGATAAAAAACAAAAGAATCAGAACAACTAAAGAAGGATAACAACGATGGGTATCTTAAATAACATAGCGGAAGGCGGCCAAACGTGGGCGCATAGCATGCGCATGATTCGTCAAGTATTTAAATTAGCCTTGATCTTTGCCTTATTGATTACTCTTCTACACTTTAGTTATGCTTTCTGTCAGAAACCAGTGATTTTTATCTATGCTAGTCTTTATTACCTGCAAGCCTATTATTTAAAAGACTTCTTGCCTTTTGTGTCCATTCATTCGACTACCTGGAGTCAACTGATTCGCAAATCATTACCTATTGAAGAGCTGATCTTGCCAGCGCAAACAGTCGCTGCCTATACGGAACCTTATGCGATGTATTTCTATCAGTTAGTAAAACAAGACCTGAGTCAATCCTTACTTTATGGGTGCGGTTCTTTTATTCTAGTCATCTTCTTTTTCTTAATCCGAGGCATGAGAGGCAAGAGACAGCAGCATCTATCAGGTCGCAAGCAAATCTCGCCTTTTTGGTTAACCCTAAAGTTAAAGCTGATTCGTCAAGCTTCCCCTATTAAGATTGGTTCTTTGCCATTAGTCAAGAATACTGAAACACAACATATTTTAGTGACCGGTGGGACGGGAAGCGGTAAGACTAACTGCTTTCATTACCTGTTACCTCAAGTCAGACAAGCTAACCAGAAAGCAATCATCATCGATACAACAGGCGTGTTTGTCAATCGATACTATCGTGCTAACAAAGATTACATTCTCAATCCCTTTGATGAAAGAGGACAAGCTTGGCATCCTTGGGTCGAGTGTCGCGATCACTTTGATTACGATGCTTTAGCTGCTAGTCTGATTCCGTTAAGCTCCTCCGAGCAGGATAACTATTGGCGCGTAGCAGCCAGTACAGTTTTTAGCAGTCTCTTACAAAAGTGTGAAGAGAGCAAAAGCAATCAAGAGCTTATACAATGGTTATTATTCGAGCCTTTACCTAAACTCTGTGACTTTGTCAAAGGGACTGAAGCTGCTTCCCATCTCGATATGTCTTCTGAACGAACGGCTAGTTCCATTCGTTCTGTAGCTAGCAGTTACCTCTCCTGTTTAAAGTATCTCAAAGATACGCGAAATCCTTTTTCTATTCGAGACTGGGTGCAAAAAGAAGAGGATAGCTGGTTATTTCTCAATTGCGAGCCCACGCAGCGCTCCACTTTGAATCCTTTGTTATCTTGCTGGTTTTCGACAGCTGTTCGCAGTCTCATGTATTTACCACCTGATTTAGACAGAAGGATCTGGTTTGTGATCGATGAGCTACCTAGTTTAAATCGCTTGCGAGATCTGGAAGTCTTCTTAGCCGAAGGACGGAAATATGGGGGTTGTGGTTTGATAGCCCTACAAAGCCCCTCGCAGCTCAATACCATTTATGGAGCAGAGTTGACTAAAACGCTGATCGGCAACTGCATGACTAAGATCGTGTTTGCCGAGCAAGATCCGCAGATTGCGGAGCTGCTCTCACGCTATTTTGGTAAACGAGAATTCAAAGAGTACCAAGAGGGTTTATCCTATGGAGCGCATGAGATGCGCGATGGCGTCAATCTCTCTTTGCAATCCAAGCAAGAGCCTTTGATTTCAGCTTCTGCGATTCAGTCTTTGAAAAAGAACCAAGCTTATATTAAGTTACCGGGTAATCTGCCTATTACGAAATTAAAATTAAAGTATAAATCTTAAACAATGTTCAAACAATGATACTTTGAATCATGTTCTCTCAAAAGATTGATTGTTTCAGCAGGTAAGCTTGTGAATTGGTTACTGCTAAGATAAAGCCTGCTTAGGTTAATAAGATTGCCTAGTTCAGCAGGTAAGCTTGTAAATTGGTTATTGCTAAGATTAAGCCCTCTTAGGTTAATAAGATTGACTATTTCAGCAGGTAAGCTTGTAAATTGGTTATTGTTAAGACTAAGCTCTCTTAGGTTAATAAGATTGCTTATTTCAGCAGGTAAGCTTGTGAATTGGTTATTGCTAAGATAAAGTTCTCTTAGGTTAACAAGATTGCCTATTTCAGCAGGTAAGCTTGTGAATTGGTTATAGCTAAGACTAAGCTCTCTTAGGTTAATAAGATTGCTTATTTCAGCAGGTAAGCTTGTGAATTGGTTACTGCTAAGATAAAGCACTTCTAATTTACTAAGATTGCTTATTTCAGCAGGTAAGCTTGTGAATTGGTTACTGCTAAGATAAAGCACTTCTAATTTACTAAGATTGCTTATTTCAGCAGGTAAGCTTGTGAATTGGTTACTGCTAAGATAAAGCACTTCTAATTTACTAAGATTGCTTATTTCAGCAGGTAAGCTTGTGAATTGGTTATAGCTAAGACTAAGCTCTCTTAGGTTACTAAGTTTGCCTATTTCAGCAGGTAACTCTATTAATTGTTGATTAGATAAGTCAATAGACTTAAATCTAGCAAAATCATGAGTTAAGAACTGTATTCTTAAAAGCTGGACACTTTCAAGAAGAGAGGTAGCTGTATCAAACTGGATGTTGACTTGATTATCAATAGCTTTATAAAAAAGGTAGAAATTGTACTCTGTTATACAGTTGTCTAGTATAATTAGATCCTTTCTTACATCTTTGGATAAGCTTGTCCATAATACTGCTGCTTTCTCTTTGCCCATGACGCTAATTAGCCATTCTCTTTGCTTCTTAACAATCGCTTTCACTTGTAACTCTGAAGTAGCCTCATTCTGAGAAAGGAAGTGCTTGATAGGCAGATTGGTTAGGATAGAAGAGTAGTTATGTTGATCAAAAGTTTGTTTCCATTCTTTATTTATTTGGCGTAACTCTAAATGATTGAGATAAGAGAACACATGAGTTAGTAACTCGGTTGGCAAACGATTAATCGGTGGCTCAATGATTGCTGAACAGAGAGAGGTCGTTTGATCTTTAAAAAAGTTAACATCAAATGAACAAGAAGAAAATTCTTGAAAGATGTTTTGAATCTGATCAATCAAATATTTTTTAAGAAGAGCTCGTTTAAAATTACTTTCAACAGAAGGAAAGTTGTTGTCTATATTTGATTCTGGATGATCTATTTTAAGATGATAGTATTTTCTAACCACTGTTTGCAGTTGAGTCTGTTTATAAAAAAAAGTAGAAGAGCGCAACAAGCGTTGAATAAAATTAAGCTTAATTTCCTTTAATTGATCCTGCTCAATAAAGTAATAATTTTGACAATGAGTTAAAGAATGGATTAAAGGCTTGAACATAAAATTTCTTATATAAAATTAATTAAACGTTTATTATAAATTATATAATTAATTATTACAACTTAATAAATATATTAGGAAAAAATTAAACCAATAAACATTAATATTTAATTTATAAAAATTTTTAAATGATATGAGTAATGGCTTTTATTTAGCAAAATTTAATTATACTGATGAACTTTTCTCAATTCGCTACTAGGTTCAACAACTAGAAGATAGCTAGTTATTAAGCCAATCTAATGCTTGACCATCCAGGCTTGTTATATTGCTGGTTTTAACTTCCATCAAAAGCCTCATATATTAGCCACCTAACGTAAATAGACGAGTCTGGTTTGTGATCGATGAGCTCCCTAGCTTAAATAGTCTGCGAGATCTCAAAGTCTTTTTATCCAAAGAAAAAAAACAGGGTAGTTATGATTTGATTGCCCTACAAACCCCCTCTCAACTCAACATAATCCATATAGGATGATAAATGGCTATAAGCCTAATCGGCACTGTATGAATAAGATCGTATTTGCCGAGCAAGATCCGCAGATTGCAGAACTATTGTCTCGCTATTTTGGCAAAAGAGCATTCAAAGAGTACCAAGAGGATTTATCCTATGGAGCACATGAGATGCGCGATGGGGTCAATCTCTTTTTACAATCCAAGCAAGAGCCTTTGATTTCAGCTTCAGCCATTCAATGGCTTAAAAAGAATCAAGCTTATGTCAAGTTGCTAGGAAACTTATCGATTACTAAACTAAAGTTAAAGTATAAATCTTAACTCTTAAATTAGGCTTACACGTTCTTTTAAAAAGTTGATTGTTTCAGCAGGTAAGTTTTCTATTTGGTTCTGATCTAAAGTAAGATATTTTAATTTGTTAAGATTACCTATATCAGCCGGTAAGCTTGTTAATTTGTTATTATCGAGACAAAGTCCTTCTAGTGCACTAAGATTGCCTATTTCAGTAGGTAAGCCTGTTAATTGGTTATGGTTAAGGTAAAGATATTCTAGGTTACTAAGCTTGCCTATTTCGGCAGGTAACTCTATTAATTTTTTACTAGATAGCTTAATAGACTTAAATCTAGCAAAATCAAGAGTTAAGAACTGTATTCTTAAAAGCTGAACATTTTCAAGAAGGGATGTAGCTGTATCAAACTGAATATGGACTTGATTATCAATCGCTTTATAAAAAAGGTAGAAATTATACTCTGTTATACAGTTGTCTAATATAATTAGATCCTTTCTTACATCTTTGGATAAGCTTGTCCATAATACTGCTGCTTTTTCTTTACCCATGACGCTAATTAACCATTCTCTCTGCTTCCTAACGATTGCTTTCACTTGTAACTCTGAAGTAGCCTCATTCTGAGAAAGGAAGTGCTTGATAGGCAGATTAATTAGGATAGAAGAGTAGTTATGTTGATCAAAAGTTTCTTTCCATTCTTTATTTATTTGGCGTAACTCTAAATGATTGAGATAAGAGAACACATGGGTTAGCAACTCTGTTGGCAAAAGATTAATAGATGATACAATTATTTCATTTTCTTGAGATAAATTTGGCGAAATGATGGCTAAAGGAAGAGAATCACCCGCTTTACTCTTGCTTTGATTGATGATTGCTGAAGAGAGAGAGGTCGTTTGATCTTTAAAAAAGTTAACATCAAAGGAAGAACAAGAAGAAAATTCCTGAAAGATAGTTTGAATCTGCTTCATCGAATATTTTTTACAAAGCGTTTGTCTAAAATTACTTTCAACAGAAGGAAAGCTGTTGTCTATATTTGATTCTGGATGATTTATCTTGAGATGATAGTATTTTTTAACTACTCTTTGCAGCTGAGTCTCTTTATAAAAAAAAGTAGAAGAGCGCAATAAGCGTTGAATAACATTGAGCTTAACTTCCTTTAATTCACTATTTTCAATAAAATAATAATCTTTGGTTCTTAATAAAGGACGAATCAAATAATTAATCATTATTTTTCCATAAAGTTATATTGAACATTAATAATATAGATTAAAAATAATTAATTTAAAATTAAAATAATCTTTTAATAGAAATAAAATCATTAAAATTGATTAAATTTTAACTCATTTATTAGTTATTCCTAAATGCGTAAAAGAGCTTTAAGAAAGGTAAATAATTCAATAATTATTTTAAATTCATTCAGAAGAGATTAATGTAAATAAATTAATTGACTATATTTAATTTCTATCTATATCTACAATGACCTAAAATTATCAAATTTAAAAAGAATTAATTACATGCATTCCTATTTATTAAAAATAAAATTAGCCTTATTTATTTTTCTATTATCTACCTCTCTGCAAGCTGAACGAGTTAAAATCGTCCAAGCTCCAAAGTCTATCACAGAGGGAGCTCCAGATACGAGTCTGTTTGTGTTTGAAGATTTTAAAAAAAATCAAGAATTAACAGTTTGGTTTAGAAGAGCTATACAGCCAGATCCTACACACTATCAAATGGAAGGAAAATTTAAGCTAAATGAAGAGGGTCATTTAACGATTGATCCTAAGAAAGGCATTTATCTACTGCCTCCTCCCTGTTTTTATGCCTTAGGAGAAGTATCTTATTGGACATTTCTTAATCAAGAAAATCAAAAAGTAGCTGAAATAACTTATAATCCAAGACCTTTCTATCAGCTAAGTAAGCAAGGCACATTTACTGTTAAAGCACTGCTACTCACAGGAGATCCTACCATTTATCAATTGATCATTGAGGGTTTTGACTTAAATGAAGCATATGACTTTTATACCCTGATCAATCAAACAGCCAGAGATTATAAACGCATTTATAAACCAAATAATATCATTACTGTCTGTTTAGAAGAAAAGGGCAAAGAGGGCGGAGTTTCTTATGTACGCCTGACTCGAAAGACAGGGGATAGTATCACACTTAAGCTCAATTGGGGTAAGGCCATTTTAAAAGAGATGGCTCAAGAAATGTCGAAATCTCTTGAGTTAGGGAAAAAAAATAATCCCAGCGGCCTTTTGTACCTTATCTAGGCTAACTCGGAATGAATCCAAGGGCGTATTAGCTGCAATACTTTCATTAGGGACTAGATAAGCCACTTCTTCTGGCTGTCCATTAAAAGTTTGTAAACGCAAAACCTTGTAAAAATGTGTAGGTACAGCCACTTCATGGGGACCAATCACTTGATAACTAACATAGCGTTTGCCATCAGATTCTAAATGGGATAGATATAAAGGACCCGAAATGACAGTGATTTTAGCATAATGATTGGTTAAATCTCTCACATATTTTTCCAGATTAGCCCAGTAGCCACGATTAAGAGCAGCTACTTGAGGACACATATTAGTCAGATAAAAAGTATCATCCATCTCTTGTTGATTTGATTTATGATTAGCAGCAGGTGCTAAGTGTCCTCGATCAAAGCCTTGTCTAGCGTAATCATCTAAAGTTGCCCTAAAAATAGCTGGGATCAGATGATCTTCTTTAAACTTAGAATGTTTGCGATTACCTTGACCTGTAATCGTTTGATTAGTTAAATGTTCACAAACCCAGATAGGATTATGTGTTCTGGCATCATAGTCTAGAGAATAACCGGCATGTTCAATGTGAAAATGAGAGGTAGGTTGTGACTTATTTTGGCTATTGGGATAGACAATCTCACTAGGATGCATCACGGTCGTAATGACTTCAGTCGTACAGGCTTTGACAGTTGAGACTTGCTGACTCAAGATTCCAAGTCCTATACCTAACATAAAAACAGGGATGGAGAAAAGAATTTTAGCCAATAAAGAAGGAGCTGCTTTTTTTATCATAAAATTAATATTTTTAAATTTTAAAATAGAAAGCTAACAAAATTGATTATTTAAATCTATGACTATATTCTTCTTAGTAAGATAAAAATAATTGGTAGTCTCAAATATAGAATAATATAAAATCTAACATTTTTGAGAATATAGACAGAAAACATGTGAAAAATAAAATTTAATTATTATTAATTAAAATAAAATAGTCTAATTTAGAGGTATATTCTGAGTACTCTTAAAACTATTGAAAAAAATAAAATTGAAAATATCTTAAAAATGAGTAGTGGATATGTACTTAATTTTTCTGATCATACTTTTAGTCAATTTTTTAAGAACGATTTCAATATCGATATAGACAATAAAAAATATCATTTCAAAGGTAGTTCTAAAGCAAATCGACTCAGAGCATTTTGGGAATTAGAACAAGATGAATTAGTAGGAAAAGTATTAAGTGAAATATTAGAATTTTGCATAGATGATAATGTTAGTCATACAAATATAAAAGGATCCTTATTGAATGAATGTAAACAAATTGTATCTAGACTTTTAAAAAAGCCTATTATTGATAGTTTTAAAGAAGAATCTTTTTTTAAAGAAGAAGTCCTTAACCTGTTAAAAATGCTTCAAATGGATGTTGATTTTTTCCATATTTTAGAATTAAGGGTTCAAGAATTCTATAAATGTATAGAAGTTGATGCTCCTTTAGCTGCAATAATTCTATGTGGAAGCATTCTAGAAGGAGTACTAATAGAAGCGGCTCGTCAAAATCCTAAAGAATTTAATCAAGCTAATGCTAGTCCTAAGGATAACCAACAAAAAGTAAAACAATTCCAAAAATGGAATTTAGAAAGTTTGATTAATGTAGCTCATGAGATTGGTTTCTTAAAGCTTAATATTAAAGAGTATGTCAATTTTTTAAGGGAATTTAGAAATTGTATTCATCCGCTAGAACAATTTACTAAAAATTTTGATCCTGATATTCAAATAGTTAAAATTAACTTTCAAGTTTTAAAGGCAGCTATAACTAGTTTAGCAGAACATTTACATAATAAAAATATTAATCAATTACCTGCAGGATTCAAAACATAAAGAATAATAAATGACTCATTTATCAATTAAAATATAATTCTATTTTATATTAATTTATTTTAATCGTTATATCCTATAATTTTATCTTTCATTATTTATGAATACATTAATTTTTGAATGATTTTCGATCATCTATATTCTTATTCGATGAAAAACGCTCATATAAATCTGATAAAATGAGATCATTAATCCATTAAGAGATGAAAATTGAGTTAGTAGGTAATCCAAAAAGCTATAATTTTGAGTTGACTAATATCTAAAGCTAATTCTAAAGAATTCAATTGCCTAAGAATATTGTAAAAAGTTGATATCTTAAATTTTTTCTCAATTAATGCATTGTAAGGTTGTCAAATTTTAAAATTAGATAAGGATATTTAAAAGTAGTTAAATCCTACCTATCATTCTCAATGAAAATCATAATGCAAAATCAAAATTTTTATTTAGGACTATTAATATTTATGCAAATACTTAGACAAAATATGATAACTCTCTATGGACAAGAAGGTCAAAATTGGATTTCTCAATTATCCTTACAGATAGAAGAATTACAACTTCTTTGGGGTCTAAAGGATCTTCAACCTTTTCCTAACTTAAGTTATAATTATGTTTGTTCAGGCTTTAAAAACCATGTCCCTATTGTTCTAAAGTTAAGCTTTAATGAAAAAGATTTAAAGCGTGAAGCAACTGCCTTAAAGAGTTTTCAAAATTATGGTGTTATTTCTATTTTAGATCAAAAACCTCATGCTTTATTACTTCAAAAAGCTATAAATGGTCATTCATTAAAGTTGTCTTTAACAAAAGAAGCAGCTATTACTGTAGCTTGTCAAGTGATCAGACAGTTACAAAAAGCTCCTTGTCCAGAAAAAGAGTTATTTCCACATATTAAAGAACAGCTATCTGATTTAGACAAAGTATGGGATCTGTCTGAAAAACATTTAGAAACTGCTAGAAATTTAAAAAATAATCTATTGACAAAGACATATGCATCACAAGTTTTACTTCATGGGGATTTGCATCAAGGTAATATTCTTTCACATGGTCAGAACTGGCTGGCTATTGATCCTAAAGGAGTAATTGGTTTTCCTATTAATGAATTCTGGGCTAGTGTAGAACATCCTGATGATTTAAAGTTTATAGCAGATTATTTTCATTATCCTCTTAAAGAAGTTATTCAGTGGTATTACGTTCATTTAATTCTTGCAGCCTGCTGGCAAATAGAAGATCATTTAGATCCTACTCTTTATTTAACATTAGCTCAAAAAGTAAATTCACTAATTTAAAATATCTTCAATTGAGAGAAATTAAAGGAAATAAATAATTTATTATTTATAACTTAAATTATATTAATAACGTTGATTTAGGATAAATTGTGGAAAAAAGAGAACATGCTTTAATAGAAGAACTGTAAATTGTGTCTAAAATCTTGTTCAAAACTATTACTTTCACTCAATTTATCTATATCTACAATCAAGACATAATCTTCGAAATTGACTAATGAAGGATCTTTTGATTGTATTAACATTAAGCTAAAGGAACAAACTTACCTTTGATTTACTAAAATTTTACCAACTTAGGAATCCAAAAGTTCTATAGAAAAGACTTTTTCCAGAGCGGATTTGTATCTATTTTTTCAAAAAACTTTTTTTCTGTAGTTCTATTAGGGCCACAAAAAGAATTTTTTATTAATGCACTACTCAGCCTAGAAGTCATTTCTTCTAGAATTTCAATTTCAATAAACAGTGAATCACAAAATTGTTTCATATTATCTTGATTGTTGAAAAAAATCAAATAGGCTTTTAATTTATTGAATAGTCTAAACCATCCGTTTCTTATAGATTGATAAGCAACCCGACGCTCTTCTTTCCCTAATTTATTAATTTTGAAATCATCAAAACGGTTGGAAAAGTTATCTTGATAAGTATCATCTAGGAATTGATAGTTTCTTATCAAATCATCTAACTCAGATTTGAAAAATCCAAATGATCTTATTATAGGCAATTTTGTAATTGCCGTAAGAGGAAAGAATTCAATTTCAAGATCAGTTAAATTTTTGATTTCTTTATCAGTGTTATACAGCTTATTGAAATTAAATAGCCTATCAAAAACCTCCTTAGCTTTTTTTTCTTTTTTTGCAATTATAGCGAATTTTTTGTCGCTATAAAATTCAATTTCAGAAAGATGAGACGCTTCTTCTTTTAAGTAGGAAAGTATCCAATTTTCATCTCCTGCTTCTTGCTGTCTATGCCTGAACTCTGCATACATATTATATATTTCTAAATATCGCAATCTAAGTAGCATAGTCAAGACATCCAACTTTTCTTTATTAGGAGGTCCATCATGATGAGGCTTTCGACAAATATTTATGTTTTTTAACCAGAACCAGCTTCGAGGAGATATGAAAAATACCAGGCAAATGCTTACTATCATACATTTAATAAATTCCGGAATGATATCACTAATAAAAACAAAATATAAAATTACTGCAGAAAGTATAAAATTGAAAGAATAGGATAGCTTACTCATTTGAATTCCTTCCTTCATTTTTTCCAAAAAATTGATTGTACGCTTCTTCTGAAACGAAGAATGGCTTCCAAAATTTTTCGTTATAAATACAATCTTCAGAAGTGATATTTTTGCTTAGAAGCTTTATCGCCGGCTTATAAGTGTTTTTACTTTGTTCTAATCCCTTTTGAATTTCTGAAAGTTTAATGATTTTCTGAAGCGAAATGTTCTCAATTTGATCTACAACTGATTTTCCTGCGACTTTCGAAAGTAAATCTGTCTGCTGAAAATAAAGATTTCTGTATTCTTTATGCCCCAAGCTAATAGTTAAATTCAAATAAACCAAAGCCAAGAGAGGGTCTCGATTTTCATTAGCATACATTTGAGATACTTCAAATAATGCTGGTGGATATCCCAAAGATGCTGACATCTTGAACTGTTGGTTAGCTACTTTTCTGTTGATTGATGTTCCTGTTCCTAATAAAGAACATTGTCCTGCGATGTACATAGCAATTTCATTGCCATCAAGAGCTGTATCAAGGATTTTATTAAATTCAAAGGTGTCGGAAGTTTTAATGCTTTGCAGAAACTCTTTTATACCTTTTTTTTCTGAATCGGATAGCTGAAACTCATCCGAAAGCTCACTTTTAGAAGTTGATTCCGATGAATGAACATTTGGAAATCCAAATGCCACAGCAAATAGTGTCATTCCTATTACTATAAATTTAAACATGCAAGACGCTCCTTTACAATTAGTTAGATTAGCATATATAAATACCGACAAAACATCAAACCATTAAATCCACTAATGGTTTGACTTTTTTGAACAAGCATGCCAATCTAGCGACATCAACCATTTTAGGAATGACTATGCAAACTAAAGAAATTGAAACACCAAAGAAGTCAAAAACTACAGTTTATATGACAGAGGAAGAGGAAACTTTATTAAATGAATTATTTATTAAACGGTTAAGAGAGAAACGCAAGACTGACAAATCAGCTCTTTTCTGCGAAGGCATCCGCCTGTTATTTCAAAAGGAAATTTTAGATAATGAATAAGACTAACCAATTCATTGCTTCTAAAGGCGACAAAGAAGGTTAGAGTTATCAGCGCTTTATTTCGGCTATCTTTTAGACTATCGCTTAGTTTGTAACAAACTACTTTTAAATCTGGAATAGTTATCGCAGGTATTTGTTTAATCGTTTGATTGTCTTGATGGATTCTTCGGATCCTTTTGCGAACTCGACGATAGAGAAATCTTAATTTAAGATGGTTAAGTCTGTTTTTTCATGGGCAGCTTTAATATCCGCCAGCGTGCTATCTAAAGTCGAAAAGCTAACCTGTTCTCCAATACTAGCTAGATATAAAGCGATCGTTTCAGCTGAAGTTGGTAAATAAGATCGGGCATGAGCTTCACACCAAGTTTGAAATTTTTTATACATCGATTGATAAGAGCGCAAGGTATTAGGCGATAAAAAAGTTCTTTCATAAGCAATCGTTTTTCTTAAGAGTCTGATTTTGCAATGGCTGAATGAGCAGGGGTTAACGGTAACTAATCCCATCTAAACCTCAATCCTATTTTGGTTACACTAATTTTAAATAGGAAATAATTAAGTAAGTATTTAAGGATAGAAGTAAATATTTAATGAATTAATGAAACCTTTGTGGTGGCATTTTCTGCTCTAGAAGACTTATCATAAGCATGAACCATCTCGCTTGAAGCATGGCCGGTAACTTTTTGGATATCACTATCGCTAAAACCCTGTTGTTTGAGATAGGTCACAGTAGAAGCCCGCAAAACATGGGGTGTTACTTTAAATGGAATATAGGCTTTAAGACCCGCTTTAGAAAATGTTTTAGCTAATTGGCAAAGTGGCACTGCTTTTCCTGTACGTGTGATAAAGACTAAACCATCACGACCGTCTAGATAAGACTTAAGCTCATTCATAATAGATAAAGGATAAGTAATCACTGTTTCTTGGATACTTCCTCTTGTTTTAAGCTGTTTAAAAGCAATCCGATTGAGATTCCAATTAATTTTATCCGTTGTCAAAGAGAGGACTTCATTGATCCTTTTACCTCCTTGTAAAGCGAGTTTAGCTAAGAGACAATCTCGACTATTGATGATATAGAGCTCATTGAAAAAAGCTAACCATTGTGCCTGAGTCATAGCTTGAGTAACGACATACTGATGAACGCGCTTAAATGTTTTATTAGCTTCTTCTCTATTTGGTAAGGCTTTTTTAATGATGCTGTCGGTTTGTCGACATAAAAAGGAAGTAAAAGAGATATAAGCTGCAGCTCTTGCTTGACGTGAACACTCTGACCAATTCAAGATCTTCTCTTTCTTAATCCGATCAATCACAGCATTATGATTGAGTTGAGAAAATTGCTGTAACGTGAATAAAGGATTGAGAAAGTGAAATTCAATCAATTTACGCATACCCGATTGATAATTAATGGCCGTTAACCGAGTTAGCGATTGATACCAGGCATTTAAGGCATGTTCTACAGTTATAGTGTTTAAATTTCTCCAAATAGCCTCTTCTCTAAAATTCTTCGCTTGCGAATATGTTAAGGTAGAAGTATTTAAAGATGGAAATAATTCCATGTGGATAGATGGCAAAATTTCTTGATTGATTAATGTCATGATGGAATTCCTTCTTTGTGCTAAAAGAATAAGTAGCTTATAAATGTCATTATAAACTACTTTTGATTATGTCCATAAATATAGCTTGATGTCAATACATAATGACGTAAAGATGGCATTATTTAAAGGTAGAATTAATTACTAAATTCATATAAGGTTCAATTATGATTATTGCCTGTATCCAAAGTAAAGGGGGGGTAGCTAAAACAACTAGCTGCATCAATCTTAGCCACGCTCTTACCATGAATAAGCAGCGTGTTTTGTTAATTGACCTTGATAGTCAAGGCTCAGCTTCTTTATCATTAGGTGTCAAGAGAAGTAATATCCATCCTTCCATTGCCGATGTATTAATAGATGACTTACCAATTGAAGAGACTATCAGAGAAACAAGTGTGCCCAACCTACATCTTATAACTGGCTCTATGGCGCTAGCTAACTTCGATATCAATTTAGCTAATCATGATAGAAGGACGGAAAGAATGAAAGATGGAATTAAATCAATCATTCCAAAATTTGATACGATTATTTTAGATTGTCCTCCCTCTATGGGTCTCCTTCCAGTTAATGCTTTAATTGCCTGTGATCACTATCTCGTACCTGTTCAACCCCATTATCTAGCTCTAGAGGGTTTAGTTAACTTACTTGATTCCATTGAAAGAGTAAAAGCCGGTATAGGAGCCAAAGGTAGTTTGCTTGGTATTCTGCTAACCTTAGTCGATAGCAGAGCAAAAGTAACTGGCGAAATCTGCCATATCATACGCAAACAATTTGACAAAAGTGTGTTCAACACGGAAGTAAAAACAAATATTAAATTAGCAGAAGCTCCAAGTCATGGCAAAACGATCTTTCAACATGATTGGAATTGTCCTGGAGCAGAAGCTTACCAGGCCTTAGCCAAAGAAGTCATCCAAAGAACAAAGGTTAAAAATGAACAAAAAGCTCGGAAAAAATGCAGATGATATTTTTGCAAAACCCAATCAACAAGAAAAGATAGAAGTAAAACATACAAATCAAGAACAAACTGAACAAGAGAGACCTCTAGAAAAACAATTGAGAGGACGTCCACTTGAACATAAAGAGAGTTGGAGTAAGGTCACTGTCGTTCTCCTAGATAAGCAAATTCATTGGTTAGACCAACTAACTTCTACTATTCGTCTCAATACAAAAGCTGCTATTAGTCGAGCTGAACTGATTCGAGCTACTATTGCTGCTCTTAAGGAAAGCGAAATCGATTTATCCAATATAGGAAGTGAACAAGGTATTAAAAATATCTTATTAGGAAAGTTAAAAAAGTAAAAAAGGAGTGATTCTAACTATATTAAATAAAAGAGAATTCATGACAATGATAATGAAAGAGAATTTTCAATCTATTCAAAATCTTGGAGAAAACTTTGACTTAGATAAAGTGCCTGATCATGAAAGACAATCTAGATGGTTTAAAACCATAGAACCTTTAATTATTAATTTACTTAAAAGAAAAGAAGCTAAAACAAGCCTTTTCATACGTACACTATTTGATAAAGGATATTCTAATTGGAATTTATTGAAAGGTATTATTGAATGGGCTGAAAATCATGTAAAAAATTGGGAGCAAATTTTTGCTCTTTCTGCACGAATCAAAACAAATCTAGATCCTGACATTGTTATCTATTCTGCTTTAGCAGAAATAACAGCTGCAAAATATCTCTTTTTAAGAGAATTTGAAAATATTGTCTTCAACAAGCAAGGAATAGATATTCAAGCCAGTTTCCAAAATACATTATGGAATATAGAAGTTACTTTTATCTCAGGAAAAGATTTTAAGACTCAACAAGCTATTTTTCCTTCGAATGATTCCAGGTGTTCTCCTATCTATTATTTAGATTCTCATAATCTTATAAACCGTCTTAAGTCCAAACAACAAGAAAAAGAAAATCAAATTAAAAGGGCTAATCTAGATGAAGGAAATAGTTTAGTTATAATCGTAACTTACTTGCTCGAAACTTTTGAGCCTTGGCTATCCCATAATCAAGAAAGCAACATGCATCCAATACAAACTTTCATAGAAAGTTGTAATATCCCTACTATAGTTATTGGCTCTAGTAGTGTATATGAGCCCGTAGCATCTTTTGTAAAAGGGAATTTCCTAATAGACAAATTAATCTTTAACTAAAGACATTAGCATGGACTCAATATTTATCATTAAAGATAATGAACTGTTTGCTCTATGGGAACTTGCTAACTTACCAGAAGCAACAATGAGAGTTGCAGGATATTGTAAATTCTCTAATATATTAAACGCTTATGCTTCTGATTAGGAAGATTTTGAAAATTGGTGTAAAGAAAAAAAATTAAGCTCTTTTCTAGCTTCTTATCAAACAGTTTCTGCTTATTAGGATTATAAAAATGAATTTTGACCCTTATTTTACGATTACAAATCAAATAGCTTCTGCATTAGTTAAAATTGAACGAGTAAGAGGATTTTTAGAAGCTGCTCGAATTTCTGAATCATGGATTGCCAAAATGCAAGCAAGAGCCCTTGTATTAGAAGCTCATTATACTACTCATATCGAAGGAACTCAATTAAGCTTAGATCAATCAGAAAAAATTTTATCCGGTCAAAAAGTTTTAGGAGCTGATCCAGAAGATACAAGAGAGCTTTTAAATTATCGTAAAGCATTTGATTTTGTAGCTGATTATGTCAAAACAGGTGGACCTATTAGTGAAGGACTAATTCGAGAAATTCATAAACTTTTGGTAGAAGGAGTAAGAGGAAACCAAGCCTTGCCCGGACAATATCGTAATATGCAAAACTACGTTGTAAATTCAAAAACAAAAGAAGTAATCTATACACCTCCTTCAGCTTTTGAAGTGCCTTTAATGATGGTAGATTTAATAAATTGGATCCGACATAACAAAGATCTGCCTACTGTTCTTATTGCTGGTGTGGCTCAATTTCAATTAGTTCATATTCATCCTTTTTTAGATGGAAATGGACGTTCAGCACGTTTACTTTCTACTCTTTGCCTTTATCAAAATGGATATGATTTTAAAAAATTATTTACTATTAGCGAGTATTACGACCGGAATCGAACTGATTATTATAAAGCAATTCAATCTGTTAGAGACAACGATATGGATCTTACTAATTGGTTAGAGTATTTTACTTTGGGATTAGCTACTCAAATGAAAGAAATTCAAGAAAAAGGAGAACAAGCAATTAGATTAGATGTCATCTCTCTTGATTATGCTTTAACAGAAAGACAAAAAGCTATTTTAGAATATGTTTTTACTAGAGAAAAATCGAACATTCAAGAGTTAAGTTCACAATTCAGTAAAATAAATGTTAGAACTATCCAAAGAGAATTACAAAAGTTAGTAGAATTCAAACTTTTAAGAACTGAAGGGAGTGCAAGACAAACGACTTACTTTGCTACAAATGATTAAATCACGACAGATTGCGACAAAGATCACGACAATTTAAAACTGAAAATGTCGGAATACATTAGTTATTGAGCATTAAATCTTTGAGTGAAGAACGACAAGCTCTAGCTAACAAAATAATATTTTCAAGAGCAATATTTCTTTTAACTCTTTCTTGAACATACATAATTTGGATATAGATCTGCTTTTTCAGCTAAATTTTTCTTGAGTAAGCTCAATTTCATATCGACGCATTCTTACTTTTAACCCAAATGCCTTTCTGATTTCTGTCTTCTTTCTATTATGAGATTCTTTACTCATCTCACCATCCTTAAATACTAATAAGAGTAAAATTTCTCTCAAACCATATACACAGACTATAGGTAATCTAAGTTCAATATAACTAAAGTAAAATAAAGTTAATAGCTAGAGCAATAACAGACCCAATTACTTTTAGTTCAAAACTGGCATCAGTTGCAACATGCATTTTCTTTAGTAAAAAAGAGGAAATACAACTAAAGGTTGTCTTAATACTCTTTCTAAGCCGTTTGAGATCTTGCTAATCTTCAAAAAAAGTGTCAAATAGTTGCTGTTTTAATTTCTGTATTTTTTTTAGCAAATCAATATAATTAACAATATAAATTATATTAAGTTTCTTTTAGTTATTCCAAAACTATGTCACTACCTTGAACTGAATAAGAGAGAAAGCATAGAACAAAAAATTGGGTATTCCTAAATATATAATGATTAGGTAAGATTATAATCGCCAATAAAATATTTTATCATTCCAATATAATTAGCTAATTTCTTCGAAAAAAATAGTGTTTTTCTTACATGTCTTAAACATATTATTAAAAATTTCAATATAAATTGAGGTTGGGCCGTGATTCGTGTCGTATGCGCCGGAAAGGGTTTTTAAATAATTTATTATATGATTTTAGTATTCTAAAGTACTTAACTCAATTGACTCACTTAGATCTTTATGGTTGCAATCAAATTCAAGATTACAGTTTTAGAGATTATCTAAAAAAACTACAATTTTACAGAAGGCCTCCTTCATCATTAGATGAGTAAACTATCTTCTAGCATCTAGATGATTTATGGTTAAACTCATCTAAACTCAATTGATTATTTACCGACTATTACTTTTTATAAGCTAACTTTAGTTTTGTAATCGACAGATTACCTGGTAACTTTACGTAGGCTTGATTCTTTTTAAGCGATTGAATGGCTGAAGCTGAAATCAAAGGCTCTTGCTTGGCTTGTAAAGAAAGATTGACGCCAGTGCGCATCTCGTGGGCTCCATAGGATAAACCCTCTTGGTACTCTTTGAATTTGCGCTTACCAAAGTAACGAAATAACAGCTCTGCAATCTGCGGATCTTAGTCATGCAATTGCCGATCAGCGTTTTAGTTAGCTCAGCTCCATAAATGGTATTGAGCTGTGAGGGGCTTTGCCCGCTTTCAGCTATATTATTAATTATTTTAATTTTAATAATTCATCTTACTTTTTTATAGGTTAAATAATAAATTTACTTGAAATTTATTTAAATATTAACTAATATTATCACTAATAAATAAAGGTTTGTATGTTTAATTTTATTACTAATAAATAAAGGTTTGTATGTTTAATTTTATTACTAATACCAAAAAATATTACTTTGTTGAACATAACGAAATAAAACAAGTCGATCTAACCATCATCGGACGTTTAGTACGTTGGTCTACTCTTTATTATCGAGAAACTCAATTATCAATAGCTGTTAAAAACTACTGTTCCTTAAAGAAACATACAGTCATTCCCTTAGATAAAAACTTGCTTACTGTTGAAAATGCTTTTCAACAAGCTCTTTTCAAGAAATATAGTCGGGATCAGATTAAAACTATCTTTCAAGAATTTACCTCTTCTCTTAATTTCGACTATTCAAACAACAAAAATTTATTTTCAACAGATATTAATCAATACTGTAATAAAAAATTGCCTTTTGATCCATCTACAGTCGCATCAACTTATTCTACTGAAGTTCCTGAAGATCAAAAAACTGTTGTCTTTCCAGAAGGAGTTGATGAAAAAAGTCAAAACGAATCTATAGAAGATCATTTCTCAATAGATTCACAAACTCCTCCAAATCTTCTTAATTTAATTGTTTCGCCAACTATACAGCAGCAAAATCAAAGTAGTGAGCCTTTGATTAATGTTCTACCGACTGAGGTACTAACTCATATCTTCTCTTATCTCAATCGTTTAGAGTTGCGCCAAGTCTGTAAATACTGGCAAGAAACGTTTGATAAACAAACTTGTCATTCAATCTTAAAGAATCTGCCTATTCAACACTTTAGATCTAAAAATGTAGAAAATCCAGAGTTAGAAGTTAGAACCATTGTTAGCAAGCAAAGAGCCTGGTTAACTGAGCAACTAGGTAAAGAAAAAGTCAAGAATTTATACAATAGCTTATCAGGAGATTTAAGACAGGATCTGATTAAACTAGACACCTGTATAAAAGAGTATCACTTTTACCTTTTTTATCAAGCAATTGATCCTAAAATAAAGATGCAGTTTGATACAGCTGACTCTCTGCTACAATCGGTTCAATTATTAAGAGACAAGTTTCTAACTCTTAACTTTGCAACTTTTACTTCGATTGATCTATCTAATAAACATTTGATAGAATTGCCAGCTGAAATAGGCAATCTAACTCAATTACAGCTGCTTTATCTCAATCAGAACCAATTGACTACAATCCCCAATACATTAGGCAATCTAACTCAATTACAGCTGCTTTATCTCAATCAGAACCAATTGACTACAATCCCCAATACATTAGGCAATCTAACTCAATTAGTGATGCTTTATCTCAATCAGAATCAATTGACTACGATCCCCGATACATTAGGCAATCTAACTCAATTACAGGGGCTTAATCTCTCTCAGAATCAATTGACTACGATCCCCGATACATTAGGCAATCTAACTCAATTACAGGGGCTTAATCTCTCTCAGAATCAATTGACTACGATTCCCGATACATTAGGCAATCTAACTCAATTACAGGGGCTTAATCTCTCTCAGAATCAATTGACTACGATCCCCGATACATTAGTTAATCTAACTCAATTACAGGGGCTTCATCTCTCTCAGAATCAATTGACTACGATCCCCGATACATTAGGCAATCTAACTCAATTAGAGACACTTTATCTCGATCAGAATCAATTGACTACGATCCCCGATACATTAGGCAATCTAACTCAATTAGAGACACTTCATCTCAATCAGAATCAATTGACTACGATCCCCAATACATTAGGCAATCTAACTCAATTACAGTGGCTTAATCTCTCTCAGAATCAATTGACTACGATCCCCAATACATTAAGCAATCTAACTCAATTACAGGGGCTTTATCTCAATCAGAATCAATTGACTACGATCCCCAATACATTAGGCAATCTAACTCAATTAGAGATACTTCATCTCTCTCAGAACCAATTGACTATGATCCCCGATACATTAGGCAATCTAACTCAATTAGAGTGGCTTCATCTCGATCAGAATCAATTGACTACGATCCCCGATACATTAGGCAATCTAACTCAATTACAGCTGCTTTATCTCGATCAGAATCAATTGACTACGATCCCCAATACATTAGGCAATCTAACTCAATTAGAGACACTTCATCTCGATCAGAATCAATTGACTACGATCCCCGATACATTAGGCAATCTAACTCAATTAGAGACACTTCATCTCGATCAGAATCAATTGACTACAATCCCCAATACATTAGGCAATCTAACTCAATTAGAGACACTTCATCTCAATCAGAATCAATTGACTACGATCCCCGATACATTAGGCAATCTAACTCAATTACAGTGGCTTTATCTCAATCAGAATCAATTCACAAGCTTACCTGCTGAAACAATCAAACTTTTGAGAGAACATGATGCAAAGTATCATTGTTTGCACATCGTTTAAGAGCTAAGATTTATACTTTAACTTTAGTTTAGTAATCGGCAGATTACCTGGCAACTTGACATAAGCTTGGTTCTTTTTTAAAGACTGAATGGCTGAAGCGGAAATTAAAGACTCTTGCTTGGATTGCAAAGAGAGGTTGACTCCATCGCGCATCTCATGAGCTCAACATTTTGTTCTTTTAAGGCAAGAATCGCTCTTTCTAAATAAACAGTATTCCAAAGTATAACGGCTGCAATAACAAGATTAAGTCCACTTGCACGATAGAGTTGATTTTCAAAACTGCGATCACGCATTTCTCCTAAACGATTAAAAAATATAGATCTTGCTAAGGCGTTTTTGGCTTCTCCTTTATTTAATCCAATTTGTACACTTCTCCTTAAGTCTTTGTTTTGCAGCCACTCCAAAGTAAATAGCGTGCGTTCAATTCTTCCTATTTCTCGAAGCGCTGCTGCTAAGCCATTTTGTCTAGAATAGCTTCCTAATTTCTTTAGGATTAAAGAAGCGGTGACTGTTCCGTGTTTAATGGAGGAGGCAAGTCTTAAAATTTCATCCCAATGTGTTTCAATTAACTTGATATTAAGCTTATCACCAATCAAGCAGGAAAGGGTAGGATAGTTTTTAGGCGAAATTGGAGCAAATAGGCGCTTATCTGAAAGATCTCGGATACGCGGAGCAAACTTAAATCCTAGCATATGCATTAAGGTAGATATCTTCCAAGCTTTTCTTTTTAGCCATAAAACTTTGCTCCCTTACCTTGAACTTTTAAACATATGTTTTCTAAAAGCTTTTATACAGTAAATATCATAAATACAGCAAATACATGTTTGGCAAGAAATATCAAAAACGTAGAAAATACTCACGTTTTTTGAATATAATAACTGTGGAAAGATTATGAGTCTTTAACTCATGTAAATTTGATAGGAAACACTAGGTCAAGGCCTTATTAATTAATCTGTAATTAATAATTCAAATTTGCTTACAGGAAATGTGCGATACATAGGGGTAGATTGAAATTCAAGAGCATGGATTATACTACCACTTTTCAAGGTAGAATCTGCTATTGTAATAATATCCTTTAAGTTAGGTCCTCTTGATGTAGCGATAGATTTACCGTTACTTATCAGTCTCAGTCTTGGTTTGCAAAAATCACCAATCTCCGAAATTGAGTCATACAAATCTAAAACTTTTTGTTTTGAAGACACATTGATAGTTTGTACTAAGCTACCCTTATCGTCAATTTTAAGAGCTGCAAAAGCTTGTTCTTCCACAAGATAGATGGTACTGAGTTGTTGTGAAAATGAATTTTCTTCTTTTTCTCCTGGACTATAATGTCCACTATATCTAACTAAGTTTTTAATATTTCCTTTATCAATGTAACATAAAGCAGCAAATGCTACAGGTTTTCCGCTAAAAAATGAAGAGTGATGGAATATGCCTCGTTCTTTAGGAGCTATGAACATATTTCCTAATCTATCCATAACAATCATTTCTCCATCACCGAAATCCTCATTTAGATTTACAGTTGAATTATATAGATTGAGGTCTTTGTTATAAATTAGCCCATTTATTACGTAAACTTGAATATCTTCAAGACCTTTTTCTGTAAAGTAAGAGACTGTCTCATCAGAGTACCAACTATTCATTGGTTTTAAATCAAATCTTGGTTCTGAAAACTGAAACTTGAAATACCTTCCATCACTAATGGTGTCTTTACTCAGTTTATTAGCAACTTGTTGTACTGCAGTTACATATCTTTCACGAAAGTGGAATTCATTATAATCCTGTTTTTGAGAAGAAATTTTTCTAGGAATAACATCAAAGTTCAAAACAGAAGGAGAATATGTTTGGGTAACTAATGGATTCATTTAACTTCCTTTTAATTTATTAAAAAGTATTATATCAAGTATTTATAAATAATGCAAAATAAATTTGTTGTTGACTTTTTCAATTTTTAATTAACTTTATTTATTTTTCAACTAATAGGCCTTCCAGTCTTAAGCTCTTCTTTTCTCTTAGGAAATGGGGCTTCTCTTTCTTCCTCTAAAGCATCCACGACTTTAGCAAATGCTTCTTCTGCTAAAGATGCTAATGTAAGGCCAGGAGTCCAATATACAGCGTTTTTAATGCGCTCAATGACATCTTTAGAGATTTGAACAGTAATTCGTTGTTTTCTTGAAGACTTCTGCCTTGTTGTAGGTGCTTGCTGTTCTTTTTCAGGAACAGCTACAGAAGTTCCATTATTCTCTGTTGTTTGGAAAAGACCATCTAATGGGTTCTCTCCAATCGTTTGTCTTTTTGCCATATTTACTTCCCTTTTCTACGTTTAATAATTTCATTGGCTAAACTACGATAATCCGCAGCCCCAGAACTTTTAGAATCATAAATAGTAATAGGCTTTCCAAAAGAAGGAGCTTCAGCTAGTTTCACGCTTTCTCTTATTGTTGTTTCATATATCTGACCGTTAAATCGTTTTCGCAAGTCAGCAACAATATCCTGTGAGAGTCTTGTGCGCTTATTCACTCTGCAAGGAAGGATGCCATCAATCTCAATTGTAGGATTAGCCTATCTTTTACAGTATTGATAGTATGAAGCAATTGGGCTAATCCTTGTACAGCCATAATATGCGTCTCTAGAGGAACAAGAACCTTATGAGCCGCCGTCAACGCATTTAAGGACATAATTCCAAGTGTCGGAGGACAGTCAATAAGAACATAATCCCAGGACTCTTGTTTTATATTAGCTAAACTTCTTTTTAAAATAGTCTCAGCTCCTACTTCTCCTGCTAAAGCTTTATCAACACTCACTAGCCAAGGGGATGAAACAACAATACTTAACCTATCAACCCCTGTTTTGCATACAATATCTAAAATACTCCCATTTTCTGTAAATAAGGTAAATAGTCCCTTTGATGGATTTCTAAATCCTAGCTAGATGCCGAACCTTGAGGGTCTACCTCTATAAGAAGTACTCTTTGCTTTTTCTTAGCAAGCGCACTTCCAAGATTAACAGCTGTCGTTGTTTTAGCCGAGCCACACTTTTGATTCAAAATAGCCAGAATTTCCATAATTGTATCCTTTACCTAAAATACTTCCCTTTATGGGATACATTGTGTTTTCTGTCTTTTCGTTTTCTATTGCCGTAATTCCACCTTTACAGCAATCGAGATATTACTTGTCATTTTGAGCTACTCTTTTGAGTCCCTTCATCAAAATGAGATTTAATGGCTGCACCAGTGGTGTACCATTTCCTTCCCAACTTCTTTCCTTTGAGTTCTCCCTCGGAAAGCATCTTTCTCACTGTTTTTTCTGTTACACCCAGTATTTTAGCTAATCCAGCAACGTCATAAAGGGTGTCGTCGTCTATCTTCGTACTCATGGGTTATATCCTTCTCTTCCTTTAAATAATTACGTAACGTTCTGCACCTGATTTGATGCGTTCATGGTTGTGAAAATAAATCATAGTAGTCTTCGGGTCAGAATGTCTTGCCATAGCCTGCGCTTGAATTAACGATGCTCCATTCTTAATGCTTAAGCTAACAGCGGTATGTATCAATGAGTGAGCAGTTAATCTAGAATCATCAATGTCAATTCTTCGTAAAGTCTCTTTGATAATCCAGCTAATCGTTCTTTCTTTCAAAGGCTCTCCATTCGTTCTATTAGATGTGCTAGAAAATAGAGGGTCTTTCTCGGACAAAGCTCCACGACTAGCAAGATACTTGCGCAAAGGTCTTAAAGTCTCATCCACAAGCAAAACAAAGTCATCCTTAGAATCTCTTCCCTTTCCTTGAATTTGTAAAATAGCTTCACCACTTTCTTGACGAAGGTAGCCTACGGTTGCTCTAGAAATCTCTACAGTTCTTAAACCTGTTCGTACAAGTAGGTTGAAAAGAGCATAATCACGTAGACCGTCTGTTGTTTCAACATCAAAAGAAGCTAAAGTGGTTCTTATCTGCTCTACTGTCAAACAGTCCTTTCTAAAACCTTTTGGCTTCTTTAATCCTTTTACGCTCTTGGCTATGTTTGGAAATATTTTATTAGACTCTAGCCATTCAAAAAACTTTCTTACTGCGGTCAGGTAACCACTGATTGTGTAGGCACTCTTCCCATCTTTTACTAAGAATTCTTTGTAAGCAAAAATATCCTGTTGGGTCATCTGATGTAACCTATCAAAAGAATATTTTTCAGAAACCCACTCAAAGAAAGGCTTTATCTGCCTTTTATATGTATCCTTTGAGTTGGCTTCAGCATCAATACTGGCGATAAATTTATCTATCAAATCCCCGAAGGCAAACAAGCTTTCTTGGATGACATTTTCATACTCTAGCAAGGCGAGGACCTGGTTGTATGATGCTTTAGTAAGTATACAATTAAGCAAAAATTGGAAAAAATAATTTAGTAGCCCATTATAATGAATGTATAAATATACGTGGCTGACACCTTGCACTTAGCCTTAAATCAGGCTAATTCTCAAATATTTATCCAAAACTGCTGTTACGTTAAATAGATAAGTTAGTACTCAAAATACAGACATTTACTCAGTAAAAGTAGGTTCCTAAATTTATAAAGAATGCTCCTGATCTTTTATTTTTGACATTTCTAATGATTTAATTTGAGCTTGAGCTAGCTGAATAGCGACCAGTTTATGCTGAGTCTTTAACTCTTTCTCGAAAGAATTGGTAAACTCTACCGAATCTATTTTGCGATAGATATCTTTAGATAAAGTCGCGTGAAGCACTTGATCAATCATCGATCGTCTAAGATCAGGAGCTATTTTTAATTCTTCTTCTTTTTTAGCTAATGGAAGCTTTAAAGGAATAATAGAAAGCACATGCCCTTTAATCTGTTGAATTTCCATCATTGATACTTCTTTGCCTGTTTTAGCTTGATAAAGTAGAGTTTGCAAGGCTACCTTTTGATTTAACTCCCCAGCAATCCCCTGAGTTAATAATCTTTGTTCCATTTTTTCTTGGGTTTTATATAAAGCACTAGTTTCCTTAATGATGCTGTTCTGGATTTCCCAATAAGCTAACCCTTTTTGTTCTAATTGCGGCCAGACTCTTTCTTCTACTTGATGAAGTAGCGCTTGGGCTTGCCACTGTTGAGATTTAGTTAAAGGAGACTTAGTAGCTAAATAAGTCACCAGCTGGTCTAATTCTACATTTTTAGGAGAGGCTTTAAGAATCAAATCGCATACAAAGGAAACTGTTTTCTTCTCAGGTAGCGGATCAGCTAAGTCCCATTTAGTTGGAAAGTTTTTGGCTAAGGTCTCTTGATCGACTACTCCAACTGATTTGATACCTTGCCGTCTTAAAACAGGCGTCAATTCCTTAGCTGCTTGATGGCCTGCTGGATCATTATCGGGCCAGATGACTACTTCTCGGCCTTGTAGATAGATCCAATCGGTTTTATGAATCGCACTAGCACCTCCTGACCAAGTCATACAGACATAATTGTCTTTAGCTAGCAGTTGCTGAGCCGCATCAGCTGTTTTTTCCCCTTCGACAATCAGGACTCGTTTGCCGGGATTTTCTAGTAACGCTGTTAGATTGTATAAGGGTTTGCCTTCTAGACTTTGGTAACCTTTTAACCACCACTTAGGTTGATGTTGACTCTCTTGCCAAGCTCCATAACTCAAAGGTAAAACTAACTTGTTGCTAGGATTTTGTTTCTCCTGTAGACGCAAAGTATAAAATAAGAGCTCTCCTTTTTCATTTTTATAAGCATGTCTAGCTATTTCCTGATACTCTTGAGCCAACTTAGGGGACAGCTCTTTTAGAGCAGGAGCTGATAGATGTTGAGATGGTTTTAAACTATGCCATTCCGAGCTTGTGTCTTTGATCTGCGTATCTTTGAGCTGCTGATAGTGATAGGGTCTCATATTAAGAGGCTCATTAAGAAACTCTTTAGCCCATTTTTTGGCAGCTTCCGGCTGTAAATTCAAGGTGCGTTGAATTAGTAATAAAGGTCCGCCCCCTTCTTGCTTTTCAAAATCTTTAAAGCAGCCCACTTTAGGCCCTTGCAAAGCAATCGCTAAGGAACCTTTAGACCCATAGCGCAGGTGACCATTGGCTTTTTTAGAAGGTTCTTCCGGAAATAAGCGACAAACTAAAGATTCAATATGGAGCTTTAATTTATCTTCTAATCCCACAAATGATTGTTTTTCTTGGTAGTCTATTTGTCTCTTGATACTTTCTTCATGTCTGAGCGCGCGTTCGACCACAATATCAAAAGAAAGGGGACCCAGTCTTTCTTTTAACTGCTCTGGGGGAAGAGCACTATAAAGTTTAAAAGCTAAGCTATTTCTCTCGCCACAAGCTTGTTGCCACTCTTTGGTACTGCCCTCTTTTGGCTTAATACTAGCCGCATATTGCCAACTCTTCTGGTAAGTTCTCAATAGGGTTTGTACATCAGTTGATAGAGCTGGTGCTGAGTTTTTATTAGGAGAGATTACTTCTTGTACTAAGCTATGCTTTCTTATCTCTTTAAACCCTATAGACTGAGCTAATGGATTTTCAAAAGATGGAACAGGAGCTAATTTATTATTTTGAGGCTGTTGATGACTTGGATTATCTATCTTAGCTTTAACTACCTGATCTGTATTAACATTGACTACTTTGGAATGATCATCTTGTTGATTCTCTAAATCTTTAACAGAAGCTACTTTGAGACTTTCATCCTGATTATTTTCTATTAGGGGACTAAAGAATTTTTCACTGGGCTCTTGATCCTGTTGTCTCTTTACTAAGTTTTGACTAACAGTTTGGGCTTTAGTATGCCATTTATGCCATACATCTAGGCCATAACCTTTTAACTTAGAAAGAAACGAAGGAGAATTTTTTAATTGCTCTATTTCCATCTGTTTGTCTTTTTTCATTTGGTCTCCCTCTATTTCTGTCTGAGTAGTATACGCTAAAGTCGTTGGAGTTAAACCGGACTGAGTCACTTGCTGCTTTAAAGCTGTTAAATTGGGCACCTCCGTCTGCGCAATGAATAGATTCACTGTCTTGACATGCCTAGTTAATCCCACATAGAAGAGCTCTTTATTGATCATCGGCGAGTGCAAGACATAAGCTTTATCGATTGTTTTACCCTGAGAGCGATAGATAGTCGTAGCATACCCCAGTTGAAAGTGATTGTATTTAGATGGATTAAAGGTAATCAATCGAGTGAATTCTTTTTGGGTTTGTTCTATATCTATCTGTCCTGCTTGTTTCACGGCTACTGTAAAACTGTCTTGTTCAGCTTTAATTAGTGTACCTTTTAGGCCATTGGTAATACCCAAATCGACATCCTTTTTGCGGAACTCAAGCTGGTCGCCCACGCTGATGTAAAGAGCACCATGAGCTGTTTGACATTTGTACTCTTTGTCTTCGATTTCGCCTTGGGCTCGACGATAGAGACGGATCTTTTCATTTAAAGCGCTAATTTCAGCATTGCTATGCGCAATAATCAGCGTACTAGCTTTGGGATTTTGCAAGCGATCGCTCAGCCATTGCTGATAGAGAGCGTCTAGAGAAGCTTGTTTGTCAGGTGCCCATTTTAATCCGCCTAAAGCCGCCATGCTATGAATAGCCCGACTCATCTCGCCTTTAGCCAACTGCTTGACCATCTGCTTATGATCGAGCTGTTCTTGCCGTTGGATATTCTCTAAAACTTGAGCTCCATAGCGTTGACTCAAAAAAGTGAAGAGTCCGCCTCTTTCAACTGAAGGTAATTGAGCCGAACAACCCGCTAATAAAAGCTGAACATTGTTTTGCTCAGCCACCTTCAGTAGCTCAAGTAGAGGCCGATTGCCCAACTTACTGGCTTCATCGATGATCCAGACCTCTTTGCCAGCTAATATTTCTCGTTTATCATTTTTGTGACAAAACAGAAAGCGATATACATTTTCTGATTTAGTTAAGCCTTTCTCGATCAACACTTGGGCCGTGGCATTGTCAGGTCCTAAACCACGTACTATATAACCATTGGCTTCATAGGTTTGCTTTAAAGCATGCATTAAAAAGCTTTTACCCGTACCAGCATGTCCTTCCAAACAAGTTAGACTTTGACCCGTTAAAATATGATCAAATGCTTGCTTTTGCTCTTGATTTAAGTGTTTGCCAAACTGTTCAGGCTTTACATTTTTAGCCAGATTCAAGCTTTTTTTATCCTGAATGCGATCAGCTAATCTAACAATCTTTTGCTCTTCTTCATATACTTCTTGACTCGTGAAGCGTGCGACTGGCTCTTTGGTTTCTGGATTAAAAAGTCGAACGAGTTCCATTTGTTTCCAGAAATTCTCTTTCACAGTTTCTTGCACTAAAGGATCAACGTGCTTATTCAAGTAATTGAGCACATCTTTATGAGAAAAAGTACTTTTATTCTCCGTTAATTTTTCTAAAATCGCTTTGGGATCTTGAGATTTTAGTTCATTGAGCTCTTGACGGTTCCTATTCTCATTTAATAGCGAAAAGGCTCGGCCCCGCATGCGCACCGGTCCCAAATGAATCTCGGAAACGATCCCTTTTGGTTCGACTGTCAAATTTATTCCCTTTTCTTTAAAGAATTGGTTTTGATGAGCGGTCCATTCTTTTTCCCAATTCACCCCTTCGGTCACTTTTCCCTTATTGACTTGGGGCATTAAGTCGCGTGCCTTCTCTCCTAAGTGTTGGCCATCTACTGAAAAGCGTCTAGTCGTCGCTAATACATGAGCATGCCAATTATGCTGCTTAGCTCCTTGTTCATCGACTTGAGGTTGATGGATGTCTAATTGGACAGCTAGCCCTTGAGAGACAAAATGTTTCTCAACAAAGCTCTTAGCTAAAAGATACTTTTCTTCTTTGGCAATTACTTCATCATCAGGTAAGGCTAAAACCATTTCAATAGCTACTTGAGAATTGATGCGATTCTCTTTAGCTTCAGTGCTATTCCATAAGAATTCAGCTGATTGGAATTTTGGATCTACGCCTTTTGGCAATAAGATAATATGATAAAGGGGTTTTTCCAAACGCGACCAATCGTAAACTCTAGAAACATCGATTTTATTGCCCTGAAATTCAAGGCGATCGCGACTATTATAAGCCGCTTTTGCGCAAGCATTCTTGCCAGCTGAACGTTTCACAAACTCTAAGCGCGCAAAGCCAATGGCCATTTAAGATACTTAATTAACTGATTTTAGGTTGCTATACTTTTTGAGAAGATTCTCTTATGCAAGCAAACGTTAGTTTGCATATTGCGTGTAATCGTTGCAACCCCCTTTTTATCCTATTCTTTTTTATCTTTCTTTTTTTTCACACCTCTTATTTTTATGTCATTAGGCTTAGAGTTAATAGAGATAAATAACTATCTCTGTTTTTTAATAATTTTATTTTGATACTTGAGCCATTTTCTAGAGTTGAACTTTTAAATATCTAAGTATCTTTATAATTAGTTTTTGGGAAAATACATTAGTTATTATTTCAATTTTTATTTAGCTTGATTTTTTGACAGGGAAAAGATAAAATCTGCAATTTAATCAACTCCATAAAAAATAGTTTAAATTTAGTCGAGTGCAGATGAGTAAAGAAAAATTAGAGCTATTAGCTAAGAAGAAGCAGGCAATCTTAGAAAAAAAAGAGAATCTGTCTAAATTAGAAAAAGCAATCCGCATTAAGGAAAAACAGAAAGAAAAGCAGTCTGATCTCAAAAAATTCATTGAAATAGGCAAGCTTGCTAATAAAGTAAGCATTGACCAGTTAGATCCTGTAGTCTTATTAGGGGCTTTTTTAGAAATAGCGGAACAGAGCTCTGCTAAAATCAAAGTAGCTGACTGGCACCGAAAAGGATCAAATTTTCAATTGCCTTCCGCTGAACATACTTCTATTGCTCTTTGTTTATCTTTTAAATCTCCTCTCGATCAAAAATCAAAAGAATATTTAAAAGAGCTCGGTTTTAAATGGAATAAATTCCGGAAAGAATTCTATGGCTATGGGGATAAAGGCCAATTAGTTGAGCGCTTTAAAGAATATGAATGCAAAATTGAGAGTGTCGATTGATCACCAAAAGCCAATTAAAATGGCTCTGTTTTTGCTTTTCGCTTCTTTGTATTTTACTTTCTTTTAGCTATCAACTTTATTATACAGAGATGCCTTGTTCATTCTGTTTTTATCAAAGAGTAACCTTTTTCATTATTTTCATTTTGTCTACTAGCTGGTTACTTTTTGATTATCCTTGGATCAAGTACTTGATTCAGCTAGCTTTCTTATTGAGCTTTAGTCTGGCTACCTACCATCTAGCTATTCAGCTACACTTTTTAAAGGATATTTGTCCTGTGCCTCAGAATATTCAATCCTTAGAAAGTTTTAAGAATCTGATCTATCAGCCTTCGGCTTGCTCAAAAATCAGTTGGGCTCTTTTCGGCTTACCTATTTCTGCTTATAATGCAATCGCTTCTTTTATTTTTTCGATTATTTTATTTATGAGATTAAAATAGCTCTCTAATTTTAATAAGTAAAATTAAAATAATTGCATTTATAAATATCTATATTTATTAGAAATTAATTAAAAATTAATTTAAACTAAATAATTAAAATTTTAAATTAAATTTAACCTAACTTAGAGGAACTAATCATGAATCTTAATAACATTACACAAAGAAGTAATAATTTTTGTCTATATTATATTAATCGTAATTTATCTAATTCTGAATCTAAATTAAAAAGTCAATGTTTAGCTAAAGGAGCACTTATAGGTCTTGGAGTCTTAAACATAGTAACAGGAATTGCAGATACAGCTATTGGAGTCGCATTAGGGTGTGCAAATGTAGCAACTGCTGGTACAAATTACAAAATTTATAAAGCAACTATTTCACAATTTACTAATACTCAAGCTATGCTTTCTATTTCTTATATGAATTTCTTAAGGACTATTAATCCAAAAGGTGTTTTTTCTCAGAATTTAACTAAAAAATTTTTACCAGACGATTATAAACCTCCTGTGATTAGTGTAAAAGGTGATGGCTTATTAACAGATTCAGTCACAACCTCAATAAATAAATTTGCAAGAGATTGTTATACTTCAGATAACAAATTAAAGAAACATGTGATTTCTAGATTGACTTATCCTGTGCTAGCTTTAGCTTATTTGGTCACTAGGACAGTGGATGGAATCATTGGACTCCTAGCAGCTACTTTTTCTCTTTTAACTCTTGGAAAGTTCACAATACTTAATAATGTGGCTTTTAGAGGATTACAAGCACCAGGCATAATTGGTGATCTTTTTTATTGTGCTGTTAAAACTATCAATCCATCGGCAGGTATTAGACTAGATTAATTTATTAATAATAGTAAAAAAGGGAATTTATTTTACTACATAAATTCCCTTTTGTATTCTAACTAGCTAATCTTTGATTATCCTTAAATCAGATACTTAATCCAGTTAGCTTTCCTATCCAGCTTTAGTCTAGCCACTTACTATCTAGCTATTCTTCAGCTACACTTTTTAAAAGATATTTGTTCCATGCCTCAAAATATCCATTCCTTAGAGAATTTTAAGAATCTAATCTATCAGACTTCGCCTTGCTCAAAAATCAGTTGGGCTCTTTTTGGATTCCCTATCTCAGCTTACAATGCACTCTACTCATTGATCTTTTCCATTCTATTAATTTTAAGATCAAGGTAGAACTTTCAGGAACCTATCCCAATCATTTTTACCGTACCTGAGTGCAGAAATTTACTGGGAAAATTTAGGTAGGAGATCTTATGAGATCTCAGCTTTGCTACCTTTTGTTTTAAAAGCAAAAGTAGCTAACTGTTTTAAATAATTAAAAAAATTTGATAGATTAGACACATTGTAAAATTTATTCTTTCATCAAAAGATAAATTAAAAATGGATAGCCTATTTAAGCTTAAAAATTGTTGAGGACTACACATACCATTAGCAAAAGCATGATGCCGGCTTTTATAGGCCTTTCTGTTTGATTTTGGCCTATATAGATTTAGTTTAATGATTAATTAAAATTAATATTTAAAGATAAAATTGAATAGAGAGGCTAGATTAAGCAAATTTTCAATTCAATGTCTTAGCAAAATTGATTAAATAATTAAATCAAGCTAGGAGATTTTTTAAATTCTTCTTCTTCTCGCTCTAATTTTTCGGCTAACGCTTCCATTGCTATCTCAATCTTCATATAAGACAAGAGGAAACATTTTAAAACAAAAGCCATAGACTCATTGAGGAATCTTCGAATATATCTTTAATTCCAGCAAAGGATACTGTAGAATGTTGATTTTTAGCTAATCGATGCGCTATTTCAGATTGCTCAACATCAATCACTGTCCCTATCCCATTTTTATAACAATAGCTGAGCAAAGCTTGTGCATCAGCTGACCCATGTTGTGCAGCTAACTGATAGTAGAAAAAGGCTTGGTTGGGGTCTTTTTCTACATGAATCCCTCTAGTGTAAAAGATTCCCAAGAATAGAAAAGCTCTAGGAAAGTTTCGTTCTGCGGCTTGATAGACATAGAAGAAAGCCTGTGCCTGATCCATTGGCTCTTGATAAAAATACCCGAGTCCTAAAGCAAATGAGTATTCAGGATTTGTCTGTTCAGCTTCCAGGATTCTTTTCAAAAAATATATGAGTGTTGTCTGATCGATGTCTTGATTTTTCTTCAAGAAATTTCTTGAGAACTTGATTTCTTTTTTGCTTTTTTCTAGCTGATCTGCTGGGACTAAACTATGATTAGATTGAGCTCTTTTTAAAGATAAACTGTCTAAAGCTAGCTGACTAGCTAAATGACCTTTTTCACTCAAAATTTGATAATAGGTTTCTAAAGGATTTAACTTTTTATTGACTTGTATCAAATGAACAACTGACCCATTACAATAACTAATCTCTAGATCATAGGGTTGATTCTCAATCCTACAGATATAAAGTTCAGCAGAACTAGAGAATACAAGGTTATCTGTTTGTGGCAATTCATAAAAATTGCCATCATAACCAAAAATATGGTGATGATTGCTTTTATCTTCATATAATCTTTTGACGTCGTTATAAAGCGTATAATCTATCATTCCTTTAGTTGCTAACCCATCTGTTTCTCTATATAAATGTAATCGCGTGATATAATCCTCCTGACTGCCCTCTATAGAGCATCTTTGATTTCCTTCAAGATAACCCAAATTAAATAGATAGGCTTTTAGAAAATAATCAAAGGCTTCTTTTGGATGATTTTCATAAAAATGGTAATAGCCCATTAAGAGTTGAAAGTGAATATTTCTCGATGCTTCTTCTTTGAATACGGCTTGATGCTGATTGACAAAATTTACTAAGTCAAAAAAGTCTTATCTATCTAAAGCATCTTGTTGATAAAGCGCAGCCTGAGCTAAATCGCGATAGGGATTTTTTTCTTCAGTACATAGCTGACTAAGTGCTAAAATATTTTTTGCTTTTCTTTGTTTAACAGTTTGATCACAGAGTAATTGATAATAATGAGGTCCATCTGCTTCTAAAATAGACTGGATACAAAAATGATCACTTTTGCCTTGCATGATTCGGTGAAGGCAATAATATGAGGAGGTATGTTGGATCGCTAGATACTGAGCAATCTGTGGCAATGAGAGATTCTTAATAGCTCGATCATAGCCTACGATTTCCTCTTCCTTAGAATTATCTGGCTTAGAAACGCATGACTTCAAAAAGTAGAATTGATAATCTATGAGTTGGTACTTGTCAATGTAGTACTTTGCATCTTTATCCTCTCCTTGGCGAGAGACTTTTTTAGAGCCAAACTTATAAGCTAATCGGAACCACTCATAGGCTTGTTCTAAATCCTTACTGTGGAAATAATAAGAACCCAGGAAGAATTGCATGTCTGAATTGAGTTTAGCAGCTGATTGAAAGAGAATTAAGTACTGTTCTACGCAATTAAAAAGTTGCATTTAATTCCATTTGTTAAAAAGAGCCATCTTTTTAATTCGTAGATTTTCAAAAACTTCTTTAATTTGTTCCTTTTTAAGCTGAGACCCCTGCTCTTTTGCTAGTCGATAGGCTTCTTGAGCTTTTTTAGGATCTCTCACTATCCAAATCCCTGTTTCATAGCAATAACCTAGTAAAGCCTGACCGTCTGCTAATTCCTTCTTAGCAGCTAATTGATAATGCAGGAAAGCTTGATTTTCATCCCTTTTGACAAATAAGCCTATGTGATAAAAATGTCCAAGCATTAAGATAGCTTCAGCATCCTCTTGTCTAGCTGCTTCTTCTAAATAGTTAAAAGCTATTTCTAGCTCTTTTATGTCATTGTATAAGTAATAGATTCCTAGCCAATAGGACCCTTGAGCATCACCTGCTTGGATAGCCCTTGTCAGTAAATTAACAATCTTATCTGCATGCTTCTCTTGATCAATTTTCATGAATGTTCGGGCTAAGTAGATTATACCTTTCATATGACCTTGTTCAGCTAGGTGTTTAAAACAGCCTAAGGCATGTTTTAACGAGTAGGGATTATTTTCTTTAAAAGATAGCTGACCTAAGGCTAATGTACCTCCTTGGTGACCTTCATAACTAAGTGTTGCATAGTATCCTATACAGGATACAAAACTTTCCTGAATGGTTAATTCATGAAAAGAGCTACCATTGTAATAATTGATCTTAATATGATTAAAGTAGCCTTCTATCGTGCATAAGTAAGTCTCAGCTTGGATAACTTCTTTTTTGTCTCTCTGATGATCTCTAATATGTTGTAATTTTTTGTATCCTTGGTTATCTTCTAATTCTTGATAGTAGAAGATTTGATTGATCTCTGAGTCGTATTTACTTTTAATATCATCATAAAAAGTTCGCTGTTTTGTATGTTCACAGATTAATCCCTCTGTATCTTGATAAAATTGGATTTGACCCTTCTCATTGTGATTTAAATACGCCTTTAAAAAGGCTTGATGAGCCTCTTTGGGACGCTGTCTATAAAAATAATAATAACCAAGCAAAATTTGAAAACTAGAAAAAACTTGAGCTAGCTTTTCAAAAGCAGCATGATGCTGATCGATAAAATTCAGTAAATCGAAAAAATTGTTCATTTGTTTAGCTTCATCGCTATAAAACTTAGATTTATCTAAATCACGGTAAGGATTGGCTGATTCAGCACATAAATCACTTAATAGAGCAACTAGGTTGCCCTCTGTCTGATTAAAAAGTTGCAAGTAATAGGTTTCTTCTTTCTCCATTTGATGACAGATCATCAATCTATCTATTCTGCCCTCTAACTGGCGATAGATTTCCAAAGAAGATTGGCTCTTTCTTGCTATTGAAATATAGCTCATCCTTTGAGGCAATGGTATAGACTCATGCGCATAAGTAGCATAAGAAATTAACTCTTTGTCAGCATTTTCTTTAAGAAAATAGGATTGGTGGCCCAATAGAAAATAGGGATCAGCAGGTGTTTCTGATTTTCCATACAAATGGAGTTTAATTTTGGATGAATGCTTACTATAAGCTCTGATAAACCAAGTGTAGGCATTTGCTAGATCTTTCTGATAGAAATAATGCCATCCTAGAAAAAATGCCATCTCTGCATTATCTCTAGCAATAGTTGTAAACAAAGATAAGTATTTGTCTACAAATTTAAATAACTTCATCATAACGAATTCTTACATTTATTAAAGACTGGATCTTTTGTAGAAGAGAAAGTTCAGCTAATCGATTAGGCTCTATAGCTTCAATGATTGAGCGCACTGTTTGTGAACTGACAGGTGTAGCTGTCTGCTTGATAAACTCAATGACAGCTTGAATATCTTCATCTGAAATAGCTAATTGATCCCATTCTATCTTAAGTTCTTCTAACTTGATTCTTAGAGCATTGAGATCTTTAACGTTATGGTCAAGGAATCTTAACCAGTATTTATCATTGCGGGATTCATAAATCTTTCGCATATCGATGGATCTTATTTCTTGTTTTAATTTTTTAACTTCTCGACTATGTCTATCTTGTTGATGAAGACGTTGACTATTGAGAATACTGTCTTGAATTTGATTTCTCTTCTTTAATTCCTTCTGATTGTCTTCAAGAGTCGATTTTTTTTTTGATAATTTTTTATTAGAAGGATACTTGGGATTTTCAAGTAGAATATTTTGGCTGGATAGCTCTGATTTCTTATCTGTTTGAAAATCAGTTACCTGATTGAGAGGATGATCCAGGATATAGAGTTGCTTAGAGTGCGTAAAAAAGTTTTTCAATAACTTTTTGTTTTTAACTACTTCTTCTGAGGTAATGGTTCGGACCTCATAAAAAGTAATACGTAGTGATGGATCAGAAAAATCGATCTTTTTTAAGTCTTTTGCTTTCAAATCATTTGATAGATCATTGTAGATAATGGCTTTTTTTCCAAGTTTCTTGATATCTTCTTCCGATACTCCAATCTTACCATCCTTACCAACAACTGCTAATTGCTGTTCAAAAGATTGCCAAGTCAGTTCATCTACTTCTGACGTTTTAGTTTGGTTGAATTGACTTTGGATCGCTTGAATGGATTGATGATTAGTTGCATCAATGCGTTCAAATACTGTAATATCGTCAATTTTTTCTTTGATAACTAAACGTTTCTCTAACTTTTTTCGATACTTAGATAATTCATTTTGAAGCTGTTTAATAGGTATATCTATTTTATGTTCAATAGTTGTGATTATTATATCTTTTGAAATATCAACTTTATCTTGTTTAATTTTCTTATTTTTTGAAGGAATCAATGCTTCTTTACAGATTAATGAATATTTATCATCTTTTTTTATTTCTTTTGAGCTACTAGTCTCTTCTTCATTAAGTGGAATGTCTTCTTCTACTTCATTTATAAAACAATCTGATTCCTCTGCTTCACTTTCATTGATTTGTGTGACATTAGGTTCTATCAATTTTGTTGAGAAACCGGCTTGTGCTTGGCTAATAGATTTTTGAGATTGATTAAGATTCAGTTGATAATTAGTTTCAATAGAACTATCTGTTAAAACCTGCTGGACTACTTTAGATGCTTTGGAAAATTCTGGTTTTTGGTTTTTAGATGGTTTGTAAGGATTAATTAAAAGATCAATGGATTGATTTGAGTTATTATTAATCATTCTCATACTCCATATTAATCACATAATACTATTATATTTAAATTATCATTATTAATAAAATAAATTATTGTAATAATTAATTTAACTTTTGATATTTATGAGCAATTTCATTAAGATCTTGTAATGAAATCAATAAAATTCATTAAAGGAGATCAATATGACTTCGTCAATATCACATTCTAGCTATAAAGTATATGAAATACGTCCAATGACGCCTGATGAAAAAGAGAAAACAAAGCAAATTTTAACTAATTATGTTAATAAGAAGAATGAATTAGAAAAATTATTTAAACAAAAGGATGAACTGAGCCAACAGAAAGAAGAAATTGATTTAAGACGTCAAAAACGAGCAAAGAAGATAGAAGTAATAGACAATGAGTTAGCAAATATTGACAAACAGAGGGCAATTTTTGCTCAACATCAATTAGAAATACAAAGAAATACTGTGAATCGAAATATCCCTATTATTTTAAAAGATAGTTTGGAGCAAATTAAACAAGTTTTAAACCAGTCTGATTTAGACCAAATTGGTTTTGATGCTGAAAATGAACGCTTAATAGCTGATCAACAAGCAATAGAAAGTACATTAATTAAGTATCTAAAGCAGTATCCTAATCATGAAAGAGTCAATCTAGTCCCTTTTAAAGATGGTATAACAGCAGAAGGCTTTATGGCTCTTTATAACTCTCTTTCTAATACAAAAGTCCAAAAAGTATTCATTGTTAAAGAATTAAAACCACATATAATAAAACATTTTAAACCAATTATTAATCAATCAGGCAATAAAGTTTTGATTAATATTCAATAAAATTTTATTTTTTTACAAAAAATAATAAGATAAAAATATATTATTTAACTTTTTATCTTATTATTTTCTATCTATGCCAAGAATTTTTTATTAATTTATAAAGAGCTGAATACGGAGTGGCTAGTCAGCTAAAAAACTATAAATAGAGGAAATTTTAACTAATTATCTCATTTAGAAAAAAATGAGCCTATAAATTAAAATAGTTCAGAATGAGAGCCAATACGAACAAGATGAACATATTTATCGTCTGTCCAATAGATAAGCAAAGTATCTGATTTAACATGGCATTCTCTGAACCCAATATAGTTACCAATTAGTGCATGATCTAAATATTTCTCAGGCATGTATTCTTCTGCTAGAAGAATGCATAATACTGTTTCTAATTCTTTTTTTACTAGTTTGTTATGTTCGTATTTCTTTAAATCTTTTTTGAAACGACTCGTAGGGATGGGTTTAAGCATTCGGATTCATTCCCATCTTTTCCCAGAAATCTTCTATCGATTCGCATTTTATGCCTTCTCCTTCTTTGCTTTCTCGCATCGCATTAAAAGTAACTTGATTAGACTTTCTATCTTGAGGGAAATCCTTTCTCAGATAAGAAAGAATAAACTCGCTTAAATTCATGTGAGCCTTAGCAGCTAACATCTTAATATAAGCTCTTTCGTCGACAGTACAATCAATAGTAACCTTCGCTTTATAATTATTTTGAGAATGAGCAACCATATTAAACCTCCTTGATTACAATTCCATTTTACCAAGTTTCCTATATTTAGGAAACTTGTATATCTATTTTTCTTGGGATAGATTTACAAAGAGGTGTCTTATAATTGCCTAAATTTATGTAAAGGTTAATGTATTAAATTATTTTTATCATTGTAATACGGTAATACTATAATCCAATTTTTATAATAGTATTATGAGTTTAGGCAATAGCGCTAAACTTTAAAAAAATTACTTTAAATATTGAATTTGTAAGAAAAATATGGTAGTTTTTATTTCATGAAAAATAAGCGAAAAAACCTAAAAAGCATTGATTCGCAGATAATTAATGCTATAAATATTCGTGGACAGGGTGCTGTCTTTGTTCCGACTGATTTTTTGGATCTTGGCAGCAGAGGAAGTATTGATATTGTTCTTCATCGACTTGTTCGAAAAGGAAATATTCGGCGATTAGCCAGAGGAATATATGATTTCCCTAAAGAACACCCAGTAATTGGATGGCTTCAGCCCTCTCTAGAAAGAATAGTAGAAGCTTTGATTGATAGAGATTGCATACGTATTCAGCCAACAGGGGCCTATGCAGCAAATATTCTAGGACTATCTGAGCAAGTTCCAGCTAAAGTAGTATTTCTAACAGATGGTTCAAAAGATTAAGTTTTTTACCGGTATATGTTGCAGAGATTACCTACGAAAAAAGGTTAATGAGAGTCGTATGAGACTCTTATGAGAATCATAAGAGAGTCTCATGAGATGTTCGGCTTCACCACCCTCGCTTTCAAAGCGGGGCGGCTAGCCTCTAGTAACTTAGCGTTACTTTCTTTCCTTTGCTAAAAGCTTGGATCTCTTAGACAGGTTAAACAAGACAAAAATTTGTTTTTGTAAAGTCTATATCTAGTTTAATCTATCCCATCATAACAAAATTTAAGGTTTTAAGTTACTTTTCTAGGAGAGAAAAAGAGGCCATTAAGATATTAATATCAGGCTTTGCTTTTGCCTTTGAAAGGGCAAGTAAATCCTTTTGACTAAAAGACCCTAAAAAATGTAAATGTATTTTTCATCAAAAGATAAATTGAAGACGGATAGCCTATTTAAGCCTAAAAATTATTGAAGACTACCCATACCCTTAGCAGAAGCATGATCTGGCCATGTATAGTCCTTTTTGTTTGATTTTGGCCTATATAAATCTAGTTTAATCATCGCTTAATCTTTATATCTAAAAATAAAATTGATTATATAGAGTAGATTAAGCAAAATTTTCGAGTGAACTACCTGCCCCTAAAGGAGGGTAGTATTATAAAGGGTCAGGATAGTTAGGAATAATCGATAGAGACAGCCGTTAACTGATGACGACATAAAAATTTATCAAATAACGCGATGTGCGACTTTTAATTGATTAACTTTTCAAATTGAAGAGGCTCATTACCCAAAATTAAGTTAATTTTAACACATATAGTATGTACTAATAGTTTTCTCCAAAAACGAGATGCTTGATGCCAAAGATCCCTAGCTCTAACTTTTTCTATATGAAACCTTTCTGTTAATTGACCAATTACTGTTTCAATTAAACGACGCTTGCCTTTCATCCACTTTAGAAAACCTATAGGCCTTTCTTCTTTCATGTTATTTCTTAAAGGTGTTTGTAAATAGATGCCTTGTTTTTCAAGCTGCTCTTTCAATTCTGGCCTTATTAATCCTTTATCTCCCAAAACTAAACCATAAATTTTCTCCATCAATTCAGGACAAACATCTCTTTCATCTACATTAGCAGCTGTAAATGTTCCAGCTGTGATTAATCCTATTGAATTGATAACCAGATGCCCATGCAACCCATAGTAGGTTTCTTGTTTACTAGCGCACTAACCATACGCTGCCACTCCTTTAAAAATCTTGGCATAGTGAGCTCTTGCAAATTTACAAACAGGTATAGGTAACCCATCAATTGAATGAAGCGAATCGGATAACGCTCCCAAAGCTTGGCTCAATCTTTCTTGTATCATACGCTTAATCACATGTAAATTAACCGCTTGCCTTGCAAAGTTGCTTCTATCCACCATCTTTGGAAATAAATCTAACCCATGTGTTTTAAAGTAACTCCATATCCCTTTATCTGTATCTAGTCCTAAAAACTCTCCTACTACTTCCATTGTCATCACTTCACTATCTGACAAATTAGGCTCAAAACCTCTTTGTCTAAGACGTTTATCTATCATTTTCCATTCATCATCTACCAAACAAAACACAGTTATGATAAAATCAAGTATGGGCATACTTATCTCCGGTTAATTGTTTTATACCTAACTCAATTATACCTTAAGTATGCCTTTTTTATTTCCTCTCTATTTCCTTCTTTCAAATCTTAATTAAAAGTCGCACATCGCGTGTTTATATTGACTAAAGCTATTTCTATATATGCTATCGGAGCTAAAAAAAATGATGCTATTCCTCATTTTTTTAAGTCTACTACTAGAAACCTGATTCTAGCCTTACGTCTAGAGCTAACTAATGAAGAAGTATTAAGCCAACTCCAGCAATTGATTGAGAATCCTGTCAATTTTAACGAGCTCCCACAAAATGAACTTACTCAAGCTGGATTTAATAACATAAGAGAAATAGCAGCAGGTGAATTACAAAGTAGCTTATTCATTACGAGATGTTGGCAAAAAGCATCGGAAATGCTGCCTAATTAATCTGAAAAGCCAGTTAATAATCAAGCAGCCCAACTTTTTTTGAATGATTACTCGCGCAATCCCACTTCTTTAGAGATAAGTCAAGCGAGCAAGTTTTCAATTCTTTTTTAAAGGCCTATGTTAGCTGCAGGATTATCTTTCCACAGGTCTCTAGCGCGAATATATTTTTTCAAAGTATCTGAGCGCTTATGACCCGTTTGCTTCATAATGGCATATTCTTGTACACCTGCTAAGGCAGCCGTAGTTGCAAAGCCTGCTCTTAAGCTATGTCCTGCGAATTTAGCGCTTAATTCTTGCTTAGGCAGATTTTGTTTGATGATCAAAGAAACAACTTGCCCTGTTAGAGGCTTTGCAGCTAGTTGTCCATGGCGATTAATCGCTCTAAATAGAAAACCAGATTCTAACTTAGCTAGATTAATCCAGTCTTGGAGTGCTCTTACAGGGCAAGTATCGGGATGAGAGCCATAGGGAATGGCTATTTCTCTACCTTTGCCTTCCTGATCTGTTTTAGAGCGCTGTAAGCTGATGACATAGCCATTCCTGACAAGCTTGAGGTTCTCTATCCTAAGGTTAACCAATTCAGAACGACGAAAAGCCCCAGCAAATCCCAGCAGTAATAAAGCGCGGTTTCTTAAACCGCTTAAGGAAGGGAGACCTGTTTTTTCTAAGGCAATAGCTTGAATCATTTCTCTCAAGTCTTCAATAAGTAAGGGCTCTTTGCCTATTTGTAAGGTGCCATGTGTATTCTTAATGCCTTTCCAGGTTTCCTGAATAGAGAAATGACTGCGCTCAAATTTAAGGCCAGCTAGCTGATGGGCTTGGCTGATGGCTGTTAAGCGCCTAGCTAGAGTTGATGTTTTTAAAGGTAACTGCAACTTGCCCTTAGGATCGACAAATTCATGAGCTGCCCTGTCAGCTAGATAACAAGCAACTGTACAAGCATCTGCCGGCATACTACTTAAAGATTTAGCTCGACACCATCGATCAAAATCTCTCCAATCCGATTGATAGCTTCTCATTGTATTTTTTGATCGCGAATTTTTAGCATAGGATTGCGCTAAGTTAGACATGCTAACTAACTTTTCTAAAACTTCTTGATTCTTAGCCAGAGTTTTCAATTGAAAAGGTAAGCTTGTGCTTAGTTCATTTAAAGAGTGTTCCATATTAGGTTCCCGGAATTGATCGATTGAATGATAAAGGTCTTTAGTTGATTTAACTCTTGTCTAACTAGTGATAATCTACTCTTATCACTAGTTAGAATTTTTTGTCTTTAATTAAAATTTCTAACTTACATTTGCTTGTTGTCCTATCCAAATATAATTAAGATTTCATGAACACAATCTTAAAAATCCATATCCTTACTCTAATTATGATGATCTAACAGTTAACCTAATTGGTTGAACGATTGCTAGCCTACTAATAAAATCTATTAATCTTTAAAACAGATATCAAGTTCTTGTCGGCTAAGGCGAAAATAGATTAGAAAATTTATCTTGAAAGCTAGGTTTTTTAATTTAGGAAATAAAATAGTAGCGACAATTTCTAATTTTTCTGAGGCTCTATTAGTCAGATTTAAATAACATTCTTTATCCATCCTAGAATTCAGCACATTGTATGAATCATGTCAAAAAAAAGTAGACTGCTTTTGCATTAGGTACGTCTAGAAAGACAAGCATTACAGCATAGCCTGCTCTTTTATTCGCCTCATCTTAAAGGGATGATTGCAAATTTAGACTACCCTTTATTTAATCATTTCACCTTAATTTCTTTAAATTTACACTTATCATTAAATTAATTTATTACATGACAAAAATTGCTGAATTATTAATTAGATAATGAAAATTATTGCTTTTAATATAGGCAAGAAATAATATTCTGTTGATTTTTTTATTTAAATCTAGTGCCTGTTAATCTAATTAAAAATCAGCTTTCAGTTTAAAATTTTACAGTAGGTGTTTTGTGACTATACCAACGATAATTTCTGAAAATTATTATGCTATTTTGGGAATAGACAGAAATGCTTCTTCTGATGCGATTAAAAAGGCACGTAATTATCAAGCTCTCAAATTTCATCAGGATAAGGGAGGCAGTCATGAAAGGATGACTAAGATTAACGTCGCTTTTGCCACCTTATCAAATCCACAAGAGCGTGCTAAATATGATCAGGATGGAGATAATGGAGAAGAGCTATTAAATCCCACCAGTTTTTCCTTCTCACTGCCTATGGGATATAAACTTTCTGAAGAATTTATCAAGAAAATTAATGTGTGGCAAAAACAAGGCCCACCCTCTACGGATCAAACAAAATTTCAAAATCCAAATTTAACTCCTTCTCCTCACTTAACTAGACATCTGAGCTATGGCACCTCCTCTCATTATGAGAAGTTACTCAAAAGTTCTGTCCCAACCGTAGAAGAAAGTTTAAAAACTTTAATTCCTTCTACTATTTGGCACTGGTTAGTTCAAGAAATTCAACTCATAAAAAAAGAGATTTTAAATTTAGAAATTTGGGCTAAAGATCATTCATCTTCTAATGTGACAAGTAGTTTCTCTTTTGAGAGACTAGATCCAAAATATAAAAAAGTGATAGAAAATTTATATACCATGGATCTGAAAAATGGTCCTCTTTCTCTTCCCTCAACTGCTTTTATTAAGCGCTCTATCCAGTCTTATAGTGCTCCTTCCTCTTATCCCTCAGATAGTCAAGGGCGTTTAATAGCAGGTACCACCATTCCTATATGCCCAACCACTAACATTATGAAAGAAAAGTTAGGAGTGATTCCAAAGCATACGGTAAAATCTCATTCTATTACTTTAAAGAAAAGTGATCCTCACTGTCATGATTGTAGTAAATTATTTGGTTGGTTTGTTTGGCGTTACCATTGTGTATTATGTGGGGAATCCGAGTGTACAGAGTGTTTAAAGCCTCAAGCCTCATCTGACTATGTAAAGCCCATTTACATCTGCAACTGTTGTAAACCCACTCTATTTAAAAAAAGTCAAGTCGATTGGATTGCTCCGCTTGAAAAGGAAGAAAATCGCAAAGTGATGACAACCGCGTATCTTCTTCTACTCGATGAAATGGGGTATGCCAATCGCACGCAATTTTTGCAATGGGTTAGGCTTTTTTTAGAGGATAAAAGATATGACTTAGCGATTCAGGCTAATTTTTCTGCTGGAGGAGACTGGATTAAACTAGCTAATAAGTTAATTAAACGCAAACAGTTAAGATATGCTAAAATTTGTTTTAATCAAGTTTTAAAAAAACCTGCTGAATGGCTGCAAATGGGAGATGATTACATTAGAGATCGTCAATTTGTAAAAGCCTTTTTAGCCTATCAACAAGCAAAGCTTAAACCTGCTACTTATTTACAAAAAGCCTTTGACTCCCCTGATTCCTCCATCAGTCAGATGTATTTAATTGCCGCTGTCAAAACTCTGTCAAACTCAGATGAAAGAATATCATGGCTTGATCAAGCATTTAGTCGAGCTTTACAAGAAAAAAGAGAAGATATAGCTATCTTTTACGGCTGCTTAGAAAATTTCTCTATTGAAAAATGGGTCAATATCGTCAATAAAATTGCTATCGAGCATGTAGATCCTTTTATCCAATTTATGGATGAGCATTTAAAATGTAATTGGAACACTCTCTCTTTTCAGCCCGATAGAGATCATTTACGCTGGCCATTTTTAGCTCCTCCTCAATTTAATAAGTGGTTAGACTATTTGATAGCCCTCCTTCAAAAATGCACGGGTCAATATTGCATTCCTTATTTTCGTGCCCATATGGAACAACAAAACTTTGTGCTTCAGCGCGATCAATTTTTTGCACAAGGAGAGTATTTTAAAGCTTTAATTTGTCATCGACTGATTCCAAATAGTTTGTCATGGAGTGAACTAGCTAAAAAATGGCGTTCAAAAAATGAATTGGCAAGTTTTGCCTGTTGTTTAGCTAGCTCTGAGAAAATGGAGGCGATGGGCGATCAATTTTTCAAGGATCGCTTTTTTTCATTGGCTTTGAGATGCTACTTACAAGAGAAAAGTTATCATACAATTCAAGAAAAAGCAAAACAGGTTCCCTTTGAGATGGCTCTTCTTTATCAAATTGCTCTTTGGAAGGCTCAACCTCAAAAGCAACAGGAAAGGACTCTTGAGATTTGTCGTCTCTTATTGTCAAAAAAGCCTAAGCAGGAAGAGCAAGCTAAGATAAAAAACCTGCTGATTGCAGCTTTACAACATGCTGAAAAAAACTTAACTCTTCCCTATCATAAAATGATGGCTGAACAGGAGCTATCTGAATTAGAATTACTAGATCTGTTGGAAAGTATCTCTAAATTAATGATAGTCGAGGATCTGACTTGGTGGAACTCAATTGTATCAAAAGCGGTCAAAAAATTTAAGTTTGATCTAGATCAAGCTATTTACCAATGCTCTTGGCCCAAAGTTTTTGCTTTATTAGAACGGGTCAACTCCCTTACTTTACCTGTTATGCAAGAAGCAATTAAGCAATTTAATCTTGAAGTTCCCTATCCTGGCCCTCGGCAATCGATGGGATTTACTTTGCGGGCTTTAACTCATTGGCTAAACCCAAAAGAATACTCATTATTTCAAATCATGAATGACTTAACAGAGGCTATGCTTGGCAATCCAACGGAAGAGTGCATTCAATTCTGTTCTCATATCCTAGAAAAAATAGCTGAAAGTAAAAATAAAGGAGCATTGCGCGGTCATGCCTTGACTAATCTGGATAATTACAATCCGCGCAAAACGCAATTTAGTGATGCTTTGAAACGCACGCCTGATTTAAGAGTACTGATCCGTTCTGAAGAGGCCATTTCTAAATTCAAACCTTTAGAGGCCGCTTACTCTTACATCGATCTGACAATGGCACTGCCTTATGCTCCTGTGCAAGTCGAATGCTTTTTAAATGCCGCTTTAGAGCTGCTAAAAGCTCAAAAATCTTCAAATTTAGTAAAAGAGAAATACGCTTATCGACGCGCTATTTTTGAGTTAGTGATCCATGCTTATGTCATAGGAAATAGACATCTTTGCCCAACAACTCAGTTATCAGCCCTTCGCGCTAGCATTGCCATTTTAACTGCCGCATTTGAACAAGCAGATCGCATTAGTAAATTGGAACAGCTATTTTTACAAGATCTATATCGCGATTTTGACAAAATTTCAACTATTTTCCCTTTGATGATTCCTCATTTACTCTCTATCTATGATACTCTTTACTTAGATCTCATTAACCATCAGTTTTTAGAGAAGTATTTACCTCATCAGCGTGACTTAGAAAGAAAACAAGGCTCTCAACATCCAATTTATCAATATTGTCTTTTTGAAGGAAGTTGGAAAGGATGGTTAGATCGAGATAAGTTTATTTTTGAAAAAGAGCGTAGGCGAACTATGAAAGCCTTATTAAATGCAAAAGGCCATACGTTAAAAGAGGTGGAAGAGTTGATGGAGTGGCCTATGTTAGGGCGAGATCGTGAAGGATGGCTTGATCCTAAAATGCCTTTAAATTTAGGAGAAGGAGCGTACTCAAAAGTTGAAGGCATTCGTTTTAATTTAGAAACAGGAGAGATTTCTTTCCTTTTAGAAAGTTCAAAAGATCCTAAGAAAAGTTTGTTTAATATGGAAGATCTAGCTGACATTATGCAAAGAGGGGTCACAGGAGCTCAATTTACTTTAGATCCTCCAGATCCCAATCTTCCCTCTCATCCTTTTCAAAATATAATATATGGGCCCAATTGTTTAGCAGGCACTAATTATTTAGGCACTATGCTACATGCAGATCTATTATTGAAAATGTTCTCAATGCGTACAGAAGTCAGTAGTGTAGCGCCGTTTGCCTTCCGACCTATTACTGAAAGTTTACTAACTCATTTACCTCCTGACCTGCGTAAAAAATTCAATACTTTACGTGAAGAAGCTCAGCATAGTGTGGAGGCAGCTCATCGATTTTGGATTGAAGCAGGAAAATTACCCTATTGTCAATCTAATCACAAAAATGAGATCACTTTTACATTTGGCCAGTGCAAAATGTCTGTCAAAAAGCATTTGATGTGCTATGATCGCGAAGGCAAATTAATCGATACGGAAGAGGATGAGGAAACAGATTCCTATGAGGCAAAGTTTGCAAAACTGATGACGGATGAGTATGAAAAATTAGCTCAATCTTTTCCCCTGCTGGCTCGTCTTAGCGAATTAATTAAATTGCAAGCCATGGCTATTTTTGCCCAGAGTATTTATCGTTCTAGACAAGAAACCTATGAAAACTTGAGTATCCCTGAAAAAAATATACAAGCTGCTTTAACTGATTTAAAAAAACAGACGACTTATCCTCAAAATACTTCAGCTAATCGTACTTCTTTACTCAATGACTGGTTACGTCAAAATAACGTTAGTCGTTCTCAAGTCCCATCTGTTCAATTGCAAGAATCAGAACGAAAAATTTTAACGCAATGTAAAAATGCAGATCAACATTGTCTTAGTCAATTGATCAAAATATTGCAAAAGGATTTTTATGTTCCTCAAGACTATCCATTAGAACGAGATATTCAAGAATGGCTGAAAAATAAACCGACTCCATCTTTTATTCAATTATTAAAAAAGTCATTAGAAAATCATGAAAAGCAAAACATGTCAAAATTGTTTAACACATTTAAAAATACAGGGATTGCTACAAAAACAGTAGATTATCCTCTAAAGGATCGTTGTACATGGGTACCAGCAGCCTTTGGTCAGCATGACAACTATAGGGTTTATGGAGGATTAAATATGAATACTCATTTAACTGCTATGCCAGGCGGAGCGATTGAAAGAAGCTGGGGAGATAATTCTCTGCCTCCCAAAGGAGCACCACTGCAGCCAGGCTCAACTGGGTCAGGTATTCGCCATGTAGTGGGAATGGATGCCAACGGAAAAATATATGGTACTACCACTTGTGTCGATCAAGTCACAGGTCAGACTTACCGTGCAGTAGACTATAGAAGTAGTGTAAGCGATCAATGGAATAATCATTCCTATCGCAATACCAATACGACACATTTGTTGAAAACACATGTAGGTGATACAGATGTTCAACATTCTACTACTCATAGAAATGGCTCATTTCATCTGCACTATACTTCAGGTCAAACGACTTGTACAAATGCTGAGGGCCGTACAGATACTTATGATTCTAAAAAACACTCTCATCGCTGTGAAAAAAATCAAGGCTAAAAAATATAAGAATGAAAGAAATCTGTCTCTCATATTAAATAAAGAGACAGATTTCTTTCATCTAAGATCTCTTTACCCAGGCATTTCCAAACCTTTTCTTCCACTCTTTCTCGTAATCTAGCAATAAATCGCTCAAGTAGGCTTGCTCCTGGCAATACTACCTTATGTGCTAACAGCTAGGTAATTGCTCGATTAAATAAAACTGAGGGACGATCTGTACTAGTCCAACAATGAGTATAAAGTCAGCAAGTGAACCTGAATCCTATAATCGCATCGCTAAACTTGCTATAATCTAATATATAGTGCATTAAATTTGATTTTTCTCTTCTAAAAACCACTTAGGAACGAAAAATCAATAGCTTCAGCTAACCTATTAAGTTTTTCTAAATTAGTTCTAACCTTTTTTTAAAGTTTGCCCAAAAGATTTCAATCGGATTCCAATCGGGTGAATAAGCTAATAGAAATAAAATTCTGCACTTAGCTTCTTGTATTAATCTTTAGGATTCTTGCGACTTGTGAAAAGTTGCATTATCCATAATCACAACTTGGCCAGGCTTTAATTCTGGTATTATAAAATCCTTTAACCATATGTAATTTACTGCTTTTTTTCTTTCAACTGCTATACTTAATAATGAATTATTCTTATAAGTCATTTCAGTCAATTTTCTTTTAAAAAGAGATTGCAATAGATCAATTTTGATCTATCATATAAATAATGCAGCAAGAAATATGAGATAGAGGTTTATTATGCCAGCACTCATGAGAAAGCTCGTTATTGAACGAGTAATTAAATATAGTACAATTGGTACTGATGAAGATTCTATATCTGCAGAAGCTATGATTCATCATCTCTGTGGATCTCTTCCTAAATGGGCTGTTAACTTACGTGGGTTACGTATGCGTGAAGGTTTAACTCAAGTAGCCTTTGGTCAATTACTGAATATCAATCAAACAAATATTTCTAAAATGGAATTAGGCAAAAGATCAATAGGTAAGACAACTGCCAAACGATTAGCTGCTTTATTTCATGCTGATTACAGATTATTTTTATAATTTTCGAGTTAGTGGAGAAAGTGAAAAAAATTCTATAAGAATAAGAAGTTGTATTTGTTGAAAAACAAGTGCTTTTAAAAGATAAGCACCTCTCGAAAGGTGCTTAAGGTTACCGAACCTTTTGAATTTATTTAGTTTTTATTAGGTTCTGGAAGTTCAATCCCTTCTTTTTTTACAGCCTTAATAATTTCTACTATCCAATCAGCTTTCATCAATTCAGCTTTTTTAATTACGGATTCAATCACTGATTCTTTAGTAAAAGTAAGAGCGATTTGTAATTGGACATTATATTTACTATTTTTTACAGTCCCTGTTCTTTTATGTTCTTCTAACAGCTCACTTATTTGTTCTTCATTAAAACTTCCAAGAGTTTCATCACAAAATTCAAGCATGAGCGCTTCTTTAAGAATTTTTAGCTTTTCAGTTGAAACAGCAATCCAAACTCTTTATTTCATAGATGCTTCGAAGGATAGTATTAGCCCTTTGTTCCATACATTGCATAGCTCCTTCAAAAATAGACTTTAAAATCTGCTCAGGTCCTCTTGAATGCCCAGAGATACATTGAGCTAATTCCCATTTATTAGTGATATCAGTAATTTGTGATGTTTGTACATGCCAACTCATATAAATTCCCTCTTTTTTATAAATTTGTTGTTAAAGGCGGGCAAACTATAGCATCTATTTTCTTTCCTACTCAAGACTAAGAAGAAATTTGATAATTATATGTTTCTCCTAGATAGGAAAAACATTATAAAAATTCATGTATTTGCTTTAGATAAAGATATTTGTCCGGTGAGAGCTGTCAAAACTTGGATGGAAAAAGATCAACTAAACCAAGGTCCACTTTTTCTATCTTTCTTAAAAGGCCAAAAATTTGGTCCAAGGCTCAGTGGCCATACAGTCTCTCAGATCATCAAAAATCATTTTGGAGAAACCTATTCAGGACATAGCGCTAGGCGCAGTTTAGTGACTGCCTCAGCTGAGAAAGGCACGGCCATGCATATCATTAAGAAGCATAGCCGGCATAAATCAGCGGATATGGTACTACGCTACATTGAGGAGAGTCAAGGTTTTGAAGATTCGGCTGTGTTTGTATTAGGCGTCTAGATTTTATTAAGAAATAAAGATAAATAACAAAGAATTGTATTTTTTAACGCTGACTCGCGCAGTTCTATATATTTAGATTTAGGTCAAGCGATCCATTTTTTCATCGAATCTCGTTTTCTAATCGTATAATTTTGAGATAATTGGATTTGCTTACTTCTTAGAGGCTGTCTTTGATTTTGTATATAGTGCTTAATGATTTCCAAAAACCAGTTTTTAAATCTCATGATCTACCATTTTTAGCTTCAACGATAAGCAACATACTCTCCTCACTTAAATGAATCTGACGTTTGAGATTGTAGACCTGTCTCTATGAGATAATTGTCTATAAGTTCATTAAAAAAGTTAGCCTGTTTATCTAATTTGATGCCAAAATAAAGGCGAATTTAGACTATTACAGAGGCCGCCAAATCCTTAACATATTTTATAATTCGAATTCTAAGCTGAGAGCTAGCTATAAACATCTAATATAAAATTGCGTTCAACCCTTTATGACGAACTATATTAAGCAGTGCAAGAACAGCTCCAGATGGCCGTCTCATCCCTCTTTCTAATTGTGAAATGTAACCAACTGTTAAATTTAGATAATTTGCAAAAACGGCTTGGCTTATATGTTCTCGTTCTCTAATAGAGCGGATTTCATCGCTTGTGATGTGTTTCATTTCGAGAAGTTTTTCTTTGCCTAGATGACGCTTCGTAATTTTTTCATAAGTATTATCGTCAAGAATACCAACTCTGTGCATACCTTTAGCCGTTTCTAAAAGTTCTTGTGTTATTCTGTTAGGATTTTTTTTCATGTTTTACCTCCTTTAACTCACCTTCTATAAGAGAAAATTTAATTTGATTCTCATCTGCATTAAGCCAACCAGAGGCAATATCCTTGGCAGTTTCCAATTCATCATCACTAAGATTATCTTTCTCATTTTTCGCAAAACCAGTTATGAATACATATCTTTTTTTTAATCGAACAGCGATTAACACGCGATATCCACTTGATCGCCCATGTCCATTTCTTCCAATCCTCTGCTTTATAAGGTAACTTCCCAAATCAGCATCGATTAAACCTTTCTCTGCTCTTTCGACAGCTTTAAGCAGTGCAAGATCACTAATCTGTTCTTTTTTCGCAAACTTGGAAAATACTTTCGTTTTGAAAATCTGCAAAACTTCCTCAGCTTTTAATCAAAGTATAGCACAGTGCCTTATACTTTGCAAATCCTATGACTCTCACTTTTTTTGGGAGCTGTTAGACACAATGAGCCAGTCAGCTCTACTAAATCGTAGTAATGCATTCATGACATTATCCTCTGCAATTTTCTAAGTTCTAAAAATTTAGCCATGGGCAGGGTGAAAATCCATTTCCATACCACACCTTTTAAGAGCTTGCATAATTGTTAAAAATCTAGGTTTCCCTTTTTGAGACAGACTTTTATAAAAGCTCTCTCGTCCAACATCCATTTTTGAAGATATTTTGGATATTCCTCCTTGTGCTTCGACAACATTGCGCAATGCTAATTGAAATATACTAAACTCATTAGTTTCTACTGCTTCATCAAGACTTGCTTTTAAATAAGCTGAAGCCTCCTCAGGATCTTTAAGGCTATCGATTAAATATTCTGGTATTCTCATATTCATATTGATGGGTTCATATACTCTCAAACTAAGGGGGTTAGCACCGCCGAAATTATTGCAGTAAGCCTCTCCTCAACAAATTTTTAATCCTAGTGATTGTTAATGGTCTAGATTTTAGTTTTAGCATTGCTTTTTATTGAAAGTTAAGAAGTCAATAGGAGTCATATAATCATCCAAATGGTAAATCCAAGGCAATTATCCTCAACTCTTTATGCAATTATGTTAATTGGTTATGCATGAGTTTCAACCTAAGATCCAGACACAGCTGCACAAATAGCTGCGTTAAAGTCAGCTAGTTATGAAATTATTTTTCAAAAGAGAGTTTCTAAAGATCGTTGAGAAATTTCTGAATTACATCGTTTGTTAGGACAATTATGCAAAGGAGATGTTGTAGTATATGGGAAATTAGCTCGCCTGTCGCATTCTCTAAAAGACTTACTCAAACCCATGGAAAAAATCCAAAATTTGAGTGCTGAATTCAAAATCTTAACTGAATCAATTGATAAGACTTCTCCAGTAGGTAGAATGATAATGCAAATTGTAGGATCGTTTGCTAAATTTGAACGAGCAATGCTTCGTGAACGTACGTGTAATGGACTAAGTGCCGCTAGCAAAGAAGGGTGTATCGGAGGAGGTCGTCATAAGCTAAAAGAAAATCAACAACAAGAAATTATCCAAATGAATGTTGAAGTTGGCCAGATGATGGAAAACAAAGATAGGAAAATAAGAAAACTTACAGGAAGTAAAAGATTAAAAAATCATTTTTTAATCTAAAATATAAATTCTCTAAATTCTAAATTTAAAATTTGATTATTCAATAATTTATTTATAAAATTCATTTTGAAAGGAAAAATTAAACTATAATGATTAACTATTAAATGACTAATATTCAAATAAAATTTTTGCATCTCTTCCTTATTTAATTTTGTAAAATCAAGTGATGAATTGAGCAACATCGTTATATTTTTAGCATGTAATTTTAGCATTTTTTGTAAATAAATTTTGATTTCGTCGAATGTGACAGAAAAGCCTATTATTTCTTCTTCTAAAGATTTTATTTCATTAATTATTATTTCTGATAAATGATCAATATTTTTATTTTTCAATTTATTATCAAAGATATCTTTAATAAAATCATTTTTTATTATTTTATCTTCCTTATCTTTAGATAAAAAGTTTAGCTTATAAAGTTTGATTTTCTCCTCTATTGCATTAGATAAATCTTTTTTAACCACTTTTAATGAATCAATGTACTGTTGTTTTTTGACTTTATCTTTTTCATTCATCCATTTTACAAAGATAATATTAAATCCTCTCTGGAGATCTAAAATATTAGCATCGCTAAATATAATTTTAGCATAATTATTAGTTAATCTAATGTAAATGACTATTAATTCATTTAATAATTCTTTATGATGAATCTTCCATTGTTTTGTTATGTCGAGAGGGTTATATAGAGATGATATCAATGGACTAATTTCTGATGTTTGCCAATAATATTCTTGTTCAAATAATTTATCATATTCATGTAAAAATCTAGCTATGTTTATTTTTTTAGGTAATGAATTATTCAATAATGTTCCATTTATGATACACTTAATTATATCAACTATATCTAAAATATTATAAACTAAACTTCCTAAAGTTAAATCTGCAATAAAACCACTCAATCCTCCTAGAGACTTATAGAGAAAATGATCTCTTATAGCAAAGAAAACCATACATTGTATTGTTTTAAATACATAACCTTTAGAGAGGTCATTTAATTTATTAGGATTATTTTTATTTAAACTAAACAAAGGTTCATAACTGCCATTTAAATGAATTGCTACAAAACCTCCTAATAATCCTCCTATTATCTCTCCTAGAGTATTCCCGAAAAAAGTGCCTAATTGATTTCCACTCTCAGCTAATGTTTTAGGTATAGCATATATAGTCAAACCAGTAATAGCTATAATAGTTAAAATTTTAGCTAAAGTTAAGACATCAATTGGTTTACGAATCACCTCAATTATAATGTTAGAACCTGCTAACATAAATACTGTTGAGCCTACCATATTTGCCATACTGCATAAGGCAACTCCACCTATTTTGCCAATAAGTTTTTGACCTACAATAGAGCCTAGAGAATAACCTAAATACTCTAAAATATTCTCTCTAATACTTCCCAAAATAATCTGGCTTAATAGAGATTGACCTATTTTTTTAGTTCTATTAACTGCTCGATAATCTTTAATAGTTAAGATTTTTTTAATTTTATCTTTTAAATTAGATTTATTCATCTTACTAAATGATGAAATGGTGAAAGAAATTAAAGGAATAGCTATAGAGATACAATTAGTAGCTATCAGCTTAGAATAATTATTAACAGTGTCCGTCCATCGAGAAGATGCAAAATTACTAAGAATTGAATTAGAATGATTAATAAGCATAATATTTAACAAATATTTTAATAATATCTATTGTACATTAAAGTTTATTAATCATTTATTAATTTACAAATAATTTATAATTAATAAAAAATATATTTTTATTTTTTATTTAGATAATCCAAGTTCGGAATAACTAACTAGAAAAAGAAAAGTAATTAAAAAAACAGGAAAAGAAATAAATCAAAAAGGTCTCAACTCCTTATAATGTTTTTAACAACAAAAAAATTAAGGGAGAGAGACCATGACGGAGATACAATTAATAGCAATCTATTGTTTTTGTGATGATTTCTTAAAAGGTCGCAATCATCAAGAATGGCCGAACATCAAAATGACATTAGCAGAAGTTATGTTTGTGTATGAGGGTATAATCCTAGTAAAAAGAGTATTTTTATTGACTTACTTAAATTTACATGGTTGTAATCAAATTCAAGATTTTAGTTTCTTACAATCTCTCATTCAATTGAGTGGCTTAATTTTATATGGTTGCAATCAAATTCGAGATATAAGCTTTCTGCAGCTTCTTATCTATTTAACTTGGTTGAACTTAGGTCATTGTATTTAGATTCAAGATTTTAGTGTTCTAAAGTACTTAACTCAATTGACTTACTTAGATCTTTGTGGTTGCAATCAAATTCAAGATTACAGTTTTAGAGATCATCTAAAAAAACTACACTTTTACAGAAGGCCTCCTTCATCATTAGATGAGTAAACTATCTTCTAGCATCTAGATGATTTATGGTTAAACTCATCGATGATCTACTATAAATTGTTTACTTATCTGAACTCAATTGATCATTTACCGACTATTACTTTTTATAAGATAACTTTACTTTAGTAGTCGATAAGTTTCCTGGTAACTTGACATAGGCCTGATTCTTTTTCAGCGATTGGATGGCAGAAGCTGAAATCAAAGGCTCTTGCTTGGATTGCAAAGAGAGATTGACCCTATCGCGCATCTCGTGGGCTCCATAGGATAAACCCTCTTGATATTCTTTAAATTCCCGTTTGTTAAAATAGCGAGACAATAGTTGTACAATCTGCGGATCTTGCTCGGCAAACATGATCTTAGTCATGCAGTTGCCGATCAGCGTTTTGGTCAGCTCCGCTCCATAAATGGTATTCAGTTGAGAAGGGCTTTGTAGAGCAATCAAACCACAACCCCTATATTTTCGAAGACTTCTAGATACCTTAAGCGATTCAAGCTAGGTAGCTCATCGATTACAAACCAGATCCTTCTATCTAATACATCAGGCTGTGGACAGCCGTAGAGTATCGAAGGTCAAGCATTAGGTTGACTCAATAACTAGCTACCTTCTAGTTGTTGAACCTAGTAGCGAATGGAGAAAAGTTCATCAGTATCTCTAAATTTTGCTAAATAAGAACCATTACTCATATCATTTAAAAAATTTTATAAATTAAATATTAATATTCATTTATTCAATATTTTTAATAAATTAATCTAAGTTCGATATAACTAAATTAGAATAAAGTTAATAGCTAGAGCAATAACAAACCCAATTACTTTTAGTTCAAAACCAGCATCAGTCACAGCATGAATCTTCTTTGGTAAAAAAGAGGAAATACAACTAAATGTTGTCTCAATACTCATTCTAAACCGTTTGAGATCTTGCCAATCTTCAAAGAAATGAGGATAATGGGAATTAGTTTTGCGTTCGATGATGACTCTTATCTGTCTTTTTTGAAGTTCTCTCTCATATTCATAATCTGTATAAGCACTATCTCCATATAGACTACTCCCAACAGGTAGATCATTAGCCATTAATTTGAAAGGTTCACTATCATGATATTTACCTGGGGATAGCAAAATCTCATAAGGTTGTCCTTTAGCTGTAGCTATCATATTCACTTTTAATCCATAAAAATACTCTTTTTTACTAGGATTATACCCTCTAAATTCTTCTCTTCTATAAATACGACAACGCTTAATTCTTATATTTCGACAAACAGCCACTGGAAAACTATCGATAATAAATTCTTTAGATACATCAGACACTCCTCTTGCATGATAAGCAAATGTAATCAACTCATTCCACATCTTGTCATCTACTGCATGCAATCTCTGATTTAATTGTCCTTTGCCCAATGGTTTCTTAAAACACTTTCTATCTTTTAGCATGCTATATGCTCTTTCTATGTTGCCATAAAAAAATCTTATTGCCACAATATATACAAACATAACTTCTGCTAATGTCATTTTGATGTTTGGCCATTCTTGATGATTGCCACTTTTTAAGAAATCGTCACAAAAACAATAAATTGCTATTAATTGTATTTCCGTCCTGGTCTCTCTCCCTTAATTTTTTTGTTGTTAAAAATATTATAAGGAGTTGAGACCTTTTTTATTTATTTCTTTTCCTATTTTCTTCTTTTTCTCTTTCTAGTTAGTTATTCAGAACTTGAGTTAATTATTATTATTGTATTAATTAACTAAGTAATTTACAATAAAATATTTGATAAATTTTATACAAGAAACTTTATGTTTAAGCCTCTAACCATTCTTTAACCCATAGTCAAAATTATTACTTTATTGAGCAGGATCAATTAAAAGAAATTAAGCTTAATTTTATTCAACGCCTGTTGCGCTCTTCTACTTTTTTTTATAAAGAGACTCAACTGCAAACAATGGTTAGAAAATACTATCATCTTAAGATAGATCATCCAGAATCAAATATAGACAATAACTTTCCTTCTGTTGAAAGTAAGTTTAGACAAGTGCTTCTTAAAAAATATTCGATCAAGCAGATTCAAAACATCTTTCAGGAATTTTCTTCGTGTTCATTTGATGTTAACTTTTTCAAAGATCAAACGACCTCTCTCTGTTCAGCAATCATTGAGCCACCGATTAACCGTTTGCCAACAGAGTTACTAACTCATGTGTTCTCTTATCTCAATCATTTAGAGTTACGCCAAATAAAGAATGGAAACAAACGTTTGATCAACATAACTACTCTTCTATCCTAATCAATCTACCTATTAAACACTTTATCTCTCAAAATGAGGCTACTTCAAAGTTACAAGTGGAAGCGATTGTTAGGGAACAAAGAGAATGGCTAATTAGCGTTATGGGCAAAGAGAAAGCAGAGGTATTATGGACAAGTTTATCCAAAGATGTAAGAAATGATCTGATCACACTAGACAACTGCATAAAAGAGTATAATTTTTACCTTTTTTACAAAGCTATAGATGAGCAGGTCCATATCCAGTTTGATACAGCTACATCCCTTCTTGAAAATGTTCAGCTTTTAAGAATACAGTTCTTAACTTGTGATTTTGCTAGATTTAAGTCTATTAAGCTATCTCGTCAAAAATTAATAGAGTTACCTGCCGAAATAGGCAAGCTTAGTAATCTAGAAGAGCTTTATCTCTGCAATAACCAATTCACAAGCTTACCGGCTAAAATTGACAATTTTGTTAAATTAAAGATACTTGATCTTAGCCATAATAAATTAATAAACTTACCTATTGAGATAGGCAATTTTATTAAACTAAAATGGCTTCATATCAGTAATAATCAACTTGTAACGTTACCTGCTAACATAGGCAATCTTGTTAAATTAAAGAAGCTTACTTTAGATAAATGCCAACTAGCAACTCTATCTGAAGAAACAATCAAACTTTTGAGAGAACATGATTTAAAATATCATTGTTTGAACATCATTTAAGAGCTAAGATTTATACTTTAACTTTAATTTTGTAATTGGCAGATTACCTGATAACTTTACGTAAGCTTGATTCTTTTTTAAAGACTGAATGGCTGAAGCTAAAATCAGAGGCTCTTGCTTGGATTGCCAAGAAAGATTCAACCTATCGCGCATTTCGTGCGCCCCATAGGATAAACCCTCTTGGTAATCTTTGAATTCTCTTTTGCCAAAATAGCGTGACAACGGCTCAGCAAATATGATCTTAGTTATGCAGTTGAATATTAGCCTTGTAGCCAGCTTAGCACCCTACATAGATCATGTTGAGTTGAGAGGGGCTTTATAGGGCAATCAAAAAAACATATAAAATTTTTAGAAAAAATGTTAACTTTCTTTTTCTTTAAATCTTAAAAGGAGCATTTGATGAAATCAAAAAATTTTTTACTTGTTTTTAGTATGTTGACTTTGCTTACAGTATCATCATTACAAGCTACGAATGGAGGAAGTGGTGGGCACGGGGGCCATTCTCCTGGCAGTGCGGGAAATGGTGGTAATGGTGGGAATAGTGGTTCTGGAAATGGAGGTCAAGGCGGTAATGGAGGCCATGGAGAAGTTAGTGGTGGAAATGGTGGACATGGGGGAGACGCTGGATGAATAATTTTATTTTAAAAGTTTTAATTTCTCTTATTACTGTTATGAGTGTGTCAGCATTGCATGCTAAAGATGGTGGAAATGGAGGTCACGGAGGCAATAGCGAACATAGTGACGGTGGTCACGGCGGTCAAGGTGGCAATAGTAATTCTGGATACGGTGGAAATGGCGGTAATGGAGGCGATAGCCAAAATGGTAAAGGTGGAAATGGAGGAAATGGTGGAGATGGATCAGAAGGGGGAGGTAGAGGTGGCTATGGAGGTAGAAGATCAGAAGGAAATGGAAGTAATGGACAAGATGGTAAAAAGGGATAATTAAAGGAACTCAAACAAATGAAAATCACTAAAATTTTATATGCGTTAATTGGATGTATGCTCGTTATATCTTCTTCAGTAGAAGCATATGGAAGAAGATCTTTAAGTTGTGCTGAACCTTCTAGGGCAAACGATGGAAAACACGGCTCTCCAGGATATCTTGAGGATGGGGAAGATGGAGAAAATGGGCAAGGTGGGGGTCATGGAGGAAATGGAGGTGGGAGTGTTTATGGCAATGGTGGCAATGGTGGTAATGGGGGAGATGCTGATTAAAACTTAAATTTTTACAGCTTGTTAAAGGCAAAAAACGATGTAGTTTAAGAGAAAATTGTTTTTTCTGAATCAGGTAACGAGTTTGTCTTTCAGTTAGTCTACTTTCATCAACTTTACCAATAGATTTTTTCTCATATAGAGAAAAAAGATTGTTATCCAACTTTCATTGATGAAAATCTCGAAGAGAGGGGATAAATTTTATAACCTCTTCTTTATAATTATATGTATTTAAAGGATAAGTTGAATAACTGAATGGATACAAAAGGCAACAAGTCTTTTAAATAATAGGCTTGTAGGTAATAAAGACTAGCATAGATAAAAATTACCGGTTTCTGACAGAAAGCATAACCAAAGTGTAGAAGAGTGATTAATAGAGCAAAGATCGAGGCTAATTTAAATACTTGGCAGATCATACGCATGCGATGCGCCCATGTTTGACCGTCTTCCGCTATGTTATTTAAGATACCCATCGATGTGATCCTTTTGTAGTCGTTCTTATTCTATTTAAAATTCACTTCCAGCGCATACGTTCGGAATCACGGCCTACCCTCATGATCTATCTATAGAATCTCTATTTTATTTTTTAAATTTTTTATTGTTTAAAAAGCTCATTTTGTATCATCGATTCTGCCCATGCTTTTCTAGATGAACTAATAAAGGAAAGAAAATTTACGGCTTGTTTTATATCCTTTTTTCCTAAAGCTATCAAGACTAAATTTTCCCATGTAGAGTCTTGATCTTCGTTTGATAAGCATTTTGTGTATTGTTCAGCTAGTTTCCAGTCTTGCCTTTCTGCAAATGCACTCACAATGGCTTGAAAAGTCCTAGGTATAAAATTGTGGTTACAGAAATGAGCAACTAACTCTTTTACAGCTTGTACATTGCCATGTTCAGCAGCTTTTATGGCTAAACTTTGATAATAAAATAAACGGTTATCTGAATCTTTTACGCTAGAGATGTACTTGATCACTTTTTCAAATTGATTGTGATGCGCTAACACAACAGCTAGTAGTTCTAATCGATCGTCAGGTTCATCTATATACTTAGCTAGCTGTTTAACCTGTTTCCAATCTTGACTTGAATATTTTAAAGCAATCTTTTCAAAAGCAACATAACGCGTAGGCGATCCGATAATTTTCTTAGCAAATGTCTCTGCGCACGCTAAATCTTGGATTTCTAAGGCAGTGTCTGTTGCAACGTAATACAAATGATCTAATATAGAGCTTTGTTTTTCTTCTATTGCTTCATTCACTACAAGACTTTTTAATAGATGGGTTATCCACTCAAACTCTTTTTCCTTCATTAGAATCTTTACAACCTCGTCATAAGCTTGGACCCAACTTCCCTGTTCTACAAGAGCTTTCATTTCTACTTCTAATTGACCGACCTCTTTAGCTTTTGCTAATTGGATTAGATAGTAATTAACTAGTTGTAAAACTAAATCGGGATCTTTTGAACTGATAGAAAATAAGATCTGGATAGATTCTGGTGCTTTATCCACTATGAAAGCATCAATCATCGAAGAAAATAGTTTAAATTTTAATGGCCAAGCACAATGTGCATCGATAATCGCAATAGCTTTGCCAAACTCTCTCTCTTGTAATGTAAATGCAGTCAGCTTTTTCCATGTTTCATCGCTTAAACGATTGTATGGATGAGAGACGGCAGTTATTTGCAATAACTTAGCAGTTAAATGAATGTAGCCACTTTCAATTGCCAAATTTACTAAGCTTTCAAAATCTAAAAACTTTAAAGATAGGGCCTTAGGATTATTATTTAAAACTTCCAAAGCTTTGACAATCGTCTTGACATCTACTCTGTTAGCAAAAACCCTACAGGCTTCTACATCTTCTTCCCTATAAATAGATCGCTTATTGATGATTGTCGTTTTTACTTGTGCGATGATTTCCTGTAAACTTAAAAGCTGCCAGTTTTGTTGGCCCTCTGTTTGATTTTGATCTCCTAAACGCAAGGGGATTAAATGCTTGGCATCAATTTGATGCAATTGTAATAGCTTTTTCTTTTCTAAAGAATTTAAAAGAGGCTTTACAATTTGACTCCATCTTCGACTTACTAAAGCTGTAGAGGCTAAAGCAGGTTGATTTAAATATTTTAAAATCAACTGTATTAATTCATTAGGTAGTGGATCCATCCAATCTTGTGATGGTGGCAAATTATAGTGAAAACTCCATGGCTTTTTAAAAATTGGATCCATCTAATAGCCTACCTTAAACTATATTAAATTTAAAAACATTATTAGTTTACCTTATTTTAAATAAAATACAATAACTTAACTTGGATTATTACTATAAAATAATAATTTAAATTAACAAATATAAGATGGATTAAATAAATTTTAATATAATTAGCTAATTTCTTGAAAAAAAAATAGTTTTTTTTATGATTCTTGAACATCTTTGTCTAAGGGGATTATATAATCTTTCGATCTAGATCTTTTTTCCAACAGACCGATGTTACCTCCAAGGTTTATCTTGATTAAAGCATTTAAAATATTTTATTCTTACACTAGTATAGTGAAATTAAAGAGAGTAGCTTTCTAATCTTTATCTAAAGATAGGATGAAGCTCAATCACTCATAAAATATTTTGACCCTTACTGGAAAAGGAAATCTGTGACTATTAATTCTAATACAACATCTAACTCAGTGTATTTAGCATTTGACATCCATCATGTTTTGGCTGAAGAAGAGGCCAATGCAACTTCAGCTCCTCTTTTTCAAGCTTATGGCATGGTACTCAAAATTCCTGTCAAAGGTCATGTCAAACCCATCCGCCATTATGTTTATCCTTTTGTAAAAGAACTTTTTCAGTTATTAGCTATAACTGCTGACATGCAGATTGCATTTTACACCTCTTCTCAAGGAGTTTTTGCAAAGCCCTTTGTTGAGCAATTGCTGATCACCACACTAGGTTTAGCTGAATACAACAAAATTGCGGATAAAATTTGCATTTGTGCAAGAGAGCAAATGAGAGCAAATGATACCTATAAAGATGTATTACCTAGCAAATATAGTAGTTCTGGAGAAAATAGAAAAGATCTAGATGATGTTTATCCTAACTTAGATGTTTTTAAAGGCCAAAGAGTGTTAATTGACGATAATGCATCTTATGCTGCTCCCCATCAAGTTAAAAATCTCCTTAATATTTCAGGTTGGCAATGGACTGAGAAATTACAACGCTATCAAGATAAGGGTTATGGTCTTTATTTCTATACTTCCTACGAAAAGTTTAAAAAATTTCAAAATAAAATCAATTTAGAAAAGTCTATTGCTCTTTATATCAAACAAAATCATGAAAATAATCAAATAGTCATTATCATAGTTTACTATAATGACAAGGGAATACAAGAATTAGAGCTTACTGTAGAAGAATCAACTTATATTCAAAAACTATATGAACAATCTATTCTTGAAGATATAACGTACATTAGTGAAAACCATTATTACAAAGACAATCAAAAGGCCATTATTGATGAAATCAAAAAAATTAATCATGCAAGTTATTTAAATCCCAAAGATAGTCGGCTAATCTTGATCTGTGGAGAAGGAGTTAGCTCAAGATATTGTATTAAAAATGCTAAAAGAGGAGATATAACCATCCATCTTGACAAAGAGGATGCGCATATTTATTTTCCTCAAAATCCTAAAAAAGCGATTTCTTTAAAAAATCAGGACTCTTTAAAACTCATAAAACTTGCAAGAAACTATTGGGAATTAGAGTGTAAAAATGAGTATTTTTTTATAAGAGAAAGTCATAAAAAAGAGGCCAAAGCGCAATTATATGATATAATATGGAATAAGGTAAACAATCGAGTGTTAAAAGATAGGATCATTTATCAAGCTAATCATATTTTACTGCTAACAGGAGTTATTTTCAGCGCTTGGGAAGAATCAAAAATCACCCAAAGACCGATCAGTCAGATCCTTTTTAATTGGCAATGCAAAAAAGAAAAAGGAATTAAAAAATTTGAACCAATTATTTTAAAAAAGCGTAGAGAATTGTATTTCAAAGGATTAGAGCTTCTGCAAACAATCAATCCCCATTTAAAACCCATTACAATCAAAAGCTTTGAAGCTGCTTTAGAGAAGTGTCCTACTTTACTTGAAGATGGTGCAGAAGAGTATCAAGAACAATGTATAGTTTCTTGATACTAGGCATACCTTTCTCTGCAAAGACTGTAACTAAACAGTGTCTTGTCCTAGAGAGTGAATAACTCTTGCCAATCGGAGAGACCTTAGGTCAATTAGCGGTGGACTAATCTTATTGCTTTTTGAGGACCTATTGCAGGCGGATTTTTTTGATCTAAGCTTTTTTAGATCAAGAAAAATTAACGAAATAATAGTTTAAAGTATAATTTACATTATAAACTAGTTTAATCTCATTGTCTTAAATAAGATATAATGAAGGTGTACCCAAAATTAAGAGATGATTATGAGTGTACACAAAGATGTTATTCGCTTTACATTTAATTATCCTATCGATTTGCATACCGTTGCAAAAATGAAAGTTTCTACTCTGCATCAAAGTATGAAAGATTATCTAATTGGACTTTTAGTTAAAGACGCTGTAGAAAATCCACTAAAATATTTAGATAACAAATCTTTCAAAAAAGAACTTAGAAATATTCTTCAAGATGATGCTGAACTCATGCAAAAGTTATCCAATCGATGATTTATCTATCTTATCCAATCGATGATTTATCTATCTATTGAACAAATTATTGAACTGCATGATGCTCTTATTGAAAATTTGGTGGACTCCTTGGAATAAGAGAAAGAGAAGCTTATTGGAATCTGCTGTAGCAGTTCCTATGATGGCTGTATTTGGAGAAGAATTCCATAAAACAATTTACAATAAAGCTGCGGCATATCTTTTCTATATAACTAAAAATCACGCTTTCCTTGATGGAAACAAAAAACAGCGGCAGCAACTGCTTTAGCATTCCTTAGAGCAAATGGAAAGTCTACTAAATATAATGTAAATGAATTTCTTGACTTTGTAGTGTCGGTTGCTGAAAGTCAAGCCGATTTGGATGCTATTAGTCATTACTTTGGAAAAATTTGTTCTTAAAGATGCTTTTCCCATTACCTCATTACTAATCTACTAATGATAATCTTGACATTTGGAATGTCTTTGAACAGAGCAAAAATAACGTGCTTTATAATCCGAATTCTGTGCTGACCCCCTAATTTTGCTCTGCTGTCAAGAAATCGACAGACATTGACTCACTGTCTAATTAATAGAAAGGCGAATTCAATTTTAAAAATTAGCCATGGGCAGGGTGAAAATGCATTTCCACACCACAACTTTTAAGAACGTGCATAATTGTTGAAAATCTAGGTTTCCCTTTTTGAGATAGACTTTTATAAAAACTCTCCCGTCCAACATCCATTTTTGAAGATATTTCGGATATTCCTCCTTGTGCTTCGACAACATTACGCAACGCTAATTGAAATATACTGAACTCATTAGTTTCTACTGCTTCATCAAGACTTGCTTTTAAATAAGCTGAAGCCTCCTCAGGATCTTTAAGGCTATCGATTAAATATTCTTGATACTTTCTATATCTTCTCATTTTTTACCTCTCTTTAGCGAAAGATGGTCTCGCCAATATTCTTTTGCCTTATCAATATCTTTTTATTGCCCTTTTTTATTACCACCAAGAAGCAAAATCAAAAAAGTATCATTTTTAAATCCAAAGTAAACTCTATAACCGGATCCAAAATCAAATTTTAGTTCAAAAATACCGTCCTCAACAGGTTCATGAATTCCAAGATTATTAGTCTCTTGAATTCTCGTAAGTCGCGCCTTTATTCTTGCTCGTATAGTTCTGTCAAGACTTTCAAGCCAATCGATATAAGGCTCTTTCCCACTGGCTGTTTTGTAGATGTTTATTTCGTACATTCCATCTCTTTAGGATGCTAGGCAGATTCGTGTCAAAATGCAACACAAGAATCATTTAATCAAACATTTATCTCTTTTCTCTATAATCATATTGTATCCGAATAGATACATTTATGTAAACGGAAGAATCTTTCTCTTCATAGATCACGTAGTTAAATTAGAATTCGCAGAATAGATAGTTTACTAATGTTATAAATAAATTGGTAGACATCATATCCCCGCTATTTTTAGAGCTACTTTAGACGATTACACTAGACAAGAGTTTGATCGAGGACACTTAGTACCTACTGCTAATCATAATTCTAATCAACAAGAGACCGATAAGCAAAAAAACATTCTTTCTTAAAAAAATTTCAAGTAAATAGTCTAACCAATTTCTATTGAGATATAGTTCAGATCAATATTGTAGTCTTTCCTATACTCCTATGATACGTAGGTCTGCACTAAGATTTAAATCTTTGATGCTTTACCAAATGAATTAATCACACATATTTTCTCTTATTAATTAAACCCAAAGTTATGCCAAGTCAGTTCTCTATATAGTTGTTGTCTTTTAGGTTATAAAGTACTACCGCTAATCTGCCATTCCACGAGCTCGTCTTAGAGTCGTCAGCGATGGAAATCTATTTGGAAACTGCTGAGCGTAAATAATTGTGATGAATGTCTGAATATCCTCTTTCTCTCCATAAATACCTGTAAGGTTATGATGATTGAGAAAGTCTACTTTATTAAAAAGTCCAGTCTCTTCTAGAAGCCATGCTATCACACAATGACAATGATCTAACTTTGCTTTTTCTTTATCCTCTTGATACAGAATTAATGCCTGTTTATTTTTGTATTTTTCTAGTTTTTTCTTAATTGGTAAGGATTTATCGCTAGCCAGGTTAGGTATTTTACAAATCTCATAAAGTTTTTTAAAAAATAATGTAGAAGATTTTTTAAGTGCTTCTATCAATTTTATACTTATAATGTTAGCAACACTATTGGATTGTGTTTGTCTAATCGTAATTTTTGTACTGTCTGTACTGTGTGGGAAATAGCTATTTAACATCTTAAACTGTTTATAGTGACCTGGTGTTATAGCAGTTTGTATATAATACTTAGCTATTTCTTCACAACCAGCCACTTGATCGAGCATTTCAGAAGCACAATCGACTAGAAAAAAAGGAGTGTAGCTATTTTTATCATACTCTACTGTTAGCATTCTATCTGTAAATGTTCTATCTTTTATCTTATCAATATCATTGTGTAATGCACCTATAAAATTTGGCGATACTGCTCGATATAACTGCGTTAAAGCACATTTTCGTTCCTCCATCGTTTCTCCAAAGAACAAAAGTTGTTTAGCAAACAAATCAAATACCGAATTAGCCCATAACTTGCCCATTTTTCCTGTCAAAGCAAGTCTGTTTAAATCTTGAAAAGAAAGGGATGTGCCGATCATCTCGAGTATTTCATTTGGCATATCTTGTATTTTTGATTGTTGTATCATTTATTACTCTGAATGAAGGGTTTTATAACTCGCTACATTGTAGCGTTTGCTAACTCTTTTAGGAACTTGGCTAATTTTTGCTTTTGGATTCACCGCTAGTTTCTAGGACTTATACATCCAGTCTTATCTCAGATTAGGGTTCAGCCATCCTAATCCTCTTATCAAAGGGTTTGATAGATAGAGATTTTTTAAAAAACTAGCTACCTCTATCAAAGAGGTAACGAACTCTGTTCAATTAAAGTATTATTAAATAGTGAAGAAAGAAGCTCATCAGGTAATGGAGCTCTAGACTTATTCCTTCTGAATTCAGTATAAGGAAGATCTTTATAGTCGTCAAAATGCTTCAAATTTTGTAGTGCAAAAGAGGATTTTTTCTTTTCCTTAAAAACTATTTTTTCTTTAGCTATAGCTTGAATGAGAATGTAAATTTCAATTCCCTCTATACACTTTTTGGTTTTTCGACCATCAGTTAAATTAATCTTACACATATGTGAGCAAGGAAATCCATCATCATAATCCTCATCTATTTGAAATCTTTTAATCATCTCAACTGTTACATTCTGATCTATTTGATTCAATTTTTTACCTAACCCTATAAATTTCCAATTTTTCAAAATAATTAATACTTTGTGTTATTATATAACTAATAGAGTACTATTTAACTAGTAAAATAATCTTTAATTAGAGAAATAATTTGAAGTAATCTGAATAGAATTTAGCCAGTTGTAAATCATGCAAAAAAATTAGCCGGGAACTTCTTTTTAAAACAATGCCAAACAAAAATAGCTAATTTAAATAAAGAGAGATATTTGTGTATCCATTTAAATAACTTGATCACGACGAATACTTATTAAAATTAAATGTAATTTTTTTATTCCTGGAATGCATGTGATTTATTTAAGGAGATGCTATCTTGGATAAGATTAAGCTCAGCTAGTGCAGTTTCAGCTAATATTTCGATCATAGAGCCAAAAGTTTGTGAGTCTAAATTTAGGCGTTTCTCCAGGACAAACTCCCTGATCTTTTTTATATCGTTGCTGTCGATGGTAAAATATGGATTAAATTCCAATTGAAGCTCTTCTAATTTGATTCTTAAAGATTTAATATTCTCGACTCTATAGTCAAACAATATAAGCCAATAAGTTTTCTCTTTTGCTTGATAGATCTTTTGGATAGCTTCAAACCTCTGTTCTTTTTCTAACTCCTGGTATTTTTTTATATATCTTTTTTGTTGAACATAAATAGAATCAGATTTCCTTTGAACTGATTTTTCTATATTTTTTTGATTCTTTTTAGTCATAGACCTTTTCTTACTGATCTTTGAAAGACTAGCCTCATTAGAAGGCAAATGATCTGTATGCTCTATTCTCCCTTCTTCTATTCATTTAATTATTAATAAATTTGTGAATTATGATATTGATATATTTAAATATTATATGGTAATATGTTAAATTAATAAATTATGAGGATTTATGTATAATGTAGATAATAATTTACGAAATAATCAATTTAATTCAACAAATTCAGTTACAGATATTCAAGTAACAACCAATCCTAATCTCGTAGAGAAAACAGATAAATTGAGAAATATTTTACTGACAGATAAACCAAATGTAACAGCTGCACAGGATATTACTTCAAAAGAATCTTTTACAACATTAACTGTCAAAGAGGCAGGAAAAATTACTTGGGAAAACATTTTTGGAAGAGAACTAAAAATAGATAAAAAGGCTGCTATTGCTATTATTTATCGTTATTGCAAATTTGAAAACAATTTTCCTAAAGAATATGCAGATTTATTAAATAGGACGAGAATGAAACATGATGGTACCTTTGAATATATTTCAGAAATTTGTAACAAACTCCCTCGTATAGAGAAAGATTCAAAATCTGACGCACAAAAATCACAAGAGGAGCAAATGTATTTTGCTTTTTTCCAAATCCTATTTAGTTTTAAAGGAAGTACACTAAATTTTGATGATTTTCTTAAAATTTATCAAGCTTTTGGACCTATAGAAGAAGGAAATCCCTCTTTTCTTATTACTATGTACTCTTTTTTAGTAAAATACTGGACTGCTTGTCATTTTGATATTACAGATAGAAGAAAGGTACGTGATCTTTTTACAGATAAACCTCTAGGTACATATCTATTGAGATTTTCTTGTCAAACTTCTAGTGCAGTTGTAAGTTATATAGGAAAAAAAGAGAATTCTGAATCTCTTGATTTTCAAGAAGTTAGAACAGAAACTGGAAATACAATGAGCATATGTTCTTTAGAAAAATATATGAAAAATCATTCAGCTATTTTTAAATTTCCAAATCCAGGTCATTTATATTTGCCCAATGCTTTGCCTTATGTTGATTATTCGAACTATGCCCAATAACTGTATAAAATCGATAGCCTGCTCACCTAGGTTAGGTTATCGGATTTACCATGATTAATTATTTTTTGGTAGTCCTAAATATGTAATGCTAAGTTAAATTTTTATTTGACTTAGCATATATTTTAGTATTCTCTACTAGTAATCATCCAATAGAAACAAACAAGAATGCCAGAGGATCTAAATGCTACAGTGAGAGGCAAAGAAGAGTTTGAAGTAGGTATTGTTGAGTTAGATAATGAATGTTCATTACTGTCTTAAAGAGTAGCTCCTCTAGGATTTAAGGTTGTATTAAGAAGATGAGTAGTAAAGATCGATGACATACATACGACTGAAATGATGCCAATGACCTGTTGAAATCTAATCGTTCATCTGTATAGTTATAGGGCCTGATAAATCTAACTGTTGCTTAATTTTCATTACAATCTCTCAATTTAATAAAAATAATAGTATAAATTTTAATAAAATAGCTTTAACTAAAAATTTTACTTAATTTTTATTTTACAAGATAGATAATTTTTAATATTAATAATTAGGAAAATAAATAATAGACCTACCTTTTTAAGATAATTATTAAAATTTTTAGTTAAAGTTATTGAACAATTAGGATTTAAGCGCTAAGGTAAAATTTATCGGATACTCTCACCTAAAAAGGTACCTATGCAACCTTTAAGTTCTTATATTACAATTTCTTTTAAAGATGGCAGTTTAGATATTCTTCTCGAAGAAGCAGATGCTAAAAAAGTAGAACTGATTGCAATGAGCCTATTTCATGGGATGCAAGAGCAGACAAAACGCACCTTTTTATGCTCCCAGTGTTCTGCTACCTACTTTAAATATGCCTTAGCTATCGTAGGTGAAGGTAAAAATTTTGAAGACGTATTGTCTAGAAAACACCAGAAAAATGTCAATACTTATGAAAAGCTAGCAGCCACCATCACTTATCTTTATCCTAGTCAAATAAAAGAGATGAATCGGAAGCTTCTAGAGTATTTTTCTCTGCTATCTTTGCAAGAAGCCGCTTCGTTTATCGAAGAGGGACAGAACACACTTCCTTTTAGATATGAAATTGCCCAAAAGATGGTGCTCCAGGCTCTTTATTTTGCTGATCCAGCTCAAGCAGTGACCTATTTCGATCAGGTCAAAGATTGTCAAAAAGCTTATTTAAAAGCACAAATCGAAAATAATGTGGTAAAGATGAAAAGCTTAAAGAAGAGAATTTACGCTTATGGCCAAGAGTTAAAAGCACTTAAAAAAAGCCCGGAAGGTTTTGCCAATGCTAGTCGCTCTACTTATGGGCTCAATCCTTTTATCTTACAAAAGTCTCTACAAGCTGGAGAATTGCTAGAAGTCTATTGCCAAAAGATAAAAAAAGCCTTAGCAAAAAATGGGGCAGACATGACGAGACAAGATTTATTAGAGCATATCATAGGACCTGCAAATTATCTACTTTCCTACTATGGCATTGTACCTAATGAAAAAGAATCTTTTATTCCTCAAGGAGCAGAACCTATTAGTATCCGGCAGATCGGGAATTGTCAATTTCCTGAATATGCCGTCATAGATTGGAAATACAAAGAAGATACTAAATTTTGTCATTCTCCGTTGGTCATGAATACTTGTCAATATCGCAAAAATCCCCTTGTGCCTGCTGCTATCGATCAGTTAGATTACCTGTTAAATAATAGTAGTCCCTATGACTTAGAAGAGCAGATTCGCACAGATTTAACCAAGCATTCAAAACATCATTTTTCACTTAAACTACCTGAACGTCTCATCAAAGATAAACCTCTAAGCTAGCTTCTAATAGAGAAACTATCTTAAGTTAAAATTAAAAGTTAATCAAAACAACCGCTCTCTCCCTTTTTCATCAGATCATTAGGCCTATTAAAAAAATCATTTGCCTTGGATTTTAACCAAAAATGGAGTAATTTTGGGTTGTCATTCGACCAAAAACACTCCATTTTTACCTTGAAATTAGCCATGTTTAAGAGAATCATCGATTTGCATCTCAATCGCTGGAAAGTAGACTCTTTTCGCAAGCCGCTTCTTTTACGTGGTGCTAGGCAAGTAGGAAAGACTTATGCTGTTCGCAGATTAGGCCAACAATTTAAATCCTTTGTCGAAATTAATTTTGAGAGATTAGAAGGAGCAATCTCAATTTTTGACAAAGATTTGACACCTGAACGCTTAATTTTAGCTCTCTCTCTTCTTGTCAAAATCCCAATTATTTCCGGGGAAACACTGCTTTTCTTTGATGAAGTGCAAGAAGCCCCTCGGGCTATTTTAGCTCTGCGTTATTTTTATGAAGAGATGCCAGCTCTTCATATCATTGCAGCAGGGTCACTCTTAGAATTTGCCATTGCTAAAGTAGGTGTTCCTGTTGGGCGAATCTCCATGTTTTACATGTATCCCCTATCTTTTTTAGAATATTTAGTAGCCATTGGACAGGATCTAATTGCCAAAGAAATTTTGAATCATCCAGCTGGCATACCGATGGAGCACGCGATTCATTTAAAAACTTTAGATCTTTTAGGAGAGTATCTGTCGATTGGCGGAATGCCAGAGGCGATAAACCGCTGGATCCAAACTAAAGATCCAATGGCTGCCCTCAACGTTTTGCAACAAATCACTGCAGCCTATCGCCAGGATTTTGACAAATATGCTAGAAAAACTCAATTCAAGTATTTGGAACAGCTATTTAAACAAATTCCCCATCTAGTAGGCAAAGATTTTTCTTACCGACAAATTCATGGTGAGTATCGCAAAAGAGAATTAGCTCCAGCATTAGAACTATTGGAACGAGCCAATATTATTCACTCTATCCGTCATTGTGCTGGTCAAGGACTGCCTATTGGAGCTGAGGTTGATTTCGAAACATTTAAAGTTATTTATCTTGATATAGGTCTTTGCCAAGCTCTATTAGGAGCTGATCTATCTATTTGGTTTTTAGCTCCATTAAAAGGATTTGAAAATCGCAGTGAAATAGCTGAAAGCTTTATAGGGCAAAAGTTGATCTGTTATGCCAGCCCAGACAATAAAGCAGAACTTCACTTTTGGAAGAGAAAAGAAAAAAATAGCATGGCAGAGATCGACTATCTCATTCAACGAGGGGAACAAGTTATTCCCATTGAAGTCAAAAGTGGACATGGGAATACCTTGCGTAGTCTGCATCTTTTTTTACAGACTCATCCCAAATCAAGCGAGGCTATTCGCTTTTCCTCTCTCAATTACTCTATCCTAGATAAACTTGACTCAAGACCTTTATATGCAGCTGTCTCTCTAGCACATCCTAATCAAAGAGAAGCCCTAGAGTGTTTAGTCCAGAGAATTTAACCCAGAGGATTTAATTAAGAAGCCCGATTAAAGTTAGGAGCGCAACACCCTATTTAGTCCTGACTTTTAATAAATAAATCATTTGCCTTGGATTTTAACCAAAAATGGACCAATTTTGGGTTGTCATTCGACCAAAAACAGTTCGTTTTTGCCTTGGAAATTAGCCCTGTTTAAGAGAATCATCGCTTGTCATCTCAATCACTAGCAGTAGATTGAACTGATAACCGATCGATCATTTTTTTGAGGAGACCAAATAAGCGATATAAACAATTTATAATAGGACTACAGCATGTCTGTATTTTCTCTATTAAGGTCAATTTTAATCCTAAGCACTCCTTAAGCTGATAAAAAGGTGTGTTAGCATCTAAATTTACAGAATTAGGACTAGCATTTGACAGAGCTTGCGCAATTTTCAAGAAACTAGCTTTTTTAGCTTCATCATCTTTCAAGCCTAGAGCTAGTTCTTTAGCTTTAACATAATTCTTTTGAGCAGTGAATGTGTCAATAATAGCCGTAAATGTCTGTGTTTTAAAAGAATTAGGAGTCATTTGAGAAGCAATGTCTAGCGCCTCAGTTAGGTAGTCTCTTTTTAATAATTTTAGACAAAATTCTCCAATATAAAAGTTACCTATATCTAATGGATCAGACTGCAGAGGTAGTAGAGCTTTGACATAGCTAATTGCTTCTTGAATATAGTCATTTTTTAGGAATAGTAAAGCTAGTTCTATTTTGAACTGAGGGGTGAAAGACTGAGCTAGTTTTAAAACTGTAGCTAACTCTTTTTTAAGCAATAAACCTTCAAAAATTTGCTGTATAGCTACCTTTTTCCAGCGTCCATCATCGATATGCTGGAGTATTTTCCACGCTGTGTTTGTTTTTCCCATTCGATTTAAAGAGGTACATAGATTAGCTAGCCATACACTTTTATGACGTAGCTCGGTTTGGATAAATTTTAATGCTAACAGAAGATAACCGCTCTCAGCTAAAGTTAGGCCAATCTTCAAACCTTTCATTAATTTCTTGCCATTTTTTTGAATGAGAGGATAACTCTGTCTTTGGCGAAAAGTTTTAGCCAGTTTAAAAACAGTAGAGACAAGATTAGCTAATTGTTGTAGTTCTTCTTGCTGCTCAGACGCGTTAGCTACCTTAGCTTCTTGTATTAGCTGCTGTTGCAGTTGCTCTTCTAATGCGATTAAATCCTCTTTCTCTAACTTTTTTAATGATTTAGCAAGTTGAGCTTGTGAACTTTGATAATAAGTATGGGCTTGATTAATTGTGACGGGATTTAAACATTGCGCGTGGTTGCTTTCCTGAGCTAAACTGGTAGTTGGAGAAGCAACAACTGTATTAGCTAGATCAGACAGGCACTGATTTTCCATTTGATGAGGAAGCAGTAAATTAGCTAACCTAATGAGCCGATATAGCGGTTCTTTAACTACTTCTAACGTTAGCTGATGCCAATAGCGGTTGACTGTAATAGCAGCTTGAGCTAACTCTTTAGGCGCTAGACAAGCCAGAATCTTACGCTCGAGCTCGCGTGGAAATTCTATTAACTCAGCTTGAGAAAAGTTAAAGGCTGTAGAGTTTTGTTTTGTTTGAATCACTAAAGACATGGCTATTTAAATCCAAATGTTACTAATTTATTAAAATTTTTCAACTATACATAAACAATTAGTAATAAAATAACATAAATAATCATATTTGGGTAGTCTTAAACATATAATACTAAGTAGGAAGTTTCATTTGCGCCCTCGGCGATATAAGGATTTATCTTCTAAGTTAGTAAATAGTCTTTGGCGATAAAAAAGCTCTTTCCTAAGTAATTGTTTTTCTTAAGAGCTATTCATTTATAGAAATGATACTAACTATATCATAAGATACTGTTCTAATTTGGAAAAAATCAAGAGGAAATGTTGACTTTACTCAATACATTGAGTAAAATTACTCAAAACACTGAGTAAACTTAATCCTTGCACTGAGTCATAGATATGATGAAGAAAAGAGCCTCTTTTGATTTACTTCTGAAAAGACTTCGAGAGCCTCGTCGTTTTATACAATCTCTTATAGGCCCACGGCAAGTTGGAAAAACAACGTTAGCACGTCAAGTGGCAGAGGAATTAGAAATACCAAGCAGATACACCACAGCAGATCTCGCTACACTTCAAGATATTTCTTGGTTAAGACAACAATGGGATGTTGCTAGGGAGCTAGCAAAATCTGAAGGAAAAGCTCTTCTAATTTTGGATGAAATTCAGAAGATCCCCCATTGGTCCGATATGGTAAAACTTCTTTGGGATCAAGATACTGCTTCTGGAATTGATCTTTCTGTCATGATTCTTGGTTCTTCTCCTTGGCTAATGCAAAAAGGACTGTCTGAAAGTCTAGCTGGTAGATTTGAGACTATCCCTATTAGTCATTGGTCTTTTAAAGAAATGCATGAAATTTTTGACTGGTCTTTAGAGCGTTATCTTTATTTTGGGGGCTATCCTGGAGCAGCAACTCTAGCCGATGAAAAAAATCCAGAGCGTTGGACTAACTACATTAACGAATCTATTATAGAAACAACGATTTCTCGCGATATTTTATTGATGAGCCAAGTCAATAAACCTGCTTTATTGAGACGGCTTTTTCAGTTGGGATGTCATTACTCAGGACAAATTCTCTCCTATAATAAAATGCTTGGTGAATTGCAAGACGCAGGTAATTCCACTACTTTAGCACACTATTTAGATCTGCTCAATGGTGCTGGACTTCTTACTGGATTACAGAAATTTGCAAATCAGAATGTAAGAAGAAAAGGATCTAGTCCTAAATTTGGCGTCTACAATACTGCTCTTATGAGCGCACAATCTGGAAAAAACTTTTTTGAAGCGATGGAGGATAGAGTTTTTTTAGGTAGACTTGTCGAATCAGCTGTAGGAGCACATCTGCTTAATAGCATTCGAGGAACTCAAATGGAACTTTTCTATTGGAGAGAAGGCGATAGAGAGGTTGATTTTGTGCTTAAATTGGGAGAAAAACTCATGGCTATAGAAGTTAAAAGTGCTCATGAATCTATTCATCATTCAGGAATAGATTCTTTTGTGAGACAATTTAAGCCAGATAGAATCTTGTTAGTTGGAGATCAAGGAATTCCTCTAAAGACATTTCTCTCAACATCTCCAAATTCCTTATTCCAATAAAATTCACGTATGAAAATGTGACTATAATAGGACTCCCCTATATCTGTGAGGCATCTATAGTTTATTCCAAAATCTATTAAAAGAGATTTAATTTAAAAATCTTGAACAATTAAAAGGCAAGCGTTAAGGTAAAAAATTTATTTAATCGTTCAATCTAAAGAGGCTACGCATGCAACTTTTAACTTCTTCTATTACTATTTCTTTTACAGATGGCAGCCCGAGTCTAGTGCTTGAAAAGGCGGACGCTGAAAAAGTAGAACTCATTGCTAGGAGCTTATTTCATGGGATGCAAGCAAGTCAGACTTTTACCTGTTCGGGCTGTTCAGCTACCCTCTTTAAAAACTGCCTCGCTATTATGAGTGAAGGCAAATCCTTTGAGGAGGTCTTATCGAGGAAACAGCGCCAAAAAGCAGATCTTTGCGACAGATTAATCCGTGCTGCATCCTATCTCTATCCCATTCAGTCAGCGGAAATGAAGCCTAAAATTTTAGATTATTTTGCTACTCTCTCTTTAGCACAAGCTAACTCGTTTGTATATCAAGGACAAGCGATTCCTTTTAGCTATGGTGTAGCTCAAAAAACTAGGCTAGATGCCCTGTATTTTGATGATCCAGCTAAAGCCGCTGTTTATTTTGATCAGCTCAAAAGTTATCGACAAGCTTATGCAAAAGCACAAAAAGAGGGTCATAAAGAAGAGAAGAAGGTTTTAAAGAGAAAGCTAGCTAACCATCAAGCTCGGTTAATCGCACTCAAACAAAGTCCTGCAGGTCTAGCCAATGCCAGTCGTTCGATCTCTAATTCCCATCTATTCATCTCACAAGAGGCCTTAAAAGCACAAGAAAAGCTCCAGATCTATAGCAAAAAAATAGAAAAAGCATTAGCCAACAATGGAGCTGATATGACCAGGCACGATCTCTTAGAGCACATCATAGGGCCTAAAAATTACCTATTTTCCCATTACGGCATTGTACCTAATGACAAGCAAGCATTTCTTGCTAAGGGTGCAAAACCAATAGAAGAGCGCTGGGTAAATGGTGGCCTAATTTCGAGCTATGCCGATGAAGATTGGAGATACAGTGTCGACACGAAATTTTCGCACTTTCCTTCAGCTAGTAAAACTTGTCAGTATCGCAAAGTTCCCTCAATGATTACAATGAGCAGGGGTTTAGATTACTCTCTAAAAAATAATTTGAGTCCCTATGACTTAGAAGAGGAGATGCGCTCAGATTTAGAACAGCAATTAAAATACCAACGTAGCGCCTTCGAACTACCTAAGCGTTTAATTGAAGATAAAACGATCACCTATCCTGTAACTGCTGCCCTAACCCAGTTAAAAGCCCAACTAGCTCCTTCATTAAAAAACTGGTCCCAATTACCCCTAGCTGCCCAACAGAAAAGCCTCGCTGCCCTAATTCATTACAATCAATGGGATCCATATGGCATTAAACCTGAGGCCATCCAGTTAATTAAGTCTAAAAAAATAAAAGAATCTTCTTTTAAAGTCATTACGGGAACTCTAACCCTAGATGATAAAGTGAGGAAAATCTACTTTAATACGGTTAACTACTTACTCATCATCAAAGATTTACCCTACACTAATCCCGATAGCATTTGTGCCCATCAGTATCTATCCAAATTAATGAAGAAATCAAAGGTAGAGCCATTAACATAATCACTGACTATGATAACAGCGTTCATAATGGGGTTTGACTCTTGCTAACCAATGATCTAGCTTGGTGGCAAAGTCATTCTCTTCGTAATTTAGGCAACTACTACCACAAATGGTGCTAAACATAACGTAATCCTTGTGAATAGATACGCTTTGACCCTGTAAATTAATATCTTCATATTTGCCAAATTTTTCTAGTGTTAACTTCTTATTAGCTAGCAGTTTATCCTGTTTAGTGGCGCTTTGTTTCCATTCATTTTGACATGCTTGATAGAGAAAACCGCCTAAGTTAGTCGGCTCTTTTTTAAAAGCGCGATAGTAAGCAATCGCTTGTAACAGCCTTTGATCGTCAAAAGTCCCGTAGAGAGTCCTCTTTTGGCTTGTATTTAGGCTCAAGGCCTCGAGTTCGGGTAAGTGGCGATCTTTGGGAAAATTACTATGACTACTTTTTGCTTTTGGCACACTAGATGTACTCTTAGGAGATACATTTTTAGGACTCGATTGTTTAGCAATAGTCTCTTGCCGATGAGTGTCGTTAGAGTATTGCTTTTTATAAGCTGCAGAATTAACTGCTTTTGAAGGAGATCGCTCTTTTTCAGACAGCGCAGGCTCTCGAACCGCTTGATGATTAGCTGGATCTGAACCTGAACTAGATTTTTTAGGTGTGGCGCAGCAACCACTCAGCTGTTTAGCTGGACGTTTGTATTTTACCTTAGATTTTACATACTTATCAAAAAATTCTAGAAAATTTGCTTGATTGATTTGGAAGTGTCGTTTACAGGGTAACCCATAATTTACTTTTTTTATTAATCCCTGCTTTTCCAATATTTTGATAGCCGTCTCTTGCTGTTTTCGCGAGAAACCAAGCCGCTCTCTGCATTTTTCTTGCGTGTAGTGAAACCAGAGACCCTCTTGTTTGCGCAATGCAATGAGCTCATTGTTTTTTGCATGAAACTCCTCTCTTTGGAGAAGTTCTTGCAGCAAAGCAGCAGCTGTTATAGAGTCTAGGGCCATAGCTAGGCTGGGATTAGTCATATAACCGGGCATAGAAGTAAATATGGATGATAACTTGATTCGCATGATAAAAGCTCCTAAGGAAAAAGGGTTTTCCCAAGAGAAGCAGTCTAAAGAGAAGATAAAAAAAGTTTATCTCTTGCAGATAAATATACTTTTTTATATAGTCTGATTAGAGTGTTTCTCTATGGAAATTGGATTCCGGATGCTGCGACACATGTGGGAATCCAAGTAATTTTGAGCCTAGCTTACGTGCTAGGCTCTTTCTTTTTCAGAGCTTAATTAAAAGCTTTATTTTTCTACAAGCTCTATTTATTATTTTTTTTGGGACTGCATTTGTTAGAACAGGCTAGTTCTTTATTTTTAGCAGCTAATCCTAACAAAAACTCCGAGTAGTTAGCTTCATTAATTTAAAAATTTGTTTTTATAGCACTTAGCATGTTTTTAATCCATCCCTTCGCTTGATTGGGCCATTCGATACCCTCATCCGATGGCCAAATAGCACTAATTTCTAAAATCAAAGAAATTTTATCAGCTCTTGTTAAAATCTATTTGATAAGAAAAAACTACTACTATGCGACTAATGCGGTAGTAGTAGTATTCTTATATAGTTATCTTAATAGTTATCTTTAGTAGTGTGCCCGCTACAGACTTACTATAATGTACTGCCATTAGAGCGCATCGCACATGTGAGTTTGGGACATAATGAAATTGGATCAATCGATATGTAAGTTTGTGAATTTAAAAAAATTAGTTATACTTTTATGAAGAACATAGAAGTAGAAGGATTGGAAAAGTGAAATTTTGCTAGCCTATAATTTTTAAGAAAATCTCATCTTCTTATTAAATGATTCATTCTTAAGAAAATAGACTATACTATTGAAGATAAACTAAACGACTAAGCTATATAACTTCTTAATACTTAAAATACAAGGGATCTTGCTAACTTGAGTAAATTTCTGATAAAAATTCTCTAGTTCTTCTTCTTGAATGCCCATTATATTGTAAAGTTCAACATAATGCAATTTTGGCTTCTGTTCAACTAAGTGACCTATATCTTCAAGAGAAAGTGGACCACCATGGCCAAATTGTATCCCCTTTAAATCGGGACAATTTTGAATTAAGGCATCGATTCCCGATTTTTCTATTTTTTTGTAATGCATAACTTGGATCAATCGCAATTTTTTACAATTTTGTGCCATATATTTAATTCCCTCTTCTGTAATATCAAAGGCTGAGTCAAAGCTAAGCACTTCAAGATGAGGAAGATTTTGAGTTAGTTTAGCCAGTCCCAAGTTCGTTAAACTTTCATTGCTAAATTTAAGAACCTTTAAATTAGGACAGTTTTTACCCAGCATTTCCATTCCATTATCCGAAACATCTTCTAATTTTATATCCAGATACTCTAAGTTTGGGAGTTTTTTTGTAATCGCATTTAATTCTTTATCGCTACATAGACGTAATCTTTTCAACTCTAGACGTTTTAAATCCCAAGTATGGTCCTTTGACAAACTTTCTTTAATTTCATGAGAAGAATAGGACGTATAATCAATAACCAATTCTTTTAATGTTTTACAGTTTATAAGTGAGTCAATAGTGGAAGAGGAACCTTTCCAATGTAACAATTTTACTTTAGACAATAGAGAGTGGTTTGCAAGAGATAGATCAACAGTTTGTTTTGATTGAAAGCCATAAAATACAAAGGTTTTCAAATTAGGAGAATTGTCTAAAATAGGTTGAATTTCAGTGCCTGTAAGAATAGAGTCATTATGATAAGATCTTACTCTGACATTTTCTAAATCCTTATGACCGATAGAACTCAAAAAAAAGATTATTTAATTTTTGTGTTTTTATTTTATCAACCATACCAAACCCATCCGGCTTAATTTCCATATATTGAATTTTTTTTACCGAACTTAGAGGATGTTGAATATGTTTGCCTTTCATATAGGATATATAGGATATAAAGGATTCAAGATAGGGTGCTTCTTTGGTTCCAAATTCATCGCTACCGCCCCAATTTTTTTTTGGTCCAAAGATAATCTTTTCCAACTTTGGATGCCGACTAATGACTTTTACCAAGATATCTTTTGGTATATCGGCAGGATGACTATCAAATAAAGTATAGCTACGAGGACAAATTCTAATACACTTTAATACAGCTGAAACTACCTCATTTGTACGCTTATCTACTATTAAAAGTGCTTTTTTCGCGTTAGACTCGGCATAATAGCTAATTTTGACAATTAATTCGTTCGGCATTAGGCTCATTAAATCATTCATAAAAATCCTTAATTTTAAAATTAATTACATAATAAACAAATAAAATAAAAAAAACAATTAAGATCAGCTATGAGCTTAATTGTTTTTTCAATTTTATTACTAATTGTTTAATTATTGATCATTAAGAGGAGTAAAAACACAGTTATAAGAGGTTGTTTACAAAATCACAATAGCAGAGGCAACCCTTAGTCACATTGTACTTATCATTTTGATAGTTTTGACAGTATAATTTCGGTTCAATGCCTTGATGACCACTAGCGGCCCATATTTTAGAAAGTCTAGGAAATTGATCGATTGAAACGGCTTGTAGGGACCGGTTTAAGCATGCGGATTCATTCCCATCTTTTCCCAGAAATCTTCTATCGATTCGCATTTTATGCCTTCTCCTTCTTTGCTTTCTCGCATCGCATTAAAAGTAACTTGATTAGGCTTTCTGTCTTGAGGAAAATCCTTTCTCAGATAAGAAAGAATAAACTCGCTTAAATTCATGTGAGCCTTAGCAGCTAACATCTTAATATAAGCTCTTTCGTCGATAGTACAATCGATAGTAACCTTGGCTTTATGATTGGACTGAGAATGAGCACCCATATTAAACCTCTTTGATTATAATATTCATGTGAACTACCTGCCCCTAATGGAGCAGGCTTCCATTGCTAGGCTACATTGGTTAATGCAGTTAGCTCTTTCTTTTTTGACGCTTCTTGATTCCCAGCTGCCTGCGCGATTTGCCTAGCTCCTCGTGTCTGACCTGCAGCTCCACGTCCACTATCTAGTAGAACACCTCGACTAGACAACTCCGTTCCAGAGTTTAATAACAAATTGATGGCTCTTTTTTTGATTACCTTGGCAGCATTGTGGTCTGCCTGATCAGTGTGGCCACAACTTTGACAGCAAAAACGCGCTTGCGTTTGCCGATTGTTGGGATGAATGTGTCCGCAATCTGCACATTCCTGAGAGGTATAGTAGGCTGGTATCTTGAAAAAGGCTTTGCCGGCTTTGGTCGCTTTATATTGGACAAAGGTCTCTAGGATGTGCCAGCCTTTGTCTAAGATAGACCTATTCAGCCCAGCTTTACTTTTTCTACGATTAGGTGCCCATTGTCCGGCTATTTTTTTAGCTTTGGGCTTTTTAGTCATTTGTTTAGTTTTTAGATCCTCAAAGACGATCACTTGAGTTGAGGTCTGATCGACTAGTAACCGACTAGTCTGATGGCAAAAGTCCTGACGAATATGGGCGACTTTTTCATAGGCCCTAGCTAGCTTGCGTTTTTGCTTCTCTCTTCGCTTAGAGGTTTTTTGCTGTCTAGCTAGTTTCCTTTGACAGCGCTTGATGTAATGCTCTTTGGCTAACTTCTTTCTCTTTTGCTCGGCTGAAAAATCATAAACAGTAGGACCTGCTTGCACAGGTCGCTTAACGCCTCGATCAACTCCAATCACGACTTTTTCTAGCTCTTCTTTAGCTAAGCCTTTCAAGTACTCTAAATGTGCGTTTTGATCCTGTAAATCCTCTAAGTTGTCCTCATAGCAGAAAGAGACGAAATAGCTTCCATTCCTCTTTTTGATGCGGAGCGACTTTGGCTCTCCATAAGATCGGTGATTTTTAAGCGCTAAAAATCCGATGTTATTTGTCTTGGATCCAATAAATAAACGCCTCACTCCATCTTCGCCTGTCTCAAATCGAAAGAGCTCGTTAGTCAAATGGATACTAGCTGTATCTGTTTTCTTCTTCCTTTTGGGCTTGCCGCATAGGCCTTTGAGAAAATGGCGGTGGGTTTGATAGTAGTTGACTGTTGAGTTTCTTAAGATTTGGCTAGGGCAGTTAAACAGCCAAGGAGATAAAGTCTGATCCTTATATTGGGAAAATGTCTGATCGATCGTGGGATAGGTCTTGGTCGGCAGGTAGCGTTTTGCAAATCCGTGCAAGTAGCGTGCTTCATCACATTTGGCATTCCAGATAAAACGCGCGCATCCCATCCATTGACTTAAGATCAGCTTTTGATGCTCTGTCGGATGGGCTTGTAGTATAATGCCTGTTAACATAGCAATTGTGCATTTTAAAAATAAAAGTTATACAATAGTCTTAAATTTAGGTCAAGATTATGGAAAAATAATTTTTATGGAGAACTGGCAGAAGCTGTATTTTTAAAAATTTCATTCATCTTGTCTTTGTGACAAAATAGCGTAGAAATGTCTTTACACAAGAGATGCTAGACAGGATTAAAAAAATATTTTTTGAAACATGCCAACAAATGGAAGTAGAATTAATTGAATTTTCAGGAAAAGACGATCCTGTTCATTTGATGGTGTGCTGTCCTCCGAAGCTAGCTATAGCCAATTTGGTTGGTAAATTAAAAGGAAAATCTTCTTATTTTATCCGCAAAGAATTTTGGGAAGAACTCAAAGATAAGCTATGGGCAGATCATTTTTGGTCTCCGAGTTATTGTGTCCTATCTTGTGGAGGCGCCCCTTTAGAAATCATTAAGCAATACATACAAAATCAAAGACAGCCTCTAGAAAGTAAGCAACTCCAATTATCTCAAAACTATATAGGTAGAAAACGAGACTCAATGAAAAAATGGCTCGCTTGACCCACCTCTAAACAAGTGGGATTGCGCGAGCTATCTGTTCAATAAATTTCCTAGATTTAGGAAACTTATAAATCTATTTTTCTTGGCATAGATGCATTTTTGGGAGATACAGTTTTGGGAATCGATTTTTTAGGAGTAGTCTCTTGCCGATGAGTGTCGTTAGAGGGTTGCTTTTTGTAAGCTGCAGAATTAACTGCTTTTGGAAGAGATCGCTCTTTTTCAGGCAGCGCAGGCTCTCGAACAGCTTGATGATCCGCTTGATCGGAACTTAAACTAGACTTCTTAGGTGTGGCGCAGCAACCACTCAGTTGTTTAGCTGGACGTTTGTGTTTTACTTTAGATTTTACATACTTATCAAAAAATTCTAGAAAATTTGCTTGATTGATTTGGAAGTGTCGTTTACAGGGTAGCCCATAATTTACTTTTGTTATTAATCCCTGCTTTTCCAATATTTTGATAGCCGTCTCTTGCTGTTTTCGCGAGAAACCGAGCTGCTCTCTGCATTTTTCTTGCGTGTAGTGAAACCAGAGACCCTCTTGTTTGCGTATTGTAATGAGCTCATTGTTTTTTGCATGATACTCCTCTCTTTGGAGAAGTTCGTGCAGCAAAGCAGCAGCTGTCATAGAGTCTAGGGCCATAGCTATGTTAGGATTAATCATATAACCGGGCATAGAAGTAAATACGGATGATAACTTGATTCGCATAATAAAAGCTCCTAAGGAAAAAGGGTTTTCCCAAGAGAAGCAGTCTAAAGAGAAGATAAAAAAAGTTTATCTCTTGCAGATAAATATACTTTTTTATATAGTCTGATTAGAGTATTTCTCTATGGAAATTGGATTCCGGATGCTGCGAAACATATAGGAATCCAAATGTTTTTGAGCCTAGCTTACGTGCTAGGCTCTTTCTTTTTCAGAGCTTAATTAAAAGCTTTATTTTTCTACAAGCTCTATTTATTATTTTTTTTGGGACGGCAGGTAGTAGAACAGGCCATTTCTTTATTTTTAGCAGCTGATTCTGACAAAAACTCCGAGTATTTGGCTTCATTAATTTAAAAATTTGTTTTACAGCACTTACCCTGTTTTTAATCTATCCCTTCGCTTGATTGGGCCATTCGATACCCTCATCCGATGGCCAAATAGCCCTAGTTTCTAAAATCAAGGAAATTTTATCAGCTCTTGTTAAAATCTATTTGATAAGAAAAAACTACTACTATGCGACTAATGCGGTAGTAGTAGTATTCTTATATAGTTATCTTGATAGTTATCTTTAGTAGTGTGCCTGCTAAGAACTTACTAGAATGTATTGCCATCAGAGCGCGTTGGATATGCGAGTTTGGGACATAATAAGATTGGAGCAATCCAAACGGCAGTAGAATCAGCTTAGTCGATAATTAAACTCGTGTAGCTTGATATTTTTTTTCCAATTCTTTTCTTTGTAGTCTTTCTAGTCTTAGGTCTTCTTGGATTTTAGCAGCTTGAGCTAAGGCTGCTTGGTTTTTCCTTGCATCTTGGAACGCTTTAGCTTCTTCTGCTTTAGATAAAGCGATAAGATCTTGCAGTCCTAATACTTTTGTTGTATCTGATGAATTGGTGGAAACAGGCTTAATCTGAAATTTAGTTTTGATTTCCTCATATTGACTTGGCGTGTAAGAACCAATAATGTCCTGAATGGTTCCTTTTTCTAAGCCTATACAACGGCTATTTCTTAGATAAGCCAAAAATTGAGTAAAATAATTTTTAGTTTTCAATTCTTGATCCATTTTAACAGATAGATTTTTAATGTTTTGGCTAATGTGGAGCCATTCTATTCTTCGCGGAGTAGATAAGGTAGTAAACAAATCTTCTCTACTATTCATCGCATTTGCAATGCCTTAAATTTTATTTTGTAGAGTACTAAGTGCTACTTTTTCATTTTGGTAATAGACGACTCTTTTACCAAAAAAAGTCGGTTCAGGAGTAGCACTTGCTAATATTTCTTTTAACTCTCTTAAGTCGGTAAGTGAGCTATCCATAGTCCATTGATTTAAATTAGAAATCATTTTTACCTCCAAAATTAGTTATTTTAAATAATATTTTAAGTTTATTCATTTTTTAAGTCAATAAAAATTAAGATAGTTATTAAATAACTAAATTATTGATTTTATTAAATTTAACGTGGTGTTAGACATGTTTTAGTCACTCACTCTATTAAGAAAGATAGGTTCTTCCTATCAGTAAGCATAATCATTATTAATATAATGATATATCGAAGAGAGACTAGAATTTAAAAATTTCACACTATTTATATTAAGGTTATAAATTTTATCCATTAATAAATAAAAATTATATTTTTGAATAAATTTATGTAAATACACTTTTAATCATTTCTTACAAAATTAAATTGATAGTAAAAAATGAATTCAATAAACTTGATACTATCAATTTAATTTCTAATTTCTAATTTTTGATTTCTTTAATTTTTTTTGAATGGATATTATTATCTAATGATAATTCATTATTTTGATGTGAAACTGAACCAGTGATAGTTTTATTAGAAATTAATTCAGCACTATTAGGAACATTTGGGTGTCTGCATTTACCTTTACTTGCTCCTATTAAACTTTTAAATTCTTGTTCGTCACCTCGAACACTAATATAAACTGTAGACCAAGGATGCTCAATCGTTCTATCTTCTTCCAATCCTCTCGTACCTCTATGAAAAGATAAAACTTCAATTTTATTATCAGGAATTTTGACTTGAACGCTAAAAGTACTATAATGAACCCTTTGATCTATAGGTAAAGGCACTCCTTTTTTAAGAAAAATATCATATACTGATTTGGCAATAATATTTGTGTAATTATTAAAATCCTCATCTTTATGTTTATTAAAATATTTTGAGTAATGTTCGCTGATGGGATAATAACTTAGTTTTACTTTTTGATCGGAAGGTAATGGATCATCTACTGCAATCTGTAAACTAGTAGTATTTCCTTCTTGATCATCTATTTCGCTTTTATATTCTCTATCTATATAACTAGCAATAGAAGCTGAAACCTTTAGATTTTCACTTTTTGTTATGCTGACAGTTGCTGCATGATAGAACTTACTATTATAATTTGATAAAGAATCTGTCATTACAAATAAGTCAATAGCAACTTGAGTTCCTTTAGGTAAAATTGTGTAGATATTTTTCAATATTTTTTTATCTTCGGTTATCATTTGATGCAAAGCACCAGCTGCTAAAGTAGTACTACTATAAGTTGGTAAAGTTATATTCATTTATTCCTCTATTTTTGATATGTAAATTAATTTAATATTTTTATTAATTTGTTATTAATAATTAATGTTTTAATTATTCAATAAATATAAAAATTTTATAAGGTAATCATTTTTTGATAGCAATATCAATCAAAAGAAAATTCTTCACTGACAGTTGACGTACTTTGTTCTTCATTAACAATTACGGTTTTTTTTGATAAATGATCTTTTATATTGTTTATTTGAATTTCTATTTCTAAATTTTTTTTATTAGATGTTGGTGAATTTAAATTTTCATTTGACTGATTAAAAAAATTACTTTGGCTATTTTTTTCAACTTTTTTTTCTGGATTATGAGGATACGTGTAAAAAATATGAAAAGCAATTTTTTCAATTATCATTAATAAACTCCCAATTATCGGTAGAATTTCCAATATAGCAATAGATCTATGCCAATACAAAATAACTGGACTTTTGATTTTGCCTGCTTGCTTCCAATGCCTTTTAGCGTAAGGAAATCCGGATAAACCAGTTATTAAAGAATTTCTCATATCGCAAAGATTTATTGTATAATTATCTAATAGCATTTCAATACCTTTTTTATTTTTAATTAATTTTACAGCAATTATTAATTATATTACAACTATTATTGTAATATTAAAATAATAAATGACTCAATTTTAGAATAATTGAGTAGAAAGAGAAAAAGAGAAATAATCAAAAGAAAGAAAAAAAATTTAGATTTTTTTAAATTATCTCCTAAAGAACAGATTTTATATGTTGAGCAAGATGCAATTTCTATTTTACTCAACACATCCAATTGAAAAATTAATTAAAAATCGCATGCTCTATTAATTATTTTTAAAATAATCTATTCTTAATCTATTATAAATAATTACATTTTATAATTTACAATAAATTTAAAAAATTATAAGGAAAAAAAGAATGAAAATCATAACAGATGTCACCCATGCCTATTTTAATACTTTTTCAAAAATAAAAACTATCTCGACTAATAGTGCTACAACTAATGCCAAAATAGCCGTAGTCGTTTTAACTTGCTTCACAGTCATCATCCCCTTAACTTTTGCCATAGCTTTTGGCATAGAGAAATTAGTTGGTCGTATTCATCAATATCAACAAGCTAAACTAGCTAAACTAAAAACCGAGTTTGATTCTTTGAAACTAATGGCAGATGACGAAGATAGTCAAAACATAGAAGCTATGCTAGCGGTTGCTAAGCTTTATCAGACAGGAACAGGCGTGGCTCAAAATGATCTGCAAAGTTTTATCTATTACAAAAAAGCTGCTCGAGAGGGAAGTAAAGAGGGGCAGGATCATGTTAAAAAGTTAGCAGATCAAGGTGATGCAGAAGCGCAGTATCAATTGGGTAATTTATATGATCCAACTATGACTGCAGGATATAAAAAGGAAAAAAATGATCAAAAATGTTTTGAATATCAGCAGAAAGCAGCGGATCAAGGCCATCGTTTAGCTCTCTGTAATCTTGGGCTCATGTATCTAAATGGGCAGAGTGTAGCAAAGAATATAGAGCAAGGTTTAAAACATTTGAAAGAGGCAGCTGAGAAGGGAAGTACTTCCGCCCAGAGTGTGATTGGAAAGAGATATTTTACAGGAAACGGTTTAGAAAAAAATGAAAAGAAAGGTATGAACTATTTAGTCCAAGCAGCTCGAAATAATAATAAACGAGCCATGCAGTCTCTTATGGAATTAGCTCATGAACAGAGTAATAGTGAAGCTCAATATCAACTAGGTTTCTTACACTACCATCATGCAACTAAAGGAATAAATGACGCTGTAGTTGATTACCAAAAATCTCCAAATCAAAAATACCCTGAAAATCTTAAAAAGTCGGAAATGATCTATGTAGATAAAGCCCTTATTTATTACCACTTAGCAGCTGAGCAAAAGCATCCTAAAGCTCTTTACAGTTTGGGAATGATCTATCTCAATGGCAAAGGAGTAAAAAAAGATGAGGTTCAAGGATTAGACTATCTTCGTCAAGCAGCTGAAACGGGAAGCCCAGCAGCACTTAATGCATTAGGACAAAAATATTTTGAAGGAAGAGGCGTAGTCCAAGATCAATTGCAAGGAATTGAATACTTAAAAAAAGCTGATGAGGCAGGAAATCAAGCGGCAAACAAATACTTGGATTCACATCAATTTGAGATAGAAGATTTAGAGAAGCAAGCTAAATTAAAATAAAACCTCCAGTATTCCAGATATTCCATGTATTCCAGTGGAATATCTGGAATATCGTATTGACAAGGAATATCATATTCCTGAAGAATAATGAGTAGGTATAATAGAGGTCATGATTGATGCAGGTAAAGCTCCAGGTAAAGCCCTTTGATACAAAAATTATCGCTTTTAGCAATCATAAAGGGGGCGTTGGCAAAACCTGCTCTGTCTGCAACATAGGCGCAGGCTTAGTGCGAAGAGGCAAAAAAGTATTGATGATCGATTTAGATCCGCAAGCTAGCTTATCCTTAAGTTACGGCATCAAAGAGTTTCAATTTGGCATTTACGAAGTGTTAATCGATGGCATTGACATTGCGCGCACAATCTATACGATCATCCATCACCTTGATATTGTGCCCTCCTCTTTAGATTTAGCTGGAGCTGAGATTGAGTTATTATCAGAAGCTGGTAGAGATGTCATGTTAAAAGAGTGCTTAGCTAAATTGATCGGCAAATATGATTACATCTTAATCGACTGTTCCCCTTCAATTGGCTTACTGACGACCAATGCTTTAACAGCAGCTGATGAAGTAATTATTCCACTGCAAGCGCATTTTTTATCCTTGCGCGGCATTGAAAAGTTAACTGATGTGATCAATAAAATTAGACAAAGACTCAATAAAAATTTAAAGATCAGCGGCATGTTTATTACGCAATTTGATGCTAGAAAATCGTTGAATAGAGAAATTTCAGCCGTGATTGATGAACATTTTGCCGGCACCATTTTTAAAACTAAAATTAGAGATAACATCGCTTTAGCAGAAGCGCCCAGTCAAGGGGTTGATATTTTTCGCTACAATCCTAAAAGCCATGGCGCAAGTGATTATGAAGCTCTCTGTGATGAAATATTAACACGTCATTCCCTGTTAACTAATGAGGTTGAATATGAGTAAAAAAAATTTTGCTAAAGGCATCGATGCCTTCTTTTCTGTTGAAAAAACCAAAAAACCTGACGCCTCCACTTTAGAGAAGAAAACCTCTTTCATCATAGAAAAGGATGTCTTAGACAAAATCAAAGCGTTAGCTTATTGGGAAAGAAAGACAGTCAAAAATATCTTAAAAGAGTGTATCGACCAATTTTTTACTTTAAAAGATCGCACGTATATTCAAGAAGCGATCGAAAATTATCACAATCATCTGCAAAAATAGGATGAAAGAGCAAGACGAGGCGCATTCCTCTACGCGGATCTCTCTCCACTCCCTTAAAAATCTCCTAGGCAATCAGCAGCAAAGTTATCTCTTTGAAGAGCAAGATAAAGAGTTTGCCGAACAATTTGATGTCAAGTTGATGAATTCGATCGATCGCTTTGGCATTGATTTGACCGATTTGCAAGCTAAAGTAATGGAAGGCATTTTAAAAGGCTTAAGCCAAACCGATTATAAGGGAAATATTACCCCAGAACAGGTAGAGAGCATTTCCCAAGAGAGGTACTCTGGAAAATTACCTGAAATTTACAAGTATGTGCAGCAATTGCCGCGCTTAAGAGCCACTCAATCAGAACTATTAGACTGGGCAGGCATCAATAGAAATAGCATTGCTTGTATAGCAAGAGCTTTAGAAGCCTTAAACGAACTCAGTCTCAATCAATTCTGCTTTTACTACGAGCGGCTTGCTTATTCTAAAGAGGGCATCCCTGAAAAAACTAAAGAGGGCCGCTGGAAGAAAGAGCAGGTTGTAGCCGTCGATACGCTATTCACTGTTAAGAAAATCATCGACTCGAATACAAATGTATTGAGCTACTATGAAATTACGCCTAGTGTCATCTTTTTAGATCAAATCGATAGTTATTTTATTTTAGTGCCTTATAAATGGCGCGAAGAGGTGCGCAGTTTAGTCGGCAACAAGAAAAGTAGTGCTTATACGTTCCGTTTTTTACTTTTTTTGCGTTATCAGTATGAGTTAAAAAGAAGAGCGCTGAAAACAGACTTGGCTTATCAACTTAAGTGGACACCGGAAGAGATTGCGATCGCCTTAAAAATGCCAGAAACAGTTTATAAACGCAAAAAAGATCGGATGCATAGCTTATTAGAAGATGTGTATTCTGTTGCTAAGACCCTAGGTTACATCACAGACTATAGCCGCTTAGGACCGACAGATACTCTCATTCTCAATAATCAAAAATACTCCATGCATAAAGATTTGTTACCCACCTCCTCTCTAGCAGTGGATCTGCAATCTAAAGAGTATGAATTAGCTTCCGCTCTTCTTAAGGCCTTCAGCGATTGTCGCAAAAAGCAAGATCCTCATTATCACTTATCGACCCATGAAGAAAATTTATACCTGCTGGATTTCATCGAATTATTAAAAAATAGGACGTCAGTAGAGATTAACCAGCTGATCGAATGGTCCATGCAGCAGGAATACTGGTCTAATCGCTTAGCGACGCCCTCCAAACTGCGCAAATATTTTTCTGAGGCCTTAGTGACTTATTCTCTAGCTAAACAACCCGTCAAGGAGCAGCGCTTTGAGGAGAATAAAAAATGGGCACAGACTCACTTAGCTGCCTTTGAATCGCTCTACTTACCAGGTACAGGACCCTATCTGCTGATCTTGAATAAGTATGTCGAAATAGGCTATGGCATTCATGGCATCTCCATTAATTATGAGGACAAAGAGTTCCAAAACTTAGTTAAAGAAAATATTAAAAAACACAAATTATCCGACATTAAAATTTAAAGTTTTTGATCTTTTTTTATTTTCATTCATTTAATAAGCCAATCTATAGGTAATTTATTCCTACAATAATAAATTAACTGAGTTAGTTAGCCAAACTGCTATTTTTTCCAATTACCATTCACATTTTGTCGCACTTTCTACTCGTAAATTTGAACTCCTAACATTCACATTTTGTCGCACTTTCATTCACATTTTGTCGCATTTCCATTCACATTTTGTCGCACTTTCATTCACATTTTGTCGCACTTTCATTCACATTTTGTCGCACTTTCTACTCGTAAAATTTGAGGTCCTAGATTTATTATATCTCTCTAGAAGTAAAGATATATAAATAAGACAATTTTTTTCTTTTTCATACAATTTTAAACAACAGAAGCAAGCTTTTTATCGATCAGAAATAATAGAAAGCTATCTTCCCGGGATTAAAAATGATTGAGGAATGATGAGGTAGCTCTAAAATAATTTAAGCGATTATAGGTACCTTTCTGTTATTTTTTGCTATTTTAGGCTAAATTTTGCCTTTTTACTTTTTTTGGGTACTTCCATCCAAAAATTTTGACGGCTTTCTTTTTGACTGGTTAGGCTAATAGAAAATAGAATTACTTTAATTAAAAGATAATTGATTGTATTTAAAATAAGTTGTATTTAACTTAAATGAATTACAAAGAGCGCATGCCTCATTCATTCACTGATCTAGCAGACCCCTTAAAATAAACTCCTCCTACTCTCTAGCCAATTTCATCTTAGTTGGGAAAAAATCGCGTTACTTGTATTTAATTCATTAAAGAAGCCTGCTTAATTTAAAAGAAACAATTTTCTTAATCATTTATAAATAATTTTGTTTTACAATTTGTATTAATCTCTAAATTTATTAGGAAAAAAAATGCATATAGCAAAAAATATTTATCATGGTTACATCAATGCCTTTCCAGAAATGAAAACTATTTCAAGTAATAGTGCCAAAACTAATGCTAAAATAGCCATCGTAGCTTTATCCTGCTTTACAGTGGTCATTCCATTAGCTTTTGCAGTTACTTTTGGCTTAGTAAATCTAGTTGGTCGCATTCAGCAGTATAAGCAGGAAAAACTGTTCCAAGTTACAAAAGGAAGCGCAGACAAGGGCAATGTTGAGGCTATAGTAGAATTAGCTAAACTCTATTTACGAGGTGCAGGAGTCGCTAAAAATCCTGAAGAGAGTTTTAATTGTTATGTATTAGCCGCTGAACAGAGAAATAAAGAAGCTCTAAACTATCTTAAGAAATTAGCAGATGAGCAAAATCACACTCCAGCTCTTGCTTATCTAGGAGCGATGTATTTATATGGGCAAGGGGTAGATAAAAATGAAGATCTAGCATTGAAATATCTTGAACAGGCAGCTGATAGAGGAGTTATAGGTGCTAAGTTTACCATAGGGGAAAGATATTACGAAGGCAGAGGAAGAGTAAAAGATGAGCGGAAAGGGATGGATTATTTAAAAGAAGCGGCTAGAAGAGGTAATCCAGAGGCTCAGGAATACATTAAGCAATTAGCAGATGCTGGAAATATGGAAGCACAATTTCAAATGAGTCTTCTCTATGATATAGATATGAAAAATTGCCAGCATAAAAAAGATAATCAACTCTGTTTTAAGTACACGCAATTAGCGGCAAATCAAGGCCATGTGCTTGCTATGTGCAACCTTGGAATGATGTATGGAAAGGGGCAAGGGGTAGAGAAAAACGAGCAGCTAGCCTTAGAAAATCTTCAAAAAGCTAGGACTGGCAAAAGTGTAGTAGCACATTATATATTAGGAGAGATGTACTACACAGGAAAAAGAGTCGAAAAAGATGCACAGAAAGGAATTGAATATTTAAGATTTGCAGCTGAGAAGTACAATCAAAATGCCATTAATTACTTAAAGAAAAATAACATTCCTATCAAACCTGCCTAATAATTGCTAACTCAAGGTAAGTTTTTTGAGAAGAAAACTTACCTTTAAAACTCGTCACTACCCTAAATAACAGTTCTATAACTAAGTTAAAAACGGCTGTCATGAAAGTAAAAAGTTCAAAAAACAAGCTATTTTTAATTTATATTAGCTATTTTGTAATTTATAATAACACTGATATAATCATTTATATAAAGAATTAATGGATTTTATATGAATTATGATTACAAAGTTTCAGCTAATTATACTAGTTTCTATATCCAATCTAATAACGAAGATCTGCAAATCAAGTTTGAATGGCAAGCAAATAAAGGACCTAATACTTTAGAAATCGAAAACAAAATTTTTAAAGTGCAGCTAAAAGGCCAGTCTTTTTAGTTAAAGGCCTGCTAACAACGTCTAGAAAGACTAGTTAATCAACCGAATATCACCTTAAAAACAATCTATGCTACTATCCTCGATGTAGAGGAGCAGCAATTAGATGAGGATTCTTTATATAAAAGCTTTGGTTCCATTTCCACAGTGGCTAATCAGCATTTTGGTCAAGATGCACCTTTAGGTCCCGATTTGTACCCTAATTCTTTTCATCCCTTGCTTAAAGAACAGGTAAATAAAATTAAGCATGCTAGGGAATGCGAAGCCGACCTAGTGGAGCGCCTAGCAGGAGTTGTGACGGATCAGCTATATAGAGGCGCTGGCTTGCTAAATACTCTAATAAAAAATAGACAACAAAAAAATTTGACAGCTCAATTAAAAAACCAGCGCCTTCAATTGATAGAGGAGATGCAAAAATATGAGCTCTTATTGCCGGTTAACAGTCTAGAGCATTTAGCCCGAAAAAATGCCCGTTTAGAAGAGCAATTAGCGCTAGCTATTAAAGTAGAAGCTACTCTTATGATCCATCAGCTGTTACAGATGAAGATCAAACCGACGATCGCGCATTTCTTTAATGCAGTTATGGTCAACTCCCCTGAAATTTTAGAGATACTTTATCAAAAAAATCCCAAAATAGATCTCAATCAAGCTTGGGGCAATTTTAGCTTAATGCATCTGGCTTGTGCGGAATGGACTAAACCAACTAAAGCCATTAGATGGCTGATAGACCATCAGGTTAGTACAGATGTCAAAGAATCTCATCGAGGCTGGACACCTCTGCATTGGGGAATTTTTAGGAATTCATTGGATTTTGAGGCCATTCAGTTAATTTTAGAGAGCATGTATGATGTCAATGCTCAAAGCTTAGCAGGCGAGACTGTTTTACATCTTGCTATGCGAGAGACTAATAGGCCAGAGGGCCTAGCCCTTATTCAGCTCTTATTAAACTACGTCAATCCCAATTTTAAAGATGAAGAGGGCAATACACCACTTCACAAGGCTTGTTTGATTCCCAATCAGTCTATTAAAGATTGCATTTTAGCTCTGTTAGCAGGGGGAGCTCACGCCACGGTGCTCAATAAGAGTGGAAATACACCTCTCCATCTACTTGCTTTGCGCTCTTGTGATCGAGGTTCTTCTCAAGAGAATATAACCCTGGCTGATTTACTGATTGCCAAAGGCGGTGATGTCAATTAAAAAGATTACCAAGGCATGACGCCTTTACATTGGACTGTTTATCGCTCTTTTAAAGATAACCATCTTTTAATCCGGCACTTAGTAGAACGAGGTGCTCAGCTAAATGTACAAGATGAAGAGGGCAATACATCTTTACATCTTGCAGTGCGATGCGGTCATTTAGAGGCAGTCAAAACTCTCTTGCAGCTAGGAGCTCAACGAGAGATCAGAAATAAAGAGGGTTATCTGGCTATCGGTATGTCATGGAATGTATCAGCTTCTGCCAACAATAGAAAAATTGTCGATTTGATCATGCATCACAATTAATAAGAGGATAAAGGATGGAGGTTTTAGATCAGTGCCATTAAGCCAGCTAGTTGTAGTGCTATAAATAGTTTACATTAGCCTTTCTTTTCATCAGTAGGATTCTAACTATTCATCAATTTAATAATTCCGTGACGTTTAAACTCCCGTAATGCTACAAAGACTCTAATTTGAGAACTTATTTAATTATAGAGTTAACTCCTATTAAAGTTGAAGGGTATACATTTAAAGTATACTCTGTCTACATGCAATAGACATTAACAATCCATAAAAAATCCATAGGGTGTATATGATCGTAGTCATTGGAGGAATTAAAGGAGGAAGTGGCAAGACTACACTTGCTACCAATTTTACAGTTTTAAGATCGCAAGCGGGTAAGAAAGTTTTATTAATAGATGCTGACGAACAGCGCAGTTCATCCGATTGGGTAGAACAAAGAGTAGGACTCAATCATGAAACGCCTTGGACCACGATTCAACTATCGGGTAAGTCTATTTATGCTGAAATTGCAAAGCTAGCCAAAGATTATGATGATATTATCATCGATACGGGAGGCCGTGACAATTCAAGTCAGCGCAGTGCCTTAACGATCGCTCATATTTTTTTAATTCCCTTTCGGCCCAAATCTTTTGATGTATGGACCATGGGAGGAGTAAACAAATTAATCTCTGAAGTGAGTGCAATTAATCCAAAATTAAAGTGTTTATCGGTGATCAATCAAGCCGATTCAGCTGGCTCTGATAATAAAGAAGCGCATGAATTACTGTCTGAATGTCCAGAAATTGAATGCATTCCCGTTTTTCTTGTGTACCGCAAAGCGTTATCCAGTGCGGCAGCTAGAGGACTTGCCGTTAATGAAATCAAACCGTTAGATAAAAAGGCAGCGAGTGAAATGGTGGCGTTATATGATTACATTTATCCTTCTGATGTACATTAAATGGGTCATTAATGTACAGTTAATAGGCCAACGAAGTATATAAAATGTACATTTGATAGGCATAACAACATTAGTTTAAAAGGAATACAGGATGAGCGGGTTTATGAGAAAAGTTAAAGTAAAAGAGATAGAAGAAGCCAGACAAAAGTTTATCAATGGAGGTGGACTTGTCCTAGCAGATGTAGAAAAGCAAGTAGAGGAGTTGAGCCAATTAGATGAATGGATCAAAATTAATCTAAGAATTAGAAAAGAGGCTATTAACCAAATTGATAAACTGATAGCTAAGCGCATGGGCGTCAATCGAACGAGCTGGATATTAAGGGCAATTGAAGAAAAATTAGAACGAGAATTAGCAGAATCAAAAAAAGTCTAATTAGATTCTAAGTAACAACTTTTTTAAGTTCTGCCTGTAAAATTTGATGACTAAGTAATTGACTAATACTAAATCTATTCAAACTATAATGATTAGTTAATAAATGTCCCATATTCAAATAAAATTGTCGCACTTCTGTCTCTTGTAAAGGAATAACATGAGATGGTAAATCGATTAAAGTCGTTATCTGTTTCGCATGTAATTTTAACATCTCTTGTAGGTAGATCTTGCTCCCCTCAGGAGTAATAACTATCCCTATTAATTTTTCCTCTAACTGTTTTACTTTATCAATGGTGTTAGCCAATAACTGATTGATAATTTTATTTATTAAATCATTTTCAAAAATTTTTACAATTATTTTGTTTTTTATTAAATTTGTTTTAGTTTCTTCACGAGAAAATTGTGAATTATGAACTTTAATTTTTTTATCTATAGTTTTGATCAAATTTGTCTTCACTGTATCTAGCAAATTCCTATAGTTTCGTTTTCTATTGAAATGTGTCTCCTTTAACCATTTATTAAATGTATGGTTAAATTGAAGCTGTAATTCTAAAGATTTATTATCGCTAGCAATAATTTTAATGTATTCGTTAGTTGCTCTTATAAAACCAACTATTAATTGGTCCAATAAATTTTTAGGGTAATTCTTTAATTTTTCTAATAAATTGAGATGTTTAAATAAAGACAAAAACAGTTGACTTTCTCCCATTCCTACTAGCTCTTGATAGATCTCTCTTAAAACCACATGATCGTATCCAGGCAAAAATTGCTCTAAATGCTCAAATTCTAATGGAAGATTTTTTAATAAGTAATTAAATAGTCTAGTAGAAGTAGAAGCTATATTTTCATCTGTTAAATAGGGGTGTGTTAAATAGGCATGAATCGTTTCTTTTTTAATTACCAAATCGCTATCTATTTTAATAGGTAATAAATTATCTAGTAATTTTCCATTTTTTATCTCTTTAATTGCATCTACTATATCTAAAACATTATAACTTAAACTTCCCAAAGTTAAATCTGAAATAAAACCTATAATGCCTTCTGCTGGTCGATAAAGAAGATAATCTCTTAGAGCTAAAAAAGCAGTGCGTTGTATTATTTTAAATGTATAGCCTCTAGCTATATTATTCAATGGAGTGCGATTACTTTCATTTAAACTCAATAAAGATTCACTACTTCCATTTAAATGAATGGCTACAAAACCTCCCAATATACCGCCTGCTAATTCTCCTAAATTAGATCCTAAAAGAGTGCCTAATTGATGCCCTCTTTCAGCTAGGGTCTCTGGCATTGCATAAATAGTTGCACCTGTAATAGCGATAATTGTTAAAATTTTACATAAAGTTAGGGCATTAATTGGTTTACGAACTGTTTCGATTATAATCGTACAACCTGCTGATAGAATAACTGTTGGAACTATCATATGTGCGAGGCTACGGATAGCGATACCTCCTATCTTACTAAAAACTTTTTGACCAGTTGCAGACCCCAACTGACATGTAATTTCTTCTAAGACATTTTCTTTGATATTCCCTATAATAAACTGCCCTAACAAAGATTGACTTACTTTTTTAGCTGTATTAATAACTCTATAATTTTTAATATCTAAAATATTTTTAATTTTATTTTTTAAATCCAATTTATTAATTTTATTGATAGAGGCTACCATAACTGCTGAAATTAAAGGCACGGCTATCGAACTACAATTAGTAAATAATGTCTTGGAGAGAATATTGACAACTTTTGTCCATTTACAGGATGTAAAACGAGAAATTAAAGTAGAGTGATTAGTAATCATAATAAAAAATAATTTGTTAATTAATATAAATTATTATAAATCATAATGTATTAATTAAATGTTAATTATCTATTAATTTAAAAATAATTAACTAAAAAATATTATTTTTATATAAGGATTAGGATAGTTTACAATAGAGAACGATTGGTCATAATGAAGAAGCATATAACTTTAGTTGCTAAGATTAAGAATGAAACGCACCTGCCGTCTCACATGTTAATCAAAAAACTTTGTAAAAAAAGGATAAGAAAATTTTTTATTAATAATAATCTAATTGGGTTTTATCATAAAATTATGATCTAGATTTTATTAATTTAATCAATTACAATATATACTATTATATTTTAATTGAGATTGAATTTATGAATAGCAGTCTTTTCAATTTATTATTTCATAGTAAAAGTAGTTTATACGTCAATAAAAGAAGTGAAATTGATTGGCACTATCGTTTCAATTTAATAGGGAGAGTGATCTCTTGGATTAAAGATCGCAAAGGAACTAAACTAAATACGGCTATTCAAAAAGTATTCAATGATTTTAAAAAAAATATAGAAAATAGTCAACCAACAGAGTGGAAGTTTAAAGGAAAAATTTATACTAGAATCAATATTACTAACCAACTAAAGAATAATAAGCGTTTTTCTGACAGTCAGCATGCTCAATCTATAATAACACTATTAGAAGCTAAAACTAATAAAACTAAAGAGGAACAAGAAGAACCAGAAACTAAAAACTCACCTCCTGCGAGTTTGCCTGTTTCCCCTCCCCTTATTTCTATTATTACTAAAGATGAGCCTATTCCAGCTAAGCCCGTTATTATCTCTGAACCTGTGGTGATTCCCCGTATTGAAACTCCTGTTGTAAATCCACTACAGGCACAAATAGAGCAAACGGCGGTACGTGCGCAGACTTTAGCTAACGCAACACTTTTAAAAAGACAACAAGTTCCTGCTAACTTTTTAACAGCCATTGATGCAATAGTAAAAAATACAGACCCTTTTCAACCTGATCTAGCCATTTTGCAATTCTTTCTAACGGATTATGTCGGTGGTGGTGAAGGAAATCAGCTGATCAATGCCGTCACTTTCTTCCAGCACTATCTGACTCTTTATTGTAAAGCTTGTCCGAGTGATCATCGCACAAACCAAATTCAGCAACAGCTCCAAGCTTTTTATGTGCCTGCTTCTACATCAACTTTAATAGAGGTAGAGGATGAGCTATTAAATCGCTTAAAAAAAGAGCGCTATGTCAGTTTTGCAGGTGGTTACACGCATCCCGATAGTGGTCATGGCCTTTTTTATGAACTCTCGCTCGATGCAATGGATCAAGTCACTCTACAGATCACTAACTCCGGCGAAGGATTAGAGTATCATCCGCCTTATCTAGCTAACGATCAAGCAGCTGAACGACACTACTTTTACCGCACGCTTATCTTTCCCAAAACGACTCTATTGGAATTAAAGAATAGCCAGTATCTACAACTGATCTTAAGTTTTACAAGACCGCGTGTACCTGTCCAGCAATTAAAAGGTCAACTTATCTTAGCCACAGCTCAGCCCTCTATTGAGCATCTTTATCGCTTGCTGACGCAAAGTTGGCCAGGTAGAGGAATCATCCAAGCGACTAATCCAGGCGGACAGCAACGGGCCAATAGCTGCGCTGTGCAATTGCTGGTTAAATGGTTAAAAGGTCAATACACAGAGGGACTAGCAGATTATCTAACTCTCAATTTATGGATCAAAATCCAATCCTTGCACGATGCTTTACATCATTCTACTCCTCTACCTTCTAACTTTTTAAAAGATGCCGTACGCAAAATTGGCAGTCAGCTCTCAAAAATGGAGCAGACTACGCTCTTGACAGAAGAGCTTTTTGCCAGTTGGCAAGGGATAGCAGCTTTAGCAGCTGAACGCATTCTAATAGAAAGCCAAAGAGAACAAGCAGAAATCAAGAGTATCTCTCTTTCTTTTAAAGAGGGCATTGATCTAACTAAAGCCCAGCCTCTAACTATTATAAAAAAAGAAAAAAAAGCTAAAGTTATAGATGATCAGCTTTTCATCTATGCTCATCATTTGCCAGGGGAATTAGTCGATTACTCACTAGCTGAACCCCTGTCTCAATTTTTTATTGCCAGTGATTTAGATGAAACGGTCTATCGCCTTAACTTCTTAAAGGGCTTACCTGATGCTGACCAGTTTAATTTCGAACGCGATGTAGCGCCATCTTTAGGCTTAACGGCCTTAGAAGCAGCTTCTATTGGCAATCAAAAAAGACAGCAATTTTTTACTGCCTTAGCACAAGTGACTCAAAAGTTTTTCTATGCACCAGATAAAGATCAATCTCTTCATTTACCGGATCTCTTTTTAGCTGATCTATTTAATGGCTGGCTAATTGTCTATCGAGAAGCACAACGCGATACTAAAATTAGCCAAGCGGTCTTTTTAGAGTGGATGGAAGGATTAGAAAAGCTGTTAAAAGCTTATAAAGAGGAGTATCAATTTGCAACAGTAGAGTCAAAACGGCGTTTTAACCTTGTATTTGAGACTTGTCAACGTGAGAAAAATAGGCTTTCATCAGAAGTAAAACAGGAAGATAAGGGTGCTAATCTTTGGCATGCTTACAAAAATGAAAAGAGTTATTATGGATGGGAGCCTTTTGGTTGTCAGGAACTCAATAAAGAGCAGAAAATTGAAGAGTTTAGTCAGTTGCCTGCTATGGCTAAATTTGCTTATCAAGTGGCTTCACAAAATCCGGATGATTATCATTTCGTTAAAGCTAATTGGATAGAAATAGCCAAACCTAGTAAAGCCTTTGGCCTGCCTTTACTAGAAATTCCCTATTATCATGCTTTAAGAACGGCTTTAACATACTTTTACATAGTGAGTGAACGTCATCTTCATGTTACTTTTGGTCGTAGTAAACTATCCACATCTATAGAAAATGCAATAGCAGTTAGTCCCATAGAATCAGAGGATGCTTTTGTAAGAAGTATTAAGATTAGTTACCGTTTTTCTTGGCATTCGAGCTATCCTACTGATGCTCATCGAGACAAAGAGCATTATTATGCTGAACACCATCTTCCCAAAGTTCAAGCTCAGTATCAGTCTACTACTGATTTAAATGAACGCACTGTGCAAGTCGCTAATAAGACAGAAGTAGCCTACCCCTTTTTAGAGTTAACCGATGAAAGGGAATTTTTAGCTTTTGTGCAATTAGAACCCTATACTAAATTGACAGAAGGCTTAAAGTTTTTTGAAAAGAGGTTAAATCAATTGACTCATACTGCTTACCAAGCAGCTTTTGAACACTTATTATGGGGAGGAGAACATAATCTAATCGAGTGGTTACAACAAAATACAGTAGCTTCCCAAGAAAGTTTGCCCTTGCTCTTTAATTTCATCCAACAAAGTTTTTCGATTTTACTGTCTCCTCAAAATTCCTCTAAAAAAAGTGCTGCTTTTCTATTACATGTGCAACTTAAACTATTTATTTTAAGTGAGAAATTTGCCAATACTAAGCAAGAAGTGTACTATCTTGATTTAGTTCAAAACTTTAGTCATTTAATTGAATTGAGCAAAACCAATACTTCCTTGGCATTAGCATTAAGTCAAGCCGTTTTTGGAGCCTTACCAATTGTAGAATCATCTCAAGCATTGAGAGAAGACAAGCCGTTTTTAACTTTAGTAGCGGCTAGCTTATTACTAGAGTGTCAGCAAGAATTAAAAGGATTTTCTAGCCATTACGATAAGATTACCTTACACTATGGCTACCACTCTTTTAAAAAAATGTTACAACGCCTAGATGCTGATTTCATTTGGGCAAAAGCCTTAGAGCTTATCGCATTTTCTCATGCATCGCCTTTAAAATGGGAGAAAGACCATTTAGAAGTAGGCTCCTGCTCTTTTAAATTTTTAACGCGTGAAGTAGAAAATAGTTTAGAGGAAACGTATCGCGATGATCAAGTCATTTTAATTCCCGAAAAAATTAAAAAATCATCTAACTATAAGGATATCTTTGGCCAACAAGCTATTTTTGCTAAATTTTCTAGAGAAGGCAAGCGAGAAATTTATTTATTTAGACATCAAGACCAGAATTACAAAATAACATGTCTCCCTCCTAATTTTATCAGCTTATCCAAAATAAAGAAAAAAAAAGAACAACATCTTTTAACCTCTTTAGATCAGTTTAAATTACTTCAGCGTTTTAAATCCACTCATCATGTTTGGCAGCAAGAAGATAGACTCTACTTAGAAAATAAAATAAGTAGAGTGATAGAAATGCAGCTGATCGGACAAACAGTCCAGCGTTTAAAAAAAGGAAAATTAACAGGTGAAATTTTAGGAGAATTAGAGCAAGCTGATAATCTTTTATATGCTTTACTGACAGAAATTGCAAAAGAGGAGGATCTCCTTGTCTGGCTCAATGATCAACAGCAGATCAATCGCATTGATTTACGAAAGTTAGATTTGACCTTGTTAGCAGGAGAAAAAGCGGGCCTTTCTTGTTTAACTTGTAAAGAATATCCAGGCTTTTTTGTGGCTAAAAACCAATCTCTTGCTTGTTTTCCCCATTTTCAGAATCTGTTTATTTTAGAAAATGAGCAGGGACAGCGCAAAGTCTGGATCCCTATCGAGCAAATCAATAAACAAAAACACTTACCTTATCAACAGACTGCGGTCAGCATAGAAGAGCACTCTAACAAAAATAACTATCTAACTTTCGATTTAGCAGCAGGTCAATTGTTTCCCTCTCATTCTAAAAAGAATTTATTGCCGACTCTTTTCTTTTTTTATCTATCTTTGAAGACAAAACAGTATAGTCAAGCTTTAAAGATGATTAAAGAGAGCAGCTTTATCCACATTAGAAGAGAATTTAGTAAAGGGGAAGAGCAAGTCCTAAAATGGATTTTTGAGACAGCAGAACGCTATGCTAAACAGATCGATCAGCATCCACATGCGGTTGCTTTGCGGATACAGCTATTAGCTTGGATGGCTTGTCAAGGAAAACAGGGTGAAAAATTAATTACAAGTCATTGGCAACGCGACCATTTTGAAAATGATTGGCAAACCTATCAGGATCTGAAAAATCATTTGGGAATTTATAGATTGTCTAAAAAGAAAGAAAATACCTTAAGTTCTTTTTATACACCTAAGGCGTTTATTCAAAAATCTTTACCTAATGCTCATCATTTTAAAGACTACCCCTCTTTTAATTTTTTATGGAAGATAAAGCAGCCTATTTTAGCCAATGCGACTACTGTTATACCTTTAACTTCTTTTAGTGCTCCTAGTGAAGAGTTTATCCTTAATTTCTTAAACTACTATCAAATAGCTAAAGAAAAAGATCTAGCTCAGTTGCTTTTATTAAAACGCACATTAACCGCTACACAGGATGATAAAAACAGTTCTATCAAAGCTTGTGCTTGGTTATTAGCTCTAGCTATAGATTGTCCATCCGCTCCTTCTTTAGCTGAGATGATAAGTTTATTTTCGTTAGAAGATGAGCTAACATTTAATGAAACTTTTCAAAGACTTAAGACAAAATTTAACAATAGCTTGTGCTATACTGATTTTAATACACGAGAATGGTGTTTGGGAAAATCATCTAATAAGCAGAAAATTCAAGCCCTAGAGTCTAAAAAAATTAGCATCGTGCCAGCTCCTTTAACCTACAATCAAGCTAAGTTAGATATTTCTTTACAGTTAGAAGAGATACAAGAGCAGTTAGTAATCGATGACCATTCTATTATCGCAAAAACGCAGCCTTTGTTAGCAGCTGAAAGACAAGCAGTAGAAGTAATTCAGAGCTGGACTAAGGGACAAATGCAAGTTGCTGAGCATCAACAGGATCCATTGACCGCGGCTGAATTTCGACGCTTGGCTAAAGGGACTGATCTTTATTTAAAAGAACTCGATAACAAAACGACAGCTTTTTCTCTCACTCAAGATCAACAGCTGATTGCAGATGTCATAGACCAGTATACCATCGCCATTGCACAACAGGAACAAGAGTTAAAAGCCTTAGAGAAGACAATCTTAATCTTGGCTAATGAGACCCATCAAGAACGCAGCTTTATCTTAGAATTACAACGGGACTTGCGCTTTAAGTTTGAGATGGAGACGTTGCTAATTGCCTTGGGCCGTCGAGACTTCCAAGCGCTGCGCCAGAGCAATCCTACTTTAACAGACTCAGAGATTCAGCAGCTGATTAACTTAGTCGGTCAGTATGCCCTACTCAAGACAGAGATGCAAAAAAAGCAGCGCTGTCGGCAAGCCTTACAAATTTATCAGAACTTACTGCATGTTAACTCCGAGCCGGTGGCTTTGGAGCTAGCAGCCCAAAGTTACGTTGCGCAGAGCCAAGCCACTCGAGCCTATACTGTTAATGCCTCACCTGAGCTACTTATCTTTGAAGCCTTAAGCCATATTCTATTGCGCCGAGAGCAAGTCGAGGCTTTACAGTTATTGAATCAAAAGGGTTGGACCCTATTTGAAGCAAGGACTGGTTTTGGCAAATCAACAGCCTTAGAGCGCTTATGGCTATTGTTAACCGCTAAAGAGGATACGTTGGCGATTATGATTGCGCCAGCTACTTTATTTGAGCAGCAAGAGGCTGGCTTACAACAATTCTTACAACAAGCGTATCGTTTATTCGGCTATCGGCTGGATTTTTCGAGAGAATCGCCTAGTATGGCAGAAGACATCCAAACGATCTTGAAGGATCTCAAACGAGCCCAGCGCAAGCGCCAACCAGTCTTCATGAGCGACCAAACAGCGCATAACCTGTTGGTGTTAAAGCCCAAAGAGTTAGCCGCTCAAAAGAGCAATCCAGCAGCTTTAGCTGCTCTGTTAGAATTAAAGCAGTACGTCAAACAAAAGGCTAGCCTGTTCATCGATGAACCGCACAAAGTGCTAGATGATAGCCAAGAGTCCAACTACTCGATTGGCATGAATCAGTTCTTTAAGCCCGAACGCTTAGTACTCAGTGCCCATCTCTATCAAGCCTTCTTTCAAGTGATCGACCAGCGCTACCGCGTCGAGTGCTGGCAAACAACTGCTTCTAAGCAGCTCCCTCTATTGACAGAAAAGACCTATCAGCAGCTGCTACCTGAGCTGGTCGAAGCTATCTTGAAGCAGACAAGTCTAGTGCTAGATGACCAAGCTAAAGCCTATCTGCTCGGTCAACTAGATAGCCAAGCGCAAATGCAGTATGAACAGTATTTAACTACCCTTGAACCAGCTTTGTCAGCCACTCAAATCCGCATCCTGCACGATCAATTGCACCATTATCTGTTTCAAACGTTGAGTCAAAATGCCAATGAACACTATGGCACACTGGACTTAGCCCAGCAGCGCATTGCCATTCCGCTCGAGGATGCGCGCCATCCGAAAGAGGGCAATGAGTACTGCTCGCCCGATCAAATCCTGAACTTCACCATCCAACTCAACCTGCGTACGCCCTTTTCACTCGACTATGTCCAGCGCTTTTTTGAGCAGTTAGCTAATGAAGCATCGACCGAGATGGAGAAGAAAGAAATAAATCTCAAGGAGACCAGAGGCTACCAGCAGTTTCTCTTGTTGACTAAACTCCTGGGACCTCAAGCACCTAAAAGCTTACTCAACCTGAAACCCGCTGATTTAGAGCATTTCCTAACCCAGTTAGAACAGAACATCCCCTTGCGCTTGCAGTTTATCGCTCTGAGCGTTTTACCCCATTTGCGCCGTTACGAAGAAAAGATTGTCAGTACGCCTCACCTGTTAGTCGCTTGTTTTAAAGAAGTCGTTGGCGCTTCCGGTACACTTTCCCTCCAAAACTTGCCTAGCCAGTTTGAAATTGTTCAGGATGAATTAGCCATAGCCCGGACCGTGATCACCATGCAGCGTAAGTATGCCCAAGCTGAGCCCATCTATGAATGTGCTACGGAAGAGAGTAGGGAGATTATACAACTGTTACCTCAGGCAGCCAAAGCTAGTGGACTCACTCATCCTTCGGTTTTGATTGAGATTGGCGCAGTCTTACGCGATTATCCAGCCCTGTTACAAGTGGCTCAAGAGTTGCTGATCCAGTTCCCACACTTTAAAGGGGTGGCCACCTTTGATCAACAGGGCTTGCCGATTGTGTTAAAGCAAGGCATGAAGAAGTTTATCCCTCATGTCTTAGCGCATTTGCCAGAATCGCAGCTTTTTTGGCTCTATGCCCAAAAAGATACCACCGGTACGGATCGCCAGTTAGCCCCAACCGCTCAAGCGCTGGTGTTTATCAATGAGCACAATGACCTTTCTTCATTAGTGCAAGGTATTGGGCGACTGCGCGGCATTCACCTGGGCCAAACAGCCCGCTTGCTGCTGACTAAAAATGCAGCCTTAGCGATCAAACACTGTTTAGCTAAAGAGCCAGACACAGCTCTCTCCTATTTAGATATCCTAGAATATGCCGTCAAAAAACTGGCTTTAAATAAAGGACAACACAATTTTCCCTCCTTGGATTTAAAGGGCCAAGCTATTTTGGAGAATCTCTTCTGGCAGGAATCGTTAAAGGGTACTTCCAAGGAATTTGAACAAAATTTCACGCTTCTAAGAAAATTATTTGTTGAAGATACAGCAGACCTGCCTTTGCAGCAAGCCAGCTTGCAAGCCCATCTCTCTCCTATAGATCAAGGCTTACAGAAGCTCCAACAACAATTTAGGCAACGGCTGATTCAAATCCAAACGGCTTTAAAAGGACAGCCTTTAGCACAGAAATACCAAATGGAGTCTTTATTAGCTGAATGGGAAAGGGCTAAAGAGCAGATGCTCTATCCTAAAGAGGTCAAGCTGAATGACAACACCCAGCACACCAGTATGGCCTCTGCTGAAACACAAACAACGGCCACTAAGCAGACAACTCAACAGCAGCTACTCAATTTGCAAGCGGAAGAGCAAGAGGAGAAACAGGTCGAAACGCAAAGTACCCAATTAGCTTCGAGCCTGGCTAACCTGTTGGGTAAGCAGTTTCTGCCCCACAGCGATCAGATTACCTTTCATCCTTTGACAGAGGTTTTCCAGCACCCTAAATTGCAGAAGTTTATCCCTCTTTTCTCTGACCAATTATCTATCTCAGAAAATGCCTTGGTAACTGTCCAGGGTGATTCTCTAGCTATGCCCGGTTGGCTTATCGGCTACATGAAACCACTACACTATGTACTCATCGAGTATCAAGAGCATAAACTAACAGAGTTTCATATCTGCGATCAGCTGGAAGCAGCTCAACTGTGTCAACAAAAGAGAACAAAGGGCACCCTTTGGTTAATCAATCAAGGCGTGATGGCTAGCTTTGATGGGCAGACAACAGACAAGCTCAAAACAGATCCAAACTTAGCTCTGTTAGAGCTACAAGTGAAGCTGCTCGATGGCGATTTGAACTTTACTGAACAGCAGGAGACTCTATTAAAGAGATGGCTCACAGCTGACAAAAAACCTTTACTTAAACAGTTTATGCAAGAGATCCTGTTGCCTTTACATCCTCAATTGCTAACTTCTCTTAGTTATAACAGTTTAATAGCTTGCTAAATTGCAATGGAATATAAAAATTTAAGGATTTATAAAAAATCTTCTCTATTTATCTCAAGACCTATAACACTTAAAGAAGTTAAATGAATTAATTCTTTCAGAAAGCTAAAATCTTGAATTCCTGTACAATAATCAAGTTTTAAAGAAGTTAAGTTAGGTAACTTTTTTAAAAGGCTAAAGTCTTGAATTTGAGTACAACCCATAACACTTAAAGAAGTTAAGTGAAGTAATTCTTTTAAAAAGCTAAAATCTTGAATTTGAGTACAACCCATAACACTTAAAGAAGTTAAGTGAAGTAATTCTTTTAAAAAGCTAAAATCTTGAATCCCTATACACTGATCGAGTTTTAAAGAAGTTAAGTTAGTTAACTCTTTTAAAAAGTTAAAGTCTTGAATTTCAGTACAAGCTATAACATTTAAAGAAGTTAAATGAATTAATTCTTTTATAAAGCTAAAATCTTGAATTCCTATACAATAATTAAGTTTTAAAGAAGTTAAGTTAGTTAACTCTTTTAAAAAGCTGGTATCAATAGTTTGAGTACAATTAATAAGATTTAAGGAGGTTAAATGAGGTAAACCTTTTAGAAACCTAAAATCTTGAAATTCATTACTTTCACTAAGATTTATTGAACTAAGACTTAAATATTTTAATTGAATTAATTTATTTACATTGCTAAAATCTTTAATTAGTAGACAATAAACGAGATCTAGATAAGTTAATTGAGTTAATTTTTGTAAAAAGCTAATATCTTTAATTTGATTACAATTATAAAGATTTAAATAAGTCAATTGAGTTAAGCTATTTATAAATTCAAAATTTTGAATTCTAGTACACCCTTGAAGATTTAGAGAAACTAATTGAGTTAAGGCTTGCAAAAAGCTAATATCTTGAATTTTAGAACAGCTAACCAGATTTAACTGCTTCATATTTTTTAATTGGGATAATGCATGGCAATTAGTCAGTTTATCAGAGTTATTAATAGTGAGCTTTTCTAAGTGAGGTAACCATTTTACTATCAATTCAAGATCTTCATTTGTTATATCTCCTGCCAATTCTAAGGTAGTTAAATAGGGTAAAGAGCGAAGAATAACTTCAAGATGCTCACTAGTTGCATAATTTAATTTAAAAGAGGTTAATGAAGGAAAAGCTTTCAAGATACGATTCAACTCTTCTGGAGATTCTTTAGAAAGATAATTTAACTTTTTAATAAATTCATGGGATGTATCCCATAAGTTAGGATGAATTAACCTTATATTAGCTAGTTGTTTGAGATCTTTAATATAAGAGAAAATATGCAATAAAATTTCATGGGGCAAAGAAGTTAAAAGATCAGTTGATCTACTCTCTGTATTTTGTTTAGCACTTGTATTTTTTAAATCAATGAGAGGAAAAAAAAAGCCTTTTATACAACAGATAATTCGAGCTAATGTAGATTGATTTTGTTTTAACTCTAGTAAGTTAGTGCTAAAACGTTTTTTTTCTAAACTAGTTAGGTAGAGAGAATTAGCTTGATTAATTAGTTGATTATAGGAGTAACTCCCTTGCTTATAAGCAAAATTACCATCCCATTTAGGTTTTAATTGAGAAATGAAATTATTCAATTGAATAGAGTTTTGACAATGGCTTAATGTTAAAAAATGAGACATACTATTTAAATCCTATTTAATTCATACAAATAATATTATAAAACTAATTAAAGTTAAATCATTTAATTCTAAATTATAAAGGAATTAGGAAAGATAAGTTACATTAAAATTTTTAACAATACATTTAAACAAAGAGGAGGCTTATACTATTGGGATTTTGTAAGCATCCTCTAAGTGCATTTGCTTATTTTCTAGGGACTGTTTTTAATCCAGTTCTCCATAAGAATTCTTTTTCTATAATCTTGAGCTAAATTCAAGACTAATCTAGACAGTGTTTTTAAAATACAAGTTGCGCTATTAACAGGCATTAAACTACAAGACTATCCAAACAAAGTTGATTTATTTCCCAGATGGCTTTTTTATCCTGCACAGTGATTTTTCACTATTCTGATCTTTCGTATACCTAAAGCATTAAATTTTTTCATAACGAATCTTGCAAAAGTGATGCATTTGTGATACACTTTAATTAAAAGGAGAATGATATGAGAAATCCTAGAATAAACATTACTCTAAATCGTAGTGATATGGAAGTCATGCAACTACTTTGTGATAAGAAACAAATGAGCATGTCTTCTCTGGCTAAAAAAATGATTGAAGATTGGTTAGAAGAATATGAAGATATGTTAATTGCTAAAAGAGCCGAAGAAGCGGAAAAACGATGGATTGAAGAGGGAAGTCAGACGATATCACATGAGGAATTATGTCAGGAGCTAGGTATAGAATTGAATATTCACAAGATGCCAGAAAAAATATCAAAGGTTTCCCCAAAAACATCCAAGAAAGAATTATTCGGGCAATTGAAGAGAGGCTCTGTACGTCGCCAGAAGAAGTCGGTAAACCATTAATAAAACAATGGAAAGATCATCGCAGGCTAAGAGTTGGTGATTACCGTATAATTTACAAGGTATATGAAGAGAGGATTGTTGTGTTTATTGTAGAAGTTGACCATCGGAAAAATATATACCAAGTTTAAGAAAATGGACGAGGTAAAGGTCAATTAAATCATAGCTTCAGAAGTTGTTAGACAATACTCATACTCTTTTGATAAGCAACGTTGTCTCCCTAACCAATCAAATGTCCGCCTAATGCATCCATATTTCTACCTATTTAACAATGTTCTTTCTGTTACACTAACTATTTCTCTTGCTTCCTTTTTTGTTCCTCCTTTTTCTAAATATTCTAGCGATTTTTTTCTTAAGTCATATGAATATGTCATTTTTATCACTTGGAATGTACTATTGTCCAAAGGCATTTCCATTTGGACCTGTGCCTCCAAGTAATGATGAACTTATTAAAGCTTTTATCCCTTAATTAGCAGCTGTAAAGGTTCCAATGGACAAACCTTCAGCTGAGATTACATCTAAATGGATCATCCTTGAGGAGTATTAATTTTCTTAAGATGAGTGGCTTTTAACTCTTGAGAGCGTTCTAATACATCTATCATTCCTAAAGGAGTGAAGCTTAAATCAGCAAGCCTTGCTGTTTTAATGCTCCATTCGTGCTCTTTACAATCTGTATTAAAGTGGACTGTATTTCTCGAGCGAAAGGCAGAGGGGACTATATCATGAGAGTAAATAGAGTAGTGTTTCCAATAATCCGCTTTAATACAATCCCATATCGGTTGAATGAAAACGTAGGAACCAGAAAGCTGTTTGACATTCTCTTTAATGTTGATCATTTGTGTTGCTTGCATGCGATAGATTAAAAATTTTTCATAGTCATTCCTTTTCATCTTCTGCAGAACTAGACTATGTTTATGAGCTATCTCAGGTGTAGGAAACCCTTGTTCTACCTCTTTTCCGATCCAATTGGCTATCCTTTCAATAATAGAGCTTCTTTCCTCTTTAGAACATGTCTCTAATCCCTCTACTTGAACTCTATTCATTTCTTCAGCTGAAAAATTTTCGGTAAAATAAGGATTAAAGCTATAACATTTAAAAAAATCTTTCAAATAAGTAGATAAATCTGAACTATTTTTCATAACAACTTGTTGGTTCTGGATTCTTTTGTCCATGTTTATTTGACAATTGGCTACTAAAGCTGATTGCACTTTTTGTAAGATAAAGCAAGCAGTCTTTGATAGTGTCAATCTAAAGTCTCCTTGAGGATGAGAGTGTGGAAAGAGAGAAGAGACAGCAATGATATCTCCATTTAGCCAAACGTCATACCTATCAGGATAGATCAAAGATCCCAAATTCAAAGCCATGGGTTTCTCGATAGAGATCGAAGAAGTCCACTTATGCTGCCCAATCTCCACATCTGTATCTGTATAGTTTCCTTTGCGTAGCAAGACTGAACTCCAGCGAATCAAATCGGCAACTACGGCTAAATTACCGCCTCCCTGATTAGGATAATGATTAAGTTCACAAGAGGCTAACTTGTAGCATCGCTTGTCTCCCTCTGTACCAAATTGCTCTGTGAGCTTAGCTAGGTCTGTCTCAAAAGAGAGCAGAGTAATTTGATATTTTTGTGCAAACTGGACTAAATCTGCTAAGCTTTTACTGCTCAATAGAAACTCAGAGTATACGAGTGAAATAGATCCATCGGGATTTTTTTCTCGATACTGTTTGAAGTCCTCTTGATAGAGATAAGGCATAAAACAGTCAGGATCGTGAGCTAGCCAGATTTTATAATGCGCATTACAGAGATAATACTGCCTATCTCCCCTCGACATGGGATCTGAAACAATAGAAGTGAATTCTTTTTGTTGCAAGTAATCGCTTGCTGTTTTCCCTGCTCTATCTTGGCTATAGAAATTAGCTTTTTTTTCAATTAGCCAATAGAGTGCTAGAAAATGACCTCTTTCAGCTGCTACATGCGCAGCCGTTTTGCCAGATTTGGGACCTGGTTCATCGATATTAAAATCAGAGCCTTTATGACACCATAATCTTTCCATCTCTGCTAAATCATTTGTCGATGCAGCTGTTCTAAATGCTAACATACTACCCATCCTTAAATTTTTAAGAACAATACTGTCTTTAAGGATTGTAGTCGATAAAAATTAAGAGAGTGTAGAGTGCAAGGCATTTTTCCCCAATTGCCGTAGTGAATACAACTCGAGAAAAAAGTAGAAATATTTTAACAAGTGGTAAAATAAATGTTGTTAGACTTAGAAAGTATGAGAAGCATCCCACCAACTTTAGGAGAGCTGATGGGATTATAGATTAACTTACTGAATAGGACAATCATCGTTTTGTCTTCGTAAATCAGCAGCAACGTTAGCTAACCCTACACCTATTCCATTTAGACCATCATCAGAAGAGTAACCTTTCTGAGGCAATTTGGATTTAAATTCAGGATGCTCATCTGTAAATTCCATCAATTCTTGATAAGCTGTGTCAATATAAGTTTGACCACGTGCTCCAGTGCCTGCTGTCGTGCTAATGGCTATATTGTGACTTTTTAGTAAAGTGGCAAATTTTTTCTCTTCTAATTTTTTTCTCTCTTCTTCTATATTTAGTATCTTTACCTCATCACTATAGTCGTGCATTGTCCCTGTTATAGTCACTTCTACTCTCGGTAAACCTTGAGGATCTATAAGACATATGAGAGGACTGTTACCTGTATGAGTATCTTTATGGGTCCAACCTTCAGGCAATAGAGCCTCGTTAAGGGAATAATCGCGCAATACAGGTTTAGTCCATGTAATTCCTAATTCTTTCCATATGTGATCATATTTTTCTGCACTCGGTAGCGGAGTGCTACTTTTTCATTCTGGTAATACACACTCTTTTACCGAAGAAAGTAGCTGTAGGAGTAGAGCTTGCTAATACTCCTGTTAAAGTTCTTAACTCTTCAACTGGTGTATTAATAGTAAATTGATTTAAATTAGAAATCATTTTCGCATCCAAAAATTAATTAATTAAATTAATATTTAATCCTATTCATATTTTTAAGCCAATAAAAATGTTAATAATTAACTGAATCAATGCATATTGTTCTGATAAAATTATTTACTATTGGACTATTTATATTAATTTGATATAAAGAAATTAATGTACCTATTTTAAGGGAGATTAGATGTTAATTTTTAACTCTGTATCTTTTAGTCATTTCACTCTTGCTATTAAAGAGTTAAAAGATAGGAAAAAATTTAATAGTAGAAAGTCTCTTGCTTCAATTCCTATCTTACCTTCAGAACTTTTAGTTCAGATTTTTTTCTATTTAAATCAGTCGGATTTACAAGTTAATATGCAAGTTTGTCATGAGTGGCAAGCTATTATTCTTTCTTATTATTCTAACTCAAGTTCGGAATAACTAACCAGAAAGAGAAAAAGAAGAAAATAGGAAAAGAAATAAATAAAAAAGGTCTCAACTCCTTATAATATTTTTAACAACAAAAAAATTAAGGGAGAGAGACCATGAGGGAAATACAATTAATAGCAATTTATTGTTTTTGTGACGATTTCTTAAAAAGTGGCAATCATCAAGAATGGCCAAACATCAAAATGACATTAGCAGAAGTTATGTTTGTATATATTGTGGCAACAAGATTTTTTTATGGCAACATAGAAAGAGCATATAGCATGCTAAAAGATAGAAAGTGTTTTAAGAAACCATTGGGCAAAGGACAATTAAATCAGAGATTGCATGCAGTAGATGACAAGATGTGGAATGAGTTGATTACATTTGCTTATCATGCAAGAGGAGTGTCTGATGTATCTAAAGAATTTATTATCGATAGTTTTCCAGTGGCTGTTTGTCGAAATATAAGAATTAAGCGTTGTCGTATTTATAGAAGAGAAGAATTTAGAGGGTATAATCCTAGTAAAAAAGAGTATTTTTATGGATTAAAAGTGAATATGATAGCTACAGCTGAAGGACAACCTTATGAGATTTTGCTATCCCCAGGTAAATATCATGATAGTGAACCTTTCAAATTAATGGCTAATGATCTACCTGTTGGGAGTAGTCTATATGGAGATAGTGCTTATACAGATTATGAATATGAGAGAGAACTTCAAAAAAGACAGATAAGAGTCATCATCGAACGCAAAACTAATTCCCATTATCCTCATTTCTTTGAAGATTGGCAAGATCTCAAACGGTTTAGAATGAGTATTGAGACAACATTTAGTTGTATTTCCTCTTTTTTACCAAAGAAGATTCATGCTGTGACTGATGCTGGTTTTGAACTAAAAGTAATTGGGTTTGTTATTGCTCTAGCTATTAACTTTATTCTAATTTAGTTATATCGAACTTAGATTATTCTAAATATCCTAAATTAATCAAATTAATTGATTCTATTAAATTTCTAAGCAACCATATAGCTAATCCAGTGGCTAAGAAAAAATTGTTACGCTTGAGCCATTGCACTGTTCTCACTACTATAAAAGAACACAAGCACAAAAATCTGAAAGGGGTGCCAAAAAATATCAATCCTCTAAATTTAAAAAAACTCAATCATTTTTTCTATAAAATGAGAAAAATCCTATTATTAACTTTTGAGAATTTTAATTATGAGCAGTTTATACAATTGGATCGTCTCATGCAAAAGAAATCACTCTATAATCCCTTAACTTATTTTGTTGAGATATATCATCAGATAGACAGCTATAAAAATGAAAAAATTAAGGAAAGAGAATTTAAAATCGTGCAACTGATAACCAACTTATTAAGTGAGAATTTTTTCGAAAAAGTACTGGAATTGACACCTCATTTACAGAATCATTGGTGGAAGGTAGCCATCGGTGCCGATCTATTCCACCAAATTTCATTGCCAGAAAATGCTAAAAGCTATGTTAATGTATTTAAAAAAATTGAAAATAGTCATCTTTTTGAAGGGATTGTCTTAGCAGATATTTATAGAAGTCAAGAATCTCTGTTAAACGATAGATTATAAATTCTTGTCTATAGAAATCACTTAACCTATTTTATTTATGATCAGCAAGAGATTTATAAGGCAAATGCAAAATAACTACTAAGTCACTTAATCTTGCACCAAATTAACTAAGACTTTTTAAAAAACGAATGAAGTGCGTTAGTAAAATAAAATAGTGAGACATAATTATCTTAAAAATTTAATTTATAAATAAAAAATTCATAATAATTATTTTTAGATAAAAAATGAAATTTAATTCATTGATTAAATTCCATTTTAATTGATTCTAACTAATCAATGTTATTTAGTATTTAGCCCCAGGATTAATTGTTTTAATAACACAGTAAAAAAAATCGTTGATTATACCTGTTGATTCTAATCCTCTAACAGCTATGTTGTTGAGTAGTGTAAATTTTCCAAGAGTTAACAGAGAAAAAGTAGCGGCTAGAAGTCCAATGATTCCATCCACTAGCCTAGTGACCAAACAAGCTAAAGCTAATACAGGATAAGTCAATCTAGAAATCACATATTTTTTTATTAGATTATCTGATTGATAAGATCTGTTTGCAAAGTTATCAAGTGATAAAGCTATGGAATCTGCTAGCAAGCCATTACCTCTGCAACTGATCATAGGAGGTTTATGGTTTATTTCTGAATTCCTTTTTTGGAAGTTAATATCATATGTATTTACTTCATCAGAAAAATGTGCTTTGGGATTAATAGCTTTTAAAAAATTTCTATAAGATGGACTTAATATTTTATAACTAAAATCTAATTGTGAAACAGAAAGTTTATGAAGTGACTCTATTTTTCCAGCTGTTACAATGTCGCCACATCCTAAGCCCATGCCGATAATTGTATCTGCAATACTAGTCACAAATTTTATGCATCCAAAACCAAAGGAAGCACCTCTATGTTTAAGCTCTGAGTTAGATAAATTATTGTTAATATACTTGCTAAAAAAAGCATTAGACCTATTTGTCAAACTAATATTTATGTATTGCATTATTATCTCTCCTAACTTGAAAATTATAATTAATTTAGGATTTTATTATTTAGATTAAATAAAGTTTTAACTAAAATTTATCGACGATACAAAAATTAATTTTTATTGAACTAAAAAGGGTTCTCTCAATTTTTGACTAGGCTGATCAGTTAATTTACTTAATTTTTTAAATTAAACTGTAAAAATAGGAATGCATAGTGTGCAGTCACTCTGCACATCTTAGTAGTCTACTATCTAGTAAAATGCTTAGACTAGGACGACTCTATTTCAGAATTTAATGACAGATTAGTCACTCTTTTTTTTGATGATTTATGTATTAAAATTAAATTTTTTTATTGTCATTTGGTCTTAAAGCAAAATTAGTAATTAGCTGTTTTTCTGTTAGTGGCTCGCGAGTAAAGGGAGAATTTCCATAGGCATTAATCCAGTTAACAATAGCTTGTCGTTCATAGGTTATACCATCAGGAGCTGTCACAGGATCCTTAAATGGTTCAAGAGTTATAGGACATATAAAGCGAGAGTCTATCTCTTTAACAGATGTTTCTTCAGAGATTTTAAAAAACTGGCTCTCCATTTGGGGATAATTCTTTAGAAATTTGGCGCGACGTTCTTTTGCTTCCTTTAAAATTGATGGAGTTTGAACAGTAAGCTTGATATTTGCAACTGAAATTTCAAGAACACCTGCCCAAAAACTTCCCGATGCACACCTTCCACAAATTGTTCCATTTTTAAAGCGCGTTTTATTATCAGCATACCAAACTAATAAATTTAAGTTCTGATCGAGCACCATTGCTTTTAGATTGTCTCCAATTCCTTCACGCGTCAAAATAAAAACAGGACTTTTTACAATATCCTCTTCTTGATGAGCCGGATCTCTTAAATTTGTTTCAAAATTGGCCCATTGACCTGGTTGGATAAGATTAGTGATAGTGGTAATCATCATGTCTCTTAAAGGTAAAAATTAAAAAATTGTCATACTGAGTTTAGTTGATAGTTTAATTTTAAATTAGCTAACAGTTAACAGATTTACAGGATCAGATAATTGACAGTCAAGCAGAAATTTAGTTTTAAATGGGATATAGAAAAGGTTTGAAATATGTAGCCTAGCAATGGAAGTTTGCTCCTTTAGCAGCTAGTTCACAAGATCCTTTAGGAGAACATCTCATCATGGTTAGCTTGAAATTTTTGCCAGACTTCGCTTACTTTCCGATGATTAAGATAAGCAGAGAGTTCTCTATAGATAGGCTTATCCATCAACTTGTTTTGCCATTGAGTAATGGCCCAGTAAGGACCATTAGAGTTTTCAGCTGTTTGTTCTTCCTTCTTCATCAGTTTTAAACCTAGCGGCTCTTTAATCGCTTCCATCACTTTTTGCCAATCGCCAATTCCTCCATTGCCCAAGATAGACCAGCTGCCATAAGGAGTATGAATTTTAGAAGGTATGCCAGCCGATTCTTCTAAAACAAGGCCCTGTTTTGTCTGGTGTCTACTAGAATTAGGTCCTAAGCAAAAATACTCAGCATATTCAGAAAAGGGTTTTTCACTTTCATCATGCAGCTCTTCTGTTACAAAGGTTTGAATGTATTTAGCTATCTGATAAGTTGTTTCTAAAAGAGATGAATCTGCATGGATAGACATAAAAATTCCTTTGCTTACAATTTGAAACGTAACAAAAATAGGTCTGGCTGACTAGTAAAATCAGATAGGATAGAATAATATTTAAGGCTCTCAAGGCCTTTTCTTGATTCTCTTTTCTAATCCGATCCACTACCCTCTTTCTATCAGATCCCTTCTTGCTTGGTTTCTTGAGCTCTTTTATAACTAGGCAGACTTTCTAGATAATGTTGACACTTGATTCCATTAAATCTTGAATCGTCATTTCAAAAGTTTCTGTTGCAGTAATTAGCTGAACTTTGACGATTTCCTCTAATCCAATGCACTGAGTTAATTCTGTTGATTGATCCTGTCTGAGTAAAACATCAAAATATTGACGAACACTTGGTGGTAAAATAGATGAGGTTTTTAAATTTTCTGTCATGATTTAAAGCTCAAATTAATGTGTGTATAAGGTAATTTTATAAATAAGAGAAAAAGGAAGTATATACTCTTTATTTAAATGTACTTTTAAATTCAATAATCTCTTAATCTAACTAAATTTATTATTGTAACTAATGATGAACACATATAATTTTATATCTATTTGTTTACTTTTCATAGTCTTGGTTTTCTATTGTTGGAATATCAATCAGCAATTACATGTCTTAATGAATGACCCAAAAAAAATAACAAAAACTAGGAGTTTATGTTTCATTTTTGTAATCGTTTTCTGCTTTGTCAGCTGGCTCTGTCATTTACTTTCTTTTCTTTTGCGTTTACAACTACTCTAGATCCACTTGTCCATCATAAAGGGTTAACTGATATTGCCTCTTGTGTCAGATTGGGTAATTTAGCCAAGAAAGGATTTAATCTAAGCAAAAAAATTAAAAGCGGTGTTGAACTAACCCGTAAAGATGTTAACAAAATGTTAAACATCCTTTTTGAAATAAAAGGAGAAATCGGACAGTCTAGCAATATTTCGATCAATCTTAATTCTTACATAGATGATGCTTTCAAAAAATTGGCTAAACAGGGACATCATGTATCCTCTAAACAGATTAAAGAGGTCAAAAAGATCTTTTTTAAAGACAACAGACATAGAATGTTATTTAGTCTTGATAGGAAAGTTGGCAATGGACCATATGATCCGAATAATCAAACGACAGTAACTTTGAGAATGGTATTTGGTGTTGGTTTATTACTTAGTGGCGTATTAGTAGCTGTAGCTCCAGTTCCAATTCCTGAGAAAGGTTATGTAGCTGCAGGTTTAATTGCCGATGGTCTCTATCAAATGGCAGAAGCTATTATGGAAGAACAAAATAAAATCAATCCAGACGCACGCTACTAAAAGTTGAGATGATCAATTTTTCTCTTAGTTAAGTCTAGTTTTTATTGAAAGACCTTTAAACAATGATCAATTTTTATTGAATGAAAAATCAGAGTAATAGTTCTAGTTAATTTTTAAGATATTGGGCATGCTATTGATGCATCCGTTTTATCATCGGCGATTAAAGAATGAAAATAGTTTATTTGTATGTATTGTCAGCTTTTTTCTGGCTAAATCTAGTTCTTTCAGCCGATAGCCCGATAAAAACAGACTACGCTATTTTCTTATTTGATCATGGCGATAAAAATATGATTGCCTCCATGCTTCATTATGCGCAGGAGCACCAGCCAGCTGTTTTAGCGCAGTTGGATTTTCGTCTAATTTTTATGGGAGCTTCTACAGAGGCCTTATCCACAGAGCCTTTTTGTCACTATGCGGATAAACTCATCCATTACAAACAACTCGGGTTAGCAGAAACAGTCGATCACACCTGGATGCGCAACAGAAGACTTAGTCAAAGTAGCTTAGAAAAAATCACTCAGCAGCTCAATGTTCAAAAAAAAGTAGTAGTGGGCGTGTCTTGTGCTATCTTTGAGCAACTGTTGGAGCACTATCAAGCTCATACAGATGCAGAAGTGCTAGCTCTTCGAGATAATCCCAATCCAGAGGGCGATACTGATTATTTTCAAGTAGCTGATAAGGTACAGAGAAGTGCTAAGCAGGTTGCAGTACCCTCCAAAGCTGCAGCTGAGAAGCTCAATACGCTTAATCAAAGAGTTGTCATCGTAGGACATGGTCCTATCGAAGAGTATTGCCATCAAGCTCAAGCTATCAACAAACAAGCCGTGATCGAACGGTTGGGCTTAGATGCAGAGCTTCCGCTCATCGTTTACACAGGTGTCTATGGAGAGAGTTATGAAAACTCTTTTAAACTATTTTTAGATTTAGTTCCTCATGAGAAGGCTCTACAGATTCTAATTGTACCGCATCCGCGCTATCAGGGAATTGTAGAGAAGAAAATTTGCGCAGAGGCTAAATACGGCTCGATTCCCCTCCGCATTGTAGGTGACTTTGAACCAGAGGTCACCAAAAAGATTAAAACTGTCGAAGCTCTGGCTATTGCTGATATAGTAGTCACTGCCGACCCTACTTCAACTGTTGTGTTTCAAGCGAATGCTTTAAAGAAAAAGGTCTTCTATGTAAATGATCGATCGAGTGCTATTGGCGAAAATCTTAGCGCAAAAAAACTGATTCGACACATCTCTACTGCTGAACAGTTTCTAAAAGTAGTCAGAGAGATTCCGTCAACTAGGGAAATTAACTCCGCTGCAGACCAGGATATCTTTGATTTATTGGGCATGCCGAGAGATGGAGCGCAATTATTATGGGAGGAGTGGCTTCATTAGTAGAGAATTAGCTGTTTCATCTACTTTTGAGAAGATCTATCCATGTGCTATTTCTAGCCAAAACTTTCTATATTTTCTTTGAAAAGTCATCCCAGGTCCAAATTTCGCCAGAAGCATAGCTAAGACGCAAGAATTAAATCATCTTTTTTTGAATTCTATTGATCCTTTCTAATACCATCCAATTAGCTAATATTTTTATTGAAAATAAAATAATAGAAGCAGTCAATGTACATTTTTAGTACATTTAGTGGATAGGAAATGTATATCCAATGTGCCATAAAAATACATAACATGTACATTAAATAATTACTTTGACTTAGTTGGAAGGATCTAGTTTGTAATTAATGAATTGCAACCAATCTCAATCATTAAAATTGGTAAATCAGAAAGGTTGATTTTATTTAAGCTTTTTATAAGAAGCTATTCCTAAATTAGAGGAGATAGACTACATAAACAATCTGCGTAAATGTTAGTAGACTAGCGATGAAGAAGCCCCTAATCTTTTAAAATCCTAGAATTTATCCCCATGTTTTTTCTAAAATCTTAAAATTTATCCATTTGTTTTTTCTAAAAAATCTTGTTTTATCCCCATGTTTTCTCTAAAATAAAATTAAAACAAGGCAAACTATGCAAAGAGATCATTTAAATTTTTTGAAAAATTGGCGTCATGATCCTATTCGCGTTCCTTTATTGATTAAAGGAGCGCGTCAAGTAGGAAAATCATGGCTTGTGAGTCTATTCGGAAAAGAATTTTCTTCCTATATCGAGGTAAATTTTGAAAAAGACAAGAGGGTGCATGCTTTGTTTCCCCCTCATATTTCAATTGAAAAAACGCTAGAACAATTGCAGGTATATACACAAAAAAAGATTATTCTGGGCCAAACTCTTTTGTTTTTGGATGAGATTCAGGAGTGCCCTGACGCCATTCGCTATTTACGCTATTTTAAGGAAGAGATGCCCGAACTTCATGTTATTGCGACTGGGTCACTTCTTGAATTTACTTTAGAAAAATTAGGAGTAGCTGTAGGAAGAGTAGATTATTTATTTCTCTATCCTCTTTCTTTCATGGAATTTTTGACTGCGCATCAGCGGGATGATCTACGGGAAAATATTGAACGTGAAACTATCGATTCTGCTACTCATGCAGTGATTTTAGATTACTTGAAAAATTACATGTGGCTTGGAGGAATGCCAGCTGTAGTCGATACCTGGCTTACACATAAAGATTCCTCTTTGTGTCAAAGGATTCAAGATCGAATCATTAAAACTTATAGCGATGATTTTCAAAAATATGCTAAAGCCTATCAAATAGAACATGTAGGACATGTATTCTCTTCTATTCCAAAACAGTTAGGCAAAAAATTTAAATATATTAATGTTGATCCTGACGCCAAAACTTATCCCATTAAACAAGCTCTTCATCTTCTAAATAAAGCAGGCATTACATACCAGTGTTTTCACACGGCTGCACAATCCTATCCGCTAGGAGGGGAAATGGATGAGAAAAAATTTAAAGTTTTTTTCTTTGATATCGGCATTGCGCACAGGATTCTTGGGCTTGACTTAGCTGAATGTGTGACTCATCCATTAGAAGTTAAATTATTTGGGTTTAGTGCAGAACAACTGGTAGCTCAAGAATTAATTTCCTATGCCGAGCCTTCCCAAAAAGGAGAACTTTACTATTGGCATAATGAATTGACGACAAGCAAGGCGGAAGTAGACTTTATCACTATCCATAATAAAAAGATCATTCCTATTGAAGTAAAATCAAAAATTAAAGGGGGAATGAAAAGTTTAAATGTATTCCTAAGCAAGCATCCAACTACTCCTTATGGCATAAAAATTTCAGAAGGAGCATTTGGCAAACAGGAGCACCTTCGCGAAATTCCACTTTACGCAGTAAAGAATATATAAGAGGCTAAAAGTAGTTTCTTTATACGAAATTAAATAGCTGCGTTTTGAGTATAATAATAGAAGATAGTTACGATTTTTGATGCCATTCAATTATCTATTAGCTCGATTGAAAATAGAATAATTAAAGTATGAAATGTACATTCAGTGTATTTTATATATATATCAAATGGGTCAAAAGGGTACACATTATGTACACGCAATAGATATAAAGAAAATTTTTGATCTCTATTGTCTATCTTTTTAAAAATTTTAATTTCTGTAGGCTTGCTTGTTTAAAAGTCTTTATTTTTTAGCGGTGAAATAGCCAATGACTAACTAATAGGTTCGATATAATCGGAATTTCTAGTGGAAATAGGATAATCTAAAATGTACTTATTAGTGATAGCAGTAGGCTTTTTGTAAATTTTGCCCAGTAGCACCAGCATTTTATGATTTAACTGGTCAATATAAAGACGCAACTCATCTTTTAAGCTAAATACTTTTTCAAATTTTACGACGCCGTTTTCTTTCCATAGTATAAAATCATTTTTTTGAATCTCTTTTGAAGCCTCAATCTGTGCTTCAAAAAATCTAGTGACTAACTTTTCATCTAAACCATACTGATGGGCTTGCTTAGCTAACTGCATCAAAATCTGCTGTTCTCGCATTTTGTCTTCTATGGCTAAATTTTGATTCCATTTTGTTCGAGCTACTTCATGCATAATCACTAAACGCTTTTGAATTAGGAGAAGCAGCTCATCTAGGCTCTGCTCCATTTCAAACTCTTCAAGAGTTTCATGAGTTGAAGCATAAGTACCCTTTAATTCCGTAGCAATGGCTTGTGTACATAAGAGAAAGGATAAAAAATAGAGTAATTTTGGAGGATAAAGTTTAGAGAAGATTGTCATGGGCTGCGCCTTTTTCCTATTTTCTAATCAATTAATCTATTGTAAGATTTGGTTTAATGAATGGTGTATCTTGCTATTAAATTCCAATAAAATCCAGGAGTATTTAAGCTATCCTTAGCTTCAAAGTTCATTTATAGCGATCGATAGGCAAGCTTTAAGAAAAACGGCTGTTCTTGTATTTCCACTCTATTTTAGCAAATCAGTTGGCTTAGTAACTAATCATAGATCAATGGGCTTTGGAGTTTGAGCCATAAAGATGGCCGGGTTACATGATCTTCTTCTAGTATCGGAGAAGTCATTTTAACCTGTGTTTTATCGTCTAAGTCATAAACAATGGGAAGGAGTCTAATGTCTTTATCGGATTTACCTGTTGATCCAGTCAAAAAGATCGACGTTGTGGAGTATGATCCAAGCTGGCCTCCGTTGTTTGAATTGGAGGCTAAGCAGATTAAACGAGCTTTAGGTCCTAATTGCCTAGCTGTGCACCACATTGGCTCGACTGCTGTACCTGGATTAAGCGCTAAACCTATTATCGATCTACTTCCCGTAGTACGCCATATTCAGCAAGTCGATCGAGCAACTCAAGCTATGCAATCACTAGGATACGACGTCAAAGGGGAATATGGCATCGCGTTTAGAAGATTTTTTCAGAAAGGTGAAAACAGACGCACGCATCACGTGCATGTTTACCAAGAAGGGGATCCTGAAATTAGTCGCTACTTGCATTTTCGCGACTGGCTGCGCACTCATACCGATGATAGGACAAGTTATGCTCAACTCAAAGGAGAATTAGCTAAGAAATTCCCCGATGACATTTTGCAGTATTGTCATGGAAAGGATGCTTTTGTAGCAAGTATCGACAAAAAAGATGGTTTTGAGGGATGGCGCATGGTAAAGGCTTTAACTGAGCAGGAATGGAAAGCTGTGCGTTTTCTACGTCAGACCTATTTTTTTAGAACAAAAGAGGATCCTTATAGCTGGACGTTTACCCATCCAGATCATATCCATTTTGTCTTTTATAAAAAGGCAGATATTATTGGCTATGCTCATCTTCAGCTTTGGCCTGCAAATAGAGCGGCTTTGAGAATTATTGTGATCGATGAAGCTGAGCGCAAATTGGGATGGGGAAGCCAATTTTTACGACTTTGCGAGCGTTGGCTTGCTCATCAAGGCTTTAAAAAGTTACTCGTTCAATCTTCACCTGAGGCCTATCCTTTTTATCAGAAACAGGGCTATACAGAAATGCCTTTTAATGATCCTGAGGGCTATGAAAGTGATCCTCAAGATATAGACATAGGGAAATATCTTAAGGAACAGAACTGAATTGCGTTTAAATGACTAATAAACTTAAGGCAACTCATTGACTTAAATGAACCCTCGAGTAGTAGGAAAACAACTCTGGCAAAGGCCTTACAATAGCTACTGGAAGAACCATGTTTGCATGTTAGTCTTGATAATTTATACCTTCTTAAGATAAAAAAATTCGGTTAAAAATAGGCAAAGCTTCTGTTTTAGTTTTTATTCATTGATATAGTCTACGGACGATCTTTTTTACACGAATTGCCCATGTATATGTCCAATGCTTTAAAGATAGGCCAAAGAAAAGCATATTTAGAATGAGTTTTTACATCTGATCAATTATTAAAATTAATTGCTTCTATACAAGCCTAGATTCTCTCTTCTTCTCCGTTCTACCTCAATGCATTAAAACAATCAGTAAAAAAATGTATTAAATTAAATATGGGGGAAAAGGAGATGGCTATAACAATGCTATAGCTGAAAGCTTCTTTCATACCTTAAAAAAAGAAGATATCAATTTTATTACTTATAGAATAAGAGAAGAATCAAAGAATAGTATCTTTGAGTACATAGAAGTATTCTAAAAGCATAAGATAGGATCTTTAACAATATCAAAGATCTTTATGGGTGAGGGTTATTAACTGCTAAATAAAATATAAGAAAATATTTGTAAATATATGCAGGAATGCATATATTTAAGGTATGAAAGTTAGTATTGGAAAATTAGCATTAGAACTTGGTGTTTCAAAAGACACTCTTAGGCGCTGGGAAGCTGTCGGGAAAATTTCTTCTGAAAGAACGCCGCGAGGTCACAGAAGATATGATCTTAATAAAGTTCTTGGAAAATTTCCACAAAAAGTTTTTTGTCAAAAACAAACAATGGTTTATGCGCGTGTTTCAAGGCATGATCAAAAAAATGATTTAAAAAGACAAGTGGATTTGCTTTCCTCTTTTTGTGCAATACAGGGATGGACATTCGAAGTGATTCAGGATTTAGGATCTGGTCTAAATTACTCTAAAAAAGGACTTAGAAAACTTATCCAAAGTATTTGCTTAGGAAATATTGAGCGGTTAGTCTTAACACATAAAGATCGTTTATTAAGATTTGGAGCGGAACTTATCTTTTCTCTTTGCGAACAGTTTAGTGTAGAAGTCGTGATCCTTAACAAATCAGAAGATGCAACTTTTGAAGACGATCTTGTCTCTGATGTTTTAGAGATGATCACTGTTTTTTCTGCAAGGCTTTATGGAGCCAGAAGTCGTAAAAATAAAAAACTCATAGAAACGCTTCAAGAGGCAGCGCAAGCTTTATGAAAGACTCCATGCGCACTTATGAAACGCGAATTAGTCTAGATAACGTCTCTTTAGACATGCTTTCTTCTTATGCAGAACTTTTTGCTCAAGTCGAACATCAGCTTTTTAAAAAAATCCTATCTAATGCAGAGCCTAACGCCTGTAAACGGGAATTCCTTCAACAATTTGGCATCACAGGAAGACAGTACAACGCCTGTAAAACAATTCTTCAAGGAAAGATTGATTCTATAAACGAAAAAAGAAAGACGCAGATTATCGATCTTCAAGAAAAAATTAAAAAACAAGATGCTAAAATAAAAAAGATAAAAAATCCATTTACTATTCATCATAGGAAACGCCATTTAAATCACTTAAAAACTAAACTAACACAACTCAAAGCAGATCAAGATCAAAATATTGTTCGCCTTTGTTTTGGATCTAAGCAACTTTTTCGTGCCCAATTTTTTCTCACAGAAAATGGTTATGCTTCTCATGAAGAGTGGAAACAAGCGTGGCAAAAAAGCAGAAGTTCAGAATTTTTTGTTCTTGGATCCAAAGATGAAATTGGAGGCAATCAATCGTGCACTGCTTTCTTACAAGAAGATGGCTCCTTAAATTTACGTCTCAGATTGCCCAATTCTTGCATTAAAAAAGAGGGTAACTATTTATGGATCAACAATTTTTGGTTTACCTATGGCCATAAAGAAATCGTCACCGCTCTTAAATCTAAACAAGCTCTTTGTTATCGGTTTAAAAGGGATGAAAAAGGATGGCGCCTATTTATTAGTGTCAATACAGCATCTGCTCCCCTTATCTCTGATGAAAAATTAGGCGTTATCGGAATTGACATTAATAGCAATCATTTAAGCCTTGTAGAAACTGATCGATTTGGCAATGCTATAAATAAACAAACCATCCCTCTCAATCTTTACGGCAAAAGCAGTCATCAAGCTAAAGCTCTCATTGGAGATGCCTGTAAAAAAATTGTCAAAACAGCCCAAGAAGTGCAAAAGCCCCTTGTATTAGAAAAGCTCAACTTCCAACAGAAAAAAAGTGCACTTAAAGAAACACGAGCTTCTTATGCCAGAATGCTTTCTTCTTTCGCCTATAACAGTATTTTAACCCATATTAAATCAAGAGCGCAAAAGCTAGGAATTGAAATCAAAGAAGTTAATCCAGCTTTTACCTCAATGATTGGAAGAGTAAAGTATTCCAAACGTTATGGATTATCCATCCATCATGCGGCAGCACTTGTTATTGCGCGCCGCAGTTTAAGATTTTCTGAAAAGCTTCCCTCCCGTTTGATGGATATTCCTGATGGCAGAGGTGACCATGTCGCTTTACTCGTACCTGTAAGGAATCGGGTTGAACACGTATGGGCATTTTGGAGAAAGCTGAGTAAAAAACTCTCAGTGGTGCTTGCAGCACACTTTCGGGCGATAAGAAATCGATCCATGAGCCCTCATGAAACGGCTTGTGTGATGTAAAACCCCAAAAGTTATCGGTGAGATTCCGGTACACAAATCGTCAGATGAGCTGTTCTGCTGACGTTATTACTTGAATAGGCTTTGCTTATATTTTCGTAATATTTTTTGAGCGGCATACTTCAAGTATTGTTATCTTTCGTTTTCCTGGACCATAGTGCCAAAATATTCTGTAGGCTCCAGGAGTTTTATTTTGAGCATAAGACTCAAAAATATCTTCTTTGTTTGGTCCCTGCATAGCATCATATTTATGTGTATGTAACGAAGGATGTCGCAGATTAGCTTCCATAAAGCCTAGAATTTTATTCACAGATTTTGATATAGACTTCTTATCTTTTGATTTTTCTAGTTCGTTCATTTGCTCATTAGCATGCATGGTCAGTAAAAAATAATTCAAATTTCATCTTCAATATATTTAGTAAAAGAACCACGGCTCTTTACTTTACCCTCTTTAGATTGTTGTATAGATATCTTTAAGTTTTCTTGTAACTGTTTTTCTTTAAGATCTTGTAATCCCCTTAACATCATTTCATACATAAAATCTTTTATAGCTAACCTGGATTGAGCACAAGCAGTTTTTAGTCTTATATGTTCCTCTAATGGGATATCAAAGCTTAACCTCACCATATTTTCTCTCATGATAAATCTCCTTGCTTTTATATTTAGTATAAAAGATTACATATTTACATGTAAACATACTTAGATGTTGTAAATGATAATTTTGACTAAAATTTATTAATTGAATTGCAATCTGCTCTATTTTTATTATCTGATTTAATCCTAGTTGATTTTAATGCTTTCTATTAGGATGAATTTATAAATCTAAGCATATTGATGTGATCATGAATTAGAGGAGATTGAGCTACATTATTGTTCATTATCTTATATCCCTCTTGTTTTAGCTGACTCAATGTGACCTCAATATGTAGTGTATTAAATTTGATTTTTCTTTTTTTATTTCCTTTTTTTTAATGTTAACTAAAAGTCGCACATTGTTTTATTACAATATAACTTAATTAAGAGCTTAGTTTAATTTTTTTCATAAAAAATTTAAAAACTAAAAAAGGAATTAGAATGATGATGTTAGGCAAATTGAGTAGTACAAACCTCTTTCTTAAATAGACTGTTAGTTTAAGTTATAAAGAGTGTCACTTTCTCATTTAACGTTTCTAGACTTTAGGGACAAGGCATAGGCCTATCTAAAAAAAATTGATAATTTAAGTAGCTTAAAATCAAGCTAAAGTTCACAATCATCAGCAAATGTAGTAAAATAATTTAGAAAGAACTTTACATGGATAGAATGATTAAATTTATGGATAAATTAAGGGTGGTGCTTATAACGCGAATTATATGTGAAATAAGAAAAACTTAAATTATTTTTTTTTACAATTCTAAATTCATTATACATGAGTTTAACTAATACAATTATCTATCAATCAATTAAAATCTTATAAACTTGATAGGAAACAGACTCACCAAAACGCTGTTTTATAGTATGTGTTGCAGGCCCATAGCGTCTTTCCATCATTTTTAACAATTTATCATTGACTATTTCAGCTTCCAAGCGCAATTCCTTAACTCCATTAACTTTACCGATTTCTTTAAAGTTAGACATCACAGTTGACCAACTGTGTAATGTTCCCTTAGGAGCTCTAATATTTTCTAAAGTGATTTTTAAAACCCTTCCTTCCTCTTTTATACTCATCGATCCATCTAATGCGTAAACAGATGGTTGAAAGGGAAGATTAGCTGGCTTAAATTCTAATGGATTCATGCCAATATCTTCAGGAATTATTTTAGTCCGAGATTTGATGATTCTATTTTTTAAATGATCGCTGTTTGCAGAAACAGATAAGGCTGGATTTACTGTTTTTAGAGTGCGCGAAGAAGATAAAATAGAGGGTATCAGATTTTTAGTAGGTAAAGCAGTTGCCATTATTTTTTTTAAAGATTTTAAAACAGGTAGAGTCAATATAGGAAGCCCAGTAGCAACTATTGCTAAGTCTGCTAGGTACTTTTCCGATTTTTCTTTAGATAGGCCCATTGCAAGATTATTGTTAATCTCTTCCGTTGCATACTCTTTGAGGTAGTTAACTCCATCGTCAAATTTTTCTTTAATAATTTCAGGTGTGTTTTCATTTAAAAATTCTAAACTCTGACCCATCAACTGCGTTACTTTGCGACAGCTTGCTTGCAGACTATCGTGACTTTCACACATCTTTTTGGCTCCTAATCCTATGCCTTCCAATGCTTTTTCTGGAAGATAGGCTAAGGCCTTGATACAAAGAGCTAAAACATGAGCACTCATCATTTTAATTTCTTTAATGGCACTTTGTTTAACTAGATTTTTTATCTCCTTTATAGTTGATATCTGATCTAGTGCCATAAAAGCAACTTTAGCACCTTCTAACTCTTTGACTTGTTGGATATCCTCGAGTTCTTGTTTAGTTTGACCATTGGGTTTAAAGGAAGTGACTAGATAATCACAAGAGTAAGCCATCTGTTCTAAAGAGGAATACACTTGGCTTTCCATATTCTTGGATGAGAAATTTAATAGCTCAAGGCTAGTTAACAGAAAATGCACTTTTTGACTTAAATTATTTACGTATTGAGAAGCAAGTGCCTGTTGTTTAGGTGCTGAAATATTTTGGATTTCTCCTAAAAACTCCTTTTGAAAACAAGTAATAGCGTTATTTAAATCAGTTGGTTCAGAAATCATGTCGACCTTGATTACTTAAATTAAAATTTTTATATTTTGGATAATTGTATAGAATTGCTATTTAAATTTACTACTATTAAAATGCTAATTTTAATTTTTTAATGATTAAAAAAAAGGTTATAACAAACAAAGTTAAATAAAAAAAAGATGGCAATCATCTTTTTAAGTTTAGCATGTAAAGAGGGATAAATTTCTGTTGAAAAATGATCGCAATACTCTTGGTAATAATTTACAAGCTGCGAAAAATCAATAAAATCAATAGATGGAACGGCATTTTCTTTTCTTAATTGTTCTTGGTGTGATGATTGCATTAAATAATTTGCAAACGCGGCGTGCATTAAATCGTTCTTTCTCTGATAAGGAGTCAAAAATGATTGGCTGAATAAGTTCACAAGGTAAAGTATTAAAATAATTTGTTACCATGTTTTTTAACTCAATACCTTTAGACTTATATTATTAAATAAAATGGTAATTTTCTAATCTAGTGTGCTAACATTCTATAATTTTAATTTTGTAAATTATATATTTTAAATTTAATAAAAAGATTAGAAATAAAATAAATTATATATAATAAGTTATATTGCATCATTCTGAATCTTTATTTTTTATCCTCTTTTTTTTTATTTTCCCATTCAGTTACTGCTTGATCTGCTAAGAAAGCTAGACCAGTATCCATTACCCAAGGAGCGGTGGCTTTACAAATTGGGTTTGGAACAACGTAAAGAAAAAGACCGACTAATGTCATCGTAACACCAATAGTGAAGCGCAATGGTAGAACAACTTCCTCATCCTTATCTTTTACATAATTACTCTTAGCTATTACATAGTCTGTAGAAGTACCTATGAAATTTTCATAAAAAGGTAACTCTTCATCAGCATTATAATGTGTATTGAGTTCTACATATCGGTTCATGATAGCCTTGGTATAGATTCTCTTCTCATAGTTTTTAAATCGACTCTTAAGAACCTTCAGATGGTTCTTGTCGATCTTCTGTCCCATAGATTTTGCTTTCTTTTCAACATAATTGAAAGACTTATCCATGTCGATTTTCTGTCCTGTGTATCTTTCGATCTCCTGCTTAATGTCAAACATTACCTTCATAAGTTTGTTACTATCTTTAGCTTTAAAATATTTCTTAGTTTTCTCAATAAGCTTTTCGATCTTTATTCCAAAATTGATATCATTGAGATTAATATTTATTTGATTGTTTTGTTGAATTCCATGAAGCGGCATTATTGATGCAGATGTAAAAAAGCAGATTGTACTATATAAAATAGTACGATTAACGATAGCAGATTTCCAAAGATTAACCATAACGTCCTCTTTTTTGTTTGGTGTGTATATTTAATTTCGTAGTAGTCTAATTCATTAAAAAGCTTCATCCAAAATGAAAGGGAAAATCCGAATATAAGAGCTATTACTATTATAATTGCAATCATTAATCCTTTTCCTCCTTAATAAATTTTTTTATTTCGTGATATAGATATAACTCGATTCAAAAACAATTTTCTTTATTCTCATAACATTACTACTATCTCTTTCACTAAAATTGCTGACTGTGTTTCTTTTATGATCTCTTACTTCCTGATAAACCAAGAAATTTTCATGAAAGAAATTTTATTTCTGATCATTACTAAATTATTAGTCCTATTAAATGCCCTAATTCTTAAGATAATGGATGAATTAACGAATAATAAATAGGGATTTTTGACAGATGGTTAAGGCTTTTTACTCAAAACTGATGCTTACTTTCCTCTTTATTGTTTTTGTGCCCTCCTCTATTAGTGCCTTTTCCTATGACTCTTTTTCTAAAGACTATCTGACGTGGATTCATGTGCTGACCGTCAATCCAATAGAACATAGGATAGCGCCAGTTAAAGCTTCAACAGGAAAAACAGGCCGAGAAACAGTAGCTACTCTAGCTCAGCGCTATCGAGCACGCGCTGCCATTAATGGAGGTTTTTGGAAATTAAATGGCCAGCCTGCCGGTGCTTTGAAAATTAATCATCACTGGTGGGCTACTCCTGTTAAACCAAGAGGAGCGATCGGCTGGTCTACTAGTAATCAAAAGGTATTATTTGATAGAATTTTAACCAATTATTCCCTTTCAGCACTTCCTGAAAACAGCCAAATAGAAGTCATTCCCCTTTCTCATCCTGCTCATACCAAAGCTAAAGAGTGGGCTAAAGTAGAACACATAGTAGGAGGAACGCCTATCTTAGTGCAAAATGGCCAGTTAATGGAAGATTTTAGTCGCGAACAGACCTTTAAATCCTTTATTATGAAGAAGCATGCAAGAACAGCTGTAGGTGTAAAAGAGAATGGAGATTGGGTATTTGTCGTCGTCGATGGTTATTTCTTTGGTTTGTTGGGAGGCATGACGATTAAACAGTTAGCTCCATTGATGAGGGATTTAGGTTGTATAGAAGCCTTAAATCTCGATGGAGGTGGCTCCTCTACGCTGGTCATAGAGGGCAAAGTAATCAATAAGCCATGTGGAAAAATTAAACAGGAGGGAAAATATGTAGAAGCTGTATCCGATGCTATTTTAATTTTCTAGCTATGCTTTTTTTTATACTTCCTTTACTTCAATGCCAATTTTATAAAGAACATTAGGGCATATATCTGCTTCATTGGGCCAACAAATACTTAATGGATATTTTTCATCATCTAGAGAAACTTTTTTAAAAAACTCTCCATCTTTTAAAGGGTCCAAATAAAATCCGCCCTCATTAATTAGATCGGAAAGATCAATAATTTTCATTTTTTTATCGCTAAATAATATTTCTAGCTTACAATCATAAAGATATTTAACTTTTTTTACTCTCATAATTAAACTAAAGATTTTATTTTTTATTAGTTATTTGTTGCAGATTTTTCTAATTCTATCAGATCTCTTTTTATTGAATGAAAAAAGGATTTAACTTGTCGTTCATTACATAATCTGATTAAATTTTGATCAGGATGATATTGAGCAAACATCTCTTCATAAGCTTTTTTCTTACTAAAATAACTCGTTACTATCCAGAGTAAAATAGAATCTTTGCTAAACAAGCGCTTTAGCATCTCATAGTTACCATTACAATGCGTTTCTCTAGTTAGTATTCTGTTGATACTTCTCTTTAATCCTCTCCAAAGACAAACACTTAAAGACAAATCTAACCAAATGATCGTATCAGCTTGAGGCCAAATTTTTTGTAAATTTCGTGCATAATTGCCACACAATATCCACTGTTCATTCTCTACTTTTCTCATGACTTGGTCAAAAAAATCTGTCTCCTCTCTTTTTTGCCAATTGGGTAACCAATAGAGATCGTCAAGATCCGTGCAAACACAACCTAAAAGTTGAGCTAATTGATTTCCAACTGTTGTTTTACCAGACCCACTCGTTCCAATAATCACAACTTTTTTCGGCAAAAAAATTATTCTTTTTAAAGATGTATCAGGCTGATTGTTAATAGTCATTTTTTTAATCGGATAGGATGACAACTAAGTTAATTAATTTTTTGCGCTAAGCCTGAATAAAGCATAGAAGCTAAATGATCTTCTATTTATCATCAAGATGCAAGAGTTAAATGAATATTCTCCTATTAAGTCATTTCTTCAGCAGACTAAAAGATGCTACTATATTGTAAATCTTTTTAAATACTATTTTCTTTATTATTTCTGATTAATAATTTTTTTAAAGATTTATTTATCTATAAGGTTAAATTAAACTATAAATTTATTGATTAATATAATTTAAATTGAAATAAATTTAATAATTAATTATAATTAAATGTTAATATTTGTTTATTAGGGTTAATTTCATGAATAATAGTCTTTTCAATTTATTGTTTCATCATCGAGATAGTTTATATGTGAACAAAAAAAATGAACTAGATTGGCATTATCGCTGGAATTTAGTAGGCCGAATGATTGCGTGGTGGAAAGATCGCAAAGGAGAAAAACTGCAGGCAGCGATTGAACGAGTTTTTCACGATTTTCAATGCAATATAAAGAGCGATAAAACGCACACAAGAAGTTTTCAAAATAGGGAATTCACCCTCATAGAAATCACAGAAAAATTAGAGAGTACAAACTATTGTCCTACTGCTATAACTAGCATCAAAAATCAACTTAAAAAAAGAGACGCTAAAGAAAAAATACAGACTAAAGAAGCTCTCTACATGGCTCCTACGCTAGCTACGGCTCCTCTGATTGAAATTTCCTCACCTGAATTAGAAAAAGAGCAGACTAAACAGTTAGCTAAGGAAATCAATAAAACTCTACTCAATCAGCAGATTTTAACCAAACGGGAACAAAAGTTTGCCCTAGCCCTTCAAAAAAATCCAAACTCAGAACCTGCTGCAAAAACTCTCCCTTTTTATCCTGATCTAGCCATTTTGCAGTTTTTTCTGACAGATTATGTAGGAGGAGGAAAGGGCAATCAACTAAGCAATGCCATTCATTTTTTTCAACACTATTTGGCACTGTATTGCCAAGCGTATCCTAAAGAAAAAATAGCCAACCAAGTCCAGCAACAACTCAAAAATTTTTATGAGCCCTCTTCTCTCCTATCTTTAGCACAAGTGGAAGAGGAATTAATCCAAATTTTAACAAAAGAGCGCTCGGTTATTTTTACTGGAGGCTACATTCACTCAGATGGTGGGCATGGGCTGGTGTATGAACTCTCGTTAGATCGAGAGGATTATATCACGATGCACTTGACAAACTCTGGCGAAGGGTTAAATTATCATCCTCCTTACTTAAACAATGATCAGCCAACAGACTGTCCCTATTTTTATCGCACCCTTACCCTTCCAAAAACCACATTAGCCGCATTAAAAAGTAGCCAGTATTTACCGCTCATCTTAAGTTTTAGGAGAGAGCGGGTACCTGTCGATCAATTAAAAGACCGACTATATTTGTCAGAAGCAGCACCCTCTATTGATAGTTTATATACTATTTTAATTCAAGGATGGCCCGGTAGAGGGTCCATTAAAGCTTCTAATCCGGGAGGCAATCAGCGGGCTAATAGCTGTGCTGTGCAATCGTTAGTTAAATGGTTAAAAGCACAGTATAAAGAGGCTAATCAAGAGTACTCACTCCTCAATTTTTGGATTAAAGCTCAAGCTTTACGCGATATCTTACAGAATTCTGCGCCTCTGCCAGCGCATTTCCTAAAAGATGTATTGCGCAAGCTCAGCAGTCAGGTTTCTAAGCTAGACCAGAGCCTAGCTCAGCATCGAGAGATTTTTAATACATGGAGTCAGCTAGCTCCCTTAATAGAGCAGCGCATCCAAATAGAAAGCTTAAAAGAGCAAGAGCAGTTGCGTGTAGATAGCCTTTATTTTAAACAGGGAATCGACCTGACAAAAGCAACTCCCATTGATGAAGGGAAAACTAAAGAATTTCGCCGTTATGATTCTAATCAATCCTTTACCTACGAACATTGCTTAGCAGGAGAGATGCCTCCTATTGCAACCATTAACTCGCTCTCTGATCATTTTATTGATACAGCATCCAATGAAACAAGCTACCGTTTAAATTTTTTGCGCATTTTACCCGATTTTGATCAATTCAATTTTGAGCGCGCTATAACTTCTCTCTACAAACAGGACAATCAAGAGCGGCTGACTAACATCTCACAGGAACGGCAAGCCCATATTATAAAATCAAATAGGGAACAATTTTTTACCTCCTTAATAAACATAACGCAAAGCTTTTTTTATCAACTAAAAGAAGCGCATCACTCTTTACACATTCCCGATGCTTTTATGATCGATCTGCTCAATGGCTGGATGATTGTCTATCGAGAAGCTCAAAAAGAGGGTAAAATTACAGCACCCGTATTTCTAGAATGGATAGAGGGGCTAGAACACATTTTAGATAGTTATAAGGTAGAGTACCAACTGCCTACAGTTGAATCAAAAAATCGCTTTAAGGCCCTCGTTAAATTTTGTCAGCAGGAGAAAAGCAGATTATACAATGAGGTCAAACAGGAGGAAAGAGGCGCAGCTAATCTATGGCATCTCTCCATAGAAGATGGCCAATCCAATCATGTAGGCAAGCCCTTTACTCAGTCAATCGACAATAGAACACAGCTGCCGGCTATGGCAAAATTTGCTTACCAAGTTGCTTCAGGAAATTGGCAACAGTATCCATTTATGGTACAAGATAAAAAGGAAATTGAAAAATATGCGTTAGCCTTTGGATCAACTCTAAACGAAATTCCCTATTACGATCTCTTAAGAAAGAGTTTAGCCTATTTTTATATTTTGGGAGATCGCCATCTCTATTGCAAAATCGAGCCTTTCAATCCATCTAAAAAAGTTGATGCAGTGGATGCTATTTTTGGTCATAAGAAGAAAACTCCAAAAGTTATAGAAGTTTCTTCTATAGAAGGGGAAACAGGAAAAGTAGCCATATTCTCTGAGTTACCGCTTCTCTCTCGCCATCCTAGTCTAGCTCCCAATGAAAATTCGCACTATTATTACCCTCAATATCATCTGCCTAAAACTCAGCAGCGCTACCAGAAACTTCAGGATTTAAATCAGCGCACTTTAACTATTTCTAATAAGCAGGAAAGACATTATCCCTTTTTTAGTCTTGAAGATGAGCAAGCCTTTTTAACTTTTGTCCAGTTAGAACCCTATACAAAATTAACGGAAGGGTTAAAATTTTTTGAAAAGCATTTAGATCAGTTAGCTCAACCTCATTATCAAGCAGCTTTTGAGTACTTGTTATGGGGAGGTGAGAATAGTCTGATTGAATGGCTCGAACAAGATGCCTCTCATGCTAAAGCAACTCTGCCTTTACTCTTTAATTTTATAAAAAATTCTTTTTCTTTACTGACAAGTCACAAAAATAGAGCGCCTTTTAGTCTGACTTTTTTAATGCATCTAGAGCTTAAGTTATGTAAGCTGAGTGAAACTTTTGCGCCGGCTCACAAGGAAAATTACCTTAACGGTTTACTCGACCAATGGGAAAAGCTGATTGAACTAGGTCGACAACAACCTTTACTAGCTTCCTCCTTGAGCCAAGCTATCCTGGCTGCTTTACCTGTTTTGGAGAGTTCTGCTTGGTTACGCGGAAATTTTGGCTATGTGAGTCTCATCGCTGCGACTTTACTCCTAGAGTGTCAACAGGAAACAAAATTAGCTGCTCGTTACTACGATCCAATCGATTTGGAGTATGGGTATCACTCCTTTAAGAAACTCTTAAAAACCCATGCTGAAAAGACAGTGTGGAAAGAAGCCCTAGCTAAACTTGCTATTCCTTTTAGTTCTGTAGAGTATGAAAAAGAGTATGTGTTAGTTAACCACTCTTCAGGTTCTCTCCGTTTTGATCTTTTAGGTCGTTCAGTCAATCATAATAAAGAACAAACCTATCAAGATGATGAAGCAATTGTAGTACCGGCTAAAATTCAACAATCAGCCGACTATCAATCTATTTTTGGTCAGCAACCTCTTTTCACCAAGTTTTACAAAAAAGAGAATAGTGAAATCTATGTCATTAAATATAGAGGTCAGACTTATAAAATTGTGTATGACTCGTCTAAATCTAAGTCGATCAACTTGTTTAAATTAGAAGGAGATCAGGAGTTACAGTTAGTGTCTAAGAAAGATGACCATAACAGATTTGACTTAGCTAGCAGACTGTTCAAAGATAGCCACACCATTTGGCAGAAAGAGAACCTGGCCTACTTAGAAAATAAAGAAACAGGCCAATTGGAAATGCAAACAGATGGCAAAACAATTCAACGAGTGGAAAATAAGCAATTAACCGGTGAACTTTTAGGCTACTTTGATAAACAGAGTGATTTGTATCAATTATTCAACAGAATAGAGCATCCTCTTTACATTCTTGCTTGGTTAAAGCCTCATATTACGCGGATTGACTTACCACGCTTAGGCTTGACATTTACCGCAGTCAAAAAGCAAGGAGTTAATGCCTTATTGTGTGAAGAGCATCCAGGCTTTTTTATAGCTACTAACCAATCTCTTGCTTGCTTCCCCCATTTACAGAATCTCTTAATTTTAGAAAATGCCCAGGGACAAAAGAAAATATGGATCCCGCTAAAGCAAGTAGAGTCCTATAAATACTTACCTTATCAAGCTACTCGTATCCATTTTAAAGGAGACTATAATGAAAAAATTACCTATCTGCTATTTGATTTAGCAGCTGAGCAGACTTTTCCTAGTTACGCTAAACAAAATTTGAGCTCGATTCTCTTTCTTTTTTATCTCTCTTTAAAAACCAGACAATATGGACAAGCCTTAAAAATGATCAAAGAGAGCGCCTTTATTCATTCAAAAAAAAGGTGTACTGAAAAAGAGGAGAAAATTTTTGAATGGATTTTTGATAAAAAACAAAAAGATGCTAAGCATATCGATCATCATCCCCATGCGATTGCCCTACGCCTTCACATTTTAGCTTGGGTAGCTGATCAAAGATATTATTCCATTACTAATTCCTTGTCATTAAGCCGTAGCTACTTTAAAGAGGATTGGCAAGCTTATCATACTATAAAAAACCATTTAGGACTTTACAAACTCTCTAAAAAAAAAGAAAAGTTATTAACTTCTCTTTATAAAGTTAAAAAGCCTATTCAACAATCGTTACCTCAAACTTATCATCTGAAAAAATCTGATGCGGGTAAGATGTCTAGAGACTTTAGAGTATTATGGAGTCTACGCAACCAAATTTTAGAGCAAGCGGATCATCCTTTACCTCCAACCTCCTTTAGTGCCCCAGGGGAAGAATTCATTTTCAATTTCCTAGCCTATTACCAACTAGCTAAAGAAAAAGACGCCCCTCAGTTCTTTTTGCTAAAACGGCAGTTAGCTGCTTTGACTGCTGATCAAGATAGAATGATTTCTCAATGTGTATTTTTATTGATAGCTGCTATTCAGATTCAAGACACCCCTTCGATAGCAGAAATGCGAGCCCTCTTTTGTCTAGAAGGAGCTTATGAATTTGATAAAGAATTCGAAAAAATTTGCGAAAAAATCGATAAAAATATATCTAAGACATCGTTTATCCTTAAGGATTGGTATTCAGGAGGAGCAGTCACTCAAGAAATTAGTGCTCAGAATTTAGTCGATCAGAAAAGCAACCAAATTTTAGAAGGTCAAAAAATTATTTTAAGACCTGCAGCTTTAACCTACAATCAAGCCAAGGTGCATGTTGTTTTACAGTTAGAAGAGATACAAGAGCAGTTAGTAGTCGATGACCATTCTATCATCGCAAAAAGGCAGCCTTTATTAGCAACTGAAAGACAAGCAGCGGAAGTGATTCAAAGCTGGACTAAGGGACAAATGCAAGTTGCTGAGCATCAACAGGATCCATTGACCGCGGCTGAATTTCGACGCTTGGCTAAAGGGACTGATCTTTATTTAAAAGAACTCGATAACAAAACGACAGCTGTTTCTCTCACTCAAGATAAACAGCAAATTATGGGTGTTTTAGAACAGTACCAGCTAGCCATTACACAACAGGAACAAGAGTTAAAAGTTTTAAAAAAGAGGATCCTTACTTTAGCTAATGAGACGCACCAAGAGCATCACTTTATCTTAGAATTACAACGAGACTTGCGCTTTAAGTTTGAGATTGAGACTTTACTGATCGCCCTGGGCCGTCAAGACTTTCAAGCCCTGCGCCATAGTAATCCCACTTTAACGGATCAGGAGATTCAGCAGCTGATTAACTTAGTCGGTCAGTATGCTCTACTCAAGACAGAGATGCAAAAAAAGCAGCGCTGCCAGCAAGCTTTGCAAACTTACCAGGACTTACTGCATATTAACTCTGAGCCGGTGGCTTTGGAGCTAGCAGCCCAAAGTTACGTGGCGCAGAGCCAAGCCACTCGAGCCTATGCCGTTAATGCCTCACCCGAGCTGCTCGTTTTTGAAGCGTTAAGCCATATTCTATTGCGCCAAGAGCAAGTAGACGCTTTGCAGTTATTGAATCAAAAGGGTTGGACCCTGTTTGAAGCAAGGACTGGTTTTGGCAAATCGACAGCCTTAGAGCGCTTATGGCTATTGCTAACAGCTAAAGAGGACACCTTGGCGATCATGATAGCTCCAGCTACTTTGTTTGAGCAACAAGAGGCTGGCTTACAAACCTTTTTACAACAAGCCTACCGCTTATTTGGCTACCGACTGGACTTTTCTAGAGAATCGCCTAGTATGGCTGAGGATATCCAAACGATCTTGAAAGATCTCAAACGAGCCCAGCGCAAACGCCAACCAGTCTTCATGAGCGACCAAACAGCCCATAATCTCTTTGTGTTAAAGCCCAAAGAGCTAGCCGCCCAAAAGAGCAATCCAGTAGCTTTAGTGGCTTTACTAGAATTAAAAAAGTATGTCAAACAAAAGGCGGTGTTGTTCATCGATGAACCGCACAAAGTGCTAGATGATAGCCAAGAGTCCAACTACTCGATTGGCATGAATCAGTTTTTTAAGCCCGAGCGCTTAGTACTCAGTGCCCATCTCTATCAAGCCTTCTTCAAAGTAATCGACCAGCGCTACCGCGTCGAGTGCTGGCAAACAACCGCTTCTAAGCAGCTCCCTCTATTGACAGAAAAAGCCTATCAGCAGCTGCTACCTGAACTCGTTGAGGCGATTATCAAACAGACGACTTTAGCGATCGATGACCAACCTAAAGCCTATCTGCTCGGTCAACTGGACAGCCAGGATCAAATGCAGTATGAAAAGCAGCTCCAAACGCTCGAGCCTAAATTACTGGCTAATCAAATCCGCATTCTACACGATCAACTGCACCATTACCTGTTTCAAACCCTGAGTCAAAATGCCAATGAACACTATGGCACACTCGATTTAGCGCAACAGCGCATTGCCATTCCGCTCGAGGATGCACGCCATCCGAAAGAGGGCAATGAGTACTGCTCGCCCGATCAGATCCTGAACTTCACCATCCAGCTCAACATGCGCACGCCTTTTTCACTCGACTATGTGCAGCGCTTTTTTGAGCAGTTAGCTAATGAAGCATCGACTGAGATGGAGAAAAAAGAGATGAATCTCAAGGAGACCAGAGGCTATCAGCAGTTTCTCTTGTTGACTAAACTGATGGGCGCTCAAGCACCTAAAAGCTTGCTCAACCTGAAACCCGCTGAGTTAGAGCATTTTATAGCCCAGTTAGAACAGCATATTCCCCTGCGCTTGCAGTTTATCGCTTTGAGCGTTTTACCGCATTTGCGTCGTTATGAAGAGAAGATCGTCAGTACGCCTCATCTGTTAGTCGCTTGTTTTAAAGAGGTGGTTGGTGCTTCCGGTACGCTTTCCCTCCAAAACTTGCCTAGTCAGTTTAATATTGTGCAGGATGAATTAGCCATGGCCCGCACGGTGATCACCATGCAGCGCAAGTATGCCCAAGCTGAACCCATTTATGAATGTCCAACTGAGGAAAGCTCTGAGATTATCAAACTGTTACCTCAGGCAGCTAAAGCTAGTGGACTCACTCATCCTTCGGTCTTGATTGAGATTGGCGCAGTCTTACGCGATTATCCCGCCCTGTTACAAGTGGCTCAAGAGTTGTTAATCCAGTTCCCACACTTTAAAGGGGTGGCTACCTTTGATCAACAGGGCTTGCCGATTGTCTTAAAGCAAGGCATGAAAAAGTTTATCCCTCATGCCTTAGCGCATTTGCCAGAATCGCAGCTCTTTTGGCTCTATGCTCAAAAAGATACTACTGGTACCGATCGCCAGTTAGCCCCAACCGCTCAAGCGCTGGTGTTTATCAATGAGCACAATGATCTATCCTCATTAGTGCAAGGGATTGGGCGACTGCGCGGCATTCATTTAGGCCAAACAGCCCGTTTGCTGCTGACTAAAAATGCAGCCTTAGCGATCAAACACTGTTTAGCTAAAGAGCCAGACACAGCTCTCTCCTATTTAGATATCCTAGAATATACTGTTAAAAAACTGGCTTTGAATAAAGGGCAACACAATTTCCCCTCTTTGGATTTAAAGGGCCAAGCTATTTTGGAGAATCTCTTCTGGCAGGAGTCTTTAAAGGGTACTCCCCAAGAGTTTGAGCAAAACTTTCAGCATTTGAGACACCTCTTTGTCGAAGATACGTCTGACCAGCCCTTACAACAAGCCAGCTTACAAGCGCATCTTTCTCCCATTGATCAAGGACTCGATAAGCTTAAAAGACAATTTAGGCAACGGCTGACTAAAATCCAAACTGCTTTAATAGGGCAGCCTTTAGCTCAGAAATACCAAGAGGAGTCTTTATTAGCTGAATGGGAACGGGCTAAAGAGCAGATGCTCTATCCTAAAGAGGTTAAGCTCAATGACAACACCCAGCACACCAGTATGGCCTCTGCTGAAACACAAACAACGGCCACTAAGCAGACAACTCAACAGCAGCTACTCAATTTGCAAGCGGAAGAGCAAGAGGAGAAACAGGTCGAAACGAACAGTATGCAACTAGCTTCGAGCTTAGCTAACTTATCCGGTAAGCAGTCTCTGCCCCATCGCAATCAGATCACCTTTCATCCTTTAAAAGAGGCTTTCCAGCACCCTAAACTGCAGAAGTTCATTCCTCTTTTTTCCGATCAGCTGTCCATCTCAGAAAATGCTCTTCTCACTGTCCAGGGCGATTCTCTAGCTATGCCCGGTTGGATTACTGGCTACATGAAACCACTGCACTACGTACTCATCGAGTATCAAAATCATGAAATAACACAATTTAATATCTGCGACCAGATGGAGGCAGCCCAACTGTGTCAACAAAAGAGAAAAAAAGGCACTGTTTGGTTAGTCAATCAGGGTGTAATGACTAGCTTTGATGGACAGACAACAGACAAGCTCAAAGCGGATCCTCAATTAGCTAATTCTTTGGCTATTCTCGAGCTACAAATGCGCCTGCTCGATGGGGATTTGAACTTTACTAAACAGCAGGAGACCCTATTAAAGAATTGGCTCACAGCTAACAAAAAACCTTTACTTAAACAGTTTATGCAAGAGATCCTGTTGCCTTTACATCCTCGATTGCTGACTTCCCTATCTTATAAAATCTTAATAGAAAGCTAACTAGCCATTAAACTACAAAGGTCAAGAACTCATGAAAAATTTTCTTTACTTAGTGCAAGGCCTATTCATTTTTCTCAATTTAATAGGATCATCTGTCAAGGCTGACGATCCTAACTCGCTAGATTTGACGGGAAAACAGTTAGAGACCCTTCCCTCCTCTATCTTTGCTTTGACTGAGTTAGAAGAATTGTGGCTAGATGATAACAAAATAGAAGACATGCCAGAAGCAATGGAACAGTTAAAAAAATTAAAAAGACTCAGTGCTTATAAAAATCACCTAAGTCAGTTACCTGATTGCATCTTTCAAATGAATAATTTAGAAAGAATCAATTTTAGCGTGAATAATTTATCTTATTTACCAGTTAAAATTAGAGAATTAACTAATTTAAAAGTTTTAGATCTGAATTACAATAAAATAGAAATACTTCCGGAAGAAATAGGCGCCCTTAGAAAGTTAAACTTCCTTTATTTAGCTAGTAACGGTCTTTCTGTCTTACCCGGCTCTTTTAATCAACTCCAGCAGCTCCTTTATTTAAATATCTCCTACAATAACTTCACCTCTTTACCCGATTCTATAGGAGAGCTAACAGCGCTCATCGAGTTGAGAATCTACCACAATTGCATGACTACTCTACCCGATTCTATGACTAAGCTAATTCAGTTAAAAGAGTTACAGGCGGCTAATAATAGCCTAGAAAGCCTGCCGGCAAAAATAGGCAATCTAAAAAATTTAAAAAAACTCATAGTGGAAAACAATCACCTCAGTCAATTGCCAGCTAGTCTAGGCGCCTTACAAAATTTAACAGAACTCAATCTAAGAAACAATCAGCTGACTACTCTGCCGGAATCTATCGGCCAATTGAGCTCTCTTCAACTCTTGGATTTGAGAGATAATTGCTTGACTGAGTTGCCTGCTACTCTAAAAAATCTCGATCAGTTGGAAAAATTAGATGTGCGCCTCAATAAAAATTTAAAAATTCCCGACTGGTTTCAAGAATTAGAACAACGCGGCTGTACTATTTTTTATTAAAATGAGGTTACGTTCCGCAAAACGTATGAAAGACTCGTTCTTCAGGAGTTGGCGGGCTTTTGTACAGGTCATTCATCGGCTGCTCATCATAAGGATGAGTTAGCACCGCTATTAAGTGCTGAGCTTTTTCAAAATCGTTTTGATGTTCAGCAGCTTCAATAGCTTGTTCAATCAGATGATTGCGCGGAATAAAGAGAGGATTGATTAAATTCATCCTTTTTTTTATCTCTGAAAGAGAGGTAGGCTCTGTTTGAAGGCGTGCTTGCCACTGCGCAAGCCATAGATCAAGGTCAGGACTATTGTGGAACAGTTCTTTTAAACGGCTTGAATCTGCTGCTGGGCTAATTGCTTGAGACAAGTAGCGAAAACTCAACGTAAAATCAGCTTGCTGTCGATGCATCAACTTTAAAAAGCTTTCAATCAATGTTAAATCAGCTGCACAGCAATTTTGTAGGCCAATTTTAGCACACATCCCTTCAAGCCAATAGCGCTTATGGGCTGGTAAAAAAGCCTGGACTGCTTCTAGGGTTAGGGCTGTTGCCTCCTGCTGATTCATGGCAAGTAGAGGTAAAAAACAGTGCGCTAAAGCGGATAGATTCCACTGAGCAATTGGGGCCTGATTAGTGTAAGCGTAACGACCCTGCCGATCAATTGAACTAAAAACAGCATGGGGATCAAAGGCATCCATAAAAGCACAAGGTCCATAGTCCAGAGTCTCGCCTACAATAGACGTGTTATCTGTGTTCATCACTCCATGAATAAATCCTATCTGCAGCCACTGCGCTATTAAGTGGGCTTGGGCATCGATGATCGCTTCTAACAAGGCTTGATAGGGATTTTTAGCTATCTTCGCAGCTGGGTAATAATGAGTAATCATGTAATCGGCTAGAGTTTTAAGGGCGGTGGTATCATTCCTAGCTGCAAAATATTCAAAGGTTCCAATACGCACATGACTTTTTGATACGCGCGTTAAAATGCCTCCTGGTTTGGTTGCTTCTCTTCTCACTGTTTCGCCTGTCGTCACAACAGCTAGCGAACGAGTCGTGGGAATGTTTAAAGTATGCATAAACTCGCTTACGATGTATTCGCGCATGGCAGGTCCTAGCGGCGATCGGCCATCGCCCTGCCGAGAAAAACGCGTTCTTCCTGAACCTTTTAGCTGGATTTCAAACCGTTCACCTACATGATTAGCGATATCGCCTAGTAAAATAGCGCGTCCATCGCCTAGTTGAGGCACAAAATAGCCATATTGATGCCCTGCATAAGCAAGGGCTAGAGGTTTTGAGCCTTCGATTAAAGTATTACCTGAAAAAATAGCGGCTCTATTTTGCTGACTTAAATTTTCTAAGTTAATCTTTAACTCTTTGACTAACTTTTCATTTAAAAAAACTAATTGAGGATTCTTAACTGGAGTCGGACTGATTTCTTCATAAAAATGCTTAGGTAAACTAGCATACGTTGCATTAAGTTCTGCAATTCTCCATCTCATTTGATGACCTATCCATTGGCTAATAGCACTTATAGCTTAACTCACTGTCCTTAAATTAACACGATCATTTCTTTAGCTTTATACTGACCCCTATAGATTGTTTCCAGTCTTTTAGAATCTTCAAAATAAGATAACAGGTTGTCCATCACCGGATCTTATACAAAACAGCACCCATGAGACTACATAGGTACAGCTATAGATAAAGATTTTGTTGAAACTATCTTGATTTGTTAAGAGTTTTAGTGTTTTGTAAAAGATTGAAACAAAGCTAAACAAGTATCTACTGTAACCCGTTCTTCAGGCTTAATCCTTAACATCTTAGTTTTTAACATTAAAAATATTTTAGCTAATTCCTCTTTTTCTTCAGGGTGTTTGAGCATAACTTCATTCTCAAGTTGATCAAGATCTGCATCAAGAGCTTCTTGAGTAAGTTTCAAAGTACCCTGCTCATTATAATCCTGCCAGCCTGATAAAACCGATTTTAAACTGCGTAGAGGAGGAATGTAGGATTTAATGGATTCTTTCATAGATAAATGATAGCTTATCTCTTCTTCTCGCCCGACAAGAAGCGTAAGAATGACAAGGCCCATACTCCATATATCTCTTCCATGTCCATGATTAACCGTAAATTCAGCTAAATCTAATCGATCAGAAGTTTGTGTAAAAAATAGTTCAGATTTTTGTTTTTTATAAAGATGGTAAAAACGGATATATTCAGGAGGTGTATACCCTGTAGAAGTTATAGTGATACAGGGATTAGCTGCAGCTTGTCCAAAGTCGCACAGCTCTGCTCGCCATTTTTCATTTTTTAAAGAGACTAAAACATTTAAAGGTTTAATATCCGCATGAAAAGCAGCATACGCAAATTTACGCGGCGTTTGATGCTCACCTTCTAAAGATTTTGTAAGAGAAACTGTACATGAGATAGACACTTGATTTAGAGCCTCTAACTCTTGCAAAAGATCCAATATAAGCTCGCGTTTTACAGAAAAGTGAGCTAGAGGAGCTGTATTAAATAAAATTGCAAGGCTTCCTTCTTGAATAGGCTCGATCAATTGTAACTTTTCTTTTCCCGTTTTATCTTTAGCCGTTCTCCATATTAAAGGACTTCCCCTACCATTCTTTAAACGAATAGAATTTAAACAGACTAAAATTTCTTTTTCAAAACTTCCTACAATTCTTTTCTTTAATAGAAATTCTCCTTTTGTCAGATCATATGCCCAACGAATTGTTCTTTCTCCTCCAGAGGCAAAAACAGTTTTAGGAAATAATAAGATTTGGTAGGTTGCTGTGTCTACTACTTTTGTTATGTTCAAGCTAAATGGAAGATTTACTTTCTTAGTCTGATCTCGATAGTTATATTCTAATTTGTTCTTACTAAAACCTATGTTGCCACCTTTAGATAATGTCTTAAAAGCTTGCTGAATATGTTTGTCGATTTTATCCTTTTGAGACTCATTTAAACCCAATTTACTCAAATCTTTGGGCCATATTCGCATAATGTCGTTTGCACTTTCTTGACGCTTCTCCCTATCAAACTTTAAATTACAAGAAAGAGGCTGTAGCTGCTGATGAGAGAGAACGTATTTAAGCTCAATTAAAGATATTATTTGACCAATAATAGGACAACATTCAAAAATTGCTAGAGCCAGATGCATGATCTTTATCTCTAGCTGACTTTGGATCTTAGCTTGGTAAAAATGGCTACGGCACATTCCCCATAGAAGAGCCTTTGCTAGTGTACAATTTTTCTTATGTGCATGACAAGTAAAGCTCATTTTGAATGAAATCCTAATTATTAAATTTTTTAATTATAAATTAATTAAATTATACAGAAATTTGCAATCCAAGCAAGAGCCTTTGATTTCTGCTTCAGCTATTCAATTATTCAATCTTTGAAGAATAATCAAGCGTATGTCAAGTTATTGGGTAAAAGGTATAAATCTTAATTTTTAAACAATGTTCAAACAATGATACTTTGCATCAAGTTCTCTCAAAAGGTTGAGTATTTCAGCAGGTAACTCAGATGATAGTATTGTTTGACCACTGTTTGCAATTGAGTTTCTCGATAAAAAAACTAGAGCAGCGCAATAGACGTTAAATAACATTCAGCTTAGTTTCCTTTAATTGATTATGCTTAATAAAGTAATAACTTTTGCAAGTTAAAAGATTAATCATGCACTTTCCTATAATAATTTTGTTAAAAAATTTAATAAAATTATTAAATTAAATAAAATAATTTAACTTGATATTATATCAAAAAAATTGAATTAATAGATATTATTATTTAGTTGATCAAAAATTTAAATAAAATTTATTCACTATTCTTATATAGTTTAATTTAAAGAATTGGACAGATTAATGTCATTTTAGTAATTTCTATTGGATGAATCCCAATAGAGATTACCAAAACACCTACAAAGTCAAATAAAACTTCTACTTAGCATTACATGTTTAGGACTACCGATTGGCGGTTGGAAAAAAGCTATTTATCTTAAGATAAAACCCAAGGTTGGCATATTGTCTGTTTAAATATAGTTCAACGTTTAAGACGCTTCTTATTTGGCAGTTATAAATCGACTCACTTAACACATGTAGTCACTCATCTCAATCGAGAAACTAATTTAAAACCTTTAAAAATTAAAACTATTTTTGCACTGTCTAAAGCATTATTTCTCGTTGATTTTCTTAAAGTTCGATAGACTGAAGTTTCTCTCATTCTTAGCTATTCAGCTAGGCTAGATGAGGATTAAAAATAGTAAAAGTTTGATTTATTTTAGAGGAAGAGCCTATACCTGTTAATAGATGCAGTTAGTTCACAAAAGTTTAATCTTTATAGGGATCCACTATTTTATCATGGGCCATGCAAACTCCAAGTGGCTTTAAAACATGCAAGATTTTGATCGTATTTCGATGCGATTCAATCACTTTTTCAATCCGTTTATAGGCAAAAGGAGATTCATCTAGATCTCCTCCGCGCAGTTCGACGCCCATTTTCTTCATCCACTCTAGATGCTTTTTGACATCTACCCTAGGTTGTCTAATGATTCTTCCTTTTCTATCTCTTTTACCTTTTGCTTGCATTCTTCCCAGTAAACGACCTGCCCCATGGATCGTAGAATAGAGGCTAGTTTGACTCTCCGGACTTTCTTGTCCTTCTAAAATGTAAGACAAGTCTCCCATCGAACCTCCGACAAAGCCTGTTTGGCCGGGAAAAGCCGGCGTAGCTCCCTTGCGCACCACCCACCAATTTTTACCAAAGTGGGTCTCTTTCCAGGCAAAATTATGGTGATTGTGAATTTCTTCGACAATCTGCGCTCCTATAATCTTAGCCACTTTTTCACAAACCCAATCCCTGCCGGCATACGCATATCTGCCGGCTAACTCCATGCAATGGAGATAGGATTCGCCTAAATCAGCCTGGACATCTAATACAACAGGAGTTGCATGCACTCCATCTTTGCCTCCTCCTTTTTTCACAAAATGGGTGCAAATACTATGGCCTAGACCTCTACTGCCAAAATGCACGCCTATCCATACGCGTTCTTTCTCATCGACAAAAATGTCTACATAGTGATTTCCACTTCCCACAGTGCCTAATTGCTCTCTAGCCCTATTTTTTAAGCTATTGAGCAGAGGAATTTCTTTCCATAAAACCTCTTCAAATAGGGGATGCTCTAATTTTTCTAAGTTTGTTCGTCCTACGCCAAATGAAATTTGCTGTTGAATCTCATTCATAATTTTAGAGATATTTTTTTTGACTAAGCCTAAATCACAATCTAAACGAACAGCTTTATTTCCACAGGCAATATCAAAACCTACCCCGTTAACGCAAATTTTTTCTTCATAGGCAATGACGCCACCGACCGGCACAGAATAGCCGATATGATGATCAGCCATCAAAGCACCGTAACTAGCTTGATGTTTTAACGCTTCTTTCATTTGAAAAACTGCCTCTTGGAGAGGCTCACCCCAAACCGAGATGCCTTCAATTTTTTGCATAAGACCCTAAAATTTAAAAAGTTTAATTAAATTAATGTTAACATAATAGGGAAAGATTTAAAAAACTTAACCTTTGATTAAGCTAAAATTGTACAAAAGCTAGTCTATATCTATTCGATAGCAATCGGCTAATTTTAAAGAGTTGCTTAGCAGCCTATAAGATCCTAGCTTAAGCTAAGAAGAAATAGAGCGAAGCTGAAATCCTGGAGCAAGAACTCCATTTTGAGAAGCAAAATGTTCTTGAATATCTTTTCCATTTTGTGTAACTGAAGGATATCCACAACTTTTATGATTAAATAATCTTTCTAGATAATCTATAAGCAGCTTGTGGAAGAGATCTTTGTTGAAAAAAAAGAGAAAAGATATATCTCTACCATAGGCACCTGCATGAAAAATCAGCCATTTTTGCTTAAATGGAATAAATAATAAAGCAGGGTGTACACTACTAATTGGTTCTAAATAAGCAATTAAGCCACACTGCTGACCAAAATAAAATTTTTTAATGGGCGCTCCCTCATTCTTTATTCCACCCTGTACTTCTAAACAATCAACAATAGAGGATGCATAACAAGCATCCGGTATATTTTTTGATTCTAATGCCTGCTTTAAATCATCGTAATTTAAATCAGCTCGATTAAATAGGGCATCAAACTGACTCAGATTTTGTAAAAGATGAATGAATTGCGGAGGCAAAATAGCAGTAGGTAGCTGATCTAAACGTGCCTGACTTAAGCTTTTGATTAAAAAAGGTGGATAGAGTTGCAAGCGCAGATTTTGCTTAAATAGACTTTTTTTTAATTGTAGATCACTTGCAATGTGATAAGCCTGCTTACAAGTTGAAGCAAAGTGAACGATAGCTGGCATCGAATGCAGAGAGGCTAAAATAGAGGTAATTAACTCATTAGGGAGCTTTTGAAAAAAAGGATTCTCATGCAGGACAAGAAAAGAGTGTGGTTTTAACCAATGAGAGAGAGGATCTAGCTTTTTAGCTACCACATTATGCTGCTCAACGATTTTTAAATAGTAGCGATATTTGGTCAGGGCCAAAGAGGGAGCGATGAGCCAAGAGATCACTTTCAAAGTCACGCCTAAAGCATAAAAAAAGAAAAACCTAGCCCATTTTAAAATCTTATTCCACAGCGTCTGAGCTTGTTTCTCAATGGGTAAATCTATCTTAACAATGGCTAGTTCCGCTATGCGAAATTCATACTGAGCTAAGTTAGCGCCTTTATTTAAAGCTAGAGAAGCTATTTCATCAAACATTCCATGAATAACTTGCCTTGCAATTCCCAGCTTTGATTTTGAATATAAACTATAGGGAATTAAGCGTGAATTGTGATTAGCATGTAAAAATAAAGTAGAATAGCTAGGCGTAATCATCGTAAAAATTTAGTTTTTTAATAGCTTAAGCATAAAGATTTAATTTGTAAATAGCAAGATTTATAATAAAAAACTATATTCTTAATCATTTATAAATAATCTTATTTTATAATTATTAATTAAGTTTAAAAAGTTTATAAAAAAGTTTGAGGTAGCCCATGTCCAATCTATTAATCGATGCATTAAATAGAAAATTTCCGGATCACAATTACGACTCTTTAGGTAAGAATCGAGGTTGGCGGTTAGAAAAAAGCTATTTATCTTACGATAAAACCCAAGGTTGGCATATTGTATGTTTAAATGTAGTTCAACGTTTAAGACGCTTCTTATTTGGCAGTTATAAATCGACTCACCTAACACATGTAGTCACTCATCTCAATCGAGAAACTAATTTAGAACCTCAACTTATGGAACGCATCAAAACAAGTTGGAATCAAACCTATCCTAAGTTAGCTTGTCCACTTAAAGTGAATAATCCATCTGCACCTTTAGCCTCCTCTACCATTAAAAATAGACCAAGAATTGAGAATCAACCCATAGAAAAATTTATCCGCTATGAAGGATTACCCGGCGAATGGTATAAAATGGAGACCTCACAAGTTCAGCAACAGGCGTGTAATGCTTGTACCTCTATTGCACTTTTTACATTGAGTAAAATTTTAGAAAACCCAGCAGCTTTTAATCCTACAAGTTTTTTTAATGATTGCATTATACAAGGCAGTCAAAAACATTTAAAACAATATGAAAAAGCGCCTACCAATCGTACTGTAAAACAAGTAAAAGATGATCTAAATCTTAAAAATTTGAATATAGTGGCTGAGATTTCTTACGATCCTAGGTTAGTTGGTGTGTTTGATGATGCTCCGCAAACTGTTCAAGATTTAACGACAAAAGCAATTGAACAAGCAAAAGGCAAATCTTTTCTTGCTAGTTTATCCGATGGAAGAGAAACAATTGCCCTCTATTATAAAAGTCCGCAAGAAATCTATATTTTAGATTCTCATCAAAAAACATTCCATATCGAAAATAGTAAAGCTATTTCTTTAGGTACAGCCTATGTTGTTAAATTTACTCATAAAGATGATTTAGACAAATTTTTGTTTCAACAGCGCTATATTTATGATGAGGAATGGCAAGATGATCTGGATAAGGGATATGATAATGGCACTTTTAATGGAGCTAACCAAATTGACCTGACAATTTTTGATTAATTCTTAAAATTTGTCATTAGGTCATCATTATAGCCTTAACAATTAAATAGCTTACTTAGCATTTAGAACGAAATGTAAGAAATTTCAAGCTTTGATTTTGTATAGTGTATTAAATTTAATTTTTCTCTTCTAAAATGCTTAGGAACGAAAAATCAATAGCTTCAGCTAACATGGGCAAAGAAGCCTCGACGAAGGAAATTCAACAGATTAAAGGGCATGTGCTTTCTGTTATTCCTTTACAGCTTCCATTAGCTAAAAAAGGGGAAGAATTAAAAATAGCTCCTGACCTTAGACAATCGATTACCGATCAAATACTTCAGGCAACTCTATCTAAAGATATCTATCGAAAAATAAATTCGGTAGAGTTTACCAATTCTTTCGAGAAAGAGTTAAAAACTCAGCATAAACTGGTCGCTATTCAGCTAGCGCAAGCTCAAATCAAAGGATTAGAATTATCAAAAAAAAGAGAACAAGAGCATCCTTTATAAATTTAGAAACCTAATTTTACTAAGTTAATGGAAATGAACCTGTTAGATTTTGGCTACAATCTTTAGATAAATCAATAAAAGTGATAAAAAGAGAGCAAAAAATTATGAGCAGCAAGAAAATAAAAAATAAAAACATCCATGCGGGATCAAGTTTTGAGGATTTTCTTAAAGAAGAAGGCATTTGTGAGCATTGCCAAGAGGTAGGAGCTAAATATGCTTTTGTGATGCAACTGCAAGATGAAATGGAAAAACAGCAGTTGACAAAAGAGGAATTTGCTAAGCGTATAGGAACCAGCCGCTCAGCCCTTGATCGATTGCTAGATCCAAGTGAATCCTCAAACATAAGGTCTCTTATTAATGCCGCAGCAGTTATTGGTAAACACTTAAGAATTAGTATGATTTAGGGTCGTATAGTCCTATTCATCTCCAAAGTAAATAAGATGTCAATTTTAAGCTATGAGATAGCTAACTTATTTGAGAAGATAAGAACCTCTCATAGTTGTGCTTATATCATTAGGATTTTAAAATCTTATAGTATTATATGTTTGTAATTATTACCTTCTATACGGCTATTAGAAATCCTAGGTTTCTTTAATTTGTTTCTGAAAATTTTTTTTTATTGAAGTCATGACTTAATCTGTTATTAAGCCAGTACTTTCCATTAGATGCGCAATCAAAATTACCTTTAGAGAAGTCGATAAAATATTGTAATTGCCAAACTTGCGTCTTTTTAGCTTGAGAATTGTCCGTTTTATCCCAAGAAGGATAAACGCGCATCGCTCTTTTACCTTCTTTTCCATTGCCTGATATAATTCCCTTTTTAAAAAGCACAGCTTTTGGAAAAACAAAGTGGCCAAAGTGATAGTTAGTGCGTACACTAACTATCAGAAAATCAAATGAATCATTGAAATCATAAGGCAAAATGGGTCCTCTACCTATGCGCTTCCAAAAAGTGATAAATTGACCTACTTTTTTCGAAGTAATCTTGCCTACGCGAAATTTGATAGAGTAATTGTCTAAAGTGAATTCAGAAGCTCCATAGTCTGCACTTTCATCCTCTTTTTTCAAATTCTGAAGAGGAAGACTAAAGGGCTTATAGACAAGTTTTTCAGCTAAGAGTAGATCGGGATGGATCATCCTTGAGAGATATTTTTTATTGAGCTCAATGACAACCATGTTTTTCCTATTAATTTTTTTATAAATTTTAAAAATATTTATTTTTTATTTATGCCGACCTTAGCTATAGCCATCATATGAGCGCTAGCACCTAAGATAGATTCCTCTGCTTCTAATTTTTCAATCATAGAAAGTAAAGATTGCCATTGATTTTGATCTTTCGAAAGATTATTCATGATGCCTTTATGCCAGACAGGTCCTTCTATAGAAAGAATAGAAACGGTCTGAAAACCATTTTGTTCAATTTCTATTTTTAATTCAGAAGGAGTATGGAGATATCCAAAATCAAAGCCTTCTGATATTTTATGATGAATACCAGTCCTTAATTCTCGTTCTATGACTTCTTTTTTAGAATGGAATACTTCTTGGTAAACACTGTCCATAAAAGAGGCAAAACGAGAAATTCCAACCGCAAAAAGAGTACCTCCCGGTTTTAAAAGACGGTAAGATTCTTTTAAAGCTTTTGAGCGATCACTTTGCGAAATCAGATGGTATAAAGGTCCCAAGAGCAAAATAACATCTGCACATTGGCCTTCTCTTTCAATATGTCTTGCATCTCCAATAGAACAACTAGCTAATTTAATGGAAGAAGCCCGTTGAAAATTTAAGGCTTGTTCAATATGGAGCGGAACTGGATCGATCAAATGAACTTCATATCCTTGATTTGCTAAACGAAAAGCATAGGCTCCTGCTGCTCCTCCAATATCCAACACAACAGCCGGCGCTGTCGGCATCATTTTCTTTAAAATCATCAAGGTCCGGTCTCTTTCGAGACGATGTTCATTTAACCGTGATTGCTCTTTTCCTTTAGAATAATATTGTTCTATAGCTACATCTAATTTTGGTTTAATTTGCTCATTCATTTCATTACTTTCACTATTAATTTAAAAGAGAGCTTATTATAGAAGACATTTTAATAAATTAAAAAAGAATGACAGTCTAACGATGAGCTAGGATTTTCTCATCAATTGATATTTTTTATCTTTATAGAAACCTATCATGAGAATGACTCCATCCTAAGAAAATTTTATAGTCTCATTATGGCTATTAATACTGACATAGCTTCCGCAAGGAATAATCATTTGAGGATCAGTATGGCCAAAATTCATATTAAAGATAACAGGGATAGTAGATTCATAATCTTTGAGGGCATTTTTTACTGCATTTTGTTGGTTTAAAATATACTCTTCTCTTCCTTCAGGTGGCTGCTTATTGCAAAATTGAGCTTTTGGATAGCCCATCAGAATAGCTTTAAATCTTTTTAACAATTTAAGTTCTGCTAAGGCGGCTATAAAGCGATACACGAATCCTTCCGATGGCATTTCTTCTGAAGTTTCTATGAAAAGAATAGTACCTTCCAATTGCTTAGGAGAGGGTAAATAACTTTTGATCGATAGGTGCAAAGCGAGAATCTCTAGACATCCTCCCCAGAGTTGTCCTTCGATTGAATGATTTTGTTTGTTATACCAATGCCATCCTTGGCTTGGATACATCAGAGGTTTTCTATCTAAATTTTGTTTATCGTCCCAATCTAAATCTGCATCACTATAGGCTGAAGCAGCAGTTATTGAGCCAACGGGTGGATTGAAAATATTTTTTCTAATAGAATCAATTGTATAGTTTTGCATGCCTCCACCCATAGCAAATTGGGTCATGATTGAGCCACCATAATAAGAAATAATCTCCAAATTCCAGAGAAATAGATGGATGTTCGTATTATCACTATAACCCATGAAGACTTTTGGATTAGCTGAAATCACTTCTCTATCGAGATAAGGTAAGATTCTTATCTGATCAGTTCCGCCAATTGTTGCAATGATTCCTTTGATGGAAGGATCGGCAAAGGCTGCATTGATATCATCGGCACGAGCTTTTGGGTTTTTAGAAAGATAGTCGGGACTTTGCTTGGCTGTAGGAAATTCTACCACTTGCACCTTAAAAATTTCCCTCAGTTGGTTTAATCCCTGTTCATATACCCAAGGAAATAGGAAAGGCATACCCGATGAAGGAGAGACAATTGCTACCTTATCTCCTGGTTTTAAAGAAAGAGGTCGTCTAAATTGCATAAAAATCTTTTTGTATAGTCTAACTTAAATAGAGCAAATATAAGTTGTAGTTAAAAATCCATAGGATTTTTAATTTTTAACTATCTAAAATAGGATAATCCCATTTTGAGATCAAGGATAGCTAAAAAAATTAATAAAATAATAAAATATATTAATGTATCTTCTAATCAATTGATGGATAATTAGAATATAATGTTTAAATGAATTGAACCTTTTAGCAATTTAATATCTTGAATTTTAGAACAGCCAGCCAGATTTAACTGCTTCAGATTTTTTAATTGGGATAAGGCATGACAATTAGTCAGTTTATGAGAGTTATTAATAGTGAGCTTTTCTAAGTGAGGTAACCATTTTACTATCAATTCAAGATCTTCATTTGTTATATCTCCTGTCAATTCTAAGGTAGTTAAATAGGGTAAAGAGCGAAGAATAACTTCAAGATGCTCACTAGTTGCATAGTTTAATTTAAAAAAGATTAAAGAAGGAAAAGCTTTTAAGATATGATTCAACTCTTCTGGAGATTCTTTAGAAAGATAATTTAACTTTTTAATAAATTCATGGGATGTATCCCATAAGTTAGGATGAATTAACCTTATATTAGCTAGTTGTTTGAGATCTTTGATATAAGAGAAAATATGCAATAAAATTTCATTAGGCAAAGAAGTTAAAAGATCAGTTGATCTACTCTCTGTATTTTGTTTAGCCCTTGTATTTTTTAAATCAATGACAGGAAAAAAAAAGTCTTTTATACAACAAATAATTCGAGCTAATGTAGATTGATTTTGTTTTAACTCTAATAATTTAGTGCTAAAACGTTTTTTTTTAAACTAGGTATGTAGAGAGAATTAGCTTGGTTGATTAGCTGATTATAAGAATAACTACCTTGCTTACAAGCAAAATTACCATACCAGTTAGGTTTTAATTGAGAAATGAAATTATTCAATTGAATAGAGTTTTGACAATGGCTTAGTGTTAAAAAATGAGACATACTATTTAAATCCTATTTAATTTATGTAAATAATATTATAAAACTAATTAAAATTAAATTATTTAATTGTAAAATCGAAAATAAATCAGGAGCCTATCCCAATAATGTAGTATAAATATAGAAGATGTAACAAAATCCTCCAATTTTAAGAGAAAGAGTTAACTGATAGGAAAATTTGAAGGATTAGCAGATGAACAATGGAAAATAATAGAACCATATATGCCAGAAGAAGCGGAGAAGAAAGGGAAAGGAAAACCCCATGTTCTATGGAGAAAGATCAGTAATAGTTTATGTTGGATGTTAGTGACCGGAGCACGTTGGTGTGATTTACCAAAAGGGAATGAATGGGGATTGAAATCAGCTACGCATAGATGGCTAGGTGTATGGCAAAAGGATGGTAGATTAGCAAGTATACTAGCTAAGCTAAAAGACAGAGCTGAGATACTAGGGATAATGAAATAGAAAAGACTAGCAGTGGATGGATTTTTTTTCCGTAGGAAAAGGAGGAGGTGAGATAGTAGACTATGGATACAAAGGGAAAGGGATGACAACCCACCTTTTAGTAGAAAGTCATGGTTATCCTTTAAGTTTTGAAGTGACAGGTGCAAGTGGAGATGAGAGACAACAATTAGAAAAGTTGATGGATTAGAATGATACTAGCCTAAAAAAACAGTATAATTGTGATCAGCTGATTCTTACCTTTGAGTTATGGAGCTTGGCAAGAGAGTCAACATCAACCTAAGTGGTGGTTAAAAGGCTACCAAAGTCTAGAAGGCAAACCCTTATACAATCTAACAACTTTAATAGAAAATCCCGGCAAACGAGTCCCTTAAAGTCTCTCCTAAAAAGATAGAATTAGGCTAGCTGGTGACTCATTTAGCTCCTAAGTCTCCTTTAACTAAACCCCAACAGTGGCAAGCACAAGCGCTAATCCATCAAGTAGAAGAAAGAGTTTGGCCACAGTTAGAATAAAAAGGGTTACCTTATTGGGAAATTCAGAACAGTATTATTAAGGAAACTAGTGCTTTATATAAAACCCAAGAAAAAATGGAGCAGAAATTATTAACCCAGAAGATTAGCGGGGAATTGAATCAAAAAGTGGCCTTTCAAACCCTACTTTATCAAGCTAAAACAGGCAAAGAAGTATCAATGATGGAAATCCAACAGATTAAAGGGCATGTGCTTTCTGTTATTCCCCTACAGCTTCCATTAGCTAAAAAAGGGGAAGAATTAAAAATAGCTCCTGATCTTAGACAATCGATGATTGATCAAGTGCTTCACACGACTTTATCTAAAGATATCTATCGTAAAATAGATTCAGTAGAGTTTACCAATTCTTTTGAGAAAGAGTTAAAGACTCAGCATAAACTAGCTACCATTCAGCTGACTCAAGTTCAAGTCAAAGTATTAGAATTATCAAAAAAACAAGAACAAGAGCCTATGTTGTAATTTTATATCCTATTAATTAATTTTTAAGATGATTAGCTTCCAATTCTTTAGAGCTTTCTATTACTCTTGTCATTCCCAAAGGAGTAAAGCTTAGATCTGCACATTTTTGTGTTTTAACGATCCATTCATTTTCTGAATAATCCGTATTAAGCTTGACTGTGTTCTTCGATTGAAAGCCAGATTGGACTATCTCATTAGAGTAAATAGAGTATTGTTTCCAATGATCCGCTTCAATACAATCCCATACTGATTTAAGGAAAACATAGATACCAGAAACTTGCTTGACATTCTCTTTAATACTAAGCATTTGTGTTGTTCGCATGCGATAGATTAAAAATTTTTCATGTTCATCTCTTTTTACATTTTGAAAGACTGGACTATACTTATGAGCTATCTCAGGCGTCGGGAACTCTTGTTCTACTTTTTTTCTCATCCAATTGGCTGTCCTTTCAATAATAGAGGCTCTTTCCTCTTTAAAACATGTCTCTAATCCCTCTGCTTGAACTCTATTCATTTCACCAGATGAAAAATTGCTGATGAAATAAGGATCAGAGCTATAACATTTAAAAAAATCTTTTAGATAAGTAGATAAATCAGAACTAGTTTCTATAATCAATTGTTGGTTCTTAATCCTTGCATCTATGTTTATTTGACAATTTGACACTAAAGCTAATTGGACTTTTTGTATGATAAAGCAAGCTGTTTTTGAGAGGGTAATTCTAAAATCTCCTTGAGAATGAGAGTGCGGAAAGAGAGAAGAGACAGCAATAATATCTCCATTTAGCCAAAAATCAGTCCTATTAGGATAGATCAAGGATCCCAAATTCAAGGCCATGGGTTTCTCCATAGGAATGGAATCAGTCCATTTGTGTTGACCAATCTCAACATCTGTATCTGTATAATGTCCCTTACGTAGCAAGACTGAACTCCAGCGAATCAAATCGGCAACTACAGCTAAATTACCGCCTCCCTGATTAGAGTAGTGTTTGAGTTCATAGGAGGCTAACTGGTAGCATTTTTTGTCTTCCTCTGTACCAAATTGCTCTGTTAGCTTAGCTAGTTCTTTCTCAAAAGAGAGCAGAGTAATTTGATATTTTTCTGCAAACTGGACTAAATCTGATAAGCCTCTATCGCTCAATAGAAATTCAGAGTATACAAGTGAAATGTATCCATCGGGATTTTTTTCTCGATACTGTCTAAAGTCTTCTTGATAAAGGTAAGGCATAAAACAGTCAGGATCGTGAGCCAACCAGATTTTATAATGCGCATTACAGAGATAATATCGTCTATCTCCCCTCAACATGGGATCTAAAACAATCGAAGTAAATTCTTTTTGTTGTAAGTAATCGATTGCTGTTTTACTTGCATTGTCTTTACAATAAAAATTGGCTTTTTTTTCGACTAGCCAATGAATTGCTGGAAAATTCCCTCTTTCAGCTGCCACATGAGCTGCTGTTTTTCCAGACTTGGGACCTGATTCATCGATATTAAAAGCACTATCTCTATGTTTCCATAACCTTTCCATAGCTGCTAAATCGTTTGTTAAGGCAGCTGTTCTAAATGCTAACATGATACCTGTCTTTATCCTTAAAGTTTTAAATATTTAAAAACGATACTGCCTCTAAGAATTATAGTCGATAAAATAAGGGGATGTATAGTGCAAGATATTTTTTCTATTGCTATGGTGAATCTTAGCACCTATCAGTTTTAGTTTAAAAATTAGCTAAAATGTTATAATGAAGTTGTCGATCAAATATCTTTAGGAGGTGTTTATGATTGGCAGTATTCAATGTTTGGCGGAAGCAATTAAAGAAGATCTAAAAGATGTTCTTCCTCATCAGAGAAAAACACAAAGAGACAAGCTCTCTGTTCTTGTTGCTACAATGCTTCACGTCAGAAGCGCAAATACAATGGATTTAGCAGGTTCGCTCCCCATAGCAACAAACAGAATAGATATGAGATATCAATGGATTTCTCGTTTTCTTAGTAATGAGCTTGTCAATATTGACGAAGTGATGGATCCTTTTGCTTGTTTTATTTTAAAGCAGCTTAAGTTAGTCCAATCTAGTGTAATTTTGATCATGGATCAAACACAAGCATCTTCTAAGCTGCAAGTTTTGATGGTTTCAGTACGTATTGGCAAAAGAGCTTTACCTCTTGCTTGGTGCGTAAGAAAAACTCAAGGGAACATCGGTTTTGAAGACCAAAAAAACTTACTCGATAAAGTGTACTCTTATTTATCTTCTGATATGTCTATTGTATTGATGGGAGATCGATTTTTTGGAACTGTAGATCTAATTGAATATTGCAAGCTTCGAAAATGGGATTATCGATTGCGTTTAAAAGGCAACTTGCTCGTCAATAATGGTTTAATAGAAATGAAAGCAAAGGACATCGAACAAACTGAAAAGCATTTTATTGAGAATGTAACTCTAACAGGCTTGCGAGAACAAACAAACATCGCAGTGATCCATGAAGAGGGACATGAGGAAGCTTGGATAATAGCAATGAGCAAAAAACCAGATTTTTATAAGGCTTTAGATTATGGAATGAGATGGTCGATAGAACCTATGTTCTCTGATTTTAAAACAAGAGGATTTGGGCTAGAAGATACGCATTTGCATTATCCAGATCGCCTCGAAAGGCTTATTTTAGTCATGGCAATCGCTATGATTTGGGCCGTCTTTTCAGGACTTTGGGACGCTATTATTAACCCTCTTCCTTATGAAACTAAAGAATCAACGCTAAAAAAGCCTGTCGCAGTTTAGTTTCCTTTTTCAAGCGTGGACTGCGTTATCTTTTGAGATGTAGCCAGAAATTTATTGCAATTCCCAGTCTTTGGAGCCTAGTCGGATGCTATGTGAAATTAATAGAATAAAAACTGATAGGTGCTAAGATGGTGAATAGAACTGAAGAAAAAATTAGATCAAAAGTGATTAAATCAAAGTAGTAGGTGCAAGGTAAATTTAAAAACTAACCTTTCAAACAGCACTTGATCAAATTAGAATGATCAGAGAGGTTTTCACAATAGAATTATCTAAAGAAAAACAAACAGTTTTAAGATAACTTAATAATGTAAATTATATTATGAATCTATCTAATAAAAACTATGATTTCACTAACTTCTTGACAACTTGTTACTTTTAAGTTACATTAGAATCATGAAATATAAAATTGAAATTTACCAAATTGAGACAGGTAAGCGTCCATTTAGTCAGTGGCTTAAGGATATTAAAGATCATATGGCAAAGGCTAAAATACGTATTCGCTTGGATCGTTTAGAAATGGGTAACTTTGGTCAATGGGAATCTGTTGGTGAAGGCGTATTTGAGTTAAAAATTGATTTTGGACCTGGATATCGCGTGTACTTTGGGAAAATAGGATCAAAATGCGTTTTATTACTTTGTGCAGGTGATAAAGGATCTCAAAAGAATGATATTCAAAAAGCTAAGGTTTATTTTAAAGATTATCTATCTAGAGGAGATATAAATGAATAACAAGCATAAACGCAGTGTAAATTATCATGATGAACTTATAGATGGATTGAAAGAGCATGATGAAGCTGTAGCTTATTTAAATGCGGCTCTTGAAGAAAGTTTATTGGGGGATCCAGAATCTCAAGAAATTTTACTCAATGCTTTACGTAATGTGGCCGAAGCACAAGGGGGGATCGGAAAATTAGCTAAGAAAACTCATGTGCGAAGAGAAGTTTTATATCGAGTTCTATCATCAGCAGGTAATCCTGAATTGCGAACCTTCACTAGTTTAATTTATGCAATGGGTTTAAATTTAAAATTTTGTTAAATTATTAATAGGAATTTGAAATTAATTCAGCACCTTTGTTACTTTGCAGGCTTGCCTATAAAAATAGTAGCAGGGAGACTGTTTGGAGTTTGAGCAGCTAACCAGGCAGAAATACGATGATTCCCTTCATAAAGTTGATATCTTTTACTGTTGTTGGATCCTTTATCTCTCCATAAAACAATGCCTTTTAATTCTAAAACTTCAAATTGCTCTTTGCTTGAATAAAGCACTTCTACATTCTAGATAACCCAATCCAATTTAAGGTGAGAAACTTCAATTTTTTTCCATTTTGCTTCTTCTCTTGGAGATTTCTACAAAGCCCATTTTCCTCTTACGTCGTAAAAAGTGGATTGAATTAAATCTATATTGGGATTTTGGTTTTCAGGATCGAGATCGCCTCTACAGGGAAAATTTAGACAAATGTATTTTGAAAATTGACATTCTGATGTCCATTCATTAAAAAGCCAATTTTGCTTAATTTCTAAAGTTGAATTTAATTTTGTTACTTTAGAATTTAAGGGATATTTGGCGAATATATCATTTGCTAAATCCGTCATCTTGTTGGATGTAGAAGAACTATCTTTTTCTGATTCAACTATTTCCCTATTTTCATTAGCTACTCTACTGGTGACTTTAGAGGTTAGATTCATGAATTTCTCCTAAAGAAAGAGATTAATCCTATCTAAATTCTCGATAAATGTAAAGATATCAGCTTTTTTATTAGTTTATTCAAAACCAAATTTTTCAACAATTTCTGATAACACTTCTTTATTTATCCACATATAGATGTTATCATTGTAGCAATAAGCAGCACCTTTTTTTAACCATTCCGAGTGACAATTAATTTGTCCTTTCAATCCAAACTTACTGGTCAAAGATCTAATCAGTGTATTCTCTTCCGAGATTTTGCCTTTCTTTACAAACAATGCAAACTTTTCGGGGTCTTCTTTAAACATGATATCTTGATAGTCTTCTAGGTTAGATGCTACCCAACCTTTGCGCATAGCATCATATACATTAGAGTAAGCCTTTTCTAGAGTTTCTAGAGAGCATCTTTCTAAATCATCATAAAGCCATAAATTTAATCCCTGACCAAAATCATGAATATGCCATGCAGATTTTTTTCCAGTAAACTTTGCCGCATTGTTACTAAAAATATCAAAAATTCTAGCATCATCCTAGCTATCAAGTGGAATAACTTTACATCTATCAACTATTGATCCACGTCCATCGAAAAGAGGTTGGGATTCTAAAAGTTTGGCAGCAATAAGACATTGCTGGGGTACTTGTTCTGCTTTTTCATAGTGAAAGAACAAGGCTTGTCCATAATTTGTTACTTGCATGTATTTTCTCCTTAAAAGGTTAAGGACTGCATATGCAGGGATAAATATACCATAAAATAAAGAGAAAAACAATTGCATAAGAAAGAAACATGAGTATTACATGTGTTTTCTGTATTTATGGTATTTAATATATAAAAATCATTTGAAATAAAACCTTAATAGGTAGGCGGTAAGGATTCGTATAAAATACACACATAGATTTAATTCTTAGTGTAGGCCTTCGCATCATAGGACTACAGGAAAGACTACAATGTTGCTCAGAACTATATCTCAATAGTTAGACTATTCACTTGAAATTTTTTTGAGATAAGTTTCGACTGCTGGCAATCTGCCTAAAAATTGTAACACTTGGTCATTTGGATTGAGGCCTCCTCTATGATCCAATACCAACTCACGAAATTTTAACCAAACATTAGAAACTCCTCGTTTTTGCTGATCGATTATGTGGTCATATGAATCAAAAGCAAATAGATCAGCCCAAAAGTACGCATAAAATTTTGAGCGATAGAAGTGTTCGGCCAAGTGCAGGAAGGATGCTTCTTTGTTTATCTGTGGATCACATGCAATGTTTGGTAGAAAATTCTTTTCAATTTCTTCTCTTAATAGTTTCGGGTTTTTGACACCACCTGAAAAACATTTTAAAGAAAACATTGATAAGTAAAAAAATCTCGAGAATGTTACTCCCGATGTAGCATTTTTGGAATTGATTTTCGCATCTATTAATTCATCAGGAATAGGAAGGCTTGTTTCAAAATGTTCGCCAAATTTCTTTAAGTTTTCTTTTTCCCACATAAGAAACTCAAACAATCTTGATGGCCATTCTAAGGCATCTCGTTGAATATGATAACCAGAACGAGATGGCATTTCGGCATTACCCAATAATTGATGGAATGCGTGCCCTAATTCATGAAATAATACGACTAATTCGTCATGTCGAAGGATAGACTCTCTCTCGGCACTAGGAGGTGTAAAATTAACCATAAGCAGCACAATTGCCGGATTGACATCGCCGGATGGTAAACGACAAGGAGACAGAACATCAAAACAATAACCGTGAGGAAATTTCCCTGCTCGGGGAAAAGAATCTAGAATTATATGACCTGCAATTCTTTCTTTATTAATTTTGTCTTTAACGACTAAAACCCATCCAGGATTATTCCATAGACCTTCATTTTCTGTATCAATAATTTCGATCTTTAAAGAAAACATTTCTTCAAATAGTGTCATTATCTTTTTTAGAGTCCTCTCAAAAGGGAAATATTGCTGCAAAGCGATCTCATTTACGCTGTAATGCTTTTTTTTGTAATCCTCTTGCAAATACATGAGGTCCCAAGGTTTGATACAGTTATTTTCATCTAAGCTGATCTCATCAGGAAGCTCTTTTGTAAGCTGTTCAATTTCAGATTTAAACTTGCCCTGAATACCATCTTTAAGTGAGAGAATAAACTTTTCAACAGCCTCTGGTGTTTGAGCGAGCTGATCAGCAATATCTAAATGAGCAAAGCTTGCATAACCTATCAAATGTGCGAGCCTGTCTCTCTTTTGAATAAGCTCTTTTAAAATAGGAACATTCTTTTCAGCAGCTCGACTTTCAAATGCTCTATAAAGAGATTGTCTTGTCTTTTCTACTTTGCAATAGCGCATAACAGGAAAATAATGAGGATATTGGCAGGTAATTTTTTTAAAGGTGTTTTCTTTTATCAATGAATTTATAGTGCTTTCAGGAACGCCTAATAATTCTTCATGACTAACCAAGATAAAGGATCGATCTTCATCAATATTTTTCAAAAAAAAGCTTTCTAAACGATTGATATCTGTTTTCAGAGCTTTGACTTGCAAATATTCCTTCTCTTCAAGATGCAATCCCTCTGCTTGCAGAGATTGCATCTTCCACTTCATGTAATCCTCTTTCTCTTTTGATAAAGAGACTCCATGTTTTTCTATATTCTGGTATGCTTCGTTGTATATGTTGTATACAGATTTACTCGAAAATAAATTTAGAGAAAATTCAACCAATTGATCTTTGCAGATAGTCCCCTGATTCCGAAAAGAGGAATCTGGATGAGTTTTTGATATGGATTCAACCGCGCGTCTTCTAGAATAAATTAAGGTTTCTGCAGCATCAAGAGCATAAAAGGTGTTATCGAAATCTCGTAGATGTGAAGGGATTTCACTGACTAAATCAAGACTTTATTGCGCTTCGTTCTGAGCTTTTTGAACATAATCAGATAGCTCACTGCTATTTTGAGGAAAGAATTGACGAACTGCATTTAAGTTATCTACATTTAAGGTATGTAAGGTGTGAGTTTGTTGAAACAGTTGACTAAATAAAATATCTCTTTCCTTGGTTTTTTGAGTTATTTGATTTAGATTTACACTTTCTTTATTCATGACAATCATATATTCCTCTGAAGTCTGATTATTTTTTACTGAGTATTTTCCGACCATCCTCTCTCAGAGAGCCATCCGGTCCAATATGTCGATAAAGAGTTTATCTTGTAATACCTAATTCAAGACACAATTCTCCAACTTTTGTTTCCGGCTTTTCCATAGCTGCCATAGCGAGTCTTAATTTAGCAGCTGTCATTTGGTTAACAACGAAATCTAATCTTTTAAATCGTTTAATAAAAGAATTTTTTTAGATCTCAATGCTCAAGACGATTAAGGGAACACAGCTTTACTTTATACTTTAGAACTTAATGATAGATAGCTTTACAGTTACAAAAATTGGGTGCTAACAAAGAAATAGAAAATCTTTTAGGTTTAACACCTGCAGAGCAGGGTATTACCACATTGTATGATTTAATACCTTTACTCATCGGAATTCCGCATATGCATTAATTAAAATTCGCACATCGTGTACATTAGGAAATTATGTTAGATTTAATGTCAGCAAACAATTGCTTTTCTCAGACTCTACCAAAACATCCCAATTCAGATTATAGCTTGTACTTCTACCTTTGCTTGGGTTTTGAATGATGACTTTTTTTTCTAATAAATTTGTAATTTCGCGAAAAGCTGTTGCTCGACTTACTTTTGCAATAGACGAATATTTACGAGTAGTTAACCCTCCCTCAAATTCATTTTTGCCAGCATTTAATAGAACATTCATTACCTTTCTTTGGCGATCGCTCAGTGTAGTTTGACTAAAATATTTCCAAAAAGAGGCTTTATCAAGCACTTTTGAAATTAGGTTAGAAGAACTTTCTAGCGATCTAGCATAGCTTGTCAAAAACCATACAAGCCAGGCTGTTATATTCATATCTCCTCGTTGGCTTTGTTCCAAGATATCGTAATACTCTTTTTTCTCTTTCATAATTTGCGAAGAGAGGCTATAAAACCTAGTGGAAATTTTTTCATCCTGAGCTAAGGCCATATCAGTTAACGCACGAGCTATACGTCCATTCCCGTCTTCAAAAGGGTGAACAGTTACAAAATAGAAGTGAGCTAAACCTGCACGTAAAAGACCATCTATTTTATCCTGACTAGTCTTCCACCAAGTTAGAAACTCATCCATCTCGTCTTCTACACGTGAGCTTGGTACCGCTTCAAAATGTAGATTTTCCTTTCCAATTGCTCCTGAAACAACTTGCATAGGATCTTCTCCACTCCGCCACTCGCCTACTTGAATGCGTAGCAGACCTGAGTAACCTGTAGGAAATAATGCAGCCTGCCAAGACCGGATTCTTTCTGCTGTAAGAGGTTGATTATAATTTTTTGTAGCGTCGATTAGAATATCAACAACATCATCAATTGATCGACTTGCTTGTGGCAACCCAAAGCTTGGAAGTCCTAAACGTTTCGCTACCGACGATCGAACTAAATCATGACTTAAATAGGCTCCTTCAATCTCAGATGTTTTGATAACTTCCTCAATTAAAATATCGGCACCTGCTTCTTGAATAACCTCAAACCCTAATTCTTTCATTCTGCCTAAAAGCTTTCCTTGTTCTAATCGAGCTTTGCTAAGAAAAGGAAGTAAAACTTCTGTTTTCCAAATAAAATGGGGCCAATTAGACTGTTGCCAAATCCATTTCATTAATCACCTCATATTTTGAAGCGATTGTAACCTATAATTGTATCATGGGTCAATAAAAACTGCAGTTATTGAGCTATCTTTGAAATGCAAGTTGTCTCTCAAGGTCAGCTAATTTTCCAAACTATATGCCAAGTGTATCTCTTCAACTTTTTACTGATTGAATTAGTTGATCCCATATTTGATAGATTAGGTTTGGAATTAGAAGCTGACAATTTAGGGGTATGAGGTACAATGGAACAGTAGATACACTTAAGTTTCTTGATTTAGATTACGCAAAGGCCTTAATTCTCCTTTGGCTATGGATTCAGAAACAGGGAATGAATATCTTCTAAGCATATTGATTGATCATGAATTAAAGCAGAAAGGCGAGCTACATCACTAAGGCTTAAGCCCAGCCTGGAATGAACCAGCTAAGCGAAGTAGATTGTCCCAATACTTAGCTATTAAGTCCGTAGTGATTTTATTTTTCCTTATTTTAAACACAATACCCTGAAATAGAAAACAGTATCTTCATCCAATCAAAAGATACAATAAGCTTTTCTTAATTGAGTTTATTAGTATCAAATAGAGACGAAAGAAGCTCATTAGGTAAGGGAGCTTTAGACTTATCGCTTCTAAAGGCAGTATAAGGAAAGTCCTTATAGTTGTTAAAATGCTCCAAAGTTTGTGTCCTAAAAGAGGATTTCTTCTTGCTTCTTTTAAAAACTATTTTTTCTTTAGCTAGGGATTGAATGAGGATATAAATTTCAGGTCCATCTATAGACTTCTTAATTTCTCGACCATTAGTTAAAGTAATCTTACAACTGTGTGAGCAAGGAAAACTTTGATCATAATTCTCACGTATTTGAAATACTTGAACCATCTCAACAGTTATATTCGGATCTATTTGATTCATTTTTTACCTAAATTTGGGTGTTTTGATTTTATTGGAAGGAGTAATAGTTGTTTGACTAGGTAAGCTTGTTGGATTATCAGCTGCAGAACTGATTAAGACTATTAACTTTGAAATAGACAATTTTTTTAATGATTCATGATAACTATTATTTAATTTAAAATAATCAATTGCTTTTTGAGAAACAAAAACAGCCAAAGCAATAGCTATGATCTTTAAACAAAGCAAAGGAACAATAATAATAAACTTGGCAATTGTGCAATAGTCTGTTTTCTGAAAGATATATTTGAATAGACTACCGGATAAAGGTTTTAATTCTTGTTTAATTTTTTGCAAATCGTCATTATTTGCATTGGGATAAAGTATGACATAGTTCTTATCAGCACAATACTGATGAACTAAGTTCACACTATCTATGGTATCTTCCATAGGATTGAAGCATCTATCCAAAGTAAGATGAGCAATACCTGCAATGATAAATATACGAGAAGATTGAGGTAAATGCCTATCAATTGTTCGAATCATAGAGCTGTTTCTTTCCATTAAATTCGTCATTAACTCTTCTTTTAGATAGGCTAGCCACATGGCGGCTAGAGAAAAAGCCACATCATTAAAACAATCAAGACGTGCTTGAGGAGAATCTAACTCTGCCAATTTTTCTTCAGAATAGAGATCATTAATAATTTCATCCTGTATTTCTTTAGGAGGAGGAAATAGATAAATCAGTTGATGAATATCTTTGATCCAATTTTTATGATTAAGACCCTGCTTCCTTATATGGTCTATATGCAAAAGTGCATTAATTAAGCATTTTTCTTGTTCAAATTCTTTTTCCCTTAGTTTAGAATCCCATCCTTTCAAATTAATTTTTTTAGCTACAAATTTAGTTTCAGAGCAACTTCTTGGATCTTCATAAAATGATTCAACTAATACACTATCACCTTCTCGATAAAGTTGTTGGATCAACCAGCTTATTTTCCATTGCTGTTCTTGACGATAATGGGTATTACCTAAAAAAAAGAGCTGACAATTCTCGATGTCTTCTGAACTTTTTTCGAGAATGTGAAAATTATTTTTTAAAATTTGATTAAAGGGATAAGAATTTGTTAATTGAAACATGCTACCCATAAATCTTAAGTTCTTAATGTAGAAAATAGTGGAAAAGACCCTTTTGTAAAAGAAACTTTTACCTAGATATTATGGCTCTTAGAGAAAGACCCCTATTCTCGATTTTCTGAAAGTCCTACTAGTTATAAAAATTAAAGTCATTTTAACAAACCTTTGTTTTGGTTATGTTGGACTTCAAATTTAGTCATTTGCTATTTATAACAACATAGACTTACATATCAGACAAAATTTTTGCATCTTCTTAAATTTTCGCTTCATTCAGAGCTAAACATAGATCATTCATTGTTAAGTGCGCGCTATCTCCTATCAATAGAGGATCATTAAACAGGCTTTCCATCATTCTTTTCATAGTGCAAGCCGCTACTTTTTTAACAAAAGCTTGAATGTTAGCCCCTATAAGGCCTGCAGATTTTTGAGCCAGAACATCAAAATCTATATCTGTGGCAAGGAGTTTTTGCTCTACCAACGGAAGAGTATACATTTGTAAAAGTTCTTTTCTTTCTTGAAGATTGGGAGTAGTGGTTTCTATATATTCAACCCCGATTTCGGATTTAGTGATAGCTTCATCGATTTTTTCGAGGTTGTTTGTCATCCCAATAACTAAGATATTGTAAACATTTCTGAGTTTATTCATCTTGAGAAGAAACTTATTGACAGCCGAATGCATCTTAGAGCGTCTAGAGAGAATTGCATCGATTTCATCAATTACTAAGAGAAAAGTTTCATTTTGGTTTGTTGATGCCTGTGCTGCTTGGAGCGTCTTAGCAAAAATCTTTTCAATATCGACTTTAGCTCTTTCCTTCCACTTGTTATAAATTTTAGGCCCAGAGAGTATTTTTATATTTTTCGCATCGCAATTCAATAGTGAACTAAATAAGCGCACTAATAACGTTTTTCCAGTGCCTGAAGGACCACATACTAATACAATATTAGTAATCTGAGTCGAACGCTTTTTTATTTCCTCTTTAAGAGGAGAGCACCTTTCGGCTAAAATTGTACGTATGACTTTTTCCCCTTTAGCAGAAAGACCTACAAAGCCCATTTCCTTGAGGCGAAGAGCAGGATCATGCATTTTGCTATTTTGTTCAATGACAGAAATTTTTCCAAGGTACTGACTCCATAGTTTAGAACAGCAAACATCTTGTTGAAAAACCACTTGCTTCCATAAGCAAGAATTATTCTTTAAGTTCAATAAAATTTCCCATTTCTTACATGTAAGGCAACCTGCCCTCAACATATCAAAACTTAAATATGAAAAAATTTCTTTAATTAACTCTGAAGGACATGTATTGATAGGAGCTATGTCAGCAATAATCGATGGGTTATAATTTTTTTCTATAATCGGATTCATACTATCTCTTTATGATTTTTCTGGCAGATTTGTAACTCTAAACAATTTTTAATACAAGTTGTCTTAAGATATCTAGAGCAAATTCTAACTACTATGCAAAATAAATTAACTTTACCATATCAGCACTATGTCCTAAATAGGTTCCTCTAAAATGGCTTCACCCCAATTAAGTTTAAGCGTGATAGAATCTCCTGTCTTTAAAGTCAAGCGTATGTAAGAAACTCCTCCTATTTGGTCTTTGTCTTCTAAGTGTACAACCATGAGATGATCAGGTTTATAAACGCAGTTAAGATCGCGGACTATTTGATTGATAATCGTGCACAGGTCATACTCTTCATTTAAATTAAAACCTTCAATGATTAAGCGATAAACAGTAGGATTACCTGTCAGCAATTCTGCTTTGACCTTGAATGTTTGTTGTTTACTGGACTGAATCAAAGGTCTAGGATCGTAAATCGTTTTAGCTACTTAATGTAACTGCTTTCTAACATAACAAGCATTCGCATAACTTTGTCTAGCGATACAGATCTTTTGACTAGTCTAATCGAAATCGAATTTGATGTCCTGTTATAGACAACATAGTTGCCAAATAATTAATCTTCTCTAAATAGAATAGCATTGATACTAAAAATTCAGTATTTTTAGTTAGCCTTATAGCATTTTAATTTTCAGGTAGTTCTGAAATCTAATGACTAAGTTAGACTCACGTCATCTATTCGATCAATTTTTTCTAACGCAACTCTTTCTAAAAATTTTGATTGAAAAGATAGTTATTTAACTAAAAATTATATGCAATTAAACTTCAATATTATATAATTAAATTGTAAGAAATTATTAATAAAATCTTTAAATTTTTACTAAGGGTTTATTTTATGAATTATTCCATTAATAATAATAATAATAATAATAATAATGCAAAAATTTATAAGCCAAAAGTTGAACTTAAAGAAAATAAACTATTACTTAAAGAGTACAACCCAGAAATTCAAAAACTATTTTTTGAAAAAGTAAATCGTGATCTCATTTCTGAAAAAATGAATCCTATTGATTATAAAGATTATGTAGCTAAGATTGTACATTTTAATTCTCATCTTTATACTCCCATCTTTTCTAATTTCCTCCTGGCTAATCCATATGGTGTACATCTCAGTACCGAAAAGTGGGCTTTCGACTTGAGAAACTTGAAATTTCCTGGATTAGAACAAGATATAACATCTAATTCTTTTAACAAAGAATTCTTTGCATTTGGAAATACGCGTTTAGAAGAAGCGCCAATGATTTTTATTGGTGATTCTAATCATGCCAATAAAATATTAACAAAAAAAATGATAGAGCTATTAGTAACCTTAGTTAAAGATAATGATCTAGTTATGCTAGAAGGATTGTCTCAAGGCGTTGAGATAGAAGCATCTTTTAAAGATAAAAAATTTATTATAAAGGGATGGGAGGATAGAGAAGTCTATAAACAATTATTAGAAGATTTAAAAAATGGGCGACTAAAAAATGAGGTGTTAGTTGATGCAAGAAATAAAATACTCACTAATTTTATCAATGAATCAGCTAGTAAGTATAAAAAGAGAATAATCGTGTTATGTGGAGAAAACCATATTAGTAAAGATGTAGTAAATAACCTAAATGATCAAAATTATATCTCTTTATTCACACGTTACACTATATTTGATAATAAAAAAGAATTAATAAAAATAGCTAAAAAATATCACTTAGAGGGAGCTGATAAGGAGAATAATCATTTAAATATAATGAAGTCTTTAGGTGTTAGCTTTAGTAATTATAATCTTAATGGAGATGGCGAGATAGAAGATTTAAAGGAACAATTGAAAAATCCACGTATTATAAAAAATTTGGAAGAAGAATTAGAAAATAATCCTCAATTAATAGAGGATTTTGTAAATAATAATCCTGAATTAAGGAAAAAATTAGAACAATCAATGAAAAAAGATAAAAATATTTGAGATTAATTTATAACAGTAAAAGTATTTTTATAAATTAATTAATAATTAACCGATTTGTAATTATGATTTAATAATTAATCTAATTTCTGAATAACTAAATTAAATAAAAAAATTAATGGATAATAAAAAGGCCTCTCAGCCTTAAAATATTTTCAACGACGAAATCATAGTTAAGGGAGAAGCCATGACTGAATTACAAGTAATTGCGATTTACTGTTTCTACGATGATTTTTAAAGAGTAGAGGTTATAAAGATTGGCCAAATGTAAAAATGAGTCTTGCAGAAATTATGCTGGTCTATCTTGTGGCAACAAGATTTTTTATGGCAATATAGAAAGAGCCTATACAACATTAAAAGTCATGCTTTGAATTAAAAGTAATTGGTTTTGTTATTGCTCTTTCACTTAATTTTATTATTAATTAGTTATTCTGAACGTAGAGTTAATTATAAGAAAGAAATTAAAAAATGCACTATGGGATGCTTGTTACTCCTAAACATGTAATGCTAAGTAGAAGTTTAATTTGACTTTGTTGATCTCTTGGTATTTTCTATTGGGTTTCATCCAAATGATGGAAAGCAAATTGATAATTCTGTTCTTTTGGTACAATATTACGGATATACTTAAATAAGTCAGATGTTTTGGACCATGTCAGCTAAGACAAAAATAGAGGAAGCGGCTGAAGCTTTTCCCAAAGCTGGGGGCATTCTTACGATGCCTGAGGCGATACAATTGGGAATTCATCGTCGGCAGCTTTATGCTTTGCGTGATTGTGGTCAATTGGAAGTCATTAGCCGAGGATTATATTGATTGCTCGAAATGCCTGAGCTTTCGTTACCAGATTTCATACCTATTGCTAAAAAAGTTCCTCAAGGTGTCATCTGTTTAATTTCCGCTTTAGCATTTCATGAGATTACGACACAAATCCCTTATTCGGAATAAGATCGACATGGAGGCCGTTCTAGAGGCATTGAAAATGTACTGGCATCGAAGAGGAACAAATATTGATAAATTATTTGAGTATGCTAAACTTTTTCGTGTTGAGCGAACTCTAAAACCTATCATGGAGACAATTGTCAGTGGCTGATTAAATAATAAGCAAAAAAAGAATCCGGGAGAATCAATTCGTCAACGATTAAAAAATCTCTCTGAACATCGAGAACGTCCTTTTGACGAGATTTTAAGTTATTATGCAATGGAGCGATTTCTTTACCGTCTTAGTATCAGCCCATACGCAGAGAGGTTTTTTCTAAAGGGAGGCCTTATGCTAAAAGTCTGGAATTCAAAATAGCAGCTTATAAAAATGAAATAGTGCATTTATCTACTCAAGAATTGCAAACTATTCTAATTGATACTAAAACAATTAATCTTTCCTTTGACAAACCCTATGTAGTACCTGTAAGAGGAGATAGTCGTTATAGTTTAGTGGCCTCGATTCTTATTTCCTCTGCAGATATAACTAAATTGAGGGAAAAGATGAAATTAAAGCTCCTTTATTCTGAAGGCAGACCTTTGCGCTATACATTTGGTGTAGTCCGCAATGAAGCCACTACTGAAACTGAATAGCTTAGTTTACAGCAAGTTTTAAAGCACGGAAAAGTGATGAGTATACTAGATAAAAACACATTATTAAGCATTTATCCTTTTCCCCAAAAAACTGGCCAGAAAAGCGTCCCCCTATAGCCAATTGATCAATCATCATTTTCCAGCACTGAGGAAAGTCTTTAGGATTGCAAAAAGGTAGGCTATAGCATTCTACTAGTTTGACAGTATAGCATCACAACTCTCTATTTTCGATCTATCCTACTGCTTAAGGTTTTAACTGCGCTTTTCTAAGAGCTAGCATGGCGACTGTTCTGCTGGCCTTCCTAGCTATAGATTAACTAAAGTAAAATTTTTAAATGGGAAAATTTAAGCTAGCCTGCTATTTTGTGAAGAAATTTTTTTGATTGAGATCGCTCAGTATAAGGAGAACAAATGAAAAAAAATCTAGTGTGGATGCTCATCTATTTGCTTACCTTTAGCAGGGTGACTGTGGCTAATCAGTCTATAGATACACCACTCAGTACTAAAACGGTCATTGTAGGCGGTGGCATTATCGGGGCCTTAGAAGCTTATTACGCTTATCAAGCAGCCCAAAGAGCAGACACAAAAATTGGCATTACAATCTATGAGAAAGGTTCCTCTTTAGATTCAGGCGGAGGTCAATCTTCTACTAATACGGCTTACAATATTGTCCCGAGCCTGACTATTGATGAGATCTTAAGTGTCGTACCTTGCGGCACTGAATTAGTTGACAAGCTGGCCATTCTTTTTAGTCAACCAGTCTTAAATCACGCTATGTATTTTGTCCAGGAGAAGCCGTAGGCACACTTCATCAGTTGGGATTTGATGAACCGACATATGCAGGTTTTGCCGGGGCTTCTTTCTTTCTGACCATTCCGCTTTCTAACGAACAGCTTGAGCACTACGAGAATTTTTCTCATTGCATGGAAGTACATAAAGAAGGGATTGTGTTAGCCTGGCAAGCTAGATTGAAAGAAAACAGCATTTTCATTGGCGTAGCAGGAACCAAAGCTTTTTATGGAAATCAGCAACCGAATAAACAGGAAGAATTTGCCAAAAATAGAAACCTAGTCCAATTAAATATGATCAATCAGGTGTTACCTGAATTTATCTCTCTAGCTTATGGCTATCCTACTAGAGGCAAAGAGCTGACCTCAGAAGAACTGTTAAGTTTAGAAAATAAAGGCCTAGCTTCTCGATGGGTAGGCAGAAGAGCTGTCGCTTATGATGGCTTTCCTACTTTAGGTGCTCTTTACTGTCATCAACATAGAGTGCACAATGCGCGCTGCACGACGCATCTAGGATCAGGGGGAGTTTCATTTGGCCCTGGAGCTGTTTTCATAAGCCGCTGTGCTGAACAGGAACCTGCTGATGAGTTTGTCCAAAAGATTTTACAGTATGCTGATTCGAGGCGCTGAGCAGAGTAATCATTTAAGACTAATAGTTTTAGCGCAATAATTTAATGGGACAGGAGTAATCCCTTCCAATTTAACAAGTAAAGGAAAGAAAATTTATGACAACTCTTTTTAAATACACTTTAGTTGGAGCTTTAACTCTTTCTGCTGCTTCAGAGGCTGATACTAGTATTAGTGAAGTCCATACAGATGAAGCTCCTCAAGCCATTGGACCCTATTCTCAAGCGGTTCAAGCGGGTTCCTATATTTTTGTATCGGGTCAATTGGCCTTGGATCCCATTTCCAATCAATTAGTAGGTAGCACAATTGAGGAGCAAACAGCTCAAGTGCTCACTAATATAGAAGCTATTTTGCGTGCTCAAGGCTTAAGCTTAAAAGATATTGTGAAGACAGAAGTTTATTTAAAGGACATGCAGGATTTTAAAGGGATGAACAGCATTTATGCTGAAAGATTTTCTCATGCTATTAAACCAGCTAGGCAAGCCATGCAAGTAGCGAAACTTCCACTCGATGCTTTAGTCGAGATTTCTTGCATAGGCTTTGTGTCTTCTATAAAACAAGACTGATCATCAATTTTATTTTTTATCTAATGGAGATAATTTTTCGTAGGTTCATCCTTTTTTATAGAGGAAAATTTTAAGCCATTAATCTTTGTTTATATAATTCTACCACTCTCCTAAATATAGAAATGGATGAAGGGGAAATGATTATCATGGATCGCTTGGGGAATCTATTTATTGCTCTTAAAGAAAGAGGAATAGTTCATCACTCTTCATTTTTTAGTGGAAACACCGTAGCTTTTGCAGGCTTATGTTTTATTGAAAATGGCAAAATTCAAACAGTGCTTTGCTATAGTGGACATGACAAGAGTTAATTAAACTTAACAAGTGGCTGTATCTTATATGCTCTTGAATTTTTTTCTTTATTATCTTCTTTTAAATGGTGTTAAAAAAGCTTATGGGTACTAAATAAACCTAAAAGATTATACTACAAATGATTTTTTTATAGAAAAACTAAAAATGTAAAAGAGTTATTTATATTAATAGGAAAAATATAAAACATTTTTAAAAATTATATGTAATATTAAAATGATTTTATTTGATTTATTTATTTATTAAATGATATAACGCGATGTGCGACTTTTAATTGATTAACTTTTCAAATTGAAGAGGCTCATTACCCAAAATTAAGTTAATTTTAACACATATAGTATGTGCTAATAGTTTTCTCCAAAAACGAGATGCTTGATGCCAAAGATTCCTAGCTCTAACTTTTTCTATATGAAACCTTTCTGTTAATTGACCAATTACTGTTTCAATTAAACGACGCTTGCCTTTCATCCACTTTAGAAAACCTATAGGCCTTTCTTCTTTCATGTTATTTCTTATCGGTACGGTCGCACATCACATTGGGGCTATCCAGGCTAGTTCCCTTTTAGTGCATCGTACCTTAGCTAAAATGCACCGACTTTTACAGCAAAAAGGCTACGAAGAAACGGAATTCTGTCAGCCTAAACTGATGCCACTCATCAAAAAAAGCCTGTATAAAACACAGCTCGTGTATCCCATTCCTCAAACTAAAGGACCTTGTCATCCCTTAGGTGAAAGTGATCTTTTATGGGGCTCAGGCCAAAGTTATCCTAAGGAAGGGGAAGATTTTGTCTATCTCATCTGGATGAAAAAACATTGTTGCCTTGATGCAATAAAGCCAGCTGTAGCAGGTAGTTTATGAATCATTCTTTATGGCCAATCTTTTTTCTTATCTTACCTTTGAATATCGATGCTGGTGATCAAGATAAAATGAAAAAATACCAAAAAGAAGCGGAAGAGGTAGGTCAGCTTCAGTTAGAAGGTCATTTCCAAGCTATTAAGCAGAATTTAAAAAATGATCCTTTGTTTAATGGTAAACAGAAGAAATTTGATCCTTTAGCTGCTAAGGAAAAGGTTGAAAGTGCACAGCGCTATGATACTGAGCTCACTCAATTTTTGATAAGTCCAGCTGTTCAGCAAAACTTGGCTAAGCAAGCTAATCTCAATCCCGATGATTACATCTTCAAGCATGCTGAAGAAATTACAAGTGGAAAAGAAGAGGAAACTTTTCTATCAGAACAGTATCATTTAGAGACCTGTCAACAAGCAAATTCAGCTTTTCCTGTTCATTTCATTAAAACTCTCCAGGTTAAACCTGCTATGAAAGAGATCACTTCGATTAAGAAGTGCCAGGGTCATCATAAAAAGAAGACATTTTTCTGGAAAACAGAAGCTAAGGAATGGAGTAATAAAAAAGAAGAGCAGTTAGCCAAAGATCCTACCATCAAAAAGTATGATATTTACTACCAAGGAGGCTTAACTGCCAAATACGTAGTTAAAGCAGAATGGACACATTAGCATAATACCGAAGCCTGCGATCATTTTGTTTTAGAAGAAAAAGAAACATATACACAGGAAGTTGAAACCTGGTTAATTGATCAACCAGAGAAATTTGCTAGTGTCTCTCAAGATATTAACTCTACGTTCATAGGAAAAACATGCATCGATTCAGCTGCTCGAGTCATAGATGGCTTAAAATTAAATAAACCCTGTTGGAAAGAGAAATGGAGTTTTCTCTGTCAGCTACCCTCTTCTTCGCAATGTGCTTTTCTCAAAGAAAAGAATTGTCTAGAGGTCAAAAGGGTCTGTTTACAGCCAATGGAACAGGGCTGTGCAGTATGGCAACTAACCTATAAATGCTTTGATCGCTTAAAAAGAGAGCGAAAAGCAACAGGGGAACCGGATACATTTTTCGATTTAGAAAAAGATACGAGTTATACTCCCAATAACTCTTTTTCTTCAGTCATCACTAAATTAAAAGTCTTTGAACAGATCAATACCCAGTTAAAAGAATCTCCTGATTTAGACATTAAAGAGATCAAACTCTTTGATGGCAAGAAATTTACCTGTAGCAAAAATATAGCCGATCAGTTGCTCTATGATTGCTGCTTTTCTTTCAAGGGGTTAGCTCAGAAGTTAAAGTTAAGCCAGTGTTCGGCTGAAGAGATAGAATTGAGTACCTTAAGGGATAAACATCTTTGTCATTATGTCGGTCACTATGAAGAAAAATTCTTAGAGTTGTGGAAAAGCCGTCATAATCACGTCTTTTGCTGCTTCCCCTCTAAAGTAGCCCGATTGTTTCAAGAACAAGCCCGTCAGCAGTTGGAACAATATTGGGGTACAGCAGAACAGCCCAATTGCCAAGGCTTATTAGTCGATCAGATCCATGGCTTATTAGTCGATCAGATCCATCAAATCGATTTTGCGGCGCTTGATTTAACGGAAGCTATTGAGCTCAATCTGCCGGATATTGAATCCAAGTTAAAACAAAAGCTAAAGGGTATCCAACAAGATTTGCAGAATCAGCCCGATCAGCCTATTAATAGGTACCAGCATGAAAGCTAAAACAATTTTCTTCTCAGTCAGTATTTTTCTTTCTTCTTTTTGCTTTCTAGAAGCCGGTTGGTTAGAGAGAAAAGCAGAAGGTTTCTGGTGGTATGAAGAGAAGGAAAAACCTTTGCCTGAATTAAGCCAAGTTGAAATACCTATGACTCTTTCAGCTACCGAACAGTTAGCTCAAGAAAAAAAGAAATTAGAATTGCTGTTAGCTACGGCTCTATTAGATCCCAATCAACAAAACGTAGCTCAGTACATGGTAGCTCAGAAACGATGGACAGATCAAAGTGCTGAGTTTTCTAAATCTTGGGCTAAAGTTCTGTTAACTCAACCTAGTTTAGATCCAACCTTGGATTTTGCGACGACGCACTATGGGCGACAAGTACAAAAAAGAGTCAAGCATGAACAGAAAATAGCTTTAATCAATAAGATTGCTCAAGAGTATGGTTTGTTTTTATTTTATGAGGGCAAACAGCCGCATTCTCAAGCATTCATTCCCATTGTCAAAGCTTTTGCCAATAAATATCACTGGTCTTTAATGAGCATTTCTCAGGATGGCACTCTTTTAGCCGATTTACCAGACTCAGAATCTTCTCCTTTAGCTCATCTGATGGGCATCCAACACTTTCCTGCTTTAGTAGCCATTCATCCTATGAATAAGAAAGTCATTCCGCTAGCTTTCGGTCTAAAATCACTAGATCAAATCGAACAAGCGCTCCTATTACAGTTTAAAGACTTACCAAAGGAAGATTAGATGGAAGAGATGAATTATTTAAGAAAGAGGGTTTTATCATGATTACTTTAGAAAAAGCTACCTCAAAAGATGCTAGCACGCTTCATGCTATGCAAATTAAAGCTTTTTTATCTCTTTTGAAGAAATACCAAGATCCAGAAACTAATCCAGCCTGTGAAGCATTAGCTAAAACTCTAAATAGAATTAAGGATCCTTTGAAAGGCTACTATAAGATTTTAAAAGATCATCAATTGATAGGAGGGATTGCGATAAAATATAGGGCTCCAGCTACTCTATTTTTAGGACCTATTTTTATTGATCCTGCTTTCCAAAATCAAAAGATTACGCAAATAGCTTTAAAGCTTATGGAAGATCTTTTTCTAACTAATCTAAGTTCGATATAACTAAATTAGAATAAAGTTAATAGCTAGAGCAATAACAAACCCAATTACTTTTAGTTCAAAACCAGCATCAGTCACAGCATGAATCTTCTTTGGTAAAAAAGAGGAAATACAACTAAATGTTGTCTCAATACTCATTCTAAACCGTTTGAGATCTTGCCAATCTTCAAAGAAATGAGGATAATGGGAATTAGTTTTGCGTTCGATGATGACTCTTATCTGTCTTTTTTGAAGTTCTCTCTCATATTCATAATCTGTATAAGCACTATCTCCATATAGACTACTCCCAACAGGTAGATCATTAGCCATTAATTTGAAAGGTTCACTATCATGATATTTACCTGGGGATAGCAAAATCTCATAAGGTTGTCCTTCAGCTGTAGCTATCATATTCACTTTTAATCCATAAAAATACTCTTTTTTACTAGGATTATACCCTCTAAATTCTTCTCTTCTATAAATACGACAACGCTTAATTCTTATATTTCGACAAACAGCCACTGGAAAACTATCGATAATAAATTCTTTAGATACATCAGACACTCCTCTTGCATGATAAGCAAATGTAATCAACTCATTCCACATCTTGTCATCTACTGCATGCAATCTCTGATTTAATTGTCCTTTGCCCAATGGTTTCTTAAAACACTTTCTATCTTTTAGCATGCTATATGCTCTTTCTATGTTGCCATAAAAAAATCTTATTGCCACAATATATACAAACATAACTTCTGCTAATTTCATTTTGATGTTTGGCCATTCTTGATGATTGCCACTTTTTAAGAAATCGTCACAAAAACAATAAATTGCTATTAATTGTATTTCCGTCCTGGTCTCTCTCCCTTAATTTTTTTGTTGTTAAAAATATTATAAGGAGTTGAGACCTTTTTTATTTATTTCTTTTCCTATTTTCTTCTTTTTCTCTTTCTAGTTAGTTATTCCGAACTTGAGTTAACTATAAATTCTTTTGAACTTGCTGTTCTATCTCAAGAAGCAATCACTATTCATCTCTATGAAAAAATGGGCTACAAAGCAATTGGAGAAAGTAAAAAATTAAATGAGTTCTTAATAGTTCTATTTTTTAGGAAAAACCTCAATAGAGATGTGCTTACTCATGCAACAGGAAAGGAACATTAACATGGATTCAATCATAATCTTCTTAACACAAAGGAGTAATAGATGGACCTGATGATTCATACTTATGGAGGTGGAGAAATTTTACGGCATGTATTTGATTCCATTGCCATCTTAACTAAAGGCAATTTATTTAAGTGTTTGATGATTATAGGAGCTTCTTTTGGATGCTTTTGGACTTTAGCTAAATGCTTATTTTCCAATCAAATAGAAAGCTTTATCTTGCAATTCTTATTTCCTGTGCTAGCAGTCAGTGCCCTATTAAGTCTACCTAAAGCAACGGTTAAGATTGTAGATGTCTATACTGAAGCTCCCTATGTAGTGGATCATGTACCTTGGTTAGTCGCTTTTCCAGCGCAATGGATCAGCACGATTGGTTACAAGTTAACCGAAGCAATCGAACATGTCATGCATGTGCCCAATGATACGCGTTATAATAAAACGGGCATGATCTTTGGTTCAGAGACAGCCTTAGATATAAGAAATTACCGTCTATCTAATGCTTCTTTAGAGCAAAACTTGGAAAGATTTAGCAAGCAATGTGTTTTTTACGATTTAGCGCTCAATAAATATAGCTTGGATGAATTCAAAAAGACAACCGATCTATGGAGTTTTTTAGAAAAGAATACATCTAAAGTGCGCATGATTCCCTTTACAGATCCTAAAAACATTAAAAAAGGAACGGTTTATCTGAGTTGCGTGAATGCTGTCAAAGTCATGCAACCTTTTTTTACAGAGGAGAAAGATTACATAGCTAAACAAGAAATGGGTAAACACTTGCCTTTGACTTTTCAAGCACTAACTAAATTGACTAAAGAGCAAGGGGATCTCATTAGCCAACAGCTGATGATGAATCTATTTAAAGGAAAGCTAGGTCAAACGGAGATGGCTAAGCAGCGTATGCAAGCTCAACAGAAGAGTACCTATCAAGTTTTGGGTGCGACCGCAGCTGATCTGCTGATTACTATGCGCGCTTTGATTGAAGCCCTTATCTATCTCTCAGTCGTTTTTGTATTGCCTTTACTCGTCTCACCTAGCGGTTTTACATTAATTTGGACTTGGTTCCAACTACTCATTTGGATACAACTATGGCCTCCTTTTTATGCTTTAGTCAACTATCTCATTCAGATCATTGCTCAAGCAAAAGCCCAAACAATCTTTTCTAGTTTGAGTGAAGTTGAGAAAGGTTTGAGTTTTTTCACCAATGAAGGTTTAGCTACGCTTTATGATAATATGTCGGTGATGAGTAGTTACATGGCCCTATTGGTACCTGTGCTTTCTTATACTTTGTTAAAAGGAGGCGTAGCTTCTTTTATGCAATTGACTAATTCGCTGATGCAACCGAGTCAGTCGGTTGCTGGGAGTGTAGGCGCAGAAGCCGCTACTGGTAATTATAGCTTTGCCAATGCGACTATGGGTCAACAATCCTATGGCAATGCCTCGACTTTACAACAAAACTATGCACCGAGTTTATCGACCGGTTTTATGACTATGCAGCAGGGTAATCTCTCTGAAACATTTACCCCTCAAGAGACTTTATTGCGCCATGGCTCTTCAGAATTGCGCTGGGGCATTTCCTCCGATAGTGCGATCACCGAGAGCTTTCAGAAAGCACAAGCGAGTTCAGACTCTTTTACCTCTAGTCAACAGCAAAATTACATGGAAAGCGTGTCAACGCAATCGCGCTGGCTCTCCGATTTGACCTCCCATTTAAGCGATGGCAAGAATTACAATGAGAGCTTCTCTGAAAGGCAAGCAGCTGACTTACAGGAAAGCGCCCGTTCTGTGCAGAGTCATGTCAGCAATTTATCGCAACAGTATGGCATCTCCGAACAGGAGAGCTTGAGTTTAGTTTTAGGAGGGAATATCCCTATAATTGGCGGAGCTAACTATAGTAGTCAATCTGCTAATCAGGAAGCTACTCAAGAAGCTTTTTCAATTGCCAACAATGCGGATTTTCAGAAAAACCTACAAACAGTCACCGATTTTACGCAATCTTCTGCCTATAGTCAGTTAAATGATGAAGGCTAGCGTCTCTCACAAGGAACGGCTCAATCAGTCGATGAAACTAAGCAAGCCCAGCAGCATTATCAAGCGGCCCTGACTCATAATGATCAACTATCTGAAACAGCTTCATGGGCTAGTCAAAATACGCAGTATATTAGAAAAGCCCTCAATCAAGATCTAGTCAATTGGGCAAGTGTTGAAAAGGGTTATGAGGAAGCCAAACGGGTCATCACCGCAGGATCAGATCAAGAAAGATCACAATTAGTCAGTGAATTTGTACAGGATCTCTATGGGCAATCCTCTTTTAACTATACTAAAGATCCTGGAGAGTTATATGAAACAGCCTCTATTAAGAGTCTAGATAAACAAGATTCGATTGCTCAATTACAAAGCCACTCTTTTGATCAGATTCAGCAGCACTTTAATAGCGAAGAGTTATTAGAAAAAGGAGCTAATCTCCAAACAACAGTGCTTAGTTCTAGTGAAGCCATTAGTCAGGATATCGACCAGACCGCTAGTTATTTAAGTAATTCTTCTCATGGTAGTGTATCGCAAACGCGTTTAAAAACAGAAAGCTCGGGTTCAATGCTAGAAGATCGAATGAATCGTCCTTTAACGCTAGGAGTTAGATTAGCTAAAGCGCCAACTAATCAACTTCAGACAAGCCAAGCTTATCATGCGCAAAATTTGCCTTTAGGTTGGCAGGGCAAAAAAGTGAGATAAAGAACTAAAATTAGAGCTAAAATTAACAGATATTTAGTATGATAAAGGCCCGCTAATCTGTACTAAGATACAAAACAAACGAATGAATAAAAAGGATTATACTGATGAGTATCTTAAATAACATAGCGGAAGGCGGCCAAACGTGGGCGCATGATTCGTCAAGTGTTTAAATTAGTTTTAATCTTTGCATTATTGATTACTCTTCTGCATTTCGGTTATGCTCTCTCTCAAAAACCGATGATTCTTCTCTATGCGGGGCTGTATTACATTCAAGCCTATTATTTAAAAGACTTGTTTGACTTTGTATCCATTCATTCGACCACTTGGAGTCAATTAACAGGCAAATCCTTAGCCTTAGAAGAACTGATCTTACCAGCTAAGACAGTAGCGACATATGCAGAACCTTACGCCCTACATCTCTATCAGCTAGCCAAACAGGATCTCTGTCAATCCTTACTCTATGGTGTGGGTTCGTTTATTTTAGTGATCTTCTTTTTCTTAATCCGAGGCATGAGAGGCAAGAGACAGCAGCATCTAGCGGGTCGCAAACAAATCTCGCCTTTTTGGTTAACCCTGAAGTTAAAGCTAACTCGTCAAGCCTCGCATATTAAGATTGGTTCTTTGCCTTTAGTCAAGAATAATGAAACGCAACACATTTTAGTAACTGGTGGGACGGGAAGCGGTAAGACTAACTGTTTCCATTACTTGTTACCTCAAGTAAGGCAAGCTGGTCAAAAAGCGATCATCATCGATACAACTGGCGTGTTTGTCGATCGATACTATCGTGCTGACAAAGATTACATTCTCAATCCCTTTGATGAAAGAGGACAAGCTTGGCATCCTTGGGTCGAGTGTCGCGATCACTTTGATTACGATGCCTTGGCTGCTAGTCTGATTCCGTTAAGCTCCTCCGAGCAGGATAACTACTGGCGCGTAGCAGCCAGTACAGTCTTTAGTAGTCTCTTACAAAAGTGTGAAGAGAGTAAAAGCAATCAAGCGCTCGTCCAGTGGTTATTATTCGAGCCTTTGCCTAAACTCTGTGACTTTGTCAAAGGGACTAAAGCTGCCTCGCATCTCGACATGTCTTCTGAACGAACAGCTAGTTCGATTCGTTCTGTGGCTAGCAGTTACCTTTCTTGTCTAGAATACCTCAAAGATACGCAAAATCCCTTTTCTATTAGAGACTGGATGCAAAAAGAAGAGGATAGCTGGCTATTTCTCAATTGCAAGCCTACTCAGCGCTCTACTCTAAATCCTTTGTTATCGTGCTGGTTTTCGACAGCTGTTCGCAGTCTTATGTATTTACCACCTGATTTAGACAGAAGGATCTGGTTTGTGATCGATGAGCTACCTAGTTTAAATCGCTTGCGAGATCTGGAAGTCTTCTTAGCCGAAGGACGGAAATATGGAGGTTGTGGTTTGATAGCCCTACAAAGCCCCTCGCAGCTCAACACTATTTATGGGGGTGAGCTGACTAAAACCCTGATCGGCAACTGCATGACTAAAATTGTATTTGCCGAGCAAGATCCGCAGATTGCAGAGCTATTGTCTCGTTACTTTGGCAAGCGCGAATTCAAAGAGTACCAAGAGGGTTTATCCTATGGAGCGCATGAGATGCGCGATGGCGTCAATCTCTCTTTGCAATCCAAGCAAGAGCCTTTGATTTCAGCTTCGGCCATTCAGTCTTTAAAAAAGAATCAAGCCTATGTCAAGTTGCCAGGTAATCTTCCCATTACTAAACTAAAGTTAGCTTACAAAAAATAAGCTCGATCAGAAATTAATTGATAACAGATAAAGAGTAAGAGTTTGTTTATCTCTTTTTCTCTTAGCTGTTAAACCAACATAGACATATAGCTAGTCTATGTTTATTTCACATTTTAAAGACTTAAATGTAGTAGGCAAGCTAGTTAGCTGATTACCTTGGAGATCAAGCCTTTCTAGTTTAGTCAGTTGACCTATTTCAGCAGATAAGCTAGTCAGTTGGTTACCTTGGAGATCAAGCCTTTCTAGTTTAGTCAGTTGACCTATTTCAGCAGATAAGCTAATCAACTGGTTATTATTGAGATCAAGCCTTTCTAGTTTAATTAGTTTGCCTATTTCAGCAGATAAGCTAGTCAGCTGGTTACCTTTGAGACCAAGCCATTTTAGTTTAATTAGTTGGCCTATTTCAGCTGGTAAGGTAGTCAGCTGATTACTTTGGAGATAAAGCCACTCTAGTTTAATTAGTTGGCCTATTTCAGGAGATAAACTAGTCAGCTGATTACCTTGGAGATAAAGCCACTCTAGTTTAATCAGTTGGCCTATTTCAGCTGGTAAGCTGATCAACTTGTTATAATTGAGATTAAGCCATGTTAAATTAATCAGTTGGCCTATTTCAGTAGATAAGCTGATCAGCTGGTTATTATTGAGATCGAGCGACTTTAGGTTAATTAGTTGGCCTATTTCAGCAGATAAGCTGATCAGCTGGTTATTATTGAGATCGAGCGACTTTAGGTTAATTAGTTGGCCTATTTCAGCAGATAAGCTGATCAACTGGTTATTATAGAGATTAAGCTTTTCTAAGTTAATCAGTTGGCCTACTTCGGCCGGTAATTCAATTAATTGTTTGCTGGATAAATTAAGCTGCTTAATGTTTGCTAAGCCTCGGCTTGAAAACTGCCGTCTCAAACGCTGCACAGCTTCTATTAGCGAATCTGCTGTCTCAAATGCTATGTTTATCTGAGGATCAATAGCTTGGTAGAAAAGGTAAAAGTTATACGCTTTCATACACTCGTCTAGTTGGATGAACTTCTGCCTCAAATCTTTGGGTAAACAGTTCCATACGAGTTGGGCCTTCTTTTGACCCATTAGATTAATTAGCTTCTCTTTTTGCTTTTTGAAGATAGCTTCTACGGCTAACTTTTCTGTGGCTAACTCTTTTATATTACTGTTACCCAGTAGTAACTTAGGTAACTCTTTTAGGATCGTATGATAAATATGTGCATCAAAATTTTGTTGCCATTGTTTGTTGACTTGGCGCAAGTTTAAATCATTTAGATAAGAAAAAATCTGAGCTATCACTTCCTGTGGTAAACTATCTGCTGGATCTGAAGTGGACGAAGTTGCTAAAGAATAAAGATGATCGGATTTAGTTTGGATAGCTGAATTCATTAAAGGAGAAAACATCTGATTTCCTATGTAAGTTATTTTATAGAGGATATTATAAAAAATTAAAAACATTAATTCAACTAATTAATGATGATTAAAATAATTAATTAATAATAAAAATAAAATTAATAAATTTATTAAAACTGATTTTTATATTATTAATGTGCTCTTTTTTTAGAAAAGGAAGAAGGTTCTTATCAAGGTGACGTTTAGGATCATCCGAGGAAGTTATACCAGTTACTAAAGGTACCTACACTTAACAAACAAGATTCGATTGCTCAGTTACAAAGCCACTCTTTTGATCAGATTCAGCAACACTTTAAGCGCGAAGAGATGATAGAAAAAAGAGCTAGTCTCCAAACGACAGTGCTTAGTTCTAGTAAAGCCTATGCTCTTCTTTTATAGGGAAAAAAAGAAGAAGATTCTTATTATAATATCTTCGTAATAATCCGATGTTTCATAGTCTCTATACTAGGAATGTAAATAATAGTGAAGATGCAAATATAATGCTGTTAGTAGACTTATTATCTACTAGCACAGATCGTACAGAATGCCTTATTTTAAAAAAAAATCTTAAAATAGCTATTTTATTGAGACAAGATAGTGTGAAGTTTTTTCTTGAAGAATATAATCACACTGAAGCAGAATCTTATCAACTTAAGCAAGATTATCTCAAACTTGAGAGTTTAAAATCTCACATTAAATAAATTGAGTCCATTATTTTAAACCGGTTATTTTATTTAATAAGTAATCACTTAAATTTTTAAAATGTATTAACATATCAATTGACTATATCTAATCTCTATATTTCTCTATTATTTCATAAACTTATTAAATTTAAAGAGAAGGAATGATATGGATTTGCGTTTATTAAAAATGAAACTACTGTTATTGATTTGCTTATTATCCCTGTCTCTAACTGCTGAACAAGTGAGCCTTATAAAAGCTCCAAAGTCTTTAACAAAAGAATATCCGGATACAAGTCTGTTTGTATTTAAAGATTTTAAACAGAATCAAGAATTGACAGTTTATTTTAGAAGAGCGCTACAGCCAAATCCTACCCAATACCAAATCCAAGGCACATTTACTCTCAATGATCAAGGGCAGTTGATTTATCCTGACAAAGGGGTGATGTTGTTGTATCCCCCTTGTCTTTATGGCTTAGGCGAAGTTTCCTACTGGACTTTTCTTAACCAAGAAAATCAGCAAGTAGCTGAAGCAATATACGAACCTAGACCTTTAATTCAGTCTAGTAAACAAGGTACATTTACTGTCAAAGCAGAGTTGTTAACATGTAAACCGACTGTTTATCGCTTAATCATTGATGGTTTTGAATTAAATGAAGAATATGACTTTTATACCTTAATCAATCAAACAGCCAGAGATTATAAGCGCATTTATAAACCAAATAATACTATTATTATATGTTTAGAAGAAAAAGGTAAAGAAAGCGGAGTTTCTTATGTACGTCTGAATCGAAAGACAGGGGATAATATTACACTTAAGCTCAATTGGGGTGAGGCTATTTTAAAGGAAATGTATCAACACATGCCTAAATCTCTTTTGGAAAAAAAATAATACCCGCGGCTTTTTGTACTTTATCTAGAGTGACTCGGAACGAATCCAAGGGCGTATGAGCTGCAATACTCTCATTGGGAACTAAATAAGCTACTTCTTCTGATTGTCCATTAAAGGGTTCTAACCGCAAAACCTTGTAAAAATGTGTAGGCACAGCCACTTCATGGGGACCAATCACTTGATAACTAACATAGCGTTTGCCATCAGATTCTAAATGGGATAGATATAAAGGACCCGAAATGACAGTAACCTTAGCATAATGATTGGTTAAATCTCTGACATATTTTTCTAAGTTAGCCCAGTAGCCACGATTGAGAGCAGCTACTTGAGGACACATATTAGTCAAATAAAAAGTATCATCCATCTCTTGTTGATTGGACTTGTGATTAGCAGCCGGTGCTAAGTGCCCTCGATCAAAGCCTTATCTAGCGTAATCGTCTAAAGTCGCTCTAAAAATAGCCGAAATTAGATGATCTTCTTTAAACTTAAAATGTTTGCGATTACCTTGACCTGTAATCGTTTGATTAGTTAAATGCTCACAAACCCAGATAGGATTATGTGTTCTAGCATCATAGTCTAAAGAATAACCGACATGCTCAATGTGAAAATGAGAGAGAGGGTGTAACTTATTTTGGCTAATAGGATAGACAATCTCACTAGGATGCATCACTGTTGTAATAACTTCAGTCGTACAGGCTTTGACAGTCGAGACTTGTTGACTCAAGATCCCGAGTCCTATACCTAATATAAAAATAGGGATGGAGAAAAGAATTTTAGCCAATAAAGAAAAAGCTGCTTTTTTTATCATAAAATTAATAATTTTAAATTTTAAAATAGAACGCTAACAAAATTGATTATTTAAATCTATTGATTTTTACGATTCATAAACTTAAATATTTTAATTACATAAATTTAATTATAAATAAATATATTAATTAGATAATATATTAGAACATCTAGTTAATAATTTTTATATTTATATAAATAAATTAATTGAGAAAAAGCTTTCTTCTTATTCAATCTATATTTATTAAATAAGATTCTTCAAATAAGATTGGTGTATTAAGATATGCTTTAATCAAATTTCTAATAAGATTAGTAAGGTTGATAAATTGTATTTTAGTTATTTTTTTAGATAAAGTTTTTCCATGAATAATCTTTCGAAAGATCAAAATTAATGGCAATCTTTGCTTTCTATGATTGAAAAATTAGAAGCAGAGGAATCTATTTTAGGTGCTAGCGCTCATATGATGGCTATAGCTAAGGTCGGCATAAATAAAAAATAAATATTTTTAAAATTTAGGAAAAACATGGTTGTCAGGGAGCTCAATAAAAAATACCTCTCAAGGATGATCCCTCCAGATCTAGTCTTAGCTGAAAAACTTGTCTATAAGCCCTCTAATCTTCTTCAGAATTTGAAAAAAGAGGATGAAAGTGCAGACTATGGAGCTTCTGAATTTACTTTAGACGATTACTCTATAAAATTTCGCGTAGGCAAGATTACTTCGAAAAAAGTAGGTCAATTTATCACCTTTTGGAAGCGCATAGGTAGAGGGCCCATTTTACCTTATGATTTCAATGATTCATTTGATTTTCTGATAGTTAGTGTACGCACTAACTATCACTTTGGCCACTTTGTTTTTCCAAAAGCTGTTCTTTTTGAAAGGGGAATTATATCAGGCAATAGAAAAGAAGGTAAAAGAGCGATGCGTGTTTATCCTTCTTGGGATAAAACGGACAATTCTCAAGCTAAAAAGACGCAAGTTTGGCAATTACACTATTTTATCGACTTCTCTAAAGGTAATTTTGATTGCGCATCTAATGGAAAGTACTGGCTTAATAACAGATTAAGTCATGACTTCAATAAAAAAAAATTTTCAGAAACAAATTAAAGAAACCTAGGATTGCTAATAGCCGTATAGAAGTTAATAGTTATAAACATATAATGTATAAGATTTTAAAATCCTGAATGATATAAGCACCCCTATGGAATCTTCTTATCCTCTCAAAGAAGTTAGCTATCTCATAGATTAAAATTGACATCTTAGTTAATTTGCAGATGAATAAGAGTATATGGTCCTAAATCATACTAATTCTTAAATGTTTACCAATAACTGCTGCTGCATTAATAAGAGACCTTATGTTTGAGGATTTACTTGGATCTAGCAATCGATCAAGCGCTGAGCGGCTAGTTCCTATACGCTTAGCAAATTCCTCTTTTGTCAGCTGCTGTTTTTCCATTTCATCTTGCAGTTGCATCACAAAAGCATATTTAGCGCCTACCTCTTGGCAATGCTCAAAAATGCCTTCTTTTTTAAGAAAATCCTCAAAACTTGATCCTGCATGGATGTTTTTATTTTTTATTTTCTTGCTGCTCATAATTTTTTGCTCTCTTTTTAGCTAGATTAAAGTCTGGCATAGGAAGCTGCTCTGTCTTCTTCACAAATCCATGAAGTAAAATCATCTTCTTATTAATGACCATAAATAAAATTCTAATAATTCCGTTTGGAATTGTACTCCTTAACTCGTGAATTCCTTGACCCAAACTACGAACTAATGGCATGCCTAAAGGCCATCGAAACTGTACTTTACTAATATCTTCGCCAATTATCACTTTTATTGATTTATCTAAAGATTGTAGCCAAAATCTAACAGGTTCATTTCCATTTGATTCTCTATAAAATTCAACATTTAAAGTCGGTTTAGTTTTTTCCATTTTCTTCTTTTATTTATCCTTATTGTACCTTTTTTAGTACATTAGTACAATAGATATTTTAGCTAAGTCAATATCTAAAACATAGACATTAACTTAGTAAAATTAGGTTTTTAAATTTATAAAGTATGCTCTTGTTCTTGTCTTTTTGATAATTCTAATCCTTTGATTTGAGCTTGCGCTAGCTGAATGGTGGCTAGTTTATGCTGAGTCTTTAACTCTTTCTCGAAAGAATTGACAAACTCTACAGAATCTATTTTACGATAGATATCTTTAGATAAAGTCGCGTGAAGCACTTGATCAGTGATCAATTGTGTAAGATCAGGAGCTATTTTTAATTCTTCTCCTTTTTTAGCTAATGGAAGCTGTAAAGGAATAATAGCAAGCACATGCCCTTTAATCTGTTCAATTTCCATCTTCGACGCTTCTTTGCCTGTTTTAGCTTGATAAAGTAGGGTTTGCAAGGCTACCTTTTGATTTAACTCCCCACCAATCCCTTGAGTTAATAATTTCTGCTCCATTTTTTCTTGGGTTCTATATAGAGCGGTAGTTTCCTTAATGATGCTGTTCTGAATCTCCCAATAAGGTAACCCTTTTTGTTCTAACTGGGGCCAAACTCTTTCTTCTACTTGATGGAGTAGCGCTTGTGCTTGCCACTGTTGAGGTTTAGTTAAAGGAGACTTAGGAGCTAACTGAGTCACCAGCTGGCCTAATTCTACATTTTTAGGAGAGGCTTTAAGGATCAAATCGCGTATAAAGGAAACTGTCTTTTTTTCAGGTAGCGGATCCGCTAAGTCCCATTTAGTTGGAAAGTTTTTGGCTAAGGTCTCTTGATCGACTACTCCAACTGATTTGATACCTTGCCGTCTTAAAAGAGGCGTCAACTCCTTAGCTGCTTGATGGCCTGCTGGATCATTATCGGGCCAGATGACTACTTCTCGGCCTTGTAAATAGGTCCAATCGGTTTTATGAATCGCACTAGCACCTCCTGACCAAGTCACACAGACATAATTGTCTTTAGCTAGCAGTTGCTGAGCCGCATCAGCTGTTTTTTCCCCTTCGACAATCAGGACTCGTTTGCCGGGATTTTCTAGTAACGCTGTTAGATTGTATAAGGGTTTGCCTTCTAGACTTTGGTAACCTTTTAACCACCACTTAGGTTGATGTTGACTCTCTTGCCAAGCTCCATAACTCAAAGGTAAAACTAACTTGTTGCTAGGATTTTGTTTCTCCTGTAGACGCAAAGTATAAAATAAGAGCTCTCCTTTTTCATTTTTATAAGCATGTCTAGCTATTTCCTGATACTCTTGAGCCAACTTAGGGGACAGCTCTTTTAGAGCAGGAGCTGATAGATGTTGAGATGGTTTTAAACTATGCCATTCCGAGCTTGTGTCTTTGATCTGCGTATCTTTGAGCTGCTGATAGTGATAGGGTCTCATATTAAGAGGCTCATTAAGAAACTCTTTAGCCCATTTTTTGGCAGCTTCCGGCTGTAAATTCAAGGTGCGTTGAATTAGTAATAAAGGTCCGCCCCCTTCTTGCTTTTCAAAATCTTTAAAGCAGCCCACTTTAGGCCCTTGCAAAGCAATCGCTAAGGAACCTTTAGACCCATAGCGCAGGTGACCATTGGCTTTTTTAGAAGGTTCTTCCGGAAATAAGCGACAAACTAAAGATTCAATATGGAGCTTTAATTTATCTTCTAATCCCACAAATGATTGTTTTTCTTGGTAGTCTATTTGTCTCTTGATACTTTCTTCATGTCTGAGCGCGCGTTCGACCACAATATCAAAAGAAAGGGGACCCAGTCTTTCTTTTAACTGCTCTGGGGGAAGAGCACTATAAAGTTTAAAAGCTAAGCTATTTCTCTCGCCACAAGCTTGTTGCCACTCTTTGGTACTGCCCTCTTTTGGCTTAATACTAGCCGCATATTGCCAACTCTTCTGGTAAGTTCTCAATAGGGTTTGTACATCAGTTGATAGAGCTGGTGCTGAGTTTTTATTAGGAGAGATTACTTCTTGTACTAAGCTATGCTTTCTTATCTCTTTAAACCCTATAGACTGAGCTAATGGATTTTCAAAAGATGGAACAGGAGCTAATTTATTATTTTGAGGCTGTTGATGACTTGGATTATCTATCTTAGCTTTAACTACCTGATCTGTATTAATATTGACTACTTTGGAATGATCATCTTGTTGATTCTCTAAATCTTTAACAGAAGCTACTTTGAGACTTTCATCCTGATTATTTTCTATTAGGGGACTAAAGAATTTTTCACTGGGCTCTTGATCCTGTTGTCTCTTTACTAAGTTTTGACTAACAGTTTGGGCTTTAGTATGCCATTTATGCCATACATCTAGGCCATAACCTTTTAACTTAGAAAGAAACGAAGGAGAATTTTTTAATTGCTCTATTTCCATCTGTTTGTCTTTTTTCATTTGGTCTCCCTCTATTTCTGTCTGAGTAGTATACGCTAAAGTCGTTGGAGTTAAACCGGACTGAGTCACTTGCTGCTTTAAAGCTGTTAAATTGGGCACCTCCGTCTGCGCAATGAATAGATTCACTGTCTTGACATGCCTAGTTAATCCCACATAGAAGAGCTCTTTATTGATCATCGGCGAGTGCAAGACATAAGCTTTATCGATTGTTTTACCCTGAGAGCGATAGATAGTCGTAGCATACCCCAGTTGAAAGTGATTGTATTTAGATGGATTAAAGGTAATCAATCGAGTGAATTCTTTTTGGGTTTGTTCTATATCTATCTGTCCTGCTTGTTTCACGGCTACTGTAAAACTGTCTTGTTCAGCTTTAATTAGTGTACCTTTTAGGCCATTGGTAATACCCAAATCGACATCCTTTTTGCGGAACTCAAGCTGGTCGCCCACGCTGATGTAAAGAGCACCATGAGCTGTTTGACATTTGTACTCTTTGTCTTCGATTTCGCCTTGGGCTCGACGATAGAGACGGATCTTTTCATTTAAAGCGCTAATTTCAGCATTGCTATGCGCAATAATCAGCGTACTAGCTTTGGGATTTTGCAAGCGATCGCTCAGCCATTGCTGATAGAGAGCGTCTAGAGAAGCTTGTTTGTCAGGTGCCCATTTTAATCCGCCTAAAGCCGCCATGCTATGAATAGCCCGACTCATCTCGCCTTTAGCCAACTGCTTGACCATCTGCTTATGATCGAGCTGTTCTTGCCGTTGGATATTCTCTAAAACTTGAGCTCCATAGCGTTGACTCAAAAAAGTGAAGAGTCCGCCTCTTTCAACTGAAGGTAATTGAGCCGAACAACCCGCTAATAAAAGCTGAACATTGTTTTGCTCAGCCACCTTCAGTAGCTCAAGTAGAGGCCGATTGCCCAACTTACTGGCTTCATCGATGATCCAGACCTCTTTGCCAGCTAATATTTCTCGTTTATCATTTTTGTGACAAAACAGAAAGCGATATACATTTTCTGATTTAGTTAAGCCTTTCTCGATCAACACTTGGGCCGTGGCATTGTCAGGTCCTAAACCACGTACTATATAACCATTGGCTTCATAGGTTTGCTTTAAAGCATGCATTAAAAAGCTTTTACCCGTACCAGCATGTCCTTCCAAACAAGTTAGACTTTGACCCGTTAAAATATGATCAAATGCTTGCTTTTGCTCTTGATTTAAGTGTTTGCCAAACTGTTCAGGCTTTACATTTTTAGCCAGATTCAAGCTTTTTTTATCCTGAATGCGATCAGCTAATCTAACAATCTTTTGCTCTTCTTCATATACTTCTTGACTCGTGAAGCGTGCGACTGGCTCTTTGGTTTCTGGATTAAAAAGTCGAACGAGTTCCATTTGTTTCCAGAAATTCTCTTTCACAGTTTCTTGCACTAAAGGATCAACGTGCTTATTCAAGTAATTGAGCACATCTTTATGAGAAAAAGTACTTTTATTCTCCGTTAATTTTTCTAAAATCGCTTTGGGATCTTGAGATTTTAGTTCATTGAGCTCTTGACGGTTCCTATTCTCATTTAATAGCGAAAAGGCTCGGCCCCGCATGCGCACCGGTCCCAAATGAATCTCGGAAACGATCCCTTTTGGTTCGACTGTCAAATTTATTCCCTTTTCTTTAAAGAATTGGTTTTGATGAGCGGTCCATTCTTTTTCCCAATTCACCCCTTCGGTCACTTTTCCCTTATTGACTTGGGGCATTAAGTCGCGTGCCTTCTCTCCTAAGTGTTGGCCATCTACTGAAAAGCGTCTAGTCGTCGCTAATACATGAGCATGCCAATTATGCTGCTTAGCTCCTTGTTCATCGACTTGAGGTTGATGGATGTCTAATTGGACAGCTAGCCCTTGAGAGACAAAATGTTTCTCAACAAAGCTCTTAGCTAAAAGATACTTTTCTTCTTTGGCAATTACTTCATCATCAGGTAAGGCTAAAACCATTTCAATAGCTACTTGAGAATTGATGCGATTCTCTTTAGCTTCAGTGCTATTCCATAAGAATTCAGCTGATTGGAATTTTGGATCTACGCCTTTTGGCAATAAGATAATATGATAAAGGGGTTTTTCCAAACGCGACCAATCGTAAACTCTAGAAACATCGATTTTATTGCCCTGAAATTCAAGGCGATCGCGACTATTATAAGCCGCTTTTGCGCAAGCATTCTTGCCAGCTGAACGTTTCACAAACTCTAAGCGCGCAAAGCCAATAGCCATTTAATGTACTCAACTAACTGATTTTTAGGTTGCTATACTTTTTGAGAAGATTCTCTTATGCAAGCAAACGTCAGTTTGCATATTGCGTATAATCGTTGCAAGCTTCATTTTATCCTATTCTTTCCTACTTTCTTTTTCTTTTCATATTTCTTATTTTATGTCATTAGACTTAGAGTCAATAGAGATAACTAAGTATCTCTATTTTTTTAATAATTTTATTTTGATACTTGAGCCATTTTCTAGAGTTGAACTTTTAAATATCTAAATCTTTTTAGAATTAGTTTTTGGGAAAATACATTAGTTATTATTTCAATTTTTATTTAGCTTGATTTTTTGACAGGGAAAAGATAAAATCTGCAATTTAATCAACTCCATAAAAAATAGTTTAAATTTAGTCGAGTGCAGATGAGTAAAGAAAAATTAGAGCTATTAGCTAAGAAGAAACAGGCAATCTTAGAAAAAAAAGAGAATCTGTCTAAATTAGAAAAAGCAATCCGCATTAAGGAAAAACAGAAAGAAAAGCAGTCTGATCTCAAAAAATTCATTGAAATAGGCAAGCTTGCTAATAAAGTAAGCATTGACCAGTTAGATCCTGTAGTCTTATTAGGGGCTTTTTTAGAAATAGCGGAACAGAGCTCTGCTAAAATCAAAGTAGCTGACTGGCACCGAAAAGGATCAAATTTTCAATTGCCTTCCGCTGAACATACTTCTATTGCTCTTTGTTTATCTTTTAAATCTCCTCTCGATCAAAAATCAAAAGAATATTTAAAAGAGCTCGGTTTTAAATGGAATAAATTCCGGAAAGAATTCTATGGCTATGGGGATAAAGGCCAATTAGTTGAGCGCTTTAAAGAATATGAATGCAAAATTGAGAGTGTCGATTGATCACCAAAAGCCAATTAAAATGGCTCTGTTTTTGCTTTTCGCTTCTTTGTATTTTACTTTCTTTTAGCTATCAACTTTATTATACAGAGATGCCTTGTTCATTCTGTTTTTATCAAAGAGTAACCTTTTTCATTATTTTCATTTTGTCTACTAGCTGGTTACTTTTTGATTATCCTTGGATCAAGTACTTGATTCAGCTAGCTTTCTTATTGAGCTTTAGTCTGGCTACCTACCATCTAGCTATTCAGCTACACTTTTTAAAGGATATTTGTCCTGTGCCTCAGAATATTCAATCCTTAGAAAGTTTTAAGAATCTGATCTATCAGCCTTCGGCTTGCTCAAAAATCAGTTGGGCTCTTTTCGGCTTACCTATTTCTGCTTATAATGCAATCGCTTCTTTTATTTTTTCGATTATTTTATTTATGAGATTAAAATAGCTCTCTAATTTTAATAAGTAAAATTAAAATAATTGCATTTATAAATATCTATATTTATTAGAAATTAATTAAAAATTAATTTAAACTAAATAATTAAAATTTTAAATTAAATTTAACCTAACTTAGAGGAACTAATCATGAATCTTAATAACATTACACAAAGAAGTAATAATTTTTGTCTATATTATATTAATCGTAATTTATCTAATTCTGAATCTAAATTAAAAAGTCAATGTTTAGCTAAAGGAGCACTTATAGGTCTTGGAGTCTTAAACATAGTAACAGGAATTGCAGATACAGCTATTGGAGTCGCATTAGGGTGTGCAAATGTAGCAACTGCTGGTACAAATTACAAAATTTATAAAGCAACTATTTCACAATTTACTAATACTCAAGCTATGCTTTCTATTTCTTATATGAATTTCTTAAGGACTATTAATCCAAAAGGTGTTTTTTCTCAGAATTTAACTAAAAAATTTTTACCAGACGATTATAAACCTCCTGTGATTAGTGTAAAAGGTGATGGCTTATTAACAGATTCAGTCACAACCTCAATAAATAAATTTGCAAGAGATTGTTATACTTCAGATAACAAATTAAAGAAACATGTGATTTCTAGATTGACTTATCCTGTGCTAGCTTTAGCTTATTTGGTCACTAGGACAGTGGATGGAATCATTGGACTCCTAGCAGCTACTTTTTCTCTTTTAACTCTTGGAAAGTTCACAATACTTAATAATGTGGCTTTTAGAGGATTACAAGCACCAGGCATAATTGGTGATCTTTTTTATTGTGCTGTTAAAACTATCAATCCATCGGCAGGTATTAGACTAGATTAATTTTATTAATAATAGTAAAAAAGGGAATTTATTTTACTACATAAATTCCCTTTTGTATTCTAACTAGCTAATCTTTGATTATCCTTAAATCAGATACTTAATCCAGTTAGCTTTCCTATCCAGCTTTAGTCTAGCCACTTACTATCTAGCTATTCTTCAGCTACACTTTTTAAAAGATATTTGTTCCATGCCTCAAATATCCATTCCTTAGAGAATTTTAAGAATCTAATCTATCAGACTTCGCCTTGCTCAAAAATCAGTTGGGCTCTTTTTGGATTCCCTATCTCAGCTTACAATGCACTCTACTCATTGATCTTTTCCATTCTATTAATTTTAAGATCAAGGTAGAACTTTCAGGAACCTATCCCAATCATTTTTACCGTACCTGAGTGCAGAAATTTACTGGGAAAATTTAGGTAGGAGATCTTATGAGATCTCAGCTTTGCTACCTTTTGTTTTAAAAGCAAAAGTAGCTAACTGTTTTAAATAATTAAAAAAATTTGATAGATTAGACACATTGTAAAATTTATTCTTTCATCAAAAGATAAATTAAAAATGGATAGCCTATTTAAGCTTAAAAATTGTTGAGGACTACACATACCATTAGCAAAAGCATGATGCCGGCTTTTATAGGCCTTTCTGTTTGATTTTGGCCTATATAGATTTAGTTTAATGATTAATTAAAATTAATATTTAAAGATAAAATTGAATAGAGAGGCTAGATTAAGCAAATTTTCAATTCAATGTCTTAGCAAAATTGATTAAATAATTAAATCAAGCTAGGAGATTTTTTAAATTCTTCTTCTTCTCGCTCTAATTTTTCGGCTAACGCTTCCATTGCTATCTCAATCTTCATATAAGACAAGAGGAAACATTTTAAAACAAAAGCCATAGACTCATTGAGGAATCTTCGAATATATCTTTAATTCCAGCAAAGGATACTGTAGAATGTTGATTTTTAGCTAATCGATGCGCTATTTCAGATTGCTCAACATCAATCACTGTCCCTATCCCATTTTTATAACAATAGCTGAGCAAAGCTTGTGCATCAGCTGACCCATGTTGTGCAGCTAACTGATAGTAGAAAAAGGCTTGGTTGGGGTCTTTTTCTACATGAATCCCTCTAGTGTAAAAGATTCCCAAGAATAGAAAAGCTCTAGGAAAGTTTCGTTCTGCGGCTTGATAGACATAGAAGAAAGCCTGTGCCTGATCCATTGGCTCTTGATAAAAATACCCGAGTCCTAAAGCAAATGAGTATTCAGGATTTGTCTGTTCAGCTTCCAGGATTCTTTTCAAAAAATATATGAGTGTTGTCTGATCGATGTCTTGATTTTTCTTCAAGAAATTTCTTGAGAACTTGATTTCTTTTTTGCTTTTTTCTAGCTGATCTGCTGGGACTAAACTATGATTAGATTGAGCTCTTTTTAAAGATAAACTGTCTAAAGCTAGCTGACTAGCTAAATGACCTTTTTCACTCAAAATTTGATAATAGGTTTCTAAAGGATTTAACTTTTTATTGACTTGTATCAAATGAACAACTGACCCATTACAATAACTAATCTCTAGATCATAGGGTTGATTCTCAATCCTACAGATATAAAGTTCAGCAGAACTAGAGAATACAAGGTTATCTGTTTGTGGCAATTCATAAAAATTGCCATCATAACCAAAAATATGGTGATGATTGCTTTTATCTTCATATAATCTTTTGACGTCGTTATAAAGCGTATAATCTATCATTCCTTTAGTTGCTAACCCATCTGTTTCTCTATATAAATGTAATCGCGTGATATAATCCTCCTGACTGCCCTCTATAGAGCATCTTTGATTTCCTTCAAGATAACCCAAATTAAATAGATAGGC